>CBDFLN010000002.1:0-2030530 GCA_965249215.1 Dehalococcoidia bacterium | reverse complement strand
AAAGAAGTCCCTTCCCCTTACGAAGGACCTGTCCTGAGGTTCTCGAAGGGCCTGTCCTGAGGTTCTCGAAGGGGAAGGTTAGGATGGGGTAATTACCCCCCCCAGCCCCCACCCGCCTCTTATTTTCCGTTCACCCTGAGGTTCTCGAAGGGCCTGTCCTGAGCCAGTCGAAGGGCCTCCCAACCCGTCATTCCCGCGCAGGCGGGAATCTCGCGCCCCAACCGCGTCGCCTGCGCCCATTGCCCAACCTGGGCCCAGGCTGTCCGTGCGCCCTTCGAGCCTGTCCTGAGCCCGTCGAAGGGGGAAATCGAAGGGCGAACCGCCCCCAACTCCCCACCCCCGCGCACGGACAGCCGGAGACCAACAAGGCTCTCCGAAACCGGGAACCCCCCGCACCCTCTAACAACCAGGGGACCCGCAACACCCACCGCACCCAACCATGTAGGGGCGAAAAATCTTTCGCCCCTACGCGCACCCAACCACGCCACCCGCCCCAACCCGTCCCCCGCGCCCCCTGCCTAACTTGGCCCCAACCTGTCCGTTCGTCCTGAGCCTGTCCTGAGCCCGTCGAAGGGGGAAATCGAAGGGCGAACCGCCCCCAACTCCCCACCCCCGCGCACGGACAGCCGGAGACCAACAAGGCTCTCCGAAACCGGGAACCCCCCGCACCCTCTAACAACCAGGGCACCCGCAACACCCACCGCACCCAACCATGTAGGGGCGAAAAATCTTTCGCCCCTACGCGCACCCAACCACGCCACCCGCCCCAACCCGTCCCAACCCGCCCCAACCCGCCCCCCACGCCCCCTGCCTAACTTGGCTCCAACCTGTCCGTTCGTCCTGAGCCTGTCCTGAGCCCGTCGAAGGGGGAAATCGAAGGGCGAACCGCCCCCAACTCCCCACCCCCGCGCACGGACAGCCGGACTCCCACAAGGCTCTCCGAAACCGGGAACCCCCCGCACCCTCTAACAACCAGGGGACCCGCAACACCCACCGCACCCAACCATGTAGGGGGGAAAAAAAGCTTTCGCCCCTACGCGCACCCAACCACGCCACCCGCCCCAACCCGTCCCCCGCGCCCCCTGCCTAACTTGGGCCCCAACCTGTCCGTTCGTCCTGAGCCTGTCCTGAGCCCGTCGAAGGGGGAAATCGAAGGGCGAACCGCCCCCAACTCCCCACCCCCCGCGCACGGACAGCCGGACTCCCACAAGGCTCTCAGAAACCGGACCCCCCCACCCCCCAACCCTAACTCCCCTACTGACAAAAGGCCATTGACGCACCCCGCCCAAACCCCCAAACTAATACCGTATGCACCAAATCCCGACAACCAAGGACCCTATTCGCCAACCCAGACCCAGCTCTCCAAAAATGGTATAGAATGGTACAGAATGGTACGGAAATCAAAAAAATTCGGCGCCCCGCCCTCACAAATCCCTTCTCCACTGCCGGGAGAAGGTTAGGATGAGGGGGACTCTAACCCCACCCCCGTTCGCCCTGAGCCAAATCGAAGAGCCTGTCCTGAGGGAAATCGAAGGGCCTGTCCTGAGCCAGTCAAAGGGCCCCCCAACCCGTCATTCCCGCGCAGGCGGGAATCTCGCGCCACCGCGCGCCTTGGGCGTGGAGAACTAACGAGGGGGAAAAGAAACAGGCCATCAAATCCCCTCTCCCCAACTCCCAACCCGTCATTCCCGCGCAGGCGGGAATCTCGCGCCACCGCGCGCCTCAGGCGTGGAGAACTAACGAGGGGGAAAAGAGACAGGCCATCAAATCCCCTCTCCCCAACTCCCAACCCGTCATTCCCGCGCAGGCGGGAATCTCGCGCCACCGCGCGCCTTGGGCGTGGAGAACTAACGAGGGGAAAAGAAACAGGCCATCAAATCCCCTCTCCCCAACTCCCAACCCGTCATTCCCGCGCAGGCGGGAATCTCGCGCCACCGCGCGCCTTGGGCGTGGAGAACTAACGAGGGGAAAAGTAACAGGCCATTAAATCCCCTCTCCCCAACTCCCAACCCGTCATTCCCGCGCAGGCGGGAATCTCGCGCCACCGCGCGCCTTGGGCGTGGAGAGCTAATGAGGGGAAAAGAAACAGGCCATGCACTCCCCTCTCCCCAACTCCCAACCCGTCATTCCCGCGCAGGCGGGAATCTCGCGCCACCGCGCGCCTCAGGCGTGGAGAACTAACAAGGGGGAAAGAAACAGGCCATCAAATCCCCTCTCCCCCTGGGAGAGGGTTAGGGTGAGGGAGGAGGTTAGCGTGAGGGAAAGGGTGAGGGAAAAAGAAAAAGTACCGGCTTGCCTACCCCGCCCTGGCGGGCGCCAGCAATGTCACCTTCATGTCCGCCGGCAGGTTCGACTTCGTCGCCACCAGCCGCGGCTGCGTCTGCACCTCGCTCAACCCCATCCGCCGCAGAAACACCTCCACGTCCTGGAACGACGTCCCCGCAGCATGGTTGCCGTGGTGCATCGGAATCACGATCTTCGGCACCAGGTCCTGCATCGTCTGCAGCACCTGGTCCATGTCCAGCGTGCACCCGCCCCCCGTGGGCACCAGCAGCACGTCCACCGGCGCCAGCTCCTCCACCTGCCGCGTGGTCAACGGCCTGGCGATGTCACCCAGGTGGCATACGCTCACCCCGTCCATCTCTATGGAATAGGCGACGTTCCGCTGCGCCGTCTGCTCCGCCACCGGCTGCTCCGTCGATAGCGGCGTCATGACTCCCCGTATCGCAATGCCCTGCAACTCGTACTCGCCGGGGGCGTCGAACACCTTGGGCTTGCCGGCCACGTCCTGCCAGCAGCTATGGTTGGGATGGCTGTTGCTAACCGTCACCACCGCCGCCGACCGCGTCTCAGGCCGCAAGCCCAGCGACGGGGGATAGGGATCCGTCACCACCGCCAGCCCGTCGGCGTGCAGCCGGAAGCAGGCGTGGCCCAGCCAGGTTATATCCATTGCAACCGCCCTGGGAGCCGCAGCCGGCTCTCTCGCAGCCCGTCCAGCCTTAGCCCGTTCTGCGGTGGCTCGTCCTGAACAAATGCCGGGGTTTGCGCCGGGGAAACTGAGGGGTTGCCCATCGTCTACCTCCCAACTCCACCGTAGTATAATAAGACCGGCCCCCACGGTCAACGTTTGACGCCGCCAACCGCGGCCCACTGTGGGTGCATAGTCAGCCAGCCGGTCCGCCATGATGCCTGCCGCGAACCAGGAAACAGCCGAACGCGCCGCCCCGCCGCCGCCCGTCGAACCGGCCCCGACGGCGCCGGAAACCCTGCGCCGCCTGAAAGAAGCCGTCCGGGCGGGACAGCCCTGGCAACAGGCCCTGCTTGAAGCCGTCGGCCTCTGGACCCAGCCCCTGGAAGACTTCCAGGGCCGCATCTACCGCTACATGATCCAGGGCGAGGCCTTCGACTGGCTGACCCTGGCCGAGCGGCTCTCCAGCGAGCTGGACGACCTCATCCCGCCCGACGAGAAGGAGGACCTCCTCTTCGAGGGCCGCCTGCCCGACAGCGTGCCGCCGGAGATGTTCCAAGACCTGCTGGGCGCCAGTAAGTACCGCGGTCACCTCAACTTCTGGTACGGCGTGGTGGTGGAGGAAGCCCTGCAGCTGTCAGCGGAGGAGGAGGTGCGCAAGCGGCACACGGCCCGGGGCTACGCCGATACCGAGGAGCTGGTGGAGTATGCCTTCACCCACCTGTACGGCGCAACCCGCATTGACCTGCTGGACGAGTTCCGCCACGAGGCCGGCATCCCCAAGCGCCGCGGCCTGTCGCTCACCGACGTCAAGAGCTTCACCTACTGGCTGCACAAGCTCCGCCTGAAGATGTGGGACCCGGCCCGCGTAGCCAGCGACACCAGAAAGGGCATCCGCCGCCTCCGCCAACTGGAGCAAGCAACCCAACCGGGAGCGATCCCCCCCGCCCCCCAACCTGAGCAAGCAACCCAGCCGGGAGCGATCCCCCCCGCCTCCCAACCTGAGCAAGCAACCCAACCTGCTGGCAACAAACCTCCCACCCCTGCCCAACCCCGTCGTTCCCGAGCCTCAACCAGCAAAACCGGCGCCCCCGCCAGCCATTCCCGCCCCCCAACCAGCAAAACCGGCGCTCCCGCCAGCCATTCCAGCCCCCCAACCAGCAAAACCGGCGCTCCCGCCAGCCATTCCAGCCCCCCAACCAGCAAAACCGGCGCCCCCGCCAGCCATTCCCGAGCCCCAACCAGTCATTCCCGCGAAGGCGGGAATCTCACCCGTTCGCCCCGGCCATCCCGAAAGCCGCCCCCAAATCCCAACCGAGAGAATGCACCAACATGACTTCCCCCTCCGGCGCACCGTCCGCCGCCGACATGCCCAGGGCCTATAACCCCGCCGCCGTCGAACAACGGCTGTACCAATACTGGCTGGACCAGGGCTACTTTGCCGCCAAACCCCAGCCGGGCAAAGAGCCCTTCACCGTCATCATGCCCCCTCCCAACGTCACCGGGGAGTTGCACCTTGGCCACGCCCTGGAAAAGGCCATAGAGGACGCCCTGGTGCGCTGGAGGCGCATGTCCGGCGACCCCACCCTGTGGCTGCCGGGCACCGACCACGCCGGCATCGCCACCCAGTGGGCCGTGGAGCAGAGGCTGGCCGCCGAAGGCAAGGACCGCCGCCAGTTGGGACGAGAGCGCTTCGAAGAGCTGGTATGGGAGCACGTCCGCGAGTACGGTGGCATCATCCACCGCCAGTCCCAGCGCCTGGGCGTCTCCGCCGACTGGGACCGCCTCCGCTTCACCCTGGACCCCGGCCCCAGCCGGGCGGTGCGCACCACCTTCGTCAACCTGTACAACAAGGGGCTCATCTACCGCCACGAGCGGATTATCAACTGGTGCCCCCGCTGCTCCACCGCTCTTTCCGACCTGGAAGTGGACTACCGGGAGCGGGAGGGCGCCCTGTACCACATACGCTACCCCCTGGAAGATGGCGATCCCGGCGCCGGCGCTATCCAATCCGGAGAGAGGGACTACATCACCGTAGCCACCGTCCGGCCGGAGACCATGCTGGGCGACACCGGCATAGCGGTGCACCCCGAAGACCCCCGCTACCTGCCGCTGCAGGGCCGCCGGGCCGTCCTGCCCATCATGGACCGCAGCATCCCCATCGTTGCGGACGAGGCGGTCAGCCTCGACTTCGGCTCCGGCGCACTCAAGGTGACCCCCGGCCACGACCCGGCGGACTTCGACATCGGCCAACGCCACAACCTTGAGATAATCACCGTCATCGGCCTCGACGGCAACATGACCGAGGCCGCCGGGGAGTTCGCCGGCATGGACCGGTTCCAGGCCCGGCAGGAAGTCGCCGCCCGCCTGGAGTCCCTGGGCCTGCTGGAACGTGTGGAGGAATACCGCTCGTCCGTCGGCCACTGCCAGCGCTGCGCTTCAGTCGTCGAGCCCCTGGTCAGCCTCCAGTGGTTCGTAAACCTGGGCAGCCACGCCCAGCCCGACAGCATCGCCGGCAAGGCCTACGCCGCGGTGGCCAATGGCGACATCCGCATCGTCCCCGAGCGGTTTACCCGGGTCTATCTCAACTGGCTGGAGAACATCCGCGACTGGTGCATCAGCCGCCAGCTTTGGTGGGGACACCGCATCCCGGTGTGGTACTGCGACGACTGCGAAGCCCTGACGGTGTCGGTTGAAGACCCCGCCGAATGTGCTTCTTGCGGGTCGCCAAAGCTCCGCCAGGACCCCGATGCACTGGACACCTGGTTCAGCTCCGGCCTGTGGCCCCACTCGACTTTGGGGTGGCCCGACGACACCGAAGACCTGCGCTATTTCTACCCGACGTCAGTCCTGGAGACAGGCTACGACATCCTGTTCTTCTGGGTGGCCCGCATGATTATGCTGGGCATCGAGAACACCGGGGAGCCTCCCTTCCGCACAGTCTTCCTCCACGGCATGATCCGGGATGGAACCGGCGCCAAGATGAGCAAGACCAGGGGCAACACCATGGACCCCCTGGAACTGGTGGAGAAGTACGGCACCGACGCCCTGCGCTTCGCCCTGACCACCGGCGCAGCCCCGGGCAGCGACATTCGCTTCACCGAGGGCAGGTTGGAGGCGGCCCGCAACTTCGCCAACAAGGTCTGGAACGCCGCCCGCTTCGTGCTGACCGCCATCGAGGCACAGGGCGGTCAGGACTGCCTGAACGCCCCGGATGCAGGGGAGCACCGCCAGGACCGCTGGATTTTGAGCCGTATGCACCGGACTACACAAGAGGTAAACGACGCCCTGGCCGGCTTCGAGTTGGGCGAGGCCCAGCAGAAGCTTTACGACTTCATTTGGGACGATTACTGCGATTGGTACATAGAGATGGCCAAGCTCCGCCTCCGTTCCGGGGCAGGGCCGTCCCCGCTGCCCGTTTTGGTCCACGTCCTGGAACGCACCCTGCGGTTGCTGCATCCCTTCATGCCCTTCATCACCGAGGAAATCTGGCAGCACCTCAGGTCTGCCCTGCCGCAAAGTCAAAGCAGCGAAGAGGGTTTATCGGAGTCGATAATGGTCGCCTCCTACCCCCAAGCCGACGCTGCCTGCCTGGACACCCAGGCCGAGGAGGAGATTTCCCTGGTTATGCGGGCGGTGCGGGCCATCCGCAACGCCAGGGCGCAGCTGCGCATACCCTCCAGCCAGCCGCTGGAGGCCCTGGTGGAGGCCAACGGCTGGCAGCAGACCATCGAGGAGGAGGCGGAAGCGCTGCGGGCCCTGTCCCGGGTGGAACCGCTGCGCATCTTAGCCGGCGACATCCCGCAGCCCGGCGCGGCCAGGGGCATCTCGCTGGTGGTGAGCCCCCTGGTGGTTCGGCTGCCGCTGGAAGGCGTGGTGGACCTTGAGGCCGAAGCGGAACGCCTGCGCAACGACCGAGACGAATGCCTGCGCAACCTGGACCGGGTGTCGGCCCTGGTGTCCAACGAGAACTTTCGCGGCAAGGCCAAGCCCGAGGTAGTGGAACGGGAGGAAGAACGCCTCAGATCCCTGCAGGAGCGTCGGCAGCGCCTGGACGAGGTCTTGGAGCAATTGGGCCGCGCCGGATAGATGAAAGGGGAAGGACACAGGGCATGGCCCATCGACTAGGCATCATCGGCTTCCCCATAGGCCACTCCATATCTCCGTTGTTCCAGCAAGCTGCCCTTGACCACCTGGGCGTGAAGGCGACCTACCAGGCTTGGCAGGTCGAGCCCGACAGCCTGGCGGCTTTCGTCAAAGGGCTCCGCAGCCCTGACGTGCAGGGAATAAACGTGACCGTTCCCCACAAAGAGACGATCATTCCTCTAGTGGACCAGGTGGACGAGTGGGCTGCCGCCGCCGGGGCGGTCAACACCGTCGTCAACCGCCGGGGGACGCTGACCGGCCACAATACCGACGGCGCCGGGTTTCTGCGAGCGCTGCGAGAAGCTGGGAACTTTGAGCCCAGGGGCCGTCGGGCGCTGGTGCTGGGCGCCGGGGGCGCGGGTAGGGGGGTCGTCCTCGCCCTGGCCAGGGAAGGGGCAGCGCAGGTTACCATCGCCAACAGGACGCAGGACAGGGCCGACCGTCTGTGCCGCATGGCTGCCGACAACGGACTGCAGGCCCAGGCCGTGTCGTTAGAAACCGATGCTCTGGCCCAGGCCGCAGTATCGGCGGAACTCATAGTCAATTGCACCACCATAGGCATGGCCCATGGCCCCGACGAACACCGGTCCCTGCTGTCCCGGGAACAGATACCCCCGACGGCCCTGGTCAACGACCTGGTGTATAATCCTCAAGAGACGCCTCTGGTGAAAGAAGCCAGACAGGCGGGCGCTGCTACCCTGGGAGGACTGCACATGCTGGTGTACCAGGGAGCGGCTTCCTTGGAGATGTGGACTGGCCGGGAAGCTCCGGTGGGGGTCATGTTGGAGGCGGCAGCCCGCGCCATGGCGGCCCGTTAGCCGGTCATGGGCTTTCCCGGAATCCGATACCCAACGATTTTTGCCATGTGTGAGCGCCTGTAAATGGTTCGGTTTTTCACAGCGGGCGAGTCCCACGGCCAGGGCCTTGTCGTAATCGTCGAAGGCGTCCCGGCCGGTCTGTCCTTGGACGAGGAGTTCATCGCCGTCCAGTTGGCCCGGAGGCAGCGAGGCTACGGCCGCGGAGGCCGTATGCTCATCGAGCAGGACCGAGCACATATCCTGTCCGGCGTTCGCCACGGCTATACCCTGGGCAGCCCCATAGGTATGACCCTGGAGAACAAGGACTGGGTCAACTGGCAGTCCGCCATGGCCGTTGAGGCCGTTGAAGACCCGGACGCAGATGGCCGCGGCAAGCGCATCACCCGCCTGCGGCCGGGCCACGCCGACCTGGCCGGCGCCATGAAGTACGGCTTTGACGACGTCCGCAATGTTTTGGAGCGGGCCAGCGCCCGGGAGACCGCGGCCAGGGTTGCCGCCGGAGCAGTGGCGGTGCGGTTTCTCCAGGCTTTCGACATAGCGATCCACAGCCACGTGATCTCCATAGGGGGCGTGGAGGCGCAGCCGGGTGAGGAGATTGACTGGGAGGCCGTGGAGGAATCGCCGGTACGCTGCGCCGACCCGGAAGCCGCAGCCCGCATGATCGCTGAAATCGACGCTGCCAAAGAGGCCGGTGACACCGTAGGGGGCGTTGTAGAGGTGATCGCCGAAAACGTGCCCATCGGCCTGGGGTCCCACGTCCACTGGGACCGGAAGCTAGACGCCAGGATAGCCCAGGCGTTGATGTCCATCAACGCGGTCAAAGCCGTGTCTATCGGCCCCGGATGGGAGACAGTCAACTTGCGGGGGTCGCAGGTCCACGACGTGATCGAGCCGGTGACCGACCCCACTGCGGCCTGGCAGCGGAGCACCAACCGGCAGGGGGGCACCGAGGGCGGCATGACCAACGGCATGCCCTTGGTGGCCCGCTTCGGCATCAAGCCTATTGCTACTTTAGTGAATCCGCTGCCGTCGGTGGACCTGGACACCGGGGAGCTGGTACAGGCCCACTACGAACGGTCAGACGTGTGCCAGGCGCCTCCCGCCGGCGTCGTCGGCGAGGCCATGGTGGCGCTGATCTTGATGGACGCTTTCCTGGAGAAGTTCGGAGGCGACTCCCTGGAAGAGACCCGCCGCAACTTCGAGGGGTACCTGAAAACCGTAGGCCCCCGCCAAACCCGACAGTAGCGCCCCTTGTCACCTCACCGAGCCGGGGCACAACCTCCCAGCTAAGGGTGCTGCCAAAGACCATACTAAGGGCTGGGTCCCCGGGCAGGCCCGGGGGCAATCAGATGGCCACAGCTACTTTGTGGGCTTCGTAGGTTGCCATTTCGATGTCCCGGGGCTGGGCGCAGTCCCCCACTGCATGAAGCCCGCCGACTTTCCCTTTCAGGCGTTTGTACAAGCCATCGTTGGCTTGGCCTCCGCCGGCTATCACCACCGTGTCCACCCCCTGGATGGTCCAGGTCATCTCCGGGCTCACCACGTGATAGACCTCCACCGAGTCCTCCATGATTCGGGTGACTCCCGTCATGGGGCTCATGGTCACGCCCTTTCCCACCAGCCGCCCGTAAAGGTGGTGCCACACGGCTCTGGCAGGTATGCCGCTGCCCACCACGGTTAGACCAGTCACTATCTCCACCTGCTTACCCTGGTCCGCCAGGTAGTCCGCCAGCAGGCAGGCAGGCGGTGTTCCCTGGGTGTCCACTATCACCACCCGTTCCCCGGTCTCTGCCCCGTTCAGCACGTCGGCCACGCTCAACACATTGCTCCCCTCGACTCCCGGAATCTCCGGCAGATAGGGCGTCGAACCGGTGGCCACCACCACTGCCTGGGGGTTTTCCGCAAGAATGGTCTCCACGTCGGCCTCTGCGCCCAATCTCACGTCCACCCCCAACTTGGGCAACTGCTTTTCCCCAAACAGGATTATCTCTTCGAAGGACTGGCGCATAGGCGGCTTCATGGCCAGTTTCACCTGGCCTCCCAGACGTTCCGAGCGTTCGAACAGCACCACGTTGTGCCCTCGCTCCGCCGCCACCCGGGCCGCTTCCATGCCTGCCGGCCCGCCGCCGACCACCACGACTTTCTTCTTGACCGGCGCCGGCCCCAGATCGGCCCAGTCCTTTTCGTGCCCGGTTACCGGGTTGTAGATGCAGGTGATGGATAGGCCCAGCGCGGATCCGCGGCCTGCGCAGCTCTGGTTGCACGCTATGCAGGCCCGGATGTCGTCAACCCGGCCTTCCATGGCCTTGTTGGGGAAGTGGGGGTCGGCGATCAACTCCCTCACCATCCCCACCAGGTCCATTTTCCCGGCGGACAGCATCTCCTCGGCCAGGGCCGGGGTATTAATCCGGCCGATCCCTATCACCGGCAGGCTCACCAACTCCTTTATACCAGCGGACCGCTTGGCGAACTCTCCCGGAGCATGGTAATAGGGAGGTACATGGGAGCGAATCGAGATTTCCCCGGGTTGGGTGCCGATCCACACATTGATGTAGTCCAGCAGCCCTGAGGCGTCCAAAAGCCGGGAAATGGTCTTCAGGTCTTCGTAAACAAGGCTGTAGTCCACCATGTCGTCGTACAGACGCACTCCCAGGAGCAGGTCAGGCCCCAGTGCATTCCTGACCGCCTGGAGCGCCTCGGTCATGAAGGTAGAACGCTCCTCCATGGTGTTGCCGCCGTATTTGTCCGTGCGGCGGTTACTGTGGGAATGCAGGAACTGGGAGATCAGCGAGTAGGACCCGATGCCTATTTCCACTCCGTCCAAGCCGCCGCTGCGGACCCGCCGCGCTGCTTGACCGAAGGCATCGACCATCTCCTCCACGTCATCGATGGTCATTTCGTGGGGCATTACCTGGGCATAGCCGAAAGCCGGGGTCGGCACTGCAGAAGGGGCCATGGTCAACCAGTCGCCATCCAGGGATTCCCGTTGGCTGGCCCCAGACTTTCGGCCTGGTTGGCTTAGCTGGGCCATCACCGGCACAGGGAATTCGTGGACCAGGTCGGCGACGCGCTGGTATCTGGGGATGATGCTATCGTCGCAGTTCATGAATTTGCCCACTGCGGTTGGATGCACCGCGCAATTGCCCAGGGTGACCAGCCCAGCGCCGCCCTTGGCCCTTTCACGCAGATAGTGCCCGTAGGCCTCGTTGGGCATCCGGGAGTCCAGGAAGTTGGCCCCGTGGCCGGTCACGACGATTCTGCTTTGAAGGGTGTATTTGCCTAGCTGGAAGGGAGCGAAGAGCATGGGGAACTGCTGGACCATCTGGCCACCTCACTTTTCGCCGAGGCCTGCTGCACGGCTTTGCCGTCATCCCCGGACCGCGCGGAAATTATAGCACCGGCGCCGGATAGGACGGCTACTCCACTGCCTGCTGTGGGGACATCCGCCGCGATAGTCCTGCCACCCGGCTACCGGACTAATAAGCCAGCCACGCATGGCGCAGCAACGCGGTACCCGGTAGCGCTCGCGTCTTAATCTCAGTGAGGTTACGAATTGACTGATTGGGAATTCTCGCTATACTAACCATAATCCTTGAAACAGCCAAAGGATTGGAGGATGCACTATGGAAGGCAAGGTACAGATAGAAATCACCTACTGCGTATCTTGACAGCACCTGGCAACCGCCACGTGGATGGCGAATGAATTTTTCCGGCACTTTGGACCCGATGCCGCGGTGACCGTTTCCCCGCGAGGCCAGGGGATCATGGAGGTCTTCTTGGACGGAGAGCGGATTTACGACAAAGCCGCTGAAGGGGGAAAGTTCCCGGACTTGGAACGGGTACGTGCCTTGGTCAGCACGATCAGAGCACGAATCGGGGAAATCGAGCCCGACTACAGCACTCCCGGCGGCCCCCGGGTTGAGGCTCCGGTTCCTGAGCCCTCTACGGCCGACGATTAGCTAGCCAAGCCTCGAATTCCACCAAAGGACTCTAAAGGGTCAGCCCCTACTGTAACAGTGGGGGCTGGTTTTTTGAGCGGCTGGGCAAGCGTGACTCACTAACGCCGGAGGCGTCAGTCCGCGACAGCAGCGGCTCAACCTGGTTCCATATGAGACGGGCAATCTCCTCTTCTGAAAGACTGGCGTCGACGACCCGCCACTCTTCAGGCTGTTCCTTGGCGAGATCAAGGTAGCCTTTTCTGACCCGAGAGTGAAACGACAAGTCCTGATCCTCGAATCTTCGATGACCCTCTACATCCTGCCTGCCTGTCTCGGCGGCTCCGCCCAGTTCCAAGGGTAGGCGCTGCTGCGGCTCTCCCACTCGGTTCAGCCCTTCGGTCGGCTCAATGTCCAACAGAAACGTAATCTGAGGAGTCAACCGGTTCGTCGCGAAGTCGTTGATTTCCCGCACCAATTCGACATCCATTTTCCTCCCGTAGCCTTGATACGCAATCGACGAAGCAGCGAACCGGTCTGCGATTACCACATAGCCAGCGGCCAAGCTCGGGGCAATTTGGTCGGAGACCAGTTGTGCCCTAGCGGCCTCGAACAGCAACAACTCCGCCTCTTTACATAGCGGGCGTTTACCCTTGAGATACCTGCGAAGGTATACTCCCAGAGGCGTACTGCCGGGCTCGTGAACCAACAGGGCGGGGCGCCGATCTGCCAAGACCCGGGCGTGCAGGTGTTTAGCCTGGGTGCTTTTTCCCGAACCTTCGCACCCCTCGAATGTGATGAACAAGCCTGAGGGCACCCTAATCTCCAGCGGGGAAGGATTCCCTGGTGCTCACGGGGTTACTCCTCCCGTTGAACAACCAGGCCCTGCGCCTAAGGCCGGTAGAACATGACCGACCGCTCCGGCTCGCGGCCGTGGCTCACCGTTGCTACGTTGTACCGGTGGCCCAACAGGTGCTGCAGCCGTCGAACGTAGGACTTCTGCGGTCTGAGTTTCACCGAGCTTTCTCCGGTCAGCACGCGATTGGCAGCCTCTTCTGCCTCGCCCAGCGCACGCTCCAGCGCCTCTTGGGGGTCTTCCTCCTCCTGCTCCCGGAACCGCCCTTGCCCCGGATGCCACTCCTTGGCGACGGTGCGGAGAAAGTCCTGCACTTGAGGCATGGTGTTCTTGCGCATGACGTAGACGGGCTTGCCGTTGGCTTCGGCGATTCTTACCAGCTGGGAGCCTCGCCGGTAGTGGGTCTTGGTAGTCAACACCATGTCGGCCCTGCGCAACTCGCCGGCCACCTGCACCGATATTCCGGTCTCATCCACCGCCGCTTCCAGCTTGTCCCGGCCTATCCCGAATAGAAAGACCTTGGCTTCCAAGTCTCGCGCCGGGTTGGCGCCGGCTGCGGCCTTTCCCGGCTCTGCTACGGATGGCTGAGAGAATTCCAGGTCCCACGGCGTTGGGGTTTGGTCATTGCTTCTAGCCTGCTGCCGGTCCCGTCGGACCTGCCCGTTCTCGTCCAACCAACGAATCTCCGGATTTATGGGGAACCCCCGGAGCCACTGGTCCACAACCTGGGAGACGTTGTCGTGGACCACCAATCGCTCCCAGTCCAGAATCTCCACTACCACGTCGAAGGTTGGGGGAGCTTTCCGCTCCAGTACGCTCTTCTGGGTTCCCCGGTAACGGGCCTCCTGGTCTCCCAGGGTGACCGTTTGCACCCCGCCCACCAAATCGGAGAGTGTCGGGTTCATGATCAGGTTGTCTAAAGTGTTTCCGTGGGCGGTTGCGACAAGCTGCACGCCCCGCTCGGCGATGGTCCGGGCCGCCGCCGCTTCTTGCTCGGCGCCCATTTCGTCGATGATTATCACGCCGGGCATGTGGTTCTCCACCGCCTCGATCATCACGCCGTGTTGTTTATCCGGTGTGGGCACCTGCATTCTCCGGGCTCGGCCAATAGCCGGATGTGGAACGTCGCCGTCACCTGCGATCTCGTTTGAGGTGTCAACGATGATGACTCGTTTCTTCCCCTCTTCCGACAAGACCCGCGCCATCTCCCGCAGCATGGTGGTCTTGCCTACGCCGGGCCTTCCCAACAACAAAATGTTCTTGCCGGAGAAGGCCAGGTCTTCCACGATCTTGATTGTCCCAAATACCGCCCGTCCCACCCGGCAGGTAATTCCCACGACCTTCCCTTTCCGGTTGAGAATGGACGATATGCGGTGCAGTGTCCGCTCGATACCTGCCCGGTGGTCGTCGCCGAAGTCCCCCACTCGCTGGACAACGCGGTCCAGGTCTTCTTGGGACACTTCCTCTTGGTCGAGGTCTACGTCGTAGCCGGAGAACCGGGCCTCGGGCGGCCGTCCCAAGTCCAGGACTACCTCCAGCAATTGTTCCAAGTCCTCCCGGCTGCGCAGCGCGTCGGCTACCCGTTGGGGAAGGCCGTCGAGAAGCAACTCCAACTCCTGACGCACGTCTTCCGGCACCGTTATCAAAGTTCTTCCTCCACAGGCGTACTAGGGCTTGGGGCCGGGATACCGATGTTCCAAGCGGAGTCAGGCAGCGACGAAGTTCCGGTCAATCGTTGCCGGGCCCCGGCTGCGCAGGGCCCTTTGAAGCCATTGACGGGGAGCCGGGAACTAACGTGGCCCAGGTGGGAGGTCTGCATCATTCAGCCGGACTGGTGATGGAATCCAGAAAACGACGGTGCCAGCGGGTGTCGTTGGTAAGCTCCGGGTGAAACGCAGTAGCCAATAGTTTCTCTTGCTGGACTGCCACCGGCCGCCCGTCGGGCAGGCAAGCCAGCACGTCTACGCCGGCGCCGACGCGAACAATGACGGGAGCCCGTATGAACACGCCGCGGAAGGGGGTCTCGTCGCAGCCGGCGACCTGCAAATCTTGTTCGAAACTGTCGACCTGGCGGCCGAAGGCGTTGCGGTGTACGCCAATGTCTATCAATTGCAGCGGAACGGGGTCTTCTTCGGTGATTTCGCTGGCCATCATTATCATCCCTGCGCACGTCCCCCACACGCCTTTGCCGGATTTGGCCATCCGGGCCACCGGTTCACGCAGGTCGTAAATGGTCATCAGCCTGCTCAGGGTGGTGCTTTCTCCGCCGGGAATAATGAGGCCGTCTAATGTCTCTAGTTGCCGGGGCAGCCTCACCTCCTGGCCTTTCACCCCCAGTGCTTTGAGTATGGCTAGATGCTCGGCGAAATCTCCCTGTAACGCTAAGACGCCTACTTCCAATTCGGCTAATTGCCTCGCTTTTTCCTCCGTGAGCTTGAAGTCTTCACCCGGGCCGCCGTTCATCTGCGAGGTCGAGTGCATTTCATCCCGGGATCAACTGGTCTGGACGTAATGTGGCGGTAACGCTGCCGGTTAGAAACTTCGTGGGGCCAGCAACTCCTCTTGAGGTATGGTCCGGCTGCTGATGCCGACCATGGCCTCTCCCAGGTTGGTAGACACCTCGGCCAGAATCTTCGGGTCGTTGTAGTGGGTAACGGCCTGGACAATGGCGTATGCCCGTTGGGCGGGGTCTCCAGCCTTGAAGATGCCGGAGCCTACGAATACTCCATCGGCGCCCAGTTGCATCATCAGGGACGCATCCGCGGGGGTGGCCACGCCTCCGGCGGCAAAGTTGACCACCGGCAGCCTGCCCATCTCCTTGGTCTTGGTGAGCAACTCCAGGCTTACTCCCAGGTTTCTGGCCTCCACCACCATCTCATCTTCGGGCATGGTCTGCAGCTTGCGGATGGAGTCCTGCACCGACCGCATGTGCCGCACCGCTTCCACCACGTCGCCCGTGCCTGCTTCGCCCTTGGTGCGAATCATGGCGGCCCCCTCAGAAATTCGGCGGAGGGCTTCACCCAGGTCTCGACAGCCGCAAACAAAGGGCGCCGTGAAGTCGTGCTTCCAGACGTGATGCACCTCGTCGGCGGGGGTCAATACCTCGGATTCGTCAACGTAGTCTACTCCCAATGCTTCCAGTATTTGGGCCTCGACAAAGTGTCCGATGCGGCATTTGGCCATCACCGGTATGCTCACCGCATCGATAATCGAGCGAATAATAGCAGGGTCAGTCATGCGGGCGACGCCGCCTTGAGCGCGAATATCCGCCGGGACCCTCTCCAGGGCCATCACCGCAACTGCTCCGGCTTCCGCCGCTATTTGGGCCTGTTCGGCGTTGACCACGTCCATTATTACCCCGCCCTTGAGCATTTGGGCGTGGCCTTCCTTGACCCTGGCGGTCCCTGTCAATACGTCGACCATGGTTGTCATCCTACGAGCAAAATCCGAAGTTGCGTCGGGTAGTATTATACGCCACGGCCCTATCTATTATCAATTGAAGACGTACACTCGCGCCTGCCCGTTCAGCTATGCTGTTTCTTGACAGCTTCTTTTGGCTGGACTTAATATTAAAACGGCCTGCCGAGGTAGCTCAGTTGGTAGAGCACGGCACTGAAAATGCCGGTGTCGACAGTTCGATTCTGTCCCTCGGCACCTGTTCCAGGCCGCGACAGCAGGCGATAAGGGCGGAAGTGGCTCAGTGGTAGAGCACCTCCTTGCCAAGGAGGGGGTCGAGGGTTCGAATCCCTTCTTCCGCTCCAAACCCCCTGTTTGAAGCTAAAAAGCCGCTCATTAGGCCGTTTGACGCGAATGCTCGTCAAACTCCCCGGTTGTCGGCGTCCACCGATATGGAAATCGGGGTTTGTCAATTTGGCTGGACCAGTGTCCGGGGTCCAGACCAACTCTTACGCCTTCCTTCAATTGCCTTCAGCGTTGACACACTGACACTCTCCGTGTTAGCTTGGCTGTACCACCCCTATCGCTTCGCCGGTAGGGTCGAGACCGCCCTCAAAGGCGGTCTCTGTCTTTGTATGGAAGCAGCCATTGATTACAAACCTGTACATCGACGGCTTCAATCTGTACTACCGAGCCGTCCGAGGAACCGCTTTCAAATGGCTGGATCTACGGAAGCTTGGTGAGAACCTCTTCCCCGGCGACATAATTCACGAAATCTGCTACTTGACTGCTCTCCTGGATGCGCGCCCAGATGACCCTAGTCAACCCCGTAGGCAACTGGTGTATCTGAGAGCCTTGGCGACGCTGCCAGGCTTCAAAGCCTACTTCGGTACCTTCCGATCAGGAACCCAGCGGCGACCGCTGGCAGAGCCCGTTCCTGGCTTGTCCGATTACGTCCTAGTTAGGAACTCGGAGGAGAAGGGGTCGGACGTGAACCTAGCCACACAGCTGCTCGCGGACGGCTTTAGCGGCAAGTACGAACAGGCGGTAGTCATATCCAATGACGCTGACTTCGCCGGGGCCATGCAGTATGTACGGAACAACCTGGATCTCCGCGTCACCCTGGTCAATCCGGACCACCTGCATACGAGCCCCAAGCGATTGGCAGACGCTGCAACGTACGTGAAGCGCCTATGGAAGAGCCATCTTCGACAGTGTTAGCGCCAATTCCCCGAGACTTTGAGGGATGAAGTTGGACTCATCACAAAGCCGACGGGGTGGTGATCGTTCGACCCTGGTAGTTGCTGAAAGCGCATTAGCCGTCGACGCGGTCGCAAAATTCCAATCCCACAGATTTTCTTACCCCAAGACGGGAATGCAAAACCCTAAAAGCAAACCGAACCCTGTGGCGTCGGACATCGATGCGCACTCGTTCCCGCGCTGGTAAAATGAAGCAGCGGAGGCGTTTACCAACGTGATGTGTACCCCGGAAAAAATATTGGCTGAAGTGTGGGCGTGGGTGCTGTGCGGATTGCCGTTTGACGCGAAATTTGACGCGATCGGTTTCTACCCTCTGTTCCCGTCGGTTCCCGCTCAGATACGGAATGGTGTTTTGACGCGAACGCCCATCACCTTTGAGGGCCTCTCAGCGATGGAGCGCGACGAATCCCTTCTTCCGCTCCAACACTTTTGTGACCCCCCACCAACTTAGCCTCATTGGAAATGGGGCTTAAATTGAGGCGGAGAAACTCTTATGAGCGAATATATCCCAAGCCCCAGGAGTTGGGTGTCGGAGCATGTGGAACAGTACGAGGGAAGTGGAGGGACGGAAGGGGCAGTCTATACTACCCCGGAGTTCCCCGACGGGCTGAGAATGATACTGGTGACCCACAGGGGCCGAAAAACGGGCGCCACCCGCAAGACCCCCTTGAACCGGGTTGTGGATGGCGACAACTACGTGTTGGTGGGGTCTACGGAGGGATTGCCCAAGAATCCCCTCTGGTACCATAACCTGAAGGCGGACCCCAACGTTGAAATTCGCGACGGCACAGAAGTCTATTCGATGCGGGCCCGCGAAGTGGTAGACGCGGGTGAGAGACAGCGGCTCTGGAAGCTGGCGTTGGAAGTGTTCCCCCGCTACCAGGAGTACCAGGACAAGACTGAACGCGTAATCCCGATTTTCGTCGCAGAACCCGCCCGGTAGGATAATTCTTCTTCGTAGCCCGCCCTTGCCCCGGAAGCTATAATCACCCTCGAGCGACCGGCCCCTGCCGTCCAACTGCGGGGCCAATGCCCCGTCCGCGGTCGGCTGCGTCCAGAGGGGCTGGTTTGACAAGGGGGAGCAACCTGCCATTGGGAGTGAGCTATGCCAGACAGTAAATTCATCTCGTGGGCCCACGGGTCAAGCATGCAGCTTGAATACCCCAACCGGGTGACATCGGTGCGCCACACCGGGCCCTTCGCCCGCGTCGAGGGGTCGCCGGGGCAAAACACCTGGGTCCACCTGCCCGTGCCGACACCCACGGTGGTCAATGGCAGCAGCGTCCGCGTGTCAGCCGTGCTGCTCAGCTTCCGCGCGAGGGCAAACGCCAGGGTGCACGAGGTAATAGCCTACGATGGCGACCGCCGCGTCGCAGAACACATGGGCCTGGACCTCCAGGGCGACCACCTGGATGCCCGGTTCGAAGTGCCAGGCGCCCCGGAGGCCGGGAAGGGGATCAACGTTACCCTGGGACTGTCCTTCAGTGACAACGCTCCGGATGTCCGCTCGATGCAGGTAGAGATCATTGGCGCTGGGATAGAGTTCCTGGCTTGAGGTCATCTGCCAGCGGGGCCGACATGCTATCTACAGCTTCACTTGCGGCATTAGCGGCCTGTTGGGCGCCGGGCTGCTATTCCGATTCCCATGACAGCTGACAAGAACCAATTCCAAGACGGCGAGCCGGCCTTGCTGCTGGACCGCAAAGGGCGCCGGTACTTGATCAACCTGGCGGGCGAGCAGGTGTTCCACAGCCACCTGGGACGCCTCTACCACACCCAGCTCATCGGCAATACCGTGGGCGATTGGTACCGCACCGACCGAGGGCACATTGTGCTGGCCGTGCGTCCGACGTTGGCGGACATGGTGCGGCAGATGCCCCGGGGCCGGCAGATTATCTATCCGAAAGACCTTGGAAACATCATCAACCTGGCCGATGTCTTTCCGGGGGCGACTGTGATTGAAGGCGGCCTGGGCTCCGGCTCGCTCACGTCGGCCCTGCTCCGGGCGGTGGGATCCGAGGGCCGGGTGATTACCTACGAAATAGATGAGTCGGTGCCGCCGCTGGCATTGGCCAACGTCAAGAAGGCCGTTCGCGACCCGTCTAACCTTAGTGTGAAGGTCGCCGACATATACCAGGGCATTGAAGAGCGGGACGTCGACCGGGTAGTCCTGGACGTCCCGGAGCCATGGCAGGCGGTGTCGACTATCGGGGATGCCCTGACGATGGGGGGCATCTTGCTGAGCTTTGTGCCGACCATCCTGCAGGTGCACCAGCTGGTGCTGGAACTGGAGCGGGACTCGCGGTTCCAACTGGTGGAGACGGTGGAGACCCTGCTGCGGCCGTGGCACGTCACCCAGCGCAGCGTCCGCCCGGCCCACCGCATGGTGGCCCACAGCGGGTTCTTGACCACCGCGGTGCGCTGCATGCCCCGCCGGACATCTTCCGCAGCGAGCGCGGAAGTCGAGGACGACAGCCCGGACGAGCCGGAGAGCGCTGAACGTGAGGAATAGGGACGGGAGTTAGCCGGGTCCCGGTCCCGTGAGGCCGTCCAGGTCAGGCTGGTACTCCTGCCACTAGGGTACTGGCGCGGTGTAGCGTCCCTCCAGCAGCGACAGGTGGCTGGGAGTCAGCAGGGGCACAGGAAGCTGCTCCGCCAGTTTCGGCGCTACGTCCGAGTCACTGAACCCCCACAGGTCCGGCGCGCCTACTCCCTTGCCCTGGCACAAGACTTTGAAGTCTCCCAGGCCTCCCTGGCGTGCCAGGTCCAGCATTCCGGCGCGGTTGGCTTGGGCGGCGTACTGGGGCAGGTCCAGCGCTGCCAGGCGCTGCTGCATGCTGGTCAAGCCCAGGCGCCGCAGGAACCGTCCCTGGGTGTCCATCCCCAGCAACTCCAGGCCGTTGCGGCGTCCGGCGTCGATTACCGAGGTGAAGTCAACCTGGGCGGTTATGTCCTGCCGCCCGACGTGACGCAGGGGTGCGTCCAACTGGGTGTGCCGGTAGTAGGTGGTCAACGTCCCGCGAGGCCTGAGTTCCGGCGAGTAGAGCTCGGATGCGGGGCGGCCGTAGTCCACCGTGAGTACGAAGCCCCTTTCCAGGGACGCTGCAAGTTGTGCAGCCCAGTCGTCCAGCCGCAGGCAAATCTCGGCGGTCTGGCCTTCCAACAGCTCGATGTCCAGCGCCTGCAGGCGGGCCGCCAGGGCCGGCGTGGTGGGTGGGCCCAGGCCCAGCACCAGTTGGCCGTCTTTCAAGACCACGTAGGTCTCCAGCAGCCCGTCGGGGGTCATGGCCACCTGGTGCACCGGGAAAGCGTCCAGGTACTCGTTGGACAGGAAGCACCCCACGACTCGTTGCAGCGGGATGCCGGAGGCGGCAACCCGGGAGACTTCGGCGGCAGAGGGATCGTTCCCTAGGTCGGCTTCTATCCCCGGAGCGGCCCGGCGGTCCAGGCAGACGTAACGCAGGGCCGGCGCTGGTTCGAGGTGCAGGCTTTCCCAGCAGGCTGAAAGGTCCCGGCACAGTAGGCCGTTGCCGGCGCCTAACTCCACCACGGTGAAGGGGTCGGGGCGGTCCAGCAACTGCCACATCTGGAAGAGCTGGACGGCCAGCAGCGTCGCAAACACCGGATGGACCTGGGGGCTGGTGTAGTAGTCTCCGCCGGGGCCGATGGGGTCGCCGGAGGAGTAGTACCCGCCGCGGGGCCAGTAAAGGGCCAGGTCCATGAACTCGGCGAAGGTGATGGAGCCCCGCTCTTCGATGCGCCGCCGGACCTCGGATTCAGCCGGCGTCATGGCGTCGCCAGAGGCCCTAGGAACGTCAGAGGGGGCCTCGGCGGCACCCTGCTAGAGTCTTCTCGTATGGGAGACCTTTGCACAATCCAGCCTGTTCGTTCGCCCTTCGATTTCCCTCAGGACGAACGGGAACCTGTAACGTCCACGGTTAACGGGAGCCTGTAACGTCCACGGTTAACGGGAACCTGTAACGTCCACGGCTAACGAGAGCCTGTAACGTCCACGGTTAACGGGAACCTGTAACGTCCATGGTTAACGGGAACCGTAACGTCCGCGGCTAACGGGAACCTGTAACGTCCACGGTTAACGAGAGCCTGTAACGTCCACGGTTAACGGGAACCTGTAACGTCCATGGTTAACGGGAACCTGTAACGTCCATGGTTAACGGGAACCTGTAACGTCCACGGTTAACGGGAACCTGTAACGTCCACGGTTAACGGGAACCTGTAACGTCCACGGTTAACGAGAACCTGTAACGTCACGGTTAACGGGAACCTGTAACGTCCACGGCTAACGAGAACCTGTAACGTCCATGGCTAACGGGAGCCTGTAACGTCCACGGTTAACGGGAACCTGTAACGTCCATGGTTGAGATGCAAGGGCGTACGGCTGAGGCCAGGTTTGGCGAAGAATCTCTTTGGCGGGACTTCACGACCGCTGGTCAATGGGAACGTACTCCAGGTCCATGTCTCCCGAGTAATCCAGCAGAGGCCGGATGAGGATGTTGTCCTGGTATTGCTCCATGCACTGGAGGGCCCAGCCGGGGATGCGGCCCAGGGCGAAGATGGAGATGAACAAGTCCTCGGGGATGCCCAGGAGGTAGTAGATGGAGCCGGCGAAGAAGTCCACGTTCACGAAAATTCCCCGGGAACGGTAGGGGACCATGACCTTTTCTTCCAGGTAAGTCAGGATCTGGAACCACTCGGGCTGGCCCATCTTCTCGCCCAGGGCGCGGGAGCGCTCTCTGAGGTGCCGGGCCCGGGGGTCCTCGGCCTTGTAGACCCGGTGCCCGAAGCCCATGATGCGGCCGCCGCTGTCGAGGATGTTGCGGGCGTACTCCTCGGCGTTCTCCGGGTGGCCGATGTCCAGGGCCATTTTCATCACTTCCTCGGCGGCGCCGCCGTGCCAGGGGCCTTTGAGCACGCCGATGCCGGTGGTGACCGCGGCGTGGAGGTCGGACATGGTGGATGCGGTGACCCTGGCGGCGAAGGCGGAGGCGTTGGCGCCGTGTTCGGCGTGGAGGATGAAGTCCACGTCCAACAGGTCTACGGTCTCCTGCAGGGGCAGCTCGCCGAAGAGCATCTTCAGGAAGTTGCCGGCGTGGTTCAGTTCAGGGTCGGGCGCCACGGGCTCCAAGCCCTGCCTGAGCCGGTGGTGGGTGCAGGCGATAGTCGGGCTCATGGCGGTGAGGCGGACCGCCTTGCGGACGGCGGCCTCGGGGGAGCTGTCGTTGACGTCGGGGTCGAAGGCGGCCAAGGCGGAAATGCCGGTGCGGAGGGCGTCCATGGGGTGGCTGTTCTTGACCAGGTCGAGGACCTGGATAATCTCGTCGGGAAGGATGCGGTTGGCCCGGAGGGTGCGGTCGAAGCCGGCCAGCTGCTGCTTGTTGGGCAGGCTGCCGTAGAGGAGCAGGTATGCGGTCTCTTCGAAGGTGGAGTGCTCCGCCAAGTCGTGGATATTGTAGCCGCGGTAGAGGAGCTTGCCTTCCTGGCCGTCGATGAAGCTGGCCTCAGAGGTGTCCAGGTAGACATCCTTGAGTCCCTTCATAATCTGGGGGGCCATGTACCTACCCTCCTTCCAAGACCGTAATCAGGCCGGGTACGTGATGAGGGCGCTTGGTTCCTACAGCAGCGCGGGCCTCAACCGGAACAAGGCACAGGTCACGCATTACAGCCGGATGCCGCCTTGGGGAACGCGGGCGATTCTAGCATTGGCCCATGGGGGTGTCAAGCTGATTGGCCGCCTGGCGGGGTTCACTGCGAAGAGTAGGGCGGGGTGTTGGACGGCAGGCACGGCCCATTTTTGGGTTGCCGGGACATTGCGGGACCCCCTCCCTCGGTTCGCCCTTCGATTTCCCTCAGGACGAACGGGCGGCGCATAGCCAGGACGAACGGGCGGCGCATGACTGACACCGACTGGTTGGGGCTGGGAAAATTCGATTTCCGTACCATTCTGTACCATTTTGACCCATTCTGCGGGGTTGGCCCGGGCTGGAGCGCTCTTGGACACGGACCTCCGGGGGCCTCAGTGGCCGCTTGGGTCTTGGTCGTCGGCTTGTGTTGCCTGGTTACAGGGTAAGGGGGCGTGGGGTGGTGGCGCAAGGGCCAAGTGTCAGTGGGGGGCCGTTCTTGCTGAGGGAAATCGAAGGGGGAGCGGGGTAAGGGGAAGTCCCTTCTCCCCTGGTGGGAGAAGGTGAGGATGAGGGGGGCCGCTGGGGACTAGCACGGTATTTCTCTGTGTTGCGGCCTATGCTAACGTTGAGGTCGCAGGCTTGTCTGGCCTGAGGCCGGCAGCGGCATGGGAAGGTCGAGGTGGCGGGGTCGAGTCCGGGGCGGCTCGCCTGTGGGGCCTTTTTTGAGCAGAAGCTCTAATCCAACAGACCGGCCGGCAGAGCGGCCAACAGACGGAAGGGTGGCAATGAGAAAGGTCCGTTACAACTGCGCCATGAGCCTCGACGGATACATCGCAGGGCCGAGCGACGAGTTCGACTGGATCGTGATTGATCCCGATATCGACTTCGAGGGATTGTTCGAACAATTCGACACCTACTTGCTGGGCCGGCGGACGTTCGAGGTGACCGCGGGGCAAGGCCCCCCGGCGCAACCGGGCGCCCGAACGTTGGTGTTTTCAAATACGCTGCGCCAGAGTGACTACGGCAATGTCACGATTATCGGCGATAACTGGAAAGAGGCGGTCCAGTCGCTCCGAGAGGAATCGGGTAAAGACATCTATCTGTTCGGCGGAGGCGTACTGTTTCGTAGTCTTTGCGAGGAAGGGCTTGTCGACGCCGTGGAAGTCTCGATTCTGCCTATTTTGCTCGGTGGAGGCGTTCCTCTCGTCGCCGGACTGTCCAGGCGAATAGAGTTGAAACTGGCGGGACAGAAGACCTACGAGAAGACGGGCACAGTAAGTCTTGTGTACGAGGTCAAGAGGTCGGGCGGGGAATAGCCGGGGTTGGAGTACGTGCAATCGACGCGCCGGCGTGACGTGCATCATCCACGGTCCCGTTGCGCTGCACCCTCTAACTAAGACGGAAGCCTGGCCCCCGGCCGGAAAAGCCCGAGGGTGATGGGCAATAGTGTCTCCGCCCGTTTGGTCCGACGGGTTCACGACGAACGGGCTCGTGGCTGTCCCCCGTACCGTCCCTTGACCTGGACCAGGCTATGAGTAACGATGTTACACACTCACCCAAGCTCGACGGAGGGCGATATGGCCAGGGTGCAACTGGTAATGCCGGACGAAGACCGGGACCGCTTTGTCGAACAGGCGCGACGGGAAGGCATGTCCCTGAGCGCATGGCTGCGGGCAGCCGGCCGTGAGCGGCTTGAAACGCGCCAGGGCGTCGAGCTGTTCGAGTCTCCGGAAGACCTCGAGGAGTTCTTCAGGTCATGCGCTGCGCTGGACGGTCCCGAGACGGAGCAGGACTGGAGCGAGCACCTGCGGACCATGAGCCAGTCACGGGGACGCGGAGCCGCCGGGACGTGATATTTGTGGACACCAGCGTCTTCATGTACGCGGTAGGACGCCCTCACCCACTGCAGTCGCCAGCGCAGGATTTCTTTGCCGAGGCCAACCGGCGGGGCGAGCCGCTATGCACTTCGGCAGAGGTCATGCAGGAACTGGCCCATGCTTACCTCCCCACCGGGAGGCTGCAGACCTACGATGCGGCGCTGGCACTGATAGCGAGGGCTGGTATTGCAGTCTGGCCGCTGGAACAGGCGGACGTGTCCCTGGCCCGCCGCCTCCACGAGTAATATCCCACGTTGCAGGCCCGGGACCTGTGCCACCTGGTCAGTTGCCGGCGCCGGGGCGTCAGGTAGATTAAGACCTTTGATGAGGGGTTCTCGGCGGTGGGTGGCAACCCTTAACCCGTCGGTTCCACGCCCACCCCGTCATTCCGAGCGCAGCCGAGGAATCTCAGACCCTGGCATCCAACCTCCCAGATGTCCCCGTCCCACCCCACTGCCCCGTTCGCCCTGAGGGAAATCGAAGGGCGCCAATAGCCCACTGTAGGGGTAGGTCTTGTGCCTACCCTTCTCCATACCCAGTCCATCCCCGCTATTCACCTCATTGCCCCGTCATTCCCGCGCCCCGCGTCCACGTCGAGTTAGGTTTCGGACAGCTCACTAGCCGCTTGGTAACCCTCCCTGGTAACTTCAAAGGCTTCGCCTTCAAATCCAAGGCCTTTCACGTATCCTAGTCTTTGGAGGTCTTCTAGCCCGCCGACCCACAGGGCGACGGTCCTTGGATCCTGATCCGGGATCATCGACTTGTGGCTCGCCTCGATGAATTGGCCCCCCATGGTACGGACATACATTACTACCCCGTCGCCCGCGACAGCCTCTAGCAAAATCGCTTTGGCTTCCTGGGAGAGCATCTCACTGTGCGGAATAGTCGGATTAAGAGGGACAACAGGGATTTCGTCTCGCCGTCCGATGGTTGCGGCCGTTAAGGGCAATGCCCGGACAATTTCACGCAACGCCTCAAGCGGCGTTTTGGGGGTTTTCCAAACGTAAGGCTTTAGAAGTTCCGGTATTGGTGCCTTGACTCCGTCTTCATCGGCAAACTGTAAAGCGATGATTGCGAACTGCTCTAGCTTCTCGCGTTTTTCTTGGATAGCGTAGTTTATCTCGGATTCTAGGTAACCCTCATCTTTGAAATACGGCGTGATAAAGAACACAACGGCACAGGAACTTTGCATGCCCCGTAGTAGCCCGCGTTCAAGTGTCGTGCCAGCCGGCATCGCATCTTCATCGAGCCAAGGTTCGTAGCCCAAAACCTCAAGGGTTTCCTTGAAATCCCTTACAATCTGTTTATCCGCCCCTTTATGGCTCAGAAATATCCTCTTAGGACTTGAGGCCTCCATTTAACGCTCCTTCGACGTGAGGGATCTGTGTTCCTAAACCACCAACCCTGCCCCCTTCGGCCGCGCCTTTCCCCGTGCACCGACGGCTCCGCGAACCACTTGGCCGCCAGCCGCCGTACCCCTGCGTAGACCTCCTCGTCGAAGCCCAACAGGTCACAAACTACCTGCCAGTCCAACGCGCGCGCCTGGGTTCTGCACCCACGTCCGCCGCCGGAGCGCGCCGGAGGGTCCACGCATCGTCTGACGCGTCGCTGTAAGTTCTGGGCAATGCAACTTGCTCAACCGTCCAGGGGGCCAGACCCTATACTTGGGGATGAAACCGGCGGCTTGCCTACCACGGCTTCATAGTCTGTAGGATCGGCGAGTTTCCTGATGAGGTACTTTACCCATGCTTCGGTGTAACCGTAGTCCTTGGCGAACTCGTCGTATATGCAAAAGTCGGCCTTTGTAGTCTCTGGACTATCGCTGTCCCGTGGTGGGTGCACTTCGTAGTGTTTCCAGCATCGCGTGTGAGTGTCCATGGTAAATTTGAACGGAAGAGCGTCTTGGACTCTATCTACCACGACTTTGGGCTTCAGGAGACCCTTGCTTGCCACAGGGACTTTCTTTGATCTGATTAACGCTGTGACTCTTTGAAGATGGTCCATATCTGTAGAGCGACTGAAGTCATACGGAACAAATTCTACCGAAAGGTCGGCTGCACTAGGGTTATTTTCCAATTTCGGGATGAGGAATACGCGAAGCGAATATTGGGAACTGTCAAGGACTTCCGCTGAAAGCCCTGCACGGAAGGTCTCAATATAGTCCCTTACATCGTCTATTGCCGCACTCTGAAGACGTCTCAGGGCCTCCTCCTGCTGATGGGGTCTTAAGGCCGAAAACTGTAGGGCAACCCCGATTTGGTCCAGCAAGACCATGTCAGTGCCGAATTCTTCGACTAGTAAGTCCTCGAAATTCATAAGCATTGCCTGACACTCGCCGTAAAGCGCGGGGTCGAGTTCTGGATGATAGCGATGCTCGATTTTGTTTCTGAGTCCGAGGAAAAACTCTATGTTCATCCTGGAAGGGGGATGCTCGCTACCGAAATACTCTTTCACACACTTTGATAGCTCCCAGTGCTTGGGTTCTCCGCCAACACAATCGTAGCGCGTACCCTTACCACTCCCGCTCTTCACATACCAGGGCTTGACTTTTCTGCCGTAGAAAATTGCGTGGAAGCATGATGTCCATGCAACAGTCATCAGGAGCACGAAGGTCCGTGTACGGAAAGAGATCCCGGGCCTGTTGTAGTTGTCGACCGCAGCTAATGCTGCGTCGCGTGCCTTCATAAGATGGTCGTTAGCGCGTCTAGAACGTCGTGGCATGGAATTGGTCGTTCAGCACATACGTGGAGTTTCGGGCTGTAAGCCACTCCAGGAGGGCGACGCTAACACGTCACCGCTCTATGTCATGTAGCCTGTCATCCCGTCTGCCGCATGTGACATCCGTCGGTTTGAATTTAAAAACAGTTTTGGCTCACCAGCCTATCTGGCTGGTTGTAGTACGGGGAAGCCACGGTGGCTCTGAGAGCGTCCAGCTCGTCGGGAAAGTCAGCGCAAAGCTGCTGGCGGGCCTGCCGGATATCTTCGTCGTTGTATGGGTACCGAAGTCGATGAGGCGCTGCTTATCTTCGTAGTAGCGTTCTATGTGAGGGTAGGATGGCATGTATGCACGTTTGGCGTCGGTTGGGGTGGTGCAAATCTACCAAATGGCGGTGAGGAGGTCAAACGGGGTGTCGACCAAGATAAATTATGACGTCTGCCACTTGTGGTGACACCAGCTCGTATGGCATAATTCAAGTCTGTACTCCCTGATGCAACGGACTCAAATCCACCGCTGAGCGGATACCACCAACAGGATCAGCAATATGCTGATGCCTGTTCCAGTTAAGTACACCGAACGCGGCAACAGTACACAAGGAATAGGCATGCTCACAAGTCGACCGTCGGTAAGACTCAGGAGCGAAGAAGGATACGCACCGCATTGCACCGACTACTGCCGGGGTACTAGTTGCCCATGTTCGAACGGAGAATGCCCCGCTTGTGTCAGATTCAGGGGGCTATATGACCCCTTTGGTTTCTTGTTAGTGCGCCCTGGCCATCCGGCCGAGATGATGCCTCACCTATGTGAAATGACGCCGTTTCCTTGTTAATGGTTGCAAGCCAGACGAGATCAACACAAAGAGGCGTGTCGGACATGTATATCGGGACTAGGGAGATGGCGCAATGATAAGAGCGGCTGATGTGGCGAGTTATTTCTTGGCAGTTCAGGGGACCGTTGGAGCGGCAAAGCCTATAACTAACTTGAAGCTCCAGAAGCTTTGTTACTATGCCCAAGGCTTTGCTCTCGGCAAGTTAGGCAAGCCGCTGTTTCTTGACGATATCCAGCGCTGGGATCATGGCCCTGTAATCCCCAACCTATACCAACAATATAAGACTTTCGGGAACAGCCCTATTCCCGCACCAGACAACCTGAATCTCGATCGGTTCAGCACGGAGGTTCGGGGCGTACTGAACAGCGTAATCCAAAAGTACGGCAAGCTTTCTGGTCAAGCATTGCGCAACCAAACCCACCGGGAGCCTCCATGGAAAAACACGCCCGATGGCGGGGACATTACTTATCCACTGATGCGAAGCTATTTTGAGCCTCTGGTAGCTGAGATGGAAGCGGCTAAGGATTCCGGGCAGTCGCTCCGCGACAGAATGGCCGGGGACGCGGAGTTTGTTGAACTTGCTGTTCAGGGATTTCAGAGTGACCGACGGTCTAGGTTGGAAGATGTCCGCCGAAGACTTGGCTGATGCTTGATGTCGTTTGACATCGTACTTTTAGGTCCGTCAGAAGACTTCTTGGCATCCCTGAATCAGACGGATCGGATGGCCTGCTACAGCGCCCTAGACACCCTGAGCAATGACCCGTACGCAGATGGCGACAGCAAGGTGTTGCTGGACTGGTTCCCATTTCAACCAGGCGCTATCGGGGCCGCAATCGGTGAATTCTGGATTGTTTATCAAATTCTCAATGCCGCGACTCTCGAAATAGCCGTCATATACTGGTCGCCTGATTCACCGAGACGGTAGCGAATTCTCCATTGAAGGTGAAGCCCTTTTTGCTGTTATTCACGGGGGTAAGAACAGCATAACTGAGAGGGTTTCCTTTGACCACGGAGCCCGTTGAAAGTGTTCATGTCTCCTATTCGCTCCGCGAGTAGTACAAACCGCAGCTCCTAACGTTTATTCGCTTGTGGTTGATGTGTGGGCGCTGTGATCCGGGTGTCCTGGCTGTTCCACAATCGGCCAAGGTCGTTGGCCTCGGCGGTGTATATCTCCTTTACCAGCCACTTGAGCGCCAGACTCGCATCCACTACAACATGCCCGTTCAAGAGATGTTCCTGGACTCGCGTGCCTCCCGGATGAACTCGGCGCCATCTCCCGGTAGGACCTTGTCGCCAAATGCCTCCTCCTGGAGGGCTACGAGCCGCTCTATGTTGAAGCTGCCGGACAGGGCGCCGTTGGCCTCGTCTCTAGCCAACTCCCTGTCTATGGCGCCGAGGCAGTAAAGTCTCATGCTGACGCCCTTGAGCGCAGCGACGGCCTTGAGACGCCGCTGCACCGGAGGATCGATGTCGAGGGTGAGCCTCTTCTTCTTGGCTTGCATCGCTGGCTCCTGTTGAATATGGCTGCCAATGTTCAAAGTAACGTAAATACAGAAGTACGTCAACGATGAGAACCCGGCGGATAAGCGCTTATCGGGACCTGGGCTGCAACCGTGTAGCCCCGCAAATGTTGGGGCGAAGGGTCTATAGGGTCCAGTCCGGCTGTGACTGGGGGATCTAAAGTCCATGCCTCGTGATCATGTAGGGGCGAAAAATCTTTGGCCCCTACCGGACGGCGCACCATCCACCCTCGTTCACCCTGAGCCTGCAACCCCGTTCACCCTGAGCCAGCCTCCCCGTTCACCCTGAACCTGCCTCCCCGTTCGTCCTGAGCCTGTCCTGAGCCCGTCGAAGGGGGAAATCGAAGGATGAACGGCGGCGCAAGCCGGCTGTCCGTTCGCACTGAGCCCGTCGAAGGGCCTGTCCTGAGGCTCTCGAAGGGCCCCACCTACTGACATTTGCCCCTTTCCAACTCACAACGTCACCCCCTACCATGGAATACATGAAACCCAGTCCGCCATCCCGGACGGGCGCCGATTTCAACCCGCCCAACAACACCCTCCCAAACGGGAGGAAGTGGGAGGAAATAAGAGGCAAACTAAAATTTCCAGCTAGAAGAGAAATTAACCGATGAACCAGATCAGGTCTCGTATCAACGCCCTCCGCCGCAAGATGGCCCTCGAGATATCCGTCGTCCGCCTCCGGCCCTTGGCCGACGACTTCTGCCTTGAATGGACCGTCGCCGTCTCCGACCGCCAGCCTCCCCCCGATGACCATACCTTCATCCGCCGGGTGGCCGACGCCGGATTCCGCCTCCCCACTTTCATGGCCGCCCACAGATACCTGACGCGCTGCCTCGCCGAAAACGTCGTTCCCGGAGTCGAGCATCTCCTGGGCGCCCTGCTGCCCTGGGCCGTGGTCGGCGGCCTTGTGGTTCTTTCCGACGATCCCACTCCCATGCCTGGCCCCCAACCCGCCTAATGCGTACGAATACCGCGGCGTGGGAGGGGAGGCCGTTCGTGGTGAGGCCCTTTAGACAGGCCCTTCGATTTCCCTCAGGGCGAACGAGGGAAGTGCGTGATCCTTCGAGGGGCTCAGGACAGGCCCTTCGAGGGGCTCAGGACAGGCCCTTCGATTTCCCTCAGGGCGAACGGGCGGGGGTGCGGAGGGGCGACGTGAGGGGCATCGTTGACAGGGGAGCAGGGCTGTGTTGGAATTGGCCTATTCTGAGACTATCCGGAGGCGGGTAGCAGGATCGCTGGGCTTGAAGCAGGCGCAGGATAGGATGTCGGGCGCGAGGCGGTCGATTACGGACTAGTATACGGCGGGAGGCAGCATGGCCAGGAATGACGGAAGCAACGGACTGGGGCAAAAGGGCTTGCCATTGCCTTCTGTGGGGCGTCCGGTGGTGCATTCGACGCAGGGGGTTATCTCCTCGGGGCATTACCTGACGTCGATGGCCGGGATGAGGATGCTGCTGACGGGGGGCAATGCCTTCGACGCGGCGGTCGCGGCGTCTTTCGCCGCGGCGGTGGTGGAGCCGATGGCCGCCTACTCGCTGGCTGCCGAAGGGGTGTTCATGCTGCACGACGCCGCCAGCGGGAAGCTGCTGTCCCTCAGCGGCCAGGGCACTGCCCCGGCAAAGGCCACCGCCGGCTTCTTCACTTCCCAGGGCCTGGAGCGCATCCCCACGGGGCCGGGTCGCCTCGCCCACCTGTCTTTCACCGTCCCCGGCATCGTGGACGCTCTACTTTCCCTGCTGGAAGACTACGGCACCAAGCCGGTGGGCGAGGCCCTGGCGCCGGCGATTCACTACGCCGAGCGGGGCATCCCCAACTACGAGTACATGCTCGGCAGGCTGAAGGCGCCGGTGACCGGGAAGCAGTTCGACAACTACCCGCCGGGGGGCTGGGACGTGTTCTACAACGACCGCGAGCTGCCCAGTCCGGGCTCGCTGCTGGTGCAGCCAGGGCTGGCCAACACCCTGAAGAGCATGGTCGCCCCGAACCCCCGCGACCCCCTCCGCGGCCCGGCAGACCCACCACCCATCCACACAGGCCGCTGGGGTTCGCAACACGCGGCCGAGTCGGAAACCAGGGCCGAGGGCATCCGGCTGGCGCGGGAGGTGTTCTACCGGGGCTCCGTCGCCAGGACTATCGCCGAGTGCTCGGAGAGGACGGGGGGCATACTGGCCCTGGAGGACCTGGCCGGCTACCGGTCCAAGTACGAGCAGCCGGTGGGCACTACGTTCAGGGGCTACGAGATATGGGGGCCCAGCGCCTGGACCCAGGGGCCGGCGCTGATGCAAACGCTGAATATGCTGGAGCACTTTGACCTGGAGGGACTGGGCTATAACTCGCCGGCCTATATTCATACCGTCGCCGAGGCGATGAAGCTGGCCTTCGCCGACAGGGAGGCCTATTACGGTGACACGGACTTTTCAGAGATACCCGTAGAGGGGTTGCTGTCCAAGGAGTACGCCGCGGAGCGGGCAAAGCTGATCGACCCGGCTAGGGCATGGCTCGAACTGCCGCCCTACGGCGACCCGTGGCGCTACACGAAGAACGGGGCATCGGCCCGCGCCGCCACGGCGTCCGTTCCTGCGGGGGCGCGGGACGGCAGCAACGCGGGGAACGACGGCACCACCTACGTGACGGCGCTGGACCGGGAAGGAAACATGGTCAGCGCGACCATCAGCGGCGGGGCGTTCGCCAAATCGGTGTTCTTTCCCGAGCTGGGATGCGCGCTGAGCACTCGCAGCGAGATGTTCAACTGCCAGGACGGCCATCCCAACGTGGTGGAGCCTGGAAAGAGGCCCCGGACTACCTTGGTCAACTACATCGTCTGCAAGGACGGCCAGCCGGTCATGACCATCGGCTGCCCCGGAGGGGACCACCAGGCCCAGGCCAACGTGCAGCTGATTCTGAACACGCTGGTGTTTGGCATGGACCCGCAGCAGGCCATTGAAGCGCCCAGGTTCTCGACCCAGACGCTCATCAATTCATTCCATCCCCACGTGTACTTACCGGGCCAACTGGACCTGGAGAGGGCAATCCCGGAGTCGACGGCTGAGGAGCTTAGGGCCCTGGGCCACAAGACGGAAAGGGTAGATGGTTGCGGAGTGGGGGCTACGGTGGCCCGGAGGGACGCCGCCAATGGCGTCCTGAGCACCGGAGCCGACCCTCGGCGGTCGTGTTACGCCCTTGGGTGGTGATTCCCGGAGAAGCCGCTTAAAGGCCGCCAGAGGGCCGCAGGGGAGAGGCGCGAGATTCCTGCGGAGGCGGGAATGACGGGTTGGGTGGCGGGCCCTTCGATTTCCCTCAGGGCGAACGGTTAGAGCCCTAGGGGCCCCTTCGACGGGCTCAGGGCAGGCCCTTCGATTTCCCTCAGGACGAACGGACGGTGGGACCCGGGGCGCGAGATTCCCGCCTGCGCGGGAATGACTGGTTGGAGGCGGGAATGGCGGTGGATGTGGCGGAACCCAGGTAAAGGGGCTGGCACAGCTGCGACATTAGGTTGATTGGGATATAGAATAGGCTATGGAGGGATGGCCGAGCGGACGAAGGCGGCGGTCTTGAAAACCGCTATACGGGTGACTGTATCGTGGGTTCGAATCCCACTCCCTCCGCCAGCGTTGCGTCTTGTGGCGGGCCTTGAAGGCCTCGAGGAACCCGGAGCGCAGTTGGCCTAATGAGACCGGGGGCCTAGTCACTCCCGGGGGACCCCCAGCAACCCCATAGCTTCCGGGCATCGCTGTATTATCCGAAGCTTTGTTATGGCCGGCGGACTGAGACCGGGCGCATTTGGTCCAGGCTCTAGGCTCCGGCGTGCCACTGCACGAACTGGGACACGGGAGTCCGGCGGGAAGTGGAATGCTCGGCGAGGAACCCTATCATCAGCATAGCGGTCAGTTCCCAGTCGTCCTCCGCTCCCAGCAGGCTTTTGAGTTCCGCGTGTCTGGTGACGCCCCTTGTGTCCCAGGTGACCGCCAGGCCCTCGGCCGCACCGGCCAGTGCGATGTTCTGCACCGCGCAGCAAACTGCCGCATAGTTCTCCTTGGTGGTCTTCTCGTCAGGCCCCGGCGTTGCGTAGGCGTAGATGATGTACGGAGGCGCCAGGACTTTCTCCCTGGCCGCCGCCGCCCGCCGGGTGTTGTCAGACCGTTCCAGCGCTGCAGCGTAGGCCAGGTCGCTCGTCTTCCGTCGTGTTGGGCTGTCTTTCTCCGAGACTACGAACCGCCACGGCTCCGTCATCCGGTGGTTAGGGGCCCAGACGGCGGCGTCCAGCATCCGCTCGATTGCCGAGCGGGACACCTCAGTCTCCTTGAAACTCCACGCCATTCGCCGCCCGTATATGGCATGGTACACGCTCATCGTTTCGGATTTTTGCATGGTGGTCTCGTCAGCTCCTATTCGTTATTCGGGCCCGGGCCTATTCCGACTGCTCTCCGTCCCCGCCGGGGAATTCCAGTCCCTCCACGACGTCGCGAAATGCCTTGGGGATGGGGGTTACAGCCGGCGAATCGTTATGCCAATGGGAAGCCCTCAGGGGACTGTCAGCCTGCGAGAACTCCCCGTCCATGAAAATCGGGAGGCCAACGTGGAGTGCCATCGTCAAGGCCGCCGCCGCATCCACGGTCACGTCCTGCAGGCCCTTGTCGGTGATCAAGCACATTGCCCCCAGCACTTCGTCGGTGTGCCCAGTACTCCGGATTATCACGCGGCTGACACTCGCGCTCAAAGCCTCGGTCATCCGCAGGGCCAGGTGGTGCTGCGCACAGTGGTCGGAGGACAGTCCTCGCATTTCCACCGCAAGCACCCTGGCTTGCTCTATAGGAAGGTGCACCATATAGACGGACCGGCCGTCTTTGAGGCGCAGCAGCAACTCGCCGCGCCAGCCGTCGTCGGACCTGCGGACCAAGTAAGGGAACACCGGTGTCATGTCTAACTCCTGATTAGGGCGAGAGTGCTGCCAACGCCGCACGTCCCACAGACTCCGCCGGGCCTTGGGGCGAAATGGGTTATGGCCACCCGCCGTTGAGCCAGCACACGGTCGTGACGGCGCTTCGTATAGCCTAAGCTAACTAACGTCTGGCGCATTTGGTCTTATGGCACTGCTACGCATCACCAGCTAAAAAGTATACACATCATCGAAAAGGTGCCAATAGTTACTCCGGGGGCTTTCGGTGATCTGGCGCCCCAGATTGAGCCGGGAGGCGTGAAATGCCCGCGCTTCTAGCTACGGGGTTCGTCGGCGGGGTATCGCTTGACGAAGTGTCGTTCAACCCGGCCTGTGGCAAGCATGCCGCCGATGGCCACAAGCCAAAGAAAGAATGCCGAACCGACCACCGGATGCAAGAGAGTAGCAGCGTCTATCCAGACGAACTGCATGGCAAAGCCGACTAGCAGCCTGTCCGAGAAACACGGCAGGCGAGTGGTTTGGGGTAGAATAGGCGCAGTTGAGTAGTGGGGAGGCGGCGATGAGCAAGACCTACCGTCCCTATGATCCAGACCAGCAGTTGCTTTTGCCAGCGGCAATGCGGGAGTGGTTGCCAGATGACCATCTGGCTTACTTCGTCTCCGACGTCGTGGACGAGTTGGAGCTATCGGAGATCACTGCCCGCTACGAGGGGGAGAGTAGAGGTGGCCCACCGTATCATCCGCGGATGATGGTCAAGGTGTTGCTTTACGGTTACTGCGTCGGGGTGGCATCTTCCCGACGAATCGCCCAGCGACTCCACGAGGACATAGCCTTCCGTGTACTGGCGGCGAACAACACGCCGGATTTCCGGACCATCTCGGACTTCCGCAAGGACAATCTGGATGCGCTGTCGGGGCTGTTCTTGCAAGTATTGGCGTTGTGCCGGCGGGCGGGGCTGGTGAAGCTGGGTCACGTGGCGTTGGACGGCACCAAAGTGAGGGCCAACGCATCGAGGCACAAGGCGATGAGCTATGGTCGGATGAAAGAGAAGGAGGCGCAGTTGGCGGGGGAGGTTGAGGAGTTGCTGCGGCGTGCCCAGGAGGTTGATGACGAAGAGGACCGATGGTACGGACAGAGCAAGCGCGGGGATGAACTGCCGGAGGAGTTGGCTTTTCGGGAGGGGCGGTTGGAGAAGATACGGGAGGCGATGGCGGCGTTAGAGGCCGAAGCTCAGGTGGCTGCGGAGCAGGCTGAGGCCGCGGGCAAGGGTCATTCGGGGGTTCCCGACGACAAAGCCCAGCGCAACTTCACCGATCCTGAGTCGCACATCATGCCGGCGCCGGGCGGACGGGACTTCCTGCAGGCTTACAACTGTCAAGCGGTGGTGGACAGTGCCTACCAGGTGATCGTGGCGGCTCACGCCACCAACCAGACTTCGGACAAGCAGCAGGCGGTGGCGATGGTGGAGGAGGCCATAGACAACGTCGGCGCAGTGCCCAAAGAGGTGTCCGCCGACGCCGGTTACTACTCGGCACAGGCGGTTGAAGGTCTCTACAGGCTGTGCGTGGACCCGTTCGTCGCGCCGGAGCAGACCCGCCACGGCAGAGTGCCGTCGCCCGCGCCCCGAGGTCGCATACCCAGTCATATGCCCACCAGGGATCGGATGCGCCGGAAGCTGCAGACCAAACGGGGTCGGCAACGTTACGCCTTGCGCATGGCGACAGTGGAGCCTGTATTCGGCCAGATCAAGCAGGGCCGAGGCTTCCGCCAGTTCCTGCTACGGGGCCTGGAGAAGGTCAGCGGCGAGTGGTCGCTGATCTGCACCGGCCACAACCTGCTCAAACTATTCCGCTTTGGGGCCGACCAGTCTCGTGAAACACCGACCAACAGGCTTGCCACAAGTGTCCGGAATATCGTCGAGGTGGTCAGCACACTGAGGCGTACGAAGCTATTGGTCCGTCAGTGGCTGCACCCGGCAACAATAATTGTCGCCGTCTGACCTCCACCTGTATCCAAGTCACGCCAGCTAATCCTCAGACGGGCTGCTAGCGCCGGCAACGGCGCGATGCGTCTAAGCGCCCCGCCCACCTGCCATTGGTACCGGGCCGCCAGCATGAGGGCGGCCCCGGCAACCGCGAAGCCGACCTTGGCGGTAATCCACCGCAGGTCCCAAGCCACTTCGACCACTTCCGCAATGTTGCCCGTGGCTGCGCCGCCGGCCATGACCGCCGCGGGCTCCGGGTAGGCGGTCACAACCAAGACCATGGCTCCGGACACGGCAGTACATATTCCGGACCAGGCAAAGAGATAGGGTACCCAAGGCGTGGCGAACCTCTCTCGAATAACCCAGGTCTTCCACAGAAACACGCCAGCCGCCAATAGCGCCGCACCTGACACCGATCTGGCTAACCCGGAGACGCCGTACATGGCACGGTTTTCGTCCACCACCAGGAGGGACTCAAGCAAAGTGTCCTGGTCGGCGTCGGCCGCTACACGGGCGAAAACCGCTACTGCCGTAGCGGCCGCGGTCAGCAGCAGAAAAAGTCCGCCGAGACAGGCTGCTCGGTCCGGCGGCCGACCTGCAATTCCCGTGGCTGTATCCGTCGCGTTATGCACTCAGTCGAGGCCTGCTGCGTTGTGGACCAGCGAGGCCAATTGCTGCGGGCCACGGTCCAATTTGCCGGGGGTCAGGGATGAACCGTTGGCGGACTGAGAGAGTTGGGGCAATACAACTTCACCTGGGTCACGTGCTTGTTGCGCGCCGTCGAGGCCTCTGCCGACCCCGACATACTCAAACCCAAGGCGTCGCATCATCCCCGGATCGAGGGCATTTCTACCGTCAAACAGGAACTTTGGGCGCCGCATAACGTCCGCCATAGCCCCCCAATGCGCGTCAACAATCTCCGGCCACTCAGTGAGAAGCACCAACGCCTGGGCCCCTTGGGCCGCTTTCTCAGGACGGTCTACGAATTGTGCAGATAACGGCAGTGAGCGACGGGCGGTCTCGTTGGCTTGGGGGTCGAACGCCCTAACTGTTGCCCCATCTTTGACGAGGGCGTCAACAAGACTCAATGATGCCGATTCTCGGACGTCGTTGGTGCCAGGCTTGAAAGCCAATCCCAACACCCCTACTGTCAATTGGCCCACGGCCCTAGGGAACCGCGCCCTGAGCTTGGTCAGCGGCAGGAGACACTGCCGGTTATTGATGGCTACTACCGACCTAAGCAAGTCGAGGTCAATCCCGCTGGCCGCCGCCAAATGGTCCAGAGCTCGTACGTCCTTGGGGAAGCACGATCCGCCGTACCCAATCCCGGCGCGGATCTTGGCCCCTGTCCTTGAATCCATTGCCAAACCATGGCTAACGGCGTCAATGGATGCTCCAACCTGGTCGCAAAGAGCAGCGATCTCGTTGATAAACGATATGCGAGTCGCCAGAAAGGCGTTGTTTGCATACTTGACCATCTCGGCGCTGGTGATGTCGGTCATCAGATAGGGAGCCGTGATCCCCGAGTACATCTCCTTTACCGCGGCGACGGCCCGCCCGGAATCCCCGCAGGCGCCGACGACAATCCGCCCTGGGAACATCCAGCCTTCCAGCGCCCGACCTTCCTGGAGGAACTCCGGGTTTGCAACGTAATCGATGTCAGTCCCGGCCAGTTCCTGCTCCAGGACCGCCAAGCCAGTACCGGGGGGCACTGTGCTCTTCATAACCAGCACCAGGTCCCGGGGGGTTAGTTCTTTGATCCAAGCCAACGCCGACCGCACTTGGGCCAGGTCAGCCCCTCCGTTCTCGGCCGCCGGCGTACCGGTGGCAATCAGTGCAACTTGTCCCAAATATCCGGGAAACTCGTCCCGGTGGAAGAACTTTAGATTTCCCCGATCAAGTCCTGCCGCAACCCACTCTCCCAGGCCCGGCTCATAAAAGGGCACTTGGCCGGACCGCAGCCGATTAATGGTCCGGTTATCAACGTCTACCCCAGTCACTTGGTGGCCGGCCATAGCCAGGCCGCCGGCAGTCACAACACCCAAGTGACCCAGGCCAATCACGGTGATTTTCAACGCCTGCCTCCTGGAACAAGGTCCACTAGTCGGTATTCCGGCATAGCCATAACGGCGTTTAAGGATTTGAGCCCTACCGCTGGCAATAACTACCCGTTGACATCAAAACATATCCATGATATATGTTTGCACTGGTATTCATATTATGTATAGACGCTATATAACTATAGCAGTACACATCTTACAGACAGCATTGTATACATGATAACCGGCACAGAGTCAACATACGGTCCGTTAGTTGCTTCAGACGCTCCGGAGGTAAAGAGGAACCGTGGGACGGTTTACCGCGGCGTCATAGCCCTGTCTATATTTGTAGCGGCCGGGGTCCTAATAGCGTTCCTGGCCGATTGGTCTCAGCTGCGGGCGGCGTTACTGCGGTTCGGCGACCAACCCTGGCTGCTGGCAGTCATGGCCCTGGCGTACACAGGCGCATTCTGGTTGAGGGCCATGGCATGGCAGGCGTTGATGGTAAATCGCATCAGCCTGCACCGGCTATTTGTCGCCCTGCAAGCTGGTCTGCTGGTCAATCATATAGCCCCCTTAAAGCTGGGCGAGTTTGTCCGGCCGCTGGTGGCAGGCAGGTACGGCGTTCCATTAGCGGAAGCCGCAACAACGACGGCGGTGGCCAGGACGCTGGACTTCGCGGCGCTGGTCTCCATCGCTGCAATCGTAGGCTTCGCCGTTTCACTGTCAACCGGAGCGAGTCCCTGGTTGGAAGGACTGGCGCTGCCGGCGGCGGTAGTGGCGGGAGTTACAGCGCTTCTGGCCTTGGTCCGCACCGGCCGCATCGGCCATTGGATGCCCGCAACCCTACGTTCCCGATTCGACATACTGCACAACCAGCTTAGACAGGTGTCCGGCAAACGGGTTGCGCAGGCGGCGCTGTGGACCCTCCCCAGTTGGGTGCTGGAGGCGGCGGTGATAGTCGTCGCAGCCAGGGCCCTTGGGGTAGAGCTTTCGATTCCCGCCGCCGTCGCGGTGACTGCCTTTACCATCGTCTTCCAGGTGTTCCACGTGACGCCGGGAGGGATCGGCGTATACGAGGGGGTGATGACCGGAGCGCTCCACTCCCAAGGTGTGCCTTTGCAGGAAGGCCTGGCGCTAGCCGTCCTCACTCACGGTCTGAAGTTTGGGTACTCCTACACCCTGGCGCTGGGTTTCACCCTATTTGCCGTCAAGCATCTGCCTGAGCTGAACCCGCTAAAGGGTTTCAGGGGTACGGACGACGGCAAAAAAGCCGCATCTCGCTTCGAGGTGGCGGCGGCCCGGCTCTGGAATGTATTCAACGAGGGCAAGCCCTTTACCCCGGTGTTTGTGGTCTCCATTCTAGGGTTGCTGAGCCTGCCGCACTTGACCGATCCGGGTTACTGGGTGAAGGCCTGCATAGCACTCGCGGCCCTGGCGCCTCTTTTCTTGGTCTTCTACCGCTTTGACTTCCCGTTGAAGCTGCGCCTGGTCTTATGGTTGTCTCTGGGCTTGTTTTTGGCCCTATTCCGGCTAGTCGACCCGTACTCGGTGGGCCTGGTGCTGGGCTGCTATTTGGCCTTTACGGTCGTTCTCTGGGGCACGGTGTACTATCACCTGCGCATCGGCACGCCTTGGACCAACTTCACCAGGTTCTGGCGGCTGGTATTGGAGAACCCGGACCCCACCAGCGGCAACTTCCTGGAACAGATTCCCAAGGTCCTACTGTTGGTAACGGCGTTCCAGGTGATGGTTCAACGCCCCGGCCTTGACACGGTAATTGCCGTGGAGGGATTCGTCGCGGGGTTGGGGGTAGCGGCAGTGCTAGTCCACCAGTGGTTCTTCACCTGGCCTCCTGCCCCTTCTCTGGCTCCCACTCGCCTGGTCGCCGACGGCGTTCATCGCAGGTGCAGGCGCTTTATTGCCATAGTCATCGACGGGTGTCGCGCGGACCGTCTGCTGGAAGCCGACACTCCTTGCATCGACCGTCTCCGCCGCGAAGGGGCGGATTACCGCAATACAACTACCGTTTATCCTGCCCGGACCGTCACCGGCTTCAGTTCCATGTTCACCGGCGCTCCTCCCAAGATGCACGGCATGCGCAGCAACTTCGTCCCCAGCTTGGGGGTCAAATGCCAGTCCATTTTCGATTCCCTGCGGGAGTCGGGCATGAGCGGGAAATTGGTTGGGATCGCCCATTTGGTCGACGCCTTCGGAGAAGACGTCGAAACTGTGACCGCCGTGACTCACAACGACCATATCGACGATGCCTTGATTGCCAGGGCCCGGGCAGTCATGGAGCGGGACGACCCCGAACTGTTGGCGCTGCAATTGTTGAGCGTTGACCAGACCGGACACGCCCGCGGCAGCTATAACTCCGAGTATCTGGCAAAGATCGAAGAAACGGACCGCAAGATAGAGGGATTCCTGGCCTGGTGCCGCGACCAAGGATACTTAGAGGAAGCGGCGATACTGATCACCTCCGACCACGGCCAGGGAATCGGCATCGGGGGACATGGACACATGACCCGGGAAGAAGTCCATGTTCCTTGCATCATGTGGGGGGCCGGGGTAGACCAGATTGGAGAGTACGACGAGCCCAGGTCCGTTATGGACGTGGCCTCCACCATAGCCTACTTTCTGGGCGCCAAGCCGCCAGGCCAATCGGTGGGCCAGGTGCTGGCGGCGGCAGAAGACACTGAAAGCTCCAAACCGGTAGCGGTCATCATTCCCGCGCACAATGAAGCCGAAAACCTCCCCGCCACACTATCCCGGATACCCAGAGGAGAGGTGCCCAACGCGACCGTAATCGTGGTCGACGATGGGTCCACTGATGGAAGCGCCAAGGTTGCCCGCCATTGCGGAGCCGATTTGGTGGTGCAACACAGCACAAACCGGGGGCTGGGGGCCGCCCTCAGGACGGGCCTGGCGACAGCTATGGACATTGACGCGCGGGCCGCGGTGTATATCGACGCCGACGGGGAATACTCTCCTGAGGAGATTCCCCATCTGCTGGGTCCCGTGGCTTCTGGAGAGGCGGACTACGTCCTGGGGTCCCGGTACCGCGGAACCCGGGAACGCCAGCCCTTGTTGCGAAATCTGGGCAACATCGTCTTTACAGGGCTGCTGTGCCTCGCTTCCGGCCGGCGCATCACTGACGGGCAGACGGGGTTTCGCGCCTTTTCACGCCGGGCCTTGGAGTGCGCCGAAATCATCCACGACTACAACTATGCCCAGGTGTTGACCTTGGATCTCCTGAAGAAAGGAATGCGAATGCGCGAAGTCCCTATTTCGTACACGTACCGCTCCAGGGGAAAGTCGTTCATCAGTCCCAAGTATTTATGGAAGGCTCCAACTGCGATGGTGAGGCAGCTGTTGAGCACGTGAGGACCAATTACGCCCGTACGCTGCGGTTGCTGCAAAACAGCGAACCACGCTAAACACATCTATACATATAGGAGAGGTACGCCAATGTGGGGCGCCAACAAGCCGAAAGGCGGTAAGACTTACTTCTGGATCATCGGGGCTATGGGCCTATTGCTTCTACTGATCGCGGCCTGCGGAGACGGAGACGGGGAAGACCGGCCCGGTATCGAGGTCATCGACGGCGGCACCGGGTCTGTAAGTGTCTCGGGCACCGGCACCGGCACCGGCACTGGCACTGGCACTGGAACCGCTACCGCTACCGCTACCGCTACCGCTACGGCCGCAGGCACTGGTACAGGCACCGGCACTGGAACCGCCACCGGTACGGCTACGGGCACAGGCTCCGGTACCGGCACTGGCACGGCCACTGGATACACGGCCGTCCAGGGCGAAACCGGGGGCCTGACTATCCCCGCTGGCCTCAGTTACGAGACCGAAGGACCCACCAAGCCAGACGGCTACTACACACCCACTACCAACCGGGAGATCTACCAGAAGATTTCCACCGACTACCAGGAGATAGCCAAGCTGACTAACGTCATCAATGAAGGCAACCCCTTGCCTGCGGCGGAGATCTGGCTCCTGTACGAAGCGGGATCTCACACCCGTCTCGGCCCGCAGAGCCGTACGCTGCGTGGGTTTGCCACCGGCCCCACTCCGTCTACATACTTCCCCGACTCAGCCGCGTTCTACGGGTCAGACACCTTCTTGGACGACCCCATTGAGAACGCCATACGCGGACGCGGAGAGGCGGAGAATTACTCCGATGCTCAGAGGCGGCAGGCAATTAACAAGTCCGCCCTCAGAATCCTCTACCACTGGGCCAAGTTCTACATGACTATCGGACAAGACCGCATGAGTTCCCGCCTGATCGACGAAGCATGGGCGGTCTATGTCGGAGAGGAAGTCAACGGGGAATATCCCAACTCACTGGCCGCCACGGCCCAGGGGCGCGAGGGCAACTTCGGACGGCAGGGTGAGATCGACATACCGCTCCGCCAGGCCATGGACCGGGCACGACAAGCAGCAGACGACGAGGACGCGGATGCCCTGGAGGGAGCGACGCAAGATGTCTTCTCCCGCTTCAACGCCATCTTCTACCTCAGTACCGTCAGGTACATCGGCCGGGTTTCGGATGACGCCCAAGCCGGCGACCACGACGCCTTGGGAACCCACCAGGTCGAAGCCCTGGCGTTCTACCGGTCAATCCAGCCAGACGTTGCGAAGGCCAACTCGGCTGCCGACGAGGCAATCGTCGCTTACCTCACGGGCGAACCGAGCCAGACTACGGTTCAGTCGCGCGATGGGGCTCTCGCTGCCCTCAACAGGACCGCGTCAGCGCTCTTGTTGGCTCAGGATGACCTGGTCACCAGGTTCGAAGATGATACCGGCGACGGCCCCAGCGGCGCCCCATCCGCCTACACAGGTGAATTGGACCTGTCCTCCAGCATGTTTATCCCAGTAGGCCTGCCCCTGGAAACCAGCGGACCCACCGAGTCGGACGGCTACTACCATGCTACGACCAACCGGGAACACTATCAGAAGATTCCCTCGGACTACCAGGAAATAGCCAAACTGACCAACGTGATCAATGAGGGCAAACCGCTGCCTGCGGCGGACATATTCCTGCTGTACGAAGTGGGAATGCACACCCGGATTGGCGTTCGCAGTAAGACCCTCCGAGGTTTTGCCCGCGATCCTGAACGGGCTGAGGAGTATCCCATCGCAGCCGAGTTCTATGACTCTGGCACCTTCTTGGACTCTCCCATTAACAACGCCATACGCCAGCGCGGGGAGGCGGAGGACTACACCGATGCCCAGAGGCGCCAGGCTATAAACAAAGGCGTCCTGAGAGTCCTGTATCACTGGTCCAAGCACTATGTGATTGGAGGCTGTGCGGACCTGGACTCGGGCGATGTGGATGAGGGTTGGGCCATCTACGTGGGCCTAGAGGTTGATGGGGATTACCCCAACTCATTGTCTGCGCTGGCTCGCAGCCGCGAGACCAATTTCGGACGCGAGGGTACCATTGACATTCCATTGCGCGAAGCCTTCGAGCGGGTGCGGCAGGCAGCCGAAAATGGCGACTCCGGAGCCTGCGACGCTGCCGCCCAGGAGGTCTTCTCTCGCTTCAACGCCATTTTCTATCTCGCCACAGTAAGGTACATTGGCGTTGCACTGAATGACGTGCAGGACGGCAAAGACCCGGGCACCCACCAGGTCGAAGCATTGGCTTTCTACCAGTCCATTCAGCCCGAGGTGGCCAAAGCCGACCCGTCCGCAGACGAGACAATCATTTCCTATCTCCAGGCGGATGCGAGCGAGATTACGGAGGAGTCCAGCGACGCGGCCCTCGCGGCCTTGAACGGGGTTGCGTCGGCGCTCCTGTTGACTCAGGATGACTTGGTAAGCCGCTTCCAATAGCCAACCGTACTAGTGGAGTAGGGGTAAAGGAATGACAAGGATTCGTTGGCGCAATCTCGCGCCGAAGACGCTCTTGGCGGCAATACTGCTGGCGACGGCGGTGGTTGCTCCTCTGGCATGCGGCGGGGACGACGACAGCCTGACCATCTATTCCGGGCGTTCTCAAAGCCTCGTGCACCCGCTGTTGGAGGAGTTCTACGAAGTTACCGGGACCAAAATCAACGTGAAGTACGGCGGCAGCGCTTCCACTGCCGCCACGTTGCTGGAGGAGGGGGACAAGACCCCGGCTGATGTGGTGTTCCTGCAAGACCCCGGCTCTCTTGGCAGCTTGGCCGCATCGGAAATGTTGGCGGACCTGCCACAGGAGATACTTGACCAGGTTGACCGCAGGCTCAGGGACCCCAACGGCCAATGGATTGGCACGTCCGGCAGAGCGAGGACCATCATCTACAATACCGAGGTCATTGACCCTGACGCAGATCTGCCTGATTCCATACTCGGTTTCACTGCGGAAGAGTGGAGAGGCCGGGTTGGCTGGGCGCCGCGGAACGGCTCATTCCAGGCATTCGTCACCGCCCTGCGTTTGCAACTGGGTGAAGACCGCGCCCGGGACTGGCTGGAGGGCATCAAGAACAACGACGCCCGGGAGTATCCCAACAACGTCTCGATAGTCCAGGCGGCGGCAAACGGGGAGATCGATGTCGGCTTCGTCAACCACTACTATCTAGAGCGGTTCTTGGCCGAGCACGGGCCTGAATTCAAAGCCCGAAACTACTACATCGGCAACGGCGACCCGGGGGCCCTAGTGCTGGTCGCCGGTGCCGGGATACTTCAGGCTTCTGAGAACAAGGAGACCGCGCAAGAGTTTATCGAGTTCCTCCTGTCGCGACCCGCGCAGGAATACTTCACTTCTGAGGTCAAGGAATACCCGGTAGCCGCGGGAGTTGAGCCTGAAGGAGACCTTCCCCCCATTGAGTCCCTGGACCCGCCCGACGTCGACTTGGGTAGCCTGAGCGACCTGCAAGGCACGATTGACCTGCTCAGGGACGTTGGCATTCTGCCATAACGTTGAGCCTGGCTTTTCAATCGGTTTCGTTGCGAATCAAAGACAAAGAGCTACTGCTTGCCGCGGTGGCTCTTTTCTTGCTCCTTTCGGCCGCCTACGCATTTTCAGTGGACATCCGGGCGACACGGGGAGCGTCGATTTCGGGGGACGAGCCGTTCTACCTGCTGACTACCCAGAGTCTGTTGGATGACGGCGACTTCGACCTTCGCAACCAATATGAGGAAAGGTCCTACGAGTCATTCTTCGACCACCCGGACGGCCTCTGGCGGCAGTCCGCGCCCCTGCCGGACGGCCAACTGCTCAGCCCTCACAACCCAGGGCTGCCTGCCTTGCTAATCCCCGGGTTTGGGCTGGGCGGCCTCACCGGAGCCCAGGTACAGTTGCTGCTCATGGCGGCGGCAACTATGGCTCTGGCCTTTGTGCTGGCGGACCGCCTTACCGGCAGGCGGCTGATGAGCTGGATGCTCACTTTGGCCGTAGGACTGACGGCCACTGCGTTCATTTACTCCAGTGAGATTTACCCTGAGTTCCCAGCGGCGTTGACGCTGGTGCTGGCTTTGCTGGTAGTTACCAGGAAAACGGCACTGGGGGTCTCCGAAGCTCTAGTCTTAGCCGGTTTGTTGACCGTCATGTGCTGGCTGGGGATAAAGTACGCTCCACTGGCGGCGCTGGTTTCGGGATATTTTCTGCTCAGGGCCGGCAGGTTCGGCAGGATCGCTCTGGTCGCGGTGGGAGCCGCCTCTACGGGGTTCTTCATTTGGTTTCACCTGCACTTGTTCGGCAGCTTGACTCCGTACGGTGTGAACGTCGTCTATGCGCAGTGGAATACTGTAGACATCCTAACGGGGCATATCGAGTTCGGCGATCGCTATTACCGGCTTTGGGGCCTGTTCCTGGACCAACGCTTCGGCATTGGCGATGGGCCCCGCTGCTGCTGGCGGCGGTCCCCGGCGCCGCGCTGCTTGCAACGGCTGGGAGCCACCACCGCTTGGTCCTGTCTCTGCTGTTGGCGCAGGCGCTAATCGCTACTTTCATTGCCATCACTATGATGGGTTGGTGGTTCCCCGGGCGCACGTTGCTTGCTGTGCTGCCCCTTCTTGTGGCGCCCATTGTTCTCATGGTCTCCAGGGCGCCTCGCTGGGGTCGAATTTCCATTGCCGCACTTGGGCTTTTGACGTTGGCCTACACCTACGGCGTCGCGGTCGCCGGCCGGGCGCGGGAGATCACCATCGCTGTCGACCCATTCGACATGGACTTTCCAGCTTTCCAAGGTCTGGCCGGACTCTTTCCCCTGTACACGTCGTGGTCAACCGAGACCTGGTGGCTCACCTACTTCTGGCTGGCGCTGGCTGCCCTGGCAACTGGCGCGACAATCTGGCCGCAGATCACCCAGGCCGCTCGTGGGATGCGGCAATCGGGGTTGCCAGCCAAAGTGGTCGGGGCGATTCAACCCAAGCACTTGTCCCGGAGCGTCCGTGGGATGAAAGCGAAGCTGGCACGGGCTTCGCGCTAACCCCCGAGTCAAGATGGTCCGCCGGGCCAGCCAACCATACTTGACTCTAACCGGCCTGGCGCCCGATGTCCTTGACCATGCACCGCGGGCCGAGGATGGCCACATAGACGCTGGGAGGTATTCGCTAAAGTGGCCGCCTCAGGTTAGTCCTTTGGCCCAGTCCCGGTTCTCCAGGTACCATTTGACCGAGCGGCCGATCCCTTCTTCGATGCCCACAGTCGGATTCCAGCCCAGAAGACTTTGGGCGCGGTTGATGTCGGCCCAGGTGGTCATGGGGTCTGCCGGGTGGCGGTCCTGGTATATGATTCTCGCTTGTTTCCCGACGGCCCTCTCTATCAACTTGATCACGTCAGCCAACGTTACCGGGGTTCCGTGTCCCAGGTTGATGGTCTCGTATCCCGTTATGCCCAAAGCTGCCACCGTACCGCGTGCGACGTCGTCGACGTATGTAAAGTCACGTTGCTGCATCCCGTCCCCGAAGACCGTGATCGGTTGGTCTTCGCATACGCTGCGGATGAACCTGAAGATGCTCATGTCAGGACGGCCCGCCGGACCGTAAACGGTAAAGTACCTCAGCACTGCCGCGTCGATGTCATAAAGATGATGGTAGGAATGCAGCAAGGACTCGGCCGCGGCCTTGGAAGCTGCGTAGGGCGACAGAGGCCGGCTGGAAGGGGCGTCTTCTTTGGTGGGGCCCGCCATTCCGGCGCCGTAAACGCTTGATGTTGACGCCAGAACGAACTTGCCGACGCCGAACTCGCGGCACAACTCCAACAGGTTCAATGTTCCCAAGACGTTGGTCTCATAGAATGCGCGAGGGGATGACGCGCTTGCCCGGACCCCGGCCAAAGCTCCGAGATTGATGACGCTCGAAACCCGACCTTCACGACCGTCTCCGCCGAATATGGACTTCAACTGGCTGAAGTCAGAGATATCGACCCGCCGGAAGGTGAAACTGGGGTGTTGGTGGAGGGCGGCGAGCCGCCATTCCTGCAGCCGGTTGTGTTGTACTTGGGCGAGACTGTCTACGCCCAGCACAGTGTGGCCCATATCCAGCAGCTGCGAGGCTACTTTGGAACCGATGAAGCCGGCGCAGCCGGTAACCAGGATGGTCAAGATAGTGGTCCAACGCTTTTAATTTGATGGTTGCCCCCCATTAATCCTGTGCCCTTGGGGCCTTGCGATAGTAGAGGCGACCCTCAGCCATGATGCGGAATTTGGGCAAGGAGTCGGGTGGTTATTCAGGGTCAAACGTAGGTGGGGCAAAGACCGTCTTCCCTGGGGCTTCCGGCACCTAAGGTTGCGCCTTTTTCGCTTCCAGGGCTTCCAGGGCTTCAAGGATGCTGCCGGGGGTCATGGGCAGCTTGGTCATACGCACCCCGACGGCGTCGTAGATTGCATTGGACAGGGCTGCCAGCGGGGGAATGAGCGGGGCTTCTCCCACGCCCCTGAGGCCGAAGGGATGGCGGGGGTTGGGGACTTCGGTTATAACGGTGTCAATCATGGGCATGTCCAGGCTGGTGGGCATACGATAGTCCAGGAAGCTGGAGTTGAGCATCGTGCCGTCCGGGGTGTAGAAATACTCCTCGTTTAGAGCCCAACCGAATCCTTGGACTGCGCCTCCTTGCATCTGGCCTTCCACGTAGCTGGGATGCACAGCCTTGCCGGCGTCAATAAAAGCAGTGCAGCGCAAGATGTCCACTTTGCCGGTTTCCGGGTCTACCTCCACGTCAACGATGTTCCCGGCGATTATCGGTCCGGAACCGGGGCTGCTGATGCCCGCCGAGCAAGTGACGGGGCCGCCGGTGCGCAAAAGCCGTCCCGCCAGCTCTTTGAACGTCATGCGGTCTGCAGGGTCCTTGGTGCAAACGAATGAGCCGTCTAGTAGTTCCACATCCTCTTCCTGCACCTCCCAGACCATAGCCGCCCGGGCGCACATCTTGCGTTTCACGTCCTCTGCGGCGGCAATGGCGGCCAGCCCGGTGTCGAAGGCGATGCGGCTGCCCCCGGTCGCGTCGGTATACCCGATGGCGTCAGTGTCCACGACGGTTGGCAAAACGTCCTCGGCGTCCAGCCCTAACACTTCGGCAGCCTGCATGGCCACCGCGGTTCGAGTGCCCCCGATGTCCACAGAGCCGGTGCTCAGGTTGACGGTCCCGTTGCTGTTCACGTTGATTGTGGCCGAGGAATTCATCCCGCCCTGCATGCGGAATCCCACGGCGACTCCCCGGCCCTGGTTGGGCTGGGCCAAGGGGGCACAGTAGTGGGGATGGGCTTTCATGGCCTCTTCCATTTCCTTGATGCCGATTGGCGCCAAGGGGACCCCGGTGGGCATCCGGTCGCCCGCCTGGGCCACGTTCATCAAACGGAATTCCATGGGATCAATTCCCAGCTTTTCGGCCAGTTCGTCGATGACCGGCTCTACGGCGAAGCATCCTTGGGGCTGGCCCGGCGCCCGGTAGGCTTGGACCCGCTGCTTGTTGCAGACTATGTCGTAGCCGTCGACTGACAGGTTCTCAATGTTGTAGGGCCCGGTGGCCGTCGACGTGCCGCCGCTGGCCCAGGACCCAGGATAGGCTCCCGATTCATAAGCCAGGGAAAGTTCGGCGGCGGTGATCTTTCCGTCCTTTGTGGCGCCCATCTTGCATCGCATGTGGGTAGCCGATGTAGGCCCGGTGCCTTCGAACACCTCTTTCCGGTCCATTACCATCTTGACCGGCTTGCCGCTCTTCCTGGCCAGGACTGCTGCCACCGGGTCCAGGTAACAAGTGATCTTAGCTCCAAACCCGCCGCCGATCTCCGTTGGTATCACCCTGATCATTGATTCAGGAATATCCAAGACAGCGGAGGTCCCGGAGCGGATGTCAAAGGAACTCTGGGTGCAGGTCCAGATGGTGAGCCGGCCGTCGTGCGACCAGGCCGCAGTGGATGCGTGGGGCTCGATGTAGCCCTGGTGGACTGTCTCCGTGTCGAACTCTCGCTCCACGATTACATCGGCTTCAGAGAACCCCTTTTCAATGTCTCCCAGCCTATGCTGAATGTGCCCGGATACGTTGCCTTTGACCCCGGTGTCTTCACCACGCCCGATTCGGTCCATTCGAAACAGGGTGGTGAGACTGTCGTGAAGTATGGGGGCATCCTCCTTGACCGCATCGTGCAGGGTCAGAGCGACAGGGAGGACTTGGTAGTCCACTTCGATCAGGCGGACTGCTTGTTCCGCTATGTGGCGGCTGGATGCCGCCACCGCGGCCACGGCATGGCCCTTGTAAAGCGCCTTGTCGCGAGCCATCACGTGTTCGGCCATGAGGCGGTTGCTCCCCCAGGTTGCACCGAAGTCGATGGGTTGCGCGTCGATTATCGGGAAGTCCAGGGAAGTGGTCACCGAGGCTACGCCCGGAAGGGCCTCGGCTTTGCTGGTGTCTATGGACTTGATGCGAGCGTGGGCATGTGGACTGCGCAGAATCTTGCCGTGCAGCATGCCCGCCAACTGGACGTCCGCACCGTATTTGGCGGCGCCGGTGACTTTTTCCAGTCCGTCGTGGCGGATGGGCCTGGTGCCCACCACCCGAAAGGGTCCAGGGTGTGCGCTCTGCCGCGGCCTTGTGGTAGTCATGGGCCTTACCTCTCTCAGGAATTACGCCCCTGCCGGGGCTTGGGGAAAATCGCCAACCAAAGGCAATCTAGGCGTTCGGCCCATGGGTGTCAAGCCCCACGCGGCCTGGGCATGGCAAAAGCCGGCGGGGACCCTGAGGGGAAGAAAACGGAGTTCAAGAGTAATGGCAACTGAATACTCTGTGGAAGCGGCCGCCACAGCGGCCCCACGATCAATCGGCTGCTGAAACGGCCAGTCTCGCAGGCCGTCGCGGTTCCCGGATGGAGAAGACCAGGAGAGCGGACACGAGCAAGAGCAGGATATTGGACCATATTGCCCAGTCATAGGTCCCGCGAAAGTCGTAGAGCAATCCCCCCAAGTAGGCCCCCAGTCCGGAGCCCAGGGGCATCACGGCAAACATGGTGCCGTAGATTACGCCCAGCTTGGAGATGCCGAAGCGGTCCGAGGCGTAGGCCGCGGTAATCGACACTACCGCGTTCCAGGAGAAGCCCACCAGCAGAACCCCGATTAAGAGGGGAGCGAGGCCCAGGGGCGGAATCCCAAGGAAGGACACGCCCATGGACAGGAGCACCACGACGAAGCCCATGGTCCGGAGATGGTAGGAGACGCCCAGCCATACCCGGCGCCCGCGCCTGTCGGAGAGGCGGCCCAAGTACAGGGCTCCGAGCAGGGCCGAGCCTCCGATGAGGCTGAACACACCGGCGGCGACCAAGGGGTGATATCCCAGGTCTGTTGCGTATGTGATGAAGTGAGCATGCACGAAGCTCATGGAGTACCCTCAAACGAAGTACCCAAAGGTGAGCTTAGCGAAGAACGGGGTGGCCACGGCCTCACGGAACGTAGCATCCCTTCCGAAGAGGGTTTCCCGGTCGTTGGAGGCGGACTCCGTTTGCTCCGCAGATTCGGCGGGTTCAACCAATGGCTCGAGACCCACGTCCTGGGGCCGGTTCTTGATCAACAGCAGCCCGATGGGCACCATGACGACCAACAGCATCAGGCCCAGGAACCAGTACGCTACTCTCCAGTCGGCAAGGACCAGGAACAGGGAAGACCCGGGCACCAGGACCATGCCGCCTATCGAGCCGGCGCCGTAGACCAGGCCCAGGACCGAGCCGCGATTGCCATAGAACCAACTGCTGACAATCTTGGTCAAGATGGGCCCGACACCCAGCGTAAGCCCGATAGCCAAAACGGCGAAGACGGCATAGAGCTGGGCCTGGTTCTGAACCAGCGGTATAAGTAGAAACATGGCCCCCATGATGGCCACGCCGGCCATAACAACCATCTTGGGGCTGTACCGGTCGGCCAGATAACCTGCGGCGGGTCTCAAGAGCCCTGAAATCATCAATGTGATGCCGAAGGCCAGGGACAGGGTTGCCCTGCCCCAACCGAAGTCTTCGGTCATGGGCTTCAGGAACACGCCAAAGGAAAAAAACGCGCCCGAAACCCCAAAGGTCACCAGCGCCGCGCCGGCAATCACGAACCAGCCATAGAAGATCTTGGAACGGGTCAATTGCATGGGCGGGGCCATCCGCTACGACGAAACATTTGCTTTAATGCCGAGACCGGCCTGTCTCAGGCCTTTGTACCACCTGCCAGGTCAGTACCGCAAGCGTGGGGGTGCCTGCTAGCGGTGACCTTTGCATAACTCCGGCTGTCCGTTCACCCTTCGATTTCCCCCTTCGACGGGCTCAGGGCAGGCTCAGGGCGAACGGACAGCCCAGGCCCAACCCATGTAACGGTCTTCGTGCGAAGGAACGACGGTTGGTCAATGGTCTCCTAGCGCGGGTATGGACTAACTGGATGGCAGGGCGACTGTTGACGTTGCGGCGTCTTCGCAAAGGGGCAGCTAAAGGGAAGAATTTGATGGGGAGACTTGGAGTGCAGGGATTTGAGATTCCTCGCTGCGCTTCGGAATTACAGATAGTTGTGCAAAGCGCGGCTAACGCGGGATGGACTAAGTGGGCGGCAGCTTATTGGACGTAGTTAACAAAGGTCTCTCTGACCCTGAGCTTGTCTTCAAGTCCGCCGAAGGTCAAAAGGTAGTGTCCCCGGTAGCCTGCAGACTCGAGTTTTCGCAGTATGGACTTGAAATCGATGTTTCCTTCGCCCGGAATGAGGTGCTCCTCGAACAAGCCGCGGTTATCTGCCAGCAGGACGTGGTGGATGCGCTCGACGCCGAAACGCTCCAGGAACCCGTCCAGAAATCCGTGGAGGCCTTCGGGCACAAGATTTTCATGGTTGGCCGCCCACGCCAGGTCCAAGCTGCCGGGAGGGATTGCATCCAGGTAGAAACTGACCTCATCCAGATTGTGGGCCAGGTAGTGGACCTCGGCATCGTCAGGCTCGAAATTCAGGTTTTCCAGAACCAGTTGGGCCCCTTTGGACTCAGCGTACCGGACTAGCCGCTTTATCCGGTCCAACGAGGCCTTCTTCCTGGCCTCCAGCGAGTCGCTGAAGTGGAACCCGCCGTGGACCGTTGTCCAGTCACAGCCGAGGCCCACTGCCAGGTCAACGCAGGCCGTAAGATATTGGTCCACGCCCTCGGATGCGTAGGGGGCAAATTCCGCAACGTTGACCCCGGACAACGTATGGATGCCAATGTGGAGGTCGTGCCGGGCGCAGGCCTCCTTGACCGCCGCTGCCCGCTGGTCAGTCCACGTCGATAGGTGGTTGGGGCCCTGGTCTACGGCGAAGTCCAGATAGTGCACATTGTGGGCGCCGGCCCATTCCAGGGCATCTTCCAACTTCATGCCGCCCCTGGCGCCGCCGATGCGCTCTCTCAAGCCCATGACACAACCGTCCTTGGTGAAACTTTGGCTAAAGCGTAGGCATTTGTACCACGCTGATTCCGGAGAAAGCAATGGAGCGGGCGTATCTGGGTCCGATGGCTGGGGTACAATGTGCGTGGCGGAGAGGGGGATGACGGTGGATACGTTCGAGAAAGGAGCCGGAGATGTACCTGATCAGACGAGGATTCGTGATCAAACCCTGGAAAACGCGGGAGGCCGCCGAGCTAATCGATCAAGTGGCGAAGGCTTTCGAGAACGTAGGTAGGTCTTCGACGCGGGTGTATTGGAGCGGTCACACCGTGCCCGGTCCGGCCAATACGGTCTACATGGACTGGACTCAAGAAACCCTTAATTCTCCCTATGACCCGGACGCCGAATCGCCGCAAGGCCTCGAAGCCGTGTATGGCCGGCTTATCGAGGTCTGTGATGACAGCTACATCGAGTTCTACGAGATGGTGTAACTGCCCATAATCTGCAACTCCGCCGGCCCTGGTCAAAGGAAAACCCAAGGAGGGCATGGGTTCCGGAACCGGCGGGCGCGGAGAACGGCGCTGGGGCGCCGAAATACGATATTGGAGGAGAGCAATGGCAAGACTACCGGTAGTCACCCGAGAGATGGTCCCGGCGGAATTTGTGGAGGCATTCGATGAGCTGACCGCAGCCACCGGGGGCACAATAACAGGAGGCCCGACGTCTATAACCGTAAACAGCCCGGAGCTGGCCCGGCGGCGGGGCCGGGTAAGCGGCTACCTGAGGTTCGAGAGCACCTTTCCGAAGCGCATCCGGGAACTGACAATCCTGGTCACCGCCCGGGCCATGGACTGTCAATACATCTGGAACGCCCACGCCCCTGACGCCCGGAGCGAGGGAGTGAGCGATGCCCTGGTGGACGCGATACGGGACAAGCAGCCGTTGCCGGCCATGGCGGCGGACGAGACGGCTATCATCAATTACGGCCGGGAGTTTTTTGATACGCACAAGGTCGGCGCGGAGACCTTTCAGGCGGCCCTGGACCAGTTTGGCCCGCAGCACCTGGTGGAGTTGACGGCCCTGCTGGGCCAGTACTCCCAGACGGCGTTTTTCCTGAACGCATTCGAGGTCGATCTGCCCGAGGAACGCACGGAGCCGGTGCTGCCGGTGTGAGCCGGATGACGGGCCGGATACCCTAGCACAACCGCGGTCGTCCGTACGCCCTTCGATTTCCCCCTTCGACGGGCTCAGGACAGGCTCAGGACGAACGGACAACCCAGGCTCCAGCTAAGAGAGCATTTGTGCGCGGGACGAAGGTTGTGAAAAGTCTCCGGCCGCGACTGGAGCGGGTGGACTAGGCCAGCGCCGGGTCCTTGGACTTGACGTAGACCTGGATTCGTCCTCGGACGGGGTCCAGAACACAAACACGGCCACTGGGGTCGATTTTCACCGCATTGGGGTGGTCGAAGCGCTGGTCATAGTCGGGATTGTTGGCATAAGCCAAGGCCCGCTGGCGAATCATATCCGGGTTGGCCATGAGTTTCTCTCTGCCCAAGCGGGACAGTCGATGGTCGCCGAGGATTGAGGTGACGAACCGGCCCTCCGAATCCAGCACCTGGACCCGGTTGTTGAAACAGTCCGCAACGTAGATGTCCCCGTCCTGGTCCACACACACGGAGTTGGGCCGGTTGAACTGGCCAACGCCGCTGCCCGACTGGCCGAAGCTGGCCTGCCACCGGCCGCTGGCGGTGAACTGCTGGATACGGTCGTTGCGCCAATCGGCTACGAGCACCTGGCCGTCTTTGTCCAGGCCGATGCCCCAGGGAAGGTTAAACCGGCCCGGTCCGTCTCCGAAATTGCCGAACTTGCCCTGAAATAGGCCGTCCAGAGAGAACTTCTGCACCCGATGGTTGCGGCTATCGGTGAGAAACAAAGCGCCGTCGCCACTTATGGCGATGCCCGACGGGCGGTCCAATTCCCCGTCGCCGGAACCCGGCTTACCCCAACTACCCAGGAGTTCGCCGTCTTGGTCAAAGACGGTTATGCGATTCAGCCACTCGTCGGCGACGTAGACGTTGCCCTGGGGATCCAGGGCAATGGACGTGGGCCAAACGAGCTGCCCATCCGCTTCCCCGTAGGACGAGAACTCGGTGATGTACTCCTCGTCCAAGGTCATCATGGTTACGTGGACACCGTCGGGGCGCTTCTCGTAGGAACGGTTCAAGACGTAGGCGACGCCTTCAGCGCCAATGGCGAAGTCCACCGGGCTGCGGAAGCCGACGCCCGACATTTCGAGCCGCCCGAGCGAATGGCTGTAGTCGTAGGCCCGTTGGTTTAGACCGAAAAAATGGGTTGACATTGCTTTTGGCTGGGCGTTCTCGAATCAGATAGGGCAGGCTATTCGAACTGGAATTCGGCGGTTGAGGCTATCATCTGGAACATTTCGCCGGTGCGCCGGGTAAAGTCCTCATCCTCCGCATTGGACCGATGGCGGAGTTCTCCGCCCTTGCTGGCGTAGGCGACCAACTCGGAGCGGGTCTCGCTATCCACGGTCATCGGACCTACAAGGTCGAGACAGCCGTCTACGAAGGCCTCTGGAGACAGGGCCTTGGACCGCGACTTTAGCCGGTTTACCAGGGACCTGACGCCTGGCAAATCGGTATTCCCCAACAGTTCGGTAGCATAGTTGATTCGCTCCACCAAGGTGCCGCTGTCGATCCATTCCCGACCGGTGTGCCAGCCTTCCACCGACGGCGGGTTCATCAGGTCCATCCCCATGTACGTGGACTTCTGGGATATGTCGTACAGCCCCGGCTTGATCTCCCGGTGGTCTTCAACCAGTCTCATGGTCCCGGCCACCATCTCTACAGGGCTCTTGACCTTGGCGAAGCGCACCGCCTCGGACTTGAAGGACCCTGAGGTGAACAAGACCCGCAGCATAGGGGTGATGTCGTAGCCGGAGTCGAAGTAGGCCTGCTCCATGGCCTGGAGCAGGCCCAGGTCCAGTGGAGGGGTCAGGCGCCATGCGGGCACCGGCGGCTCGTCGGCCACGAAGAAACTGTACAGATGGCGCGCAATGAACCTGGCCGCGGCGGGATGTTTACAGATGATGTCGAGGATGTCGTCGCCGTTCCAACGGCCAGTCTCTCCCAGGAAGGTCTTCTCGCCATCGTCGTGGTCGGCAGGGTCGAACCGGAACTCCCAGCGGCTGCGGCCGTGGGGAAAAGGAGGGTATGCGGGGGCTATGTTCCAGCCGGTGAAGGCCCGGGCGCAAGCCTTGACGTCGTCCTCGGTGTAGTTGAGCTCCTCGTCCATGCCCACGCCGATGGAGAAGAGCTCCAGGAGCTCCCGGCCGAAGTTCTCGTTCAAGGCATCCTTGTGGCTTTCGTTGTTGTCCAGGTAGTAAAGCATGCCGGGATTGGTGCACAGCCGATACAGCAGGTCCCGGAAGTTGCCCATGCCGTGTTCCCGGAACATGGCGACCATGTGTCCCAACTCCTGCCCGACGTCGATCTTGCTGTACCCGGCGCAGAAGACCATGTGCCAGAAGAGGGACATCTTCTCTTGAAGCTGGCGGGGGCTGGCAATCATTCGATGGACCCACTCATGAGAGGGGAGGGCGGGGCTCTGGTACCAGAAGGGATGCAACCGGAACATCAAGTCTTCCTCGATTTCCGGTTGGCTCAGCGGGTCTAGGAGTTCTTGTAGCGTTGCGTCGTACCCCCGGGCCGCTTTGGCTTCAATCTCATCGCGGCTCGCCCCAAACCCGGCGCGACGTAACAAGTGGGCCATCAGCGCAACGTCGTGTTCGGCCACGGGCTTCTCCTTGGGGGTTTGTTCTTGTTAGAGCTGCTGGGATCAGGCCGGAGTTAGAGGTTGTATACCCTGGCGGCGTTGCCGCCGGCTATCTTGGCCTTTTCTTCCTCGGTACAGTCCGCCAGGATCTCCTCCAGTATCTCGCGGCTCCTGGGGAAAGTCCCCTCGGCGTGGGGATAGTCTCCACCCCATTGCAAATTGTCCACGCCTATGATGTGCCGGTCTCTTATCCCCAAGGCGTCCTCCTGGAACCCCAGGAACACGTTATTGTGGAAGAAGTCACTGGGAAGGGCATGATCTTTGAACAGGTAGTCGGAGTCACTATGGATTCGCTGGGTGTAGGTGTAGTCGAGGCGGTCCAGGAAGTAGGGCGCCCAGGACAGATCGTGCTCGACCGATCCCACTTGCAGTTTGGGGTAGCGCTCGAGAACACCACTCAAGATGATGCTGCCCAGAGACATACGCACCCAGTAGTCTTTGTTGACCTTGTAGGTGGCGGTAGGCATCAGTTTCTGGAAGACGCGGTCAAATTCATCGCCGGCGCCGAGGCGATTGGTGCCAATGTGGAGGCTGAGGGGGATTCCCAGGTCCTGGGCCGCGGCCCAAAGGGGTTCGTACTCGGGCCGGTCATAGGTCCGCCCCCCGGGAGGAAAGACGGGGGTCACCGCCCCAATGAAGCCCATCTTGGCGCAGCGTTCCAACTCGCTTATGCCCTTTTGGACATCATCCATGTTCAACTGGGCGATGGCCTTGAGACGCCTGGGGGCTGCAGTGCAGAACTCGGCAATCCAATCGTTGTACGTCCGGTAAACGGAGCTTAGAAGCTCGGTGTCTGCAACGGAGATGAAGAGGGCATTGCAGAGGGTGGGATAGATTATGCTCACGTCGACGCCGTCGAGGTCCATGTCTTTGACGTGCTCTTCAGGAATGTAACCCCCCGGACGCACGTCTTCGAATGCAGCGTCATCTTTAAGTTTGTCCGGCTCTTCGAACCTTACCCCGGCCTGGGCTCCAGCTATGGAGAGGCCCATGACTTGCATGCCCTCACAGAACCACCAGTCGCTTCCGTCCACGGTTTCAACGTAGGGCATTCTATCCTTGAACCTGGACTCACCTCTGCTGGTCCACAAGTCCGCCGGCTCGACTACGTGGTTGTCAGACGATATGACCCTGTAGCTGGACATGATTGACCTCTCAACCAATGCTTTCCCGATGGGACGCAGACCTGAATGATGCTGCAACGGCGTTGCTAGACGTAGGCTTCGTTGTAGCCTCCCGTTAGCTCGATATCCTGGTTGTCCTCATGGATGGCGTCAATGACGTCTTGCTTGAACTCCGCCAGCGCCTCGTTGGTCACGGCGCCGCCCGCGGCCAAGGCCTTTTTCTTGAAATTCTCGAACGCCCACTGGCTGGAGTTACCAGTGGGCATGGAGGTGAAGAAGTCGCGGTCGAAAACCGGCAGTTCACCGGGTCCGAAGTAGCCCTTTCCCTCCAAGGTGTAGCCTTCCAGGTCGTGGGTGCCCTTGCCCAGGACCTGGCCGGTCTCGACATAGTGCTCCATGACGTTCTTCATGCCGTACTTCTGGATGGGGCACACCTTCATGCAGACGCCGCAGCCGACGTAACGGGTGAGAACGGGCATACAGCGCTTGTAGTAGAGCTTGTTCTTTTCGGAGCCGCGCCACCAAATCTTGTCCCGCATCAAGGCGCGCCCGGGACATCGGTTGACGCAGACCTGGCAGATTTGGCAAAAGGCGTGAATCCCGTAGTCAACGGGCTTGTCGTAAGTGACCTTCGCGTCGGTGGTGACCATTATCAAGCGGGCCCGGCTGCCTTCGTGGGGAGTAAGCAGGTAACCGCAGGCGCCCAACTGGCCCAGACCGGCGGCGACGAACATGGGAATGATGGGGCCGGTGGAGTCGCTGGTGTGAATGACGTGGGCCTGGTAACCCAGGGACCGAATGAGATTGCCCAGCTTCAGCCCGGCGGCGGCCTGAGTCCGGTAGCCGCTGGCGTGGACGATCTCGGCATCGATGCTGGGAATGGTCTGGGTGGCCTCGTAGTCCTGCTCGTAGGCCAGGCAAATGGCGGTGGGGAGCTGGGTAAAGCCCTTCTTGGCTTTGAACTCGTAGCGATGGTCATAAGCGGTGAAGCCAACTTCCAAGAATCCAAGACGCTTGGCGTGGTCCTTGATAAGGTCGGTAACGTCCTCGCCGGCGGGCTCGGCGGTGGGTTGCATGTCGGCGGTTTCCCGTCCTGCAAGAATGAGGCTGCGGGACAACTTCTCATGCTCCCGGTCGATATGCCCCATTTGCACGTTGAGGTTGCGATTGGCGTAGAACCACCCATAGGAAGACCGCTCGGCCTCGTAATGCCTCTCCAAGGGATATTCCCGGGAATACCAATCGATTTCCCGTTGGTTCAGAGGTATGCCGGGTATGGTTTCCAGTTCTTCGGCAACGGGAATGGTTACCGGGTCGCCCTTAAGAGTCTTGCCGGGTCTGACCACCTGGTGTCCGATCTTCAGCATATTGGCCCCTCCGCAGAGAGTCTCGGCTTGCAATTGGTCAGCGCGCTATCTGGAGAACAGCCCCGTATTCTCCAGACCGAATCGATTGTCTCTAACATGTGCCCCCTGGATAGCTTGGACTATAATACGGTACGCTGAGCGGGTCAATCGCCCCTGTACCCCCTTACTGACGCCACAACGCGTAAACCGTTGAGAGGAGGCCCATCGATGGAATACCGAAGATTTGGCAACACAGACATCACCGTGTCGGCAATCGGCCTGGGCGGCATGGACTATCGGGTGCCGAACGCCGGTGGGACCAATGGCTACGGCCAAGACATGGTGGAGGCCATATCCCGCGCCATAGACCTGGGGATCACCTGTTTCGATACCGCGGCGACGTACGGCGGCGGGGACTCGGAGCGGATGTACGGCCGGGCCCTGGGCCCGCGCCGGAAGGACGTGGTGTTGATCACCAAATGCGGCATCGGATATCCGGGCCGGCCCGAGTCCCAAGGCCGGGACAGCCGGAGAGGGCCCGTCATTGCCTCGATCGACGAGAGCTTGCAGAGGTTAAGGACAGACTACGTTGACGTGTATTTGATCCACCTGCCGGACGTGACCACGCCCTTCGAGGAGACCATGGACGCCCTGGACAACGTGGTGCAGCAAGGGAAAGCCAGGGCCGTCGGCTTGTGCAACGTGAACGTGGACCAAATCAAGGAATGCCAGAAGACGCGGCAGGTTGACGTGGTCCAATGCGGTTTCAACATGTTCGACCGCAGGATGGGCCGGGAGATTTTCCCGTACTGCCGGGAACAAGGCATCGGCGTGATGGCCTTCGCGCCCCTGGGCTTCGGAATCCTGTCGGGGATATTCACCATGGACACCAAGTACCGGGACAACGATACCCGGGCGGTCAGCCGGCCCGAGTGGGACGGGGGCATATATACCGACGAGGCTTATGAGAGAAATCTGGGCCTTGTCGGGGACTTGAGAGCCATCGCCGCGAAGCGGGGCAAGACAATGCCTCAACTTGCGTTGAGGTGGGTCCTGTCCAACACCGCCGTCAGCGTTGCGCCGATCGGCACCCACACCGTTGCAGAAGTGGAAGAGAACCTGGGGGTCCTTGAGTGGGCATTGTCGGCAGAGGACCTGCGGCAGATAGACGAGGTGTTCGCCAGCTACGGCGTGGACACACAACCGGACCTACGCATGCCCTGAACGGGCCCGACGCCCTCTTCCCAAAGCACAGGTTTTAGCTTCGGCCCTTGTAAGGCGGCGATTGCATAGCGCTCTACGGTAGCACGTTGTGCCGGGGCGAAACGCTGCACGATTGGTTCGAGGGCCCAGGATAGACCATCTGAAACTCCAGAGAGCCTGCAGATGACGGCTTTGCCCCGTTTGCCTGGACATATCCGGCGGCTTGACATAAGCTAGGGCCAACCCCGATTTACGCACCGACGGCAGTAATCGACACTGAAGTCAGGGGGGCAGCGTGGCGAAGTACAAAGTCGTGGCGCAGGGGCGTCCCAACATTACCGACGACTACAGGTTCGAGTTGGAGGGGCTACAGGGGCTGGACTTGGAGCTGGTCGAAGTCCCCTCCGGGTCGGACGATGAGTTTCTTGCCGGCGCGCAGGACGCGGACGCGCTAATCGTCAGGGAGATGCCGGTAAGCCAGAGGGTTATTAACGGGCTGACCCAGTGCAAGATTATCGCCCTGGACAGCGTGGGCACGGACTTGGTGGACGTCCCCGCGGCGGCAGCCAAGGGCATACCGGTAACCAATTGCCCGGACACCTTTGTGCAAGAGGTGGCGGAGCACACGGCGGCGCTGATCCTGGCTGGGCACCGCCGGCTGTTGGCGACGGATAAGATGGTCCGCGAGGGGCGTTGGGACGAAGGCAAGCCGGCAATACGTGAATTGCCGCGCCTGTACGGACAGACCCTGGGGCTAATTTCATTTGGGAACATCGCCAGGGCTGTTGTCCCGTTGATGAAGGCGTTCGGCCTGCGCATCCTGGCCTACGACCCATTCGTCAGGGAAACAGTGATCGTGCAACACGGAGTAGAGCCGGTGGAGTTGACGGAGCTGCTGCAACGTTCGGATATTGTGTCCAATCATCTTCCCGGCACTGGGGGAACTAGAAAGATGATCGGTGAGGAGCAGTTCAGGTTGATGAAACCCCAGGCCATCTTCGTCAACACTGGCAGGGGCATCACGGTGGACGAGGCGGCCATGACCAGGGCCCTGCAGGAAGGGTGGATTGGTCATGCTGCGCTGGACGTTCTGGAACAGGAGCCGCCGGATCCCCAAAACCCCATCCTGGGCTTGGAGAACGTTACGTTGACGGCCCACGTCGCTTCGGCGTCGTCCAGGTACGAGGAGGGGGCAAGGCGCCGGGTGGGGCGGGAGATAGCGTTGGTGTTTAGAGGCCGGTGGCCCATGTCCTGCGTGAACCCGTCGGCGCTGGAAAACTCGGGACTTCTGAGGTGGCAGCCGGCGTAAAGCAAGCCGGCAGTGGGAGAACGCCGGTGGCGACCGGCGGCAAGGTCGGAAAACCTGGCGCATTGACTCAGGCCTCACGCTGTTTCAAGCTTGATTGATCCTCGTTATAGGAGTTGACCCATGTACCAGACTGACATGTACGAAGGAATGCTGGCGGAAACCACCACGGTCCAAGGGCATAACGGCGAAGCCATCGGCGCTTACCTGGCCAAGCCGCTGGGGCCCGGCCCCCACCCCGGAATGGTGTTGATTCACCATGCCCCAGGTTGGGACGAGTGGTACCGGGAGACGGCCCGCCGCTTCGCCCATCACGGCTACGTGACAATTTCGCCGAACCTGTACCACCGGACGGGCCACGGCGACCCCAGGGAGATTGGCGTGAAGGTGAGGGAGTCGGGCGGCATATCGGACGAGCAGGCCCTGGGGGACATCGAAGGCTCCATGCGGTTCTTGCGGTCGCTGCCTTACCTGAACGGCAAGGTAGGGCTTTTCGGCACCTGCTCTGGCGGGAGGCTGACGGTCCTGTCCGGTTGCCGCATCCGGGGGTTTGACGCCGCGGTGGACTGCTGGGGCGGGCGAGTGGTTGCTTCCGGGGACGAGCTGACGGCAAACCAGCCCGTAGCCCCCATAGAAAACACCGCCGACCTGTCCTGCCCATTGCTGGGTATATTCGGCAACGAAGACCAGGCGCCGACGGCGGAGCAGGTGGACTTACACGAGGAGGCGTTGAAGAGACACAACAAGTCCTACGAGTTCCACCGGTACGACGGCGCGGGCCACGGTTTCTTCTATTACGACCGGGCCGCCTACCGGGCGGAGCAGGCGGTGGACGGTTGGAGCAAGGTCTTCGCCTTCTTGGAAAAGCATCTGAGTTAGGTCGGGAAGCGGGCGTGCATCCGTCGGGGCTGGCGATGCTCGCCACTGGGCCTCACGGGTGGTAGAAGCCATGCGGGTGTTGAGGCCGGCGCCGATGAGTCCAACCCGGACGGAGTCTTTAGCCAAGGCAGCCCCCCTGGGACAATTTAGGGCCTGGTGGTCCCCAGACCCCAATTGGCGGGGATGTTCACAAGCCCGGCCTCCAGCTCGCGAATGTTTGTCTGGCCGCAGTAGGCCATGCAGCGGTCGATTTCCCCACGCAGCAGCTCCAGCACGCCGTGGACCCCTTCAGCGCCGGCCACGGCCAGGCCCCAGAACAACGGCCGGCCTATGCCGACGGCGCAGGCGCCCAGGGCCAAGGCTTTAATCACGTCGCTGCCCCGGCGGATGCCCGAGTCCACGTAGACCTCGGCGCGGCCCTTGGCGGCGTCTACAACCTCCGGCAACATTTCTATGGCCCCCATGGTAGCGTCGGACACGCGCCCGGCGTGGGTGGACACAAAGATGCCGTCGATGCCGTGCTCCACGGCCAGGTGAGCGTCCTCGGCGGTGCTGATGCCCTTGAGGACTAACGGCAACGAGGTCAGCGAACGCAGCCATTCCAATTCCCGCCAGGTAATTGGAGGCGCGGAGGAGGCGTTCCATGCCTCCAATACGCCGGCTTCTGAAGCGGCGCCTTCCTGGTCCGGTATGGCTCGAAAGTTGCCCAGGGGGAACGGCCCGAGGTAATTGATACTTGCAGTACGGTTGTCCCGTTCCTGGGGTGATCGCATGGGGATGTCGACGGTGAGGCATATCGCCTTGTACCCGGCCTCTTCGGCGCGGCGCACCAGCATCTCCGTGAATTCGACGCTGCGATGGTATAGCTGGAACCACAGGGGCCCGGCGGCGACTTGGGAGACCTCCTCCATGCTGTAGCTGGACACGGTGCTGACTATCATCAAGGTCCCCGACATACCGGCGCCCCTGGCGGCGGCCAGTTCTCCTTCCGGATGAACGTTCATGTGCATGCCGGCGGGGGAGATTAAGACGGGCAGGCTGACAGGCTCTCCCAGGACGATAGTCGAGATGTCACGTTGGGATATGTCCCGCAGAAAGCGGGGACGCAGAGTCAGTTCGTCCAGGGCTGTGCGGTTCCGGCGGACCGTGGAGTCGTCCAGCACTCCACCGTCGATGTAGTCCCAAAGAGGGGGCGGCAGGACCTGCTTGGCCCTGGCCTCGTAGTCGTAGAGGTTTATCGGTTGCAGGCGCATGGAACCTCTTAGGTAATATGGGTATTCAAGGGCAACCGGGGGCGTTCTCAACGAACGCCCCCGGTTTATTTGGCGGAGCCCAATGGTCTCAGGGGTTAGATACTAGTCCAGGCGGTATATCCTGGAGGAATTGCCGCCGACTATCTTGGCTTTTTCCTCCTCGGTGCAGGAGGTCAGGATTTCTTCCAGTATCTCCCGGCTCCGGGGGAAGGTGGACTCGGGATGCGGGTAATCAGACCCCCACTGCAGGGTGTCAACTCCTATGAGGTCCCGGAGCCTGATTCCCAGGCTATCTTCCTGGAAGCCGAGGAAGCAGTTGCTACGGAAGAAGTCGCTGGGAAAGATATCTCCCTGGTACCGGTAGGGAGAGAACCTCTTGGACCGCTGGGTATAGTTGTAGTCCATACGGTCAAGGAAGTGGGGGACCCAGGAGAGCTCATGTTCCACTGAACCCACCTGGAGATTGGGGTAGCGTTCTAAAGCGCCGCTGCAGATGATGTCGCCAAGAGACATGGCGGCCCATTGGGCCAGCAAGGACACAGAGGAGGGCCTGACGGTGTTCATGTCTAAAAACTCCTGGCCTTCACCAGGGCGGTTGGTAGCGGCGTGCAGGCTGATCGGCATCTCCAGGTCCTGGGCCGCAACCCACAAAGGCTCGTACTCCGGCCGGTCGTAGGACCGGCCCAGGAGAGGAGAGACGGCAATCATTGCGCCGATAAAGCCCAGCTTGGCGCAGCGTTCCATCTCCTTGACGCCATCCCCCACGTCGTCCACGTTGAGCATGGCGATGGCCTTGAGGCGCTTGGGGGCTGCGCTGCAAAATTCCGAAATCCAATCGTTGTAGAGCGTACAACTGTAGGTCAGTATGTCGCTGGCGGGCACGGCGTACACCCTGACACCGGTTGTGGGATAGATGATGGCCATGTCTATCCCGTCCAGGTCCAGGTCTTTTACGTGCTCTTCGGGAATATAACCCCCGGGGCGGGTCTCGTCGATCCTGGGTATCCTGGTGCCCATTTTCTCCGGCGCTTCAAACCTGATTCCGACGGTGACCGAATTCCCCGCGGGGTCTCCCCTAGTGCCATCGTAAAACCAAACGTCGCCGGTCTCCAAACTTTCGACGTGGGGAACCCTGTCCCGGAACCTCGAGTCAGCGCGGCTGGTCCACAGGTCAGCCGGCTCGTTAACATGGCTGTCTGACGATATGACCCTGTAGCTGGACATGGTTGACTTCCCTATCATTTAACCTTGTCGTCGCCCCCCCCCGGACATCTATGGCTGCAGTGAAATTGTGGAGCCGGGGCGGTGGACTAAGCCTGCGGTTCGCAGCTGACCATCCAGCTGATGCCGAACCGGTCAATACAGGAACCGAAGTAGGCCCCCCAAAACATGTCCTGAGGCGGCATGGTGGCAACTCCGCCCTCCGAGAGCTTTGCGAAGAGGTCGTCGGTTTCCTTCTTGCTTTGGGCGTCGTAGGAAATGGAGAAGTTGTTGCCCTTGTTTGGGGGAGGGCCAAAGGCGGCCGGCACGTCGCTACCCATCAGCATGCTTGCTCCAACGCTGAGGGATACGTGCATGATGTTGTTCTTCTCGGCGTCGGGTATTCCCATGTCCGGGGGGCCATCGCCGAAGGTCTGGACAATCTCGAAATCGCCGCCGAAGATCGAGCGGTAGAAATCGAAAGCCTCTCGGCAGTCCCCGTTGAAGTGCAGGTAGGTATTCAGTGTCATTTGAGGTTTTTCCTTAGTTCTTGATTGGGCCGAGCGTCGCGTGACGCCCGCAACCCGCATCACACTATAGGGGGCACTCCAAGTTGTCGTCAACGACGGTTAGACGCCCTGAGGCCGGCATAACGAGCGTGGGGAGACGTCGGCCGGGAAAGAATCAATAAACGCCGGGGAAAATCCGGTACTTCACCAGGGCCTTATATTCCGCCCACTTGTCCGCGCCGTATTTCTCGGCACAGTGCCTGTCATCGTTACGTTGACGGAAGGTGAATAGCGTGACGATGAAGACGAAGTAAATCCAGGCCCAGGGATTGGCGAAGTGGCCGAAGGACAGGGCGACGGAAAGGGACAGGAATCCCTCCCCCAGGTAGTTGAAGTGGCGGGCAACACCCCAAAGGCCGCTGTACAGTATCTTGCGGTCGCCGAAGAAGGATATCTCCCGGGCCCGTCCGGTCCATAGGGCTGCTATCGGGTTCTTTTGCTCACCCTGCGGCAGGCTGAACACCGCCACCAAGGCAAAGATGGTGGTGAAGACCGTACCGCCGGCCACGGCGTAGACCGATGACCGGTAGAACCAGTCACGGGGCATCCCGGTGACCTCGGTGGCCCACACGATGACTGCGAGGGCGAACACCAGGATGCCGTTGAGCCGGTAGTTGCGGGGTTGGCCCGTCTCAGGGTCGATGACGTAGCTGGGAACTCGCCAGGCCGGGAGTATGGCCTGGGCCAGGGCGAACAGGGCGAAGATGGCCAGCGGGGTGAAAAATCCGGCGATAGCTTCTGTACGAGAAAGCTCGAAAAGGTGGTCGATGCCGAGCCAGTCTGGCAAAAGCACGCGTCCCTTCTATGCGGGATGGGGCCATTATGGTTATGGGCGGAAAGGAGGTCAATTGCCCGGCAGGCTGACACAGGCAGGACGGGGCCGATGCAGTATAGATTGAGGGCTGGATGACAGCCGACGTTGTAGGGCTTCAAGCTGCTATACTTTCGGTGATAGCCGACATCCAGCCCTCTTGTGATGAGTGGGGCCTGCTCCACGGACTTTGGGAAGGGCGTTAGTTGAGACTCAAGGGGAAACGAGAGATGGATACGACCAAGTACAACGAGCTTACGACGCAAGAACAGTATGTAATCGAGCGCAAGGGCACCGAACGCCCGTTTTCCGGGGAGTACGATGATTTCTATAAGCCGGGGGTATACGTCTGCCGGCGGTGCAACGCCGAGCTATACCGGTCTGAGGACAAGTTCGACGCGCACTGCGGCTGGCCGGCTTTCGACGACGAAATACCCGGCGCGGTAAACCGCTTACCGGACCCCGACGGCATGCGAACGGAGATAGAGTGCGCCAACTGCGGGGGCCACCTGGGTCACGTGTTTGTCGGCGAGCGGCTGACCGCGAACAACACCCGGCACTGTGTGAACTCGCTGTCTATGAAGTTCGTGCCCGCGGAGTAGGTCTAACGCCCCCGAAATGGGAGACCCTAGCACAACTACGGCTGTCCATTCGTCCTTCGATTTCCCTCAGGACGAACGGACAGGCCAGGCCTAGGCTATGCAAGGATCCCGAAATAACAGCAGCCGCTCTCAACGGAGCGCCTGCCAGAGACTACGAAGTTTTGCCCGGACCGGGGGTGGGTCCTACAGGTGGTACATCTCGGCGCAGTTGCCGCCGACGATCTTGGTTTTTTCCTCCTGAGTGCAGCCAATCATCATTCCGTCCAGGATCTCGCGGCTCCTGGGGAAAGTGCTTTCCGCATGGGGGTAGTCGGAGCCCCACTGCAGGGTGTCCATGCCTATGATGTCCCGGTTCCTGAGGCCGAGGGCGTCCTCCTGAAAGCCCAGGAAGCAATTGGTGCGGAACTGGTCGCTGGGAAGCAGGTCATCCTTCAACCGGTTCTCCAAGAGCCAAGGCCCGACTCTCTGGGTGTAGGTGTTGTCCAACCTGTCGATGAAGTGGGGGGCCCAGGCTATCTCGTGTTCGACGGAGCCGATTTTGATATTGGGATAGCGGTCCAAGACGCCGCTCAAGATGATGTCGGCCAGAGAGGTTTCGATTGCATGGTGCATAGTGGTAACCCAGGCGGCCCTCAGGGCAAGAGGGTCGGCAAAGAAGCCTTTACGATTGGTGGCGGCGTGCAGGCTGAGGGGCATGTCCAGGTCCTGGGCCGCGGCCCACATTGGCTCGTATACGGGCTGGTCGTAAAGCTGGCCGTCCAGGGGAGCCACGGTGATCATGGCCCCTAGCAAGCCCATCTTGCGGGCGCGTTCCATCTCCTTCACCGCCACGCTCACGTCGTCGTGGTTGATCATGGCTATGCCCTTGAGCTTGTCGGGGAACGTGCCGCACCACTCGGCCATCCAATCGTTGTAGCCCCTGGAAATTTCGTCTAGCAGCGGGCCGTCCTGCACGCCGTAGAGGTATATACCGATGGTAGGATAGACGACGCTCACGTCAATGCCGTCGAGTTCGTTGTCCTTGACGTGGTCTTCGGGGATGAAGGCCCCTTTGAGTATGAAATCATCCCCTCTATGCCCCTTGAGGAGATCCGTCGGGTCCTCGAACCTGACTCCGGTCTTGGGGTCGCCCCCAAATTGTGCAATTTGCTGGCCTTCGCAGACCCAAAAGTCTTTCTGAGGACGCCCGTGGTGGTCTAGGGCGCCGGGCTCAGCGGGTTGAACGTGAGGCGCCCGGTCTTTGAACTTGGGCTCTGCCCTCTCGGTCCACAGGTCCGACGTTTCGATTATGTGGCTGTCACCCGATATGACCCTGTAACTGGACATGGCGGTCTCCCGCCGATGACGGCATTCAGCCGCTCTTGATTGTTGCGCCCGTGCGGCGCTGGTCAATAGTTGGCGCTGACCCGGACAAAGGTTAACCCGGCCGGAGGCCAGGCCCTAAAAGTGGTACATCTCAGCGCAGTTGCCGCCGACGATTTTGGCCTTTTCATCGTCGGTACAGCTAATCATCATGCCGTCGAGAATCTCGCGGCTGCGGGGGAAGGTGCTTTCCAAGTGGGGATAGTCGCTGCCCCACTGCAGGGTGTCTATCCCAATGATGTCCCGGTCCTTGAGGCCAAGGGCGTCTTCCTGGAAGCCCAGGAAGCAGTTGGTGCGGAACTGGTCGCTGGGAAGGAGGTCATCCTTCAAGCGGTTCTCCAAGAGCCACGGCCCAACCCGCTGGGTATAGGTGTTGTCCAACCTGTCGATGAAGTGGGGGGCCCAGGCCAGTTCGTGTTCTACGGAGCCGATTTTAATCTTGGGGTAGCGGTCCAGGACGCCGCTCAAGATGATGTCGGCCAGGGAAGTTTCAATCCAATGGTGCATGGTGGTAACGTAGGCGGGCCTCAGGTTCAGGGGGGAGGAGAAGAAGCCAGCGCGGTTGGTGGCGGCGTGCAGGCTGAGGGGCATATCCAGGTCCTGGGCCGCGGCCCACATGGGCTCGTACACCGGCTGATCGTAGAGCTGGCTATCGAGGGGAGCGACGGTGGTCATGGCCCCGATCAGGCCCATCTTGCGGCAGCGTTCCATCTCCTTCACTGCGACGCCCACGTCGTCGTGGTTGATCATGGCAATCCCCTTGAGCTTGTCGGGGATTTCAGCGGACCACTCGGCAATCCAGTCGTTATAGCTCCTGAAAATCGAGTCCAGCAGCAGCCCGTCCTGTACGCCAAAGAGGTAGCAACCTAGGGTTGGATAGACAACGCTCACGTCAATGCCATCGAGTTCGTTGTCCTTGACGTGCTCCTCGGGGATGAAAGCCCCCTTTAGCATGGCGTCTTCGCCCCTTGGGGCGCCAAGGAGCCCCGCAGGGTCCTCGAACCTGACCCCGGTCTTGGGGTCGCCGCCGAACTGCATGAGGAACTGGCCCTCACAGATCCAACGGTCCTTGTTCGGCCTTCCGTTGAGGTCTACGGAGCCGGGCTCGGCAGGCTCGATGTGAGGCAACCGGTCTTTAAACTTGGCCTCGGCCCTTTCAGCCCACAGGTCCGACGGTTCGTAGATGTGGCTGTCACCCGATATGACTCTGTAGCTGGACATGACGCCCTCCTAGCCAATGCTTGCTGCGGCGATTCTTTTGCCGCTACCGTGGTTGAGTGGAAAACCAGGATAGGGCAAACGAGGAAACTTCCCCAGTTGCCGGTGCCCCAATTTTGCTGTGCCTTTAAGGGCTTGTCAATATTTTGAATTGGTCCATCAGCGGTGAAGGAGTCCGAGCCCCTTGTCTGCGAGGCCTGCGCCCCGCTAACTGGACGAAAACAGGCGCCCCCAGGGAGCGCCTGCTAAACCGGACGGAGCCTAGCCCAACCGGGAGTCAGGCCTTACAGATGGTACATCTTGGCGCAATTGCCGCCGGCAATCTTGGCCTTTTCCTCCTCGGTACAGCCCATCAACATCCCGTCGAGAATCTCGCGGCTCCTGGGCCAGGTTGACTCCTGGTGTGGATAGTCCGAGCCGAACTGCATGGTGTCCACGCCTATCAGGTCCCGCATCTGGATTCCCATGCCATCTTCCTGGAAGCCCAGGAAACAATTAGTGCGGAAGACTTCGCTGGGAAGCACATCCCCTTTTAACCGGCCCTCCACGAGCCACTGGCCTATGCGCTGGGTGTAGGTGTAGTCCATCCGGTCCAAGAAGTGGGGGACCCAGGCCAGCTCATGCTCCACCGACCCCACGCGGAGCTTGGGATAACGGTCAAAAGCTCCGCTGAAGATGATGTCGGCCAGAGACAACTCCGCCCAATGGTACATGCAGGTTACATAGGCCGCCCTTTCGTCCTCGACACCTGAATAAAACCCTGCGCGATTTGTGGAAGCATGCAGGCTCAGGGGCATATCCAAGTCCTGGGAGGCAGCCCAAAGGGGTTCGTAGATTTCCTGATCGTAGAGCCGGCCGGTGCGGGGATAGACGGAGATCATAGCCCCCACCAGGCCCATGTTGCGGCAGCGTTCCATCTCCTTCACCGCCACCGACACGTCATCGTGGTTTATCATCGCGACACCCTTGAGCCGGTCGGGGTAGGCGCTGCACCAATCCGCTATCCAATCGTTGTAGATCCTGCAAACGGAGTCGAACAGCGGACCATCGGGCACCCCAAAGAGGAAAACGCCCAGGGTGGGGTAGATGACGCTTACGTCGACCCCATCGATATCGTTGTCTTTCACGTGCTCGTCAGGAAAGTATCCCCCAAGACGCTGCTCTCTTTGCTCTTCACTGTGCTCTTCTTCGAATGTTCCTGGTCCGAAGTGGGCCCCAAGCAGCTTTGACGGGTCTTCGAACCGTACCCCGGTCTTCGGGTCCCCCCCGAAGCCGGCGTACCGCTTGCCGTCGGCGAACCAGGACTCCCCCACCGGCCGCCCCTGGGGGTCTAGAGAACCGTCTTGAGCACTCACGACTTGGGGCAGCCGGTCTTTGAACTCTGACTCGGCCCTACTGGACCACAAATCACGGGGCTCGTTGATATGGCTGTCATTTGATATGACTCTGTAGGCGGACATCGTTGACCTCCTGACGGTTATTTCCAGCGGCGGGTCCCTTGGCCTCGTTCCTTTGATTGTCCTTCATGCCGTAAATACCAACGCAGGCTTTCAGCCCGCGAGGGTTCCTCCAATTGTCCACCGTCCACCGACTGCTGTCAATAATATGGGGTCAGCCTCCGCGTATGAACCGATATTCGTAGCAAGACCCCTATTTGTCAACGACTTATCACTATAGATTAGTGAATTAACGTAAATCGATCATGCAACGGCTCACGGCGGGGTCAGGCCAACTAGTACAGCCTTTAGACGAGGCATGGTTAGGGTAAGGTATACTAGAATCGACGTCCTGGAAGGTGGCCGGTTGATTTGAGCCATTGGCCAGTGACCCAGCCGGCGGGCCCACCGGTTCCCGCGTGACGAGGTCCTGGCAAGGCGAAACCGTCTCGGAGGATATGAAAATGGCGACGCGTACGGAACGAGGCGTTGCGGCTCACACGCTGCCGCTGGTGAAAATCACGGAGATGGACCACATCGTCCTCCGGGTCGGGGACGTTGAGGAATCCCTGCGGTTCTACTCGCAGGCGCTGGGGCTAAAGCTGGAACGAGTGGATGAGTGGAGAAGGGGAGAGGTACGCTTTCCGTCCGCCAGGCTCAACGACGACACTATTATAGATTTCTTTGCCACGGACCAGGCCCCAATTGGCAAGGACGGGATAAAGAACCAAGACCATTTCTGTATGGTGATAGAGCCGACGGACATGGAGGAACTCAAGGCAGGTTTCGAGTCTATAGGCGTTGAAATCCAAGGCGGGCCCGGCAAGCGCTGGGGGGCCCACGGCGATGGCATATCGCTGTATGTTTACGACCCGGACGACAACGTGGTAGAGCTGCGCTACTACTGAGACGGGTCCGTAATGCGGCGCCAACCGAAGCGCCGGGCCTGGGCACGGTCTTGCCAGGGCCGACGACCGGCAGCTACTTACGGGTGGCCCAAGCCTTGATTAAGTGATGGGCGATGGCGATGGGGCCGGGGACTTGCAGGTCCGGGTTCTTGCCCTCCAGCGCCAAGACGACTTCGTCGCGGGGGAACCAACGCACGTCGGCCAACTCTTCGTCGTCCATGACGATGTCGGTGGTGACCGCGTCGGCGTGACAGCCGATCATCAGCGACCAGGGGAAAGGCCAGGGCTGGGAAGAGTGGTAGCGGACGTTTTCCACCTGGATCCCGGATTCCTCCCCGATTTCCCTGGCGACGGCCTCCTCGATGGACTCCCCCTGCTCCATGAATCCGGCGAGAGCCGAGTACATCTTGCTGCCGGAACCGCGGAGGCGGGACTGGCCCAGCAGACAGTGGTCGTTGTGGGACACCAGGGCTATGACCACGGGATCGGTCCGTGGGTAATGCTCGGTGTTGCAATTCGAGCATTGGCGCGCCTGCCCGCCGCGCTTGAGGTAGGTTTCGCTGCCGCAAATGGGGCAAAACCCGTAGCTATTATGCCAATTGACCTGGCTCCGAGCGTGGGCAACGATGCCAGACTCCGCGCCGTCGAGATATTGGGTCGCGGTGCGGGCGTCTTCAAATCGCCAGTTCCAGCCGTCCTGCAACCGCCGGACCGCGCCGGCGTTGCCGGAAATATCCACGGCGAAATAGGCTTGTTGCGCCCGCAGGCCCAGGAATATGGGCTTGCCGTCGATCCCGAGTCGTTCCAGATCATGGAGGCTCAGCCATCCGAGGCCCTGGCTGGGACCGTTGGCAATGGGGAGGTCCAAGCCTGACAGCGGCAGGAACTTGCTTTGGGGGTTCTTGGCCTGTTGGGCCAGCCATTGCTCGTCGCCGCGCTGGTTGTCGGCGCGGTCCAATGGGTTGGAGGCGTAAACGTGGGGAGGGTAGTCCTGGTTGTTTCTCATCGCATTATCCGGTTAAAAGTCTGGCGGCTGGGAGACCGCGGCGGAAGTGACGCCGCCACGGGGCCCAACCAGCGTGTCCAGCTACCAAGGGTCAACTCCGGCAAACGGCGCTAGGGCCGGAAATGGGGTATTACCCTGCGGGCGAAAACCTCCATTTGGCCGAATAGCTCTTTTACGTCTTGGGACAGGAAAGTAAGGTTGAAATCCCTGGTCCCGGCGTCGATGCGGTCCTCGATCGCTCTGACACAATCATCGGGCGTACCGGTGACGCACAGGGCCCTGGCGATGTCCTCGGCGCTGCGGTCGGCGGTCACGTACCTGCTGCCCAGGTTCGACGCCGCCAAGGCCAGGGCTTCTTGCGGAGAGTCGCCAATCACCGTTGGTTGGTTGATGCTCCAGTGGAATCCGGCCAGGTCTCGGCCCGCCTCGGCAGCGTAGGCCCGGATTTTCTCGTTGCTGCTGCGCAGGCGGCGCACAGTAAACAGATAGGGGTACCACCCGTCGCCGAGTAACGCTGCCCGGCGCATGGCGGCTTCGCTCCGGCCCGCCACCCACACGGGCGGATGGGGCTGTTGCGCCGGGCGGGGCAGGAGCGTCACGTCCTCGAAGCTGAAGAATCTTTCCTGATGGGTAACTTTGTCCTCGGTCCAGAGGCGCTTCAGCGCACGGAGAATCTCATCGGTGCGCTTCCCCCGGGTCTTTACCGATACGCCCAAAGCTTCGAACTCGACCCCCGAATCCCGCTGACCGCCTACCCCTATGCCCAGGTCCAGGCGGCCGCCGGAGACCAGGTCGAGGGCGGCGGCCAGCTTGGCCAGCATTACAGGGTGATAGAGGGGGGCAAGGACGATACCGGTCATCACCCGCAGACGCCGTGTAGCGCCCGCGGCGGCGGCCATCGCCGGAATGCTCATCAGCGTTGGGCGGGGAGGGTTGCCGTCCATTATGTGCTCGCCCGTGGCTACCCGGTCGTACCCCAGTTCCTCTACCCGGCGAGCGAATTCGGCTACGTTCCAATTCCCCTCAACGCCGACGGTGCATCCAAAGGTCACTTCAGGCGCGGGCATAGCGGCGCTTCCTCCCTGGATGATTGCGGTCTAATTCTAGGTCTGGGGTGGGGCTATTGCAAACGAGCTCCGGGTCAATGTCAACTCGGCGCAAGCTGCCGTTTTGTGTCTGAGCATAGCCGGCTGGGGAATTCCGCCGTCGCTGAGGGTGTTTGATCAGTAAAGCGCCATATTTGGTTAAAAGCTTAAAATATCCTAAAACTTGCATCCATTATTGTTGACCCGATGGCGCAGGCCCGGCTATGTTTTAATCAGGTCTAGACGACGCTATTGGGTTCCGCCGTGAAGTGGATGGGCCATGGGGGGGAATGGACATGATACTCCATGAAGAGGTGAGAGAAGAGATACTGGAAGAACAGCTGGTCTCTTCGTGCCGCCATCATTGGATGATAGAAACCGCCAACGGTCCCACCAGCACCGGGACTTGCCGCAACTGCCGGGAAATCAAGGAGTTCGCCAACTCTGTATCCGAGATTGAGAGAGACTTCCATGATTTGCAGCCGGCGGGGCGAATCAACCAGTAGTCGAAGGACAGACCACCGGCCGGAAAGACCCCCGGGAACGCCGGGGGTTTTTCTTTTGGCTCGCGGGCTCCCACGGTGCGGGCACAATCTTGAATAGCCCCGAGGCCTGTTGTATTCTTGCGGTCTGGGCGGTCTGCGGCCTCTTGCAGGCACCCAAGCCGCGTCCGCGCCCCAAAGGTCAAGGGTCTCAGGACCGCACGGGGAGGTCTAAGAAGATGAAGTTCGGTATCTTTCACCTTGTGCCCTGGCACCAGAGCCGTACGCAGGAACAGGCCCTGCGGGAGGCGATGGAGGAGATAGAACTGGCCGACCGGCTGGGAATCGACGAGGCCTGGCTGGGCGAACACCGGTTCTCGCGTCACGGGCTGCTATCGGGGATGTGGAGCTTCCTGGGCCAGGTAGCCGGTCGGACCAGGCGCATTCGCATCGGCACGTCGGTAGTGGTCCTCCCGTTGCACAACCCCATATTGGTGGCCGAAGAAGCGGCCATGCTGGACGTCCTCAGCGGAGGCCGGTTTGACCTTGGACTCGGCGCGGGGTACCAGCGCCAGGAGTTTCAGGGACTGGGCATCGACATAAACGAGAGCAGGGAACGGTTCCAAGAGGGCGTCGACGTCATCATCAAGGCATGGACCGAGGAAAGGCTGACCTATCACGGGAAGTACACCAACGTCGATGACCTTTTGGTGGTGCCCAAACCCTTGCAGAAGCCCCACCCGCCCCTCTTCCAGGCGGTGCAAGCCAGCCCGGCCAGCGTGGAGTTTGCGGCCAGCCGGAACATGCAGTTGCAGGTGCTGGCGTCAGGCCTGTCCGGCAGCGTGGGAATGGGGCCCAAGGGTCTTATCAGGTTGTGGCGGGAGAAGATGGAGGAGTTCGGCCGCCCCCACGCCCATCTTGACCCTCCGTTGTACCAGTCGATATACGTTGCGCCGACGATGGAGGAGGCCGAGCAAGACCCCGCCAGGCTACAGGGTTTCGCGTCCCGGATCATGGATTCAATCGGAATAGCCGGAGTGCCCATAGGCTCGCCGCTGGACAAAGACGGCAAAATCCCCCCGGGCTATCAAAACTGGGCAGGTCCACAGGGCGGCGGAGACCTGGGGGGCGAAGCGGCTATGCCAAGGTTATTCGGGACCCCGGAGGTAGTCAGCGAGCGGCTGGAGCAAATCCGGGAGGCGGGGTTCAATCACGTCTTTGGCTCGTTCGAGTTTCCGGGCCTTCCCCACGAGAAGGCGCTGCGGTCTATAGAGATGTTCGCTACCGAAGTCATGCCCAACTTCCGGGAAGCGCCGGTAAAGTAAGGTTGCAGGCCGGCCGGCAGCCGAAGGCTAGCCTTGACGGGTTGCCCAGTCCTCTTTAGCTGTGTCCAGCGCGCGGGTCCGGCCCGCAACCAAGCCCTCCTTGCGGTCATAGGCCCACTTGTTTGACGCCGCGGTGCCGACTACGGAACCCTGGAAGTGGGGCATTACGTATCGGGCCAGCAACTCGTAGCTGTGGAGCAGCTTTTCCCGGGGGGCCCAGTCCACCGTCTGGATCAGGAAGCCGCCGAAGCCGCCGCTGACCTCTGCCAGACGCTCTATGGCCGCGATGCAGTCGTCGGGGGTGCCGATAACCCACGCGCCCCACTCGGACATGACGTCGATTATCTTGTCTTGGGGACAGTCCAGCGGGGGACGGCCCATGGTCTCTATAAAGTACTCTCCGTGATATTGACCTGCGCCGAGCCGGGCGTCCTCGAAGGCCTCTTTGCGGCTTTCCGCCAAATGGACCGGGAGGACCAACCGCCAGTCATCTCGCGACACCGTCTTGCCGTGCTCCGCCGCCGATTCTTCGGCGATGTTCCACAAATAGTGGTAGTCGGTCTCCTTGGTGACCGATGGGTCACGGGGAACGTTGATGGTGAGGATAGAGGCCCCGTACTTGCCGGCCAAGGCGACGCCGGCGGGGCTCTGGACCGCGGCTACGGCAATGGGCATGTGGGGCCTTTGGAAGGGCCGGAGCTGCAGCATGGCTTCGTTGAGCTCGAACCAGTCGCTTTGGTAGGTGATGGGTTCGGTCTCGGTGAACAGGCGGAGGATTATTCCCAGGGCCTCGTCCATCCTGGCCCTCTGGATGGTGGGGTCTATGCCCATCATGTAGGCGTCGCCCGGCAGCGCTCCGGGGCCGACGCCCAACATCACGCGGCCGCGGGTCATGTGGTCCAATTGCACCATGCGGTTGGCCACCATGAGAGGATGGTGGTATGGGAGGCTGACCACGCCGGTGCCCAGCCTAATGTGGCGGGTCCGTTCTGCGGCTGCGGCGATGAATATCTCGGGCGACGAGATGAGTTCCCAGCCGGCGCTGTGGTGCTCGCCAATCCAGGCCTCGTCGTACCCCAGGTAATCCAGCCACTGCACCAGTTCCAGGTCCCGGTCTATAGCCAGGGTGGGATTCTCACCCACGCGGTGAAAGGGCCCAAGGAATATTCCGAACTTCATGCGCTCGGGAAGCCCCATTATCTTCCCTCCATCTCTTGCCTCGGGCTGTGCCCGGAATGCCGGCATCCGATTGGACGGATTCCCGTTCACGCTAGACTTGGAACGATACGGCGAACGAGACTCTCGGCGGTCCTGTGCCAAGCCGGGAGGCACGCCGCCAGCGCCCGCAGCAAGGCTGCGGGCTAATGGACTTGGGCTATGTCAGGCTCACGGTATGGCGGCGATGGCGTCTATTTCGATGCGAACTTTCGGGTCGGCCAGCCCGGCGATGACTATGGTGCCGGTGCCGGTAACCTCGTTCGGAACGTATCGCGCCCTGATCTCCCTGTAGGTGGGAGCGTCTTCCCGGTGGGCCAGGTAGATGGTCAGCTTCTTCAGGTGTTGCAGGTCGCTACCAGCAGCCTCTAAGCAGGCCTTTAGATTCTTGAAGGTCTGTTCTATCTGCGACGCCGCGTCCTCCCCCATGTTCCTGTCTTTGTCGATCCCGACCTGGCCAGCAACGTAGACGGTGTCGCCGTCCTTTACGACGTGATGATAGCCGGTCGGTGTGAATAGGTCGGGCGGATTGATGCGCTCTAACGCCATGAATGCTCCCTCCGGGTCGATTTCGTAGGCCACTGAGTATATACCTGTGTACCGCCGAGAATCAAAAGACCCCCGGCCCTGGACCGTCGCCACCGGTGTAGAAGGTTCAGGTTTTCGCGCAGCCAAACTGTCTGTTGGGCCGTACAACGGTGTGCTAGAATAGCTGGCATGGAGCAATTTGAGAATCAGCCAATTTTCGAAGATCGGCCCAAGGCTGGGCTGAATATAACGCTGATGCTGGCCCTTGCCGTATCCGTCTTTGGCGTGGTCGGCGGCGAATTCATTCTGATAGTACTGGGCCTGTTGGTGGCGGCATTCAACTGGTTTACCACCGCAAAGCGGTACCGCATCTACCAGAACGCCTTAGTCGTAGAGTATGGGCGGCCCAGGGTGAAGGCCTTTCCATTCGATGGAATCTCCCACCTTGAATTGTTGGAGCTGCCCCTGGGGGCGCGGCTCAGGGTACGGTTGCACACCGGGGGCCGCTTTATCATAGCGACCCAGAATATCGAGGAGTTCAAAGACCGCCTGGACGAGGCCCTGGCCAGGTTCAACGATACCTACCAACCGCCGCAACAGTTGCCGGGCGAAGAGCCCGACAACTCCACCCCTTACTAACCCCCTCGAGTTACGACCTTTCAGAGCCGGCGGAGGCGCCGACGGCGGTACGGCCGCGGCCTAGTTCTTGACGTACTTGTCGAACCAGGACAGGGTGCGGGAGAGGGCATCGTTGGCCGATGCCTCGTGGTAGCTGTCCCGGTCTTCGCAGTTGAACCCGTGGCCGGCGTCGGCGTACGTCTTGAAGTCGTGGGTTGCCCCGGCCTCTTTTAGCTTAGCTTCTATCTGGGCCACTTCGTCCGGGGCGGGGTTGGCGTCCAAGGCCCCGAAGTTGCCCATGACCGGAATCTGAATCCGGTGGCTTAAATCTATGGGAGCGGGGCCGTCCCCGAAGGGGGCCAGGATTCTGCCCCCGTAGTATACGGAGGCGGCGCTAAGTCCGGGGCAACTGGTGGCTGCCAGGTAGGTGATGCGGCCGCCCACGCAGTAGCCGACTATGCCTATTTTCTGGCCGCGGGTGCGGGGAAACTGGTTCTGCAGGTAGTCAATGGTGACGTTGATGTCGGTGACGATTTCATCGTCCTTGAGATTTCCCATGTAGCGCATTACAGCCGGCCTGTCGTCGTAGGCCAACTTGGGGTTGGGGTGGTCCCTGTGGTAGAGGGCCGGGGCCACCGCCACGTATCCCTCCTGGGCGAACCGGTCGCAGACCTTTTCGATGTGCCGGACTACCCCAAAGGCTTCCATGACCACGATGACTGCAGGGAAAGTGGCGCTCGCCGATGGCGGCGGATGGCTGACGTAGGTAGCCATATCCTGACCCTGTATTCCTTCCAGGTGGTCGAACTCCCGTTCTCCGGGAAAACGCAGGTTCTCCCAAAATGACGGCATGATGGATCCTCCTTACTGCCGAATTCAAGATACGGTCCAGGGGGTCCTATATGCGAGGATGAGGAAAATCTCCTGGGCCGGCTTGTATCTATGACGCTCTCAAGCGGGGTTGCCAGGGTACCCTGCCTGGGACAGCCAAGATTCTAGCAGAGGGGAATATGCCGCACAAGCGGGGCGAACCGGTTGCCGGCGGCCTTGACATCCGACAGGCGCGGATGAAGGGACGAAGAGTTTGTGCTAGCCCCGCTATAAAACGGGGGCGTTTAACCGGAATCACTGGCGGCGTAGATTGGTTCCAACCGATTGCCTCTTGAGCGTCGATCAATGGATTCCACGTTTAAGCTAACAGCCACATTCGTTGTGGTATAGTACGGTGCAACTCGCTAGGTGCGTGAACAAACCAGCCTTGGACAATTAATATGCCGCGACGACTCTCCCCAAAGTCCCCCGGCTCCGCCCCTTCCTCTTCTCGCCCCAGTTCGCGACGCCCTGCCCCACCGCGACGGAGCGGCGCTGTGAAAACGGGAGCCATTCGCAAGGCGGTCAGAAGGGTTTCTGCCGCCCGCAAGGCTTCCCCGTAGCACAAGCGGCAGGTGATGAGCGACCGTGCCTGCTGCTGATCCTGAAGACCAAATCTTCATTAATTGCCCCTTTGATAGCGAGTACCGCCCCTTGTTTCTGGCTATGGTGTTCGCAATCTACAAATGCGGCTTCCTCCCTCGCTGCGCGGAAGAAGCCAGCGACTCTGGCCAAAACCGTCTTGATAAGATTATGGGCATCATCGATGAGTGCGGTCTCGGCATCCACGACATTTCGCGAACGGAACTCGACCCAAGTACGGAGCTGCCGAGGTTCAATATGCCCTTTGAACTCGGAGTCTTCTTAGGTGCAAAAAGGTGGGGAGAGCAGGTCCACCAGGAAAAGAAATGTTTGGTGCTGGACCGTGAACCCTACCGGTATCAAAAGTTCATATCCGACATAGCGGGGCAGGATCCGCTGGCGCACAACCAGGACCCGCAGGCTTTGGTCACAGCAGTGAGGAATTGGTTGAGTGCAGTCCGGCCAGGTCTTATGAGCGGCAGCCTACTTTGGCAAGAATATGAGGATTTCTTGGACGTGTTACCAGACCTATGCTCCGCAACGGATCTCGTCGCGGATGAACTTACGTTCTCCGACTATGTAGAGGTGATATACGACTGGCTGGAGGTAGTTGAGGCCGTCGAAATCCGGAGGTTGTAATATGGCTAGCCAGCAGCCCGTCACATGGGTAGGGAGATCCGACACTCATTACGTTTACGAAGTGTACTCGCCGTCTGGCAACTGGAACGATGTCGCAGGAAACTACATTTTTGCCCGACAAGAGCCGGACGGCGGCTGGACCGCCCTCTACATCGGTGAGACAAGCAGTTTCCGGGACAGGTTCTCCAGCCACGAGAGGTGGCCCTGCGCCACAAGACACGGAGCGACCCATGTCCACGCGCACGTTAACACCGGGGCTACTGCCCGGCGCGCAGAAGAGACCGACCTAATAGCGGCGGGTATTCCGCCATGCAACGGATAGACGTACTAACTCCATTCCAGTTGCTACAAGATGACTCCCAGACGTGCTCAAGTATCCTTGCCCCCAGCCGCAACCCGGTGGCTTGACCCACAATCAGGGGGTTGGGTGCCCGGAAACCTAGTGGGTAGTAGACCGTTTTGCGACGCGGCCATACACCCTTGCGTCGGCCGCTGACAAACACCGGCGGCTAGGCCACGTCCAGCGCAGCCAGCAGAGCCTGTTCCAGTTCTTCAAGAGTGGCAAAGGCTTCGAACCGCTGGGCGATGCGGCCGTCGCTGCCCAGCACAAATGTCCACGATTCGTTGAACCAGTGGGGGATGGAGCTAAAGCCCCATTCGTGGACCAGGCTGCTCAACTCCCCCTTGTCGAGGTCCCCTTGGATCTCCTCCGGATTGTCGTACAGTTCGACGTGAATGAAATTGGCTTCATCCCGGTAGAGGTCCTTTAATTCGGCAACGGTATCCACCTGGGGCCCGCAGGTTGGGGAGGTGCAGAAGGCGGGCGTTGCGAAGACGATGACGGTGGGCTTGCCCGAAATAAGGGCTTCCGGGATGGTCAACTGGTAAAGCTCCGGGTCCGGTGTGAAATCGGTAGTCAGCTCCGACAGCTTGTCCACGGTGTAAACGGTCTTGTTGGCGCTGAAGGGGGGTAAGGCGCCTATTCCGGGCACACTGGTTTCCTCTGCAACTTCCAGCATTATCTGAGCGTCGCCCGGGCCGTCGGGCCCGTCGACCGAGATGTCCAACCGCCAAGACCCAGGACGATCGAAGTTCAACTGGGTGGAATATGAGCCACGGACGCCGTAGGGCCACAAGTGGAACCCGGCCTGCTTTTCCTCTACCACGGCGTCACCATCTCCCAGGAATACCGACGTGACCGCGGCTTCGGGGGCTCTGACGAGACCTTGGGAGGTGGTGAGGAGAAAGGCGACGCGCTGTTCGCCGACTCCCAAAACCGTGGTGGCCAAGATGGGCACGATTGGTTCTTGGGCTACGGGAGCCGCATCCGTTGGGGAGCCGTTGACGGTTGTGGCCTCTGGGGTGGCGGTGAGGTCCGGGCTTTCTGGGGCGTCGGTGATGACCGGGCCCTCGGTGACGGATTCCATGGTCGGACTTTTAGGGGCCGTCTCCCCGTTCCCGCACGCAAGAGCAAGCGCCAAGACCAACAGCATTGAGGCCTGGAGGACGCAGAAGGAAGTTAGACGGAAAAACCGGGCTATCATGGCGTTAGGGACCTCTTTCATAAGAGCCGAATGTGAAGGCGAACAGGGCGAAGTCATCGGAATTGGAGCTTAGCGTTAGCTCGTGGATGCCGTACTCAGGGAGCGCCACGACCTCATACATGCGCGGTTCGTTGACTGTAAAGAAGCTATGGCCGTCGGCAACGACCACGTCGGGGCCGGCTTCTTCAGTCGACAGGGGGCGTCCGTCGATGGTGACCCTTACGTCGAAGGGGTCTGCATCTTCGGGGTCCAATACCGCATTCACGGTGGTGGCGGCAAACTTGAGGGCGATGTGGTCCTCGTAGTTCTCAGTTACCCGGGCATGGCGGAGGCTCTCCAGGCCATTGGTCCAGAGGCCTTGCAAATACATAAATTGGTTCTGGTGGTCGCCTGGGTCGTTATAGGAGAGGGTGCGATCCCGCTCATCATAATATTCCGGGTGGGCTATGTACCTGCCGCGAGAAGAGGAGTTGCGGTGATATCCGCCGTAGATCTCCCGGGTTTGCTGTGCCGCCGGGTCGGAGGGGCGGGGGTGCTTGGCGGGCCTTTCGTTAGCCCCGATTTCGACGTCGGTCAAATCTGACCCAGCCTCTTCCAGCAGGTCGCGGATCCATTCCTCGGTCACCAGGTATCTCCCCTCACCGAAATGACGGTACCGGACAGTGCCGTGCTGGTCGATCAAGTATTTGGCCGGCCAGTAACGGTTGCTGTAGGCCCTCCAAGTCCTGAAATCGTTGTCCTGGGGGATGGCCCAACCCAGTCCGTATTCTTCGGCGCTGCTAACGACATTTTCGGTCACCTTCTCGAACTCGAACTCAGGAGTATGAACCCCCACGATAGTCAGTCCCTTGTCAGCGTATTTGGCATGCCACTCCTTGAGGTAGGGCAAGGTGCGGATGCAATTAACGCAGGTGTAGGTCCAGAAGTCTATCAGCACTACCTGCCCCCGCAGCTCTTCCATGGTCAAGGCAGGGGAGTTAATCCAATTACTGATACCTTGGAACTCCGGAGCCCTGTTTCCGACCTCCCCGCCCTCTTGCCGCGGGTCCGGGGTTGGCTCGGGGGTTGGCTCCGGCTGGGGCGCCTGGGTTGGGGTAGCAGTGGGCACTTGGGCCTGCTGGTCATCGTCGGCTGGAGGTTCTTGCTGGACTTGCTGAGTAGGGGCGGCAGTCGGCGTTTCGGCCTGCTGGTCATCGTCGGCTGGAGGTTCTTGCTGGACTTGCTGAGTAGGGGTGGCAGTCGGCGTTTCGGCCTGCTGGTCGTCGTCGGCTGGAGGTTCTTGCTGGACTTCCTGAGTAGGGGTGGCAGCCGGCGTTTTGGCTTGCTGGTCGTCGTCGGCGGGAGGCTCCTGCTGGGCCTCCTGGGTTGGGGTGGCAGCGGGCCCTTGGGCCTGCTGGTCATCGTCGGCGGGAGGCTCCTGCTGGGCCTCCTGGGTTGGGGTGGCAGCCGGCGTTTCGTCTTGCGACTGAACATCCCCGGACGGTCCTTCGGTTTCAGTTGGTTGGCCAACGCCAGAGGACTGGGTGGGAGTTGTGGCGGTGGGTGATGCCACGCCGTCGCAAGCGATGACGGCTGCCAGCATCACTGCCGCGGTCAAGGATAGCGAGAATACGCGCCATGGGATATGTCTGAAGATATTCACGCTAAATCTCATGGAAAATCCTGGCTATCATATCTTCAGGGACCTCTTTCATAGGAGCCGAAGGTGAAGGCGAAGAGGGCGAAGTCGTCGGAATTGGAGCTCAGGTTCAGCTCGTGGATGGCGAACTCAGGGAGGGACACGACCTCGTACATGCGGGGTTCGGTAACGGTAAAGAAGCTGCGGCCTTCGGCGACCACCACGTCCGGGCCGGCTTCTTCGGGCGACAGGGGACGTCCGTCGATGGTCACTTGCACGTCGAAGGTGCTATCGCCCTCCGGGTCTATTACGGCATTCACGGTGGTGGCGGCAAACTTGAGGGCGATGTAGTCTTCGTAGCTCTCGGTTTCCCTGGCATGACGAAGGCTCTCCAGGCCATTGGTCCAGAGGCCCTGCAAATACATAAATTGGTTCTGGTGGTCGCCTGGGTCGCTGTAGGAGAGGGTGCGATTCGGCCCCTCATAATATTGGTCATGAAACACGTAGAGTCCTTGGGAGGAGGCGTTACGTTGAAACCCTCCGTAAATCTCCCGAGTTTGCCGCGCCTCCGAGTCCGACGCTGACGCGCGGGGGTCCCGGGCGGGCCCATCGTCGGTGCTGACTTCGACGTCACTCAAATCTGCGCCGGTCTCTTCCAGCAGGTCGCGTATCCACTCTTCGGTCTCGGTATATTTGCCCTCACCAAAATGGCGGTACTGGATGGTCCCGTGCTGGTCCACCAGGTATTTGGCCGGCCAGTACCGGTTGCTGTAAGCCCGCCAAGTCCTGAAATCGTTGTCCTGGGCGATGGCCCATCCCAGGCCGTACTCTCCCGCGCTGTTGACCACGTTCTCGGTCACTTTCTCGAACTCGAACTCCGGCGTGTGAACGCCTACGATGGTCAGGCCCTTGTCGGCATACTTGGCGTGCCATTCCTTAAGGTAAGGGATGGTGCGGATGCAGTTGACGCAGGTGTAAGTCCAGAAGTCAATCAGCACGACCTGTCCACGCAGTTCTTCCATGGACAGTTCAGCTGAGTTAATCCAGTTGCTTATCCCTTGGAACTCGGGGGCCAGGTCACCGACCTCCCCGCCGACCTCCTGGTTTGCAGGGCGGGTCGGGGTTGGCTCGGGCTGCGCCTCCTGAGTTGGGTCGCCGGTCGCCTCAGGCTGCGCCTCCTGAGTTGGGTCGCCGGTCGCCTCAGGCTGCGCCTCCTGAGTTGGGTCGCCATCCGATGCTTCGGCCTGCTGGTCATCGCCCGAGGGCGATTCTTCGGTTTCGGCCGGCTGGTCAACACCAGAGGACTGGGTGGGAGCTACGGTGGGAGACGATCCCCCATCGCCACAAGCGATAACGCCCATTAGCGCCACCGCCGCACCCAACGATAGCCAAAAAACGCGCCATGGTATCCGTCCGACAATCTTCACAGTCATCTCCGGGAGCCGGCGTTGGGCGCCCATTTGCATACCTGCTGGAATAGCTGAGCGCCCCCGCCTTAGCAGTATTTTGAGGCGTAACCCGTGGTTTATCTAGCTTCGTATAATGTTACGATGGCCGGGAGGGCCCGGATGCATGGGCTGGACTCCACCGGACTCTTGGCCATCGACATATTGCCGTGAACACCATTATGAACGCAGCAACGATTTGTGGGAAGTATTACCATTGCTGCAGCCGGGTTACCCTTAACTTTAACCCGGGCGGCCGATAGTTTGCGGGACGGCAACGTTAGCAGTTGACGGAAGCCCAAATCCCCGGCAACTGCCGGAACCCGTGTGTCTTGGTCCGGCGCCTGTGGTAAACTCATTTTTGCCCCGGCCTGCTTAGGCCCTCCTGACCAGTCTCAGGCAAGGAGGCGCGCTATTCAAGAGACCGTTGCATCCGGTGCGGTTTTGGCGAGGCGAATCGTCGACAATATATCCAGGGTGATTGTCGGCAAGACCTCGATAATAGAGCACGCGCTGGCGGCCCTCATCGCTCAATCTCACATACTGGTGGAGGACGTGCCCGGCGTCGGCAAGACGATGCTGGCCAAGAGCCTGTCAACCTCCGTGGGCTGCACGTTCAAGCGCATCCAGTTCACCCCCGACCTGCTGCCCAGCGACGTCTCCGGCGTCTCGGTGTATGACCAGCGGAGCGCCGATTTTCACTTTCGTCCGGGCCCCATCATGTCGCAGGTGGTGCTGGCGGATGAAATCAACCGGGCGACTCCGAAGACCCAGTCCGCCCTCCTAGAGGCGATGGAAGAACTCCAGGTTACGGTGGATGGCGTGACCCATGCCCTGCACCATCCATTTATCGTTATCGCCACTCAGAACCCCATAGAATACGAAGGCACGTTTCCCCTCCCGGAAGCCCAGCTTGACCGGTTCCTGATACGCCTTGACCTGGGCTATCCGGGCTTCGCGGAAGAGATGTCAATAATTGAGCAGCAGGAACAGCAGCATCCCATCGACTCTTTAGAGGCGGTAACGACCCCTGACCAAGTGGTGGCGCTGCAAACCGCCGCCAAATCAGTCTACGTGGACCAATTGGTGCGTGAGTACATCGTGTCCTTGGTCGAAGCTACCCGGCGGCATCAGGACGTGGCCTTAGGGGCGTCGCCGCGAGCATCCCTGGGGCTCTTCCGGGCAGCGCGGGCCCTGGCGCTGGTGCAAGACCGGGACTATGTGCTGCCGGACGACATCAAGGCGTTGGCGCCTGCAGTTATCGTTCACCGGTTGATCCTGTCCCCCGGTGCAAGAATGCGCGGCGTGAATGGCAGGGGAGTAGTGGCGGAGTTGCTGGAAAGCGTCGAGGTTCCTGGAGCAGTCCGGTAGCCGGGCTCCATGCCTTCATCTTGTGGGAACAACCAATTTGCCGCCGGGAGTCCATTGCGCCGGGAGTGAAGGATTGGGCGAGTCTCACGGCGACAGTGGGGTAGACGTTGAGTAAACGGTTCGTCGGGATTCTACTGCTGCTGGCAGTGTTTGCCTTTTATTCCCTCGGCACCGGTTTTGACTTTTTCTACCGGCTGTTCTACGTCCTGCTTCTACTTGCGCCGTTGGGGCTGTTCTGGGCGTGGATTAGCTTGCGGGGAATAAGCGTCGAACTGCGCCGTTTCACTACCCGAGGGCAAGTGGGCGGGTTTTTGCAAGGCCAGGTAACCGTGTACAACCGCACTCCGTTGCCCAGGTCATGGCTGGAAGTAGTGGAGGTTACGGACTTGCCGGACTCATCCCAGGGGAAGGGACTGGAGCTAGGCGCTCGGGGGAAAAGGGGCTGGAAAATTGAGACCTACCTCAGCCGGCGGGGGAAATATCAGACGGGTCTGATAGAGGTGACCAGCCAGGACCCGTTCGGCCTCTTCAGGTTTCGGCGCCAGTTCCTCCAGACCCAGGACTTTACGGTTTTGCCCGCTGCCCAACCCCTGCCCGACCTGGACCCTGCATTCGCCAACATGCCCAGCGATGGGCGGACCATGCGGCATTGGGACAACGTCACAACGGACGCGGCCACTGTTCGACCATACAATCATGGCGACAGTTTCCGCCGGATTCACTGGCCCTATACCGCGCGAATGAACTCTCTGATGGTCAAGGAATTCGAGGTGGGCCTGGCGGCCGAGACCTGGATTGTGCTGGACCTCGAGGAAGGAGTCCACGTCGGCGCAGACCTGGATAGAGTCAACAACACGGAAGAGACGACGGTCACAGTCGCCGCGTCGCTGACCGCCCGTTTGCAAGAGATGTCGGTGCCGGTCGGCCTTGCCGCCACCGGGTACGCCGGATTAAACGTACGCCCCGCCAATAGCCCCGAGCATTACGCCAGGCTGTTGGAGACCCTGGCAGTGGTGGCAGCAGGCGGGACGACGTCGTTGGAGAGTTTCATCTATGGCTTGAGGCCTTCCTTGAACCGGTTTAACACCCTGACCGTAATTACACCTTCGACTCGCGCCGGATGGGCAACGGAATTGGGCAACCTGCGCCGCAGCGGAGTGAAGACCAGGGTGATTCTGATCGACCCGCGGGACTACGGAGGCGCACACAGCATTGATTCGGTAGTGAGGGCCCTGGTTTCCTACGACGTCCCCAGATATGTCGTCAGGCGTGGGCAGCCCTTGAATCAGGCGCTGCGGGGCCCGTCGGCCTGGGATGCGGCTCTTCAACCCGCTGCTGAAGGATTGCGGGACGCAGCGGCGCGATGACCGGTCAAGGCCTGACACAGCGCGCCTTTGAAGGCCTGCCAAACGTCCAGCCGCTGGGGGGCGGCTGGGCAGCGCGGGTCAACCTGTTGCGGCCGTTAGACGGTTGGTTTGCCTTGGCGCTCCTGGCAATCAACCTGATGATGGTGGTAGGGTCCGTAGCGAGCGCCGACTGGGCTCCAGGCCTGGGGAACAAGAGCATAATTGCAGTGCTGCTCATGGGCATGCTCACCGGCCTGGTGCTAGGGCGGCTGCCAGTTTGGGGCTGGCTGCTATTTCCCGCCGGGCTAGGCGTCGGTCTCGCGGTGGTGGCCTGGCAGATAGGCTCCTTCTTCGGTGGGGAGTCGGCCGTCACCGGGACCGGGCAACTGTGGGATCGATTGGGGCTATGGCTCGAGGCAGCGAAATCCGGCGACATCAACGTCGACCCGGCGCCTTTCGCCTTTGGCGTGCTGCTGGCCACGTGGCTCTTGGGGTATGCCGGCGTCTGGCTGTTCGCCCGTTGCCATAATTTCTGGGGGGTATTGGTGTTGGGAGGAGCCGGCCTCCTTTCGAACCTGACTTTCCTTCCACCAAATGCCGGCATGTTCCTTGGACTGTACCTGTTCACCGCATTGCTATTGATAGCGAGGATCGGATCGGTGCGGCGCCAGCAGGAATGGCAGAGCCGGAACATCAGGCCCGACGGCAGCCTGGGGACGATCTCACTCTCGGACAGCTTTCTCTTGGCCGTGCCCGTGTTGATTGTGGCGTTCTCCCTACCCAACGGATACAAGCTGGGCCCGATGGAGGCTGCCTACGATGCCTTGCGGTCCCCTATGCAGGTTTTGGAGGGCGATTTTAACCGCCTGTTCGCCGGAGTTCCGGCGCGTCGCCCTCTGGCGTTCCGGGTGTGGGGCGACGTCATGGCTTTTCAGGGGACCATTAACCCCGGCGAGACAGTAGCGCTCAGGGTGGAGTCGCCAACCCCTTTGTATTTGAAGGCCCGCACTTATGGCGCCTACACCGGCAAGGGGTGGCTTTCCGGCGGGCGGGTCTTGGAGGACATGGACTGGACGCCCAGTTACGCCAGCCCCCAAGCGCATTTGGGCCGGCTGGAGGTAATTTATTCGGTTACCCCCGCCTATGCCAGTAATAGCCTGTTCGTTGGCGGCCCGGTCTTGACTTCGGACAGAAATCTGAAGATAGAGACCTATGATTCGGCAACATATACGCTGGACTTGACTGTGGACCCAGCCGGCCCCGGCGCAGTCGATGCCCTGCCCTTTAGTGTAGCTGAGGCCGCCTCCGCCGTCCGAGCGCTGGTGAACCAAAGCAACGGCAGAGTGGGGGAGGACGCCCTGAGGGCCGCTCTACCCACGGACCTGCGGTTGGCCGCGGTGTCCCGGGACAATGGGACTGTGCGGCAAGTCCAACTGGCGGAGGTGCTTCCGGTCCCCCCGGATGTTCTGTCTCTGCGCAGCGCAGGGGGCAAAATCAAAGACGGTCAGACTTACACGCTAGCTTCCGCGGTATCCGTAGCCTCGGCGGAGGAACTGAGGGCAGCCGGGACTGACTATCCGGCCTGGGTTATGAACAGGTATGTCCAATTACCGGTTGAGCTTCCTCAGAGAGTGAGAGACCTGGCTGCCGATTTGACCGCAGGAGCAAATACACCTTACGACAAAGCTAAGGCCATTGAAGAGTACTTGCGCACATTCCCCTATACCACCACAATTGAGCCGCCGCCCTTCGACGCCGACGGCGTGGACCATTTCCTATTCACCCTGGGGAGAGGATATAGCGAATACTATGCCTCTGCGATGGCAGTGCTGCTTCGGTCGGTGAACGTGCCCGCCCGTCTCGTTACCGGCTACAACGCCGGAAACCAAGTCCCCGACCGGGAGGCCTACGTTGTCGCCGACAGCAACGCCCACGGTTGGGTAGAGGTGTTCTTCCCTCGCTACGGGTGGATCAGCTTCGAACCGACCGCGGGCAGGTCTCTTCCTGCTTCTTACCAACCGGGATTGCAGGAGGAGACGGACCAGGCAAGCGGTGGAGCCGGGGGAGGCGCTCAACAAGACGACTGCATTCCGCTTTTTGAGGATTGCCCGGATGTCCTTGCCTCGAGATCAGGATTCGCCGATGCTGAGGATATCTCTGCGTTTGCGGCCGGGTTCCGGAGAATCCTTCCCTGGCTTCTGTTCGCCCTGGCAGCCTCAGCCTTGGCGGCGGGCATCGGATGGTTGCTTTGGAGGAGGTACATGACCCCTTCCCGGGACCCCGGACTCGCCTATCGCCGGTTGTCACTTCTGGGAGCGCTGAGCTCCAACGGGCCGGCTCCCCACCAGACGCCTTACCAATACCGAGACCGGTTAGGACAGGCCCTTCCGGCCTATCGCGAGGAGATTTCGGCGGTGGTGGACGCCTATGTGCGAAACCGCTACGGGCCAAAGAAGTTGCAGCGCGGGGGAGGCTGGCGGTTGACCAGAGCTTGGCTGCGCTTGCGGCTGCCGTTACTATTGAGGGTGATTCGATGGAGGAACCGGCAATGAAATACAAGCACCATGTGTTGCAGTCGCCTTTCGGCTGGATAGGACTTTTGGGCAGCGATCAAGGACTTCGCCGCTTGAGCCTAAGGCCGGGGTTCCAGGAGGCCTTGGGAGGGCTGGGGCCGGAACTGGACGAGTCGGACAACGAACCCCACGGGTTCGACGCGGAGGCGGCCTGGCTGGACAGATTCTTCAGAGGGGAGGGCGATACCTGCGATGATATCGAGTTAGACCTGTCTGATTCGCCTCCCTTTTTTGCGGCGGCTTGGCGGGCCTGCCGGCGAATTCCACCCGGCGAGACCAGGAGCTACGGCTGGCTGGCCGCCGCGGCCGGCAGCCCCGGGGCGGTCCGCGCCGCGGGACAGGCGATGGCGCGGAACCGGTTGGCGCTGGTGATACCTTGCCATCGGGTCATTGCCAGCGACGGAAGCCTGGGCGGCTACAGCGGTGGAGGGGTAGGGCTTAAGGCGGAGCTTCTTGATTTGGAAGCAAAAGCCATATTTTCGGACAAGGCTTAGGTTACGGTGTCTTGCCCGCGTGGGCAATGGCGCTGGTGATTCCCCCTTCTTGCTAAAGCGGATTCACTAACGTTAACTTGATATCTTGGGCACAAGATTGCCCTGGACGGGAGATTACATTGGCTGAGGGCGGACCGGCTTTGAACCAACCTGCGGAAGGTTGGGCCGACGTTGGCGACCTGCGGGTCCACTATCTTGACTGGGGCGGCGACGGCCCTCCGGTGATAGCCCTGCATGGATTGGCGTCTTCCTGCCACTGGTACGACCTGGCGGCGCCCCTGCTCCGGCGGGACTTCCGGATCATTGCGCCCGACCAACGGGGCCACGGCAAGACCACCCAGGCCCCAAGCGGTTACGACTGGGAGACCCTGTCTATGGACGTGACGGGCTTGATGGACCGGCTGGGCATCGAGCAGGCTGCCGTATTGGGGCATTCCTGGGGAGGCCACGTGGCTTCTGCGGCAGCGGCCCGGCATCCTAAGAGGCTGAACCGGCTGGTCATGATCGACGGGGGGATTATCGACTCCCGTATCAGCCCTGACGGCAGCTGGGAGGGATTCGCCAACCGGCTGCGGCCAAGAAACGTAACGGGCACCCGGCAGGAATTCTTAGACAGGTTGAGCAGCCAGTTGGCCGACTGCTGGAGCGACGAACTGGCCCGCATCGTACAGACCATGGTCTACGAGGACGAAGACGGATTCATCAGAGACGTACTTCGTCCCGACAACCACGCCCAGGTAATCCGGACCATGTGGGAGCACCCGCCATCCAGTGTTTTGCCAAATGTCGCCTGTCCAGCCCTGATCGTGGTGGCGGCCCCCCACGTGGAATATGCTAAGTCCGAGTGGGTACAGATGCGCCGTGCGATGGTGGATTCTGCAGCGCAAAACCTGCGGGACTGCCGGGTCCATTGGGTACCCGAAACGATGCACGACATCGGGTATCACAAGCCGGGTGAGTTGGCCTCGGTGATTCGAGAGTTTTTGGCTGAGGGATAATCGAGGAAATCCGTCTTAACTTGGCGAAGACCGTACACGAGGGGCGTAGCTGCCGTTGACAGATTCCGGCAGCGAGGCTATGTTTATGTGCCATAGGGACTATGAATCCCCAACGGCATGAGCCCGGGCCGGCTGCCATCGATGTCATCCATCATCCTTGGGGTGGATTCAGACATCGGCCTGCGGCGCTCAAACCCTGTCGCCCAAGCTGTTTTGCGTCACTGCTTTTATAGGGAGGCCGTCCCGTGGAAATTAACAAAGTCAGCTTCATAAGCCCCGAGTTGCCGTATTGGAACCTGGTTACTCACGCCGTATTCCCGGAATACGGGATGCCGGTGGTGGCTACGGTGGTGCGGAACGAGGGCTACGACGTGAAGGTCTACGTCGAGCACATCGGCCCCATTCAATGGGACGAAGTGATGACATCGGACGTGGTCTGCCTTCACTCGTTCAGTTCCACGATGCCCAAGAGCATTGAATACATCAACAAAATCAAGGCCGTGCGCCCAGACATGCCGATAGTCATGGGCGGCACCCATCCCTCGGTGATGTGCGAGGACACTCTTCAATACTGCGACGTGGTGGTCCGGAAAGAAGGCGACGAGACGCTGCCGGAGGTACTGAAGGTTTGGCAAAACGGGGGAGACCTGAGCAAAGTCTTGGGGATATCGTACTGGCAGGACGGGAAAATCAAGAACAATCCAGACAGGCCTTTCGTGCAGGAATTCGAGACCATCCCCGACCTGGAGCTGATCCATGGGTACATGGACTGGCCCTGGTGGAAGCTGTTGAAGAACCTGAAAATGCGCTGGCAGCTTCTGCAGACGTCTCGGGGCTGTCCCTACGACTGCTCTTTCTGCATCGCCCCCAGGGAACTGGGCCGGGGATACCGGGTGAGGAGCATAGACAGCATCATCGAGGACATCAAGTACCAGCAGAACTTGGTGGGCAGCAAGTATTTCTTCATCGTAGACAATCACTTCACGGTTAAACGGGACCGCACGAAAGAACTGCTCAACAGAATTATCGAAGAGAAGATCGACTGGTACGGCATCTGCTTCACGCGCATGGAGGTTGCCCGCGACGAGGAATTGCTGGCCCTGCTGAAGAAGGCGCAAATCAATACGCTCTACATGGGCCTGGAGTCTTTCGACAACGACGTTCTAAAGAAGCTGAACAAGGCCCAGACCCAGGAGGGTCTCCGCAAGTCGCTGGCGACCATCAAGGCCCACAAGCTGAGAGTCTTGGGGTCTTTCGTAATGGGGTCCGACGCCGACACCGTGGAGACCATTCGAGGCACCATTGACGCGGCGATCGAAGTAGACGTTGACTACGTGGCCCTCTTTCCTCTTAGCGGCTACCCGGAATTGAACTCTCCCAACATACCCATCGAGCGGTTCTTCCTGCCAAGCTGGGACCGGTTGGACGGGACGTTCGTGATGTTCCTTCCCAAGCACATGAAACCCAGCACCCTGCAACGGGAGGTCAACCGGGCATACAGGAAGTTCTACGGGCCCAAGCAAATATTGCGCCGGTTCTTGAGAGGCGACGTCTGGTGCGGGCTGAAGCGCATCGCCTACGGCTACTGGGCGTGGGAAATCCGCCGCAGCAGTTCCAAGTGGATCAAATACCTGGAAAGCGTAGAAGGCCCCTACTACGACGAAAACGAACAGCTAATAGAGGAGAGGCTGGGCCAGGGGATTCACCCGGCCAAGTACCCGGGCTCATCCATGGCCGCCGGCCTGGAAAGGGCCGTAGTCACCATGGCCGGGGACTAGAGGCTATCCCCCTTGGTTGGCCGCATCCGCGTAGGCGGTTGAACGGATAGGTTCGGCGCCGCGCCAGGGGTAGAAAGCGCTAGGGCAGCGCCTGTCGCCGCAGTTGATAGGCGTCCGACCCCATAATCTCCGGTATCCGCTCCTGCACGTTGGAGAGGTCATCCAACATCGCGGAGAGCAATTTCCCGCTCATATTGCCCGAGTCGTCGCAGGCCAGGAACAGGGCCAGGGCCGTGGCCTGCTCGGTAGCGTCCCTTTCTCCGGCGGCCACCGCCCGGCACGACTCGGATAGGTCGTAGATCCCGGCCGCGGCCGCCTTGTCCCGTATCTCCTCGGCCATTCGCGAGGGAATTCCACCGGGCCCCAGGGCATTCACGCGAACGTTGGTATGGGCCAACTCCCTGGCCAGGCCTTCGGTGAGCCGTATTATCGCCGCCTTGCTGGTGGAGTAAGCGGACATGCTATACCAAGTGGCCATGTCGACCTCTGACGTGAGGCTGATGATCCGGCCCCGGTCTTGCTTGACCATTGCCGGAAGCACCGCCCGGCAGCAGTGATAAGTGCCAATTAGATTCACCTGTATGACCTGGACCCAGCGGTCCGGATCAACAGCCTGAAGCGGTCCCACCGGCCCGGAGATGGCGGCGTTGTTCACCAGGACATCTATGGTGGAATAGCGGTCAATGACCTGGGCCGCCATGTGGTCGACCTGTTCCCGGTCGCTGATGTCGGTTGGGACGACCAATGCGGGGGCGCCCAAAGCCTGCACCAGCTTGGCTGTTTCCTCCAGTTCGTCAACGCTCCTGGCTACCAGGGCCAGCCGCGCGCCTTCCCGGGCATAGGTGAGAGCGATGGACCGACCGACACCCCGCCCGGCTCCGGTAATTATCGCCGTACGTCCAGAGAGCCGCATAGTCCAACTCCTCTTGTTCCACCGATTTTGGATGCTGCCGGGGAGCGGTCGGCGCCTGCACTTACGCTGCCAAAGCAGCTATGGCTCAGCCAGGGCCGTCGTGCAGCCTCACGGTGTTTGGCCCCAGCAAAGACTCCAGCCGCTGGTGCAGACCTTCACAGTAGCCGGTACTGACCACCGGCAGGTCCATCAGGACCGTGCGCCCACCGGTGTGGATTTCCAGGTTGACCCTGTCGGTCCCGGGATGCTCCAGAAGAGCGCCGATGACCTCTCTGAGCAGAAGGCTATCTCCGGGGGAGTCGTCCGACTCTGTCAACCCCAGGAACACCACCCGGTGGCTCTTGCCATTGGAGTGGGGGAGCGGGGGAGGCACACTGCCGGCGGCGGCCGCAGGGGTGCTTGGCGAATACGAGCGCTTTTGCCGCGCTCCGTTGGAGCCGCTGGAACGGGCGGCGGAGTGACCGTTGGCAGACGACGGCGCGACGCCGTTGATTGGGGGCGTCTCGGCGGGGGAGTATTCTTCAACCTGGTCGCAAGCCAGGGAGAACTGGTCGGCCCTCAATCGAAGCTTGCCGGCAACGCGCACCAGCTTGCCATCAGACCATACTTGCTCGGTGCGGGCCAGCACATCCGGCCAGACGATTATCTCCATCGGCCCTGACAGCAGGGTCAGGGTGACCAGCAGGAACCGTTTTTGCTCCCGGGTGTGGCGTTCATCTACGGCCGTAATCTGGCCCAAGAGGGCCAAAGATTGGCCTTCCATACTTTCGTCCAGCTGGTCCAGGGACGTGAGGGCGCCCTTAGGGTCTACGCCCGCCAGGTCTTTCAAGGGATTGTGGGACAAGGGCACGCCCAGGAGTTCGCGTTCCCATGCCGCTTTCTGGTGAACAGACACATCAGGCCCATCCAAGGGTATGCCCGGCACGGCGTCGTGGCTTGACTGGTCATTCTGGCCGCCGAACATGCTGGTCTGGCCGGAACTGCGGGCATGGGCCTCCCGCTGGGCGGTGGCGATTATCTGGTCCAAGGCCTCGAGGACTGCGCCGCGAGGGGCGAGGGAATCGAAAGCCCCGGCCCGCACCAGGCTTTCCAGGGTGCGCCTGTTGAGGGCCCTGGGATCGGCCCGGCGGCAGAAGTCATCAATAGACTGGTACGGCCCGCCGCCGGCCCTCTCTTCCACCAATGGCTTTACCGCGGCCTCTCCCACGGTCTTGATGGCCGCCAATCCGGTGCGCAGCCCGGCGGAGCCGTTGTCCTTCTCTATGACGAAGTGTTCGTTGGACTTGTTTATGTCGGGCGGGAGCACCTGGATGCCCAGTCGGAAGCACTCGGTGATGGAACTCACCACCTTTTCGGGGTTGTCCCTCCGGGAATTCAACACCGAGACCATGTATTCCTGGGGATAGTGGGCCTTGAAGTAGGCCGTCCAATAGGAAATCAGGGCATAGCTGACGCTGTGGGCCTTGTTGAAGGCGTATCCGGCGAAGGGCTCAATTAGATTGAAGATGTCGACAGACACTTTTTCATCGAAGCCGTTGTTGCGGGCGCCCGCGACGAACCGGTCCCGCTCCTGGGCCATCAGGGCTGGGATCTTCTTGCCCATGGCCTTGCGGACGATGTCTGCGCTGCCCAGAGAATACCCGGCGAATTGCTGCAGTATCAGCAGCACCTGGTCCTGGTAAACGATGATGCCGTAGGTCTCGTCCAGGAGCTCTTTCAAGCTGGGGTGGGGATAAGTGATTGGGACCCGGCCGAACTTGGCGTCGATGAAGGTGTCTATGTTCTCCATGGGCCCCGGCCGGTAGAGGGCTATCATCGCCGAAATGTCACTCAAGCTGGAGGGTTTGAGCTCCTTGATGTACCGCTGCATGCCGGCGCTTTCCAGTTGAAACAGATCGTTGGTGTTGCCGGAAGACAGCAGGTCAAAGGTTGCGGCGTCGTCCAGGGCCAGCCTGTCCAGGTCGATGTGGATCCCCTGGCTTTCGTTGAGCAGTTTGACGGCGCGGTCCAGTATGGTGAGGTTGGTCAGGCCCAGGAAGTCCATCTTGAGCAGGCCCAACTGGGCCACGGGGTCCATGGAAAACTGGGTCATCAACACCGGGCTGTCGTCCTGCCCCCTGACCGGGCGCTGCAGGGGGACGGTCTCGGCCAGTGGTTCATCGGCAATCAACACGCCGGCGGCATGGGTGCTGACGTGATGCACGATGCCTTCCAGGCCCTGGGCGGTGTCCACCAGCTTCTTGACGTCTTCAGCTTCTTGATAACGGTCGCGAAATTCAGCATTTACCCTGAGGGCGTCTTCCAGGGTACGGGCCTTGAAGGGCACCATGCGGGCCACGCGGTCAACGTCTCCGTAGGCCATGCCCAGGGCGCGTCCCACGTCCCGCAAGGCTGCTTTGGCGCCCAAGGTGCCAAAGGTGATGATCTGGGCCACACGGTCGCTGCCGTAGCGGTCGATTACGTAGTGGAGCACCTCGTCCCGCCGGTCGTCCTGGAAGTCCAGGTCGATGTCGGGCATTTCTTTTCTTTCCAGGTTAAGGAACCGCTCGAAGACCAGCCTGTATTCCAGGGGGTCTACGTTGGTGATGCCCAAGCAGTAAAGTGCGACGCTGCCCGCGGCGCTGCCCCGCACCCCGTACATGATGCCCTGCCGCCTGACGAAATCGATAATGTCCCATACAACCAGGAAGTAGTTGGCGAAGTTGGTATGTTGGATGACCTCGAGTTCGTAGCGGAGCCGTTCTTCGGCAAGAGGAGTGGGGTGGGGGTATCTGCTTTTGAACCCCTCCCAGCAGAGCCTGGCCAGGTATTCGTCTGCGGCCATGCCGTCGGGAGTGGGGTATTTGGGCAGGTGGACCTGGCCGAAGTCCAGTTCCACGTCGCACATGTCGGCGATCAAGCCGGTGTTCGCCAGCGCCTGGGGGAAATCCGGGAAGAGTTGGGCCATTTCACCGGGGCTCTTGATGTAATAGGAGTCGTCTTCCATGCGCAGGCGTTGCGGGTCGTTGACGGTGGTGTTGGTCTGGATGCAGATGTACACGTCCTGCAAGGGAGCGTCCGCCTGCCGGACGTAGTGGGCGTCGTTGGTCGCCACCAACGGTATGTCCAGTTCCTGGCCCAGGGCGACTAACCCTTGGTTGATTTGGGGAAGCTGGGGCACTTGCTCGTGGCGTTGCAACTCCAGAAAGTAACCGTCGCCGAATAACTGTTTGTACCCGGCGGCGACGCGGGCGGCGCCCTGGTTATCGCCGTCGGCCAGCAGCCGGGGCACCTCCGCAGACGGGCAGCCTGAGAGCGCTATAAGGCCCTGGCTGCACTCTTCCAACAAAGTGCTGTCTATTCGGGGCCGGTAGTGGAAGCCTTCGACCTGGGCTTGGGTTACCAGGCGCATCAGGTTCCGGTATCCGGCGTTGTCGCGGGCCAGAAGCACCAGATGGTTGGGGCTGCGTTCAGCGCCCTGCTTGTCAAAGCGGCTGCCGTGGGCCACGTAGACTTCGCAGCCGATGATGGGCTTGATGCCGGCCTGTTTGCAGGCCGAATAGAAGTCGACTACTCCGTAGAAGGTCCCGTGGTCGGTGATGGCCAGGGAGTCCATGCCCAGCTCGCCGGTGCGGGCGACCAAGTCCGGGATGCGGCTGATCCCGTCCAGCATGCTGTACTCGGTGTGAACGTGGAGATGGGTGAAACGAGGGTCTCGGGACGATGTTGCCATGGAACCTCCGGCAGGGGGTATTATAAACCCTGGCCGGATAACCGCTTGTCAAGGGGAATATACAAGATACGCCAATTCTGGGCGGCTCGGATACAAAAGAGGGTGCCTTTAGGACAAGCGGCGGCCTCGGAACCGAGCAGCCGTTGGGCTCGGAGAGGCTTACTCGTCGGAGTCGACGTTCATGTAGGCGGAGGTTACCCTCTGCACGTCAGCCAGTTTCAACGCGTCAGTGCGGTTGGCAAGCCTGGCGTCGCCCCAAGCGGCGCCCTCGACGTAGTTCTTGAACGCCCGGGTCTCGCCGCAGGCCCGGCAAGTGCCGCTGCTTTCCGGACCCATGGCCGGCTGAATCACCCAGAAGTGTTGGCAGCTGGGCTGGGCTGCTTCGTCGATTTGTACCGGTGTCAATACGTCTTGTGTCATGGCTTAAAACCTTCTTTTTGATACGCCGAAATTGTATCAACCATGGATGGTTTTCGTCAACATTGTGATGCCAGTTGCAATTAATACTCCATTAACATTACCCGTTAATCTCGGTCCTGGGTCAGAACGCGACGAATTCTGGCATACGGCGATGCCGCGCTTGTGCCTGCACGGGCATAAATTGACAGGTCGAGGCGTGGGGAACCGGACTCACCGCCGCGGTCGGAAGGCTGCTGCATCTAAGGGAATGGGGGATGCCTAGAGGACTGGGGAGAGTAACCCGGTGGGCGCCCCGCATCCCAAAAAGAAGCAATGCGCGGCTGGGCCGCGACATCCTGAAGCGGGAGAGGAGTCGTAGTTTGCTGCGGCGTGGAGCAGCCCGGTGGGCTAGCCGGATGGAGAATCGAGGACTTGGGGGGAGGGAATTTGGTGCGCGGCTGCGGGCATTCCGCTACCCAATCCGTTCAGGGGAGCGCCGGTACCCGGCGGCCAAGAGCAGTGGAATTCAGGGGCGCTGGGGAGCTATCCTCCCAACTGGTAGGACTTGCCCTCGGTCTTAATGGCCGGGGCAATGACCATCTCGGCTTTGTGCATGTCTCGAATAGTGTAGGCCCCGCACATGCCCATGGCGACCCGCAGAGCGCCCATGAAGTTCTGGGTGCCGTCGGTGACCGAGGTGGGGCCGTATAGTATCTGCTGCAAGCTGCCCTTGGTCCCCACTTTTATGCGAGTGCCTCGGGGCAGTTCGGGGTGGGAATTGGCCATGCCCCAGTTGTACCCCCTTCCGGGGGCTTCTTCCGCTTGGGCGAAGGGAGTGCCCAGCATTACCCCATCGGCTCCGCTGACGATGGCTTTACAGACGTCACCCCCGCTGCGGAAGCCGCCGTCGGTGATCACGGTTACGTAACGGCCGGTGCGGCGGAAGTAGTCCTCCCTAGCGGCGGAACACTCCATTGTGGCGGTCACCTGCGGCACCCCTACCCCCACGACTTCCCGGGTGGTGCAGGCGGCTCCTGGGCCGACACCCACCAGGACTCCGTCTATGCCCGTTTCCATCAGTTCCTTGGCCACCTGATAGGTGACACAGTTGCCCACTACTACCGGGACGGTCAACGTCTTGACCAACTCGGAGAATATCAGGCCCCGGTAGCTTCGGGACATGTGCCTGGCCGTGGTAACGGTTGACTGGACCAAAACGATGTCTGCTCCCGCCTCGACGGCTATGGGGGACATTCGCTTGGTGTTTTGGGGAGTGAAGGAGACGGCGCAGACCGAGCCCGATTTTCTGATTTCTTGGACCCTCTGGCCGATTAACTCTTCACGGACCGGCTCGGAGTATACCTGCTGCAGATAGTGGGTAGCCTCGTCCTGTGGGGAGGAAACGATTTCTTCCAATACGGAGTAGGGGTCCTCGTAGCGGGTATATAGCCCCTCGCCGTTGAGCACTCCCAAGCCACCCATCTGGTTCATTAGCGTGGCAAATCTGGGAGACACCGCGCCGTCCATGGCCGAGGCCATTACCGGTATATCGAAGGCGTGTTCGCCAATGGTCATCTTGGTGTCGGTCAAATCCGGGTTGACGGTCACCTGGCCGGGGACGATGGCCACCTCGTCGAAGCCGTAGGCCCGTTCCAGTTCCTTGAACAAGCGTCTCCCCATCCTCGAACACCTCAAATCAGGGTGGTGATAATTGATTGGATTTTGCAGGATGCACAGCGCAAAGTCAACCGACAATTGTTGGTTTGACTGACCACGGTTTTCCTTCGGAGTTGGCCGCGGACCGGCTTCCCTAAACACCGTGATTCGGGTGTTTTCGAAGGGTCTTAGAGCGGAATGTGTTGAGGGTCCAGCGGGTATGATGGCGCTTAGGGCGCCTGTGCTAAACTCCGGTATCTGCCGTCGATCGGTACGGCGAAGGAGGGCCCAGGATGCTGGACTTGATTATTCGCGCCGGACAGGTGGTAACTCCCTGGGGAGTAGGCTCCTGGGACGTAGCTGTGCAGGGGGAGAAAATCGTTGCCGTAGCCGCTCCGGGCGCCCTCACCGAGGAGGCGGTCCGCATTATCGATGCTGCGGGCATGGTCGTGGCGCCGGGGGGCATCGAGCCCCACGCCCACATATCGGCGCCGATTATGGGCCGGGGAAACCTGACGACCGCTCCTCCGGACCAGGTGAGCCGCGCTGCCCTGTTTGGCGGCACAACGACTATCCTGGACTTCGCGATGCAGTACCCAGGCATAGACATTAACCAGGCAATCCAGGAACGCACGGATGTATGGAAGGGTAATTCTTTTGCCGACTATTCCCACCACCTGATGTTGATGGGAGAGATCGCGCCGGAGATTATGGGGCAGCTTGGCGAGGCCGTTGCCGACGGCTTTCCCACGGTCAAGATATTCACCACCAATATCCGGCCCCCGTCGGCAGATTCCCAGCCTAGAATGGTGCGGATGGGCCATCTTCACGACCTGATGGAGCAGGTGCAGCGCCTGGGGGCTATGCTGCTGGTCCACTCCGAGGACGACGACATGGTCCAGCACATGTACCAGAAGCTGGCCAGGGAGGAGCGCACCGAGTGGTGGAACATGCACCTGGTGCACAGCAACGAGTCCGAGGACGTTTCTTTCCGAAGAGTGCTGCGGGTTGCCGAGTGGACCGGAGCCCCGGTCTATTTCGTTCACGTAAGCGCCAAGCAGGGGATCGAGGCGATACATGAGGCGAGGGCCAAGGGGATGCCGGTATACGGCGAGACTCTGCACAACTACTGCTGCTTCAGCGCCGACAATTACCGGGAGGAGAACGGCATGAAGTATCACACCTACCCATCCCTCAAGTCCGAGGAGGACCGGCTTTCCTTATGGGAAGGGATAGTGCGCGGCGGTCTGAATACCATGGCCACCGACGAATACTGCACTTCGTGGGAGCTGAAAATCGCCGGCAGGACCGTTTCCGACGTTACGGGCGGCCATAACGGCGCCGAGACCCGGATGGGCATTACCTACAGCGGGGGGGTATCCAAGCGGGGTATGTCGTTGCAGCGGTTCGTCGACGTAACCTCTGCCAACGCCGCCAAAATTATGGGGCTCTACCCGCGCAAGGGCGTCATCGCTCCCGGCAGCGACGCGGACATTGTGCTCATCGACCCAAGTGTCAAGAAGAGGCTGGCCAAGAACGACTTTCACATCTCCGATTACAGTATCTGGGAAGGGTTCGAGATAGAGGGCTGGCCCGTGGCAACAATTCTCAGGGGCCAGGTCGTGGTGGAGGACGGGCGTTTCTTGGGGACTCCAGGTGACGGCCAGTTGGTGCCCCGCAAGGTAGCCCCGGAGTACGTTAACGGGCCTGCATGCTAAGAGGATGGTCTGCGGGTACTACTTCCGGGGGACAGTAGCGGCGGAAGACCGTTCAGTCCGTCAATCGCTGCACCAGCAACGCAATGGTAGAGGCGATAGCCACAGAGCCGACCATCATTCCAATGATCCATTTGATAAGCCGAGTTTCCAGTTCTGCGAGGTCAGCTTTCGTAGCCAGAGAGTCAAGCTTCCCCTCGACGTAGCTTACCCTCTGTTCCACCGTTGCCACAACCTTATCTCCCGGCCCTTACCTTGCCCAACCGCTTTCTATGTTCCTACCCTATCCCTGTTAGTTTCCTACTGTCAATAGAGCAATCGAGAATCGCTCGCGCTAGGGCCATGTTCAAGGACTATGACGTTCGCTGACCGTTTGTGCTCAAGAGTTTCTCCAATAGCTCCCACGACAAGGAGAAATCGCCCGTAGAGGCGCCAACTAGCTCCGGTTGGCAAGGCGATTCTACGGACTGGTACGTAATGGTTATGGGCTGAGGCCCAACCCCAACTCATCCCACGCTCCCTTCCACTTACCATCGGCGATTACGTTTCTGTCCGCAGGTCAATTCATCAGCCGCAACTGCCCTGGTCAAATGAAGCTAACTGCGGCACCCGAGACTGGCAACGGGCCTCTTCCACCCTCGTAGCAGCCAACGAGCAATATTCCGGGTTGATTTCATAGCCTACGAAAATCCGTCCGGCCCTCACCGCCGCCACCGCTGTGGTCCCGCTTCCCATGAAGGGGTCGAGGACGACCTCCCCGGCATAGGTGTAGAGCTGGATGCATCGGTAGGGTAGCTCCACCGGGAAAGGGGCGGGATGGCCTACTTTCCTGGCAGGCTCGGCCGGGAATCTCCAGATGCTCTTGGTGTATTCCAGGAATTCCTCCGTTGTGATGGTCGGCTCTCGACCATCTACCCGGGGGCGGCCGAAGGAATCTTTGCAGAACACCAGGATGTACTCGTGGACGTCCCTCAAGGTGGGATTGGCGGCGGATTTCCAGCTTCCCCATGCAGTGGAAGGGCTGGCGCTGGCGGCCTTGTCCCAGATTATTTCGCCGCGCATCAGGAATCCCAGCGAAAGCATGTCCTCGATGATGAACGAATGCAGGGGCAAATACGGCCGGCGGCCTAGATTTGCCAGATTGAGACAGACCCGGCCCCCTGGCACCAATACCCTGTAGACCTCGGACATGACCCGCTGGAGAAACGCCCGGTACTCGTCGAGGGTCAGGTCTTCGTCGTAGTCCTTGCCGACGTTATAGGGGGGCGACGTCACCATCAGGTGGATGCTATGGTCCGGCAGGTCGTCCATCAGTTCGCCGGACTTACACAAAATCCGGTTAGCGACATCGTTAGGCAGTGGGGCTTCCTGGTACTGCGACCGGCGTTCTTGGGGCAGCCCCTCGTAGAGCCGGCTCGCATAAAATTTGGTTGAGTCGTGCCCAAACCTTCCTGGGGTACCGAAGGAACTGGTCTGGGTGCCCTTGGACCGTCGGTTCCGATTCATGCTGTGGCCTCTTGAGGAGAAACGGGGCTAGGCAGCGCTGCAATGCCTGCCTTGCCTGTTGGCGGCGTTAGCTCTCAGATGCCCCCGCGCCCGCCGCGCCCGCCTCCGTCGCGATACTTGTGGCTGTCGGACCAGTAAAGGTCTTTGGACTCCAGGTAGCGCTCGGTCATCATCTCGGAAACGGTCTTCCCGGCCTCCGGCGGGGCCGGCTGGTAGCCGCTTTCCTGAACGATGCTGCGGAACAGTTTCTGCGCCAACTTGAGGGAACGGAACGACCCCACCAATTCCCCGTCCTTGATTACGTGATACTGCCCGTCTAACGGAGCCTGCTCGGTGTGCCGTTCAATTGACAAGTCAAGGGCCGGTAAGGATTGCTTGTAGAAGTCGGTGTTCACAATGTTTCTTTTAGACGGCGGGAATTATGCCAGCGCCGATGTCCAAGGGACCTCCCAAGGGGGAGGCTTGCCACACTGGACGCCGGTGATGGCAGACGAGAAAAACGGACAGCACCGGTCAGTAATACCGGGAGAACACCGGCTCTTCCCTGGTCATGATTTCCAAGACCACGGGTTGCCCGGTGGCGGCGATTTCCTGGGCACGATACAGCGCCGGCGCGATCTGGTCAGGCCGAATTATGGTCTCGGCGTGGCAACCCAGGCTGTCGGCCATCTTTGTGTAGTCGCCGCTGGTGAACTTGGAGCCGTACTTCTCCACGGCGATGGGAATGTGCTTCTCGTAGCCGCCCATGGCGCCGTTGTTGACAATCACGCTGATGATGCCGATCTTGTTGCGGGAAGCCGTTTCCAGGTCGGTGCCGCACATGCCCACCGCCGTGTCCCCCATGACGTTGACGGCCGTCTTGTGCGGAGCGGCCAGCTTGGCCCCCATGATGAGCCCCAGGCCGGTGCCCAACTGGGTGGAGTTGCCCCAGCCGAGGTAGCCCCTGGGAGTCGTGGCCGTATAAAACGGCACCAGTTGGTCCCTGGGATTGCCAGAGTCGTGGGTGACGATGCTGTTGGCCTTGTCCAGTCCCTGGTCCAATTCCCAAACGACCCGGTAGGGGCTGATGGGAACGTCGTCCGACTTTAGGCGGGGCATCCACTGGGCGAGCCATTCCGATTTCACTGCGTGGATTTCGTCGGCCACCGTCCTATCGCCTCGCCGGCCATTCTCGCCTTCTTGCGCCTTTACCTCATAGATGAGTTGGCTGAGCACCAACCTGGCGTCGCCGATGATCATGTCGTCCAAGGGACATTCTCCGTTCAAGTCGGTCTCGTCCACAGTGGCCTGGATCACCTTCTTGCCCGCAGGCACGGGGGCCGCGGCCAGGGTGTGCTGGAAGCTGGCTCCGATGCCGAAGACAAGATCGGCCTGCCGCAAGAACTCTCCCACGGCCTTGGTGCCGGAGCTACCCCCGGTGCCAAGGGAGAGGTAGTGGTCTTCTGGAAAGCCGCTTTTTCCCAGGGTGGTAGTCATCACCGGCGCGTTGAGCAACTCGGCAAGCTCTACCAACTGGTCGGTGGCCTCGGCGTAGAGCACTCCCTGACCAGCGTATATCACCGGCCGGCGGGCCCGCAGCAGGGCCTGGGCTACTCTGACCGCGTCGTTGGGGTCGCCGGCGCTGCGGCGTTTGGCTACTGGCGCGTAGTGGAACTGGGACTCGTCGATCTCCCCCTCGAGCACGTCGGTGGGCATTTCCAGCAGCACGGGACGGGGGCGACCCACCCTAAGTTGGGTGTATGCCCGGCGCATCATCTCCGGGATTCGCTCCGTGCGGTTGACCAAAGCGTTCCATTTGGTGACGCCGTCATAGTTGGGACCGGCCCTAAAGTCGGAAGAGAATCCCTCGCGGGCAGTCCCCTGGTGGCCCGGAAGCATCAATATGGGAGAAGAGTCGGCGTAGGCTTGAGCAACCCCGGGGAAGGCGTTTTCTATGCCCGGTCCGGCTTGCACCGCACACACCCCGGGATTGACGCCGTTGCTCATGCGGCTATAGCCGTCGGCCATGTTGACCGCTCCCCGCTCCATGCGGCTGATGATGGGGCGAATGCCCGCGGCGGCCGCGGCGTCGATGAGAGCGTTGTTGGGAAAGCAAAAGAGGAATTCGACCCCTTCTTGTTGCAGAATTCCGGCTACGGTTGTCTTACCTTGCATATTTGTCCTGTCCCTCGTTTGAAAATTGGGGCTTGGGATATTCCTTGGCCAACCAGGGTTGATGCCGCTCCCCATTGTAATCCATGATTGCAATTCATGGCTAAAGATTAAGCTGGGGCACCAAGTACCCTGACAGCTTATTGTATATCTGAATGCGGTCCCGTTGGGTGTCCGCCACCAGCAAGCGGTTGTTAGCCGCGTCGAACTCGACCGACGTGGGCAGAGCGAAGGCCCATTCGGGCGCGGTGCTGCGGACTTCGCGGCGGCGCTTGATATAGTCGGCGTTGGCATCCACGGTCATCTGGGCCCACTTGGAAAGTTGCTGGGCGTCTTCTACTAAACAGGTAAGAAACTTCCCTTCTGGATCGAAGATCTTGATACGTCCCGGTTGCCAGGCGTTCTGGCTCCAATCGCATACGTAGACGTCGCCGTCAGGGTCCACCGCCACGTCGGTAGGGTGATTCAGATGCCATTTCTTGCTGCCGGGGCCGCCGAACTGGGCCACGAAATGCCCGTCGGCGGTAAATTTTTGCACCCGGTGGTTCAAGTGGTCGGCCACGTACACGTAACCGTCGGCGTCAACGGCGATTCCCCACGGCGAGTCCAGTTCCCCTTCTCCGCCGCCCCGGTGACCCCATGCGCCCAAGAACGCTCCGTCGCTGGCGAATTGTCGGACTTTGTGGCTGCGGCCGTCCGTAGTGTACAGCGTGTCGTTGGAATCTATGGCAATGCCGCTGATGCCGTTGGGTCCGTCATCGCCCTTTTGCACCGCGTTCCAACAACGTAGAAGGTTGCCTTCTTTGTCGAATACCGAAACCCGGTTCGTCCATTCGTCTGTAACGTAGAGGTATCCTAGTTTGTCTGCGGCAATCCCCGCCGGCCAAATCAGCCGGCCTGGGCTGCTGCCGTACTCGCTAAACTCGCCCAAGTATTCTTCTTCCCCGGCCCGGCTGCCAAGGGATACCCTGCTGACTCGCTGCCCAAGGCCCGTGCGGTCCCAGGGCACGCCGCTGATCTCCTCGCCACCCCGGTTAATCACGTAGGCGATACCGTCGGCGTCCAGGGTCAAGTCCACTGGAAAGCTGAAACCCACGTCGGTAATGGCTTGCCGCCCTACGTTGTGGCTATAGTCATAGGTCCGGCCGGCGACGGTTTCGGTTAGCATCGCCCCCGTCCGTCAGTCGGCTCCGGCAGACAATGGAGATAGCCTCTAGACCTTGCAAGATAGACAGGCGGGCGAGACGGAGCCAGGCTTCCTGCGGGCACGGCCAATATCGTCCCCTACCCGATAAACGGCAGCTTTTCGAAGCTGCCTGCCACGATGGGCCGGGCGTCCAGCCCCATCCAGTCTTCGATAATGGTGGAGTAGAGCCCGCGGAAGTCGTGGTTTGGCGCCACGTCTCCCTGTTCCAGGTCCCGCTCTTCCATGGAGGGGTATTCGCTGTACTGGCCGCCCTTGACACCCTTACCCAACACGAATGCCACTCCCCCGGCCCCATGGTCGGTGCCCGAGCCGTTGTCGTGGGTCCTGCGGCCAAACTCGCTGAACATGAGCATCGCCACGTTGTCGGCTACGCCGTGCCCTTCCAAATCGTCGAAGAAGCATTCGACTCCCTGGGACACGTCCGTCCACAACTGGTCGTGCATTCCCAGTTGGTTGGAGTGACTGTCAAAGCTACCGTGGTCGACGTAGAAGATGCGGGTTCCGAAGCCGGCCATGTGCACCTGTGCGATGCCCTTCAGGCTCTTGGCCAAGGGCGTATCCGGGTACTCGACGTTGGACGAGTACATCTTGGGGGCTTCTTTCAGAGTGTCGGCTCCCTCCAGGGTGTCCAGCCCGGTCTGGCCAAGGTAGTCCATCACCGGCCCGCTGCCCATCACCGGGGAGTAGAGCCGGGCAAACCGCTCCAGGATACGGGTCCGCTGCCGTTGCTCCGAGACGCCGGGAAGCAGCCCGTAGGTGTCCAGGTCGTCCACCACGGCGACCGGCACGCCGGGCAGCACCAAGGCCCGGAAAAGCGACGACCCGAAGGCCACCGCAGTAAGCACGTTCTCCTTGTTGGGATCAATGTCCTTGATCGCCCTTCCCAGCCATCCCTCGGCGCCCAGTGTGTCTGGCTCGCAGGTGTGCCAGATGTCCATGGAGCGGAAGTGGGACCGGGGCGAGTTGGGATACCCCACCCCGTGGATAACGGCCATGTCTCCACGGTCGTACATAGCCTTCATGGGCCCCATCCGGGGGTGCAGTCCCACCGTGTCGTCCAAGGGAATCACCTGGTCCTCGGGAATCCCCACCGCAGGGCGGTAGTCCCTGTACAAGGGGTTGGCGTAGGGTACGACCGTGTTGAGATAGTCGTTCCCTCCAGTCAACTGGAGCACTACCAAGACGGGGTCTTTGCCGGCTCCGGTCATATCTCGCACTCCCCTTTAATTTCAGGCGTACTGGTATTCTCTCAAAGCAACTATGAGCTGCAGCAACTCGGACACCCTGGCCAGGGACGCCTGGGTTTGCTCGGCGCCGTCCCAGCTAAAGTTGCCCCCCTCCGCTGCAAAAGCGACCAACTCCTCCCGGCTGCCGGGACTTACGTCCAATGGCCCCATCAGGTCCAAGCAGCACTCCACCATCAATTGGGGTGCGGTCTCTCCCTGCGCCCTGAGCCGCTCCACCAGCACCCTGACGCCGGGGCGGGTCAGGTCGCCAACCAGGTCCGCGGTGAAGTTCACCCGGCGCATCAGGGAGCCGCTGTTGATCCACTCGGCCCCCGTGTGCCACCCTTCGACGCTGGGCGGGTTGAGCAGGTCCTGTCCCATGTAGCCGGGCTGGCGCGACAGATTGCCTATCCCTGGAGCGGGGAAGTCCGCTCCGCCTACCATTCGCAATGTGCCCACCACCACTTCCGCCGGGCTCTTGAGACGGGTGAAGCGGGCGTTCTTGAAGAAGTCGGAGTTGAAGAGGACCCGCAGAGTGGAGCGGATGTCGTAATTGGACCCCACCAACGTATCAGCCAGAAACTCCACCGCCTCCGGGTCCAGGGGAGGGGTCATGGACCAGGCCGGCACCTGCGCCTCGTCGGCCACGAAGAAGTTGTAAAGGTGCCGGCCGATGAACCGGGAAGTCGCCGGCTGCTCGCAGATGATGCGGATTATGTCCGCCCCGTCGAAGTTCCCCGTCTGGCCCAGGAAGGTCTTTTCCCCGTCGTCGTGGTCCTCTTCCCGGTACTCGAAAAACCAGTCGTGGCGCCCCAGCGGGCCGCGGGGTAGCTTGGGCTGGATGGTCCACCCGGTGAAGGCCCTGGAGCACTCCAGGACGTCCGTCTCGGTGTAGTTGCCCACCCCCAAGCTGAACAACTCCAGAAGCTCCCGGCCCCAGTTCTCGTTCACCGCATGGGCGTGGTTCTCGCAGTTGTCCAGCCAGTAAATCATGGCCGGGTCCCTGGCCATTTCCAAAAGAAGCTCCCGGAAGTCTCCCATGCCCTTCTCCCGGAACTTGAAGACCATGTCCATCACGTCGTCGTAGTGGTCCACCTTGGAGACGCCGGTGGCGAAGACCTGGTGCCAGAAGAGGGCCATCTTCTCTTCCAGGGGCCTCTTGGTGTTTATCATGTCGTGCAGCCACTCTGCGGCGCCCATACCGGGGACGGTCGCTGGGCGCCAGGCCCAAGGGTGGTAGCGCATCATCTCCATGCGGTCCAGAGGCTGATGAGTTTCAGGGTGGAGGAGCTCCTCCACCGTTGCATCGTAGCCCTTGGCGGCTCGGGCTTCCAGCTCGTCCCGAGCTGCGCCGAAGCCGGCCCGCCGCATCAGGTGGGCTATCAAGGCTATGTCTTGGTTGGGCATGGCTGTCATTGCGTAGGGCATTCCGGGGTTGTAGCCGTTGGACCGCAATGCTGGGGTCTTCAGTCTATGTGGTGAGATTCACGACGCTACGCCGAAATAATAGGCGAGGCACAGTATCGCTGTCAACGAGATTTTCTGACCCGGCTGGGGGTTGCGCTGCCGCGTCATCGTTACCAGGTCACCGGGGCTGAGTTTGTGGATAACCCGGCGATTTTGGTGGATATGTTCCGCAACCGCGTGGAAAACCTGTGCGCTAGGGTGCATGGCGGGTGGGCGATTCCGTATACGACGAATGCGCCGCTGACGTCGGACTCCTGAGCATGGGAGTAGAATAGTTGGACTGCTCGTGAACACCGCGGCGGCCCGGTTCTGGAGATATACACTCTGCGGGCGGGCGGCTTGGGCCTTAAGATCCAAATTTAGTTGACATAATGCCCAGCTTTGAATTCATGCAGACGCTTAAGGACCTGCTAACGTCGGCGCGGTTCGTGGTACGGGGCGATAGCATGCTGCCAACGATGACTGACGGGGAATCGGTATTGGCGGTAGCGACTTGTCACCGCAACGACCTGTTGCGCCGGGGGGACATCGTGGTCCTCCAGCCTCCGGACCCGAACCCTGAGTTAAGGGGCCGGACCTTCATCAAACGGATAGTCGGACTTCCCAACGAAGACCTACGGCTGCATGACGGCCTGGTTTACGTAAACGGGGAATTGTTGAAGGAGACCTACCTGGACCAGCCTTCGACCCCAAAGCGCAGCACTCTGCATGAATGGTGGATGGGGCCTGACGAATACTTCGTCATGGGTGACAACCGGGAAGGCAGCGATCGCGACAGCCGCCATTTTGGTCCCGTGAACCGGAGGCTCTTATTGGGCAAGGCATGGTTCCGTTATTGGCCGCCCCGGGCTTGGGGGAGGGTCTCGGAGCCAAGGGGATTTCGGAGTAGAGACTAACGCTCCAGAGCGTAGGGTGTGCTGGCGTTGCCGCTAGCTCCGAGTTCACAGCGGATGCTCAGACCGCAGCGGCCCCTCTGCCGGGTCACACCTTCCAGAAGTTGCCCACCTGGCAGATCAGGTCCACCTTGTGTATGGACTCGACGGGCCAGCCTGCCAGCTTGATCCAGTCCTCGAAGTGGGCCTGTTCCACAGCCTCGCATTCGCTGACCAAAGTCCCGCTATCAAGGTCGCCGTAGACCTTTAGTATGGTGGTGCGGCGGTCCGGCCGCCATTTCCGTACGGAGTCCAGCTTGTCTCGAAATTCCTCTTCGGTAATCCCCGGCAATTTGTGAATCGCAATAAATCGGGCCATGGTGCACTTCTACCTCTTGGCAGGACGTTGCCGGACAGTTTCGGCCGGCGCAGCTAAACGGGCATCTAATCGGCTGGCGGCACAAAGGGATAGGGGATTTCCGGGCCGTCCCTCAGCGGAAGGACCACGGTAGCCGTCCCCGGCATGCTTTCGATGCCGTCCTGGGTGATCATTCCCAGGTCCAGTCCCACCAGGCCCATGCCGCCCTTCTCCTCTTTGCTGGTCACCTTGCCCCACAGGATTATGATGTCGCCAGGCACCAGCATCGCCCGGTGTTGGATGCTCGCTTTCCAGGGCCAGCCTCCGGGCAAGGTCCAGTCTTTGAGGTACTGGGGTACCACGCTCTGCTTCCACGAGCCATGGACCAGAATGCTGGGGTTCTTGTCGTGGTTGAGACCGAAGTCCAGGTCATAGTGGATTCGGTGGAAATTCTCGATGGCCGCGCTCCAACGGAACAAATGGGTGGGAGTAGGGCTGTATATGTACTTGGGCAGCTCCATTCCCTCGTAAACGTCCTCGAAATAGGTCTGCGACTTGTTCCGCAACTGCTCCGACGTGGGTTTTTCATTGTGAGCCGGAATCTCTTCCGGGGTCATCTTGAGCAGGTCTTCTAAAGCAACGCTCATAACCACTGCCTTTCAGGGAGAATGCGCCTGATTATTGGCCTGATTATTGGGGGGAATGCAAGGAGACATTTCGGCATAGCCGTTTATGGCGAAAGGCTTCAGCGCCGGATGCCGGAGGCCCGGGTGATGCACAGAAGTTCGTCATTCTGGTTCTTGTAGGTCGTTTCAGTGGTAACGATGAGGAACGGTTGACCGTCACGGCCCGCCCGTTCTCGAATATCTGAGTACCTATTCTGGAAGTAAACCGTGTCACCGATGCTGGGGTACTGGTAAATCTCGAGCTCGTTCCCCGCATTCAACACCCGCACCAAGTGAGTAGGGATCGGGGGCAATGTGCCGCGGAGTCTGAGCCGGCCGATGCCGTCGGACATGGGGTTCTCTTCGAAGGACTTGGCGATGGGGTCATCCTGGTCGGGGCGGACGCGGTTGCCCATGTAGCTAACCATGATAGGAGGGGTTATAATTTCACCGTATTTGGTTGACCCGGCAAACTCCTGGTCCCAGTACCTGGGGTCGGGGTCCATGAGGGCCTGGGTAAACCGTCTCAGGTACTCTGGATCAACCACGCCCCATGCTTCGACAACTTCACCGCTCACGCCGATCATTGCCTTGACTTCGGGAGTCAGGACCGACTTGGTCTCTTGCGTCATTCTCGCCCCCCGCGGCAGGACTTGGCGCCATTCAGACTACTCCTTGGCCTTTGACTTCGTCAACACGCGAGGCCATTGATGTTAGAGCCTGACGGCCACACCCGAGAACCGGAGTCCCCAAGGGGCCAAAGCCCATTGGGAAGGGCCTTCCGGCGCATGGCCGGAAGTTGCGTAGTGACTCCACTCTTGGTGGCGCTGTTGTTGGCGTTCGCGACGGGTTGCGGCGGCGCTGCCACTGACTCGACTGCGGCTCCCACCGAGGCTTCCACGGCAACGAGCACGCCAACCGCTGCTGTGGAGACGCCCCCTACCGTGACCACGCCCTTGGCGCCTGCCCAGACACCTGCTGCTGCGAACGCCGACGCGACGCCTTCGGCTACTCCGGCAGGGTCACCAGAGGCCACGGAAACACCCGGAGCCCCTGCCGGGACGCCAACGGCCGTGAAAACTCCTGTGGCGCCTGCAGAGACGCCAACGGCTGTGGCGCTATCGACCACACAGCCCCCGGCCTTAAGTCCGACGCCTGTAACGCCGACGGCAACGGCAACGGCCCTCCCAACGGAAACCCCGGCGCCCATCCAGGGCCCGGTTGTAAGAATTGGAGATGCCCTATTTCCCGTGGACCTGGCCCTGACCCCGGAGCAGCGGAGTCAGGGCCTGTCTGGGCGGGAGGTCATGGCGGCCGAAACCGGCATGTTGTTTATCTTCGAGAACGAGGGCACGTTCTCCTTCTGGATGAAGGAAATGCACTTTCCCCTGGACATCGTGTGGATTGGCGCAGACTGTACAGTAGTGGACGTAACTTTGGGCGCCCCGCCCCCTGAGGAGGGCCAGGCCCTGGGCGACCTGCCCAAGTTTTCACCCAGCAGCCCCGCCCTGTACGTGTTGGAAATCAATGCGGGGGAGTACGCCGAGCAGGGAATTGACCCCGGCGACCTGGTAGAGTTCGTGGGTGACTTGGAGGGGCTCCACGGTTGCTGACGGAGCGGGGTGTACTCCAGATACACTAGCCCCCTCTGCTTCGCTTGCCCGCCTTGCGCTTGCCCCGTTGCGCGGCTACATTTGGACAGCTTGAGACCAGCGCTGCCCTGTCGCAAGGTAGCATAGGCCGGGTTTCAGGGCAGTAATTCCACCCTAAACGAGGAAGCAATACATGGAAATTCTAGTATCGGGCTCCCTGGCCTACGATCGCATCATGGACTTTCCGGGCCGGTTCTCCGACCACATCATGCCCGACAAGATACACATGATCAACGTCAGCTTCACGGTGAACGGGCTGGCGGAAAAGTTCGGCGGGACGGCAGGCAACATTGCCTATGCCCTGTCTTTATTGGGAGAGAAGCCGCGGATTCTGGCCACCTTGGGCCGAGATCACCAGCGCTACCTGGAATGGTTGGAGCAACTGGGCATCGCCGCGGACGACGTGCGCATCATCCCGGAGGAACTGACGGCTTCCGCCTACATCACGACCGACGAAGCGGACAACCAGATCACCGGCTTCAATCCAGGGGCTATGAAACACCCTTCCCTGTACGATTTCGACAAGGTAGACCCGTCCCAGGCCATAGCCATCGTAGCCCCCGGCAATCTAAAAGACATGGCCGACTATGCGCAGGCCTGCCGTGAACGGGGCATCTTCTGGATATTCGACCCCGGCCAGTCGCTGCCTGCATGGGACAGCGGAGACCTGGCCCGGGCTATCGATCAGGCAAACGTGCTGATCTCCAATGACTATGAGTTGCAATTGATAGGCAACGCTACCGGCCTATCGGTCCAGCAATTGCTGGAAATGGTGGGGACTATCGTGACCACCAAAGCCGGCGAGGGCTGCGAGGTTGTGACTCAAGGGGGCGCCGTCAAGATCCCCGCGGTTCCTGGAGCAAAGGTGGTTGACCCCACCGGCGCCGGCGATGCTTTCCGCGGTGGCCTGATAAAGGGCCTGGTGGAGGGATGTCCGGTAGAACGGGCTGCCCAAATGGGCGCCGTATGCGGCTATTATGCGGTGCAGAGCTACGGTACCCAGGAATACTCGATGACCGCAGACGAGTTCAGCCAGACGCTGCAGGGCTACTACGGGAGCTGAGGGCGGGGGCGAGGCTGGCCCGCTTAGGAAGAACTAAGCCTAGACCAGGCAGGGGACCGATAGCTCGGCGCAGGTGTCACGCAGCCAGCGGACGACGTCTTTGTGCAGGGGAATGCCCTGGGCCCGCCGGACGGCCTCCGTTTCAGCCTCGGGCTGGCCGGCGACCAATACCCGCTCGTGGCCCGGCGCCGGCTTGGTGTCCTTCAACATCCTTAGCCACTGGTCCATCATCTCTTTGAACCCATCTAAGTCGGTGAAGGCCTCGATGTTGTACGCGGCCACGTAGTGTCCGAAGTTGGGGCGGCCCGGGTTAATGCCAAAGCCGAACCCCGTTAATACTCCCGCCAGGATGTCTACGACGCCGGCAAGCCCATACCCTTTGTGAGACCCCAGTTCCCGCGTGCTGCCCAGGGGCAGCAAGGTGTAGTCATCGGGAATGTCGGCCTCTTCCATAACCGGATTGCCTTCCGTATCGGTCATCCATCCCGGCTGTATCTTGCTGCCCAGCAACCGCGCTATGCGGACCTTGTTGCTGGCTACCAAGCTCATGGCTGCGTCGAATACGAAGGGGGGCTCGTCTTGCGCGGGAGCGGCCACGGCGATGGGGTTGGTGCCCAGCCGGGGCTCCGCCCCGAAGGTCGGGGCCATAAGGGGAGGGCAACTGGTCATGCAGACCCCAATCATGTCGTGCGGCAGGGCCAGCATAGCGTGGTATGAGGCCATGCCCAGGTGGCGGGCATTGAACATGGTGACCATGCCTACGCCCACTGATTTGGCTTTTTCTACGGCGATTTCCATGGCCTTGGGGACGACAATGGTGCCGAGGCCCCTGTCGGAATCGATATTGGCGGTGGCGGGCGATTCCCTGACCACCTTCCAGTCGGGGCATGGGTTTATGCTGCCGTCCTGATACCCGGCGACATAGCTCTTGAGCATATTGGAAACACCGTGGGTGGCGACGCCCCGTAGGTCGGCCAGCACCAGGACATCGGCCCCCAACTGAGCGTCTGCAGCCTCTACTCCCAACTTCTCGAACAGGCCGGCGACAGTGGCTTTGAGGTCGTCGCCTGGGACCAGGACCGAATCTCCCTCGCTGACCAAGAACTGCTCGAGCATGGAAATCCTCCTCCAAATCGTGCCCGTAGGCCGAAAGCGAGTATAGCATGGCGCCTTTTCGTGCGTCGGTGGGACTTGGGTCCAGGCCATTGGTATAATCCAAGAAGGCATTCCCCGCCAAAGCAGGAATCTCGCCATCCCTCCCCGTCCTTCCTGGGCCTGTCCTGAGGCTCTCGAAGGGCCTGTCCTGAGGCTCTCGAAGGGCCTGTCCTGAGGCTCTCGAAGGGCCTGTCCTGAGGCTCTCGAAGGGCCTGTCCTGAGGCTCTCGAAGGGCCTGTCCTGAGGCTCTCGAAGGGCCTGTCCTGAGGCTCTCGAAGGGCCTGTCCTGAGGCTCTCGAAGGGCCTGTCCTGAGGCTCTCGAAGGGCCTGTCCTGAGGCTCTCGAAGGGCCTGTCCTGAGGCTCTCGAAGGGCCTGTCCTGAGGCTCTCGAAGGGCCTGTCCTGAGGCTCTCGAAGGGCCTGTCCTGAGGCTCTCGAAGGGCCTGTCCTGAGGCTCTCGAAGGGCCTGTCCTGAGGCTCTCGAAGGGCCTGTCCTGAGGCTCTCGAAGGGCCTGTCCTGAGGCTCTCGAAGGGCCTGTCCTGAGGCTCTCGAAGGGCCTGTCCTGAGGCTCTCGAAGGGCCTGTCCTGAGGCTCTCGAAGGGCCTGTCCTGAGGCTCTCGAAGGGCCTGTCCTGAGGCTCTCGAAGGGCGAACGGGGGTGGGATGGGGGTGGGAAGTCCGTTCGTGGTGAGGCTCTCGAACCACTCGAACGGGCGAACCCACAGCCAGGAAAATGCCCCCATCCTGCCTATCCCATGAATCCCGTAAATCACAGTTCACGCCCCCACCACTGACACTTGCCCCTTGCCCAGCCTCCCAGGCTCCCCTTATCATGGATGCAGGTCAGGTCCCTGCCATATCGCCGGACCCAATCAAGACCAGCCACTGAGGCCTGTGACATGTCGTGACCAAACGCCGGTCCAGCCCCGAATCCTCCAACCCTCCCTCACCTGCTGCCGACGCCCCAAAATGGGACGAAATGGTACAGAATGGTACAGAAATCGAAAAATCCGGCCTTTCCTCCCGCCGGCTGCAAGCTACGCCTATCTTCGCCGCTGCTCCCACCCTGGCTCGAGCCGCCCGCTCCTCCGGCATAGGAGAAGATGCTCCCTACCGTTGGCTCCAAGTCCGCCTCTTCCGCCGTGGACTAACTCGCCTCCGCCCGGACACAGCCGACCTCGCCCGCTATGAACTCCAGGGGCTCATGCTCCCCTGCTTGGATATGTCAACGAATTACCCGACAATTGCAATTCCGCATAGGTGACACCTGTGCTCCAAGGCAAGCAGCAAGCATTGGACATCCTGGCCAGGCTGGCGGCGCAGCCCGCGGTGGCTTACTGGGAGAGCGGTGTCGCGGCGGTTGTCCAAAGCGTATTGGGGGAAGCGGGCCTGGAGATCCAGGTAGACCGACACGGCAACGTTGTGGCCCGTGTCGGCGGTCTAAAATCCAACGCCACGCCCTTGGCTCTGGTAGCCCACATGGACCACCCTGGTTTCGAAGCGGTGGAAGCCCAGGGGTCAGACCTGGTTGCCGACGTACTGGGCGGCGTTCCGGCTGCCGCTCTCCAGCCTGGGGTTCCCGTGCAGGTGGTGTTGGATAATGGCAGACGCCTGTCGGCGGTCACTGCCGGACGCTGGGGAGATGATAGCGCTCAGCAGGTGTTGGTCAGGCTTGCAGAGCCTGTGGAGCTGGAGTTGCCCCGTCCGGTGATTTTCGATCTGGTAGATTTCGAGTTGGACGGCGACTTCATCCGGATGCGGGCGGCCGACGACCTGGCCGGCTGCGCCGGTATCCTGGCTACTCTTGCCGCATTGTCTATCCGTCCGCCTCCGGGGGATGTCTACGGTGTCTTTACCAGGGCCGAGGAAGTGGGCTTGGTGGGAGCCCGGCTGCTGGCTGAGTCCGGGAGCCTGCCCCAAGATACGTTGATTGTGTCCGTCGAGTCCAGCCGGGTCCTGCCCGGAGCGGAGCAGGGAGGCGGCCCGGTAATCCGGGTTGGCGACGCGGCCATGACCTTTGACGCCCATGCCGAGGCGGCGTTGGTCCGGGCGCGGGAGTCCTTGCGGGCCGGGAACTCGGGAGTCCAAGTACAACGGCAACTGATGAGCGGTGGAGTGTGCGAGGCCAGCGCCTTTGCCCACTACGGCTACCGTACCACCGGCATCGCCTTTCCCCTGGGCAACTACCACAATGGCGCCCCACACGGTGGAGTGGAAGCGGAATACATCGATGTAAACGACTTCATGGGCGGAATTCGGTTGATGACCGAAGCGGCGTATCTCGTCGAAGAGCGGGGCGACACAGCCTTTTCGCAACGGCTAAAGCAGATCCCGGACGCCCAGCGGCGGCGGCTTGCCACCCCGAACTCCTTCTCAGCCTCCTGACGGCCTGTACTACCGCCTTCTCCCAGAAGTGACGGAAGGTTTGATAACAATTACCGGAGGCGTTCCGTAAACTATGCGACAGACCGCGGATGTGGTCATCATAGGCGGCGGCGTGATGGGGTGCAGCATCCTCTATCACCTGGCCCGCTTGGGAATCACCAACTCGGTGCTGCTGGAAATGGACACATTGGGGTCCGGCTCTACAGGCCGTTCTCAAGCCATCTGCCGCATGCACTACTCCAACCCGGAGACCGCCTCAATGGCCTCGGAAAGTCTCAAAGTCTTTTCCAATTTCGACGACGCCGTGGGCGGGTCTTCCGGCTTTGTGAAGACGGGCTACGTAGTCATAGTCGAGGACGTGGACCGGCCCGGGCTGGAACGCAACGTGGCCATGCAGCAGGGGCTGGGAATCAACACCGGACTAGTGGCTCACGATGACCTGAAAGACCTGGCGCCTATGCTTGCCGTCGACGAGGGAGAGGCCGCGGCCTGGGAGCCGGATTCGGGCTACGCCGACCCCCACCTCGTGACCACGTCCTATGCGTCCAGGGCCCGGGAGAAGGGCGCCGAGATTCAATTGAGGACTCCTGCCTTGGGCATCGAGTTGTCCGGCGGCCGCGTCAGATCCGTTTCAACCCGCCAGGGCAAGGTTGAAACGTCCACGGTGGTCATGGCCGCCGGGCCCTGGTCTAGACAGGAGATGGCGAAGGTCGGGGTCGACGTCCCCCTGATTCCAGTCCGGCACCAGATAGCGACTTTGGGCAGGCCGATGGAGCTGTTGCCTGACCATCCCACCGTGGGAGACATTGCCCGGTCCTTTTCGTTTCGTCCGGACGGCGCTTCGATGACCCTGGTCGGATTTGGAGAAGACGAGGTGGCCGACGTCGACGCCTACGACCAGGGAGTGGACATGGGTAGGTTGCCGGACGTTCTGGGGAGCCTGGCGGCAAGGATGCCCGCCATGGCTGACTGTCACTTCATGGGTGGCTGGTCCGGGTTGTTCACCACGACGCCGGACTGGCATCCGATCCTGGACCGGGCGCCCGGAATAGAAGGCCTGTATTGCGCGGTGGGATTCAGCGGCCACGGGTTCAAGTTGTCTCCGATGATAGGGGCAGTAATGGCGGAGTTGATTGTCCAGGGCCGGGCAACGTCGATCGATATTTCCCGCCTCGGGTTCGACCGGTTCGACCGGGGAGACCTGATTTCGTCCTCCTATCGCTACCGGGTGCTCGCCTAACCCGCCCGCAAGGGCCGCATCCCCGGACCAACCTTGGTTGTTGGCTCCTTCGTTGATTTTCATGCTTAAGAAAACGCTGCAATGGGTCCGCCGTACGCTGCTGGTGGTTTTCCTATCCGTGCTGGTAGTGTCTGCCGGGCACGGGGAGTTCGCGCCGTCGAACTTCGATTTGATAGTGAGTCCCCACAGGTACCACCTTTTCCAGTGGGAGGCATCCCACTTCCTGGAAAAATGGGTCAACAAGGTGTCTCAGCTGATGCCCTGGACTTCCGAACCTTCACGCCAGGAACGGATAGAGCAAGCTGAGACCTTTTTCGATTTGGGCCAGCGTCAAGGGGACTTGGAACGCCGGTTGTTGAGGGAGGACTTTGGCCAAGGCGGCGGCGCGTCCAATGCCGAGGTCAAGGACTTACGAGACGAGCTTGAGACCGTTGTGGAGCAGCGGGACCGTCTTCAAGCGACGGTCGAGGAGACCATCGAATCCGAAATCAGCGCCGTCCTTTCCCAGGAAGGCTTCGCTTCCCGGATAGGTCTCATCTTTCCTCCCGTCGACGCTGTGTTTTCCAAGTCTCCCGGGGTGCTTGTCTTGTCGCCCAGGGACCGTATAGAACGCTCACGGACCGTCTTGCTGAAGGCGGGTCTGGACGACGAGACCAAGGAACGGATTGAATCGCGCATCCTGCGGGAGGAGGACCTGTCTGCCTTGGTGGAGCGCTCCGGCGGTGTGGCCACCTATCCCAGCGTGGTGTCCGACGCGGGCGGCCTGCACCGGGCGATGGTCATCGCTGCCCACGAATGGCTGCACCACTGGTTCTTCTTTCAACCCCTGGGCCAGCACTTCTGGGACAGCCAAGAGATGACTACTCTGAACGAAACGGCGGCGACTCTAGCCGGCGAAGCCATTGGCGACCGCGCCTTCACTGCCATGACGGGAGAGCCAGTCTTTCGGGAGCCCGCCCGTCCGCCCGCCTCAGAGTCGCTCCAGCCAACCCCGGTGGACGAGGACGCCTTTGATTTCAATGCCGCCATGCGGGAGACGCGGCTAAGGACGGAGGAGTTGCTGGCCCAGGGGAAGGTTGAAGAGGCTGAGGCCTACATGGAGGAGCGCAGGCAGCTAATGGCGGACAACGGCAGGTTCATCCGGAAAATTAACCAGGCCTTCTTTGCCTTTCACGGCACCTACGCCACCAGCGCGGCGTCCATAAGCCCCATCGACGAGCAGCTAAGGCTGCTGCAGAGCAGCGCCGACTCCCTGGAGGAATTCATCAAGACCGTGGCCGGGTTTGCCAGCTACCAGGAGTTTCTGGACCATTTGGCGGAACTGCCGGCCGCTATCGCGCAGCACTAAATCCTGGGGGTTGGGCTTCAGACCCAGGGCATGCGCTTGGAGCGGTCTTTTTCCGAGGTAAAGGCCGATAGCCCCTCCCGCTCCAGGGACTGGGACACCATTTCTTTGAACAAACGGCGGTCTGCCGCCCGCACTACTGCCTGCTCGTGGGCTTCTGAAATGGCAACCGGGTATCCCTGGCCCCGCCGGCACTGGTCCAAAATGAGGCTGTGACCCAGGTCCAGCAACTCCTTGCTCTTAGCCACCCACTCCGGCACCTCGACGCGGGCGATCTCTTCACCGACGTTCAGGTAATAGAAATTGACCTGCTGGTCGTCTCCGTAATTTTCCCTTGGCACCGATGAGTTGGTCCGGTAAACCGGGGACCGCCAGCCCGGACTCAGCAGGCGCTGGAATAGCTCGCGGTCCAGGAAGTCGTTGGCCAAATTGCAGGGAGAAACGACGGAGCGGCGGTTGCCGCAGGCCTGCCGGCAGCGGGCCGCGTCGTGAGGGCACAGGCTGCGCCTGATGGCGTTGACCACTTCCGTGCTGCGAGGCAGGGAGACGTAGGCAGCCAAAGTTAAGGGTCGGCATTGTGACAGGACTTTGAGCTTGTCCAAGGCTTTCAAGAACCGGTCCTGGACTATGGCGTCTCGAACGAAGGGCCTGTACCCCTGACCGGACAGTCCCCAAAGGACCAGGGAGCCGTCGACCAGGGCCAGCGCGGGCAGGTCCCCGGGCAATTCCCCCGCGACCTCGGTCAGCCTCTCCAGTTCCATCGCGGTGCGGACCAGACCCAGCAGAGCGCCGGACACCGGCTCCTCTTGCGCCGGGTTGTCCGGGTCCGACAGGTAGAGATCGGCCCGTTCGGTGGCCAGGTGGGCCTGGCTGAATAGAGTGGCGTCCGGGTCAGAGCCGTAGTGCAAGACGCAACCGCCCAGGTTTACCAAGAAGCAGCTCACCGGCAGATGGCGGTCCACGTCGACATGGGAGCCGTCGACCGATGCCACGCACCAATCTTGCGGGGGAGCAGGTTCAGAGTAGCCCCCGACTAAGGCTTCCGTTACCTGGGCGGCCAGGTATGGGCGTTCCGATGGCGCGTGTGTTGCCGCATCGGCGGGCTCTTGCGCCGCCTGGGCGGCAACGTCCAACAGTGACGTCAGGCGCAGTTGACGGTCGTTTTGGGCGTCGACCAGCCTCCGTGCTGCCTGGTCCATCTGGAGGGCCACCTCACCTAGGTCGAACAATGCTTTACCTCAGGACGCGCTGGTCGCCGACGCGGCGGGTGACGCGCTGTTGGTCCAGATATTCCAGTAATGGGAGCATGTATTTTCGGCTGGAGTTGAACATGGTCCGGGCTTCCGCAACGGTGATGCTGCCAAACTCGCCAAGATGGGCGAGGATCTTGCCGGTCATGTCTTGATAGGCGGATGCGGCGAACACCACGGACTCGTTGACCCTTACCACCTTGCCGCTGTCGCACAAAGCCCCCAGCAGTTCCGGGTCCACGGGTTGGTCGCTGGGCGGCGAGTAGGGGTCGCGCTCCAGCGCAGACAAAAAGGCCGCGGCTTGGCGTTCCATTTGGGGAGTCAACGATATTTCGTGACCGGGGAGGTGAAGCGCCTGTTGGGTCTCCGCCACAATGCCGTCGCCGGCCAAACGGGCCAGGGTCTTGGAGAACACCGGCTGGGACTGGCCCAGGCGGCTGCGAACTTCTTGCAGGGGCATGCCCCGCCGCAAGGGGTATTGGGAGTGGTAGGTCTCCAGGGTCGCCAGGAGCTTGCTGTTCAGGGCGGCCCAAGACTGGGCGGAGTAGACAACGGCGTCGTTATCGGAGTCCAGGTCTCCCAAGACTGCTACGCTCCCAACAGAAGAAAGTCGGTGGATTCGCTCCAACACCTCCGGCCCGGGCAAGTTAGAGCGTCTGGACAGGGTCTCCAGGTCGCAGGGTCCCCACTGCTCCGCCACGCTGAGCAGGACGTCCTCCCCGGTGCCCTGGTCCAGCAGCATCAAACGTTCTATCACGTCCGGGTTGAAGCGCCGGTGGCGCCGCCTGGGGTTGGGGTCGGCCACCTGCCCTCCTCCCAACGTATCCTCCGCGGACCGGACGACGAAAAAGTCCCCCTTGACCATGGGCAGGGAATTCTCCAACAGAATTTGCACCCAACCCTCGCTGCCGGGGGTCAAACGGTCGGCGTCCAACAGCCGCACCCGGGCGGCGGACTCGCTGGTCAACAGGTGAAAGGTAACCCCCTCGTTGTGACGTAGGTTGTGGGATGCCTGGGGCGCCATTCTCAACCGGGCGTCCAGACGCTGAACGGGCCGCAGCCAGCCGGGAGAGGTCAAGAGTTGTCCCCTCTGGACGTCGGCCCGGGATAGGCCGGAGAGGTTCACCGCCAGGCGCACCCCGGGCTGGGCGCGGTCGACCTTTTCCTTATGGCTCTGCAGGCCCCTGATTCTCCCGCGGCGGTCCGCACCGGCGACTTCCACCTCTTGGCCGACGGCCAGGGAGCCATCGATGAGGGTGCCGGTGACCACGGTGCCAAAGCCTGCTATGGAAAAACACCGGTCAACCGGAAGCCTGGGCCGGCCCAGGTCCCTCCTGGGTTCGGTCCCGTCCAGTATTTGGTCGATGGCAGCTCGCAGACTGTCCAGGCCGTCGCCGGTCAGGGCCGATACTCCCACTATGGGCGACCCACGGAGGGACGTGCCTTCCAGGACGTCTTCCACCTCTGCCTTGACCAGTTCGGCCAGGTCTTCTTCCACCAGGTCCGTCTTGGTTATGACTACCAGGCCCCGGCGTATTTGGAGGATGTCCAGAATGGCCAGGTGTTCCCGGGTCTGGGGCATGACGCTCTCGTCGGCAGCCACAATGAGCAAGGCTACGTCGATGGCCCCGACGCCGGCCAGCATGTTCTTGATGAAACGTTCGTGGCCGGGCACGTCGACGATGCTGATCTCGCGTCCGCTGGGCAGAGTCATCCAGGCGAACCCCAGGTCCACCGTCATCTCCCTTGCCTTTTCCTCTGGGAGCCGGTCCGGGTCGATGTCGGTCAAAGCCTTGACCAGCGTGGACTTGCCGTGGTCAACGTGGCCGGCGGTGCCAATCACGTACATTGGGTAGGTGTCTCCAAGAACCGCATAAACACCTGGTTGGCGACAAGATAGGCGCCGCTGGTCAACCGCAGCCGGTTGTCCCGCCTCTCCAGCATGCCCAGAGCAACCAGGTCATTGATTTGGGCCGCATATTTGGATTCCAAGTCCACCCCCACTTGCTGCGAGGCCTCCGTTAGGTCCAGGCCGTCGAGAAGGCGCAAACCCAGGAACATAGTCTCGGCGCAGGCCGTATTGATGTCAATTCGTTCCCAGTTGTCAATGGGGCGGACGGCGCTTAACAACTCTTCGGTCATAGCCGAATGTCTTTTGAAGTTGCCTTCTGCCCACTGTTTGACCCTGGCGATGTATTGCCGGGGCGAGGGAACCTGCCAGAAGCGATAGCCGCCCAAAGAAGAGTGAGCGCCCGGCCCAACCCCCAGGTAGGGCAGGTTGCGCCAGTAGCCGGCGTTATGGAGACCCTCGCGACCGGGCAGGCACCAGTTGGACACTTCGTAGTGGTGGTAGCCTGCTTCCGCCAACTCAGAGCGGGCGTGGGCATACATGTCGGCCGCCAGGTCCTCGTCGGGCCTGGGCAGGCCCCCGTCCCGCACCTGGCGGTGCATAGGAGTCCCTTCCTCCAGCGTCAGGCAGTACAGGGACAGGTGGTCCGGGCCCCACGACCGTAATTCCTTGACACTATCCCGCCATTGGTCCATGGTCTGGCCGGGAAGTCCGTACATCAAATCGAGGTTGACGTTGGTAAAGCCAGCGGCCCGGGCGGTTTGGAAAGCGCCGGCGGCTTGCTCAGGCCCGTGCCTGCGGCCCAGTTGGGCCAGCAGACCGGGGTCCGTGCTCTGCACCCCGATGCTCAGACGGTTGACCCCCAGGGAGAGCAGATAAGCGCACTTGGGTCTGTCCAGGTCATCGGGGTTGGCTTCAACGGTTATTTCGGCATCACGCCGGATGGAGAAGGCGTTTCGAATCGCCTCGATTATGCGGCCGACCCCGTCCTTAGGCAGATAGGACGGGGTCCCTCCGCCCAAGAAGACCGTGTTGACATGGGGGCTTTGCAACAGCCGTCCCCAGAGGGCGATTTCTCCGGTAATTGCCACCAGGTATGGGTCAGTCAGGCCCTCGATGCCCTGGTAGGTGTTGAAGTCGCAGTAGGGGCACTTGGTCTTGCAAAAGGGGACGTGTACGTAGAGCCCCATGCCGCCGGCTGGGACGATGGCTGCGGAATCAGGCGGACCGGAGGGCATTTTAGAAACGGGAAACACTCCAGAGGCTGCCGGGCTTTGGGGTGCTTTGGTGTTGACGCGGCCCTGGTGTAAGTGGGAGTATCCGCTAATCAACCAGCCGGGACGAGCCGTCCACTACGTTAGAGGGGTCTTGGTCTTCCGGCCGGGGCCCAGGCGGCTTGCCCAGGTGTTCGTCGACGACATGCTTGGGGGAGAGCTTCACCAGGAACAGCACAGCCAGGCCGAATATTATCAGGTCGTCGAATCTGCCCACAGCGGGCAAGCGGTCCCTTATCAAGTCCCACGGCGACGCAGCGTAGACGATGGCCAGGGGCAACAGGGCCCGGAGCACGATGGGGACCCGTTTATCCCACTGAAGACGCCAGACCAACCGGAGCCACCGGATTATCCGCGGCAGGAGCCTTGGCGCAATCAGGAAAAAAAGAGGGACTGCCAGCCGATGAAGCATTGCAGGAACCTGGTCTCCTAAAGTCTTGGACTCAATTATAATCCAAGCGAGAACAACAGGGAATACCTGACGACAGGGGTTGCCCCGCATCAAGGAGCGCGCCGGATTAAGCTATACTGTCACCGGCAAAGTTCCAGTGAAGGAAACACTTGGAGGAGACACTCGCCAAAACCCACGGGCCCGGCCGTTTCTGCCGGAGCTTTGGATGGGCCTGAACGACTGACGGAGCGATAAGTATGCCTGCTGCTAAAAGAGCCCGGACAATCGGCCAGTTGCGTAAGTCTCGCTATCAAGTCCTGCCCGTGCGGGAAGAAATGCGCAGGAACCTGATTGCAAAAATCAGGGCCGAAGAAGTTGTTTTTCCGGGCATCATCGGCTTCGACGATACGGTAATCCCCCAGCTGGAGAATGCAATCCTGGCCGGCCAAGACGTGATTATGTTGGGGGAACGGGGTCAAGCCAAGTCCCGCATGATCCGCAAGCTAGTCGCGCTCCTGGATGAATTCATTCCCAAGATTGCCGGCTGCGAGATCAACGACAACCCATTCGACCCCATCTGCAGAGCTTGCCGGGACACAGTATCCCAGAAGGGCGACTCTACGCCGATCGAATGGCTGCACCGGGAGGAGCGGTATTCGGAGAAGCTGGCCACGCCGGACATTTCCATCGCCGACCTGATCGGAGAGATTGACCCCATCAAGGTTGCCGAAGGCCACTACCTGTCCGACGAGTTGGTTATTCACTACGGGCTGGTGCCCCGCACCAACCGGGGCATATTTTGCATCAACGAGTTGCCGGACCTGGCCGAACGGATACAGGTGGGCCTGTTCAATTTGATGGAAGAGCGGGACGTGCAGATCAAGGGCTACCGGGTCCGTATGCCTCTGGATGTCTACGTGGTCTCCACTGCCAACCCCGAGGACTACACCAACCGGGGGCGCATTGTCACGCCGCTCAAGGACCGGTACGGGTCTCAAATCTATACCCATTACCCCAGGAATCCCAAAGATGAAATTGCCATCATGGAGCAGGAGCGGTCCCGCTTTCCCGATGAGGAAAACCTGGTGGTACCGGAGTACATGAAGGAGGTCGTGGCGGAGATCACCGCCCAGGCTCGGGGCAGCAGCGAGATCAACCAACGTTCCGGGGTCAGCGTCCGGGTGTCGATAGCCAACCTTGAGACCTTGCTGGGCAACGCTCTGCGGCGGGCGATTGTGCACGGAGACCAATGGGTCTGCCCCCGGGTCAGCGACCTCCCCTATATTGTCGCCTCTTTCTCGGGAAAAATAGAACTGGAGACCTTCGACGAAAGCAGGGAAAGCCGGGTGGTCGACGATTTGACCCGCCGGGGAGCGCTGCGTGTCTTTGGCACCTACTTCGACCCCGCCGAACTGGAGCCGGTGGTAACCGCGTTCGACCTGGGAGAGACAGCGGAGACGAGCAGCGAGAAGCCTGCTTCGGAGTATCCGGAAATGATTCAGAGGATTGACGGCTTGTCCGCCGCGGTCAGCCGGTTGACAGACGACCAGCGTCCCGAGGTGTTGGCAGCGGCTGTCGAGTTCATTCTGGAAGGACTGCACCTTAACCGCCGCTTGAATTGCCAGCGCAGCGAAACTGGGTACGTGTACCGGCGTTAAGGTCCGCGTCCGCCCCACCGGACGTTATGACAACCCCTCATTGACCTGGCGGTCAGGGAGCCCCTATAATTAGAATAGATGTTCTATCTTTGCTAGTTATAGGGTGAGCCAATGGCCGGCGCTGAAGTTCAAGAAATCTATTGCAAGACGGTGCTTAACCGCATCGACGTTCCCAACTTCCCTTTCAAATGGACTTTGAACCCGTACCGTGGCTGCCGCCACGCGTGCCGCTACTGCTACGCCCGTCCCACCCACGAGTTTTGGGGGATGGATGCCGGGCGGGAGTTCGAGCAGCGGGTATTCGCTAAGGTAAACGCTCCGGAAGTGCTGAGAGGGGAGTTGCGGCGGCCCAGGTGGATGGGAGAGTCCATTGCCATCGGAACAGCGTCAGACCCCTACGAGCCAGCCGAAGCCCAGTACCAACTGACCCGCCGCATAATCCAGGTGCTGGCCGAGTCCCATAACCCGGCGTCTATCACCACCAAGGGAGTGTTGGTGCGGCGGGACGTGGACGTTCTGCTGGAACTGGCCGAACATGCCGAAGTACAAGTTAATTTCAGCGTTGGAAGCGTCGATGAACAAGTCTGGAAGCAGACCGAGCCGGGAGCGCCCAGTCCGGCAGCCAGGCTCGAAGCCATGCAGTTTTTGGCGGAAAGCGGCATAGCCGCCGGGGTGATGATGGCGCCGCTGCTTCCCGGCATATCCGACGGCCCCGAAAGCATTGACGCCGTTGCCGCCGCCGCGGCCGCGCACAAGGCCCAGCACCTGGCGGGAAACCTACTGTTCCTCAAACCCGGCTCTAAGGAATGGTTCATGCCCATGCTCAGGGAGACCCACCCCCGCTTGGTCCCCGCTTACGCCAAGTTGTACCGAAAGACCTACGCTCCGAGGGATTACACCCAGAAGGTCTTGGAGGAAGTGGACAGGGCAAGGCGCCGCTGGAATCTCGCTTCGAGGCCGGCGCCGCGGACCTTGGCCGGCCAGCAGAAGCAATTGCAACTGGCTTTGAGCGCCTGATTGGTCTGCGGACTGGTCCAACCCAGGCGCTGGGTTATTGGATACGCCGGTTTCTCACAACTTGCCGGTCACCAGGAAGATGACTCGTTCGGCAATGTTGGTAGCCCGGTCGGCAATCCGTTCAAGGTCGTGGGACACCCAGAGCAGGTATGTCGCCCTCTGAATGGTATCAGGGTCTTGAATCATGAACAGCAGCAACTCCCGGTACACCTGGTCGTACAGGGCGTCGACGTCGTCGTCTGTCCTCCACACCAACTTCGCCTTGTCCACGTCCCGGTTAAGCAACGAATCGATGCTGTCCCGCAACATCTCGGTAGCCTTGTCTGCCATGCGGGGTATGTCTATCAGCGGCTTCAATGGGGGAGCCTCCCCCATGGCCAGGCTGATTTTTCCGATGCCTTCCGCGTAGTCTCCCATGCGCTCCAGTTCCACCGTGATGTGCAACAGGGCGATGATGACTCTCAGGTCGCGGGCCATCGGCTGTTGGGTGGCGATTAAATTGGTGCACAGGTCTTCGATCTCGAAACGCTTCCGGTCTATGTAGTCGTCGTCCAACACCACTTGGCGGGAGGCTTCCAAGTCCCGCGTCTTGAGGGCATCCACGGCCCTGTGGATGGACTTTTCGACGACTTGCGCCAGCGCGCCAACTTCCTGTTCTAGAAAATTGAGTTGTTGGTCGAAGTCTTCCCTGGGCATATGGGCCTCCTTGCGCTCTTGCAGAATACTCCTGAGATGCGGTGCGGGTCAATTTGGCCACGTGGGCCGGCTGTATTCCCATTCCTCGCCGGCGTTTGGTAAACTACCCGTCGATTGGAATGATGCCCTGCCGGAGGCCGGACATTCCCGTGACCGGCGGAATTACATAACCTGTGGCCGCGGCCCTGTGCGGGGCTTGTCCCGGGAAAGAGCCCATTTCTTGGGCATCTTAGGGTTGAACGCCGGGCGCGCCGGAGTTATGATGGTACGCCTTACGCATTCGACTTTTCGGGTTTCTGAGAATGCTTGTAAGTGTACTTAGTCCACATACGACGGGTGATCAGTGGCTACTCCGCTAGCTCGATGCGTTAAGAAACTGGTCTGGGGATGGGACCGCCTGCAGGTCAATGCCAGCGTTGTCAATTCGCTGGCGGGAGACCGGAGCCACCAGCGTTTCACCCTGGCCTTCAGGTACTTTAGCTGGAAGAAGCTCCTGAACGTGCTGCGCGTCGAGGCCCAGTTGCGGTTTGGACGCCGGAGAGTTTGGGGGATGCCCTTCGAATGGGAAATAGACACCACTAACATTTGCCAGCTCAAGTGCCCCCTTTGCCACACCGGCCTGGGAACTATTCACAGGGACCAGGGCATAATGCACTTCGATCTGTTCACTAAGACCATTGACCAGATCAAGGACTACTGCGTGTGGCTAACTCTCTACAGTTGGGGCGAACCCTTCCTGAACAAGCGGATACACGAATTCGTCGGCTATGCCCACCAGAACAATATCGCCACTATAATCAGCACCAATCTCAACAAGCCGTTGACCCCGGAGATGGCGGAAAACATCATCAAGGCCGGCTTGGACGTGATGATCATCTCCATAGACGGCGTTACTCAAGAGGTGTACCAGCAGTACCGTGTCGGAGGGCAGCTCGACCGGGTGTTGGACAACCTGAAGCTGTTGGTCCAGAAAAAGCGGGAGTTGGGCTACACCACTCCTCACTTGGAGTGGCAGTTCATAGTCATGCGCCAGAACGAGCATCAGATGGACGAGGCGAGCGCGCTGGCCCGTGAACTGGGAGTGAATTCCCTGGTATTCAAGAAGGTCGACTTTCCCCACGGCATGAACGACCGTGAGGAAGCGGAACGCTGGGTGCCCCGGGAGCATCCGGAGTTTCATCGGGAGGATCCTTTTCTCAAGCCGTACCAGGAAGACGGGCAACGGTGCTGGCGGTTGTGGCGTAGCGCGGTGGTCAACTGGGACGGCGGTTTTGCTCCCTGCTGCTATTTGACTGACAAAGCCGAGGATTTCGGGGATGCTTCGACCAACAGTGTCAACGAGATTTGGAACAATCCGAAATACACAGCCGCCAGAGGCTTGTTCAAAGAGGGGTATACGCCCAAGGAATGGCTGGGCTGCCTGTCCTGCAGCGTGTACCTGGGCAGCCGGGCGGCGCGCAAAAGAGGGCCGGTAAGTCTGAAGCCGGAACATGTCAACGGGTCACCCCCTGGCCGAGCGCGGCGCAACGGAAGAGGCGCGGTCTCCCCGGTAGCGCCTGGTGTGAGCGCTCCTCTCCTAACCGAGTCTGTGGAACAGCCGATGAAAGAGTAGCAATACATCCGGTCGATGCAGGCGGTGGGGCGGAGCAGCCATAGATTCTTCGGACCCTCCCCCGTCGTTCCGGGCTTGGCTCGTTATTCCAGCCCCAGTCCAGAAAGCCCCCAATATGAATTTTATTAATTGGCTACTATGAAACAGACACAGACACAACCGCCCATAAGAGTTGTTGCTTCCGGTCGATGGGAAAGCAGCCGATGAGCACGAGGGTCCGGCAGCCGAGCGACATAATGGCGCGCGTACTCTTGGACGGCTCAGGGAGGGCCTGGGTTAGGGCCGCGCTACCGCACGCGCAGCAAGTGGCAATCGTCGTCGGCGCGTATTTCGCCTACATGTACACCAGGGCCCTGCTGTTCAATGACGTAGAGTCTACCGCCTTGGCCAATGCCGCGAGGGTCATTTCCCTGGAAAAATCGTTGGGATTCTTTTGGGAGCCCGGTTGGCAGGCGTGGGCCATCGACGGCGTCAAGGCGCTGGTGGTCTTCTTCAACTGGACGTACATTATCACCTTTTGGCCTATTATCGCGATTGCCGGCGTGATTCTTTACGTCAAGAACCGGCCCCGGTACGTCTACTACCGCAACATCGTCCTCTTGAGTTTCGCCTTGGCCCTTACGGCCTTCATGCTGTTCCCCTTGGCGCCGCCCCGCATGATTGTGGACCACTTCGTGGATACTATTGCAGCTTTTGGGCCGGCCTTCTATGCCAGCCGAGACTTCGCCAACTTCTACAACCCCTATGCCGCCATGCCCAGCCTGCACTTTAGCTGGACTGTCATGTTTGGCGTCCTCTTCCTCACGACCCCAAACAAGTGGATTAAGATATGCGGCATCATTTACCCAGCGGCCACCCTGTTGGCGATTACCATAACCGCCAATCATTACATCATGGACGCCATCGCGGGAGCTGCGTTGATCGTAGCCGCCTTCGCCATCATGGAATTGGGGATTCGACGCCGGCTGTTCTTGCCGCAGATCAGGGCCCGGCTCCGCTCCCGTGAAGCCAGTGGTAGCGGCGTTCCTCGCGTTTTGGGACGAGGAAGCCGGACAATGTGAGCCTCGCCAAGCGGTTCCTAATGCGCTGTTGTATAATGTGTATCTGTCCACTAGCGGGGGTTGCAGGTGCTTAACAGCAAAGCTACCCGGCCCGGCATTCGCCGTCTGCTGAAGGCAGAGACTGAACGACTTTTCCTTCTAACTACCCTGCGGGCAAACAGGGGATTGGAATCTCTGCGGCTCCAGGCCCGCACCTTAGCGACTGCCGCCTCCCAGTCTCCCTATAGAACGCACCTGTTGGAATTGGCGCTGATGCTCGGTGCTTACCTGGTCTACTTGGGGTCCCGCGGCCTGGTATTTCCTGACCTGGAAGCCAAGGGCCTGGAGAACGCCCAGCGCATCGTTTCGGCTGAGATGTGGCTGGGGGTGTTCTGGGAACCGGCGTGGCAGACCTGGGTCCTGGACCGCGCCGAATGGCTTGTGTTGTTCTTCAACGGTGTCTATATATTCACCTACTGGCCCATAATCGCACTGGTGGGGCTGGCGCTCTACTTGTTCAGCCGGCCAAAGTACTACTACTACCGCACCGTGGTGGTCATCAATCTGGTCTTCGCGCTGATAATCTTCGCTATTTTCCCCGTTACGTCGCCCTTCAACCTGGCCGAGCACTTCCAGCATCCGGCCAGCAATACGATCCAGGCCCTCGGCCCTGCATTCTACGGAAGCTCCGATATGGCCCACCTTTACAACACCCACGCGGCCATGCCCAGCCTCCACTTCAGTTGGACAGTGATTCTGGGGGTGCTATTCATCCGAACACTGCGGGGCTGGTTCAAGGTTCTGGGATTGTTGTATCCGGCCCTGACCTTCTTCGCAATCACTCTTACTGGAAATCACTTCATTCTCGACGCAGTTGCCGGGGGGGCGCTGTCGGTTGCAGCCTTTGCGGTGATGGAATTGGGCGTTCGTCGCTGGCCGGCCTACCAAGCGAGGGTTATGGAGATACTGAGGGGCCTGCCGCGGGGCAACCGGCCAATCGCCCCGGTAGGCCTGTCTAATCATTGGGCCAGATTGTCTGCGTCGTTCCACGGGTACGTTGGGTCACGCAACAGAGCGGCCATTGAATTGGGCATTCGCCGCTGGCTGGTCAACAAAGAGAGGGGCTGGGAGAGGCTGAGGGGCCAATTGCGGGGTAACTGGAATGTCACCCTGGTAGGCTCATCCAACCATTGGGCTAGGCTCTCCGCGTGGTTCCGCCGGTACACTGGGCCCCGCCAGAAAGCGGCGACTCGATAGGCGTCTACAGTCCAACCGAGGCATCTCCATAGTGCGAATCCCGCCAGGATCCAGCTGCTACGGGCGGCGTCTTCCCCACATGGGATGCCTGAAGGTGGGTTCCGGATAGGGGTGGGCTTTTGCCGGCGCGGCCGGTTGGGGCTCTTGTTCAGGCTCCGGCGGCAGGGTAGGTCTGTAACCAGGGCCGAGAACGCGCTGAGGGCCCAAGCTGTTGAGGTGACGGGCAAGGGCGTCCAGGCTGCTCAGGTTGTGGACGGGCAGGAAATCGTCGGCGTAGGGAAGCGCTGCCTGCATCCCCCTGGTTAAAGGCTGGTAGTCGGCGGACCCCAGCAACGGATTGAGCCACACCAAGCGCCGGCAACTGCGTTGCAGCCGGGCGGCTTCCCGGGCCAACAGTTCCGGTTCGCCCCGGTCCCAGCCATCGGAGATGATCAGGACGATGGAACCGGACCCCATTACCCGCCGGAGCCACTGGAAGTTGAAGGTCTTGAGGGCCTGACCGATGCGAGTTCCGCCCGACCAATCGGGCACCGCCCGGGCCAATTCGTTGACCGTTTGGTCGACGCCGCGGTGCTTCAGGAACCGGGTAATCCGGGTCAGCCTGGTGGCGAACAGAAAGGCCTCCACCTGGTCCATGCTGCCGGAAAGGCTGTGGATGAAGTGGAGTAACATGCGGGTGTACCGCTCCATGGAGCCGCTGACGTCGCAAATGAGCACCAGGGGCCGGACCTTGTCCTTACGCCGCAGCCGGGCCAACTCCATGGGTTCGCCACCGAACTTGAGGGCGCGCCGCAACGTCTTTCGTAGGTCCAGAGAACTTCCGTAGCCGGGAACCAAGCGCCGGGTGCGTTTCCGCCCTAAGTTCCAAGAAAGTTCGAGCATCATGCGGCGGGCGTCGACAACCTCGGAAGGGGTAAAGTCCGCGAAGTCCTTCTCCCGCAACACCTCCCTGGAGCTGTAAGTCCGGGTCAGGTCTACGTGGACTCCGGATTGGTCATCCCCCCCGTTTACGGAATCGTCTGCGTCCTCTGCCGCTGGGGGCCCGGCCTGGGGTTTTCGGAAGCGCCTGTCTTCCCCCAGTGACCGCAGGTCGCGGGTGGACTGACGGGACGCCGGCCTGCGCCAGAAGACCTGGAAGGCCTCGTCAAACACCGGGAGGTGTTGTTTGCGGTGGACCAGCAGGCAGCGGGCCGCCTGGTAAAAGTCCTGCTTCCGGCCCACCGGGGCGTACTCGGTGGCGCGAACGAGGTCCAAGACGTTGCCGGAGCCCACGTCCAAGCCCAGCCGACGCAGCACCTCGGCGAACAGCATCAGGTTGTGCAGCAGGTTAGCGGGAGCCTCTTCGGCGTCGTCGCGAGACGCGGCGGTAGAAGTCACGACCCGCGGCGCCTGCCTCGGCCCGGGGCCCGGTTTCTCGACCGGTCCAGTATTGCCCGCACCGGCTCGCCTTGCACTAACTCTATGTCGTCCTGGTACTTGAGCATAACCCCCAAAGTGTCGTCGATCACCTGGGGGTCAAGTTCTGTTTGGTTCAGCGCCAACAAGGCCGTCGTCCAGTCCAGGGTTTCGGAAATCCCCGGCACCTTGTACAGTTCCGTCTGGCGCAGCTCCTGTATAAACCCGGTCACCTGCTCAGCCAGGCGGCGGGGCGCTTCCGGGATTCTGGAGGTGACTATCTGAAGCTCTTTTTGGAAGTCCGGGTAGCCAATCCAGAAGTAGAGACAACGGCGCTTCAGGGCGTCATGAATCTCCCGGGTGCGGTTGGAGGTAATCACCACCAGCGGCCGTTGAGCAGCCTGATACGTTCCCAACTCCGGCACCGTTATCTGGAAGTCGGCCAACAACTCCAAGAGGAAGCCTTCGAACTCCTCGTCGGCCCGGTCCAACTCGTCGATTAGCAGCACCGGGGCCTTGCCCCGGTCGCCGTCGATGGCCTGGAGCAAAGGACGCTTGATCAAGAAGCGCTCGTTGAACAAGCTCGCGGCGGCTTCCTGCCGCTCCACGCCGCCGCCGGTCTCCATCAACCGTATCTCCAGCAACTGCCGGGCGTAATTCCACTCGTACACAGCGTGGTTGATGTCGAGGCCTTCGTAGCATTGGAGCCGGATCAACTCGGTGTCCAAGCCGGAGGCTAGAGCCCGGGCGATCTCGGTTTTGCCGACACCGGCCTCTCCTTCCAGGAACAGGGGCCGCTCCAACTTGAGAGCCAGGAACATGGGGACGGCCAAACTGCGGTCGGCCACGTATCCCTGCCGGCGCAGGAGGCCTTGGACTTCGTCTATGGACGCGGGTGCATTGGTGGAGGCGTTCATGGCAGGACTCCCTTGTGACGCCTATTGTATAGCACACCTCCGCCTGCTCACCAGCGGCCATAGCCCTGCCGGCTGTACAACGTTAGCGAGCGACCTATGCTATTGAGGGGGCCTCAAGAGGCGTTGGAAGAAGCCTTGGACCAACCGGCGGAGTCTAATCCAGTGGTCGTCCAGCTCTGCCAACTGCTGCGGCGACAGTTGGTCGTAGGTCTTGCCAAACTGTGGGAAGCACCAAATGGAGAAGGCCCAGAAGCCAGTGGTCTGAGGCGCGCCGGAGGCGGCGCGGTCGGCGATGAGGCCGGTTGCCCCTTGCAGTTCCCAGGAGACGAGCAGGCGCCCCCGGTCGGCCACGGCCAAGGCCTCTACCCACGCGGCTGTCCGGTGCTCGCCTTGGAAAGCGTGCATCAACTCCAACAGGCGTTCCCGGCGTCGCGCATCATCGGCGTCGGGCCCGGCGAACCGGTGGGTGTAGCGGCTTTCCCACCCAGGCCCCAAGGCGGGGATGTGCAGGCCTCCATCGGAGGCGACCGCCAGCATTGAACCGGCTCGGGACCAATCCTGGGCCTTGAGTGCGGCGATGGCCAGGTGGGTATCGCCGGTTTCTTCAGGCTCGGCTGTGAGGCCCAACCGGCTGGGGGTTACGGGGTCAAGGGGGAGCCCTTCCAGCAACCGCCGCAGAGCGTCTGTCTTTGCGGGGTTGCCGGTCCCCAGCAGGACGGGGGTCTTGGCTGCTGGGTTCCTCAGGTTGTCATCCTCGGAAGTCCGAAGGCCGAAAAATTTAGTTTCCCTACCATTCTGTCCCATTTCCTCCCATTTTGGGTGTTGGCCCATTGAGGGAAGGGTTGGACAGGCGGGCCTGCCTGCCCGCCCGGCTTGTCTGGATTTATGGCCGGATGGGACTGTTATCTATGATAGAGCGGCGGCCCGGAGATTGGGAAGGGCCAACTGTCAGCAGGATCCCCTGAGAACGTCCCTCCAGAGGCTCGGACACCGCCTGCCAGGCCGGGGTAAGGAAGGGGGCCGGTTTCTGTGCCGGCCTGGGTGATGGTAGAATGGGTTGGCGTGAATCCCCTTCCGGGAGCGGCGCACTCAGGAGTGCTTTGACTTGGATGATCAACAGTTTATCGACCGCATCGTCGACAAAATAGAACGGCTGACCGGACGCCGGGTCGATTTGCAAGTCGACCACGAGGACGCCAGCAAGCTGGACATAGACCTGGACCCAGAAGTACCCCTGGTGACCCTGGGCTCCAACATCTTTCGCTACTCTGGTTTTGCCCGGTTGTGCATAGAATACGCGACGGCATCCATCCAGAGGCAGCGGCCTATCGACATGCTGGAGTTCCACCTGCTGTTGGCCCGGAACTAGCTTTCCGCGGGGATGACGTGGAGCCACCGGACCCTTTAGCCCCCAGCCCTCAACGCCCCTGGTACTACCAGAACTGGTTCCTCATAGGCGCGTTCATATTGGGGTGGCCCGTAGTCACAGCTCCGTTCGGGGTCTTGTGGCCGGTATGGGGCGTCCTGATAGTCCGGTCTCCCTGGCACGACCATCCGGCACTAAAAGGCCTGGGGTGGGCGCACATGGTGGTCGGCGGGGTCTTGTATGGCAATATTTTCCGCAGGGCGTTGGCGGAAGGGGGCGACGCTATCGGCATTGCCGTGATGATCCTGATACCGGGCCTGTTGATAACGTTGGCTACCCAAGTGATGTGGGCCAGGTACAGGCTGGAAAACAGCCCGGACGCGGATAGCCCGCCTGCTACTCCGGTTGTCCTTCCTGAGGATTCTCTGCCTCCGGTCCGGCCTTCCCGGCCCCGCCGACGGTCCCCGCGCCGGTGGAAGAGCCGCTCCGGGCAGACGCCCAAGTAGCGGGTCTTTCCGGCACCCAAGAAGTCCGTTCGCCCTTCGATTTCCCTCAGGACGAGCGGACCTCCTGACCGACAGGTAGGGGCGCCTTCCGCCCGGGCGCGGCGTCAGAAGTCCGACGAACGAACCCCCTGACCGAGGGGTAGGGGTCCCTTCCCTTGGGACGAACGGGGGGCCTGTCACGTCCATGTTTAAGATACGAGGGAAAACACTGGGCCTCACGTTAGGCAATGGTCTGCATTGGGGGGAAGACTGCTCTCCAAGGCGGACGCATACGGTTGCTGGTGTAACCTATGCTAAACTGGAAACTCAGGGCCGCGAGGGCGGCGGTCGCTCCCCGGGCCAAGCCCAGGGAGCGTTATTCTGTGGCGGAAAACCGTTATTTTCGGGAGGCGGCGATCAATGGCTGAGCAGGAAGAACCTTACCGGCGGGGGATGGCTGTCTTCGCCCACGCCGATGATGCCGAGTACGGTTGCTCGGGCACGGCGGCCAGGTGGTGCGCCGAGGGATGGGAAGTGGTCTACGTGGTGTGCACCGACGGCAGCAAGGGAAGCTCGGACCCCGATATGAGCAGGGAAAAACTGGTGGAGGTCCGGCAGGAGGAGCAACGGAACGCCGGGAAAGTGTTGGGGCTACATGACGTGGTGTTTCTCGGATACGAGGACGCCATGCTGGAGCCGACCCTGTCGCTGCGGCGGGACATCGCCAGAGCGATCAGGCGGTACAAGCCCGACGTTCTAATCTGCCCAAGCCCTGTGCGCAAGATCGACGTCGACGGCTGGATAGACCATCCAGACCACCTGGCGGCCGGGGAGGCGTCCATGGCTGCGGTGTTTCCCTCGGCGCGGGACCGGCTGACCTTCCCGGAGCTTCTAGAAGAAGGACTCGAACCCCACAAGGTCCGGGAGGTATGGGTGTGGGCCGGGGATGACGCAGACCACTACGTCGACGTGACGGACTATATCGACAGGAGCGTCCAGGCTTTGAAACAGCACGCATCCCAGATAGGAGACTATGACGTGGGCTTTCACATGAGGAATTGGAAGGGAGAGGCGGGCGCCAAGGCGGGATGCAAGTATGCGGAGTCGTACAAGCGCTTCAAGCTGGGCTAGGTGCCCCTACCACTGGAGTGTGGGTAGCACGGAAGCAGGGCTACCCAGACCGCGGGGTTAATCCCCCTTAGTCGACAGACGATGAGAATTACAAGCCATAAGGGAGATGATTTAGCGACCCTGGAGCAGTGGAAGGTCTGCGTAAGGAGCAACCATTGGAAAAAGGGGCGCAGCGCTTATTCCCTGGCGGATTTCATTCTGAATCGGAACGGCGCCAAGATTTTGGCGACGCGCATAGCCTCGATCTTGGGTCAGCCGGTTAAACTGGAGACGGCGACACCAGAGTTCCGAGCGAGCTTCGACCACTACAGGGGAAACCCAAGCAATCTTGACCTCGGCATCTTCGGTCTTACCGACTCTAAGTCCAATCTATTTGTTGGTTTAGAAGCCAAGGTAGATGAGTCGTTCGGCGACAAGACGCTGTGCGAAAGGTACCTGGCCGCGGTCCGTGAGCTAACCAGGAATCCACGGTCACGAGCGTGTGACAGGGTAAAGAATTTGCTATCGCTGTACTTCTCAGAAACCTCTGAGCCGTGCGATTCCAGATTCTCCAAGGTCGGTTACCAACTCCTGACCGGAACTGCCGGGACGGTTGCCAGGCAGAAGGATGTATCAATATTCTATGTTCTGGTCTTTAGGACCAGCGAGTACGACGAGCACAAGGGCAAGGCTAACTGGAGCGACTTCGAAAGGTTTACCGAGGTCGCGGGCGGCAAACCGTTGAACAATGGGCAGTCCGGATTGCACGCTCATGAACTTACGGTTGGAGGGAGGCGGCTTATCTGTGTTTACGACTATTTTCAGATGCTCTGAAGTCAAACAACCGCCCAGTTCCTGCATATCTTGTCGGTATGTTTAATATCGAGCTACGACAAATAGACTAGGAGGAGAATAATGGTTTCCCAGCTACGGATTTACACGATCAACAATGGGAAGATGGACGAATGGCTCAAGGTGTTCGAGGAGCAGCTCCGGCCGCTTCACGCCAAGTACGGGATTCCGGTGGAGCGCACCTGGGTCAACGCCGAGCGCACCGAGTTCATCTGGGTCCGCAACTTCGACAGCGTTGAGGACATCGAGAAAAAATCGACGGCCTACGTGACTTCACCGGAGCGCAAGGCCCTGGGCGCCCTCCCGGGCAGCCTCATCGCCAAGACCGAGGTCAGGGTGATCGAGCCGGTGCTCACCGGGTAATCGGAGGCTTGGGGCTGGGGGCTGTGGACCCGGGTATCATAGCGACACCCTACAAAGTTGGGCCTGAATAATGCCTCTAGTGAGAAACGTCGTCGACCAGGAAGGCTTCAACGCAGGCTTGGCCCTTCCGTATGAGTTAAGGCCCGACGACTTTCGGCTGGCCTTGACGGACGTCTACGATTTTTTCTTCGACGTAAACGAACACTTGACGTCCAAAGGGCTGCGGCGGCTGGACGACATGCTTCGCCCCGCAATTCTGTCCGGGGTATTGTCTGACATGCTCACGGCCAGCTTGGCTACCCATGCTAGAACGCTGGTGGAAAACCGGTATTTCAACGGGCACCCTGACCTTGTTGTGCAAGGAATATATCCACAGAACGCCGTCAGGGCGGGCGAACAGGGGATTGAGGTGAAGACGACCCGCAAACGGGGCGGCGCAGTGGACACCCACGGAGCAAGGAACCAGTGGATGTGCGTGTTTGTATATGAGGTGGACAACAGTACCGAACCGGCCAACGACCGGCTCCCGCTAACGTTTACCGAGGTCTACCTAGGCCAAGTTACAGTGGACGATTTTCGGCGCAATCCCAGGGGAGAACTCGGGACCAGGACTGCCACGTTACATCAAGAGGGGATCAGAAAGCTCCGCGAGAGCTGGGTCTACCGCTTCCCACCACTCCGTTAACCGCGTAATCAGAAAGCCTAGGAATGGCTTCCCGTGCCATCAGGAAATAATACCTGTCTTTCTCAACCCCGATACTCTGGTAGCCTACCGCGTTGCTGGCAGCCAACGTAGAGCCGGACCCGGCAAAGGGGTCGAGAATCACGCCATTCCCCAGAGGCAGCACGGCCCGCACCAACCGCCGAAGAAATGATTGCGGTTTAAGGCTGGGATGGGGCGCCAGTTTTCGCTCTGCAGGCCTTGTAGGGACCGACTGTATCACGTCTCCGAAGGGTCTATCGGGATCCGGGCGACGGAACCCGCCTACGCCCCATTTCCTCAAGTTGTCCTGTACGCGCCCTTCAAGGGGTTTACGGAACAGCAACCATGGTTCCCACATAGACCTGGGCAAAACGCTTACGTCGTTGAACTCCTGGTGAGCGCCTTTAGGCCTGTCGCCTCCACGCATGGTCATGGTCAAACGAATAATCTCGCCACGACGTTCAAACCCAGCTCTGGCCAGCGAGTTGGATACGATGTGAGACACCAACGGGTTGGAAGCTACTAACACGTTGGCACCCGGGACCAGCACGGGCTTCAATACACTCGCCCATACTGAGAAGAAATCAGCAAGGGCATCAAGCTGTTTGTCGTCCAGCGTGGTGAACCGCGGCAACGGGGAGCGGGTATTTCCATCGAAGGACGGCGGCTTCCTCCATACGCCCCCCTTGCGCCGGCGCAGTTTACTCTGTTGCTCCTCGGAGTATTCGTGAAGGCCGTAGGGAGGGTCGGTGACTACCGCATGAAATGCATTTTGGGGCTGCTGCTCAATCCAAGTAAAGCAATTGTCGTGGTGCAGCAAAGATTGTCCGTATTGGAATGGGGGTTCCAGTTCTTGCAGAGCTTCAAAATGCTTTTGCCTATGGTTCGATGTCTTGTCCCGAACACGGTAGACGCCTCGACTTTCCCTGACGAAAACGCCTGGGGTGTTCAACCGGAGATAAGAGCGTATCGAAGAAGCAGGAGTTTCCCCGATCTCTTCTTGCACCTTTTCCGTTATGTCCTTGACAGTGAGCGGAGCGGGTGACTTGTTCAAGACCTGGATGATGGCGTCACGAACCTGGCCTGGAGGACTTTTCAGCGGAGAGGACATCCAGGAAAGAGTAAGACGTCTTGACGTCTATTGTCAACCGGCTCCTGACATTGGGCTACTTGGGCCTGGCCCTGTGACTTGCGACTGACTATGAACCTCGGCAATTTATGCCAGGGTTCCTGTCACAGGTCTTTGCGCATCTCGACGTGGGGGATGTTGGCCTCCAGGAAGCTGCTACCGTGTTCCCGGTAGCCGTGGGCGGCGTAGAAGCTCTTGACGTATTCCTGGGCGTGGAGCGTCACACGCTGCGCTCCTTCTGCCCGGGCGGTGTCTTCCAGGAACACCAGAATTTGTCCGCCGATCCCTTGCCGCCGCCGGTCCAAATCCACCGCCATGCGTCCGATGCGGGCGGCGTCGTCATCGTCAAGCAATAACCGGCCTGTCCCTACGACTTGACCCCTGACCAGGGCGATGGCGTGGATGGCTCCGGCGTCGGCCTCGTCAAGCTCTTCCTCGGGCGGCACCCCTTGTTCGGAAACGAAGACCCGGAACCGGACTTGCATGGCTGAGTCCAACTCGGGCTCGGACACCACCAGCTTCACCACGACACCGTCCATCTTGTCTCGGCTATTTGGCCCTTTGGACCCTGGGATCCTAGGCGGGCCGGTTGGTTGCTAGTCAAACATTATGGCCCCGCGGCCGATCTCTCCCTTGTCCATGTCCCCGTAGGCCTCGTTTATCTGGTCCAGCGAGTAATGACGGAGCACCAGGCTGTCCAGGTCCAACTTGCCCGACAGGTACATGTCCGCCAAAACCGGGAAGTCCACCTGGGCGCGGGCCGAGCCGTAGTAGGTGCCCCTCAACGTCTTTTCGTTTCGGACCAGGTCCACGGCGTTGATGGGGGCTTCGGCGCCGAAGGGGGCGATGCCGACTACGGTCACCGTGCCTTTCTTGGCGCACATGTCATAGGCTGCCTTGATGGTGTCGGCGGCGCCGAGGACTTCGAAGGTGTAGTCGGCCCCGCGCCCGCCAGTAAGTTCCTTCACTTGAGCCACGGGGTCCCGGTCCGATGCGTTGACCGAGTGAGTGGCTCCGAATTTCATGGCGAATTCCAACTGGCTCTCGCGGATGTCGACGGCGATTATCTTGGAGGCATTGACCAGCCGCGCCCCCATAATCACGTTGACGCCCACGCCGCCGCAGCCCACCACCGCCACGGTGCTGCCGGGCTGGACGTTGGCCGAGTAGAGGACCGCGCCGACGCCGGTGGGAACGCAGCAACCGATCATGGCCGCCTTGTCCATAGGGATGGGCGCTGGAGTGGGCACGCAGCCGGTCTCTGGGACCACCGCGTGTTCGGCGAAGCAGGCTACCTTCCCCATGTGGTGGATGTCCTGGCCGCCCTTGTGCAGCCGGCAGGTGCCGTCGTACATTTTGGGGCCGGAGGCCATGTGGCTGTCGCAAATATTGGCATGGCCTGCCAGGCAGGACTTGCACCGGCCGCAGGAGGGGACGAAGGACAGGATGACCTGCTGGCCCGGCTCGACCGAGGTCACTCCCGGGCCCACCTTCTCCACAATGCCTGCGCCTTCGTGGCCCAGCACCACGGGCAGGGCAATGGGTGCATCGCCGTACATGAAGTGATGGTCGCTGCGGCAAATTCCGGCCGCGCCCACCTTTACCAGCACCTCTCCCTGCTTGGGGTCGTCCAGTTCTACTTCCTCAATGACCAGGGGTTGGCGTACCTCGTAGAGCACTGCGGCCTTGGTCTTCATTGTTGGCTAGCCTCCTAATAGGGTAATCGGAGGCTATCATCCCTCGCGGGAGTGGCCCTGTCAATGTTTGGCTAGAGGGCGGGGGCTGCCCCTCGGAAGGCGGTGTGGCGGTTGCTTCTTTAACCCTCTATTTTTTCCAGGGGGGCGAAGCTGAGAAGGAGGCGTTTCTGACCGACGCCGTCGCTGAAGGCCACGGTGACCTGAACATCCAGCCCGTCGGGTTCGTAGCCCATGACCACGCCTTCTCCGAATGATGAGTGGCGTACCAGGTCGCCGACGTGGAGAGCGGGCTTGGGCGGTGGTTGCGCGGACGCCATTTCTGTCCAGACCACGCGTGAGGGCTTTCTGGCGGCTTCCGGTTGGGTTGTACGTCCCGGGGAAATCAGGTCCTGGGGTATGTCCCGCAGGAACCGCGAGGCCAAGGTGGGCCCGCCCCGGCCCATGAACCCACGCCTAAAGGCCCGGAGCAGGTACAGCCGCCGTTGGGCCCGGGTGATGCCGACGTAGCATAAGCGCCGTTCCTCTTCCAGTTGGTTTGGGCTTTCCATGGAACGGCTGTGGGGAAGCAGCCCCTCTTCCAGGCCGACGATGAACACTGCCGGAAACTCCAAGCCCTTGGACTGGTGGAGGGTGATCAGCGTCACCGATTCCTCCGACTCTTCGTAGCCGTCCACGTCAGCCACTAGAGACAGCCTTTCCAGCAGCGTGGCCAGGCCGTCAGGAGGGGCTTCGGCGTTGAACTCCTGGGCCACCTGCCGAAGCTCCAGGATGTTTTCCCAGCGCTCTTCCTCACGGTCGTCCTGCTGGTCCCCTTCTTGGATGAAGCGCCTCAACCCGGAGTCTTCCAGCACCAGGTCGATCAGGTCAACAACCTTCAGCTGGCTTGCCTGTTCGAGTAGCCCATCCAGCAGGCCGACCAAGGTCGTGACGGCGTTGATGGCCCGTGGGTTCAGCTTGGCCGGGCAGGGTTCTCCGGCCAGCTTGGCGGCGGCTACGCGCTGCATGGCGGCAAAGAGGGAAAGATATTCCCCTTGCGCCCACGTTGCCAGGTCCTGCATCGTCTTGGCGCCGATGCCCCGGGGCGGAACGCCAGTCACCCGTGCCAGACTGACGTCGCCGGAAGGGTTGTGCAGCACCCTTAGGTAGGCCATCAGGTCTTTGACTTCCCGCCGCTGGTAGAAGCGGACGCCCCCCACCAGGCGGTACTTCATGCCCTGTTGGAGGCAGGCTTCTTCCAGGGCCCGGGACTGGGCGTTGACCCGGTACATCACCGCGCAGTCGCCGGGCCGCATCTTCTCTTCCCGGACCAGCCGAGCCACCTCGCTGATGACGTAGGAGGCCTCTTCATCCTGGTCGTAGGCCTCGTGCACCTCCACCGGCGGGCCTTCGGAGTTCTGGGTGAACAGGTCTTTATGAATCCGCTGGCCGTTGGCCGCAATCAGGCCCTTGGCCGCCTCCAGAATCTTTCCGGTGGAACGGTAGTTTTCTTCCAGGGAGACGACAGTAGCATCGGGATAGTCCTGCCGGAAGCTGAGGATGTTGCGTATGTCTGCGCTGCGCCAGGAGTAGATGGACTGGTCGGGGTCGCCGACGACGCAGATGTTGCGGTGCCGGCCGGCCAGCAGCCGGGCCAGCCGGTATTGGGCGACGTTGGTGTCCTGAAATTCGTCCACCATCAGGTGAAGATAGCGGTGCTGGTAATACTCTAGGACGTCGGGGTGCTCCTGGAACAACTGGACCGCCCGCATGAGCAGGTCGTCGAAGTCGGCGGCGTTGTTGCGGGACAGTAGCTCCTCGTAATGGTGATAGACCCTGGCGGCTTGGTCATCTGCGTAATTCTCTGCTTTCTGGGCAAGCCCTTGCGAATCAACCAGTACGCTTTTGGCTTTGGAGATGACGCTCCGTACAGCCTGGGGCGGAACCCGCTTGGGGTCTATCTCGGCAAGTTCCATGGCCTGCTTGATGAGGACCAACTGGTCGTCGGCGTCGTAGATGGTGTAGTTGGAGGACAACCCGACTCGGCTGCCGTTGCGGCGGAGCAGCAGAGCGCAGAAGGAATGGAAGGTGCATGCGGTCAAGGCGTCGCTGTGGGCCCCTACCAGGCGTTGCAGGCGGCCCTTCATCTCCCTGGCCGCCTTGTTAGTGAATGTAACGGCGGCAATGCGCCATGGCTTAATGTCCTGCACCCGGACGAGGTAGGCGATGCGGTGGGTAATGACGCGGGTCTTGCCGCTGCCTGGCCCGGCGATGATCAGCAGGGGGCCGGAAACGGTCTCGACCGCCTGTTTTTGGGCGGGGTTCAGCCCCTCCAGGACTTCGGCGCCGGTGGTCATGGGCCGATTATAGCATTGGAGGGGCGGGTCCCAAGATTGCGGCCCGGTCCCGTGGCGGCGTCTGAGGGCAGATGCTATAATCGGACTTCGCTTGATGCCCTTCCTGGTATCCCCATGGGACTGACACGGCCGTATGGCGGCATGGATTGGGGCGGGCGCGGCGGCGCTTCGGCGCCCATTTTAGGGCAATCATTTGCAGGCATCGCTTTCGACGCCTGCATCATCAAACGAGGTGATGGAAACGTGGTGAAAATACCCAGGCAGAACCTCAGGGTGCCCGGACCTACTCCGGTGCCCGACGACATCGTGGAGGCCATGTCCCAGCCGATGATCAATCATCGAGGCCCGGAGTTCCGGGAGATCATCACGCGGGCGACGGAGCAACTGAAACAGGTGTTCATGACCCAGGGCGACGTCTATATCCTCACAGCATCGGGCACCGGGGGGCTGGAGGCTTCGATAGTCAACACCCTGTCGCCGGGGGACAAGGTGCTGGCGGCCAGCGCCGGGTCTTTTGGGGACCGCTACACCGAGATCGCCGAGACCTACGGGGCCCAGGTGCAGCGACTAAAGTTCGAATGGGGAGCGCCGCTGGACCCGGAGGAAATCCGAAAGGCTTTGTCGAACGACCCGGAAATCAAGGCCGTGCTGGTCACCCATAACGAGACTTCGACTGGCATCACGCATCCCGTGGAAGCTATCGCCAGCGTGGTCAAGGGGGAGTTCGACAAGTTGCTGCTGGTGGACGCCGTCAGCGGCCTGGGATGCGTGCCGCTGCCCACGGACGGTTGGAGTTGCGACGTGGTGAGCACCGCTTCCCAGAAGGGGTTCATGGTTCCCCCAGGCCTGGCCTTCGTCAGCATGAGCGAGGCCGCCCATGCTGCCCAAGAGTCAGCTGCCATGCCCCGATACTACTTCGACCTGCAGGCAGCCCAAAGCTACCTGGAACGAGGCGAAACGCCGTTCACGCCCAACGTTGCGGCCCTCTACGGTCTGTCCCTGGCGTTGGACAAGCTGCTGGCCGAGGGCATGGAAAACGTGTTTGAAAGGCACGTCCGCATCGGGCAGATGGCCCGGGATGGAGTCAAGGAACTGGGGCTGGAACTCCTGGCCCAGGACGAGCGATGGGCGTCCAATGCCGTAACCGCAGTGAAGGTGCCGGAGGGAATAAACGGTGGCAAGCTGGTGTCCCTGGCCCGGACCGAGCACAGCGTGGTGCTGGCGGGAGGACAGGGCAAGCTCAGCGGCAAGATTTTCCGCATCGGCCACATGGGGCAAGTTTCCGAGGACGACATCCAGGAAGTTCTGGACACCCTGAAGGCTGTATTGCCCCAAGTCGGGTTCAGCGCTTTCTAGGTTAGGCAGGCGGCGGCCGGAGCTATAAAGTCCCGTCAAGCTGGTTGATGACAAGCCCGGTGGGCAGCTTGGGGTAGAAGAAGGTTGACTTGCGGGGAAGGCGTTGCCGCTGGGTGACCAACGCCTCGAACTGCCCCATTGGGAACGGCCTGAGCAAAAAGGCCAGTTGCCGGTCGCCTGAAGTCACCGCCTCGACAGCCTCCTGGCGGCTGTGAATATAGCCCAGGTGGGCCAGGGTGGCGTCGCCCAGGACGGGCCTCAGCACCTTCTCCTCGAGAATCCACGCTTCGGAGACCGCCAGCGGGCCCCAGTCGCGCCAGTCTAGCCCAGGCCGAAGCGTCAGCAGCGCCGGGGATTCTCCTCCTGGCCTCACCATCACCATGGCGTGGCCGTCGCCATCGCCGCCGGCCGCTTCCCTGGCCGCCGACTCCGCGTCCAGCGGCTTATCCTCTTGGATTGGCGCGGCCTGGAATATTTCGCCCAGCCGCCGTTGCACTTCCGAGAATTGGTCCGGGGACAAGCCGCCCAGAATCCGGTGGTACGGGAGCACCAACAGCCCAGGGTCCTCGAAGCCAATCAACGTCATCATTACGAAATTGCCGGCGTGGCCGGGACCCATCTCGCCGGCCTCCAGTTGTTCCTGCTGGAACTGCAGGGCCGCATGGTAGCGGTGATGTCCGTCGGCTAGGAATACGGGCTTGTCCCGGAAGAAACGGGTTATCGGCTCTGAAAGGGCAGGGTCGGAGATTTGCCACAGGGTTGCCCGCAGTTCGTGGCCGTCGTCGGCGTCCAAATCCGGGGTCTCGGACATGACTTTTTTGAATACGGGGCCCAGGGCGCCGCCGGCGTCCCGGTAAAGGCCCATAATGGGGCTGATGTTGGCGTTGCACGCTTTCATCAGGGTCACCCGGTCACGCACCGCCGGAGCTTCGGTGTACTCGTGAGGCAGCACCTGCCCGCCGTCGTAAGGCTCCAGGGCGACGCAGACGGTCAACCCCAGACGAGTCCACTCCCTTCCTTCATGGCGGAACACCTGCCGTGACAGGTAGTAGGAAGGCTCCTCGTCCCGCCTGAGGATGCCTTTGCCCGTCCATTCACTGAACAGACCGGCGGTGCTTGAGTATTGGTCCTGGGCCGGGTTGTCCCAGTCCAGGCTCTCGCCGGCTTCCAGGTGGACGACGTTGTAGGGATTGGACTGGCGCAGCGCCGCTTGCGCCTCCGGCGTAATCATGTCGTAGGGAGGGCACAACGCGCTGGCGGGGTCGCCCACCACGTCGAGGTCGTAGCGCCAGCCGCGAAAAGGCCTGACATCAACCATTGGATACGTTCATTCTCCTGTTGGGATCGTATTGGCCGGGTTCGGGGAATACACCGCGGCCGAGGCCCGCCGTAGGCCAGTTGAATGTTACCGGCGCCTGGAAATAGTGTCAAACAACCTGGACAGTCGCTGTGTTATACTCGGTAGCTGTTTCCAAAGGGCATTTGTGCCCATTCGTATGCGGGAGAACGTACAGATGGCTGGCGCGATTAAGACCGTGGAAGGCGGGACCCTGACCACCGTTCCGGGGTTCCTGGCTGGAGCGACCTACGCCGGTTTGAAGACATTTTCCGAGGACAAGCTGGACCTGGGCTTGATCCTGTCCGAAACGCCCTGCGCCGCCGCCGGGGTATTCACCACCAGCGCCATCAGGTCGCCTTCGATAACGGTCAACCAGGAGCATCTGGCCCAGGGGCCGGTCCGGGGCTTGGTGGTCAACGCCGGCATCGCCAACGCATGCGTCGGCGAGCAGGGATACACGGACGCCAAGAACATGGCGGAGATGGCCGCCGAACGGCTGGGCGTGTCGTCCCAAGAGGTGCTGGTCTGCAGCACCGGCATCATAGGCGTAGAACTGCCCATGTCGCTGATAGGCGCGGGGTTGGGCAAGATTGACCTGAACGAGGAGGGCGGCCACGCCTTGGCCAGGGCCATGATGACCACCGACACCAGGCCCAAGGAGGCTGCCGTTTCGTTCGAGTTAGAAGGGCGCACCGCCCACATCGGGAGCGTATGTAAAGGCTCCGGCATGATTCACCCGGACATGGCGACTATGCTGGCATTTATCGGCACCGATGCGGCGGTGGAGCAGGACTATCTGGCTGCCACGCTGCGGGAAGTGGCGGACGCTTCTTTCAACATGATGACGGTTGACGGCGACACCAGCACCAACGACGCGCTGCTGGTGATGGCCAACGGAACGGCGCAGAACAGCCCCATCAACGCCGACTCTCCCGGCGCAGCCGTCTTCAAGGAAGCGTTGTTGGAGGTCTGCACCTATCTGGCCAGGGAAACTGCCCGGGACGGAGAGGGCGCTTCCAAGCTCATCACCGTCGAGCTTCTGGGGGCTCGGGACACTGAGGACGCGCGAAAAGCGGCCCGGACCATTGCGTCGTCCAACCTGGTCAAATCGGCCGTGTACGGGGCAGACCCCAACTGGGGACGGGTGATGATGGCGTTGGGACGGAGCGGGGCTGCTGCAGAAGAGGTCAAGGTGGACCTGTTCATCAACGGGGTCTGCATCATGGAAGCCGGAAAGCCCATCCCGTACCACCGGGACGCCGTGGTGGCCCTGATGAGGTCGCCGGAAGTGACTTTCAGGGTGAACCTCAATTTGGGAGATGGACAGGCTACCGCCTGGGGATGCGACCTTACCGAGCAATATGTAATCATCAACAGCGCCTACACCTCCTGATGCAACAGGCGGACTCCCTCTCCCAGCGAGGAGGGAGCGCCCCCGAAGCCTCGTACATCCAATAGCCCACGATTCTATTTTCCTCAGAACCTCCTCGTTGTGCATTATGCATTGGTCCAGTGGAAACAAGTATGCTTAGGTCTGGTTTTCCCTATTTCACGTCGCAGCCGACGGACGCTAACGGAATTGTATGAGTCCTGATTTCTCCAATAGTGAGGAGACAGCTCCGAAGCCGCCGGTTGTAGTGAAGATCGGGGGGAGCACCCTGGGCCTTCACGACACTAGCTTGAAGGACCTGGTAACTCTCCAGCAAGAGGGGATGCAAATCGTGGTGGTCCACGGCGGCGGAAACGCGATTACCCAGTGGATGCAACGGCAAGGCATACAACCGCGGTTCTCCAACGGGTTGCGGGTGACCGATGCCGCCAGCCTGGAGATTGTGGTGGCGGTGCTGACCGGGGTGATAAACAAGGACCTGGTAGCGTCGCTCCAGCGGCTTGGAGGCCGGGCCATTGGCATAAGCGGCATAGACGGGGGACTGCTGGAGGCCCACATCGCTAATCCTGAACTGGGTTACGTGGGCGAGATCGACCGGGTCAACTGCCAGCCCGTCCAGGATATATTGGCCGGCGGATACATTCCCATGGTTGCGCCGCTGGCGATACACTGCTCCGACGGCTCGGACCACTCCGGCAACCCCCTGAACGTCAACGCCGACACGGTAGCCGGGGAACTTGCCAGGGCCCTGGGCGCGGAGCGTCTGATTTTCTTGACCGACGTGGAAGGGGTCCTGGATGGCTCGAACCGGTTAATCAGCAGGCTGGACCGGCGCCGCGCTGGGATCCTGTTCCAGTCCGGAGTGGTCCGGGGCGGCATGATTCCCAAGCTGGGGGCTTGCTTGCGAGCATTGGAGCGGTCGTCGTCGGCCAACATCGTCGACGGGAGGCGTCCGGGGGTGTTGCTGTCCTGCCTGCGGGGAGAAGACGGCGGCACGACCATTGTGGCCGACAGGTAGATGACTGCGGCCAAGTCCATACATGGTAGGATATAATCAGCGGCTCGGCGGAAGGCGGCATCGACAAGACGAGTTGCTGGCGATCTACGGAAATCGCCGCGCCGTATAGACAGCATAGATAATTTAGCGAAGTCCTCCGGCAATCTCGCGGGAAAGCCGGTTGAAACATCGGGAGGCCGTTCATCGTGACCAAGAGCAGCGAATGGATAGCGGTTGAGAACAAGTATTACGCCCAAACGGTGCGCCGGCAGCCGGTGGTGATCGTGCGGGGCGAAGGTTCGAGGGTGTGGGACGCCGACGGGAAGGAATACCTGGACTTTGTGGCCGGTTGGGCCGTGGACAACCTGGGGCATTGCCATCCCGCAGTGACCCAGGCGGTGGTGGAGCAGGCGAATACGCTGCTGCAAACGTCCAACCAGTTCTACACCGTTCCCCAGTTGCAACTGGCCCAACTGCTAATCGACAACAGTTGCCTGGACCTGGTGTTCTTCGGCAACAGCGGCGCGGAGGCCAACGAGGGAGCGTTGAAGCTGGCCCGCCGCCATGGAAAGCTGCACAGGGACGGCGCCTACGAGGTCATCACCGCTCTCAACTCCTTCCACGGGCGCACCATGGGCACGGTGGCGGCAACGGGGCAACCCCACTACCAGGAAAAGTTCACCCCCCTGCTGCCAGGGTTCGTCCACGTTGACTACAACGACGTTGAGGGCATCATCAGCGCGACCACCGATAAGACCGCCGCGGTGATGCTGGAGCCGGTGCAGGGAGAAGGGGGCGTCAACATCCCCAGCGATGACTACCTGAGGCGGGTACGGGACTGGTGCGACCAACAAGGCTTGCTGCTGATCTTGGACGAGGTGCAGACTGGTCTGGGACGCCTGGGCAGCCTGTTCGGCTACCAGGAATTCGGCGTCGAGCCGGACGTGATGACGCTGGCCAAGGGTCTGGGCTACGGGGTGCCCATCGGCGCATTTCTGTCCAAAGAGTTTTGCATGGCCCTCGTTCCCGGCGACCACGGCTCGACCTTTGGCGGCAACGCCTTGACCACCGCGGCGGCTTACGCCGGGACCAAGTTCCTCATAGAGAACGGTGTCTGCGATAACGTCAAGGCCATGGAAAGGCACCTGATGGGCCGGCTCGCCGAACTGAAGTCCAGGTATTCTTTCGTGTCCGACGTGCGGGGCAAGGGCCTGCTGGCGGCGATTGAGTTCGAAGACGACATTTCCGGCCAGGTGTTGGCCAACGCCAACGAGGCAGGGGTCCTGTTCAACGGGGTGAAGCCCAACGCAATCCGCCTCATGCCTCCCCTAACCATCACTGCCTCGGAGATCGACGAGGGATTGGGCCGCCTGGAGCAGGCGCTGTCCAAGATTTAGCGTCCGGTCGAGTCTCGAGGGCAAGGAGCTTCAACACCATAATGGCAAACAACAAGATTGTGTTGGCCTACAGCGGGGGGCTGGACACATCCGTGGCCGTGCCCTGGCTGAAGGAGAAGTACGGCGCAGAAATAGTGTGCCTGACCATCGACCTGGGCATGGTGGACCTGGAGACCATACGGCAGCGGGCGCTGGCCGTGGGAGCGGCCAAGGCCCTGACCGTTGACGCCAAATCCGAGCTTGTCGAAGGATTCCTGTTTCCGGCCCTGCAGGCCGGAGCGGTGTACGAGGGCCAGTACCCCCTGGCCACCGCCCTGGGCCGGCCCCTGATAGCCAAGCACCTGGTGGAGGCCGCCCGGTCCGAGGGAGCATACGCCATAGCCCACGGCTGCACCGGCAAGGGCAACGACCAGGTGCGTCTGGAGGTCAGCGTCGCCGCCCTGCAGCCGGACCTGCAAATCATCGCCCCAATCCGGGACTGGGGCATGAGCCGGGACGATGAGATGGCTTACGCCCAGGAGCGGAACTTGCCGGTGGTCGCCAAAGACAGCCGGTTCTCCGTGGATGAAAACCTCTGGGGGCGTAGCGCCGAGGCCGGCGAGTTGGAGGACCCCTGGTTAGAGCCGCCGGAAGAGGCGTACTCGTGGACCAATTCAGTTTCGACGGCTCCAGATGACCCGACCTACGTGGAAGTCCATTTCGACCAGGGCCTACCCACCGCCGTCGACGGAGAGAGCATGGCCGGATCCGACCTGGTCCGCCACCTCAACGTTCTGGCCGGCAGCCACGGTGTGGGCCGGGTGGACCACGTGGAAAACCGCCTGGTCGGCATCAAGTCACGGGAGATTTACGAGACGCCCGCGGCGGTGGTGCTCCACGCCGCGCACAGGTCCCTGGAGGCGCTGACCTTGAGCAAGGAGCAGGCCAGGACCAAGGACCGCATAGCCCAGGAATACGCAGACGTGGTCTATAACGGCCTGTGGTTCACCGCCCACCGGCAGGACCTGGACGCCTACGTGCGCAGCACCCAGCGCCACGTCACCGGCGACGTCCGGGTCAGGCTGCACAAGGGCTCTTGCACCGTCTCCGGCCGAAGCGCGCCCCGGTCGTTGTACCAGTACCACCTGGCCACCTACGACCGTTCAGACCAGTTCGACCACACATCCGCCCAGGGATTCATATCCATCTACGGGCTTCCGGTCAAGACCCAGAACCAGGTGCACCGGGAGGGATAGCCGAATGCCGGGCAGGGTAACAATGACCATCGCCAGCCGGATGAGCGGCCTGGGAACCGAGTCGGCATTCGAGGTGCTGGCTAAGGCGAAAGCCTTGGAGGCCCAGGGCAGAGAGATAGTCCACCTCGAAATCGGCGAACCGGATTTCGACACCCCAGGCCACATCGTCGAGGCTGGAGTCGAAGCCCTGCGGCAGGGATATACTCACTACAGCCCCGCGCCTGGCCTGCCCGAGTTGCGGGAGGCCATAGCCCGCAACAGCCGTGAAGTGCGTGGCATAGACACCGACCCCTCCCAGGTGGTGGTCACCCCCGGGGCCAAACCCATCATGTTCTTCACCATCATGGCCCTGGCCGAGCCGGGAGTGGAGGTAATCTACCCCAACCCCGGATTCCCCATCTACGAGTCCATGATCAAGTTCTCCGGCGCAACGCCGGTGCCCATGCCCTTGCTGGGAGACTTGGACTACCACCCGGACCTGGACGAGCTGGCCGGGAACATCACTGAGCGCACCAGGCTGCTAATCCTGAACAGCCCGGAAAACCCTTGCGGCTCGGCCCTCACCCTGGCGGAGGTCCAGCGGATAGCCGAACTGGTGCAGGAACACGACGGCCTGTACGTGCTGGCCGACGAGATTTACAAAGACATACTCTACGGCGGGGAACACCACAGCATCGCCTCGATGCCCGGCATGGAGCAACGGACGATCATCCTCGATGGCTTCTCCAAGAGCTACGCCATGACCGGCTGGCGTTTGGGTTACGGGATTATGCCCGATGAACTGGCGCCCCACATCGTGAAGCTGGCGGTGAACAGCGTCTCCTGCGCTGCGTCGTTCAGCCAGCGGGCAGCCATCGCCGCGCTGGAAGGCCCCAGGGACCCGGTGCAGGACATGGTGGCCGAGTTCGACCGGAGGCGCCGCCTGATCACCGACGGCCTGCGCAGCATTCCCGGTATCAGGTGTCCCGAGCCCGAGGGGGCGTTCTACGTCTTCCCCAACATCAAAGAGACCGGCCTCACCGGCCGGGATTTCGAAGAGCGGGCCATGAACGAGGCCGGGGTGGCGCTGCTATCGGGATCCGCATTCGGCCAACTGGGTGAAGGGTGCGTGCGGCTCTCCTACGCCAACTCTCAAGAGAACATCCAAAAGGCGCTGCAGCGGCTGGACAGGTTCGTCCGGAGCGTCGCTTAAGCAACCGCCGTACAGGGCTGAATTTTCTGTGAATCTACCCCTGTGCGCTTTCAGGGCCCATCCCCCTTGCCAGCGCGTCCTACTCTGAACGGTCTTTGGCGGTGGGCCTTTTCCGTGTTCCTTGAGACGGAATTACCTTTGCTCTATACTAGCGTGGGCCTGCGGCCCAGGCGCCAGCGTTCCTTAGCCAGCCTAACGCCGTAGCGCCGCCGCAGTCTAGCCAGCAGGCCGGACCGGACATGGACTGAAACCCAATCGTGGGCCGATGGCCTGCGGTCTGGCGCACCGGAGGAGTAAGAATGGACCTTGGTTTGAACGAAATCCAGCAGATGCTGAAGAACAGCGCCCAGGAGTTCCTGTCCCGGGAGTGCCCCCTGACCCTGGTCCGGGCCATGGAGGAGGACCCCAAGGGGTACACCGACGAGCTGTGGCGGCAGATGGTCAATCTGGGATGGACCAGCCTGGTCTTCCCCGAGCGGTACGGCGGCACCGGGGGCGACTTCCTGGACCTGTCCGTCCTGCTGGAAGAGACAGGGCGCTACTTGGCGCCCAGTCCCTTGTTCTCTACCGTGGTGCTGGGAGGGCTTACGGTCTTGGACGTAGGCACGGATGCTCAAAAAGACGACGTCCTGCCGCGGGTTTGCTCCGGCGACCTGACCATGACCATGGCCCTCACCGAGTCTTCGGCGTCTTACGAGTCTTGGGGAGTTGAAACCGTTGCCCGGCAAGAAGGCGGCGGTTACGTGATCGACGGGGTCAAGCTGTTCGTTCAGGACGCCCAGGCCGCCGACGTGCTCCTGGTAGTGGCCCGGACTTCTGCCGAGGACGACCCTGACCGGGGGATAACCATCTTCCTGGTGCCGTCCGATAGCCCGGGCGTCACCATCGCCCCTCTCAATTCCATGGGCTCCGACCGCCCGGACCAGGTGACTCTGGAAGGGGTAACGGTCCCAGCAGAGGCGGTTTTGGGAGAGATAGGGGAGGGATGGCCTGTGGTGAGCAGGGCGTTGCATCGGGCAATCGCCGGCAAGTGCTCGGAAATGGTGGGCGGCGCCGGCGCGGTGTTGGACATGACCGTGGACTACGTGACGCAAAGGACCCAGTTTGGCCGCGCTATCGGCAGTTTTCAGGCAGTCCAGCACCACTGCGCGAACATGGCGACGGACGTCGAAGGTTCCCGCAACGTCGTGCACAAGGCGGCTTGGCGGGTGGCCGAAGGAGGGCCGGCTAACCTGGAGGTGTCGATGGCCAAGGCCTGGGTGAACGACGCCTACCAACGCATCTGCAACACGGCCCACCAGTGCCACGGCGCTATCGGCTTCACCAAGGAGCACGACCTACAGCTCTACACGCGCAGGGCAAAGGCCCTGGAGTTGGCCTACGGAGACGCCCACTACCATAGAGAGTTGGTCCTTCAGAACCTGGACTCTTAGCGAATTTTGGAGATAGATTTCGGCGCGTAGGCCCCCGGCCGGTATGTTCGAAGTCGCCGCGGCCGGCCCCTTCTTATGGACAGAAGCTGCCGTCTCCGTCTGTTAGACGGAATCCGAAGGAGGCATCTTAGAAGTGACTACCAAGCGGTGCATTTTCTGCGATATGGCCCGTGACTCCTCTCATGAGGCGCCCATATACCGGGACGGCCAGGTATTCGTGGTCCGGGACATAAACCCCAAAGCGCCCGTTCATTTGCTGATAATCCCCAACAGGCACCTGGCATCACTGGCCTACGTAGGCCCCGGGCAAGTCCCCGCCATGGGCCACATGTTTTTGGTGGCGGAAGAAATGGCCCGCCGCCACGACGTGACCGTCAGCGGCTACCGCCTTGCCCTCAACCAGGGCAAAGACGCTGGTCAAGAAATAGAACATCCGCACATGCACCTGCTGGCGGGACGACCGTTAGGGGACATGGGGTAGGCGAAGGCAACTGAGTGGAGGAACTACGCAACCGGATAAGGCGGCGGGTGAGGGCGCTGCCCAACGGGCTCCAGTCCCATATACACAGGGTTGAAGAGATCGCCAAAGAGTTGGCCCTACGCCACGGCGTCGAGCAACAACGGGCTGGGCTGGGGATGCTGGCCCACGACGTGGCCAGGGCCATGGCCGACGACGAGTTGCTGCGGCGGGCGGGCGAGATGGAACTGCCCATAGGCACCGTGGAACGCAAGGCGCCGGTATTGCTGCACGGCCCGGTGGGGGCCGAGTTGTTGGTCCGGGAGGACGGCCTGGACGACCCGGCCTTGCACGGCGCCGTCTACTGGCACTCCACCGGGCACCCCAGCCTGGACGACCTGGGCAAGATCGTGTTTCTGGCCGACAAGCTGGACCCTCAAAAAATCCGCATGTACCCCTACCAGGCGTTATTAAAGCAGTTGGCGGTGGAAGACCTTGACAGGGCTATGCTGGAGTTCTTGACCAGGGAGACCATATCCCGGGCCTCCCAGGACCTGTTGGTGCATCCGGTGTGCGTCGAGACCCGCAACCACCTGCTGGCCGCCGTCGACTCGGAATAGCCGCCCCGCACTCCGCGTTTGCTCTGGTTGGAGGCCCCGTTCGGGGTTTCTGACTGGCTTGTGTTCTGATTTTCTGTGGTACTCGCCTGCCCCTGTCTGCAGTCCCAGGTCAGGCTATGCCCTTTGCACAGGCCGGCGTTTCCCGGGCTTGACTCTGGCTAATACGCCGAAACGAGAATTACTTGCAAAACAGGTGAAAAAATCCATTGACGTATTCAGAACAGGCGTTCTATAATTTGCCGCATGGATTAGAACATCTGTTTTGGAGTATTGCTATGACCTCTATGCTGTCGGCCAAGCCTCTACAGGATGCAACCCCGGAGTTCTATCACTACGAAGACACCGGTTGCGAGGTCTCTCCAGCGTGTCTCAACTGTCCCCTGCCCCAGTGCAAGTACGATGACCTTGACTGGTTCCACAGGCACCGGCGGATTGCCCGAGACTGGAAGGTGTGGGCGACGATAGAGTCGGAAGGACTATCAATAGAAGCGGCTGCGGACCGGTTCTCGGTGACGGTGCGGACAGTGTTCAGGAAAATACAACGCTATCGGGAGGCAACGCGGGACGTGGACGATGCCACTATGCGGGCGTTGGCAGCCATATAAGGAGTCGGCGCAGAAAGCTCGGAGCTCTTTAGGCGTCAGAAAGAAGCTAAACCAGGCGCCCTTGCCGGGGACTAGTCCTAGTGTTTACCCTCTGGGCAGGCCCAGGCCCCGGCCGGCAATGATGTTACGCTGCACTTCCGACGTTCCCGCGGCGATCTTGTGGGAGAAACTGGTCATCCAGTTCTCCTGGGCCAGGCCTTTGAGCGGGGCCCACTTTTCGCCCCTGCCCAGCGTCCCGTACATCCCCAGGATGGTCAAGCACGAGTTGGTGACCCGCTGGTAGGTCTCGGAGCCGAAGACCTTGCTCATTGAGGCTTCTTTGTTGGGGACCAACCCCTCGCCCTGCATATAGGCCACGTTGTAGGCCATCAGGCGGGCCACTTCGCATTCAATATACCGGTCGGCCAGGAGATTGCGCACCCAAGGCGTCTCTATTAATGGCTTCCCGTTGCGTTTGGTCTCCTCGGCGTACTTCTTGGTCTGGTCCAGCAACCGGCGGGCTACGGCGGAGTAGTCGACGCCGGACCGCTCGAAGTCCAACAACGTGACCGCCACGTACCAGCCCCGGTTCATCTCCCCCACCACGTTCTTGCGGGGGACCCGCACGTCGTTGAACAAGACCTCGTTGAACTCGTGCCCGTTGGCCATGTTGACAATGGGCCGGACCTCGACGCCGGGGCTCTTCATGTCCACCAGGATGAAGCTTATTCCCCGGTGCTTGGCCGCGTCGGGGTCGGTGCGGGTCAACATCATTATCCAATCGGCCCTATGGGCCAGGGTGGTCCAGATCTTGGAGCCGTTGATTACGAAGTCGTCGCCGTCCAACACGGCGCGGGTGTTGAGGGAGGCCAGGTCGGACCCAGACTCAGGCTCGCTGTACCCCTGGCACCACTGCACTTCGCCTCGGGCTATGGGAGGCAGGTGGGTCTGCTTTTGCTCTTCGGTCCCGTGAATCATCAAAGTGGGCCCAAGCATGCGGACTCCGAATATGTCCCGGCCCGGGGCGCGCAGATAGGCCATCTCTTCGTTGAAGACGGCGGACCGCACCGGCGAAGCGTCCTGGCCGCCGTACTCTTTCGGCCAGTGCATGGTGAGCCAGCCCTTTTCGGCCAGCTTCTTGCGCATTTCTACGGCAAACTCCCAGTTCTCTTCTTCCGGCCACCGTCCGCCCCCTTCCCAATTGTCTGGCAACTGGGACGTCAAATAGCCCCGCAGCTCTTGCCGGAAAGATTCGTCCTCAGGGCTTAACTTGAAGTCCAAAGCGGTTCTCCTCGACCCATTGGCCTGGACCTAGAGGGGTTAGTGCGTGATGTCGGCGACATGACGCCCAAGGGCTGCCACTGCCAGCGCTTGGAAAGGTCTAGGAATCCACGGCCACGCAGGTCACAGTTCGCTGGACGCCCGCCACCGTGTGGATGCTGTTGGTTATCAGGTTGCCAACTGCGGTCATGTCCGCGCCGTTGATTACTGCGATTATATCGTGAGGTCCGGTGACCACGTCCACCGACTCGATGCCTTCCAGCCCGTTCAGGGTTTCGGCCACGTCCCGGGTTTTCCCGATCGCGGTTTCCACCAGCAGGTAAGCCTTCATTGCCATTCCCCCATAAATTGGTTCCCGACCGGGCGGGAGCGGCGCCAAATGCCGCTTGTTTCCAGGCCCAGCCTGACTCCCAGAGCCAAGTTGGGAAACACGCCGCTAATTCTACGGCCCGGCTTTGACAGTGTCAATTGGATTCCGGCCCAGCCGGAGGGGGCCCAGGAACCGCCAGGCGGGAGGACGCTTTTGGCTATAATAGCTATCGATGCCTCAGCAGACGGAACTATTGGAACGGGGATCCTACCAGCTTGGCCTCGAGCTCAATGCGCGGCAACTGGAGCAGTTCCAGGCGTACTACCGCGAGCTCGCGGACTGGAACCGGCGGGTGAACCTGACCGCCGTCACCGAGTACCGTGAGGTGCAGGTCAAGCACTTCCTTGACTCCCTAAGCCTGTACTCGGTTTGCGCCGGCGGCCCAACGGACGGCCTAAAGGTGGTCGACGTGGGAGCGGGCGCTGGCTTTCCGGGTCTGCCTCTGAAGCTGGCGCTTCCCGACATTCAACTGACGCTGGTGGAGTCTGTGGGTAAGAAAGCACGGTTCCTGGAACACCTGGTACGGGCGCTGGGCCTTTCCGGGGTGGACGTGCTGACCGGCCGCGCCGAGGCGCTGGCCCACGATGCGGAGTTGAGGGAGAGCTTCGACCTGGCGGTGAGCCGGGGCGTGGCCAAGCTGCCCGTCCTGCTGGAGTACACCCTGCCCTTTTGCCGCATCGGAGGCACGGTGGCGCTCCTGAAACGGAACGTCGAGCGGGAAGTTGCTGGTGCCGCTTCCGCGCTGGAAGCCCTGGGAGGCCGCATGGGAACCGTTTGCCCGGTGCAGCTCCAGGGGCTGGGCGACGGCCGTGTAATTGTGACCGTGGACAAGGCAGAGGCTACACATGGCCGGTACCCCCGGCGGCCGGGCATGCCGGTTAAGAGGCCCCTGTAAGCCGGCGTCATTGCAACTGTGAGCTGGGACCGGACTGAGGCTGGGCCGTGGCCTTTTGTGATATGCTACGGCGCATTCCAGCCTGCGGAAGGGTCGAGAGGTTCTCCGTATGTCGATCATGGTTACCGGCGGCGCGGGCTTTATAGGCGCCAAGATAGTCCGCAAGCTGCTGGAGCGGGGCGAAGAGGTGGTCTGCTTCGACATGGCGCCGCCCCGGGCCAACCTTGCCCCGTACCTCGACCGGATTCAGGTTTACCGGGGAGACGTCACCCAGGTCCCCCATCTGTTGGAGGCGGTCAACCTCCACGGTGTTACCAAGGTCATCCACATGGCGGCGTTGCTGCCGCCCGACACCGAGGACCGCCCCCATTTTGGGATGCACGTCAACATTCAGGGCACAAACAACGTGTTTGAAGTAGCCCGGTGGACCGGGTTGGAAAGAGTGGTCTACGCCAGTTCCATCGCCGTCTACGGCGTTCAAGAGACCTTTGGCGAACGGCCGGTGAATGAAGACGACATTATTAGCCCGGTGAACGTATACGGCATGACCAAGGCGGTCAACGACTTCAGCGCCGGAAAGTACGCCGACCGCTACGGCCTGGACCTGAGGGGCGTGCGTATCTGCACCGTTTTCGGGCATGGCCGGGTCACTGGCATGACCGGCATGATCGGCGGGCTGCTGATGTCTTTGCCCGCCGTGGGCAAGCCGGTGTCCATGCCTTTCAACGAGAACGAACCCTCTCCCCTGATTCATGCCGAGGATGCGGCGGAGATATTCGTAAGGGTGGCCCTGAGCAGCGAATTGAACCACCGCGTCTACATCAGCGGCGGCCACATGGCAACCATTCGCGATATGGCAAACTTGGTGTTGGGCTATATTCCCGACGCCCGGATCACCATGGGCGACCAGTCAGTGCCCCATATATACATGGTGGACAACAGCCGGATGCTGGCCGACATAGGCTACGAACTCGCTCCGCTGTCGGTGCGGGTGTTGGAGCACATCAACGACGCCAGGGCTGAGGCTGGGCTGCCGCCCATCAGCGGATAGCCTGTCGCTGGCGGCCTTGACGCTTAGCCCCCTAGCCGCGGGGACACTGCTTTTCGTTGGAGGGCCCAGGTCCGGCCAGCGGAATGACGAGAACGAGGGAATAGCATGAGCATAGCCATCGGTTATATGCCGGGAGCGTTTGGGCAGGGCGGTGAGAATCCGGACTATCTAAGGCAGCTGGTGGCGGTTGGCGATAAATACGGCTACGACTCCATCTGGCTTAGCGACCGCATCGTCAGCGACCGTTTCAGCCTGGAGCCTATGATTGCCCTTTCCATGGTGGCCGTCTACTCTGAGCGCATGAAGTTCGGCACCAGCGTATTGGCCATGCCCCTGCGCAACCCGGTGGTGCTGGCCAAGCAAATCGCCACCCTGGACTTTCTATCCCAGGGGAGAATGCTGCCCGCGGTGGGCCTAGGGCAGGAAGAACCCGAAGAATACGAGGCCTGCGGGGTTTCCAAAGAGCGCCGGGGGCCCCGGACGGAAGAGGCAATCAGGTTGATGCGCCGCCTGTGGGAGGAGGACGAGGTCACCCACGAGGGCGAGTTCTTCACTTGTCATAAGGTATCCGTGACCCCCAAGCCCTTTTTCCAACCGTCGCCGCCGGTATGGATCGGCGGCCGCAGCTCCGCCGCAGCCCGGCGGGTGGGCCGCGTTGGCGATGGCTGGCTGGTGTCCGGGGCAACTCCCCGGGAAGTGCGGGAAGGCGCGGAGATGATTTTCGACACGGCGGCGGAGTACGGCCGGACTATCGAGGAAGACCACATCGGCGCCCTTGTGGGGTACTACGTATCCTCCAGCGCCGAGGAGACTGCGGCCCAGGCCTATCAATACGTGACCCGCCACCGGCCCGACGCTCACTTTACCGAATACAGCGCCCTGGGCCCGGCGGACCAGGTGGCCGAGGTTATCCAGGGTTACATCGACGCCGGAGCTTCCAAGATAGTTGTCCGTCCGCTGTGCCAGGGGGACCAGACTGTAGAACAACTGGACATTATGGGGAGCGAGATTCTACCCTTGTTCCACAAATAGCGGCCGGCGCCGGCATCCCTGGCCTGGTTTCCAGAAACACCTGCGCCGGCTGGGCGTTCCTCCCCGGCAAGAGCCCTTCTCGGACAAGGCGCAAGTCCCGGCGTCCGTTATTGGCTGGGGCGTGGGTACAACACGGGGAGAACAAATAAGGGCCGGCGCGTCAGCGTCGGCCCTTATAGTTTCTAGCTTAGAACAGGCCTTGGGGGCCTGGATTCTAGTAGCGGGATTGCCTGTCGCCGCCCCTGGGACTCTGCTGCCTGTAGCAGTCGTTGCAGTATACGGGCCGGTCGCCCCGGGGTAGGAACGGGACTTCGGCGTTCCGGCCGCACTCGGCGCACACTACGGCGTGCATTTCCCGGCGCCCGCCGCCGAACCCGCCGCCGCCGCCGCCGCCGAACCCGCCTCCGTCTCCGTCGTATCCGCGGTTGGCCCGCCGGGCCTGCCGGCAACTGGGGCACCGCTTGGGTTCGTTGGTATAGCCCTTGTCCGCATGGTACTGCTGGTCGTCAGCAGAGAATATGAAACTCTGGTTACACTCCACACAGGTTAGGTTCCGATCTTCAAAAGCCACTGGTGATCTCCTTATAGGTTGAATGTTTGGCTATAACTGATCACCAGGGGATTTACCTTTCTAGGTCAAGCCACGGGGCCAGTTATTTTTGACCGGTTCTAATTTACCACATTTTGGCTATTTTGGAAAGTGACTGACTAGCGCCGGGCCGGCCTTCCACGACTCCCCATGCGACGCCGCGGTCCGGCAATCAACGCAACAAGTCTGGCAAAGGGCGTGACGTTGATCCGGGCGACGCCGTCGTGGTTGCTCGACAATCCCCCGGAAGCCTCGCGCTGCTGCCCTTGCCGCCGCAAATGCATCTGCGCCGCCGGAATAACCGCCGCAGACCGCCTTCCCGCCTGACAGCCCACCTCCATTGGGGCTGAGAACGGCTAGGGCAAACCCGCTCTCCTACACAGGCTTGACTAAGGCCTGGGTTCGCGTCTGCCGGGGCGGTTGCAGCTGACTTACACCAGACTCACAGACAATCACTTGCAACATTGGCCCATATTTTAACCACAAACCCAGATTGGCCTGGTATGTTGCAAGGGAGATATCGCACTTTCCAGGTAGTGTTACCTAAAGAGAGGGGTTCTAGGTCTGCTTTCGGCCTGCGCCACGGCATTTTGCTGTTGCTGGCGATAGCTCTTGGCCTGTTAGCGGCCTTCGCCTTCACCATCACGCCGGTATCAGCACAGGATTCAGACGACTACGACCCGACCTTCGTGCCCGAGGGCTAACTTCCAATCGGCTCGATAGCCCCCACCAAGGACGCCGATGAGTTGCCGGTTATGAAGCGGCCCGCTGACATACCGGATGACTGGCTGAACATCGTTCCGGGTGAGCCGCTCCCCGATTCTATGAAGGATCAGCGGGACCCATCCCTCCGTGCACCTGCACCCGCGAGCATCTCGGTAACGGCCTACGACGACGATAGCGTATCCCTGGAGTGGAAAGAAACCACCGACACGAGCCCCGTCATCGCGTACCTCGTCGAGTTCAAGAAGGGGACAGGCTCTTGGCTGACGCAGCAGACCGTCTTCAACCGCACCACAGCAACCGCCAGTGGCTTGGAGTGCGAGACCTCGTACTCCTTTCGAGTGAGGGCGGCTGCGTTCCCGATGGGGTATGGCGGTCCGTCAGGCACGGCGACCCAGAGCACCACACTCTGCACGGTGGAGGCTCCGTCGAACTTCACGCGGACATCTAACACCTGCAACAGAGCGTCCTTCAGCTGGTCCGCATCGGATGGAGCGGTTGTCTACCGGATAGACCGCTTGGACGGCACGGTGTGGCGGATCGCAGGCTACGTCACGGCTCCTGCGACGACCGACACCGTAAGCGTACCTGAGGGGGGCATGTCAGAGTTCCGCATCTCCGCCAGGGGCAACGGCATCGACTACTCCCGCGCCTATGGGGATGCGTCGGACTCGGTAACGGTAACGACGAACTTTTGCACTAGGAAGGTCGGCTACGCCTCTAGTACCTATACCGCAACCGAGGGAGGGAGCGCCACTACGGTCCACGTGAATTTCTCCCCGTCGCTCCTGCAGGCCCGGTCCATCCCGATAACCGCATCCGGCAGCGGCAGCTATACCCTGGGAGGTCTGACCAACGGCAATCTGGTAGCAGCCCAAGGCAACCAGTCCAAGACCTTCACCATCACGGCTAAGCAGGACGACAACTGCGTCAACGAGACCATCACCCTGGGGTTCACGCGGCCGAGCGACATGGCATACGGCACCAACCGCAGCACCCAGGTGACGCTGGCGGATGACCACTGTAACGTCCCACCGGACTTTGGCGCCCCCGACCCGCGGCCCAGGACAGTCTTGGAGAATCGTGCATCGGGCACTAACGTCGGAGCGCCTGTGACGGCTACCGACCCTGACGGCGATACCATTGAGTACAGCCTGAGCGGCTCGTCACGCTTCCGTATCAACACCAGTACCGGGCAGATCACCACGACCGAGAGCCTCGACCGGGAAGAACAGAGCAGCTACTCCGTCACCGTCACCGCCACTGACGAGCACGACGCAACGGGCACGGTCGGCGTCGACATCACCGTGGGCAACGTGGATGAGGCTCCGTACTTCCCCATCGGGGAAACCGGGCGGCGCAGCGTCGATGAGAACACCCCGTCGGGCCGCAACATCGGCAGCCCGGTTTCGGCCATGGACGACGACGGCTTTCCCCTGACGTACAGCCTGGGCGGGACCGATGCATCGTCTTTCAGCATCGTGTCGTCCACAGGGCAACTCCGCACCAGCGGCAGCCTGAATGTGGAGGTCAGAGTTACCTGCAATGTAACCGTCACCGCCACGGATGCGACCGGCTTGACGGCCTCCAAGGACATAGTCATCACCCTTCGGGATATCCAGGAACGGCCCTACTTCCCCGCGAGCGAGACCGGCCAGCGCAGCGTCCCTGAGAACACCGAGTCCGGCGAGAACATAGGAGCCCCGGTTGAGGCCATGGACGACGACGGCCTTCCCCTGACGTACAGCATCAGCGGGGCCGACGCCTCCACGTTCTCAGTCGTGTCCACGACGGGGCAGCTACAGACGCGAGCCGACCTGGACCACGAGGACGACTCCACCTACACCTTCACCATGACGGTCAGGGACAGGACCCTCCTGACGGAAACCCAGACGGTCACGATAACCGTCACTGATCAGCCGGAGCCGCCCCGGTTCCCCGCGGGCGAGACCGGCCAGCGCAGCGTCCCTGAGAACGTCAACCGCGGCACCAATGTGGGAGACCCGGTGACCGCCGTGGACGATGACGAAGGCCTCATCAGGTACAGCCTGAGCGGGGATGACGCCGCCGCCTTTAGCATCGTCTCCACGACGGGGCAGATACGGACCCGGGCCGACCTGGACCACGAGGTCAAGTCCACCTACACCTTCACCATCACGGTCAGGGACGCCACCAATCTGTCGGATACCCAAAGCGTAACCGTAACCGTAACCGACGTGGAAGAGGCCCCCGAATTCCCCGGCACTGAGAGCGGCTCCCGGACGGTGCCGGAGAACACCCCGGCGGGCACCGACATAGGCAGCCCGGTCGCCGCAACGGACGACGACGACGATACTATCACGTACACCCTCGGTGGGACCGACGCCGCGTCATTCGGGATCGTCTCTTCGACCGGTCAACTGCAAACGAAGGCCGACCTGGACCACGAGGCCAAGCCCAGCTACTCCGTGTCGGTTACGGCCACGGACTCCACCAGGCGGGCAGCCAGCAAGGCCGTCCTCATCAGCGTCTCCGACGCGGCTGAATGCCCGGCAGTGCCGGACCGCCCCGGCGTGAGCCCGCCCAACGCCACCGTGACGAACGAGCTACGGGTGACCTGGGATGAACCAAGCAACACCGGGCCGCCCATCACCGGCTATACCGTCCGGTACAGGGCGGTTGCCACCGATATCGAGTACAGAGTTGCCACGGCGAACGCGTCCGGCTTGGAGTGGACGCTAACCGGCCTAATGCCCAACACCGAGTATGACGCTACGGTGCGGGCTATGAATGACGAGTGCGACGCGGGAGCCTACTCACCGCCGGGCCGCGGCACGACCAACGCGGAGCCGGCGCCCGTCCTGAGCATCAGCCGCAACAGTGCATCGGTGGACGAGGGTTCGCCGGTGGAGTTCGTTCTGGACCTGAGCCGGACGCTCGACGCCGACATTCACGTGAACGTAGCGTTCAGCCAGAATGGGGACTTCGCGGTCGGCTTCCCCTCGTCCCCCGTCCGCATCGCCAGCGGCAAGGATTCCAAGACCGTTGGGATCCCCACGGCCAACGACAACGCCGACGAGGTGAACGGCAGCATCACCATGACGGTGAATCCGGGCGACGGCTACAACTTGGGCGGCGGCAGCGTGTCCGCGAGGGTCACCGTGACCGACGGCAACGACAAGCCCGCCGTTCCGACGGCCTTGCGGCTCAACGGGAACATTCTCCCCAGTGACAACGTCACATTAAGCCCGAATCCACCGAAGGAGGGCGTCGGGTTAGCGTCCTGAAGCGGCAAGAAGGTGCTCCTGTGCTTCTGGGATAATGGTTTTGTAGCAAAAAACCGACCCCGGAAAAGGAGCACCCAATAGATGCTGCCACGCAACCACCCCGACCGGATCCAAATCACCTTCGACGACCGCCGCTTGGTGGCCAATGCCGGGCTGCTCCTTCCGGCCACCCTGGCGCGGCACCTCGGCCTGCCCGAACTCGTCCGGCAGCGCCTCGACCTGGGCGATGCCCCGGGGCGGGCGAACACGAGCGACAAGATGATGACGCTGGTGGCGTCTGCGCTGGCTGGGGGCGACTGCATTGACGACGCCGATGTGTTGCGCACCGGGGGGACGGCCTGCACCCTGGGCGGCACGGTCAAGGCGCCATCCACCCTGGGCACCTTCCTGCGCAGCTTCCGGTGGGGCCACGTCCGTCAACTCGACCGGGTGAGCCGCGAGTTGCTGGCCCGGGCTTGGCAGGCCGGGGCGGGACCCGGCGACGGGCCCCTGACCATTGACCTGGACTCCACCATCTGCGAGACCTACGGACTGGCCAAGGAGGGCGCACGCCACCACGGCTATACCGGCAAGCGGGGCTATCACCCGCTGTTGGCCGTCGCCGCCGGCACCGGCGACGTGCTGATGTCCCGGCTGCGCGAGGGCCGCGCCAACACCGCCCGGGGCGCCGCCCACTTTCTGCGGGAGACGGTGGGGCGGGTACGCTACGCCGGGGCCAACGGACGACTCACGCTACGGGCCGACAGCGGGTTCTACACTCATGGCGTGGTATCCGTCTGCCGCAAGATGGATGTCCGCTTCTCCATCACCATCCGCCAGCACAAGAGCCTGCGCAATCTCATCGAGACGATACCCGAGGATGCCTGGACTCCCATTCCCTACTGGATGGACGGCGCCGCCGATGTGGCCGAGACCACCTGCACTCCCTTCCAGAGTGAACCTGACGCCGCGCCGGTGCGGCTCATCGTCCGGCGTGTGAAGCCCACGCCCGGTTCCCAGTTGGCCCTCTTCGCCAAATACAGCTATCACGGGTTCATCACCGACCGGGACGGGGAGTTGCTCGAACTGGAGGCTGACCATCGCCGCCACGCCGAGATCGAGAATGCCATACGCGACCTCAAGTACGGCGTCGGGCTCAACCATCTCCCCTCGGGCCGCTTCGCCGCCAACGGCGCCTGGCTGGCCGTCCAGACGATGGCCCACAACCTGGCCCGCTGGACCGCGCGGATCGGTCTGGGAGAGCGGATAGCCACCACCAAGACCCTCCGGCGGCGGTTCTTCTCCCTGGCCGGACGGCTCACCCGCTCGGCACGCCGGTTGACCCTGCATCTTCCGGATCGCTGGCCTTGGGCTGAGAAGTTCAGCCGCGCCTTGGCCCGGCTGCGAGCCATTCCACTCCCGGCCTGACGGCACCGTCGGCGACCGACCCACCCACCGGACAACCGAAGATCCCCGCAGACTCGCGCCAGCCCGGTCCGAGAGAGTTCCCTGCTGCGTATTCTCTCGCCATCCCGCGCATCGCAGCTCCTGCAGACGCCCATAGGGGCCCCTGTGCGGCGATGAAGACCGTCCGCCGACCTCCCTACCCCAAATGGAACCCAGGCTATTTCCCCTGTAGCTCCCTCATCCCCCTTCCGCTTTCCTCACGCCGTCCATCGGTGTCCTTCGGTGGATTCGGGTTAAGATGGGAATGGGACGCGCAGGACAACGACGTGAACGATGTCGTCTTCATCGCCCGCTACCACCGGGAGGACTGCGACGTGCTTGGTGCCGCGGCCATTCCTCGATGGGGAGTCTGCCAGGACGACCTGGACGCAATGCTCAACCTCAGCTGGCAGCCCGGAGCAGGCGGCGTTAGGATAGCTGCCACTCACCAGGCTGGCGACGCCTGGGAGAGTACGTTCAGCGGGCCGGATGACGGCCACCTGTATCACGTCGAACTCAGTGCGAGGGTCGTGGATAAGTCGGGCTGGTCAACCTCCAACGTGGTTTACCCAACCACGGTTCCTCCTGACAACGCAGACACGGCCAGGATAGCTACTATCAGTCTGGCCAGGTATTTGGATGATGGCGCGTACAACTACCGGATATGTGCGCCGCCGGACCCGCTGCCCCCAGGTTTCAACGCGGCGGACATCAGCATTGGGCTGCCCCTGCCAGCAGGGGCTTCCGTCGCTGAGATCAACCAGGCAGTAGCGCTGTGGGAAAGTACGGTTCGGTGGAAGAAGGCCGACGGCAGCAACATCATCACAATCACATATGACGGCAAGGCCGGGACGGCAGCCAACCCGTGTTACGACCCGACAGACGGTTTCGCGCAGGCCAACCCGCCTCCATTCAACCAGATCATCTTTGTTGGTTTCGCTGAAATGCAGCGAGTGTGTGGAGACGCAATAGCGTGCTTGCACAACGCCACTTCCATCTTTACAGAACCGCTTACCTTCCGCTCATTGGTATTTAGAGAAACTCGTGATTGGGATAGCCTAGGCAACATGCAAGCCTGCACGCAACTGCGCAACGTGGCGATTCACGAGGTCGGGCATCTTCTCGGCTCACAGCATCGAAGAAGTGCGGCAGGAACCCGGCACACCGAGCACGAAGATGCAGTCATGTACTATAGCTACAGAGATGACAAACATATCTGTGCCCCGTCGTACTACGATGTCGCTTCCGTGATGGGCAACTACCAGTCGCGGTAGGCAAGGAGATAACAAGATGTTAGAGCTAGTTCGTGCCAACGTTCAACGCGTCGCCGGACTCGCACTGCTGGTCTTGGGTGGCCTGATAGCAGCAGCCTGCGCGGGGGGAGAACCACCGTCACTTGCGCCTCCAGCTACCGAGGCTTTGCCGCGCTCTGCCGGTGCCTTCTACCAGGCACCAGCATCTACGCCTGTACCCATCCCAGAGCCATCTTACCTGAGCGAGGTCATACCGCCTTGTACGCCTATAGAGGGTTTCACAGGCGATACCTGCACCCCGTCTCTAACATCGCTTAGTGCCGACGCGAGCTACGACTTCGGGAGCGAGCCGTTCGACCTGAGTCGTTTCCTCGTCGGAGGCGTCGGTACGCCGCTATGGACTGCCCATTTTGTCGTCAGGGCAACGACGGTTCCAAATACGATACGATGCGAAACCAGCGACAGGCCGTTCCGCTTTCCAGCTTACGCGCGAGACTCCGCATTGGAATCGGGGAGACACACCGTTGACTGTTACGTCGATGTGCGTGTGAATGAGTACCTTATCGGCTCCGGGCCCGAATATTTGACCCTGCTGGTGGCGTACGCGTTCCACCATGGAGAGGAGCAAAGACAGGCCATCGAGCAGGCGTTCGTAGGAGGCAGCGAGACCGGCGACTTAATATCCCTGTGGCGCGTACGCGACGGCGGCGTTAGAGCCTGGGAAGGTATATTTTTCATAGCCCCGTCATCAAATGGGGCCATAGAGGCGTTTGAAGTTTCCGCGTCATGGCACTTGCAGGAGGATAATGACGATACAGTCAGGGCAATCCACCCTCACGCCGATGCGTGGTCCAAATACCCCGAAATCTACGAGCAGCACAGGGACACTCTCCTAGAACCTACGCTGGCGACTCTCAAGGCCGGGATAATCGCAGCCAACGAGGTCCGAATGGAAGCAAACGGGGGGCTCATCGCGCCCACAACTGAGACCTGGGTCTAGCAGCCCGTCTGAGGATTAGCTGGCGTGACTTGGATACAGGTGGAGGTCAGACGGCGACAATTATTGTTGCCGGGTGCAGCCACTGACGGACCAATAGCTTCGTACGCCTCAGTGTGCTGACCACCTCGACGATATTCCGGACACTTGTGGCAAGCCTGTTGGTCGGTGTTTCACGAGACTGGTCGGCCCCAAAGCGGAATAGTTTGAGCAGGTTGTGGCCGGTGCAGATCAGCGACCACTCGCCGCTGACCTTCTCCAGGCCCCGTAGCAGGAACTGGCGGAAGCCTCGGCCCTGCTTGATCTGGCCGAATACAGGCTCCACTGTCGCCATGCGCAAGGCGTAACGTTGCCGACCCCGTTTGGTCTGCAGCTTCCGGCGCATCCGATCCCTGGTGGGCATATGACTGGGTATGCGACCTCGGGGCGCGGGCGACGGCACTCTGCCGTGGCGGGTCTGCTCCGGCGCGACGAACGGGTCCACGCACAGCCTGTAGAGACCTTCAACCGCCTGTGCCGAGTAGTAACCGGCGTCGGCGGACACCTCTTTGGGCACTGCGCCGACGTTGTCTATGGCCTCCTCCACCATCGCCACCGCCTGCTGCTTGTCCGAAGTCTGGTTGGTGGCGTGAGCCGCCACGATCACCTGGTAGGCACTGTCCACCACCGCTTGACAGTTGTAAGCCTGCAGGAAGTCCCGTCCGCCCGGCGCCGGCATGATGTGCGACTCAGGATCGGTGAAGTTGCGCTGGGCTTTGTCGTCGGGAACCCCCGAATGACCCTTGCCCGCGGCCTCAGCCTGCTCCGCAGCCACCTGAGCTTCGGCCTCTAACGCCGCCATCGCCTCCCGTATCTTCTCCAACCGCCCCTCCCGAAAAGCCAACTCCTCCGGCAGTTCATCCCCGCGCTTGCTCTGTCCGTACCATCGGTCCTCTTCGTCATCAACCTCCTGGGCACGCCGCAGCAACTCCTCAACCTCCCCCGCCAACTGCGCCTCCTTCTCTTTCATCCGACCATAGCTCATCGCCTTGTGCCTCGATGCGTTGGCCCTCACTTTGGTGCCGTCCAACGCCACGTGACCCAGCTTCACCAGCCCCGCCCGCCGGCACAACGCCAATACTTGCAAGAACAGCCCCGACAGCGCATCCAGATTGTCCTTGCGGAAGTCCGAGATGGTCCGGAAATCCGGCGTGTTGTTCGCCGCCAGTACACGGAAGGCTATGTCCTCGTGGAGTCGCTGGGCGATTCGTCGGGAAGATGCCACCCCGACGCAGTAACCGTAAAGCAACACCTTGACCATCATCCGCGGATGATACGGTGGGCCACCTCTACTCTCCCCCTCGTAGCGGGCAGTGATCTCCGATAGCTCCAACTCGTCCACGACGTCGGAGACGAAGTAAGCCAGATGGTCATCTGGCAACCACTCCCGCATTGCCGCTGGCAAAAGCAACTGCTGGTCTGGATCATAGGGACGGTAGGTCTTGCTCATCGCCGCCTCCCCACTACTCAACTGCGCCTATTCTACCCCAAACCACTCGCCTGCCGTGTTTCTCGGACAGGCTGCTAGGGGAAAATGCTCAGTGGCCGATGCTCCTTACCGACGCCAACGACCTGCGCCAGCACTACATTGACATAGGCGAATACGACGACCCCAACGGCCCTCCCGAAACTCCATTGTTGCCCTGCGGCATGGGAGCCGTGGAAGACCAGGTGGACAACCACGGCCTTATGCAAGACTGCTCGACACTCCTGTCGCTCCAAGTCGAACTCCGAGGCACGGCGTCGCTGAACTGGGCCGTGGATGAAGACATAGACGACTGGGACGGCGTCACGCTGTCATCGGGCGACGACGATAAGCGCGTCGTCACCCTCGATCTCGAAGACGAGTCCCTCACGGGGACGCTCGGCAATCGCCTCGGAGAGCTGACCAGCCTGACGACGCTGAAGCTGGCCAACAATAGCCTCACCGGGCACATCCCGGCTACCCTGGCAGATCTTGAATTGGATGAGTTGAAGCTGTCGGGCAACAGCTTCGTCGGCTGCATCCCCTCGGGCCTGCGGGACGTGGCGAACAACGACCTGGGATCCCTGGGCCTGGGGGACTGCCTGACGCCGCCGCCGGACGCCGACAGCACCCTGGAGTTCACGTCGACCGCCTACACGTTCTCGGTGGCCGAGGACGCCGCCGTGGGCACGGCCGTTGGGTCCGTCCAGGCCAGCGACACCAACCCGACCCGAACCCTGACGTACACCATCATCATGGGCAATGCCGCGGGCAAGTTCGCCGTAGGCGGAGCCAACGGAACTATCACGGTGGCAGCCGAACTGGACTACGAGACCCGGCAGCAGTACACGCTGACGGTCAACGCCAATAACGGCGCGGGCGGGAACAAGACAACCACGGTCACCGTCAACGTGACTGACGTGGCGGAGGATGCGCCGCCGGCGCCTTCGGGGCTTGCGGCATCCCTAACCGCCGGGACGTTCACCATATCCTGGACTGCGCTGGACGGGGCGGCCAAGTACGAGGCCCAGCACACCACCGATGCGGCGTCGGCCGCCACGGTGACTTGGACGGCCCTGCCGGAGACCACCGAAGTCAGGGTCACGTACACGCCGGAGGGCGGCCCGGCCTGCAGCACGGAGTACCGGTTCCGGGTGAGGGCCTACGGCGACGGAGACGCGTACACGGAGATGTGGGGGGTGGAGTCTGCTGCGGCGTCGGTGGAGACGGCTACCTGCGACCCGGAATTCGGGCAGGCCTCCTACACATTCGAGGTAGCTGAGGACGCAGGTGTGGGGGATACCGTGGGGACGGTGTCGGCCACTGACGCGGACGAGGGAGATACCCTGACCTACTCCATCACGGGAGGGAACGAGGACGGGAACTTTGCCATAGACGCCGGCGCCGGGGCCATCACCGTGGCCGTTGCGCTGGACTACGAGACGACTTCCGAGTACACCCTGACGGTGGAGGTCTCGGACGGCAATGGCGGGAGCGACACCGCCGCGGTGACCGTCACCGTCATCGACGTGGCGGAGGACCCGCCGCCGGCGCCCTCGGGGCTTGGGGTGACCCTAGCTGATGGGACATTCACCATATCGTGGACGGCCCTGGACGGGGCGGCCAAGTACGAGGCCCAGCACACCACAGATGCCGCTGATGCTGCCGCGGTGACCTGGACGGCCCTGCCGGAGACCACCGGCGTGCGTGTGACTTACGTTCCGGATGGCGGCCCGGCCTGCAGCACGGAGTACCGGTTCCGGGTGCGGGCCTACGGGAACGGGACTACCTACACCGAGATGTGGGGGGCAGAGTCGGATGCGGAGTCGGTGGAGACGGCTACGTGCGATCCAGAATTCGGGCAAGAACAGTATGTTTTCTACCTGGACGGCTCGTCGGCGGTGAGTAGCTCCGTTGGCGCTGTGGCGGCCACCGACCCGGATGAAGGCGATACGCTGACCTATTCCATAACCGCCGGCAACGACGCCGGTAAATTCGCCGTGGATGCGTCGGGGAACATCACCCTGGCGGCAACGGTCGCCATAGCGGTGAAGCCCTTCTATATCCTGACCGTGCAGGCGTCGGACGGCAACGGAGGGACGGACACCGTCGAGGTGGAAGTGGGCCTGACCATCACGGAATGCAGCAACGGGACCGTGGTAAGGCAGCCTGAGCAACAGCCCTGGTTGGTCAGGGACTGTTCTGTGTTGCTGACTGCCAAGGATGCGCTGCGTGGGGGTGCGTCCCTGAATTGGAGCGCAGACGTGAGAGTAAACGACTGGCCGGGAATCTACCTGGGCAGCGTAATCATAACCGACGACGAAGGGTTCTACGTAGGCCGGACCTTCTACGTTAAGGACGTAATCGCCGCACGTATCGGCCTGAACGGGAGCATACCGGCAGTCTTGGCCGGCCTCAGGGACCTGCGGAGGTTGGACCTGGACAGCCAGCGGCTCACCGGCGGGATTCCGGTGGAGCTGGGGCAGTTGGAGCGTCTGGAGCAACTCCACATCTTCGGCAATCGCCTTACTGGGAGCATTCCGGTTGAACTAGGCGACTTGAAGCGGTTGGAAGTCCTGTCGCTGTACGCCAACGATCTGACCGGGGCCATACCGCCCGAGCTGGGCCAGCTCACGGAGCTTGAGCAGCTTCTGCTGGACGATAACGACTTCACGGGCCAGTTGCCCAGCGAGCTTGCGAACATCGCCGGGCTGGAACGTCTGCTCGTGCGGGAGAGCCGGCTGACGGGAAGCATCCCGGCATGGCTGGCGTCGCTGGTCGAGTTGGAGTACCTGTACCTGGAAGGCAACGACTTCACCGGCTGCATTCCCGCGGGGCTGCGCGACGTGGAGAACCACGATTTTGACAGAATGAGCCTCCCCGACTGCAGCCAGTAGGCGCTGCGCCTAAAGAGCCCTGCTCCTGGGAAACAAGTTGCCAGGGGCAGGGACGTCGTTGGCTGGCGTCTCCCCAGTTGTCGGCCAGCCTGCTCATGCTGCCGGCAAAGATGCGACAACCAGGGTTGGGGTTGGAGCCGTCGTATGCTTTGGGGCCAGGAGCCGGTAGTGTCGCCGGCCCTTGATTTCGGCGTCGCTTTGAACGGGGGGAACGACCCCATGGAGCCCTTGGCCAACAGGCGATGGATTATACTATCCGTTGGCTTAACCCTGGCGTTGAGGGACGGCGGTTGCCCGCGAAGCATCCCTGGTTTCCCGGGCCTGGCCCCAATTCTTGTATACGGAGGCAGACGGCATGGACTTTGGACTGGAAGGCAAGAGAGCCCTGGTGGTTGGAGGAAGCAAGGGCATCGGCAAGGCCATAGCGCGCCAGTTGGCTCGGGAGGGGGCCGACGTGGCCGTGTGTTCCCGCACTTTGGCAGACCTGGAGGCAACGGCCAGCGAAATCGGACAGGAGACGGGGCGGCGGGCGCTGCCTTTGCCCATGGACGTGACCAGCAGGGAGCAGGTGGACCGGGCGGTAAGTGAGGCGGCGGAGAAGCTGGGCGGCCTGCACATCCTGGTCAACAGCGGCTCGTATCCCGGCGGCTCGCCTAGCGCCATGGGCCCTGTCGAGACCGTCAACGATGACGACCTGCTGCACGACTTCCACGTGAAGTACGTGGGTGCATTGCGCTGCGCCCGCGCCGCTATTCCCTTCCTGAAAGAGCAGGGATGGGGCCGCATCATCAACATCAGCGGGGGCAACGCCCGGCGGGCCGGCAACCTCAGCGGCGGGGCGCGCAACGTGTCCCTAGTGCACATGACCAAGACCCTCTCCCTCCAGGTTGGCGTGCATGGCATAACCGTCAACTGCATCCACCCCGGCATGACCCGCACCGAGCGCACGCCCGAAATGTTTGCCAGGCTGGCTTCTAAAGAGGGCATTACGCCGGAAGAGCATGAAGAGCGCATGTTCTCCCCCGGCTCGCCCAGTGGCAACGCAATCGGCCGCATGGTAGACGCCTCGGAGATTGCATACCTGGCGGCTTTCCTGGCGTCCGACAAGGCTTGGGCCGTCACCGGCGAGGTCATTATGGCCGGCGGCGGCTTCGGAGATTGGGTCTATTACTGAGCACATTTCACATCTGCCTGAGGCCGAAGGTCCCAGCCGGCAAATCTGCTTGACGGTGCTGCACGACGTTGCTACCATAGCCAAGATTATCGACGCCGCTGCGTACTAGGATTGCTACTAGTCCCCCCTGGCTACAGAAGGAGAAGACCATGTTCATCGGTCACGTTACCGAGCGCCCCTATCAGGACCCCGCGTCGGGGTATTTCGGGGCTGCGGGACTCCCCATCAAGGACCTGACCCTGAGCAACGAGATATACAACTCCAAGCTGGCCGCCGAGCTGTACAACCGCTACATCGATGAATACCTGTACGCTGAAGAGGTTGGATTCGACGCCATCAACATCAACGAGCACCACAGCACCCCCTTCTGCATGGGCGGCGTCATGAACCTGGAAGCGGCAATATACGCCCGGCAGTCCAAGAAGGCGAAGATTGTACTTCTGGGCAACATCCTGCCCATTTGGGACGACCCCCTGTGGCTGGTGGAGCAGCTATCGATAATTGACATGATTTCCCGGGGGCGCCTGGTGTCGGGATTTGTACGCGGCGGTGGCCGGGAGAGCATCTCCCACAACGCCCCGCCGGCCAACAACTGGGAACGGTTCGAGGAAGCCCACGACTTCATCATCAAGGCCTGGACTACTCCAGGTCCCTTCCGCTGGGAGGGCAAACACTACCAGTACCGGTATGTGAACCCCTGGGCCCTGCCCTACCAGAAGCCCCATCCGCCCATCTGGATTCCCGGCATCGCCAGCACCAGGACCGTGCAGTGGGCGGCGGGGCACCGCTACCCCTACGTCATGCTGGCCACCGAACTGGAGCCCACCAAGGCGTCCTTCCAGTTGTACCGTGACACCGCTGCGGAGTTGGGATATGAGGCGGGGACCCAGAACACGGCCTACGTGTTCAAGGTGCACGTGGATGAGACGGAGGAATTGGCCGACGAGGTGGGCAGGAAGTTCGTGCAGGGCCCCAGTAACCCCTTCCTGGAAGGCAACGAGGGCTCCAATAATCTCGCCACCACCATGCTGCCTGGGCTCCGGTCCCGCAGCGCGCTGCTCCCCACCTCCAAGGTGCAGACAGTGGCCAGGGGCGGCGGGTCGGGCCAACGTCCGTACGAAGAGCAGATCCAGAAATACAGCATTATATCGGGCACTCCCAAGACGGTGATACCAAAGATTCGCCACGTGCTGGAGTACCTGCGGCCCGGAAGCATTTTCCTCTGGGACGGCGACGGCTCCATGAGCCACGAGGACACCATGCGCAGTCTTCGGCTGAAGGGCGAGGAGGTCATCCCGGCCATACATGAAATGGCCAAAGAACTGGAGCTTTACAGCCCCTTCGAGGTTGACCCGGCTACCGGTAAACGGGTAGAGCCCGAGCCTGCTGCCGATCCCGTCTAGGGCGAGGCATAGGGCCTCGTTCCCCCCTAGGGCATTCCCCGGCGCGGTTCCGCCGGGTCACCGCAATCGCCGGCCGTAGGACTCCGCTGCGGACGATTTTCCGGTTCGAGGTGGAAGCATGGAATTTCCTGGCAGCGTATTACAGGAAGCTTGGATAAGGGCGGGAAGCAGGTGCGAGTGCCAGGCGCCGGGGCATTCCCATGGCGGCGACAGGTGCAAGGCCATGCTGGGCTTCCCCAGCAGGGGCAAGCAGGGCCAGTGGGGATGGGACGTTCACCCGGTGCAGCAGGACGGCCCCCAGACCGCCGAGAATTGCCGGATAGTTTGCTCTGAGTGCTAGGATGTAGGATGCCCCTCCGGAATTTGGCGACTACTTAATCCAGCCGGAACAAACCCCTGGCCGCCACCCATGGATTCCGGCTCGGAGGCCGGAATGACGGCTATGCAGAACTCTCCGTCCACGGCTGGCGTCTCTGTGCGGCCCTACCCGTGATTGACCACAGGCCGGCGTATCGCTACCATATCAGAGGCTTATAGACGCTGTCGCAGACAGGGATTGCAGCCCACACACCCCTGGCCGCAGAGGAGAAGTCGATGTTTATCGGTCACGTTACCGAGCGCCCCTATCAGGACCCGGCGTCAGGGTATTTCGGGGCTACCGGACTCCCCATCAAGGACCTGACGCTGAGCAACGAGATATACGACTCCAAGCTGGGCGCCGAGCTTTACAACCGGTACATCGACGAGTACCTGTACGCCGAGGAAGTGGGGTTCGACGCCATCAACATCAACGAGCACCACAGCACGCCCTTCTGCATGGGAAGCGTGATGAACCTGGAAGCGGCCATATACGCCCGGCAGTCCAAGAAGGCCAAGATCGTGCTGCTGGGCAACATCCTGCCCATCTGGGAAGACCCACTGTGGCTGGTGGAGCAGCTATCGATCATAGACATGATTTCCCGGGGCCGGTTGGTGTCGGGCTTTGTGCGAGGCACCGGCCGGGAGAGCATCTCCCACAACGCGCCGCCGGCCTACAACTGGGAGCGGTTCCAGGAGGCCCACGATTTCATAATCAAGGCGTGGACGACGCCCGGTCCCTTCCGCTGGGAGGGCAAGCATTACCAGTACCGGTACGTGAACCCCTGGGCCCTGCCCTACCAGAAGCCTCACCCGCCGGTCTGGATTCCGGGAATTGCCAGCCCCAGGACCGTGAAGTGGGCGGCGGAGCACCGCTACCCTTACGTAATGCTGGCGACCGCTCTGGAACCCACCAAGCAGTGCTTCCAGTTGTACAAAGACACCGCTGCGGAGCTGGGGTACGAGGCTGGGACACAGAACACGGCATACGTATTCAAGGTGCACGTGGACGAGACCGACGAGTTGGCCGATGAGGTGGGCAGGAAGTACGTTCAAGGCCCCAGCAACCCCTTCCTGTCCGGCAACGAGGGGACCAACAATAATGCCATAATGAGCCTTCCAGGCCACACTCAACGCAGAGGACTGCTCCCCACCCGTTCTGCGTATGCCGCGGGCCGGGCCGGCGAGGGCGTCGCCTACGATGACCAGACCACCAACTACAGCATTATTTCGGGTACGCCTAAGACGGTGATTCCCAAGATTCGCCACGTGCTGGAGTACCTGCGGCCCGGCAGCATTTTCCTCTGGGACGGGGACGGCTCCATGACCCACGAGGACACCATGCGGAGCCTCCGGCTGAAGGGTGAGGAGGTCATTCCAGCCATACACGAGATGGCCAAAGAGCTGGAATTGTACAGCCCCTTCGAGGTCGATCCAGCTAGCGGCAAGCCCGTGGAGGCCGAGGCGGCTCAAGAAGCCTAACAACTTCCCGCCGAGGACCAAACTGCGCGGGCGCGGCGCTGAACAAGGCAAAACGAACGGGCGGCCCAGTTTTAGCAGGCCGCCCGTTTTCTATGTGGGTCACCCTTGCCGGTTCAGAACGCTGCCGGTGACGGAAAATCCCTAAGCGTCTGAGTTGTACAGCGGGTTGCGGACGACCCGGCCGGGCAGCGCCCCGGAATGCTTGCCGTCCTCCAGAAGCACCTGGCCGTTGACGATGGTGGCCTTGATGCCTTCCGCCATCTCCCCGATGCGCCAGCCGCCGGCGGGGAAATCGTCGAACCTCTCCTCCGGCAACGTTTGGACTGTGTCCGGGTCGAAGATTGTGACGTCGGCGGCCATGCCCGGCCGCAGCAGCCCCCGGTCGTAAATTCCGAAGGCCGACGCCGACTCGAAGGTCAACCGGCGAACCGCCTGTTCCAGGGACATGATTCCCTGCTCCCTGACCCAGTAACCCAGCAGGCGCGTGCTGTAGCCGTACCCGCCGTGCATCTGGACGTGAGCGCCGCCGTCGGAAAGGCCCAATATGGCGCTTGGGAAGTTGAGAATCTCGCGCAGGGCTTCCAGGTCCTCGTTGCTCTCAGGGGTCTTATAGGGAGTGGTCAGCGGATAGGCCCGGATGCCTGCGTTGGACGTCTCTTCGACGATCCCCTTCAGCTCCCTCCAGCCGCCGGGGTTCTTGGCGTTCAGGTTCAGGTTGTTGTAGAGCACCTGGCGGCCAGTGGCTTCTGAAAGCCTGCTCATAAGCCGGTTTTCCAGCTCCGCGGCCCTGCCGCCGCCGCCCTGGATGATGCCGGTGCCCAGTTCTCTCAAGACGTCGCCCAGGGCGAAAATCTCCTCCTCGGTGGCCCAGACGGCGGGCACCAATACGCCCTGGGGGTCGAAGTGGCCCTTGTTCTTTGAAACCGACAGGCCCAATGCCCCGGCCTGGATGCCGTCGCGGACCACCCGCTGCATCTCCTGGACCTCCGCTTCACTGGCGTCCCTCCCCTGGCACTCGTCTCCCATGACGTAGTACCTGACGGCCGAGTGCCCGATCAGAGTGCCTACGTTCACCCCGATGCTCCCGTCAAGGGCGTCCATGTACTGGGCGTTGGTCTCCCAGGTGAAGTCCACAGTGCGCAGCACTTCCATGGGAATCGCTTCAACTCGGGACAGGAACTCGGAGATACGGTCCTGGGCTCCGGGCCGTACCGGCGCCACGGCCAGGGAGCAGTTGCCAATCACCACGGTGGTGGCGCCGTGGTAACAGGAGAAGGTGCACAGAGGGTCCCAGGTGACCTGGGCGTCGTAGTGGCAATGGTTGTCCACGAAGCCGGGGGAAACCGCCAGGCCGTCGGCGTCGATGACCCGATCCGCCGGCCCGCTCAGCTTGCCCAACTCCACGATTAGTCCGTTTTTGATGCCAACATCGCCGCGGAAAGCGGGCATGCCGGAACCGTCGATTAGGCGGCCGTTCTTTACCAGCAGGTCGTAAGTCATCGGTCGTCCTCCCTCTTCGCCCGTGTATTGCGAATATTAATAGGGTCAGGCGATTAGCCCATCTTCTGGCCCCGATTGTACCCTGTATCGGGAAGTCGTGCACCCAGGCCCAAAGTCAAGGGAGATCAGACTATAAGCGGATGTCCGATGCCCTGGAAGGCCCCGCTAACCTGGGGGCGAATTGGCAACCGCAGGACAGGGTTGAGGGCCTACCGCGATGCGGGAGGGTCGACCCGCACGGTGATGATGTTGGTGTCGTGGTATTGCTGGTGCTGCACTGAGGAGGCGTAGCTCCGCAACAGCTGCAGGGACAGTTCCTCTTCGGCCGGGGCTTCCTCGCCGTACTGCTGGAGCTGCCGAACCCTGTCCTCGACGTTTCCTTCGTCTCCTCCGCCGATAAACTCCAGGATGGCCACCGGCCCTTCACTTGAGGCCACAACAACCAATTGTTTCTCGTCGTCCTTGTCCTCTTCCGAGTCCGCTTCCGCATCCAAGTTCAGTTCCAAGTCCAGCGGGGCCATGGTCAGGAGAGTCTCCTCTGCCACCGCGCTCAGCTTGTCCTTCATCTCGTCGCTCCAGCCCCTGCGCCGGGCAAACCTGGCGATAAACTCGTTCAGTTCCGGCAGGGAGTCGACGTTGAGCGGAGACGTGAATCTCATCCGCCGGGGATTGGTGAACTCCAAGTAGAGGATCATCACAATCGCCGCGAACCCGCCGGTGGTGACGCCGCTGGCGAACAGCGCCTCCAACCACGGGGCAAGGTCGGGCAGCTCGAACAGTCCGAACTGGAAAGCGGCCCCAATCCAGAAGCAGACTCCTGCCACCACTACCTTCTGGCTATTTTCTTCGGCCTGGATAACCGTCCGGGCACCGTCCACGAACAGGGTGCCGGTGACCAGGGTCAGGTATCCGGTCATTACCGGCCCGGGAATGGAACTGAGCACCGCGGACGCCTTGGGCACGAAAGCCAGCAGAATGAGGATGGCTCCGATGAAGTAGCCGACTCTGCGAGAAGCGACGCCGGTGGTCTGGATAAAGGCGGCGGTGCCGGAATTGATGATGTTTGGGACCGTTCCGGAAAGCCCGGCCATCAGGTTGGTCACGCCGCCGCCAGACAGGGCTCCCTGGACCTGCCGGAAGTCCACCGCCCTGGCGGTGCGCCAGGAAACCCGTTGCGCTGCAATGGCCGCTCCGTTGGCCTGGATTGAGATGATTACGCCCAGGAACAAGAATCCCGGGAGCAGCGTCCAGAAGTGCACTCCAAAGTCCAGCGCCAGCCCCGGGGCCTCGCTGGGGAGCCCCACCCAGGGGGCGTCCAATATCCTGTCGGCGTCATATATTCCGAACCCGGCGGCGGCTATGCAGCCCCCTAATTATCGCGAGCAGGGGCGCCCACAGGCGCACCAACTCCGAGCCGCGCAGGGCCAGGGCGGCGACGATGATCAACGTGACCAGCGCGGTCAAGGGAGCGGCCGTAGGCTCCACTTTCGAGGATTTGTCCAGCAGGTCGAAGACAACCGAGGCCAGGGTGATGGAGAGAATCATCATCACCGTGCCCCCCACCGTGGGCGTGACGATTCTTCTCAGGATGAACAGCCACTTGGAGACGACCAGTTGGACCACCGCCGACACTAGCACCAAAGTCGTCAGCGTAGCCGGCCCACCGTCCACCACCGCCGTGATGCAGAAGGGTATAGCAAAGGCAGCCGTAAACATGGGGAGGACCGTGCCGGCGCCAACGGGCCCCAGGCGACGAACTTGCATCAGGGTGGCCAGTCCGCACACCAGGAGGGATGCGAAGACCATCCACGTCAGGTACTCTTCGCCCCTGCCGGACTCCTGCGCCACCACTACGGGCGTTACCAGCAGCGCGGCGGAAGCTATCAGACTGAACTGCAACCCGTAGCCCAGCGAGGCCGGCGCAGACGGGTTCTCTTGCGGTTCGTAGCGGGGGGGTTGGGTTGCTGCAGTAGTAGCCAAAACTATGCGTCGGTTAATACAGGGAAGATACGGGCCAAGCTGTGCCGTATTCTACATCATCCGGGCAACGGGTCCCGGCTGATTACGCCCACCATGTGCTGAAACTTGGCGTTCCTGTCATTGGTAGACTGCAGTGCGGGCCTCCCTTGCCGCTCCCTGTAGAATACGGTGTGAATCGTTGCTATTGCCCCGCTGGCTAAAGGCGTCCCATCCCGTCGCCGGTAGTCCAGCATCCAACGGCCCGGAGGTAGAAATGCCCAACATGCTCGCAGCGTTGTGGAACGGCGTCGACACCGTCGACATCAAGAGCGTCCCGCGTCCTGCCCCAGGCCCCGAGGACGCGCTGGTGAGAGTAAGGGCCGAGGGGATTTGCGGCTCTGACCTGAACTTTTACCGCCGGCTGGATGAGCCGGAGACGGTGCCCGGAGGACACGAGACCGCCGGGGAGATAGTCGAGGTTGGGCCCCGCGTCGACCCGTCGATAATCGGGCAAAGGGTAGCCGTGGAGGTCATCGGACACGGGAATGCCTGTTTGGTCTGCTGGTACTGCCGGCGGGGCCAATACACGCACTGCGCCGAGAAACGCGACTGGGGCGGCGGCGGGTTCGCCGAGTACGTCACCCGTCGGGCCGCAGGTTGCTATCCCCTGGCCGATTCCATGACCTGGGAGGAGGGCGCCCTGGTCGAGCCTCTTGCCGTGTCCATTCGCGGGTTGCACCGCGGAGGGCTCACGGCGGGAGACACGGTGGTTGTGCTGGGCGCCGGCAACATCGGCCTCACCGCCATAGCGGCCGCCAGGGCTTTGGGGGCGGGCAAGGTCATCGCCACCGCGAAGCACGCGCACCAGGTGGAGCTTGCCAAGAAACTAGGGGCCGACGCAGTCATGGATCCGGCGGATGTCTCGGCAAAAGATGCCGTCGCCGACCTCACCGGCGGCCGCGGCGCCGATATGACGGTGGAGACCGTGGGGGGATTCGACAATGTCTCTACCCTGGTTCAGGCCGTCGACCTGACCCGCGCCATGGGACGCATCGTCGTGCTCGGGGTGTTCTACGGTCGTAGTCCCACCGACTGGATTCAGCCCCTGATCAAGGAGCAGTCGGTCATTTTCTCCCTGTGCTACGGCATCGTCGACGGCAGGCACGAGTTCCAGACGGCCATAGACCTCATGGCGTCAGGCCAAATTGACTTGAAGCCCATGGTGACCCACACTTACCCCCTCACCGAGATGCCGCAAGCCCTGGCAACCGCTTACGACAAGTCCAGCGGGTCCATCAAGGTGCAGTTGCGGCCGTGACTGTGAGTGAATGCCGCAGCGTATATTCGGCCCTTACCCAATAGCCGCCGTAAAGCTGGCTTCTGAGCCAGTCCATAGCGACGGGATTGATACAGGAGCTTATGATTGACAGGGGTACGCCCATCTCGGTAACATTAGCACTCTAAATATATCCGTTCATTCCAGAATTGGGATAATTGCGCCACAGGAAATCAGCAGTGGCGGGAGTTTTATATGGCTGGCAAGGATGAGATGGCCCTTATGGCCCACCTGATGCGCCGGGCCGGATTTAGCGCAGCTCGGGAAGAGTTGGAACAACGGGTGGCCAAGGGGTACGAGGCGACGTTGGAAGAGCTTTTGAACCCGCCGCCCGAGGACCCCGCCGGTAAGGCAAGCGTAGATGCGGTGCTTTACCGCCACCACCCCGGCACTTTCCTGCCCGGCGGCGTGCCCACCATGGGACAGGCCCGGTTCATGTACTGCTTGCGGAACAGCCAGACCCCCTTGGTGGACAAGATGGCCCTGTTCTGGCATCAGGTCTTTGCTACGGGCAACTCAAAAGTAGACAACTGCAACGTGGTGCTGGACCAAATCACCATGTTCCGCCGGCATGGGATGGGCAACTATCGGGAGCTATTGGTGCGTCTGGCGAAAAACCCCGCCATGATTTTCTGGCTGGACAACAATGAAAATCACCGGGACGCGGTGAACGAGAACTGGGGCAGGGAGTTGCTGGAGCTGTTCTCCATGGGGGTTAACAACTACACCGAGACTGATGTGCGGGAAGCCTCCCGGGCGTTCACGGGGTGGACTATTCCCCCCAAGATGCCGCGTCTACCCTACGGCCGGTTCCCGTGGGGTTTTGATTACCGTGAGGAAGACCACGACGACACGGAGAAGACCTTCCTGGGACAGACCGGCAACTTCAACGGCGAGGATATCATCGACATCGTCGTCAAGCAGCCGGCCACATCCCGCTTTATCTGCCGCCACCTGTACAACTTCTTCGTGGCGGATGAAGTGCAGGTGCCGGCCTGGACTATCGAGCCGGCCAGGGACGAGGAAGCCCTGGGGGCAATGGTAAAGGTGTTTGAAGAGTCGGGTTACGAGATAACACCCGTACTGCGAACCATGTTCAGCTCCCAGTTCTTCAAAGACGCCCGGTACTCCAAGATCAAGAGCCCGGCTGAAGTGGTGGCCGGCACGCTCCGGCTGGTGGGTGACTGGGAGGATCCCAATCCTGGAATCAGGACGCTGGGGGAGCAACCCGACTACATGGGTCAGGCTGTCCTGGACCCTCCTAGCGTCGAGGGGTGGTACACCGGTAAGGAATGGATTAACAGCGGTTCGCTGCTGGCCCGGGTCAACTTCATCGCCGACCGTCTGGCCGATACGAACCTACCTGGGGTCAAGAGCATCATCGCCGACATGAAGGCTGTAGGCGTCACCACCCCGGAGCAGTTGCTGGCAGCCTCCCTGGACCACATGGGCTACCTGGAACTTGCCGACGAGACCAGCGAGCAATTGTTAGAGTACATCAAGGCCGGCGGTGACCTGGACTGGAGCGACGAGGCAGCCGCCGGCACCCGGATTGGTGAGACGATGGCCATGATTGGCGCCACAACCGAGTACCAGTTCGGTTAGATTCACAAAAATCCAGAGTAAAGGAGGACCGAGTATGGCTTCTACAAAGAAAGACCCGGTGATTGTAGTCTTGCAGCTCAGCGGCGGCAACGACTATTTCAACACCGTCATTCCTTACAACGACCCTCTGTACGTGGACAACCGGCCATTTGTCAGGTATCCCCTGGAGGACGTTCTCCAGGTGGATGACGAGCTGGGATTCATGCCCAACATGGGTCCAATCAAGGAGCTTTACGACCAGGGGAATGTAGCCGTCATCCACGGCATAGGCTATGCGAATTCGCCGCGGTCCCACTTCCGCTCTATGGACATATGGCACACCTGCGAGCCGGATAAGATAGGGACCGAAGGCTGGGCCGGCAGGGTGGCCCGGGAACTGGACCCCAACAAGGACAACGTCCTGACCGCGGTCAACTTCGGCCATGGCCTGCCCCGGGCGCTGGTGTTGTCCGGCGTACCCGTGGCTGCTATCTCCGACCTGTCCACTTACGGCCTGCTGACCGGGATAAGTGACCAGGAACAACGGGCCAAGGCCCTGGACCTGTTTGCCCGCATGTACGCTCCCGCCGTCGGCTCCGGACTGGTGAACGACTACCTGCGCAGCACCGGCATGGACGCCCTTACAGGCGCCGATATCGTCAAGGTGGCCCCGGAGCGGTATTCCTCCGACGTGGAGTACCCTAACACGAGTATCGCCAGCCACCTGAGGGATGTGGCCCAGGTCTACCTGGCCGATCTGGGGACCCGCATCTTCTACACCCAACACGGCAGCTTTGACAACCACGCCGGCGAGATGGCGGAACATCCCAAATTGTGGCGGGACGTGTCGCAGGCAGTGGGCGCTTTCTTCGAAGACCTGCGCGAGCACGGCCGGGGAGATAACGTGGTCATGTACGTGTTCTCCGAGTTCGGCCGGCGGGTGCGCGACAATGGGTCCGGGACCGACCACGGGGCTGCCGGGGCCTCTTTCGTAATCGGCGAGCCCGTCAAGGGCGGCTTTTACGGCGAGTACCCGTCCCGGAAGAGCGAAGACCTGGAACAAGGCGACTTGGTGCCCAACTATGACTTCCGCGGCGCTTACAGCACCATCGCCGAGGACTGGTTTGGCCTGGATGCCAAGCCCATCGTCAACGGCAGCTTCGAGAAGTTAGGGTTCCTCTAGACACCCGTCTGGGGCCTGAGTCTCGGCTTAGTTGTTGTGTCAGTTGAATTGGACTGGGAGGCCCAGGGGCGCGTTGCCGTAGGGCTGACCCCCCGACATGTATCCGCTTGAAGACCGCAATGTTCAACCGGGATGCCGAATCGCTTCATTGATGCCGCGCCGGAACCGGATGGGCTGTTTCCGGATGGCCTGCGCCCGGAAACGTAGCGGTCAAGTTAGAAGGAGATAAGCCTAATGGCAACCGAAACCGTTGTCGGAAGACGCGCCTGGATTTACAGCCATCACGTTGGGAGGTATGCCGAGGTTGGCACGGGTTTCACTTTCCCCATAGGTGTTGCCGCGGCCAAGGATGGCGTGCTGTTCGTCGGCAGCAGGGGTATCGACGTTGCCGAGATGGCGCGAGTCAGCAAGGTAACGGTGGAGCAGGACTTCATCACTCAGTTCGGCGGGGGAGGCGAGGACCCAGGACAGTTTCGTTTTCTGACCGCCTTGGCCCTGGACCGGGAGGAGAACGTATACGCCTCCGACGAGTGGCTCAACCGGATTACCGTCTTTGACAAGGACGGGGACCTGTTGAGGACCTGGGGAGAGGCGGGCCCGGGCCCAGGTCAGCTCAACGGGCCGTCGGGTATGGTGTTCGACCAGGACGACAACCTGATAATAGTTAACGGCAATGACAGCCGCATCCAGAAGTTCGACAAAGACGGTCGCTACCTGGGCGGGTTCGGCCGGAAGGGCAGCGGGGAAGACGAACTGGATACGCCGTGGGGCATCACCATCGACAATAACGGGGACATCTACGTGGCCGACTGGAACAACCACCGGGTGCAAAAATTCAACGCCGAAGGCGAGCACCTGCAGACCATTGGGCGCGGCGGGTCCGGTCCGGGCGCGTTGAGGCACCCCAGCGGTGTGGCGGTGGACGGCGACGGCGACGTATACGTGGTGGACTGGATGAACCAGCGTGTGGTCATCTACGACTCCGAGGCCAAGCCCCTGACCCACCTGCGCGGGGACGCCGTCGAGGTATCCAAATGGGCCCAGCAGACTATTGACGCCAACCCGGACATGGCAAGACGCCGCCGCCAGATGTACAACCTGGAGGAGCAACAGAGGGTGTTCGTCATGCCGGTGGCCTGCGCTTTCGACCGGGAAGCCAACCGCTTGATCGTCTGCGACACGCAACGGGACCGTCTGCAGATTTATCACAAGGACTCCAACTACCTTGATCCCCAGCAAAACCTCTAGGGAAATCATCCGGTAACCGGCCGAGGGCTCCGTCACCGCCTCGATGGCATTGGGGTGGTACTTATACTCCTCCACGCAACACCGATTGTGGGTCTGAAAATCACCGGCGCAGGTCTTACCGGTCTTCAGCCAGGGATCCCGCAGGACTATCTCAAATTGACGCCTGAGCCCAAGCCAGGGCGGCGTCACCAATAGAGAGGGGAGTGAATGTACGAATTCGCCAAGCTGACCAAATCGGATGTAGCCGATTTTGGCAGGGACTTACGGAGCGCGGCCGCCGACGCTTCCGATCTGCAGGACGCCGCCGGCAAAATCGTCCGTTTCCTGTATGACAATCTTACGGACTCGGACGGCAATACGGTCAACGTGATGGTGCGATTCTTCAAGGTCCATCCCTATAACAAGCTGGACTTCGAGTTGCAGACATACGTTCGAGGTTTCCTCATGGCTTACTCGGGACCGGGCTCCAATCCCCCTCCCGACTCTGTGCTGCCCTGCCTGACCCTGATGGCCAGCGTGGCAGACCTGGAAGCGTTGGCCAGGCGCAGGAAGTCCATGCCCCTGGTCAACGCCGGCGTGATAACGGGCATCCCGATGCTTGCCAGGCTGTTCGACCAATTCGGTATAGACGCTGAATTGCTGGCACAGCCCGATTCGGCGTCGATGGGAGAGCTGTCAACAAAGACGTTGAATACTTTCTACGTACCCGAAGCCCTGGGGAGCCCCTATGTTCCGGGACAAGAAGCCTTTGTGGCTGCATTCGGCGTCAAGTCGGCGCTGGGCTTCGGTGGGGTCCTATCCAACGGACAGGCGTTCCTTACCATCATGTTCCCCAGGGTCAGCATACCAGCCGATGTCGCATCAGCCGTCAGCAACCTATCCCTCAGCGTAAAGGAGGCCGTTGCGCCGTTCGTTGACGACCAGCTTTCCGGAGGTTGATCTGAGGCATACCGGCGAACCCTAGTGTGAGGGGCCTGATAGTTCAGCAAGCTTAGTGGATGGAGGCGGCCCACTAGGAGAGAACTTGCCACGGGACGGCCACCCGGGCCGCGGCTCCGCTGGACGAAAATTAACGGGGGTGCCCATGGCAGGAAGTCCGCAGCTGGACAAAATCATACAGGGACTGAGGGAACGGGCCGCGAACCCGCCGAAGACGCCGGAAGAAGGGCGGCAAAGGTACGAGGCCATGGTGGCGTCGTTTCCAGTTGACGACGACGTCCGCACCGAGAAAGTGGCCGCCGGAGGCGTGGCAGCCGAGTGGATCACCGCCCCCGGGACGGAAAACGGTAGCACGTTACTGTATTTCCACGGCGGGGGATTCGTTATCGGGTCCATCAGGTCCCACCGGGAAATGTTGTCCCGCATCTCCCGTGTCGCAGGCTCGCGCGTTCTAGCGCTGGACTACCGTCTGGCGCCGGAGTTCTCCTTCCCGGCCCCGGTGGAAGACGCTGTTGCCGCCTATCGCTGGCTACTGCGCCAGGGGAAAGACCCCAAGACAATCGTCATCGGAGGCGACTCGGCAGGAGGAGGCCTGATGGTTTCAACCCTGGTGGCGCTGCGGTACCTGGGTGAGCCCATGCCGGCTGCCGGAGTCGGCCTTTCCCCTTGGACCGACATGGAGGCCACCGGCCAGTCCTTTACCGACAACGCTGACAGGGACCCAATGGTAAACCGGGAGGGGATCCACCGGTTTGCGGGCGTTTATCTGCGGGGCAAGGACCCTCGGGCGCCGCTGGCCTCTCCCATCCACGCCGACCTTAGCGGGTTGCCGCCGCTGCTGCTGCACGTGGGCTCAATCGAGTGCCTGGTGAGTGATACCACTGCCTTAGCCGAGAGGGCGGAAAAAGCGGGCGTCGAGGTCGAGGTGGAGGTTTGGGAGGACATGCCCCACGTGTGGCACCAATTCGCCGCCGTGCTGCCCGAAGGTCAGCAGGCCATCGAACGCGTGGCGGAATTTATACGCAAGCACACCGGCTAGGACCCCGGTAAATTCCCCCTTCTCTACAGGTCGGGATCGTAGTCCAAGCCGATGTGGCCCTCTTCCTCCAGGGCGGCATATTCCCGTGGGGTGTAACCCAACAAGTCCTGATACACGTATTCGTTGTCTTGCCCCAGCCTGACGGGCCCGCGACGGATGCTGGCCGGAGTCTCAGACATCTTCCACGGCGCATTCGCATAGAGATGGGCGCCGGTTTCCTCTTGAAAGGCCTCTTCGAACACCTCGCGGTGGCTCACGTGGGGGTCCGCGAAAACGTCTCTCGCGTTCATCACCGGTCCTGCAGCTACGCCGGCTTCTTGCAGCAGCGACATTACCTCGTAGGGCTCCAGTGACTTGGTCCAGAGGCTGATTTTCTCGTCGATCTCGTCGTGGCGCCGATAGCGCTCGGCCTGGTTGCCAAACCCGCCTTCCCGGCGCCACTCGGGATTCCCCATGGCTTGGCACAGTTTGTGCCAGTCATCATCGTCTTCGACGGTGATGCAGACCCATCGGTTGTCGCCCCTGCAGGGGTAACAGCCCTGGATGGCAAAAGGATGCCGGTTGCCCAGGGTCGACTGGTTGCGCCCATTCATGGTGTAGTCCATGAATGCCTCACCCTCCAGGGGAATCAGGGTCTCGGCTTGAGATAGCTCTATCAACTGGCCTTTGCCGGTCCTCCGGCGGTAGTGCAGGGCCGCCAACACGGCGTATGCAGCTTGGGTGCCGGACGCTGCGTCGCCCATCAACGTATTGGTAAGGGTCGACGCATCCATGTCGGCATAGCCGCGTTGCAGCAGATGTCCCACCATCCCCTCGATGTGGAAGCCGAAAGCCCGGTGATTTCTGTAATGGCCACTGTTGGCATAGGCGGGCATCCGCAGCATGATGATGGCGGGATCCATCTCCTTCAACCCCTCATAGGAGATCCCTAGCTTGTCCATCGTATCAGTTGGGCTGTTCTCGAAGACCACGTCCGTGACGGCAATCAAGCGCCGCAGGACCTCCTGGCCCTTGGGTTGCAGAAGGTCCACCGTCATGCCCAGCTTATTGGTGGCGTGTCCATTGAACAAGGGCATCCGGTTCCAGGGCCGAACCCCCGGCTCACGTCCCGGAGCGGCGTACAACGGTGACACCAGATGCTTCGGGTCCGTCCAGTTGGGATGCGCGCTCCTGCCCCTGGTCAGTGGAACAAACGCCTTCAGAGACTCAACCCTGATGACTTCCGCTCCCAGTCCGGCCAGCAACATACCGCAGTAAGGACCCGCCCAGACGACGCCGAACTCCAAAACTCTTATGCCCTGCAAGGGCAGCTTCTTCACAGATAGGCTCCTAAATTACGCCTGATTCCCGGAGGGAGATTATATCCTCGGCAGCATACCCCAAATCGGCCAGCACCTCTTCGTTATGCTGGCCCAACAACGGCGCGGGCCTTCGCAAGGTCCAAGGGGTTTCGTTCATGACAAATGGCCGACCGGGCTGCCTTACCTGGCCGGCCTGGGGATGATCAACCTGGGCAAATGAGCCGCGGTCGTTGAACAACGGTTCGTTCAGCAACTCCTCCATTGTGTTCAATGGAGCGCTCAGCACTTGTGCCTGTTGGGCAGCTTCCCAGAGCTCTAGTTTAGTCTTCGACAGGATCCACGGGTAGAAGATCAGGTCAAACTCTTCATGGAGCGCGGGGTCCGACTGCGCTGTAGGCGTGTACCATTTGGGGTCTTGCAGGGCTTCCGGAGAGCCAATCATCTTCACCGTTCTCGAGAAGTAGCCCCCGGAGCCGGTAATGGCGAAGTACCCATCCAGGCAGGGGAATACGCCGTGGGGATAGCCGCCGAAGCCCCAGTCCTCCCGCTTAGTGATTATTCCGGTGTATTGGTAGGCCAGGAGCGCGGTCAACCGCCTGTCCACTGATGCCAGCTGGGTTTCCATGATGGAAACATCCACGTGTTGACCAACCGCCTGGCCGTCATCGGGGTCAAAGGCCAGGAACAGGGCGCCCAATGTTGCCACCGCCGCCGCGGCGCCGGCTTGGTACAAAGTGGCGTTCGGCCCGAGCTTTATGGGCTCTCGTTCAGGCAGCCCCGTCGCGGCCATCTCTCCGCCCATCGCATAGAAAATGATGTCCGACCCCCGGTAGTCCCGGTACGGGCCCGTCTGGCCGAAGTTGGATATCGACGTCATCACCAGGTCCGGGTTAAGGGCCTTCAAGGACGGATAGTCCAGTCCGAATGACGCCATGGTCCCCGGCCGGAAGCCTTCCACCACCAGGTCGGCCTCGGCCGCCAACTGACGGGCGATGTCCTTGCCTGGGCCCGTGGCCAAGTCCACAGTTATGCTTCGCTTGTTGGTGTTCAGGTGGAGGAATAGGCCGCTTTTTTCGGGATGGGGAGTATCGGCAGGAAAGGGCCCCAGCCGTCGGGCCGCGTCGCCGATTCCGGGCCGCTCCACCTTGATCACGTCAGCCCCCTGGTCGGCCATCAGCTTGGTGCAATACGGACCGGCGATGTGCTGGGTGAAGTCCAGGACCTTTATGTGGGATAGGGCTTGGTCAGGCATGGATGACTGCAGGCGCCCTTATCTTGAGAGTTCCGGTTCCAGGCCAGGGATGGCGACTGGTCCGGCCGGGTGCATCCTAAGTCGGGTTAAAGTCATAGCGCCCTTGAATCTGAAAGGCTTCGGCATTCATGGACCCGGAGGGCAGGTCAATTGGCATGGACAGCAACGAGGTCTGCACCGCCAGCAAATGTCTACGGTCGTCTCCAAGGGTAAAGGGTTCTCGGGCTTGGTTGTTGTTCCCGGCTGTCGATTGAGCCCGAAATCCTGAATTGGCACACTTGCGTGGGCCCCGCTTAATAGTCGGGCTCACCCAAGGGATTCGGCGTTAACCGGAGTGGGCATGGCCTGGACTTCCGGGAGGACCTTCTCGGCGAAGAGCCTGAGGCTTTTTTCCGCCTTATCCCTGGGCATCCCGCCGTACATCATGTGTACCACTATCTTTTCCAGGCTGATGTTCTTCTGCAGCGTCTTGATTCGGTGGATAATTTCGTCGGGAGTCCCAATGGGCTGGGTGCCGCGGCGGCCGGCGAAACTCCTGTCGGCGGAGCCCACGTCGGCAGCCTGGCGCTTGAGGTACTCTTCGTAACCGGTTATGCCCTGGAAGCCGGGGTTGTTCCATTCGAAGTAGTGATGCTGGGCGGCGCTGAGCTGGTTGTAGAAATAGGTCCAACCCTCTTCAGCCTCCTCCGGGGTCTCGCCGCAGTACATCCACAAAAGAGTTGTCGGCTGGTCGGGCGGGAGGCCAAGTTCCTTACGGATTCCGTTGAACCTACGCACCTTGAAAACCATCTCGTCTGCGTCGTCATCGGCGATAAACATCTGCCCAAGGCCGTTTTCCGCGGCCATCCGGGCCGACGCCTCTGTGGTGAAGGCCACCTTGATGTTCTTGGTCAGGTCGCCTTTGTGTCTTGCCTGGGGCCGGATTGTGGTCGGCGGAATATCGTACACGTCGCCGCGGAACTCGAAGCGCTCTGCGCCGTCGGCGGCCTTGATGGCGTTGACCACGTCATAGAAGTACTTGTGGGACTCCCCGATAGGGATCCCCAGGGAGGCGTACTCGTGGGGCGCAATGCCGCGGCCTATGCCCAAGTGAAGGCGCCGCCCCTTGAGGAGGATGTCGAGCATGGAGATTTCGTGGGCTAGCCTTACGGGATTCCACCACGGCGCAACAACCACCGCGGTGCCCACGTCTACCCGGTTGGTCCGGCCCGCCCAATAAGCCAGGTATTGCAGGGGGTTCGGCTGCATCGAGTAAGCGGAACCGTAGTGCTCCGTGGCCCAGATGGAGTCGAAGCCCAGCGGCTCGACTAACTCTCCCAAGTACAGGGTGTCGTCCATGTTCTGGACATCGGGGACATCCGGCGGGCGGCCGTAGTCCTCGGCCAAAAGGCGGTCCCAGTCACCCTGGTTGTAACCGGTGACCATCACTCCACAATGCATTCGTGTTTTCCTCCTACCGAGGCAGCAATTTCAGGGCAAGCCGCGTAATTCCACAAGAAGCATTCTTGGGAGTGGCTAGCGTCTTCTATGGACGGGTGCTCGGAAATATTAAGCCGGAATGCGGGACGGTCAGTCAGCGGAGACAGGTGACTCCTCGGAGGCCGGCACGGCGTGCAAGAGCTGGCCCTTTGCCTTGATCATGTCGTCCCAATAAGGGGTAGCCCACGGCACCATGTCGATCATCAACCCGTCGGGGCCCTTGTATTTGCGGTTGGCGCGGGAGCTGCCCGGGCACTCTTCGCCGCCGGTCGCCGCAAAGGCCGCCACGGACTCGTCGAGGTCGTCTACGTAGAACCCTATATGATGAACACCCTCAACCGTTGAAGGTCCGTGGCCAAGGTTGGGAACATCATCGGTGCCGAACTTGAGAATGGCAAAGAAAATGTAGCCGTCGGACAGCCAGATCGCATGCTCTCCCGTGTCCTTTGGCTGCCGCGCTAGCTCCTGCAGTCCGAAGACCTCTTTGTAGAAGTCTGCCGTCTTGACTGGGTCCTCGGTATGCAGAGCAATGTGCTTTATGCGTGCCATTACTACTCCCCTATGGTGCAGTTTGTGGAGAGCGTAGTATACCCCATAATTTCAAAGTCAACACCCCTGCGCCCAGGACTGTTATCCGGCGAGAGTATTGCTCTCGGACAAGGTGAACGGGGCACTGGGGCCCCGGTGTGGAGACAACGGCCGCAAATGCCCCCACTATTCGTGCATTGCATTTCTGAGGGGCGAGGCGAGTTTGAGCGCGGTCCGCGGCGTTTGACAACTCCAGTTGGCAGCCATATAGTCACTGCCAAGCCACGAGAGCATGGTCTTGCCACGACCGGACTCCGCCCGCCTTAGACAACCATTTGCGGGAAATTAGAGCCAGATCAAAAAGTCCGACGAAGAAGGAGTTGTCATGCCGATAGAGCGCATCAATCCGCCCAGCTTAGTCGATCCGGGCGGGCACTATCATCACGTGGTAAAAGACGGGAACATAGCGTATCTCTCGGGCCAGGTTGGCATCGATAAAGACAGGAACATACCTGAAGACCCGGCAGAGCAGATAGAGCAAGCGTTCAAGAACGTTGAGGCCGCATTGGCTGCTGTGGGCAGCGATATGCACCACATTTTGAAGTGGACTGTCTACCTGACCAAGATCGAAGACTTTCCCGCACTGATGGCCACCAGGGCCAGGTATATTCCCGACGATTTCGCACCGGCCGGCACGTTGATCGTTGTCGCCGCCTTGGCGTACCCGTCGTTGCGCATCGAAATCGACGTAACCGCGTCTGTCTCGTGACGGACCTGTAGCCGACAGCCGCATTAAAACCCGTAAACTCAGGCGGCCATCCTCAGGCTAACCAAGGCTTGTTCCGGCTAGGACGCAAATCGGCTTTTCGCAAGACCTTGGAAGTCCACGAAGCGGGCACACTGCGTAGGCAGGCAACCGCTCCGCACTGGGACGAGAAAGCCGATGATGACGCCGCCGCGCTTCTATAATGATCACACCGGCGTGAGTCGCCGCTCATCCGACCAAGACCGCTGCGGCCAAGCGGGGGTTGACCAGTGGAATATCTGAAATTTGGATGGATCATTCACGGCCTGTTGGGCGCCGCCCAGGGACCCAACAGCCGTCGAGACCTGATTTACCTCAGCCTGCAAAACATCCGGTCCATAGTGCGGATGCAAGAAGGGACCATCTCTGGGGAAGCCAATGACTTGGTCGACCTGTTCGAGCCGGTGGCCGACGGCGCTGCGCCCAGCCTGGAGCAGATCGAGCGCATGGTCATGTTCATGCAACGGGAGATACGCACCTGGGAACATCCGGTAGTGGTCACCTGTAGAGCGGGCCTTGGCCGCACTGGCACAATCCTGGCCTGCTACATGGTTTTCGCGGGCTATAAGCCCGACAAAGCCGTCTCCCATATACGCGGGCTGCGCCCGGGCTCTATTGAAACCCCGGAACAAGAGGCGGCGGTGTATCAGTACGACGAAATGCTGAAGGCTCGCGAACGGGAACGGAGAAGAAAAGCCCTGGAAGACTTAGACAGGCCATAGCCGGCCCGGCGTAGCCTAGCGGCTTTCTCATTCTGCTACCTCATTCTAGTTACAATTGCCCCGGTAAAGCCCAGTATTTCTCCAGTATCTCTAAGGAGTGGCCAGATGGCAGACTATAAGTTTCTTACCTATGAGACCCTTGATGACGGCAAGATAGCCCGGATCTTCATGAACCGGCCGGATGCCCGGAATGCCCAGAACAGGGGTATGCTCGTCGAGTTGAACGAAGCGTTTCTCAAGGCGGAGGCCGACGACGAGGTGCGGGTGGTGATATTCGGAGGCCTGGGACCCGCCTTCAGCGCCGGCCACGACCTGGGTTCCTCTCAGGCGGTCTCGGAGCGGGAGGCCGGTCCAGACCAGCACTACACCTACCAAGCCTACGGTGGGACCAAGGGGGGCTCCGAGCAACGGATGCTCCAAGAATGGCACTTCTTTTTCGAGAACACCCTCCGCTGGCGCAACCTCCGCAAGATCACCATCGCCCAGGTTCAGGGCACCTGCCTGGCAGCCGGGCTGATGCTTGCGTGGTGTTGCGACCTGATCGTGGCCGCTGAAAACACTATCTTTGCCGACGTTGTCGGCGCCAGGCTTGGGATGTGCGGCCTGGAGTATTACGGACACCCGTGGGAGTTCGGCCCTCGCAAGGCCAAGGAGCTGCTGCTCACCGGCGACTCCATCGACGCAGAAGAAGGCTACCGCCTGGGCATGATCAGCAAGGTCTTTCAAGCCGAAACGCTCCAGGACGACACGCTGGCCTTCGCCCGGCGCATCGCCCAGTTGCCGTCGGTGACGTCACTGCTCATCAAAGAGTCGGTGAACCAGACCGTGGACAACCAGGGGTTCTACAACGCCCTGAACGCCTGCTTTAACCTGCACCAGCTGAATCACGCCCATTGGGCCCACGTGACCGGCGGGCGTCCGGTGGGAACGCCGGAGTTCGGTGTTCCCGATTGGCGCAACGCTCCGCGCGTCAAGCCGGCTGAGAAGACGACGGTGTAATTGGACCCTAAACGCCGCCGCTGCTATCTGACGGCATAACGTAAAGTGGGCCCAGTCAGGCGCGGCTCGCCCGAATCCCGTAATATTGGTTGACAGTGGCAAGCCTAAAACCTAATATTGAGGCCATCGGGTTATCGAATTAAATAAACACCGGTTAACTGCCCCGCAGGCAATTGCCCTTGGTGAAGGGAGGCAATAGATGGCTGGCAAAGATGAACTGGCTCTCATGGCCCACCTGATGCGCCGGGCCGGATTCGGCGCGACCCGGGAAGAATTGGAACAGCGGGTGGCCAAGGGGTATGAGGCGACGGTGGAAGAGTTGATAAGCCCTCCGCCGGCCGATCCCGCAGACGAGGCAGACCCGCAATCGGTTATGCTCCGCTATGTCCCCTGGAGCCTGTTGCCCGGCGGCGAGACCGTGCCGGGGCAAGCCATGTGGATGTATTGCCTGATCAACACCAAGACTCCCCTGGTGGAGAAGGTGGCCCTGTTCTGGCATCACGTCTTTGCTACGGGCAACGCAAAAATTGACAACGGCAACGTGACGAACGAACAAATCGATATGTTTCGGGAGCACGGGATGGGCAACTATCGCGAGTTGCTGGTGCGGTTGGCGAAAGACCCCGGCATGATTTATTGGCTGGACAATAATGAAAATCACCGGGACTCGGTGAATGAGAACTGGGGCAGGGAATTGCTGGAGTTGTTCTCCATGGGTGTGGGCAATTATACCGAGACCGACGTGCGGGAAGCCTCACGGGCGTTCACCGGGTGGACCAAGGCCGCCAACATACCGCGGTTGCCCTATGGCCGTTACCCATGGTATTTCGAGTACCGCGCGGAAGACCACGACGACACTGAGAAGACCTTCCTGGGGCATACCGGCAACTTCAACGGCGAAGACATCATCGACATAGTCGTCAAGCAGCCGGCCACTTCCCGTTTCATCTGCCGCCACCTGTACAACTTCTTCGTGGCTGACGAGGTGCAGGTGCCGGCCTGGACCATCGAACCGGCCAGGGACGAGGTGGCGCTGGCGGAAATGGTAAAGGTGTTCGAAGAGTCGGGTTACGAGATAGAGCCGGTGCTGCGCACGATGTTCAAGTCCCAGTTCTTCAAGGACGCCCGGTTCTCCAAGATCAAGAGCCCGGCTGAAGTGGTGGCCGGCACCCTCCGGCTGGTGGGCGACTGGAAGCTTCCCAGGCCCGGGATCATGACCCTGGGGCTGCAACCCAGGTACATGGGCCAGGCCCTTATGGACCCGCCCAGTGTCGAAGGGTGGTACACCGGCAAGGAATGGATTAACAGCGGCTCGCTGCTGGCCCGCGTCAACTTCACCGCCGACAACGTCGCCAACACCAGCCTGCCGGGGGTGAAGAGCATCATCGCCGATGTGAAGGCCGCAGGCGTGACAACGCCGGAGCAGTTGGTCGCGGCGGCCCTGGACCACATGGGCTACCTGGAGCTTGCCGACGATACCAAAGAGCAATTGTTGGACTACGCCAGGAGCAACGGCGACCTGGACTGGGATGACGAAGCCGCCGCGGGGACTCGAATTGCAGAGACCCTGGCCATGATTGGCGCTACGACCGAGTACCAGTTCGGTTAGAACCCCCGATTCCAGCGTAAGAAACGAGGGTAATATGGCCATTGAAACCGTTGTCGGTAGACGGGCCTGGATTTACAGCCATAACATAGGCAGGCTGTTGGAATTCGGCACGGGCTTCACATATCCCGTAGGCATTGCCTTGGCCGAGCACGGCGTGATGTATCTCGCCAACAGGGGTTACGAGTACGCTCAGGTCCAGCGAGTCAGCAAGGTGACGGTGGATGAGGAGTTCATCGCCGACTTCGGCCGGGGAGGCGAAAAGGAAGGGGAATTCACTTTTCTGACCGACGTGGCCATCGACCGGGATGAAAACGTCTACGCCTCCGACGAGTGGCTCAATAGGATCACCGTCTTTAACCGTGACGGGGACCTCCTGGGGACCTGGGGAGAGGCCGGAGAAGGCCCAGGGCAGCTCAACGGCCCGTCAGGGTTGGCTTTCGACCCGGACGATAACCTGATTATTGTCAACAGCCTCGACGGCCGCGTCCAAAAGTTCAGCAAGGACGGCCGTTTTCTGAGCGGGTTCGGCCGCAAGGGCAGCGCCGAAGGCGAGTTGAACATGCCCTGGGGCGTCACTTGCGACAACCACGGCGATATCTACGTGGCAGACTGGAATAACCACCGGGTGCAAAAGTTCAGTCCCGACGGCGAGCCCTTGCTCAGTTTCGGGCATGGCGGGCCCGGCCCTGGTTCGCTGCGACTCCCCAGCGGGGTGGCAGTGGACGGTGACGGTGACGTGTACGTGGTGGACTGGATGAACGAGCGGGTGGTCATCTACGACTCAGAAGCCAATCCGCTGACCCATCTCCGCGGCGACGCCAGGGAGCTGTCCAAATGGGCCCAGATGACCATGGACGCCAACCCGGACATGGTACAACGCCGGAGCCAGGTCCAGAATCTTGAGGACAAACAGAGAGTGTTCCGCCTGCCGGTGGCCTGCGCTTTCGATCAACAGGCCAACCGCCTCATAGTATGCGACACTCACCGGGGCCGTCTCCATATGTATCACAAGGAAACCAACTACTTGGACCCCCAGAGCAACCTGTAGCCGACGACTCGGGTAGCCGTGTTCCCAAGAGCCTAAAGGAGCAGTTGATATGCTGAAAATAGGCCACGAGGTAGTCAGGCCCGGCAAGCGCTATGGCGACAGCCCGGTAACCATTCCCGTGCCGGATGAGTTGGAGACGGTGCCCGGCATCCCCACTAACAGCCGGGAGGTAGATTGGTACGCCAGGGAGCACCCCCTGGTAGGCCAAAACTATTCCGAGAGCGCCGCCCAGGACTGGCAGTTCGGCACCTTGAAGCAAGAGGACCCCGGGATGTGGAAAATCCTCTTGGAGCACGACAAGGTGGACCGCCCCCTGGTGCTCGGGGGACGGGAGTCTGCCGATTTGGAGCCGACTGCGGAGCCCACCGGTGAGGACGTCTCCCAACTGATCAAGGACAAAGCGAGGCAACTGGGTTACGTCGAGGTGGGCTTCACCGCCTACGACACTCGTTACGAGTTCAAGCATAAGCGGGGCTTTACCAATCTCCCCACGGCCATCTGCTTGGCCCGCGAGCAGGACTTCGAGCCCACCCAGACACTACCCAGCGTGGCCTCTGAGATTGTCCACGCCGCCGCCTACCGCACCCAGGCCGCCCACGGGTTGCAGTTGGGTGAATTCATCCGCTCCCTGGGCTACCGCGCCCACGTCATCCATTCCAACGACGCCACCGGGCCGGTGATTCCCATGTTCGTGGCCGCCGGGCTGGGCCAGTTGGGCGCCTGCGGTTACCTGCTCACTCCCCACGAAGGGAGCAGGAACCGGTTGATGATAATCACCACCGATGCCAAGGTCACCCATGACCAGCCCATAGACTACGGCATACACGCCTTTTGCCAGGTGTGTCAGATTTGCGTGAACCGCTGCCCAGGCCGGGCCCTGATGCGGGACAAGATCTGGTGGCGGGGCATCGAAAAGAACAAGGTCTACCTGCGGCGTTGCCGCCCGGTGATGGCCCGATACCTGAACTGCGGCGTCTGCATGAAGGTCTGCCCCATCCAGAAATACGGCATGAAGAACGTCATGGAGCACTACGCTGAGACGGGGCAGGTGCTGGGCAAGGGCACCCACGACCTCGAAGGCTATACGTTGGATGACAAGGGCTACTTCGGGCCGGGCGAGATGCCGGTGTTCGATCGTAGCTTCTTCGAAATTCCCCACGGCTCCGCGAGCCAGTGGACATTCGATACATTCAAAAAAAAGGCGATTAAAGCCGGCGGTGTTGTAAGCGACGAGTTGCTGGCGGAATTCAAGGAAGACATGGTCAAAGTTATCAAGGCCGAGACCAACGATGTTGAGTTGCTGGGCTACGATGCACTAGCAGGCTCGGAAGACGAATAAGAGTTCGGCGCGTCTCGTTGAGTTGACGCATTTTCTATAGCTACGCAACCGGTGCTGCGACTAAATGTCCCAAGCCCCGTATTCCCGGCAATTGACACTCTTATAACGTCACGGCCGCGACGCGCGTGCTGTGTAGGCGCGTGACCGACGCCAGGCAGTGTGTGGAAGCCTCCTCCCCGGGCAACGTGTGAGTTCTATGAAGTTTGGACTGTATACCGGCGTGCATGACCTTACGCTAAAGAGGGTCTATGCGGACGTAGTGGACGAGTTGCGGGAGCAGGTCGTTCTCTGCGAGGAAGCAGGGTTCGAATGCATCTGGATGGATGAGCATCACTTCAACGCTGCCCACACCAATTCGCCTAACCCCGTGGTGTTTGGTGCGATGCTGGCCGAGCGCACCAACCGCATTCGCCTGGGGACGGCCGTCGGGGTCGCAGGTTGGCACCCCCTTCGTTTGGCGGAAGACGTCGCTCTTCTGGACCACTTCAGTAAAGGCCGGGTTGATTTAGCCGTAGGGCGCAGTGGTGAAGACCCGGAGCTGACCGAGCGGGACATGACCTACGCATCCGTCTTCAGTCCCCAGCCTGAGAGGGTCCTGCCGGACTCGAATTCAGGCGTCCGGGAACGTTCCTCGAGCCGGCAAACGGCTGCTCAGGAGCACTTTGCCGAGTTCCTGGACGTCTTAAAGAAAAGCTGGACGGAGCCTTTCTTTTCCCACCAGGGCGCCTACTACGCCTTCCCCCCACCGGGACCCGCCTCGGAATCCTCAATCTCGGATGCTGAATCTACTGAGGATCCTGCGGCGGTGAAGGCCGGCGAGGCAGCAAAAATACGCCTGGGCCCCAAGCCCTACCAACAACCTTATCCTCCGCTATGGATGTATTTGGCTTCCGAGGCATCTTTTGCGGAAGCAGCGCGATTGGGTTTGAAAGGTCTGGTCTTGATCCAGCCGGCAAATAAACTGCGCGAGGGACTGGAAACATATACCAATACCCGCAATGAACTGGAGGGCGGTCAGCTACGGATGGGAGACGACATAAACGTTATTCGGCTGGCCTATGTGGCCCCCACCTACGAAGAAGCGAAAAAGGAGACCGACCCACTCTTCACCCAGTTTTTCACCAGGCAATTTGAAAGACGCCCGATGAGTTATTGGTCTAACGAGGGTGAAGCGATACCGGCAAGGACCGACATGGACTGGGAGTTTTACAGGAAGCAGCAGTTGATACTGGCAGGGTCGCCGGAACAGGTGGCCGAACAGATTCAGGAGTTGCGCGAAGTAGGCGGCGTCAACTACATCACACTGTGGATGGAAGGCCCAGGATTTAGCCACGAAAAAATAATGTCGAGCATCGAGTTATTCGGGTCCCGCGTCATGCCCCGCTTTGCAAACGACCAGGCATAGCGAGCAAGACAAGCTCACGTCATCTGGTGCACCGGAGGGCCGTTGACCCAATCGAGGCGCGGTGATACAGTCCGAGCCATGCGAGAGGGGCAGCGTTCAAGAAGATCGACGTAAGCTGTTAACCCCCGGTTGATAATTGCGCCACACGAGCCCCAAGGAACCTGTTTCAAGGCATCGCTTAAATAAAAGCGCCTAAGGAGGACAATATGTTCATCATATTAGCGCCAGTCCAGCTAAAGCCGGAACATAGGGATGACTACATCCAGGCGGCGGTCGAGGCTGCCCCCGAAATGGTCAGAAACGACCGTATTGGTTGTGTGCGATGTGATGTCATCCAGGACGCCGACGACCCCAATAGAATCTGGTTCTACGAAGTTTTCCTGGACGAGGCAGCGTACCAGGCCCACATAAAGACGCCCTTCTTCAAGGAATACATAGACAAGACCAACGATTGGGCGGAAGAACATGCTCCTGATGCCCCGCGGCTGGGAGCGCCAATCGGGAGTTCCAACATCTGGCCAACCGATGAGGATTGGCAATAAGCGAGCGGGCGATTCTCGCCGCCACTCCACGTAATTCCAGGGGGGCGTTCTCTTCCGTGCTGCCGGCGTTTCCCCTGCTGGCGTTTTCTAGGGCAGTTCCACGCGCCGTAGCTGGTAAGCGTCTGACTCCATGATCTCGGGTATCCGTTCGGGCAGGTTGGAGTAGTCATCCCAAACAGCCGAGACCAGTCTCCCGCTCAAATTTCCTGAGTCTCCGGAGGCTAGGAACAGGACCAGGTCCGCAGCCCGCTCCAACGACCCCCATCCTCCGCTGGGCATTTCGACCCCGGCCGCTTCGTACACCTCCTGGATTTCCTCCAGCATCCGCGTCTGGATGGTGCCCGGCGCCACCGCGTTCACGCAGACGTTGGTCTGCGCCAGCTCCATGGCCAGGCATTCAGTGAGCCGGACCACGGCTGCTTTGGTGGAACCATATGCCGACATGTCGGGCCCACCTTTCAGGCTTCCCCCACCCGACATGTTTATTATTTGGCCCCTGTTGCGCTCCAACATCGCCGGCAGGACGGCACGGCAGCAAAGATAGGTCCCAATCAGGTTTACCTGGATGGTCCGGACCCAATAGGCCGGGTCGTTATCCTGAAGCGGGCCGATTGGCCCGGCCACCCCGGCGTTGTTCACCAGTATGTCGATGGCGGCATACCGGTCAATGACCTGGGCCGCCATCCGGTCGACCTGGCCCTGGTTCGTCACGTCTGCGGGAATGACCAAAGCCGGCGCTCCCAGGTCCCGGACCTGCCTGGCCGTGTCTTCCAGCTCAGGGGTGCTCCGAGCTACCAGCGCCAGCCGGGCGCCTTCTCTGGCGAAACCTAATGCAATGGCCTGCCCGATGCCCCGTCCGGCTCCGGTAACTACCGCTACCATCCCATCCAGCCGCATGACTCGTCTCCAAGCTCAAGGTCTAATCACCGTTCAGATGACATGGTAATCGCCCGGCTGGGGCATGTCTAACCGTAGAACCCGGGTATTTCATTGACAGACAATGCCGTGACGGAATATCCTTCAGGCAGGATTTCCCGTAGTTGCACGCCAAGACCCTATGGGAGAAATTGATATGCTGAAGATTGGACACGAGGTAGTCAGGCCCGGCAAGCGTTATGGCGAGGACCCGGTAGTCATTCCTGTGCCGGAGGAACTGGAGACGGAGCCCGGCATTCCCTTAAGGAACCGGGAGGTCGATTGGTACGCTCGCGAGCAACCCCTGGAAAGCCAGACCATGTCCGAGCGGGCTTCCAGCGATTGGTTGATCAACATCTATCAAACCGAGCACACTGATTCTTGGCAAATCCTTGTCGAGCACGACCAACTGGACTGCCGCCTCGTTCAATCGACGCGGGAGACCGCCGAGATGGAGCCGGCGGCCGAGCCCACCGGCGAGGACGTCACGGACCTGATCAAGGACCAGGCCCGGCGCCTGGGGTACCTGGAAGTTGGCTTTACCGCCTATGACACACGCTACGAATACAAGCACCTGCGGGGCTACACCCAGCTTCCCACCGCCATCTGCCTGGCCTACCAGCAGGACTACGAGCCCACCCAGACTATTCCCAGCCTGCAATCCGAAATTGTGCACTCCAGCGCCTACCGGACTCAGGCTGCGGCCGGCCTGAAGCTGGGTGACTTCATCCGCTCCCTGGGCTACCGCGCCCACGTCATCCACTCCAATGACGCCCCGGGTCCGATGATTCCCATGTTCGTGAACGCCGGCTTGGGCCAACTGGGCGCTTGCGGCTACCTGCTTACTCCCCACGAAGGCAGCAGGAACCGCCTGATGATGATAACCACCGATGCCAAGGTCACCCACGATCAGCCCATAGACTACGGCATCCACGCCTTTTGCCAGGTCTGCCAGGTCTGTGTCAACCGCTGCCCCGGCCGGGCCCTGATGCGGGACAAAATCTGGTGGCGTGGCATCGAAAAGAACAAGCTCTACTTCAAACGCTGCCGGCCGGTGATGGCCCGTTACCTGGGTTGCGCCGTCTGCATGAAAGTCTGCCCCGTCCAGAAGTACGGCCTGAAGAACGTCATGGAGCACTACGCCGAGACGGGGCAGGTTCTGGGCAAGGGCACCCACGACCTGGAAGGCTACACGTTGGAAGGCAAGGGCTACTTCGGACCCGGCGAGATGCCGGTGTTCAGCCGCGGCTTCTTTGACATGCCCCGCGGGGACGGCACCGAGTGGACCTTCATCCAGTTCAAAGAAAGGGCGGCGGCCGCCGGCGGCGTGGTCAGCGACGAGTTGCTGGCGGAATTCAAGGAAGAAATGGAAGAAGCCATCCAGGGCATGAACGACGATATAGAGCAGTCCTACGTGAGAACCATCAAGCGATAGTCTCCACCGGGGCAGCCGGTCCGCCGGCAGTAGAGACTGGCCAGAAACAGGAGCGAGCAGGAAAAGGGAGCACAATGTCCGAGGAGAACAAGGCAGTGGACCGGCGCTGGTTCGATGAAGTTTGGAACAAGGGAAATGTATCGGCCTTCCCGGAACTGGTCTCCCGGGACCTGGTCGTGCACAACCCACCCGTTGGCATTCCCGGCAATTTTGACGGCATCCAGCAGTCCATTTCAATTCACCGGGCAGGCTTCCCCGACCTGCACTTTGACATTGACGCCCAGGTTGCGGAGGGGGACCAGGTAGCCACCCTGTGGACTGCTACCGGCACTCACCTGGGGGAATGGGTCGGTTACCCACCCAGCGGCAAGACCGTAAATGTTCAAGGCATGAGTCTCCAGACCTATCGAGACGGTAAGCTAACAGAGTTATGGTTGGGCGTGGACATGCTGGACTGGTTCCAGCAGTTGGGCTTGGTGCAACTGTGACCTGGTTCGACACCGCCGCTCTACGTCCTGACGGATTGCCCGACCACCGCGCAGATACATAAGCTTCATACGCTAAGCCGGCCCAGGAATCTTCCTGGTGCGGGAACCCATACGGCCTGGAGGCAGTAACGAATCAGGCGCCGCGAGAGACATGGTTCCCTGGTGCGGCGGATAGCCGGCAATTGAATCACAGCCCACAAAGGAGGAGAGATGGCGCGCATCAAGCACATTGCCTTGCATACCCCGGACCCGGTCAAGACCGCGGATTTCTACAAAGAGGTCTTCGGATTGCAGGAGTTAAACCGATCGCCCAAGGACTCGGGGGACCAAGGCGTCTGGCTGACCGACGGCTACATTTACTTTGCGATACTCAAATTCGGTAGCGAGGACGCCCCCAACCTTGGCCACGGACCTTCGACGGTGGAGGGCGTTCACCACATCGGCTTCTACGTGGACGACCTGGAGGAGTCCCTCGTTGCCGCGAAGGCAGCCGGAGCCACCGAGTGTCCGGGCAGCCAACCCATCGGCCCCAAATACAAGGGTCCCGACGGGTTGATGATCGACATGGTAGATTGGTCCACGCCTTTTTGGGACAAGATAATCAAGGCCAAGACGCAGCTATTGCACGCGGTGCCGGTCCCCGAGGAATCACCTGTTTCAGCAGACTAACCGGCCTCGTTGGCGGCCCCTGGGGAACGCGTCTCTTTTGCCTTTAACCGGGCGATGCGGAACGAGTTCCCCACGCTGACACAGGCGCCGGCGTCCTACTTGACCCGTAGCCCGGTGCGTCTGGCCCCCCTATAAGTTATAGAGGCGGGCGCAGTTGTCCCACAGGTACTTGCGCTTGCTCTCCTCGGCCATGTCCAGGCCCAGGAAGGCTTCCACTGCGTGGGGGTACTTGGAGTCCGTGTGGGGGTAGTCGGTGGAGAAGACCACGTTTTCGCCGTATCCGGCATCGTCGACGTACTTGGCCGGCCATTCGTCGCACTCCACCGGAACAAAGCCCTGGCGCTTGAAGTACTCGCTGGGGAACATGGTCAGTTCCGGATGCTCATAACCCTTCCACTCGTAATGCTCGTCCATGCGCCATAGCAGCCAGGGCGCCCAGGAGCAGTTGCCCTCCAGGAAGGCCACCTTGAGTTCGGGAAACCGCTCAAAGATTCCGCCGGCGCAGAAGCTGCCTGCGGCCAACATCATCGGCACCGGGTGGGAGTAAATGTGGTGCAGCATCAGGGTGGAAAACTCCCGGTCTCCCACCTGGGGAATGGGCGGGCGTCCCCCGGCATGGAAACCCACCGGTATGCCCAGCCGCTGGCACTCCGCCCACAGGGGATCGTAATCGGGATCATGCCACTGGCGGCCGTTGATAATGTCCGGACGCATGAATGCGGCCTTGAAGCCCAGTTCCTCTACGGAGCGGCGGACCTCGGACACGGCTGCCTCTACGTCGTGGGGCGCAATGTAGCCGGCGCCGTAGAGGCGGCCGGGATGGTCTTTGCAGAAGTCGAACATCCAGTTGTTGTAGGCCCGGCCGGCGGCGGCAGCCAGGCCCGGCTCCATGCCGCCCGTGCCATCCACGCCGGCTGAGAACAGCCCACGGGTGGGGTACAGGACCGCCACGTCTATGCCTTCCAGGTCCATGGCTCTTATTTGGGAATCAGCGTCCCAGCCGTGATCGTCGGCATCCTTGTAGGTGGGAGTCGTCACTTCGCGCTCCCTGACCGTCCCCTCCCTGAGCAAGGTGGACGTCTGACCGGTGTAGTGAATCGGCTGTCCGTCCAGGGCGACGGCAAAATCACGATTAAATCGGTTCAGGCCTTGCAGGCGGCCCCGAAAGGCAGGCTCCATATACCGGTCCCACAGGTCCTCAGGCTCCATGATGTGCATGTCCGAGTCCATTACCTTGAATCCGTCTTTCGACATTACCGTGGCTCCTTTGGCGCTTGGTCTATCAATTCGCTGAGTTTCGAGGGACTGCCTCGAGGAATTTTCTGCCGGCCTCTCGTTGTCAGGGGTCTCTGTCTTGACCCATATTCCCCAGATGGCATCTTGGGTGTGGATGGACCTGCCATGCTGGCTCTGCTGAGAAAGTATATCGCCGCCTGGTATTGCTGGCAATCGCCGCCAGCCGCAACCCCATCAGCTTTACATCACATTTCACGATTTCGGCCACGGAGAGTGAGATGTCAGTCCTCCATGTGCCGATGTGCAGCCTGGAATGTGCCGAAATTGGTATGCGGGCACACCGACCCGAGGAAGAGATATTGACACGCACCGGCGTCTGTAGCACAATTACCGTTGCCAAGATATGGGCGAGTCCTATGGGTGCCTGGGCCAGGCTGCCCAGCGCACACAACCGGAAAAAAGGAAGTTAGCCTAACGGCACTAGCCAGGGGGTAAATGATGGCCAGCTATAAAATCATTTCTTCGGACAACCACGTTGTTGAGCCGCCGGACCTGTGGACCTCTAGAGGCGAGTCTAAGTTCAGCGAGGGCATGCCTTACATCGAGCGGTTTGACGACGGAGACTGGTGGGTCTGTCAGGGACGAAAATTAATCGACGTCAGCGCCGGGGGCGCCCAAATAGGGATGAGGTTCGAAGAGCCGGAAGCGCAGACGATGGACGCCAGGAAAGAAGACGTGCGTCCCGGGGGATACATTCCCGCGGAGCACGTCAAAGACATGGACAGCGATGGGGTCGACATGAGTTTCCTCTATCCCACCACCGGTCTTATCCTCTACGGTGTGCAGGGCAGCGACTTGGTGAGTTCCCTCATGAGGACCTACAACGATTGGGTTGGGGAATTCTTTAACACGTACCCGCAGCGGCTCAAGGGCATCGCGATGCTGAACGTCGATGACGTGGGAGTTGCCGTAAAGGAGTTGGAACGCTGCGCCAAGATGGGATATACGGGAGTGATGATCCCCACGTTTCCTCCGCCGGGGCGGCTCTACGATAAGCCGGAGTACGACCCCCTTTGGGCGGCCGCCGAGGCCGCGGGGCTACCAATTAGCCTGCACGTCGGCACCGAACGCCTGGAGCATTCGCACATGGATGACTTGGGGCCGAACGCGATAACCAACGTCGACCATTGGGTGCGAATGGCGCTGGGCAGTTTCATCTTCGGCGGCGTTTTCGAGCGGTATCCGGAGCTCTACGTGGGCTCGGTGGAGCACGAGTTAGCCTGGGCCCTCCACTTCCTGGTCCGGGCCGACTTCTGCTACACCCAGCTGGCTAAAGAGTTGGCGGGTCAGAGGTTCAAGAACGATGCTCTTCCCAGCGACTTCTTCCGCAGCAACTGCTTCCTTGGCTTCCAGGAAGACATAATCGGTCTGGAACAGCGGCACCGCATCGGCGTGGACACGTTGATGTGGGGCGCGGACTATCCCCACCTGGAGTCCACCTTCCCCAGGAGCCAGGAGATATTGGGGCATATTCTGGCGGATTGTTCCGAAGAGGACAAGGCTAAGATCTGCGGTGGGAACGCCGCCAGGGTATACCACCTGAATTAGCGTCCGCCGGTCCAACGACGCTAACTTTTGCCCATTTAGCAGGCGCCCCTCACGAGGGGTGCCTGCTGTTTATTCAGGGACCTCTACCGAGACCTGGAACCGACGTGATTTGCACGGGGCATGTTTGGCAACAGATGTGCCACGGTAGAATCGCGGTGTATGCGGCCTAGGACAGGAGGAAGGCTATGTACGACTTAGCTAATTTTAGCGATGCAGACGTGGCTACATGCGGGGACGCGCTGCGGTCGGCGGCGTCCGGGGCGTCGAGCATGGAAGAGGCGTCCTATAGAATCGTAAGAGTACTCTACGAAAATATCCTCGACCCGGCAACCGGCGAGACGGCCACCGCGTTGGTGAGGTTCTACAAGACCCACCCATACGACCAACTCGACGCGGAACTGCAGCAATTCGCCCGGGACTTCCTCGGCTCCGAGCCTCCCGCCGATGGCTTGCATTGCCTGACCCTGCTCGGCACCGCCGGGGATATCCCTGAGGCTAATGACCGGGCCTACTCAAAAATTCACCAAGCCCTTCCGTTGGCCGGCGCCGAGCTGGTGTCGGGCATCCCCATGCTCGGCCCCTTGGTCAACGGGCTCGGCATCGACCTGGACGCAGTGATGCGGCCGGACCCATTGCTGGCCGGTAAAACAACTCTTAACGCTTTTTACGCGCCTGAAACCGTGGGCAGTCCGGAGATGGCTGTTCAGAACGTATCGGTACCCAGGAGGTACGCGGAGATCTTCGAGGACATGGCCAAATACGCCGGTGAATTCGCCGCCCAGTACGACCTCAAGGCGTTGATGGCGTTTGGCGATTTGCTGTCATCAGGGGAGCTCTTCTTTATCCTTGTGTTCACCAAAGTAACTGTTCCCCGCAGCGTCGCAGAGACCTTAAAGGGCATGGCCGGGTACGTGAAAGACGCCGTGGAGCCCTTCGTGGGAAACAGGGTGTTCGCCTGACACGGTGACTGCGACAGGCCGCCGATAACATAGACATCGCCAGCGTGTGACCACTATAATACACTGACGAATATAGGATCCTGCTTCTGAGCGCGTAATCGTTCGGAGCGCATCATGAGTAGCGGGGCGGGAGCACTCTTCTTTCGTCCTACGATGCTGGACCGAGCCTGGTCTAAGTAAGAAATCCCGGTCGCCGCATAATATGCCGAGGAATTATTCTTGGGGTTACACTTCCCGTCGATGTATGCCAAGAGCCTGGGGGAGGAACTGACATGCTGAAAATAGGCCACGAGGTAGTCAGGCCCGGCAAGCTTAGCGGCGACGCGCCCGTAACCATTCCCGTTCCGGAAGAGCTGGAGACGGTGCCCGGCATTCCCGTTAACAATCGGGAGGTCGATTGGTACGCCAGGGAGCACCCCGAGGAAATGCAGGACTATTCACAGCAGGCCGCCCAGGACTGGCAGTTTAACGAGATGAAGGACAGCCACGCCGAGGCCTGGGAAATCCTCATGGAGCACAGCAGGGTGGATCGCCACCTGGTGCTCGCTGGACGGGAGACTGCCGACATGGAGCCAACGGCCAAGCCCACCGGCGAGGACGTCACTCAGCTGATCAAGGATAAAGCGAGGCAAGTCGGTTACGTCGAGGTGGGCTTCACCGCCTATGACCCCCGTTACGAGTTCAAGCACAAGCGGGGCTTCACCAATCTCCCCACCGCCGTTTGCTTGGCCTACGAACAGGACTTCGAGCCAACCCAGACCATCCCCAGCGTAGATGCCGAGATCGTCCACTCCGGCGCCTACCGCACCCAGGCTGTCGCCGGGTTGCAATTGGGTGAATTCATTCGGTCCTTGGGATACCGCGCCTACGTCATCCACTCCAATGACGCACCGGGACCAATGATTCCCATGTTCGTCAACGCCGGCTTGGGCCAGTTGGGCGCCTGCGGTTACCTGCTTACTCCCCACGAAGGTAACAGGAACCGCCTCATTATGATTACCACCGATGCCAAGGTCACCTACGACGAGCCAATCGACTACGGGATACACGCCTTTTGCCAGGTGTGTCAGATCTGTGTGAACCGCTGCCCCGGCCGGGCCCTGATGCGGGATAAGATCTGGTGGCGGGGTGTAGAAAAGAACAAGGTCTACATGAGACGTTGCCGCCCGGTGATGGCCCGCTATCTGGGCTGCGGCATCTGCATGAAGGTCTGCCCCGTCCAGAAGTACGGCATGAAGAACGTCATGGAGCATTATGCCGAGACCGGCCAGGTGCTGGGCAAGGGCACCCACGACCTCGAAGGCTACACATTGGCGGACAAGGGCTACTTCGGCCCCGGCGAGATGCCGGTGTTCGATCGTCAATTCTTTGATATGCCCCGCGGGACCCCGAGCCAGTGGAGATTCGAGGCTTTCAAACAGAAAGCGATGAAAGCCGGCGGTGTTGTAAGCGACGAGTTGCTAGCGGAATTCAAGGAAGACATGGTCGAAGCTATCCAACGCGAGAACGACGACGACGAGCAATCCTATATTCCCTTGGAGTTAATGCAATAAGTGTGTAAACGAGTTCAGGCGGCGACCCCATCCAGCATCTGTTCCCGCTCTGTTTCCAGCTTCACCTCTGGGTCTGAAGTCGCGCAACTGGCGAACTATGGGACGGAAGACCCTGCCTGCGCTGTCAACGACAGTGGAATCATCCGCGACCGGCGAAAGACCCTCGGCGCCTTATGAGGCGAAATTGCTGTGATTGGCGGCAGTTGATAAGCTCAGCATGCGGTGCTATATTGTGTGCCGCCCCAAGATGGTGCGTTGATGAAGACGCCGGATTCCACTTGGGAAATATCAAGTTCGCTCTGAATTATCGGGGCAAGGAGATGGTTTCGTAATGGCGTATGACCTGCTGATAAAGAACGGACGCGTAGTCGACGGTTCAGGTGAACCCTGGTTCTACGCAGACGTCGCGGTGACCAATGGCCAAATAGTGGGAGTCGGCAAGTTCAACGAAACGGCGTCCCGGACCATCAACGCAGATGGTCTCGTGGTTGCGCCCGGTTTCATTGACCACCATACCCACTTCGACCCCCAATGTATGTGGGACCCCATAGTCAAGTCTACGTCGCTGAACGGCAACACCTCGATCATAGTAGGGCAGTGCGGGACCACCATTGCCCCCACCCGGCCCGGCGACAGCGAATGGTACTTGGACCTTTTCGAGAAAATGGAAGGCGTCCCTCTCGACGCTCAGCGGAAAGGGGTAGATTTCGCTTGGGAGTCCATTCCCCAGTACCTCGACGCCATTGGTCGAAACCGCGGCATAAACGTCGGCGCCTTGGTCGGGCACTCCGCGGTCCGGCGCTACGTAATGGGTGATGCGTGCCACGACCGCCTCGCTACCCCAGAGGAAATCGAAGCGATGAAGGGACTGGTTCGGGACGGGATGCTGGCGGGGGCCCTGGGCTTCAGCATTGCCAATTTCGCCGACCACGGAATAGAGTTCTTCAACGTTTTGGTGCCGTCCTCAGTGGCGGGCGCAGAGGAGTGGTACGCTCTGGGCAGCGTATTGGGCGACCTGGGCACCGGGGTCTTCCAGGTGAGTGGCGGCGCCCTGGGCGACTTCCTGGGGCCGGCCAAGATTGCCGAGGAGTTGTCCCGCAGGACCGGCCGACCCGCTATGTACAACCTGATTTCCCAGGAGTTAATTAACCCTGACGACTGGAAAGAGCATTTGCAATGGCTCGAAGAGGCTTTCAAGTCGGGCGCCAGGGCTTATGCCTCGTGCTTATCTGCCATCGCGGGCCCCATCTTCGACCTGAGGTCGGGGTTCGGCGGCCTGGAGGACGAGGACATGATCAGCCCTTCGACGGTGTTCCAAGGCATGCCGACCTGGAACTCGGTTATGGCCCAGCCGGTGGAGGAGAGGATTCGGTCTTTCCGGGATTCCGAGGTCCGAAGCAAATTGAGCGCAGAAGCTGAGGGCAATGGAGGGGGACAGTCCCACCAAGCGGGACAGGGAATGAGCTTCAGCGGACGCTGGGACCTGGTCGAGGTCTACATGGCCCACGAGGAGAGAAACAGGAAGTTCAGCGGCAAGAGCGTCGAGCAAATTGCTAGTGAACAAGGAAAAGGCGTTGCCGACGCACTGCTGGACATGGTCCTAGACGATGACCTTCGGACTAGCTTTATGGTCATAGACCGGAACACCGATCCTGAGTCGCAGAGACAGATCATGGGCTCGCCATATACGGTCATCGGGACCACAGATGGCGGCGCCCGGCCGGACAAGGGCGACCGCACCGACTACAGCACCAGGCTGCTGAGCTACTGGGTGCGGGAGAAGGGAATCATGTCCCTGGAAGACGCCGTCTACCGCATGACGGGGAAGACTGCCCTCATGCACGACCTTCACGACCGGGGCTTCCTCGCTGCGGGTAAAGCCGCCGATATCACAATCTTCGACCCCGACACCATCGCTCCCAAACCACGGAAGCCCATATATGAATTCCCCGGCGGTGAGATGCACGTCCAGCAGCCAGCCGCTGGCATAAACTACGTGATCGTCAATGGCGAGGTGCTGCTGGAGGACGGGGAACACACAGGCGCCTTGCCCGGCCAGGTCCTTCGCGGCCCGCTGTACCAGGCGAAATAATAGGACAACGAAGCGCCTATATCCACGCTTGCCGTGACGGGGTACAATCTGTCGAATGCCTGCAATAGCAGCGTTACATGTAAATCAACTGGGATCCGGGATGGAATGAGGGATATGCAAGGTCAACAAACGTCTAACCGAGTTTCGAGGTGTAATTGTGTCTAAGCGCCCGTGGATGAAATTCCGATTCTTCGTGCCAGCGCTGGTTGCCCTATTACTGGCGGTGGCAGTTTCCTGCGGAGGAGACGACGCCACCGAGGCGCCGGTCGCAACCGAGGCGCCGACCGCCACTGAGGCGCCGGTCGCCACTGAGGCGCCGGCGGCAACCGAAGCACCGGCGGCAACCGAGGCGCCGGCGGCAACCGCTGCGCCCGCCGAGCCGGAGGATACGGCTACTCCCGCGCCGGAGCCGGAGGTTACGGAGGCCCCCACCGTGGCGCCGGTTACAGACGCACCCTATGGGGAGTTGAGGGTCGCTTTCCCGGAAATGGGCTCCTATAAGGGGCACCCCTGTACTACCGCTTCGCCGACAAAACAGCATATTACGATGGCGGCCTACGAAAGCCTGCTCAGGAAGGACGCCAACGGGGAATACATCGGTATAATCGTCAAGGATTGGTCCGTCTCCCCCGATAATGTGACCTGGACCTTCAATCTTAACGAGGGGGTCCAATTCCACGGGGGCGTGGGAGAGCTGACCTCCGAAGACGTTATGTTTTCCGCTCAGCAGATGGGGTGCGAGGGCGCCTTAAACGGCCTTTCTCGTTACATAAATCGACTATTTAATAATCCGGATGGCGGCATGACCGCCCCGGATGACTATACCTTAGTGACGAACACCGTCACCCCTCAGTGGGATATGCCGATTTGGTTAAGCGGCCCCGGCATAAACGGAATGTGGATTGTCAATAAGAGCCAGACTGAAGAGTTGGTCGAATCGGTAGGAGTCGAGGCAGCCTCTCCACAGCTGGCCGGCACCGGACCCTGGGAACTCGTGGAGGCGCAGACCGGCGAATTCTGGACGTTCAAGGCAGTGGAAAACCACTACCGCCAGACCCCCTACTTCGCCGAGTTGACCTTCATGGTACTACCCGATCCAGCCTCCCGGATAGCCAACTTCCAGGTGGGCAGGATAGACACCTTTGTGACATCACCGGACTCAATACCTCTTCTCGCGGAGACACCCGGCACCAAGTTCATGAGCCAGGCGGGCGTCGGTGAATCATCCTTGCGCTTGTATGGCCAGTATTATCTCGACGTGGGCACCCCCGACCAAAGGGCTTCGTACAGGCCCGACAAGCTGCCCTGGGTATCCACCAACTCGGATGTTGACTCCGCCGAGTGGGAACAGGCCCGGAAGGTGCGCGAGGCCATGTCGATAGCCATCGATAGGGAATTGATCATAGAGGAGCTGCTCTACGGTGAGGGAGTGCCCCTTTCAATGTGGGGGTGGGGGAGTACGCCATCACAAAACAACCAGCCGGCCGAGTGGACGTGGGAGCACGACGTGGAGCGGGCCAAGCAGCTGTTGCAAGAAGCAGGCTACGAGGATGGCTTCGAGCTGACAATAGCGACCGCCATCGCCGGTTCGGCCGCCGAGATAGAGGCTTGCGAGGCGATAGCCGACATGTGGGCGGATGTTGGCATCACCGCCCGCTACCTGAACATTCCCTACAGTGCCCTCCGAGCACAGTTTGCGGACTATAGCTATGAGGGAGTAACCTGTCAAAGCGCGACCGTATACGACGAGCCCATGGGCGCAATGAGTTACCTGTGGGAACCTTCATACAACTGGAGCGGTGGCTTGGAATTCCCTGGTCTTAATGAGCGGCAGGCGGCAGGCCAGGGGATATTCGACAACGATGAGCGCTTCCAGGAAACCTTGGAGATAGGCCAGTTCGTCTGGGATAACGTGCTGGACATCGGGTTGTACGTCCAAAACAACGTATACCCGCTGGGCCCCAATGTGGATAACTGGGAGGACAAGCTGAGCAGCTCGGACTCCCGGAACATAAGCGCATTTGAGTTTGCGCCCCACCGCCAGTAAGGGTTGGGCCCAGGCAGATGCTAGCACCTGGTTGCAAACGACGGCATAGGGGCCAGGAAGGACTCTTGGCCCCGGGATCAATGCCTTAAGGGGTGACTCCCGTAGGCCGAGAGAAAGAAGCCCATGGCACACGGTCGGCCATGGGCTTCTTATTCGCCCGTCACTCCTTCATGCGCCCATAGTTGACAGGCTATGCGCAAGACTATACATTGTCCCGGTCTCACAAATCGACCGTGTCTTAAAAGGAACGCCGCGCCCACAAGTGTTACGCGTCCCCTGGAAACCTAACGAGGAGAGCTAAAGATGGTCAAACGGCAGTGGATGAGCTTCAGATTCTTCGTACCAGCGCTGGTTGCGCTATTGCTGGCGGTGGCAGTTTCCTGCGGAGGAGACGACGCAACCGAGGCGCCGGCCGCCACTGAGGCGCCGGCCGCCACTGAGGCGCCGGCCGCAACCGAAGCACCGGCCGCAACCGAAGCACCGGCCGCAACGGCAGCGCCTGATGCGCCGGCAGCGCCCGACGAGCCGGAGGATACGGCTACTCCCGCGCCGGAGCCGGAGGTGACGGCGGCCCCCACCGAGGCGCCGGTTACAGACGCACCCTATGGGGAGTTGAGGGTTGCCTTCGGGGACATCGGCTCCTATCAGGCACACCCGTGCACTACCGGCTCGCCGGCGATACAGTTCATTACCATGACTGCCTTCGAAGGGCTGGTCTCCAACGACGTTAACGGGGACTACATCCCTCAAATCACCGAGAGTTGGTCTATTTCCCCAGACAGCACGACGTGGACCTTCAATCTTAACCAAGGGGTCCAATTCCACGGCGGCTTGGGAGAATTGACCGTCGAAGACGTCATGTTTTCCATCGAGCAGATGTGCGAGGGCTCGGCAACCGGCATTGATCTTTATACCAGGCCATATTTCCTGGATCCCGGCGTAATGACCGCCCCGGATGACTACACCCTCGTGACGGACACCATCGAGCCCAAGTTTGATATGCTTCTTTGGTTAAGCAGTCCCGGCGTAAACGGATTGTGGATTGTCAATAAAGCCCAGACCGAAGAGTTGGTCGCAGCGGAAGGGGTCGAGGCAGCCTCTCCACAGCTGGCTGGCACCGGGCCCTGGGAGTTTGTGGATTCGCGGTCCGGCGAATTCTGGAGGTTCAAGGCAGTGGAGGACCACCACCGCAAGACCCCCTACTTCGCCGAGTTGACCCTCTTGGAAATACCTTCGGCAGCCGCCCGGGTAGCCAACTTCCAGGTGGGCAGGCTAGACACCTTTGGGACGACCCCGGACCAAGTGTCTCTTCTAGCGGAGACACCCGACACTAAGTTCATGAGCCAGGCGGCTGCCTCCCAGTCGGGCCTGCGCCTTTATGGTCAGTACTACAACCAGATTGCCGCCGGCGAGGACCCGTTGCCCGCGTACAATCCCGACGACTTGCCATGGGTTTCCAGAAGCGCGGATGTAACCTCCGCTGAGTGGGAACGGGCCAGAAAGGTGCGCGAGGCCTTGGCGATATCCATAGACCGGGAATTGATCATAGAGGAGCTGCTCCACGGTGAGGGAGCGCCACTCACCATGTGGGGCTGGATGGAGCCGGATGCCCGCCGGGCCGCCGGCGAGCCCGGGACCCCCGTTGACTGGGTGTGGGAGTACGACGTTGAGCGGGCCAAGCAGCTGTTGGCGGACGCCGACTATCCGGACGGTTTCGACATGCTGTTGAACCCCATCGCCCGGGGAACGCCCGGGGAAATAGATGCTTGCGAGGCGATAGCCGACATGTGGGCGGACATTGGGGTCAACGTTCGCATCGAGTACCAACCCTACAGCGTCCTGCGGGGGGAACAGGGGGCGTATAACTGGGAGGGAGCGACCTGCCACGGCTCGGGGGGATATAGAGAGCCCGTGGGCTTTTATAGCTTCCTGTGGTGGCCAAACATCGGCTGGAGCGGCGGCTTGGAATTCCCGGGTCTTCATGAGTGGCAACTGGAAGTAGGCAAAATATTCGACGCCCAAGAGCGCTTTGAGGCCACGAAGGAGATAGGCCAGTTTGTCTGGGATAACGTGCTGGACATCGGGTTGTACTACCAAAACAATGTATACCCGCTGGGCCCCGCCGTGGATAGCTGGGCGGACAAGTTGAGCCGCTCAGACACGCGGAACGTGCACGCCTTTGAATGGGCGCCCCATCGCCAATAGGGGTCAACCCTTAGCAGACGCCGTCGCGTCTTACGGCCGGCGGTAAGGATTGCATCGCCCGCGGCTCTGAATAGACTGAGCCGCGGGCCAATTGTGAAGGGGACTTGAGAGTGTTGAATGATCACTAGATTCGGTACGCTATTTGCCGGTGGGGTGGACATGGAGAACATCGGTCTGGACGGCACGCCCTGCAACGACCGGTCCTTCTCCGATGAATACCTGACCACGCCGCTGTACAAGACCGAAACGATGGCCAAACTCATGGACCAATGGGGGTACGACACCCTATGGTTGGCTGAACACCATTTCCAACCTGAGGGCTACGAGTGTATCCCCAATTTATTGCTCTTCAGCGTTCACCTGGCCCACCTGACCAAGAATCTCAGATTCGGCTGCGGCTTCAACATCTCCCCCATGTGGCACCCCTTGCGCCTGGCCGAGGACTACGCGATGGCCGACCACCTGACCAGGGGCCGGGTAATCTTCGGAGTGGGCCGCGGCTACCATAGCCGGGAGGTCGACACCTTCGGGTTTCCCAGCACTCAATCGGACAGCGAAGGCAACCGGGAAGTGTTCGAAGAGCAGGTGGACATCATATTCAAAGCCTTTAACCAACGCACCTTCTCGCATCACAGTAAGAACTACGACCTACCCCCCAGGATCCCTTACCGGGGGTATGAACTGGAAGAGCTGACGCTGGTACCCAAGCCCCGCACCTTGCCCGTTGAATGCTGGCAGCCGGTGGTCACCGCCAGCGAGCGGGGCATCGACTTTATGCTCAAGTATGGTATCAACGGCCTGATGGGCGGTGGAGCGGCGCGGAATGCCCCCAGCCACGACACGGTAGTCCGCTGGCGCGAAGCCCTGGCCAGGGCGGGGCGGGAGACCCAATTGGGGACCGACTTGCAGGTCACCTATCACACGTACATCGCCGACACCGAAGAAAAGGCCATGGCCGAGGCCCTGCCCCTTTATGAAGAGCACATGAAGTTCTTTGGCCCCTTGGGGTTCCTGGGGCTGGAACAGGAACAGATTGACTCACTGGCAGACCCCCGTCGCGCTCGGGCCGCGGCCGCGACAAAGCTTCCTACCTTCGAGGCGGCCATTGACCGGGGATGGTGGATTGTCGGCACTCCCGCGACGGTGACTGAAAAGCTCATGGAACACCAGGAGACCTACCCAGGCTTGGAAGCAGTGCACGTAGGGGTGCCCGCAGGTGGCGCCACGGAACGCCAATTCCTGGAGCAACTGGAGTGGTTCGCCAAAGACGTGATGCCCGTGTTCAAGAACCAGGTGAAAGACCCCGTAGCGGCCTCATCGCCGGGGCCGTGAGCCCCTGAAACTTCGCCGAGTTCCAGACACGGCGAAGTTCCAGTCACGCTGACCAACCGAGGTCGCGGTTCCACAATTTCGCATTCGCCGGTCAAGTGACGGCAGCAATAAACATGTGGCATTGCCATTCAGCAAGGGGGAACTCAAAAGTTAATGGCCCAGTCAAAGCCTAAACAGCAAAAACAAGAAGAAACCACCGAGCAATTTGTTAAGCGCATGAATCAGCAAGGGGAAAAGCGCAACGGACTAAAGCGCCGCTTTGTGTGGCAGAAGAGACGGCATTAACCCCTATGGCTCCACAACGCCGATGATTGACGCCCCAGTTCACCCCGCTGGGGCGTTTCGTATCCGTGAGAACGATAGCTGTAATGGGATAGCTGCCATGGGTATCCCGGTCCCAGTTGGGCGAAGACTGCCGCCGCCCGGAGGTATGTGGTGAAGAAGGTAACCATTAGAGACGTGCCCAGGGAATCCACTCCAACGTCTTGGATGCCGTTGCTCATCGACAGCGCCCGGATGTCTATACAGCGCCTGCTTCAACCCGGAGAAAGCAATAGCTTCATGTTTGGCCTGCTCCGTTTCGGCGCCGGTTCCAGAGCCAAGTTCCACAAACATTCCGGGGATCAGATACTGGTGATCGTGGAGGGAACAGGCAAAATAGCCACCGAAAATGAAGTCTTGACAGTCACAGAGGGAGACGTTGTTTTGATTCCCGCCGGGGAGAGCCACTGGCACGGGGCGCCGGACGATACGCCGATGGCCCACATCTTCGTACTCGTAGCGGGGGATCACAGCGAGCTGACCGAGCCTTAGGCGCTGTCCGCTGACAAGCTGCCCGGAGACCTGGGAAACAGGGTTTTTCCGGGCCTGATAAGCTTTTCAAGTATAATTGGGGTCGGTTTGCCGGCGCGCTGAGGCAATCTATGGCGAACGCTCTCGCAACAGGAGCGTGAAGTGGTAAAATCCTGGGTACCGTTACCGGGAACAGCCATCTAACCGAGAGGTCTGTTATGGAGTCGAACATCGTCCTGTCTAACGCCGAGTACAAAGTGGTTGGCACTCGGCCGATTCGCCACGACGGCGCCGACAAGGTAACCGGCCGGGCCAAGTACGGAGCCGACTTCGAAGCGGCAGGACTGCTCCACGGCAAGGTGCTGCGCAGCCCTCACGCCCACGCCCGTATAAAGTCCATCGACGCAAGCAAGGCCCTGGAATATCCTGGCGTCAAGGCGGTCATAACCGGCCAGGACCTGCCCGTGAACCGGATGGAGAACCCCAGTCGCTATTTTCGGTTCGCCAGCGACAACATCCTGGCCCGGGAAAAAGTGTTGTACAAGGGCCATCCGGTGGCCGCCGTGGCGGCAATCAACCCCCACGTCGCCGAGACAGCCCTGGGGCTGATTCGCGTGCAATATGAGTCGTTGCCTCCGGTGATGAATGTCAGGGACGCGATGAAGGACGACGCCCCGCTGCTCCACGACGACCTGACCACGACGGAACTGGGAGAGGACACCGGCAAGCATAGCAATATCGCCACTCATTTCCGGTTCGAACAGGGAGACCTGGAAAAGGGGTTCGCAGAGGCCGAAGTTATAGTAGAGCGGGAATTCACCAACGCTTCAGTACACCAGGGCTACATCGAGCCCCAAAACGGCGCGGCCCTGTGGAACCCGGATGGCCAGGTAACCGTATGGACCAGTACCCAGGGCGCCTTTATCGTCCGGGATATGGTGGCAAGTGTCCTCGACCTGCCGATTTCCAGCATCAAAGTGGTCCCAATGGAAATCGGCGGGGGATTCGGGGGCAAGATTCCCATTTACTTGGAGCCCTTGGCCGTTTTGCTCTCCCGCAAAACGGGGCATCCGGTGAAACTGGTCATGAGCCGGGCGGAAGTTTTCGAAAGCACCGGCCCGACCTCGGGCACACACATGAAAGTGAGAATGGGGGCGACTAAATCGGGCAAAATTATCGCCGCCGAGGCCAACCTGGCCTATGAAGCCGGGGCCTTCCCTGGCTCGCCGGTTACGGCGGGAGCCATGGCTGTGTTCGCCCCGTATGACATTGAGAACATGCGGGCCGAAGGTTATGACGTAGTGGTCAACAAGCCAAAGACTGCCGCCTATCGGGCGCCCGGCGCTCCCAACGCGGCCTTCGCCGGCGAGCAAGTGGTGGATGAGCTCTGCGAAGAACTGGGTATGGACCCTCTCGAGTTCCGGCTGCTCAACGCCTCAAAAGAAGGCACTCGCCGGGTGGACGGACCGGTGTTCCCTCGTATCGGAAACGTGGAGTGTCTCGAAGCAGCGAGAGATTCCGCTCAATACGATACGCCGCTAGCAGGGAAATACCGGGGCCGAGGAGTGGCCTCGGGATTCTGGTTCAATGGCGCTTTTGTCTCCAGCTGCTCCATGGCAGTGAACGCCGACGGCACCATTAGCCTGGTGGAAGGCTCTACGGATATCGGCGGCAGCCGCGTCGTCGTCGCCATGCACGCCGCCGAGGTGCTGGGCATCCCTGTGGAAGATATCAATCCCAGTGTGGGTGATACCGGGTCCGTGGGGTACTCGATGTGCACCGGCGGCAGTCGCACCGCATTTGCCACCGGCATAGCCGCTTACGAATGTGCCCAGGACATCAAGAAGCAGATGGTCCAGCGCGCCGCAGGTATCTGGGATGTGCCGGCCGAAGACATAGACTTGGTGGACGGTGTGTTCCAACACAAGTCGGACCAAGAGCTGAAATTAAGCTTCAAGGAACTGGCGTACCAATTGAGCGAGTCCCCCGGCTTGGCGCCGAGTGTCCGCGCCTGGAGCGGTGGGCCCATTTCAAGCCAGGTAAGCGTACACCCCAGCGGCATCGGGGGCGCGTTCTGCACCCAGATAGCCGACGTCGAAGTCGACCCGGAGACGGGGAAAGTTACTATCCTAGACTTCACCGTAGTCCAGGATGCGGGGAAAGCAGTCCACCCCGGCTACGTCGAAGGTCAAATGCAGGGCGGCGTGGTCCAGGGCATCGGCTGGGCCTTGAACGAGGAATACTTCTTCGATGTTGAAGGCCGGATGCAAAATTCCTCGTTCCTGGACTACCGCATTCCCACTAGCCTGGACCTGCCGATGATAAACACCGTGATCGTCGAGGTGGCCAATCCGGGCCATCCCTATGGAGTGCGGGGGGCCGGCGAGGTCCCCATAGTGCCTCCCATGGCTGCTATCGCCAACGCCATCGCTCGGGCCGCCGGCGTCCGGATGCAGGACCTGCCGATGTCGCCCGCGGCCGTGTTGGAAGCTCTCTGGAAGAAGGGCGCTTAGCCGCCGAAGCTGGCGGAGAGGGGATATGCAAAGGTTCCTCGTACGGCGGTTCTTCATAACCATACTTACCGTACTGGCCGTAACGGTCATCATCTTCGCCTTGGCCCGAACGGCCGGAGACCCCAGGTACCTGCTGCTCCCGCCCACCGCCGATGATGCCCAATTCGAGGCCTTGGGGAAAAAGCTGGGGCTGGACAAGTCGTACCCTCACCAATACTGGCTTTTCATCAAGGACCTGGTGCAGGGCGACTTCGGAGACTCTATAGTAGAGCGCCGCGCCGCCGTGAACGTCATCGGGGAACGCATTCAAGCCACCTTCGAGCTGGGGGTTGCGGCCTTGATATGGTCCACCATAGTCGGAGTGCCATTGGGTATCCTGGGCGCAGTGAGAAGGGACAGCATTTTTGACCGTATCGGGAAGGTCGTAGCCCTCATCGGGCAGTCTGCCCCCCCCTTCTGGATAGGCATAATGCTCATATTCTTCTTTGCCGTGAGGCTTGAATGGTTGCCCCCCACCGGCCGAGAGAGCTTCAAGTCGATTATTCTTCCAGCCATCACCCTGGGGTGGTGGTTCGTAGCAGTCAACATGAGGCTAATCCGTTCGGCCATGCTTGACGTGCTGGACTCGGAGTACATCAAGCTGGCCCGGGCCAAGGGCGCATCCGAAAGGTCCATCATCTGGAAGCATGCCCTGAAAAATTCCTTGATTCCGGCATTGAGCTTTGCCAGCATCAGCCTGGGCAGCATGGTGACCGGCTCGGTGGTCGTCGAGATCGTTTTCGCTTGGCCCGGTCTAGGGCGGATGGCCGTCCTGGCTATGCAAAAATCGGACTACCCGGTACTTCAGGGAATAGTCATCATCTTCACCCTCCTGTACTTGATGTCGGCCTTGCTGGTGGACATACTGTACGCCTATATCGATCCCAGGATCCGATATGCCTAGCGATCGGGAGTAGCAGCCATGGCCGCAGGGGTCACCAACGGCATCGTAGTAGTCCCTGAGACGCTGGGCGTCCGGGTGCGTAGAACCGTGCGCAGGTTGCGGCGTTTGCCTCTGCTGCCGGTGTCTATACTTCTGGCGCTGGTGTTCTGCGGCATCACCGCCCCCTGGATTTCTCCTGCCGACCCTGTAAACGGCGAGCTTTCGGATAGGCGCCTGCCGCCCGTTTGGGGAGGAGCCAAATACTTCCCGAAGACGGTAGTGGAGGACGTGGCCATGGGGCAACGTTCTCTGCAGGTCGCCATCGGCAGCGACGAGTTCCAGCAGGCCGTGGCGGCACAGGGGCTGTCGGCAGAGGAAGTCGCATTAGGCGACAAACTGCTTGTGAAGACCAGGGATGGTGGCAGCACTAAGTACTTTCTGGGCTCGGACCAATTGGGGCGTGACCTCTTGAGCCGCATCTTCCACGGCGCTCGAATCTCTCTGATAGTTGCTGCGATTACATTGGGCGTCGGTGGCACCATTGGCACATTCGCGGGCCTGGTTTCCGGCTATTATGGCGGCTGGGTCGATGAATTTATCATGCGCCTGGTGGACATCGTTCTCTCGATACCCGTCTTGTTGGTGACCCTGGTCTTGGTAGCCTCTTTGGGGGCGTCCTTCGAGCTCATCGTCGCGGTGCTGTCGCTGATACTATGGCCCCTTTTCGCGCGGGTTACGCGCGGAGAAGTGCTCCAACTGAAGAACATGGACTACGTGGCCCTGGCCCGGGTGTCTGGAGCCGGCGGCATGCGTATCATGATCTTTCATCTCTTACCCGGGGTCTTCAATACCTTGATAGTCATCGCCACGCTGAACGTCGGCGTGGTTATCCTGGTTGAAGCTTCGCTGAGCTTCCTGGGGGCGGGAGTCCCGCCCCCCACGCCGGCCTGGGGTTCCATGGTGGCCTCGGGCCAGGCCCACTTGGCTGACTCCTGGTGGATTGCCACCATGCCCGGACTGGCCATCGCCCTTACCGTAATATCCCTGAACCTCTTCGGCGACTGGCTAAGGGATACGCTAGACCCCCGCCTCCGCCAGCTAAACTAGTAGACCCTTTAGGCGCCTGCCCCGGGCGCCGCCTATTGCTTGATTGCCAACCGATCGCGCACTACCCTTGCTCAAGGAGCAGGCGGTCATCTTCTCTTTCTGCTAGGCATCGTCAACGGCAGGCGAGAGTTACAGACCGGCGATGACCTCATGACGCAGGGCAGGGTTGACTTGGAGCAGGTGGCGACCCACACTAATCCCCTGACCGAGATGCCGCGTGCCATGGCCGCCGCCTGCGACAAGCCCACCGGGCCGATAAAAAGTGCAGCTGCGTACGTGAGGGGAGTGCCGGCGAATAAGGCACACGCAAGGGGTGGAAACCCGGGACTTTGGCGGGGCGCTCGAACAACTACAGACCAACAGTTGTCAAACAAATATGGAAAGAGAGCACAACTCAGAGTTGGACATTCGTGCATTCCGGGAATCTGACCAGGACGCGGCGGTAGCCTTATGGAGGGAGTGTGGCCTGGTCGTCCCCTGGAACGATCCTGTCCAGGATATACACCGTAAGCTAGCCGTCCATAGGGAGATGTTTCTAGTCGGGAACCTCGGTTCCAGGCTGGTTGCCACCGTGATGGCCGGCTACGACGGCCATCGTGGCTGGGTCAACTATCTGGCGGTGGCGCCCGATTGCCGGAAAAAGGGCATCGGGCGGCGCTTGATGGACAAGGCCGAGTCTATGCTCAGGGACTTGGGATGTCCCAAGGCCAACCTCCAAGTCAGGAGTTCCAACGTCGATGTAGTCGAGTTCTGCAAAAATATCGGGTATTCGGTAGATGACGTTGTGAGCATGGGCAAACGGCTTGAGAAAAACAGAGAAAGCGATTAATCCTTGTCCGCGGTTGATCGCTTCTATGCCCATCATCCCCCGATGCCGCGCACCGCTCTCAGCAGTCTACCATGTTAGACTCCGTCGACTTCGTGGTCACGGCCCTGGTGCTGGCGGTGGGCGCCTTTACCATCGGCGCCATAGGATTCGGCTTCGGCCTGACCACCACGCCGTTCCTGCTGCTGTACCTCGACCCTCAGTCGGTCGTGGTAGTCGTTAACACGGGCGCGGCCCTGGCCTTCAGTCTCATGTTTATCGATACTCGGCGGGAGGTTCAATACCGGGAGCTAACGCCTATAGCGGTTGCGGGAGTTTTGGGCGCGCCGGTAGGCGGCTACGCCCTCACCCAACTGGACCCCGACGCTCTCCGCATTGGCATCGCCGCACTGGTCTTGGCGGTTACGGTCCTCGTGATCGCGAATAGGCCGTGGCCTGTTCCCGCGCCGATGGTTGCAGGGCCTGTGATTGGCTTCTGCGCCTCCGCTATGATGACCAGCCTCGCCATTGGCGGGCCTCTCCTCATGCTCTTCTTGTTGGGACGCGGCGTGGACCGGCAGGGTATGCGGGCCTCTCTGGCGTTCTTCTTCACCGCCGTGTACTGCACCGCCTTGGTGGGCTATGCACTTCGGGGGCTGATAACCACTGACCGCCTTCTGCTGGCGGCCGCAACCATCCCCGCAATGGCTCTTGGATACTGGCTCTCGGTGCGTCTGACCGGAAGAATGAACACCAGGGTGTTCCGGCTGGCGGTGGTCACTGTGATCACAGCGACCAGCACTTTGGTCCTGGCCCAGGAGGTCTTTGGGCTTTAGCCCGTCTGGACGAAGTCATCGCGGCGGTTGGGGTGGCCTGTTCCCCTTTCTGGTGCGCAAACCAACCTTTCTCTTGGAGTAGCCTTATGGGGGGTAGGTGACTTGGGTGGGTGCCAGTGGCTCCCCTGCGCGCTTCCGGCTACGTACTTTTGTCTGGGCTTGGTTCAAGTTCCCACAACCAGCATCAAGGCGTAGGCCATCCGAGTCAATCCAGCAAGAACGCCGGAATCCAGTCGCGTTGGCAATGGAGTGGTAGCGGCGACTAGATTCTAGCGAGCGAGCTTCCAAGGCAGAACTCGCCCGCCAGTTGGGTGTTACACGAGCTCATGTTTCTCAGTCCTGAGAAGCATAAATTATAATGCACATCGCCTACGAAAAATCGGGCCGCACTATGCTGGCAATCGGCCAGGGAATGGGAGTGCCTGGGGCATAATCGGGGTTCCCTCTAGATCAGCCGAGCGGCAGAGAAGAGTGCCACCGGGCGACGGCCTGCCCAATCGCGGCGGGAGAATCTTCCTGGATGTAATGCATTCCGGGAACGGTCACTTCTTGCTGGTTGGGCCAGGCATGGCAGAACTCCCGTTGGGAACCCACCAAAACAGATCCCGGATCTCCGTTGATGAACAGCTTGGGCACGTTGCTCCCCGCCAGCCACTGGGAGTACTGATCGACAATTTCCGCTACGTCGGCGGGCTCTCCATCGAAGGGAATTTCCCTGGGCCAGGTTAGGGTAGGACGGCGGGACTCACCGGGCTCGGTGTAGGGACGCCGGTAGACGGACATCTCCTCATCGCTCAGCTTTCGAAGGACGCTGACGGGCAGGATACCTTCCACGAACATGTTCTTCTGGAGCACCATTTCCTCGCCGGCGGGCGACCGCAGGCCCTGGAAGATTGGTCTAGCATTCTCCGGCCATTCGTCCCAGGTCAGAGGCCGCACCATAGCTTCCATATAAACTAACCCTTTCACCCGTTCCTGTGTCAAGGGCGGAGAGAAATCAGGCCGTGTGGCGGAGCAAAAGTGGGCCACTTGAGCGGTGATGTTCAGCGAAAATGTCCGCCTGCGAGGGGTGTCGTCGGGAGCCCTTAGGGGCAGCGAGGTCGGTGGATTCTAGGCGTCAGGGGAATTGCCGGCTGAGTGCATAGCAGAGTCATGCCTGCTCTGCTTGAGGCGGTAGCTTTCGCCGTTCATCTCCAGGATGTGGACGCGGTGAGTGAGGCGATCCAGCAGCGCGCCGGTGAGCCTCTCAGAGCCGAAGACCTCGGTCCATTCGTCGAAGGGTAGGTTGGTGGTGACCAGGATGGAACCCCGCTCGTAGCGCTGGCTGAAGACCTCGAAGAGGAGTTCCGCTCCGGTGGAGGACAGGGGAACGAAGCCCAGTTCGTCGATGATCAGCAGGTTCAGGCGGGAGAGCTGCCGCTGGAGGTTGAGGAGTCTCCTCTCATCCCGGGCCTCCATCAGCTCGTGGACCAGGGATGCGGCGGTGGTGAATCCCACCGACATACCCCTCTGGCAGGCGGCCAGGCCTAGCCCCAGAGCGATGTGGGTCTTGCCGGTGCCGCTGTTGCCGATGGCGATGACGTTCTCCCGGCGCTGTATGTACTCACAGCGTGCCAGCTCCATCACCAGGGTCTTATTCATCGAAGGGATGGCCGTAAAGTCGAAGGTGTCCAGGCTTTTCACCGCGGGGAAGCGGGCTGCCCGGATCCGGCGCTGCACCATGCGCTGGTGGCGGTCAATGAGCTCCAGTTCGGCCAGGCGCAACAGGTACCTCGGGTGATCCACACCCTCGGCGGCGCACTGGGCGGCCATCTTTCCGTATTCTCTGAGGAAGGTGGGCAGCTTCAACTCCTTCAGATGATGTTCCAAGAGCAGCGTCGAGCGGTCGCTCATGCGGCCCTCCCGGACAGCAACTTCATGTAGTCCCCGGCGGATGTAGTGCTGACCCGCACCCGAGGCAGATAGGGATACAGATCCATGTCCAGCCTGGGCGGCCGCCCCTCCAGCCGGCACAGCACCAGGTGCTTCACGGCGTCGAAGCTCAAAGCCCCCAGCCGGAAGGCATCCCGCGCCGCCGATTGCACCTCCTCCAGCCTGAAGGTCTCCAACAGCCGCAGCACCTGGACGAACTCCCGCTTGCCCCTTCGTCCCATGCGGGCCTCCAGGAGGCGGCGCAGGGTGGCGAACTCCTGGGGAAGCTCCCAGCCCTGCAGCGGGGCGGCTTGGTCCAGTGCGCCCGGCTTCTGCTCCAGGAGCGGCAGGTAGTGGATGGGGTCGAAGACGAAGTCGTCCCGCTGGTAGGAGCGGGGGTGGCGGGCGATGGTCTCCGAGCCGCAGCTGATGACCACCTGGTCCACGTAGCCCCTTACCAGGACATCCCGATGCCCGTAGGCCACCGGCACGGAGTAGTCGTTGGTCCGGTACCGGACCAACGACAGGGAGTTCACCCGGCCCGCCTGCTTGTCGCAGGCATCATATGGCACAGCCGGCAGTTTCAGTAGAGCTTCCAGGTCTCGCTCCATGCGCTGGCCGATGGTCTCAGTGTGGCCCCGGAGCTGGGCGTCCATCCGCGCCAGGCACCGCCGCTCCAGGTAGGCGTTCAGCGCCTCGAAGCTCTCGAGGGACGGCACCGGCACTAGGAAGTTGCGCCGGGCGTACCCCACCATCCCTTCCACCTTCCCCTTGTCGTTGCCCTTGCCGGGACGGCCAAACCGGTCCTCGAACAGGTAGTGGGACTGGAGCTCGGTGAATGCCCGAGTGCGCTTTCGCCGGCCGTCCCCCAGTATCCTGGCCACGGCCAGCTTGGTATTGTCGTACAGGATGCTCCGTGGCACGCCACCTAAGAGAGCAAAGGCTGAAACATGCCCGTCCAGAAACGCCTCGGTGGTCTCCGCCGGGTAGGCCTTAACGAAGCAGCCGTCGCTGTGGGGCAGGTCCAGGACGAAGTAGTGGGCCTTCTGCTCCACCCCGCCGATCACCACCCGCGCCTCGCCGAAGTCGCACTGGGCGTGGCCTGGCGAATGAGCCAAAGGCACGAACATCTCCCGCGACTGGCGGCGGTGCTCCCTTACGTAGTCCTTGACTATGGTGTACTGGCCGTCGAACCCGTACTCGTCCCTCAGCCGCTCAAAGATGCGCTTGGCCGTATGGCGCTGCTTCTTGGGGACCCTCAGGTCCTCTTCCAGAATCCGGTCGATCACGCCGGTAAAAGGCTCCAGCTTGGGCTTGCGAGGCGGGCTATGCCTCTGGTAGCCCGGCGGCACGGAGTAGGCGACCATCTTGCGCACCGTGTCTCTGTGCAACCCGAACACCCGCGACGCCTCCCGGATGCTCATGCCTTCCACCATTACCGCCCTGCGAACCCTCAGATACACGTCCACTAGATACATCCATCCCACCGTCCATAAGCTCGACTTTAAGCCTATGAATGGCGGCGGACGGTACACTTTGCAACCGCCATATGTCAGCAGTCATCCGCCCACGTGGTCCACTTTACCTCCGCCTTTTACACGTAGGACTAATTTTCGCCGGGATCATCGCTTTAGCGGCCTGCATCATCGTATGGTAACCGTAAGCCTGACGGCTCTCGCGCTAATCGGCTGTACACCCGCTGGTCCGCCACCCATACCTAGACCCACAATAGGCGACGTAACTACGAACAGAGATGAAGCTAGTTGGGGGCGTGTAGGTAGTAACTGGCGGAGGAGTATCCACCAATCGGAGGCCATTTTCATATACGAAAACGGCCATTGCGGGCGAAAGACCTCTGTGAGTCGTCAGCGGTTATCGGACACCAATGGGTTCAGAAAACCTGAGAGGTTGGGGTGGATTGGCTCCCCTGGTAGGATCTAAGCTCAGCTGCTTTTAGATACGAAAATGGCCATTGGCGGCGATGAAACCGGATTTGTGTACTGAAAAAGGGTTTATAAGGCATAAGTACAGGTGGAGCCCTATGGCCGTGATGCGGTGCCAAGCGCGGGCGCGCCTCCAAGGGTCTCTACCGCATTGAATACCGGGAAACATGGGTGTCGCCGGGTCACTGGGAAATCGAGAGCAATGAGTTACCCCGGTACAGTGGTCCCTAAAGCATGGCTTGGATATGAGCTTCAATTCTACTGAGAGTCGGTACCATGTCGTTTCTAATATCAAGGGCGCTATGGCTGTAACAGTTGTAGCGGGCGTTCTCACTCTCGGTTTTTAGAATGTCGTAGTCGACAAGGACTGTGTCTAAGTCACCATATCGCTGCATAGCGTGGTGTCGTTGGCTGTGTGTATTGGAGTGCTCACCCTTGTGGGCAAGATAGGCCTCTACCCAGTGGACTGCCTCATAAAAAATGCCTGACACGACCCAGTCTTTGAACGGTGTTGTGTCGAGGTCGTAGCTTTCCCAGAATAGACGATCCTTTTGAGCTTGGGCTATGTGAGTGTCCTTCTGGGGCATGGACGGGGTCCAACTTAGCTAGGAACGAGGTATCCGGATAGCTCTAAGGGGGATCAGTTCATGAAGGGCGTTCGATTCCCGGTATACGGTGTGGAAATCAAAATAAAACAGAGGTTCCCGTTGGTGGTTAATGAATTGCGACATTAGATCCCGTTGAATCTCTGCGATCTTCCGGACCAGGCCGATGTCACGCTTCGGGATAACAGTCCACACGTCTATGGTAGTTTCGTCCCGTGCAAGATGCATGCTCTCGATACCCTGAATCGAGAATAAGGCGTCGCGTAGCAGGCATATCCAAGCGTCGCTCGATAAAGAATCTTCACTGGCCATCCTGTCAACCGTAAGTTCAGAGCGACACTGCCATCGTATTTGTGGTCGGATGTCCTCTTGTTTAAGGGACACCGAGCTGGCATTGTTGCCAGTGGCCTGTAGCCTAGTCACCTGTGACCCTGAGACGGTGTAAGTCAGTTCCATCATTTGGCCTTCAATTCATCCGGCGCTCGTACCGCGAGAACGTTTCCTGACTTGGCAACATATATCGGATTGCCCTCCGGGTCGTATTGGCCATGTATCCGGTACACCTCCGAGAGGACCAGCCTCAATCGAAGGTGCGAACCATCAAGAAGCTGGTATTCGTTCCAATCTTCCCGCTCGATGCGAAACTCTACAACCGAGGCTTCAACTTCTTGACCTTGAAATTCAATCTTAGCCATGCTCTTACCGGTTCCCAGTCTTTGGATGGCTTATGATACATCGGGGCATACGGGGCGTCAAATAGCCATGGTTGTTCTCTTTTTGACGGGTTTGGAAGCTACTCTGACCCCGTTGAACTAGTGGTCTTGACCAATTCGCTGTACCAACCGCAATGATAATGTTGTGGGTCATTGAACCCCAGTTGCCGCAACGTTGCTTGCGTACTTTCTAAATCCACCTGTAAGTCATGTAGTTGTGGTACCCCATCGGAGCTTCGGATTCTCAAATATAGGACAAACAGTAGAACGGGGAGGGTCAAAGGAGCGGCTGCATCTCGGATGTCGGGGATGGTTAGTGGCTCCCCGAGTAGGATTCGAACCTACGACCTAGCGGTTAACAGCCGCCCGCTCTACCGCTGAGCTATCGGGGACCGAAACGCGACGCTTGGAGCGTCCACTGCGGCGTCACGCATTGTAGCACCTGCTATCGGCGCTCTCAAGAGGCCTGGGCGGCTGCTAAGGGCAAGACCGGGGCCCGGAGATGCCCCCCTTTCCGGGGATTCCTCCGGGCCTTGGAACCGTAAACCCATGGGACCAGCGTGCTTACTTCCCCGAGTCCTTGACGACGGACACCTTGAACTGTTTGGCCTGCTTGGCCTCCAGCTTGGGAAAGGCGATGGTCAGCACGCCGTTTTCGTACCGCGGCTGCGCCTTCCCCGTGTCCAGGGTGTCTGGCAGCCGCAGAGAGCGGTGGAACGAACCCGTGCGCCGTTCCCTCATCAGGTAGTTGCCCTCTTTCCGCTCCTGCAATTCCCCGGCGCTCTCGCCCCGGATGGTCAGTACGTCGTTCTCGATGGAGACGTTCATTTCTTCCGGGTTGACCCCGGGCAGTGACGCATGGACGACTATCTCGTCGCCCTCCTGCATCACGTCCAGTGGAATCGCCCAACTCTCCATTTCCCGGGCGGAGTCACTGGGGGCAACCCCCCGCCACAGGTGGTCCATGTTTTCCTGCATCCGGCGCAGCTCGTTAAAGGGGTCCCAACGTCGTATCAACATGATTTGCCTCCCTCTCTATGGGATGGTGTATTGCCGCTATGATTGATATGCTTCGTATCAACCTTGGCAAGTCCAATGGTACATAGTTGCGTGTACTTTGTCAAGTTCTATTATGCTATTGATAACAGTTTAATTGACTTAGTATGTATGTCACCATATAATATCGGTATCAGTCAACATCCCACATCTAACGGACCCAAAGATGACCGCCAATTACTACGATTTGCTGGGAGTCGCCCGTGATGCCGGGGACAAGGAGGTCCGCCAGGCGTATCGTAAGCTGGCCCGGGAACATCACCCCGACGTCAACGGCGGTGACAAAGCATCGGAAGAAAAATTCAAACAGATTAACGAGGCCTACCGCGTCCTTTCGGACCCGGAGAAACGCCAGAAATACGACAAGTACGGCGATGACTGGGCCAACTGGGAGCAGATAGAAGCGGCCCAAGCCCGCTCCGGGCCGGGCGGGAATTTCCGCTGGTCCAACTTCGGCGGCGGCGGTGACGCCGTTTTCACCTTTGGCGACGGCCGGGGCAACCCCTTGGAGGACCTGTTCGCCAACTTCGGGCAAGAGCGCCGTCGGCCCGCTCCCGTCGAATACTCGGCCGCAATAACCCTGGAGGAAGCCTTTCAAGGCACCACCCGCGTGCTGGAGTTGCCCCAGGGACGCCGCCTGGAGGTCAAGATTCCTCCCGGAGTGGACGACGGCTCCAGGGTGCGCGTCGCCGCGGGGGAAGGCCGGCAGGGGACCGTCTACGTGGTGGTGTCGGTGGAAAAGCATGCCAAGTTCCAGCGCACGGGCCGCAACCTGTATACCGACGTGGAGGTGCCCCTGGAGGACGCCGTTTTGGGCGGCGAGATCACCGTTCCGACTTTGGCCGGCAGAGTCGCCCTGACCATCCCGCCGGAGACCCAGAACGGCCGGCGGTTCCGCCTGGCCGGCCAGGGGATGCCGGAACTGAGGAAACCAGACCAGCGAGGAGACCTGTACGCTACGGTCAACGCGAAGTTGCCCACCGGCCTCAGCCAGGAGCAAAGGGACCTGTTCCAGCAGCTCCGCGAGTCCCGGGCCGGACAAGGAGGATGACCATGGTTTCTGAACGACAATTCTTGGAAGAACCCTGCTTCATCATCAGCGTGGCGGCTCGCATGGTGGGCGTCCACGCCCAGACCCTGCGCTACTACGAGCGGGTGGGCCTGGTATGGCCCTCCCGCACCGTGGGAAGGCAGCGCCTGTATTCCATGGCCGACCTGGAGCGGATACGCCGGGTCAGGAACCTGACCGACGAAATGGGCGTCAACCTCGCCGGGGCCGAGGTCGCCTTGAAACTGATGGGCCGCATCGAGACCCTGGAGCGGCAGGTAGAGCTGCTCAACGTTGAAATTGCCCGCTTGCGGGGAAGCAGCCCTGCCGATGCCAGGCAGCCCCGGGGCAATGCCTGAGCGAGCCGTACTCACCCACTGAGCCCCGTGCGTAGCAAATAATCAGCCCGTCCAGGGGACCTGCTCATCCCCGGGGAGGAGAAATGGTACTAAGACCGGAACAATTCACCGAACAAGCCCGAGACGTGCTCAACAATTCCCAGGAGCTGGTGCGCCGGTTCAACCACAGCCAGTGGGACGTGGAGCACATTCTGCTCGCCCTCCTGGAGTTGGAGGAGGGCCTCCCTGGCGACATCCTGAACGAACTGGGAATCTCGGCCGCCGCGGTGAAGAGCAAGCTGCGCCAGGCCCTCGAAGCCGGCGCCAAGGTGGCCTATGAACAAAACCAGATATACGCCACTCCCCGGGCGCAGCGGCTGCTGGACAACGCCAAGAAGGAGTCGGAACGCCTGAAGGACGAGTTCATAGGCGCTGAACACCTGTTTATTGCGGCCGTAATGGAGTCCCAAGGCGAATCGGCCCAGGTGCTGAAAGAGTTCGGCATCGACCAGGAGAGGGTCTACCAGGCCCTCATGGAAGTGCGGGGCATGCACCGGGTCGACGACCCCAGGGCCGAGAGCCGATACCGTTCCTTGGAGAAGTACAGCATCGACCTGACCAAGCTGGCCCGGGAAGGCACGCTGGACCCGGTGGTGGGTAGGGACCTTGAAATTCGACAGGTGATGCAGACCCTGACCCGCCGCAAGAAGAACAACCCGGTCATCATTGGCGAGGCCGGCGTGGGAAAGACCGCCATAGTCGAAGGCCTCGCCTCCCGCATCGTCGCCGGCGACGTGGCTGACTCCCTCAAGGGCCGCCGGGTGTTGGCACTGGACATGGGCGCGCTGGTGGCGGGCTCAAAGTTCCGCGGCGAGTTCGAGGAGCGGCTGAAGTCCGTCGTGGACGAGGTCAAGCAGGCCCAGAGAGAGGTGATCCTGTTCCTGGACGAGATACATACCATGGTGGGGGCCGGCGCCGCCGAGGGGGGGATAGACGCCAGCAATCTGCTCAAGCCCGCCCTGGCCAGGGGAGAACTCCAGTGCGTGGGCGCCACCACCTCGGACGAATACCGCCGCTACATCGAAAAAGACACTGCGCTGGAGCGGCGGTTTCAGCCGGTGTTCTTGGAAGAGCCGTCAATCGAAGAGACTGTGGAGATACTCAAGGTGCTGCGCCCGCGCTACGAGGCGCACCACAAGGTCACCATAGAGGATTCGGCCCTGTCCGCTGCGGCGCGGCTCAGCGACCGCTACATCACCGGGCGTCAACTGCCGGATAAAGCCGTGGACTTCATCGACGAGGCGGCCAGCAAGCTGCGCATCGACGCCGAAAGCCTGCCCTCCGGCCTCAAGGAGCTGGAGGAGCGAATCCGTGGATTGTCCGACCAGGAGGAAGCGGCGGCCCAGAGGTCCGAATACGAACAGGCGGCCCAATTGCGCACCGAACGCCTGCGCCTGGAGGAGGAGTTCGAGCCGGAGCGGCAGCGCCTGCTGGCGGACCGAAACGTGGACATGGTGGTTGGCGAGGCCGACATCGCCGAACTGCTCGCCAGTTGGACCGGCATACCCGCCGGACGCTTGCTGGAAGGGGAATCCGAACGATTGATTCACATGGAAGAGTCCCTGCACCGGCGAATCATCGGACAGGACGAAGCGGTGGTCGCCGTCTCAGAGGCCATCCGCCGGTCTCGTTCCGGGCTCAGCGACCCCAGGCGCCCCATTGGCAGTTTCATCTTCCTGGGCCCCACCGGCGTCGGCAAGACCGAACTCTCCAAGGCCCTGGCCGAGTTCCTGTTCGACGATGAGGCCAACATGGTCCGGGTTGACATGTCCGAATACATGGAGAAGCACACCGTCTCCCGCCTCATCGGGGCCCCTCCGGGGTACGTCGGCTACGACGAGGGCGGCCAGCTTACCGAGGCGGTGCGCCGCCGGCCCTACCGGGTCGTACTCTTCGACGAAATCGAGAAGGCCCACCCGGACGTGTTCAACATCCTCCTGCAGATCCTGGAGGACGGCCGCCTCACCGACGGCCACGGCCGCACCGTTGATTTCCGCAATACGGTCATTATAATGACCAGTAACCTGGGCACCGAAGTATTGCGGCGGCAGCCCTTTGGCTTCAGGGCCGATGGCCGCGAAGGCGGCTTGGACTCGCAGCGGCTCCGGGACTCTGTCAACGACGCGCTCAAACGGGCGTTCCGTCCCGAGTTCCTTAACCGCATCGACGAGACCATAATATTCGACCCGTTGACCCAGGATGAAATAGTCCAGGTGGTGGAGCTCATGGTCAACGACGTGCGCCGCCGCTTAAAGGACCGGGAAATCACCTTCGATCTCACCCCCGAAGCCGCCCGCTGGCTGGCCCAGGAAGGGTTCGATCCGGTATACGGCGCCCGTCCGCTGCGCCGGGCGGTGCAGCGGCACCTGGAAAACGCCCTTTCCAAGGGAATCTTGAGTGGTGAATATCAGGCGGGGGACCACGTGGTGGTCGATGCCGGTGGTTCGGGGCTGACGCTGCGCGGGCCCGCCGTCGCCGCCCCCACTGCCTAGCGGCCAGTTACCGCCTCCTTGGTTCCCAATTCTGCCGGAGTTGCATAGGCTGGGTGCGGCACGAGAACATAGTCCTCAACGGAACCAACGTCAGCTACGTCCAGGCCGGCCGGGGGCCGGTGGTGCTGCTCTTGCACGGCCTGGGCGCGTCCAGGGTCACCTGGTCTTGCAACGTCGAGCCCCTGGCCGAGGCGGGGTTTACCGTGCTGGCCTTGGACTTGCCCGGCCACGGCGATTCGGATAAGCCCTTCCACCTGAGCTATGACCCGATAAGCGGGGCCCGCCTGCTGTACGAATTCGCCAGGGCTCTCGATGTGGACCGCCTGTCGCTGGTGGGGAGCTCAGCCGGCGGCTTGATGGTAGGCCTTTTCGCCCTGGAACACCCGGAAATGACAGACCGGCTGGTGCTGGTCGGCTCCGGGGGGCTGGGCAAGAAACTGCCCTGGTTCCTCAGGTTTATCTCCCTGCCAGTGTTGGGGGAACTGTTCTATCAGCCCTATTTCTACCAGAAGATGGGCGCCACCAAGCGCATCTTCTACCGGCCTCCCCCCTTCGTGGACGAGGTGATTAGCGAACTTCAACGGGTGCGCTCTCTGCCGGGGGCCAGGCGGGCGGCGTTGCGGTCCATTCGCTCTAGCATCGACTACTCCGGCCTCAGACGCCAACGCTACATCGTCGACCGCTTGAAAGAGTCCCCGGTGCCCCTCATGACCGTCTGGGGTGAAAACGACATCATCATCCCCGTTGCCCACGCCCACCGGCTCCGCCGGGAACTGCCCGACAGCACGATTCACATCATACCGGAGTGCGGCCCCTGGCCCCACATGGAGAAGGCCGACCAATTTAATCGCCTGCTGGTAGAGTTTCTGGAACGCCCCGTCGTGGATAAAGCCGCCCTGCGGCTGGCCGCGGCCCCACGGCCCGCTCCTGCCTGAGTGTTGGCGCGTACTCTCCATACCGTGTATTCTGACCTTGTCCCTTTACGCGCGGTCCCAGCGCAGCGAGGAAGATGTCAATGATCCGCAGCATCGACGGCCAAACGCCACGGATTCATCCAACGGCCTTCGTCAGCGAGGCAGCCTATATCGTGGGCGACGTGGAGATCGGGGCAGGCTCCAACGTCTGGCCCGGCGCAGTCGTCCGTGGCGATTACGGCAGGATAATCATCGGCAAAGACTGTTCCATTCAGGACAACTGCGTGGTCCACACCGACGATTTCCTGCAGTTCGGCGACAACGTGCTGATGACCCACGGCGCGGTCGTCCACGGGGGCCGGGTTGGCAATAACGTCCTAATCGGCATCAACGCCGTGTTGCTGGAAGACGCCCGCGTCGGCAACTACTGCATCATCGGGGCCGGCGCCGTGGTCCGGGGCGGCGCCCAAGTCCCCGACAATTCGCTGGTTGTCGGCGTTCCCGGCCAGGTAAAGCCTCTGACTGATGAGCAAGCTAAACGCCTGAAAGACCCCACGGCCAACTATCGGCTGAACGCCCGTCGCTTCATCGATGCCGGTCTTGGGCTGGAAATAACGGCGAAGCCGGACTAAGGCCGCCCATGTCTGCTGAACCCGATAAACTACCGCTCCCGTTGGCCGGCGTCCGCGTCTTGGACGTCACCCACATCGTGGCCGGCCCCTTCTGCTCCGTGATATTGGCCGACATGGGCGCAGAAGTCATCAAGGTGGAACGCCCCGGCGTCGGTGAGGGCGCGCGCAGCAACGGCCCCTTTGTCCAGAGCGCAGACGGCCGGAAGGTCAGCGCCCGTTTCCTGGGCGTCAACCGCAACAAGAAGTCTGTGACCCTCGACCTGCGGGACTCTCGCTGCAAAGCTGCCCTCTTGAACATGGTGGGGGTGTCCGACGTGCTCCTGGACAACCTGGGCCCGGGGTCGCTGCGGCGTCTTGACTTGGGATACGAGGTACTAAGAGCGACAAATCCGGGGCTGGTTTACGCCAGTATCACCGGCTACGGCGACAACGATGACCTGCGCGGCCCCTATTCCCACTGGCCGGCCCACAATCCCGCCATTCAGGGCATGGCCGGCTGGATGGAGGTAACCGGCGTCCCCGGCGGCCCGCCCCAGATGGTCGGCGACAACGTCGGAGACTCTGTTCCGGGCCTCTGGACCGCCCTGGGCGTCGTCCTGGCCCTGGAGACCCGGCGCAAGACCGGCAAGGGACAGCACGTGGACATGGCGATGTACGATTGCATGACCGCCCATACCACCAGCAGCATGCCCTTCTTCCAGGCCACTGGCCGGCCCACCGGAAGGGCCAGGGAGAACATGATCAGCGCCCAGATTGCGGTGAAGGCAAAGGACGGCTACGCGGTGCTGGCCGGCGCCGCGGGGACGGAGAAGTGGACGGCCCTGTGGCGCATGGCAGGCCGGGAGGACCTGGCCAGCGACCCTCAATACCTGGGTGGTCAGGACAAGAGCGCAGAGTTTTACTACAACCAGGTGGTCCCTGCCATCGAAGCATGGTCCATCAATCTTTCCAAGTGGGAAGTTGCCGAGAAACTGACCGAAGCCGGGTTCTCCATGGGCGTGGTGCAGGACCAGGCGGACATGGACAGTTGCCCCCACCTGGAAGCAAGAAAGATGTTCGTCGATTCCGGGGATACCCTGGGCGGCCATTTCCGCACCGTAAGAACTCCTATCCAGTTGACCGGGTGCGTCGAAATGCCCGTCGCCCCGCCGCCGCTATTGGGCCAGCACAACCACGAGGTCCTCTGCGGCATCGGCGGACTTACTGATGACGAGTTAACGCAGCTGCAAGAGCAAGGAGTTGTCTAGCGGGAAACCTTTAGGCCCTGTATCCTGATATCCGGCCCTATAATGGGTGCGTATGCAACCCCCCAGTCAGGGGAAGGAGAAGAGACCACTGTTTCAAGCGCCCCGAGGCACCACCGACCTGTTGCCGGTGGTGCAAAAATACTGGCGGTACATCGAGTCCAAGGCGGTGGAATTGGCCCGCAGGTACGGCTATGGGCGCATCGACACCCCCGTCTTCGAGGACTCGGACCTGTTCGTTCGCTCCGTTGGCGAAGGCACCGACATCGTAGAGAAGGAGATGTACACCTTTGCCGACCGGGGCGGCGACAGCGTGACCCTGCGCCCCGAAGGCACCGCTCCCGTCTGCCGCGCCTACCTGCAGCACGGAATGCACAACTTGCCCCAGCCGGTGCGGCTCTACTACTTCTGCCCCGTGTTCCGCTACGAGCGTCCCCAGGCCGGCCGGTTTCGCGAGCACCATCAGTTTGGCATAGAAGCCTTGGGCGACGGCGACCCCTCTGTGGACGCCGAGGTAGTGGAGTTCGCCTGGCGGTTGGTGCTTTCCCTGGGGCTGCGCGACGTGTCCCTCTACGTCAACAGCATCGGCGACGCCCAGTGCCGTCCCGCCTACGTAAAGGACCTGGCGTCCTACTACTCAGGTCACGGCGACAAGCTGTGCCCGGAATGCAGAGTCCGCCTGGAAAAGAACCCCCTGCGCCTTTTAGACTGCAAGGTTGAAACTTGTCGCGCTCTGGGAGACGACGCACCCAAGTCGGCTGACCATCTGTGCGACGAGTGCGGGGACCACTGGACCGCGTTTCAAAAGAGCCTGTCCTTGCTGGACATCCCCTATCAAATCGAACACCGCTTGGTGCGCGGCCTGGACTATTACACCCGCACCGTGTTCGAAGTCCAACCCCTGGACGGCGGCGCCCAGTCGACCATCATAGGCGGCGGCCGCTACGACGGATTGATTCAGGAACTGGGAGGCCGTCCGACGCCGGGCATCGGCTTCGCCACGGGCATGGAACGCCTCACCTTGAACCTGAAGAACAGCGGGGTCCCGGTCCCCGATGAGCCCTCCCCGCCGTATTTGGTTGCCAACGTCGGCGACGCCGCCCGGTCTGCGGCCATGGACCTGGCCGCCAAGCTCCGGCAGGCTGGCGTGGGCGTGATCTTGAGCAGCGGGTCACGCGGCCTCAGGGGCCAGATGCGTCAGGCCAACGCTCTGAATATCCCCTACGCCCTCATTCTAGGCGACGATGAGATTGCCCGTGGCGAAGTCGTAGTTCGGGATATGAAGACCTCTTCCCAGGAGACCAAGCCCCTGGCCGACTTCTTGAAGGGACTGGGCGCCTAGCGCCTCTCTGGAAACGCACTGGGTTAGTTGGCTCAAGCGCTGGAGATATTGTTAATGCCGGGACCAAGCATATGCTGACCAAGCGCATAATCCCGTGCCTAGACGTCGACGCTGGGCGGGTGGTCAAGGGGACCAGCTTCGTCAACTTGCGCGATGCCGGCGACCCGGTGGAGTTGGCCGCCACGTATAACCGGGAAGGCGCCGATGAATTGGTGTTCCTGGACATTACCGCCAGCTCGGACTCCCGGGATACGATGGTGGAAGTAGTCCAGGGGGTTTCGGAGCAGGTCTTCATCCCCCTTACCGTGGGCGGCGGCATCCGCAGCGTCGACGACGTCAGGCGCATGCTCCGGGCCGGGGCCGACAAGGTCTCGATAAACACAGCCGCTGTCAATGACCGGTCCCTGGTCAGCCGGGGAGCGGACCAGTTCGGCAACCAGTGCATCGTAGTAGCCATCGACGCCAAATCCGTAACCCCCGGGGCCGTGCCCGAACCTGATGACCGGGACGGGCTGGGCCTTGATGGCGATTCAGGTTGGGAGGTCTACACCCACGGGGGCCGGACACCCACCGGACTGGACGCGGTCAAATGGGCCCAGCGCGTGGTGGAACTTGGCGCCGGGGAGATTCTCCTGACCAGCATGGACGCCGACGGGCAGCTTGCCGGCTACGACCTGGACCTGACCCGGGCCTTGTCCCAGGCGGTGGAGGTGCCGGTAATAGCCAGCGGGGGCGCCGGCAATCTGGACCACCTGTGCCAGGCTTTTGCCCAGGGACAGGCCGATGCCGTCCTGGCTGCCAGCATCTTCCACTTCGGGACTTATTCAATTGCCCAGGCCAAGGAGTATTTGTCCCAGCGGGGCATCCCCATGCGGCCTGTGGCCAGCGCCGGGAATTGAGCCGATAGCATGGGCCCCATTGCTACCGTGATTTTCGACATGTATGACACTTTGGTGCAGAACCCGTCTGACCGTTGGATTGAAGGCTTTGAAGCTATCATCCGGGAACAGTCGCTGGATACCAGCCCGGACTGCCTCTTGCAGGAATGGTTGGTCGGAAACGCGGAATTTCGCGACAGCCGGGGCAACCCGGGTGCGCCGTTTCGGACTTACTATCAAGCGTGGCGGGACTGCTTCGACGGCGCCTTCACCCGTCTGGGCCTTCCGGGCGACGCCGTCGGCGCCAGCCGCAGCTTTATGGGCTTTCTATCCAGGCGCGACCCGTTTCCGGAAACCGTGGAGGCCATCGGGACGGTGCAGAACGGGTGGAGGACGGCTCTGCTTTCCAACGCCGACGATGAATACCTCATGCCCAACTTGGGGCTGCTGGGGCTGGAATTCGAGGCGGTGCTGTCGTCGGAAGAGGCCCGCTCCTACAAACCCCACCCCGGACTCTTCCGCGAAATGTTGAAGCGGCTCAATGTCGCCCCCGGCCAGGCGGTGTACGTAGGCGACCGGCAATACGAGGACGTACAGGGTGCCCGCGGTGTTGGTATCAACGCCGTTTGGATTAACCGCTCGGGCGAGCCGCTCGACCCCCGGTTGCCCGAGCCGGCCTGCCAAATAAACAGCCTGCTGGAGTTGCCCGGCCTCTTGGCGGCTTGGCCTCCGGCTTAGGGCGAATTAGGACGAAGAATCATGAAGTTGAAGCTCAACCAGCAAGGCCTGATCCCAGCCATCGCCCAGGACGCCAACACCGGCCAGGTGCTCATGTTGGGCTATATGAACCCCGGTTCTCTCAAGAGGACCGTCGAAGGCTCCCAGGTGTGGTTCTACAGCCGCAGCAGGGAGGACCTGTGGCACAAGGGCGAGATTTCGGGCAACTACCTGAATCTGAAAGAGGCCTGGCTGGACTGTGACGCCGACACCATTTTGCTGAAAGTGGACCCCGATGGACCGACCTGCCACACGGGCAACACTTCCTGCTTTTTCTCTCCCATGGACCAACTGCCCGACGAATACGAAGCGACCGAGTCCGGGCCGGGTATCCTGGACGAACTCTTCGCCGTGGTCCGAGACCGCCAGCAGAGTCCCACCGAAGACAGCTACACGGCGCGGCTGCTCGAGGAAGGCGTCGGGAGAGTTGCCCAGAAAGTCGTCGAGGAAGCCGGTGAAGCCGCCATAGCCGCAGCCCAGGCTGACCGGGAAAACCTCCCCAAAGAGATTGCCGACCTGCTGTACCACTCCCTGGTGCTGCTGGCGGCCTCCGGGGTGTCTCCCCAAGCCGTTTGGGAAGAACTGCGCCGCCGGCGCAAGTAAGTTCCTAACGTAACGCCCGAACGCAGCGCCTCTACACCTCCGGCGGCAGGGCTGTTCCCGACGGGTACACCTGCCAGCCGCCTTCCTGGTACACGGTCACATTGCCGGATCCCACCACCCGCCAGTTTCCCGGGCCTCCCAGGCAGCCGGTACGCGCGTCTATCCCCAGCACCGTGAGTCCGCCGGGGACCTGGCCGCGCAGTTGTTCCGCAACGTCGGCGGGGTTGCTGTTCTCGTGATGCGGCAGCACGGCGGTGCCGGGAACGATGCCCAGGCCTTCTACCCATCCTCCGCTGCTGGGACGGCGCATCAGGGAACCCATTACCATCGCGCCCGCGCTGGACCCGGCCAGCACTCCTCCACGGGCCACCGCTGCCAGGATGGCCTGCAATAGCTGTGAATCCCGTAGAGCGCCCAGCAAATGCTCCGGGCTTCCCCCGGTAAAGTAGATTACCCCGGCATCCTCTACTGGCTGGATGAAGCCCGCGTCGTTGGCCTGACTGCCGTCCAGCGCCATCAGCCGGTCTGCCACAGCTCCCAGGCTATTGAAATGGGTTACGCCGTCATTGGCTGCCTTGGAGGGGCCGGTCACCGCCGCGGTCGGAATAACCAATACTCGCGCCGGGTCTTGGCCCGATGACCGCATGATCTCCCGGTCCATTTCTTCGCAGCCGACGCGAAACTCATTGCCTCCAACTAGAGCGATTTCCCCAGCCATATCCTTCCCCCCGTACTCAAACGCCTATTCGTATGCTGGCCGCCGGCTCAGATAAACGCCGCGGCCAGCCCCAAAAACAACACAAAGCCGATTACGTCGGTGAAGGTGGTTACAAACACCGAAGACGATACCGCGGGATCCATGCCCAGGCGGCGCAGCAGAAGGGGCACCCCGGCTCCCGCCAGGCCTGCCACCAGCATGTTGCCCAGCATCGCCGAGCCCAGCACCAGCGACAGGGTAACGTTGCCCTTCCATGCGTATGCAACCAGGCCCACCGCCAACCCCAGCAGGGCGCCGTTGATTAACCCCAAGGCCATTTCACGGCTCAGTATCCGGAGGCCCAAATGCCGCGGAAGCTCTCCCAGGGCCATGCTGCGCACCACCAGGGTTGCCGTCTGGGTACCGCCGATACCCCCTTGGCCTGCCACCACCGGCAGAAATACCGCCAGCGCGGTGAACCTGAATATCGTGGACTCGAAGAAGCTAATCATCAGGCCCGCCAGCAAGACTGTGCACAGGTTGATGTACAGCCAAGGCAGCCTGCGGCGCAGTGAGTTGCTCAGAGGGCCCGTAACCCGCTCTCCGGCAACCCCGGCCATGCGGTACATGTCCTCCGTTGCTTCCTCCTCCATCACGTCCACCATGTCCTGGGCCAGGATTACCCCGGTCAACCGGCCGTCCCCGTCCACCACTGGAAGCTGGTTCAGGTTGTACCGCTCCATCAGGCGGGCGCACTCTTCCTGGTCGGTCTCTGCCGTCACCGAGATAATCTCGCGTTCTGCTATCTCGCCGACCAACGAGTTGGGCCGGGCCAGGGCCAGCCGGGCGATGCTTAGAGACCCCAGCAGCCGGTCGTTCTGGTCCAACACCAACAGGGAATTGAGGTTCTCCGCCTCCGGCCCCAGCAGGCGGAGTTCGTCCAGGGCGTTGGGCGCAGTCAGCATCTCCCTTACCACCGGATAGTCCAGGGTCATCAACCCGCCCGCGGAGTCCTGGCGGTACTGGAGCAGGGAAGCAACTTCCTGGCCATCGGTCATAGCCTGAAGGCATTGCTCCAGCTTCTCTTCGGGCAAGAGCTGCAGGATGTCGGCGGCCGCGTCCGGGCTGGTTCGTTCCAGGATGCGGGCCAGTCTCTCGGTCTCGATGTCCTTCGACAGGTCGGATGCCGCTTTGGGCTGCATCTCCTCCAGAATATCGGCGGTTTCTACAGGGGAGAGGCCCTCCAACAACAGGAGTTGGCTGTCTTCACTTACGTTCTCCAGCGCTTCGCCTTGGTCGACGGGGTGCAGCCGCCGGAACAGGGCCAAGGCCGCGTCGGTTTCGCCGCCGTCCAGAAGCTCCTGGATTTCCAGGACGGCCAGTTCCACCAGTCCCTCGCGGAACAGGTTGCGGCTCTCGTCTTGCAGATTCGGCCTCGCGTCGTGTGATTGGCCCATAACGCCCTTATTTTATCAGCCCTATACGAATTGACAGTCCTACTCCATTCGCCGGTTCCGGTGGTTGGTGAAGCCCCTCGGCTTCGCGCTGTGACAGTCCACGGACTTCGCGGACATAGCGCTTAACTACATAGTGCAGTGTTCGAGTGAGATGATCGGGTGAGATGGTCGGTTGGGCGTGTGTGGACCCTGTCTCGTTTGTGATAGCATAAACTGAGGATGACATCCGTGCCCAAAGCCGCTTTCGGGTGTGCCCTTGTAGTTGTTGGAGAGGATAAGGCTCCGGTGGAAACGCCTCTGGCCATCGACATAATCGCCGATATGGTGACCCGCTCGGTGGAGCAGGCCCGCAGCGACGGGTTCTTGCAGTTGGACACCGTGCCCGACGTTCAACTGGAGCGGCCGGCCAACCCCCAACACGGCGATTTCGCCACCAGCCTCCCGTTGCGCCTGGCCAGGGCCACCCGCATTAATCCACTGCAACTGGCGGAGGGACTGGTCAAGCTGATTCCCGCCGATGAGCAGGTGCAGAGGGTCGAGGCGGCGCCTCCGGGATTCATCAACTTCTACTTGCGTGACAGTTGGATTCAGCAGCAGGTCGACACAGTTAGAAACGCGGGGCCTGAGTACGGCAACCTGGACATTGGCCGCGGGACGCGGATGATGGTTGAGTTCGTCAGTGTCAACCCAACTGGCCCCGTTCATGTTGGCCACACCAGGGGTGCGGTTCTGGGCAGCGCTCTGGCCAACATCCTGTCGGCGGCCGGCTACGACGTGACCCGCGAATACTACGTCAACGATGCCGGCAGCCAGATGGAAGCGTTCTATAGGTCCGTATACGCCCGCTATAAGCAGGCCTTGGGCCAGCAAGCGGAGTTGCCTGCCAATGGGTATGTCGGGGAGTATGTTGCCGGTCTGGCTCAGGATATATTGACCGCGGAAGGCCCGGGTTTGGCTGACCTGGACGACGCCCAGGCCATTAAGGAAATCGGGGGCCACGCCCGGGACAGGATGCTTGAAGTCATTCGCGACGACCTGGCTCGGATAGGGGTGGTCTTCGACTCCTGGTTCAGCGAAGGTGGGCTGTACCGGGACGGCGAATACGACGAGGCCGTTGGCCTCTTACGCAATAAAGACTACCTGTCGCAAAGGGAAGGCGCCCTGTGGTTCAACTCCACTACCCTGGGCGACGACAAAGACAACGTTGTAGTCCGTTCCACGGGAGAACCCACCTATTTCGCTTCCGACATCGCCTACCATTACAACAAGTTCATCCGCCGCGGGTTCGACGGCGTGGTCAACATCTGGGGCGCAGACCATCAGGGCCATGTCCCCCGCATAAAATTGGCGGTATCGGCCCTGGGGATCGACCCCAACCGCTTGACGGTGCTCATATCCCAGATGGTCACCCTGAAGCGCGGTACAGAGTTGGTCCGCGCCTCCAAGCGCGCCGGGGAGTTCGTCACCCTACGCGAGCTGGCCGACGAGGTGGGCATCGACGCCTGCCGTTACTTCTTCCTGGCCCGCAGCCCGGCGACTCACATGGAGTTCGACTTGGAGTTGGCCAAGAAGGAGTCCGCCGACAACCCGGTGTACTACGTCCAGTACGCCCACGCTCGCAACTCGGGCATACTGAACCTGGCCCGGAGCCGGGGCATGGACTGGAGCCTTGGGGACGTCACCCTGTTGGACCACCCCAGCGAGTTGGACCTCATCCGGGCCATGTTAAGGTTCCCTGAGCTGGTGGCCCACATGGCGAGGACTCTAGAACCCCACCATCTGCCTCACTATACGATGGAGCTTGCTACGGCCTTCCATTGGTTCTACGAGAATTGCCGGGTCATTTCCTCAAACCCGGAAGACCTGGACGTGAGCCTCGCCCGCTTGAAGCTGGTGGAATCGGCCCAGATCGTCTTCCGCCGCTCCCTGGAACTAATGGGCATGAACGCCCCCGAACACATGTAACGCCTCCACACCCTACGCCTTGTCCGCCCCTCCCGCCACCTCTTGGCCCCTCCTGCCGCCCTGCCGCCCCTCCCGCCACCTCTTGGCCCCTCCCGCCCCTCCCGCCCCTCCCGCCCCTCCCGCTCGTCCCGCTCGTCCCGCTCGTCCCGTCTCCTCTTCGCCCCGCCCCTGCTCGCCCTCACCCCCCCACCCGCCGTTCACCCTGAGGGAAGTCGAAGGGCGAACGGAGTACCCAACCTGACATCTAAAAGAATGACATGGGTGGGCGCAGGCGGGAATCTCATGCCCCGTCGCCCCCACCGCCTAAGCCTTGTCCGTCGCTCCCGCTTTAACTTGAAAAACCCAGCCGGGCGCGGCGACTTTTGCCCTTCCCGCGTATCTGATTGACCTTGAATCAGCCGACGTTTGGGTATATGATGGCCCCTAGCTGAATTGAATCGTCTCCGGGTCGCCTCTCGCCTGAAGTCATGACCGTGTTCCCGCCTCAAGGGACCACCGCCGGCCAGGCCCCTGTCGGCCGGAGCCCGGGTCGCCGGGCTTACAGCTCCGCAGTGACGGCGTCAGCCGTTAGTCTAGTGGTAGGAGACCGAAACGCAAACTACTAGATGCTGATTCTTTACCGAATCACCAAAATGGCCTGGCGGTACCGCACCCGCTTGATTGTCGCCTACTTAAGCTTCTCTTGCGCAATCGGGTTCTCCCTGCTGATACCCATAGTCTTCGGCAAATCTATAGACAAGCTCATCACCTACACCCCGCCCCCCGATTCGAGCATTGTCGGCAACGACGTAGCAGTTAACACCCTGGTCTGGCTGGCCCTTGCCATCCTCGGCTTGGCAGTGGGCCAGGGCATTTTCGATTTCCTCCGCACCTATTCAGCCGACTCCCTGTCGCAATTCGTCTCCTATGACATTCGCAACGCACTCTACGATAAGCTTCAGCACCTGAGTTTCGCCTACCACGATAAAGAGCACACCGGCGACCTGATGTCCAAGGCCACTTCGGACATCGAAGCGGTTCGCCGTTTCGTCGCCATGGGCTTGGTCCGCTCCCTGGAAGTCGCCGTGCGGCTGGTGGCTTTCACTTCTTATCTGTTCTTTCTGAATTGGGAGCTAACTTTGATCAGCCTTGGCTGCGTGCCTTTCCTGGTTTTTCGGGCAACCTTGGTGACGGCCCGGCTGCGTTATATGTGGTTGCGTGTCCAACTGGTCATGGGACAGAGCGTCACCGTCCTTCAAGAAAACCTGGTGGGAATCCACGTGGTCAAAGCCTTCGCCTCTGAAGAGTACGAGAAAAGGAAGTTCGAAGCCAAGGCCCAGGAACTGCGTAACGAATATTACTGGTCCGAGCGCCTGCAAGGCACCAACAGCGCTTGGATGACCTTCTATTTCAACCTTGCCTTGGGCCTCATCATTTGGTACGGCGGGTGGGAGGTTATCCGGGGTGACCTGACTCCGGGGGAACTGACGATCTTTGTCCTCTTCCTAAGCCAGTTGGCCTTTCCCGTTCGCATGTTGTCCTTCATCATCAACAGCTTCTCCCGGGCCGTCACCTCGGGACAGCGGCTTTTCGACATCCTGGACACGCCGTCTCCTGTACAGGAGGAAGCCGGAGCCGAGGACATGGGCCGGGCCCGGGGCCTCGTTCGCTTCGAGGACCTTTCCTTCTCCTACGACTCCCAGGTTCCGGCATTGAAGCATGTCAACATCGCCGCCGAACCCGGCCAGGTGACTGCCATCCTGGGCGCGCCGGGCAGCGGCAAGAGCACCATCATCAGCCTGGTGCCCCGTTTCTACGACCCCACCGCAGGGCGAATCACGGTGGATGGACGGGACATTCGTGACTTCACCTTGGAATCCCTCCGCCACAACGTGGGCATGGTCCAGCAGGACGTGTTCCTCTTCGGCGCCACCATTCGCGACAATATCGCCTATGGCGCAATGGACGCCGCATTCGAGGACGTCGTTAAAGCAGCCAAGGTGGCCCAGCTTCATGACCACATCATGAGTCTGCCCGACGGGTACGACACTTTCGTCGGCGAGCGCGGGGCCACCTTGTCCGGTGGACAGCGGCAACGCATGTCCATCGCCCGCACCATCCTCCTCGACCCGCCCATACTGATCCTGGACGACTCCACCTCCAGCGTCGACGTGGAGACGGAGCGGCTCATTCACGAAGCCATGACCAACGTGATGAAAGGACGCACCACTTTCGTCATCGCCCATCGCCTGAGCACCGTCCGCGAGGCCGACCAGATAATGGTGCTGAACGACGGCGAGGTAGTCGAGCGGGGCACCCACGCCGAGCTTATGGCCCACCGGGGCATCTATTGGAACATCTACGAGTTGCAGCTTAGGCCGCAGGAAGAGTTGCTCCTGGACGCGGCCCTGGTCCGGGACAGTGGAGGAGACGGCTAGATGCGCGGAGGATTCGGCGGTGGCGGGTTCGGGGGCATGATGGGCGGTATGCGGGGCCTACAGAGCGCCGGCCTTCACGCCGCCAGTCTAGACAACCTCACCGACGAAAACATCGTAGGCAAGGTCTACGACAACCGGGTGGTCACCCGGCTGCTCACCTACGTGAAGTCCTTCAAGAAAGAGGCCTTCGTCACTGTCTGCGCAGTCCTCCTGTACACCTTGGGCAACGTATTCATTCCCTATATGGCAAAGGAGGGCATCGAGGCCGTCAGCGGAAGCGACGTCCGGCTGCTGCATACCGTAGGCATCATCTTCCTGGTCGTAGTCTTTGTCCACTTCGGATCCAACTACCTCCAGATGGTCTTCATGCCCAAGGTCGGCCAGGGGGTGCTCTACCTGCTGCGCATCCAGATGTTCAACCACCTCCAGTCCCTTTCCCCCGCCTTCTTCCACCGCACCGAGGTGGGCCGGATCATGTCTCGCAGCCAGAGCGACGTGCTGCAACTCCAGGAGACCTTCGACCTGATGGTCGAGAGCTTCGCCGACCTGCTGAGTCTTTTCGGCATCATAGCCGTCATGCTGTTCATCAACTGGCAGTTGGCGATGGTGTGTCTGAGCATAGTGCCCGTGCTGTTGTTGCTTCTAGTCTACTGGCAGAAGTTTGCCCGCCATTCCTTCATGCGCATCCGGCGGGCCGTCGCCATGGTGAACGGGGAATACAACCAGAACATTACCGGCGTGCGGGTTGTGGAGAGCTTCAACAGGCAAGACCTTAATCTACAGCACTTCGACTCGCTGAATAGAGAACATTTGGATGCGAACTTGGAGGCCAGCAAGTTCTCCGGCGGCCTCATGCCGGTGGTGGGAACGCTGGTGGGCCTGGGCATGGGGTTCGGCGTCGTCCTCGTCGGCGGTCTCTTGGCTGCCGACGGCCTCGTCGAGTGGGCGGTCCTCGTTGCCTTCGCCATGTACATTCAGCGCTTCTTCGAGCCCATACGCCACTTGACCATGCAATACAGCCAGTTGCAGCGAGCCATGGCTGCAGGGGTCAGAATATTCGAGATATTGGACCTCAGGTCCGAGATTACTGACGCACCCGGCGCCCCGGCTATGCCGCCGCTCCAAGGTCACATCAGGTTCGAAGGCGTCGGCTTCCACTATGTTCCCGGCGTCAAGGTCCTCGACAATGTGAACGTCGACATCAAGCCCGGCGAGAACGTGGCCCTGGTCGGCTCCACCGGGGCCGGCAAGTCCACCATGGTGACCCTCATCCACCGCTTCGCCGACGTCATCGAGGGCAGAATCACCGTCGACGGCTACGACATCCGGGAAGTCACCCGCCACTCCCTGGTTTCCCAGATGAGCATGGTGCTCCAGGAGCCATATCTCTTTTCCGGGACTATCAGGGATAACATCCGCTATAGCCACGAAGAAACCAGAGACGAAGACGTTGTGGCCGCGGCCAAGGCCGTGGGCGCCCACGACTTCATCATGGGCCTCGACAGCGGCTACGAAAACGTCCTGGCCGAGCGCGGTGTAAACCTAAGCGTGGGCCAGCGTCAGCTGTTGAGCTTTGCCAGGGCCATCGTGGGCAATCCCCGCGTCATCATCCTCGACGAGGCCACCGCCAACATCGACACCCAGACCGAGCTGCTGATTCAAGACGCCCTGAAGCGCATACTCCAGGGCCGCACGTCGATAGTAATCGCCCACCGTCTGTCCACGGTCCGCAACGCCGACAAGATCCTGGTTCTGGACCACGGCCGGCTGGTAGAGACTGGGAATCATCAAGAACTGTTGAAACGCCAAGGCGTATATGCCCGGCTTTATGCCGTCAACTACGGCCTGGACGACGAGTCCCGGGACACGTCCGGCGGCGACGTTCTGGCGCCTGCCCCTGCCGACGACTAGTCCGCCAGCACCCGCTCCATCGCCGACTTGAACACCTGGTACGGCTGGGCCCCGGAAAACATCAGGTTCCCTATCACGAAAGTGGGAATGCCCCTGACTCCGTAACCCAGCGCTTCCTGGTACTGTTCCATAACCGTCGACGTATATTCGTTGCTCTCCAACCGCGGCAGCAAGTCTGCCGAGTCCAGGCCCACGCTCTCCGCCACCGACCCAATCACCGACAGGTCCCCCAGGTCCTGGCCGTCCTCCCAAAGGGCTTTGTAAGCCGCCTTGTGGAATTCCATGAATTTGCCCTGCTGCTGGGCATGCTCCGTCGCTTCCAACGAATACATGGTGTTTGGATACAACGGAGGCAGTTTCATAACCAGGCCCGCCTCTTCGGCATTACTCTTCAAAGGCTCGGAAAGCGCATTGCCGTTTTGCCCCGGCTTAGGCTGCCGCTTCGTACCTTCTTTAGGCGTGTCCGACCGCAGCAGGTAAGCCCTGCCTTCCACCGTTATGTCGTACTCCTGGGCCAAATTGTCGACCCGCTCCAGGCCGATGTAGCACCAGGGTCAAACGTAGTCGTACCAGATAGCCACCCGTACTTGGCCGGAACCCTTTTCCCACTGCTGCAACGGTTTGGCCATTCTCAAACCCTCATTTGGGGCTGCTCCCCTGTTGGATGTACGTCCCCCCGGTTGGAACGGAGTCTAGCAGCGGGCCTGGAATACCGTCAAATGCGGAGCTACCCAGGTACACGGGAACAAAGGAGAAAGACCGGCTGCCCAAAAGCCAGGTTCAGGGCTTGCGGTTATCGGCTTCCAGGGAGCGGGGCGCGGCCGCCAGCAGCGGTTGCAGCTCGGCCAGGCTGCCTATCTTCGGGCAGTCGTTCACGTGGCTGTTCCAGCCGCCGCGGTCTATCAGCACCGAGTGCATGCCCACCGCCCTGGCCCCAAGCACGTCGGAACGGTACTGGTCCCCCACGTGCACTGTCTCACCGGGGTCCGCAGCCATTCGGTCCAGCGCGGTCAGGAAAATCGGGGCGTGGGGCTTCTCTGCCCCGATCTCATTCGAGCTGACCCAAAAGTCCAGGTAAGCCGTCAGGCCCAGACGCTCGCACAAGGGCCCCATGTCCTGGGGCATATTCGACAGCACGCCCAAACGGTACCCTTCGGACCGCAGCGCCGCCAAAGTGGGTATCACGTCGTCGTAGGTAATAAAGTCTTTGGGAACGGCCAGGGCCATTGTCCAGACCTGCTTGGCCAGCTCCAGGGACACCGGCGTTCCGGCATTTTCCAGGATAGTCTGCTCGTAGCGGGAAAAAAAGGCCAGGCGCTCCTCCTCGCTCCGGGACACCAGTGAGCGGGCGGCGTTCTCCTGGTTGAAATACACGTCCGCCACCGCGTAACCGCGGTCGATGGCTTTTTTGGATACTTGCAAGCCCAGCTCGCGGCAGGCTGCCTGCTGTATCTCGTTCAGCGGGGGCCAAAACCTTGCCAGGGTCTTGTAGAAGTCGAAGGAGACGGCTTTGATCAAAGGGGGCACAGCTTGCCCGCTCGGCTGGGCCGGGTGTGAATTGCAGGGAGAGGACCCGTAGAGGCCGGCGTCACGTCTTGGGGCGTCAAAGTGGGGAAATTCTATCACAAGCAGTCCAGCTTGTGAACGATTTCCTAGCTTTAGGAACCTTTGGGTAAGCGTCCATCATTCCCCTTTAACGCCGTGACTTATCCCAACAAGAAACCATAAGTGGTCCCGATAAAAGCCATTGATCACCGCGGCGTGAAGTCACGAGCCATCCCCGCCCCCCCCAAGCCTCCATTCCCGTCCCCCGACACGTCATTCCCGCCCCCAGCCGCCATCCCCGCCCCCAGCCGCCATCCCCGCCTCCAGCCGCCATCCCCGCCCCCAATCGTCATTCCGAGCGAAGCCGAGGAATCTCAAACCCTTGCCCCAGCCAATACCCCCATTTCCCAGTCACCTCCGTCCCAACTAGTCATTCCCCGCGAAGGCGGGAATCTCGCTCCCCAACCCCCCAACCCCCCGCACGAAGACCACTTCAAAGCCTGGGCCCAGGCTGTCCGTTCCCCCTGAGGGAAATCGAAGAGCCTGCCCTGAGGGAAATCGAAGGGGGAACGGACAGCCGCAGCCGTGCTGAGGTTCGCGCTTCACCATTTCCCTCGCCACACCAGTACCCCCGCCCCGTCCGCCAGGATGACCCCAATCCCCACAAACAGCGCCAAGTAACGCCAACGCCCCCATGCCCTTCCCCTGACTGCCTGTTATACTGGAAGCCGATATAAAACCAGCCTCGGAGATCGGCAACATTGGCGCAGACCGCCGTTGAATACGAGACCGTAATTGGCCTGGAAGTCCACGTTCAACTCCAGACCCGCAGCAAAATGTTCTGTGGGTGCCGGGCCGACTACCAGACCGCCGCCGCCAACAGCCGTGTGTGCCCCGTGTGCCTGGGCCTCCCCGGGGCCTTGCCCGTCATTAACCGTAAGGCCGTGGAATACACCATAATGACCGGCTTGGCCCTCAACTGCCGCATACCTTCAGAGTCCAAGTTCGACCGGAAGAACTACCCCTATCCCGACCTCATGAAGGGCTACCAGATTTCCCAATACGACCTGCCCCTGGCCGTAGACGGCTTCCTGGACGTCGACGTTGATGATGTTCCCAGGCGCATCGGTGTCCAACGGGTGCACTTGGAGGAAGACGTTGCCAAGCTGCAGCACTTCCCCGCCAACGGCGGAGAGGCCTACAGCCTGGTCGACGTCAACCGCTCCGGCGTTCCCTTGATGGAGGTGGTCAGCGCACCCGATATGCGGTCGGCCGATGAGGCCCGCACCTACCTCACGACCCTCCACTCCATCCTGCAATACCTGGGCGTCTCCACCGGCAACATGCAGGACGGCAGCTTCCGTTGCGACGCCAACATCAGCATACGGCCCAGGGGTTCCGACGAGTTCGGCGCCCGCACTGAAGTTAAGAACATGAACAGCTTCCGCTCCGTCTACCTGGCCCTGGAGTTCGAAGCCCGCCGCCAGCGCCGCGTCCTCGAAGATGGAGGCCAGATAGTCCAGGAGACCCGCGGTTGGGTGGAAGAGCGGGAAGTCACCGTTTCCCAGAGGAGCAAGGAGTACGCCCACGACTACCGCTACTTCCCCGACCCCGACCTGCCCCCCCTGGCCATCGACGGCGCGTGGATTGAGGAGATTCGTGGCCGCCTGCCGGAGCTGGCCTCCCAGCGCCGGACCCGCTTTGTCAGCCGGTACGCCTTGCCGGAGTACGACGCCAGGCTGTTGACCGGCTCCAAGGCCATGGCGGACTATTTCGAAGAGGCCGCGGCCCAGGCCGCCCCGGGCGTGCAACCCTCTGACAAGCTGGCCAAGTCCCTGGCCAACTGGATTCTGGGAGACCTGAGCCGGCTGATGAACCTGGAAAACCTGGACGTCGCCCAGCTCAAGGTGACGCCCGCTCATCTGGCCGAGCTTGTTGCCCTGATGGACGCCGGTTCAATAAGCGCCGCCACCGCCAAGACGGTTCTCGAAGAAGCGTTTTATTCCGGTTCCCCGCCGGGTCAAATAGTCCGGGAAAAGGGCTATACTCAGATAAGCGATTCGTCGGAGGTCGAAGGAGTGGTGGCCCAGGCCCTTGCCGCCAATCCCAAGGCGGTGGCAGACTATTTGGGGGGCAAAGATGGGGCCCTCCGCTATCTCATTGGCCAAGTAATGAAGATTACCAGGGGCCAGGCCAACCCCGAGGTGGTGAACCGCCTGGTACTGGCCCAGTTGGAAGAGCGCCGAAGTTAGACCTTGCTTAACATAATACAAATCCTGATTTCCTTAGCCATCGTAGTCATTATCCTGTCTCAGGTCAGAGAGGGCGGCAGCGGCCTTTTCGGCGCCGCCCAGTCCACCGGGCGCACTCGCCGGGGACTGGAGAAGACCCTGTTCCAGTTGACCATCGCGCTGGTTGCCGTATTTCTTCTCGTGTCCATCATCAGCGTGCGGGTGACCTGAGCAGGGCCTTTCAATTGTCCGGACGCCCGCCTCAGTCCGTTCGTGGTGAGGCCCTCGAACCACTCGAACGGACGGGCGGGGGCAGGTGGAACGTCCGTTCATGGTGAGGCTCTCGAACCACCCGAACGGCTGGGCTGGGGCAGGTGGAACGTCCGCTCGTGGTGAGGCTCTCAAACCACCCGAACGGCTGGGCTGGGGCAGGTGGAACGTCCGTTCATGGTGAGGCTCTCGAACCATTCGAACGGCTGGGCTGGGGCAGGTGGACCGTCCGCTCGTGGTGAGGCTCTCGAACCATTCGAACGGCTGGGCGGGGACAGGTGGAACGTCCGTTAGTGGTGAGGCTCTCGAACCACCCGAACGGCTGGGCTGGGGCAGGTGGAACGTCCGTTAGTGGTGAGGCTCTCGAACCATTCGAACGGACGGGCTGGGGCAGGTGGAACGTCGTTCGTGGTGAGGCTCTCGAACCACACGAACGGACGCGGCCATCCCCGCGAGCATCCACCACAAATCTAACCCCTCGTCTCACCCCCCACCACCACTGCCCCGTCCACCCTGCCCAGTGCGCGGTCAAACGTATACAGAGGCCTCGCCCCCGCCCGCTCGGCCGCTGCCAAGATCATCAGGTCTGAGAAGCCAACGCCTCCCTGGCGGGACATGTACGCGGCCGCAGCCGCGTCATCCGAATTCTCCACCACCAAGGTGTCCGAAGCCGTCAAGTCCATTAATGACCCCGCAACCCGGGACCGCGTGAAGCCGTAGCTCCTCTCCAATACCCAGGCGACCTCCAATACAACCTCCCGGCAGACAAAGCCCGGATCGGCAGCCGTCAACCCGTCCAGCAGGGCACGCGCCGCTTCCGTCTGTTCGGGGTGATCACCGACGATGTAGCGAACGATTACGTTTGTGTCGATCGATATCACCCTCCGGCGGCTCCTTCTGCGATCGCCCGGTCCATGTCTTCCAGGCTCACGACAGGCCCGTCGTACGGAAGGCTTCGGAACAAGCGGCTGGTAGGCCCGACCCGCAGTATCAGCACTCCTTCGCCCAAGACGACGTACCGCACCCGGTCGCCGGCTTTCACCGCCAGGGCTTCCCGCACCGCCTTGGGTAATGTAGTCTGTCCCTTGTAAGTAATTCCCGACTCTAACATAACAAATCCACCTAAAGCATTACTTTACATATAATCTCCTTACTAACGCCATGATAACAAGGCTTGCCATAGTAATGCAAGGGCCATGTCTTCCCCAGCGAAAAGCCCAATCCCGCACCGGCGGGATTCCAGTGTGCCGCCCATAGCCCCGTAGTACCCCGTCCACTGACACTTGCCCCTTGCCCCGTCCGGCCATAACTCCTTACCATATCAATAGGTCGATAGGCGGCAATCGCCGCCCCGCCAAGTCCACCGGCGCCAAGCAGGCCAATGGCCCAATATGTCTCAGAAATCAGTTATTGGTCCCGCTCCAGCCGTCCTTCATCCGTTCGCCCTGAGCCTGTCGGAGGGGCGTGTCGAAGGATACGAACGGCGTAGCGCCGTCACCCACAACGGTACGAAATGGGACAAAATGGAAGGGAAATTCAAATTTTGTCAGCCCAACCAGGTAGGGGCGAAAAATCTTTCGCCCGAACCCGTCATCCCCGGCCAACCACCCGCCGTCCCGGAATGGCCGCAATTTCGCCCCTCTGGTACAATAGACTGCGCCAAATTCCAAGGCCGGAGAACGCATAATGTCCGCCCACTATGACGGCGAAGTCCGCATTACCAAGATTAGTAACATGGGCCCCCTCGACAATAACGGCTACATTGTCGTGTGCCCCCAGACCAACGAGGGGATTATCATCGACACCCCCGCCGAGCCCCAAAAGCTCCTCAATGCCATCGGCGATGTCAAGATTACCAACGTCCTGATTACCCACCGCCACGGCGACCACCTGGCCGGCTTTGGCGAGATTGCCGGCAGCGTCGACGCCCGGGTGGGCATCGGCGTCGAGGATGCCGACGCCCTGCCTCAACAGCCCGACCGGGCCCTCAAGGACGGCGACACCGTCAAGTTCGGCAACCTGGAGCTCCAGGTGCTGGCCACTCCCGGTCACACCGAGGGCGCCCGCTGTTTCCTGTTCGGAAACCACCTCTTCTCCGGCGATACCCTGTTTCCCGGCGGCCCCGGCCGGACCACCAGTCCCCAGGCCCTCAGGGAAATCATAGGCAGCATCGAGAACAAGCTCCTGGCCCTCCCCGACGACACCGCCGTGTACCCCGGACACGGGTCGGACACCACCATCGGCGACGCCCGCAGGCAGTACCAGGACTTCGCTTCCCGGACCCACCCGCCGGACCTGTGCGGAGACGTGAGCTGGCTTGAGAGCTAGTCCGGCTTCCCGGTCTCAACATTCCCGGCCCCCAGTTGGACGCACGCCTCCCGCCGCGGGCAGGCCTTGCGTCACTCTGGGAAACTCCCCTCAGGTAGAGGTTTGATGTACCAGCGTACTGTCTTGGATAACGGACTCCGCGTGCTGACTTCCACTATGCCCCACAGCAGGTCGGTTTCCATGGTCGTCAACATCGGCGCCGGCTCCAGGTACGAGTCCGCCGAGACCTCCGGCATTTCCCACTTCCTTGAGCACCTTCCCTTCAAGGGCACCAAGCGCTGGCCCACCGCCAGGGAGGTCAGCGAGGCCATCGAGGGCGTCGGCGGCGTGATGAACGCCAGCACCGACCGGGAGATCACGTCCTTCTGGTGCAAGGTGCCCCAGCCCCACTTCCCCGCGGCCCTGGCCGTGCTCCTGGACATGATTCAGTATCCGCTGGTGGACCCCGTCGAACTGGAGAAGGAGCGGGAGGTCATCCAGGAAGAGCTGCGTATGACCTACGACCACCCCACCTACAAGGTGGACTTGCTGATAGACGAGGCCCTCTGGCCGGAGCAAGCCCTCGGCCGGGACGTGGGCGGCACCCCCGAATCGGTCAGCGTCATCTCCAGGGACGCCATCTTGGAGTACATGCGCCGCCAGTACAACCCCGCCAACACCGTGGTCGCCGTCGCCGGCAACATATCCCACAACGACGTCTTGGGCCTGTTGGAAGAGGCTACCGCGGGCTGGGAACCCGAGACTGCCTTGGACTGGGAGCCCGTGGACTACAGCCGCCCGGGACCGCCGGTGCGCATCGAACAACGCCGCACCGACCAGACCCACCTGTGCCTGGCGCTGCCTGGGCTGTCCTTGGAAGACCCGGACCGCTACAACCTGGCCATCCTCAACGTGATGCTTGGAGACGGCATGAGCAGCCGCTTGTTCCTCAATCTACGCGAGGAGCAGAGCCTGACCTACGACGTCAACAGTTCAACCAGCCATTACCGGGACTGCGGCTCGTTGGTGGTCTACTGCGGCGTCGAGCCGCGCAAGACCCGGCACGCCGTGGGCGCGGTGATAAGCGAACTCGAGGCGATGCACCAGGAAGCTCCCGACCACGAAGTCGACAAGGCCAAGGAGTACACTAAGGGAAGGCTGCTGCTGGGCCTGGAAGACACTCGCGGCGTAGCGTCCTGGCTGGCTTCCCAGGAGCTGCTCCAAGGTTGGGTCGCCACGCCCGACGAAGCCGCGCAGCACGTGGACGCCGTAACCGGAGCCGACGTTGCCCGGGTGGCCCAGCAGCTGTGCTGCCGGGAGAATGTCAGGCTGGCCATCCTGGGCCCCCATCGCAGCGACAAGCAGTTCCTAAAGCTGCTCGAAGTCTAAAGCCCCCCGCCGTTAACGCTTCAGCCCGCCGACGCCACCTGGATCACCGACAGGTACGCCCCCATGGGGGCCTCAAAACGCCCGTAGCCGCGGTCGCATGAGGTTGCCCTGACATTTCCCGTGTGGTACATTACCCAAGGTTCATACTCACCTCAGGAGCAGTGAATGGCTTATGTGACGCCTAGGGAAGGCGAGTCCCCGGAAAGTCTGGTCAACCGATTCCGAGCCTCCGTGCAGCACTCCGGTGTGCTCAGGGAGCTAAAAGACCGGCGGTTCTTCCGCTCCAAGGCGCAAAAGGAACGGCTGGCGGCGCAGCGGGCGGCCCGTCGGCGTCGGCGCCAGATGAGGCGCTGATTCCCGGCTTCCGTAGTTACTAGTCCGCTATTGCACCATCAGTTGGCTCCCCAAGCAGCGTTGCGGGGAGCCAAACTTCGTTAATTCCCGGGTGCTTAACCCTCTATCCCCCGGTATCATCCAGTCCTTCCCAGGTCCTACCGGGGTTCCGTTTGCTTGTAGTGTATATCCCATGTAGCCGTAGGCGCGCCAAACCCTGAAGCCAAACGGAACCGTATCATCCAGTCCCTCCCAGGTACTAACCGCCCTTGCAAGCCCTTCACGCACCCGTATCGTCATCCCCAATGTTCAAGTCCAACTGTCATTCCTGTAGATGTCGGGTAATTCGTTGGCAAACAGCCATTCCCGCAACTCCTGCGAACGCGGGAATCTCACGCCCTCATCCCTCCACCCCAACCCGTCATTCCCGTGAAAACGGGAATCTCGCTCCCCTCGGCCTAGCCCCATCCGTTCGCCCTGAGGCTCTCGAAGGGCCCGCCCCCAACTACTGACATTTCCCCCCTTTCCAACCCCCACGTCATCCCCTACCATGGAATACATGAAACCCAATCCCCCATCCGGGACGCGCGCCGATTTCCGCCCGCCCGCCGACACCCTCCCAAACTGGAGGAAATGGGAGCAAATGAGAGGCAAACTAAAATTTCCAGCTAGAGGAGAAATTAGCCAATGAACCAGATTAGGTCTCGCATTAACGCCCTCCGCCGCAAGATGGCCCTCGAGATATCCGTCGTCCGCCTCCGGCCCGTGGCCGACGATTTTTGCCTTGAATGGTCCGTCGCCGTCTCCGATCGACGGACTCCCCCCGATGACCATACCTTCATCCGCCGGGTGGTCGACGCCGGATTCCGCCTCCCCACTTTCATGGCCGCCCACAGATACCTCACTCGGTGCCTCGCCGAAAACGTCGTCCCCGGCGTCGAGCATCTCCTGGGCGCCCTGCTCCCCTGGGCTGCCGTCCGCGGCCTTGTTGTTCTTGCCGACGACCCCCCTCCCACGCCCGTCCCCCAAAGCGCCTAAAGCGTGCAATACGGCAGATTGCACCAGCGAAGCCAACATGCCCGGCACATCCAAAATCCCCTCTCCCCTCGGGAGAGGGTTAGGGTGAGGGGCCGCCAACCGGCCAACACCCCCGCCACCAACCTGTCATTCCCGAGCAGGCGGGAATCTCGCGTCCGCCCCCACTATCATTCCGAGTGCAGCGGAGAATCTGCACTTCCTGCACCACTCCACTGCCGTCCGCAGCCACTAGCCAAAGAGGAGGAATCCCATGGAACGCCGGGTCCCCACCAGGGAGGAAGTCCAGGCATACCTTAAAGATGACCGCAACTGGGGCCGCTGGGGCAACGACGACCAGAAGGGCGCAGTAAACCTGATTACTCCAGAGAAGCGGATCGCCGCCGCGCGGCTGGTCAAGTCCGGGCAGGCCATATCCCTGAGCCGGGAGTTCCCTAAGACCCCGGCTCCCAACAACCCGTTCCCGGCCGTCCACTACATGAAACAGCATACCCGGGGAGAAGGGGCAGGCGCTTGCGTGGACTACCTGGGAATCGGCTTCCACGGCAACGCCGCCACCCACTTGGACGCCCTGTGTCATGCATGGGACGCGGATGGAATGTGGAACGAGCGGGACCCGTCGGACCACGTCACCATGGACGGCGCTTCGTGGGGGTCCATTGACCAATGGAAGGACGGGATCATGACCCGCGGCGTTCTGCTGGACGTCCCCAAACACCGTGGCAAGCCTTACGTAACCCACGAGCAGCCGGTGCATGGCTGGGAGTTGGAAGACATCGCCAATGCGGAAGGACTGACGCTGGAACCGGGAGACGCGCTCGTCGTATACAGCGGCCGCGAAAAATGGGACGCGGCGGGCAACATCCCCTGGGGGAGCAGCCGCGACTTCCGGCCCGGACTCCATGCGTCGTGCCTGAAGTTCCTGCGGGAATCCGAGTGCTCCCTGTTGGTGTGGGACATGGAGGACCTTGCTCCCAACGGCTACGGGCTGCCCTGGGCGGTCCACGGCGCCATCTTCGCCTACGGCCTGGGGCTCCTGGACTGCGCGCTGCTGGAACCGCTGGCGGGAGCGTGCAGCCACGCGGGACGCTACGAGTTCTTGCTCACAGTCAACCCGCTGCGAGTAGTCGGTGGCACCGGGTCGCCGGTAAACCCGGTGGCTATACTCTAGGCCATCCGCCGCACGAGTCCCGGAGGCTGACCCACAGGGGCGGTGAATTGACCCACAGGGGCGGTGAATTGACAACGAAGACGCTACTGTGTTTGAATAACGTTCGGTCGGGAAGTGGTAGTCCTTAAACAGAGAACGTAAGGAGCGCTACAGGATGGCAGAGTCACAGGAGTTCATCGTATACGTCAACGGCGAGATGGTCCCCGAAAGCCAGGCCATGATATCGGCCTTGGACAGGGGCTACAGGTGGGGCGACGCGGTCTACGACACCGAGCGCACCTTTGGCGGAAAGGTCTTCAGGTTGGACGCCCACTTGGACCGGCTGTACCGCTCCCTGAAGTACACCCGCATCGACCCCGGTCTTACCTGGGAACAGATGGAAAAAATCACCGTGGACGTGGTGGACGCCAACAAGCACCTGTTGGACCAATACGGAGACTTCAACGTTCACCAGGTGGTCAGCCGGGGCAACCTGAACCAGGAATTTCATAAGGGCGCCAACGTGTCCGTCTATGCCCGCCCCAATCCCTTCAAGCAGTTCGCCAAGCAATACATCCAGGGCGTGCGGGCGGCCACCTCGGCCACCAGGCGGACTCCCCCTGAGAGCCTCTCCCCCAAGGCTAAGATTGCCAACAAGATGAACCACTTTGTGTCGGATTTCGAGGCCAAGCAGGCCGACCCGGAAATGTGGGTCTTGATGCTGGACCTCAACGGCAACGTCACCGAGGGCATGGGCTCCAACTTCCTGTTCCTCAAGGACGGCAGGCTCAAGATTCCCAACCGGCGCCACGTGCTCCCCGGCATCACCATGGACAGTATCATGGGGTTCGCCGACAACATGGGGATACCCTGGGACGAGGCCGACTACACGCCCCACGATGTTTACGTCGCCGACGAGGCCTTCTTCTGCACCAGCACCGCCTGCCTTGTCCCCGCCAAGAGCCTGAACGGGCACGCTATCGGAGACGGCAAGGTCCCTGGACCCTTGAGCGAGGGCTTCTTGGCCGCATTCAGCGAGGCTGCCGGATTCGACGTTGTCGATCAGGCTATCAGCTTCCTCACCCCCGACGAGAAACGGGAGTTCGAAGCCGGCAGATAAGGCCGCCGCAGCCGGCTCACCCTAAAGCAGCTTGGATGTGGAAGAGGGGCGTTCGTCTTCTGGATGAACGCCCCTCTTCATTCACCAAACTTGGGTTCCGTCGCGCCGCCGTGCCATTCCACTGACCTCACACCGCCTCCGGCTTCCATCAACACTCGCAACTGATTGACCCGTATCTCGACGATGACTGGTCCCGTCGAAATAGTCGCAGCAAAGACTACGGCTGAGTACGGCGCCTTCACCGAACTGGTCAAAGAGTACCTTGCGTCGCTGCCGTTCTCGGCAGACTTTCAAGACACAAAACGCGAACTTGCCGAGATCAGTGTGCAGTATGGACAACCCGGCAAAGGCGTAGCCCTGTTGGCCCGGTCGGGCCATGCAACGGTTGGAATTACAGGAATCCGAGCCCTGGAAGAAGCGTCCTGCGAGCTGAAGCGTATGTACGTGACACCGCCTTGGCGCGGGCGGGGCGTCGGCCGTCTACTGTGTGAAGCCGCGCTTGGATATTCCCTGCAACTAGGGTACTCCGCTGTAAGGCTGGACACATTGGACAGTATGGACGCCGCCATTCACCTGTACCGGTCCCTTGGGTTCGTCGACATACCGCATTACCGGCACAATCCCATCGAGGGCGCCGTATTCCTAGAATTGTTGTTCCCTGCTCCACCGACGTCTGAGCGCGGGCCCGCGTGAACATTGCGGCCCATCCGCCTCCGCGCCCAGCCGGGCTATCCCCAACGCCCACCTCAGTTTGACACTCATAGGCAGGACTGGTACATTATATTAGTGATCGGCTGGCGTTTGGCTTGGCCTGGCGTCCGCCGCGATCTTTTGCCCCAGGAGGGTGCTGTTGCCTCGGTACGATTACAGATGCGTCGAGTGCTCGAACGAGTTCGAGTTGGTTCAGACTTTCGCCCAGGCTGGCACTGGAACGTGCCCGGTGTGTTCCGGAAGGGGCCAGCGCTTGTTCCATGCCGTTCCCGTGATATACAAGGGCTCCGGTTTCTACACGACCGATTACGGGCGTCCCAAGAGGCCTGCCGAAAACGGCACTAAAGACTCCTCGGACAGCAAGGACGGCGCAGCATCGTCCAGCGACAAGTCCTCGGATTCCAAGAGCGGGTCCTCGGCCAAAGCCACGGCAGACGCCGGCTCTTCCAGCAGCTAACCGGGCCTTCTTACACCCCATCCACCTCTTATCCCTGGCCAGTGGGAGTTCCCCTCCTTTGCGCGCGGTAATCCAACGAGTAACTGAAGCCTCGGTCTTGGCCCACGGCCGGGAGACGGTCGGCATCGGCTCCGGGCTGGCAGTCCTGCTGGGTATAGGTAGGGAGGACGAAGAGGCGGACGCCCAGTATCTGGTCCAAAAGATCCTCAACCTCAGGATTTTTTCCGACGAAGAGAACCGTTTCAACCGCTCCGCTCTGGAAACTAGGGCGGAGCTTTTGGTGGTCAGCCAGTTTACCCTGTACGCCGGCACCAGGAAGGGACGCCGCCCCGACTTTACCGAGGCAGCCCAGCCGCAAGAAGCGCAGCGGCTGTACGAATACACCGTGGGCCTGTTCAGGCTATCCGGGCTAAAAACGGCTACGGGGTATTTTCAAGAGTACATGCAGGTGCGGTTGCAGAACGACGGGCCGGTGACGATACTGCTGGACAGCGCCGAGCGCCGTCTGCCCAGACGGTCTTAACGGTGCCAGCCCATTCCCCGGTAGAACCCCCTAAGGTATGCAATCTGTCCACCGTGGGATATGGCGTCCCAGGTCATTTGACCCAACACGTCAGCCGCCGGCCTGGCCTCAACTATGGGTGGCCACATGATTCGTCTCTCCAACTGGGCAGGCGTTGCAACGGCTAAGAACGCCGTCGCTGCCCCTTTTACCGCGCCGTAATATCCCAACTGCACTGCGCGCTCCGGCGGTACCCAGGCGCCTACCTGGGCAGCGGTCCAACCTCCTCCCCGGTCTTCCGGGCCTTCGGGCATTCCGTATCTGCTGTACCAACCGTCGCGCAGCCATAGCTGGGTCGTTTCCAGGATGCGGGCGTTGACCACCGTGTCCACAACCCGGCTCATGTGCCACAAAATCCAGGCTATGGAGTTGCACTGCTCGTTGGGCCGGAGGCTGAGTTCGGCATCGTCCAGTCCCTTCAGGGCGGAGTCGATCATCTCCCAGTTGCGTTCCAGGGCTGCGCTGACGACTGCGGCCGGCGATACCATCTCTTGCCTTGCTCCTAGCTGAACTCCAGGTCCAAGCTCATGTCCAGGGCAGTAACCGAATGGGTTAGGGCCCCGATGGAAATCAAATCGACGCCGGTCTCGGCGACCTCCCGGACCGTGTCCCACGTGATTCCCCCAGAAGCCTCGACCAACGCTCGGCCATTTACTCTCTCCACAGCCTGGCGCATGGTTTCCAGGGGCATGTTGTCCAGCATAATGATGTCGGCGCCGGCCTCCACGGCCTCTTTGACCTCATCCAGGGTTTCTACCTCCACCTCCACCTTGACGGTGTGGGGCGCCCTGTCCAAGGCCAGTTGGATAATCTCCTTCAGGCCCAAGTTCCCGGCGCGCAGCGCCTGGATATGATTGTCCTTAATCAGCACGCCGTCTGCCAGGTGCTGCCGGTGGTTGTGGCCGCCTCCCATGCGCACTGCGTATTTGTCCAGATAGCGCATGCCTGGAACGGTCTTGCGGGTATCGACAATGCGGGCATTGCAACCCTCCACCGCCTGCACGTACCGGTTGGCTGCGGTGGCTATGCCGCTCATGCGCTGCAAAAAATTCAAAGCAACGCGCTCGCCCCGCAGGATGCCGGCGGCCGTTCCCTCCACCTGGAGGACATCGTCTCCAGGGGATAGGGCTGCGCCGTCACGGATTGGATGCTCTACCGTAATGCCGCTGGCAAGCCGCCGGAACACAGCCGCGGCTACGTCAATCCCGGCCAGGATTCCAGTAGCCTTGGACCGGATGACACCGACGCCGCGAGTGGAGGCGGGAACCAGGGCCTGGGTGGTGGGATCGTTAAAGGCCTGGTCTTCGGAGAGCGCCATGTCTATCAGCTGGTAAACCTCAGGAGGCAGTCCGCTCATGGCCCTTCCTCCCGCTGGACCGCTATCACGTGCTTCTCCCAGGAAGCCGCGGTCTCCGGGAAGTCCTGACGAAAGTGGGAGCCCCTGCTCTCCTGCCGCAACAGAGCAGCTTCGGCCATGAGCAGGCCCAACAGCACCATGTTGCCCAGTTGATGTGAGGCCAGGTCAGTAGGCCGGGGCATGGTGCGATGCCAAGCATGAAGAATGCCAGCGGCCTCGAGCAACTGGGGGCCATTGCGGTTCATTCCCACGTTGCGCCACATCAGGTCTTGCAAGGCCCCGGGGCCTAAAGGAGGAGCCTGCACATGCTCCATGGACCTCGGGGTAGGGCTGAAGACCAGATTGCCGGCCTCCGGTTCTGCTGCCGGCTCCCAAGGGTGTCGTAGGGCGCCGTCTAGGAGCCGGTGGGCAAAGACCAGGGTGTCCAGCAGGGAGTTACTGGCAAGTCGATTGGCGCCGTGTACCGCGCTGCAAGCCGCCTCACCGCAGGCGTAGAGGCCGGCTATGTTGGTCCTACCCCAGGTGTCGGTCTTGACGCCTCCCATCATGTAATGGGCGGCGGGAGCCACCGGAATGGGCTGGGTGGTAATATCAAGGCCGTAACCCATGCAGAAATTGTATATGCTGGGGAAGCGGTCCTGGACCCGGTCGGGCGGCAGGTGGGATATGTCCAGGTAAACCTGCCTGGTCCCGGTTTTTTGCATCTCGGCGGCGATGGCGCGGGACACCACGTCCCGGGGCGCCAGATCGCCCAGGGGGTGGTAGCCGGCCATAAAGGTCTTGCCGTCCTGGCCCCGAAGGACCGCTCCCTCGCCGCGCATCGCTTCGGACAGCAGAAAGGCCGGCGCACCCTCTCTGTAAAAGGCGGTGGGATGGAACTGGTAGAACTCCATATCCATAAGTTGGGCCCCGGCGCGGAAGGCCAAGGCCACACCGTCGCCGGTGGCGACCTCTGGGTTGGTGGTATAGGCGAACAGGCGTCCCGCCCCGCCGGTGGCCAGGACCACGATGCTGCTGTTGAACGTCTGATGCTCGCCAGTGATGGCATTGAGGGCTTCCACGGCTGTGACCTTACCCCGGTCAACCACCAGCCTGGTAGCCAGGGTGTACTCCATGACGGTGATGGACGACTGCGTTACCCGTTCGGTCAGGGCCTGCTCAATGTGTTGTCCAGTGGCGTCGCCGCCTGCATGTAAAATTCGCGGGACGCTGTGGGCGCCCTCTCGGCCCAACGCGATTTGCCCGTGAATGGTGTCGAAAGCCACGCCCCAGCGGATTAGATTGGACACCCGCTCCGGCCCTTCTCGGGTCAGGACTTCAACCGCCTCCGGGTCGCACAGGCCAACTCCGGCGGCCAATGTATCCTGGAAGTGGAGCTTGGTGGAATCGCCGGGCCCGATGGCTGCGGCGATGCCTCCTTGGGCGTAGCGGGTGTTGCAGTCGTCGATTTTGCCCTTGGTGAGAATCAACACCGAGCCGTGCTCCTGAGCGAGCAAGGCAATGTTAAGGCCGGCAATGCCGCTGCCGATGACTATGAAATCGTAGTCTGTCTGGGTCACCCGTTGGTCCTCTGCACATCACCGCGGTCCTGACCGCGGCCGGGTCTGGGCATTATACAACTTACCTGGCGCGGGCGCGGCCAAGGGATAACGCGCACCGATGCTCGCGGTCAATCGGCGGCGGGCGCCCGGCTGTTAGACTGCACAGCCCACCGTTAGAAGTCCCGGTGGGATGTGGAATTTGGCTCTGCACGGCGAGGGCGTACACCGCCCGGTGGTTGCCGGACGCGGTTACTTCAGGGCCAGCATACGCTCCAAGGCAACGTGGGCATCCCGCCTTACGTCCTGGGGCACCGTTATCTGGTTTACCACGGTGTTGTCCAGCAGTCCCTCCAGTACCCACAGCAGGTAAGCCGGATGGATACGGTACATGGTGGAGCAGGGACAGGTCACCGGGTCCAGGCAAAAGATGGTCTTGTCCGGGTTCTGCAGGGCCAAGCGGTTGACCAGGCTGATCTCGGTGCCGACGGCCCAGATGCTTCCCGGCGGAGAGTCGTTGATCGCTTTGCGGATGAACTCGGTGGAACCCACCAGGTCCGCCGCCTGGACCGTCTCCATGGTGCATTCCGGGTGGACCAGGACGCGAACGTCGGGAAACCGCTCCCTGGCTGCATGAATCTGCCCTACGGTGAACCTGGTGTGGACAGCACAGTGGCCCTGCCAGAGCACCAGCTTGGCGTTTCGCAGCTGGTCAGGGGTGTTGCCTCCCAACCGCTTAAACGGGTTCCACACAACCATCCGGTCCGTCGGGATGCCTAGCTTGAGACCCGTATTGCGCCCTAGGTGCTGGTCTGGGAGAAAGAGGACCCGGTCCGTCTTCTCGAAGGCCCACTCCAAGACGGCCGCAGCGTTGGACGAGGTGCACACCGCCCCGCCGTTGCGGCCGCACAGGGCCTTGATGCTGGCAATTGAATTCATATAGGTCACGGGGGTGATTCCCCCGAAGCCGTCCAAAGCGGCGATCAGGTCTTCCCAGGCGTCGTCGACGTCCTCCATGGGCGCCATGTCCGCCATCGAACAACCCGCGGCAAGGTTGGGCAAGATCACCTTCTGATGGGGGGCGCACAGTATGCACGCCGTCTCAGCCATGAAGTGGACCCCGCAGAAGACGATGTAATTGGCTTCCTGCTGGGAGGCGGCCTGCTGAGACAGCATGAAGGAGTCTCCCTGGAAGTCAGCGTATTTGATAACCTCTTCCCGCTGGTAGTGGTGTCCCAGCACGGTAACGGAGGCTCCCAGGTCCTTCTTGGCCTGTTCAATGCGGCCATCGAGCTCGTCCACAGAGCAATGGAGGTACTCGCTGGGTATCTTCTGCCAGCGGACGTTGACCGCCAACTCCTCGGCCAGAGGCTTGGAAGGCAAGTCGTCTTCCGTTTTGCAGAAGGCGGAATGTTCTAACTCGGTGATGCGGATAACGGCTTGCCGTGTCGTTGTAGCCACGGTCGCACCCCCTAAAGGTCCAGGGCCTTTATGCCGGGACCGGTGGTCCCTTGTAGAGACCAGGGACTGGCCTTGGCAATGTTGACGCGTACCAGCCGTCCCTGTTGGTCCCCTTGATTCTGGAAGTATACCAGCTTGTTGCTGCGAGTCCTGCCCTGCCATTTACCGCCGCGGCGGCCCTCTACCAGGACCTCTAGGTCCTGACCCAAGAGTGCAGAGTTGATATCGCTTTGAATGCCTTCCTGCAAAGCCTCGATGCGCCGCCGCCGCCCGATTTTCTCGTCCGGGTCTACGTCGTCCCCCATGGTACGGTCGGAGATGGTGCCGGGGCGGGGAGAATAGACTGCGCAATGCACCTTGTCGAAGCGCAGGTCGGACACCAGACCCAACGACCGCTGGAACTGCTCCTCGGTCTCACCGGGAAATCCAACGATGATGTCAGTGCTCAGGGACGCATCCGAAACGTTGTCCCGGATGCGGCTGACCAGGTCGACGTACTCGGCTTGGGTGTAGTTCCGCCGCATGCGGCTCAGGACCTGGTCGTCCCCCGCCTGCACGGGCAGGTTTATGTGCTCACAGACCTTGGGCAAGGAAGCCACCGCCTCGATGATGCGGTCGCTCATGAACGACGGGTGGGAGGTGAGGAAACGTATCCGCTCCAAGCCGCTGACGTCGTTGAGGCGGTGCAGCAGGTCGGCCAGGTCGGGCCTATCCGGCAGGTCGTGGCCGTAGGCGTCGACCGTCTGCCCCAACAGGGTGACTTCCTTGACCCCGCGGGCGGCCAGCAATTCCACTTCCCGCGCCACCTCCTCGACCGGACGGCTCACCTGGCGGCCCCGCCGGTAGGGGATAATGCAAAAAGAACACATGAGGTCGCAGCCGTGGATGATGGGAACATATGCGGTGACGTCGGGTCGCATCGGTGCCAGGGAACCAAGGCAGCCTTCCCAGTCTAGGCCCAGCCGTTCGCCGACCAGGTCCAACAGGGGGCCGTATTGCTGGGGGCGCATGAAAACGTCGACGTAGGGGAACCTGCGGCTGAGGTCGGCGGTCTTGGGCCCAACCATGCACCCCATCAGGGCCACTATCCGGTCGGGCCTGCTCTTCTTGAGAGGCTGCACGCCGGTAACGGCGCCCACCACCTTGTCTTCTGCGCTCTGCCGAACGACGCAGGAGTTGAGGACGATGACATCGGCATCCCCGGCCCGGGCCACCGGCTGCAACCCCAGCTGTTCCAGCGCCGCCCCCAACCGCTCGGAGTCGGCGGTGTTCATTTGGCAGCCAATGGTCCAAAGATAAAAGCTGTTCATAGCGTCGACACCAATCTGGAAAGAGGGTCGTGATGCCTGAGGGTGGACTCGATAAGTTAGGTCTTGGCAACTATCGCAAGTTGGGCTACTTCAGGCCCAACAAGGTCAGCCGCTATGTGACACTTAATTCTCGTCGAATAAACCCTGTCTGACTCACAGAGGACGCGCTGTCCATTCCCAACGGCAATGGTGGCATTACTCGGAGAATATGATACACCGTATTTTATCATCTATCCGACCATCAAATAAACCGTCAAATAAACCGTATCTCTAGGCGGCAGGTCTCACGGCAAGGAGTACCTCCACGCTAACCTCATCCTTCACCTGAACGAACCCTGCGATGTTCGGCGGGAGTATCTGAAAGTCGTCCCAGACGAAGCTGGTCCGCCCCAGCATGTAGATCACATCGCCGTCATCCCGGGCTTCAACGTCAAATACAACAGGGGCCTGGATGCCTGCGATGTCCAGTTGTCCAGTAACTTGAACGGTAACCTCTTCTCCCTCGGTGAACCGCGGTGGCAGAGGCCTGGCATCATCGAGAGTGAACGTCGCTACCGGATGATCGGGAAACATCCGGCTGCGGATATAGCCGTCCCGCCGGGACTGGTCGCTCGCCAGCTGGTGTAGGTCTATCTCAATTACCGAAGGCCGCCCGTCTAGATGCACTTCACCCGAAAGTGCGCTGGTGCGCACCACCGCGTCGTTGGGGAGGGTTAACCGGGCAAGTTTCTCATTTACTGTGAATGTAGCCTCAGAGCCGTCCCCAACTACGAAGGTGATGCCTTCAACCTGTCCGGTCTCCCTCAGCACCGCTACGGTAGGTGTTGGAGCGATAGTCGGCTCCGTCTCTTTGACGGCAGTTGGTACAGTGGCAGTCAGCTCCGTTTCTTCCACGGTGGGTGGTACAGTGGCAGTCAGCTCCGTTTCTTCCACGGTGGGTGGTACAGTGGCCGTCAGCTCCGTCTCTTCCACGGTGGGTGTTGCGGTCGCCGTCGGCTCCGTCTCTTCCACGGTGGGTGTTGCGGTCGCCGTCGGCTCCGTTTCTTCAACGGCGGTCGCCGAGGCGGGCGTTGCCTCAGGGCTATCCGACGTCCCGCATCCAATCAGCAGCAAGAAACCCAAAGCGGCCAGGCCTGTCACCAATAAGGTCCAGAGGTGGCTCCCCCGAACGTCTCTACCCATGTAAACACCCCCGGTATATTGACTCAACCTTACGCCTGGTCCGGTGGTATGTTCAAGTGTTTCAGATTTTCTATATCGCCGATTAGTGCGGCGGCTAGGACGGGCGCAAGGTGGAGATGCCCGACCTGGGTGGAAGCTCCAACTCTCCGCTTCGTTCGTCTCCCTGCCCTGCCAGGCCGATGCCTATAGCCAGGGCAACGACAACAGCAGCAGCCGGCAGCCACTTGCGCCGTACCAGGGCAGTGCCCGCCAGCGTAACGGTGAACAGTCCGGTTATGGCAAATACAATTGCCTCCAGGGGCAGCACGAAGGTGGTGAAATGGTCCAACTGGGTTTCACCGGCCACTGCAAATAGGGCGGTCAGTCCGAAGCATATACACCAGACCACTCCGAACCAGAGCGTACGCCTGGGATGGCCGGCCAAGATTCGCCAGATGATGCCGGCAACTACTCCGGCCAGCAGGGCGCCGGCTACCACAGTAACGCTGTTGAGGAGGATATCGTCGGGAGAACGCAGCGGCAGCGAGACCAGGGCTGCTACCACCGCCGATATGGAACCGGCGATTATGCCGGCAGTCATTCTTATTCACCCTCCGGGAAGAGCCTTTGGCAGTCCATCTTACCGCAACCGACAGATTTGAAACACTGGGGGGTGAAATGACGCGCCGGTTCACAAGAACCGAGAGCAGCCGGTGGGGATCCGCTACCTGACAAAGGGAAGTGTAGAACGTCGGCGCGAATGGAACGACGGAGGGGGTAAGAACAACCCGAGCCTACCAACGCGGGGTCGGTTCTCTGGATGACATGAGGGCTCGGACTGCGGGTGGCTAACGACGTCGACCAACGAATATGGCGTTAGCAAGATTGCGCAGGGTCTCGCTGTCGACATCCCCGTTGATAACGCGCCACACGACCCAGCCGACGACTCCTATCAACAATCCCACCAACGTGAACAGCAGCACCAGTCCGGCTGCGCCGGCGCCATGCCAAACGAGTATTACACCGAAGACCAAACCGGCTATCAGGCCGGCTAATATTGGTTTGGGCACTCCCTTACCTCGCTAAAACCGCCTGTTCCCGGTCCTTGACGTAATGGGCGCGTATGGAGACTTCCACTACCGGCAACCCTGTAAGGCGCTCGACTACCTCTTTGACGTCTCTCTGGATTGCTGAACTCTCGCCGGGGACTTCGGCGCCCATATTCAGGCCAACGGCGCATTGCATTTGCAGTCCCCCGTCGGTCATCCGCACTGCACAGCGGGTCCGGCGAACGCTCCGGTTGCCCTGGCAGATCCGCTCCGCCAACTGGCGTACGCTCTCCAGGGAGATGCGCACTACGCCCGCCTCCTCAGATCGGAGCAGCACCATTCCGGGGGAGGCGGCCCGGACGGCATGGAGGAATTCCACCACCAAGACCAGGGTGCCAACCGCAATGAGGACGATGGCCGCGCCGACGTAAGCCCACAATCCTGAGCCCGTTGCGGAGGCGACATCCGCTAGCTCGGAATCAAAGGCGCCGCCGGGGATCACGTTCGGAGAGATAGCCTCGCTGGCTATCAGTACCATCATGATCCCGGCGGCAACCAACACCAAGCTGCCTATAGTCGCCAAGAGCCCGTTAAGAAAGTTCATCACTTGAATTGCAATAGGGCATTACCAGTCGCGAGCAGGGCCGCCTGTGGCAGCCCTGCTTGGCAACTCGAAATCGGATTTTACTCGACCTGTCGGCGCGGGCCGTCGGGGAACTCGATCCCCACCACCGAAACGTTGATTTCCTTGGCCACCAGGGCTAGCAGGTTGTGGAGTTCCATGGCGACCTCTTCCCTGACCCTCTGCACTACGTCCGGCACCCGGTAGCCGAAGTGTACCATCAGGTCCATGTCCAGGATCGCCTCCCTCTTCCCCGCCTCCACGTCGACGCCGGACGCCAAGGCCGACGCTCGGGACCTGACCGAGTCGGTGACCGCCCGCACTATACCGCCGGTGGCTCCCAGCCGGGCCACGCCGTCCACGTTCCGGGCCACGTGGCCGGTGATCGCGGCGACGACGCTGGGCTCAATCTGGGTCAAGCCGGGGACGCCACTGGGGTTCTCGGTATAAAACGGGAACGGGTCGGATGCCATCCAAGTCTGGGCTGTGCCCTTGTCCATGATTCCTGTATCTGTCGCAACCATCAGAACCCCTCCTCGCTTTAAAATATTGAAGCTCACTTGATTTTTTCTGCCCGCATCCTGCTTATTGCAACAACGGGATTACTATTAATTGTAGAGAGAATAGTTGATATAGCAATACCTGATAATAGCTAAAATCAAACGCCAATAGGGTGAATCCCAACGGGGGGGACTTGCCTTTGGCGGCGGACGAAAGAGTTAATGCTAAGGAGTTGTTCCGAGGTTGGCGCGGTGTGCCAGCCCCTCCCGGTGGGCGTAGGCGATCAACTCGTGCCGGTTGCGCAGTTCCAGCTTGCGGTAGATGTTCCTCAGGTGCACCTTGACGGTGTTTTCGGTGAGGTGCAGGGCTTCGGCTGTCTTCCTGTTGGTGGACCCCTGGGCTACCAGGTAGACGACTTCCGTCTCCCGGTCGGACAGGCCTCGGAGGTCCGAGCGTTCCGGCGGTTTGGAGACCAAGTCAGCCAGGGAACTTGCCGCCGGGCTCGATACCACCACCTGTCCCGCGGCGGCCAACTCCAGGTCGCGCACCAGTTCCTCAACTGGCAAGTTCAGTGAAAGAAAGGCGCGAGCGCCGCTCTCCACCGCAACCGGCAGAAATGACGTGCTCCCTACGCCGGCCATCACGGCCACACCGGTTCCGGGGGACTCTCGCTCCACATCGCGTACGAAGGCCGTCAGATCCAGGCCGGGCAACAGCGGGTCGACCAGCGCCAGCAAGGGCCTCTCGGCCTGTACCGCCGGCAGAATGTCTTCGGTGCTGGAGACGGACGCGGCGACGTTCAACGACCCGTGGGCCCTCAACATCATCGCCAGGGAGCTAGCTACGGCAGCATTGCGGTGAGCGAGAACGACCGACATTCACCACACCCCTAGGCAGTAGTAATACTTACCTAGTCCATAGTAACCCTATGGGTTACTCCCCGCAATACCTCTCAGGACTTAGGCGGAAGGCTGAAATTCCCGAATGGCGGCAGTATCAATGCCGGGTGTAGACGATCGCGGACGATTGGGCGCCGCCGGGGTGTGGAAGATGCCCGGCAAGTTCCAATGGGGAAGCTACCGGTTGGATGCCTTTGGCAGGAAGGGAATCAGCTTCTCCGCCAGGGACGCAAGGTTTCGAGTCTGCACCCACACTTCTCCGTTGCCCGTGAACTTCATCACCAGGCCTTCTCCTCCGGCGATGAGTGACCGGATTCCGCCCACCTTACCTATGGAGTACTCTACGTCATCGGTGAACGCAACTACGTGGCCCGTATCCACGACCAATTCGCTCCCAGGTTCGACCACAACCTTTTTGATGGCGCCGTACGAGTTGTAGAAGACCTTCCCCGTTCCCTCGGTGGCGAAGACCCTGATGAAGAACAGGCCCTCTCCACTGAAGAGGCCTTTGAAGCCCTGAAACTGGGCGTCGGTCTGGACGTTCACGGTACAGGCCAAGAAGGAACCAGATTGCACGAAAATGTCCGTTCCCGGGTCTACGTCGAACGAGCTGATGTCCCCCGGTGAATTGGGTGCGAGGCCCACATGCCCGCCGCCCGGCCCGCCGGTGAAGGTATTGACGAAGAAGGACTCTCCCCCCAGCATCCTCTTGAAGCCGCCGAAAAGGCCGCCGCCCCCGGTGCCGGTTTGCATTTCCACGTCCTGCTGTAGGACCATGGCCCCTGGCTCAGCCTTGATGGCCTCGCCCGGCTCCAGGTCCACGGTCAGCATGGCGTAGCTGGGGTCGAACTCGATGGTGGTCTTCACTTCTGCGCCTCCAAGGCTTCCAAGATGCTGCCGGGGGTCATGGGAAGCTTGGTAAGACGCACGCCGACGGCGTCGTATATCGCATTGGACATAGCCGCCAGCGGGGGGATCAGCGGCGCCTCGCCCACGCCCCTCAGACCGAATGGATGCCTGGGGTTGGGCACTTCTGTAATTACCGTATCAATCATAGGCAGGTCCAGAGTCGTGGGCATCCGGTAGTCCAGGAAGCTGGAGTTGAGCATGGTGCCGTCTTCAGAGTAGAAATACTCTTCGTTCAACGCCCAGCCGATTCCCTGCACCGTACCGCCCTGCATCTGGCCTTCCACGTAGCTGGGATGCACCGCAGTGCCCGCGTCTATAAAGGCGGTGTAACGCAGGACGTCCACCTTGCCCGTCTCCGGGTCCACCTCTACGTCCACTATGTTCCCGGCGATGACGGGGCCCAGGCCGGTGCTGTTAGTGCCCGCGGAGCAGGTGATGGGACCGCCGGTGCGCAGCAGTCTCCCCGACAGCTCCTTGAAGGTCAGGCGGTCGTCCGGGTTCTTGGTGCAGACAAATACGCCGTCCTGCAGCTCCACGTCCTCCGGCTGCACTTCCCAAATCATGGCGGCCCGCTCGCACATCTGCCGCGTCACGTCCTCCGCGGCGGCGATGGCCGCGAGCCCGGTATCGAAGGCTATGCGGCTGCCGCCGGTGCCTGCGGTATACCCGATCGCATCTGTATCCACCACTGTCGGCTCGACGTCCTCGGCCCGGAGGCCCAACACCTCGGCGGCCTGCATGGCCACCGCAGTCCGGGTGCCGCCAATGTCCACTGAGCCGGTAATCAGGTTGATAGTCCCGTTGCTGTTCACGTTGATAGTGGCTGACGACTGTTGTCCGGCCTGAAGGCGGAATCCCACGGCCACTCCCCGGCCCTGGTTGGGTTTTTCAAGAGGGGTATCGTAGTGGGGGTGGGCCTTCATCGCCTCTTCCATTTCCTTGACGCCTAAGCGGGCGAGGGGCACCCCCGTGGACATTCGGTCGCCTTCCTGGGCCACGTTCACTAATCGGAACTCCACGGGATCGATCCCCAGTTGTTCAGCCAACTCGTCGATAACCACCTCAACCGCGAAAGTGCCCTGGGGCTGGCCCGGGGCCCGGTAGGCTTGGACCCGCTGCTTGTTGCAGACAATGTCGTAGCCGTTCATTAGCTGGTTCTCTATGTTGTAATGGCCGGTGGCCGCCATGGCGCCTGCTTCGACCGGAGAACCTGGATAGGCCCCTGCTTCGTACGCCATGTACAGCTCCGCCGCAGTGATCTTCCCGGCCTTGGTGGCGCCTATCTTGCAGCGCATGTTGGTGGCCGCGGCAGGGCCGGTGCCCTCGAACACCTCCTTGCGGTCCATCACCATCTTCACCGGCCTGTTGCTCTTCCTGGCCAAGACTGCGGCCGTCGCTTCCAAGTAGCATGTGAATTTGGCCCCGAATCCGCCGCCGATTTCGGTTGGTACGACCTTGACCGCCGATTCCGGTAGACACAGAATGGCGGCTACGCCGGAGCGGATCCCAAAGGAACTCTGGGTGCAGGTCCAAACAGTAACGCGGCCGTCGGAGGTCCAGATAACGGTGCACGCGTGGGGCTCGATGTAGCCCTGATGCACTGTTTCCGTGTCAAACTCCCGCTCCACAATCACGTCGGCTTCCGCAAACCCCTTTTCAACGTCGCCCAACTTGAACTGGACGTGCCCGGCGATGTTGCCCTTGACCCCGGTGTCTTGGCGCTTGCCCGCTCGGTCCGCCTTGAACAAGGTAGTCATCTTTTCGTGGAGCACCGGAGCGTCCTCTTTCGTTGCATCACGGAGCGTAAGCGCTATAGGCAGGGGTTCGTACTGCACCTCTATCAGGCGGGCTGCCTGTTCCGCGACATGTGAGTTTACCGCCGCAACCGCCGCCACGGCGTGGCCCTTGTAAAACACCTTGTCATAGGCCAACACCAGTTCAGCATTGCGGCGGGCATTGACTACCGTTTCTACCAAGTCCATGTCTTCCGCTTCGATTATGGGAAAATCCTTGGAGGTCGCCACGGCAGCCACCCCAGGCAGGGCCTCGGCCTTGCTGGTGTCGATGGACAAGACGCGGGCGTGGGCATGGGGGCTGCGCAGCACCTTGCCGTACAGCATACCCGCCAGTTGAGTGTCCGCCCCGTATTTGGCGGCGCCGGTCACTTTTTCCACGCCGTCGTGCCGGATGGGCCTGGTGCCCACCACCCGATAAGCGCCCGACGCTGCGCTTTGTCGCTCCGCTGTAGTAGCCATATACCTTACCTCACACAATATTTACACCGGGCCGGTTGCCCGGAATGGGAACAATTCACCAACCCAAGCGAATCTATGCCCTCGGCCCATCGGTGTCAAGTCCCACAGAAGCCGGCAACGGTGAAGAGTTGGACAGGGCGCCGTTGGGGATTGCTTGAAAATTGATCGGACCGACGTTCGGAATCGGCTGCTGCCCTTGCGCCAGTGTCACCGCCAGCCTTGCCCTGTTGGAAAGCTAGCAGTACGATGGTTCGGGCCCGCCCGGTAACTGTCCAGAACCGTTGACGCCCGCGAGATGTCAATCTTTCTATGACCACAGCAACTAGCCTGCTTCCGGCCCTCAGGTCCTACTTCGGGTATGACAGCTTCCTGCCTCTGCAGGAAGAGATAATTGCCAACGTCTTGGACCGCCGGGACACCCTTGCCCTCATGCCCACTGGCGGCGGCAAGTCTCTTTGCTACCAGTTGCCTGCCCTCTCCCTTAAAGGGACCACACTTGTAATCTCGCCTCTCATCGCTCTGATGAAAGACCAGGTGGACGGATTGGAGGCGAACGGCATCGCCGCCCGGTACATCAATAGCTCTCTCCCAGCTTCGGAGATACAACAGGTGCAGGGGGAGGTGCGCGGAGGGCAGGTCAAGATACTGTATGTCGCCCCGGAAAGACTGGCCATGCCTGGATTCAACCGCTTCCTCCACAGCTTGGACCTGGCCCTCATAGCTATAGATGAAGCCCATTGCATCTCAGAATGGGGCCATGAATTTCGCCCCGAGTACCGCAACCTCCGGCAGCTGCGTCAGGGCTTTCCCTCAGTCCCGGTTGTCGCTTTGACGGCTACTGCCACCCAGCGGGTACGGGAAGACATCGTCAACCAGCTCGACCTGGAAAAAGGGCAAGTTTTCCTGTCCAGCTTCAACCGGTCCAATCTTGTGTATTCCGTCCGGCCCAAGAAAGACCACTGGAACCAACTGCTGTCACTCCTGCAGGAACGCCAGGGACAGTCCGCCATCATCTACTGCTTCTCCCGTCAGGAAACCGAAGACCTGGCCGGGAGTCTCAAAGCCCAGGGCCTGGCCGCTCTCCCCTACCATGCCGGGTTGGACGGCTCAACCCGGCAGCGCACCCAGGACGATTTTATCCACGACCGGGCGCCCATCATTGTTGCTACCATAGCCTTCGGCATGGGCATAGACAAACCCGACGTTCGCCTGGTGGTCCACTACAGCCTGCCCAAATCTTTGGAGGGTTACTACCAGGAGACCGGCCGGGCGGGCAGGGACGGGTTGCCCAGCGACTGCGTGCTCTTTTACAGCTATGCCGATAAGGCAAAGCAGGAGTACTTCATCAAGCAGATAGAAGACGACCAGGAACGCCGGAGCGCCCGTGAGAAGCTGGCTAGGATGGCGGACTTCGCCCAATCGCCGGTATGCCGTCGCAAGACCATCTTGGAATATTTCGGGGAGGAGTGGGGCACAGACAACTGCGGTGGGTGCGATATTTGCCTGGAGTCCCGGGACCTGGTCGATGCCACTGAAATTGCCCAAAAAATCCTTTCCGCCGTGGTCCGTACCGGCCAACGGTTCGGCGCAAACCACGTAATCCAGGTGCTGACCGGCAGCAGGGACAAGCGCATCTTGGAATTGGGCCATGATCAGTTGAGGGTCCACGGTATCGCCCAGGACAGGACCCGTGATGAACTGAGGGAAATCATAGGCCGGCTGCAAGCTGAAGGGCTGTTGGCCAGGAGCCAGGGTGAGTACCCGACCCTTGCCGTCACTCATGCCGGCAGGGAGTTCCTGAAAGAGCGCCAAAGCCTCACCCTTGCACTGCCCAAACCAACTCCCCCGACCGAACAAACTGGACCAGGCAAGCCCAGCGAGGTAATGGAGTACGACATCGGCCTCTTCGAGGAGCTGCGCACCTTGCGCCGGCAGCTGGCCGACGATCAAGGTGTTCCTCCGTTCGTGGTGTTTGGAGACGTGACCCTAAGACACATGGCGGCCAAGTTCCCGCTGAGCATGGAGGAGTTGCCCTCTATCCATGGAGTCGGCCAGACAAAGCTGGAACGGTATGGGTCAAAGTTCTTGCAGGCTATCAAGAGCTACACAGAGTCCAGCGGTCTGACCGCTGCTGCCCTTATGCGGCAGCGGTCGGGCCAGGCCGAGGTCCAGCCGGAACCGCCAAAGTTGCGGCGGAGAACAACCGAAGACGCGACCAACGAGCTTCTGGCTCAAGGGATGTCCGTCAGCCAGATTGCCCAGCACCGGGGCCTGGCGGAAACCACCGTCATCGGCCACTTGGAGCGGCTGGCGCAGCGAGGGGTTGAGTTGGACTTGGCCCAGTTGCTTCCGGATAACGACAGGCTCGACGAAATCAGGGAGGCGTTCGGAGTTTGCGGCAGCGCCTCTTTGAAGTCCGTTTGGGAATTCCTCGGATCCCGGTTCACCTATGACGAGTTGCGGCTGGCTCGGATACCCTTTCGTCGGCAGGGACTGGCCCCGGACTAAGCACGTCCCCGGCTTGCATTCAAAACCACCATCCGTGCGTCCCCGCCAGCATTCCCCGATCAACCGTAGGCTGGACACTAAGACAATGGAGACAGGCATGAGGTTGTTCCTGTGGTTCTTCGTTCCGTTCCATATCTTTGTTTTCCGGCTCACCGGAGGGCGGCTATTGGGCCAATTCGAACTGCCTGTGCTGTTGCTAACGACGAAGGGCCGGCGGTCTGGAAAGCAACGGACGGTGGCGCTGCTCTACCTCGAGGATGACGGCGCGTTGCTGGTAATTGCCTCGTTGGGTGGGGCGCCCACCAATCCCGACTGGTACCACAACCTGGTCGCCAACCCCATGGTGGAGGTACAGACCCGCGCGGGCAGGCGTGGGATGCGCGCCGAGCCATTGATTGGCGACGACCGGCATCGCAGATTCGAGAGTATTAAGGACGCGGCGCCCAGGTATGAAGCCTACCAGGCGCGGACCAAACGGGAGATACCGGTAGTTGCATTGCGAGAAGTTTAGGGCAAGCTCTATCCCCCGAATCGTCGGAGCAATACCCGCGTTTCGGAATCGGCGTCAAAAACGCATATGCAGCCGCACTAAGCCAGGGCAGCAGCCAGGCTCCTTACCCCGGAACCAGGCAAGGAAGCCGATAGGACCCGGCCATCCTTAAGTGGTACTATTGTCCCGAAAATACTCATACGAGAGGAACTGAGGTGAAGAAGGCACTCTGTCTGGCAATGGCAATGCTCCTGGCGACCGCGGCGATACTCGCTTGCGGAGATGACGAAGATAGCGTCGTCGACCGGCTTAGAAACAATGCCGAGGCATTCGAGTACACCATCGGAAAGCAGGGCGGAGCCTTGACGTCCGCCACCATCTCCGAGCCCCTGACTTTCAATCTCGCCATTGCCAACGACGCATCGTCGTCGGGCGTCCTCGGGTATCTCTTCGAGGGGCTGACCGAGACGTCGTGGCTGACCGACGAGGTCGAGCCGCTGCTGGCGGAGTCTTGGGAACGCTCTGAAGACGGTCTGACGTGGACGTTCCACCTTCGTAACGACGTTAAGTGGCACGACGGTGAGCCATTTACCGCCCACGATGTGGACTTCACCTTCAACCGCATCATCTACAACCACGACATCCCGGCCAGCAGCAGCCCGGCCTTCCATTTCCGCTTCCTGGACGAGGAAACCGGCGAATGGAAGGAGGAGCCGATGACCGTCGCTGCCCTGGACGACTACACAGTCCAATGCGTCCTCCCTGGGCCCTTCGCACCGTTCTTGCGGTCCATGGGCACCGCCATTTACCCTAAGCACATCCTCGAACAGCACGTTGACGACGGCTCCTTCGCGGCAACGTGGGACATCGACACCGACCCTGCTGATATCATCGGCACCGGCCCCTTCACCATCGAAAGCTACCTGCCCGGCCAGCGGGTGGTCATGCAACGCAACCCTGGCTACTGGCTCACTGATGACGCGGGTAACAACCTGCCTTACCTGGACGAAATCGTCCACGTCATTGTGCCTGACTTGGAGTCCGAGTTGGAGAAGTTCCTGGCAGGCGAGTCGGACGTGCACGGCGTGCTAGGCGAGGAGTACGCCCGGTTGGAACCCCTGCAGGAAGAAGGAAACTTCACCATACACCGTCGAGGACCCGCTTTCGGCACGACGTTCCTTGGTTTCAACATGAATCCCGGAAACAACCCTGACAGCGGCGAGCCTTACTTGGCACCTGAGAAACTCAAGTGGTTCCAGAACGTGCAGTTCCGGCAGGCTATGGCCCACGTCATAAACAAGGACGCGATCATCGACGATGTTCAGCACGGCCTCGGCTACCCGCAATGGGCATCAGTAAGCCCGGCCGCAGGCGACTTCCACAACCCTGACGTGAGCATGTACGAATACGACCTGGACAAAGCAGCGGAAATCCTGGACGGTCTCGGTTGGACGGATACCGACGGAGACGGCATCCGTGAGGACGGCGACGGCAACGATATCAAGTTCTCGCTGATAACCAACACGGGCAACACCGTGCGTGAAAGGGTCGGCGAGCTAATCCACCAGGGGTTGAGTGACATCGGGCTCAACGTGGACTACCAGCTGGTGGAGTTCGGCGACCTCGTCTCCCAGTTAACGGCTACCTACGATTGGGAGGCCATGATCATTAGCTTCACAGGCGGCCCGGACCCGTACAGCGGCATAAGCTTCTGGCATAGCGGCGAGGGCCTGCACCTCTGGTACCCCAACCAGCCTGAACCGGCGACGGAATGGGAAGCCAGGATTGACGAGTTGTACATTATGGCAAGCCGGGAGTTGGACCGCGACAAACGGGTTGATCTCTATCACCAGGCGCAACAAATCGCTTCCGACAATGTGCCGGTGATTTACACCACTCTCTCCGAACGGCTGACTGCGGTCCGCAACGTCTTCGGCAACACGACTCCCACATTGTACGGACTCTGGGACGTACGATACCTGTACCGGACGGACTGATAGTCTCAGGGGCCGCCAACCGTACCCAGCCAATATCACGTCAAGCGGGACAGGGCCCCGGCCCACCTCGACCCGCCGGATTGCCTGCGATTCGCAGGACCAATTGATTCCCTGAGAATCGCCCCTCGGGAAAACACCGCAGCCTGCGCCGCGACCGCCGAGGCAGGCGATCTGTGCTAGCGATTTTCCGGACCGCCGGGGTTGTGCCGGCAATACCCGGTTTGCTCGGGCAAAAGCCCGTATAATGGGCCGGATGGTCGGATTCCTTAAGACCTTCAGGTCACAACTGGGCTTACTCCTCGTGTTGGCTGTGGCCCTTGGTGGGCTGTTCTTCCTCTTCGAACTCTTCAGCAGCCTCACCGGCGACGGCCCCGGGGACCTGCTATCGACCAACGAATCGGCCGACTTTACCGTAGAGATACCCAGCGGCGCGTCCCTAATTGCCGTTGCTACGCCGGCCATGGCAGTCCTGCTAGCCGGCGGGGCTCTGCTGCTACTAAGGCGCAAGTTGGGAACAAGCGAGGGCCCCCGGTGGCCGGTCGCGCTGCTGGGCGGCGCTGCGCTGCTGCTCCTGGGCCTGGGCCTCTACCTGGCATTCTCCGCTATATCCGGCGATGGCTTGCCGTTCGGCGGCATCGAATACGGCGAACACCAGGTCAACACCAAGTATATAACTCCCCTGGGCCTCACCGTCCTGGCAGCCTTCGTAGTAACTGTGGGTCTGGTAGCAGTCACCAGGCCGAAGTTCTTGCTGCTGCCCCTGTTGGCCTGGCTGGCTGCTGCCCTCGTTTTCGGCATGTTCGGCTCGCCCGCCCTGTACGGGGTCAACCTGTTCCACCATCACTCGACCGTAGAAGCGACAACCGACTTCACCGGCGCCGTGAATCTTTATCTGCACTCCGACACCGGGATCCCCGGCAGAGGAGGGCCGCCGGGCCAGTCGGGACTGGAGACCCAACCGGGCCAGTCAGGCGAAGAGTCTAATTTCGGGGAGGTGACTGATCCGGCGGGTGTCCCGCCTTTGGCCCAGGCCATGAGAGACGAAGACGAGGTTGTAAGGGAAGCGGCGGCCTCGGCCTTGGTCGAGGCCCTGGAGAACGATGACCCTGAGGTAACGGAAGCGGCGGAGTCCGCGCTGGCGGAGGCCTTGGAAGACGATGACCCGGACGTCGAAGCCGCAGCGGAATCTGCATTGTTCGAGGCATTGAGAAATGGCGGCTTGGACCTCCGGGCCGCTGCAGGGTCGCTGCTGGCAGACCAAGACGCTTCGATAACCTTATTGGAAAACGGCGGGGCTGTCGTCTATCTGGGCGAGCAAGTCTTCTGGGTGCCTGGGACCAGCGCCGGCGGGGAGTCTGTTCCGCGGCGCGAGTCCGTATTCCAGGTCACGGGAGCCGGCGCCACAAAATACCTGCGGACGGATGTGGGTGATGCGTACACAGGCCGGGGGTGGAACAGGCTCGACCCGGTGGAACTCGACTACCTGGCCAGGACCCCAACTCGTCAGCTCGTGCAAGCAGGGCTGCTGGAAGAAAGCGACGGGGAGCTAGGCCCGTGGGCAGACGCGGGAGCCGCGTTGCTATCCTGGACCGGTGGCGCTGCTCAAGAAACGGAGCAGCTAAAAACGTCCGTTGTGGCCGGTGACCCGGACGGACAAGTTCCCCAAGGGACAGTGCCTATCCCAATCGGTGCTGCCTTCATAGATACCGACGGCCGGTACAGGCCGTTTAGCAGCACGTTCTCGACGAACGGTGAAGTAGACGAGTACGGCTGGTCGGCAAACCACCCCCGGGTCTCGGATGACGTGCTGCTTAGAGCACTAACCTATTCGGACCCCGCTGCCCTTGGCCTGCCGGAAGGCGTCCCGGAAAGGGTGGGTACGCTGGCCGAACAGATTACGGGCGAATATGAATCCGCGTATGAAAAAGCAAGAGCCCTGGCGTGGAGCCTGCGGGAGAATTACGAATATACGCGGGCGCCCATCGCTGATGACGTCCTTCCCGAAGGCAGAGACTCAGTTGACTGGTTCCTGTTCGAGACCGGGAAGGGCGCTGCCGGCGAGTTCAGCAGTGCATTCGTCGTCATGGCGCGGTCGGTGGGAATACCGGCCCGCGTGGTGTCGGGGTGGGTGATAAGTGAAAAGCTGGAGCAGCAAACGGTCTACACCAACCAGGCGCACCAGTGGGCGGAGGTGGCGTTCGAAAACATAGGTTGGACACGATTTGACCCGACTCCCTATAACGGGGCCCCCTTCCGGGCCAACGTGCTGGAGGCGTGGGAAGACGAGAGGGACCGGCTTGCATACAACCTGCTCAATAGTCCCGACAGTCCCGACCCGGAGGACCGCTTGGGCGCGATCAACGAGTTGTTGGACTACTCGCGCAGGTCCCCCGATGAACTACAAGACGTAAGCGCCCCGCTCATAGAAGCGTTGGGCAATGACATGGCGTGGGAGGTGCGGGCCAAAGCCGCGGATACCCTGGGCAATGAAGGGTACCGGAACGCCATCGATGCACTGGCTACTGCTCTCGAAGAGGATGATGCGGAAGAGGTCCGGATCGCCGCCGCGAGGGCCCTCGCCAACCTGATGGGCGAGCAAGCCGTCGCTGCGCTGATAAAGGCTCTGGAGGATGACGAGTCCGGCCTCGTTAGAGCCTCGGCCATCGACGGCCTGGCGTTTCTGGGAGGCTCGAAGGCCCTGGATGCGATATCGGGCGCCCTTTCAGAAGACCCCAGCCCTGAGGTCCGGCTCAAAGCCGCCGATACTTTGGGAGATGAAGGATACCAGGAAGCCATCGATGCCCTGATTGACGCCCTTCAACAGGATGAAGTGGAAGAGGTCCGGGCCGCGGCCGCAAGAGCCATCGCGAAATTACAGGGCGAAAAAGCCGTCGATGCGCTGATAATGGCGCTGATAGGGGATGACTCCCCGCAAGTCCGAATTTCGGCCATTGACGGCTTGGCGGCCTTGGGCGACTCGAAGGCGATAGAGCCTCTATTGGGCGCTCTTTCAGACCAGGACGCAGAGGTGCGGAAAGCGGCAGCGGGGGCGCTAAAGAAATTCGGTGTACAGGTCACCGAGTTGGAGACCGGTGGCTCCGTGGCATCCGCGGACGGATTTGGGACGGGCGTTGGAGTAGGTATGACCGCACTCCAGGCTCCTGAGCCTCCCAAGATTCCCGTGCTCCGGGTAAGCGGCGCTGGCAACACCAACTACCTGCGAACCGCAGCGGGAGACGTGTACGACAACGGGGGCTGGCGGCAGTTGGACCCGGTCGATGTAGTCATCAGTACCGACCAGAGCTTCTCAGGCTCGTTAAACGAAACGCTGGATGAATGGAAGGCATCGGGCAACCGACCGGCCCCGCCGGAATGGGTCCCTGACCGGTTCACCCCTCAGGCTTCACATCAAAGCACTATCACCGCCCGCCCCTACGAATCAGAGTCGCAGTTCGTCGCCGGGATTAGGCCCGTGTCCCAGACCATGATCAACGTTTCTGAAGAAGGGCTTTACCGGCCATACAGTGAGACCTTCCGTAGCTCGGGCCCCGTGGAGTCCATTACATGGACTGGCGAGTCACGGGTATTTCGTATCGACGACCTTACGGGGGCTGGCCCCTATGCCGACTCCCAATATGTGGCCCTACCGGAAGGGCTGCCGGACAGGATAGGCGTCCTGGCCAGGCAGATTACGGAAGGAGAATCGGGAGTCTACGCCCGCGCCAAGGCAATAGAAGAATACCTGGAGAGCAACTACTCTTATGCCTTTTACGAGCCTGGGGGCCCGAGGCCTCCGCAGGGTCGGGACCCGGTGGACTGGTTCTTGTTCGATCATCAAGAGGGCACCTGTGGAGTGTTCAGCAGCGCCTTCGTGGTGCTGGCCAGGTCGACTGGAATACCTGCGCGGGTGGTTTCCGGATGGGCGATTGGCCAAACAGACGATGAGCAGACGGTAAATTCCGACCAGGCGCACCAATGGGCGGAGGTGGCCCTGGACGGCATCGGATGGGTGACCTTAGAGCCGACGCCTGCCGGAGGACCGCCGTCCCGGACCCCGGGCTTCTATCCCAGCGAATACGAAGCATCCGATAGCGACGATACCGGCGGACCCAATGTCATAGAAGACATGCCGGTAGAAGACTCGCCCGAAATCTCCGATCAGGCCAAACAGGCAATCACGGAGAGGATCGATGAAGCTCTGAACATCCTGGCCGAAGACAGCGGCACCGGCATCTTCAGACTGCAACAGGTACTTGGGGACACGCGGCCGGGATATCGAGAAGTGGCGCAGGAGATTCTGAAAGAGAAGGGAGGGTCGATTACTGAATTGGAGAGCGGCGCTTCGCTGGTGATATTCGAGAATCAGGGGTATTTCGTCCCTGGGACTGGTACAGGGCAAAGCCCCGGACTGCCTCACAATCCAGTCTTCGAGGTCCAAGGCGCAGAACATACGAACTATCTGCGAACCGCAACGGGAGACGTGTACCAGAACGGCAGATGGCTAGCGCTGTACCCCGCTGGCTTTTGGGTTCCCCCCGGTCAAACCATCCCAGACTCTGTAAGCGCCGAGATGGAGCAACACGACGGAGCCTTCTCCAGGATTCCTCAAGAACGCCTTGAACTCTCGCTGCTAGCCGGGTTCCAGACAACGCCCGCTGTAATCCATACGGACGTGATCCGCACGACGCCTGTCGGCTCCCTAGGTCATTTTCCCGACGGTCCGCTGCCGACGTCCCTTCACGTGCAAAGCATCGATACCCTCGCTTATGTTCGGCCACACAACGTAGTGGTCGCCTCCTCGGAACCAGTACCCGAGTACACGTGGACCTCGGAGATCCCCGACTACTCCGAAGACCAGTTGCGGCGGGCTGTCCCATCGTCGGACTCAACCTACGTCCAACTGCCGTCCAGCGTCCCGGACAGGGTACGCCAAAAAGCCTTGGAGGTCACACGGGGCTACGACAGCCCCTACGAGAAGGCCAGAGCTCTGGAGCGATATCTGAGCACCACCTTCCCTTACAGGTTTGCCGATTCTCCTGACGATGCGCCCCCCGCAGGAAGGGACCCGGTAGACTGGTTCCTGTTCGACCACCAAGAGGGGACCTGCGGAGTGTTCAACAGCGCATTCGTGGTTATGGCACGATCCATAGGCATACCGGCCCGGGTGGTGTCGGGATGGGCGATAGCGCCCCATCCCGGCACGCAAACCGTGTACACCGACCAAGCCCACCAATGGTCTGAGGTGCCCTTCCTGGGGTTGGGGTGGATAACTTTTGATGCTACCGGTTCGCCAAACGGGCCCTTGGCGCGAGCGGTGCAAGCAGCTGGCGACTTGGTCCATTCTTCCGGCGCGCAAATAAGGCGCAGCACTGTAACCGAGATAGACCAGTGGCCTCGGCAGGTACGCATAGGAGTACCGTTCAGCATCGGCGGTTCGGTGGATACGCTCTCGGGGGCTCCGGTGAATGGGATGGCAGTGGAGATCTTCATCAACGAGCGGAAGGAGAATGGGGGCTGGAGTCTGGGCACTGGTACGACGGAATCCGGCCGTTTTGAAATCGAGGTCACGGTGCCCACGAGTTTCGACGAAGGCAGCTACCAGCTGATAGCCCATGCCATAGGAAACGAAGAATACTTGGGGTCCTGGAGCGACCCGGAAACCGGAGTGTATTCGGCGACAGAGATACAGTTCAGCGGCCCTTCGGTGATATCGGTAGATGAGGAAGGCGTCTTCCAAGGACGTTTGACAGAAGAAGCGGGCGACCCCTTGGAAGGCCGAAGGCTGCGGGTATCTGTCCAGGGCCAGGCCTCATTCCGCGTGACCACGGATGACAACGGCGCTTTCAGTTTCAGCAGGACCTTCAGCCAGACCGGGGAACACAACGTGACGGTAACTTTAGACCCGCAGGAGTACATGCTGGGCAACGAGGCCAAACTGACCGTAATGGTGACGATGCCCACGGAACTCAGCATCGGAGCAATCGAAAGTCTGCTCGTGGGAGAAGAGTACGTCATCAGGGGAGCCCTGAGGGATGCGCCGGGAAGGGGGTTGGCCAGCCGGCAGGTCGACGTCACCCTGCCTGAGGCGGTCATGCGCTCCGTCCAGACCGACAGGAGCGGCGAGTTCACCGTAAGAGGAGTTGCCGAGCGCCCCGGAAGGTACAGCATCAAGGCGTCCTTTGCCGGCGATCGCGTCCTTGAGCCGAGCAAGACCGGATATACCCTGAGTGTTGTACAGCCCTCATACCTGGAGCTAACCGGTGACAAAGAAGTGCAGGTGGGGAAGAATTACGTTATCAGGGGCACATTAAGTGATGGTGGCGATGCTCCCCTGGCGCTGAAGCAGATAGAGATCACGCTGGCCGACGGGTCCATGGTTTCCGAGTTGACCGACGAGCAGGGCACTTTTGAAATCAGCGGATTGGCGGAGCGAGCGGGACGACATGATATCGAGGGCTCCTTCCCGGGAGACGGGACTATCCAACGGAGCGGAGGGGCCTATACCCTGCGGGTGTTCGAGCCCGTGTCCCTGGAGTTGGGCGGGGACAGAGAGGTGCAGGTCGGGGAGGAATACGTGGTCCGCGGGTCTATGCAGGATATGCGAGGCGCCCCCCTTGCCATGCAACAGGTCCTCGTCACTCTCCCGGAGGAAGTGGTCACCTCGGTCTTGACCGATGAACTGGGCGCGTTCGAGGTGAAGGGCGCAACCGACCGGCCGGGCAAGTACACCGTCGAGGCCGCCTTCGCGGGGGACAACCTCCTGGAGCCGGGCAAGAGCGGGTATGTTCTAAGGGTCGTTGAGCCGGTCCAACTGCAATTGAGCGGAGAAACCGTGTCTCCGGTGGGTGAGACGTATCGCCTTCAAGGGACCCTTTCCACCACGAGGGGTGACGGACTGGCAGGCTATCCTCTAACGGTAACGGCTGCGCAAGGTGAGCCGGTTGAAGTAGAGACCGGCCCGGGGGGGACGTTTGTCTGGGAAACCGCGTTTGAGGAGGAAGGGGAAGCCACGTTAAGAGTAAAGTTTGCCGGTACCGACCAGCTTGATTCCATCCTGGCATCGTTGACCACCACCGTGGGGAGGACGGAGATCGTGGTTGAACAACCCGAACCGGTGGCCCGCGGCGAGACGGTTATGTTAAGGGGCGCGTTGGTGATAGGCGGCCAAGGCGTACCCGACGCCAGGATAGAGGTGAACGGTGACCAGTCGGCCCGCACCAATATCGCGGGGGCCTTCCTGGTGCGGTTGCCGGTTTCCACAGACGCTAATCTGGGCGAAATGGACTTGGAAGTGTCGGCGCCGGCCCTGGAGGCGGAGACCAAGGTTTCGGTGCGGGTGATGTCGGAGACTAACCTCCTGGTGACCCCGGTGGATGACGTGCGGGCTGGGAGGTCAGTGCTAGTGGAAGCCAAGGTCCTGGACGACGTTGGTGCCGGAATCCCGGGGGCGGCGGTCCACTACGGCGACTCAGAACCTGCCCTGACCGATGCCCTGGGCGCGGCTTTGCTGACGGTAGAAATACCCGACGAAGATGGGTTGACCACTGTACCGCTCAGGGTCAGCTATCAGGGAAATGACGCCTACCTGCCGGCAACATACCTGGCCAGCCTTCCCATCCAGAGCGGCGGCGGACCCGGTTGGCTGGTCTGGACGTTGGTCCCCTTGACCCTGGTGCTGGGAGTCGGGGGCGGCTATCTGGCAAGCCGGAGGTTGCCGTTACCCGTTCTGGCAGGCCGCCGGTTCGCACTGCGCACGGTATTGGATTCTATCCGTGCCGCCGCACCGGGAGTCGATGCCCAGGAGCGCCCGGACTCCGATGAACAACCCGTGGAAGCCAGCCGCCTGGAAATATCTTTTATCAAGACGTCCCAAGAGGAGGCAAACGCTTGGCAGGTCGGGGAAAAGGTACAGGCCTGGTGCAGGCTTACCGATGGCTCCGGCAGGCCGATAGAGGGGGCAGTAATCCGGTTTGCCTGGGGAGATGAAGAATCGGAGGCGGAGCAGTTGGCCGACCGCAATGGCCGTTGCTCGACCTCGTGGGTCGGAGAAAAGGAGGGAGTATATCGGATTAGGGCTGAGTTCGAAGGTACAGAACGGCACTGGGCGGCCGAGGCGTCTGAGATGTTCGAATTGCGCCTATTGGCGCCGACACAGCTGGAAGTCTCCTTCGCTACTCCGGCCAAAGACCTGCCCGCCGTATGGGGCGTCGGGGAGACGGTGACGGTCACCTTTGCATTGGTTGACGACGCGGGCCGGGGCCTGGCCGGCCAACCGATTAGATTCGCCATCGGTGACACCGGTGAGCCGGAGCAGGTTTTGACCGACGACTCCGGCCGCTGCGAAGCGATCAGGGTCGGGACCGAGCTGGGGGTCTTTCAAGTGGACGCGGAGTTTGAGGGTGACGAGAGACACCTTCCGTCGGAGGGACGCGGGCAGTTCGAGGTCGTGGATTTCAGGGACGACGTTGTGCGACGTTACAACTCCTTCCTGGCGCACGTGGGGCAGAAAGTGCCTGGGATCTCCGCGAAGGCCACCCCGCGGGAAGTGGAAGCTATCGTAGTTGGGAGCGGGTTAACGCTGGACCAAAGAGCTTTGGAGGAACTGATAGCCCGCTTTGAGGAGGCCGACTACAGCGAGCACGCCATAGGCCGGCGGCAGTTCGAGGCAGCGTACCGGGCCTGGCGGCGGTTGGAAACGCAGTAGGTGGCGATGAAGTTGGAAGAACGGCTAAGAGTATCGGCGATGCACACTGCGGCTATCGCCGCCGCGGCGTTGGTGCTGTGGGCATCGGAACTAGGCTTCCGGGCTTTGCTCTGGCCTGTGCTGTTTGCCGCCCTGATTTCCATGGCTATATGTCTGCTCTTTTGGGCACAGGGCAGGGGCAGACTCAGGCGCGCCCTGAAACTCCCGGAAGCGTTCCCTGTCAGGGTCGGCCAGGCTCTGAGGATGGCGGTAAGGCTGCTCAGGGCAGGGGCCTGGCTGGCCATCTTGGTGAGCGGGGGCCTTTTCTTGGCCGGTACTCAATCGGACCCCGGCGACTACTACGGGCTGATAGGTGGTCTGATTGGGATATTCGTGTTCGCTGCGCTGGTCCGGGCGGCGAGTGTGCCCTTTCCATTGGCCGGACAGGTCTTCCCGGTACCCTGGGTTCACCTGACAGCCTTCCTGGTAGTGTATATGTTTCTCCACGCGGACTGGCTGACCGAGCACGGGTTCCCCAACGGCCAACTGCTGTTCTCCCTCTGGTCGGCGCTGGCGGTGAGCTATGCGGGCGCAACGCTAACCAAGGCGTCCCAGGTGATGAAAGAGTCGGGGAGAAGAGGCCGTTGGGTCCCGCCGCCGGCAGCCCTTCGATGGGCCGGGGCCCTGATGCTCGGCACGAGCTTGGGGCTGATTGTTTGGGGCGCTCTCAGTTCCCTGCCGAACGTTACCGCGTTGCTTCTTAACCGGTGGCCGCACCTGCTCGTCGGGTATGCCACGGAGCCCTACTTCGGCCTGTTTTACGAGGCGCGATACCTCATCGGGGTATTCGTTGCCGGCTTGTACGCCTCGGCCAAGCTGCCCAAGGGGACCAACGTATCCGAAGACGTGGACTACATGCCCCTGGCCAAGGCCGTGGGATATAGCGTCGTCGGGGCGGTGGCCTGGTTGGCGGGCGCGGAGATGGCGAAGTTGGGCCATGGGTCTCCACTGGTGGGAGCTTCAGTTGCCTGCGGGCTATTTGCGGCGGGACTTTCGCACATGGCCAGGTACCACACTTCCAGCCCGGTGTGGGCTATAAGCGCGGCGAGCCGTCTTCTGGCCACATCCGTATACAGGACCGCATTATTGGGGACTTTCCTAGCCTTCTACGGCCTGCTCGTCAGGCCCCTTATCTACGATGTAATGTTGCTGGCTCCCTTGTACGAATGGTTCACGGTGGTGCTCTTCGCCGCCGTGGCGATAAACCGGATGAGACGTCATGCCAAGGAGCAGGTAGCGCCCGAAGGGGCCCCTCCGGCGGAATGGTTGGACTGGTCCCGCCACGTGCAAACGGTGGAAGACAGGCAAGACCCGCGCCTCGAGGGGCTGTTAGACCTGCAGACCCGCTATGTCGAGACCGGTAGGTGGGCCCACCTCTGGAAATACATGCTTGGGTTGCTGCTCAGAAACGGGACGCCGATTCAGGTGGTGCCGGAGGTTTTCGAGCCGCTCAGGCGCGACTTTGAATCCTCAGCCGGGTGGGACCCATGGCCTGGACGGCGGGCAAGGGCGGAGCGAAGAAGAGCCTCCGCGTTGGCGGAGAGTATAAGCCGCCTGGATGCTGCCCTGGCGCAGGAACCCGAGCCTCTTCCGGTAATTGACAAAGAGACGATTATGGCAGTGGACAGGCGCTTCGTGGAGACCGGGGCCAGTCCGGAGGTCACGGCGGTTACCTTTGTTGCGGCCTACTGGCAACGGGGCACACCCCTGGACCTGGCGGTGGGACTGTGGTTTCCGTTGCTGACAATGGCGCATAGCACCCGGCGGGGCCCCCTCTCTCTATTTGCCTATAACGAATCCAACGAACATAGGCTGAAATGGCGCAGGTCACGGATAGTTGAGGCAGCCGTGGCTCATCTCTATGGGAACGGGACGGCCGGCGAGTTGCCTCTGGCCGTCCTGGCCGCTCCTGCCCCGGTCCAAGACCGTTCCGGGCGCCACTCCGGCGCCCACATCGGGGGAGGAACGGCCATAGAGGTGCTTGCGCAGGAAGGCGCGTTGTGGGAAGTGAGGGCCGGTGACGACCAACGCAGCAGCATAACTCCGGCAGGAGCGCCGCGGCTGCGCATACTGCCGGGAGACTAGTGTCGGAGAGACGAAATGGAAAAGAGCAGCAGTCAAATTGAAGTGGAACAGGCCGGACCCGTCTGCGAAAGCATCATAGACAGGGTGTCGGAGATATTCGTCGGTAATCGGGTCCTGTTGCGGAAGTTGTTGGCGGCAGCCCTGGCCAACGGCCACGTCCTGTTCGAGGACTACCCTGGTCTGGGGAAAACCCTCCTCGCCAAGGTTTTCACCAAGGTTATCGGAAGTGAGACAAAAAGGGTGCAGTTTACTCCAGACCTGCTGCCCGCAGACATCCTGGGGGCGAAAGTATGGCGGCAGAACACCGGAGCGTTTGAGCTAATCAAGGGACCCTTGTTTACCAACGTGCTCCTGGCCGACGAGATCAACCGGGCGCCCCCCAAGACCCAGGCCGCGTTGCTGGAGGCTATGGAGGAACGTCAGGTCACCATCGATGGAGATACCCTGGGCCTGAAGCCTCCTTTCCTGGTAATTGCCACCCAGAACCCCATCGAGCAGGAGGGCACCTATCCCCTGCCCGAGGCGCAGTTGGACAGGTTCCTGTTCCGGCTGGGAACGGGATACCCCACCAATCAGGAGCAGGAGAGCAGCATCCTGCAAAGACGCATCCAGTGGCAGAGAGACGACCCCTCCGCGGACGTGGAGCCCGTGCTTGACGCTGAAAGCTTCGTAGCGTTGCAGCGAAGCGTGGAAACCAACGTGTACGTGGACCAGGTGATGATTGACTACATCACCCAGATCGTACGGCTAACCCGGGAGCATCCCCACGTGTCCCTCGGTGTGAGTCCCCGGGGAGGCCTTGCCCTGCTCAAGGTGGCCCGCAGCATGGCATTGATACATGGCCGAGACTTTGTGATTCCAGATGACGTGAAGATGGCCGCGCCGGATGCGCTGTCTCACCGGATCATTCTGAACATCGAGGCGACTCTCCAAGGGATGAGACCGGAGTCGGTGGTCGATGAGGCGGTGGCCCAGGTGCCGGTCCCCACTGAGCTGGGCCGCAGGGACGGCCAATGATGCTTTCAGCCCTTCCGGCCCGTTGGCTGGCGCTGTCGTTCTTGTTGCTGGTGCTGGCCCTGGTCTTCGGCAACCCGATCCTCCTTGCGGGGGCGGTATTCGTACTTCTGCTGGTGCTGCTGGCAACTCTCCTGGCTCCGCCAAGAGGAATCGAGGTTGAGCGGGAGATGCCGCGCTTGGTGTGTTGGGCAGGCGACAGGCTTGAGGTGCGGCGCAGGGTGCGAGTAAGGTCGGGGATTGGAACGTTGTTCATCCATGATGAGTTGCCCGCAGAAATGGAAGTAGTCGAAGGGAACAACTTCAGGGCGGTGTGGAAGTGGCCCGGCCCCAGAACCTTTGACCTTTCCTACGAATTCCTTTGTCCCAAGAGGGGGCTCTTTACTTTAGGGGATACCCTTTGGGACGCAGAAGGTCCGCTGGGGCTGCAGCACCGTGACCACGGCAACGCTGGGACGGAACAGGACTTTTCCGTGGTGCCGCGTATCCAGGCGGTGGGACGGGTGAAGGAGGTCCGGGGACGGGCCCACACCCGTCACCTAAGGACCGACGTCGCGTCTATCGGCTCATCCACGACGGATTTCAAGGACTTGCGTCCATACTCCCCCGGAGACCCAATGCGCATCGTCAACTGGAAGGCCAGCGCTAAGAACTCCTTCGGAGCAAACCCGCTCTTGGTGAACCGGTATGAGGAGGAAGGGAGAAAGGCCATCTGGATATTCCTCGACGGGGCCGAGTATATGGAAGTGGGTACGACTCTGTCGTCATTGATAGACCATGCCGTGGAGGCCGCCGGCAGCATAGCTCAGTATTACCTCTCCCAGGGATATACCCTTGGGGCTTACATATACAACACCCCCAACGATATCCTGACCCCGGACTTGGGCCGCAAGCAGTTCAAGCGCCTGACCGACCAGTTGACCACTCTCCAGCCGGGGCCCGCAAGGCAAAACCTATCGGTAGCGGTGGAACGCTGCAAGAGCTTTCTCTACCGACTTCAGCCGGAGGTGTTTGCCATTACCCGGCTCGACGTGTACTACCCTCGCGGCGACGGCAATGACCCGTCGGTCCAGGGATTCATTGAAGGCATAAGACGCCTGGTGGCGTTGAGAGCCCGGTCCCGCAGCTTGAACCCGGTCAGGGTGGTGCACATGGAGGCCGCAGGGGTCAGGCGCGGGGAAACCGGTATAGCGGAACGGACGCAGGGCCTGATTCAGTGGGAAGCCCGGCAGATGTACCAGCCGATTCGCGACGTCGGGGCCTCCGTGGTGGCCTGGGACCCGGCGGAGCAGGACTTTACCACTACCCTGTTGCAAGCCCTCTACTCCGGAGCGTAGGTCCATGGCCCGGTTCTGGAACAGCAAGACGCCCCCCCGGTATAGAGTTCCTGGAATACGTCCGCCTGCTATGTTGCCGTTCTGGGTTTTGGAGACGGTGCTGCTGGCCTATCTTTTTTGGATGGCGGGATGGGTAATGTGGCAGACCGGCGGCGCTGCCGTGGACGTGGACAAGGGCTGGCAGTGGCTCCTGGATATTCGGGAGTGGGAAGACTGGGGTACAACGGTGTTCGCTTTGATAGTAGGCGCGATTGTTGTATTGCCAATCGGTCTTTATTGGGCTCTGCAGGCCCGGCAAAAGCACTGGGCTTCGTTCTGGCTCGTGAGTATCCTGGCCCTGGCGCCGCAGATGCCGGCGGCCCTTTCCTACAACCGGGTGGACTGGCTGTCGTTCTGGAAATACCCCATGTTCACAACGGAGATCCCGCAACTCTTGGCGGCGTTCCTACTGTTGGTATCGCTGTTGCTCTTGATTGGACTGCAAAGGGCGGGAGACCTCAGACGGTTGGGAGCAAAGCTGGCTGAGCTGAGGTTGGATGGCAGCGAACGCGCCTTGGTAGTGAGGAACGAGGGTCTGGTCCTGGGAGCACTGACCGTAGCGAGTTTGCTCATCACCGGCGTGCTGCTGGCTGCGGGAATGGGGTTGTCCCAGGTCGGGGGACCGCTGGGAGAGTCGCCGTGGCCGGTATTGAGCATCGGCGTGGCGGTAGTGGCCCTTTTGGCCGCGGTGGTGGCGCAATGGCTGCGCCGCGTCGGAAGCGGATAGCCGCCAAGTCCGGCCGACCCGCAAGCGCCATGCCCCACAGGTTGGCTAATCGCTCTACTGGCGACTCAATCCTGCACCAAGTTAGGCGTGGAACCTATATGGCCGACCGGACTCGCGTATTCCGGTTCTACGGGTTCAAGCCTTGGTTGGGGTAAGCATCGACGCCGTGCCTCTCCAACACTTCATCAATCTCCCGCATGTCCTCCCCCGACAGCGCCCAATCCAAGAACCCCACGTCCTCTTCCAATTCCCGGGCGTTCAATATGCCCACCAGGGCTGTGCTCACCGCGGGGTGGGCCAATACCCACCTTATCGCTAGCTGGGCCATTGTCTTGCCCCGGCGCTCCGCGATGGGTTTCAAATCATCGATGACCCGGACGTTTCGTTCTCGGACGTCCAGGGCCAGCACCCCACCGTCCCATTCGGGGCTCCCGCCCCTGTCTCGCCCGTCGTTCGTCCCAAACTTCGTGTCTGGACCGAAGGCCCCCGACAGCAGGCCCATACCCATAGACCCCCACGTCATCATGCCAATGCCTCGTTCTTCGCAGTAGGGGAATATATCCAGTGTCCTCCGCCGGTCCAATATGTTGTAATCGTACTGGACCACCTCGACCCGTCTGGTCTCATCGCATTCTTCTAGTTGCTCCAGGGTGAAGTTGGACGCTCCGATAGAGCGAACTTTCCCTTGCTGCACCACCGTGTCCAGGGCGCCCATCGTCTCATCGAACGGCGCGTTTATATCCGGCGCGTGGACCTGCAGCACGTCTATGTAGTCCGTCTGCAACCTCTGCAAGCTTTGGTCCACCAGAGGAAGGATAGACTCCCTGCGACCGTCCCGGCGACTCGGCCTGTCAAGTTGCGAGTCCTGCCATCCCAAGCCGCACATGGTCACCACCACCACGTCCTTACGCCGCGCGCCCAGGGCCTTGCCCAACATGATTTCCGAGTCTCCCCCTCCGTAATGAGGAGCGGTATGAAAGCAGGTGATTCCCAAGTCAATGGCCCGGTTTACCAGGCTGGCCATTCGATCGATGTGCTCTTCTCCCCAGTGGTAATGCCTTTCTCCGTATTCATAGCAACCGAAGCCAAGCGCCGACACCGTCAGGTCCGTGGGTCCGAGTTTCCGGTATTCCATGGGTCTTCACCTCCAAATTGTTTTCTGACCGCCTAGCCTGTAGCCCACCCCGCTCCCCATCGAAGCGAAGGATCTAAGTTGGACGATGGCTCCCACCGGGAGCCCCCGGGGCCTCCACTCAACACCCCGGTTGCCCATGGTGCCCGCAGCAGCGGCTCGCATGGCGGACCTTCACCATCATGTTGCGTAGGAACTGCCCCGCACGGATGTACCATGGCCCCGGAGACGTCCGTATGATTCTCAGGGACCTTTGGATTGAGGAAATCATTTCCCGCAGTATACCAGAGGCCATAGAACATAGATTACCGGCATGGTCGCGGCTGTGAGGCCGCCGTTTTCCGGTTGTTGGACTGTCATCTGGAAGCTGCATTTGATTCCACTGGAGCTCGCCTGTCCGTTCCGGAAGGTGTGGTAAAATCACAGACACGCCAACGTCGACACCCTGTATTGTGGAAGTCTGGCCATGCGCCTCAGAAACAAAGTCGCTCTGATCAGCGGCGGAGCAAGGGGAATTGGAGCCGCCGAGGCCCGGATGTTCGCCCGGGAGGGCGCTCGGGTAGTCATCGGCGACGTGTTGGAAGCCGAGGGCCGGCAGGTGGAAGCTGAAATCAACGAGGCTGGCGGCCAATGCCTGTTTGTTCCCCTGGACGTGACCCAGGAACTGGAATGGCTAAGCGCCGTGCAGGCCGCAGTATCCAGGTTCGGCAAGCTGGACATCCTGGTGAACAACGCCGCCATGCCCAGTACTCGCCACCCCGACGGCCGGCCGTTCTCCATCGAGGAACTTTCCGGAGAGCAGTGGGACCGGGTGATGGAAGTTAACGCCAAGGGCGTGTTCCTGGGCACCAAGTACGCAATTCCCGAACTGCGCAGAGCCGGCGGAGGCTCCATTGTCAACACGTCGTCGGTGGCGGCTCTAATAGGCACCAGCGTTAATTCCTACGCCGCTGCCAAGGGGGCGGTGCGCGCCTTTACCAGGGCCACCGCCATACAGCACGCCAGGGAAGGCATCCGGGCAAACGCGATATTCCCTGGAGGCATCGATACCCCCATGGGCCAGTACCGGATCACCAACCCGGAATTCCAGCGCCACGCGGAAGCCGTAATCCCAATGGGCAGGACGGGACACCCGGATGAGGTGGCCTATGCCGTACTGTTCCTGGCCTCCGACGAGTCCTCCTATATGACGGGCAGCGAGGTGGTTATCGACGGCGGCGCAATCGCACAGTAGTCCGCCGCTTACCGGCATCCCCTATCCGCCCCGCTGGTTGGGACGCCGCCAATCCCGGCCAGCAGTTGTCACTGGCCATCGACGGCAAGGGAGTAGAGCCATGCGACTGGAAAACAAGGTTGCCCTAATCAGCGGGGGAGCAAGGGGAATGGGGGCTGCCGAGGCCCGAATGTTCGCCCGCGAAGGCGCCAAAGTGGTTATCGGTGACTTACTGGAACCCCAGGGCCGCCGGGTAGAATCTGAAATCAAACAGGCCGGCGGAGAGTGCGTCTTTGTGACCTTGGACGTGACCAAGGAATCGGACTGGCAGAGGGCAGTGGAGACGGCGGTAACCAGGTTCGGGAAGCTGGACGTTTTGGTAAACAACGCCGGGATAATCAAGACCGCGGCTCTCGAAGAAATCACCCCCGACCTGTGGGACTTGGTCATGGCCGTCAACGCCAAGGGCGTGTTTCTCGGCACCAAAGCGGCGATTCCGGTAATGAAAAAGGCCGGAGGTGGCTCCATCGTCAACATCTCCTCGTCCGCCGCCTTTGTAGGATACCACCCAGGCAACGCCGCCTATGACGCCTCCAAAGCCGCAGTCCATCTCTTCACCAAGACCGCCGCTATTCAGTATGCCAAGCAAGGCATTCGCATCAACTCCGTCCATCCCGGCTCAGTAGATACGCCCATGACCGCCGGGCGACTGACCAACCCTGAGATGCAACGGGAGGTGGAGGAGCGCAACCCAGTGGGAAGGACCGGCCATCCGGATGAAATAGCATACGGAGTATTGTTCCTGGCTTCCGACGAGTCCTCCTACATGACGGGCAGCGAGTTGGTCATAGACGGTGGCTACACCGCACAATAGACTGGAAGCCTTCGTTTTAGAAAAATGATGGTGCGTTTACCCGGTCGAACCGCTCTGTGACCTCGGCCGACGGCGGACACGTGAGCAACGTGACGCCTATGGCGGCGGCGGTTGCGGCGATGAAGCCGGGAGCGGCCGCTATCGTCATGTCGAACACATCCCACGGGCCTCCCGAGTTGAACTGCCATACGCTCACAGTGGCCGTGCCCGCCAGGGTGGAGGCCACTGCGCCCCAGAAGTTGAACCTGCGCCAGTATAGAGCGAGGATGATGGTCGGCCCGAATGCCGCCCCCATGCCCCCCCAAGCATAGGCTACTAGGCTGGCGACCAAGTCGGGGGCAATGATCGCCGCTCCCCCCCCCCCCGCAACGCCACCGATGACCAGGAGCAATATGCGCCTCAGCCAAACCCTGCCCGACGCCCCCAATGTTCGTGTCTCCCCCAGCCGCCCCGCAATTCGCCTGAGCAGAGGCAAGTTGTCGGTGGCGATGGCAGATCCCAGCAGCAGTTGAGAGTCCGCCGCGCTCATGATTGCCGCAACCACTCCGGTGAGCAGCAGTCCGGTGAAGACGGGAATAAAGAACGCCTCTGACGACACGAAGTACACCCTCTCAGGGTCGAAGAGGCCCTCCTCGCCGGTCAGCTCTCCCATTAACCCCATCTCCATCAGGGCGGGGCGGGCCACCAGCCCAAGCATGAATCCGAACGAGAATATCAGGACAATCCAAGTGACACCTATGTTGCGGCTGCGGGCAATTTTCTCCTCACTTTCAATCGCCATGAAGCGTTGCAATTTCCGCTGAGACCCGAATGCGCCCAGCCCCCAACCGGCGGTGGAAAGTACGAATACTCCGGTAATGGTTTTCCCGTCGGCGTCGGTGAACGGATTAAAGAAGCCACTAGACGCCCCTATACCACTGAACGGCCCGTCGGTAGATGCGATCAGGGTTAGTGGCAGGACAACAAAACTCACCAGCATAACCATCGACTGGAATACGTCTGTCCGGGATACGGCCATGAAGCCGCCGATGAACGTGTAGGACGTGACCGCCGTCAAGGTAGTCAAGACGCTCGGGTTATGCTCCAAGCCGAAGATCGTTTCCAGCAGCTTTGCCCCGCCGATCAGCCCGGAGTTCACGTAGGACATGATGAAGAATATCGTCAGGACCGCCGAGATGGTCCGGAGGGTCCCCGTACTGTCCCCGAAACGTTTCTCAAAGAAGTCCGGCAGCGTAAGTGATTCTTCCGCTGCGGTGTAGCGGCGCAACCGCTTTCCCAGTACGTTCCAGGTGAACCATCCGCCCAGGACGAGACTCACCATAGTCCACAGGTGAACCGTCCCTTCAGAGAAAGCCAGCGCCGGGAATACCAGCATAGTCCAACCGCTGGTGGTGGACGAGCTGGCGCTCAACGCCTAAGTGAAGCTGCTCATCCGCCTGTCGGCTAGCACATAGTCCGACATCTCCCGCATGCGGGTCGCGCCGAATACGGCGATGACTATCAACGCCAGGAAGTACGCCGCGAAGACGGCGATGATGCTGGTTTCGACGTCCATTGACGCTAATCTTCAGGAGAACGACACGCAGGCCTCGTCTACGACCTGCAACACTGACTCCTGCTGAAACCGGCTTATGTATTCCTTCGAGATCTCGTCGATGCGGCGCTCCCCGTCGTCGCCGGGCGGCGCGAGGATTACCAGCAGCTTTGACCGTTCCGTTTGGAGCACCCCTCCCTGGTCCCGCCACTGCCCGCGGGCATCCAGGACCGTGAGGCCGTCGGGAAAGCGAGGGGTCACCGTGCCGGCAAGGAAGGCTTCCCAGTCAGCGTCGGTCACAACCTCCCCGGCCTCGCCGCCCCGGCCCATGAACAGCCGGTACTCTACCCACTGCTCGGTCCCACTAGGACAGGGAGGCTCCTCGGCGCCGGAACAGGCGACGGCAGCAAATGCGGCTACCGCCAGGCATGCAATAAACACCTTCAACAAGAGCGTTTCTCCAAAAACAAACACATTAACCGCACCGGTTTCTCGGTCAAAAGGCCGGATCTGATGAATCTGTTGCACCGCCACTATACCGCTGCCAGTCAGAACATATGCTGGCGGCATTGGGCTGCTGGGGCGCCATCCGTAGCCTGCTGAAACTGCCGGACTTTGTCAACGTGGCTTCTTTGCCAAACGCCGTCGCAGCGCCGCAGCAGTAGTCGGTCCATTGGTCGAATACGGAGACCGTCCCCTGGCGCTCTGGGGACCAGCGTCACGAAGCCTTTGGGGGGAAGGTCTCGGCTGGGGCCCAATAACCCGCGAAATTGACATTGCGACTAATACACAAGATGTGGCAGGCTCAGGCCCTTGCGGGACTAGCATTCCAGGTGGTACAAAGACGCTGGGGTAGGCCAATTAAGTCGCGCATGTAGGAGGATGTCGTATGACTACGACCAATGCGCTGGGTGACGGGTTGAAGAGGCCAAAAAAGGCCTGGACTGGCTTGAGAAGCTCGAGGCCTTGCAGGCCCGCTCCGCTTCCGACTGGGCCTCCTGCGAAGTTGCGGAATACGTGATGAAACTGCGTACAGCGGTGACCGGGTTGGCCGGTAACCGTTCCGCCCCCCAGTTAAGTCGGGATGTAGGAACGGAGACGGCGCGGTTGGTTGAGGAGTTACGGGAAGCGCGCAACGACGATTACTGGAATACAAGAATCCGTCCCGCCCTCCTAAAGACCCACCCCTGAAGGGGCCCTGATTGCGCGCCATCCACCGCCCGTTGAGGACTATTACCGGCCCCTAATTGTGCCCCGGAGTGATACTCCGACTCCCCGCGGGGCCAGGACTGCGTCCAGATAGAATGGAGGTGCCATCTTGAAGTTTGCGGCTTTCACCACTGTCGCTGCCTCCTCCGGAGAGTCCACCAACTCCGCAGACATGCTGGACAACCTCCGGCAACAGACCGTCCTAGCCGAAGAACTGGGGTTCGAGGCCATGTGGCTCGGCGAGCACCACTTCGGCCCCTACGGGGTGGGCGACCTGCCGAACCCGATACTGCTAGGGGCCGACCTGGCAGCCCGGACGTCCAAAATACGCATCGGCCAAATGGCCAACATCGCTCCCTGGTGGCACCCCATACGGCTTGCCGAGGACCTGGCCATCCTGGACAACATGACCAGGGGCCGCATCGAAGTCGGCTTCGGCAGGGGAATATGGCCCTACGAGGGGCCCCAGTTCCACCCCAACGCCGATCCCCGGAAGGACAGCGACAACCGGGAGCTGTTCCGAGAGACCGTGGAAATAGTCCGGAAGATATGGGCTGACCCCTATTTCTGCCACGAGGGACCCAACTACAATTTCCCCGCCAAAGACACCGAGTTCCGACACCCCTCTATCCCGTCAGACCCGGTCTGGCAAGACGGAGAACGGGTGACCAAGCTCAGGGTGACGCCCAGGCCCTACCAACAGCCCCACCCTCCCCTGTGGATGACGGTGTCCAGCGACAACTCGGTCGCGACCGCCGCGGAAATGGGGCTCCAGGCTTGCTACTGGCAGCCGCCGGCCGCCAGGATTCGGCAGAGAATGGAACTGTACGCGGAGCTCAGGTCCAAGGCCGAGGGGAGACCGTTCAGCCTGGGAGAAGGCCAGGCGGTGATGCGCTCCACCTACGTTGCATCCTCTATGGAGCAGGCCCGCAAAGAGGCAGAGGCCGCAATTATGTCGTCTTTCGTCTACAACGACCCGTTCCGGGGCAGGCAGGTGTTCACCAACCCCGGAGAGGAACTGGACCCAGGCGTGAAGCTGGACTGGGACTTCCTGGAGCCCCGCACCCTGCTGGTCGGGTCACCGGACAACGTGGCCGAGAAGGTCCATGAATTGCGGGAGGTGTGCAACCTCGACTACCTGTTGGTCGAGTTTACCCACCCCGGTATGCCGCTTCTTAGATCACTGAAGAACCTGGAAGCTTTCGCCACCAAAATTATGCCCAGATTCACCGGCGGCCAAGCACAGTAGGTCATCAGCCAACCTGGGGCACTAAGTCCCGTTTGTCCTCGGCGCGTGCCACTGTCCCGCGCGATAGCCCGGCGGAATCCCTGTTCGAGCACCGAAGTCAATATGCCGATCGCGAATGTCCGGGCAGGGCCCGGCATCAGGTCCTAACCCAGGCGGTATATCCTGGCGGCGTTGCCACCGACAATCTTGGCCTTTTCCTCCTCGGTACAGTCCGCCAGAATGTTGTCGAGAATTTCCTGGCTCCTAGGGAAGGTCGACTCACTGTGGGGATAGTCCGACCCCCACTGCAGGGTGTCCACACCTATCATGTCCCGCATCTGGATGCCTAGGGCATCTTCTTGGAAGCCCATGAAACAGTTGCTGCGGAAATAGTCGCTGGGAAGGATGCCGTCCTTGAACCGGGCCCGGTGGTGCAATTCACGGGGTCGGTCGGGGTCAGCTGGCGGCGGCATACGGTCGGTGTAAGTGTAGTCGAGCCGGTCCAGGAAGTGGAAAGCCCAGGACAGCTCATGCTCCACGGAGCCCACTTGGAGTTTCGGATAGCGCTCAAAAACGCCGCTGAGGATAATATCGGTAAGGGACATCCGCGGCCAATAGTCAGCGTTGCATTCGAAGGCGGCCCTGGCCGTAGCGGGGTCCCAGTATGAAAAACGGTTGCCGTTTATGTGCAGGCTAAGGGGCATCCCCAAGTCCTGGGCGGCAGCCCAAAGGGGTTCGTAAGCCTCGTTATCGTAGAGTTGCTCCGGGATTGGATAGACGGGGATCATAGCCCCCACATAGCCCATCTTGGCGCAGCGTTCCAACTCCTTCACCGCCACGCCAACGTCGTCGTTGTTGAGCATTGCGATACCCTTGAGCCGCTTGGGGATCGCGCCGCAAAATTCTGCTACCCAATCGTTGTAGCTCCTGCAGATTGAGTCTAACAGCAGGCTATCCGGGATGCCGAAGAGCATAAACCCGACCGTTGGATAGACGATGCTCATGTACATTCCATCGGTATCCAGGTCTTTGACGTGCTCTTCGGGAATCCAACCCCCAGGACGGGCGTCTTCGCGCCTGGAGTTGAACGTCTTGTTGTCCGGGTCTACAAACCTGTTTCCGACATTGACCCCGGTCGAAGCGCCAAGCACTTTGTGGCCGTCGCACATCCACACGTCGCCGTTTTCAAAACTCTCAACGTGGGGTGCGCGCCACGTGTACTTTGACTCGATCCTACTGGTCCACAGGTCTGGGGGCTCTACGATGTGGTTGTCCGATGATATTACCTTGTAGCTGGACATGATTGACCTCCCAACTATCTTTTCTTACTGAAACTTTGTTGGCGACTTCCCATCCGCGGGTATGAGTAACAATTATTAGCTGGCCCGATCAACCCCGCCTCACGCCTGCAACCCCAATTGTGCTTTAACTGATGACGCCTGTCAACAATTCGCGCTCGTCCACTCCATATGGGTCGGTGTGGCAAGCCTAACGGATTCGAATTGTCGCTAATCAGCGCTATCGGGTCCAGGCGGTCATTTCAGCTCTCAGGCCGGGGTCAAGGCGGGTCTCCGATGCTTCCAGCGCATTGTCGATGTGCTCCAGGCGACGCGCACCTGTAATGGTCGAAGTCGCCGCCGGGTGCGTCATAGCCCAAGCCATCGCCAAGTTGTAGACCGGCATGCCCAATTCACCGGCCTTGGCCTGCAACTGGTCCAGGATCTGGAAATTGCGTTCCGTAAACCTACGATCAATGTACTTCTGATTCCCTTTGGCCCGGCTGCTTTCCGGCGGCGGGGCTCCCAGCGAATATTGACCGCTCAGGAATCCACCGCCCAGCGGACTGTATATCGTGCTGGCGATGTTTTCCCTTTGGCAATGAGGAAATATCTGCTCTTCGAGTTCATATAGTCCCACCGGGTGGTAAACATAGTCAGGGTCCTCGACCCCGGCGTAAGGGGGCATGACCAAGTTGTACTCCGGTTGGTGGACCGCGAAACTGTGGTATCCGCCCAATGCGCTTACTTCCAGGGCCTCCTCCAGTTGCTTGGCGTTGAAATTGCTGCACCCCAGGGCACGGACTCGTCCTGCTTCGGCCTCCTCTGATAGTGTGGATAGCGTCTCTTCTATGGGCACGTTGGGGTCTGGAAAGTGCATCATGTAGATGTCGACATAGTCGGATTGCAAGCGAGAGAGGCTGGCGTCCAGTGCTTGGCGAACGTATTCCCGGTCACCCCAAGTGGTCGCATTGGGTGGGAAGAACTTTGTGAGGACTGTAACCCGATCCCGGCATCTTCTCTCGCGCATCCAGTTGCCTATAATCCGCTCCGACATCCCGTTGCCGTACCATTCCGCCGTATCCAGGTAGGTTATTCCCTTCTCCAACACGTAGTCCAAGATGTGGAAGCACTCTCGCTCGTCCAGCCGTACCCCGAACATATCGCTCCCTAACCCAATTGACGATAAGCCAACCCCGGTACTTCCCACTTGTCTCTGCTCCACCATAGCGCTCCTATGCGAACCCTGATTCAAAGGAATAGTTGACTTAGTCTAGAAACAATTGCGCTCCCTTGGACGGCTCGGACAAAACGGACTCCGCTATTTCAATGAAGGCTTATGTCGGGATTGGTATCTACGCCGTACTTGGCGAACACCTCATCTATCTGCCGCATGCCCTCCCCCGACACGGCACAACCAAGGGCTCCTAAGTCCTCGTCTAACTCGTGAAGATTTAGAGTCCCGACCAGGGCTACGCTCACGGCGGGGTTGGCCAAGACCCATCTCAAAGCAAGCTGAGCTATGGTCTTGCCCCGCTTCTCTGCAATAGGTTTCAAGTCCTCAACAAGCCGCAGGTTTCGTTGCCAATGCTCCCGGTCATACATCCCCGCATGAAATACGCGGTAGTCGCCCGTACCCCGCCAGTCGTTGTCTCCAAACTTCGTGTCCTCAGTAAAGGTGCCCGTCAGCATGCCGACGCCCAGCGGCGCGGATACCATTACGCCGATGCCTTGTTGCCGGCAATAGGGGAAAATCTCCGGCTCCGTCCGCCGGTCGAACATGTTGAGATAGTATTGGACCACCTGAATCGGCCGAATCGCCTGACATTCCTTGAGCTGGTCCAGGGTGAAATTAGACACGCCGACGGCCCTGACTTTTCCTTGCTGTACCAAGCTGTCCAGGGCGCCCAAAGTTTCCTCGAATGGCGTGTCTACATCCGGCAAGTGGACCAGCAGCACGTCTAAGTAATCCGTCTGCAACCTCTGCAGGCTCTGGTCGACCGAAGAGAGGATAACGTCTCTCCGGCTATCCCTGCGACTGCCGCATTTGGTCACCACCAGCACGTCTTTGCGGCGCGGGCCCAGGGCCCTGCCCAATATGCGTTCCGAGTCTCCCAATCCATACGTCGGCGCCGTATCGAAGCAGTTGACCCCCCGGTCTATGGCGCGATTCACGATGGTGACCATGTGATTGATGAATTCCTCACCCCAGGGGCGACCCAGCCTTCAATCATCCTCACCGCCGTAACCCAGCGCCGAAACCGTCATGTCCGTTGGACCTAATTTTCGGTATTCCACTAACCTGCCGCCTCCAACCAATCCTGACAATCCCGGAGCCTGCCCATTGGCGCCAATACTCTCGACCCAACCTCAGGGGCTACTGTGGCGCACAGACTAAACCCGAATCCACCGAAGGAGGGCGTCGGGTTAGCGTCCTGAAGCGGCAAGAAGGTGCTCCTGTGCTTCTGGGATAATGGTTTTGTAGCAAAAAACCGACCCCGGAAAAGGAGCACCCAATAGATGCTGCCACGCAACCACCCCGACCGGATCCAAATCACCTTCGACGACCGCCGCTTGGTGGCCAATGCCGGGCTGCTCCTTCCGGCCACCCTGGCGCGGCACCTCGGCCTGCCCGAACTCGTCCGGCAGCGCCTCGACCTGGGCGATGCCCCGGGGCGGGCGAACACGAGCGACAAGATGATGACGCTGGTGGCGTCTGCGCTGGCTGGGGGCGACTGCATTGACGACGCCGATGTGTTGCGCACCGGGGGGACGGCCTGCACCCTGGGCGGCACGGTCAAGGCGCCATCCACCCTGGGCACCTTCCTGCGCAGCTTCCGGTGGGGCCACGTCCGTCAACTCGACCGGGTGAGCCGCGAGTTGCTGGCCCGGGCTTGGCAGGCCGGGGCGGGACCCGGCGACGGGCCCCTGACCATTGACCTGGACTCCACCATCTGCGAGACCTACGGACTGGCCAAGGAGGGCGCACGCCACCACGGCTATACCGGCAAGCGGGGCTATCACCCGCTGTTGGCCGTCGCCGCCGGCACCGGCGACGTGCTGATGTCCCGGCTGCGCGAGGGCCGCGCCAACACCGCCCGGGGCGCCGCCCACTTTCTGCGGGAGACGGTGGGGCGGGTACGCTACGCCGGGGCCAACGGACGACTCACGCTACGGGCCGACAGCGGGTTCTACACTCATGGCGTGGTATCCGTCTGCCGCAAGATGGATGTCCGCTTCTCCATCACCATCCGCCAGCACAAGAGCCTGCGCAATCTCATCGAGACGATACCCGAGGATGCCTGGACTCCCATTCCCTACTGGATGGACGGCGCCGCCGATGTGGCCGAGACCACCTGCACTCCCTTCCAGAGTGAACCTGACGCCGCGCCGGTGCGGCTCATCGTCCGGCGTGTGAAGCCCACGCCCGGTTCCCAGTTGGCCCTCTTCGCCAAATACAGCTATCACGGGTTCATCACCGACCGGGACGGGGAGTTGCTCGAACTGGAGGCTGACCATCGCCGCCACGCCGAGATCGAGAATGCCATACGCGACCTCAAGTACGGCGTCGGGCTGAACCATCTCCCCTCGGGCCGCTTCGCCGCCAACGGCGCCTGGCTGGCCGTCCAGACGATGGCCCACAACCTGGCCCGCTGGACCGCGCGGATCGGTCTGGGAGAGCGGATAGCCACCACCAAGACCCTCCGGCGGCGGTTCTTCTCCCTGGCCGGACGGCTCACCCGCTCGGCACGCCGGTTGACCCTGCATCTTCCGGATCGCTGGCCTTGGGCTGAGAAGTTCAGCCGCGCCTTGGCCCGGCTGCGAGCCATTCCACTCCCGGCCTGACGGCACCGTCGGCGACCGACCCACCCACCGGACAACCGAAGATCCCCGCAGACTCGCGCCAGCCCGGTCCGAGAGAGTTCCCTGCTGCGTATTCTCTCGCCATCCCGCGCATCGCAGCTCCTGCAGACGCCCATAGGGGCCCCTGTGCGGCGATGAAGACCGTCCGCCGACCTCCCTACCCCAAATGGAACCCAGGCTATTTCCCCTGTAGCTCCCTCATCCCCCTTCCGCTTTCCTCACGCCGTCCATCGGTGTCCTTCGGTGGATTCGGGCTAAACCGGATAAGGCTGTCGCGACTCCAGCTTATATACTAGTGGGAACTGTTGCAAATGGACTGCGCCCAACCCCCAACCCGTCCTTGGCGCCGTCAAACCAATGAGGGTCCGTTGACAACGTATCTGACAGGAGCGCCCGCTCCCAAGCTTAATTGGAAGGCTCCCGCGCCATGACGTCCGTCGGTCTGCTGTTCCTGGCCTCGGGCTTATTGCTCATGGCCCTTGCAGGCGTCCCCGAGGTCAACCGCCGGTTGCGGGGGATGTTCCGCGGCTGGCTTATGGCCGGTCTCGGCGCTTTGATCGCTGTCCTGGGAAATACGCCTTTCTACTGGGGCCTGCCGATATGGAATCCTGTGTTGCGAAACGCTTTTGGCTGGACTGCTGGTCAAATGTCTTGGGCCTTTGCTGTCACCCAGGCCGAGGGGGGGATTCTGGGCCCGGTGAAAGGGTTCCTGGTCCAACAGTTGGGTCCCCGTCGAATGGTGTTCGTAGGTCTGACCATTTTTGGACTCGGCTTCGTATGGTTCAGCCAGGTACGGGAACTGTGGCAGCTCTATACGGCTTTCTTCATCCTTAGCCTGGGCTCGGGCCTGGCCGGCACGCTCCCAATGCAGACCGTGATGAACAGCTGGTTTATCCGTTATAAGTCCCGGGCAATGTCGCTGCTGGCGGAGGGGTTGGCAATTGGGGGAATCGTCATACCCTTGTTGCTGGCCTGGTCCATCGGCGGGACGGACCCGGACATTTCGGAGCGCTTTGGTTGGAGCAACACCGCTCTTTTCATTGGGTTCCTGATAATTGCCATCGCCTTTCCGATATCCCGGCTGGTGCACAATCGCCCGGAGGACCTGGGCTTAAGACCTGACGGCGACCCGCCCTTGCCCACCGCCGCATCTTCCGGCAATTCCAGCGCCGGCAATACGGAGGCAGAGGAGGAAGGATATACCTGGCAGGAGGCCCTCAGGTCCAAGACCTTCTGGTTGCTCACCTCCATTGAGACTGTCTTTAACAGCGTTATCGCCGTGATACTGGTCCACCTGGGGCTTATGCTCGACGACCGCGGCTTCTCCCTTCAGACCATAGGCGTTGTGACGGCCGTCTACACAGGGACAACCGCTATTTTCATGCTGGTGGGCGGCTACCTTGGTGACAGATTTCCCATCAGGATGGTGGCTTGCGTGTTCTCCGTCCTGCAGTCCCTGTCAGTGGCGGTCCTGGTGCTGGCGCACAGCGTGGAGATGCTCTTTGTCTTCGCCGTGTTGTGGGGAGTAGGATACGGCGCGCGCTTCCCGGTGACCCATGCGATACGAGGAGTCTACTTTGGCCGTAAGGCGTTCGCCGCCATCAGCGGCATAGCCAGGGTGCCGACCAGCATAGCCCCGTTTATAGCGCCCCTCTTTGCCGGATTTATGCGAGACGCCACCGGGACCTACGATGTTGCTCTCCTGACCATCGCCGCCGTCGCCTTTTCCTGGTCTTTCCTGTTCTTAATCGTCGGGGATCCCCCAAAGTTCACTCCCGGAACGGCGAAAAGCTCCTAGCGCAGGTCCTCATGTGACGATTTTATTGGCGGGGCCGCGGTCTGGCCACCTGCTGTAGCCTGCCCGAAGCACCAGCTATGCCGGCTAGCTCATAGAGGATCCAGCCTCACGTAGCCAAAGGGCGGTCAAGCACCGTGCTCACTAAGCCAGCTAAAGAAATAGCGGTGTTGAGGCTTTACGGAACTGTCCGAGAAGACAATTCGTGGCGGAGGGAATGGCGGTAGAACTATGACCATTTTGGCTATAAAACTGTTGGGTACTGGCGATTTATCCCAAGAATAGCAAAGTGCGACTATCGGCGAGTTGTTGTCGGGGCTACAATCCCAACGATAACCCGCAGTATTCTTGGGCTGTAGATTCGGTTGGGACTAGGGTTCAATGACCAGAGAAGCCCACATTGCGATTACTACGAAGAATGCTTCAGGTCACTCTCGTGGATGACCTTGAAGGCTTCCGCGACGAATTAGGGAGAGTTCTTGTAGAATTAGACTCCTCTCGCCCCCACATCGTCAGTCTCCTTCATTGGGCCGTAGTAGGGTGTCTCCATTGAAGAGATGTGCGGAACAAAAGGCAGACCGTGAATGACCCATTGGCGGTCCCAGACCTCTACGGGAAACAAGGGCTCGCTGTGTAACTTGACGAGACCTTCCCAGTCGGCATGGCTGTTGAAAGGAGTCTGCTCCCTGTCCCTCCGTATCTCATTGGCCCTGAGGAATCCCAAATAGACAAGGATCACGGAATAGCCGAGTTCCATTAGCTTGTAAGACCAAGCGAAGCGGTTGGCCATCTGGTAGCGATGCTCATGTGACAGTGCCCAGTCAAGGCCTGTCTGATACGCCAACGCGGTGTTAGTCTCCTCGATGCAGCCGGCAATCCGTGCGCGGTTTGGGCGGCTCCCACCAGATCGATCTTCAGCCTTCAGTTCTCGAGTGTGCGCCTTTGCCTCCACTAGGAGTAACCCATTGTGCCCTCTCACGGTGCATGTGCTTGCGATGTCCCAGTTAGGCGTCTGGGAGTCATCGCTGCGTTCCGACAGCCACCACTCGCCTCACAATCCTGCATTCGCAGAAGCCTGTGGGACCAGTGTAGTTGCGCTTCGTCAACTTGGTCGAATCCCTCCGGCATCCAGCGGTCGCCCGCGGACACTGAGCCCCACGGTTCGGTCAGTGCGTTCAGCCGACTTGCCACCTGCCTAGGTGCACCATGTGTCAGCCAATGGCAACGAGGCTTGCTTCCCCTCCGTTGATTCCGCTTGAGTTTCTCCAAAAGGCTGCCCATGCAAGAGTCATCCTCAATTTCAGGCTAGCAGCCTGTCCGAGAAACACGGCAGGCGAGTGGTTTGGGGTAGAATAGGCGCAGTTGAGTAGTGGGGAGCGGGCGATGAGCAAGACCTACCGTCCCTATGATCCAGACCAGCAGTTGCTTTTGCCAGCGGCAATGCGGGAGTGGTTGCCAGATGACCATCTGGCTTACTTCGTCTCCGACGTCGTGGACGAGTTGGAGCTATCGGAGATCACTGCCCGCTACGAGGGGGAGAGTAGAGGTGGCCCACCGTATCATCCGCGGATGATGGTCAAGGTGTTGCTTTACGGTTACTGCGTCGGGGTGGCATCTTCCCGACGAATCGCCCAGCGACTCCACGAGGACATAGCCTTCCGTGTACTGGCGGCGAACAACACGCCGGATTTCCGGACCATCTCGGACTTCCGCAAGGACAATCTGGATGCGCTGTCGGGGCTGTTCTTGCAAGTATTGGCGTTGTGCCGGCGGGCGGGGCTGGTGAAGCTGGGTCACGTGGCGTTGGACGGCACCAAAGTGAGGGCCAACGCATCGAGGCACAAGGCGATGAGCTATGGTCGGATGAAAGAGAAGGAGGCGCAGTTGGCGGGGGAGGTTGAGGAGTTGCTGCGGCGTGCCCAGGAGGTTGATGACGAAGAGGACCGATGGTACGGACAGAGCAAGCGCGGGGATGAACTGCCGGAGGAGTTGGCTTTTCGGGAGGGGCGGTTGGAGAAGATACGGGAGGCGATGGCGGCGTTAGAGGCCGAAGCTCAGGTGGCTGCGGAGCAGGCTGAGGCCGCGGGCAAGGGTCATTCGGGGGTTCCCGACGACAAAGCCCAGCGCAACTTCACCGATCCTGAGTCGCACATCATGCCGGCGCCGGGCGGACGGGACTTCCTGCAGGCTTACAACTGTCAAGCGGTGGTGGACAGTGCCTACCAGGTGATCGTGGCGGCTCACGCCACCAACCAGACTTCGGACAAGCAGCAGGCGGTGGCGATGGTGGAGGAGGCCATAGACAACGTCGGCGCAGTGCCCAAAGAGGTATCCGCCGACGCCGGTTACTACTCGGCACAGGCGGTTGAAGGTCTCTACAGGCTGTGCGTGGACCCGTTCGTCGCGCCGGAGCAGACCCGCCACGGCAGAGTGCCGTCGCCCGCGCCCCGAGGTCGCATACCCAGTCATATGCCCACCAGGGATCGGATGCGCCGGAAGCTGCAGACCAAACGGGGTCGGCAACGTTACGCCTTGCGCATGGCGACAGTGGAGCCTGTATTCGGCCAGATCAAGCAGGGCCGAGGCTTCCGCCAGTTCCTGCTACGGGGCCTGGAGAAGGTCAGCGGCGAGTGGTCGCTGATCTGCACCGGCCACAACCTGCTCAAACTATTCCGCTTTGGGGCCGACCAGTCTCGTGAAACACCGACCAACAGGCTTGCCACAAGTGTCCGGAATATCGTCGAGGTGGTCAGCACACTGAGGCGTACGAAGCTATTGGTCCGTCAGTGGCTGCACCCGGCAACAATAATTGTCGCCGTCTGACCTCCACCTGTATCCAAGTCACGCCAGCTAATCCTCAGACGGGCTGCTAGCAACTCGGGGATCGGTTCACCATTTTCGAACATTTGGCGCAGAAGGTCGCACAGTCCATCCCAGGCCCAGCGTTGCTCTTTGGCCAGGTCAATGTAGATTTCCAGCAACGTCCACCGGTCGGGAAATAATGGGTGGCCTGAATAGGCCAATTCTTCAGGAGTATCCCTCCACCAGGACGGCAAATCGGAGTATTTGGGGAAATCCGGAATTTTGCCTTCCAGCACGTCGCGAAGAAATTCGTCTCGGATTTCCTCATGTGTTTTGCCCTCCGTCCTTTCGGTCAAACTCGCACGGTAAGCCTCCCGAGCCTCCGTTCGTTCTCGTACCCGGGGGAATGAGCCGTCCCAGACAGACTTTGGCTCGGTGCTGTCACCGGTGTTCGGGGTTGGTCCGGACGTTTGCCGCTCCGTATCGGCCCCGCCGGTAACGAAGTTCGACCAGGCCTGCATCAACACCTTCCGCTGGAGGAATGGGCCGCTCCACAGATACTGTACCTCGGTGCTGTTGCCGGTGTTGTGGGCGAGGGCCTCTTCGGCCACCGCCCAGGGCGTGGGTGTGCACTCGGCTGCCCAGTTTCTGAAGGAGGTCCGAAAACCGTGGAGTACAGCCGGGATTTTCAGCCGCTGGAGCAGGGCGCCGAACACCATTTCCGACGCTGGCTTGCCGCTGCGCGCGACGGGGAATATCAACCCCCGGTCTCCGTATAGCTCCCTTGCCTGCCACAGCATATCTACGGCACCAGTGGACAGTGGGACAAGTGGGGGCCGGCGGCCTTTCATTCGACTGGCGGGAATCTCCCAGGTTGCCAATTGCCAGTCGATCTCGCTCCACTCAGCCTCCCGCACCTCCCGGGAGCGGCTGGCGGTGAGGACCAGAAACTCAAACGCGAGCTTGGTCGAAATATTGGCAGTGGAACCCCTGACTTGCCTCACCAGCTCTGGTATCGGGAAATAGGGGAATGCCTGATGGTGTTCCTTCACCCGTTGGGTCTTGGGCAGGACTTTGAGCAGTGACCTACCCGCGGGGTTGTCAAGCCGGTGGCCCTGGGCAACCGCCCAGTCCATGACCGTCTCCATCCGCTGGCGGACCCGGCTGGCGGTTTCCGGCTTGCCGGTCCAGATGGGCGATAGTACCTCTAAGACGTCGGCGGAGGTGATGCCGTCAACCGGCTTGTTCCCGATCAGGGGGAAGGCATAGGTCTGGAGTGTCGATTGCCACTGGGCCGCGTGTTTAGGATTGCTCCAGGTGGGACGGCGCAGTTCGATTACCCGGGCGGCTGCTTCGGAGAATGTGGGAATAGATGGCGCTGGGTTGCGGATAGCCCCCCGCTCCAGCCGCTTCTCTGCTACCGGGTCCCGGCCCTGGGCAACGGCGGAGCGATTCTCCTGAGCAATGGACCGGGCTCTGTCAAGACTGACGGCGAGATACGGACCCAGACCAATGTCGCGGCGGCGTCGATGGATTACAATTCGTTGTACCCACGATTTACTGCCTGAAGGGGCAATGTTGAGGTAGAGACCGTCGCCGTGCCTGCCGTGTCTGCTAAGGGCCTTGGCGGTGGGTTCTGTAAGTCTCCCCATATTCCCGTACCTGCCACATGATTCCCCACACAATGCGTGGGATTGGGTGGCATTTTACGGGAGCCTGAGGGAAGGGGCAAGGGTATGGCATCAGCAATTCCACTACGTACGCTGGGCTTATGCGACTCTATGGCGCGGCATGAGGGATTGATATGGCGGAGAGTTACGCCCCCGAACTGTGCTCATAGACCCCGGTCTCCCTCGTTTACCCACGATTGTCCTCCTCGTTAGTCTCACTGGTTACAAACGTGCCCCAAGCGTCCATCAGCACCCGGCGCTGGTCGAACAGGTCGCCCCGCATATATGCCGCCTCCGTAGAATTGCCCACGTTGTGGGCGAGGGCTGCCTCGGCCACCGCCCACGGCGTAGCCGTCTGCTCAATCACCCAGTCACGGAAGCTGGACCTGAATCCGTGGGGTACGGCGGGGATGCCCAGACGCCGAATCAGCGCGATGAACGTCGTGGGGGACGCTGCCTTGCCGCTACGGGCGGAGGGGAATACCAGGCCATGACCGTCGCCGAAGCGTACCGCCTCCTTCAGTATCTCCATTGCCCTGCCGGATAGCGGCACCCGGTGGGTACGCCTGGCCTTCATCCGGGAGGCGGGGACCTCCCAGCTAGCCGCCTCCCAATCGATCTCGCTCCACTCCGCCGCCCGCACCTCAACGGAGCGGCCGGCGGTCAGTACGAGAAACTCAAAGGCCAGCTTGGTCGGAGTGTCGGCGGTTGACTCCCTGATCCGCGCCACCGCCTCCGGCACCTGCGCATAGTGCAGGGCCTGCCGGTGTTCCTTCAGCCGTTTGACCGGAGGCAATACCCTGAGTAGCGACCGCCCCGCGGGATTGTCCAGTCTGTAACCGTGGGTGATCGCCCAGTCCATGACGGTCTCCATCCGCTGTCTGACCCGGCTGGCGGTCTCCGGCTTGGCGGTCCAGATTGGCGTAAGCACCTCCATGGCGTCGGCGGGGGTGATGGAGTCGACCGTCTTGGTCCCAATCACAGGATGGGCGTAGGTGGCCAGGGTGTTCTCCCACTGGGCGGCGTGCCTGGCGTTGCTCCAGGTGGGGCGGCGCAACTCGATCACCAGGGCCGCGGCTTCAGAGAAGGTGGGGATGGACGGGGCACTCCTCAGGCCTGCCTGGCGCGCCTCCCGTTTCTCAGCCACCGGGTCCCGGCCCTGGGAAATAGCGGTGCGATTATCGTGGGCGATCTCCCGGGCCCTGGCAAGGCTGACCGCGGGATAGGGCCCCAGCCCTATGTCACGGCGCCGTCCATGGATTACAATTCTCTGGACCCACGATTTGCTCCCCGAAGGGGAGACGTTGAGGTAGAGGCCGTCGCCGGCGCGGTGCCTGCCGGGTTTGCTAAGGGTCTTTGCCGAAAGGGCGTTAAGATTCTCCATGCTCCCTCTATTCCCATACTATTTCCCACACAGCGTGTGGGACGTAGTGGTATTTTACGGGAGTTCGGGGGACAGGTCAAGGCTCCGATGTCATCAATCCAGCTACGAACCTGGCCTATATGAGGCCTTATAGGACGGTAAGAGTCGTTAGTTGTGCGGATAGAGCCTCACCACGAACGGGGGATAGCCGCGTCCGTTCGGGTGGTTCGACAAGCTCACCACGAACGGACTGTTCATTAACCCGAGATTCCAGAACCCGAGATTCCGGCTCAAGGCCGGAATGACGGTTGAAGAAGGGGGTCATGTTGTGGAGGCGTCCCGTTGAGGGGTCATGTCCGCGGGCACTGGGCTAGTCGCCGGCGGCGACGGCGGCGGGTTGGGGGGACGGTAGGGTGGCCTGGGCCAGGACTTGCTTGATGTAACGGCCGGTGTGGGAGTCCGGGTTTTCGGCCAATTGCTCGGGGGTGCCGACGCCAATGAGCTGGCCGCCCCGGTCGCCTGCTCCCGGGCCCAGGTCTATGATCCAGTCGGAGTTCTTGATGACGTCGAGGTTGTGTTCTATGAGCAGCACGGAGTTGCCGGCGTCAGCCAGACGGTGCAGAACCCGGAGGAGGGCGGCGCAGTCCTCGAAGGACAGGCCGGTGGTGGGTTCATCGAGGAGGTAGATGGTCTTGCCGGTGGCCCGCTTGGACAGCTCGGTGGACAGCTTGACCCGCTGGGCTTCGCCGCCTGAGAGGGTGGTGGCGGGCTGGCCCAGCCGGATGTAGCCCAGGCCAACGTCGCGCAGGGTTTCGAGCTTGGCCCGGATGCGGGGGATGCTCTCGAAAAACTCCAGGGCCTGGGCGACGGTCATGCTCAGCACGTCGGCGATGCTCTTGCCCCGGAGCGTGACCTCCAACGCCTCACGGTTGTAACGGCGCCCGTGGCAAATCTCGCAGGGTACGGTAACATCGGGCAGGAACTGCATCTCAATCTGGTTGTAGCCCTCCCCCTGGCAGGCCTCGCAACGGCCCCCCTTGACGTTGAAGGAGAAGCGCCCCGGCTTGTATCCCCGGACGCGGGACTCGGGCAGGTTAGAGAATAGCTCCCGGATGGGGGTGAAGGCGCCGGTATAGGTGGCCGGGTTGCTGCGGGGGGTGCGGCCGATGGGGGACTGGTCGATGTTGACCACCTTGTCGATGTTCTCGACGCCGGTAACATCGTCGTGGGCTCCGGGAAGGTCCCGGCCCCGGAAGAGCATCTGGGCCAGCCGCTTGTACAGGATTTCGTAGGCCAGGCTGCTCTTGCCCGACCCGGACACGCCGGTGATGCAGGTGAGGAGTCCCAGGGGAATCTCCACGTCGATATTGCGGAGGTTGTTCTCCCTAGCCCCGGTGATACGCAGGAAATGGCCGTTGCCGGGGCGTCGAGCCTCCGGCGTGGGTACCCGCTTGCGGCCGCTGAGGTACTGGCCGGTAATAGAGCCGGGGGCTTCCATGATTTCGTCGATGGGGCCGGCGGCGACGACGTGGCCGCCGTGCTCGCCGGCGCCGGGACCCAGGTCGGCGATGAAGTCGGCGGCGCGCATCATGGCCTCGTCGTGCTCCACGACAATCACGGTGTTGCCCATGTCCCGCAGGCGTTTCAGGGTGCCGATGAGGCGGTGGTCGTCGTGGGGGTGCAGGCCGACGGTGGGTTCGTCGCAGACGTAAAGGACGCCGGTAAGGCCTGAGCCAATCTGGGTGGCCAGGCGAACTCGCTGGGCCTCGCCGCCGGAGAGAGTGCGGGCGGTGCGGTCCATAGTCACGTAGTCCAGCCCGATGTTCGTCAAGAACCGGAGCCGGCCGTCGATCTCCTTGAGAATCTGGTTGCCGATGGTCCTGTCACGGACCGACAGGGTGTCGCCGGGGTGGTCTCCGGAGGCGTCGGGGTCGATCTCCCGCACCCATTCCAGGGCGTCGCCGATGTTCTTGGAGCACACGTCCATGATGCCCAGGCCGCAGACGGTGACGGCCAGCGCCTCGGGCCGGAGCCGCTTGCCGCCGCAGGACTTGCAGGCCCGGGCGGCCATGTAACGCTCTATTTCCTGGCGGGTGTGGTCGGACTCGGTGTCCCGGTAGCGGCGCTGCAGGTTGGGAATCACGCCCTCGAAGGTAGTGTCCCAGCTATAGATGCGGCCGTTGTGGGACTTGTGACGTATCGTGACTTTCTTAGACCGGTTGCCGTAGAGGACCAGGTCGATATGGTCCTGGGTGAGCTCCTTCACCGGGATCTTGACGGAGAAGCCGTGCTCCCGGGCCACCGCCTCGAGCAGGCTGAGGTACCAACTGTTGGAAACGCCGCCCCTCATCCAGGGGGTTACGGCCCCTTCGGAGAGGGACAGGTTCCTGTTGTAGACCACCAGGCCGGGGTCGACCTCCAGCTTGTAGCCCAAGCCGGTGCATTGGGTGCAGGCGCCGTGGGGGCTGTTGAAACTGAAGGTGCGGGGTTCGATTTCGGGCAGGCTGGTGCCGCACTGGGCGCAGGAAAACTGCTCGGAGAAAACCAGTTCTTCGCCGTCCTCCCGGTCCACCTGCAGGACGCCGTCGCCTTCTTTGAGGGCGGCTTCCACCGACTCGGCGACGCGGTTGACCTCGGTGTCGGGGCGGACAATCAGGCGGTCCACGACGAGTTCGATGTAGTGCCACTTCTTCTTGTCCAGGTTCAGGTCGCCCAACTCCTCCAGCAGGTGGACCTGGCCGTTGACGCGCACCCGGACGAATCCCGTCCTGCGGGCGGCCTCGAACACGTCTTTGTGCTCGCCCTTCTTGCGCCTGACCTTGGGGGCCAGGAGCATGATGCGGCTGTCCTCGGGCAGGGCGAGGACGGCGTCGACGATTTGCTGGACGGTCTGCCGTTCTACCGGGCGGCCGCACTTGGGGCAGTGGGGGCGGCCTATCCTGGCGAAGAGCAGGCGGAGGTAGTCGTAGACCTCGGTTACGGTGCCCACGGTGGAGCGGGGGTTGTGGGAGACGCCCTTCTGGTCGATGGAAATGGCGGGGGAGAGGCCCTCGATGTAGTCCACGTCGGGCTTGTCCATGCGGCCAAGGAACTGGCGGGCATAGGCGGAGAGAGACTCGACGTAGCGGCGCTGTCCCTCGGCGTAGATGGTGTCGAAGGCGAGGGAGCTTTTGCCGGAGCCGGAAACTCCGGTGATGACGACCATCTTATCGCGGGGAATGCGGACGTCGATGTTCTTTAGGTTGTGCTCCCTGGCGCCTTTAACGAAGATGTATTGCTGGGCCATCGTCCTCCACCCAACTTTGTTTGTCCGGGAACTATTTTAGCACTGTGGGGGCGGTTGGGGGTATGGGGGTTCCCAAGATCCGGCGAAAGCAACTTTTGCTCCCGCTCGCCGCCTGCGCAAGCACACCATAGGACCGGCAGTTGAGGCCGATGGTCATCCTGTGATATAGTGTTACCCATCAGGTAACAAAATAGGGGAGCGCTATGGGTGGAGATCACATTCCGGACCCGAAAACTCGCGGCAGTCTTTAATTCGGCAAGAGCGCTCCAAAAGGAATACGGCGACCGTATGGCCCGCACGATAGCATCACGCCTGGCAGTCTTGGAAGCGGCTGATACGTTGGCAGAGGCGGGGGAGCGGCCACCACTTGGGCTTCACCAGCTAACCGGCGATCGCGGGGGATCGTTCGCGGTTAGCCTCGTTCAGCCTTACCGTTTGGTATTGTCGCCGGATCATGACCCGGTCCCGTTGAAAGCAGATGGAGGGATAGACCTAGCCCAAGTGACGGCGATCATCGTTACTGACGTGGTTGACTATCACTAAGGAGGTCAATACTTATGACGCAAGCAGCCGTTCGGTACAACCCTGATTATGCCGCGCCGCCTGGATGGGTGTTGGAAGAAGAGTTGGAAGCGCGAGGCATGTCCCAAGCCGAGTTTGCCCGGCGATGTGGGCGCTCTGCCAAGTTGATCAGCGAAATAATAACCGGGAAGGCTCCTATAGTACCCGAGACTGCAATTCAGTTCGACCGAGTGCTGGGAGGAGGCCCAGGCATTTGGCTTCGTATGGAGTCCAACTACCGCCTCCGCTTGGCCCAACAAATTGAGGCTGCCAATTCAGCGGAATCTGCCAATTGGGCCAAGGGATTTCCGGTCAAGGGACTGGTGGCCCGCGGAGTTATGGATAACCCAACGTCGGCGGAAGACACCGTCGCCAAGTTGCTTGGCTTCTTTGGCGTTGGCTCGGTGGAGGCTTGGCGCGTCAAGTATTCAACCAGTCAGATTTCATACCGCCATTCCCCGGCTTTTGAAAGTGACGAGGCGACGTTGGCGACCTGGCTGCGGTTGGGGGAAATTGAGGCAGAGAAGACAGTTTGCTCCGATTACAATGAAGCGAAATTCAGGCAATCGCTCCGGCAAATACGCGTCGGTACTGTAACACCGACTATAGAAGCATTGACGGAAGCGCAAGACCTGTGCAACCACGCTGGTGTCGCCTTGTGCTTCGTTAAGCCCTTGCCAAAGGCGGCGCTGAGTGGGGCGGTCTGGTGGTCGTCTCCGCGCAAGGCGGTGATTCAATTGAGCGCCCGTCTTCTGACCGACGACCATCTATGGTTCAGTTTCTTCCACGAGGCGGCGCATATCCTGCTGCATAGCAAGAAGGACGTTTTCATAGACGCGGGTAGACACAAAACTGGAAACAGCAGGATAACGACCAGCGATGCCGAAGCCGATGCCTGGGCAACCGACTTTTTGGCACCGCCCGCCGACTGGGAAGGATTTGCCGACTCGTTCACGGGCACTGCAGCGGAAGTCCGAGAGTTCGCCGGGCAACAGGGGATTGCTCCCGGCATAGCGGTGGGACGGCTTCAACATGAAGGGCAATTGGGGTGGAATCAGCTGAACCACCTGAAGACGCGACTTAAGTGGAAATAGGACACGGCCGAGGTTTCGTCCGGGAGTAGACTGAACGAGCCTTAGGAGGCTTTTACCCCGCGCCCATCGCTTGGGCCGTTTGGCCGATGACCAGGTCGACTGTCGAGACTATCTCGTCGACGTCGTGGGAAGAGACGCAGAGGGGCGGCATGATGTTAATGGCGTTGCTGCCGCGTAGGATCAGGCCGTTGTCGGAGAAACCCTGGGTCAGGCGGGCGGCCAGATCCGTGTCGGCGGGGAAATGCTCTTTGGTCTCGCGGTCCTGGACTATTTCAACGGCGCACATGAGGCCCAGTCCCCGGACGTCGCCGATTATGGAATGCTTCTCCTTGAGTTCTTCGAGACCGTCCAAGAGATAACGGCCCATGCGGGCGGAGTTCTCGACCAGGCCCTCGTCTTCCAGGATTTCGATGTTCTTGAGGGCGGCCGCGGCGGCTACCGGGTGGCCGCCGAAGGTGATGACGTGGTGAAGGGAGGCCCGCTGGCTGCCGACAAAAGCGTCGGAAATTGGCTTGCGAGCGAGGGCCCCGCCCATGGGTATGTAGCCGCTGGTGAGGCCCTTGGCGATGGTCATGATGTCGGGGGTCACTCCCCAATGCTCGGAAGCGAACATCTTGCCGGTGCGGCCGAAGCCGGTGATAACCTCGTCGGCGATGAGCAGGCACCCATAGCGGTCGCAGATTTCCCGCAGCATGGGCCAGTAGTTGGGGCCGGGCACGGCTGTCCCGAAGGGAGCGGCGACGGGCTCGGCGACCACCGCGGCGATTGTTTCGGGCCCTTGGAACTTGATGATGTCCTCGACCGCTCCGGCGCAACGCTCGGCGCATTCCTCCGGCGTGGCGCCGCCGTATTCGCAACGGTAGGGAAGGGGCTGGGGAGCATGGAACACTCCGGGGAAAAGTGGTTCGTAGTCTGTCTTGGGCATGGCCGGGAAGCCGCCGAGGGCCAGGGCGCCGAAGGTTGCGCCGTGATAAGACCCCTTGCGGCTGATGAATTTGGTGCGGGTAGGCTCGCCTATGCGCTTGAAATAGGCCCGGGACAGCTTCATGGCGGTTTCCACTGACTCGGAGCCGCCGCTGGTGAAGAAGCTGCGGGAGAGGTCGCCGGGGGTAATCCGGGCTAGCTTGTCGGCCAACCGGACCGCAGGCTCGGTGGTGGATCCCATGGGCATATAAGTTAACTGGAGCATCTGCTGGTATGCGGCGTCGGCAATATCGGTGCGGCCATAGCCCACGTTCTTGAGCCAGAGGCCCGACATGGCGTCGATGTAGGTAGTGCCCAAGGCATCGGTGACGCGGCACCCCTTGCCGTCGGTGAATATCTTTGGCTCGCCTTTCTCGGCCATGTCGCTGGGCTGGCGCAGGTATATCCACAGGTGCTCCAGCGCCGATTCTTGTAACTGCTTGACTTCTGATTCGGTGCGGGCGGCCATGGTGTTCCCTCCGGGGTGGTATTGCGGCTGGGGTTGACTGGACGAATGGACTTTGGGGAGGTAAGGGTGGGACGGGGTATGTTGCAGGGGATTATCGCACAATGGCCGTCTGTGTGACTAGGCTGGGATTGCCGCGCGGGCGCGGGAATGACGGTAGGAGGGACTTGGTTGGGGTAACCCCGCGTAAGGGCGAAAGATTTTTGACCCCTTCCTGGTTGGGCCCGCAAAGTCCCGCGGGCCGGCGCGCATCCTTCGAGAGCCTCAGGACGAACGGATGGGGGATGGATAGAGAACGAGTGGGGGGGCCGACAGATAACGAATGGGGGGGCCGACGGATAACGAGTGGGGGGCGACGCGGGAGGGGAGGAAGGAAATAGGAAGTTTTGCGCTCCGGCCTGCGTTGAACAGGCAGCCCGGTTGGGATAAGCTGGCCGCAGCGTTCTTAAACTTACGTTTCCTACGGAGCTCATCATATGGTATCCGCCGCCTCAAAAACCCGCCGAGTACAGGGTAAGGCCAGGGAGGAACTGGCCAGGGAGCTGGGCAAGCGGGTGTCGGGTGAGGTGCGGTTCGACGCTTTTTCGAGGGTGCTGTACAGCACCGACGCCAGCATATACCAGATGGAGCCTGTTGGCGTGGTGGTCCCCGACAGCGTCGAGGACGTGTTGGCGGTGATGGAGGTCGCTGCCGGAAACGGTGTGCCGGTGCTGCCCAGGGCCGGCGGCACTAGCCTTGCCGGACAGACGGTGAACCATGCGATCGTCGTTGACTTCAGCAAACGGCTGAACCGCGTGTTGGAGGTCAACCCTGAGGAGCGTTGGGCGCGGGTGCAGCCGGGGATCGTCTTGGACCAGCTGAACAAGCACCTGGCCCCGTTCAATCTGCATTACGCTCCCGACCCCACGACCACCAGCCGCGCCTGCGTCGGCGGGGGGATCGGCAACAATACCTGCGGGGCCCACTCGGTCATCTACGGCAAGACGCTGGACCACGTCAAGGAACTCTCCGTGGTGCTGTCCGACGGCTCTCCCGCTCATTTCAGGCCGCTGGACAGCCATGAACTGGAAGCCAAGCTGAGGGGCAGCGGCCTGGAGTCGGACATCTACCGTGGCGTGCGCCAGAGCGCCAGGGATAACGCGGAGGAAATCGAGGCCCGGTATCCGAAAATCATGCGGCGAGTAAGCGGCTATAACCTGGACGAGTTTCTAACGGACCAGGGCTGGAACATGGCCCGCATGGTGGTGGGGTCGGAGGGAACGCTGTGCGTGGTGACCGAGGCCAAGGTCAACCTGGAGCCGAGGCCGACCATGACGTCGCTGTCGCTGCTTCATTTCTCCGGAATTGTCGAGGCGGGCGAGGCCACCCCGCGGGTGCTGGCGCACGGACCTTCGTCGGTGGAGGTGGTGGACAAAATGGTGCTGGACCGTTCCAGGGAGTCCCTGGGCGGTTCGCTGAACCTGTCGTTAATCGAGGGAGACCCCGGCGCGGTGCTGATGGTGGAGTTTTACGGGGAGTCCGAGGCCGAGTTGACCGGGAAGATGGACGCCTTGGAGCAAGACATGGCGCGCCGGTGCATGGGGTACGCGTGCGTCAAAGTGCTGGATAAGGCAGGCCAGGCCGCGGCGTGGAATTTGCGGAAAGCCGGCCTGGGGCTGCTGATGAGCATTACCGGCGATGCCAAGCCCTTTCCCTACGTGGAAGACACCGCGGTGGACCCGGAACGGCTTGGGGAGTTCGTGGGGCGGTTCGACGAAGTGGTCCGCAACCATAACACTACGGCGGCTTACTACGGCCACGCCAGCGTCGGCTGCCTGCACGTGCGCCCCCTAGTCAGCCTGAAGGGGCCCGAGGGCATCGCCCGCATGGAAGCGATAGCCGACGAGATAAGCGACCTGGTAAAGGAGTTCGGCGGGTCGCTGAGCGGCGAGCACGGAGACGGGATCGTCCGGGGCGTGTGGACGGAAAAGATGTTCGGGCCGCGCCTGTACCAGGCGTTTCGGGACGTCAAAAGGACCTTCGATCCGCAGGGAATCATGAACCCGGGCAAAATCATCGACTGCCCGCCCATGACGGAGAACTTGCGTTATGGCCCCGACTACCAGGCGGCGTCCCTCCCTACCAGTCTGGACTTTTCTCAAGAGGGGGACTATGCGGCCGCGGTGGAAATGTGCAACGGTATGGGCACCTGTCGCAAGCTGGAAGGGAGCATGTGCCCGTCGTACATGGCGACCAGGGAGGAGGAGCACTCCACCAGGGGCCGGGCTAATCTCTTGCGGGCGGCGTTGTCGGGCCGCCTGCCCCAGGACGCCATATCCAGCCGGCGGCTGTACGAGGCGCTGGACCTGTGCCTGGAGTGCAAGGCCTGCAAGGCGGAATGCGAGTCCGGGGTGGACATGGCCAGGCTGAAAGCCGAGTTTCTGGACAACTACTACCGGTCTAATGGCAGGTCGCTGGCGAGCAGGGTGTTCTCCAACATCGACCTGGTCAACCGCTGGGGCAGCCGGTTGGCGCCCTGGTCCAATTGGGCGGCGAGGAGCCCCCTGGGCAAGCTGGCAGCCAGGGCGCTGTTGGGGGTCGACACCCGCCGGTCGCTGCCATCCTTCGCACGGCACACTCTGTCCCGGTGGTCAAAGTCCAGGCGCGAGTCAACGACCGGCACTGGCGGCAGAGGCGAGGTGGTCCTGTTCAACGATACGTTCATGGAATACAACTACCCTGAAGTAGGCAGGGCCACGGTGGAGGTGCTGGAAGCGGCCGGGTTCCGGGTGATGCTGGCCAACGCGGGGTGTTGCGGCAGGCCCAAGATTTCCCAGGGCCGGATGGCTGAGGCCCAGGAACGGGCGCGGCGGGTGGTGGACCAACTCTACCCGTACGCGGCCAGGGGCGTTGCTATTGTCGGCTGCGAGCCCAGTTGCGTTTTGACCTTCCGGGACGAGTATCCCCAGTTCTTGAAGGACGAAAAGTCGCGCGTTGTGGCAGCGCACACGTACCTGGTGGAAGAGTTCATGATGATGTTGCACCAGCGGGGAGAGTTGGACCTGAAATTCGGGGCGAGGGCGGGGAAGGTGTTGTTCCACGGGCACTGCCACCAGAAGGCGCTGGCGGGAGTTGGCAGCTCCGTGTCTGCCCTGGGGCTGCTCCCAGGGCACGAGGTCGAGCAGACCAACGCGGGTTGTTGCGGTATGGCCGGGTCATTCGGATACCAGCGGGAGCACTACGACGTTTCTATGAACATCGGCGGGCAGGCCCTTTTCCCCGCGGTGAACGCTAAGGGCGACGACTGGGAAGTGGCGGTTACCGGCGTGTCCTGCCGGCAGCAGGTAGAGCAGGGCACCGGCCGAAAGGCCCGGCACGTGGTGGAGATATTGCGGGACGCGTTGGGGTGAGGGGGTAGGGCCTACAAGGCCAAGGGGACCATTTTGGAGTTGCGTATCGTGTCGTCGCGTGTGAGCAGCGGGACGTCATGGACGATGCTGGTGGCGGCGATGAGTTCGTCGGCCGGATCGCCGCGAAAGTCCAGGCTGGTCGAAGCGCGTGCGACTGCGAGGTCGATGGGCCAAACATGGAGGCGGCTCAAGGTGCGCACCACCTCCCGGTCGTCGAGGTCCATTTCTAATCGGCCCAATTGGACTAGCTTTGCCAACTCCCAGAACACAATCGACGAAACCGACCAACGGCTCCTTGCCAACAGGCTGCGCTCGGCCCGGTCAAGCTCGCCGTGAATGGCAAAGATAAGAATGTGCGTGTCAATGTTGAGCAGTTGCGTCCCATTTGAGCCCGGTCTCAAATACGTTCCCCCTGATTTTCATCTTGTGACGCAGGCTGCCTATCAGGTCGGCATCCTGGCTGCCATATGGAATGACGCGGGCAACAGGCTTGCCGCGCTTGGTAACGATGAGGCCTTCAGAGTCTAGCTCGTCCAACAGCGCCAGGCACTGCTCCTTGAACTTGGCGGCTCCAATTTCCTTCATTTTGGTCGCCTCCCGTAAATATAGACACATTATATAACTAGTCATATTAAATGTCCAGTATCATGGACTAGTGGCCCGTTACTCCGGCAGTTCGGGGGTGACGCCGGGAGCCAGGCCTACATCGAAGGCGGCTAGAATCTGGCCGACCAGCAGGTAGTGGCCTACCAGCGCTGTTAGGTCCACCACGCCGCGGGTGCCGTACTTGCTTTGGACGGCGTTGAAGGTGGCGTCGGTTATCTTACGTTCCCGGAGCAACTCCAGGGCATACCGGACCAGCAGGGCTTCGTCGTCGGCCAGACCTTCCGGGGCCTTGCCGGCTGTGATGGCTTGGATGGTCTCTTCCGAGACGCCGGCCTGCCGGGCCAGTTGGGCGTGGGCGGTGTACTCGAACTGGGACTTAATCTCGCGTGCGGTGGTTAGAATCACGACTTCTTTCAGGTTGCTGGGCATGTCGGATTCGAAGCGCAAGTAGGTCCCGGTGTGGGCCACTCGGGAGGCCAGATCGGGGCTGTGGAGGAGTACGCCGTAGGGGCCTCGAACGCCGCCCCTGGTGCCGACGATTTCGTCAAAGAATTTCTGTTCTTGGCGATTGAGTTGGTCCCTGCTGATTTCCGGGAGTCGCGCCATGTGGGTTCCTCCTTGTGTCATGTAGGCTGAGTGGTCTCACCGGCGGGCGAACGGGCATCCGCCGCCGGTCGGCCGCCCGCGGGGGTAAATGATACCAGACCGCGCCGCGTCGCTTTAAGCCGCCGTTGCCTTGAATTAGGGCGCGCGCCCGGCTAGACTAGGGCCTTAGTGATTCTCTCTTTGGCCTCCGCCGAAAGCTACGGGCCGCAAGCCCTCCTCCAATGGCCGCTCCGGTGTGGCGCCGCAGTTTCCGCGCCGCTAAAACAGGCGGCAGTTGCGGAGTTGACTGATTGAGCAGCTTGTCCCAAGTGGGACGGGGGTTCAACGCCCGCTACCTGCCGTCGTTCCAGGCGCCGGAATTCCGCAGGCTCTGGATTGCGAGCGGGTGCTCGCAATCGGCTTACTGGGGCCTGATCGTGGCCCGTGCGGCGTTGGTTTTGCAGCTCACCGATTCCGCTGCCTGGACCGGCTACGTCACCTTTGCCGCGATGATCCCCGCGGTGGCGATGGCTCCCATAGCCGGGTACATGGCGGACCGGTTCGACAGACGCTCAGTCCTGGCCGGCGCTTACACGGTCAGTTGCGCCGGGGCCGTGGCGCTGGCCCTCGTGGTGGCGTTCCAGGTGGTGGAAGCCTGGCAGGTGCTTGCGCTGGCTGCCATCACAGGGTGCGCCCGGTCTACCCAAATGCCTGCCGCCCAAGCCTTGCTGGCCAACATGGTGCCCAGGAACCGTCTGCTGAACGCCGTTGCGCTGCACCAGATGACGTTCCACGGGGCGCGATTTATCGGGCCGTTTATGATACTGGTGGTGCTGTGGGCTACCGGGAATCAAGACCTGGTATTCATCGCGGCCGCCGGAATGTACGTACTGGGCCTTTTGGCGGTGCTGAGAATACGGATCGTTTCCAGGGGGGTCATCGAAGCAGGCCAGGGCCTGGGCATATTCACTCGAAATATGACAGCCGGGCTTTCCTATATGTACCGCACCCCCCTGGTGATGTCCATCGTGCTGTTGGTGGTGGGCCACTGCGCGATGACCATGTCCTTCGAATCGCTGTTTCCGGTGCTGTCCCGGGACAAGCTGGGCCTGGAGGACAGGGCCGAGATTATGGGCAGCGTGAGCTACCTGATGGCTGCTTACGGGGTGGCGGCCCTGATGACCTCGCTTTATTTGGCGGGGGTGCAAAGCGAACAGACCAGGGGCCGGCTATTCCTGTGGCTGGGAGTCCTCAGCGGAGGCACACTGGCGGCCCTGGCGGTTTCACCCAATTTGGAGTTGGCCATCCTGTCAGCCGCGGGCATGGGGTTCTCCCAAGGAGGCTTCATGACCATGAGCCATTCGATGCTTCAAAGCATTGCGCCGGACGAAATCCGGGGCCGGCTGATGGGAGTCTACAGCTGGCACATACAGGGGTTCATGGCGAGCTTCAATTTGATAAACGGGACGTTGGCGGCGTTTACGGCCATGAGCGCGTCCCTGGTGTTGGCGTCGGGCGGAATAGGATTCATGATAATAGTGGTGTTGAGCCTTGGCAGGCTGCCCCTGCGGCAGTTGTACCGCAGAGGAGTGCCCGCGACCTGACGTCCCGCCAGCGCCAAGGCGCAGTGCCAACAGCCCGGCGGTAGGAGGCTATTGAACACTTTCCCAACGAGCAGAACTTGGGGAGCGCAGGTGGGCATTCTCCGACCTGGCCCCCCGCCCTAGATTCCGGCTCGGAGGCCGGAATGACGGTCATACCGAAACGCCCGACGGCGCCAGGAGCAGCGCCGGAGGCATGCTCTATTCATAACGTATCGAGGGGCTTGGCATGGTGATTAGCGGCCTTTCCCGGAGGCCCAAGTGATTGCTAGGTCTGGCTTCTCGGCGTTCCGGTACCGGGAATACCAGCTATTCTGGCTGGCGGCCGCGTTTTCCAACATCGGCATGTGGTCGCTGATATACGCGACCCTGTGGCTGATGCACGACCTGACGGACCGGCCCTTGATGGTGGGGCTGGTGGCCACCAGCACCGCGGCGCCGATACTGTTGTTTTCCATGTGGGGCGGCGTGGTCGCCGACCGGGTCAACCGGCTGAAGCTGCTCAGGGTTACGAGGGCGATGTTCTCGGCCCTGGCCCTGCTCATGGGCTTCCTCATCGCGACAGACGTCATCCAGCCGTGGCAGATTCTAGCCATCTCGGTGGTGAAGGGGATAATGCTGTCATTCGACGGCCCAGCCAGGTCGGCCATGGTTCCGGCGCTGGTGCCCAGGGAGCAACTTGCCAGTGCGGTGGCCCTTTACTCCATTGTCTTCGGCGCCGCGGCTATCCTGGGGCCGGCCATCCTGGCGCCGCTGGTGAGCCTGTGGGGCCTGGAAGGGGTCTACTTTCTCATAGGCGCGGCCTATGCCTTCACGGTGGGGACGCTGTTATTGATGGACACCCGAGGCCACCGGGCGGAGAAGCGGCCCGCCACTATCTTAAGGGGGGTGATGGACGGGCTGCAGCACATCAGGCTCCGGCCGGTCATCGCCGCCGTAATTATCCTGGGTTCCATAGTGGCCATCTTCGGCCACGCCTATCATTCCCTTCTGCCGGCCTTCGCCGACAAAGTTCTGGCCGGCGAGATAGACACCTACAGCAACCTGCTGCTGTCGGCGGGCATCGGCGGCTTGGCCGCGACCATGACCATAGTCATTCTCGGCGATAGAGTCCAACCGGCCCGGTTCTTCGTCGTGGCCGGTATCTGTTCCGGCCTGGGGATTCTGATGCTTTCCCGACTCGACTGGTTCCCCGGAGCCGCAATAACCATTGGCTTGATCAGCGGGTTTCACGTGGTATTCCAGACCACCAGCACAACCCTGGCGCTGAGCCTGGCGGCGGACGAGTTTCGAGGAAGGGTGATGAGCATCCACCAGCTAAGCTGGGGGGCGACCGCCTTGGGCGGGCTGCTCATGGGCGGACTGGCCGAGTGGCAGGGAGTTGCGGCGGCCATCGGCTTCGGCGGCCTGGTGGTGACGGTGGCCTCGGTAGTGGTTGGCGTGGCCGGTCTTCGCCGTGTGCTTGTGGCCGGCGGCACGCCCCAGTACGGCTCTATCCGCTCCGGCCGCTGAGGGTGTCTTCTCTAATGCATCTTCCCAGCGCTCTTGATGCGGGACGGCGAATCATGGCGGTTCCCCGATGAGACCGGACAGGCCCGCATCGACCGGACAGGCACAGATCTACCGGGGAGATTACAAGTGGCTTGCCTTTGCTGCCATCGCCGTGGGCGGCTTTACCTACACGGTGGTGGAGATCGGCATCGTCGTTGCGCTGCCGACGATTGTCGACCACTTTGGCACGGACCTCCCCACCGTCCAGTGGGTGGTGGCGGGCTACGCTCTGACGATAAGCGCCCTGCTGCTGCCTATGGGCCGGTTGGCGGATATCATCGGGCTGAGGAAGGTATACCTGGGCGGGCTTGCAATATTTGTCCTTGCCTCTGCTCTTGGGGGCTTTGCGACGAACATGACCGCGCTGGTCTCCGCCACCGTGGCGCAGGGCTTGGGCGCAGCCATGACCCAGGGCACGGGGCGGGCCATGGTCATTTCCATCTTTCCGGCCAACGAACGCGGCAAGGTGTTGGGTGCGCAGATGAGCGTGATCGGGTCGGGAGTCATCGCCGGACCGGCGTTGGGAGGCATCGTTGTGAGCCTGCTGGACTGGCGCTGGGTGTTTTTCATCGGCGCCTTCGCGGGACTGGCGTCCCTGGCAGCCGTCCTGATTTTCGTGGAGCGGTCTAGCAGCCCGTCTGAGGATTAGCTGGCGTGACTTGGATACAGGTGGAGGTCAGACGGCGACAATTATTGTTGCCGGGTGCAGCCACTGACGGACCAATAGCTTCGTACGCCTCAGTGTGCTGACCACCTCGACGATATTCCGGACACTTGTGGCAAGCCTGTTGGTCGGTGTTTCACGAGACTGGTCGGCCCCAAAGCGGAATAGTTTGAGCAGGTTGTGGCCGGTGCAGATCAGCGACCACTCGCCGCTGACCTTCTCCAGGCCCCGTAGCAGGAACTGGCGGAAGCCTCGGCCCTGCTTGATCTGGCCGAATACAGGCTCCACTGTCGCCATGCGCAAGGCGTAACGTTGCCGACCCCGTTTGGTCTGCAGCTTCCGGCGCATCCGATCCCTGGTGGGCATATGACTGGGTATGCGACCTCGGGGCGCGGGCGACGGCACTCTGCCGTGGCGGGTCTGCTCCGGCGCGACGAACGGGTCCACGCACAGCCTGTAGAGACCTTCAACCGCCTGTGCCGAGTAGTAACCGGCGTCGGCGGATACCTCTTTGGGCACTGCGCCGACGTTGTCTATGGCCTCCTCCACCATCGCCACCGCCTGCTGCTTGTCCGAAGTCTGGTTGGTGGCGTGAGCCGCCACGATCACCTGGTGGGCACTGTCCACCACCGCTTGACAGTTGTAAGCCTGCAGGAAGTCCCGTCCGCCCGGCGCCGGCATGATGTGCGACTCAGGATCGGTGAAGTTGCGCTGGGCTTTGTCGTCGGGAACCCCCGAATGACCCTTACCCGCAGCCTCAGCCTGCTCCGCAGCCACCTGAGCTTCGGACTCTAACGCCGCCATCGCCTCCCGTATCTTCCCAACCGCCCCTCCCGAAAAGCCAACTCCTCCGGCAGTTCATCCCCGCGCTTGCTCTGTCCGTACCATCGGTCCTCTTCGTCATCAACCTCCTGGGCACGCCGCAGCAACTCCTCAACCTCCCCCGCCAACTGCGCCTCCTTCTCTTTCATCCGACCATAGCTCATCGCCTTGTGCCTCGATGCGTTGGCCCTCACTTTGGTGCCGTCCAACGCCACGTGACCCAGCTTCACCAGCCCCGCCCGCCGGCACAACGCCAATACTTGCAAGAACAGCCCCGACAGCGCATCCAGATTGTCCTTGCGGAAGTCCGAGATGGTCCGGAAATCCGGCGTGTTGTTCGCCGCCAGTACACGGAAGGCTATGTCCTCGTGGAGTCGCTGGGCGATTCGTCGGGAAGATGCCACCCCGACGCAGTAACCGTAAAGCAACACCTTGACCATCATCCGCGGATGATACGGTGGGCCACCTCTACTCTCCCCCTCGTAGCGGGCAGTGATCTCCGATAGCTCCAACTCGTCCACGACGTCGGAGACGAAGTAAGCCAGATGGTCATCTGGCAACCACTCCCGCATTGCCGCTGGCAAAAGCAACTGCTGGTCTGGATCATAGGGACGGTAGGTCTTGCTCATCGCCCGCTCCCCACTACTCAACTGCGCCTATTCTACCCCAAACCACTCGCCTGCCGTGTTTCTCGGACAGGCTGCTAGAGGAACTGAGGATGCCGAGAGGGCGGGGTTCGACTGGCTGGGGGCCGTGTTGTCGGCAGGGGTCATGGTCCTTTTTCTAGTGGCCATAGGCAACGCGCAACAGATTGGTTGGTTGCATCCTCTCATTGTGGCGGCCATGCCGGTCGCGACGGTGCTCATGGCCGGGTTCATCTGGTGGGAACTCCGCGTCCGCGGGCCAATGCTGGACCTGAGGCTCTTCAAGAACGCGATGTTTGCCCTGGGAGTCGCGGCGGCGTCCACCTCGTTCCTGGGCGTATACTCGATGTTCTTCCTGATGCCGTTCTACCTACAGAGAGTGCTGGGTTACAGTCCGGGCGCGGCGGGACTGATCATGGTCCCCTTTCCATTGGTGATGATAATAGTGGGACCGATTAGCGGCCGGCTCTCCGACCGCTACGGCACGCGGGCGTTCAAAGTAGCCGGCATGTGCCTAACCGCCGCGGGGCTGTTGCTGTTCTCCAGGCTGACCGAGACTTCTTCGCTGGCGCTGCTGATGCCGGGGATGATAGCGATCGGGTTGGGCCTCGGCTTGTTCGGTTCCCCGAATGTCAGCAGTATACTGAGCACGGTGGCCCCGTCCAGGTATGGAGTGGTTTCGGGGCTTCTGGCGATGTTCCGAAACGCGTTCAGCGTGGTCGGCATAGTCATGGCGACAGCCATCGTTACCGCGGCGATGGCGGCGAAGGGCTACCCGGCCAGCCTCGATGCCGTCTCGGACACGGTGGATCTGGAACTGCTCCGGGCCTTCGCGTCGGGGATGCGCTTGGACTTCCTGATCATGGGATGCTTGCTCCTGGCGGGGGCGGCAATGTCCACGGTGAAGGACGGTGTGGGACGATGGGAGCCGGGCCGGTGACATCGGGGATTGAAAGGCCGGCCTGTACCCAATACAGATGGTCAAACGCGACGTAAAATAGAGTAAAGAGTCGGTTAGCATAGAAGCCGCAGGGCGTTATAAACCGGAATCTTGGGAATTTTTGTCCAGAGAGGAGGATTGTCCAAATGTCTACCTTCGGTGATTTGGAGCGGGCGTTTGCCAGTCTTTACGAATACCGTTGGTTCATCGGAGCGGGCGTCATGGTTCTCATGGCGGCGTTCCTGGCCTTCGGCTACTGGAAAAAGTGGTACCTGTTTCTGTGGCGGCACCGGGTACGGGTCGGCCTGATTTCGGCCCCGTTCTTGGTCTTGACACTGTGGCTGGGCTGGTCGCTGGGGTCGCCGCTGTTCACCAACGTGACGGTGGAAGAGGAGTTCCCTTATGCGTTTACGGCAACGGTGCCGGAGACGATGGAGCGGGAAGACATCGAAGAGGCCATGTCCGGCATCGCCGAGTTGGACGACACGGTCATGGAGGCCATGCCGAGCGGCTCCACCATGGCGCTGGAGTCGGCGGTCATGGGGGCCATGGGGATGATGGAGGAGGCGGAGGAAAACGAGGACACGGCCATGATGGACAAGGGCATGGAGATGATGCAGGTGGCCCTGGACAACGCGGTCGAGGCCGCAGAAGAAGAGTCCCTGGGCAACGGGGGCGAGGCTGCGGAGGAAGAGGCTGAGGAGGAAGAAGCCCCGGCGGTGCTGGTGAAGAGCGGGGAATTCAAGGACGCCGACGCATTTCACAAGGGCAGCGGCCAGGCCATCGTCTACCAGGGGCCCGACGGTTCCCACCTGCTGCGGTTGGAGAACCTGGACGTGACGAACGGCCCCCGGCTGCACGTTTATCTCTCGGGACATGCAGACCCGGGAGATCCCGAGGCGGTCCGTGTGCAAGGCTACTACGACCTGGGAACGCTGAAGGGGAACCGGGGCAACCAGAACTATCCCCTCCCGTCTGACGTCGACGTCACCGCCTACAACAGCGTGGTGATATATTGCCAGCCGTTCCACGTTGTGTTCAGCGTGGCTAGCCTGATGGACACCGGCTGATGCCTGGCCCGATACAGCCGGACGTCGTTTATCGCCTGCCCTCAGTCGGCGACCCGGCCCTGTCGCCCGACGGCTCTGTCTTGGTGTACACCTACTCCTGGGTCGACCAGGAGCAGATGGAGCCCTGCTCTCACATCATGTTGATGCGGCTGAGTGATGGAGAGGCGCGGGAGTTCACCCAGGGGAAGTCCGATTCAGTGCCCAAGTTCTCCCCCGACGGCGGCAGCCTGGCCTTCCTGCGACGGGACGAAAGGGGGCGCCGGGGGCTGTGGGTGATGGACGTCGGAGGTGGGGAAGCCCGGCCCTTGAACACCGGGGCGGCAAGCGTCTCGGACTTTGCATGGTCGCCCGACGGCCGGCGCATGGTGTATTGCGCCGACGTGGACCCCGCCCGGCAGGCCGAGGAGGGCGAGACCGGCGACATTCCCCAGGTCAAGGTGGTGAACAGAGTCCGCTACCGGTTCGACGGCCTTGGCTGGCGGGGCGACGCCCATTTCCACTTGTTTGTCACCGGGCTAGACGGGGAAGAACCCGCTCAGCTTACAGACGGGGACTGGGACGACGTTGCCCCGGTATGGTCACCCGACGGTAACCGCATCGCCTTTATTTCGGGGCGGCGCGAGGACCGGGACCGCCTGGCTTTGACGCAGGTCTACGTCGTGTCCGCAGAGGGAGGCGACCCCGAATGCTGGTCGGACGGCCTGAGCGACGTAGGCGCCCTGGCCTGGTCGCCCGACGGCCGGCGGCTGGTTGCGGCCGGGTCCGAGACTCCCCAGGGGATGGCGTTGTGGCAGTCGTGGCTGTATGTGTTGGAGCCGGGCAGTGCTCCCAAGCGTTTGACCGACGATTCCCTGCGGCCTCTGCTGAACTTTCCCGTCGTCACCCGGCCGCCGGAGTTGCGGTGGACCGGGGACAGCCGCATCATTTTTCTGGCCGACCAACGAGGGGAGTCCTGGCTGGCGGCAGTCACGGCGTCGGGCGGGGACGTGCAACGGCTGGCCGGAGGCGGTTGCCAGAGCAACAGCGTAACCGTAGACGACGAGGCCCGGGCCGCGGTAGTAGTTTCCTCATATCCCGGGTCGCCCGGCGAGCTGTACCACGTGGACCTAGCGTCGAGGGTCCAACGACAACTCACCAACTGCAGCCAGGAATACTTGGCGGAGCATCCCCCGGCGTCGATGGAGAAGTTCAGCGTCGAGCGGGATGGCTGGGAAATCGAGTGCCGCTTGTGGCTGCCTCCAGGGTTCGACCAGGACCAGCGGTATCCCTTGATCTTGGACATCCACGGCGGGCCCAACGGAGCGTTCTACGACTCCTTCGCTCCGGTGCCGCAGGTGTTGGCCGGTGCGGGCTACCTGGTGCTGACCGTCAACCCCCGGGGCTCGTCCACGTACGGCCAGGACTTCATGATGTCGGTGTTGGAAGATTGGGGCGGAGAGGACTACCTGGACCTGATGGCGGCAGTAGATGAAGTTGCCTCGCGGCCCTACGTGGACGGGAAAAGGTTGGGCGTACACGGGTACAGCTACGGGGGCTACATGACCGCCTGGATCGTGGGGCAGGACCACCGCTTTAAGGCGGCGGTGGTGGGCGCTCCATGCATCGACCTGTACAGCATGTACGGCACGTCGGACATTGGGGTCAGTTTTGGCGAGGACCAGTGGGGAGGCAACCCGGTGGACGCGGCCCAAAAGCTAATCGAGCGTTCGCCCATCGCCTACGCGGCCAACGTGAACACGCCGGTGCTGCTGCTGCACGGCGAGGCGGACCTGCGGTGCCCGGTGTCGCAAAGCGAGGAGTATTTCGCGCTATTGAAGAGGCTGGGCAAACAGGTGGAGTTCGTCCGTTTCCCTGGCTGCAACCACACGTTCCCCAGGATGGGCCATCCGAAGATGCGAGAGGAGTACCTGGCGCGCACGCTGGCGTGGTTCCAGCGGTGGGTGTAGCGGCCGGGCCCAAGCCCGGCCGCAGTTCAAGTGGTCGCTACTTCTTGGGAGCGTTGTTGCCTCTTCCTCCACCGGACCGATTGCCGGTTGTGCTGGGCGCATTCGCCGGCTTGGCCCCTCCGCTCTTTCCGCCGCCTCCCTTGCCACCTTTTAGCATGGGTGCTGAGTTCATAGTAGACTCCTTGTGATGGAAATTCCCCCGATAATCTGGTCCGAAGACCGCTGGGGAGGGGTATATTATCGAAGGCGGCCACGTGTTGCAAGGTTGACGGGCGTTGGCCAAATACGATCAAGGGTGGGGACGTTAGATTCCCGCGTTCGCGAGAATGACGGGGAGGAAGGCGAGCGGTTCGTTTAAGGGGAGTTCCGAGGGATCCAGAGGGTATCACACTTAGAGGGGGCTGGGAGGTAGGCTATTAGGAGGTGGCATATTTATGGAGTACCGAAAATTCGGGCCAACGGACATAACGGTTTCGGCAATCGGCTTCGGCTGCTGGGAGGTGTCGCGCGTCTACACCCAGGAGATGGCCGCGGCCATACCACTGGCCGTGGACCGGGGCATCACGTGCTTCGATACCGCGGCGGTGTATGGAGACGGAGAATCGGAACGCATGTTGGGCAAGGCCCTGGGCTCCCGCCGCAAGGACGTGGTGGTGGTGACCAAGTGCGGCGCGGGGTATGCGAACAGGCCGCCCAAGGGCAGGGACGGCCGGAGGGAGGCTATCTTTTCCTCCGTGGAGGAGAGCTTGCAGAATTTACAATCGGACTACGTGGACGTGCTGATGCCCCACTGGCCAGATACCGAGACCCCGTTCGAGGAGACGATGCTGGCCATGGACGAACTCGTGCAACAGGGGAAGGTCCGGGCCGTGGGCCTTTCCAACTTCAGCATGGAGCAGTTAAAGGCGTGTGAGGCTGCGAGGCGGGTGGACGTGCTCCAGCACAGCTACAACATGTTCGACCGGCGGCCGGAAACAGCGATTTACCCCTACTGCGAGCAGCAAGGCATTGGTGTGATGGCCTGGGGGTCGCTGGCCAACGGCATACTGGGAGGGACGTTTACCGCAGACACCAAGCTGCCGGACGGCGACTGGCGAGGGAACGCCATACCGGAATACGGCGCGGGAATGTACGCCGATATACCCGGAGCCGTGCGCCTGGTGGACGATTTGAAGCCCAGCGGAGCCCAGCGGGGCAAGACGATGGCCCAGCTGGCCTTGCGGTGGGTCATGTCCAACCCAGCCGTGAGCGTTGCCCTGGTGGGCATCACCAACGCCAGGGAGTTGGAAGAGAATTTGGGTGCGCTGGACTGGGCGCTATCGGGAGAGGAGCTGCGGGAGGTGGACGAGGTGTTCGCGAGGTACGGGGTGGATACCCGCCCCGACCTGCCGTTTGAGCCTTAGGGGTTGGTCTGGCGTCCTTGAGTGGCGGGTGTGCTCTACAGCCGCAGGGCTTTGACGGGACTGGTGGCCTGGGGCTTTAGATTTCTCGTCGCGGCACTCCTCGAAATGACAGGGGGCTGGTAAAATTACGTGGTGAGTCGGAAGCAATAGTTGCCTCAACTAGCGGTATCTAAAGGCCCCTGCAGGGATAACGCGCCAGGTAAGTAGGGACAGATAGATGTCGGACGCCAGGTTGAACGGAAAGAAGCAGAAATGCTATTATTCACTTTGTAGATAGTTCACGTTGAGCATTTCCCTGCTAGTGTTTCGGAGGAGAGCAGATGGCGGACCATGACATGGCATTGATGGCCCACCTGATGCGCCGGGCCGGGTTCGGCGCCCAATACCACGAACTGGAAGCCCGCGCCGCCAAGGGATACGAGGCCACGGTGGAGGAACTGCTGAACCCGGACGACCACCCCAACGGCTTGGAGTTGGACCTGGCGGAACGGTACTTCACCGAGTGGAACCACTACATCAGGGGCGTCCCCGAATACATCATCTGGCGCATGATCAACTCCAAGAGCCAGCTGGAAGAGAAGATGGGCCTCTTCTGGCACGGAATCCTGTGCACCGCGGACAGCAAGACCCAGAGCTATCCCACGTCCTACGCCGAGTGGGAGATGTTCCGCACGTACGGCATGGGCAGCTTCAGAGACCTGCTGGTGGAGATTTCTAAAGACCCGGCCATGATTTTCTACCTGGACAATTGCCTGAGCCACAAGGACGCCATTAACGAGAACTACGGCCGGGAGTTGCTGGAGCTTTTCTCCCTGGGCGTGGGTATGGACGGCGAGTTCAACTATACCGAGGACGACGTCAAGGAATGCTCCCGGGCCTTTACCGGCTGGACCATCGTCAACAACGTTCCCCAGACGCCCTACGGCCGCTATCCCGGGTTGTTCGTGTACAACCCCGCCGACCACGACGACGGAGTAAAGACGTTTTTGGGGGAGACCGGCAGGTGGAACGGCGAGGACATCGTCGACATCATCGCCAAGAAGCCCGCGGCAGCGCGCTTCTTGTCCCGGCACCTGTACGACTATTTCGTAGCCGACGAGGCCCCGGTGCCCGCCTGGATGGATACTCCGCCGCGGGACATGGACACCATACGAATGCTGGAGGAGGAGTACTTCCGGTCCAACTACAACATCCGTTCGATGCTGCGGGTCCTGTTCAACTCCGACAAGTTCAAGAACGCCCGCCTTCACAGAATCAAAGGGCCCATCGAGACCGTTATCGGCACCTTCCGGCTTATCGGCGAATGGACCACCTACAAGCCCGGCATGGAGGTCATATTCGACGAGATGAAGCACATGGGGCAGGAAATCTTTAATCCGCCGTCGGTGGAAGGGTGGCATACGGGCAGGGAGTGGATCGACGGCGGCACATTGGTGCACCGCATCAACTTCATTGCCGACAACGTGAGTGACCTGACCAAGCCCGGCATACAGGAACTGGTGGACAGGCTGGCGTCAGAAGGGCCGACCCTGTCGGCGGAGGGCCTGGTGGACGGCTGTCTCCGCATGCTGGGGCACTACGAACTCGCCAGCGAGACCCGGAACATGCTGGTGGCCCAGGCGGAGAGCAAGGGAGACCTGCGGACTGACAGAGAGGAGTTCCGGCAACGAGTGGCCCAAACGCTGCAGATGATCGTTGCCACTAAAGAGTATCTCTACGCTTGACCCGGCCGCCCGCGGCGGCAATTATCGGGTCGGCGTAAGTCGACAACCGACATTAGAGAGGAGCGAAGATGACGTCGAATAAGAAAGACCCGGTGCTGGTGGTGCTCCAAATGTCCGGCGCCTACGACACCGTGAACACCATCGTCCCTTATACCGACCCGCTGTACCTGGACTACCGGAAGCACCTGCGTATCGACCCGGAGGAAGTGCTGCCCATAGACGACAAGGTGGGGTTCCACCCGGCCATGGGTCCCCTGAAGGACTTTTACGACCAGGGGAAAATGGCAGTCATCCAGGGCATCGGATATCCCAATCCCATCCGTTCCCACTTCCGCTCCATGGACATCTGGCATACCGGGGATACCGACAAGACGGGGGGTTCCGGCTGGCTGGGCAAGGCCATCCAGGAGATAGACCCCAACAAGGAGAACATCTTGACGGGGGTCAACTTTGGCCGCGGCCTGCCCCGGGCCCTGGCTGCCCCGGGGGTATCCGTAGCGTCGGTGGGCACTCTTGACAACTACGGTGTGCTGACGGGCATCGAGGAGACTGGCCAGCGCACCGAGGCCTTGGAGATATTCTCCAGAATGTACTCTCCATTGATCGGCTCAGGGCCGGTCAACGACTACCTCTCCCAGACGGGCCTGGACGTCATAAAAGGCGCCGACATTCTGATCAAGGCCCCGGAGATTTACTCTTCAACCGTGGAATACAACGGCGATTACTTCTCCCAATGGGTCAAGAACATCGCCCAGGTGCATCTGGCGGAGTTCGGCACCCGGGTGCTTTACACCGGCCTAAACCCGGGAACCTTCGACACCCACGCCAACCAGGCGGTGACGTTTTCCAGGCTCTGGGCGGACATGTCCAACGCGGTCACCGACTTCTACGAGGACTTGAAGGAACACCACGCCAACGAAGAAGTGGTGATCTGGATGTTCAGCGAGTTCGGCCGCAGGGTCAAGGAAAACGGCTCGGGGACCGACCACGGCGCGGGCAGCGTCGCGTTCGTCATCGGCGACGCGGTGAAGGGAGGCCTGTACGGGGAGTACCCGTCGTTGGAGCCGTCCAAGCTGGACGAGGGCGACCTGCAGTGGAACAGCGACTTCCGGGGCGCCTATGCCACCTTGCTGGAAGACTGGATGGGGCTGGACGCCAAATCCATTCTTGGCGGCGCTTTCGAGCAGTTCAACTTCATCAAATAGGGGCGAACAGTCCGAGTTCGTTAAGTAGGGGCCGGAAACGCCGGCGCATGCTGGGAGCGCGGCCCCTTACCACGAGAAAAGACGCGAGGGTGAGGAGAAATGGTTACTACGCAAATCGCACCGGTGACGTTCCAGTATAGCCATACCATAGGGCGGCAAGAGTCCCGGGGAGGCGACGGCTTCTTCAATCCCGTATCCATTGCCCGGGGGGAAGGAGACCTGGTCTACGTCTTGAACCGGGGCACCGAGACCCCGATATTCACTCCCTGCAAGCGGGTCACCGTCTTTACCGTCGACGAGGAGTACATCGACCAGTTCGGCAAGAAAGTCGGACCCGAGGACGCAACCCGGGAGGGGACTCCCGACGGCAGCTTCATGTGGCCCACTTCCATCGCGCTTGACTCGGAGAGCAACGTCTACGTCGCCGACGAGTGGCTAAACCGAATCTCCATTTTCACCAAGAACGGGGAATGGGCCGGCAAGTGGGGGGAGCCCGGCGACGGCGACGGCGAAATGAGCTGGCCCTCGGGCCTGGCGTTCGATGCGCAGGACAACCTCTACGTGGTGGACAGCCACAACAACCGGGTGCAGGTGTTCACCAAGGACGGCAGGTTTCTGTTCAAGTGGGGAACGGCGGGCAACGGCGACGGCCAGTTCAACATTCCCTGGGGCATACACATTGACCATAACGGCGACGTGTACGTGGCGGACTGGCGCAACGATCGGGTCCAGAAGTTCGCCCCCGACGGCCGCTTCCTGATGAAGTTCGGCTCGTCGGGAGACGGCGAGGGCCAGTTCAACCGGCCCACCGGCGTTGCGGTGGACAAGGACGGAATCATCTACGTCGCGGACTACAAGAACGACCGGGTGCAGGTGTTCGACGCCGACGGCGGGTACATCACCGAACTCACCGGCTCGGCCACGCTGTCCAAGTGGGGCAGGGAGAGGGTGGAACTGAACCCGCAGACGCAGATAGAACGGGACGCGGCCCAAAACCTGGAAGAGCGGGAAAGGGTCTTCCAGGGCCCCATCGAGGTGGAAGTGGACGACGACGGCCGGCTATTCGTAGCGGAGGTCTGCCGCCACCGGCTCCAGGTGTTCCAGAAGCAGACTGCCATATACCAGGGCGGCGTGCTTTAAGGGGCTAGTCCGCCGAGATACCCAGTTCCTCGCGCACGATCTTGATGGTTTCGGCCCGGCTGAGCGCCGGTTGCCGCACTCGCAGCCCAACGGGCATGTTCTCGACCCTGGGGACTATTTTCAGGGCCACGAACACCGGCCCTGTCTCCTTCAAGATTTCCCCCACGTTGGTGGCAAAGTCTTCCAGGTTATCGAATGAGTGGGCGGAGGCATATCCGGCCCCCAAGGCCATCTCCGCGTAGTCGATATCAGTGGCGTTGGGAACGGGCTGTCCCCCGGTGGTGGCGTAGCACTCGTTGTCCATCAAGAAGTGGAAGAAATTCTCCGGCTTTTTTCCCGCTATAGTCGCCAGGTTCCCCAGGTTCATTAACAGGGACCCTTCGGAATCGAAAAACACCACCTTCTCGCCGGGTTGAGCTAGGGCGAAGCCCAAGGCGGAGGACGAGGTTTGGCCCATGGTGTTTCCCAGGGTCAGGTCCCGCCGTTGGTTGGTGGACAGGCTTCTCCAGACCGTGCCCGACGTTCCAGTGGCAATGACGATGGCATCTCCCCTGTGTGCTTGGAAAGCTTCGAACACATCCTCTGCGTTAATCACCGCGTGCCTCCAGAATATCCCGGTTCAAAGTAGGTTGATTTTGCCGGGGCTAGGCCCGGCTTTGGCCCTTGCGGGGCCTACATAAAACGTTAGCGGTTAAAGCCGTGGTACTCGTCGCCGATGAGCACCGCGACGGGACGACTGTTGGCCTTGGCCTCATTGAAGGCGACGGAGATGCGGGGCCCGTCTTCGTCGCGCTCCACCAGGTAGTAGTTGATTCCCATGGCGTGAAGAAAGGGCTCCGTGTAACGGGCAGCCGAGTCGGTGACCACGCCGTGCCGGGTCCATCCCCGGTAGCCGACAAGGAAGACCATGGGGAAGCCGGCATCCAGGGCCATGCCGCGGATGGAGTCGCCGGACTCCATCATCCCGGTGTTCTGGATCAGGCAGACGGGCACCTTGCCCCCTACTATGAGGCCCAAGGCTATGGCGAAGGTCTCGCCCTCCCTGGAAGCGGGGATCACGTCCAGCCAGTCCTCTTCCCGCATGAGTTCGTAGAGATAGTTGGTCTCGCTGTCGGGAATGGTAATGACGTGAGTGACGCCGTTCTTCTTGAACTCTTCGATCAGCGTTTCCGGTTTCAGCAGGGCGGGCTGTTGTTGGACCATTCGGTGCTCCTCTGCGCCGGCGGAGATTGGCTCCCCTCCGGGCGTCATGTGGGCATGGCGGTCTGGGGTGCGCCGCCTGATTATAAGACCCGGCAGGCTGGTGGTCAATTTGGGCCACTGATTAGAAGCTTGGGGAAAGAGCGTCGGCGGTTCCGTTGGCTTTTGGTACGGGCTTTCTGGCAGTAGTGTGCCTTACTCGAAAGGCAAACGAAACCGCTCAATGAGCTAGGTAGCGGAGGCTGTCGCTAAGTATTCCAATTCAATCCAGTAGGAGAAAACGAGGTCTAAATTGAGTAGCTCGGATCTGTTGGTGTGACCTTGCCCTCGAAGGCTTCTTGGGTCAACTTAGTTCCACCACCGCAGAGATTGCACGGAGTCCACAATCTCCCCGAGCCAATGTAGCAACCTTTCAAGTGCTATGAGGCCGACGACCGTTTGCCACCGCGAAAACCTGCTAAGCAATGAAGCACGCTTGACCGTGACGCCAGATGCAGGAATCGGCGGCACGTGAAAGCTGAATGAAATCGGGTCAGCGTTAGCAGCGTATTGAGCCATCACCCACTCCCTTCCTTCCACAATATTGTAGATATCATATGTCGCTTCCCCCTGATTGCCTAGGCCCTTTTGGCCAATCAACCAAAGAAGTGAAGTGCAAAGTATTTTTGGAGCCCCGAGAGTTGCAGCCGATAGCCATCGCGCCCAGACACGGCAGGATGCCCCTATATGCCATCGCCGACCAACCTCTCGACCCGTTGTCGGTGTTTATGGAGAAGGAATTGTGACATCTCTGCTCGGGTGAACATCTCAGGCAAACACCTGAACCCTTGGCCTGTTCGCATGGTTCGACAAGCTCACCATGAACGGAGCAATCCCTAAAGTCGTTACCGTGTCCGATGTAGGCTAGGTGGGGTGGAAAGCTCGTGTTACAATTGTGCGACAGTGTAAGTCGCATGTGAGGATAGGGTGACGCACGAAGAACGACACCAAGCTCAGGAAGCCCTGGGGCGAATTCATACCGAGTTGATATCCATAGGGCAGGAGGCCCACGAAGCCCTGCAGACGTTCGTTCAGGGCATAGCCGAACGGCAAGAAAGGCAGCAGGACTTGACCCAGCAGATGTTGCGCATCGTTGCGGACATGCAAGCCGACATCGCACGCATGGACGCTGATTAGGGCCACTGGCGCCGGCCCCAGCGGGAGAGCCAACTGACTATCGAACGGCGTTCACTTCAAGCTGAACGCCTTCATGCTGCTGAATGCGGCCGATGATCTCGAAGATGTTGCGGGCGTTGGGGTTACCTGCGGGTCCGAACATTCGCATGAGACTCTTGGGCGGTTTGTTCGTGAGGGAGCCGAGCTTCTCGAACCCTATGGCGGCGTTGATGTAGTCACGCAGCACGATCTTTCCAGTATCAATATCCCCGGCTAAAAGACACTCGACTCCCTCTTTCAGCAGGCCATCTCGAAAAGCTGCGTCTCGTTGAGCGCGGGCCTGTACGGTCTCCTTGAAGTCACGCGTGAGAGCCATGGTTCATGCCTCCTGCCGTTTCCGGCGCCTGTACTCCTGCCACAGTGCACGGGCGTTGTTGATGTCCTGCTGCTGGCGGGCCTTCGTCCCGCCGCCAAGGAGGACCAACTAGGTGTCGCCGTCCCTACCGAAATAGACCCTGTAGCCGGGGCCGACGTTTATGCGACACTCCAGCACGCCGCTGCCGACTCCTCGGACGTTGGAGAAGTTTCCCAACTCCATTCGAGCCAGGGTTGTCCTGACTCTCACTGCCGCCCCGGCGTCGAGACCATCGAACCAGCGGCCGGAGGGGCTTAGGCCCCGGCGGTCAACGTATTCCCTGATCTGGGGCACATTAACATGGTAACTGAGATGTTACCAATACGCAATGCTTTCGCGTCAAGTCGACGCTTAGGGCTTGACCGGCGCCTGCGCCGCCGGCAGCGTGGCCCTGGACCGCACCACGTAAATGACGAAGGCCAAGGCTATTCCCAAGACCGGTGTGAAGGACGTGGTGTAGAGGGCCAGGCGCGGGTCCCCGGTGGCTTCTTCGACGAATCCCACCAACAGCGGGCCGATGGCCGCGCCGGTCCATGCACACGTGGACGTTACAGCCATGGCCGCCACTATCTCCCTGGGCCTCGCTCCGGGCAGCTGGTAGACCAGGGTGTTAATCGCCGGGAAGTAGACGTGGATCAATCCCCGGGCCACTGACACCAGGAGCAACGCAGGCACCCAACTTAGGTGCAATAGCCCCATGTTGGTGGTGATGATGGCGGTCCCGGCCAATGCCAGCAATAGCGGTTGACGTTGGGCCAACCACGGTATTGAGTTCAGTAACGCCGCCGCGGGCCCACCCACCATCATCACGATTCCTGCAGAGATTCCGGCGATTTTCAGGGAAACATCGAGGCCCTGGAGAGCGAATTTCGGCCAGAAAACGTCAAAGGACGTGACGGAAGTTGTCGCCGAAATCAAGGCCAGGCCCAGCAACCATAGTTGCTTGTATTTCAGCACGCTGAGCAGGGGACTGCGGGCCTGGGACTCCATTCCCCTGGCGAATTCGGTCGTCACCCGTTCCCTTCCCACCAGCAGCCACAGGAGCGCGGCAGCGCCGCCGACGCCGCCCATCATGTACAGGATGTAGCGCCAGTTTCCCACCAGTTCCAGCAACTGGGGCGTGGCGAAGAGGGCCAGGCCCCAAATGATGCTGGTGAAGCCATACATCGCCGCCTGGGTGAAGGGCAGGCGGTCTGGCGGCGTCCACTGCTGGATCAGCAAAGCGCGAGGCGCCTGGGTGGCCATTTGGCAGATGCCCAGGGCCATACGACCCACGATGAGGACCGCCAGCGTGGGCGACCAGCCTTGCAGCAGAGTGAATGCGCTGATGCCCAGGAAGCACAGCAGGACTATCCGCCGGGGACGGTACCGGGACAGCCACTCGTTCATAGGGATAGCCAGGGCGATGTTGCCAAAGACGACCGAGGAGCCCAGCCATCCCTGTTGGGACGGCGAGAGCCCCAGCTCTTCGGAAATGTCGGGCAGCAGCAGGCCGAAGATGAAGATGGTGGCCAGCGCGGTGGCGGACCCCGAGGTGAATGCGCCCAGGACCACCCATCGGTAGGCGGTTATTCCGGCGTCGCGGACCGTGGCCATCAGCTAATCGTTGTCCGTTGTTGGGCCGTTTGGCCAAGAGCCCGCAGTAGGGAATGGCGTTGGTGATTGTTCATTGACACGTGAAGTATAGGGCCAAAGGGGGCCAAATAGATAGGAGGGATTGTCCGAACGAGGATAAGATGAGGGGCATTCTGCAGGGCGACTGCGGCCTGGGGAGGCCGGCTATCCGGCCGAGGTAACAGGCAGCGATGTCCTGGACCGCAAAATCTGGAGGACGAGGGCGGCGGTGATCCCCAGGGCCGGGAAGAACACCGTCGTGTAGAGGGCCAGGCGCAGGTCATCGGTTGCTTCTTGGACGAATCCTACCAGCAGCGGCCCCACCGCCGCTCCCGCCCAAGCGGCGGTCGACGCCACACCCATGCCGGCCGCCACCTCCCGGGGACTGGCTCCGCGCAGTTGGTATACCATGATGTTAATCGCCGGGAAATAGACGTGGACCATGCCCCTCACCGCCGCCACCATGAACAATGCCGGCACCCAGTGCAGGTGCAACAGCGCCGCTCCGGTGCTGATAACGGCGACCCCGCTGATACCCAGCAACAGGGGCTGTCGCCGGGCCAACCACGGTACGGCGTTGACCATGATTGCCGCGGGCCCTCCCACCAACAGCACAATCCCGGCAGTGAATCCGGCTATACCCAGGGAGACGTTTAGTTCCTCCGTGGCGAAAGTTGGCCAGAAGAACTCGAATGAGACCACGGGCGTTGTAGCCGCCCCGATCGCCAGCGCCAGCAGCCACATCTCCTTGTACCTGAGCACGTTCAGCACGGGACTGCGGGCCTGGGACTGCAGGCTTCTGGCGTACTCGGTTGTCACCCGTTCCCTTCCCAGCAGCAACCACAGGACCGTCGACAGGCCGGTTATACCGGCCATGATGTACAGGACATACCTCCAGCTTCCTACGAGGTCCCGCAACGGGGGGGTGGCGAACAGGGCCAGGCCCCAGACAGTGGTGGTGGCGGCAAACATAACCGCCTGTGTAAATGGAATCCGGCTGGCGGAGGTCCACTGCTGATACAGCAGGGCCCTGGGCGCCTCGGCGGCCACATGGCAGATGCCCAAGGCAAGGCGGCCCACTATTAGCGCCGCAAGAGTTGGAGACCAGCCCTGCAGCAGGATGGCGGCGGTGAAACCAAGGAAGCACAGCAGGATTACCCGCCAGGGACGGTAGCGGGACAGCCATACGTTCAACGGGATGCCGAGGACCAGGTTGCCGATGACGACCGAGGCTCCCAGAAATCCCTGCTGGGACGGTGATAGCCCCAGCTCTTCAGAGATGTCGGGCAGCAACAAGCCGAAGATGAATATCGTGGCCAGCGCGGTGGCGGACCCCGACGTGAATGCGCCCAGGACCACCCATCGGTAGGCGGTTATTCCTGCGTCGCGGGCGGCGCCCATCAGCTAGTCACTATCCGCTGTCGGGCCGGTGTGCAGGAAGCTCGCGACAGGTAATGGCGTTGGTGATTGTTCATCGACGCGAGAAGTATAGGGCCATAGCGGGCCAAATAGATAGAAGGGATTATTCAAACCAGGACAGGAACAGGCGCAGTCTGCGGGGAGACGGAGGCCTGGGGCAGTTGGCTATCTGGCCGAGGCAACAGGCAGTGACACCCTGGACCGCACTACCTGGAGGACGAAGGCGGCGATGATTCCCAAGGCCGGGACGAAGACTGTGGTGTAGAGGGCCAGGCGCAGGTCTCCGGTGGCCTCCTGAACGAACCCCACCAGCAACGGTCCGATAGCCGCTCCCGCCCACGCAGCGGTCGACGCCACGGCCATGCCTGCCGCCACTTCCCTCGGGCTGGCTCGGGGCAGTTGGTAGACCATGATGTTGACCGCCGGGAAGTAAACGTGGACCATGCCTCTCACCACCGCCACCATGAGCAATGCCGGAACCCAGTGCAGGTGCAGAAGCGCCGCGCCGGTGCTGATAATGACCACCCCGCTGAGTCCCAGCAACAGGGGCTGCCGCCGGGCCAACCATGGCACCACGTTCACCATGATACCTGCGGGCCCCCCCACCAACATCACAATTCCGGCGGTAATTCCGGCTATACCCAAAGAGACGTCAAGTTCCTCCTCGGCGAATGTCGGCCAAAAGATCTCGAATGAGATCACGGGGACCGTCGCCGACCCCATGGCCAGCCCCAGCAGCCACATCTGCTTGTGTTTCAGGACGTTGATAATGGGACTGCGGACCTGGGACTCCAGGCTCATGGCGTACGCCGTGGTCACCCGTTCCCTGCCCACCATCAACCACATGACCGTGGACGCGCCGCCGACACAGCCCATGACGTACAGGACATTGCGCCAGCTTCCTACCAACTCCAGCAACTGCGGCGTAGCGATCAAAGCCAGGCCCCAAACCGTAGTGGTGCTGCCAAACATCACCGCCTGGGTTAAGGGAATCTGGCCGGCGGAGGACCACTGCTGGATCAACAGGGCCCTGGGCGCCTGGGTTGCCATCATGGAGATGCCCAAGGCAACGCGGCCCACGATGAGCAGGGCCAAAGTCGGAGACCAGCCCTGCAGCACGATGGACGCGGTGATGCCCAGGAAGCACAGAATGACAACCCGGCGGGGACTGTACTTGGACAGCCACTCGTTCAACGGGATGCTCAGGACCAGGTTGCCGAGGACCACCGAGGATCCCAGCCATCCCTGCTGGGACGGCGACAAACCCAGTTCTTCCGAGATGTCGGGCAGCAGCAGGCCGAAGATGAAAATGGTGGTCAGCGCGGTGGCGGCCCCGGTGGTAAAGGCTCCCAGGCTTACCCATCTGTAGGGCGATATGGGCTCCTCGCTGACCGCAGCCATCAGCCGGTCACTGGCCGGGGCCGGACCGCTTTGCCGGGGGCATGGGGCGGGGGATGCCGTTGGTGATCGTTCATCGACACGGGAAGTATAGGGCCATAGCGGGCCAAATAGATAGGACGGGGTCCAGGCCTGGGTAAGACAAGGGGAGTTTGACCAGAGGACGCCGCTCGAAGAGTGGGGCATGCCTGCCATGCCAGCCGGGAAACGTTTATACGCCGCCGGTGCGCTAAGGCCGGCGCCCCGTGACGGCCAGCAGCTTGTCCTGGATCCGGGCGTCGGACGGCACGGTTACTTCGGGGCCGAACATCCCTTGCTCTCTTCCGCCGGCGGCGAACGGCGCGATGGCCTGAAAGCACACCTCTGCCAAGATGCTGTCCAACGTCGCGTCCTGGCCCGCGGCCTTGGCCAGGTCCCACTTGTGAACGAGGACGTCGCCAGTATTTACGGTCAGCAACTGCCCCAAGGTTATGGGGCCAAACTGGGCCTGTACCTGCTCGTCCATGGGCCTGCTCCTGGCTTGGGCCAGCAGGCCGCTGGAGATGGCGTCGAACGCGGCGGCAGCGCCCTCGCCCGGCAGTTCGTCATCCACGTCCACGGGGTTGAGCGCCGGGCCTCCCGTCAGCATGTTGATCGCCCATTGGGAGACCTTGAGGTTGTGGTTGATCAACTGACGGACGTTCCACTTGGTGCATGGAGTGGGGGCGGCAAGCTGGGCCGCCTTTATCCCGGCCATCGTGAATAGCATGGCGCTGGCTGCGGCCTGGTAGGCCTCTATGGGGTGCAGCGATGCCGACGTCATACGCGTCTCCTTTTCGCCAAATAAACGCAGTTAAGCGAATGCTGGCTAATCAGCGGAAATGGGGAATCACCCGGCTTCCTAGAAGCTCGACCTGCTCTATTGCCTTGACGTGCTCCTGCCCCGGCCACTGGACCCGGAAGACCATGTACATATCGCCTAGGCGTTCGCGGTACCGCGCTATGTCCTCAACCAGCGAATCGGGGGAGCCGACGAAATATCGGTCCGGACTGTATTCCACGTCGCCCCACAATCTCGTCTCGCTGCGTATGTGCCGTACTCCGTCCCGCAGGCCCGTCTCATAGTCGGCATCGATGAACAGGTCGCGGCGCACCGGAAGCAGGGCGGGCGCGGTCCGGCCGAAATCCTCCAGGCACTGGTAGTAATAGTCCCGTCCAGTCTCCAGTTCTTCCAGGGAGTCGGAGGTGGTGGGATACCAGGAGTCTCCCCAGCGGGCGGCCCTTCGGATGGCCTTGGTTGCGTTGCCCGCGACCCATATAGGCAGGTGGGGCTTTTGGACGGGCTTTATGGCCGTTGAGGCGCCTGACAAAGAGAAATGCCTCCCCTGGTATGTAACTTCATCCTCGGTCCAGAGCCGTTTTATCACTTGGAGGGATTCGCCGGTCCTCGATCCCCGGTGCTCTGGGGCCACGTTGAACTCGGTGCAGGGCAGGTTGCGGCGTCCCACGCCCACCCCCAAGATAAACCGGCCCCCGGTGACTACGTCCAGGGTTGCCGCCTGCTCTGCAACGTCCACTGGATTTTGCAGGGCTATGAGGTAGATTCCCGTGAGGAGAGACATATTGCCGGTCTCGGGGGCCAGGCTGGCCACCAACGGCAACGGATGGAACCTGCGGGCGGGGTAGGTCAGGTAGGTGTGGCTAACGGCGAACAGGTCGAATCCGGCGTCTCTGGCCGCCCGGGCCGTTTCCAAAGTCTCTTGAAATTGCTTTTCCGCAGGGTAATCCGCGGCCCGGATGGTGTAGTTCAGGATGCCGAATTTCATGGAAGCGTCTCCTCAGTCCGCGGCAACTTTGTCGGCCCGCTCGGACTCCCTTGCCGCCGCCGGCCAGTCAGCGGAAGTGGGGGAACACCTGGCTGCCCAGAAGGTGAAGCTGCTCGATTACTTGCTGGTTGGTCTGCCCGGGCCACTGCACCCTGAAGACCATGTACATGTCGCCCAACCGCTCCCTGTACCGCTCTATATCTTCCACTATGGACTCGGGGGAGCCTACGAAATAGCGGTCCGGGCTGTATTCCACGTCTCCCCACAGTCTCGTCTCGCTGCGTATGTGCCGGACGCCGTCGCGCATTGCCGTCTCGTAGTCGGCGCCGACGAAGACGTCGCGGCGCACTGGAAGCAGGTCGGGCGTCGTCCGTCCAAATCCCTCCAGGCATTCATAGTAATAGTCCCGTCCGCTCTCCAGTTCCTCAAGGGAGGCGGAGGTGGTGGGGTACCAGGCGTCGCCCCATCGGGCCGCCCTGCGGATGGACCTGTTTACGGTTGCGCCGACCCATATGGGCAGATGAGGCTTTTGTACGGGCTTCACGGCCGTTGTGGCTCCCGACACGGTGAAATGCCGGCCCTGGTGGGTGACTTGATCCTCGGTCCAGAGCCGCTTAATCACCTGAAGGGCTTCGCCGGTGCGGGCTCCCCGGTGTGCAGGTTCTATGCCGAACTCGGCGCAGGGTATGTGTCGGCGTCCCACGCCCACGCCCAGGATGAACCTGCCTCCGGAGACCGCGTCCAAGGTGGCCGCCTGCTCGGCGACGTCCACCGGGTTTTGCAGGGCAAGGAGAAAAATCCCGGTGAGCAGGGACATGTTACCCGTTTCGGGGGCGAGGGCGGCCAGAAGGGGAAAGGGATGGAAAAAGCGAGCGGGCGACGCCAGGTAGATGTTGGGAACGGCGAACAGGTCGAACCCGGAGTCCCTGGCCGCCCGGGCCAGTTCCGCGATCTCCTGGAAATGCCGGTCGGCGGGGTAGTCTCCGGTGCGGGTAGGCCAGTACAGGATGCCGAACTTCATGGGAGCGCCTCCTCAGTACACGGGCTTGGATTTCTGGGCACCGGCTTGGGGACGAGGTGCATCAGTAACTGCTCAGGATGACACTTGCTGGGGTTGAACGGGCCCCTAAGTACAGTGCAATTGTAGTGACTGGTGCAGCAAGAGTCCAAGGCCTTTGAACCATGAATGGGGGGCCCTTCGACAAGGCTCAGGGCGAACGGGGATGGGGGGGTTGGACGATCGGCGAGATTGGAGTCAATTAGGAACAGCGAGCTTAGAATCAACCAAGAACTGCGAGTTGAGAGTCAACCAGGAACAGCGAGGTTGGAGTCACTTAGGATCGGCAAGATTGGAGTCAATTAGGAACAGCGAGATTGCAATCAGTCAAGAATAGCGAGCTTAGCGTCAGCCAAAAGGTGTTGGACTGCCAACTCAACGCAGTTGTACGGCGAATTTGCTGCGGAACTTGCTGAGTTTGGGGCTGATGACGATCTGGCAGTAGGGGTTATACGAATTGTTTTTGTAGTAGTCCTTGTGGTAGCCCTCGGCCTCGTAGAAACGGTCCAGTGGGGCCAGTTGGGTTACCACCGGGCCTGGGAGAGCTCCAGACTTGTCCAACTCCCGTATGGTCTCTTCTGCCGCGTCCCGCTGGTCGTCATCGGCGTAGAAGACAATCGACCGGTACTGGGTGCCCCTGTCCGCCCCCTGGCGGTTGAGGGTCGTGGGGTCGTGGGTGGCAAAGAACACGTCAAGCAGGTCCCGGTAGCTGACCACGGCGGTGTCGAAAGTTATCTTCACCACCTCGGCGTGCCCCGTCCCGCCGCTGCACACCTGCTCATAGGTGGGGTTTTCCGTGTGCCCCCCGGCATAGCCGGAGACCACCGAGTCCACGCCCATCATTTCCAGGAACACCGCCTCGGTGCACCAGAAGCATCCGCCGCCGAGCACCGCCGTCTCGAGGTCTTGCTGCATCGTCATGTATTCACTTCCTTTAGCGCGTGAGGGTCGTTTGTCGCTACTTTGTCCTGAGAATCTGCTGTCCGGCCAACAACGCCGGTGGACGGGGCCGGCGGACCCGTGCTCTTGGGTGTGGGGTGACAAGGGCATCCACGGTTTCATTTAGGCACACGGGCCTTAGATTCCCGCTCGGAGGCGGGAATGACGGGTTGTGCCAAGGGCGGGAATGACAGGTTGTGAATTGGGCCGCAAAGACGGGTTGTGACACGGGCGGGAAACACGGTGTTGCGACGTTGCATGGTCGGGGTGTTATTCCGGCCCGTCCAGACTAAAGGTGGTAAATCCTGGCCGCGTTGCCGCCGGCTATCTTGACCTTTTCCTCCTCGGCGCACTCCGCCAGGAGCTCTTCCAATATCTGGCGACTCCTGGGGAAGGTGGACTCGGCGTGGGGATAGTCCGACCCCCACTGCAGGGCGTCCACGCCTATGATATGGCGGTCTTTGATGGCGAGGGGGTCCTCCTGGAAGCCGACGAAGACGTTGGTGCGGAAGAAATCGCTGGGGAAGGCCTCATTCTTGAACCGGTAGGGGGAGAACACCTGGGCCCTCTGGGCGTAGTTGTAGTCCATGCGGTCCAGGAAGTGGGGCGCCCAGGACACTTCGTGCTCGACCGAGCCTACCTGGAGTCCGGGGTAACGCTCGAGAATCCCGGCAAAGATGATGTTGCCCAAACTCATACGCACGAAGTAATCGACGTTGGACAGGTGAGTGGCGTCGTAATTGTCGACGTCTTTCACTTCTGCGTCCGGTCCGGTCCGGTCTGTGCCGATGTGCAGGCTCAGGGGCATCCCCAGGTCCTGAGCTGCGGCCCACAGGGGATCGTACTCCGGCTTGCCGTAGGGCCGTCCCTCAGGGGGAGTTACCGGGATCATTCCGCCAATGAAACCCAGCTTGTGGGCCCGCTCCAACTCCTTGACGCCATGCCCGATGTCATCGATGTTGAGCATTGCTATGCCCTTGAGCCGCTTGGGAATGGCGTTGCAGAACTCTCCAACGTAATCGTTGTAGACCCGAATGTTCTCTGTCAGGAGATCGGTGTCTCTCACACCGTAAAGGAAAAGAGCGACGGTGGGATAGAGTACACTCACGTCTACGCCGTCGATGTCCAGATCCTTAACGTGTTCTTCGGGAATGTAGGACCCCGGACGGTTTTCTTCTGACTTGGCGTCGGTGACCACCGCCGCGGGGTCTTCGAACCTGACCCCGGCCATGGCCCCGCCTCCGGTGAACATGAGCATATGGCCGTCACCCAGCCACAAGTCGCGGTCCTCGTAGTGCTCGATGCGAGGCGCTCGGTCTTTGAACTTGGAATCGACCCTGCTGGTCCACAAATCGTCCGGTTCGATGACGTGGCTGTCCGAGGATATGACTCTGTAGCTTGACATGATTCTTCTCCCTTTTGAAATGTGCCGGGACAGTTTCTAGGGGATAGCTGCACTTTAATATCCCGACGCCTGGGTTGTCAATCGGAACACACTTGCGTCCGTCCGAATGGTTCGAGAGCCTCACCACGAACGGAGGGGGCTATTGTGGGCGACGAACTGGCAGGGCCGGTGTCATTTGCGAGCCGTTCGAATGGTTCGAGAGCCTCACCACGAACGGGCGGGGGTGGGCTTGCCCAAGATGGGCTGCCGGCAAGGGGTTTAGATTCCCGCTCGGAGGCGGGAATGACTGGAGGGGCCCAACGGGGCCGGACGCACGAGAAGCCGCGACGGTCTACCGCGTGGGAGCGTCAACGGTCAGGTCGGTGGTGATAACGGCGAAAACGCCCTCTGCATCGCGCAGCAGCACTGACCGAGTCACCATCCAGACCTCGCCACCGCCGGCATCAAAGTAGGGCTCCGTCCATGCACTAGTAGTGAGTCAAACTTGATTTAGATGGTAATGTGAAGAATTGACCGAAGGCGCTACCCTGACTCTGTAGAGTGTTGATGGGAGGTGGCGGTATGGTCAGGGGAAAATATGGAGTCCGGCTGACGTCGGAACAGCGGAACGAGCTCCAGCATCTGGTTCGTGCGGGGAAAGGTTCAGCCCGGGTGATCATCCGGGCACGAATTCTGCTCAAGACGGATGAGGGGTGGAGTGCCCCCCGGGTGGCGGAAGCGCTGGAGGTGGCCGAAGGCACTGTATTTCGGATCAAGCGGCGCTTTGCAGAAGGGGGGTTGGACGGGGTTCTCAAAGACCTACCCCAAGCCCATCGGTACCGGAAGCTGGACGACCGGGGCGAAGCCCACCTCATTGCGCTGGCCTGCTCCGAACCGCCGGAAGGGCATGAACACTGGACCCTGCGCCTTTTGGCGGGCAAGGTGGTGGAGTTGGGGTTGGCGCCCTCCCTATCCCACGAGACGGTGCGGCTGCACCTGAAAAAAACGCCCTCAAGCCGTGGCAGAAGCAGGAGTGGTGCATCCCCAAGGTAAGCGCCGAGTTTGTGGCCCACATGGAGGAGGTGCTGGATTTGTACGCCGAACCCTATGACCCCCAGCGGCCGGCCCAGCCAGAGAGACCACGGCGGCAGGACTACGAGTACCACCGGGCGGGCGCCCGCAACTTGTTCCTGGCCTGTGAGCCCCTGGCCGGCTGGCGGCACGTGGCGGTTACGGAGCGGCGCACCATGCAGGACTTCGCCCACCAGATGCGCTGGCTGGTGGATGAGGCCTATCCCGATGTCCCGGTGATCCGGCTGGTCCTGGACAATCTGAACACCCACCGCACGGCATCTCTGTACGAGACCTTCCCAGCGGCCGAGGCCCGCCGGGTCGCCAAACGACTGGAGTTCCACCACACCCCCAAGCACGGCAGTTGGCTGAATCCTGTCCTGAGCTTGCCGAAGGGATGGCGGAAATCGAGTTCAGCGTGCTGTCCCGCTGCTGCCTGAGGCAGCGGCTCCCCGACGAGGAGGCCCTCCGGCGGGAGGTCCTGGCCCTGGTCACTGAGCGAAATGCCACCCGAGCCACCATCAACTGGAGGTTCAACACCCAGGACGCCAGGGTCAACCTTCACCGGCTCTATCCCTTCCATTCCAAGCATGACTGACTACTAGCGTTCTGGGAGAGGGGGGTGGTGAACCATTTCTGCTCCTCAATGTTGTAAGAGGGGGTGGCAAGGTCAAGGCTGGCATAGCCATCTGCGGTGCGATAGACGTATGGGCTAGCGGTGACGCTGCCTGAACGGTCCAACAGGGCAGCGCCGCTGCCAAAAAAAGACGGGTGAGCTTCCAGATAGACCTGCAGGCGTTCTGTGTATGCCGGGACATCGGCCGGCCGTTCCTCCAGCAAGTCCACCGCCAGGGCGTCAAGGGCGGTGACCACGGCGGCCCGTCGAGCTTCGCGGCTAGAATCGCCGTTGCTGCACCCCTGAGCAGTCGCCAAGGCGAGGATTGCGAGACACAAGGCTATTGTAGCGCGCACCGTTATTGTCCCGTGCTTGGGCCTAGGCGAGTGGTTAGCATCTGTGAAAGATGCTGAGCCGCCGCCGCGGGGCATGAGTTAAGGCCGTTCTTGTGGTTCGACAAGCTCGCTCCAAGTCTGGGACTGGGGCAGTTCAGTCAATGGCGACGTGCGACTCTGCTCGTTGCCGTATGAGGGCCGTGGTTGAGAAATGGGCCTAGCAGCCTGTCCGAGAAACACGGCAGGCGAGTGGTTTGGGGTAGAATAGGCGCAGTTGAGTAGTGGGGAGCGGGCGATGAGCAAGACCTACCGTCCCTATGATCCAGACCAGCAGTTGCTTTTGCCAGCGGCAATGCGGGAGTGGTTGCCAGATGACCATCTGGCTTACTTCGTCTCCGACGTCGTGGACGAGTTGGAGCTATCGGAGATCACTGCCCGCTACGAGGGGGAGAGTAGAGGTGGCCCACCGTATCATCCGCGGATGATGGTCAAGGTGTTGCTTTACGGTTACTGCGTCGGGGTGGCATCTTCCCGACGAATCGCCCAGCGACTCCACGAGGACATAGCCTTCCGTGTACTGGCGGCGAACAACACGCCGGATTTCCGGACCATCTCGGACTTCCGCAAGGACAATCTGGATGCGCTGTCGGGGCTGTTCTTGCAAGTATTGGCGTTGTGCCGGCGGGCGGGGCTGGTGAAGCTGGGTCACGTGGCGTTGGACGGCACCAAAGTGAGGGCCAACGCATCGAGGCACAAGGCGATGAGCTATGGTCGGATGAAAGAGAAGGAGGCGCAGTTGGCGGGGGAGGTTGAGGAGTTGCTGCGGCGTGCCCAGGAGGTTGATGACGAAGAGGACCGATGGTACGGACAGAGCAAGCGCGGGGATGAACTGCCGGAGGAGTTGGCTTTTCGGGAGGGGCGGTTGGAGAAGATACGGAAGGCGATGGCGGCGTTAGAGTCCGAAGCTCAGGTGGCTGCGGAGCAGGCTGAGGCTGCGGGTAAGGGTCATTCGGGGGTTCCAGACAACAAAGCCCAGCGCAACTTCACCGATCCTGAGTCGCACATCATGCCGGCGCCGGGCGGACGGGACTTCCTGCAGGCTTACAACTGTCAAGCGGTGGTGGACAGTGCCCACCAGGTGATCGTGGCGGCTCACGCCACCAACCAGACTTCGGACAAGCAGCAGGCGGTGGCGATGGTGGAGGAGGCCATAGACAACGTCGGCGCAGTGCCCAAAGAGGTATCCGCCGACGCCGGTTACTACTCGGCACAGGCGGTTGAAGGTCTCTACAGGCTGTGCGTGGACCCGTTCGTCGCGCCGGAACAGACCCGCCACGGCAGGGTGCCGTCGCCCGCGCCCCGAGGTCGCATACCCAGTCATATGCCCACCAGGGATCGGATGCGCCGGAAGCTGCAGACCAAACGGGGTCGGCAACGTTACGCCTTGCGCATGGCGACAGTGGAGCCTGTATTCGGCCAGATCAAGCAGGGCCGAGGCTTCCGCCAGTTCCTGCTACGGGGCCTGGAGAAGGTCAGCGGCGAGTGGTCGCTGATCTGCACCGGCCACAACCTGCTCAAACTATTCCGCTTTGGGGCCGACCAGTCTCGTGAAACACCGACCAACAGGCTTGCCACAAGTGTCCGGAATATCGTCGAGGTGGTCAGCACACTGAGGCGTACGAAGCTATTGGTCCGTCAGTGGCTGCACCCGGCAACAATAATTGTCGCCGTCTGACCTCCACCTGTATCCAAGTCACGCCAGCTAATCCTCAGACGGGCTGCTAGTCAACTCTCGCCTCCTATATAGATACCTCCCACTCAAAAGTTTGTAGTACAGTCTCCCTTGGCCCACCCAAGGAGGCTCGAACTCCCCATAAGGATCGCGGCGGCAGGGATCACAGGGCTCCTAGCCACAGTTCAAAAATGGTTCTGTTCGGGCTCTATTCAGGAGGAGTGCGGCGACCCTAGTTGTCTAACGGTTTCTCTTGACCAAGAACCAGTCGGTTTGCCGCACCCTGCTCCAGCAAAGTGAAGTGATTGTTACACACCAGCTAAGATACAAGAACCATCTTTGAGGTGTGGCTGGGTCTGGGAAGCTCATCAAGGGCTGCTTCCGCATGGTTATGACAGGATGGCATGGCGGCGGCAAATGTCGCCCGTGCCTATGCCGCTGCAGGCAGCCTGAGTGGGTTGACCCGCTCTTCAGAGATTGTCTGGAGGAGTATGACCTCGAAAGCCGTCCGTTGCGTAGTCGTCCAGCAGTCCGTTATGCACGCACCAGAGCACCAACTCCTGCATCGTCCCGACACTCAATTTTTGTTGAATGCCGTAGATGGCGTTCCGGGCCGTCACCGGCTTGATCTCCCTCTCCTCCGCGATTCGAGCGTAGGACATACCCTGGGCAAAGGAGACGAGTATCTCCCTCTCCCGTGGAGTCAGACCGGCCTCCGCTGCAGCATCTCCGGTCCCGGCGCAGTCGCGTAACGCCTTAAACGTCCTCCTCACAACGTCAGCGGGCAATCGGAGCTCGCCCAGGGCCACGTTCCGCACGGCTGACAGCAGTTGCTCCCTGCCAGTCTCCTTCTGGAGGTATCCGGTGGCGCCGGCGGCCACGGCCTCCACGACGGCGTCCTCCTCCGTCGAGGCCGTTAGCATGAGCACGCGGGTCTCGGGCGCGGACTCCATGATCTCCCGGCACGTCTCCACTCCATCCTTCTTCGGCATCATCACGTCCATCACCACCACGTCCGGCGACACTTCTGCGGCCACTCTGACCGCCTCCTCGCCATCCGCCGCCTGTCCCACCACCTCGAACTCGCCGGACTGTTCCAAGACCTGCTGCAGGCCGACCCTCACGATCGAATGGTCGTCGACGATCATCACTCTTATGCGTTCGCCCGCTGACATCCTGATCCTCCTTTCTCTATTGTTCCCGCGGTATCATACAGGTCACGGTCGCGCCGCCCATGGCGCCTCGTTGTTCCACGACAAGATGCCCGCCCAGCCGCTCGGCGGCCTTGCTCATGTTCGTGAAGCCGTTACCGCGCTCCGCGTAATCATCGGGAAGCCCGACCCCGTCATCCGACACCGACAGGCGACTGTCCTTCTCGGCAAACTCCAAGTTTATAGTCACCCTGTTCGCTTCCGCATGGCGGTATGCGTTGGTGAGCGCGTTGTGCGCTATCGAGAAGAGCAGGCTCCTGGCCTCGACCGACAGTGGCGGCTCGACCCCCATGTGAGTCATCTCGACGGGCACCGATGTGACGTTCGTAAAGCTGGACACATGCGAGCTGAGAGCCCGGCTCAACTCCCTGCCCTCGTAGATGCCGCCCATGTTTATGGGATGTCTCAACTCCAGTATGACGGACCGGGACAGCCGGGACGTCGCCTCAAGCGTGGAGGTCAGCTCCTGGTTCGCGTCTCCGGCAAGCGCCTTCGCCGTGTCGATGCCCAACCCGATCATGTATGCGGACTGGGCAGCGGTATCGTGAATGGCCCGGGACAGCTCGACCCGCTCACGCTCCAGTGCCCGCTCGCGCTCCACCGCCTGCCTCCACCTCATCCGCTCGAACCTGGTTGCCAGGTTGACCGCCATAACGACCGCATACATGACGGCTATCCTGGCCACCAACGCCTTCTCGTCCCCTGCCTCGATGTCTATTCCATCCCCCACAGTCAGGCTGATCGCCAAATAGACGAGGGACGCCATAGTCACCCACACCATGTTGAGCCTGAAGGAAGTGAATAGCACCGCCAACCCGGCCAGCACGGGGTAGTAGAACAGGTGGTGGAAGGAGTGGCTGAAGCCGTCACTTAACGCCGCCGCTGCCGAAACAAGGAATACGTCCAATGCGTAGAGAGCCACAGGCCAGTGCCATGTGATCGGCCTGTTGGACAGGAGACGGTAGTGAATGTACCCATTGAACCCTATCAACGTGAGGAGGAGCAGCGGATAAGGGGCATACCTGGCAACCCCGAAATGCAGATAGGGGCGATACACCAGTTCAAAAAATAGTACGGCGATTACAAACCAGTGCGCTCTGACAGAAATGGTCGCCACGTATCTCAGTCCGTCCGGGTCGACCTGGTTGAGCGCCCAGTCGTTTACCCGGAAGGCGACGGTTGCCTTCCTCACTAGCTGGAGGATCCGGCTGTGGTGAATACCGTGAGGCATCTTGTCTCCTGAACGACCAATGGCTTGTGAGGCGCTTGATAGTTGCGGTCAGGCTTTCCAAGCGCTTCTTCAGTCGATCAAATTTAACCAGCAGTCGCCATGTCTGCAAGAAGCATATGCCCTATCAGCTGTAGCAATAGTACCTGTAACGAGGTCGCTATAGCTGGAGATGGGCGTAACTTGCCGAGAGCTATGAGCGGCCCAGAGTGAGAATCTCCAAATCAGGCTGTACCCAAGGTGGTTCCGGTGCGTGTGGCAGAGGGTTCACATTCCCAATTCAGAAGGGCTTTTGATTTTCTCTCCGCAGGGCAAATGCCCTTCTGAAATAGGGCATTTGCTACTTGCGCCGGTATGGAGAATCCCGGTAATCTCCGACTGCTTTCACACGTCGCGATAACGCCCATCCTGTGGCACTCCCGACCTGATAAACAGCAGGAGGTTTCGTAGAATTGTTCATCAACTCCGCCATCAGCCGCCGGAATGCACTCACCGGCTCGATCATGCTCATCGCAGCCCTCCTCATCGCAGCCCTCGGGTTGATGTTCACCCTGCCCTTCCAGGTGGAGGCGGCGAGTCCCTGTCCCGCGGTCAACGACTGGTGCACGACGATGACGGTGGCAGACGCCGAGGGTGACGGATTATTACACGGGTATGAATTTGACAAGTTCGGCTCGATCGTCGACGACACGATCCAACCCGGCGGCGCAAACATCAACGTCTGGACCGTGCACACCTTTGCGCACCCGCTCCCGCAACTGCCCGATTACGTTTACTTCGGCTCTACCCCGAGGGTGCCGCGCGGCACGCAGGTCACCATTGAAGGGCACACGTTCATAGCGGACGCGGAGTCGGACGACGGCGACAAGGGCGATCGATGGGACCTTCCCTCTGGCGAGTTGCCCGCCAGCCTGGTCTGGTCGCCAGGCCAGGAGGTCACGGTAAGCGTGAAGCTTGCCTCCCCGTGCGACAACCTGGACAACCTGGTCAACGCCATCGTCGTCAAGAACCTGACCGGTGAGATCACCCAAGCGGGAGACACCAACCTCCACAAGATCAGGCTCGACCCCTACAAGAGCTACCTCATCGAGGCCATCGGAGTGGACGGCAGCGACATGCGCGGCGTCGAGGAACACCCCAACCTCACCCTGGAGGACCCTGAAATCCCCGCCATCTAGAACGCCAGAGGCAGATCCGAGTTGATTACCTACGGTTCCAAGAGTGACGGCAACGCCATCAGGCGCATCTTGCGAACCGACCACCGCACCTACAAGATCGAGGTTTCCTCAGGCAACAACGGCACCGGCACCTACCAGCTCAAGGTCCGGGTCAACAACATCTGCCGGATCGACGACGACGGCGACGTACAGTACCAGTGGGCAGGAGGCCCCAAGGGATACCCCACCGGCTCCGACCTGCCCGCCGGAACGGGCGGACGCCAGGTCCTCCGGGCCGGCACCGACTGGGGCAACAACAACGTGACCCGACCGGAGATCCACCACGTTCTCGGCGACAACTGGGACTCGGACTCCAACCCCGACGAGGACTGGTTCGGGGTAGTCCTCGAGCAGGGTGAGGAGTACACCGTCAGACTAAGGACCAAGACCAGCCTGCCGGAGAGGCTGCAAGCCACCCAACTCAATATCCTGGGCATCAAAGACGCCGACGGGAACGCCATCAGCGGCACCGCCAGCGCGGGAGACGCCGGAAAGAAGGTCTTCGTCGAAGACTGGGAGGCGCCCAGCACCGGCCGTTACTACATCGCCGTGGGGACGGAGGGCACCGACCGGACCGGGATCTACTGGATCAGCATGATCAGGAACAATCAGAACTGACGACAACCCGCGACAGCAGCGTCCGGCAGTTTTGAACTGGATCGGACTGTTAGGAGACTTCATCTATCCGAAGCTATTGGAAACTGTTAGATAAACATGGGAGGAAATTATGGTGAGGAAGATACGTAGACACTGGGTCCCAGCTGTGATTGCTCTATCGGTGGTCCTCTTGACCTTGTCGTTTGCCGCCTGCGGGGACAGCGAAGAGGCTCGGGAGGATGTGCCCACGGCAACTGCCGTTGGTGAAACATCTGCCGCTACCTCGCCTACGGTCGATGCCGCTGGTGAAACATCTGCCGCTACCTCGCCTACGGTCGATGCCGCTGGTGAAACATCTGCCGCTACCTCGCCTACGGTCGATGCCTCTGGTGGTACTCCTGAATCGGCTCCTCCCACAGCGACGCCGGTTGCCGAGCCGCCAAGCACTTCCTCCGTGAACCTTGACGAGTACATCAGGAATGTGTGCGGTGAAGTGGGGTCCTGGGAAGATGACGACTCCCTCAGGGGACTCTCCGAAGGTATGGGGTTCATCCCCTATCCACTCTTCCATTTGCTCAATGCGTTCGGACTCTCCGAAGGTATGGGGTTCATCAGCAAGCAGATGAGTGCGCTGGAGCCTCCTACGGAAGTCGCCGAATGGCATGACGCGCAGATTGCATATGCGGGGGTCTTCAAGGAGACCATAGACGACTTCCTGGAGGACCCGGCGGGTCGAACGGAGGACGAATTCGACGAATTCATTGTCTCGATGTTCTTTATCGTTGCGCCTGCATTCGAACCCGTGGAGCAAGCCATCGGCAACATGGACCCGGATGTCCGGGCCCGAATGGCTGAAGCCGGCTGCATCGACGACGACACAACCGGGGGTGGAAGAGTCATCACCGAGTTTGCATCGATTAGCGCCGGCAACAGGCATACGTGCGGCGTGGGAACCGATGGCTACGTGGGCTGCTGGGGGAGCGATTTTTTCGGCAAGGCTTCGCCGCCTGATGGTGAATTCTCCTCCGTCAGTGCAGATGACGGTCACACCTGTGGAGTGAGGGCCGACGGCACCGTCGCCTGCTGGGGAGGTGGTGAACCGGAAGAGACCACGCCGCCTGGAGGGGAGTTCATCTCCGTCAGTGCCGGTGACCACCACACCTGCGGAGTGAGGACCGACGGCTCCGTCGCCTGCTGGGGCAGAAATACCAGCTTCGGCGAATTCGTTGGCCAAGCCACGCCGCCCGCGGGCCAATTCGTCTCCGTCAGCGCCGGGTTCGACCACACCTGCGGGATAAGGGCCGACGCCTCCGTCGCCTGCTGGGGCGACGGTTATGACGGGCAGGACACGCCGCCCGAGGGCGGATTCGTCTCGGTGAGCGTCTCCGGCGGGACCTGCGCGGTTAGGACCGACGGCTCCGTCGCCTGCTGGGGCAACGGTTACGGTGGCAGAATTGTGGGGATGTCGGAAGGACCTCCGGAGGGGACATTCATCTCCGTCAGCATCGGGAGTACCCACGCCTGCGGAGTGAGGACGGACGGTTCCGTCGCGTGCTGGGGCGACGATAGTTCGGGCCAGGCTACGCCGCCAGAGGGCGAATTTGTCTCCATCAACGCCGGACAGTACCACACCTGCGGGATAAAGGCCGACGCCTCCGTCGCCTGTTGGGGCTCTGATATCGCTGGCCAAGCCACGCCGCCCGTCGCGCCGTGACCTAAGCGGAGACGGTGTACGGCCGAGGCGTAAGCGGTCATCCTGCCGAGTTCATTCCTTGCTCAAGCCTTATCGTGGGACTGATGCCGACTGCGACGACGAACAGCTCCGGGGTCTGAGGAAGCACGGATATTAAGTCCGCCACCAGGAATCGTTTCCCAAGGCCTGGTGTTCTGGGAGTCCTGCTCCTCGTCGCCGTTCTATCTGCCTGTGATGCATCTGCGTGCACCGGTCTTGATGGATTCCCGAACCCGTTTCCCAGCAGCGTGTCACCTTGGCCCCGTTGTACAGACTTCGGCGATTCCGAGTCGATTCCGACAGGGACAACCCTTTCACCTGGGTCCGAGCCCCTGAGCGGGGATGCAGCGACGCTGGCCGCGTTCTACAACGCCACTGATGGCCCGAACTGGAGTGATAATACGAACTGGCTCACGGACGCCCCAATCAGCGATTGGTCCGGTGTCTCCGTCTGGCACGGTGTCACCGTCAGCAACATAGAGAATGGGAGCGCCGTGGAAAGGTGCGTCGTTAGGCGCCTGGACCTCGGTTTCAACCAATTGAGCGGGGAGATACCGGCTGAACTGGCCAACCTGCCCAACCTGGAAGACCTGGACCTCCGTGGCAACCAATTGAGCGGGGAGATACCGGCTGAACTGGGCAATCTCTCCAACCTGATATCCCTGTACCTCAGTTTCAACCAATTGAGCGGGGAGATACCGGCTGAACTGGGCAATCTTTCCAACCTGATATCCCTGGGGCTCCATGGCAACCAATTGAGCGGGGAGATACCGGCTGAACTGGGCAATCTCTCCAACCTGGAAGACCTGGACCTCGGTGGCAACCAATTGAGCGGGGAGATACCGGCTGAACTGGGCAATCTCTCCAACCTGATATCCCTGGACCTCGGTTTCAACCAATTGAGCGGGGAGATACCGGCTGAACTGGGCAATCTCTCCAACCTGATATCCCTGGACCTCGGTTTCAACCAATTGAGCGGGGAGATACCGCCTGAACTGGGCAATATACCCAACCTGAAATTCCTTAGCCTCAGTTTCAACCAATTGAGCGGGGAGATACCGCCTGAACTGGGCAACGTACCCAACCTGAGCCTCGATGGTAACCAATTAAGCGAGAGGATACTGCGGCCAAACGGCATCAATCCGCAGTATGCCTGGGACGGCTCGACGATACTTGTCAGTTGGGACGCAGTGGATGGCGCGGACTACTACAAGGTCTATTACGATGAAATTTCGGATTCCAATTGTACGCTGAGCAGAGACGGCAGCCCGGTTGTCTGTGAGGAATTGGCGGCCAACGTCGTTGGGACGTCCTATCTCCACGAGAACCCCAGAGCGGTCAACAACTACTACTGGGTAGTTGGCTGCAACAGCGACGGGTGCTCGGAAATCGATTCTCGGAACCCTGCAGCGCCCATCGAACCCATCCCCGCCGGGCTGGCGAACGTCACCTATGCCGTCGAAGGCTCAGCGATTCGCGTCACGTGGGAAGCAGTGCCAGCAGCCGACTACTACAAGGTCTACTACCATGAATTCTTCGATGACAACTGTTCGCTGAGCAGAGACGGCAGCCCGCGTTTCTGTGAGGAGTTGGCGGCCAATGTCGTTCCAACGACATTTGTCCACACCAGCCCCGCAGCGACCGATAACTACTACTGGGTGGTCGCCTGCAACACTGGCGGATGCTCGGACATCGACTCCAAGAAGCCGGCCAAGCCCATCGAGACTCGGCCAAACGGGCCCGCTGCCACGCCCTCGTCCACGGGAGGCGCGGGAGAATTAGCGCAGGAACGCGCGGCGGAGTTGCTGGCTGGGGAGTTGGGTGTCGCCGTCGCCGGCTTGAAAGTTGTCTCCACTACCGCCATGACTTGGTCCGACGCCAGTCTTGGCTGTCCACAGCCGGATATGGGGTATGCGCAGGTGGTTACCCCTGGCTATCTGGTGCTGCTCCGCGACAGCGAGGGGACGGAGTACAAAGTCCATACCAACGAGGACGGCTCCTCCGTTATAGTGTGCGATAAGTAGCCGAAGCGCGGGCAAGCTCCGCCCCTCACAACGCCACCTCCCACCGAAAAGTTCGCAGTCCGGTACGCTCCGGCCCAGTTGAAGAGGCTCGAACTCCCCGTAAGGATCGCTGCGCCAGGGCTCACAGGCCGCCTAGCCACAACTCGAAGAGGGTTCTGTCTACCGTCCACTTTGGCCCACTTTTCCGGATACAAAGCGCTCTAGCCTTCAAGGCTGGGGCGTGATTTTGTAGCTTGGTGGAGATCAGCGAGGGTGGAGCTCTGCCGTCCCACAATTTTACGAAGCTGCTCACCGACCGGCGTGCCCTATCCCTCCGGATTGAGGGATGGTCGAGGTGGCGGCCCCACGAATCTTGCCTACCCACAACTGGCTTTGGAATCGCCTAGCTAAGCCAGAGTCGAACCACTCCCGAATCACGGACTCGCGGTGTTAATGGCAACGATTGGAATTGCTGCATGGGAGCGACCGTCTCGCCGGGCTGGGTGGCAGACCGGTCTCCCAGGGCGCCTTACTACGTCTCACATCAACTCTCACCAGATGGAACGGGTATTCGGCTGTCGGCTACAGGTGCTTGCTAGATCATCTGCCAATAGCGTAGTCCCTCGACGCGCACTACTCGTCCAAACCCGCTAGTGTGACAAATTGCCATCGGAACGTTTTCCAACTCCGCCCGGTCGACCATATTCTTTCTGGTTTGAACCGCCAAAGCAGGGTCCTCGTCAAAAGAGAGCACCCAGTCTGTCTCTGTAACCTGGGCAGGGTTGTGGAACACGTCCCCCATAATTAGGGCGCGCTGTCCCTCCGAAGCAATGGCCAAGCTCATGGAGCCGGGTGTATGGCCCGCAGTGGAAATGGCCGTAACCTCGCTGGTCAGGGGTGTCTCACCGGACAACAGGTCCAAGACGCCCAAGCCCTCTAATGGGCCAATGGTCTCTTCCCAGAACGAAAAGCCGGCTTTTTCCTTGTCTCGGGGTGTTTTATAAAGGTGCCAATCGGCCTGGTGAGCCAGATACCTGGCTCTAGGGAATGTCGCCTTCGCGTCGGAGCCCCTCTGACTCAAGTTCCAACCGACGTGGTCCGGGTGTAGATGGGTTAGAAACACGGTGTCAATATCTTCAGCGTGCAGTCCGGCAGACTGGAGTTCCCCCAACAGACGACCTTCGGCGATGTCACCGAAAGCGGCGACGGTGCCCGGGTTGGAATCGCTGGTACCGAGTCCGGTATCCACCAAGATGATACGCCCTTGGGAGCGAATCAAGTAACACTCAAAATGGACCCGTAGATTGTCCGATCCGATAAACGCCTCGGGGAATCGTTGCTGATAGGGTGTCCATGCGTCCTTGGGAACGTCGGGGAAGGTCAGGCTCAGTGGTAATGGCATCTCGGAGTCGTGCAGGACTGCGATCTCGACATTTCCTACCGATAGCTTGCTTTGCGGCATGGTCATCCTCTCCTAGCGCTATTAGCCAATGGGTTGTTGCCAATTACTCTCTACGGGAAACTTTAGAAGTTCACCCCCAATATCCACCATTCCTTGCGATGGTGGATAACGTGTCGCCCGTTACCTGGTTGACTGTGGAGGCTAACCACTGCAGTAGTCGATCTTAACTTCAACCCTGAATTTCTTGATGAGCGAACGGGGTGATAGTGTCTATCAGGGCCTTGCGTTTCATGGCGATATCCGTACCACCAAGGAAGAACAACCGTGCTCCCAAGCCATAAAAATGATTCGCCTGCATTGGGCTGGAAACTCCCATGGCGATGGTTTTTCCGGCCTCTGCACCGAGGCTAATAATTCTGTCGATCCTCGATGCCAGGTACTCTTCTGCTTCGTTGCCAAAAAGTCCGAGGCTGGCGGCCCAATCATTGGGCCCCACTCCTACCATGTCTATGCCTTCGACGCCAAGGATTGCGTCAAGCTCTTCATACGCTTTCTCGCTCTCGACCAGTACCATCAGGTGGGTAGCGTCGTTCACTTCTTGCAGCCGTTTCTTAGGGTCTGGGCCCAGGGTGTACCCGGTCCTGGGGGTGGAGGATGATATGCCGCGCCGACCGAGGGGCGGGTACTTGCCCAAGTGGACAAGTTCCATGGCCTGAGCAGCGTCCTCTACCGTGGGTAGAACTATTATCTCAATGCCACCATCGAGCAATCTCTGTACATGGGTCCGCGACAGCTCGGGGATACGTACCAGCGGCACCATCCCCAGGTGCGTGATAGTTCGGCAAAGGTGAATGGCCTCTTCGTCCGACTGGTGGCTATGTTCCAAGTCGAGCCAGACGACGTGGTAACCTGCCTGCGCCATCAACTCGATCTCGAGTTGAGTTACATCACGACAAATTACGCCGTAGAGTGCTTTATTCTGACTGAGAAGTTGGCCTAAGCGGTCAGTCAAAGTCTCATCTCTTTTACATTGCACCGCGAAGAGGCGGCGCTAAGTTCGCATTTGACGAAGAAAAGGCAGAGTTCAGCGAATTTACTCCATGGCCTTCATATGTTCCAGTAAATGCTGACGGCTCTGATATAGGGCTCGCTCCCAATCATAGGGGTGCCAATACAACTCTAGGCTTAGATAGTGCGAGTACTTCCCCTCTCTGAGCACCTCGAAAAGCGCGCGAAAATCAATGTCGCCTTCCCCCGGGATGTCGTGATGGTGGACCCTCCCCTTAGTGTCCGCGATCTGAATGTGCCTGGCATAAGGCAGGGCTTCAGCGGTGCACCGCAACAAGTCGCTCTCAAACGCCTTAACGTGGGCTATATCTATGGTCAGCCTAAACTGGGGCGAATTGATCTCCTGTATTATGGGAATAGCCTGGCTGGTAGCCTCTACGAAGTGGGGGTGTAGAGTAGCTTCAGGCTCAAGTACCAAGATCACGTCCCCGGCATTCCTAAGGCAAGCACGCACACCCTCTATTAGCATCCCTCTGGCTTCTTCAGCAGAGACGTTATCGTGCTCGAAGTCCCGGTATAGGATACCGCTCGTGAAGTTAAGGACTGGAATGGAAAGGTAGTTAGCGATCTCAAGAGACGCACATATAAAGTCTATTCTTTCCTTTCTCCCCTCCGGGTCTGCAGATATTAATGAAGGCTCCTGTGGAACATCGGTAAGAAGAAATAGCCCGCCAGTTGCCAGGGAAACCGGCTTTATTTGAAGCCGGTCCATTAGTTCCTTCAACGCGCGCAATCGTTCTTTTGTGACATCGTATGGATGCAGGTGCGCCGGGTCCAGCGATATCTCTATTCCCTCGTATCCAGCTTTAGACACTTCCTCTATAGCTCGTTCGAGGGACATGTTTAACAGGCCATTGGTATTAAAGCTCAGGGGAAACACAGCTATCCTCCCTTCATTTAACCTCGACCTTCTCGGCTAGCCGCCCTACGAGGTTAGTGGGCGCAATATTATACGCGAATATCCGACAGTGGTGGGGCCAGGTTACGACAAGATGCTCAGCCCGGGCAGGCGGAGAGTATCGCTTATGTTACACTTTGGCCCAGGGCGCTCGCTCGCAGCCAGATCACAGGTGGGTGTACAACGTGCAGTACGAGGTTCTTTATGAGTGTGCTCGATAAACGGCATGTATTGTTTACGGATAATGGAACGGATGGCCGGCCCGATGCCGCTTCAGTCCCTCTAAGTGTCGAGCGGGTCAGCGACCCGAGCGGCGACCAAATTCACGTCATCGTAGGAGAGGCTCGCACGGTTTTCAGCTCGGACCATTTTCTGGAAATCCTCAGGAAGCTCCAATGGGCGGTGGCGATCGACCGGGCGCTGGTGAAACCCTGAACCCTTCAAAGACCGCCAGGGAAGCCGCCTTTTTCGTGAGCCCCTCGCTCGTTGGCCATCTTCAGCCAACGTCAGTTCTCGCTGAAATACCCCTGCGCGAATTGGATTGAGCGGCGAACCGCATCGTCGACAATCTCCGGGGACTCGGGCGTGGTTTCCCATCCTATCTCAATGGATGCTGGACCACTAAAGCCGACGCGGTCCATCTCGGCAAGCATAGGCCCCCAGTCCACTACACCTTCGCCCAAGGCACGAAAGTCATACTTCCCCAACTCCGACGAACCCTTGTCGTTCAAGTGGACGTGCTCGAGGTATGGCGCCAGGACCGTGATGTCATCCTTGGTCGGATTGCCGTCACTAACGAAATACAGCAGGCCGGCCGGGTCGTAGTTGATGCGAAGGTTGGGATGATCGAGTCGGTGTATCAACGCCACACACTGCTCCGCATCGCTCAATAGATACCCTACGGTTTCGAGGCATAAGACCACGCCCAGCTTATCGGCAAGGTCCGCCAGCTTCAAGACATTTCCGCAGAAGAGGTCATCCACTTCGGGCCCGGACCGCAAAGGCAAGTCTGGCCGATGATGCTGCCGATCAGGTGGTAACGGCGTGATGATTCTGGGGATGTTTAAATCGGCGGCCAGTTGCAGCCGGGAAGTGAAGGCTATCAGGCCAAGCTCAGTGGTAATGTCTGCGTGAGCGCTCAAGCTCACAGCGGTCAGCCCATAGGTGTCGAGCAAGCGCGACACCCTGGCGCTGGCGCCCGGGCCCAACTGGTCGGGCGCGGCATGGTCACAGGAATCCAGTGAAGCGCACAGCTCCACGTGCGAGATACCGGCTTCAGCGATTCCGCGCAACGCCCGGTCCAACGGAAAATCGGTGTAGCACATCGTGTCGATGACGAGCTGCTCAGCCCTCATGATTAACTCGCCTCCCTCGACTAGACACAACGGAGACCTCAGATGAGGCCCCCGGTCAAGATAATTTAGTACTTTGTATATCGCAGGCCGCCTTGCCTACTTCCAATGGCACAGGCGGCCTGCGTATTCTTCAGGACCCCAATGGGTTGCCTGATGGCCCGAGGTTCTAGCGGAACTTATCCGCGAGTTCTTCGACCAGGTCGATATTACTCGAGTCGACTACCGCCGGCCCCGTCAGAACGTCCTGCGCCGGCAGGAACCCCGCTGTGTTGTATAGGTACAACCACATTATGGGCAAATAGCCTTGGAGATATGGTTGCTGGTCGATGGTGAATTGGACCGAGCCGTCCTTGATCAACGGCGTTACGATCTCACCAAGGTCGAAGCCAGTCACCCTGACCCCGTTATTAAGCACACCCTCTCCCTTCAGCGCTTCTGTGACGACGCCCTGACAAAGGGCGCTGGTGCACACCCAGATGTCTGTCTCCGGGTTAGCCGCCATCCAGCCTTTGACTTGCTCGGTTCCCAGAGTGGGATCATCATCGACTTGGACGAGGTCTACTTGAACACCCAGCGGCTCGAGGATTTGTCGGACTCCATTACCCCGGTCGATGATAACGGCGTTGCCTATCTGCGACGAAGCGACAGCGACCCGAGTAGGCTCTCCGAATCTCTCGAGTATCTCATTTCCGGTGCGGTTACCAGCCGTAATTTCGTCAGACCCTACATAGAAGAGATATGGGATGCGCTCTGCCTTGGGTCTTGGGTCCCTACCGTTTGCGGCGATCAAGGGTATCCCAGCGTCGATCGCTGCTCGATAGACGGGGTCGGCCGCCGCCGGGTCCGGGACACTTACTGCCATACCGTCTGGGTTTCTGGCCGTGAGGACCTCTACGCGGTTGATTTGGTCCTCAATCGAGTACTCGGTGCCTATCCAAAATTCTACTTCGGTGTTGGTCTGTTCACCAGCCAAGTCTGCGGCTCTCTGCATCATTAGCCAAAATGGATGCGGGAACGTATGGTAGACGGAGTAGAAGGTGTATTCTTTCGGCCCCCTGTCCGCCGGCACCTCGACCTCGACCTCAACCTCCACTATCCTTGTGACCTCAACTTCCCTCACCTCCCCGGCGGCCGCGTCATCATCATCATTACCGCACGCGACTGCAAAACCTGCAATGATCAAGGAAGCCATCAACAACAGCATAGTTACGCCAATTCGCCTTAATCTCATGCCCCCCCCCTAGGTGTTAGTCTTGATACATCCAGCTTGATGTGAGGTGATACTTGCCTCTGCTTGATCTCGTCGGTTCTCTGGGCGTCTCAGTGTCACCTCTTTGCGTTGGAAATTCGGCTTACTCTATTTCATCCGCCAATGGTTGTCAACCCTCGATCTTCGAACTGATCTCGTCAATTCTGACCACGGTCCCGCGCTTTGCCGACAGCCTTACGGCTTCGAGAACTAGGTCCACCGCGTAGCCATCCTCAAACCCACCACCGGCGATCGGGGCGCCTCGCGCCACGGCGCCGACAAACTCGTAGGCCTGGCCTACCCAAGTTTCTGTCATTCCATGGCCAAAACTGGGAAATGGGTAAACCTGGATGTCCTCAAAGTACGGATGAGCGCCGGTGACTTTCACACGCCTCGAGCCCATAGTCTCTTCATCGTCCCCGGATGTCCGGAAGAACTCAAACTCGGCCATGTCCCGGGAACTAAATTTGGCCGAGGCGGTCGAGCCAATCACACTAAACTCCAGCCCGGATACATGGCCAGGGGCCACGCGGCTCACTGCGAACGTCGCCACAGTTCCATTCTTAAAGCGCGCCGTGAACGAGGCGAGGTCATCCGTATCGACCGTACCCAGATCCCCGGTTACCGTTCCTTTTTCATGGCCCGACACGTGTCCCGCCAGTATCGGACGTTGGTCGACGAATGTGGCCATTAAGGACCCTTGAACGCTCTCTATATCCCCTAACAAGAATCGAGCGGTGTCAATAACGTGAGGCCCTACGTCGGTGAGGGCGCCGCCGCCTGCCAGCTCCTTCTTGTACCGCCAGTTAAGAGGTATCTCCTCATCGGCCGCGTAGTCAACCAGGTAGCTGCCGATAAACTGGCGGGCTTCACCGAAGTCTCCTCGGTCCAACAACTTCTTGATGGCGGCAATGGCCGGCATTCTTCGGCTATTGAAACCCACACAGTGCACTACGCCGGCCCGGCGCGCGGCCTGCAGCATTTGCCACGAGTCCGCTGCATTGTTGGCCAGGGGCTTCTCGCAGAGGACGTGCTTCCCCGACGCGAGCAGGGCTTCTACCGCCGGCCGGTGTTCGTGGTTGGGTAACGCCACCGTGACGGCATCGACATCGTTTGCCTCGGCCACGGCTTCCCATGATGTGGCCGCCCGTTCAAACCCAAATCGGTCGGCCAATTCCTTGGCCAGTGGTTCATGCATATCGGCCACGACTACCAAGCGAACATTCGCCGGAATCGGATGACGGAGATCGCTCAGGCGCCGATAGGAGTGTGCATGTAACTGCCCAATTAGACCCCCTCCGATAACTCCGACCCTAATTTCCGGTAGCGCTGATCTGCTCATTGAATCCCTCCCCAAGCGAGTGTCTAGAAGCAATCACATCCGTCCAATGGCTTCCGCGCCACCGGTGACGATCATCTCCGAGAGCTCCTCTTTGGTCTTTTCGTGTTTTCCAAAGGTTCCAATCGTCGTCCCGTGACTGAGAACCACAAACCGATCAGCGACTGAAAACACTTGATGCACGTTATGGGTTATAAAGATCACGGCCACGCCCGCCGTTCTGGCCGCTTCCATGAATCTCAGCACCTTCTCGGTCTCAATTAGACTCAAAGCAGAGGCCGGTTCGTCCATTATCAACAACTTCGCTTGATAGTAGATAGCTCGCCCGATCTCGATTGATTGTCGCTCGCCGCCCGAAAGCTTGGCAGCGGGCTCATCCACAGACCTTATGCTGATCCCTACGTTGTTCAAAGCCTCGCTCGCGATCTTCCGCGCCGTACCCAGGCTTAAGTAGCTGATTGGGCCAAAGCGCTTGGTAGAACCTTCTTCTCTGCCCAGGACGAAATTGCGAAATATACTCATGGTATCCACGATTGCCAAATCCTGGTATACAGTCGAAATCCCGAGTTTCATCGCATGCTTTGGGCCATTTAACCTTAGCGGCTCTCCCTCCCACAATAGCTGACCCTCATCGGGAACGTGAACACCGGACAATACCTTGATCAACGTTGACTTTCCGGCCCCGTTATCCCCGACAAGGCCCACAATCTCCCCCGGAGCTACTGCGAAGTCCACCTCGCTCAGCGCCGTTATGTGCCCGAACCGCTTAGAGATGTTACGCGCCTCGATAAGCCATTTCCCGTTGCTGCTCATATCACTCAACTCGCTCCCCCAGATTGCGTCTTTCCACAGACCTGTTTATCACAACCGCAAACACTATTAGCAGTCCCACGAATCCGTCGAACCACTCGCCGGGTACTCCAGAACGAGCCAACCCTACTTGGATCGTGGAAACCGCGATCACTCCCAACGCAGCTCCGACGACCGAGCCGTATCCACCCCATATGCGGGTCCCGCCGATGGCGCAGGCGGCGATGATCTCCAACTCCAGCAGCCGTCCCCGGTTTGATTCAATGTAAATAAACCTCGCCATTTGAACGGTGCCCGCAAGTCCAGCCAGAAATGCACTCAAACCGAACAATAGGATCAGCACAAGATCGGTGGGCACTCCCTGCTCTTTAGCCGCGCGGTAGTTGCCACCGGTGGCAAATACCCAATTGCCGAAGCGGGTCCTTTGCAAGAACAAGGTTCCCAGGACCACTACCCCCAGGAACCACAGGCACGTGACGTACAGGCCCGTATCGAGAGAATGGCTGAAAATCTGAAGCAGGGCGTCATCGCGTTGGACGATTATGAACAGCCCTTCGGAAACGACGAAGCCCACTCCCCGCCAAAGCAACAGCCCGCCCAGCGTGAGAATGAAAGACGGTATACCGAGTTTCACGACGGTGAACCCCTGTAGGAGTCCAATCGCTAAAGCAATGAGCAGGGCCAGCGGTACAGCAGCCGACGATGGTAAATCCATCATTAACGTGCCCACCGTTATGGCGGTCAACCCCAGCACTGAACCCACCGAGAGGTCGAAGTGCCCGGCGATGAGGAGAATAGAGACGCCGCAAGCTACGATTCCCCTCTCAGACGCTAGGGTTATGATGGAATAAAGTGCGGCCTTTGTCGTAAAGTCTGCCGCGGTGAACGAGAAGACCACACTCACTGTGATCAGGGCCAGTATCGCCGCCGTCTCGGGCCGGAAAGCCAGAAAGGCCTTGAGACGGTCCAGCGTCGACTGCACCTCGGGCGCGGCCGTAGCTGCTTGTGACATCAGCCCAATTTTCCCAGGTGCCAAAACATCATTAACCTAATGCCGACTTGAGTCGGCCTAACCTCCTGCTTCCCCAGCTTGAGGTGATTTGGCAGTGGTACGACTTGTTGAGCCGGCGCGTTCAAAGAATACTTTGAACCCATTCTCCCCCAAAATCTTTGCCTTCTCTTGCTCTGACAAAAAGCTGCTGTTTTGGACGTATCCCATGGATTCGGTGTAGGAAGCATAAGAGAACGCCCAAGGAGAATCGGTCGCCCACAGCATCCGGTCGGCGCCGATGGAATCATAGAGTATTTTAAACACGTTGATGTTCGCCTCTGGGTCAAACTTGTTGGCCTTCTTCGAGGTTTCCCACGCATTTGCGAAGTCCAACTCCACCCAGATGTTAAAGTCCAATGCCAGTTTCATTACTTCGGGGTGCCCAACCCCCCAACGAGCGTTGTGACAAAAGACAAACACCATCTCAGGAAACCGCTCGCAGACGTTTCTTATCTCCCTGGCTTGTGGCGGGGGGTCCCCGTAAAAGTCGATGTCCAAAACCACTGGGATATTAAGCTCGACACAAGTTCGCCACAGAGTATCCCGCTTGGGATCGTCCAAATGGAAAGGACCATTGAGCTCCAGCAGGGGCAGGCCGCAGTGGTCGCTCATCTCAATCTTGAGGGAAGTGAGTCCCAGTTCTGTGACCGCATGTACCAGTTTATCGATCTGGTCGTTGCCTCCGGACGCATCTATCTGAGCGCTGGCCACAAAGCGGTCCGGGTATCGCTTTATGATGGTCGAAAGATACTCGTTCATATCGGGCCATCGATAGCAAGGGGCCTGTAGTAGAACAGTTTTGTCGACCCCGGCCCGGTCCATATGCTCAATAAAAAGCTCCGGCGGCGAATTCGTATTTGTGTAATGCTCGGGCAACCACTGACCCCACAGGCGGCCTGCCTCCCTGCCCCATTCGGCGTCTTGGGCGGGCGTGGTGTATAGAGGAGTAATCGGATACCGCTCGCGGTACTCTACAACGCAGGGCAGGCCTTCAAATGCCGGGACTTTGTCCAGCCACACCTTCCCGTCCTTATACGAGGTGAGACGGTAGGTGAACTGATAGCCGTCAGCCTTTTCGAATATATGGGTGTGTGTATCAATGATCATGGCACTCCTTATCTCGAGAAATCACTTTATGCTTGGAATTCCTCTATCCAGCCAATACCGCGTCCATGAATTGCTTGGACGCGGCAGCAACTTCCCAGCGGTCCCACGGCTCCTCGTGGTAACCGAAATAGTGGGCCGAGTATTCCACAGAAAGGAAGCCCTGGTAGCCTATTTCGCGCAAAGCGGAGACCATCGCCCTGAAATCGACGACCCCTTTGCCCAAAGGGGGACACTCGAAGTCAAGAGGGACCCCGGAGAACGATACCCTCTCCTCATGTGGCTCGTATATCCTGGTGTCCTTCATGTCGACGTGAACTATGCGTGAGCCCCAGTGTCTCACCCATTCGGCGGGGTCCTCGTTCACCGAAGGCAGGTGACTGGGGTCAAAGTTGACGTACAGGTTGCATTCTCCCAGGTCGTTAAGGAGCCTGCTGAGGTCTGCCATGTTGGCGACCAAACACATCGCGACGGCCTCAAAACCGAATTTAACACCCCGCTCCTCGGCGTAGCAAGTGCATTCGGCGGTAGCTTCCAGAAGCCATTCCCAGGCGCGCTGCCGGTCTACCCCGGGGGCAGGAGTGCCGGCGAGGCCGTGGACCACATCCGTTCCCAGGTCCAACGCCAGGTCGATGCAGCCCTTCATGAAGTCCAAGTTGTGTTGTCGCGTCTCCCTTTCTGATTCAACCAACGACACGTGGGCGCTGATGGACGAAAGTGCGATGTCGTGGTCCAGCGCCAGCCGGCGAATCTCGGATCGTTCATTGGGGCTGAGATCGGGCGTCACGTGGGGTTTCGTCCACGGAGCGAGCTCGGCATTCAACTCCACGCCCTGGTATCCCAGAGCAGCCAATCGCGGGATAACCTCCGTAAGGGGATACATATTGAACACCCCGCTATGGTGGCTGGTTTTCATGGTCTGCCCCATTTTCGCAACTCCCCCGGTTCGGCTGCCAATCTCTATAATCGGTGACGGCCGATTTGCTCCTACAAATGTCTTCCTTGCTCCAAGCGTATGCCCAGCCCGCGCCTTTGACCCAAAGTGCTAAGGACGACCGCGGTGACTACCACCAGGCCCAAGGCCGCATCGAACCAGAAGTTGGGTATCAGGGCGTCGACTAACCCGACTCTAACCATGGAGATTATGAACACACCTATAGCGACACCTGCGATGGAACCGTAGCCGCCTGCCATTCGCGTCCCGCCAATCACCGCGGCGGCGATGGCGAACAACTCTACCCTTTCGCCGCGCAGCGGGTCTCCCGATGAGAACCGCGACAACTGGACGATGCCCGCCAGCCCGGCCAGCCCGGCCGAGCAGGCAAAGAGCCATATCTTGGTAGCACTGACCGGCACACCCATCTGTCTGGCCGCTGACTCGTTTCCTCCGATGGCGAATATCCAGTTGCCGATACGAGTCCTTTGCAAAATCAGAGTGATAACAAGCACTAAGCCGAGGAACCAGAGAATCGATATGTCTGCGACGTGATTGGTCAAGGGTATGTCTACCCTATAGGAGAAAGCATTAAGGAAAGGCTGGTCGTCATCCAAATTGGGTATGGCGCCAGAGCCTTGCCCGCCACCCCCAGTCGCTCCGGCCTCCTCCAGGGAGGCAATCGCCTGATTTGCGATCACCAACGCTACTCCCCTCCACAGCAGCAGCCCGCCAATGGTGAGAATGAACGAAGGCAGACCTAGTCTGACGATGAGGATTCCATGCGTCAGTCCAATTGTCATACAAGTGAGGAGCGTTAATATGACCGCGATGGGCGCCGGTATGCCGGCGTTCATTATTACCAACCCGAGCAACGAAGACACTGCCAGTACTGATCCCACCGAGATGTCGTACTGAGCGGCCAACATGAGAAGACCGACACCCAAAGCTGCGATACCGAGCTCGGCTGTCCTGATAAGCGTGACGGTAACGTTGATGGGTGATAGGAAGTGCTCACCTATCACAAAGCCGAGCAGGATGAACAAAACGATGGCCACAAAGATGGACACTGTCTCCGGACGATAGGCCAGGAATTCTCTAAAGCGAATTAGCGCCGGGCTCTGTAGAAAACCTTGGTACATTTGTGCCGGAGCGGACTGTTGAACAAAGGCGCGGGCCGATGTTTCAGCAGCCATGTATCTTGCTGCCGTTGCGATCTTCCTCGTTTGCGAGAGAAGTCTAAACAACCTACTTGCCATCGCCCTGCAATCCTAAGTTATCCAACGAATCTTGTCGAGACAATGAAGCGCCGCATCTCTAATCTCGCGGTATTCGCTGGGCAAACTGGTGTGGCACTCACTTATCATCGATATACGACGAACCGCTAGCCTATGCCGAAAGCTCCTCGATCTTTAATCTCTGACCCACCGGAGCCGCCCCGGCGGCCCATCCCCCATCCACGGCCAGAGCCTGCCCGGTCACAAACGAGGCCTCATCGGAACTCAGCCAAATGACTGCGGCGGCAATTTCCTCAGGCTCAGCTACGCGGCCCATCGGAGACTGGGTAGATATTTGGGCTGCTGCGTCGGGAGTCTCCTTCAAATACGCCTCAAATATGGCTGTCCTGGTGACGCCCGGGCACACAGCGTTGATGCGAATGCCCTTATTCGCATAGTCCAAGGCAGCCGACTTCGTCAACCCTACTACCCCGAACTTGCTGCTGACGTAAGCAGGGGATTTGGGGCTGCCTATCAAGCCAGCTACTGAAGATGTGTTCACGATGGCTCCACCGCCGTGAGTAAGCATCTGAGGGATCTCGTAGCGCATACAGAGCATCGTCCCTTTGAGGTTGATACCAATCACGCGGTCCCACTCTTCTTCTGCGAGATCTCCCACGGGGAAATGCAAGTTATCGACTCCCGCGTTGTTGAACGCGCAGTCAAGCCTGCCATACTGCTTAACAACACTTTCAACGAGCGCCTTGACGTCGGCTGCTCTGGAAACATCGGCCTTGACGAAAATTACCTCCCCGCCGGCATCTACGATAGTTTCCAGCGTCTCATCGCCCTCCTTAACGTTGACATCGGCGATGGCAACCTTCGCTCCTTCCCTGGCAAATGCCACTGCGGTGGCTCTGCCGATTCCGGAGCTTCCGCCTGTAACCAGAGCTACTTTCCCTTTCAAGCGCATCATTTACTTTCTAGCCAGCGTAGAGTATCGATCCTTAGCGCCTTAACCATGCCCGCTGTATCGGGGGTCTGTTCCGGATTTTTTACGTGCCTCAATGCTAAGACCCTCCTTGTTGCGACTTAGTGAGAGCCAGCCGGCAGCACTTGTTCAAGCAAGAGCGTCGTCTAGGAAGCTCTTTGTTTGTAGTGCCACCTCCCACGGGTCTTCCATGTACCCGAAGAACATCCCTTCGTACTCCATCGAGAGAAATCCATCATAACCTATCTCCCGTAGCCCACCCAGCAGAGCCCCGAAATCAATGAATCCCTTACCCAGTCGAAGATACTCGAATTCAGTGGTCAACCGCATTGCCCCCTCTGGCAGTGGTGGAAACTCGAAGCCTGCGGGAATTTTCTTCGCGTCCTTAACGTGGACGTGTACGATGCGCGAGCCCACCGCTTTTACGCCCTCGGCGGGGTCTTCGTCCGCGACAAAAAAGTGGGTGGGGTCGAAGTTGACATATAGCTTGTCATCACCCAGGTCGGCTAGGAGCCTGTTAAGGCTTGGGATATTGTTCACTATGCTTCCGACAACAGCCTCCAATCCAAGGGCAATGTCCCGCTCCTCCGCATAGCGAATGCACGTGGCCAAGTTTTCTAACAGTTCCGCCCAGGCCTGGTCCCTGGACACCCCGTCGGGAACTTGCCCGGCCAGGATATGCACGACCCCTGTTCCCACATCTCCCGCTAGGTCAATGCAGCCCTTAACGTAGTCCAGGTGACGTTGCCTTTCCCGTGGGTCTGAGTCGACCAGGCAGGTACGTTCGAAGTTGTGGGCGCTGATGGATGAAATTTCTATACCGTGGTCACGCGCCAAGTTCCGGATTTCAGCTCGCTCTGTGGTGCTAAGCTGGGGTGTAACGTGAGCCCTGGCCATTTGAAAATCTTGTGCGTTGAGCTCGATGCCCTGATACCCCATCGCGGCTAGACGCGGAATAATCTCTGTGAGTTGATCGTTGAAGAAAGCTCCGCTATGGAATCCGATTTTCATTGCACTCTCCTCGTCAAATACGGCTCAGCACTCAAGTGCGTACCTCTTCCCGCATGAACTTCAGGTATGCGGCAGCGAAGATCAGCGAGGCTACGGCCAGAAGTCCTGTAAGGTGGGGCCATACTATGATCAGGCTCTGACCAAGTGATATCGGCTGGGGACCGATGCCCTGAACGTCCTCTGTCCTAATTAAGCCGAGAGTCCGGATCTGGGGGTTCAGCAGTGGTTGTGTGGCCTCTTCGTACAAGTACGCCGGAGAGAAGCGTTGTATTCGCTGCTCCCATTGTGCGCGTTCCGCGGCCACACTTTGGGCATCTTCTGAGTCGTCGACCACCTGGTCCGCGATGGTCACCGCAAAGAAGGGAATGAAGAAGGTGAGGGCCAGCCAAACTCCGATGGACGCCAAGGCGGACATTACCGCCCGGTCGAACAGCAGTGAAAACATGATGGCCAGCGCCAGCCACAGTGCCATGTAAACCAACGTAGCGCCTAGAAATAGGGTGAGGCGTACCGCCTCGTCGGCGCTAGGACCTATACCCAAAAAGTATAGTCCCATACCGGTGACGATAAACATCATGGATATGAGGCTAATGCCGAGCACAGTGGCGCCGGCAAGAAATTTACCGTTGATAAGCGCGTCCCGGTAGATGGGTTGAGTCAAAATTCGGCTCAGTGTGCCCCTGCTGCGCTCTCTGTTTATAGCGTCGAAGCCTAGGGCCAGGCCCAGCAACGGCCCAAAGAAGCCGACGAAGAAAAGAAAGGATAGCGGCGTGTCACCGGTGGTGGTAAATAGTTTCAGGAAAGCGAACCCCGTGCTCACGCCGGCAGCCTGCTCTCGGAGGTCCTGTGTAGTGGTGTACGCTGCCCATGTTGCTGCGACGGCGATCAAGAGCAACACCACGCCGAAGAGCCGGTTCCCAAAGTAATCTGCCAGTTCTTTCCAATATACTGCCGACATCGTCATACCTGCTGGAAGTAGCGGAGGTAGATATTCTCCAGTACCGAGTCACCACTTTGTAGGGTGTGCAAAGAGTCCCCGTGTCGGATAGCAACGTTCGCGATCTGGGTACGAGCCTCAGGCTGACATTCCACCGTGACTAGGTTGCCCCGGACCGAAACCGAGTCCACGCCGGGAACCGCCTTCAGCGCATCCTGAAGGTCGTCGCTGACCAGCCCGAATCCCATCTCTATGACGATTCCCTCACCTTCGCGCGATTGCTGTGCCAGTTCTCCAATAGTACCCTGGACAACCATCTGACTCTGAGACATGATGCCAACTCGGTCGCAAATGCGCTGAATGTAGTGCAACTGATGGGACGACACCAGCACCGTTATGCCTTGGTCGCGGCTCATTCCCGTAATAAGGTTTAGAACGTCCTCCACGGTGGTGGAGTCAATACCCTGGGTAGGCTCATCAAGCAGGACCACCTTCGGTCGCTTAACCAGCACATCGGCGATGCCCAGCCGTTGTCGCATGCCGCGGGAGTACTGCTTGACCGGCTGTTCGGCTCTTTCAGCCAGCCCAACATACGCCAGCGCTTCATCTAACCGTCTTAATGCCTCCCGGCGTCCGATGCCGTTGAGGCTCGTTGTGTACAGCAAATTCTCTTTCGCCGACAGTTCGCCGTAGAACCCTAAGGTCTCCGGCAGATAACCGGTGACGCGTTTGACCTCCAGGGGGTTCCTCGCACAGTCGTAGCCATAGACGCTAGCTACTCCAGAGCTGGGAAAGGTCAGACCGAGGAACATCATGATTGTAGTGGTCTTCCCTGCGCCGTTGGGACCCAGGAACCCAAATATCTCGCCCTCGTCAATCCGCAGATTCAGACAATCCACGGCGGTAAAGTCGCCATACCGCTTGGTTAAGTTTATTGCTTCAATCGCTGCGGTCATCTCCGCCCCAGCCTCACGAACAGTCCGCCGATGCCCGCGAACACCAGCACCACGATCAATATGCCAACCCATCCGAAGGACGTTGACCGGCCCACCGTTATCCGAAGAGACGCATCAGCCTGTGCATCAAGCGCCGTGGCAAATACATCAACGCTGTAGTCTCCCGGAATGGTCTTATCCGGAGGACCAACGATAGCTGTAATTTCCGCCAACTCAGTTGGCTCCAGGTGTGAGATTACCTGGGGGTCGAAGTTGAACTTCCAGCCTTCCGGGGCGTTGGAAAGGAACCGGACGTTGTCCAGCCCGGCGCTGCCCGTGTTGACCAGTATCAGCTTGATCTCCGATTCTTCGCCGGCCGTTGTGTCGGCGTTCAGGCGACCGGTCAGAGTGCCCAGTGATAATTGGGGAGTGCCAGTCAGTTGCACCTGAATGGGCACCACCGCCGGATCGACGCCCTCTGCGGTCGCTTTCAGTAGAATCGTGTATAGTCCGGGCTGGGCATTCCCGGGTGGCTGTACCGTCACTTCCAGGGCTTGGTCGGTTTCAGCCTTCAGGCCCAGGGAGGCTATCAGTGTGTCCTGGAAGGCGGGTTTGAATGACACTTGCCACCCAGGAGGTCCCTCGCCCTCCAGGCCAAATTGCCTGTCTTCAAGATCGGTGTTCTTAAGATCAACGCGGAACTGAAATGAACTGTCCTTGGACCCGGCAAGGCCGGTGTAACGGGGCTCCAATTGGACGATTTCCCCCAACGCTGGTCTAGCTCGTTGTGCATTGGGATCGCCCACGCTAATTTGGTAGTTGAGTTCGTTAAGGACACGGTCTTCCTGGTCGAAAAACCCCACCAGGAAAGTGTAGTTGCCGTCCGTGACATCCTCGGGAACCAGAAAACGGAACACAAGGTCTTGTGTCTCGCCGCCAGGACGCAACTGAACTCTCCGAACTTCCACACTCTTGAATTTGCTGTATACGTGGGTATTCCATGAATCGGGCCCCGACAGAATTTCGATATCCACGATAGCTGTCTCGTCGCCCGTGTTACTAATCTTCAAGTCCAAGTCAAATTCAGAAGACTTGCCCGAGCTGATCGCGACACTGGTGTATGGTGAGTGTACAGTAATATCTGTGGCCGGTTCCTGTGCCTGCACCACGCCAAGCGGTATGATCAGCATCAAAAGAGCCAAAGGCGCCAGTCTGATCATAGCTCTTCAATCCCATAACTGGGTCTGTTGATGAACACACCCGCGCATTGATTCTCCCGCCGCTTTTCTACCTTTAACATAAGAGTGTACTGACAATCCTTGGACATACTTTGCTAGGAAAAGATTACTTCAAATCGGGTGTGCTTCATCCGATCCCGATGTTTTGGGTGTGCTTCATCCGATCCCAATGTTATGGAAATAGGCGCGGGCCCGTTCGGCTATAGGTTTTAGACTGTCGTGAGCCGGCTTGAAGAAGCCTTGCTCGACTGCGGCCATCCCTTCAAACCCGACGTTCCGAAGCACCCCACCCAACGCTTCGAAGTCTACGACGCCGTCAGTCTGCTCGCAAAATACTCCCAGCTGACAGGCTTGCACCATGGGTATTTTCTCGGCCCTCACCCGTTTCAGCTTCTCCCCATCAACGTCCTTTAGGTGTAGGTAGATGATTCGCTTGTGGTGCTTACTCATAAACTGGACCGGATCGCCGGCAGAGTAAGCATGATGGCCGGTATCGAGACAAAGCGACACAAGCTCAGGATCGGTCTGCTCCAGCAGTAACTCGATCTGCTCTTCTGTCTCCACGTGGGTGTCACAGTGTGGATGGAATGCGAACCGCAGACCAAAACGGTCGCGTGCAATCACCGCGAGCCTGTGTGTCGCCTCGATCAGGCGTTCCCATCCAGGACCGTCCAGTTGGGCCGGCGATACTTGCTTACCTGTGGTTAAGTCGAAATAGGAGTCATCCCAGAGCACCAGGTATTCCCCGCCTAACGAAGCTAACAGATCGCCGGTCCGAGTCAAAGTGGTCTCGATCGTAGACCAGCTAGCCGTATCCTCTAGATGGCCGCCCATGATCGTGGCTGCGATCAAGCTTAGTCCGCGTCGGTCAAGCTCCTGGCGGAGCACCCCTTCTTCAGTAGGCAGATAGCCGTATGGACCCAATTCGATAGCGTCGTAACCCGACTCTGCGACCTCATCTAGGAATCGTTCCCAGGGCACGTAAGAGGGCCATCCGTCGGGCAACCATACACCCCACGAGTCTGGCGCGGTGCCGATCTTGATCCCCAAAGGTTCCCTCCACTCGGCTGGATTACCATCAGTCCAGGTAACGTCTTACATGGTCTCGACCGAAGTCGCCCATTGGCCCTCAAGTCCAGCGTCCGACAACCACCTGTCGTTCGTAGCAGAGCCCTCCGGCGACCAGCAGCCGCGCGGCGAGCACACCTGACCAAAGGTTACCAGCAGCGAGGGAACCTCAGATCGTCTGACCACCGTCCACGACCAACGACGCGCCGGTGACGAAGGACGCCTCATCAGAGGCAAGGAAGAGGACACCGTAGGCGATTTCCTTCGGGTCTGCGAGCCGTTTCATGAGATTAAAGCTGGCCATGTCCCTAAGGACCTTCTCTCTGTCTCCTGTGACCAACTGGGGAAGTCGCTCGAATGCGGGAGTCATCGTTGAACCTGGGCAGACGCAATTGACTCTGACCTCGTGTGGCGAGAGGTCCATCGCCGTACTTCGGGTCAGCTGGATCAACGCGGCCTTCGAAGCGCTATACGGCACGCTGGCGGGCTGGGCTGTGAAGCCGCCGATGGAACCCATATTAACGATGGACCCACCGCCAGCGGCCTTCATTGCCGGTAATACATGCTTTATGCAGTAAGCCGCTCCCATCAAGTTAACATCGATGGTAAGCCGCCAGTCTGAGTCCGTGACGTCCTCCACCGGCCGAAAGACGAAAGCGGCGGCATTGTTGACCAGGACGTCGATCGTGCCATAAGCGCTTAATGCCGTTCGGACCATCTCTTCTACCTCGGGCTCCTTAGACACGTCTGTCGGAACGAAGACGGCGTCACCGCCAGCCGATTTAATTCGCGCCGACGTCTCCTCGCCTCCTTGGCGGTCAGTGTCTGCCACTACCACCGAGGCGCCCTCCTGCGCGAATAGCTCGCAGACAGCCCGCCCGATTCCGGACGCACCACCGGTCACTATGGCGACCTTGTCGGACAGTCTCATGCGAAACGCCTGAAAATTATGGCCCAAGCTAGCCAGAGGACATTGTCGAGGCAGGACATAGCGGAGCTTATTCTACAATGACTTCCAAAGGGGGTCAATTAGCCTCGTATCCACAAACTTGGGAGTCACAAACTCAGGAATCATCCTTGGTTCTCTGTGTCAATCAGGTCATCTTGTTGACTTCGCCACGACGGTGATAAACTCATTGGGCCATCGATACGCCAAGTTACTTAGTCGAGATTCGTGAATTGCCTGTTGGCCCGAAGGGCCAGTCGGCTTCCAACAGCGTGAGGAGAGACTATGAGATTCGATGGGAAGGTGGCCCTTGTCACGGGTGGTAGCGCAGGTATTGGCCGGGCCGCCGTACTGGCCTATGCCAGGGCAGGAGCACGGGTCGCCATTGGTGATATAAACGTCGCGGAGGGTGAGGAGACGGTTCGCGTGGTCGAGGAAGCTGGCGGCGAGGCTGCATTCATTCGAACTGACGTGTCCCAAAGGTCAGAGGTCGAAGCGCTCGTCGAAGGTACCATCGCACGCTTTGGCAGGCTCGACTGTGCTTTCAACAACGCGGGCGTCGACAACCTGCATTTCCCGGTGGGAGAGTTGCCGGAGGCCGAGTGGGACCGTGTTATCGGCATAAACCTAAAGGGGATGATGTTCTGCCTACGCTACGAGATCCCTCGTATGGTGGCCCTCGGCGGTGGAGCGATCGTGAATTCCTCTTCGGTCGTAGGCTTGATCGGCAGTCCAGTATCCGCGGCTTACATAAGCAGCAAACACGGAGTCACCGGTCTGACGAGATCGGCGGCGCTCGACTATGCTAACAAAGGCATCCGGGTCAATGCCGTATGCCCGGGAGTCATCAGGACCGCCATAATAGAGGCATATTTGAAGGAGACTCCCGACGCAGCAGCCCAACTTGCAACCCAGGCACCGATGGGGCGCATGGGCAGACCGGAGGAGGTGGCAGCCGCAGTAGCTTGGCTGAGTTCCGATGAGGCGTCGTTCGTGACTGGACAGACGCTAGCCATCGATGGAGGGTGGACCGCAGGAGCAGCGCCAGTAGGTGAGAGCTCAAGTTAACTCCCCAGAGGGTTTACCGGCGCCCGCGAACTCGGCTCATAGCCTATTCGCTCCTGCAATCACCATGCTCCAGAGGCGGAAAGATACGTTGGGATCAGCTGACAGCGGCGGCCTAGGCTCTAACTCCAATCTGCGCCTCTAGCCCCGCAACATCTAATATCGCCCACTCCTCTGCCACCTTGCCCTCCACGATTTTGAAAACGCCAACCGCTTCTACCCTTATAGATTTCCCTGTCGGCGGGTGACCCATGAACACTCCCTTGTGAGTACCCCGCAGCGTCGCGCGTAGGAATACGCTATCCCCTTCCGACATCATCTGGTCGTAGTCATGCACCAGATCCGGGAATCCGGTGTAGAGCATGTTTACCCTCTCATCCCATCCGGCCCTGTCGACGTCTGGGGGCTGGCCAGCAACATGGGCTCGGAAGTCGCTAGTAACTAGCTCGGCAACAACAGCCGCGTCCTGCCTATCCAGCGCATCAAACAGTTCTCGTACCAACGCCCTGTTTTCTTCAGACATTCAACATTCTCCACTTAACATAGATTGCATCAGCGTTAGACCTTGTTCGCTATCGTGCATTATAGCACTGCCAAGAGTCCGCCTCGTTGGTTTCGCAGCTATGTCCAGGCTTTAGGCGAATCCTTATGGGAGCCGTTCGTTATTCTGGCCACCCAAAAGGCTCCATCATTCAGCGGCTTGGCCGATTTCCACCGCCAAGCCGGTCCGGGCCGATTCATAAGCCTTCAGTACCAAGTCCAGGTCCTTCAACCCCTCTTCGCCGGTCATGGCCGGCTCCGACGCTTCCATGATGCTCCGTCTGAATTCCAGCACCATGGGTGCCAAACCTCGTTGGTCGTAACCGAGTTGACGGATCTCCTGAGAATCGGCGTACTCAATCTTAAGCGAGTGGTGGCCTTCATCGTGCAATTCGAAGTAGAGATTCGCCCGTGTGCCGCAGACACTGACCCATGTAACCTCGGCTACCTTACCGATGGCCCAAGTGAAGTTAATGATACCCACTACTCCGTCGGGTGAGCGTGTGGTAACGACGATACCATCCTCGGCTTCCAGCCCCGGGACACCCGGCGGCACTTCGACTGCATATACCTGATTAGGCCGCCCAGCCAGATGGGCAAGGACACTGACTTTGTGGACCCCTCCGTCCATCCAGACCCCGCCGCCGGTTTGATGTCTATTGTTGCGCCACGATTTGGGGTCGAATGGGTGTTCTTGTTGCACCTGGATAAGGCGGACCCGGCCCACGCCTCCCGAATCGATTATCCTCTTTGCTTCTTGCACCGGGGCGCGGAATCGGTAATTCTCGGCAATCATTAGTTGCACGCGAGCAGCGTTAGTCGCCGATATGATCGCCTGGGCTTCATCTACGGTCCGGGCTATGGGCTTTTCCAGTAGGATGTGTTTCTTCGCCCGAGCCGCAAGCCGGGCGTGTTCTAAGTGGAGGTGATGGGGAGTGCATATGTATAGTGCTTCTACGCGGGGATCCGCGGCGGCGTCCTCATAGGAACCGAAGGCCCCCGCCCCGTTAAACTCATTGCAGTAGTCTTTCGCGCGGGCGTAATCTCGGCTGGCGAAGAAAAGCTCTACCCGGTCCCTTGCTACAGCAATTAGTTCAGCGAAAGTTCGGGCGAACCCCCCGCAGCCTATGACGCAAAGTCCTAGCTTCAAAAATGCCTCAAAACACCTAACTGGAGAGCTATCCCCGCCCTTCGCGAGACCAGGAACCTAGCCTCAGAATCCAAAGTATAGCAGCCTGTAAAAATTCGGGTGCAAGCTGGACCTCAGGGCTGGGAGGTGTCAGGAGGACGCGACGGCTATGTGTAGCGCATGGTCAAGCGCCTGGCTCAACTAAATCCCCTGGAACGACTATAATCTCTAGGTCCGGACCTAAATGAGATTCAGGAGGCTCCATGTATATAATCGTTGAACCTATCCAGATCAAGGAAGGCTTCAAGGAGCAATTCACCAAGGGGATGACTGAAAACGCCCGAAGTGCCGTCAACGACGAACAAGGCTGCCTAAGGTTTGACGTGGTTCAGGACGCCAACGATGACCACAGGATATGGATCTACGAGGTCTACGAGGACGAGGCCGCTTTCCAGGTCCATACCCAATCTCCTCATTTCATCAAGTTTCGGGATGCGAGTGAAGATTGGAAAGAGGAAGTAGCACTACAGGGTGCGGGTAGAGGGGCCTCCAACATCTGGCCGACAGACAATGAGTGGTCGTAATCTGGTGAATTCTCCTGTGCGGAATGGAAATCGATGCGGATAGCGCAGCGGCCGGAATTGACTGCCATGCCTATTCCACCCCAATCCTTGATGGTTTATCCCAAGACTTATACCATGTATTTGCACGGATTGGAGGGGGCGGTGGTGGATGGGAGGACACCCCGATGGACGGTGCTATCCCAGGCAATCATATCCGAAAATGGCAGACAATGGAGCGAAACGGACGATTGTGGAAGCCTGTGGACAGGGGTTAGTGGCGGAGGGAATGGGATTCGAACCCATGAGTCCGCTTTCACAGACTAAGCGCTTAGCAGGCGCCCGCACTAGACCACTATGCGATCCCTCCCTGCAGCTACATGTTATCAAACGGCCATAGGCGCGGCAACTGCGGGCGTAGTCGCAAGTCCTTGCCCCAAGCCTGGCTCCCACGCCTGAACGTGACTGCGGGCCGCCGCCGCAGGAACAACGCTCGCAACTACGCCGTATCCCGCTAATATTGAGGCAGCAACGACGGTAAACGCATATATTTAACGCTACAATGACGCATAACGCCATCATTCGCCACGGCACGGTATTGACAGCCAATGGGGCCTGGCCTATCATGCACCGGGACTAAACGGTAGACAAATCCGCCGGGAGTGCCGCTAATGGACGAACTGGACCGAAAGATCATCGCCCTCTTGCAGAGGGATGGCCGCGCCTCCAACGCCAAAATCGCCCGAGAGGTTGGGGTGAGCGAGGGCACCGTTCGTCGCAGGCTGCGCCGGTTGGTCCAGCAAGACGTGGTCAAGATTATCGCCGTGCCCAATCTCGAGAAGTTGGGGTACGCAACAACGGCATTGGTGGGACTGCAGACCGGCCCCGGCAAGTCGGAAGAAGTGGCCGACGCTATAGCTTTGCTGGACGAAGCCCAATACGTGGCGATCACCACCGGCGCTTACGACATCTTCATCTGGGCCGGGCTGGAGTCGGCCGAGAGCCTGGGCACTTTCTTGAGGACCAAGATCGGCACCATCGAAGGCGTCCAGCGCACCGAGACCTTCGTGAACTTGGCAATCAAGAAGCGCACCTACGGGCTGGTCCTGTAGCCGGCGCCCCTCCCCCAGCTGCTCCACGGTTTCCGGCTTCCCCGCTTGTTAAGCCTAGATTTTTATTGCAATCGAACAACGCTATGCTATAATTTTCCTATGCGGGCCAACCCGCGCCGCAGGTCAATTAGCTGACTCACAAGGAGCCGAGAAACAATGACCTACATCATTACCGAGCCGTGTGTAGGCGTGAAAGATGCATCGTGCGTCGACGTTTGTCCCGTGGACTGCATCTACACCAAAGACGGCGACGACATGTACTACATCAGCCCCGACGAATGCATCGACTGCGCCGCCTGCGAGCCGGTCTGCCCGGTAACGGCGATCTTCGCCGAAGACGCCACTCCGCCCCAGTTCGCCCCCTACATCCCCATGAACTACGAGTACTTCGAGAACAACGACCCGGCGGACCTCAAGCGCAAGTAGTAGCCGGGGAACACCCCCGTCCCGGTCCAGGGGCACGACCCTGGGACAATCTATCCCGGCCCTGGAGCAGGCATCCAAGAGACCTTTAAAGGCCAGACCTTTAAAGGTCTTCTATTGAAACTTCCAGAGGAGTCCAACCAATGAACCTCATCGACTCGACGCCGGAATTCGTAGCCGAGGCCTACCGAAAGATGGAGCAGACGCTGGAGACGGTGCGCTCCCGTCTCAACCGTCCCTTGACCTTGGCCGAAAAGATTATGCTGGGCCATCTCGACGACCCCGCAGGCGCAGACCTGACCCCCGGCGAAAGCTACATCACGTTGCGCCCCGACAGGGTGGCCCACCAGGACGTGACGGGGCAGATGGCCATCCTACAGTTCATGCAGTCGGGCCGTCAGCGCACCGCGGTGCCCACCACCGTCCACTGCGACCACTTGATCCAGGCGAGGGTGGGCGCAACCCCCGACCTACAGCAGGCATTGAACGAGAACAACGAAGTGTACCGCTTTCTGGAATCCGCCTGCCGAAAATACGGCATGGGCTTCTGGAAGCCGGGAAGCGGCATCATCCACCAGGTGGTGCTGGAGAACTACGCATTCCCCGGCGGTCTCATCCTCGGCACCGATTCCCACACCCCCAATGCCGGCGGCCTGGGAATGCTGGCCATCGGCGTTGGAGGGGCCGACGCTGCCGATGTTATGGCCGGCCTGCCCTGGGAGGTCAGGTATCCCACCCTGATTGGCGTACACCTTACCGGCGAGCTCCAGGGCTGGACTGCCCCCAAGGACGTGATTATCCGATTGGCGGGAATCCTGACCGTTGCCGGCGGCACCAACGCCATCATCGAGTACTTTGGCCCTGGAACAAAGTCCATTAGCTGCACCGGCAAGGCCACGGCAGCCAACATGGGAGCCGAGTTGGGCGCCACCGGAGACGTCTTCCCATACGACGAGCGGATGGCCACTTACTTGCGGGCCACCCGCAGGGGAGAGCTGGCCGAATTGGCGGGCCGGCACACCCATCTGTTGACCGCCGACCCTGAGGTGGAGAAAGACCCCTCCAGGTTCTTCGACCGCGTCGTCGAGATCGACCTTTCCACGCTGGAACCCCACATAACCGGCCCCCACTCCCCCGACCGGGCCCGGCCCATATCCGCCCTGGCCAAAGAGGTCCGGGAGCACGGTTTCCCCGAGGAGATATCCGCAGCCCTTGTGGGCAGTTGCACCAACTCTTCCTACGAGGACATGAGCCGCTGCGCCGACGTGGCCGAGCAGGCCGCGGCCCGCGGGGTGCGGGTGGCCTCGTCCTTCATGGTGACCCCGGGCTCGGAACAGGTGCGGGCCACCATCTCTCGCGACGGCCAGCAGGAATCGCTGGAAAAGGTCGGGGCCACGGTGCTGGCCAACGCCTGCGGCCCGTGCATAGGCCAGTGGCGTCGCGCCGGGGCCGACCAGGCGCAGCCTAACTCCATAGTCTCTTCCTACAACCGCAACTTTCCAAGGCGTAACGACGGCAACGCTGAGACCATGAACTTCATCGCCAGCCCCGAACTGGCCCTCGCCCTGGGCCTCAGCGGCAAGCTGACCTTCAACCCCCTGACCGACACCTTGAAGGATTCACAAGGCCAAGCGTTCCAGCTGGAGCCCCCCAAGCCGGCCCCCGAGGTCCCGCCTCAGGGCTTCGACCCCGGGGAATCGGGCTTCCTAGCGCCTCCGGAGGACGGTGAAGCCGCCGAGGTGACCCTGGACCCCAACAGCAACCGCCTTCAGGCCTTAACCCCCTGGCAGGAGTGGGACGGCAACGACTTCGTTGACCTGCCGGTCTTGGTCAAGGCCCAGGGAAAGTGCACCACCGACCACATCTCCCCGGCGGGGCCGTGGCTACGGTTCCGCGGGCATCTGGACAACCTCAGCGACAACATGTTCCTGGGAGCCGACAATGCCTTTACCGAGGAACCCGGCGCCGGCAAGAACCAGCTCGCGGGACAGGAAGTTGGACCCATACCCGCGGTGGCTCGGGCGTACAAGGCCCAGGGATTGCGTTGGATCGCCGTCGGCGACCATAACTACGGCGAAGGCAGCAGCCGGGAGCACGCCGCCATGTCTCCCAGGCTACTGGGGGCCGCGGCCATCATCACCCGCAGCTTCGCCCGCATCCACGAGTCCAACCTCAAGAAACAGGGGCTGCTGCCCTTTACCTTTGCCGACCCCGCCGACTACGACAAAGTCCTGGCAGACGACCGCATCACCCTGCTCGGGCTGGCGGACCTCGCGCCCGGCAAGCCGGTCCGATGCCTGCTGACCCACGCCGACGGCAGCCAGGACAGGTTCGACCTGCAGCACACGTTCAACGAGACCCAAATCCACTGGTTCAAAGCCGGGTCCGCCATGAACCACATGAAGAACCTGGAGCAACAGGGCGGACCGTCGTCCTAGAGTGCGATCAGCCCAGGTCGTCCAGGCAATCCCTCATGGGCTTGTTGACGCAGGTAAAGATGGGGGTATCCCGCAACGTGTAGGGCCGCGCCTCCGACCCGCGCAGGTCTTCCACCAGTTCCAGGAAAGTGGAAGCGTCGTCGCTCTCGAACCCCAGCACGAACTCCTGGTCGTCCAGGCCGAACGAATATGCCGTGCTGATTTTCACTTCCGGATAGCGGTGCCCTATTACGAAGTGCTCGCCCATGATCCGCCGCCGCTCCTCCATGGGAAGCTGGTACCAGTCGTGAGTCTTCACGAAAGGATAGATGAACAGGTACTTGCGGCCGAGAATCCGCATGGTGCTCCCCGTGCCCTCCTGGCCCTGGTGCTGGTGCCCGTCGACGTAGGGTGACTTCCTGGTCATCGACAGGTATGAATGGGGCATTGTCAGAAACTGCCCCAGCCTGGTGCGGTTGAGCTGGGCCAGCAACTCGTTTATGGGCTCCAGGCTTGGGCAGATTTTCCACAGCAGAAAGTCCACGTCGCCTCGCGTAGCCGCCAGGCTATAGGAGCCAACGGCCATTCTGTCCGAGAACTCTGCCACCACCTCGGCAAACTCGTCCTTGCTGCCCTCCCGCTCGGCCTCCGGCAGCCGCCGCCACTCAGGCGACACCTTGAAGAAGGAGTGTTTGACGAAGTCCCGTCTTTCCTCTTGAGCCGTCATCCTGCGCCATCCTCCCGGACGCTCCCGCCGAGTGGCCATTTATCGCCCGGTAAGCCCCGGATATATAATAGCAACTTCCCGCCTGTTGTCCATGAAGCGCCCAGGCGGGGATTCCCGTAGGACATGGGCAATGTAAGCCGGCGGGGTGGTCAGTAGTCACTATGGAGATAAGGCTGGGCAGCCTGGTAGAGGGCGCCAGGCAAGCTGAAGGAACGGTCATCATCGTCGACGTCTTCCGGGCGTTCACCACCGCAGCCATAGCATTCCACCGGGGCGCTACGGAAATCGTCCTTGTCGCGGAAGTGGACGAGGCCCTGGAACTGCGCCGCCGAGGCATCGGAGACCTTTTCATGGGTGAGGTGGACGGTAAGCGTCCCGATGGATTCGACTACGGCAATTCCCCTCACGAAATCTCACAGGCAGAAGTGGCCGGCAAGACCATCGTGCAGTCCACCCGTGCGGGGACCGTAGGCGTCGCGGCGGCGGCCGGGGCCGAGACCGTTTACCTGGGTTCGTTCGTGGCGGCTGCGGCCACCGCGGAGGCAGTACGACTAAGCAGCCCCAGCGTGGTGTCCATCGTCGCCATGGGAGATCGGGGCATGCATCGCTCCGACGAGGACGAGCAATGCGCCCTATACCTGCGAAATCTGCTGGAGGGGCGTCTGCCTGATCCCGCCGCAGTGCGCAGCCTGGTCATGGACGGCGGCCAAACGCAGAAATTCTTCGACGACACCCAGCCCCAGTACCATCCTCAGGACGTGGAGTTGGCCCTTCAAATCAACCGCTTCCCCTTTGCCATGCGCGTATCCAGGGAAAGCGGCCTGCTCGTGGCCAGAAAAGAAGAGCCCGGCTAGGCTCCGGAGAACCGAGCCGGGTCCAAATGCTCTATCCCCGGCACCTCGGTGCGGCCCTGTAGAATCAAGTCGCTCAAGGCGTAGCTCATGCCAGTGCTCCATAGCAGCCCCTTGCGTCCCGCGCCGGTGCCCACGAATAGATTGGGCCAACCGGGGACCCTGCCAACTATGGGCAAGCCGTCTGCCGACAGCGGACGGAGACAGGCCGTCTGCTGCACCAGCTGGGCCTCGGCCAGCGCCGGGGCCATTGCCAGCAGGTCCCCCATGATACTGTCCCGTGCCTCGTCGGTGGGCTGCTCGTCGAACCCCGCCTCTTCCTGCGTCGTGCCGGCCCAAACCAGCCCGTCGGGTTTGCTGGTCGCGTAGCTGCCGCTCCAGGCCAGGCAGGTCTTGATTGGGGCACCCCGGTGCTGAAGGCGTAGAATCTGTCCCTTCAGAGGCCGCACCGGTATGTCGAATCCGCACCAGGACGAGGCCTCGCCGGTCCAAGGGCCCTGGGCCAGCGCCACTGGTCCGCCCTCCAATCGTCCTCCTCCTTCCAGCGTTACGCCCAGGCAACGGCCGCCGCCGGTGATAAGACCAGTTACACGGCGTAGCAGCACTTGCGCGCCGGCCCGCTCCGCGGCCTGGCAGGCAGCCAGCGTAAACCGGTACGGCTCCAAAGAGGCCGTTCCCCGGACGTGCACCGCCCCCAAGGTGTTCGGGCTAGCCATGGGCTCGACCTTGACCACTTCCTCGGGGCTGAGCCATTGGAGCTGAAAGTCCGACAGTTTCTTCTGCCACTTCAAGTCCTGTTTGTATTCCTGTACCGACTTTTCGTCGAAGGCCAGCTTCAGCCGTTCCGAAGGCTGGAAATAGTTAGGGACCCCCGATGCGCCGCTGAGCTCAGCCGCCAGCGGCTCGTGCTGTCGAAAGCACCAGACGCTGAAATCCAGAAGCGGGTGCGGAAGCCCGGCCCCGTCCAGAACCCCCAGTTCGCCGAAAGCAAATCCCGATGCGTGGCTGCCCACAGCGTCGGCCTCCAGCAACGTGACGCTAAGTCCCTGGCGAGCCAGTAGATAGGCGGTCAGACACCCTACTATGCCGCCGCCAACAACAATTGCATCCCTGGTTTCATTGGCCATTGCACACCACTTGGACCGGATTGGACTGGGCCGGCCCTAACCGGGCAAACCCAAGAGTATCAATCGCGGCCTTTAATTTCAAACAAATGGGGGCATAACCACTGGGCGCCGGCAGACATCGCCCATGGCGCCCCATTTCCTGCCAGTACGCCTGGGACAGGCAACCCGATGGTACACTTGCTCGGGGACTGGGCAAACCTACTCCAACCAGGGTGCGGCGTTGTTCAGGTATTCCTGACTGGCTATCGGTGTCCTGGCCGTGGTTATAGCCCTGGTTGCCCTGTTGTCCGGCCGCCTCAACAGCTTCCCATTGTCCGCCTTTCCCGGAACATCCGCCGCCGCTGTGCAGCCACGGTGATTCTCGGCTCCTCCCGTTCAGACCTCTATGGCGTGGGTCAGGTGCTGAACGTCTTGCACGCGCCCGCCCAGGCCCAGGTGGATGCACACCAGGTCGACCCGCCATCCGGCCTCATCTCTCTCCGCTTCCTGGAGGTACCCCTGGCAGGTGTTCAGCAATCTGCGGACCTTCGACGGAGACAGGGACTCCTCCGGGGCGCCGTACCTTCCGGGATGCCGGGTGCGCACCTCGACGAACACCAGCTCCTCCCCGTCCTCGGCCACGATGTCCACCTCGCCGTGGCGGTTGCGGTAGTTGGATGCCACGATTCGGTACCCTTTGTCCCGGAGAAACCGGCAGGCCAGCGATTCGCCCCACGTCCCCAGCTTCGTGCGGGGTGTGGGCATGTCAGGCCGGTTCCCACCGGCTGGCGGCTTCCCTAACTGGGCCGAACGAACGGCGGTGAATCGCGCAGGGGCCCACCTCCATCAGCCGGGACCGGTGTTGGGCGGTGGGATATCCCTTGTTGCGGGCGAATGCATACCCCGGATACAGCCGGTCCGCCTCCTCCATCCAACGGTCTCGGGCCACCTTGGCCACGTTGGAAGCTGCCGCGATGGAATAGCTGATGCTGTCGCCCTTGACCACGGTCTGAAACGGCAGATGGCACCGGTCGAGGTATACGAAGTCCAGCAGAAGATGTTCCGGAGTAATGGACAAGTTGGCGACAGCCCGCAGCATGGCGCTGATGCCCGCCTGTGCTATTCCCACGTCGTCGATCTCCTCCGCGGAGGCCGAGCCCAGGGCAACGGCCAGGCAGTTCTGGCGCACTGCGGCGTCGGCCTTGGCTCTCCGCGCCGGCGTCAACGCCTTGCTGTCGTCAAGAAGTCCCAGCCACGGCTCGTCTCCGGTCAACCCGAGCGGCAGGATAACCGCCGCGGCCATCACCGGTCCGGCCAGCGGCCCTCGGCCAACCTCGTCCACCCCTGCTACCAGGCTGTATCCCTGGGCCCCCAGCCCCTTTTCCAAGGACAGGCTGGGCATCAGGCTCTGGTTACAGCGCCGGCATTGTGGGAATCGCCCCTATGCCTCGCCAATATGCTTCATCCTCCGGCGCGTCCCCTTCGATGACACCCCCTCCCAGAAGCACGTCTCCCTGGTAAAACACGGCCGCTTGTCCGGGCGCAATTGCCCGCTGGGGACGCTCGAAGCGGACCAGTGCCCCGTCAGGTCGGGGATGCAGCGTTGCGGCGGCCTCCTCGGCCTTGTAGCGAATCTTTACGCTGACCTCCGCCGGGCCGTCGGGCGGTCGACCCAGCGTGTAGTTCACCCGCGAGGCCCAAAGGCGGTCTTGGTAAAGAGACTCCTCCGGCCCGACCACCACCCGGCCGGTTTCCGGCTCCACCTTGAGAACGAACATAGGCTCGCCCGCGGCTATGCCCAATCCCCGGCGCTGTCCTACGGTGAAGAACTCGATGCCCCGGTGGCGGCCCAATATCCTCCCTTCGGCATCCACGATCTCCCCTGGCTTCGGCTCAACCCGGTCTTGCAAGAACGCCTTGTAGTCGCCAAATGGAATGAAGCATATGTCCTGGCTGTCCGGCTTGTCGGCGTTTACGAAGCCTGCATCCAAGGCCATCTGGCGAATTGACTGCTTGGTGAAATCGCCCACGGGCATGAGAGTGTGGACCAGCTCGTCCTGGCCCATGCCGAAGAGCACGTAAGACTGGTCTTTCCCCGGGTCCACGCCCCTTTTCAGCACCGCGCCCGCGGGGGTGCGCTGGATGCTGGCGTAGTGCCCCGTGGCGACGTATCCAGCTTGCAGGACGGCGGCCCTGCCCATCAGGAAATCGAACTTTATTTTGTCGTTGCAGGCGATGCAGGGATGCGGGGTGCGGCCCCGCTGGTACTCAGCGCAGAAGTAGTCAATGACGTGGGTCTGGAACTCCTCCTGCACGTTCAGCACGTAGTGAGGGATTCCCAGGGTCCTGCACACTGAGCGGGCGTCTTCCACGTCGTCCAGTGAGCAGCAGCCCTTGTATTGGGCGGGAAGGTCTTCCTGGTCCACGGCGTAGAGCTTCATGGTGACCCCCACCACCTCGTAGCCCTGCTGGTGGAGCAGCAACGCTGCCACCGATGAGTCCACGCCGCCGCTCATGGCGACAACCACTTTTTCAGCCATTTGCCCGATGCCTCCAGTTCCAGCCTAGCATAGCAGCCGCCGGGCTTCAACGGAAATGCCTGGGGTTGCAAGACCTGTCGATTTGACGCGTTCAAGCCGCTTTCCTACAATCCTGCTGGGCTATCACTCCCCTTTCCCCCAGTAGTGCCGGGGGTTAAGTCGGCGATATTTCCTGGCATCGTCGTTGACCTGTTCCATTCAATACGAGGTGAAATGTTCCGAGGACAGCAGCGCAACCCTGTGTGCCCAAATTGCGGCAGGGCCGCCTCCCAAGACGCCCAATTTTGCCCCTACTGCGGCAATCGCACCTATGCCGACCCCGGCTTCTGTCCCAACTGCGGCGCGGGTGTGACGCCGGAGGACGCCTTTTGTGCCAGTTGCGGTGCGGCAACGGCAGCGTCCGCGGCAAATGCAATCGGCCCCGCCGCGATAGCCGTGACCCGCCTCGAATACATGGGCTTCTGGATACGGCTGGTTGCTTGGCTCATAGACAACGTAGTTCTATTGGTGCCGTCTCTCCTGGCGGAGTTGGTTCTCCCATTTTGGGGCCCCGCGATTGTCGGAACGCTCTACTCCGTACTCTTTATCGGACTCAAAGGCCAGACCCCCGGCAAAATGGCCATGGGCGTACAGGTGGTCGACGAACGGGGTAATATCCCCGGAATCGGCCGGGCCGTGCTGCGGGAGATAATCGGCAAGTTCGTTTCCACATTGGTCGTTTTCTTGGGCTTCTTCTGGGTCGGCTGGGACAGGCGCAAAAGAGGCTGGCACGATTACATCAGCGCGACCTACGTCATACGCAAGCCGCCCAACCGGCATTGATTCGCAGCCCCACGGTCAAGGCGACGCCGTTGATCGTCCCCGGCAGCGCTTGCCTTTCTCCAGTTACAACCCCCGCCGGCATATCCCATGATATACTGTCGCCTGAATTCAAATATCTCCATCCAATTCAGACGAGAAGGAGGTGCGAATTGGCCATCAAATTTGGACAGAATTTACCGACTACAGGCGCTAACGCCACCCCAGAAAACATAAAGATGATATCCCAACGGGCGGAAGACCTGGGATACGATTCGGTTTGGTGCAGCGACCACCTGGTTATCCCCCACAGCATCGCGTCCCGTTACCCCTACACCCACGATGGAGAGACTCCCTTCAGCCCAAGGGGGACCTATTTGGATTCGATAACTGCTCTCACCTTCGTTACCGGGTGCACCACGACGCTGCGTGTGGCCACCAACGTACTCATCCTTCCCTACCGCGACCCGGTGGTAACCGCCAAGCAGCTGGCGACGCTGGACGTGCTGTCCGAAGGGAGGCTGATCCTGGGCGTAGGCGTCGGTTGGATGCGGGAGGAGTTCGAGTACCTGGGACTGGACACCTACGAACAGCGGGGCAAAGTGACCGACGAGTACATCCAGCTGTACCAGGAGCTATGGACCCAGGAAGACCCCGAATTCCAAGGGGAGTACGTCCAGGTCACCGGCGCCGGCTTCTATCCCAAGCCGGTTCAGAAGCCGCATCCCCCAATTTACGTCGGCGGCCACTCCGGGCCGGCCTTGCGCCGCGCCGCCAAGTATTGCGACGGATGGGTCCCCTACGCCGCCCGTCCCACACCCACCAGCGGGGGCCGGACCATCCTGGAGCCCGACCAAATGGCAGCCGCCGTCGCCCGGATGCGTAACATGACCGTCCAAGCCGGGCGACCCGAGGATGCCGTAGAAATCGTCATGCTTTGTAACATCGTGTTTGACGATAACCCCGGGCCCGACCGCGGCAGGCTGACCGGTTCCACCGAGCAGATTTTGGATGACATCCAGAAATACCTGGACGCGGGCGTGCAGAGCTTCCTGGCGGGCTTCCCAGCCCGGAGCCCCTCCGAGCAAGTGGAGCTCGCGGAGCGGTTCTCCCGCGAAGTCATGCCCCACTTCCAGTAGTAGACCGCTCACGTCGACCGCCCAAGCTTCCAGGCCTGGGCGGCTTGCGGCGGCAAACCATGGAACAGCCGGCCACCCTGAGGGACTACCTGCGTGAGGGCCTGGACGTTGTGTTCGTCGGCCTGAACCCCTCTCGCTATTCCGTGGAGTCGGGCCACTACTTCGCCAACCCCCGCAACAGGTTCTGGCCGGCGCTGAACCGCTCCTCCCTTGTGGGCCGGGAAATGACCTCCCAGGACGACGCCAACCTCCTGTCCTGCGGCATTGGCTTCACCGATGTCGTCAAACGGCCCACCCCGCAGGCGTCTGGCCTGAGAGCCGCCGACTTTCGCCGCTGGGCCCCAGAGCTTAAGGACAAGCTGCTGCTCTATAAGCCGCTGATTGCCTGCTTCCACGGGGTCACCGCCTATTCCGCATATCTGAAGTACGCGGAGGGCATCAACGAAAGAGTCGGCCTGGGCCGGCAACAGCACATGATAGGCCAGACCCATGTGTTCGTCGTCCCCAACCCCAGTCCGGCCAACGCCGTGTATTCGACCGCCGACCTCACCAGGTGGTACGACCGCCTGGCCCAACTGAGGGAGGAACTGGCCGTTTGACCAGGCCACAAGGGACGTTGAGGGCCTTCATCGCCCTGTCCGTCCCACCGGAAGCACAGCGATCGCTGGAGCCCCCTGTCCAACATCTGTCGGCCGCGGCTCCCGGAGCCGTCCGTTGGGTCGCCCTGGACGGATTGCACCTGACGCTGAAGTTCCTGGGCAACATCGACGGCGCCCGCTTGCAGGAAATAACCCAACGGATGCAGCGGGCATGCCGGGGAGTTTCCCCCTTCACACTGACCCTTTCTGGCGTCGGCGCCTTCCCCAACGAACGAAGCCCGACGGTCATTTGGGCGGGTGTCAAGGACGACCTGGATGCGGTAACGAAGATTCAGGCTGGCATTGATGCAGAAATGTCCGCACTTGGCTTCCCCCCGGAGAAGAGGCCCTTTACGCCCCATCTGACCCTGGGCCGGGTGCGGGACCGGGCCGGAGACGCCCAACGCTCGCTCATGGGGCGCGCCGTCTCCGCTTGTTCAATAGAAGAGACTCAGTCTTGGTTGGTTGAGACGGTGCAACTGGTGCGCAGCGACCTGGGGCCTCGGGGAGCAACCTACACCGACCTTGCCTCGGTCACCTTGGGCGGCGGGACTAACTGAACAGTTTCATCAGGCTTTGGGGGTTGCGAGAGCGGGAGAACTGTCTCACTAGCTTTTGGGTCTGCCTGAACTGGTTCAGCAGTTGGTTGATGTCCTGGGGAGTGGTGCCGCTTCCCTTGGCAATGCGTCGCCGCCGGCTGCCGTTGATTATGTCCGGGCGGCGGCGTTCCTCAGGGGTCATTGAATATATGATGGCCTCCACCCGCTTGATCTGGCCCTCCTCCAGATCGACCTCCGGTGCCCGCTTGGTCAACTGGCTCATCCCGGGGATCATTTCCACGATCTGGCTCAGGGAACCCATCTTCTTTACGCTTTGAATCTGCTGCAGGAAGTCATCAAGGTCGAAGGTCGCCTGCCGGAACTTGCGCTCTAACTCCTTGGCCTGGGTGTCCCCAACAGCCTCTTGGGCCTTCTCGATTAAGGTCAAGACGTCGCCCATGGCCAAAATGCGGGAAGCCATCCGGTCGGGATAAAACTGCTCCAGGGCGTCGGCCGCTCCCCCACCCCCCAAAACTTGATGGGCACTCCGGTTACCTTGGTTATCGAGAGGGCCGCTCCGCCACGGGCGTCGCCGTCCATCTTGGTCATTATCAGGCCGGTCAGGGACACCCGCTCGTTGAACTCCTGGGCCACGTTCACCGCGTCCTGGCCCGTCATGGCGTCGACTACCAGCAGTATTTCATGGGGCGAGACGGCCGATTTGATGTCCTCCAGTTCCTGCATCATTTCGTCGTCAACGTGCAGGCGGCCGCCCGTGTCTATCAAGGCCCAGCCAAGCCCCAGGTCCTGGGCCCGCTGCACCGCTCCCTGGGCTACCTTTACCGCAGTGGTTGACTTAGGGTCCTGGGAATACACGGCGATGTCCAGCTGTCGGCCCAAAGTCTCAAGTTGCTGGATGGCAGCCGGCCTGCGGAGGTCGGCGGCGGCCATTAGCGATTGATGCCCCTGGCGGCGCAAGGCCAGGGCCAGCTTGGCCGTGGTAGTAGTCTTGCCCGAGCCCTGCAGCCCCACCAGTATGGCCACGGACGGGGGACGGCTGGCAGGCGTCATTCGGTTGTCGCCCCCGCTCAGCAGGCTTGTCAGTTCCTCCTGGACCACTTTGACCACCTGCTGGCCGGGGGTAAGGCTTTCCAGGACGTCCGCGCCCATTACCCGTTCTTTGATGCCGGCCACAAAGTCCCGGGCGACCCGGAAGTTTACGTCGGCCTCCAGCAGCGAGCGGCGCACCTGGCCAAGCGCGTCCTCTATGTCCTTTTCGGTCAAACGCCCTCTGCTGGTCAGGCGTTGCAACGTGCCGGTCAGCTTCTCCGTCAGGCTCTCAAACATGTCTCACGTCCTCATAGGCTGCCTAAGCTATCCCGCCCGTGCGCGGCCGGTCGGCCTCGCCTTCGGCCCGATTGTATGGCGGAGGCGGAGAGACGGTCAAGGCACGATGCGGCAATGACAAATCCTCATTGACCCACCGACCAAGAGACGGGCAAACTATGACTATGACAATCATTCGCCAGCTGTCAAAACCCTCGTCGATAGTCCATGCCCAGTCCCCGCTAACTAGCTTAAGGTCACGCGCGCCAAATACTTGCGTCATCACCGCCGATTCCAGCTACCGGCGCCCAACTGAAGGCCGTACCGCCCGCTCAAAAGGCTCAATATGGCTCAGAAACAAAAAAACCGCCCATCTGCCGCCGTGGCGTCATACACCCAACTCCATGACGCTGGCCTGCCGAGGTGATTCCGTAGGAGCCTCCAAGGGGCGTCCCCGGCTGCCTGTGCTAGAATAAGCCCGGCTCCACGAATGCCGGAAACCGCCGGTGCCAGCCCGACGCCAGGTTGCCTCTATGATTCCGCTGCGCCTCAGCCTTGAGAACTTCCTTTGCTACCGGGAGGGGGTCCCCGACCTCGACTTTACCGGTATCCACGTGGCCTGCCTGTGCGGCTCCAACGGCCACGGCAAGTCCGCCCTGCTCGACTCCATAACCTGGTGTCTGTGGGGTCGCGCCAGAGGCAGGACCCAGGACGACGTAATCTCATACGGCGCCGACCAGTGCCGGGTGGAGTTGGACTTCACCGCTCGCGGCGTCAGCTACCGCACGGTGCGCACCCACGCCCGGGCCGGCAGTCGCCGCCGGCAGGGAGTAACCGACCTCCAGTTGCAGGTGCTGGGCCCCGCCGGCCCCCAACCCATCACCGGCAACTCCATCCGGGAAACTCAAGCCAAGATCGACCAGACCATTGGCATGGACTTTGAGACATTCACCAACTCGGCGCTTTTGTTGCAGGGCAAGGCCGACGAGTTCAGCAACCGCACCCCCGCCGACCGCAAGGCAGTCCTAGCCAAGATCATCGGCCTGGAAGAATACGACCTGCTGCAGACCAGAGCCAGGGACAGGTTGGACCAGACCAAGAACGCGGCCGCCGGCATGGAGGGTTCCCTGGGCCAACTGCGCAGCCAGGTGGAGCAGATTGGAGACCTGTCCCAGGAGTTGGCCGCTGTCAACGAGGAATTGAGCGGCCTGGCCGGCCAGCTGGCGGAGCAGCAGAAGCAGACCGCCGAGCTGCGGGCCAAGGTAACCCAACTGGACGGCCGCAGGCAACGGCTCCAGGAGTCGGAACACCGAATACAGACCTTGGGCCAAGAGATCGAACAGCATGAATCGGCGCTGGCGCTTACGATGCGACGGGTGACCAGCTACAAGGAGTTGCTGCGCCAACAGGATGCCATCAGGCACGGGATGGCGGAATTGGAACTTGCCCGGCAACGCTTCGAGGCCCTGGAAGGATCGCGCCGGAGCTACGACGAACTCAACCAGGAGAAGGCCAAACTCGTCCGCGCCGTTGACGGCGCCAGGGCCAGGTTGGAAGCTCAGGCGGAACAGTTGCGCCACAGGGTGGAAGTGGAGTTGCCGCCGAAGGCAACCATGACCGCCACCCTGGCCGAGCATCAGACTGCAGCCCGCGAAAAGCTCAATGACCTGGAGAAAGAGGAGCAGTCCCTCTCCGCCCAGAGGGATGATCTCCTCACCTTGTCCACTCGTGTCGGTGAAGCCAGGAGTGCTGAAGAGCGATATAAAACCGAGGGGCAGGAACTCCGGGCCAAGCTCGACTTGCTGCATCAGACTGACCAGGGAGAGGCCCTCTGCCCCTTATGTCAGACACCGTTGGGCCAGGACGGCTGCGGGCGCTTGGCCGAGACCTACGAGGCAGAAATTACCGAGAAGCGCCGCCTGTTCCGTCTCAACGCCGGCCTCAAGCAACAGCTGGAGACGGAGGAAGCCAGTGCTCAGCGGACCTTGGGCCAACGGGAAGCTGCATTCGAGCGGGCCCGCCGGGACGCAGAGTCGACCCTCAGCCGGGTGGAGCGGGACATAGAAGACTCTAAGTCCGCCCGGAAGGAGTTGGAAGACGCGCTGACCCGGTTGAGCGGCATAACGGCGTCGCTCGCCTCGGGGGAATTCGCCCGTACAGAGCAAGCAAAGCTCGCGCAGCTGGACGAGAAGACCGCCGCTTTGGGATACGACGAAGACTCCCGCACCGAGGCTCGATCCAGGGAGCTGGAGTTGCAACCGTTCCTGGAAAAGTCCCGCCAGTTGGCCGAGGCGGAGGCTGGCCTCCCCCGGGAGGAGGAGTCGGCGTCCCAGACCCGGGAGATGCTGCAGCGGAGGCAACTGGAACGCTCCGACCTGGAACAACAAATCAAGGTCGACGCCGAAGGCATTTCCGAGTTGCCCCACTGGGAGGAGCGTCTACAGGCTGCTGACCAGCGACAGAAGGGGCTGGAAGCCCGGCAACAGGAGGGTATAGTCCGCATGGGTGTGTTGCGGGCCCGGTTGGACCAACGCCGGGCCCTGGAACAGCAGATTGTCGAAACTTCGGCCAGTCTATCGGAGTTGTTGACTGACCAGGACATCTACCAGGAGTTGGTCACCGCCTTCGGCCGTCAGGGAATCCAGGCCATGCTCATAGAAACGGTGGTGCCCCGTGTTCAAGAGGAGGCCAACCTGCTTCTGGGCCGGATGACGGACAGCCAGATGCAGGTCCAATTGGAGACCCAGCGAGAGCGCCGCACCGGGCGGGGCGACCCCATCGAAACCCTGGAAATCCGCGTTAGCGACGGCCTGGGTCCACGGAGCTATGAGATGTACAGCGGGGGAGAGGCCTTCCGCATAAACCTGGCCCTCCGCATCGGCCTGTCAAAGGTGCTGGCCCAGCGCATGGGCGCGCCCTTGCCCACGCTGTTCATCGACGAGGGTTTCGGAACCCAGGATGCTGCCGGGCGCGAGCGAATCTTGGACGTGATTGCGGCCATTCAAGACGACTTCGAAAAGATAATAGTCATTACTCACCTGGACGACTTGAAAGACGTCTTCCCGGTGCGTATCGAAGTCCGAAAAGAGGAACTGGGTTCCACCTTCTGGCTCAACTGATGGTAGCGTCTCAGGACCAACTCCCAGGATTCCTGGTGCGGCGGGCCACCGCGTCCGACTTGAATACGTTGGTCCAGTTCAACGCCGCTATGGCCCTGGAGACGGAGGGCAAGACTCTGAACCTTGCCCGCCTCCGCGACGGCGTGGCAGCGGTCCTGAACGACGAGACCCTGGGCTTCTATTGCGTCGCCGAGGAACCGGGAACGGTCATCGGTCAGTTGCTCATCACCACCGAATGGAGCGATTGGAGGAACGCCTACTTCTGGTGGATACAAAGCGTATACGTCGCTCCCGGAGTTCGCCGCCGGGGCGTTTACCGGAGCCTCCACAACTATGTCATTGCCCAAGCCCACTGTGACGGCAACGTATGCGGCCTGCGCCTGTACGTAGACCGGGACAATTTGGCCGCCCAGAAGACTTACGCCGGCCTGGACATGCGCCGGTCCAACTACCAGCTATGGGAGACCAACTTCGAGCCGGCGTAAGGCCGGCCTGGGAGGCAATAGATGCTGCCCGAAAACGTTAGGGCATTTTGCGCCGGGACCCAGTGGGGCGTACTTACGACGTTCCGCCGCAACGGAGCGGCCCAAATGAGCGTTGTGGCCTGCGGCCCGCTACAGGATGGGGTCGCCTTTCTGGGCACCCTATACCGGGCAAAGGTGCGGAACCTCAAGAGGGATCCCCGGTGCTCGCTGCTGGTGTCTCGGGAAGACTGGTCGGGCTACGTGGTGCTGGAGGGCCGCGCCAGGATAGTTTCCTCAGAAAATACTGATCCGGAGGAGTGGCGGTTGGCGCTGCGGGAAACGCAGCGCGCCTACTCGGGGCTGGAGCACCCTAACTGGGAGCAATTCGACCAAACGATGATCCGTGAAAGGCGGGTGAGCGTCATCATAGTACCGGAGCACATCTACGGCACCGCGATTTAGAGATTTTCTTGGTCAGGGCCGAGCGCCCAGCCTCACAGCAACGACGACCGCCGGTTACTTCTGGCACCTCGGGCAGAAGCATGAGGTCCGTCCCCGAATCCGCATGGCCGTAATGGGCCCGCTGCACCGTGGGCAGGGCCGGCCGGCCTTCCGGAGAAGGGACCACGCCTCCAGGGTCAAAGGCGGGTCCGGCCAGCTTTCACGGCGGCTGGTCTCGTATCGGCGCATAGCCTCGGTAAACGCCGTAACGATTCCGCCCTTCAAGCGCACCAAGTCATCGGCGGAAAGGTCCACGGCAGGGCGCAATGGATGGATACCGGCCAAGAAGAGGGACTCATCTCCGTAGATGTTCCCCATGCCAGGCACGATGGACTGCTCCAGCATCAGGGCCTTGACCGGGGCGCTCCTGCCTTTGAAGGCCAGTGCCAGCCATTCCACGGTCAACTCCCCACCCAGCGGGTCGGGGCCAAGGACGGGCAGGACTTCGCTGGGGTCATCGGCCAACCAAAGCTTGCCGAACTTGCGACCGTCGATGAACCGCAGTTCCCTGCCGTCGTCAAGGCCAAACGTATGCCGGACCATGGGATGAGGCGGCTGCCCGGCACCCTGCACGCGCAGGCCTCCGGTCATTCCCAAGTGAATGATCAAAGTCGGTCCTTCTGAGGACTGCGCATTACCCAGGGAAATTAGGACATACTTGCCCCGCCGCTCCACCTGCCGCACCCGTTGCCCTGTAATGCCGGCAACGAAGGCGTCCAAAGAGGGCGCCCGAACGGTGTTGTCCCACCCAATTTGGGCGCCGGTAAAGGTTGCGCCGGGCAAACCGGCCTCGACAAGATAACGCCGGGTGTTTTCGACCTCGGGCAGTTCCGGCACGGCGCGCCGCTCTAGACGCGGCGGACCGCCAGGGTCACTGCCATGCCGTCCACCTTCGAGGTTTCGCTCTTGGCGCCATCCTGTGGAGCGCCGCCCACCAGGTCTTCGCTCAGGGTCTCCTGACGGATGTAGTCGGAGAACCCTCCGCTCATAACCCGACCGATTTCCTCGGGAGCCTCGTAGTAGGTGATTATGCGGTCGGTAACCTGGAAATCGGCGGCCCGGCGAAGGTTCTGTATCCGGTGCACCAACTCTCGGGCCAGGCCCTCTTCTGCCAACTCGGGAGTCACTGTGCCGTCGACAGCGACCATGTAGCCGCTGTCCAGAGCAACCCAGAAGCCGTCCACCTGCACGACTCCCTCGGATGCCTCCCCCAACGCGGCAACGGCGGCCTGGTGAATGTCGGCTTGTCCGTCCTCGTCCAAGACTTTAACGTTCAACTCGTCCAGTATCTGGCTCTGGACGTTCCGAAGGATGTCGCTTTCCGTAGGGGTGCGGGCTTTTACCACCACCCTGGGCAGGGGTTGACGGACCTTGATGCCCGCCTTGGACCTAGCGCCCCGGCCCATGCTGGAAACCCGCATGGCCAAGCGGGTGGCCTCCATTAGCTCCTCGTCGACCAAGGACTGGTCGACAACGGGGAATTCGGCCAGGTGCACACTGTCGGGCGCGTCAGGGTCCACGGCTCGGACAAGGCCCTGGTAAATCTCCTCCGATACAAAGGGGGCGAGCGGGGCCATGAGCTTGGCCAAGGTCACCAGGCATGTGTGCAGGGTGATATAGCCGGACAACTTGTCGCCGTCGTTCTCGCTCCTCCAGAACCGGCGTCGGCTCCGTCGCACGTACCAGTTGGAAAGCCGGTCGATGAACTCCTGCATGCGCCGGCCGGCGTTGGTCGGGTCGTAACTGTTCAGGCAGTCATCCACTTGTGTAACGAGACTGTTGAGTTCGGAGAGAATCCAACGGTCCAACTCGTTGTCCGGTCGCCACCCGGCCGGCGTCTGGTCCGGGTGAAAGCGGTCTATAGATGCGTAGTTGGTGAAGAATGAATAGACGTTCCACAGGGTCAGCAACACCCTGCGCAGCGTCTCGTTCACCAGCCTGGCGGAGAATCGCCGGGAGTCGCCAGGCTGAGAAGCGGTGAACAGGTACCAGCGCAGGGCGTCGGCCCCGTGCTCGTCCAGAACGGGCATGGGTTCCACCACGTTGCCTACCCTCTTGCTCATCTTCCGGCCCCGCTCGTCCAGCACCAGGCCCAGGCAAATGACGTTGCGGTAAGAGGGACGGTCCTTGAGCAGTATGGAGAGAGCGTGGAGGCTGTAGAACCAGCCGCGAGTCTGGTCGACCGCCTCGCAGATATAGTCCGCGGGGAACCGGCCGTCCTCCTCGTGATCGATGCTCTGGTTTTCGAAAGGATAGTGCCATTGAGCGAAGGGCATGGCGCCGGAGTCGAACCAGGCGTCCATCACCTCGGGGATGCGGTGCATTCCCCCCCCGCAGCCATCTGCCGGGCAATGCAGCAGCACGTTGTCGACGTAGGGCCGGTGCAGGTCAAGGTCTTCCATGCCTTCCAAGGCTTCGGGCGCCGCCATGGCATTGAGTTCGGCAACGCTCCCGATGCACAGGGAATGACCGCAGTCCCGGCACTCCCAAATGGGTATGGGTGTGCCCCAGTACCGCTCCCTGGATATGGCCCAGTCGACGTTGTTGCGGAGCCACTCGCCAAACCGGCCGTCCTTGATGTAATCGGGATACCAGTTGATTTCATCGTTGCCGCTGACGAGTTTGTCCTTGAAAGCCGAGGTTCGGATGTACCAGGAACTCTTGGCGTAGTAGAGCAGTGGGGTGTCGCAACGCCAGCAGAAGGGGTACGTGTGCCGGTATATGTCCCGCCGGTATAGGAGCCCCCGGCGTTCGAGGTCTTCCATGATCTGCGGGTCGGCGTCCTTTACGAACTTACCGGCAAATGGGTAACCGCCGGTGATATTGCCAAGGAGGTCTACGGGCTGGACGAAGGCCAGGCCCTTCTCCCGGCCCAGGCCCAGGTCGTCGTCGCCGAAAGCCGGGGCTATGTGGACTATGCCGGTGCCGTCGTCCATGGTAACGAAGTCGGCGTCAAGCACCTCCGAGTTAAAGAACTCGGCAGCCTCCATAGCCGCGGTCCCGGCCGCCGTAGAGCGGTTGAACTGCTTGATTTCGGTCCCGTAGTCCGCTGGGTCGTACAGCTTCTCATAAGTAAGTCCGACCAGGGCCGATCCCTTGTACGTCGCCAACACCCTGTGGGGCTTATCTATGACCCGTTCCACCAGTGCTGAGGCCAGCACAAGCCGTTCAGTCTCCCCGCTGTCCTCCACTTCAACCAGGCTGTAGTCCGCTGCCGCATCCACCGCAAGAGCAGTGTTGCCCGGGAGAGTCCAAGGCGTCGTGGTCCAGGCCAGCAAATAGACGGGCTCGCCGTGGGCTGATAAAGAGTCGTAAGCCCCATTAAAGGCATCGCGACTGCGTACTGTTGGGTCCCAGCCCAGTAACTTGAACTTTACGAAGACTGATGGGTCCGGGGTGTCTTCCCGGTAGCCCAGGGCAACCTCGTGAGAGCTCAGGCTGGTGACGCACCGGGGACAGTGGGGAGTTCCCCGCATGTCCCGGTAGAGCAGGCCGCGGTCCCACAACTCCTTCAGTATGGCCCAGCCAGACTCAATGTAGTCGTTGTCCAGGGTTATGTAGGGACGCTCCATGTCCACCCAGAATCCGATGCGCTCGGTCAGGTTCTCCCAGTCCTTGAGATAACGGAACACGCTCTCCCGGCACTTCTGGTTGAACTGCTCAATGCCGTACTCTTCTATGTCCCGCTTGCTGGCCAGACCGAGCTCGTTCTCCACTTCCAGCTCGACCGGCAGCCCGTGGGTGTCCCAACCACCCTTGCGCAGGCAGCGGTATCCCTTCATGGTGCGGTGGCGGCAGATGACATCCTTGAACACACGCGCCAGCACATGGTGGATGCCGGGGCTTCCGTTGGCGGTAGGCGGCCCCTCGAACATCACGAACAACGGAGCGTCTTCGCGCTCGCTCCAAGAACGCTGGAACACGTCGTTTTCTTCCCACTGCCGCAGGACCTTGGCGTCGACCTCCGGGAAGCTGACTCTACTGGATACAGGGTTGAACATACTTGGCAAACCTACTACTGAGGTGATTGTCTAAACAACATCTAAGGCCGTTGGAATTAGCGCCGGTAATTATACCGTAACCCGGGCGGAATGCGCCGGTATGGCGGCCCGGCTGGGGAGCAGACCAACCCGCAGCGCAAGGGCGTAGTCAGCCCCACGTTTTGTAGAAATGGTTGAGGGGGCCGTGGCCCTCGCCCACGGAGAAGGACCAGCGGATGGCTTCGGTAACGTATTCCTTAGCCATGGTCACTGACTCCAAGAGGCCCAGGCCCCGGGCCAGCCCGGCGGCGATCGCCGCCGAAAAAGTGCAGCCGGTACCGTGAGTGTTGGAACTGTCAATGCGCTCGGCGGTGAACTCATGGAACCGCGTCCCATCATAGAACACGTCAACGGCGGGGCCTTCCCGATGCCCGCCCTTTAGGACAACGGACTTAGCGCCCATCCCGACAATCTCTTCCGCCGCCCGCTTTATTTCAGCGTCCGAAGATATTTTCGTCCCGGTGAGGGCCTCCGCTTCGGAGATATTCGGCGTGATCACCGACGCTGCAGGAACCAACCGGGAGCGCAGGGTGTCCACTGCCGCTTCCTCAAGCAGTGGGTCCCCGCTCTTCGCCACCATCACCGGGTCCACCACCAGCCACTGGACCGAGTGCCGGCGAAGCTGGGACACCACGCATTCAATAATTGAGCTGCTGGCCAACATGCCCGTTTTCACCGCTCCGGCCCCTATGTCGGCCAACACGGCGTCGATTTGCGCGACGATGGTCTGCGGCGGAATCTGGTGGACGGCGGTAACCCCCAGTGTGTTCTGAGCGGTGACAGCTGTCAGCACCGACGTTCCATACACGCCCAGGGCGGCAAATGTCTTGAGGTCGGCCTGGATGCCCGCTCCACCGCCGGAGTCCGACCCTGCGATAGTCATGGCCCGGGCCACCGGGTTTACTGCGGCCATGCCTCTCCCCGGTAGGCCATCTCCCAAAACAGCAACTCGTACCGCAGCACGTCGCGGAATATGGTTTGCAGCCGCGAGCGGTCTGCGTCAGTCAAGGCGGCGGAGTCCACAGTCTGCCGCAGCCAGGCCACAAAGTCCGACATTCCCTGGCTGGTATGAATGTCTATCCAGGTCTGATAGTAATGATCGGCGGGGTGTTTGCCCGCCGATTCCAGCCGTTGGGCCCAGTCCAGGTAGGGCCATTCCACCGCCATAAGGGTAGCGGCCAGGTCTATAAAGCTGCCTTCGTAGGCCATGCGGCGGAGATAGCCGCCGTAGTGCAGCGTAGTGGGCAGGGGCTCCCGCGCTGTTATCTCGGCAGGGGAAAGCCCCCTTTCACGGAAGGCCTGCTGAAATAAGCCTTCCTCGCCGCCCAGGCCCACGTGGAGAAACCCGACTATTTGCCTGGCTGCGTGGAAGTCCGGAGCTTTGGCCGCAGCCAGGCTCAGCAGCACCATCCAGTCCTTGAGAAAGAGATAGTCCTGGTCGAAGTAAACGTTGAATTTCTCCCGCGGCAGGGTGTTGTCGCCCAACTCCGTTACAAAGGGATGACCAACCACCCTTTCCCACATGGCGCCTACACCGGCGCGGAGTTGGTCGCTGAGAGACATTCACATCCTTTCCTGGCAGCAGCCGGTCAAGAAAGCCTGTTGTGCATCAATACTTGGGCGGCCGTTGAGCGACGACGGGCGGACGGCACGGGGAAGGTGGGCCGGGCGCCGCTGCTCTACTCTGGCGTGGGCTGTTGAATAGACGTGAGACTCCAAACCGGGTCATCGGAGAGATTCTGGCGCAGAAAGCCGATGGCGATGGCTGGCAAAGTCTCGATGTGCAAACCGGCCCTGACGCCAAACTCCAGCGACAGCCGGGCCACAGCGCCGTTGTCGTCGGCTTCCACCATCATGACAAAGTCATACCTGCCCAGCACCGCGTACTGCCCGAGCAGTTCGGCGCCGTCGACTTGGATATTACGAGCGGCCTCGACTACCAAGTCGGGGTTGTCGTGCAACAGCTGCTGGCCCGTGGCCGTAAGGCTGCCCAGGAGGAAATACATGGACATCGAAGTCTCCGATTTGGTCCGTCAACTCAAGTTGCCGTCAAGTATACCACCGGCCTGGTCGTACACTGCTGCCTGGTCTAGCTTGACCTTCGCCTTACTGGGCCGCTTCAACGAACTCGTTGGTAAACGCCTTCTCTCCATCTATGGGACTATCCACCACGCCGTTGGCGTACATCCAATCGGCAAAGTTGGTCCATTTTTCCGAGGTCTGCCATCCCACCGGTCCTGCCTCCGTCCATAGCGGAGCGATGACTCTTATCCCCGGCCGTTCTATGGCCTCGTCCACCTCCCCGTCGGTGGCCAACAACAATATGTCTACTGCGGCGTCGGGGTCGGCGGCGGCGTCTGCGTAACCCCTCATCAGGGCCCGAACGAGCCGCTGGGCCACCTCGGCCTTGTCTCTAATGGTGTCCTCGCTAGCCACCAGCACCAATTCGTAGAAGTCTGGGACGCCCCACTCCTCCATGCGCAAGACACTAACCGGGTGTCCCTGGTTCTCCATCAAGAATGACTCGTGGCTGAAGTAGCAGCCGACGCATGCGTCCACTGAGCCGCTTATGAGGGCCTCGGCCAGGTTGAACCCCACGTTGACCAGCTCCACCTCCTCCAGGCCGCCGGCAACGCCGTCGTGCTTCAACATGGTGTCCAGGAGCGGCTCGTTCAATGGGATGCCGGGATACCCCACCTTCTTGCCCACAAGCTGGCTGGGGCTCTCGATGCCCGAGGCTTTGAGGGTCTGCACCGAGTTCAGCGGGTGCTGCACCAGGGCCATTATGGACACCACCGGTACTTCTTCAGACCGGGCCAGCAGCAGGTCCGGTTGGTAGTTGATGCCGAAGTCATCGGCCCCAGCCGCCACCGTTTGGTTCACCGTGGATGGGTCCACCGGAGTATAGAAGTCCACCTCCAGGTTTTCGTCGGCGAAGTAGCCTTTTTCCTGGGCTACGAAGATACCGGCGTGGTTGGCGTTGGGATACCAGTCCAATGCCAGCTTGATTTTCGTTGCCTCTTCCTCCCCGCCGCAGGCAGTGGCCAGGGCCATCAACCCCGCGAGTGTCAAGGTCAAGGTCAAGAACCAACGCTTACCAGTCATTGGCTACACCCTCCAAGTAATCATCAAGTTAAGTTGAGGCCCGCCCCGCCGTTGCCTCGGGCCCAGCCGCGCTTCACCCGGTGGTGCCAGGGAAGCATCAACCGCTCCAGGGCGCCGGCAATCAGGAACAGGCATATCCCCATGAGGCTCAAGAGGACCATCGAGGCATAGACCCGTTCCGTAAGGAACTGGGCCTTGGAACGCAAAGCCAGGTAACCCAGGCCTTCGCTGGAGCCCACCCACTCGCCGACCACCGCGCCGATAACGCTCACCGCCACGGCGACCTTTATCCCGGAGAACAAGTAGGGCAGCGACGCCGGGACGTTGACCTTGCGGAAGACCTGCCAGCGGTTGGCGCCCAAAGTGCGCAGCAGATTGACCATGTCGGGGTCGGCGGACCGCAGCCCGTCCACGGTGTTCACCACTATGGGGAAGAAGGAGATAAGCCCCACCACTATTATCTTGTGCTGTAGGCCGTAACCCACCCAGATCAGCAACAGCGGCGCGATGACGATGATGGGTATTGTCTGCGAGGCGACCACTCCGGGGTAGATGACCCTCTCCAGGGTCTGGGACAGGCTGATGGCCCAAGCCAAGGCCACGCCCCCCACCAGGGCCAGGGCGAACCCGATGAGCACTTCCTCCAAGGTGGCGCCGGTGTGGCGGGCCAGCAGTCCCCGTTCTGTCCACAGTTCCGCAGCGATGGCAGAGGGGGCGGGCAGCTTCCAGGCGGGTATGTCGTTCCAGGCGACGACCCCCTCCCACAGAGCGCCTATCGCTGCGATGATCAGCCCGGCACCGAACCACCGTAGGACCTCACGGCCAACGATATATCGCGAGACGCCGGGGATAGAGGCGTCAGCCCCGGTCGGGCCTCCAAGCTTGTCGCCCAGCGTCACGGCAGGGCCTCCTGAGATACCCAGGCCGGGGAAGCCTCCTCCCAAAGGGCTGCCAGTAGTTGGGCTTTAAGGCCGATGAACGTCTCCTGGGTAATACTTTGGTAGGTCCGAGGCCGCGACAGACCCACGTCCACCACCATCCGCACCCTGGCCGGACGCTGGCTGAGCACGTACACCCGGTCCGACATCAGCACCGCCTCGTCGACGTCGTGGGTTATGAGAATGATCGTCTTTTCCAACGTAGACCACAGGTCCATGAGCCACTCCTGCATCTGGACCCGTGTGAGGGCGTCGAGAGCGCCGAAGGGCTCGTCCAGCAAGACCACCCTCTGATCCAACAGCATGGTGCGGAGAAAGGCGGCGCGCTGGCGCATCCCGCCCGACAGGGCGAAGGGATACTGGTTCTCGAACCCCTGCAAGCCGAAGACGCCGGTCATCTCCAGGGTCCTGCGCCGGGCCTCACGGCGGGGAACCCCCTGCAACTCCAAGCCCAGCGCGGCGTTATCGAGCACCGTGCGCCAAGGCAGCAACAGGTCTTTCTGGTGCATGTATCCAATGCGGCCCAACCTGTTCCCGTCGGCCTGCCCAGCCGATTGCTCGTCCAACTCCACAGCGCCGGCGTCTGGTGCGTCCAGGCCGGCAACGATATTGAGAAAAGTGCTCTTACCGCAACCGCTGGGGCCGATAATGCTGACGAATTCCCCAAGCCCAGCCTCGACGCTGACGCCGTCCAATACCCGTTCTAAGCGGCCGTCCACTAAGAACGACTTGTAGATGGAGTCGGCCTTGATTTTTGGCCTGCCAGAAGCGCCCCGTTGCATGTTGACTTATTCCAAATCTCAAAAAATAAAAGCCGCTACGGAGACCCCATAGCGGCTCAAAATAACACTATGCTACAGCCCGGTTCCCTCCGCTGGCATTACCCAGATCAGGTTCGCAAGAGTCGGCGGCATTGGGGGCCGCCCTCTCAGCCCGGCTCTACCGAGCTCCCCTACGTGCCTTGGCTTGTAAGACTGTTACAGTGAGGCGATTATAAGAGCAGCTTCAGGGCAGTGTCAACTGCATCAGTGCAACGCGAGCCTGCATGTCTAATCCCGAATCCACCGAAGGACAGGGATGGACGGGGTGAGGACACTGGAAGGGGGGAGAGGAAGTAACAGACGCGGATGGTCCGGGCTCGAATTCGGGTAGATGAGGGGTTGGCGGCAGTCTGCAGGCGTTTTTGGGGGCGCCGATGGCGGCCTACAGTGGCTGTGGTGAGCGAGGTGGCGGGATAGGACACGGCAAGAGGCGCTCGCGGACTGGACTGGCGCGCTTTGGCGGGGGCGTTGGGGCACTGGCGGACGGGCGCCGTCAGGCTGGGAGTGGGATGGCTCGCAGCCGGGCCAGGGCGCGACTGAACTGGGTTTCCCAAGGCCAGCGCTGTGGCAGATGCAGAGTGAGGCGGCGTGCCGAGCGGGTGAGCAGTCCGGCCAGGGCGAAGACCCGTTGTCTGAGGGTCTTGGTGGTCACGATCTGCTCACCCAGACCGATGCGCGCCGTCCATCGAGCGAGGTTGTGGGCCATCACCTGCACCGCGAGCCAGGCGGCGTTGGCGGCGAAACGGCCCGAGGGGAGATGGTTCAACCCGACGCCGTACTTGAGGTCTCGGATGGCGTTCTCGACCTCGGCGTGGCGGCGGTGATCGGCCTCCAGCTCCAGGGTTTCTCCGTCCCGGTCGGTGATGAAGCCGTGATAGCTGTAGGTGGCGAAGAGGGCCAGTTGGGAGCCGGGCGTCGGCTTCACCCGCCGGACGATGAGCCGCACCGGCGGCACGGCGTCCGCCTCACTCTGGAAGGGGGTGTAGTTGGTCTCGGCCACATCGGCGGCGCCGTACATCCAGTAAGGAATGGGCGTCCAGTCCGTCTCGGGTATCGCCTCGATGAGATTGCGCAGGCTTTTGTGCTGGCGGATGGTGATGGAGAAGCGGACATCCGCCTCTCGGCAGACGGCGACGATGGCGTGGGTATAGAAACCGCTGTCGGCCCGCACCGTGAGTTGTCCCCTGGCTCCGCCGTAGCGTACCCGTCCCACCGTCTCCCGCAGGAAGTGTCCAGCGCCCCGAACGGTGTTGGCCCGGCCCTCGCGCAGCCGGGCCATCAGTACGTCGCCGGTGCCGGCAGCAATGGCCAGCAGCGGGTGATAGCCACGGGCGCCGGTATAGCCGTGGTGGCGCGCTCCCTCCTTGGCCAGGCCGTAGGTCTCGCAGATGGTCGAGTCCAAGTCTATGGTCAAAGGCGCATCGCCGGGTCCGGCCCCGGCTTGCCATGCGCGTGCCAGCAACTGGCGGCTCACGCGGTCGAGTTGACGGACATGCCCCCACCGGAAGCTGCGCAGGAAGGTCCCCAGGGTGGATGGCGCCTTGACTGCGCAACCGATAGCGCAGGCCGTCCCACCGGCGCGCAGCGCATCGGCGTCGTCGATGCAGTCGCCGCCAGCCAGCGCGGAAGCGACCAACGTCAGCATCTTGTCCCCCGTGTTCGCCCGTCCCGGTGCGCCGCCTAGGTCGAGGTGATGGTCGACGAGTTCCCGCAGGCCCAGGTGCCGGGCGAGGGTGGCCGGCAGGAGCAGGCCCGCATTGGCCACCAGGCGGTGATCGTCAAAGGCGATGCGGATACGGTCGGGATTGTTCTGTGGCAGCATCTATTGAGTGCTCCTTGTTTCCGAGCGGGTTTCTGTTCCAAAACCATTATCCCAGATTCACAGGAGCACCTTTTTGCCCTTTCAGGAGGCCTCTCACACGCCCTCGTTCGGGGGATTGGGGTTAAGACGCCGGTTCTCTTCCTCAAGGGACCTCAGCCTCTTCAACTCGTTCAGCGTCAGCCCAGCGTACTTGGCCTTCCACTTGTAGAAGGTGCCCTCGCTCATCCCGTGCCTGCGACACAACTCCCCAGTCTTGGCCCCCGCCTCTGCTTCGTTCAGGACCGCTATGATCTGCTCCTCGGTGTACCTCTTCCGTGCCATCAGTCCTCCTTCCATGTCCTATTTTACCCGGAGGACTCTCTTTGCCACTGCTACTGTTTCCGGGGGTAAGGTCACTGGAACAAATCATGGCTTACGCTGCTGACTTACCCGAAGGCGCGCCGTTGCATCCGAAGGCGCTGCTGCACTTGGGAAGCCGAGCAGCCATAGACCAAGCGTTGTCGCGTCTCGTCAAAAAGGGAAGGCTATTGAGAGTCTGTCACGGCATCTATGTAAGCCCAGTAGAGACTGGCTTCGGCTCTCGCCCGCCTGCCATCGGTGAGGTCGTCGCATCACTGTCGGCCCTTTGGGGTGAGACGATCGTGCCTTGTGGCGGCACTGCGGCAAACGCCCTAGGTCTGACCAAGCAGGTACCAGTAAAGTCCGTGTACTTGACCTCAGGACCAGATCGCAAGCTTACCCTAGGTGAATTGACAGTGACCCTGCGTCATGCTCCTCGTTGGCAACTGGCCGCGCCTCACCGACCAGCTGGTGAAGCCGTACGTGCGCTGTCGTGGCTGGGGCCTAACGAAGTGGAGTGTAGGCCGTCAGTAGGCGACTGCCACGGTCCTGGCGTCACTGGCTGGGTGAACGGTCGGCTAATGGCATGAATCTCGATTGCCGCAGCCCATGCCCTCTCGTCATATTAGAGGAGCAGCAGACTTAGAAGGGCCTCACAGGGTGTCCAACCACAACTCAAAGTCAGCTACTGTCTACCATGCACGCTGATTGGGCCATCCTCGACTCGAAGATAGTTTGACTACTGTCGTCTCTGGTCGCATCAGTATGATCCTGGTCTAGGGTGCCGGTGGGTTAGCAGAGTTCTCAACCTCATCTGCCAGACAATTCTGTCTATCGTCCAGGAGGACCGACTCACAGCCCCATCCGCAATTCAAAGATGGTCCTGTCTACAAGTCAATGGAAGAGGCGTTTGGTGACCCGGGCTATCCGATGAGCCCAATCAAGGAAGGCGGCGTCTAGTACGGAGGAGATGGTAGAGGCGTATACGTCAAGACGCACCGCGTGAGCTACGCTCTCGATGCTCGAACCGGAACTACGCAGGCTACCCGGCAATGCCTACTGCATCAGCAGAGTCCAGGACCCGCAACGCCGATAGACCCCAGTTCCAAATAAGTTCAATGTCGTCCCCCCAGTCTCGATGTTCAAACATCCGCCGTCGATTTCAGCGTATCCATGGCTCGCGGGTCAGGCCCGAACCGGTTGAGGCCCGCGTGTCCTTGCTGGGCCAATGGAACAACGAAGGCTGCACAGACTGCCGTCACGGTCACCGCGACCGGGATGAACAGTATCAGGCCCAGAACCGAGATAAGATCGTACAGATCGCCAGTTGAGGTAATGACTTCTACTACTAGAATCGCAACCAGAGCCCAAGTCAAGGAGCTAAGACAAATCCCGGCGTAGCAGAGCAAGCTCAACCAGCCGCTCTTGCCGAGGTCGTGAAGACGGCGGGCAGTTACGGCCAGGGAAGGGAACAGTGTCAAGAGTTGGAATGTGATCCCGGGCAACGTAAACCCGAATCCACCGAAGGACACCGATGGACGGCGTGAGGAAAGCGGAAGGGGGATGAGGGAGCTACAGGGGAAATAGCCTGGGTTCCATTTGGGGTAGGGAGGTCGGCGGACGGTCTTCATCGCCGCACAGGGGCCCCTATGGGCGTCTGCAGGAGCTGCGATGCGCGGGATGGCGAGAGAATACGCAGCAGGGAACTCTCTCGGACCGGGCTGGCGCGAGTCTGCGGGGATCTTCGGTTGTCCGGTGGGTGGGTCGGTCGCCGACGGTGCCGTCAGGCCGGGAGTGGAATGGCTCGCAGCCGGGCCAAGGCGCGGCTGAACTTCTCAGCCCAAGGCCAGCGATCCGGAAGATGCAGGGTCAACCGGCGTGCCGAGCGGGTGAGCCGTCCGGCCAGGGAGAAGAACCGCCGCCGGAGGGTCTTGGTGGTGGCTATCCGCTCTCCCAGACCGATCCGCGCGGTCCAGCGGGCCAGGTTGTGGGCCATCGTCTGGACGGCCAGCCAGGCGCCGTTGGCGGCGAAGCGGCCCGAGGGGAGATGGTTGAGCCCGACGCCGTACTTGAGGTCGCGTATGGCATTCTCGATCTCGGCGTGGCGGCGATGGTCAGCCTCCAGTTCGAGCAACTCCCCGTCCCGGTCGGTGATGAAGCCGTGATAGCTGTATTTGGCGAAGAGGGCCAACTGGGAACCGGGCGTGGGCTTCACACGCCGGACGATGAGCCGCACCGGCGCGGCGTCAGGTTCACTCTGGAAGGGAGTGCAGGTGGTCTCGGCCACATCGGCGGCGCCGTCCATCCAGTAGGGAATGGGAGTCCAGGCATCCTCGGGTATCGTCTCGATGAGATTGCGCAGGCTCTTGTGCTGGCGGATGGTGATGGAGAAGCGGACATCCATCTTGCGGCAGACGGATACCACGCCATGAGTGTAGAACCCGCTGTCGGCCCGTAGCGTGAGTCGTCCGTTGGCCCCGGCGTAGCGTACCCGCCCCACCGTCTCCCGCAGAAAGTGGGCGGCGCCCCGGGCGGTGTTGGCGCGGCCCTCGCGCAGCCGGGACATCAGCACGTCGCCGGTGCCGGCGGCGACGGCCAACAGCGGGTGATAGCCCCGCTTGCCGGTATAGCCGTGGTGGCGTGCGCCCTCCTTGGCCAGTCCGTAGGTCTCGCAGATGGTGGAGTCCAGGTCAATGGTCAGGGGCCCGTCGCCGGGTCCCGCCCCGGCCTGCCAAGCCCGGGCCAGCAACTCGCGGCTCACCCGGTCGAGTTGACGGACGTGGCCCCACCGGAAGCTGCGCAGGAAGGTGCCCAGGGTGGATGGCGCCTTGACCGTGCCGCCCAGGGTGCAGGCCGTCCCCCCGGTGCGCAACACATCGGCGTCGTCAATGCAGTCGCCCCCAGCCAGCGCAGACGCCACCAGCGTCATCATCTTGTCGCTCGTGTTCGCCCGCCCCGGGGCATCGCCCAGGTCGAGGCGCTGCCGGACGAGTTCGGGCAGGCCGAGGTGCCGCGCCAGGGTGGCCGGAAGGAGCAGCCCGGCATTGGCCACCAAGCGGCGGTCGTCGAAGGTGATTTGGATCCGGTCGGGGTGGTTGCGTGGCAGCATCTATTGGGTGCTCCTTTTCCGGGGTCGGTTTTTTGCTACAAAACCATTATCCCAGAAGCACAGGAGCACCTTCTTGCCGCTTCAGGACGCTAACCCGACGCCCTCCTTCGGTGGATTCGGGGTAAAGAGAAGCAAGTCGAGCAACTCACTTGAGTCGGAGATAAATCCAGGGACGCCGTAGAAGATAATAAAACCAATCGTAGTCAGCAGCACCCACCACCAGAATTCGGCCCGAGTGGCGCGGCCGCTAAAGTCGGCGTACTTCCACAGGCACTGCTTTACGGACTCCTGTACGGTCATCGCGGGCCTTGTCTGTAGACCGTCTGCGCCTTGCATTGTCCATTTCTCCTATGTGGCCTGCCGAAGCTCAGGCGATTGCCTCGCTTGCTAGACGCTCGCATGGCGATCAATACACCCGGAAGGTGTCGAAGAAGGAGTGGTGTGCCAGCTCCCTTCCCGCTTCGAACTGATCGGTGGGGAACGTGTAGGCGATGTCGATGGCTACACCGTCGTCCGACACATAAGTCAGCCAAGCGACGGCCGCCTCGCCAAGCGACCATTCAAACAGGATAGCCGGGAGACCCTGCGCCGTTTCTCTCCTGAGGTCTTCTGCGCCCGCGTCAAGGAACCCAGTTTCAAGTGCGTCGGCGTACTCCGTCAGGGTGGCGAGAACACCCCCTTCGACGTAAATTGTGATGGCGCCGTTCTCCTCGGGGTCGGAAGCCCTGAAAGCCTCGTACTGTGACGAGTCCGGTTCCTCTTCTATCCAATGCTGCGGCGTTTGAACCTCGAAGTAGCCCGACGGGTCTACGAAGACCTGCATGTTCCCGAAGGGTGACTCCGCTACTCGCTCCGACGGTATGAGATCACCCAGGGTCGCGTTGCCGCTCGCATCCTCGGCCCATATGGCATATTGGTACTCAAGCAACTCGCCGAACTCGTCCTCGAATTCAAGAAACTCGAATTGGAAGACCGGCTCCTGGACGAAGGTGACGATTTCGCTTGCTTCGAACCAATCGTCATTGGCCGGGTCCTCCAGGCTGAAGCCCAAATTCCAGTACTGGATCTTGTCCCCAAGTGCTATCTGGAAGGTCGCTTTGTCGAACTGGACCATGCCCTCTTCATCGTCAGGACCCGAGTACACCAGTTGATAAGTCTCTATGTAATGGTCCAGTAACTCCCACTGCAAATGTTCGTCCTCATGGACAATCAGCGTCATCGTGGCAAAGTCATACGGGAGTTCGTAGCCGCTATAGTCCTTGTCAGCCTGGTAGTAGTCGATTTCAGCTGTATAGACCAGGAATTGCTGCCCACCCAACTCGAAACGCTCGGTGAAGAACGCGGGTATCCAAGCCGTGTCCTTCCCGGGGTTATACTCGACCGTGAACCACCATGGGTTAAATGTGGGGGCAAAGTACTCGTCATCAGTTTCGGTGGCTATTGCCTCTTCCTCGGCGACAACCATGAAGTGATCTTCAACTGAGCCGTCTTCGAATTCGATCGGTTCGACGAAACCATAGAGGGTGGTAACTCTGGCAAGATTTTCGTCATACACGGTCGCGAAAGTTCCATCCGAGTCCGTGTACTCTCCGATGACCTCCGGCGATTCGGTGTCACTCAGGCGGAAGTCCATATACGCGCTTTGGAAGTTCAGCCACGTATCATTGGTCTTGTAGGCCGAGTATTCGGAGTCGGCGTTCTCCGGCGCATCTATAGCGACCCCAAAGGAGTTGGGCTTGGAGCCGTCGTGGTTGGAGTGGACAACGAATCTATCAACCGCGTCCATCAGTTCATCCAGGCTCGATCCAATCTCTGTGGTTGAAAGTTGTTCCGTCAATAGCTGGGCGAAGTGCTTCAGATCAATGGATCTCCGGGAGTCGTCCCTTTCCGAAGCACCATAGGATTGGGCTCTGGAGGAGCCGATGATGAGGCTATCGGAATACTCCTCGTTGTAAAGCAGCTGCTCGCCGAAGGCTGAAACCACCGGGTTCAGAGCCATCACCAGTTCGTCGTACTGGCTCAGGTCCAGCAATGAGAGGGTCTTCCCCGTCGATTCGTCCTGATGTACGTCTTGGACGAAATTGTCGACCATTTGCTTGCCGGCCTCGGTGATGCTGCCTTCCTGGGCATACAGTTGAATCACGGCGTTCCACAACCACCCGTGCCCCGGCTCAAGCCCCTCAGATGCAATCATATATTTCGCATGGGGCTCTATTACCTTTGCCACCTCCACCGTGGCCATGAGGCAGGCGTCGAAGCCGATAAGGTCGAAGCTGCCCGGCTGGCTGCGCTGGAACGCCCTCTCGATCTCGTCCATGAGCAATGCGTCCCCATTGAAGTTGGTGTCGTTGCCGAATCCTATGTAAGAGTTTCCGTGGTCCCAGAAAGTGAGGAACCTCTGGTCGAAGTTTAGGTACCCGTCTCTCAGGTAATCTAGGAACAGCTTGAGGGAGCTCTCGTCGCCCATGTGGGCGCCGTCGGCTTGATAGAGGTAGGCGTTGGGACCGGTTTCGTTGCCGAACTCCAAATCCTGGACGTCGGTTGCAAGCTGGGACATACTGGCGAACTTCATGCCCCACCAGCCGTCCGTGCGAGCACCTCCAAAGGCGACGATAACCTCGACCTCTTGACTGCCGGGCAACGCGTCGTAGCCGTCGATTAACTCAGCAAGGTCGATTGTGCCGGCCCGGTAGTTCTCTTCCAGGTCACTGCCCACCATGTAGATCGCCAGCAGTTTCCTTCCAGCTCCATCAATTTCGGCGGGCTTGACGTACGGACTCAACATGCCATGGTCGCTCGAATACCCGCGCTTGGCCTGGGCAGGGCGATCCATCGGCACTTCAGGCGTCGGAGTAGCCGTAGGCGCCGGCGCGGGGGTGGCTGTAGCAGCGGAGGTCGGAGTAGCGGTAGGCTCCGGTGTGGGAGTGTCCGTAGGAGCCGTGGTCGGCGTAGGCGTTGGTTCCGGTGTTGTGGCCGTTGTGGGAGCAGGTGGTGGCTCCGGTGTGACGCTGGGCTGCGTTGTGATAATGGGACTGGGAACGGTTCTGGCCGACGGCGTGGAGCTTGGCTCATCAGAACACCCGACAATGAGCACGGCCAAGAGTGCAACGCCGACGACCAGCAGACCCACTATGGGCTTTGACATTTCCGTCCTCCCCTGGTGCGAGATGAAGCGCCAACAATCGCGTCTAGATTAGCCCTCCAAATGACGCGCCGTAAGGTTCGTTTGTACCTAATTCGAGGGGTACTCGTATATCTGTCCGATAGGGTACTATTGAACCTTGGCGACGCCGCCGAGCGGCGTACACCACTGGAGTCGAGGCTTGGATTTGCAGACCACGCCACACGATGCGGTTGCAGAGTCCCGCCGGGCGGTCGATCGGACCGACCCGGACGACCTGCGGTACGGCTTGAGGATTTCGGTATGGGTACGATGGTTTCTCCTGATAGCCTGGCTGGTGCAGTTCAACTACCGGCCCAACTTCGCGGACCCCAACTACGTCCCAAACACGCTATTCGCCATATCGCTGCTGGCGCTGAACGGCTACGTTCACTACCGCATCCGGTCGAATCGCACGGTGACCTGGCGCTGGATGCTCGCCCTCAGCGCGATGGACACGCTGATGATTACGGCTGGCCTCGCTACCTCCGGCGGGTTCTCCAACTCCTTCTTCACGCTGTACTACCCCTCGCTTGCTATATTCGCCGTCGTGTTTACGTCCTTCAGGCTCAGCTTCGCCTGGATCACGATGGTCGCGGTCGTGTACGCGGCGTTGAGCCTGACAGTGGAGCCGGGCGTCGACTTCGAGATCAAGGAGGAGAAGGTCCTGTTCACCAGGATCGTCATCATGTACGCGGTCGTCGCGGCGGTCAACCTGATCTCCAGGTTTGAGCGGATCAGGAGGAGAAAGGCAGTGGAACGGGAACGGGAGCTTCAGCGGGAGCGGATCGAGCTCTCGCAGACCATTCATGACACCATCGCCCAGTCCGCCTACATGATCGGGCTGGGCATCGAGACCGCTATCGATCTTGCGGACGAATCGAACCGGGAGCTGATCGCCAAGCTAGAGGCGACCCACGCCCTGTCGAAATCGACCATGTGGGAATTGAGGCATCCCATAGACGCAGGCCCCATCTTCGAGGGACGGGATCTGAGCCGGGTACTGAGGTCGCACGCCTCGACGTTCACCACGATCACGTCGATCCCCACGGAGTTGGTCCAGTCCGGCAGGGAGCCTGAGCTTTCCACGGTCACACGGGGACTGCTGTTCTCGATAGCCCACAACGCGATGACCAACGCATTTAGACACTCGCGCGCCGGCAAGGTCACCATCGCGCTGAGCTTCGAGGGCGACAGGCTCCGAATGTCCGTATCCGACGACGGGGTCGGCCTCCCCAAAGACTACGCGGACCGCGGCCACGGCTTCAGGAACATGAGAACGGACGCCGAACGAATGGGCGGCAGCCTGGAAGCGGGTCCGGGCGAGTCGGGGCGCGGCACGACCGTGACCTGCGTGGTTCCGTATGACACGAAACGAGGAGGCGCGTAGCTTGGCGCCGGACAGACAGACCAGGGTGATGCTCGTGGACGACCACGAGATCATGCGCGACGGCCTCCGAGAGGTGCTCCAACGGGCCGGAGACTTCGAGGTGGTCGGCCAGGCCGGAGACGGCGAGGCTGCGGTGAGGGTCGCTCAGAGTCTCAAGCCCGACATGATCATCATGGACGTCATGATGCCTCTCAAGAACGGCATCGACGCCTGCCGGGAGATCACGGAGATGCTCCCGGACACCAGGGTGCTCATGCTGACGGCCGCATCGGAGGAGGACGCGGTGATGGAGTCGGTCGCCGCAGGTGCGACGGGCTATCTTCAGAAGTACTCAGGCAAGGAGAAACTGCTGCGCACCGTCCGCGATGTGGCGGATGGCGAATACCGCATACCAGGTGACGTGATAAGGCGCGTGTTTGCCGAAATCCGGGCGGCGGCGCAGTGGAAGAAGCGACCGGAGATCGGCAGGCTGACTGCGCGGGAGCGTGAGATTCTTGCGCTGTTTGCCCAGGGGCTGTCGTACGCGAAGATTGCTGAGATCAGGGGCAACCAGCCAGTGACGATCCGTAACGCCATCTACGGCATCCAAGATAAGCTAGGCATCGATACCAAGCAGGAGCTTGTGGTGTGGGCAGTGCGTAACGGCCTCTTGGACGATTATCAGATAGGGAGATGAATTTCACCGTGCTCCACTCAATCCCGGATTGCGCTGAGGGCGGACGGCTCGATGAGTCGCAGGAGCGTGATGGCTGTCGTGGTTAGAGCACCAGTGTAGCTGACATCATGGTTAACTCTGACCGGTTTCTCGCCTGGCTTGGTGCTACAATTGTCGTGCAGCCGGCCTCGGTAGGTTCACGGAGCCCCCAACCACATCTCGAAGATGGTTCTTGTATCTTAGTTGGTGATGCCCCGGCCGTTCAGGGTCTTACAAATCTCCTTGAGGCCGTTGCCACTGAGCGAGCTCTCGAATATCTCCTCCAATACCGGAGCGGCGGCGGGGTCAACCTCAAGGGTGGGACGCTCCTTCACCCCGTCGCTGACTTTCACCCGCTTGTAGCCGAAGGGAGCCTTCGAGGCGAGGAAGAAGCCGCGTGACGCGGACTCCCTCATTCCCCGTACAACGTCCTGGGCAAGATTTTCGCTGTAGAATTCGTCCACGCTCTCGATGATGGCCTCCATGAGCTTGCCGGTTGGGGAGTCATCGGCGTGCTCGGTGATGGAGACCACGCGGACGCCCTTGCGCCGAAGCATGGACTTGAAGGCGACGGCGTGCTCCCGCTTGCGGGTGAAACGGGAGAATTTCCAGACTAGGATGACCTCGAAGGGGGCCTTCGGCTGGCTGCCCTCCTCGATCATCTCCCTGAACTGGGGCCTGTCGGCGACGCGTCCGCTCTCGGCCTCGTCCACGTACTCACGAGCGACGGAGTAGCCGTTGGCCTTGGCGTAGTCCTTGAGCGCCCGCAGCTGGGCGGACACGGACAGGTCCACGTCCTGCCGCTCGCTGGAGAGCCTGGCGTAGAGCGCTGCCGGTGTGAGCGGCTGTAGGTTCTTCTTCACGCATTCATCCTAATCTGGCATGTGGTCGCTGTTTTCGATTTCAACCCCCCGTCACCCGGACCCAAACAATCCCGTCAACGTGTTCGAAGTGCCCATCGGCTGAAACGAGATCGGCACCCGTTTCCATCGCGTGAGCCGCAATCCAGACATCGTTTGTCGGAATTGGCCGCCCCTTGGCCTTCAACGCTGTCATTACCCGTGAGTAGCGGTCCGCAGTCACCGGGCCCACAGGAACGAAGGACACGTAGGGACGTTCGAGGAAGGAGCGAAGTTCCGCAAGGTTCTGCTCGAAGTGCGCTCCCTGCCGGAAGCCGAATAGCTGCTCACCCACCACAACAGCCGAGAACAGCACCTCCTCAGCAGCCTGTATCAGGTCTTTCACCTCATGGTTGCCCCGCATGAACGCGGAGTAGGCGTTGGAGTCCAGTAGAATCCTCATGTCCACGCAGACTCGTCCACAGTCTCGAAGACCTCAAGGGCAGCATCGAAACTCTCTGCCTCATCTCGGCTCCATACGCCGAACAGGTCGTCTAACGAAGGGCCTATCGCGTTCGGATTCCCCTTGCTGTCCGTTATCCCGGCACCTTTCCTGAGCAGCCTCAACGCAGCCTGGTTTAGCGAGATTCCCTCCTGCTTTGCGAGACGGTGCATAATGGCGCTGAGTTCGTCATCGAATCCCCTGACCGTAAGTTGGTTCATGTTGTGCTGCCCCCTTTCTGAGTCATAAAGAGAGGCTCTACGAGTCATTCTATTGGTCACTCACGCGCGAGTCAAGACCGGCTGGTGGTTCCGTTTGCTTTTAGGGTTTGGCGTGCCTACGGTTAGCTAGTCCGTACCCCAAAAGCAAACGGAACCTGAGCTGCTACCGCCAGGCGAACACCGGGCAGATGGAATTTGTCAGCGGAATCGCCGGCCTACGAAAGCAACGCATCCACCTGCTGGCCGCCACTTCCCAGGAACCGGAAGTTGCCAATAACTTCATCCGGGAGTGCGACTGGCTGTACTACCCGCGCCGCAAGAAACGCTTCCCCAAATGGGCAAGGGCCAACAGCACTACCCGGACTGGTGCCACCTGCGGGTAGAGGCCGTGGGCCCCAAGCCGCTCACGGGCAAGACGGTTGGGGAGTCCTTTGGAATCCGCCCGGCACAGGCGAAGCCGCGCCGGCGGTTGCTCACGGGCGTCACGCCTCAGAAGGTCTATCAGGCGGCTGCCCTGCATTCAGTTTTGCGGAACTCCCGAAGGGCAAGGGGGTGGGCATGAATGTTTCAGCCAAGGAAATGCGCTCTGCCCTGAACGAAATGGATGTGATCAGCTTCGACATGGAAAGCCTCGAAGAGGAAGAGAACGCCCAGGCCCAGCAGGATTTCAACGAGATTATGGAGAACGACAAACCCCTGTTGAGCGCACTCTGGATGGGGATTCAGCAGATGAGGGCGGACGATGAAAGCAGCGTCCAGATGGAGTGCCTGATGTTCAATCTCCAGACCCAGGGAGACTTCCCCTACAGCAGTTCCGAAATGGAGCAGACCCCTGGGGCGCTGGATTAACTACCGGGCCGGCCAGGAGGTCAATATAGCACGCCTCGGTAAGCTGTTCGGCAGATCATAAACGCACCACACGGCGGCCACAGGGTTAGCAGCACTGGCGGTTTAGCCCCTCGCGACGGGGAATAGTCGGCCAGACAGGGAAGCGGGGCTGTACGGCTATCCAAAATGTTAGATTTGTTCAACATTTTGTGAACTGGGAAGGTGAACGGCATGGAAACCATGGAGCGACTTGACCTGACACGCCGCGAGGCCTACCTCCTGCTGCTGACGGAAGAGGCTTTTGCAAAGGGCCGCCTCAACCGAGAGTCTCCGACCATCACGGCGCGAGAATTGGCTCATGGCCTAGAGGACCTGAACCGCACCATGTCCAAGGTACGGGAGAAGGACTTGGCCTCCTTGTTGAATCGCATGGGGGTCTTTCCGGCATCACGCGGCCCGTTCGCCTACCGGAGAAAGACGCGTGAGTTGATCGAGAGGCTGCCAAAGTGGCTCGAAGCAGCGCGAGAAGCGGTGAAAAAGGGTGTGTGTGTTTTGCAAACTCCGGGACTAACGTCACACTCTAATACTACACGTTAGTAGACTATTCTTAAGTAGGGTCTGGTAAGTTTCGGACTGCTGGCCACTGATTCCTTATACTATCGGAAGGAGAGACGGCATGACGGCTTCTGATTCAGCGCCCCAACCGCTGCAGTTCAAAGTGGGCGCACCCTCCAAGGGTTCCCGTCTGTGGTGGAAGAACGCAGGGGGGACACTGGAGGGGGTTATTGCCGCTGTCCCCCCCACGGAAGGAATGACGGAATGGGAGATCAAGTATCGAGACCTAACCCGCGGGGCGGAATGGCGGGAATGTAAGTTCCGGCCTCTGCACCTGAAAGACGCTCTCAAAGAAGTGGACCTCATCTATGCTGTTTTCCTGGACTACAATGAGCGGGATAACATCGTGGAGGTCCCGGAGAAGACCAAGGGCTGAGTGCGGCCCAAGAGGAATTGCACATGGTGGCCAGGGAAATAGGCGTATCAGGGGAGGCACCGCATGGCTTGTAGGCCCACGGCCCCACCGGACCCGGAACCAACACCGGCGCCGCTGCCGCCGGCCCCAGCGCCGCCGCCGGCCGCACCGACAACGCCGGTCGTACCGGTGACGCCGGACACTCCTGCTGTACCGGCCCCGTCGCCCGCTGGTAGCAGCTCGGGGACAACGACCAGCCCGTCGATGCCCAGCCAACCGAGCCAGCCAACCGAGCCAGCCAAGCCAACCGAGCCAACCGAGCCAACCGAGCGCGCCCGCCGCGCCGGCTGAGGCATTGCCAGTGCCGGAGCCGCCGCCGGAACCCGTTTCCTACGTGCCGGAGTCCTTTAAGGACAGCACGGCCTACCAGGAAGACCCGGCCACCTGGGAGCGCCATTGGGAGTTGGTCTATCAGCGTCAGTTGGGCCAGGACGACAGGCACTGGACAAAGCCCACCTCGAAATCAGCGGCAGTCCCGTCGAGACCCGATCTATCCTGGCTGGAGAAACCTACTGAAAAACATGAAAAGCGGCCAGGGAAAAGGGTCGATTGACTGAGTGGCTTCCGGCGCCCAAAATTCCCAAGCGAACACCAGCAAGGAAAAAGAGGAATCGCCCTAATTTACGGAACGCTGTCTTGTACTTGTCCGCACATCAACCCTTCAGGTTGGAACTGAATTGGCTGCGGTCCCAAGCATTTCGCTGGACCTGGCTAGACGGTTGGTATTACGGCCTCGTCAAAGGCAACTTGGTCAAAGTACGGGAATCCCACGCTGGGATAGAGTTCCGGAGCGATGCACCTGAACAGTCCCTCAAGGACCACGTTAAGAGGTACCTCCGACTGGATCAAGATCCTAAGCCAGTTCACGATGCGCTGCGTCAGGTGGACTCCAATGTGGCCAGGCTGGTGGAGCGGTACGGTGCGATGCGCATCCTTCGGCAGGACCCCTGGGAAACGCTGGTCGCCTATATCTGCTCAGCCAATCGGGACATCGATGGTATAGCCCAGTCCGTGGATAAACTGGCCGCCTTGTCTCCCACAGAGTTATCTCTAGCAGCCTGTCCGAGAAACACGGCAGGCGAGTGGTTTGGGGTAGAATAGGCGCAGTTGAGTAGTGGGGAGCGGGCGATGAGCAAGACCTACCGTCCCTATGATCCAGACCAGCAGTTGCTTTTGCCAGCGGCAATGCGGGAGTGGTTGCCAGATGACCATCTGGCTTACTTCGTCTCCGACGTCGTGGACGAGTTGGAGCTATCGGAGATCACTGCCCGCTACGAGGGGGAGAGTAGAGGTGGCCCACCGTATCATCCGCGGATGATGGTCAAGGTGTTGCTTTACGGTTACTGCGTCGGGGTGGCATCTTCCCGACGAATCGCCCAGCGACTCCACGAGGACATAGCCTTCCGTGTACTGGCGGCGAACAACACGCCGGATTTCCGGACCATCTCGGACTTCCGCAAGGACAATCTGGATGCGCTGTCGGGGCTGTTCTTGCAAGTATTGGCGTTGTGCCGGCGGGCGGGGCTGGTGAAGCTGGGTCACGTGGCGTTGGACGGCACCAAAGTGAGGGCCAACGCATCGAGGCACAAGGCGATGAGCTATGGTCGGATGAAAGAGAAGGAGGCGCAGTTGGCGGGGGAGGTTGAGGAGTTGCTGCGGCGTGCCCAGGAGGTTGATGACGAAGAGGACCGATGGTACGGACAGAGCAAGCGCGGGGATGAACTGCCGGAGGAGTTGGCTTTTCGGGAGGGGCGGTTGGAGAAGATACGGGAGGCGATGGCGGCGTTAGAGGCCGAAGCTCAGGTGGCTGCGGAGCAGGCTGAGGCCGCGGGCAAGGGTCATTCGGGGGTTCCCGACGACAAAGCCCAGCGCAACTTCACCGATCCTGAGTCGCACATCATGCCGGCGCCGGGCGGACGGGACTTCCTGCAGGCTTACAACTGTCAAGCGGTGGTGGACAGTGCCTACCAGGTGATCGTGGCGGCTCACGCCACCAACCAGACTTCGGACAAGCAGCAGGCGGTGGCGATGGTGGAGGAGGCCATAGACAACGTCGGCGCAGTGCCCAAAGAGGTGTCCGCCGACGCCGGTTACTACTCGGCACAGGCGGTTGAAGGTCTCTACAGGCTGTGCGTGGACCCGTTCGTCGCGCCGGAGCAGACCCGCCACGGCAGAGTGCCGTCGCCCGCGCCCCGAGGTCGCATACCCAGTCATATGCCCACCAGGGATCGGATGCGCCGGAAGCTGCAGACCAAACGGGGTCGGCAACGTTACGCCTTGCGCATGGCGACAGTGGAGCCTGTATTCGGCCAGATCAAGCAGGGCCGAGGCTTCCGCCAGTTCCTGCTACGGGGCCTGGAGAAGGTCAGCGGCGAGTGGTCGCTGATCTGCACCGGCCACAACCTGCTCAAACTATTCCGCTTTGGGGCCGACCAGTCTCGTGAAACACCGACCAACAGGCTTGCCACAAGTGTCCGGAATATCGTCGAGGTGGTCAGCACACTGAGGCGTACGAAGCTATTGGTCCGTCAGTGGCTGCACCCGGCAACAATAATTGTCGCCGTCTGACCTCCACCTGTATCCAAGTCACGCCAGCTAATCCTCAGACGGGCTGCTAGACGGCTTTATCTTGAAACCCATCCCGGCGCCCCGGCAAATAGCCGAAGTGGGGCGGGATGAATTACGGCGCCTCAGATTGGGATTCCGGTATATCCCTGATTTGCTCCATGAAGTCGCCCAGGATGTTGCAGCGGGCCGGCTGGATCTGGCCAGCCTTCGCCGGGAGCCTTGGGCGCATGGCAGGGAACAATTGATGAAATATCGCGGCATCGGTCCCAAGATAGCAGACTGCGTGGGTCTCTTTGCTCTTGATAGACCGGGGGCTTTCCCTGTAGACAGGCACATCGCGGCAGGGCTGTGGAGACACTACGGCAAGAAACACGCTTCGGGACGAAAGAACGTAGGCCTCTTGGAGTGGGCGGGAGAATATTTCGGCGCCCAGGCGGGTTACGCAGGTCAACTGTTATTCTACGACCAGTTCAGTTGATGACGGGCGACCAGGTGCCTTCCTGAACTCCGCGGGCTTGGATGAGTTGCGGCTTGCGCTGCAGGCCAATTTTGAGGGCGGGCAGGTCTCTTGTACATTCCACCGCGGCGGGCTGGTTGACCCGAAAGGCACATGGTGGATGCTCCTCTGTTGGATACGAGGGAATTGCTCCCACGCCGTGGGTCGCAGCTACAGAAGGGGCAAATGATCTAGAACCCAATGGACGCAGAACAAGAGATACGAAAACTCCAGCGGGATTGGGCACAGGCTAGCAACATTGCCTTCGACCAGCGCGGTTACGTGCGGGAGGTTGAAGCCAATCTATTTCAGCCTCTTTCGCATCAGGCCCGGCTGGCCTTTGAAAGCGGCGCCGGCTCAGAGCTGAGTGGGCACATGAGAGCGTTGCACTCATCGTCGGCCCTGGCCGTGAACTTTTTCGACTACTGGACAGACCGAGACAAATCTCCCATTCTTTCGGCGTTGGGCATTGACCCCGCGGCTGGGCATGAACTGGACTTCGAAGCGCAATTTCCCACGGGGTTGGGAGGCACTCCTCCCCATCTGGATTTGGCAATAACCAACACCACTGGGTTCGTGGTCGGAATCGAGAGCAAATTTACCGAGCACTTGAAGCGTTCCACCAAACCCAAATCCAACTTCAGGACGTCCTATTTCCCCGAGTCCGGCGGCCTTTGGGCCAGGGAGGGCCTGCCAGCCTGTCAAGAACTCGCTGAAGAACTTTGGGGTAGGGAGCTCAGCGGCGGCAGGGAGCGGTTCGAGTACCTAGACCCGCGACAACTCCTCAAGCACGCTCTTGGGCTGGCTAAGCAGAAGGGCAGCAGGTTTAGTCTCTATTACCTGTACTACGACTGGTCCGGGGACGGGGCCGAAGCCCACAGGCGGGAAGTAGGCCTCTTTGGTGACAGAGTCGGACCCGAGATTAGGTTCAAGGCTCTGACCTGCCAAGAAGTCTACGGAAGGCTCAGGAAATCCGGGCGAATTCTTGATCATTATCTGGACTATCTGGCGACCCGGTATTTCGAAGGAATGACGTAGAGTGTCTTCGCCCTTCAGATCCTTTGATCATAGGAGGAGGAATTGCCCCCATGTTGACGGAGCTCATCGGCCGGCCCCATTGGCGGGAAGCGGTAACCTATCGCGAACCCTGGCCCCATGAGTACGTGCTGTCCGAGAGAGACGACCAAAGGGAGTTGCTGGATGCAATTCGCAAGCGGTTCCGGGCGGGTGAGGGGATGGCGTGCCGCTTCTTCACCATGAATAACACCTATCTGTTCATTGGCGACCACAAGTACTGGCTGATGACCGACTACAGGGACATCGATACCTACAATGACGAGGGCGACTATGTGATAAACCGCGCCCGCCTTTATGGAGACCGCCGCGACTCTGTCATCCAACGGGGCGATACGGGCAAGCCCGAGGACTACCCGGTGAACCCAGCTTATCGGAGTTGAGAGAGTTAGGGGAGGTTTCCATGCCCGACAACGATACCTTGCTGGCCGATTGTCCGGAACTAGGCACGCTGAGCAGAAAGCAAATCGCCGCATTAGTCGGGGTAGCGCCCTTCAGCGGGGACAGCGGTCCCCACCGCGGGAAACGCACCGTATGGGGTGGTCGAGCCCGAGTCCGCGTCGCGTTGTACATGGGAACCCTGGTTGCTAGCCGCTGGAACCCGATTATCCGAGAGTTTTATCAACGCTTACTGGCAGCCGGCAAGCCGAAAAAACTGGCCCTGACAGCCTGCATGCGGAAGCTGCTAATCATCCTCAACTGCATGCTAAAGAATGGCCAGAAATGGAGTCCGACGGTCTCTGCAACTTGACATTAAAGACAGCTGCTATCAGGTCACTGCTCATCCCGTCGGTGAGCTTGATGGGCCGCCTCGCGCACGAGTCGACAGATCACTGTGAGGGCATTGCGCCGGTCCCTCTCAGGGTCAGGCCCGAGCCGAGGAGGCCCGGGTGGGATTATCGCAGTCCCATTTTTGCTGGTTGCCAACACGGCTACCTATAATTTTAGATTTGTTCAATATTTTGTGACATCAGGTTAGGTGACACCAATGGAAGCGGCAACAATTTCCAACATGACTCGGGAGGAGGCCCAACTGGTGGTCTGGATGGGACAGGCGCTTGAGACGAACCGCCTCAACCGGCAAACTCCGACTTTCACCTGGCAGGGTTTGGCGGCAGCGATTGACGGTTTGCCCGGTGTGCTGCGCCGGCCGAACCAGGGGGCTCTCGGCGGCATCCTCGACCGGATGGGAGTAACCATGGTTATTTGGAACTACCGGCGCAACACGGAGAAACTCGCGGCGGTCTTGCCCGAGTGGAAAGCGGAAGCGGAACGAGTGCTATCGCGTGAGAGGGAGATAGTATTTCCGGGACTTAGCCCACACTCTAATATTACACGTTAACAGAGTATTCTTAATGGGGTCTGGTAAGTTTCGGACTGCCGCCCACCACTTCCGAATACTATCGGAAGTATCGCGATACCCGGTCTGGGGCTTTCGTAGCATTGGAGATAGGACATGACGACTCCTTAGCCCACATTTCCCATATGGCTGAATATCCCTCTGAGTAAATCGTCGGCATTCTTTAAACCATTGTCCATTTGTGAGACGTTGGCCGTCGGTATGGCTATGATTACCCCATAGCTTGGCGAGTTTTATATAGGTAGCGTAAGCATCCTGGAGGCACCCCATGGGTGACGGCGAAAAGGCCTCTCTCCGGCTCCAGTTCAACCCCAAAGTCCGCCTGGCATTTCACGGTGCCACCATCACCACCGACGCTGGTCTTCTTGCTTTTCGAGAGTTTGATGATGCCTTGGGCCTTACCGAAATCGCTGAGGACTACCTCCAGGAAAGCCGTACCGGACGCAATATCCTCCACCACCTGGTTCCGCTGCTAAGACAGTCGATCTACAGCCGCCTAGCTGGCTACGACGATACCAATGACGCAGTGCGCCTTTCCCAAGACCCAGCCATCCGAGTGATCGTGGGATGGCAAGGCTCGGAGCGGAAGGGAGCCAGCACCAGCGAGATGGGCCGGTTCGAGACGGAGTTCCTGACCCAAGAGGGCAACCGGCAGGCGCTGGCACGAATGAATACCCGTTGGGTGGAACGGGCGATGGCCCACACCCTACACCAGCGAGTTATCCTGGATATGGATAGTTCGGAGAGTCCAGTACACGGTCAGCAGGAGGGCGCAGCCTATAACGGCCACTTCGAATGCGTCTGCTATCATCCTCTCTTTCTGTTCAACCAGTTCGGGGATTGTGAAGGAGCGAAGCTACGGTCAGGCAACGTCCACAGTGCCGATGATTGGCAAGAAGTCCTCGATCCGGTGGTGGAGCGTTATTTTACAGCAGCAGTCAGGCTGCTGTTTCGCGCTGATGCCGCCTTCGCCAAGCCGGAGATATACGAGTATCTGGAGACCAGACAGATCGACTACGCCATCAGGCTGCCAGCAAACGAAGTGCTACAGAGGAAGATAGCGCACCTGCTGACACGGCCTACTGAGGGGCCTTCCCCAAAGCCCATCGTCTCGTATCACGATTTCACTTACCAGGCCCAGAGCTGGAATGTATCCCGAAGGGTGGTGGCCAAGGTGGAGTGGCACCAGGGAGAACTGTTTCCCAGAGTGGGCTTCATAGTTACCAACCTCAGTTATCCAACTATAGGGATAGTCCGCTTCTACAACGGCCGAGGCACGGCGGAGCAATGGATAAAAGAGGGAAAGCACGCCCTGAACTGGACGAGGTTGTCCTGCCACAAGTTCGTGGCCAATCAGGTCAGGCTGGGGCTGTTCATCATGGCCTATAACTTGGGTAACTTCTTGAGAAGGCTGGTGTTGCCGGAGTCGATGAAGCACTGGTCGCTGACCAGTCTTCAGACCAGGATGATCAAGACCGGAGGACGGTTGGTGCGCCATGCCAGAAGGCTGGTGTTTCAGCTTGCTGAGGTGCTAGTGAGCCGGGAAATGCTATGTGGGATACTGGAACGAATTGGCCGGCTTCGGCTGGCTCCTGGCTAGTCCACCTCAGGAGCATCGGGATTGGTTACGGTTACGGGGTCGCAAAAGAGGTTCCCAAGGGGGAGACTTGGGCGTAGACCAGCGGTTTGGGGATTTTAGGCTTGGCAGGACGGTGGTTGCTATATGAAAACGGGGAATTTGAGCGAATCAGGCCGCATTTGATGCCCTTGGAATGCGGGATTATATTTGACGGTATCCCAGAAGGAGCTATATCCAGGAAAGTTGGTTTGATCTGGGGAATCCCGGGGAAAAGCAGGAGGAGATCATGGGAATTATCAGCCAGTGGCGTACTTTTGCATGGGAACATCCGGCGAAAGCTTTGCTTCTGACAATTATCCCGCTTGCTTTCCTGATGTTGTTGGGCTATACGTTTCACAGCGCTGTGTACGACAGTGCCATGCCAGGTGCGTTGGCGGGAACTATTATAGCCCTATACTTGGCGCTAACGCTGTTTCTAGGGCTCACCACTCCTCTCACAGTTGGAAACGTCGCCCCTGTTCTGGTTTACGCGGCGGCGACCATGCTGTGGCCCCTCACACCTGTGGACGACTACGATTCCATAACGTACGATTCAGGCTGGATAGGAGGCATAATCTACTTGGTTGTGATTTCTTCCTGTTTAATATGCTTGTTTGCCTATACTGGCTACCTGATAGGCTCGCCAAAAGGCAAGAGATAGGGAGAAAAATCCGCTACTCGATTCCGGCCTTCAACATGACCTTAATCCACCGCTGCGATGACGAGAGCCGTCTGCAAGGTCGGTCCGACGGGGTGACGAATTCTGCCTTTTGGTGGGACGCCTGACCGTCTCGTTCCAGCCGGCCTGGTGGGTCCGGCGGCAATCGGGGTGTTCGCGGCTGATGATTCCGGCCTTCTGGTTGCAGAAGGGGCAGGTGCCGGCGGCTAATTTCAGGTTGAGAGACCTGAAATGAATTCCTATGGACTATTTGTGTGTGATAGCTGCTTCGAGGACCTCGGTCTGATCGAATTCATTAGGGATAACGCCTCCGCCAATAAATGCTCTTTTTGTCCTGCGCAAGATGATGTGCCGATAGCTGCACACATAGATGATGTTTCTGCCCACTTCAGGGAGTGTCTCTTTATGGAGTATGACCTTGCTGTGAATGCGCTCGGCTGGGAGGGAGGGTACATCGGCACACACTGGGATCCAGAGAACCTCGTTGCCTACGAACTCGAATTGGAGTTTCCACAGGATAATCTGGATTCGCTGTTGCCGCATCTCTTTGGTGATTATTACGAGTTTATCCTGAACTTCGACCGCCATAAGTCAGCAGGGTTCCATTTGCTTTTGGTGTTTGGCACGCCTGAGCCCAGATGTGCCGGACACTATAACCAAACGGAACCGAATGATGGTAGAGGAGTAGATATGCTGAAAGTGAAGGCGCTCCTGTGTTTGGTGGTTCTCTTGATTGCCTTGCCGGTTGTACCGGTTAAGGCCGACTTATCCCGAATCCACCGAAGGACACCGATGGACGGCGTGAGGAAAGCGGAAGGGGGATGAGGGAGCTACAGGGGAAATAGCCTGGGTTCCATTTGGGGTAGGGAGGTCGGCGGACGGTCTTCATCGCCGCACAGGGGCCCCTATGGGCGTCTGCAGGAGCTGCGATGCGCGGGATGGCGAGAGAATACGCAGCAGGGAACTCTCTCGGACCGGGCTGGCGCGAGTCTGCGGGGATCTTCGGTTGTCCGGTGGGTGGGTCGGTCGCCGACGGTGCCGTCAGGCCGGGAGTGGAATGGCTCGCAGCCGGGCCAAGGCGCGGCTGAACTTCTCAGCCCAAGGCCAGCGATCCGGAAGATGCAGGGTCAACCGGCGTGCCGAGCGGGTGAGCCGTCCGGCCAGGGAGAAGAACCGCCGCCGGAGGGTCTTGGTGGTGGCTATCCGCTCTCCCAGACCGATCCGCGCGGTCCAGCGGGCCAGGTTGTGGGCCATCGTCTGGACGGCCAGCCAGGCGCCGTTGGCGGCGAAGCGGCCCGAGGGGAGATGGTTGAGCCCGACGCCGTACTTGAGGTCGCGTATGGCATTCTCGATCTCGGCGTGGCGGCGATGGTCAGCCTCCAGTTCGAGCAACTCCCCGTCCCGGTCGGTGATGAAGCCGTGATAGCTGTATTTGGCGAAGAGGGCCAACTGGGAACCGGGCGTGGGCTTCACACGCCGGACGATGAGCCGCACCGGCGCGGCGTCAGGTTCACTCTGGAAGGGAGTGCAGGTGGTCTCGGCCACATCGGCGGCGCCGTCCATCCAGTAGGGAATGGGAGTCCAGGCATCCTCGGGTATCGTCTCGATGAGATTGCGCAGGCTCTTGTGCTGGCGGATGGTGATGGAGAAGCGGACATCCATCTTGCGGCAGACGGATACCACGCCATGAGTGTAGAACCCGCTGTCGGCCCGTAGCGTGAGTCGTCCGTTGGCCCCGGCGTAGCGTACCCGCCCCACCGTCTCCCGCAGAAAGTGGGCGGCGCCCCGGGCGGTGTTGGCGCGGCCCTCGCGCAGCCGGGACATCAGCACGTCGCCGGTGCCGGCGGCGACGGCCAACAGCGGGTGATAGCCCCGCTTGCCGGTATAGCCGTGGTGGCGTGCGCCCTCCTTGGCCAGTCCGTAGGTCTCGCAGATGGTGGAGTCCAGGTCAATGGTCAGGGGCCCGTCGCCGGGTCCCGCCCCGGCCTGCCAAGCCCGGGCCAGCAACTCGCGGCTCACCCGGTCGAGTTGACGGACGTGGCCCCACCGGAAGCTGCGCAGGAAGGTGCCCAGGGTGGATGGCGCCTTGACCGTGCCGCCCAGGGTGCAGGCCGTCCCCCCGGTGCGCAACACATCGGCGTCGTCAATGCAGTCGCCCCCAGCCAGCGCAGACGCCACCAGCGTCATCATCTTGTCGCTCGTGTTCGCCCGCCCCGGGGCATCGCCCAGGTCGAGGCGCTGCCGGACGAGTTCGGGCAGGCCGAGGTGCCGCGCCAGGGTGGCCGGAAGGAGCAGCCCGGCATTGGCCACCAAGCGGCGGTCGTCGAAGGTGATTTGGATCCGGTCGGGGTGGTTGCGTGGCAGCATCTATTGGGTGCTCCTTTTCCGGGGTCGGTTTTTTGCTACAAAACCATTATCCCAGAAGCACAGGAGCACCTTCTTGTATCCCAGAAGCACAGGAGCACCTTCTTGCCGCTTCAGGACGCTAACCCGACGCCCTCCTTCGGTGGATTCGGGCTTATGCTACGGAGATTTGGCATTAATCGCTTCGTCCTCGGAGTGGGGATTCCGGGGGCGGGCAGTGGCGACAGAGCGTATTGGAGAGCAATTTCCGTTGAGGTGGGTTAGGACTGAGGTGCAGATCGAAGTTCAGGAAGTCTGGAAAGGAGAGGTCGGAGAGACAGCTTTCGTATGGATGGGAGAAGTTGCGGGTGTGGACCCGAGGAGGATGGCGTATGATTTTTTGGCTGGTACGACGATGAGTTCCCGGACCAGATGCTAGGGGGGCAATGCTCGACCTTTCAGGTGACCATGGAAGGTACCCAGTATCTGAGAGGAGAGGCATTAGCGGAACGAGTTGGAGTACTCGGAAAGGGCGGGTACATAGGAATGGGCTTGGCCGGGGGGATAGTGCTGTCGCTAATGGCGGTCTGGCTGCGGGGAAGGTGGGAGAGGGGGCGTAGCCAACCAGATGGGTAGAGGGTTGGGGCAGCCATTGGACACCTCCGGTAGTACCGCGACACAACGGTTTTGAGTCAGATGCTCAGTTTTGAGGCACAGCCGACAAAACCTTGACATGGAGGGGGATGTTCCGTTTGGTTATAGTTTCCGGCACATCTGGGCTCAGGCGTGCCAAACACCAAAAGCAAACGGAACCCATCTACGAGTTCCAGCGGCGGGTGGGCACCAAGGGCGCCTTCACCGACGCCCGGAGCTAGGGGAGGGAGTCCGATGAACAACCGGACATTCACAGGTCTGCTGGCGGCGACGCCTCCGGCGGACCAACAGCATAAGCCACTCCCTGGACATGGGGTAGGTTCGCACGAAGTCCGAGGGGGTCTCAAAGCCGAGGACTCCCGTGGCCTGCCTGATGCCCTTGGTCGTCAGGTGGTACCTATGGCTCGAAGGCAGGTGGGCAGTGCCGTGGCTCACGCGCCCCACGATGCCGTCGGCCAGCAGGCCGGTCAGGGCGCGATGAACGGTCGTGTGCGGCTCGCCGAGGATGAGCGCCAACTCCGCCGAATCGACGAAGGGAGTCCGGCTGAGGGCGTCGAGCAGCTGTCGGTCGGAGATTGCCATGTGTTGAGACTACCAGCATGGTGTCACGCGCCAGACTGACCACGGTGATCTTCCGATTGGCAGGGCCAGAGCCATCCGGCATGGGCGCACAGCACAGGACGGGGGAACGGGCACTCCCGTCGCGACCCTTCCGCCCGCCGATGCCTGGGGTAACTCTGGTCCGGGCGAGGTTACCACCTCCGACAAAATCAAGGGCCCACCCCTAGAGGTTTGAGCTAGTGGTGAACGAACAGGCACTAGCTCTACTTCCTCATTAGTCGGAGGGGGTAATCTTCCCAGGAGCCACACTCTTTGCTGGCTATCTCAAATCTTGGGATCGCTAGGAATCCGCGCAGATCTCCAAGCCTAGTTGGTCGATATTTTTCACCACAGCCGCCAGACCTGCTGGCACGCATCCGGTCAGCCGGTTGCGTGTCAGCTGCAGCGAAATTAAGTCTTCGAGGCTGCCCAATTCAGATGGTATCGGCCCGGTCAGTTGGTTGCCATGGAGCCACAAGGATCGCAGGTTGGAGAGATTGCCGAGTTCCGCCGGAATCGGCCCGGTCAAGTAGTTGCCATAGAGCCCCAGTTCTCGCAATGCGGAGAGGTTGCCGAGTTCCGGCGGTATCGGCCCGGTCAGCTGGTTGTTCGCGAGCGTTAGGCGTGGCAATTCGGACTTAGAACCAGAACAATCTGCCGCCTTGGGAGCAGCCCGGAGGGTCGCCTCCACCGGAACCTCCCCCAGCGCCGCCGCCGGGACCGGAGCAACCCCCAGCACCGCCAGCGCCGCCGCCGCCAACCTCGCCCATCTCCCCGGTAGTACCCGTAACGCCGGAGAATCCGGCTGCGCCAACCAGCCCTGTTGTGCCGCCTTAGGGTTCCGGCAGCAGCTCGGGGAGTACGTCCAGGCCGACAGGTTCCAGCAGTACCAGCGAGACGACTCAGCAAGCGCCAGCACTGTCAGGCCAGGGAAGCCCGGGTGGGGCCCGGGCTGTCGGAACACGCCGGGGCGCTGGGCAAAAAGGGCGGCCAGAAGAGTGCCGAAAGTGGTGCGGCCACCGCCGATACCAGAGAAGCTGCGCCGGGCAACGCCGCCATAGTTTCGGCTGCCCAGGACGCTAGGCTATCCTTAAGGTCAGGAGGTTGCGACCTTAGTTAAGGGGAGGAGCATAGAGACTGTCCTATCGAATCGGGTCGCCAAGCCTTTAAGCCCCTGGTTCACCCTCACTGGCCACATTGCCAGCGGGCATGGCTGAAGCCTGGAGGGCCCGGCTAGCAACACGCCGAACGCTTTACTTTTAGCTAACCTGTAAATCTTGACACCATAACACCCTATTGTTAAAATTTAATCATAACATCTGCTGGAGGGCAGCCGATGGCACCAGTAACCACTAGAACGGTCTCCTGCGATCAGTGCGGGAATGACTTTCAAGCCGTCCATCCTTCCGCCCGTTACTGTTCCAATACTTGCCGCCAGAAGCATTTTCAAGGGCGTAAGCTGGCCGATGTAAAACGGGAAGCATGGGAGGACACAAAGCTCATAGTCGATCATAAATCTGTGCCTGGAAAGGTTCGGATTATTGTCGATATGGGACCGGAGTCCTACGCTTTGTATCAACTATGGGCGGAAAACAGGGGCAGCACCGTTGACGCTATTCTCAAAGATTTCACCACGCAGATCTACGTGAAAGCCAAGCGCATGGCGGCACAGATGCTCAAGCTATAGGGGGAGGCTGGGGAATATCAGTGTGACGGAAACTGGAATGAGGAAGTTGGCTTACAGCGTTAAGGAAGCGGCGGCCATAGGAATTAGCGAGGACAAATTGCGAATGGAAAGCAAAGCTGGGAGTCTACGGGCTTTGAAAGTTGGAAGCCGAACCGTCATTCCGTTGTATGCCCTGGAATGCTCTCTGAGACACCCTAGCGTAGAGGTAGGCACAGGCTGGGGCAAAAATTGCTTACAGGAGCTAGAGGAAGAGGCGGAGGTTCGCGGCGTGAGCGTGTCCGCGTTGCTTCGCGAGAGTGCGATGTTTCTCGTTGGTAAGCAGCACGTCACGATGCACGTTGACGCTTACGTGGCGATGTTAGATGGCGTGCGCCGAGCGGGTGGAATTGCCCGTTCGGATGCGCATGGCCGGGGACACTTGCCCAGCGAAACCAGAAGCGATATCGAAGAGAGCCAGAGTTGACTACGCTTCCGAGACTCCTGCGGCGGCGGCAGGTCGAGGAGTTGGTCGGCATGTCCACCAGTTCGATCTACAGGAAGGTGCGCTCCGGTGACTTCCCTGAGCCGGTAGACGTGGGCGGGGGGACCGTGCGCTGGCGTGAAGACGAATTGTTGGAATGGCTGGAATCGAGACCTCGGGCAAGGGGTGTGCATGGTCTAGATTCCTGAAAAATAGCCGCCGGGTTGCAGAATCTAGCAAACACCCAGCCCGGCGGCAGAGGCCCCAGGACAAGGGCCTTAGCTTATCAGGTTTCGTTTGCTTTTGGGGTTTGATCCATTAGCCATACACAGGAGTGGGTGTTGGCAACTAGCAAAAGTGAGACTGGGATAATCACACCCGGGCCTCCTCGGCTCGGGCATGAATGCGCCCAAGCTTGGACCCGATCTTGGATACAATCCCGGCAAGCATGGCTGTTTAAGTCTGTGGTAGGATATGTGGGAAAATGGGTATAGCAAGCGGTTAACAGTATGTATATCGGAGCCGGTGAGGGAAGGGCACCGTCCGACAACACTATTTCCAAGCTGCTCAGAGAAAACGACATCACAGCTGTTCCCCACGGATTCAGAAGCTCATTCCGTGATTGGTCGGCTGAATGTTCCGGCGCGAGTTGGGCGGCTGTCGAGTTGAGCCTGGCCCATCATGTCGGCAACAACGTTGAGCAGGCCTACTTCCGAAGCGACCTCCTAGACCAGCGGCGGGAGCTTATGCAGGCCTGGGCAGACTACGTTATGGGGGGAGAGGCCAATTGAATGGGTGAGCAAATGTTGGTCTGCAATCGTGTTGTTGCCGGAGGGGCAATCGCGACGAAACTCTGCAGTACTCTTGGGCAGTGGATTTGGACGGAACTGAGGTTCAGTAACCTTGATCTACCATGATTGGTCGATAGCTCCCCAATCGTTCAATCTGATGGGGTGAATGTACAAACAGGTTCGCCTCATGGCTGGTTCGAATCCTCTTGGGTGGGCCAAGGGAGACTGTACTACGAACTTTTCGGTGGGAGGTATCTATATAGGAGGCGAGAGTTGACTAGGCAACACGCTGAGCAGGCGCCAGCAGAGACCCCCCGCCGGAGGTTGACTCCTAAGCTCTACTCCCTTCTGAAGAGGCCTCTTAGCCGTAGTGTTGCGAGGACGCGGCGAGTTTCGTAAGACACTACGTCCCATATCGGTTGTTCGCGTATCTGCGCCGCCGCCGCAGGCCACACCATCGAGGTCGCGGACCTCTGGCGACACCCGCCCTCGGATACCGTCCTACGACGTACCCTGGTCCTTCTCGTGGCGCCGGTGCGTGGCCTCGATGGCGACGTCAAGCTCGTCCCACAGGCGCTCTATCATCGAGCGCATCCGCATGTTCTGGTAGGCGCCCCAGACCGTCATGGCGGGCGGCACCACCAGGATGGAGACGATCAGCGCGTACGCGATCGTGATCGCCGCCGTGATGCCGAACTGCTCGAATGACCGCAGCGGCGACAGCGTCAGCACCGCGAACCCGAGCGCTGTCGTCAGCGCTGAGCCCAGCAGAGCCGAGCCGGTGGTGGCGAGCGTCCGGATCGCTGCCGCCTCCGGGTTGCGCCGCTTGGCGAACTCTTCCCGGTAGCGATAGATCACGTGGATCGTGTAGTCAACGCCGATCCCGATCGAGAACGCCGTGGTGATCGAGGTGATGATCGTGTATGGAATGCCCAGCAGCGCCATGGTGCCCAGCACCCAGATGAGGACGAGCACTATCGGTCCTACCGCGATGAAGCCCAGCGCGGGCTGGCGCAGTGTTATCCAGAAGAAGATCGTGAGGATGCCGAGAGCTGCCGCGATCGTCGTGATGACCGCCTCTGTCTGGCGATCCCTTATCTGGTCCGAGGAGGTGAGCACGATGATGTCCTGCGATGTCATCGCGATAGCGTCGTCGTCGCCGATCCACAGCCCGTCAATGTCCTCTACCAGCCCCTCGGTTCCCTTAGGATCGCCCGAGAAGGCCCGGAACTGGAGCAGCGTGGTGTCGATGCCCTCCGGGTCCTCGACCAGAACCCGCGCCACGGCTTTGGGATCGGTGGCGGCGAGCGCATCAAGGAACTTCTGGATCAGCGCAGGATCGACATGCAGCCCCGTTGTCGCCTCCGCGAACAGCCGATCGAGCTCGGGGTCGTACCTGTCACCTGGCGTGCCGTCGTCCGTGGTCCAGTCGAGCACGAGCAGAGGGAGCGAAGCCTCCATCGCGCCATCCGCGGCCAGTGGCCGGCTTAGGTCGTCCTCAAACGCCTCCGTCATGTGGAACAGGTTGTGGAGCGTGCGCGTCTCCGTTACCTCTGCTCTGACCAGGACGCTGACAACCTCCGTTGAGCCTCCGACGGCCGCATCGAGCGAATTCAGGTCCTCGATCAAGTTCCCGTCCCTGGGTAGGACGTCGCGGATAGTGAAGTCCGTGGTGATCCCCGAGGCCGCGAACCCGAACCCAACCGTCACCGCAACCACGAGAACGAGGTAAGCCGCTGGCCGCCGCGTGATGGATGTCCCCAGCCTTTCCGCTAGCCGGTCGATGCCGGGGATTGCATTTGCGATCGGACGGGGCGGAGGAAGCGGTCCGCGGGCTTCGCGACGCCGGTCGATGATCGTTCGCACGGCTGGGACCAGCGTCAGCATCACGATCAGGCTCAACCCGACGCCCAGCCCCGCCACCACGCCGAAGTCCCCCATCCCCGAGATCGGCGAGAGCAGGTTCGCCAGGAAGCTTACGCTCGTGGTGATGGCGGCCAGCGCCAGCGGGATGATGACGTTCCGGAGCCCCGCGAGCACCGCTACCGCCACCGGCTCGCCGGCTACCCGTTGCTCCCGGTAGTGCGACACCGTCTGGATCGAATAGTCCACCGCGAGGCTTATCAGGATGAGCGGCACCGTTGCCGTGAGCGCGTTCGGTGGGCCGATCAGATCCAAGGCGCCTGGACCGAGCCAGCTCTCCGCCCCGACGGTCCAGATCAGCGCGAGTACAAGCCCCGTCAGCGTGAGCAGCAGGTCGGAGAGCGTGCGCATGAAGAGCAGCGTCAGCAACGCGATCACGAGCAGCGCCAGCCCCAGTAGCGGCAGCACCCCGCGGCTCGTGGCCTCCTGATACTCCTCCTCAATCACCGCGGGCGACACGCTGCCCGCGCTCAGCGGGCCCTCATCCGCCTCCGCCAGGTTGTTGATCGCCAGCTGCGCGTCGTCAACGGCCTCGTCGCTGGTATCGCGTAGCCGGATGGTGGCGACCGCGATCGGCGTGCCATCCGTGTCCGTTCCGGTCATCATGTCGAGCGCCGTTCGCGCCGGGTGGAGCTCCGGGGTGGCCCGGACATGGTCAAGCGCCGCATCGATCTGCGCCTGCGTAACCGAGTCGAAGTCGGTCACCTGGAGCAGGGGTTTCATCAGCAACGTAGGGGCGGTGATTGCGTCGACAGGCGGCACGAGTTCCCCTACGCCCGGGTCGCTAACGATGCGGCCGAGCAAGCCGTCCATCTGGGCGAGTCCATCGGGCGTGAGCACTTCACCGCGGAAGACAAGCGTCACCACGACGACATCGGAGTCCCCGAAGAGGGTCTCGATCTCCTCCAACGCCTTGGCGACGCCGCTATCCCGGGGGAGAAAGGCTTCGTTCTCTGCTACCGGCGCGCGCTGCGCAAGCCCGGCGGCCAACACCAGTGTCACGATCGCGATGACGACAAGCGTGACCCACGGGCGCACCGTCACCAGCCAGCTCAGCCAGTCGAACACTCTGCTTATGGAGCACCACCCTCACTACGCCCATGGTGAGTGGCAAGCGATGCCGGAGAGAGACCGGCTATGGCTGCTCCCCAAGCTCGGTTAACGCTCTCTCCACGGCGTGGCGCAATCGCAGGTTTCTGGTACGCCCCACACACGATCATCGCCGCGGCACTACCAGCACGGCAGCAATCAGCGCGTACGCGCTGATTGCTGTCACCACGCCGAACTGCTGGAACGGCGTCAATGGCGAGAACCCCAGCACGCCAAGCCGAGCCGATCAGCGCCGAGCTCCGCCCGCTATCTCCTATTGAACGTAAGGGCTTGTCGAGCGCCAAGCGAGTATCTCCTTGCTTGGGATGGGGGTTACCCTGCATAGGGTCGCAGATTAATGTGACAGTATGGAGCCTGTCTCACAAATCTGGTGCACTCTAGTAGTGAGTCAAACTTGATTTAGATGGTAGTGTAAAGAATTGACCGAAAGCGCTACCCTGACTCTGGAGAGTGTTGATGGGAGGTGGCGGTATGGTCAGGGGAAAATATGGAGTCCGGCTGACGTCGGAACAGCGGAACGAGCTCCAGCATCTGGTTCGTGCGGGGAAAGGTTCAGCCCGGGTGATCATCCGGGCACGGATTCTGCTCAAGACGGATGAGGGGTGGAGTGCCCCCCGGGTGGCGGAAGCGCTGGAGGTGGCCGAAGGCACTGTATTTCGGATCAAGCGGCGCTTTGCAGAAGGGGGGTTGGACGGGGTTCTCAAAGACCTACCCCAAGCCCATCGGTACCGGAAGCTGGACGACCGGGGCGAAGCCCACCTCATTGCGCTGGCCTGCTCTGAACCGCCGGAAGGGCATGAACACTGGACCCTGCGCCTTTTGGCGGGCAAGGTGGTGGAGTTGGGGTTGGCGTCCTCCCTATCCCACGAGACGGTGCGGCTGCACCTGAAAAAAACGCCCTCAAGCCGTGGCAGAAGCAGGAGTGGTGCATCCCCAAGGTAAGCGCCGAGTTCGTGGCCCACCCGGAAGCTCCGGCGTATTTGACCAATGGAGGAGGTGCTGGATTTGTACGCCGAACCCTATGACCCCCAGCGGCCGGTGGTCTGCTTTGACGAGACCTCCACCCAGTTGCTGGCTGACACCCGTCCCCCGCTGCCGGCCCAGCCAGAGAGACCACGGCGGCAGGACTACGAGTACCACCGGGCGGGCACCCGCAACTTGTTCCTGGCCTGTGAGCCCCTGGCCGGCTGGCGGTTACGGAGCGGCGCACCATGCAGGACTTCGCCCGCCAGATGCGCTGGCTGGTGGATGAGGCCTATCCCGATGTCCCGGTGATCCGGGTGGTCCTGGACAATCTGAACACCCACCGGACAGCTTCCCTGTACGAAACCTTCCCAGCGGTGGAGGCCCGCCGGGTCGCCAAACGACTGGAGTTTCACCACACGCCCAAGCACGGGAGTTGGTTGATCCTGTCCTGACATGGCGGAAATCGAGTTCAGCGTGCTGTCCCGCTCCTGCCTGAGGCAGCGGCTCCCCGACGAGGAGGCCCTCCGGCGGGAGGTCCAAGCCCTGGTCACGGAGCGAAACGTCGCCCGAGCCTCCATCAACTGGAAGTTCAACACCCAGGACGCCAGGGTCAAACTTCACCGGCTCTATCCCTTCGATTCCAAGTAAGACTGACTACTCCAAGTAAGACTGACTACTAGGTCGTCGATCTTTATCTTCCGAAGTCCGTTGGTATTGCGCATGTCTTTCACGTATTTCCAAGCAATCCACGAGATGGCACGCCGCAATCGGTCTATACGGAGAAGCGAGCAGCCTGCCAGGGAGCTTTGTGAGACAAGCTCCCTTCTGGCCTGTAAAGAGTCTAGGAGAGTGAACCTATGACTTGGCCCCATCAACTAGAACCTTGTTACTTTCGTGGATACCGACAACAGAACAGGGTGTCTTTCCCTCCTGACGAGTGACCAAATACTCCCTGATTTCCTTGCCGCCGACAATTACCAAATGCCCTATTACAGGGGGGGGCATTTGCCCTGCCTCCAGAAAGTCAAAAGCACTTCTGAATTGGGAATGTGAACCCTCTGCCACACGCACCGGAACCACCTTGGTTCCAGCCTGATTTGGAGATTCTCACTCTGGGCCGCTCATAGCTCTCGGCAAGTTACGCCCATCTCCTGCTATAGCGACCTCGTTACAGGTACTATTGCTATAGCTGATAGGGCATATGCTTCTTGCAGACATGGCGACTGCTGGTTAAATTTGATCGACTGAAGATGCGCTTGGAAAGCCTAACCGCAACTATCAAGCGCCTCACAAGCCATTGGTCGTTCAGGAGACAAGATGCCTCACGGTATTCACCACAGCCGGATCCTCCAGCTAGTGAGGAAGGCAACCGTCGCCTTCCGGGTAAACGACTGGGCGCTCAACCAGGTCGACCCGGACGGACTGAGATACGTGGCGACCATTTCTGTCAGAGCGCACTGGTTTGTAATCGCCGTACTATTTTTTGAACTGGTATATCGCCCCTATCTGCATTTCGGGGGTAAGGTCAGCAAGCCGTTCGATGACGAGCTAGATAGACACATTCAGATGGGTATGTTCGCACTGGACCGCATTTCTACCGACGGCACGATGCATAAGGTCGCGTCCGCCACCACCTCAGTCTTGGACGGAAAATGCATCCGGACCGCAAAGATCGATCACTGCCGCGAGATCGAGCCAATGAGCTCTGGCCTCCGCGTTGTACGAGCGGATGGCAGCGAAGTTCGACGGGTGCCCTGGAGCTGTGTTCCGGGAACGCCCCCGACATCGCACAGTAATCTGATGGGATGCGACACTGTCACGTAAGCTGCCCAATGCGTCGGACAGGATATGGGTGGAATAAAATGAATGGCAGTGGCTTTCACTCCACATGGGCTTGCTATTGAACCTTAGCTTGGCCATCTTTCTTGTCGGTGGGGCAACGTCAATTACCCGGAGGACTCTCTTTGCCGCCGATACTGTTTTCAGTGGTAAGGTAACGATTGCCGATTCACAGGCAGCCGATTCTGGGGGCAGAATGAATATGTTCCGAATATTTCAACGATGGCTAAATGAGCTGATGGGCAATACTGGGACCGGGAAACCCGTCCGCGAAAAGGGAAGGGCACGTGGCAATCCCCTCTCAGCAGCGGCGAGGTCTACCCAAGAAGGGCCGGTTTCCACCGGCATACGCGAGATGGTACGGTGCCCTCAGAAAGATGCCAGTTCCACTACTGTTACCGCACTGAAGTGGGTGAATTGCGAAGAGATGGCGGTAGTGGCCGGGCGCAACGTCGGCGGGATGGTCTACCTTGGGCCAGACCACAGACGAGGAGGCCTATCCGAGACGTTGAGGCCCATTATCGTTCCAACTCTTCCGGTCGCCGCCTCTGGACCTGATATTTCCGGGGATCGCATGCCATACTGGCCCGGCTACAGCGAGATCAGCCCAGGTGCACGGGCTGCGTACCTTGACTGGCTGGCTACGGGCCGGTCGGACCGGCGATACGGAGTCGGGCATGTTTTTCTCTACTTCTATGGCCTGGAACGGCGCTTTTTCGTTGACTCACCGGAACCGCACGAGCGTCGCATCATAATAGACGAGGTCGACAGACTGCTCCAGGTCTACGGGGACCACAGGTCCGTCCGTCGATACTTTGAGTCTTTTCTTGACGCGGCGAGGGCGTCCTTGGCATCTGACGAAGAGATGAAGCCAAGATTCTGGACCGCAGGGTACGAGTTGCCTCTTGGCCTCCGCGTCGCCCTTGGCCGCAGGGCTAGCGACGGCCTGCCCATGGACGCCGATTGGGCGCTGAGTTGGTACTGCGCACATCCTGAATTCGCCCTTAGGACAGCAGCATCCCGGGCATTCCCAGAGTTCCAGGCCCTTTTCCGCATCCTCTTTGCCGAACGGTATCCTGCCGGCATGAAGATACCCCTACCCAAGCGGACCCTCCGTGCGCAATATCGAGCTGCGTCGTCGGAGTTTGAAGTCAGTCTCGGGGAATATATCGGAGCCGTGCCCGACATATCCCGCATCACCCAGCCCTTAAATGTCGCCAGGACCCTGGTCGAAGAGGCCACTGACTCCCTGGACAAATACAGCCGGTTCCTGGGGCGCAACCCTAATGGGAGAGGGACGATAGAAGCACACGCACTGTTGCCCGAGCGTCTGTGGGAGGTATTCCCCAACTCTGAGATGGATGGCCTTCGTGAATGGGCCGGGGAAATCATCGGTGCCGGAGGGCTGTGTCCCGTGGAAGCGGTCGTCGAACGCCTTGAGGGAGCAGTCCCGGAGAAAATTGGAAAGCGGCAGTTAACCGACGCTGCCGACGCCTTGGCCCGCCTGTCGCTGGGCATGGCGCCCGATCCGAGATTCGCACTGCGGTCTCCGAAATGGGGAGAGCCTGTCGTTTTGTTCGGCCTGCCGGAGGGCGTTACTCGCCTGGAGGCCGTCAGCGACAGGTACAGGAATCTCCTAGTCTCAGTTGCCATAGGGAGTTTCGTGGCCCAAGCAGACGAATCGGTCGGTGAATCGGAATTAAACGCTCTAGCCTCAGCCATTGACCGAGATCCGGATCTGCCGGAGGGAGAACGTTCCCGTCTGCATGCGAATCTGAAATGGATGATAGCGGTAAAGCCTGACCTGTCCTTGCTCCGAAGACATCTCCGGAATGCTTCCAATGAGACCTCCCATGAGATGGGCCAGATTGCCCTTTCAATTGCGGCCTCCGACGGAGTGATCAGTGGAAAGGAGGTAGCCGCTCTTGAACGACTCTACACCGCATTAGGCCTGGAGACGGGCGGGATTTACTCTGCGCTCCACAGCCTGACTTCGGCCGACGATCCCGTGACTGTGATTCCTCCTGCGGAAGGCCAACCTGGCTTTGCCATACCACCGCGTGCTGACTCCGGAAGCCCGTTGAGCCTAGACGCAGACAGGGTCGCTGCCGTGATGACCAACACCGCGCGTGTCAGCGCCCTGCTGAACGAGATCTTTCAGGACGATGAGCCGGAAGAGGAACCCACTGAGGACCATGGCCAAGCTGCTAGCGAGTTCCGTGGTCTGGACGAAAAGCACGCAGCCTTTCTTGGTGAACTGATCTCACGCCATCACTGGGACGAGGACGAATACCGCACGCTGGCTCGCCAGTTCAGGCTCCTGCCGGATGGTGCGATGGAAACAGTGAACGAGTGGTCCCACGAGCGATTCGGAGACCTGCTGATCGAAGAGGACAATGGCTTTCTGATCAATTCTGAGGTTAAGGACGAAATTCTGGCCGTGGCGGAGTAAAGGCAATGGAGAGACCCAGGATAAGAACTCGCGAACGGGACGCCATCATCCGCGCCCTCAGTGCCGGTGTGGTGCCTAGGGTCGGACTGCAGCACATCCAGGTCGGTCGTAGTCGGGAAATCGAAGAACTCCTCAGGGACATGGACCGCATTGCGGTAGGCGGATCCACCATCCGATTCATAATCGGGGAATATGGGTCTGGAAAGACGTTTTTCCTGAATCTGGTCAGACAGATAGCAATGGAAAAACGGATGGTCGTACTGTCGGCGGACATTTCCCCGGACCGTCGGCTCCACGCCACGGGCGGACAGGCCCGTTCCCTCTATGCTGAGATGGCCCGCAATACATCCACTATCAGCAGGCAGGACGGAGGGGCAATGCCATCGGTGGTGGAAAGGTTTGCCACCGAAGCCGTGAGCATGGCGGAGAAAACGGGACGGGATGCCAACAGCGTTATCCGTGAAAAGCTGGTGCACCTAGAGGAAATGGTCGGAGGGTATGATTTCGCAACCGTAATTTCCCGGTACTGGGAAGGGTATGACGCCGGTAATGAAGACCTCAAATCAGCGGCACTGAGGTGGCTCCGGGGGGAATATTCCACCAGGACCGAAGCCCGCAGAGACCTCGGGGTACGCACCATCATCGACGATGCCAACGTGTACGACCAATTGAAACTGATGGCCGGTTTCGCCAGGGAGGCAGGCTATCAGGGGGTTGTGGTATCGCTCGACGAGATGGTCAACCTGTACAAGCTTGTCTCCTCCCAGGCGCGGCAGTCCAACTATGAGCAGCTTCTCCGCATCCTGAACGACGTGCTGCAGGGCACCGCACAGCATATCGGGTTTCTGATGGGAGGGACTCCGGAATTCCTGATGGATACCCGTCGAGGTCTGTACAGCTACGCAGCACTTCAGTCCCGTCTGTCAGAAAACACTTTCGCACGGGATGGAATGGTTGACCTGTCAGGTCCGGTCATTCGGCTTGCCAATCTCACGCCCGAGGACATGTTCGTCCTGCTTACGAATATCCGACGGGTGATGCAGGATGAAGACAACCAACTCCCTGATGAGGCGCTCGCTGCGTTTATGACCCACTGTTCCACGAGAATTGGAGACGCGTACTTCAGGACCCCCAGGAACACCGTCAAGGAATTCGTGAATATGCTCTCTGTGCTGGAGCAGAATCCCGGCGCCGAATGGCGAAACCTGGTGGGGTCCGTGAAGCCCGAAGAGGACGGGGACCCGGACTCCGAAAAGGTCGAAATGGACGAGGACGATGAACTCGTATCCTTCAAGCTTTAGCAAATCCCCATCCGACGCGTTCGACAAACTCGCCGAACCGGTCCAACGCTGGATCTGGGACAGGGGTTGGGGGGAATTGCACGATGTCCAGGAGCGGGCGATATTCACCCTTCTGGACGGCGAAAGAGACTTGATCATCGCAGCTCCCACCGCAGGGGGCAAGACCGAGGCTGCGTTTCTTCCGCTCATATCCTCCGTGCTGGCAACGCCGGGAGAGGGAGGATTCGATTTGGTCTACGTGGCGCCTCTCAAGGCGCTCATCAACGACCAGCTGGGACGCATGGAGGATCTATGCAAGCGAACTGACCTGCCGGTCTACCCCTGGCACGGGGATATTTCGCAGGGGGTGAAGTCCCGCGCCCGGGCCAACCCGAAAGGGATACTTCTTATCACCCCGGAATCCCTTGAAGCCATGTTCGTCCTCAGGGGCCTTCAGATTCCCTCCCTGTTCATTGGCACTCGGGCCATCATCATCGATGAACTCCATGCGCTGTTGGACAACGAAAGGGGCGTGCATCTTCGGTCCCTTCTCAGTCGCCTGGAGCACGCGGTCGGCCGACAGATCAGACGAGTGGGCCTGTCTGCCACATTGAGCGACATGGAAATGGTCCGTGAATATCTGCGCCCGGGACACCCGGAAGCAGTGGACCTCCTTGAGAGCGGTGCAGCCGGAGCCGAGCTCAGACTTCAGATTCGCGGCTATACCGAAGGAGGCGACACCGACCAGGGGGACGACTCCGCCACATGGAAAGTCACCAAACACCTGTTCTCTCGCCTTAGCCCGAATCCACCGAAGGAGGGCGTCGGGTTAGCGTCCTGAAGCGGCAAGAAGGTGCTCCTGTGCTTCTGGGATAATGGTTTTGTAGCAAAAAACCGACCCCGGAAAAGGAGCACCCAATAGATGCTGCCACGCAACCACCCCGACCGGATCCAAATCACCTTCGACGACCGCCGCTTGGTGGCCAATGCCGGGCTGCTCCTTCCGGCCACCCTGGCGCGGCACCTCGGCCTGCCCGAACTCGTCCGGCAGCGCCTCGACCTGGGCGATGCCCCGGGGCGGGCGAACACGAGCGACAAGATGATGACGCTGGTGGCGTCTGCGCTGGCTGGGGGCGACTGCATTGACGACGCCGATGTGTTGCGCACCGGGGGGACGGCCTGCACCCTGGGCGGCACGGTCAAGGCGCCATCCACCCTGGGCACCTTCCTGCGCAGCTTCCGGTGGGGCCACGTCCGTCAACTCGACCGGGTGAGCCGCGAGTTGCTGGCCCGGGCTTGGCAGGCCGGGGCGGGACCCGGCGACGGGCCCCTGACCATTGACCTGGACTCCACCATCTGCGAGACCTACGGACTGGCCAAGGAGGGCGCACGCCACCACGGCTATACCGGCAAGCGGGGCTATCACCCGCTGTTGGCCGTCGCCGCCGGCACCGGCGACGTGCTGATGTCCCGGCTGCGCGAGGGCCGCGCCAACACCGCCCGGGGCGCCGCCCACTTTCTGCGGGAGACGGTGGGGCGGGTACGCTACGCCGGGGCCAACGGACGACTCACGCTACGGGCCGACAGCGGGTTCTACACTCATGGCGTGGTATCCGTCTGCCGCAAGATGGATGTCCGCTTCTCCATCACCATCCGCCAGCACAAGAGCCTGCGCAATCTCATCGAGACGATACCCGAGGATGCCTGGACTCCCATTCCCTACTGGATGGACGGCGCCGCCGATGTGGCCGAGACCACCTGCACTCCCTTCCAGAGTGAACCTGACGCCGCGCCGGTGCGGCTCATCGTCCGGCGTGTGAAGCCCACGCCCGGTTCCCAGTTGGCCCTCTTCGCCAAATACAGCTATCACGGGTTCATCACCGACCGGGACGGGGAGTTGCTCGAACTGGAGGCTGACCATCGCCGCCACGCCGAGATCGAGAATGCCATACGCGACCTCAAGTACGGCGTCGGGCTGAACCATCTCCCCTCGGGCCGCTTCGCCGCCAACGGCGCCTGGCTGGCCGTCCAGACGATGGCCCACAACCTGGCCCGCTGGACCGCGCGGATCGGTCTGGGAGAGCGGATAGCCACCACCAAGACCCTCCGGCGGCGGTTCTTCTCCCTGGCCGGACGGCTCACCCGCTCGGCACGCCGGTTGACCCTGCATCTTCCGGATCGCTGGCCTTGGGCTGAGAAGTTCAGCCGCGCCTTGGCCCGGCTGCGAGCCATTCCACTCCCGGCCTGACGGCACCGTCGGCGACCGACCCACCCACCGGACAACCGAAGATCCCCGCAGACTCGCGCCAGCCCGGTCCGAGAGAGTTCCCTGTTGCGTATTCTCTCGCCATCCCGCGCATCGCAGCTCCTGCAGACGGCCATAGGGGCCCCTGTGCGGCGATGAAGACCGTCCGCCGACCTCCCTACCCCAAATGGAACCCAGGCTATTTCCCCTGTAGCTCCCTCATCCCCCTTCCGCTTTCCTCACGCCGTCCATCGGTGTCCTTCGGTGGATTCGGGCTTAGGGGAAGACCCAACCTCGTATTTGCCGGGTCCCGGCAGAACGTGGAGTGGTACGCCGACGCCCTTAGAGAAATGTCTGAGAACGCCAAGGTGCCGGTAGATTTTCTGCCTCATCACGCCAACCTCTCCCGTGAGCACCGGGCCGATCTGGAGAAGAGCCTCAAGACGCGGCGCACAACCACCGCTATATGCACTTCTACCCTGGAACTCGGAATCGACATCGGTGACATCGAATGCGTTGCCCAGATAGGACCGCCTTTTTCAGTGGCATCGCTGAGGCAGAGGCTGGGACGCTCCGGCAGAAGGCCGGAGCAATCCGCCGTTTTGCGAATGTATGCGATTGAACTGGAGGCTCGAGCCGACTCCCACCCGCTGGACCGTCTTCACCTGGATCTGGTCCGGTCCATCGCGATGGTGGAGCTCCTGAAAGAGGGGTGGTGTGAGCCCCCTGCTCCCCAGGCGTTGCATCTATCGACGCTATGCCATCAGGTACTCTCCGTCATCGCAGAACGGGGAGGGGTGAATGCCGAACCGCTGTACGATGTTCTTTGCAGGACGGGGCCCTTCAGAAAGGTAAGTTCACCAATGTTCGCCCACTTGCTGCGCGACCTCGGTTCGCCGGAAAATGCATTGATCGAACAGGCACCGGATGGGACCCTTATGCTGGGGCCGCAGGGGGAGAAGCTGGTGGAGCATTACAGCTTCTACGCCGCGTTCCAGAGCGTTGAGGAATTCAGGGTTGTTGCGAGGGGCAGGGAGATTGGTTCCTTGCCCGCGACAAACGTCTTCGTTCCGGAGATGACGATAATTTTCTCAGGTAAGCGCTGGCGCATCACCCAGGTTCACGGCAAAGAACGTGTGATTGAGGTCACCGAGGACAGGACGGGCCGTCCGCCTCCCTTTGGTGGAACAGGCGGCCAGGTACATGACCGAATCATTGAGACTATGCGGGACGTACTCGCCGATAAGGAAATTCCTGCATATCTTGATAGTGTGGCTGCAGGTCTGCTGGAAGGCGCAAGGTCCGAATTTCTACGCCTCAATCTCAACAAGCGTTCAATTTGCAGTCTCGGGGAGAAGAGCGCCTTGGTAGCCACCTGGACGGGCACCGTCAAGACTACCACGCTGGCGCTGTTGCTCAGGAATATGGGCTACACGGCTTCGGTTCACCATGGGTTCTTGGAAGTGGAAAACAAATCAACTGACAAGTCAGTTGAATTAGCTCTGCGCGGTATTGCGGAATCTCCTCCGGACTTGAGCCGCATCTCGCTGTCTGGACTCGAAGAATGCATGTCGGAGAAATTTCACCGCTACGTCAGCCCCGACTTGTTGCACGAAGATGCGATAACAAGTGTCGTAGACTTGGCAGCAATGCCGCGGTTGGCGGAAAGCATTTTGCGGGCCAATTGCAGCGCCTGAAATCAATGCAACTCCGGGGGCGTTTCGGACCACCCGAAGAGGCTCGAACTCCCCGTAAGGACTGCTATTCCAAGGATCACAGCGCCCCCAACCAAATCTCGAAGACGGTACTGCCTACCGCCCACTCAGAACCCACAGCAGGCCCATTGTCCGGTCGCCTCTGGGTGGAGGTGTCGTTAGGCTGCGTTACGTCCCGTCCCACAGACTAAAGACGTCATTGCAAGGAAGCTATACGTGCAAGTGTATTTGGAACCATTTGGCAGAGCTGCGCGGGAGCGGCTGCAGACGTTGGTTGCCGAGGCCAAGGCGGGCAACCCGCTTGCGCCGGTGACCATCGTGCCGCCGAACACCTACGCGGGCATCGGCCTCCGCCGGATCCTGTCCGGTGACGGCGGGCTCCTCAACGTAGGCTTTATGGCCCTGGCACGCTTGGCCGAACAGCTGGGAGCGCCGACCATGGCGTCGCAGCGACGGCGGCCGCTGTCCGCGGCGGCGGAGATGGCTGTTATCCGCACAGTGGCGATGGAGGTGGTGGGGAAGGAACCGCTCGGCAGCGTGGCGGGGCACGCCACGTTGCACGAATCGCTGCAGGCTGCGTTCAAAGAACTGGTGCGCCTGACGGAGAGTCAGCTCGACACGCTGGGGGCGGAGGGTCCGCTGCGGCAGGCAACCGTCGAGTTGTACCGCCGATTCCGGGAGCGGACCGCCGAGTACTACGGGCCTGAAGACGAGGCTTGGGCTGCGGCGGAGGCTGTGCGCTCGGGACGAGGGCAGCCGGCGCTGCAGGACGTGGGGGCGCTGGTGTTTTTTCTCCTGACACGGCCATCGCCGGGTGAGACCGTGCTGCTGACGGCGCTGTCGGATGCTGCGCCGTGCGGCCTCGTGGTGGGGCGGACCGGCGAGGCTGGCGTCGACGACGTCGAGGGCGCGTGGTGGAAGCAGTTCGGTGAAGCGAGTGCTGACGGCTCAGCGGACCTGGACGTGAGGCCGGAGTCCATCGTATCTGCCCCGGACGCGCGTGAGGAGGTGCGACAGGCGGTGCGCGACATGTTCCAGCGGGCGGAAGCGGGCGTGCCATTTCACCGCATGGCGGCCCTCTACCGGCGGCCGGACCCCTACGCCTTTCAACTTCGGATGGAGCTGGGCTTTGCCGGTATCCCGGTGGCGGGCCCGGACCCGTCGCCACCGCAGGACTCCGTTCCGGGGCGGCTGCTTACGGGGATGCTGGACGTCATCAGGGAAGACTTTAGCCGTGCCGCTCTGATGCGGTGGCTGGCGGACGCGCCAGTGTGGAACGCCGCGAGCAACCGGTCAGCGTCCAGCGAGCTGCAGCGTTGGGAGGGCCTGTCGCGAGAAGCGGGCGTCGTGCGCGGCTTGGAGCAGTGGAAGGACCGGCTCCACGGCCTGACCGCAAGTGTGGCGCGGCGTCGCCAGGGGGCAGAGGCGCGGGGTGACCTGACGGAAGCCCAGTCGATGGGCTATGTCGAGGCAATTGCCTGTGCTGAGAGGTTGTTGGCGCTTGTAGAGCATTTGGCGCAGGACAAGCCCCCCGCGGACGGCAGCCCTTGGAGCGCCTTTGCCAAGTGGGCCAAGCACGCCATAGACCGGTACGGCCAGGGGAAGAACGACTGGCCGGCGCAACAGCAGGACGCGCTTGGGCGTGTGGAGTCGGCGCTTGAGGAACTCGGCAAGCTGGACGCGGTTGAACCGGCTACGACGCTGGAAGGGTTTCAGCAAGCGCTTGATCATGCGCTCTCGGCATACATGGGCCGGAGTGGCGCCACTGGAACGGGCGTGTTCGTGGCAGGGCTTGGGGCCGCGACGGGAATGGAATTCGACACCGTATGGCTCCTGGGGATGTCGGAGGGCGACTACCCGGCCCGGAGCGGCGAGGACCCGCTGCTGCCGGAGTACGTGCGCGCTCAGGTGCTGATGGGTGCCCTGCCCCTTCGACGGGAGGCCCAATTGCACGAGCAGCGCGACTATCTGGCCGCCCTCGCAGGCGGGGATCGGCGACGGCTCTCGTATTCACGGGTCGATCCTGTGACGCGGCGGGCGCAATACCCCTCGCCCTGGCTGCTTGAGGCAGCCTCGACACTCGCAGGTGAACGCGTCTCATCGGAGCGGCTGCACATCTACGATGCTCCATGGCTGACGGTCATCGAATCAATGGAGGACGCGCTGCGGCTGGCAGAGGGTGGACGCGCCGCAGACGGCCACGAGTACGACGTGCTGGCCCTTGCGCGATGGCAGAGGACAGGATCTCGCCTGCGCTGGCACCCGCTGGCCTCGGACGGCGGCCCTCTGGGCCGGGCGCTCGCGATGGACCGGGCACGCGCAACGAACGGGCTTACCGAGTGGGACGGGTTCGTGGGCGGGATCGCGGGCAGCAGCGAACGGCTCGGCGGATCGCTCTCGCAGGTCATGTCACCGACGCGGTTGGAGTCATGGGCCACCTGCCCATACCGCCACTTCCTGGGCAACGTGCTCAACCTGTCAGCATGGGAAACGCCGGAAGACGTGCTGACCATCTCCCCGCTGGAACGGGGCAGCCTGGTCCACGCCATCTTGGAGCAATTCATCAAGGAGGCGATGGACGCAGGGGCCCCCTCGCCTCGCGAGGGCTGGACACTCTTGCAGCGGGAACGGCTCCGGGAGATCGCCCAAGAGGAGTTCCGAGAGGCGGAGCGAAGGGGCGTGACGGGGCGCCGCGTGTTGTGGGAGGTGGCGCAGGAGGACATCCTGCAGGACCTGGAGAGGTTCCTGGATGACGACGAGCAGTACCGGGCAGACGAGGGGATGCAACCCCGTCACTCCGAGTACGCGTTCGGCTTCGGCGGGCCGCCGGTGGCATTGGCGCTGCCGGACGGCGGCGAGGTCCGCTTCCGGGGTTTCATCGACCGCGTGGATGTGGCACAGGACGGCCGTCGAGCTGTGGTGATGGACTACAAGACAGGCTCTTCCCGGCAATACCGGAAGATGGAGGACGATCCCCTGATGGCGGGGAAACGGCTGCAGCTGCCCGTGTACGCGCTTGCAGTGCGGGAGACGCTGCTGCCGGATGCGGCCCTGCGCGCCGAGTATTGGTTCATTTCTGCTAACGGCGGATACATTCGCGTTCCCGTTACCCTCGACGCCATTGAGGCGCAGTTCAGGCATATGGTACAGGCCATCGCGGAGGGTGTGCGGGGCGGCATCTTCCCGGCGAACCCAGGCCCGCCCGGCTTCGGCGGACCCGAAAACTGCCGCTACTGCGACTTCCAGCGCATCTGCCCCACCAACAAGCTGGCGTTGTGGGCGCGCAAGGTCGACTCGCCGCAGGTCGCTGCCTACAAAATGCTCAGCGGTGGCGCCCTCGACGCCGATGCGGAAGAGGACGCGGGATGATGCAGCATGTCCAGCCAGCGGACCAGCAGCACCGCGACCGAATCCAACAGAGCCTGGACGAGAACCTCTTTGTCGAGGCTGGAGCAGGGACGGGAAAGACCACCGCTCTGGTGGGCCGCATAGTGACGCTGATCGCCTCGGGCGCTGCGGAGATGGCGGGACTGGCCGCGATTACCTTCACCGAGGCCGCTGCCGCTGAACTGCGGGACCGGGTCCGCCGTGACCTCGAGTACGCGGCTGAGGACGAAAGCCTCGATGAGGGCTCACGCGACCGGTGCCGGCGGGCCGTGTCGGAAATGGACGCCGCGTTGATCCAGACGCTGCACAGCTTCGCGCAGTCGCTGTTGCGCGAGCTGCCGCTGGAGGCGGGCCTGCCACCGGGCTTCGAGATGCTTGACCCAATCGAGGCGGACCTGCGCTTCCAGCAAGAATGGGACCAGTGGCTGGATGAATCGCTTGAGTCGGTGGAGCTTGGCCCCAAGCTGGCGCGGGCGCTGCACCTGGGGCTGAATCTGGACCAACTGCGCCGGGTTGCCTCGGCGCTCAACGACGACTATGACCTGGTGGCCGACGCATCCATTGCAGAGGCGCCTGAGCCCACGCTGACCATCGGGAACAGGCTGGCGGAGGCGGTCACGGAGATAGAGCGGCTGCGAGAGTTTTCGAAGATTGGCGGCGGAGATCGCCTGTATGACCACGCCGCGGATGTCGTGGCCCTAGCGCAGAGGCTGCCGACTGCGGACAGCAACGACCGCGCTTACGAGCGAGCCCTCGTCCGGCTGCTGGGTTGGAAGCGGGTCTCGACCAGGAGCGGCAGCCAGAAGGACTGGGACAAGGACGTGGTGACGGGGGTCAATGCCTGCAAGTTGCTGAAGGACATGCTCCAGGAGCTTGAGGGTTTGCGGTTAGAGGAGATCGGCGCGCTGCGCACCGCAGCCTTCACGCCTGCGTTGGAAGCGGTGCGCAAGTTCGTCGTCGACCAGTCGGCGCGGCGCAAAGAAGAGGGGCACGCGGGGTTCCATGACCTTCTCGTCTGGGCTCGGGACATGCTACGTTACAACCCCGACGCGCGCCGCCGGTTTCAGCGCCGCTTCCATCACCTGCTGGTGGACGAGTTCCAGGACACGGACCCCATTCAAGCGGAGATCGCCTTCTTCCTGGCGGGCGACCCTGACGACCGCGGTGGGAACATGTCGAAGGACTGGCAGGCCATCGCGCCTACGCCTGGCAAGCTCTTCATGGTTGGCGACCCAAAGCAGTCCATCTATCGCTTTCGACGTGCGGACATCGTGACGATGGCGCACGTGCGCAGGCACCTGGTGGACGAAAGCACGCCGTTGCAGCAGAACTTCCGATCGCAGCAGAGCATCATCTCTTGGGTGAACCACGTCTTCAGTCAGTGGATGCGGAACGAGGATGGCAGCGAGTTGCAGGCCGAGTACAGGGACCTCGTCGCCACACACGACGTGTCGAAGGAGGGGGAGGAGGCCCCGGCGCCCGCCGTCTACTACGTGGGCGAGAGCGTCTACGGGAACGCGGACTACGCCCGTCGGCTGGAAGGTCAGACGGTGGCTGCCCTGGCTCGGCGAATCAAGGAAGAGCGGTGGCAAGTTCGTAGCCAAGAACCCGGAGAGTGGCGGGACGCCACCTACCGGGACATCTGCCTCCTGCTGCCAAGCCGCACGAACCTGGAGGCGTTGGAGCAGGCGCTGGAGGCCGCGGACGTGCCGTATCGCATCGAGAGCGAGTCGATCGTGCTGGGCACGGAAGACGTTCGACAGCTGCTGAACTGCCTTCGGGCTATCGATAGCCCGGGCGACCAAGTGGCGCTCGTGGCAGCGCTCCGCTCAACAGCCTTCTCCTGCAGCGACGTGGAGCTGCTGCAGTTCGTCGACGATGGGGGGCGGTTCGACTACCTGCACCCCGGCAGCGCCACGGGCCCGGTGTCCGAGGCCCTGGCAGTGCTGCGCGAATCCAACAAAAAGCGCGGGCTGAAGCCTCCGGACGAGCTGATTGAGGAGTTCATCCGGGAGCGACATCTGATGGAGCTCTCCTTTGACCGCCGTCGGCCCCGGGAGCGATGGCGTCGGCTGCGCTTCGTGGTGGAGCGGGCGCGGGCGTACCAGCGGGCTGGCGGCAGCTCACTGCGCGGCTTCCTCGACTGGATTGAGCGGCAGGTTGTGGAGCGGGCGCGAGCGGTGGAGTCGCCGGCGCCGGAGTCGGACGAGGACTGCGTGCGCATCATGACGATTCACGCCGCCAAGGGCTTGGAGTTTCCCGTGGTGGTGCTCACGGGTTTTGGGAGCACACCCAATCGCAATGTAGACAACGTGATAGTGGACCGGACCTCCGGCCAAGCGGAGATCCAACTCACCCTGCCGGGTGGTATACACGTCCCTACGCCGGGGTATGAGGCCGCAAGGATCAGGGAATCAGCGGCGGCGGAAGCGGAGGACGTGCGGTTGGCCTACGTGGCATGCACACGCGCTAAGGACCACCTAGTCGTGAGCCTATTCCGCCCCGCGGCAAAGAAAGACACGACACGCGCCGCCAAGCTGGAGGAGTTCTGCGCGGACCACTTGGACCTGTTCCAAAAGCTCGACTGGGAGTCGTTGGTGGAAGCAGCGGGCGCCTACGAACCGATGGCGGAGGAGGAGAGATCTGCGACCGGTGGCGATTTTGCCGCCCTGCGGGCGCAGTGGGAGGCGCAGCGTGAATCCACCACCGAGAAGGCGTCGAGGCAGCAAGCGCAGGCGGTTACGGGCATCGCACAGCGGGTGAAAGGGCAGCCGCCGAGTGTTCCCGCGGAAGGAGACGTGATATCGGAGAAGGTGGAAGCCGGCGAAGGCGAAATCCCGTACCGGAGAGGGCGTGGCGGGACGAACCTTGGGCGCGCTGTCCACGCCGTGCTGCAGAGCATCGACCTGCTTACCGGCGAGGGGCTTGAGGACATCTGCCGTGCCCAAGCGGAGGCGGAGGGCATCGGCGACGCAGCGAAGGATGTCCTTGAGCTGTCACGCAACGCGTTGGCAACAGAGACCGTGAAGGGCCTGATCGAAAGCGTGAAGCAGGGCTCGGCCAACTATTACCGGGAGGTCTTTGTAAGTACGAAGCTCGGTGACAGGCTAGTGGAGGGCTTTATTGACCTGCTCATCGATGCGCCGGACGGGATAACCATAGTCGACTACAAGACGGACCGACTCACTACCAAGCAGGTCCATGAGCTAGGGCCGGAGTATGAGGTGCAGCTGGGCCTCTATGCCTGGGCGGTTGCGGAGACAACGGGGAAACTGGTGCGGGAGGCGACGCTGCTCTTCCTGCGCCCGCAGGAGGAACGTCGGTTTCCGGACCCGCAGGCGCTCATGTCGAAGGCGTTGGATGCGGCGAAGGTGTAGTCGGCGGCGCTAGCCTACCGTAAAGAAGAGGAGGCCGCAAACGGCCCCCTCTTCTTTACTTGCGTTTCTGCGACTAGCTGATCTGGCGCAAGAGGACCATTTGGCCGCCCTCAACCAATTCACGGTTGGCTTCCTGGCCATCCCGTCGGTGAACAAGCACTTGGTCATCCAGCTGGCCCGGTGCGAGTACGTCGACCGACGAGAGAACGTCATCGCCGTCAGGAACAGCGGGACCGACAAGACCCATGTCGCACTCGGTCTCGGTCTCGCCGCCTGCCAGAGGCGTCTGTCGGTCGGCTTCACCACGAACGCCTCGCTGGTCCACGAGCTGATCGAGGCAAGAGACGAACGGCGGCGGCTTACCCATCAGAAGAGGCTTGCCCGCCTAAAGCTGCTCATCTTCATCGACGAGCTTGGCTTTGTGCCGCTATCCAAGACCGGGGCCAAGCTACTGTTCGAAGTCTTCAGCCAGCGCTACGAGAGAGGACCGGTCCTGGTCACCACCAACCCGCCCTTCGACGAGTGGACCGAGGTCTTCGGCTCGGAGCGGCTCACCGGTGCACTCCTGGACCGCCTCACTCACCGCGTCCACATCCTTGAGATGAACGGGGAGAGCTACCTCCTCTAGCGGAGCAGGCAGGCCACCGCCCTGCGCACCGCAGGCGATCCCCCTGACGCCTAGACCCCACCGCACTCACTCCTACTAACGGCTCCTGCTGAGACCCGTCGCAGGGTGACATTTTCGCTGGACACCGACGCTCAATTGGTACACTTTTGCTCCGTCACACGGCCTGATTTCTCTCCGCCCTTGACAGGAGCGTCTGCCGGCGGAACTATCACGAGTGAATTTTGGTGCGGCGGGAGTGGACGTGGGCGATAGCAGCCACTTCGTGTCAGTGCCCGAAAACAGCTGCGAGCAACCGGTGCGCGAGTTTGCCGCGTTCACTGCGGACTTGTATCGCCTGGCCGATTGGCTGGCCGAGTGCGGTGTGGAGACAGTGGCGATGGAGTCCACCGGAGTCTACTGGATACCCCTTTTCGGAGTGCTGGAAGAGCGGGGGTTTGCGGTGATGCTGGTGGACCCTAGACGCATCTAGAACGTGCCCGGACGCAAGAGCGACGTGCTGGACTGCCAGTGGCTCCAGCAGCTACACACCTACGGCCGGCTGTCGGCGGCTTTCCGGCCCGAGGCCGACAGCCGGCGGTTGAGAAGCTATCTGCGGCAGCGGGCCACGCTGGTGGAATATGCGGCCCAGCATGTTCAGCACATGCAGAAGGCCCTTACTCAGATGAACGTGAAGCTGCAGCACGTCATCAGAGATATCACCGGCAAGACCGGGATGGCCATCATCGAAGCCATTGTTGGGGGTGAACTCGACCCGCTGAAGCTGGCCCGGCTGCGACACCCCAGGACCAGGGCGGACGAGGAGACCATAGCCCGGTCGTTGCAGGGCCACTGGCGGGGCGAGCACATCTTCGAGCTGACCCAGGCTATGGAACTGTACCGGGTGTACCAAGGCAAGATAGCCGAGTGCGACCTGGTGATAGAGGCCCAGATGGAGGGGTTCGAGGACCGTCGTGAGGACCCGCCTCCTGCAGGAAAGTCCAACCGGAAGAAAAAGCAGAAAAACGAACCGGGTTTCGATGTTCGGAGCCACCTGCACCGGATGACCGGAGTGGACCTGACCCGGATTGATAGGGTGGACTCTCACACGGCGCTGAAGGTGATTGGTGAGATCGGGCTGGACATGAGCAGATGGCCGACCGCCGGCCACTTTGCCTCCTGGCTGGGCTTGAGTCCGAACAACCGCATCACTGGAGGGAAGATCATCAGCTCTCGGACCAAGCCCTCGGCGAACCGGGCCGCCAAAGCCCTGCGTCTCGCTGCCAACGGGCTCCACCGCTCTGACAGCGCCCTGGGCGCCTTCCTGCGCCGGAAGAAGCCGCACTTGGGAGTGCCCAAGGCCATCACCGCCACGGCTCACAAGCTGGCCAGAATCATGTATGCAACGCTGAAATACGGCCAGGCGTACACGGACGCCGGAGCCGAATACTACGAAACTCAATATCGCCTAAGGACCCTGCGAGCCGCGAAGCGCAGGGCCGCGCAGTTGGGCTACCAGTTGGTGCCGCTGACCGGTGATCATGGCCCCGCCCCAGATTCTGCCCCGGTAAGAACGGCCGCAGAGGCCTGACAATCTTGGTTAGTCGGTAGAACGGAACCGTACTGAAGGGTACCGGCGGGAGCGTCGGCGGCGTCAGACCATCGCTGAAGGGACCTTCGCTTCCCTGGACCGCTTGAGCTGGGCCCGCTCCCGGTTGGACCAACCCCGTCTTCATCGGGCTGTTCCGCCGCTGGAAGACGGTCTGGAGGGGCTGGTACTCGCATGCGGTGCGGTAGACCTCAGCGTAAACTCCAGGTGTTGCGTTCGCCGCGTTCGCGTTGTCGAGACCATCAGGAGTCCCCCTTGGTAGGTAATACCCGTGCAGAGAGCCACGGGAGGAAGCGGACGCTCGCAGGGGTCCGCTCGTCGGCGACCGGCGCCCCGTCCATGGTCAAGTACCGGCTGCTGCGCAGCGACGCTGTGGCCTGCCGGGTATCGACTTTGATCTCCTGACGGCGCCCGGTCCGCAGTTCCCACAGGTCGGACACAGCAAGACCGACGGCGGCCAAGCTGGCCGCGGCGGTCTCACCGATCCGGAAGGGAGTCGGCAGAATCGGGTCCGTACCGCCCGCAATCTCTACCTCACCGGCGTGTCGCGGGTCCCAACCTGGGATCGGCAGAAGCGTGGATAGAGTTTTGTCAGTCACTCTTTTGAACCGCTCCTTCTGTGTTCCGTCGCACCAGTCCCCCTTCCTACCGGAAGGGGTAGAGGTGAGGCAGGGGGGTGATTTGACGAGCGAGACGACGACCGCAGCAACGGCTGGCGGTCCTCTCGAGATAGCAGCTCTGCGTACGGGCCGAGGGCCGCTTCAAACTTGCGGTGGTAGTACTCCGGCAGCTCCTTCAATCTTCCCTCATGAAAGGCCCTGTATTCCCGGTCAGTCTGCATCACCTGCAGAATGCGCTTGTACTCTCTCTGGATACGCCACGCGCCTTGGGAGCGAAGGGCGTGGAGCACGCGGAGCCGATACCCCGGCGTGGTCAATAACCGCTTCATGACGACCTGCGGAGATGCCATGTGTGAATACATATCGACGAGATGCTCGTAGTAGGTGATCGGATCGTAGTTCTTGAGGGTGGTGACGATGTGAGGCGCGTAATAGAAAGCGAACGGCATCGACATCAGGATGCGCCCCTCGTCGAGGTACCGGTCGAACAGGGGAGTGCCGCCGAATGGAGTGGGGATATTGATGGTTGGCCACACAAAAGGCGCGCGCGACATGAATTCCTTGGTCAACTCGGCTGGTCTGGTTCCTTCGTCCACGTCCAGCCCGAATATCAGATTGGCCTGCATCCCGGGCACGTACTCCCGGATCAGCCGGAAATGGTCGATTATCTGGTTCAGCTTGATCTCATCAGACTGTTTCGACCCGACGCCGGACTTGTTCGAGTATGCGGACCAGGACTCAACTCCAGGAGCTAAGTAGAGGCACCCGGTGGAGCGCAGCTTTTCCAGTCTGGACGGGCGCAGGATGGATAAGGAGCTCTCCATGATGTAGTAGGTGCGATTTCCGTGCGGGACCCTCTCCAGGACCGCGAACAGCTCGTCGAACTTTACGGCAAAGTTCGGGTCGTGAAAGCTCACAAGTAGCTTGGGGTGCTTGTCGAAGATGAACCGTAGGTCGGCCTCGAGTCTGTCCAAGGGCAGCAAGGCGAACGGGTTGCTCCAATCGATGCAAAAGTCGCAGGCGTAGGGGCACCCGACGCTGGCGAGCATTGGCACAGTGCTGGATATATAGGGCTTTCCGCCGGAGAAGATCGAGGTCCGGAGTTCCGGCATGCGTTCCTCGACGGTTGGCAGGTCCTTGAGCTGACGCCCGCTGGTCACCGTCTCTCCCTTCGGCGCCTGCCTCAGGATGTCTTCCACCAGGGTCTTATCGCAATCGAGCACGACCACGTCGAAGAATCGGCGGCAATCGTCTGGAAAAGACTTCGCGTGTGGGCCGCCGATCACCGTGCGGGCGCCGTCCAGCCGGAAGAGCTTGGCGAGGGCGTAGGCCAGTGCGCTCGCCTGTGTATAAGTGGAGATAAACACCACGTCCAAATCGTCCGGCAAGAGGGCCTTGGCGTCGCCCTGCCCGTAGTAGGTGGCGTAGAAGGACTCGTGCCCCATCTGCCGGCACCATACGCTGACCGCCTGTGGCATGACGCTGGCGTACTGCTTGACGAAGTAGTGAGCGTACGCCGACTGGGTCCAATGGCTGCTTCTCTCGGAACGCAGAATCTCCAGAACCCCTATTCGCATCGTCGCACTCCGACCGCCGGCCGCCGAATATGGCGGACCGTAAGCGAATTGGCTGTAGGATCGAAGTCCATTAGTGGGTTCCTACGGTCGGTGGGCCTGTTTTGACCGTTGGCAGAACCATCTTTGAGATGTGGCTGGGTAGATTGTAACCCTTTCGCCCAAGTCCCGCGCAGACGGCCATAGGGGAGTTTCGAGCTTGATGGACCTGCCTACTCGACCAGGCGGGTTAGAGCCCTTAGTTCTTCGGTGATTGTTTGATCCAGGGTTAGCTCTTTCGGATCACCCGACCCGCCAATGGAAATAACGAACCAGTATTCCTGCTGGTCGGAGAAACGCTTGCGTTTCACAAACGGCGTGATAAGTCCCCAGGATGCCTTCGGAAGTCGTTCGATCACGTCCGAGGGAGACTCTGTGTATACCACTGGGCCATGGTCCACAACAACCTGTGGCCATAACGTGTAATCGGCGGAGTTAAAGTGGGCCACGTGGGCGGATAAATTGCTGACATTCGGCTGTCGCTGTTCAGGATAAATGTCCGGTTAGGTGTTCAGCATAAATGTCCTTTACTTAGTCCGCGATGGTAACAGATGGTGGTGCCGGAGGAGTTGCTGGGGTTCGCCGGGTCGGCGGACTCTCGGCGTCGATGTATCTCCTTACCGTCTCTCCGTGGATCCCCAACTCCCTCGCCATCCGTCGAATGGACATCCCCTGAAGCTTGGCCTGCTGCACCGCCTTCCATCTCTCCTTTTGCAGAAACGTCGGCTTCCGCGGCGATGCGATGACCCGCAACCAGGCTACGTCCGGATCGTCGATTGCCGCAGCGTGAGCATCTACTTCTTGATCCAGCCTTGCGCCCGGCAGTGCGAGAGCTGCAACCGAAGGTTTTGACGCGAGTTCGGGACCGGAGGGCGGGATGGTGACAGATGGGGAAGTCCCGTTGCGGCTTCGGAGAGATGCCGGACTGGGCGGCGCTTCCTGGGACGCAATGATGCGTCTCTCATGCTGTAGCGACAGCCGGCCGTCCAGCCCCTCCAGCACCACCACAACTGCTCCGGCGTAGCTGCGGCGTTGCTGAGTGGGCAGCAGCTGCAGGGTGTGCCTGTAATACTTCACGGTATTGTCCCGCGCCACTCTCCTGCGGTGCTTGAAACACAGGATATGCCCCAAGCGCGACTCCGGACTCACGGGCCGGAATGCCTGCTCAGGACACTGGGCCGGAACCCTGAAACGCCGGTTGAAGCGGGGCAGGAACTGCTGCAAGACGGCCTCGGCCTGTGGGGCGGTGGTAGCACCTGCAAGCCGGAGTTCAGTGATCAACCGGTCCTGGAAGGTTCCCGCCGTCCGCTCCACCCGCCCCTTTGCCTGAGGCGACAGTGCGAAAATCATCTGAATCCCCAGTTCCTCCATGGCCCTGCCGAACTGGGTTGGGGTCCCGGCGGGCTGATATTCCGAACGGTGCTTGAAGACAGCGTGCCGGTCGGTATACAGGGCGAGAGGAATACCGCAGCGCCGGAGCAGTCCCTGCATCAGCAGGAAGTAATTGCCCGTGTCCTCATGATCGCAGAACAGGGCGTTTACCACACAGCCAGTGGCATCGTCCACGGCGAGCAGGACCGTGAACTGCGGTCCGTCTTCGCCCAGCCACCGGTGATAGCTGCCGTCCAACTGGATCAGCATGCCCTCCCGGGGCATTCGCTGGCGGCGTACACGATGCTTGGGCGGGCGCCTTTGCCGCGGACTGCTGAGCCCGGCGTTGACCAGGATGCGCCGCAGGGTGGTCCTGCCGATGTCGATGCCCTCGCGCTCGCTCAGCAACTCTGAGAGGTGGGTGTGGTTGGCCCCTGAGTACCGTGTGCGAGCCAGGTGAACCACGGTAGTTGCAACGGGCTCGGGTGTTGTGTTGGGTGGCCTGCGGCCACGATGCCCGTGAGCGACGGCGGCAACGCCCTTCTCTCGATAAGCCTCCAGTATGCGCCTGGTGTGGCGAGTGGTGACACCCATGAGCGTCGCTGCTTGGTCCGGGGTCATGTGCTCCGCGAGCAAACTGTTCAGAACCTGGAGTCTTGCCTGTTCTTTTTGAGTTAATGTCACATTCTCCATAAGGTGAGTGTGACATTTATGCTGGCCAGCTAGTGAGGACCTTTTCGCTGAACGTTAACAGCCCACGTGGCCCAACTTCCCTCCGCCCTTGACACCTCCATACTCATGCCTAGCATTGACGCACGTCGCTGCGACAGAGATTGCGTTTCCAGCCCATCCGACACCCTTGACACCTGTGGGTTGACAGGTGTACATTGTCAGCGGACATAGAACATCCTAGAATGCTACTTGAAGGGCGGAGATGCGGTGTCTCTTGGTGACTTGATCAACAAGACCAGAGTCGACAAGCGACTTGGTTTACGTGCGCTAGCCAGGAAGTTGGACATTGTCCCTTCCTACTTAAGCGACATTGAGAACGACCGCCGAGTGCCATCAGAGGCTGTGCTCCGCAAGATATCTCAGTTGCTTGATCTAGATTTCGATGTGCTGATGCAGCAGGCGGGCCGCCTGGGTGAACATGCCGAACAGTATCTGAGACAGGATCAATTGGCCGGGCAACTCTTCAGGAGGATCGCAAAATCCCAGCTCGACCGAAAGGGACTCGAAGAACTCCTGACCAACCTCGACGATATCGAAGCTGAGAAGGAGGGCCAAGAATGAAAGAATACCGCAGTGCAGGTGGGGAACGTCGGTTGTGGTTCGAAGAGGATGAGATCGAACATATCATGGACGACGAACTCTACAAAGCCGACTTGTTCCCCGACTCCACCCATCCTTCGGTGGATATTGAGTCGTTTTTGGAAATGCATCTTGGAGTAAAGCTCGACCTGTATGCGGAGTTGGAGCCTGACGTACTCGGAGAGACAAGGTTCATCAGGAAAAGCAGGCCACTTGTTCTTATTCACAGGGACCTGACTTCGGAAGTGGAAGGGATGAGAGCATCGAGCGGCCAGGCAGGAAGATGGCGGGCGACGCTGGCCCACGAAGCCGCGCATGTGACCTTACACCGAATGTTGTTTGAGGTGCCGTTCGAACAGGAACCTTTGTTCGCAGCTGGCACACCCTTCACGCCTTCCCTGCTGAGATGTCTCAAACGGAACGTATCCTTCAGCCGGGTTCCTAGCGATTGGAGGGAAGTACAGGCGAATCGCGGTATGGCAAGTTTGTTGATGCCCAGGAGACACTTCTCGGAATTGGTTAGGACAGTCGCTGGCGTCAGGAACGTCAACGACCTACTCGCAAAGCCTCCGGTAGTGGGTTCCAATGCCCTCGACGACTTAATAAGGGAAATCAGTTCACTCTGTGGAGTCTCCATGGAAGCAGTTCGTATTCGTTTCGAGACCCTAGGTATCGTTCGCCACGAGAACCAATTGGCGTTAGGCGGTACTGTGAGACAGGCTCCCTCGCCTGTTCAAGGGGAGAAGGATTAGCGATGTAGATACATCCCCAACGCTGCAGCAAAACCAGCCACCAAACCACAACACATCCAGCATAGGGATGGAAACGGTGACCGGAAAAGCTCGGAAACCAGGCAAAGTGAAGGTCAATGTTCAATTTGAGCAAGGAGGCTCGTCATGGTTGATGATAAGGACACAATAGTGAGCACCGACAGTTTCGTAGTGGTAATTAACGGGCGTTCTGTGACCATATCGAAGGACATGCTATCTGCTGGTGGGGAACTAACTTTTGACCAAATCTTGGAGTTGGCCCAACTCTCGCAGCCCCCAAGTTACATCATATCCTACAGGGAGTCCGCTGAGAGGCCTCCGGACGGAAAAATCACGGCATCGGGACAGAAAGTGAAAGTTCAAGAGGGGACCGTTTTCATTGCAACACCAGCTAAAGAATCATAGCCCAGACCTCCAGCGCCTTGTGGCGGAAGGTTACGAGTTAGAGGAACGATCCGGCTATCTTGTTGTTCGCAGTATTCCATACCTTTCGGCCAACAAGGCAATTAGGTGGGGAACCATCATCACGGATTTGGATACAAGCGGCGGCACTACGGCACTGCCAAAATCGCATACTGTGTATTTCATAGGAGAGATGCCACACAGTCTAGAAGGGCATCCGGTACCTTTGGGTAAACCTACTCTCAAAAATAGGAATTTGGGCCATGGGCTGATTGTGGACTTCTGGTTCTCTTTTAAGCCAAGGGACAAGGGCTATGAAGACTATTACGAGAAGGTAACCACTTACGTGAGCATTATCTCTGGTCCTGCTCAGGCTCTCTACCCGTCTGTTACGCCCCGAACTTTTGTGGTCGTCGAAGCACCTGAAGAAGAGACCGTGTTTAGGTATTGGGACACGGCAACAAGCCGGGCCGGCATCGGACTAATGACCGAGAAACTGGAGCGAGTAGGTGCAGTGGCAATCGTGGGGCTAGGGGGCACGGGTTCATATATCCTTGACTTGATAGCCAAAACCCCTGTGCGAGAGATTCGCTTGTTCGACGGGGACAAGTTCGGATCGCACAATGCGTTCCGAGCTCCGGGTGCACCGTCCCTTGAACTGTTGCAGGAAGCACCGCAGAAAGTCGATTACTTTCAAAGCATATATTCGAAGATGCGTCGTAATATCGTCGCCTATGGTTACGTGGACGAATCTACCGTGGAACACTTGAAGGATGTGGAGTTTGCGTTTGTATCGGTGGACGCCGAAAAAGGAAGAAAGTTCGTAGTAGAAAAGCTAGAGGAGTTTGGCATACCATTAATAGACGTAGGTATGGGCGTGTTCATAGGCGACGGTGGAGCCGAAGGTACACTGATGGGCCAGTTGAGGGTATCCACCAGCACTGCTGACTCCCGTGACATAGTGCGTCCAGAGCTTCCCATCGCAGACGACGAGGGGGGCGAGAATCTATATGACAGCAATATTCAAATTGCTGAGCTAAACGCTTTGAACGCGGTTCTTGCCGTAATCAAGTGGAAGAAGCTACTCGGATTCTATCACGACGCTAAGCGCGAGTATTCAAGTCTGTACCATATAGACGCTAATCACATTATCAACGAGAGCGTCGCGTGACCCGTATAGACTATCTCCGTCACGAGTTTGTTGAATATATGCCGCCCGTGCTGGATGATGACGTATTGTACGTCTCAATGAGTTTGAGGCTCGCCATGCATCGGTGTTGCTGCGGGTGTGGCTACGAGGTTCCTACGGGATTTTCACCAGACAGTTGGAAGTTGGGTTTTGATGGGGAATCCATCTCACTCTCACCCTCGGTAGGGAATTGGGGGTTAGCTTGCCAATCACACTATTGGGTGAGGTGTAACAGGGTATGGTGGCTTCAAGACACCTTCGGCAAACATTGGTGGGTCCGACAAACAAGGGCCAAGAGACTGTGGCAGGTCATCTTGAGATTGGTCGGTATCAAGGAACACCAATAATAGGCCAAAATATTTGGGATGACGATAGTCTAGATTGGCTAGAACTTGCCCATTGATCGTTCGAAACGACACCAAAATACGAGACACCCATACTGCCCAGGAGTGCCCACCAAACTGGACAAAATCAAGAACTTTTGCCCTCACGTTCAAGCTTGAGTTCTAAGGAGCTGTTTGGAGTGTATCCCGTGGCAATGACTGAGTCCCCTATAGAGCAACGGTTGGCTGGGCGAGCTTGATGACGATCCGCGCCGCCCTAATTGTCGGAGTCTTGAGCCTTGCTATGGGATGCTCCGCACCTGATCCTTCCGACACGTCGGTCTTCCGTACCGTCTCAGCTGAGGAACTGGCGAGAGCCTATACGACAGACCCAACCGGCGCAGATGCTGCGTACCGTGGCCAAGACCTGTCCGTGACGGGTACTATCCATTCCATCTCACAGCTGTATGTAAAAGGCGGAGGTAAAGTGGACCACGTGGGCGGATGACTGCTGACATATGGCGGTTGCAAAGTGTACCGTCCGCCGCCATTCATAGGCTTAAAGTCGAGCTTATGGACGGTGGGATGGATGTATCTAGTGGACGTGTATCTGAGGGTTCGCAGGGCGGTAATGGTGGAAGGCATGAGCATCCGGGAGGCGTCGCGGGTGTTCGGGTTGCACAGAGACACGGTGCGCAAGATGGTCGCCTACTCCGTGCCGCCGGGCTACCAGAGGCATAGCCCGCCTCGCAAGCCCAAGCTGGAGCCTTTTACCGGCGTGATCGACCGGATTCTGGAAGAGGACCTGAGGGTCCCCAAGAAGCAGCGCCATACGGCCAAGCGCATCTTTGAGCGGCTGAGGGACGAGTACGGGTTCGACGGCCAGTACACCATAGTCAAGGACTACGTAAGGGAGCACCGCCGCCAGTCGCGGGAGATGTTCGTGCCTTTGGCTCATTCGCCAGGCCACGCCCAGTGCGACTTCGGCGAGGCGCGGGTGGTGATCGGCGGGGTGGAGCAGAAGGCCCACTACTTCGTCCTGGACCTGCCCCACAGCGACGGCTGCTTCGTTAAGGCCTACCCGGCGGAGACCACCGAGGCGTTTCTGGACGGGCATGTTTCAGCCTTTGCTCTCTTAGGTGGCGTGCCACGGAGCATCCTGTACGACAATACCAAGCTGGCCGTGGCCAGGATACTGGGGGACGGCCGGCGAAAGCGCACTCGGGCATTCACCGAGCTCCAGTCCCACTACCTGTTCGAGGACCGGTTTGGCCGTCCCGGCAAGGGCAACGACAAGGGGAAGGTGGAAGGGATGGTGGGGTACGCCCGGCGCAACTTCCTAGTGCCGGTGCCGTCCCTCGAGAGCTTCGAGGCGCTGAACGCCTACCTGGAGCGGCGGTGCCTGGCGCGGATGGACGCCCAGCTCCGGGGCCACACTGAGACCATCGGCCAGCGCATGGAGCGAGACCTGGAAGCTCTACTGAAACTGCCGGCTGTGCCATATGATGCCTGCGACAAGCAGGCGGGCCGGGTGAACTCCCTGTCGTTGGTCCGGTACCGGACCAACGACTACTCCGTGCCGGTGGCCTACGGGCATCGGGATGTCCTGGTAAGGGGCTACGTGGACCAGGTGGTCATCAGCTGCGGCTCGGAGACCATCGCCCGCCACCCCCGCTCCTACCAGCGGGACGACTTCGTCTTCGACCCCATCCACTACCTGCCGCTCCTGGAGCAGAAGCCGGGCGCACTGGACCAAGCCGCCCCGCTGCAGGGCTGGGAGCTTCCCCAGGAGTTCGCCACCCTGCGCCGCCTCCTGGAGGCCCGCATGGGACGAAGGGGCAAGCGGGAGTTCGTCCAGGTGCTGCGGCTGTTGGAGACCTTCAGGCTGGAGGAGGTGCAATCGGCGGCGCGGGATGCCTTCCGGCTGGGGGCTTTGAGCTTCGACGCCGTGAAGCACCTGGTGCTGTGCCGGCTGGAGGGGCGGCCGCCCAGGCTGGACATGGATCTGTATCCCTATCTGCCTCGGGTGCGGGTCAGCACTACATCCGCCGGGGACTACATGAAGTTGCTGTCCGGGAGGGCCGCATGAGCGACCGCTCGACGCTGCTCTTGGAACATCATCTGAAGGAGTTGAAGCTGCCCACCTTCCTCAGAGAATACGGAAAGATGGCCGCCCAGTGCGCCGCCGAGGGTGTGGATCACCCGAGGTACCTGTTGCGCCTGGCCGAACTGGAGCTCATTGACCGCCACCAGCGCATGGTGCAGCGCCGGATCCGGGCAGCCCGCTTCCCCGCGGTGAAAAGCCTGGACACCTTCGACTTTACGGCCATCCCTTCGATGAATAAGGCCCTGGTGATGGAGCTGGCACGCTGTGAGTACATACAGCGCCGGGAGAACGTCATCGCCATCGGCAACAGCGGCACCGGCAAGACCCACATCGCTCTGGGGCTAGGCCTGGCCGCCTGCCAGAGGGGTATGTCGGTGGGATTCACCACCGCCGCATCCCTGGTCCACGAGCTGATGGAGGCCCGGGATGAGAGGAGACTCCTCAACCTCCAGCGGCAGCTCTCCCGCCTGAACCTGCTGATCATCGACGAACTGGGCTTCGTTCCCCTGTCCTCCACCGGAGCGGAACTCCTCTTCGAGGTCTTCAGCCAGCGCTACGAGCGGGGTTCCATCCTGGTCACCACCAACCTACCCTTCGACGAATGGACCGAGGTCTTCGGCTCTGAGAGGCTCACCGGCGCGCTGCTGGATCGCCTCACTCACCGCGTCCACATCCTGGAGATGAACGGCGAAAGCTACCGCCTCAAGCAGAGCAGGCATGACTCTGCTATGCACTCAGCCGGCAATTCCCCTGACGCCTAGAATCCACCGACCTCGCTGCCCCTAAGGGCTCCCGACGACACCCCTCGCAGGCGGACATTTTCGCTGAACATCACCGCTCAAGTGGCCCACTTTTGCTCCGCCACACGGCCTGATTTCTCTCCGCCCTTGACAGGAGACGGCAACCATAACGTCGGTTGCTTCCCCGGACCGTGGGCGAACTATCGAGATCACAGTGGCCAGGTGACCATGTTCGGATTAGGTCAGGGACTAAGCTTTACCATGGGGGCTGTTGAGGGAGTTGTTAGCTTGAGCCACTGCGAGGTAGTTCGTCCTGGAGAGCCCACGCCGGTTGGACGGCCTTCTCCCAAGCCCACGCCGTAGGGTCGAGGAGCAGGAATCGTACCAGCGCCCAGTAACCTGAAGGAGAGGGGAAACCTGGGATCGAATCTACCAGAGTCATGGAGGCGGTGAAGAGAGCGCCGCCTCTAACTTCCATGGAACGATTCCGGCTCTAGCTCCGTATATATCAAGTAGAGGTCGTTGTTGCATACCCGAGCACTGGCGGGTTTCTGCGTGTGTGTGAGCGAACCTGGTTCTTGTGGCCGATGGCGATTCCTAGGTTGCGCGTCGATGGGCGGCAGCAGGGACCGTTCAACTATGGAAGGGACTGAGATCGGACAGTAAAGATACAAGTAGGAAATCGGGAACTTTTTCCAGTCCGGGAACGTCTTATTCGTATAGAGGTAATCACTTTTTATCAGATGTTTATCAACGGAGGCAACATGGGGTTGCGTCTGATGTCCGTTTTTCTAGGAGTAGTGGCCTTTGCATTGGCCGCCTGCGGAGACGTGGGACCGACCCCCTCGGCCACTCAGGAGTCTCCTGGCGCTGGTAGCCAAGTCCAGCAATCGCCCACACCTACCGCCACTCCATCTCCGAAGCTTCCCGGTTCGATCACACCGGCACCGGCCTCGGAGCGCTACAGACTGGACCTGGGCGATGGCGTAGTGGTCGCCTTCGTGGAGGGCTTGTCGCCGGAGGTTTCAGGCAAGGTCGCCTATGTCACTCACGTACCATCGGGCACCCAGGCCGTGCTTGACCGCGATGGCCGGGTCATTGAGCGACACGACGGGCGCGACGACGGACCTGACCGCCTGGACGCCGTGCTGGCGGATCAGGCCACCATGGGACGGATCATGAAGGATCTCCAGGGCGATGATGACCTGCTTCCCCGCGAGACGGCCGCCGACTGGCTTCACTCTATACAGTTTGGCGGTATCACCTACCTGGCCAAGGGCGGCTGGGGTGGACACATCCTCACCGAGGGAGAGCGTGCCCTAACTACTGAAGATCTGGGCCCTGAGCTATACCGGGTCGCCTTCAGGATCGAAGGTTACAGCGGCTACTTTCATCAGGACGGCAACGCCACCTACCTGAACCCTGGCACACCGGTTTACGCCGTCAAGGGGTACGCGCCAGAGTTTCGGCTGGCGGCGTTGGAAGACGGTAGAGCCAGGCTGTTCGAGGCCGATACACATCCCAAAGCAGAGGTTGGCGAGGACTTGCTGGATATTCGAGGCAGGGTTACGGCCATCGATATCCTTAGCTCAAAGGATGCAAGGACGGTCCTCGGAGCAATAGACGGAGACCGTGCCATTGAGCGCTTGGTCAATATGGTGCTAGAGTCGCCCGTGAATCAGGGGAACCGCGACCATGAAGGCCCGCGCTATGTGCTCAGCTTCCGGCTGGTCGATGGCACATCGGCTGCGCGGCTGTTCTGGCTTGAATCAGGAGAGCTCTCGCGGGGCATCATGACGGACCCGTCCGTCACGTATTCTGTGTGGAGCGCACTCCCGGAAGACCAGCGGCCCGTGGCGACCAACGGGGGGCTGAGAACCTCGGAACGGTTGGCCGCTCGGCTGGGCCTAGCGTACCTGAGCTTCGCCATGCCCGAGATCGTAGCCACCGGCAAGCCCCACTCGCCGGTTGTGCGGCTGATGCGCAGGAGCGAGTTCCAGGCGATGATAGGGTCGGCACGGTCCCTGTCCTCAGACCCGTTGGTCTGGGTGGTCGAGGCCCAAGGCTCCTGGCGCGACGCTGGCATCGTGCCTGAGGACAAACGGCAGGACTTTTCCATTGGTCTGGTGGCCTTCGATGCTGACACCGGCTCCGCTTACGGCCGCAGTTACACGAACACTCCCCTGTTGGGGACGCCAGGTGGCTCTCGACCCTCAACGCCATCCCAAACGCCAACCCCTGAGCCCATCATGCCAGGCAGCGCTTCCAAGGCGCCGGAACACATTCGGCTCGACCTCGATAACGGAGTTGTGGTCGCCTTCGCCGACGATCCGAATCGCGGCCGCATCGCATACGTTACCCACGTGGGGTCAGGCGCTCAAGTTGTACTCGATCGGGAAGGCAAGATGTTAGAGCGGCACGATTCCCCAGTGGTTGATGGCGATTTGCTTGACGCGACGTTGAAAGACGGCGACTCAATGAAAAAGATACGGCGAAGTCTAGGCCACGAGTGGGTCCTGATAAGGGACCCCATCACGACCTGGGTCGACGGGTTCCACTTCGGGGGTGCCTCATACGGTCGGGCGTCTAAACGCGGTGATAGCGTATCAAATGGAGAAAGGGAGCTAGACCAGTCCGACCTCGGTCTGGTTGTATATCGCGTAGCTTTCTGTCTAAGCTGCAACATTGAACTGCCGATGGGGTATCAGGCCCAGGACGGCGATGCCGCCCTCCTACAGCCCGGAACAGCAATCCACTCCATCAAAGGCCATGATCCTAGCCTAAAGCTCGCCTCTGTAGTAAACGGCAAAATCCTGTTGTATGAGAGGCGCCCTTGAACTCATTCTGTACGTTCATTTCAAACAGGGCAAGTTTACGCCTCTCGAGGTGCCTGGAGCACCCGAAGACCCTTTCTTGTGGACATCAGGTTCTGTCGTCTCTGATGCTGATCGTTCTAGCGGCAGCAGCCTTCTTGCTAGCGGCCTGCTCCGATGCCGCACCAACGGCCACGACAGCGGTGCCCAACACACAGGTGGGTGGGGCTGGGGCGAGTGTTGATATGCCGGTGTATTCGTCTATAGAGCAGTTGTCGGCTGCCTCGGACCTGGTCGTCCTGGGTACCGTGAAGGGGATCGTGGCCCGGGAGGTCGACTACGGCTCCGAGGGCCCCGGCGAAGGCCAAGGACAGGGTCAGCCGATCGTGTTCTATGAGATCGAGGTGAATGAGACGCTGCGGGGTAAAGCAGGAGCTACCGTCGTCATGGCCGCACCGGACGTGAACGAGATATCCACGGGGGGAGAAGCTACGGCCTTGCGAAGCGGTGAGCAGGTGCTCCTGTTTCTCGTAGAGGAAGACGCACCCGGTATTACGGCCTATAACGACTACTACGTGACCGTAAGCCTGGACAACGGTGTCTTCGATCGTCTGGATGGAGACATGGTGACACCCCGCATGGTAGGCACGTTGGAGAAGGCGGAATACCGCCTGTCCGAGGTTAGAGGAATGGTGATGTCCGATGGGTCCCTTCGACCCCTGCTCCTCGCCCAACCAGCGCCGGACTGGTCGTTGGCGAACGTGCCCGGCTGGACCAGCCAACCGGGCTTCTCCCTGCGCATACCTCCTGGATGGCGGGTAGTGCAGAACCAGGGCATCGACTCCTATGTGGGGGAGGTCCTGGGGGATGGAATACGGCTTAGGTTCGACTACGGCGGCTTCTCCTGGAGTTTGAACCCAGCCGACGATCCCGAGCATCAATACGCTGTGATCTATGAGGACATCGGCGGCATCGAAGGGAAGCTGCTTATTCCCGTGGATGCCTCCGGGGGGTCCACCGGTGTTTACTTTGCGCGGTTGGACGGCCCCAGCCTCAACCTTATTGGCCATGACCTAACTCCAGAGCAGCAGCGAACTGCCGTTGCCATCTTCAGGAGCGTCCGTAGCGGAAACGTGCCTGGCGGGTCTTCCATCGAAGAGTTGGACCCGAATAGACCCACCCCCCGGGTAATCACCTCAACGGCTCAGGTCGTCGAGCTGACAGCCATTGATACCCACTATGACAGCAACTCCATCTCCCTTTGGTGGGAGGACCCAGATTGGGACGTCGATTACTGGGTAGTTGAGCGGTCTACTACTCAGGACGGTCCCTGGGAGACCATAGCAGCAAAGCGTCCCGGAGAGCTACGGCCCCAGGAAGAGCCTCCCCACGCGTATGATCGATGGGCGGATGCCAAGCTTCCTCCTGGGGATCGCTACTACTACCGCATCTATGCCTGCACTCCGGTGGGCGGCACAGTCTACTCAAACGTGGTCAGCGGGGTCGTGCCCGAGTTCATGCCTGGTCTACCTCCTCCCATAGAGGCAAAGGAAGCGGTCGATCCACCGTGCTGAGGTGGAACCACATTCGGACAACGAGGAACGACCTATGAGGGAAGTTGCTGATATGGCGAAGAAACGAGTAGTTGGATTCCTGGCCGGTCTTCCCCTGGTCGTTGCCATTGTCATATCCGTCTCGTTGATTTTGGCCGCTGACTCCAGTGATGAAGTGGCATTAGGCGAATCTGCGGTTTCCCTGGAAGAGTCCGGGGGGCGCAGTGGTCAGTTTGCAGACCTATCGAACGCATCCTTTACGCCGGAGCTGCCTGACGAACAAGCACTGTTGATCGCGCGCGAGTTCGTAAGAGAAGGTATGAACTTGGACGATGTAGAGGGGCTCCCAATACGTCTTGCAAACGCCAAGTTCAGTGGGCAGCGTCATGGTAGTGGAGAGCACGCAGCCAGCATGAACGTGAGGGTCGTTGTTTTCCACGATTACCCAGACTGGCCAAGGGTGCCGCCTGGCTATTCAGGACCTAAACCGGTCGATCCTCGGTACACGGTCGTAATCAATGACCACACGGGCGATGTTGAATTTTCAGTCTTGACCTGGGGAAGAGAGGGTGATGCTGAGAACGCCACGTCTGGGGCTTTAGGGGGTTCGAATCTGTCGGCATACCCTCCCCAAGAATCGGTCCTTGACCTGTCAAACCCTTCTGAGCTCCCACTTGACTACCCGTGGAGCGCATCGGAGCAAGCGCATCGGGACATCGCCATCGAGAGGAAAGATGCCAACCTCCTTCCGGAGTGCACGGAGCACTACTTTGCGTGGCGGGACGCAACGCGAGAAAGGAGAGAGGCAGCGAGGGGAACAGAACCTCCCCAAGGAGGCTTCTGGGCGGACCCGGGTTGCAAAGGTACCCCAGATCGGTTGGTCATCGGCCCGCCGAGCGGACCAGGACCGGTTGCTGGGCATGACCAGGCCGCAGCAGTCCTGTCCACTGGGGATGGCTTGGCGCCTACTCCGACTCCCGTCTCGAATACCATCTCCGGTGTTCCAACCCACGAGGACATCGCCGCCCACCCCGATGACCTGCTCCCCTGGTGCGATGAGATAGAGCGTCCTCCCTGGCCAAAGGGAGTTCCAACCCCGGCTCCATCGGGACCGCCGGGCCATGCAAGCGACGATCACCCAGGCAACGTTCGTTGCGTTGCCAGACCTACCGAAACGGACACTCCTACGCCGGGGCGGTCGGAATCTGACAGCTCAACGGGTCGTGACGGGGAGCAACCCTATTACCGACCCACCCTTGATGTTGATTACGACGACAGCTGGGTAGCAAACATCCCCTCCACTATAGGTGGATATAGCGTGCGTTTCATCAACACGCCCAAGAGCAAGGCCTGTAACCATATACCACTGATATCCCTGAAAGTCCTACCGGAGTCGGCCGACGGCTCCTCGACGCCTCCCTTGGACGTGACCTCTCTGCAGAAGGAGATACAGTCCATCCCGGGAGTTCCTGAGAAGATCAACCTCTCTTTTTCACAAGGCAAGTTCGACCCCGAAGCCAAGGCCAAGAGGGACAGGGAACGGAACGCACACAATCTTGAGCATGGTTGCCCCCGATGGGGCGGACCCATACCTGAGTGATGATGACGGTGGAGGTTAAGCGGTCCTTGAGGACAAGCGTGTAGGAAACCAAGTTGTAGGGGAGCTCGTGAAACAGGGGACGCCGAGTGACGGTCGCCAACATTAGCACTAGATGGATCCATCTGGGGACTCTGATCCTCGTCGTGGTTGTTGCCATCATTGCCGGGGCATGCAACGGAGATCGCCCCACGTCGCCGATGGACAAACCGCCGTTCGAGGGCCTTGATCTACTCGTCGAGTTGTCCGACTTTTCCATCATTGGCAAGGTCGAGGCGGTATCTGAGCTCCAGGCAATTCCCCATCCGCGCGATCCTACGAGCCAAGTCGAATACTTGGAGACCACCGTGGAAGTAGATCGAATCCTATTCGGCTCACATCACAGCCGAGTGGATGTTCACGTGCCAGTGTACTACCTGGCGGACAATGGCCATCGCATGGTGACGAAAGCTCCCATTCTGGAACCGGGCGACACCGCCATGTTCTTCCTGACGCGGCGGGACTCCATCTTTGATTTGCATTACAACGACTTTGAATTCACCGGCGGTGCCTTGCTGTGGGGGAAGCTCGCTGTGGAGGGTGAACGCGTATCAGCGCCCTACCCTGAATCCGAATCCATCGTAGAGCCCCTGGACGAAGTGGCGTCGTGGGTCGAGGCGGCCCGACTTTCTCTCGCCAAGCCGGGCCTACTAGCAGGGGAGATATCCGGCCTCGACGATGGAGACGAGTCCACCATCCGCCTTCTGAAGCTTGGCCCCAGTGAACGGCTGGAGAGCGGAGTCCTGCTCGACGAGTGGACGCTGGGCAACGGGCCGTGGAAGAGGGAGGACCTAAGATTGTCCCAGGGGACGTACATCCTGGTCCCTGGGGCCGAGGGGTATCTTCCCGTTCGTCGCATCGGCGGTCTGATGTTTGAGGTGCCGACCGAGGGGATGGAATGGAGAGAGAGGAATCTAGGGTTCGCCTTCTTCCGTCCCAAGGACGCCTCCGATAAGCCCCTCTCCAGTGGGACAGGCTGGATTCCTGAGCGAAGCGTCGGCGGATGGATCGTTGGCCTACCGGACGGAGTCGTTGGTACAGTTCGGATACAACGCCTGCCGCCAGTGCCCAACGATCTCTACATTATCGGTGGCCCACCGTTGCCGAAAGATACGCCGCTCTATGTTCCCAGGGAGCTCACCTGCCTGGAGGAGCTGGAGGAGGCAGAAGACCACCTGGTGCCTGAGGAAACGGTCGCGGAGATAGAAGTGGGTAACGGCCGATGGGGCCTTTCAGACCATGCTCTGGCAGGCCATCGGTATCTCATCACCCTCGAAACGTCTGACGAGTCTGGTATCAGGGTCGGTAACGCGGGTTATGTGGCTGTTGTCTTCGGCGGCAATGCTCCACATCTGCTACGGGGCGTCGATTTCTATGTTGGGGATGCAGCAGCTCCGAGCTGTCAATCGGCGCCGACCTCAGATGTTGTCGATCTAGACCAGATCAAAGAGGACGTGGTCAGGGAGCTGTTCGACAGTAGCGGCAGAATGATAAGTCCGGACGAACAGCTAGCCAACGTGGCGAGGAATCACGAAGGCGGCTTTGGTGGCTACTACTTCCACGAAACCGACAAGAGCATCGTCTACGTCTACATGCTGGATGTCACCAAGACGGCCGCTGCAGAAGCGGCCTTCCGCGCAGCCTATTATGGTGATCGCGAAGTCACCCAGATAATCCCCGTTCAAGGCGACTACTCTTTCGACCAGTTGTTCGAATGGTTCAGGATCCTCGACAAAGCTCTGTTCGAGAGCGATATCCCGCCAGCCAGGGCATCGGTGCGAGAGATCGAAAACCGCATCCGGATCGGACTGTTCGATGAGGATCAAATTGACGATGTTCTCCACATAATGGAAAGGCTCGGGATTCCTGAGGGGGCTGTAGTTGTTAAAGAAGATTACTTAAGGCTACTCGCGGAGTAAGGGAACGTGAGGGCGAAGTGGAGCTTGCTATTGAATATACTGTTGACGGTGATGGGCGTAGTCGTGTTCAGTTCACTCGTCGTCGCCTGCGGGACAACAGACGAGCCCGAAACCGCTCGGCCCACAGCCACAGCGGAGCTTCTCACTGGTGCAACCGACGCCCCTGGTGATGGTCCCCTCACCGCCGCAGAGATTCTTGCTCATGCTCAAGGGGCGATGGACCGGCAGAGCTTCCGGGGAAGCTTCGCCTTCGCACCCTCCCGGCCTGCGCCAGTATTCACCTATGCTCCAGGCCTCACTCTCCTTCAAGACATGGGTGGCGATTGGCCTCCATTCCTCCTCCTTTCCAACGGTACGGCCTTGTCCTCTGAGAGTGGCACTCGTTGGCTAACGTCGCCTGACAACTCCAGCTCTGGACTCTTCTTCGGCGTCATATCAGACCCGCGAGTCGCATTACGCTTCCCCGATGCTCCGGAGATCGTAGGGGAAGAAGCCATAGGCGACCGCAGCTATCTGGTTGTGTCTGCCGGCCTCGACGTAGAGACTCTACTGGATACGACGCCTCTCCTGGAGCCGCATGTCCGAGTTATCTTGAGCTTTCCCTACCCAGAAGAGGCCAACGCTCAGGAGCTAGAGACTCTGGGCTACGAAGTGTTTGGCTACAAATTGCAGGATTCCGCCGAGTGGGAGGCGTTCAAAGGGTCGTACCAGATCAGCTTCTCCGAGCGGGCCGACCGTCCAGGTCAGCCGCGGAACGAATGGGACGTACAAGTCACCGCCATCGTCCAGGGGATCACCATGCTGGAGGATTCGGCAAGACAAGAGCTCCGGGCAGCCCTGGAAGCTTACGGTGCTCACCCGAACCTTGTCGAAGACGCGCGCGTCATGCCCGTCGCCCAGGACCAACGTGAGTACATGAGTCAGCAGCTACAGGAGGTGAGGGTCCGGCTATGGATAGACCCACAATCCGGCCTGGTGGGTCGCATGGCCATCGGCCCAAGCTTTTCAGACACGGATGAAGTTGCGGTCGGGTTCTGGGGTTACGATGACGATATCCAGTTGCAAACGCCCAGCCAAGTCATGGAATTCCGACGGGCTGAAGCTCTGAATGGGGTAGCTCAACGGGGCTTTCACGCGCTTAATGAGGCTCTGCGGCACTACGAAGAGCAACACAGTCACTACCCAGAGGCCTTGACGCCTGAGACGGTGGGGGATGCTCTGAAGGCCTTGGGGCTTGTCTGGCCCCTCAACCCGTTTAACGATGCCCCCATGCGCCACGCGCCGTACAGTCCCGGAGATTTCAGCTACACGAGTTACGGGAACGACTACACGCTCGAAGTCCAGGGCTGGGACCACCCAGTCACGTCCAGAACGGCTGCTTCCGATGCCACAAAACAAACTCCTGATGCAGACACACTGGAGGAGGACCTGGATCATATCAGGTCTTTGGACTTCCCCGTGTTCTGGCTGGGGCTTCAGTCCGGTGCGCCGGAACAAGGCGAATCGGCGCTACCTCCACTGACGTTGACCGAGGCTGTGGCATGCCCACCGGAGCCAGCCTGCATCTGGCCCGTCAAACTGGTCTATGGGACAGAGGAACACGGCTCCAGGCTTCTGTCGTTTCTTGAAAGACCCCGCGTTGACAGCGATGCGCCGGAGGGCGAGCAGATGGAGATTGCTGAGCTTCAGGCGACTGTAGCTATCTCAAAGGAACCATTGCCAGCCCGCGCTGACCTATCCGTATGGCAGGCCACGGTGTGGCTGCCTGAGAGCGTCATACGAGTCGCAGCCACTACCATCACGGATGACCCTGATGGGAATCCCTTCAATAGCGAGCTTGGCCTCACTGCCGCCGTCCGATTGCTAGTGGAGCTGCGGTAGAGCACCGTTGGCGATGGGAAGGGCACGCGTAGAGTGGGCCGCTGGCTACCATCCAGGGCTGTAGCGTTGGCACTGATAGGAATGCTACTTGGTGCCGCGGCTTGTTCAGAGCCCTTGCACCCACCGGAGAATCTCTCCATGGGGAAGCTCCCAAGTGGGGCCTTGCCCTATTGCAATGGAACGATCCGAACCAGCGCGCGGTATCGTTCGAGCTAGAATGGCGGTTCAGCGACGTGCCCTACTGGGTTCACCTGGGGTCTACATCTTCGGAAACAATCCCTTCTCGCGCCCCCTTTCAGATCGGCATCGCGCCATGGAACGTCGCCGAGTATTGTTACCGAGGACGTGCGATTGTTGGCGACTCAACCTCTGAATGGTCCGACGAGGTCTGCGACCGCATGGACGCGGGAGAGCCTCACACGCCTCCGATTTGGCCTCCATCAGCAAGGGAAGTGACCGCAGAATCAACAGATGGAGGTGTGAGGATAGCCTGGAAAGCTCATGACGCCGGCCAGTTCGGCTTGCCCGATGCACTCGTGCTGCGACGGAAGGCGATGAAGGGAGCATACGACGTCATCGCTACACTGCCCTACGGGACCTTCGAGTTCGTCGACAAGGAGGGTAGCCGCGACCACTGCTACAGGATCGGCACGAGGTTCATGAACCGCGGAAAGAGCGTCAGTGGAGATGTGTGCCCGTGTTGATACGGACGGACCATCGGGCAACAAAGGTCCCTTCATAGGTAGCTGATCTGGGCTGAGCGCAGTTCTCCCCTACTTCCACCAAAGCCCCAGCGTGAACACTCGCCGGACCCATCGCACCAGCGCCCGCCTGGCCCTCTCCCTTTGGATGTTCACCAGCGCCCGCTCCCGCCAGTCGAGCTCCGCTCCCCTGGTGAAGTCGTCCAGGGGAGATGACCCTGGCGGTAGCGTCAGCTTGTACTCACCAAGCATGGCGATCTCCAACTCCATGATCCGCTGCCGGGTCTTGACCTGGGTGAGCTTGGTGCCGACTGCTCGCTCCTTCATCAGCCGCCGCCACTCCTCCACCAGAGGCATTCCAGAACCGTAGGACAGATCCTCGCCGGGATGCGGCTCCTTGCTGATCACGCCGAAGCCGAAGTAGCTACTGTGATAAACGCGCCTAGCCTCCCTCCCTGACTCGACGGCCCTTGGCTCCACATCCTCCGGTTTCTTCTCTCTAGCTTGCTCCAGCCGAGTGAGCCTGCCGTTCATCTCTCTCAATGCCTGGGCGAATCCGTCCAGCCTCCGATCCACTTCTGTCCACGCTTCTGCGGTATGAGCTTCCTGAGCGCTGCGGACTTCCTTCTCCAACGCCTCCATACGCCGCTCCATCCCCTCAGTTCTCTGCTCCCGCGAGTCGTTGCCCTCTCGCTGGGAGGCCCCCGTGCCAACCTCGGACCCCAGCCCCCGCTCCATCGCCTCGCGAACCCGCCAGGAAAGGCTTCCCCCTTCCATGCTCGCAGCCACCGTCCTGGGGTCTATGTTCAGAGTCGTCGCCGCTCCGCGGACGCCTCTCTGCTTCACCAGCTCACGCAGCAACGCCATGAGCCGCTGATCGGACATCTCCTCCATGCTGTCGCCCTTTTCCATGATTGACTCTCCCGATTCCATTTGGGCAGCCCCGATGCAATCGGTGCCTTCCGCCGGAGCCACCGTTCAACGACCCCCACCTCTTCCCGCATGCAACTTGCAAAAAAGACCTGAGTTTTGCACATCCTCGATGCAACGCCCCCTTAACCCCAAATAACCCAAAGTGCTTGCAAACATGACGCTGTCATCATCCTGTAGGGGCTGAATCCCTTCTAAAATGGCCTCTTTCACGACTCGACGTGCAACTTGCAATAAAGCTCATTTCTCTGTACAGCCCCCTGACCTCAACAGGGACTCCAATGCCTAATGACCCTTGCATCTGGAGATTGAATGGCTCACACTACTCTATAAGAACACATGTTCTCTCACATGTCCAGGAGGTGACGACATGGTCCTGCCATCGACTGGCCGGTCAACACAGCGAAATCATGAGAACGAGTACCCGCTAACAGAATCGAGATACGAGGAGGACTCACTGTGAAACTGAATCCCATTAGCTGGCTATCTAACCGATCTACACGCAAGGCCCCTGTGCTTCTGTCGGTGACGTCGCCAAGGACCGGAGAGCGCACCCTGTTGGGGGTGGAGAACTTCCTCAGGTCCATCGCCATTCCCGAGCCCTTCTCCCTGGAGCTGGCGGGAGACATGGACGGCGTGACCCTGATGGCCCGGTGCCGGGACAAGGAGGTGGTCCAGAATCAGATATCGATTCACTACCCCCAGGCCCGCATCGCCGAGGTGCCCCCAGAGGAGGAGCCCCTGCGTCTGGAAGAGGATGAGGAGGCCTGGGGAATGAGCCTGAGGGTGCAAGGCCCTCCATATGTTCCCCTGAGGACCTTCCGGGACGACGACCTTTTGGACCCCGGCTCAGACCCCATCCTCGCCCTCCTGGGGACGATGGCGTCGCTGCGCCCTGGAGAGCGCATGGTGGCCAGACTGGTGCTGTCCTCCCTGGGACCAGAATGGTCTCAGCCCTACCTGGACAAGGCTCTGCCGAAGCCCGTGACCGAGCGAAGGGACGCCTCCTACACCTACCAGACCAAGCCTCTGCAGACCGACGGCGCACTGATGGCCGTCCTGGGTTTGATAGCCCTGGGGTCCTTGCAGGGCTACTTCTGGATGCAGGGCGGGGAGTTGTGGAAGACGGTACTCTTGGGCATCGGAGTAGTCGCCGGGACCGTGGTGGCGGGCTGGGGATGGTGGGGTTGGAAGAAGAGGCGATCCCGCGTCTACGACCCCATACTGGTCAAGGAGAAGGTCTCCAGCCTGGCCTTCGACTCCCACCTCCAGGTTACTGCCATCCTCCCCAAGAGTGATGGAAAGGAGCGGGCCAAGGCGCTCCTGGAATCGGTGGCGGCAGCCTACCGCCACTACGACAACCTCGCAGGAGCCCATTTCAAGGTGAGCAAGATCAGGCAGGTGGTTCCCACCGCTTCCTTTCACATCCCCGGCCCAGGGCTCTTCGGGTCGAGAACCATATTGGGCGTGAGGGAGGTGGCCTCCCTGTGGCACCCGCTCGGGGCCAGGGACGACACCCCCCTGGTGGCGCGCTCGGGGGCCAAGGTGCTCCTGCCTTCCTCCGGGGGAGTGAGGGAGGGAGCCCTCATAGGCCACTCCACCGCAGGGACGGCCCAAAGGGACATTCGCTTCCCCGAGGACCTGCTGCGCCGCCACCACCTCTACGTGGCAAGGACCCGCATGGGCAAGTCCACCCTCATGCACCACATCGTCTCCCACAAGCTCCAGCAGAAGGCCGAGGGGAAGGACTCCGACGCCATCGTGGTCATCGATCCCCATGCGGACCTCGTTGAAGGGCTGCTCAACCAGGTGCCAGAATCCCTGGTTGACCGGGTGCGCCTCATAGACCTGGCAGACGACCGGAACGCTCCCGGCATCAACCTCCTGGACACCAGGGTCTTCTCCGACAGGGACCGCACCGCCGACTCGGTAGTGCGGATAGCCAAGGGGTTGTGGGAGCAGTGGGGACCGAGGATGCAGTCCATTCTGGAGCAAACGGTGAAGAGCCTTCACGAGGCCAACGAGCACCCTTCAACCGACGCAGGTGAGCAGTACACTATCCTGGACGGGCTGAAACTCCTTTCGGACGACAAGTTCAGAAGCAGGGTCTTGGCCAAGGTCAGCGACCCCTACCTGCTGGAGTGGTGGGGCCGGGACTTCCGTAGCTGGCACCGCCAGTACAAGGCCGATGCCCTGGCCCCCGTACAGACCCGGTTGTCCTACTACGCCTCATCCAAGAAAGCCAGGGCCATCCTGGGACAGTCCCGCTCCACCATCGACATGCGCCGAGTGATCCAAGATGGTGGCGTGCTCCTGGTCTCCACCTCCCAGGGGACGGCTGGCAGGGACGTATCGGCCCTGGTGGGAGCCTCCATCCTGAATCTGGTGGACGGCGTGATACGGGAGCAGGGGAGCGTGCCTATAGGTCAAAGGAGAGGTGTGCTGGTAGTGGTGGATGAGATGCAGTCCATGCCAGGGGTGGACTACGAGGGGATGCTATCAGAGCTGGGGAAGTTCGGGGCTTCATTCATCCTGGCAACCCAGAGCCTGGCCAAGCTCTCCGACCTCTCCCGCACCATGCAGGACACCCTGCTGGCCAACATCGGCTGCCTGGCCGTCTTCCAGGTGGCCGGAGCCGACGCTCGAACCCTGGTTTGGGAGCTGGGCAAGGACCGGGTCTCCGAGGACGACATCACCTCCCTGCCGGTGCACCAGTGCTACGTCCGAGGCACCGTGGGGGAGGAGCGGATGCCGGCATTTTCCGTGAAGGTGCGCAAGCCCGATGAGGGTGAACCCGAGATCGCCGTCCGCATTCGAGCGGCCGCATCTTCTTACACGACCCCAGTGAAGGAGACCGCCACCAAAGAGGCGGAGTCGGAGGTGTTGGTGGAGAAGTACAGAGCGGGCATAGAGGCCCTTGAGAAAGGTGAAGCCCCGAAGTCCAGTAATGGCGCTGCCCCAAAACCAGCCAAGCGGCGCAGGCAGCGCTCCCGTAAGCCCAAGGATGATGTTGGACAGGAAGCGGAGGCCACCGAAGAGAACGTCTCTCCTAGTGTCGAGGAAGGGCAATGACAGGAAAGGATTGCTATCTGGACACCCTGCGGTGCCTGGCGTCCATGCCCTTCCTTGACCGTCTGGAGTTGGCGGCCCTATCCAGCAGGGCTGACCGCACCACCTACAACGCCGTAGCCGACCTGGAGCGTCGGCGGTTGGCAGCTTCCCTTCCCCATGCTACAGACCTACTGAGGACGACGCAGCGATTCTATGTCACCGCAGCAGGGCTTCGGTACCTGGCATCGGCGGATGGTATGAGCCTGGACCGGTTGCTTCACGTCTATCCCGTCTCCGCCCAGTGGCGGCGCATCCTGCTGGAAAGGCTGGACGCGGTAGCGGTGGTCTACCGGCTGGCAGCGACAACCGCTGATGAGGAAGATGACATAGCCTTTAGATGGTATCGAACAGGGCCGCTGGATGCCGCCATGTCCCTGACTGGTGGTCGGACTATTGGGATCGCGAGGCAGGGAGCCACTGCTGACAGGACAGCCTTCGCCAAGAGGCTCTGGAAGCTGCGGGAGGGGCCTCTGCCCGGGGCCGTCCTTCTATTAGCTCCCGACGCCGTGCGTCTTCACCACGCCCGGAGGTTGCTTGCCGGACTCCCCACGGCGGCCTTTCTAGCCCAAGAGGAGGATGCGGCCCTGGCCGGTTGCGACGATCCCGTATGGCATCCCCCGTCCATCTCCGCCTCCCTCGACCTCCGCTACATCCTGTCACGCATGAGTCAAGGCGGCACCCTTCCGGAGGACTCTGAGCTCTCACGAGTGACCCTCCCCAAGGACATCGCCGTGGATGGCGAAGAAGGGGCTATCCCCGGCCACCTCCTGCCCGCCCTGCTAAAGCCTGCCGAGAAACGCACCTTGGACATCCTCTCCGACTGGCCCTGGATCACTTCGGTGGACCTGTGTCAGTTGCTGGGCTTCTCCAAAGCTCGGCTGTCCCAGGTCGTGGTTCCCTTGGAAAGGGCTGGGCTAGTACGGAGACCCTTTGCCGAGGGACGCCGCCTTGCCTTGACCGATAGCGCCATCGACCTCCTGGCCCGCAGGGACCGCGCCGCCGTGGGAGCGGCCAGGAAGCGCTGGAGTACTACGGGCCTCGACTCACAGGCTCCCACGGACTGGCGCAGGGTTTCGGGAAGGCGAAGCCGCCAGCTCCTCAGGAACATCGATCACACCGACGCCGTGCACGGCTTCGTTGCGACGCTGGCCGAGCAAGCCAGGTCTCAAGGTTGGGAAGTGGCGCAGCTGGACCCCCCTGGACGGGCAGCCAGGTACTTCAGGTATGGTGACAAGCTGCGTTCCATTCACCCCGACGCATTCGGAATCCTGCGCAAGAGCGACTATACGTGGCCCTTCTTCCTGGAATGGGAGCGCCGGGCGGTGCGCCCGGTGACCATGGCGGCACGGCTAGCTCCCTATCTTCGTTACTACTCGTCACACCGGCCCACCGACGACCACGGCACGCAGCCCATCGTCCTCGTGGTCTTCCACAACGACTTGGCAGAGACCCACTTCCTACGGGTGGCCAGGAAGGAGATGGAGCACGCCAGGGTCAGGGTGCCGCTTTGGGTATCCCACAGGAGGTCCTTGGAGGAGTTGGGACCTTTGGGACGGGCTTGGCGCACACCCGATAGCTGGGAGCCTACCTATGCTCTTGGGGGAGGGTGAAGAGAGTCACCAAACGGGTTGGTCATCTGGATCATCTTCCCCAATCATGGCAAATATGGTATGATGTACTAAACATGGAATTCATATGAGGTTAGGCATGAGAATATCCGAAAGAGGGCAGATCACCATCCCCAAGAGACTGAGAGATCGCTTTGGTATGAATCAAGATGTCGAGGTGGAGATCACGCCAACCGAGGATGGACTACTCATCCAGAAGCGGGCAGCATCCAAGCATCCCGTGGAGAGGGTCAGTGGGATCCTCGACGGGGCTGTCGATGTAGACCAATACATAGAAGAGACCAGGGGAAGGTGATTACTTCAGTCGATACCAACGTCCTGCTGGACGTATTCATATCCGATGCGCCGCACCACTCCCAATCGCAGGAGTGGCTTACGCACGCCTACGATAGAGGAGCTATCCTCGTCTGCGATGTGGTCTATGCAGAGCTGGTTCCGGCCTTCGGTGACCGCTCCTCTTTGGATGGAGCGCTGCGGGAGATCAACGCAACGATTTCGCCCATTGACACCGATATCGCATATGAAGCTGGACTCCGGTGGTTGCAATATCGACAGGCTGGTGGGCCGAGAGGCCGGATCATCTCCGACTTCCTGATAGGTGCCCATGCGTCTGCCAATGCCGACACCTTTCTGACCAGGGATCGTGGCTTCTACGCCACCTACTTCCCAGAGTTGCAAAAACCTTAGCCATCAGGAGAACTCAATCATGCAACATAAACAAGCCCTCACACCAGCAGCCCTCTACGCCAGGGTGTCCAGTGACCGGCAGGACGTGGACCTCTCGATAGCCGCCCAACTCCGGGCGCTCAGGAACTACGCCCAGGCCAATGGCTACATTGTTGCACGAGAATACGTCGACGAGGCCGAGAGCGGGCGCGTCGCCGACCGGCCCCAGTTCCGCATGATGATAGAGGAGGGGAGCAAGCCCAATGCCCCCTTCCAAGAGATTCTAGTGTGGAAGTTCTCCCGGTTCACCCGCAAGCGGGAGCATGCTGTGGCCTTCAAGTCCATGCTGCGTAGGAAGGGTGTCAGGGTAGTCTCCATCACCGAGCACGCCGACGACTCCCCTACTGGCAAGCTCATGGAAGCCATCATCGAGAGCGTGGACGAATTTTACTCGGAGAATCTTGCCCAGGAGGTCACACGGGGTATGCGGGAGGCCGCGTCACGGGGCTTCTTCCTGGGTTCCAAGGCTCCCTTCGGATACAAGCGGGTCAAAGTATCCGACGGGGCAAAGGAGCGTCCTACGTTGAAGCTTGACCCCGCCACGGCTCCGATAGTGAGGGAGGTGTTCGAGAGTTCTCTCATGGGTAACGGCCTGAAGGAGATATGCAAGGAGCTGAACGAGCGGGGCATCACCAATAAGGGATGGCGCTGGCACAAGACCGGCCTTTACTACCTGCTGACCAACGAAGCCTACACAGGGACTTCGGTCTGGGGCAGAACGACGAAGGGTGACAAGGAGCCCGACCCTGTACGAGTGGAGGGAGCTTGGGAGGCACTGGTCTCAAGAGACTTGTTCGAGAACGTGCAGCAGGGCCTAAAGGAACGCGCGCCGAAAGTGCAGAGACCGGCCCGCGTGGGGAGCAAGTTCCTGTTGAGTGGGTTGCTGCTCTGTGGTACCTGCGGCAAGCCCTACATCGGCCAGGGAGCCAAGAGCGGTCAGTACGGCTACTACGTCTGCGGCACCCTTCACCGGCAAGGGGCAGGAACCTGCCAAGCCAGCTACCTGAACGCTCCCAAAGTGGAGGGCTTCGTCATCGACAAGATTAAAGAGCGCATCCTCACCGACGAGACCATCACTGAGCTGGTAACCATCGTCGCCGAAGAGATAGACGCCATGGCCGGGGAGCTTGACGGGAGGCTCAAGGCCATCGAAGCGGAACTTGGGGATGTGGAGAGCAGGCTGGGGAACCTCTATGAGGCCCTGGAGACCAAGCATCTGACTTTGGAGGCCCTCTCGCCCCGCATTCTGGCCCTGAAGCATCGCCAGGACCAGCTCACGGCAGCCAGGGAAGAAGCAGAAAGCCAACTGGAGCAGAGAAGGGTCGATCTGCCAGACACCAAGGAGATCAAGGTGTACGTCGAGGACCTCCGCACGTGTCTGCAAGAAGGAACGATGCTAGAGCGAAAAGCCCTCATTCGAAACTTCGTGAAGGGCATCGAAATCGTTGGCGACGAAGCTACCCTTACCTACACGATACCCATGCCAAGGGATGGTGTGACCAGTGAGGGGGCCTCGGTTCTTGATTTCGTCCAGTCCGGCCCACCTAAGAGGACTCGAACCCACCATCAAGCAAGCCGGCTCATCTACCCGGTCTTGCTGTTTAGGATGGTTCGGTGACCTTACCCCGAAGTTAGCATCACTGGCTAGGAGAGTCTGGCCATAGACTCAGCAGACTCTTTGGGTGTCTTGCCTTTCAGGGATCTGTGAAGCCTAAGCCCGAATCCACCGAAGGACACCGATGGACGGCGTGAGGAAAGCGGAAGGGGGATGAGGGAGCTACAGGGGAAATAGCCTGGGTTCCATTTGGGGTAGGGAGGTCGGCGGACGGTCTTCATCGCCGCACAGGGGCCCCTATGGGCGTCTGCAGGAGCTGCGATGCGCGGGATGGCGAGAGAATACGCAGCAGGGAACTCTCTCGGACCGGGCTGGCGCGAGTCTGCGGGGATCTTCGGTTGTCCGGTGGGTGGGTCGGTCGCCGACGGTGCCGTCAGGCCGGGAGTGGAATGGCTCGCAGCCGGGCCAAGGCGCGGCTGAACTTCTCAGCCCAAGGCCAGCGATCCGGAAGATGCAGGGTCAACCGGCGTGCCGAGCGGGTGAGCCGTCCGGCCAGGGAGAAGAACCGCCGCCGGAGGGTCTTGGTGGTGGCTATCCGCTCTCCCAGACCGATCCGCGCGGTCCAGCGGGCCAGGTTGTGGGCCATCGTCTGGACGGCCAGCCAGGCGCCGTTGGCGGCGAAGCGGCCCGAGGGGAGATGGTTGAGCCCGACGCCGTACTTGAGGTCGCGTATGGCATTCTCGATCTCGGCGTGGCGGCGATGGTCAGCCTCCAGTTCGAGCAACTCCCCGTCCCGGTCGGTGATGAAGCCGTGATAGCTGTATTTGGCGAAGAGGGCCAACTGGGAACCGGGCGTGGGCTTCACACGCCGGACGATGAGCCGCACCGGCGCGGCGTCAGGTTCACTCTGGAAGGGAGTGCAGGTGGTCTCGGCCACATCGGCGGCGCCGTCCATCCAGTAGGGAATGGGAGTCCAGGCATCCTCGGGTATCGTCTCGATGAGATTGCGCAGGCTCTTGTGCTGGCGGATGGTGATGGAGAAGCGGACATCCATCTTGCGGCAGACGGATACCACGCCATGAGTGTAGAACCCGCTGTCGGCCCGTAGCGTGAGTCGTCCGTTGGCCCCGGCGTAGCGTACCCGCCCCACCGTCTCCCGCAGAAAGTGGGCGGCGCCCCGGGCGGTGTTGGCGCGGCCCTCGCGCAGCCGGGACATCAGCACGTCGCCGGTGCCGGCGGCGACGGCCAACAGCGGGTGATAGCCCCGCTTGCCGGTATAGCCGTGGTGGCGTGCGCCCTCCTTGGCCAGTCCGTAGGTCTCGCAGATGGTGGAGTCCAGGTCAATGGTCAGGGGCCCGTCGCCGGGTCCCGCCCCGGCCTGCCAAGCCCGGGCCAGCAACTCGCGGCTCACCCGGTCGAGTTGACGGACGTGGCCCCACCGGAAGCTGCGCAGGAAGGTGCCCAGGGTGGATGGCGCCTTGACCGTGCCGCCCAGGGTGCAGGCCGTCCCCCCGGTGCGCAACACATCGGCGTCGTCAATGCAGTCGCCCCCAGCCAGCGCAGACGCCACCAGCGTCATCATCTTGTCGCTCGTGTTCGCCCGCCCCGGGGCATCGCCCAGGTCGAGGCGCTGCCGGACGAGTTCGGGCAGGCCGAGGTGCCGCGCCAGGGTGGCCGGAAGGAGCAGCCCGGCATTGGCCACCAAGCGGCGGTCGTCGAAGGTGATTTGGATCCGGTCGGGGTGGTTGCGTGGCAGCATCTATTGGGTGCTCCTTTTCCGGGGTCGGTTTTTTGCTACAAAACCATTATCCCAGAAGCACAGGAGCACCTTCTTGCCGCTTCAGGACGCTAACCCGACGCCCTCCTTCGGTGGATTCGGGCTAAGTGTTGGCAACCGGCAAAAAGCAGGATACCCTGGGACCCGACAGGTCTGGTGGAATCCCGTCTTTGGCTCAGAAATTGGGCAATTCAAAAGCTTCAAGTCGGTATAGTCCCAAATAAGCCCATAGCATCCAATCATTTGTGTGGGTATATATGTGGGAATATCAGGGCCATGGTACCGATAGACGCGGACAGTAGCTTCAAACAGGATCGGATAATACTCCGGCTCTCGAACCATGAACGGACTGGCCTTCGACAAGCTCAGGCCCAACGGGAGCGCTAACAATTAAATGACCCTAGGGGGCGACGGGAGGACCCCATAAACCCCAACGACTGCGAGTCCCAGTCCCAACCCCTGGTCTTGACCACCGACTTCGGATTGCAGGACCCGTACGTCGGCGTGATGAAGGGCGTCGCCCTGGGCATCAACCCCCGCGTCCCGATTATCGACCTCACCCACCAAATTCGCCCCCAGAACATAGCCCAGGCCGCATTTGTGTTGGGCGCCAGCTATCGCTTCTTTCCCCCCGGCGCCATCCACGTGGTGGTCGTCGACCCGGGCGTGGGTACCGACCGCCTAGCCTTGTTGCTGCTAACCTCCCACGGGCGGTTCCTGGCGCCGGACAACGGCGTCCTCAGCCATGTCCTCAGCGACTACCTGGAGCACCCCCCGGAGCAAGCGGGCGAGATAGACGTCCCCGCCGGCCTTGCCGCCTACCGCCTCACCAACCCCCAATATTGGCTTCACCCCGTCAGCCACACTTTTCACGGCCGGGACGTCTTCGCCCCCGCCGCCGCCCACCTGTCCCTGGGAGTTCCACCCGAGGACCTGGGCGAGCCTGTGAAACGGCTGTGCTGGCTGCCCTCGCCGCGGCCCACACGCCAGGGGAACGTCATCCGGGGCGAGGTTATCAACGTGGACCACTTCGGCAACCTGGTCACCAACATATCCGCTGCCATGCTGGAGGGTTCGTCCGGCGTTGACTTGAAGATTTGCGGCCGGGTCATAGAGGGACTAAGCCGCACCTTCCACGGAGGGCCGGAGTCCCCCCAGGACGGCTTGGTGGCCCTGCTGGGCAGCCACGGGTACTTGGAAGCGGCGGTACGGGACGGCAGCGCCGCCCTGGTACTGGCCGCCGACCTAGGCGAGCCGGTGGAGGTTACGCTACGCCTTTGAACCTGAAACCGATGTTAAACGCCGCCTCGGGCTTTTGAAAGCGGTATTCCCTGGTATAAGTTATGCTGCGTATGGGTTTACAATCGGGGACCGAATGCTAACTATGCCCTGCCTACTCCTCCAGTATTACGTAGGCGAGCATCTCGCCTGCGGCCAGCGAGATGTCCTCTAAGGCGCTGGGTGAAGGAATGTCCTGGCCGTGCTCACGCAATACTGCCAGGTATTCCGGCAACGCCTGGGCGGCGTCGGCCAGGGCTTCATCCACAGTTGCTCCCATGCCGCAGGCCCCTAGATCGGGTATAACCACCCCATAGGCGCCCCGCTCTCCGTCGATAATCGCCGGATACTTGGTAATGGTCTTCACGCTCATTCGTTCCATCCAGCCTTTCTGTATATCTGCCGGGCAATCCCTAGAGAAACCGTACGATGTCTAGGCAACGATATGGTTTCATCCGAGTTCGCATGCCGGTAAATGTCATGCTTGCCGCGGCGTACTATCGTCCAACCCTCTCGTTCCAATCGTCGCCGAATCGCTTCCCGGTTCGTTTCCATCCCAAAGTATATCTTATTGAATATCGTTGATTAGGGCTGCATTGCAATTAGGGAAATAGACGGACATTATCGGCCGCACGTTCGTCTCCTGGCCCTACCGTGCCATTAGGATCCGCGCCCCGAAATAGCCGTGTATGCAGTATACCAAACAAGAATGACATTACCCGGAACCGACCGATTTCTTCAACGTGTGGTTATTGCATTCTCCGATTATCTGCTGGATTACTTGTGACAATTGGTATACTGGCAGCCCCTGTTATTGCCCAAAATGGAGAGGAGGCCCGCTACGTCTGCGCTGCCTCGTGAAATCAAGGCCTTCGAGGCCATGAAGGTGAGCTTGGAAGAACAGCACTCTGGCAAGTGGGTGCTCATTGTCGGCGAGGAACTTGTCGGGAGGTACGATTCATTCCAGGATGCCGCGATGGATGCAACCCGTCAATTTGGGCGGGGTCCTTATTTGGTCCGGCAAGTTTCCGGCGCTCTTCGAAACCGGCTCTCTTCTGCGGTGGTTTTCGGGCGCGAATATGCCCACGGCTAATGCTGGGTTTGGTCCATTGATATTGGGGCGGCTCGGCCCTACTCTATGGGCAATTTGCTGGTTATCATCTTTCTGCCGGTGGTTTCATGCATCCTGCGCTGGTAGGTCGGGCATTTCTCGCTGCCTGTAGGATGGACTATGAAGGCCGCAGTGGTTCGGTGTTGATTAGCAATGACCCATAACCTGGAATCGTCCGGACGGCTGTCTTAACCCGAATCCACCGAAGGACACCGATGGACGGCGTGAGGAAAGCGGAAGGGGGATGAGGGAGCTACAGGGGAAATAGCCTGGGTTCCATTTGGGGTAGGGAGGTCGGCGGACGGTCTTCATCGCCGCACAGGGGCCCCTATGGGCGTCTGCAGGAGCTGCGATGCGCGGGATGGCGAGAGAATACGCAGCAGGGAACTCTCTCGGACCGGGCTGGCGCGAGTCTGCGGGGATCTTCGGTTGTCCGGTGGGTGGGTCGGTCGCCGACGGTGCCGTCAGGCCGGGAGTGGAATGGCTCGCAGCCGGGCCAAGGCGCGGCTGAACTTCTCAGCCCAAGGCCAGCGATCCGGAAGATGCAGGGTCAACCGGCGTGCCGAGCGGGTGAGCCGTCCGGCCAGGGAGAAGAACCGCCGCCGGAGGGTCTTGGTGGTGGCTATCCGCTCTCCCAGACCGATCCGCGCGGTCCAGCGGGCCAGGTTGTGGGCCATCGTCTGGACGGCCAGCCAGGCGCCGTTGGCGGCGAAGCGGCCCGAGGGGAGATGGTTGAGCCCGACGCCGTACTTGAGGTCGCGTATGGCATTCTCGATCTCGGCGTGGCGGCGATGGTCAGCCTCCAGTTCGAGCAACTCCCCGTCCCGGTCGGTGATGAAGCCGTGATAGCTGTATTTGGCGAAGAGGGCCAACTGGGAACCGGGCGTGGGCTTCACACGCCGGACGATGAGCCGCACCGGCGCGGCGTCAGGTTCACTCTGGAAGGGAGTGCAGGTGGTCTCGGCCACATCGGCGGCGCCGTCCATCCAGTAGGGAATGGGAGTCCAGGCATCCTCGGGTATCGTCTCGATGAGATTGCGCAGGCTCTTGTGCTGGCGGATGGTGATGGAGAAGCGGACATCCATCTTGCGGCAGACGGATACCACGCCATGAGTGTAGAACCCGCTGTCGGCCCGTAGCGTGAGTCGTCCGTTGGCCCCGGCGTAGCGTACCCGCCCCACCGTCTCCCGCAGAAAGTGGGCGGCGCCCCGGGCGGTGTTGGCGCGGCCCTCGCGCAGCCGGGACATCAGCACGTCGCCGGTGCCGGCGGCGACGGCCAACAGCGGGTGATAGCCCCGCTTGCCGGTATAGCCGTGGTGGCGTGCGCCCTCCTTGGCCAGTCCGTAGGTCTCGCAGATGGTGGAGTCCAGGTCAATGGTCAGGGGCCCGTCGCCGGGTCCCGCCCCGGCCTGCCAAGCCCGGGCCAGCAACTCGCGGCTCACCCGGTCGAGTTGACGGACGTGGCCCCACCGGAAGCTGCGCAGGAAGGTGCCCAGGGTGGATGGCGCCTTGACCGTGCCGCCCAGGGTGCAGGCCGTCCCCCCGGTGCGCAACACATCGGCGTCGTCAATGCAGTCGCCCCCAGCCAGCGCAGACGCCACCAGCGTCATCATCTTGTCGCTCGTGTTCGCCCGCCCCGGGGCATCGCCCAGGTCGAGGCGCTGCCGGACGAGTTCGGGCAGGCCGAGGTGCCGCGCCAGGGTGGCCGGAAGGAGCAGCCCGGCATTGGCCACCAAGCGGCGGTCGTCGAAGGTGATTTGGATCCGGTCGGGGTGGTTGCGTGGCAGCATCTATTGGGTGCTCCTTTTCCGGGGTCGGTTTTTTGCTACAAAACCATTATCCCAGAAGCACAGGAGCACCTTCTTGCCGCTTCAGGACGCTAACCCGACGCCCTCCTTCGGTGGATTCGGGCTTAAGCCTGGTCGTATATCAACCTGCACCTGCATTGTTGCCCCGCCAAACACATCCGCAAGCCAGGCTACCACGTATTAAAATAAGCATGCCCGACTCAGCTTGCTCCGACTAGGTAAACAGGTCCGCAACATTGCCGAACTTAAAGGCCGTCCCGATGCCCAAAGCCCGCTGGTGGCTGGCCGTCGCTGCCCTGGCCCTGGCCCTGGCCGCTTGTGGCGGCCCCCAGACAGCCGAACCGACGATGCCTGCCGGTGAGTCCGCGCCGGAAACTGCCGTACCTGCAACCCCCACCGGCGAACCTGCCCCCGGGACCGAGCCCCCGCCAACCCCCACCGGCGAACCTGCCCCTGGGACCGAGCCCCCGCCAACCCCCACCGGCGAACCTGCCCCTGGGACCGAGCCCCCGCCAACTCCCACCGGCGAACCTGCCCCTGGGACCGAGCCCCCGCCAACTCCCACCGGCGAACTCGATTCAGACGACATGGCCTCAGCTACCCCAGTTGCCCCGACGCCGACCCGGGACCCCCCTGAGCCGCCGGACGAGGCCACGCAGCTCATGCGAGCGACTATCGGGGGAGACTTGAGTGCCATTGTCGATGCCATGGTCGCCACCGGCAACCAGGCTTTCATTCCGGTGCTGATGGAGCTGATGCGTTTCAGGTTTCAGTATATCCCTGGATTGTGCCTGCCCTGCGCCATAGACGAGCTTTCCGGAGGGACTGACGGCGAGGACATCCCTCCAGAACTAAGGCACTGGGCGTGGTGGATGGAGTGGCTGGGCAACCATCCCGAGGTGCAACCCCCCTCCGGCTTCGCCGGTTGGAAGGGCGAGTTATATTCCGCCATAGACCCCAACTTCAGGCAATTCTTCTACGACGGGATGAAGACCCGCATCAGGTTGGAGGAGGTCGCCTGGGGAGGCGTTCGCAAGGACGGCATCCCCGACCTCCAAGACCCGCCCCACATACCGGCAGACGAGGCCGGCTATATCCTGGACTCCGACCGGGTCTTTGGACTGTCAATCAATGGAGAGCACCGGGCCTATCCCCTGCGCATCCTCAATCCTCACGAGATGGCCAACGACGTGCTGGGAGGGGTGCCCTTCGCCTTATCCTATTGAACGCTCTGCGGAGCTGGAATCGTGTATTCCACAACAGTCGACGGCGAGGCCCTTTCCTTTGGGACTTCCGGCTTCCTCTACCAGAGCAACAAGCTCATGTACGACCGGAAGACCAGATCCCTCTGGCACCAGTTCCGGGGGGAGCCCGTTACGGGGACGCTGGCGGATAGCGGCATCGTCCTCGACGTGATTCCCGTCACGCTGACGACTTGGGGGGAATGGCTCGCCTCCCATCCCGACACCACCGTCCTGGACGTGGAAACGGGAGTTTATCCCGGCTACCGTTATCTGCCCGAGTCGGACCCCGGTTCCTTCTATTTCCAATACCGGGCTCAGCCCGGCACCATGTTTCCGGTGGCCACCCGGAGCAATGCCCTGCCCACCAAAGTACAGGTGCTTGGCCTCACCCTAAACGGCCGCGAAAGGGCCTATTCCTTTGGTATGCTGGCCGCCCGGGAGCCGGTAGTCAACGACGAGCTGGGAGGAATAAACCTGGTCGTCGTTACTCCCGGTATTAGCGGTGGGCCCCGCGCCTATCACCGTGGAGACATCGTCTTCTCCGAGGTGGTGCGGGAAGCTGGGACGGACCTATTGCTTGACGAGTCCGGCGGCAGGTGGCGTCTGGAAGAAGACGCCCTGGTCCACACCGACGACGACTCCCAGCGCCTGCCCCGTCTTCCCAGCCGCAACGCCTACTGGTTCGGCTGGTACGGCTTTTACCCCAACACCGAGGTCTACGGCCAGGACCAAGTCCCAAGCTAGGTCGCCCGAACCTCTCCCCGTGGGATGCAACCTTAGTCGGAAGCAGCCTCGACGTCCCGCAATAGGAGCCCTTTGCGCAAAGCCCCTTGCCAATCCCACACCCCCTGTCGATCATCCGCCGAAGCTCAACGGCACCCAGAAATGGAAGAGATAGGCGGGTCAGTACCAGGCCAAGCTACCGGTCGCTACCGTCGTAGTCGCCATCCATTAATTGCAGCAGACGTTAAGAGCGGGACGAGGCCACCATCAGGCCTTTATCCGCTTCATCCATAGCGTCTATGTACAGATTCTCGATGGCCTCGCCTCACAACCCAAGCCTTGGGCGGCAATTGCGGCTAGGCGTGCTATTGCAGGCGCGGTGACCGCACTCTATTGACACTTGGGATTTGTTGCTACAGTTGGCGGTGGCCCGCCTATCCTACCTGAGGAGCTGCCCAACAGCCAGTTGGGTTAGCTCCAAAAGCGGTTGGCCCACCACCGTGACCATTACCCACCAGGGCGAGATGCTGTGTCTTTCAGCGTGACTGCGCGGACTCCCCATACTCTTCACGTTCCAACATCTCGTCCATTCTACTGACCACCGCTGACCCCCACGTCGTTAATCTGGAGATGTTCCCCCCCATCTTGTAAAGTTCATCGACTCCTATCTGCAATTGCCTGTCAAGTTGTCTCTCCATGCGAGGAACAGACTCAAACGAAGAAATCAAGCCGTTGAGGGATTCCAGCGCGACGGTTCCTGAATCCAATAACACCTGCAAGGACTCCCTCTGCTCGGAAACTCGCTGGGCGGTCGATTCAATGTACTCGCCTTGAAATGAGAGTATCTCGGCGACATCTTCTTGAACTTCACCAATGGTCTCGGCAAACTCGGTATTGGCTGGTTTCAACACGTCATTGAAAGCCCCAACCTTCTTGCTGAATCTGCGGCAAACGTTCTGAGCCGCTCTTGCAGAAGACCGGTTTGGGTTGGCATTAATCCTTTCAAGGTCCTTCGTTGCATCGCTTATGCCATCAGTCATTCTCCCCAGGCTGCCAGACACCCGCTCCAAAATTTCAGACATGCCATTGAAATGGTCCTCGGCCTGAATCAGGGAGTCAAGGAATCCAGGGGGGTCTTCATCTAAGGGAATATCAGAGGAAGGGGGTTCGCCTGGTTGATGAATGCCGTCGTCGCCGGAAATGGGTAAATGACCGTCCGGGAAGAAATCTGATACCGGGTGGCGGGCTGGCAATGTTCCTTTCTGAAACTTCTCAGCGTAATCGGCGAGTGTCCGTTTTGCTTTGTCTATTTCGGTAAAGTATGGGTCGTATTCAATCAGGCGGTATCCCCGTAGGTCAAATGGTACATCGTAGACGGCTTGAGTAAGGAGAATAACCGTCTTCCCGCATGCGTGAGCGATACCCAGTTCGTAGAACACGTTGGCGTTGGAACCGGTCAAATCTGCAACAATCAAGTCGCTATTTGCAATCGCCTCGAAGATGTCCCGAAGAATGTTCTGGGTACTGAGGATGTCACCAGCGCGCTGAACGGTGAACCCTGCCTCTTCCAGCACCGGCTTTAAGAAGCCTGAGTAAACAGGGTCGAATTCTTCACTATGAGGTATTAAGATGAATGTGCTAGCCAATCGGAACCCCTCAATGCGTTTCTTAATTGATTCCCCATTCCATCACAAGCCACCAGCTATTTCAAGAAGGAAAGCCTCTTTTGTGACGCGTACCGTTGCGGGAACGCTCCCCCCAACACCGCTTCCGCTACTCCCGGAATACCCCTTTCAATACCACCATCCCCTATACCCGACTTCGGGGGTATCGTCCACCCAGGCTAAGCCCGAATCCACCGAAGGACACCGATGGACGGCGTGAGGAAAGCGGAAGGGGGATGAGGGAGCTACAGGGGAAATAGCCTGGGTTCCATTTGGGGTAGGGAGGTCGGCGGACGGTCTTCATCGCCGCACAGGGGCCCCTATGGGCGTCTGCAGGAGCTGCGATGCGCGGGATGGCGAGAGAATACGCAGCAGGGAACTCTCTCGGACCGGGCTGGCGCGAGTCTGCGGGGATCTTCGGTTGTCCGGTGGGTGGGTCGGTCGCCGACGGTGCCGTCAGGCCGGGAGTGGAATGGCTCGCAGCCGGGCCAAGGCGCGGCTGAACTTCTCAGCCCAAGGCCAGCGATCCGGAAGATGCAGGGTCAACCGGCGTGCCGAGCGGGTGAGCCGTCCGGCCAGGGAGAAGAACCGCCGCCGGAGGGTCTTGGTGGTGGCTATCCGCTCTCCCAGACCGATCCGCGCGGTCCAGCGGGCCAGGTTGTGGGCCATCGTCTGGACGGCCAGCCAGGCGCCGTTGGCGGCGAAGCGGCCCGAGGGGAGATGGTTGAGCCCGACGCCGTACTTGAGGTCGCGTATGGCATTCTCGATCTCGGCGTGGCGGCGATGGTCAGCCTCCAGTTCGAGCAACTCCCCGTCCCGGTCGGTGATGAAGCCGTGATAGCTGTATTTGGCGAAGAGGGCCAACTGGGAACCGGGCGTGGGCTTCACACGCCGGACGATGAGCCGCACCGGCGCGGCGTCAGGTTCACTCTGGAAGGGAGTGCAGGTGGTCTCGGCCACATCGGCGGCGCCGTCCATCCAGTAGGGAATGGGAGTCCAGGCATCCTCGGGTATCGTCTCGATGAGATTGCGCAGGCTCTTGTGCTGGCGGATGGTGATGGAGAAGCGGACATCCATCTTGCGGCAGACGGATACCACGCCATGAGTGTAGAACCCGCTGTCGGCCCGTAGCGTGAGTCGTCCGTTGGCCCCGGCGTAGCGTACCCGCCCCACCGTCTCCCGCAGAAAGTGGGCGGCGCCCCGGGCGGTGTTGGCGCGGCCCTCGCGCAGCCGGGACATCAGCACGTCGCCGGTGCCGGCGGCGACGGCCAACAGCGGGTGATAGCCCCGCTTGCCGGTATAGCCGTGGTGGCGTGCGCCCTCCTTGGCCAGTCCGTAGGTCTCGCAGATGGTGGAGTCCAGGTCAATGGTCAGGGGCCCGTCGCCGGGTCCCGCCCCGGCCTGCCAAGCCCGGGCCAGCAACTCGCGGCTCACCCGGTCGAGTTGACGGACGTGGCCCCACCGGAAGCTGCGCAGGAAGGTGCCCAGGGTGGATGGCGCCTTGACCGTGCCGCCCAGGGTGCAGGCCGTCCCCCCGGTGCGCAACACATCGGCGTCGTCAATGCAGTCGCCCCCAGCCAGCGCAGACGCCACCAGCGTCATCATCTTGTCGCTCGTGTTCGCCCGCCCCGGGGCATCGCCCAGGTCGAGGCGCTGCCGGACGAGTTCGGGCAGGCCGAGGTGCCGCGCCAGGGTGGCCGGAAGGAGCAGCCCGGCATTGGCCACCAAGCGGCGGTCGTCGAAGGTGATTTGGATCCGGTCGGGGTGGTTGCGTGGCAGCATCTATTGGGTGCTCCTTTTCCGGGGTCGGTTTTTTGCTACAAAACCATTATCCCAGAAGCACAGGAGCACCTTCTTGCCGCTTCAGGACGCTAACCCGACGCCCTCCTTCGGTGGATTCGGGCTAAGCGGCACCGCCATTCCAACACCCCTTGTCATTCCGAGCGGAGCGAGGAATCTGAAACTTCTGCCCTGGAGCTCCGTTCGTGGTGAGGCTCTCGAACCATTCGAACGGACATGCGAATGTCCCGGCATTTGCTCCGTTCGCCAAACAACCGCAGGCCCCCCTTGGGCACTGACATTTCCCCGTTGACAGCCCCGAACGCCAATCCTTAAACTCGACTCCTATGGTATTTGCGCCGGCTTCCCAAAGTTCCCTCTGTCGTCCGCTACCACCGGCCGGCAAGGCCCGCCCAGCCAACAGGCGCGGCCGCCCCTCCGTTCGTGGTGAGGCTCTCGAACCACCTGTGGTGAGGCCCTCGAACCAAACGAACGGAGGATGTCCCAAAATGTCTCACAATGGCTCAAATAAGGGGAAACCCCCGAAACAGGGCCCTGCCACTCCCTCCCCAAAATGGGAGGCTTCGGGAGAAAATGAGAGGGGAACAAAAATTTCAGCGCCCGCCGAAATACACGCCTGGGCCCCGGCCCCTTCCCAACGACCCATCCCCGGTTCGTCCCGAGCCTGTCCTGAGCCCGTCGAAGGGGGAAATCGAAGGACACTCCCGGGCCAGCCCCTCAAAATGGGTCATTTTGGAACGAAATGGTACAGTTTCTGAAAAAATCCCTACCCCACCGCAGGGCCACGTATGCGCGAGAGGCAGCACTTGGCTAGCCAACGGTTGACCGTCTTCCTCGGCGACATCACTACCTTGCCGGTTGACGCCATTGTCAACGCCGCCAACGAGTCCCTGCTGGGCGGAGCGGGCGTGGACGGCGCCATCCACCGGGCCGCCGGCCCCAAGCTGTTGGAGGAATGCCGGACCCTGGGAGGCTGCCCCACCGGAGAAGCCAGGCTCACCGGAGGCTACGACCTGCCCGCCGGGCGCGTGGTGCATACCGTTGGGCCGGTGTGGAAGGGCGGCAGCCATGGAGAGGACGCGCTGCTGGCAGGTTGCTACCGGAGCTGCTTTGCCATCGCCGAAGAGCACGGCTTCCGGTCCATCGCCTTCCCGGCCGTCAGCGCCGGGGCCTACGGCTTTCCCTTGGACCGGGCCGCCTCCATCGCCGTGACCGAGACCGCAAAGTTCCTGGCCAGGAACAAGTCAGTGGACACCGTAATGCTGGTCTGCTTCAGCGACAGGGCCTACCAGTGCTACTTGGACGCGGTCAGGGACATAGTGGGGTGACCCTGCCTGCCGTTGAACCCCTAGATCGGCGGGCGTTGCTGGAACCAGCCGGCGTGTTGCTCGTAGGCATGAGCCGCCCTCAACACGGTTGGCTCGTCGAAAGGCTTGCCCACAAGCTGCATGCCCACGGGCAGGCCGGCCTCGGTGAAGCCGCACGGAATCGAGATGGCCGGCAGCCCGGTGACGTTGAAGGGAGCGGTAAAGCTGGGCCCCCGCAGGGTGAATGCGGCATCGTAGCTTTCGAAGCGCGGGGCGGGGTAGGCCGTGGTAGGGGTGACCAGCAGGTCCACCTGGGCCATAGCCTCTGCGAACCCCCTCTTGACCAGTTGCCGGCACCGCTGAGCTTGAACGTAGTCGCTGGCGCTGAGCAAGGCGCCGATGCGGAAGCGGGCCCGCACCGCCTCGCCGAAGTCGTCGGGCCTGGCCTTCAAGTTCTTCTCGTGGAATGCGTAGGCCTCCCCGGCCATGATGATGGCGTTCACCGCCCGGGCGTACTCCAGGTTGGGGACGGTCACCTCTTCCAGGTTGGCGCCCAACTCCTGCAGCGCCCCCAGGCCCTTTTCGACTACCGCGACCACCTCGGGGTTGACGTCGGGATTGGGCTCGAAGAAGTAGTGCCGGGGCACCCCTATCGTAAGGCCCTCGATGCCCTCGCCTAGGGAACGCGTGTAGTCCGGCACCGGGGCTGCGCTGGTCGTCGCGTCCTTGGGGTCTCTGCCGGCGATGGCCTGAAGCATCGCCGCCGCGTCCCACACCGTCCGGGTCATCGGACCGCAGTGGTCTTGGGACCAGCTCAGGGTGACCACGCCGTGTCGGCTGACCCGTCCATAGGTGGGCTTGATGCCCACGATGCCGCACAGAGACGCCGGCCCCCTGATTGACCCGCCGGTGCATGATCCCAGAGCGCCCATCACCTGACCCGCCGCCACCGCTGAACCCGACCCGCTGCTGGACCCGCCGGTGGCATGCTCCAGGTTCCAGGGATTGCGAGCCGGCGGGAAAGGTGACGTGAAGTCGGGAGCGCCTGTGGCGTACTCGTGCATCACAAGCTTGCCCACCAGCACGGCTCCCGCCTCCCGAAGCCTGGTGACGACGGTAGCGTCTTCTGCCGGCACCCGGTCGAAATCTACCTTGGACGCCGCCGTGGTCCGTATGCCGGCGGTGTCGTACAGGTCCTTGAGCCCGTATGGGATGCCGTGGAGAGGACCCCGGTAGTTGCCCTTGGCAATCTCGGCCTCGGCCTTTCGGGCTTGCTCCAGGGCCTCGTCTTTCAGGAGGGTAATGAACGAATGCAGCCGGTCGTCGGTGGCTTCAACGCGGTCCAGCGATGCCTCCACCACGTCCACCGGCGACATCTCGCGTTTGCGGATACGGTCTCCCACCTCTTGAATGGTCAGATAGTGTAGCTGTTCTTCAACGTCCGGCATGGTTATCACCGCCCTATATCTGCTCGCGAAATGCTCCGGCTTGCGTCATCCGCCTGGGAACAGAGGCGCAATTCCCGTTAGGACTGCCAATCGGGTTGAAAGGCCATGGCAATGTCCTCGTCTTGGAGGTCGACGGAGTGAATCTGTTTGACGAACTCAAAATACAGGCCGTACAGAGGTCTGAGACGCTCCAACTCTTCCTCGCTCAAGCCCAATCCGGCCCGTTCCACCATTTGCCGGAAGACCTCCGGGGAGACTCCGTCGTTCTCTGTTGTGCTCATGACGATTCCTCCAGCTTGGGATCCAAGTTTCCCTCGTCCTCTGCAGGTATAGCCAAGGTTGCGCCTTTCCGGCCGCCAGCCAGGCCGCAAGGGCGTTCCGCCGGCTGGTCTAGGACTCCGACCTCGAAGGGTCCCAGGGCCAGTAGCGGGAAATAGCCCCGGCATCAACCCGCAGGTCGAAAGCGGTAATCATCTCGGCGTCATCCGAGGCCAGGAACACCGCGGCGGCGGCATAGTGTTTGGGACTGGGCAACTGTCGCAAGGGCACGCCGGTGCTGGGGTCGGGCAGTAGGCCTTTGTCCCGCTGTCCTTGCCGGGGCGCCGGCCACTGCACCGCCCAGCGGGCGGCCCGCTCGGCGCCTTCCGAAGTGTCGGTGGCGGTGGGAGTCAGGCTGTTGACCCGGATGCCGTACCTGGCCAGTTCCATGGCCGCCGAACGGGTAAAGTTCAGCAAGCCCCCCTTGCCGGTGCTGTAGCCCACGTTTCCAGGCTCGCCCTGGTGCCCCGCAGTCGAGATGATGTTGATGACGTTGCCCCTGATACCCTGCGCAATCATGCGTTGGGCCGCGTGCTTGGTGAACAGGAATGCGCCCGTCAGGAGCACATCGGTCTGCCGTCGCCACTCCTCCACCGGCATGTCCAGGACGCCCTTGGAATTGAATATGGTGGCGCCGTTCACAAGAATATCAACCGCCCCGTACACTTTCTCAGCCCGCGCCATGGTCTCCATAACCTGGGATTCGTCGGTGACGTCGCAGACCAGTCCCGTGGCTTGTCCGCCTTGCCGGGCTATGGACCGGGCGCAGCCGTGGGCGTAAGCGGGGTTTATGTCTACGCATACCGCCCTTGCGCCGGCCGCGGCCAGCCCCTCGGCAATGCCGCCCATGATGTTCGGGCTGGCGCCCGTGACCAGGGCTGTCTTTCCTCTCAGCTTCATCGCGTGACTCAAAGCACAGATAGATTAATGGGGCTGAATCACCCTGTCAACGCGGACAGGCCTGGCCCGAAGGGTGCGGGCGGCGGTCGGTCGGTGTGCGTAGGCCGCAGAAGAAAAACCCCCCTGCTTTAAGGGGGATTTTCCAAAGCCTCTCGAATCCGGCGGTAGAGCCTACTTTACGTGAGGCGCCACCATGGCGATAAAATTGGCCGCGGTGCTTATGCCGTGGTGATGCGGGACCTTGCGCATGGGGTCGTTGAACTTGGGGTGCTTGGCCACGTAGTCCCGTACCTGCTCGATGTTTACGTTGTACTTGTCCAGCACCTCGGCCATCTCCTGCCTGGCCTTGACCTTGGCTTCGTATAGCTTCATCTGGGTTCGGCTCTTGACGTTTACCTCGCCGTCTCCCGATGTCTCGACGGGCAGGAAGATAGCGTCCTTGTAGTCGGCCACGACCCTGCTCTGGACGCCGTCGCTCATGGTGCTGGGCATACAGCCGAAGGGCTTAAGAGACATGACCATCTGGGCGTGTTTGTCCTTGGTGGCCATGATGTTTTTCGCGATTTCCAGGTGTCCCTCCCCGCCCTTGAGGTGCGTGTTGTAGTAGGCCTTAGCATATTCGGCCAGCTTCTTCTGGTTGGGCAGGGAGTCGGTCTTGAATCCCAATCCCCACCGGTAGAGGTTGTAATACAACCGGAAAGCTACCTGCACCAGTTTGACCTTGCGAATGAAACTCTTGCGCGTCTTGTCGTTTACCAGGTGCTGCTCCGCATTCTGCCGGGCGGCCCAGATAAGGTACTCGATCCAGGTGCCGATGGGTTCCACCATCACCTCGGCCCCTTCCGACTCCAGCCAGCGGAACATGTGGTAGTTGCCGTCGCCCTCGGTGGTCTGGGCCCAGAACTCGCCGGTAATTTTAACCTTGGGCTTGACCCGGGTATAGTCGACCTTGATGTCCCGGTACATCTTACGGACGCGGCGCAATGCTCGGAATACGGAATTTCCTTCGCGGATGGTGTCGCCCATCAATTTGAGGGCTTCTCTGGTGACCCGGTCCGTCTCCCCCTCGGTGACTTCGTAGGGGCGGACCTTGTAACCCAGGTCGTTGATCATGTCGCCGACCATGACGCCCTTGATCAGGGCCATTCCGAACTTGGGGTTTAGCTCCAGGGCGGAGTCGCCGTTGTCCTGGTTCAGGCCGGCCGATTGCTTGAACAGCAAGACGCGGAACTTCTCAAAACCCGAGTCCCGCAGTGCCTTGCGGTACTCCGACTCGTACATGCCGAACCGGCAAGGCCCGCAGGCTCCGGCCGTGACGAAGACGTACCGGTCTTCGATGTCCTGCTCCCCCGCGTCCTGAAGCCCCTTCAAGTACTTGACCAGGTTTCCCACCGTGTAATAGGTGGGGTTACACTGGCCCCTGTTGCCGTATTCTTTTCCGGTAGCCAGCGAGTCGTTGTCCGGGGTCGGAATTATCCGCACGTTGTAACCCAAGCCCTTCATGGCTTCGGTTACAAGCTCTTCGTGGGCCGCGGTCAGCCCGCCCCAGAGGATGGTCGTAGAGTCTTTCTGGTCCTTGGGCCAGTTGAACTCGTAGGGCTTGTGGAAATGCTCGATTTCCTGTTCTTCCAGGCCCATATCCTTTCGGAGCTTGGCTTCATACTCCGCCACCTGGATTTCGATGTCTTGCTCGTCCAATACCTTGGCCATTCGGCTCGCTCCGTAGCTTGATTGTCTGGAGTTTAGTCGGCCTCTACCGGGGTCACCTCTTCGGCTCGCTCTTTCTTGGGCAGCTTGAAGTTGCCCAACTGGACAAATTGCACTCCTGAGGCGTTCTCCTCTTGGTCGGGAATGCCCACTATGGATTCTCCATCCTGGGCGTAGGCCTTTACGGGGTAGTGCCGGATGGGCACGCTACAGCCGGCGGAGCCGCTGCCGAAGTCTTCTTCTACTGGGTCTCCGGCAGTGTTCTCTTTTCGGATACGGTCATAGTCGCCGGACCCCATCTGGAATCCGCTCTGCGATCCATCGCCCACCGTTGAGCTAAGGTCCATCACGTTCCCGTTGGGAGCCGTGACTTTGGACGGGATAGTGGGCTCATCCGCCGTGTCATGGTGGCCGTTGCCATTATGATGACGGTCTGCTTTGCTGCCCAACTCTAAATTGACCGGGACCCATTCATCGTGGCCGTGGCCATTCGAGGCCGGCCCCTTGTGGCCGTTGGGGCGAGAGTCGTTGCCGCTAATGGCGATGTGCCCGGCTGCCCCCAGTTCGGCTGCCGCCTTCGCGTTGGCTCGAAGCAGTCCCTCACGGTATGTCTCGACCATGTAGTGCAGCTCGTTCTTGGAGGAAAGCTTTCGCTGTAAGTGTTCCTGGTACCGCTGTAGGAAATAGTCGATGGTCTCGACCCTGATTTTAATGGAGCCTGATGGCTTGCTCTCGTCGATATCGAAGAAAGTGAAGTAGGGTGTGTTCGAGGCTTCGATGATATTTTCTATGGTGTTGTAGGTAGGTGCGTCGTGGCCGCATTTGAAGCTGGACAAGTCGATGGCGACCAGGTTCGGATGCCGGGCCACGTACTTGGCGCCCCAGATCTTCTTGCTGGAGTTCTCGCTGTATGCGTTCTTCCAGGCGTCGGTAATGTCCATGGCGTGGGTGATGACGCCCGCTTCAACCTCTTTGCCGAACAGCCTGTCCAGCATGTCTTCGTCTTGAGGCAGCGAGTCGATGCTGAAGATGGGGTAGCCTTTCTTTTGGATTTCCTGCATGATTTCGTGGTTAAGGCCGGGGTCGTTGTGGTACGGCCGGGCCAGCATGACCACGCCCAGCTTCCCTTCTTCTTCCAACTTGTCCAACACCTGCCGGGCTTCGGACCGGAGGGTTGCGAAATAGCCGCGCCAAGCCCGGAAAGCGATTTCCAAAGCCTCCCGGTTTTCCGCCCAGGTGACCTGGAGCACGTCCTGGAAGCAGTTCCACATCTCGTACTCGAGCATCGGCCATTCGGTGAAGTCCAAGGAGGGGTTTAGATAGCGCATCCCGTTCTCGGCGAAGATGTCCCCTTCCTTGGTGAAGGCCGCCTTGACCACTTCAGGGGTGATGGAGACCGTGGGACAGGCTGCGCTGTCCTCAGCGTTGACCAGCTCAGTCTTCAGCTTGTTGATGATGGGGAAGAAGACGACGTCCGGCTTCTGCTTCTCTTTCTTGTCGAAAATCAGGTTGTGAACGTGGGCAAGGGCGACTTTGCTGGGGAAGCATTGGTCGATGGAGCCCCGCCGCGAGCCCTTGTACCACATGGCCGGATCGGTGTAATCGGAGTAGACGATGTTTTGAGCGCCGACGCCCAACGCCTCGAAGTAGGACTGGAAGAAGGGCGCCAGGGTGTACATATTGAGCACCCGGGGCATGCCGATTTTGATGTCCCGCCGCCGCACCCGCACATCCTGCGGTATGAGCGGAATGGGCACGGACTCGGGCTGTTGTTTGCCAATGAACCTGGCGAAGAGACCTTTTCGCTGCACTTCAGGCTCCTCTTCAGCCTTCCGGAGGGAGCTTACCTTGGGCGGGTCGGTAGTACGGAACGCCCTGACCGACGCTTTCTCCACGAAGTTAGGATTGGCCTCCATGATCTCGGCAAGGCGCGCCTTGATCTCCTTCATGTCATCGATGCTTTCTACCGTGCCTTTTTCGCAGGTGGCAATGATGAAACGGCGGTTGTCCCCTTGGGGAGTTTCGGTATCGATGTAGGTGCGGAGGCACTTGTTCTTGCAGAAGCTGCACCTGGTCGATTCGTCCCTGGTGGTGGTGAATTCAAGATTCTCGGCGGCTCTCAGCCCGATGAAAGAAGAGTCCCGTTCGGCCGCAATTCGGATTGCTTCCAGAGCGGCTCCGATGGCCCCGCTCTCGCCGGTGAACTCGTGAACCCTGATCTTGGCCTCGGGTATTTTGGAGAGGATGAAGTCGTATTGGGATTTGACGGCGGCCAGGTTGTGCTGGGTGCCCCCCTGGAGAACGAAGTTGGTGCCGAACTTGCCCAGGTTTGGCTCAGCCACCACGTATAGCCAGATGTTCTTGGGCAGCACCTTGGCCAATCCGGCCATGATCTCGTGTTTCTCCCAACCCAATTGCTGGAAGTTAACGATGTCCGTTTCCATAAACACGGCGCAACCGTAGCCGAAAACGGGCAACCGCTCGGCGTCGAAGGCCGCGTCGGCAAACTCGGCTACCGAGTAGCCGAACTTGGCGGCGGTGCTCTGGAGGAAATAGCCGTTGCCCGCCGAGCATTGGGTGTTGAGCTTGAAGTCCTTGACCTTGCCGTCGTTGATGACTATGACCTTGATGTCCTGCCCGCCCACGTCAACGATTACGTCCACGTCATCGTAGTAGTGCATCGCGGACTTGGTATGGGCTACCGTTTCCACAATCGCCACGTCGGCGCCTAGAGTTTCTTTGAGGAGGTCTTTGGCATAACCCGTGGTGGCCAGGCCCAAGACGTTGAGGGTCGCCCCCTGGCCTTCTACGTACTCCCGCAGTTCCGTAAGGATATCCTGGCTATCCGAGAGGGGGTTGCCCTTGGAAAGTTGGTATGCCTTGGCCAAGAGGACTCCATTCCTGTCCAGGAGAACTCCCTTGGTTGAAGTGGACCCGCCGTCGATTCCGATGAAAGCCTCCACCTCTTGGCCGGGTGCGAAGGCAGAAGGCTCCCAGGGAGGCTTCTGAAAGAGTTTCTTGAACTCCTCCAATTCATCCGGGGTTTTGGCCAAGCCCACGTCCCCCGACTGCTCCCGCATTTTGGTCCTGCCGACCTCGATGAACTGCTCCAAATCCTCGGTTCCTATGAAGACGCCCACGTGGTCTTCCTCAGTCTTGCCATAGACCACCGAGCCGATGGCGGCGTAATACTGGGCGTTTTCGGGGACGACGATCAGGTCTTCCGGGGGGATGCCCTCTGGAAGTTCGGTCTTGCGCTCGGCCCAGACCTTGGGGATGTTGTGCTTCCAGCAATCTCGGATGGCCGGAACGTAGGTGTTAGGACCGCCCAAGAGGAGTACCGTGGGCCGCAGGGTATTGCCCCTGGTCAACACGCTCAAATTCTGCTGAACAATGGCCTCGAACAAGGATGCCATCAGCTGTTCGGAGGGCACTCCCTGCTTCTGGAGCCCGTTGATGTCGGTTTCGGCGAATACGCCGCACTTGCCGGCGACTGGGTGCAGTTTAACGTCGTAGTATTCCAGGGCCCGCAGTTGCTCACCGCTTAACTGGAGCTTGGCATTGATCTTGTCGATAACTGCGCCGGTTCCGCCGGCGCAGTTATCGTTCATGCTGGGGACTTTGCGCTTGGCCCCAGTCTCCTTGTCGGTGAACCAGATGATTATCTTGGCGTCTTGGCCGCCCAGTTCAATAACCGACCCCGCTTCTGGATATAGATGCTCCACCGCTAACGAGACGGCATTCACTTCCTGGACAAACTTAGCGCCTATAAAGTCCTTGAGCGTGCCGCCGCCGCTGCCCGTGATGAATATGCGCATCTTGTTTGGGGCAACGGGAATGCTTCCCGGATCTTCAAGATGAACTCGTTGACCATCTCCGGTTGCTTGGTATTGTGGCGTTGGTAGTCTTTCCAGAGGATCTCGTCGGTGTCGGGGTCCATAACTACCGCCTTTACGGTCGTCGACCCCACGTCCAAACCCACCAGAATGCTTTCGGGGACCTTGTGGTCTGAAGAGTTGCCGTTTGCCACAGCGTTGTCAGTGTTCGTGTTCAAGGCGCCGCACCTCTACTGCTGACTGATGTTACCCAAAGAAACTGTGTGCTTCCGGCTTATCCGACAGGCCGGGCTAGATGCGAAGAGAGTCCCGAATTCCCCGCTTGCCGGACCGCGCCCAACAACGAGTTTTGAGATTGCACGAGCACGCCGTCCATCCCAAACTCCAGAAGCTGTCGCACCAACGCGTCGGTGCTGGGCCGGGGCTCCTGGGAAGTTGTGAGTTGAAAAACCACCTCTTTGACCGCACCGATAATGGAGAATGACGTGATGCGGGTGTCGCAGGGCCGCACCAAGTTCATGGCGATGCCCAGGTTCAGTGAACGCTGTATCATCCCCGCCGCCTGCGCATAAAATTCGCTGACTCGCCCTGCAACCTTTTGGTCCAATGCGCCTGAGTGGTTCAAAAATATGTGGGTCAGATCCCTCTCATTCAGCACCAGGTCCAAGACCCGGGTCAGGTTGTCCTGTATCTGGACCAACGGTGAAGGAGCGCCCGGGGCCAAGGGTATGGGCTGGACGGCGTCGTGCAGGTCTTGCAGAAAGGAGTCGAATATGCTTTGGAAGAGGTGCAGCTTGGAGTCGAAGTATTGATAAAAGGTGCTTCTTGCGATCCCTGCTCGCCGCACAATCTCGGAGATGTTGGTCTCGTGGAAACCCTTATGGGCAAACTCCGCCTTGGCGTGTTCAACCAGCCGTTGCCTTCAGAGATCCCGGGATTGGGTTCTCATCTGTCCGTCACCCATTGGCCGCCAACGGATAGATTAGTCCTTACTCTAGAGTTTTGCGCCCTTAACATGTCAAGACAATTCTCGGGAATGTGACCGATTCTGCCATATTGCGTCGGTGAACGTTGCCGCGGCCGCACAACGGGGATTCCAGACTAACCGGAAGACCGGTGGGCTGCGGACTGGCCGGTTAATGTTAACATGTAGAGAAGAGCAGCGGCACGTTGCTGTACCGGGCGTCGCCCGGCCGGCCCCTTATGCTCCGGGACAAGTGGCAGCTTCGGCGAAACGAGGCGCAAAGCATTCAGTCCGCTTCCGGATGGAGGGGCCGAAGGGATTGGATGACAGATTACTAAGGCGACAGCGGGTTTTTTGGGGACACGACAATCGGGCTCTCTGGGGCAGGCAATCTTGAGATTTCTAAAGGGGACAGCGGTAGTTGTGGGTGTGTTGGGGGCATTGCTGGCTGCCTGGGTCTGGACCGCCGGCGTGGCTCAGGCCCAGGAAAGCGATCAGCAGCCGTGCGGGGAGCCGGTATCAGCCCCCGTCCAACCCGAACAAGCCGGACGCTACCGATTCCAGCAAATTGCCGAGCCTTACTATGTAAGGATTGCCCTAATCCAGTCTAGGTTATCAATAGGCACTACAATTGTTGCCATTTATGTTTGGGACGCATCCACCTGTCAACCCGTCACAGACGCCACGATCACCCTCTGGACCAGACACGGAGAGGCAGACGAGGAGAAAAAAGTCACCGCCAACAATATCCGAGACGAGTCGGAGCCAGCGCGGTACCACGCCCAAATGACCCTCGATGCGCCGGGGGAGTGGCATGTGGCTATTGAGATTTCCAACCCCTTGGGGGATGCCGTCTTAGAAGTTACGACGTTGACGGTGGAGGAGGCGCGGCAGGACATAGGCGGAAGGCTGGTCTTTATCGCGGTATTGCTAGTGATTATCTCAGGCGCAGGCTACCTGTGGTGGAGCACGCAGCGCCAGAGACGACGCCTTGGGTCTAAGAGCGACCCTGGGGATGGCTCCGGTTCGGGAGATGATGCAGCATCAGGATCGGTGCACCCATGATCCCACACGCGATGCCCCATGCCCAATCTAGGGACTCCAGTCCGAAAACCCGGCATCGTTGCCTTTCCCAGGGACGGGCTTCCAGCCGCCGCCGACCCACAGGCAGCCCCACCGGCCGAGATCCACTGTGAGGGTCAGGTTCTGGTTGCTGGCGTCCCTGGCGGTGGTTGGCGCGCTGCAACTTCTGGCCGCCGCGGCCCCGGCCTATGCCCACGACGGGATAAACGAAGGGCAGAACCCTATCACCGCGTGGAACCTGAATCCGGTGCCCACCCTGCTGCTGCTTCTCGTGGCCAACTTGTACCTGACCGGACTGTCTCGTTGGGAGCGGCCCAGCCATCCGGTGAGAACGTGGCAAAGGGTCTCTTTCTTTGCCGGGTTGTTCTGCTTGTTCATTGCCCTGCAATCGCCCATCGATGCGCTGGCGGAGCACATGTTTTCCTTCCACCAGTTGCAACACCTGCTGCTCCGCATGGTTGGCCCAATACTTATCCTGCTGGGCGCCCCGCTAACCCCGATGCTGCGAGGACTGCCCCCTTGGGCCCTGCGGCGGGTGGTACGGCCGATCGTCGGCAATCCCCGCGCACGCCGGGCCTACGAGATTATCACCAACCCGGTGCTCACTACGGTCCTGTTTCTGAGCGTGCTTTACCTGTGGCAAGTGCCAGGGGCGCACAATGCGGCGCTGAAGAACTCTGCTTTGCACGAGTTCATGCATTTCACCATGCTGGCTTCCGGCTTTCTCTTCTGGTGGTTGGTGGTGGACCCCAAGCCCCACCGGTCGCGGTTGCATTACGGCCTGCGAATCCTGTACTTGGGGCTCATAGTCATTCCCAACACGTTGCTCGGCGCAGGAATTACTTTCTCCGGCGACATCATATACACCGCCTACGGAGAGGTGGAGCAGCCGTTCAACATCCCTTTAAAGACAGACCAAGAGATTGGCGGCACCATCCTCTGGATTGCCGGAGACATGATGAGCGTGATCGTGGCAGGAGTCGTGATGGCTATGTGGTACCAGCGGGAGGAGGCCAAGAATCCAGGGCGTATCGTTGCCAGCTGAGGCTGAGGCCCCTAACGCCGGTCAGCCAACTTGAGCTTACTCGCCGCCGGTTACTTCGAGGTCCCCGAACATAGTCAAGTTATGGGCTGGAAAGGTGCAAACAAACTCATATAAGCCCGGTTCCAGACTAACCCGGACCTCTTCCGTCTGACCTGGGCCCAGAAGCTGGACCTGGGCGAGTATCCGTTCGTCGTCCGGTGGGACCCAACCGTTTTCCTCTCCGGCCGCAAGACCGTCTTCTACAACGGACTCTCTATCTCCAGAGCGTACAAGGACCCAGTTGTGCTGGTATACGGTGGAGGCGTTGTGGAAGGTTAAAGCCACTTCAGAGCGGGCTGAGGCGGTCAACCTGCTGGTGTCAAACTCGAAAGTGTCGGCTACCACCCTGACCCCCAGTTCAGTCGGGCCAGGCGCAAGCTCCGGTTCCGGCTCGGTGTCGTGCGTAGCCTCAAGTTCTGCCGCCTCCACGCTTTCTGCTCCGTGCCCTTCGTATGGCACCGCGTATTTGTCAGCGTATGGCCTTGGGTCCCCGCCGATGCTGGCGAATATGCCCAGAACGGCGATCCCGGCGGTAAAGGCCAGCGCCAGTCCGGCCAAGAATATTCCGGTAAACAACCGCGACTCGAACTTCAGGTGCATGTAGAACATGATGACGATGGCGAACTTGAGCGCAGACAACATAATCAGCAGTGGGACCTTGGTGTTGGCCAACGCAGCTGAGGAATCCCAATCTATGCCAAGCCTTTCCCAAATCATCAGGAACTCGACAATGGTGATGACGAAGAGGATAAGCGCCACCAGGACATACTGCATGAACGAGGGGTGGTGTGTCGTATGTTGCTCGTCGCGGCTAGCAGCCATACAGGGAACTCCTGGAGGATAGGCGCGGGGTCAAGGCATCAACCTACCGTGGGCGAAGTCGGTCCGGCATCGAACCCGGCGACCAAGTAGAGCAAGGTGAATATGACAATCCAGACAATGTCCACGAAGTGCCAGTAGAGGCCCGCCAGCTCCACGTCCAGGCTGGTCTTTGGTCCCAACCTCCCCTTGCGGGCGACGAAAAACAAGCCCAAGAGCCAGATGATCCCTAGGGTTACGTGCGCGCCGTGGAACCCGGTCAAGGTGAAGAACGTTGCTCCGAACAGGTTGGTGCCCAGGGTCAGACCCTCGTTTTTAAAGGCGTTGAATTCATAGACTTGAAAGCCGATGAAGATCGCTCCCAGGCCTGCGGTGGCCAGAAGCCAGAGTTGGATGCTTCTCTGGTCGTTGCGATTGGTGGCGGCCAATGCTTGCACCATGGCGAAGCTGCTGCACAGCAACACAAAGGTGCTGATGGTTGTTATGGGAACGTCGATGATTTGGTCCGCGTAAGGTCCGACCAGGCTCTGGCCCCGGTAGACCATGTAGGTGGCGATCAGGGCCCCAAAGAACAGGCAGTCCGAGCTAAGGAACACCCACATCAGGAGCTTCCGGTGGTTCAGGCCGGTGGTGGTGTATTCGTGATCGGCGCCGTGGGCCGGTTCTACGCTATGGGCCATTGCTTCGGACTCCTAATGACTGGCGCCCGGCTCGGATGGGTGTGCGTTGGGAGCAACGGTGGGCTCGTTGGCCCATCCGATGATGCCCAGGAAGCAGATAGCGCCTCCAATGAAGCTAATCGCGAAGTGGGCCAGAATTCCCCCGCCTATCAGGGCCACACCGGCAGCGATGATGATGGGCCAGTATGACGGGCTGGGCATGTGAACGGTGCCGGGGTCCACGTGGGCTTCCGCAGCCAACCGCGGCTGTCCATTCTCCTTGGCCCGCTCCTTGGCGATCCAGTATTGGTCCCGGCCCTCCACCTGGGGAATCTCAGCGAAGTTGTAGGTTGGGGGCGGGGATGAGATGGACCACTCCAAGCCCGGAGCGTCCCAGGGATCGTGCCCGGCGCGTCGGCCGTTTCGCAGCGCCTTAACAATATCGATGACGAAGGCGATGAACCCCAGCAAGATGATGAAGTACCCGACCGTTGCCAGGAGGTTCAAGTCGCCCCATCCGAACTCCTCGGCATAGGTGTAGATGCGCCGGGGCATGCCGTTGAGGCCCAAGAAGTGCATGGGGAAGAAGGTCAAATTCAAGCCGATGAAGATTAGCCAGAACGTAATTTTGCCCCAATACTCGCTGCACATTTTGCCGGTCAATTTGGGGAACCAGTAATAGATTCCGGACAGCAGTCCCAAGAGAGAGCCGCCGAACAGCACATAGTGAATGTGAGCTACGACGTAGTAGGTGTCCTGTTGCTGGAAGTCCGACGGCGACACCGCGTGGGATACGCCGCTCAGGCCCCCGATGATGAACATGGAGATGAACCCCAATGCGAAGAGCATCGGGGTCTTGAACTCTATCGACCCTCCCCACACGGTTCCTATCCAGTTGAAGATTTTTACACCCGTGGGAACGGCTATGAGCATGGTGGTGATCGTGAACGCCGAGTTGGCCACCGGGCCCAGGCCCACGGTGAACATGTGGTGGCTCCACACCGCCCAACTCATGATGGCGATAACGATGCCGGAAAAGATGATGAATGGGTATCCGAACAATGGCTTCTTGGAGAAAGTGGGCAAGACCTCTGAGATTATGCCCATGGCGGGCAAGGTGAGAATGTACACTTCGGGATGGCCAAACACCCAGAACAGGTGTTGCCACAGGACCGGATCCCCGCCGGCGGACGGTGAGAAGAAGTGAGTTCCGAAGTTGCGGTCCATCGTCAACTCTATCAGGCCCACGGTGATCACCGGAAACGCCAGCACCAGCAGGATCGAGGTGAGCAACGTCATCCAGACGAACACCGGCATCCGCATCAGGCTCATTCCCGGAGCCCGCAGATTTATGATGGTGACGATGAAGTTCAGAGCTGCGGCGACGGAAGACACTCCCAATACCAAAAGCCCCACGGCCCAGAAGTCCAGACCCTGGTTTATGCTGAAAGGCTTTTCCGTCAGGTTGGCGTAGGAAAACCATCCCGCGTCGGGCATCTGCCCCACAAACATGCTGGAGTGGAACACCAGGGCGCCGAAAAGGAATACCCAATAGCTGAACGCGTTTAGTCGCGGAAACGCTACGTCCCGGGCGCCGATGGCCAGAGGAATGACGAAATTGAAGAAAGCGGCGCTCAAGGGCATCACCACCATGAATATCATCACGGTGGCGTGCATGGTGAACATCTGGTTGAAGAGGTCTCCGCCGATCAGGTCGCTGTCGGGCTGGGCCAACTGCATCCGCATGATCCCTGCTTCAACGCCGGCAACCAACATCAAAACCAAGGCGGTGACGCCGTATAGGACGCCTATCCGCTTATGGTCGATCGTCGTAATCCAGCCCCACACTCCGGAGTAGGTGGTTGGCCGGGCTAGTACGCCGGTTATGGCCGCCATGGTGCGCCTCCCAGGGGACCTTCAGCGAGAACAACCATTGGCTTTGGCTGGGTTTTAGATTTGCACGATAACAAAGCCATCAATGGTCCCGTAGTCAAAGTATAGTCTACTGGAGTTGCAGCAGGTACTCAATCAGCCCTTCCACCTCGTCGTCGCTCAGGTTGATATCGCCGCTCTGGTAAATCAGGGCATGTTTTGCCATATAGTTGCCGGGTTTGACGTCCTCCGGGTTATTCAGCCAGCGGCGAAGGTTCTCCACATTAAGGTCCACCAGCCCCGCTCCCAGGCTCTCCCGGGTTCGCAGATCGGTCAGGTTCGGCGCCGGAACGGGAATAACGTCTATCTCGGCGAGTGCGCCCTGTATGAAAGAGTCCATCCGGCTTTGCTGGACGGCCCCCTCGTCAAAGGCAGGGTCATCGGGGCTTATAGTGTGGCAAAGGGCGCAGTTGACGGGGAAGGTGGAAGTCTGCGCTACTTGGGCGCGGTCGGTTAGGGCCTGGGGCGGCCCGAAGTTGCGCACCCAGGCATCGTAGTCTTCTTGACTCAAGACTGTCACCCGCATCTTCATCTGGGCGTGGGCTAGTCCGCATAGCTCGGCGCACTGGCCGTAAAAGGTCGCGGGCAACGTGTCTATCTTGCTGGAGTCGGCCTTAATGGGCAAGCTGTTGTTTCTCGTGGGAATCACGTCCTGTTTACCGGCCAGCTTGGGCACCCAAAAGCTGTGCAGCACGTCGTCGCTGGCCAGGTTCAAGTTGACCCACCTGTCCACCGGAATACGCAATTCGTTCGCTGTGGTTATGCGTTTGCCGCCGCCGGCGTCGGGGTACTCGAACTCCCACCACCACTGGTGGCCCGTAACGTTGACTTCCAGCACGTCGGTCGCCGAGCTGGGCGGGTCATCGATCTCGAACAACGTAATCACCGACCAAATTCCCAGCGCCAGGATGATTATCGTGGGGACAACGGTCCACGTTATTTCCAGGGGTAGATGCCCGTGGATCCGGCTTGGCACCTGGCCGGGCCGGCTCCGGTAGCGGATCAGGGCGTAGACCAAGACCCCTTCCACCAGCACGAAGACAGCCACCATAACCCATAGCAGGACGTTGAAAAGGTCCAGTTGCTTCTCTGCTATGGGACCGACGGGGTCCCATGTGGACTGCTTGCCCGAGGAACACGCCGCCAGCAACAGAAGCGAGAGCAACGCCCCGAGCATGGCGGGACGCCTGAGCCAGCGCCCAGTCGTGCCTGGCAAACTTTCTTGGGGAGGGTCTATAGGGGATCCGAGTGGCTCCGCCGCCCTTGGGTCGCCTGCCCGCTTAAAGGGCGCCAACCCCATCTTCATACCCCCTGAAAGACCTGTTGCGCGGTTGGGGTTACTATGTGCATATTTTCACTAACGGCGCGAAATTTATCACAGCCGTATTCAAACTGTCAACACATTCCAGGCATGCGGCGCGGCCTGTTCATCCAAGCGGAGCCTCATTCACACCAAGGGAGGGGAAAGGTACAGAAGGGGACAGGCGCCGCGAAGGTGTGCGGCTGAGCAGGGTTAATTTTGAGGCTCTGGAAGGACCTGGACCGGCGCTGGGATAGACGGGCTCGTAGTCCGAACCACAGTCAACTCGCCGGGCTGCTCCCTTCCGACGCAGGCCTCAGGCTCCGACGGTGCGGGCTATCACCGCAGCAATGGCGCTACGTCTTGGGCGAACAAGCGGACCGAGTTGAACACTCGTTTAGCGGGTATGGCGCCCCCCACGTTGGGCTCTATGACGAACCCCGAAAGCCCCAGGACTGTCTTAAGCTCGCCCAACTTCTCCGCCACCATTTCCGGAGTGCCGTACGCCAGCCGTTCGCGCAACAAGTCCTGGTACGAAACGTTGGAGAGCCTCCGACCCCGTTGAGCCCGTTGTTCCGAGGCGGTGGCCCCGGCGACAGAGGCGGACTTGGTCAACGAGTCTGCCATTCGCCGGTAGGACCTCATGGTGCTGTCCTCAGGTTCTGATACGGCCCTTTCCGCAGTCTCGGCGACGTACATTGGTATGCGGAGCAACACGTCGGGATCGTCCGGGTAGCCCGCCTCTCGCAGCGCCTCCCGGTAGATTTCCAGGTGACGGGCCACATCTGGAACAGAGTATCCTCGCAGACCGACGAACAGGGGCAGCCCCTTCCCGCCCACGTTGGCGAAGGTTTCAGGGGTGTTGGCTGCCATGCGGATAGGCGGGTGGGGCTTTTGGTAGGGCTTGGGCAACACGGAAACGTCGTCGAAGGTGAAATATTTGCCTTCGTGAGAGAACCGTTCTTGAGTCCAAGCCTTGACTATGACTTCCAAGGATTCCTCGAATCGTTCCCTGCTCTCAGCGTAGGGGATGCCGTATCCTTCGTAGGCCCTGGCGAAGGAACTGCGGCCAACGCCGAAGTCCAGCCGGCCCAGGCTGATGTGGTCCACGGTGGCGGCCTCTTCAGCCATGCGTATAGGGTGAGACAGGGGTAGGACCGCAACTGCGACGCCTATACGAAGTCTTTCGGTGCGGGCGGCTATGGCGCTGGCCAACACCAGGGGGACCGACGCGATGGAAGGGATACCGGCGCCCGAGGCGTCCAGTTCGCCCTTGGGAGCGGCAAAGTGCCGCTCCGCCAACCATACTCCGCTCAGCCCGGTTTCCTCGGCCAGTTGCGCCAGGGAAAAAGCCTCTCGAAAGGCATCTTCTTGGGTGCCTCCCGGCCGGTAGTCGCACTCCATGATCATTCCCAGATGCATAAACTGTCCTCTTTTGGTTCAGGTCTTGAAGGACAGCGCCCTGAGATACGCCTCTCCGGGCGCCCCATGATGTCGTCCCTGCAGGGGCGTGGCAGGCCCATTATGGATGCAACCCGAAGAAAAAACAATATCTCAACGAGCAAGGCGGGCTCTCGCCCGCGCACGATTGAGTGTACGCCCAAGTTGCTATAATCCAAACCTGCATTGTGTTTGAAGAAACTGAAGATCGAAGGCGTGTCGCGGGGAGGACAAGCGGGCCTCGTGGCCGCCGGAACAAGGTCGGCCCAAGAACCCCAAAGGTTGGTCATTAGTCTGACGCTCTTGAAGACCCAGTCCAAACGGCGCAGGTTCTGGTTGTCCCGTTTCCTTGGGGTGGCGGTGGCCTCGGTAGCCTTGGCGGCGACGTTTTGGGCTTCGGCCCAGCCGGTGCAGGCCGTTGACAGCAGCATCGAAGTGTTGTCGCAGAGCCGGAGGGTCGAGTTTCCCGGTCGTGTGAGCTTCTCGCTAACGGCGAAGGGCGACGCGGACATCGTCGAAGTGCTGTTCTTTTACCGCCTTCTGAGTAGCAGCGTTTGGTCCTATGCTTACCCCGACTTTAGCCCGGGTGTTCGGGTGTCCGCCAACCTGGACCTTAGCATCGCAGGTCCGAACTATCTGCCTCCCGGCGCAGATCTGGAGTACTACTACATCCTCCGCGACGCCCGTGGCAACGTCGAACAAACGGAACCCAAGTTGGTCGAATACACCGACCACCGGTACCAGTGGGAAAGGGCCCAGATTGGCGGACTTCAGTTGCTTTACCACGGCTTGTCCCCTTCGCGAGTCGATGCCGTCTCTCGGACGGTTGACGGCCGGATAGCCCGTATCTTGGGCCTGCTCGACATGGACTCTTTCAGGCCGGTAAAGGGGGTCGTTTACAACAACTTTGAAGAAGCCGCCCCGGGTTTTCCCAACCCGAGTGAGACGCTTACCGAAGCGCAGGTGTTTGGTGGATATGCTTTCCCCTCCAGCGGCGTATTCGTGGCAATCGGCTTCAGTCCCAGGATCATCGTCCACGAGACGGCCCACCTGTTGTTGGACCAGGCCTTGGGCCGGTATGCGCTGCCCGTGCCCGCCTGGCTGAATGAGGGATTCGCCAGTTACGTGGAGCCGGGCAGCGCCCCCTACAGCGGAAAAAGCTTGAGTCCCGGGAGCTTACCGTTGTCGGCTATGAACAGCGTATCCGGGACGCCGGATGAGATTCCCGCCTTTTACCGTAAAGCGGAGAGCGTCGTCGCTTTCATGATAGACGCCTTCGGGGTTGAACGGTTTCAGCACCTCTTGGGAGAGCTATCCCAGGGCCGGCCGGTGGAAGAGGCTCTTTTGAAGGCATACGGATTCGGGGTTTCCGAGTTGGACTCCCGTTGGGCGTCCGACGGTGGTGGCTCATCCTCTCCTGAACCCGGTCGCCGTGGGGCAGGCTGGCCCTGGGTGAACTTCAGCGGTCTTGTCCTGGCAGCCTTGGCCATGACTGTATTGATAGCCGTCTCGTTTCGATACGTTGCGCGTAGGCTTCGACCGACTGACAACCCGGAAGACCGTCTTCAACCCTGGGAGGACCCTGACCTTCTCGACGATTACGACGGACGATGACGCCGGCTTTCTGGTATGCTCCGGGTCATCAGGTGCCCCGATACGATACAGGAACCTTGCAGTGGTCTTCATTCGAAATTTATGACAGCGAGGGCCAATGTTGATGGAATCTGATTGGCTCCGTTCCGCTACGGGCCTTCGCCGTCGCTGGGGAGGACGCGCTGATATGTGCGGCGGCTTGACCCAAAACCGTCGGAATGCCGACGTCCGTTGGCTTGGCCAATTCGGGGAAATATGCAATATACTGTAACCCGTATGGTTTCCAGACCCGAGTACGCAGGAGCGGCTGGCCGGATTCAGCCTTGGACCTGCAATAAGCGCTGAACTTTTCGTTCCAAATGAAATGAAACTGCCCATCTGTTTGCTTTTACTGGCTGCCCCGCTTGCGCTTATATCGTGCATAGTCGATTTGCCGACAGCGAGTCCCACGGCTACGCCGGAAAGCGCGTCGACACCAATCCCCACGGCTACGCCGGAACGGGCGCCCACTGGCACGCCCACAGCGACCTTGCCGGCCACGCCCACCTCTCAGGTGTCGGTCGAGGGCGGCCGCGTTGTGAAGCAATATTCACAGCCGCCCCCAATGACAATTAGTCGCAACTCTACGTTCACCGCCAATATCCGGACCAACAAGGGCGACATCACCATAGAACTGTTCGCCTCCGAGGCTCCAGTCACGGTGAACAATTTCGTGTTCTTGGCCCGGGAAGGCTTTTATGATGGCGTGGTCTTTCACCGGGTTATCAAGGACTTCATGGTCCAGACGGGCGACCCCACGGGGACCGGGGCTGGGGGACCTGGATACGTATTTGATGACGAGCCGGTTACCCGGGGCTATTCTCGAGGCATCGTCGCTATGGCCAATGGCGGCCCCAACACTAACGGCAGTCAATTTTTCATTGTCCAAGGGGCGACTGTTAGCCTAGAACCCAAATACACCATCTTTGGACAGGTTATCGAGGGCATGGACACCGTAGATGTCTTGGCCAACACTCCGGTCCGGTTAACAGCGCGGGGCGTGGCGTCGATCCCCACCGAGGTCCTTCGCATCGAGACCATAGAGATATCCGAGACCAACTAGGCATGCCTTTTCCAAAGGTGATGTGATGGTCGAAGGCAAAAAGGCGCTGGTAACCGGAGGCGCTGGGTTCGTTGGGTCTCACTTGGTCGACCGGCTGGTGGAACTGGGATACCGTGTGGTTGTCATCGATAACCTTAGCGGCGGCAAGTTGAGAAACCTGAACCCCGCCGCATCCTTCCACCACCTTGACATAAATCAGCCGTCGGCCGCAGATGTGTTCCAGTGGGAACAGCCGGACCTGGTCTTTCATCTGGCGGCTCAGACCAGCGTCAGCTCCTCCACACGGGACCCAATAAGAGACAGTGAGATCAACGTGACCGGCACGTTGCGCATGCTGGAAGCGGCCCGCCAGTGGGGGGTGGAGAAATTCATATACTCGTCTACCGGGGGAGCGCTGTATGGCGAACCCCAGGTACACCCCTGTCCAGACGACCATCCGGTGATGCCCTTGTCGCCCTATGGCATGTCCAAGTACCTCGGAGAGGTTTACTTGGACTTCTACCGGCGGCTTTACCGGCTTAACTACACCTCGCTGCGTTACGGCAACGTCTATGGGCCGCGCCAAGACCCCGGTGGAGAGGCGGGGGTGGTCGCCATCTTTAGCCGGGCAATGCTTGAGGGAAAGCAACCGGAGATATTCGGAAGCGGGGACCAGGAGAGGGACTTCATTTGCGTGGACGACGTGGTAGAGGCCAATGTCCTGGCTATTGAGAAGGGCAACGGACTCGCCATGAACGTCGGCACCGGTATCAGGACCAGCATTAACCAACTGTTCGACTTGCTGAAGGGCATCATAGGGTACCGATGGGAACCGTTGTATAGCCCGCCGAGGCTGGGCGACGTCTACCAGATCAGCCTACACAACGGCACGGCGGAAACAGAGTTGGGTTGGCAGGCTCGGGTGAGCTTGGAGGACGGGTTGCGGCGGACTGTGGAGCATTTCCGCCAGGAAGTGCGCTCCGCCAGGTAAGGCCGTCTTGGCAGGCCTTTCTCTAGCTGGCGGACTCGTCCAACTGGGCGGTCAGTCATTTACGTTCTCATTAGCCCGACTGCGCTGGACAGTCCCTCGCTCCCTTCGGCTTCTCAGGCCTGCGGCGTGAAGGGCCTGGAGGCCCCGCCCGGCCAAGCCTCCCGCCAGCCAGGAACGACTGCCAAGCGGTAGGGGCCTCGGCTGTCGGGGGATGTGATACAATTTTTGCATCAAGCTGGACGGCCTTGACCAAGCCCAACCACAGACAAGAGGTGTCCTGAATGGCGTCTAACATCGTTCTTTCCAACACTGACTACAAGGTGGTCGGCACCAGGCCGATTCGCCACGACGGTACCGACAAGGTAACCGGTCGGGCCAAATACGGCGGTGATTTCTCCGAGGCCGGTATGCTCCACGGCAAGGTGCTGCGGAGCCCCCACGCCCACGCCCGCATCAAGTCCATTGATGTAAGCAAAGCCTTGGAATATCCCGGTGTCAGAGGCGTGATTACCGGCCAGGATATGCCGGTGGCTCAAAGGAACGACGCCAGCCAGAGCCAGCGCTTCGAGAGCGACAACATTATTGCTCGGGAAAAGGTCTTGTATAAGGGCCATCCCGTTGCCGCCGTTGCCGCCGTCAACCCCCACGTCGCCGAGACCGCGCTGGAGCTGATTGACGTGCAGTACGAAGTGTTGCCTCCGGTGATGGACGTGCTGGATGCAATGAAAGACGACGCACCCCGGCTCCACGATGATTTGACCTTCAACGACCAGGGAGAGGAGACCGACAAGCATAGCAACATCGCCAGCCGCTTCCGGTTTGAGCAAGGGGACTTGGAAAAGGGCTTCGCAGAAGCCGACGTCATAGTCGAACGGGAATTCACCAACGTCGCAGTACATCAAGGTTACATCGAGCCTCAAAACGGGGCTGCCCTGTGGAACTCAGATGGTCACGTAACCGTCTGGACCAGCACGCAGGGCGCATTTACTGCACGGGACTCGCTGGCCAGCGTGCTGGATATGCCAGTTTCCAAGATTAAGGTCGTTCCTATGGAGATCGGAGGCGGATTTGGGGGCAAAATCCCCGTCTACCTGGAGCCTTTGGCCGTCTTGCTCTCGCGGCAAACGGCCCAGCCGGTAAAGTTCGTCATGAGCCGAGCCGAGGTCTTTGAAAGCACAGGCCCCACCTCGGGATCCCACATGAAAGTGAAAATGGGCGCCACTAAATCCGGCAAAATTACCGCAGCCGAAGCTATTCTCTCTTACGAGGCCGGCGCTTTCCCCGGGTCTTCGGTAATTGCGGGTGGCATGGCTGTATTCGCCCCTTATGACATCGAAAACGCCGTGGCTGAAGGCTACGACGTGGTGGTCAACAAGCCCAAGGTCGCCGCCTATCGGGCCCCGGGCGCGCCCAACGCAGCCTTCGCCGGAGAATCGGTGGTCGACGAGCTTTGCCAAAAGCTGGATATGGACCCAGTCGAATTCCGGCTGCTCAACGCCTCGAAAGAAGGCACTCGAAGGGTGGACGGCCCGGTGTTCCCGCGGATTGGAAACGTGGAGTGTCTGGAAGCTGCCAGGGAATCCCAGCAGTACAATACCCGGTTAGAGGGAAAACACCGGGGCCGAGGCGTGGCCTCCGGGTTCTGGTTCAACATCGGCTGGCAGTCCAGTTGCTCCATAGCCGTAAACGCCGACGGGACCATTAGCCTGGTTGAAGGGTCCACCGACATCGGAGGCACCCGGGTGGTGGTAGCCATGCACGCTGCGGAGGTGTTGGGAATTCCGCCCGAGGACGTCTATCCCAGTGTGGGTGATACCGAGTCGATAGGGTACACAGTGGTGACCGGGGGCAGCCGAACGGCCTTTGCCACCGGGTGGGCGGCATACGAGTGCGCTCAGGACATCAAGAAGAAGATGATAGAGAGGGCCGCCGGAATCTGGGAGGTGCAGGCGGAGGACACGGACCTGGTTGACGGCGTCTTCCAGCACAAGTCAGACCCGGACCTGAAGATGAGCTTCAAGGACTTGGCCGCTCAATTGAACGCCACCGGCGGACCGATATCAAGCCAGGTCAGCGTCAATCCCCAGGGCGCCGGCGGTGCGTTCAGCACCCAGATCGCGGACGTCGAGGTGGACACAGACACCGGGAAGGTTACTATCCTCGACTACACCGTGGTGCAGGATGCAGGCAAGGCTATTCATCCCAGCTACGTCGAAGGCCAGATGCAGGGCGGTGTGGTGCAGGGCATCGGTTGGGCCCTCAACGAGGAATATTTCTTCGATGCCCAGGGCCGGATGCAAAACTCTTCGTTCTTGGACTATCGCATGCCCACCAGCCTGGATTTGCCGATGATCAGCACCGTGATAGTCGAAGCGGCTAACCCGGGACACCCGTATGGTGTGCGGGGAGTCGGAGAAGTCCCCATAATTCCGCCCATGGCAGCCATCGCCAACGCTATCTCCCGCGCCTTAAACATCAGGTTGGAGCATTTGCCCATGACGCCTGCGTTGGTGCTTGAAGCCCTCTGGAAAAAGAACGGGAAAGAGCTCCAACAAGCGGCCGACTAGCCAGCCCCTAATCGTTCAGGCCGGGCGTGATGCAGGGCCGGCCTTGTTATCCCTCACCGGTGGCTGGGGAGCAGGTCCTGAGTTGCTCCACGAGGGGCTTCTGGGCCGTTGTCATTGAAACCGTTAGCCAAAAGAGGAGCGGCCGGCCCTTCCCGTGGGAAGATGGGGTCGCTGAAGGAGCGGCCCGCTACCGGTCGCTGAATTTGGGATTCTAAGCGACGGCGCTGACACGGTCAACCCCGCGGCCCGGCGTCCCCAGGGATCGGCAGATTCATCCATGAGCACCTCCGGGGGCTCTTGCCCTTGGGCCGTTGCTGGCGCTGAAAGCGGCAGCGCTCTCACACCCCCTTGAATTATTGCGCCGCTAGAGTCATAACCGATACAATGGGCCGGTATAGGCCAAACGGCGATGGAGCTTGGGCCGCAGGTTTTGGTTCACGTCAGGCCCGCCACCCTGGATGCCTGCAGTGCATAATCCAATACCATAGCCGAAGGGGGGGGTTCTATGCCCAATCCGGAAAGCCAAAATCTGAGAAATGTGGCCTTGCTGTCCCACAGCGGGGCAGGCAAGACCTCCTTGAGCGAGGCAGTCTTGTTCCAGGTGAACGCGGTTACGCGGATGGGAAGGGTGGAGGATGGAAACACCGTTTCGGACTATGAACCGGAGGAGGTTAAGCGCGGCAGCAGCATCCAAAGCACATTGATCTCCTGTACGCTGGGAGACAATAAGATAAATTTCCTGGACACGCCTGGTTATGACGACTTCAGGGCAGAAGTTACCGGTTCTCTGCGGGTCGTGGAGGGAACGGTCATCCTGGTTGCCGCTCAATCCGGGGTGGACGTGGGGACCGAACGCGCTTGGGACATGACCGGAGAGGCCGGCTTACCTCGTATGGTGTTGGTCAACAAGTTGGACCGGGAGAACACCAGCTTTTCCAAGTGTGTAGCCGACATCCAAGCGGTCTTCGGCAACCAGTGCGTTCCATTTCAGCTGGCTGTCGGAGAGGCGGAGAATTTCAAGGGCGTGATCAGCGTGGTCAACCCACCGGACAACATCCCGCCGGAAGTTGCCGACCAGTTGGAGGCGGCCCGGGAGCGGCTCATCGAAGTGGCCGCTGAGAGTGATGACGCCCTGGCCGATAAGTACCTGGAGGGCGAGGAACTTACCCAGCCGGAGATTGAAAACGCGGTGCGGACCGCCATATGGGAAGGCAAGTTGGTTCCCATCCTGGCTGCCTCCGCAACCAAGGGCCTTGGCATAGACGAATTTCTGGATATGGTGTGCAGACTGCTTCCATCCCCGGTTGACGGGATCAAGCCGCCGCTATCCGATGCCGCAACAAACGAGCCTTTGGAACTAAATGTTAACGCCGATGACCCCCTAGCCGCCTTTGTCTTCAAGACCTCCGCGGACCCCTTCGTGGGCAAGTTGTCGATATTCCGCGTCTACCGGGGGACATTGAAGAGCAACTCAGAGGTATGGAACCCGGTGCGGGGGACGGCGGAGCGCATTGGGCAACTATACCTGCCGAAAGGCAAGTCTCAGGAGAACGTCGCTGAAGTCACGGCCGGCGATATTGGCGCCATCGGTAAATTGTCGTCCACCGTGACCGGGGATACCATGTGCACCAGGGATAACCCGGTGCTGTTTAAACCCGTCGAATTCCCGGTTGGCTACTACAGTGTGGCGGTAACCCCCGCTGCCAAGGCGGACCTGGACAAGATGTCCGCCGCGCTGGCCAGGATTGTGGAAGAAGATCCCAGCCTGCAGGTGAGCAGGGTAGCGGATACTCAACAAACGTTAATGACCGGGATGGGCGAGGCGCAGGTCGACGTAGCGTTGGATAAAATTAAGCGGAAGTTCGGCGCTGGTCTGAAGGTGCAGTTGCCCAGAGTAGCCTACAAAGAGACCATTACCCAGGTGACCCAGACCGAGTACCGGCACAAAAAGCAGAGCGGCGGCCACGGCCAATACGGTCACGTGCTGCTACGGCTGGAGCCGTTGGAGCGGACCCTGGGGTTCGAGTTCGGCAGCGAGGTCGTTGGGGGGAGGGTCCCCAAGGAGTACATCCCGTCCGTCGAAAAGGGCGTGGTTAAAGCCATGTCGGAGGGTGTCTTGGCAGGATATCCCGTGGTTGACATGAAGGCGGTGATCTACGACGGGAGCTATCACGACGTGGACTCTTCGGGCATGTCCTTTGAGATTGCCGGCAACCAGGCGCTTCGGAAGGGCATCGTTCAGGCCAACCCTATTCTGCTGGAACCGATAATGAAGCTGGCCGTCACCGTGCCGGACTCTTATACCGGTGAGGTGATGAGCGACCTGAACGGGAAACGCGCCCGCATTTTGGGGATGAGTCCCCATGGCAGCCTTACTACCATCGAAGCGGAAGCGCCCCAGGTTGAGCTGCAGCGCTACGCTCAGGACCTTCGTTCGTTGACCCAGGGGCGCGGCGAATACCATTTGGAGTTCGATCACTACGACCCCGTGCCGAACAATCTGGAGCAACGTGTCATAGAGGACTCCAAGAGGGCTAACGAAGAGGAGCAGCGGGTCTGAAGAGCGCCCCCTAGAATCCCCAGCTAGGACGGTACTCTCCAAAAACATCCCGGAGCGCGTCCATCATTTCTCCAAGGGTGGCGTAGGCGTTAACGGCCTCCAGGATAGGCGGCATCAGGTTCTCCGATCCCCGGGCGGCTTGCTCCAACCCCCGCAACTTCTGAGCCACCTCGCGGCCGTCCCGGCTGCGGCGCAGATCCCGCAGACCGTTTATTTGCAGTTGTTCGCCGGCCCGGTCCACTTTCAGCAAGGGTAAGTCCAGAGGTTCATCCGTCAAGTACTCATTCACCCCTACGGTGATGCGCTCGTTGCGGTCTTCTTCAAGTTGGGACGCGTAGGCCGCCTCGGCGATTTCCCGCTGGAAGAAGCCGCTCTCTAAGCTCGGAATCACCCCGCCCAGATCATCGATGCGCCGGAAATAGTCGTAGCACCCGGCTTCTACCCGGTTGGTCAGGTGCTCCAAAAAGTAGCTTCCCCCCAAGGGGTCCACTGTATCGGTCACCCCGGTTTCGTGGGCGATCACCTGTTGGGTGCGCAAGGCCTGGAGAGCGGAGGCTTCCGAGGGCAAAGCCCAAGCCTCGTCTTTACCGTTGGTGTGCAGCGATTGGCATCCGCCGAGCACGGCCGCCAGGGCCTGCAACGAGACCCGGGTAACGTTGTTCTCCGGCTGCTGGGCGGTTAAGGAAGCTCCAGAGGTTTGAGCGTGGAACCGGAGCCAGGTAGACCGGGGGGTTCGGGCTCCATAGGTCTCCTGCATCTCCGTAGCCCAGATGCGCCTGGCCGCCCTGAATTTGGCGATTTCCTCGAAGAAATTGTTGTGCACGTTGAAAAAGAAACTCAGACGAGGCCCAAAGTCGTCCACCTTCAGGCCCCGGTCTATGGAGTGGCGCACATACTCAAATCCATCGGCCAAGGTGAAAGCCAACTCCTGGACTGCGGTTGAACCGGCTTCGCGTATGTGATATCCGCTGATGCTGATGGGGTTCCACTTGGGCAGGTGCCGGGAGGCGAACTCCACGGTGTCTGTTACCAGCCGCATCGACGGTGCCGGCGGGAAAACGTACTCGTTTTGGGCTATGTATTCTTTAAGGATGTCATTTTGGAGGGTGCCGCCCAATTCAGACATGGGTATGCCTTGCTTCTGTGCGACCGCGATGTACATTGCCCATATGATGGCGGCGGGGGCATTGATAGTCATGGACGTCGTTATTCGGCCCAACGATATGCCCCGGAATAGTGCTTCCATATCAGCCAACGAAGACACCGCCACGCCGCACTTGCCGTACTCGCCCGCTGCTCTCGGGTCATCTGTATCGTACCCATACAGCGTGGGCATATCGAAAGCAACGCTCAGGCCGGTTTGACCCTGGTCAAGAAGGCGCTTGAATCTCTGATTGGTCTCTTCGGGGCGCCCGAACCCGGCGAACATGCGCATTGTCCATAGGCGCCCCCGGTAGCCTGTCGGATGAACGCCCCGAAGAAAGGGGTACTCCCCCGGTAACCCCAGGTCTTCCCGATAGTTGGTTTCAGTCACGTCACCGGGTGTATAAACCCGGTCGACATCAATCTGGGAAGGAGTCGTGTACCTGGACTTGCGCTCGGGAAGACGGTCTGTCTTGTCCCGCCAACGGGAATACCGCCTTCTTTGCTCTTGCGCCTTGTCGTCGGAATTCAACTGCGGCCTCACTAAAGCGTTGATGGGCCCGCCGCTAACCCCGGCGGCTCCTTAAGGGTTGTATCGTAAGGGCCGTATCATTGGAGCCGAGGCTAAGGGGGCTCCGACTAGTCAGGGCGACGGAGGGCAGCAATTAACCGTGGGAGGAACAGCCAGCCGGTCCGCAGCGGATCATTTCTAAAGCTCAACCAACCGGACAAATTGACGGGCGCCCCTCTTGATGACATCCCCCGGACGTAGGTCGGAGACGGGATAGGCAGCCGATAGTTTCTGGGGCTCGCCGGATTGGGAGATCAATTCGACGGCCCCCTCGTTTAACAGGCGTTTGGCTTCGCTGTTGCTGGAAGCCAACCCGGCGGCCGCCAGCAGGCGGTCTGCCCGAATGGCGCCCTCGGACGCGCCGGCCCGCTCTCGCAGGTCTGCCAGCGACATCTCCGGCATATCCTCCGGCAGCCCGCGCTTCTGGACTACCTGCTCGAAGTGGGCCTGGGCAGATTGGGCCTCCTCCAGACTGAAGAAATATTCGGTGATCTGAGACGCCAGGCGCTTTTTCGGGACCATCGGGTTCACGGCTTCGGAAGAGAGATCATGGGCCGTTGCAGAGAGCTCATCGTCGGAGATGTCCGTAAGACATTCAAAGTACGGGAGAATCAATTCATCCGGCAGAGACATCAGCTTGCCGTACATGTCCGCCGGGGGCTCGTCCACCGCTATATAGTTGTCCAGGCTCTTGCTCATTTTCATAACCCCGTCGGTGCCCACCAGGATAGGCATCAAGAAGCACTGCTGGGGCGGCTGCCCCACGGTGGTCTGGAGCTCTCTGCCGACCAGCAGGTTGAATTTCTGGTCCGTACCTCCGAATTCAACGTCCGACTGGACAGCTACGGAATCATAGGCCTGTAACAGGGGATACAACAGCTCGGTAATGGCGATGGGCCTGTGCCCCTTGAACCGTTGGGCAAAATCGTCCCGTTCCAGGAACTGGGCCACGGTGAACTTGCTGGTCAGACGGATTACGTCGTCGAGGCTGAAGTTGCCGTACCACTCGCTCTGCCAGACCACCTCGGTGCGGTCCCGGTCCACTACCTTGAAGAACTGCCGCAAGTAAGACTCGGCGTTGGCCGACACCTCCTCGTGGGTCAACAAGGGCCTGGTGGCCGATTGCCCGCTGGGGTCGCCGATTTGGGCGGTCCAATCTCCGACGATCAAGATTACCCGGTGTCCCAGGTCTTGAAGCTGCCGGAGCTTGCGGAGGCCAACCACATGGCCCAGATGTATGTCCGGCCTGCTGGGGTCGAAGCCCATCTTTAGTCGTAATGGCGTGTTTCCCTGGAGCATGCGCACAAAGTGTTCCAGGAAAATAATCTCGCGGACCCCTCGCTGGGTGACTCTTGCTACCGTCTCTTGGTCAAGCAACTTGCGCGCCCCTGTCTTGGGAGAGTACCCGTCGCGAGTCTGCTATGTCCTGGTCAATCTGTTGGACTAACGCTTCCGCACTTTGGAAGGTCTCCTGGTCCCTCAGCTTGCCGGCAAACTCGACGCACATGGGCTGGCCGTAGATGTCGCGGTCAAAGTCCATGACGTGGACTTCCATTAGCCTCTCGGACAGGCCGAAAGTGGGCCTTACGCCGATGCTGGTTGCCGAAGGATAGCGCACCCCGTCGACGAATGCCCAGGTGGCGTAAATTCCGTCGCCGGGGAGAATAATTCCGCTGTCTAGTCTAAGGTTGGCAGTTGGATAACCCAGTACTGTACCGCGGCGGTCCCCTTCGACTACCTGGCCGTTCAAAAAGTAATTGCGGTTGAGCAACTTGGCGCAGGCAGCTACTTCTCCACGGCCAAGCCCCTCGCGGATGCTGTGGCTCTTTACTACGGTGCCGCCCAAGGCCAGCGGCTCCACCGATTCTACCCAGAACCCCATGTCGGCGCCCGCTCGCCGCAGGAAGCCCAGGTCCCCCTCGCGATCGCGGCCGATAGCGGCGTCCGGCCCTAAGACCAAGCCCCGCATTCGAAGCCGGTGTACCAATGTTCGGACGAAGTCCTCAGCGCTGACATGGGCAAGTTCCGGGGTAAATTCCAGGCTGATTACGAGTTCTACGCCCTGGTCCTCTAGCAAGCGGGCTTTTTCATGGGGAGAAGTAAGGTAGCTTACTTTAGTGCCAGGGCGGAGTACGGTTATGGGGTGGTTGCTAAAGGTGAGGACCGTGGGAAGAAGGTCCGGCTTGGATACTTGGACCAGATGCTTCAGCAAATGGCAGTGACCCAAGTGGACGCCATCGAAGACGCCGACGGTTACAACCGTCTCCCTGTCTGGATCGGCGTTTGCAAGCAACTGGTGAAAGTTCATTCCGGTAATGCTTCCTTATGGCGCCGTAGTCACCAGTCTATATTACCTGCTCCTGTAGCGGCGATGCCATTGGTTGTGCCCCTGGATTGGGCAGGATGTTAGCACAGCCAGCTATGAGGGTCAACGAACAGGTCTTGGACGCCGGGCATCAAAATGGCTCAAACCGACTTTACTTTTTCTTGGGAAAAGACTTGACGCTATGTATAATTCAGCCTTGCTAGCCCTATGCAAGTTGTCGGTGGAAAGGCGAAGGGCATACGGCTCAAGGGGCCTGTTACTGCCGGCACGCGGCCTACTACCGGACGTGTACGGGCAGCGGTCTTTAACATTCTCCATGAGGAGTTGTACCAACAGGGGCGGGTGCTAGACCTCTTCGCAGGCTCTGGCAGTCTGGGAATAGAGGCTCTTAGCCGGGGAGCAGCGTGGGCGGACTTTGTGGAGCGAGACCGCCGCCAATGCCAGGTAATCCAGTCTAATTTGGAAGCCACAGGCTTCGCCTCTATCGCCCGCGTCCACTGCTCCGACGTCGGCAGGTGCTTGCCCACCTTGGAGGGCCTGTACCGCCTGGTCCTCCTGGACCCTCCATACGCTATGAAGGGATTGCACGAACTATTGGAGGAGATGGCCGGGAACCCCAAATTGCTCCAGTCAGACGGGATGGTGGTTGTGGGTCACTCGAGGTTCTTGGAAATGCGTCCCGAATATGGCTGTTTGAGCCGGGTCCGTTCACGTAGATATGGGGACAATGTAGTGGAATTCTACCGACGAGAAGGCTGGAGATGGTGACCGGAGTCTACCCAGGAAGCTTCGACCCGGTCACTGTGGGTCACATAGACGTAGCCACCCGCGCCAGCGCGCTGTTCGACAAGGTCATTGTGGCTGTGTACGGCGCACCCGCCAAGGACTTGCTCTTCGATGCGGACGAACGGGTCGCCTTACTTACGAAAGCGACGCGACACCTTCCCAACGTGGAGGTGACTAAATTCGATGGGCTGGTAGTAAGGTTCGCCCAGCTAGCTCAAGCGCAAGTGATCATCAGGGGCCTGCGCAGCGGGTCGGATTTCGAGTATGAGTTCGATATGGCCTTCATGAACCGCAGATTGGTTCCGGAGCTGGACATGGTTTTCTTTATGACCTCATTGGAGAACATGTTCGTAAGCTCCAGCTTGCTTAAGGAGGTAGCCCGTCTCGGGGGAGACATAACCGCAATGGTGCCGCCCAATGTGGCCGATGCGGTCTATTCAAAATTTGGGTTGCCGGTCTCATAACCAGGAAGACCGGAAGGAGGGATGTCCATGGATATCATAAATATTATCGACCGGATGGAGACCTTGATCGAAACCAGCAAGGCTGTTCCAATGAGCGGGAACGTCATGATCGACAAGGACAAGGCGATGGAGCTTGTCGACCAGTTGCGGCTGGCCGTTCCTCTAGAGATCAAGTCCGCTGAAGAGGTGCTGTCCAGCAAGGACTACATCATCAGTCAGGCCCAAGTGGAAGCACGCCACACAAAGTCCAAGGCGGAAGACGAGTTCCGGCAGCGCTTGGACCAGAGCGAGCTCATCGCGCTGGCGGAGAATCGCGCCGAGGAAACGCTGAAGGAAGCGGAGCAGCGCGCCACTCACGTCCTGCAGAGCTCCGAAGCCGAGGCCATGAGCCGCCGCACCGAAGCGGATGCCTACGCTCTGCGCAGCCTAAGGGCTCTGGAAAAAGAACTCTCGGCCATTACAGGGTCGGTCCGGAAAGGGATCGACGTTCTGTCCGGACACGCCTCTGCCAACCTGAACGGCAGCTATTCCGCCGACGACTAGAGAGTTATAACCGGGACGCCTATTCGGGCTTAAGGGACGGCCGGCGCCCCGTCCCTGCCCGGCTGTCCTAGCCGCTCCCACTGTGGGATCCGCGTTGAGGAATGGGCGTCACAGGGGCGGGAGATTATCCAATCTGGTCGGTTGTCCGTTAACCGGATAGACTTCCCCTATGGGGCATTTGCAGCCCGGCGGCCTGTAGTCGTTACCCTCGCCTCTTTGGGTTTGAATGACGTTGGAGCGCGGTGTAGCCTGCTGGCGTCCGGTATTTTAATGGTCCAGCCACGCCGGTCGGCGCGGGTTGGGGCTTGCCATTCAGCCTTTCATTGGACCCATATAGCGCTGGGTGCAAGCCGCCGGAGCATCTAGAGCCTTCTACCGGAACTGCGCGAGACGCGCCGCCGGCACGTAAACATAACGTGCCGCAAACAAAATAGGCCCCTGCTACCTCCTACCCATTTTGAACCATAGCGCAAGGCTTGGAGCAGTCCCCTTTTTTACGCGGGCCCCGGTACTCCCGGCCGGAAATGGGTCTACCCTAGCAAAGGCGTATGACCCAGACGCCCTCTTACGATATTTCCACCAAGCCCAACTCCTTGCCTGCGCAGCACTGACCCCCGAGTGGCATTCCCTATATACCGAGGCGAACGCGGGCGCTGACCAGCGTTCCCGCCCTGGTGCCACGTCGCATAAGCTGCCTTCGGTCCCAGGCACATCCTTATCCCTAACTTCATCCCACTCCGCTCCATCCAACAACGCCTGCGCGGGTTGGGCCGGATTCGGTCGGGCACTGGCCGGGTTCGGGTCCATCCCCATAGGTGCAGACGAGAAGCTTCGGTGGAGGGCCAGGCGGGTTGACATTGAAATTTGCGTAGGCATACAATTTCGGCAGACGCCGGTACCCAAACGGAGGCAGTCAGAATGCAAGAGATGACCATCCACAGCATTCGAGTCAGCCCAATGAACTATCAACGGGTTGTGTTTCTGAAAGAAAAGGATGCAGACCGGTACCTGCCCATCTGGATAGGGCCGGCCGAGGCAGATGCCATAGCGGTCAAGTTGCAGGACCTGGCCGTGCCCCGTCCCTTGACCCACGACCTTCTCCGTACTGTAATCGACACCCTGGGAGCCTCGGTGCAGCACATTCTTGTCAGCGACCTGCAGAACGACACCTTCTACGCCAAAATAGCGATTCAAACCAACGGTTCCACTACTGACATCGACTGTCGGCCCAGCGATGCCGTAGCCTTGGCGGTCCGGGCTCAAGTACCCATATACGTAGATGAAGCGGTGCTGGACAAAGCCGGGATTTTGTTGGACAAAGAGACTGGAAAACCCATTGTTGCCGAACAGGAAGAGGATTCAACCAGTGAGAAGCCGGCTGAGGTCAAGGAGGAGGAGCTTCGGCGAATGTCCGCCTTCACCGATTTCATCGGCTCCCTGGACTTGGAAGACTTTGGTAAAGAAAGCCCCAAGAGCTAGCGGCAGACAGCGTTGTTTGTTGTACGACTCAGGCCCCGGATTAACCAAACCCGGGGCCTTTCAGCGGTACGGCGCCAGGCTATGTAACACAGGCATAAATTGACTTCCCAAATGCTTAGTGATAATATTCACGAGGTTTGGATTGGGCATAAACTGGTGGGCTTTAGCCCTGAGCCTTACAGGACTGGGCTGGTACGTAGCAGCTTGCATAGTCCTGGGCGTCCTCGGAGGGTTCGGGCTAGATAAGCTGGTGGGGACACTGCCCCTGTTCACGTTGCTGGGCACAGTCCTAGGCGCCACGTGCGCTTTTTGGGGTGTATACAAGCTGGCGCAGCCCCTTCTCGATAGGGCTAAGCGCCGGGACCCTTCAGAAAGGGGGAGCAAACGCTAGTGCCGTCGGGCGCCTTGGCAAAGAGATTCCTGCTGGCCTCTGGGTTGGGAATGGTGGTCCTCTTGGTGGTGGGCTTCGTTTACGGCGCCGTCGGGTCGGCCATACTCGGCACTCCCAATCTGCTGGAGAAGCCTGAAATCCACCTGGCGCCCCAGCCGGTGTTTCCCGCTTCGGTCCGCAACGAGTACCTGGGGCTAACCGAGCCCCTAGAGCAAGGCGAAAAGCCTCATGCCTCCCCTCTCAGCTTCACTAAGTTTGCTGTTACCAACACGCTGCTCTCCGCATGGCTGACCACAGTCGTCATCGTGGTGTTCTTCGTTCTGGCGGCGAGGAAAAGCAAATTGGTCCCCGGTCGGCTTCAAGGATTTGTAGAAGCGCTGTTTGAAGGGATGCTGGGGTTCTGCTCCACGGTGTTGGGGCCGGAAATGGCTCGCCGGGCGTTTCCCATAGTTGCCACCATTTTCTTGTTCGTGCTGTTCAACGCCTGGATGGCGCTGCTGCCCTTCTATCAGTTCGTTGGTGTCATTTACGACGGCCACCTGAAAGCGCACCTGCTCAAGTCCGCCGGCACCGACCTAAACATGCCCCTGGCCCTGGCCCTCGTGTCCTTCGCCTTTGTGGAGTATTGGGGGCTCCGCACCCATGGGCTGGGCTATTTCAAGAAGTTCTTCGCGTTCGGCGATCTCTTGCGAGGTCGGCCCTCAGGACTGATTAACGCATTAGTCGGGTTCCTGGAAGGCGTCAGTGAGCTTGTCAGGGTGGTCAGTTTCACGTTCCGGTTGTTTGGCAACATGACCGCCGGGGAAATTCTGGTGGTGATGATTACCTTCCTGGTGCCCTTTGTGGCCACTCAATTTGTGTTTGGCTTGGAATTGCTGGTGGGGTTGATCCAAGCGGTCATCTTCGCCAGCCTAACGGTGGTCTTCCTCTCAGTGGCGGTACGCCACGAGGAGCATTAAGTACTACCCGCCCTGAGAGATGGGAAAGACAACGCAGTTGTCGGAATAGATACCTGATAGGAGGATAGTCGGTCATGGATCTGGTCTTATTACAGGCTACGGGTGCAGAGAAATTCGCAGAGCTTGGCAAGTTCATCGGTGCTGGTATCGCTATAGGTCTGGGAGTGCTCGGCCCTGGTATCGGCATCGGAATCCTGGGGTCTGGGGCCATGGGGGCGATAGGCCGCAATCCTGAAGCTACGGGGGCGATCACTACCAACATGATCTTGGCAATTGCCTTCGCCGAAGCCCTGGGCATTTACTCGCTGATCGTCGCGGTAATCTTATTGTTCGTGGTCTGACGATTCCAGAGCCGCAGGTGTATCGGAAGCACCGGCGATGGAGCTCGGAGGTCATTTCTTGAGTTTATTAGCACACCTTGCAGGCGGGGTCCCTCTCCTGGGTATCACCGACTTGGGGATCAACCTCCCCAGTCTGGTCGCATACCTGATTAACTTCGTGATCCTGTTAGCCATATTGAGCGTTTTCGCCTATAAGCCGTTGCTACGTCTCTTGGACCAGCGTTCGGAGCGCATCAAGGAAAGCCTGGAAGCAGCAGACCGGGCGCGGGAAGAAGCTGCCTCCTCCCGGGACGCCATAGAGGAGCAGTTGAACGAGGCCCGCAGAGAAGGCCAGCGTCTAATGGAAACTGCCCGGGAAGCCGCCGACCGCTACCGTGGAGAGGAGATGGACCGAGCCAGGCAGGAAGCGGAGGCGTTCGTGGCCAGGGCCAGGGCCGACATCCAAAGAGAGCGTGATACGGCCATTCAAGAGGTCCGTGCCAACTTCGGAGACCTGGCCATCACCGCTGCAGAGCGAGTCATACGCCGCTCGTTGGACCGGCAAGCACACCGCGAGCTCATTACCCAGGTATTGGAGGAGGGGGAACAGGCCTCCGGGGATCCAAGGGGGTAGAGGCCAATGGCGGGTAACGTGTCGGCAAAGCGTTACGCCCAGGCTGTCTTCGAGCTGGCGCTGGAACGAGACCGGCTGGACCAGTGGGCCGCAGAACTGGAGTTGGTTGAGGGGGTCCTTCACGACGAGGACTTCGCGGCCTTGCTCAAGCACGCCGGGGTGCCCGCCGGCGACAAGGTCAAGGCTGTCGACTCCGTGCTGGGGCAGGCAGAACCAATCATACGCAACATGGTCAAACTGCTGGTCTCCAGGGGATTGGTTGACGCGATAAACGACCTGCGTGCTGCTTACGTCGATCTGCTGGATCAGCACCTCGGGCGGCAACGAGTCCAAGTTACGTCGGCAGTAGCCCTGGAACCGGAGGAGTTGGGCCGCATCTCCGGGTTCGTGTCCCATTTGGTGCGCAAGGAAGTGGTCGTCTCAGCCGACGTTGATGAATCTATATTGGGGGGAGTGGTGATTCAGATTGGAGACCGCCTGCTGGATGGCAGCACAGCTTCAAGACTGAGAACCCTGCGAAACACCATTAACTCGGAGATCATGGTAACCGGAGCATAGAGTCCCTATCCCAAGTGTTAAATCCCGTAGTAGGCATCTAAGGAGAGTCGCCGATGGCGATCAGCGGACAAGAAATAGTATCGTTAATCAAACGGCAAATCGAGGAGTTCGGCGGGGACCTGACCCTGGTGGACGTGGGCACGGTGGTGCGCGTAGGAGATGGAATCGCCAGCATCCAGGGCTTGCAAGGGGTGCAGTTCAATGAACTGTTGGACTTCGGCAACGACGTCTCAGGTTTGGCCTTGAACCTGGAATCCGACGTCGTGGGAGCAGCGATCCTGGGCGACCCCAGCGTGGTCAAAGAAGGCGACCGGGTGCGTTCCACGGGACGCATCATCGAGGTCCCTTGCGGCGATGCCCTCGTAGGGCGGGTCGTGGACCCGCTGGGCCGTCCCATTGACGGCAAGGGCCCGGTCAATACCACCGCCAGCCTGCCAGTGGAGCGCATCGCCCCCAACGTGGTGGCACGCAGTTCGGTGGATACCCCGGTGCAAACGGGCGTCAAGTCCATCGACGCGATGATCCCCATAGGACGGGGCCAGCGGGAACTGATCATCGGTGACCGGTCCACTGGGAAGACGGCCATCGTTCTGGACACCATCATCAACCAGAAAGGCGGAGACCTGATCTGCATCTATGTGGCCATCGGACAAAAGCAGGGCAAAGTTGCGCAGGTGGTTACTACCTTGGAAGAAAACGACGCAATGGCACATACTGTCATCGTCAACGCTGGCGCCTCGGACTCCGCTCCATTGCAATACATTGCTCCTTACTCCGGCTGCGCCATGGCCGAGGCCTTTATGGACCAGGGCAAGGACGTGCTGATTGTCTACGACGATTTGACGAAACACGCCTGGGCCTACCGACAAATGTCACTGTTGCTGCGCCGGCCCGCAGGCCGGGAGGCCTACCCCGGGGATATTTTCTACTTGCACAGCCGCTTATTGGAGCGGTCCGCCAAGCTGGACGAAGAGCATGGCGGCGGCTCGATCACCGCATTGCCCATTATCGAGACCCAGGCGGGAGACGTGTCTGCCTATATCCCGACCAACGTTATCTCGATCACCGACGGCCAGATTTACCTGGAGCAAGAGTTGTTCAACAGCGGCATCCGTCCGGCGGTCAACGTCGGACTTTCAGTTTCTCGGGTGGGAGGAGCAGCCCAGAGCCGGGCCATCCGTCGGGTGGCCGGCCGTCTGCGCTTGGACCTGGCCCAGTATAGGGAGTTGGCCACTTTCGCCCAGTTCGGTACCGCCGACTTGGACCCGGCAACCCGCTCTCAACTGGCGCGGGGCCAGCTTGCCACCGAGGTGCTCAAACAGGTCCAATACAGGCCCCTGTCCCTGGAAAATGAGGTAATCATGCTGTTCGCGCTGAACGCAGGTTTAATGGAAGATATCCCCTTGGACAGGTGCGCCGATTTCGAAGACCAGTTGTTGCGCTACGTAGCAAGCAGCCACCCGGACATCGTTCAAAGCATTGCGGAGTCTAGGGACTTGACTGAAGAGGTCGAAGGCAGGCTGACCAGCGCGGTCAACGAGTTTAAAGCTACCTTCAGTGCATGAGCAGCCCTCGACATTTCTTAACAGGGACCCGGCCGATGGTTAACCAAATCAATCGACAAGTCTCGATAAATGCCTACCGCCGTAACGCTGGAAACTTGCTCTCGCGAGGCGAAGCCCCGTCGCGGCGGGCTCTCTGAGTTGTGAACTATGCCCAGTGAGAGAGACATAAGGCGGCGTATCCGCAGTGTGCAGAACACCGGCAAAGTGACTAACGCAATGTCGTTGATTGCCGCGTCTAAGATGCGCCGCGCTCAAAACTCAGTCACCCAGGGCAGGCCCTACGCTCAGAAAATCCAGGAAGTGATTACCCACTTGGCTGCCCAGCCTGTCGACGAAACCACGTCCGCCCATGCCCTGCTCCAGGTGCGGCCGGTCCAGAGGATCTCCGTGTTGGTCGTCAGTCCCGACCGGGGCCTATGCGGGGGTATGCACGCCAACCTGAACCGCAGGGTGGCCCAGTTCATTCTGGGTCAGGAAACGCCGGCTAGAGTGATCGTCGTCGGCCGCAAAGGCCGGGACTTTATGGTCCGGTACGGTCAGGATGTTCAGGCGGTATTCACCGACCTGGGTGAGCAGCCAGTCCTGGCCGACACCACCGCCATTTCCCGTTTGATGGTGGACTCATACACCGACGGCGACGCGGACGAGGTATACCTGGCATACACCAGGTATGTGTCCACGCTGAATCAGCAGCCGGTGGTGGAACGGCTGCTGCCGGTTACGCCGGCCGAGTTGACCGCCCAGGAAAGGGTGGGGTACATCTACGAGCCGAACAACATCAGCGTGCTCGGCAGCCTGCTGCCCCGGTTTATCGAGATGGAGGTCTTTCACGCATTGCTTGAGTCCATTGCCAGCGAACAGTCGGCTAGAATGGTCGCTATGCGCAACGCCACCGATAACGCCAGCGGGCTTGTGGAAGACTTGACCCTGGTCATGAACAAACTGCGCCAGGATACCATCACCAACGAGCTTTTGGACTTGATAGGGGCGCAGGTAGCCCTGGAAGGGTAATACGAGAACCCGCGGGAGAACGATATGGGCACTGGAAAAGTGGTGCAAGTAATAGGCACGGTTGTCGACGTAGAATTCGCGCCCGATGAGCTCCCTGAGATCTACGGCGCTCTGGAATTAGACAACACTGGACAGCGGCTGGTGCTGGAAGTCCAGCAGCACATCGGCAATAACTGGGTCCGCTGTTTGGCGCTGGGAGCCACCGACGGCTTGGCCCGGGGCGTGAACGTAATGGATACCGGCCAGAGGGTTATGGTGCCTGTCGGCCCCGATACCCTGGGCAGGCTATTCGACGTATCCGGTACGCCGTTGGACAACCTGGGGCCGGTGGAGGCCGGCGAGCACTGGTCCATACACCGGGACCCGCCTGGGTTCGACGACCAAAACCCCAACATCGAGATTCTGGAAACGGGGATCAAGGTCTTCGACTTGATTACGCCGTTCATGAAGGGCGGCAAAATCGGCGCCTATGGCGGGGCCGGGGTGGGCAAGACGGTTATCATTCAGGAGCTGATCCGGAACATCGGCGCCGTTCACCAAGGCGTCTCGGTCTTTGCGGGAGTGGGCGAGCGTTCCCGTGAGGGTAACGACCTGTGGCATGAAATGCAGGACTCCGGGGTGCTGGCCAACACCGTGCTGGTTTTTGGACAAATGAACGAGACCCCGGGGGTCCGCGCCCGGGTGGGACTCACCGGTCTGACCATGAGCGAGTATTTCCGGGACGTGGAACGCCAAGACGTCCTGCTGTTCATCGATAACATCTACCGGTACATTCTGGCGGGAATGGAAGTGTCGGCGCTGCTGGGCCGGATGCCCTCCGCCGTGGGCTACCAGCCCACGTTGAGCACTGAGATGGGCGCTTTGCAGGAACGTATCACGTCGACCAAAGGCGGTTCCATCACGTCATTCCAAGCAATTTACGTGCCCGCCGACGACTACACCGACCCCGGCATCGTGACCACCTTCGGCCATCTGGATGGCGTGGTGTCCCTTGAGCGGTCGCTGGCGGCCCAGGGACTGTACCCTGCGGTCGACCCCTTGGCCTCCTACTCTCGCATCCTGGAGCCTCGCATCGTCGGGGAGGAACACTATCGGTTGGCCCGGGGCGTGCAACAGGTTCTCCAGCGGTACAAGGACCTACAGGACATTATCGCTATCTTGGGCATCGAGGAGCTTTCGGAAGAGGACAAGCTGACGGTGTTCCGGGCCAGGAAGATACAGCGGTTTCTTACCCAGCCCTTCTTTGTCGCCGAGACCTTCACCAACCAGCCCGGCAAGTACGTGCCGGTACGGGAAACGGTGCGGGGATTCGGCGAAATCCTGGAGGGCAAGCACGACGATCTGCCCGAGCAGGCCTTCTACATGGTCGGCACCATCGACGAAGCGATGGAGAAGGGCCAGCAAATCAGGGCCGAGGGCTAAGTGACCAACCTATGGCGACAATGACGCTGGAAATCATCACCGCGGAACGCCAGCTCTATGGCGATGAAGTAGAGATGGTGGTGGCTCCCGGCGTAGACGGGCAGTTGGGAATTCTGCCTCGCCACGCTCCCCTGATGACCATGTTGCAACCGGGAGAGTTGTTGATACGCAAGGACGGGGCCGATACCTACCTGATTGTTACCGGGGGATTCATGGAAGTGATCGGCAATAAAGTGACTATACTGGCCGACGCCGCCGAGCGGTCTGAAGAGATTGACGAAGCGCGGGCTGCGACAGCGATGGAACTGGCCAGGGAGCGGATTGCCAGCCACCCGTCTGAGCTGGAACTGCAACGGGCGTTGACCGCCTTCCGCCGGGCGCAAGTCCGCTTGAACGTAGTCCGCCGTCGAACTCGAGTCGGCGGCGTTATGCCTTCCGTAGCCGGTCAGCCCCGCTAGGACCTCGCCCGGCTAACCTCTACTAGTCCTCCGCATCTTCGACCAGGTAATAGGTCATGGACTGGAGGGCCAGCACCGGGTCCACGTTGCGAATTCTGATCCCGTCCTGCACCTGAGGCGACGTTGGCGCATAATTCAAAATCGCCCGGACGCCGCATTCTACCAGCCGGTCAATCACGCCCTGGGCATGCATGGCCGGTACCGCCACGATACCGATTGTAATGCCCATGGCCAGCACCTGCTCTTCCAGTTTCTCAGTGGAGAGCACGGTCAACGGGCCAACCTCTTGGCCAACGACTTCCGGGTTGGAATCGAACGCCGCAACCAGATTGAATCCGTCCGGGGTGAAACCGGGATAGCTGAGGATAGCTCTGCCCAGCCGGCCCACGCCAACGACGGCTACGTTCCATTGGGAGTTGAGGCCCAGTATCTCCCTCAGCCTGTCAAGCAGGTGGCGGACGCTGTAGCCCCTACCCTGCTTCCCAAACCGGCCGAAATAGCTGAGGTCTTTACGAATCTGGGCCGGGGTTACTTGCAACTTCTCCCCCAGTTGCTGGGAACTGACGACCGCCGTACCCTCTTCCGAGAGCAGACCAAGTATGCGGACGTACTGAGGCAACCTGGTTACCACAACCTCAGGTACATCTGCAGGACCGTTGGAACGGTATTGAGGGTTAACCGCCATTTAGCACTTCTGCCCCGTCGCTCCTTAGGCCCGCCGTTGGGGTGCCCATTCGGTCACAGATGTAACGCGGCAACGTCGGTCCGGCTGCGGTCCCGTCCCATCTGGGACGAGGGCACATATAATCTATAATGGGAACTTAGGTGAGTCAAGAAATTTGTGAAAACGGGCGCAATCCGCTGCTGTAAACCAAGGACCCTCTTGGGCTGGGAGGTCGCCTTTGCACATAGGAATTTGTCGCTTGGTTGCCCACTTACCCAATGCGGGTAGCCTGAAAGCCAAACGCCAAGTAGCGCGGTCTGTGACCCAACGCATCCGCAACCAGTTCAATGTCGCCGTGGCTGAAATCGAGGACAATGACCTGTGGCAAAGGCTTACTCTAGGAGTCTGCTGTGTGAGCAACGATTCCGCGCACGCCCACCAGATGCTGTCACGGGTGGTGTCTTTCGTTGAAGACTTTCGTGAGGACTTGGTGCTGCTGGACCACGAAACAGAAATTATCTCCGGCGTCTAGCGGCTTCACCTCGTCAGCATCCAGACGCCAGACGGCGCTAACGACCTCCAACTTGAACAACCCCCGTCCTTAAGATGCTTGACTCACGCGTACCCGGTTTGTAGACTGCTGGAAAGACAGTGTATACAAACATACCCGTCGCCCGCTTTGATGGTGATGGATTGAGTTCAGAATTGCTAAGCAAGCGGTCAACCTAGAATACGTTGAAGTAGAGATGGAGGAGAACTCGTTGAGCTACGCGGAATCAGATAGTGTTGAGGCAGGATTGAAGTTCAAGACCCGTGCTGGCTTGGTGGTCGAAACTACCGGCGTATCCCAAAAGGTCGAGGCCCATGATCTAACAGTGCACGAAGTAGTGATTGTGGAGGGCCCTGGGGAAGGCAGCAAGTACGTGATTAACCTGGACTACGCCGAGCAACTTTAGCCCCAGCGAGTCTCCAAGGGACGTGTGAGTCCAAGGTTCATACCCTGTCAATCTCCCTGCTCCAACTCGGCTGTGAACTTTTCTAGGGCGCCCCAATAGGTTTCCCCTCCGGCTTCGAAAATATCGTTGTGCCCCGCTGCCGGCAGGGCTTGAAACGTCTTCGGCTCATTCGCGGCCTGAAATAGCCTTTTCCCTTCGGCGACAGGAACCAGTGTGTCTTGCTCGCCATGTAGTATCAGCAACGGCTGCTGCACCGCCCCGATGCGGGCCAGGGAATCATACTTTCCTTTCGTCAGCCAACCGGAAGGCAACAGAGGGAAAGCGATGCGGCCCATGGACTGCACCGAAGAGAACGGGGATACCAGGACCAGCCCCTGGGGCGGCTCAGCTACAGCCAATTCCACGGCCACGGCAGCGCCCAGCGAGTGGGCAAAGTAGACTATGCACTTGTCGTCGACGTCGGGCCGCCCACGCAGGTAGCTGAGGGCAGCCCGGGCGTCCAGGTAGGTACCTTGCTCCGAAGGCGTACCAGTGCTCTTGCCGTAGCCCCGATAGTCGAATATCAACAGATTAACGCCCAGATTGTGGTGAAGGAGCGCTATCTCGTCCACCCGATGTCCTATGTTCCCGCCGTTGCCGTGGAAGCAAAGCCAGGTCATTCCCGTCCTGCCTGGCACGAACCAACCGTTTAGTTCGACTCCGTCACTGGTGTTGAAATAGACGTCCTCGTAGGCCAGGCCCAACTGGTCTGGAGTGTATTCGACCTCCCGCGTGGGAAAGAAAATAAACCGCTTCTCTACGTAGGACCGCAATAGCTTGGTCAGCATGAGAGAGGGGTTCTAGGTTCCCGGATGGTCGGCGCTGTCTCGGACACCGGGGTGCCTTGCGGTGGACCCGCCGCTGTGAATTCCAGTCAGGCGGTTCACCCAGGCCAACGCTTAGGCGGATGGTTTCCGGGGCAGGCTTGTCGGCTCAGGCTTAGGATAGCTGCTCTGCTCCCGCTTGACCGACTCCCGACGCCCCGATATGTCCCGGATTTCCGGCGTGTTTTCCCCGCAGCTGGGGCACCATATCTGCTCTCTGGACGTGAGCATCAAGTTATCCTTCTTGACGGTGAAGGCGGATATTCGACTCCCGCACTTCCCGCACAACTGGTCCACTGTCACTTCGTCCCCCGGCATAAGCTTTCCCTCGGCTACGGATCGGGCGGCGGCCGTTCACCCGCAAGTGTGGCCCTGGGGCTATGGTTTAGCGAGACGGAGAAATACAGCGAAATAGAAAAGGCGATTGCGGTCTAGTCGAGGCTGTCGGAAAGAATCTCCAGCACGTCCTTCGACTGCTTCTCGCCATCCTTGCCTTTGGCCTGGATACCCTCCTCCATCATCTGCAGGCAGAAGGGGCAAGAGACTCCAACCATATCTGCATCGGTCTCCAGGAAATGGTCGGTGCGGGCATGATTAATCCTGGTCCCCTGGCTTTCCTCCACCCACATGTGCCCTCCGCCGGCCCCGCAGCAGAATCCCCGTTCCCTGCATCGAGGCGCCATCTCCACCAGGGTCAGCCCCGGAATAGCCTTGGCGATGTTGCGGGGCTGATCGTATATGCCGTTGTGGCGGCCCAGGAAGCACGAATCGTGGTAAGCCACGGTAACGTCCACGGCTTTTACCGGCTTGATTCGGCCCTGGGTAATCAACTCGTCCACCAACTGGCTATAGTGCAGCACCTCGAAGTTGCCGCCGAAACTAGGGTACTCGTTTCGCATCGTGTTGAAGCAGTGGGGACAAATCGTCACCACCTTCTTTACCTGGTACCTGTTCAGGGTTTCAATGTTCTGTTGTGCCAGAACCTGGTAAAGGTACTCGTTTCCCATCCTGCGAGCAGGATCTCCGGTGCACGTCTCTTCATCTCCCAGGATGGCGAAGTCCACCCCGGCGCGTTTGAGCACCTTGGCCATAGACCGGGCCACAGCCTGGCTCCGCTGTTCCAAGGCCCCCGTGCAGCCGACCCAGAACAGGATCTCTGCCTGGGGATGCTGCGCTAACGTGGGCACGTCCAAGCCCTCGGCCCAATCGGTGCGCGAGTAGGTGGTGCCTCTCCAAGGATGTCCCCGTTGCTCCAAGCTCAAGAGTGCGTTCATGGCCCCCTCGGGAGCCTTCGATTCCTCCAGCACCAGGTTGCGCCGCAGGTCCATGATGGTAGGCACGTGTTCCACCACCACGGGGCACTCCTCCATGCAAGCCCCGCACGATACGCAGTCCCAAACGGCCTGCTCCGGTATGGCGTCGCCGATCAGTGGCTTGGGCTCTACGTGCTCCGGGTTCCTGGCTCCCTGGTACCCGATGGACACCATGTGCTCTTTCAGGTTCTCCACGATGTGCATGGGCGAGAGAATTTTGCCGGTGGCGTTTGCGGGGCACACGTCAGTGCACCTGCCGCACACGGCGCAGGCGTATCCGTCAAGCAGTTGTTTCCAGGTGAAGTCCTGAACCCGCCCAGCGCCGAACCTCTCTGTGTTTTCCAGGTCAATCGGGTCTATGGCCCCCCGGGGTCCCAGCGAACGGAAGTACGCGTTTAGAGGGGCTGCCACCATGTGCATGTGCTTGGAAAAGGGGATGTATATGGCGAAGCCCAGAATGATGCCCAGGTGTATCCACCAGAACGTTCCATGGAGCGCGTTGGCTGCGCCCTCACCCAGACCCAAGTCGACGAACCACTCTCCCAGCGCCTTGCCGATGTAAACTTCGGCTTCCGGCCCCTCACCGCCGTGGGCCACGTAAAACGAATGAGTGAGCAACGTGGAAATCATCAGGAAGCCGATCATCGAGACCACCACAACCGAGTCAAAGTTGCGAGTGAGGTCGAAGCTGAGCCGGTGCGGTCTGACCGCCCACCGCCGGACTACGGCCCATCCCAGGACGACTAGCAAAACAGCTGCCAGTATGTCCAAATACTTGCTGTATACCCCTACCCCGTTGCTTGTAAGCAGGAGTTCGGGGAATTCATGCCAGACCGAGCCGATGAAAATGAAGAGCAAATAGCTCAGGGAGAAAGACAGAAAGCCCCAGAATATAGTCGCATGTCCCAACCCCGCCCAGTCTTTGGCTGGGACCCGTTGCAGGACTTTGCGCTGGGCCAAGACGATGACCGCGGCGCCTTTCAAACGTTCTATCGGGTGGTCGAACCGAGCTGCGCTCTTACCCTGGCGGATAAGCCGAACCACCCTGAAATAAAAAAGGAACCCTGAAACCGCCAGGGTGCAAAACAACGCTGCGTAGACACCCACCCATATGGGGATCGAACCGATGTCGCCAGGAGGAACCAAAGGCCGCTATCACTCCGTTCTAGAAGAGTTCGCAATGTCGCCAACTGCGACCGCGCCGAGACTAACAGGGGTCGCTGAACCGAGAGACAAAGTTGGAATCCCAGGATTTAAGCTTATACTTGCGCCTTTCGGCGCGTCAAGCTGCTGAGGCCGCTCAAGAGTCAAGTTGTCAGGTAGGACGGTAGATTGCTTCCCCCGTGACCGAGACCTTGCATATTTGTGAAAATTATTGCATACTATTCTGGTAGTTGCTTCCTGGTGGTTTGAGCGAGGCGGCCCCACCCGTTCCCATCCCGAACACGGTAGTGAAACGCCTCAGCGCCGACGATACTGCTCTGGCAACGGAGTGGGAAAATAGGTCACCGCCGGGGGGCAAACCGCAGGGAACCCTGTCTCAGTAAGGGTAGCGACCCCTTCGGATAACTCAGTCACGGCGAAGGCAATTCGCCTTTACACCAATCTGAGCGCCTCGTATAATTGAAGTTGAGGATTTGACCAAACAGAGGGTTCAAAACCTTGCAGCTTCAAGTCCAGGTCGGGGAAATCTGGGCGAGTGGGTATCACCAGGGACCATTTTCCTGGGCTGCCCCGTAGACCCAAATTTAAAGCAACAACATCCGGACGTTTAGGAGTACCCTCAGCCTCACCCACTGGGAGCGGAATCATGGGAAGTAGATTCGAGAAGTTCTCCGAGCGCGCCAGAAGAGTCCTATCGCTGGCCCAAGAAGAGGCCCAGCGGTTTAACCACAACTACATAGGGACCGAGCATATTCTTCTGGGATTGGTGCGTGAAACCGAGGGAGTTGCCGCCCGAGTTCTATCCAGCTTGACGGTTGACTTGAGCAAGGTGCGCTCCGCGGTGGAGTTCATTATCGGTCGCGGGGAGAAACCTCCCCAGGGTGAGATTGGCCTGACCCCCAGGGCCAAAAAAGTAGTTGAGTTGGCGGTAGACGAAGCCCGCCGCATGACTCACACCTATATTGGCACCGAGCACCTCCTCATTGGCCTGATGCGAGAAGGGGAAGGTGTGGCGGCCGGTGTGCTGGAGAGCCTTGGAGTAACCTTAGACAAGGTGCGCGCCGAGACCCACCGCATCCTGAGTCACAGTGGCGGAGGCGGTAGCGCGGGCGGTCGCACCAGCACCAAGACTCCCACCTTAGACCAGTTGGGTGTAGACCTGACACAGGCGGCTCGATCGGACAAGCTGGACCAGGTGATTGGCCGGGAGCAGGAAATTCAACGGGTCGTCCAGATACTCAGCCGCAGGACCAAGAACAACCCCGTCCTGGCAGGCGAACCCGGGGTAGGAAAGACGGCCATAGTTGAAGCCTTGGCCCAGCGCATCGCCAAAGGTGAAGTCCCTGATACCCTCCAAGGAAAACGGCTGGTTACCCTGGACATGGGAGCGCTGGTTGCAGGCACCAAATACCGTGGCGAGTTCGAAGAACGCCTGAAGAAGGTTATTGAAGAAATCAAGTCCTCGGGCAACTGCGTGTTGTTTATCGACGAGATACACACCATCGTGGGCGCCGGCGCCGCTGAAGGAGCGGTAGACGCCTCCAACATACTGAAGCCCTCCCTGGCCCGCGGCGAGTTGCAGTGCATAGGCGCTACCACCCTCAATGATTATCGAAAGTACGTGGAGAGAGACCCCGCCCTGGAACGGCGACTTCAGCCGGTACGGGTCGACGAGCCTTCCAATGAAGAGACGGTTGAAATCCTCAGGGGGGTCAAGAGCCACTACGAGGAGCATCACAAGGTAAACATCACCGACGAAGCCCTCAAGAGCGCAGCCGCCTTGGCTGCTCGGTTTATCCCTGACCGCTTCCTCCCCGACAAGGCCATCGATTTGATTGACGAGGCAGGGTCCAGGGTGCGCCTGAGGGGCAGTGTAACGCCGACCGCGTTGACCGCGGCCATCGAGGTTTTGGAGCAGGTCCGGAAGGAAAAGGACGAAGCCATAGCTTCCCAGCAATATGAGGCTGCCGCCGAGCTGCGTGACCGGGAACTCCACGCCAACGAGGACCTGGAAACCCGGGAACGTGAGTGGCAAGAGGACCGGGACAAGGAGCTGCGGTTCGTTACGGAAGAAGATATCGCTGAAGTAGTCAGTATGTGGACGGGCATCCCCGTAACTCGGTTGGCCCAGGAAGAAACCGAGCGGCTCCTCCGTATGGAGGAGGACATCCACAAACGGATTATTGGACAGGACGAGGCCATCGTTAACATCGCCAAGTCAGTGCGCAGGGCGCGGGCCGGCCTCAAGGACCCCAGGCGCCCCATTGGCGTGTTTATGTTCCTGGGACCAACTGGCGTTGGAAAAACCGAGTTGGTGCGGGCTCTCGCAGAGTTCATGTTTGGCAATGAAGACAACATGATCCGCTTGGACATGTCCGAGTTCCAGGAGCGGCACACGGTAGCCAGGCTCATAGGCGCCCCCCCTGGATACGTGGGCTATGACGAAGGCGGGCAATTGACCGAGGGTGTGCGCCGCAAGAACTATTGCGCCGTTCTCTTGGACGAGATCGAAAAAGCCCACCCTGAGGTCTTCAACATCCTGTTGCAGATCTTTGACTCCGGCACCCTGTCCGACGCCAGGGGAAGGCGGGTGGACTTCCGCAACTCCATCTTGGTCATGACCAGCAACCTGGGCTCCGACCTGATTAAGCGGGAAACCACCATGGGCTTCAGCGTCAAGTCCGACGACGCTCAGACCGAAGAGGGCTCATATCAGCGGATGAAGGATAAGGTTATGGAAGAGGTAAAGCGCTTCTTCCGTCCCGAGTTCCTCAACCGCATCGACGCTACGGTAGTGTTCCACCAATTGACCCGGGTGGAGATCCTGGAGATCGTCGATCTAATGATGAACCAGGTACGCAAGGAGTTGGAGGACAAGCAGGTCGAACTGGAAATAACCGACGCCGCCAGAGACTACTTGGGCGAGACCGGCTTCGACCCGGTGATGGGCGCCCGGCCTCTGCGCCGGTTGATTCAGAACGAAGTGGAAGACAGGCTCTCCGACGAAATCCTTGGCGGGCGTCTTAGTGCGGGTGACATAGCACTGGTGGATGTGGAAGATGGCAGCATCGTCATCCGCGCCAAAGTCGAGGAGCCTGCTACTCCGGTCTAGCGTTCCGGCCCTAGGCCGTCCCCAGAGATACTGACAGAAGGCCCCACCTAGTGGGGCCTTCTGTTGCTATAATCGGGTCTAGCCTTTCAGGAGCTGGTGTGTGAGTCGGCAATCAGAACGACGTCGCCGGGTATTTGCTTGCCAGGAGTGCGGCTACCAAAGTTCAAGGTGGATGGGCTTTTGTCCCGCTCCGTCCTGTAACTCCGGTTCGCCGCTGGTTGAGACCGAGCCCGCCCCGGCCCGGTTCTCGCGTTCGCCATGGGTGGACGTGAGTTCAGCGCCTTTTGAAGAACTGGCTCATGTAAGCGAGGAGAGCTATCCAAGGCTTCAGCTTCCTTCCCAGGAGTTGAACCGGGTGCTGGGCGGCGGCCTGGTGCCCGGCTCTGTCGTGTTGCTGGCCGGAGAACCAGGAGTAGGGAAATCCACGCTTCTCCTGCAAATCGCCCAATCCATGGCGTCTGTGGGCCGCAAGGTTCTCTACGCCTGCGGAGAAGAGTCTTCACAGCAGATCAAGCTGCGGTCTCAGCGGCTGGGATTCGATGGCCAGGGGGTATTCCTACTCCCTGAAACTGACTTGGGACCGATGCTGGAAAAATTAGAGGATTTTCGGCCTGAAATATTGATGGTCGACTCCATCCAGACCATATATTCAGAAACCGTCCCTTCCGGGCCTGGAAGCGTTGCCCAGGTCAGAGAAGCCGGACTGCAGTTGACCCGATGGGCCAAAATGCGCCATGCGCCCATTCTGCTGGCCGGGCACATAACCAAGGATGGCTCTGTGGCCGGCCCACGGGTGCTGGAGCACATGGTGGACGTGGTGGCCTACCTGGAGTCCCAGGAATTCAGCGCCTTCCGGATACTCCGCAGTAGCAAGAACCGGTTTGGCTCCACGGCAGAGATTGGCGTGTTCGAAATGACCGGACAAGGGCTGGCGGACGTGCCAGACCCATCCCGGGCCCTGCTGGCCCAGCGCTACGAACATGCCGTGGGCTCCGCCCTGGTGCCGGCGGTTGAAGGCAGCCGGCCGTTGTTGCTCGAGGTCCAAGCCTTGACCTCTCCTACCCAACTGCCGGCGCCTAGAAGGGTGGGCAACGGGGTGGACTACAGCCGAATGCTCATGATTGCCGCAGTGGCCGGCCGCCGCGCCGGGGTAGAGCTTTCCGGTCAGGACATTATCGTCAGCGTCGCTGGCGGTTTCCAGGTCAGCGAACCCGCGGCCGACTTGGCGATAGCGCTGGCTATGGCCTCCAGCTTGCGCAATGCCTCCATAGATCCGGGACTCGTTGCCTTCGGGGAAATTGGCCTCAGCGGAGAGCTCCGGACCGTACCTCAGGCCCAACGGCGGTTGGACGAAGCCGCCCGCCTGGGTTTCTCCCAGTGCGCCTTGCCGGAGGCGGCGTTGGAAGGTCTGGCGCCGCCGGCTGGGATGAGGCTGCGGCCCGCCCGGACTCTCCGGCAAATGCTTCAGGCGGTGCTGGCCAAGCCCGAGAGCACACGAGGGCTTTAGCGGTGCGTTGGCCGGAGAGTAACCGCCGAGTCCACTGGAGGAAACTCGTGGTCTTCGCAGGCGACCCATCTGGACCCCTCCTCGAATACTTCCTTCTTCCAGATGGGGACGATTTCCTTTAGCCGGTCAACCGCTTTATGGCAGGCCAGGAACGCTTCCTTGCGATGCGGAGAGGCCACTGCCACTACAAGGCTGATTTGGCCGATGGGCACAGCGCCGATGCGATGAGCTATAGCCACATCCTCGATAGCGAACTCGGCTTGTAGCTCCGCTCGTATCTCTTCCATCTTCTTGATGGCCATCTCCTCAAAAGCCTCGTATTCCAACGTCACTACACGTTTACCCTGAAAATTATCCCGCGTGGTGCCCAGAAAGGTAACCACGGCGCCGTTGGAGTCTTTCCGCACCACTGAAGTGATCCGTTCCGGCTTCAGTGGGTCGTGACTGATTTCAATCATCTCGTTATCCTCCGCTCACCGGTGGTATCAAGCAGACGTCGTCATCCGAGTGCAGCCTCTGGTCTGGGTCGGCGTAATCGGAGTTGACCGCCACCACGATCTGGACCTCCGGAGGAGCCAGCATCGGGAACTGCCGGCGCACTTCCGAGGTTAGGTCGGCCACCGTAGCAGGCTCCGGGAGTTCTATGGCGCAGGTGCTCCTGCCGGCCCGTTCTCGATATAAGGCGAAAAATCTGACCTGTAGTTCCATTTCCTGACCCGGGTGGCCCCTCCGGCGCGCGATAGAAATTTGCAGAGATCATTATCCCACAGGTTGCCGGGACGGGCTACACAGGCCTTGAATAGCCGACGGATTGCTGTTGGCCGTTTCGCTGGCACGGAACGGACTATGGTGAGCGCAGCGTATGGGCGTGGCCTGGCCAATGGACCCTAACGCGCGAGCAGTGAAAGCCGCCATGGCATTTTCACCCACCGTCCAGTAGCTGCTTGGCCTTCCTGAAGACCGCGTCGAACATATCCTGGGTCAGGCGCCCCGTCAGCGTGTTGTGCTGACTGGGATGGTACGAGCAAATCAAGGTGACGCCGCCGGGAAGGGGATAGGTTTCGCCATGGCCGAACCGCGGCCGGGGTGAAATCGGCTTGTCTCCCTGGCTAGCGCGCAGAGCCAGGTATGCATCGAAAGCGAATCTGCCCAGAGCCACCACAACCTGGACGTTGGACAATAGCTCGAACTCCCTCAGCAGGTACGGCAGGCAGTTCGAGCGCTCCTGGGGCAGGGGCTTGTTGGCCGGCGGAGCGCATCGGACCGCCGCGGTGACGTAGGCGTCTGTCAAGCTTAGGCCGTCATCACGGGAACGGGATTCGGGAGAGTTGCAGAAGCCAAATTTGTATAGAGTCCCGTATAGCCAATCGCCGCTCCGGTCACCGGTGAACATCCTCCCGGTTCTGTTGGCGCCGTGGGCCGCCGGCGCCAGCCCTAAGACCAGCAACCGGGCCCTTGGGTCTCCAAAGCCGGGCACCGGGCGGCCCCAATAGTCCCAACCGGCGTACATTGGACGTTTTTTTCGCGCCACCGTCTCCCTGTGTTGCACCAGCCGCGAACACAGACCACAGGAGATTATCCCCTGGCCTAGCTCTTCTAAAGAAGTTTTATCGCTGATTCTTTGCTCTCCGGCCGGCTCCATAAATGGGATTATATCCGACACTGTTTCCACGGTTCGAGCGACTGGGCATGGCACGGGCCGCGTGGGCTAATGCCGGGCCGGGCATCCCCTAAGCCCGGGACGCTGCCGGGCGGGTTCTTCTAGCGGGCTCTGCCGGCGGCGGTCCCACCAGTAAGTACATACAAGAGCCGAGGAAAGAAACGGCTGTGATGCCCAGAAGTCCCTCGTTGTAGGTCCCCGTGGTATCCCTTAGGACTCCGGCGAATATGGGAGCAACGAACAAAACGATGCTCGATGGCATTCTGGATAGCCCGCTAATGGCGGCGAACGCCCTGCGCCCGAAGTAGAGGCCCCGCAGCGACATCGTCAGCGGTTGGCGCGCTCCGAATCCAATGCCCAATAACACTGCAAAGAGAAACACCATCTCCGTATTGTGGGCCAGCACCAGGACCACCACGGCCACGGACTGCACGGCCGAGAACCCGAAGGTCGCAATCGTGATGTTGAATCTGTCTCCAATGTAGCCGCCGACCAGAATGAATATGGAGGTGGTTCCCGTATACACGGCCGTCACAAGGCCTATGGTCTGAAGAGAATATCCCCGATCGTCCAGCATGAGGCCCAGGTGGACCAGGATCACCACAGTCACCGTAGACGAGAGCGCAAAGGCAACGCTTATTAGCCAGAAGGCCCTCGATCGAAGGGCTTCCTGGACGGTATACCCCGGTTGTTCTATTGCCCCGCCGGTTCGTGCCTGGGATGCAGCGGCGGGAACGGATGAATCGCCGTCAGGCTTCAGTCCAACGTCCTCCGGCCGGTTGTGCATCACCCGAGATAATGGAAAAGCAAGTCCTATCGACAGCATGCCAATGAAGAAGGCTGTGGTCCTCCAGCCGAAGCGCTCCGATGTGGCGGCGTCAGTTCCGCCAATGGACCAGGCCAGCAGTAGTGGGATCCCGATGGCCCCCACTGCCAACCCCTCCGCGACAACTGCCATCGCCCGGGTCTTGTAGCGGACGAACCAGTTGTTGACGACGGTCTGCACCGGATACCAGGCTGCCAAGCCTGACCCAAGGCTCAGGATGACGAACGTAGGATATAGGTGCCATAGCTGCTGAATCCGGCTGAACGCCACGAAGCCGAGCCCGAATATGATCATCCCCAGGAAAACCGACCGTCTGGCCCCCAACTTTTGCACTATAAGGCCCTGGACCGGTCCGAGGAATCCACCCTGGATTTGGGTGAACGCGTAGGCCAAGGACATTTGCCCTGCGGTCCAGTGGAAGGCGCTTCTCAATACCGGGTTCCATATCGGCAGGCCCCAGTAGAAAGGAACATCCGACACAGCCAGGATCAAAGCGCCCACTGCGGCCAAGTACCAGCCGCGGAAAGTCCTGCGCGCCCGGCGGGCTATTTCCGGTACGCCGCCGAGGGTCATGAGTAAGAGGCCGGAGGTCAGGATTGCCAGGCCGGTGGACATCATGACGAACGTTTCCCGGTGTCTATGCGGCAGGAGAACCGCTCGAATGTCCCACGGTCTAGCGAGAGGCTTGCCCACAGCTGGCGCCGCGGTGTGGATAGACGGAAAACACACCCGGCGCAAGCAGGGTGTGTCTTTTGTCTTAGGGGATTTGGCAGGACTTGCGCCCCTCCAGTCCAGAGCAGAACAGCTCTAAAGGCTCAGAGGGAAATCCTCGTAGTCCTTGTCTTTGTCGTAGACCTGAATGCGGCCCCGCCAACTCTCCAGCACAATTATCCTGTCCCGTTCGTCCACCTTCACCGCCACCGGCCGCCCGAACCGCCATTCCGGCTCCAGGTTTACCCTGCGCCGGGCCTTTACCACGCTGGGGCTCGCCTCAAGCCAGACTTGTGCCCAGGGCGAGGGTTCCTGGGCATCTCCCGTCAAAGACGTGATGAAGCTTCCGTCCGGAGCATAGACCTGCACCCGTTCGTTGCCCCAATCGGTCACGTAAACGTCACCTTCCGAATCCACGGCTACGCCCGTGGGGCGGTGCAGGGAGCCGACTCCTGCCGGTGAAGCCTCGAACTTCAACAGCATCTCACCGTCGGGAGAGAACTTCTGCACCCGGTTGTTCCTCCAATCGGCCACATAGACGTTGCCGTCCCGGTCCAGGCAGACGCCCCAGGGCATATCGAACTCTCCGTCGCCGTTGCCCGGGCTTCCCCATTGGAAAAGGAACTTCCCGTCTTTGGTGAACTTCTGGATTCGGTTGCTATTGCAGTCCACGACGTAGATATGGTCGTCTTGGTCGAAGGCAATCCCAGCCGGCCCGTTCAACTCGCCCTCGCCGCTACCCGGCTGGCCCCAGTGGGACACGAAAATGCCCTCGGTGTCGTAGACGGAAATCCGGTTCAGGTAGTCGTCTGAGACGTAGACGTTTTCCTGGCTGTCCAGGTCAATGGAGCTGGGCCAGATAAACTGCCCGTCACCCGTCCCGTAGCTTCCGAAGTCGCCAGTGTAGTCGTGGTCCATGGAACAAACCGTTACCCGCTGGCCAATCCCTTCCGATCCCCGGTTTAACACGAAAATTTTGCCGCCGCTTCCCAGCGCGATGTCATACGGGTTCTGGAACGTCCGGCCGGATGTCCCGAAAGCGCCGATGCAGTAGCTATAGTGGTAGACTCGGCCGGCGGCGACGGTGGTCAGCATAGCGCAACTCTCCTAATTGGCAATCAAATTGGCAAATCGACCGGCCAGCACTGGAAGGGGCCGGCCGCCGCTGGGAATACCCTTCCGTTGCTGGCTTGGAGACTTAGAACAGGTCCAGTTGCTCGTACTTGCCGCCCACTATGGGCACTGGGTCCAGGCCCAGCCATTTGTCTATGATGGTTGAGTACAGACCCCGGAAGTCGTAGTTGGGCTCCAGGTCTCCCTCGGTTAGGTGCTCCGGCTTGAGAGAGGGATAGACGCCATACATCCCTCCCTTGACTTTATTGCCTATGACGATGGCCCCGCCGCCGGCCCCGTGGTCGGTGCCGGTGCCGTTGTCCCGCACCCGGCGCCCGAACTCGGTAAACAGCATCATTACCAGGTTGTCGCCGGCGTCGTGCTCCTTCAAGTCGTCGAAGAAGTCGGTAATGGCCCGTGACATGTCGGTGCACAGTTGGTTATGCATTGGCGTTTGATTGAAGTGGCTGTCGAAGCTGCCGTAGGCGGTGTAGAAGAGCTGCGTACCCAGGTCAGCCAGATAGACACTGGCCATGTCCCTTAGGTTCTTGCCTACGGGAGTATCGGCGTACTCTATCGTGGACTGGTACTTCGCTGGAGCCGCCCTGATAACATCCGCTCCTTTTAGGGCGTCCCTCCCGGTTTGCCCCAGGTAGTCCATGGTAGGCCCAGTGCCTATTGCCGGCGAGTACATGCGGGCGAACCGCTCCAGCAACATCTCCCGTTCCTGTTCCACCCCCGGGACTCCGGAAAGGATTCCGTAGGACTCAAGGTTTGAAACCGAGGTGACGGGCACCCCTTTGAGAGCCAGCGCACGCGGCAGACCCTGACCGACGTTGACCCCCTTCAATACGTTTTCCCCGTTCGGGTCCAGATCCCTCACTACCTTGGCGGCCCAGCCCTCTGTGCCAATCTTATCGGGCTCGCATGTGTGCCAGATGTCCATGGACCTGAAGTGGGATCGGGGCGAATTTTCGTAGCCGATGCCGTGGATTAGTGCGACCTTCCCTTCATCGTAAAGCCTTTTCACCGGCGCCAACACGGGGTTGAAGGCCATCTCGCTGTCGATGGGCAGCATCTGGTCCTCGGGAATGCCTACCTTCGGTCGGTTGTCGTAGTAAAGGGGATCGGTATAGGGAATTACGCTGTTCAAATAGTCGTTTGCTCCGGTCATCTGCAATACGACCAGCACTGGGTCTTTATGAGTAGTGGTCATTAGTTATCCTCCAGTCGTTATATCGGCGGGTCGCGCCCTATGGCATCCCTATGCGAACTGATAGTCTCTTGAAGCGGCGACCAAGGCCAACAGGACACCGATTCGAGACTCGGATGCTTCGGACTCTTCTTTAGTCTCCCAGCGGAGGTCGCCGCCCTGCCGTGCCTGCTCCAGCAGTTGCCCGCGGGTGGCGTCGTTGACCTCCAAGGGCCCGACCACCTCTAAGCACTGGTCCACCAACTGCTCGGGAGACAGGTTCCCCTGGGCTTTGATGTGTTGCACCATGGCCTGCACGCCGGGCAAACTGGTGTCTCCCAAGAGTTTGGCGGAGAAATTTACTCGCCTGACCAGTGCTCCCCCGTCTATCCATTCAGACCCGGTGTGCCAGCTTTCCACGCTGGGAGGATTGAGCAGTTCCTGGCCTTGGTAGTTGCACTCCATGGCCAGCTCGGTATAGCCGGGCCCGGGGCCGTTGTAATTGCCGGCCATTCGCACCGTTCCAGCGACCAACTCCGCCGGACTCTTCACCTTGGTTAACCGGGCATTCTTGAAGAAATCCGAGTTGAAAAGGACTCGCAGAATACACCGTATGTCGCCGTCGGTGCGGTTGTACTCCTCCACCAGGGCCTCGATGGCATCCGGGTCTTGGGGAGAGGTGATGTTCCAGGCGGGCACCTGGACTTCGTCGGCCACGAAGAAGTTGTACAGGTGACGCGTTAGGAACCGGGCCGTCGCCGGCTGCTTGACGATGATGTCTATGATGTCGTCTCCGTCGAAACAGCCAGTATGGCCCAGAAATGTCTTCTCGCCGTAGTCGTGGTCCTCGGGCTGGAACTCGAAGCTCCAGAAAAACCGGCCCAGGGGTTGCTGCGGAATCTTCACCGGTATTGTCCAGCCGGTAAAGGCCCGTGACGCCTCTTTAATGTCATCCTCGCTGTAGTTGCCCACGCCCATGGAGAACAGTTCCAACAGCTCCCGGCCCCAGTTCTCGTTAATCGCCCCCTTGTGGTTGCCATGGTTGTCCAGCCAGAAGATCATGGCCGGGTTCTTGGCCAGCTCCACCAGCAAGTTCCGGAACTTCCCGAAACCGTGGCGGCGGAACATCTGGAACTGTGCCGCAAGTTCAGGAGCGTTGTCCACCTTGGCGAACCCCGTGGCGAACAACTGGTGCAAGAACAGGGCCATCTTTTCTTCTAAAGGGCGCGGTGAGTTGACCATCCGGTACATCCAGGCCGCGCCGTTGTTCACCACCAGGGCGGAACCCTCGAAGCCCGGCATTAACCGGGACATGATGTCTTCGTCTATAGGCGGATGGTCGTGCGGGTTGATCAACTCTTCCACGGTAGCTTCGTATCCGGCTGCTACCTTAGCCTTTAACTCTTCGCGCCTCGCCCCGAATCCGGCGCGACGCATCAAGTGGGCCATTAATGCCAGCTCGTCACGGTTGGCCATGGCTACCCTCCCAGGGCCATATCATCAATAGTTTCCTGTCATTTCAGGACTTGTATATCGTAAAGTTAGAGGCCAGCGGTGTCAAGTTTGACTCAGCTTCAAAAGGAACCTCGGAAAGGGTTCAAAATCCAGCAGGGCCAAGCCGTTTCCGGCAACGCCTATGGGTCTTCGTCTCCGGTGGTCCCAAGACCGGTAAGCGCCTCGCTTTCCCCCCAAAGCCGCATTGATTCGTCTTTGTCATAAGAAGCCTGGGACGAATCCACCAGCCCTTCGTCCATGAAGTAACCTCCGGACACCCCTTCAACCTCGTCCGAAGAGGCTAGGTAGATAGTAGTCCGGGCCCCGTCTTCGACGCTTCTGCCGATCCTTTTCAGGAAGAAGTTGTACAGCAGGCCCCGCAACCCGTTGTTCGTCGCCATGAAGCTGGTGGCAACCAGACCGGGGTGCAGGCAGTTCGCGGTGACTCCCGTTCCTTCCAACCTGCGGGCCAACTCGTAGGTAAAAAGTAGGTTGGCCAGCTTGGACCGCCCGTAAGCCTTGTACCCGCCGTAGCCCTTCTGGCACTGGAGGTCGTCGAACTCCAGGTGGGCGTTCTGATGGGCGTCCGACGCCACGTTGACGATGCGCGACGGAGCGCTGGACTTTAGCAGGTCCAGCAGCAAGTTGGTAAGCAAGTAGTAGCTCAGGTGGTTCAGAGCTATCGTCATTTCTATGCCGTCCACCGATTCCTGGCGCGACAGCATCAGGGCCCCGGCGTTGTTCACCAAGACGTCCAGCCTCTGGAATCGGGCCTTGAAGTCATCGGCCAGCTGCCGAATTGCTTGCTGGGAAGATAAATCGGCGATGAAGAAGCTGATTTCCTCGTTCCCCGTTTCTGCCTGAATTTGCTCAACGGTAGCTCTCGTCTTTTCAAGGTCCCGGCCGACCAGGACAAGGGTCGCCCCCAGGTTGGCCAGGCCTGCCGCCGCCGCCTTGCCGATCCCCGCCGTTGCTCCGGTGATCAAACAGACTTTGTCCTTCATGGACCCTCCGCCGGCGAGCTTACGCCCGCTGGAAATCCGTCGCCCCTAGTTTACCTTAAACCGAACACGTCCAGACGAATAACCCGGTTGCTCGCTCCAGTCCGCACTTGGGTGCAGGTGGCCCTCGTGCGTTCGCCGGATCCATGGGTGTTTTCTATTTGTCCGGTCATACACCCCAATTGCCGTTGCTCCCCTATGTCAACCAAGGTAAGAAATTGCCTCGGCGGGCCGGTCCGACCTGGGCGGCTGCTTGACACAAATTGGCTGAAATCATACACTCGAAATTGCCGGATGTCCGCCTGGACCCGGCGGAACTTGGGGCCCGGTGGTGTAGCGGTTTAACATACTGGCCTGTCAAGCCAGAGATCGGCGGTTCGAATCCGCTCCGGGTCGCCACCATACGTCCAGCCCCACCGCGAGATCTCCCACTCCTCTAACCCCGTCCTAATCTCTTGTCAACCTACCTCGCTTCGCCCCTTCCGGAGGCTCGATCTGTGAGGCGGCGGCAGCTTTAAATTTTGACCGTTCCGGTTTGTTGACAGTCCTGAGATGCTCTGATAGAATCCGTTGCCTTGCCGGTGCCTGCGAAGCAATCCACCGGCAGCGTACTTGCGTATAAACAGAATCGGCATACCAAAATCAATATTGCGATAACCCTCAAGCAGGAGTCTGAGATGAAACCCAGGATACGTAGCCTGAACCCGCTGCTGGTCATTCTGGCCGCGGCGTTGGTGTCCGTCCTCTTCGCACTGGCGTGCGGCGAAGCTGAGGAAGCAACAACCCCGCCGGAAGCCACGGCAGCGCCTACAGAAGCTATGGAAGAGCCTACGGAGGCCATGGAAGAGCCTACGGAAGCCATGGAAGAGCCTACGGAAGCCATGGAAGAGCCTACGGAAGCCATGGAAGAGCCTGCGCCGGAAGACACCATGATGGAGCCAGAGCCCCTGTACGGCGGCAGCCTCACGGTGGCAAATTCCCCGGACCACTCGCCTCCGGACCCCGTCGATGCCGAGGCCGGAATAATACTCAATATGCTCGATCAGGTTTTCGAGCCCTTGATTCGCCTCGCTCCCGATGCTTCCTACGTTCCCGTTCTGGCCGAGTCCTGGGACATCAGCGACGACTTCATGACCTACACCTTCAATCTGCGGCAAGGGGTCACGTTCCACAACGGGGCCGACTTCACCGCCGAGGACGTAGTCTTTAGCCTTGGTCGGGCTCGGAACCCGGACATCTCCGTCCTGGCTAGCAAGCTTGGCACAGTTGAGGATGTGGTCGCAGTGGACGACTACACCGTCCGGCTCGTCCTGAGTGCCCCCAACGTCCTTCTATTGGACACCCTGTTTCTAATTCAGGCGGCCATACTGGACTCCGAGGCCGATATCGAAAAGCTGAGGTCGGCCGAAGAGGTCTACGGTACCGGCCCCTTCATGCTCGAAGAGTTGCTGCCAAGGGAACGGATAACCATGGTGCGGAACCCCAGTCACTGGAGCGGCAGTATGCCGTACCTGGACGAGGTGATATATCTGGGTATCCAGGAACAGGTAGGCCGGCGGTTGGCGCTACTGAACGGCGAGGTGGACCTAGTCACCGAACTCGCACCCTCGCAGGTCGCCTCCATAAACGCCAATCCCACCACCCGCGTGATCAACGTTGAGTCATCGGGCTGGACAGGGATAGCCATAAACAACCAAATCCCGCCTTTCGACAACAAGCTGGTGCGGCAAGCCCTGCGCTACGCCATCGACCGGGACCTGGTCAACCAGGCAGCCTTCCAGGGCTTGGCCGCCCCCATGAACGACAGCCCGGTTTGGCCGGGGGACTCCCGCTTCTACGCTTCCGAATATGAAGCTGAGTACGACCCGGAGAAGGCCAGGGCGCTGCTGGCGGAGGCCGGTTACCCGGATGGCATCGATATCAGCATAGAGACTACGGACCTGGGTAACGGGATGCTCGAACTGCCGATTGCATTCAAAGACAGCGCCGCGGCGGCGGGCATTAACGTCGAAATCAATGTGCACCCGTCTGACGGGTTCTGGGGCTCGGTATATCCCAACGGGCCTTTGACCGTCTTCTGGAATTCACCACGGGCCGAACCGAACCACTCCCTGACCATTACTTACCACAGCGCCGAGACGTGGGCCGTGACCTACTTCGACAAAATATTGAAAGATGGCTATGAGTTCGCTCCGTACGGTATCGCCGACTGGACTACTTATGAGAGCGTTTTCACCGATACCCCGGGTCCGTTGGCGCAACAATTGGACATGCTCATCGAACGGGCCAGGGGCGAGAGCGTGGAAGACCGAAAGGCGACCTATAATGAGGTCCAGGCCTTCCTGGCCGACCAAGTGCCAGGTCTCGCCATCGTCTCCTGGGCGAACTTGGCAGGAGTTGGCAACAACGTGCAGGGTCTTACACTGAGTGGGATAAGCGGTGATATTTTTTACGACACCGTCTGGCTGCAGCCATAGCGGACGGCCCATCTCGCTCGCGAGGTAGCTCTTCAGCCTAACGTGCTTGAAGGAATGCTGAATGGCCGGTGGGGGTTCTGAACCCCCGCCGGCCATGGCTATAGGAATGGGTTCACTATTCCGGGACTCAAGGCAGCTCGCGCTAGGCCTTGAGCTAAGCCCAAGGAGCGCCGCCACGAACCAATCTTTCGCGGAGGTTTAGTGATGTCTAGGAAGCCTTGGTTGCATTTTGGACTCTTCCTGCCCCTGATGGCCGCGTTACTACTTGTGTTGGCAATAGCCTGCGGCCAGGCCGACGAACCGACAGCGGCGCCTACGGAAGCCGTGGTAGAGCCCACCGAGGCCATGACGCCGGAGCCTACTGTGGAGGCCATGACGCCGGAGCCTACTGTGGAGGCCATGACGCCGGAGCCTACGGAGGCCATGACACCGGAGCCTACGGAGGCCATGACGCTAGAGCCGGAGGTTCAGCGTGGCGGCCGGCTAACGGCAGCGTATCCCACTGACCACTCGACGCTGGACCCAGCCCAGGCCGAGGCCGCAATCATAATCGATGCGATGGAGAATTGCTTCGAACCCTTGATTCGCATCACCTCCGACGCCACGTTCGAAGGCGTCCTAGCCACCCACTGGGACATCAGCGACGATGTCAAGACCTACACCTTCTACTTGCGGGAGGGGGTGAAGTTCCACAACGGGGCCGATTTTACGGCGGAGGACGTGGTCTTTAGCCTCAACCGAAATCGAGACCCCGATATTTCCACCCAGGTTGCCCACTATAGCAGCGTCGAGAATATAGTTGCGGTGGACGACTACACCGTTCGTTTTGAGCACCATTCCCCAAACGGCTTCTTCCTCGACTCCCTGCAGCTGTATCAATCGGTCATTCTGGACTCCGATACTGATATCGATAAGCTGGCCTCGGGTGAGGAGGTCTACGGCACAGGCCCGTTCATGCTCGAAGAGTTGCTGCCCCAGGAACGGGTGACTATGGTACGGAACCCCAATTATTGGAATGAGGGACTGCCTTACCTGGATGAGCTGGTGTTCGTGGGTATCCCGGAACCCGCTGCCCGGCGATTGGCGCTGTTGAACGGTGAGATTGACGTAATACCGCCGCCTATAGAACCCCAGCAGATCGCTTCTATCAACGCTAATCCCACCACCCAGGTCTACCAAACCGAGGGATCGGGCTTCATCGGGATAGCCATAAACAACCAACTCCCGCCTTTTGACAACAAGCTGGTGCGTCAGGCCTTGCGATACGCCGTCGACCGGGAGTTGGTCAACCAGGTCGCATTCCTGGGCTTGGGCACCCCTACCAACGATAGCCCTGTTTGGCCCAAAGACCCCCGCTACGCTTCCGAACATGAGCCAACCTACGATCCGGATAAGGCCAAGGCGCTGCTGGCGGAGGCCGGTTACCCGGATGGCATCGACATCACCATAAACACGGCTGACCTTGGGCCGGGAATGCTTGAGCTTCCGGTGGTATTCCAACAAAGCGCGGCTGAGGCAGGTATTCGAGTCGATATACAGAGGCACCCCTCGTCCCAGTTCTGGAGCGAGATATTTCCCGTCGGGCCCTTGACCGTCTACTGGTATTCGCCCCGGGCCAACCCGAACCACGTCCTGGTCTCTGGGTACCACAGCGATGCCAAGTGGGCTATCAGCTACTTTGACAAACACCTTGTTGAGGGCGCTGAGTTCGCTCCCTACGGTGGGGATATTTTCACTGTGGGCCCGTTGGCGCAACAGTTGGACGCGCTCATTGAACGGGCCGGCGGGGAGACCCTGGAACAGCAAATAGTGACCTATGGGGAGATACAGGCCTTCTTGGCGGAGCATGTGCCGCAGCTGGCCATCGCCTCCCGGCCACAGCTAGCCGGAGCTTCAAACCGGGTGAAGAATCTAGTCCTGAACCCGATAAGTCCGAATCTGTACTTTGACGAGGTCTGGCTGGAGCAATAAGGGCCAACCAAAGTCTCGCTTGCGAAGTAGCCTTCAGCCTAACGTGCTTGGTCGAATGCTCAATGGCAGGTGGGGGTCCAAACCCACCTGCCATGGCTATAGGAATGAGATCACGATCCCAGGACGATGCGCAGCTTGAGCCAGCCCTGGGCCAAGACCAAGGGGCGCCAGAAACCAACCTTCCCCGGAGGCATAATGATGTCGAAAACCCCTCGTTTGACCGTTGGACTATTCGTACCCCTGCTGGCCGCGTTGTTGCTGGTGCTGGCGGTAGCCTGCGGCGAAGCGGCTGAAGAAACAACCGCGCCACCGGCCGCAACAGAGGCGCCTACGGTTGCTATGACAGAGGAGCCCACGGCCGCCATGACAGAGGCGCCTACGGCCGCCATGACAGAGGCGCCCACGGCTGTGATGACAGAGGCGCCTGTAGCCATGACGGAAGAGCCTGAGGCCATGGAGGAACTAACCGCGTGCGTACTGGTAAATCCTGCAGCCGCGTCTAACCCCCAGTACGGCGGCTCCCTGAGGGTGGCGATGTTCTCGGACTGGTCGACGCTGGACCCGGGCTTTGCCGAGGCCGGGTTGGCGATAAACACCGTGGCCAACGTCTACGACCCCTTGCTCTTCTTCAACCTTGACGGTTCCTACCGGCCGGGACTCGCTACCGGCTGTGAGGTCAACGCCGACCTTACGTCCTACACTTTCCACCTGCGGGAGGGGGTGAAGTTCCACCACGGTAAGGACTTCACTGCCGAGGACGTGGTCTTTTCCATCAGCCGTCACCTGGACGAAGATCTTCAGACCACGGCTTTCCCAACTTGGAGCAACGTGGTTGACCAGATAGTAGCGGTGGATGACTACACCGTGCGTTTTGACCTGGCCATCCCCGACGGGTTCTTCTTGAACGAGTTCCCGGTATACCAGAACCATATCCTCCCCTCCGACGTGGACATTGACAAGATGGCCTCGGGCGAGGAAGTATACGGAACGGGTCCCTTCACAGTGGCCGAGGTGCTGCCCGGCGAACGGGTGACCCTGGTTCGAAACCCCGACTATTGGGACGAGGGGCTGCCTTACGTGGATGAACTACACTTGATGGGGATCCCTGAAAACTTAGGCCGCGTTGAGGCGCTGAAGAACGGCGACGTGGATATAGCGTTGCGGTTGGACTTCTCCAGCGTCGCCGGAGTCAGTTCCCATGATGAGACCGTTGCGTTGTCAGTGCCCTCGCCGACGGTAAATGGGATGTCGATGGACGTCACCCAAGAACCATTCGACAACTTGCTCGTGCGAAAGGCCATGCAGGCTGCAGCGGACCGGGAGCAGATCCATCAAACGATGATGTTGGGGCTGGGCAACCTTGCCTACGACCACCCGATTCCTCCCGACGACGACAGGTACTTCGCATCCGACCTCGACCTGCCGGAATACGATATAGAACTGGCCAAGTCCCTTCTGGCGGAGGCCGGCTATCCCGACGGCATCGACATTACCCTCCACACCGGAGAAGTCGGGCCTGGAATGATCGAGATGGCGGTGGCATACAAGGAGAGCGCTGAGCCCGCGGGCATCCGGGTCAATGTCCAGAGGAATCCTACGGAGCAGTTCTGGTCAGAAGTGTTTGGAGTAGAGCCTTTTACTGTCCTGTGGTGGCCGGGCCGCTCCAATCCCAACCGCACGTTTACGCTGGGATACCTCGATGCCCCCAACTCTGCGTGGGCCACCCATAATTACGGCAACGAGGAGCTGGACGCCCTGATCTTGCGAGCCAAGGGAGAGTCCTTGGAACAGCAAAGGGAGACCTACAGAAGGGTCCAGGAAATCCTGATCGAAAACGTGCCGGTCCTCTACGTTACCTTCCGGCCCAAGATACATGGAGCGCGTACCAACGTGCGCGACTTCGCGCCTAGCCCCATCCACCCCGACGAGAACTACAGGGTCGCCTGGCTGGAGCAATAGGGGCTAAACGCCAACTCCGCGATCAGCCGTTTGCTGTATCACGCCGCGTAGTTGCTAGTCGGCCGGGCGAGGCGCCTGTCTACCGTCGGCCATCCGATAAGGTGGCCGACGGTCCCAAGGGAATCGACTAGCCCGCATTGGGAGACCTTTGCGTGACCCGGTCTCAGCCGTTCGCCCTGAGGGAAATCGAAGGGCGAACGTGCGTCCCGCGTTCTCCCGAAGTCATGCTCTTTGGGGGATGTTCAAAGGTTTCCATCAGCGGGTAAACTTAGTCGTCTGCTATTAGGAGGCGGATATGCCAGGCGCTCTGGAAGGCACCCGCGTCATCGACTTCGGACAATACATAGCCGGCCCCTTGACTGGAATGCTGTTGGCTGACCAGGGAGCCGACGTCATCAAGGTCGACCCCCCCGGCGGCCCTCTATGGAAGACCCCCGGAAACGCCACCTGGAACCGGGGCAAGCGCAGCATCCTCCTGGACCTGAAGCAGCCAGGCGACCTCGCCGCCGCCCGCTCGCTGGTCCAATCCGCCGACGTTGTGGTGGAAAACTTCCGGCCTGGCGTCATGGACCGTCTGGGCCTGGGCCCGGAGGAAATGACCAGGGCACATCCCCGCCTGGTGTACTGTTCCCTGCCCGGATTCGCATCCGACGACCCCCGCGCCGCCGTGCCCGCATGGGAAGGCGTGGTGGTCGCCGCTTCCGGTAACTTCCTGCTGTCGGCTGTCGGCCTCAAGCCCGTCATGGACATGGACGGCTCCGTTAAGTTCCAACCCCAGGAGGGCTCCAAGAGCAGCAACGGGGACCGCCGGCCGGTCTATACCAGTATCCCTACCGCCTCCGCCTTCGGCGCCCTCCAGGCCGCCGTCGGTATCTCCATGGCCCTCAACGTCCGGGAGCGGGACGGCGTGGGCCAGCACGTCGAAATCCCCCTGTTCGACGCCATGTTTGCCTCCAACGCCTTCCGGGGAATTAGCAAGCACGACCCCTCCAAGGGCGTAACCTACCCCTACAGCCCCGGCAAATATGGCGAACCCCAGCACTACGGCCCCTGGGGCGGGTTCTTCCAATGCAAGGACGGCCGCTGGTTCTATTTCAACGGCGCCGGCAACGGCAACTGGCGCCAGTTCTTGCAGGCTGCGGGAATTACTTCCTGGGACGCCGAAGGGATAACCGACTTCAGCAAAATCGCCGACGATCTAGAAATTGCCAACGAGGCCTTTCTGCGGGCTGAGGAGTTGTTCAAGACCCGCACCGCGCAGGAGTGGGAAGACCTCGTGGCCGCAGCGGGGAGCGAAGGCGTGGTATGCCGCAGCAGCCAGGAATGGCTTGACCATCCTCAAGCCCGTGCGTCGCAGATGGTGGTAGAAGTAGACGACCCAACCTACGGCAAGATGCTGCAACCGGGCCTCAACGTCCGCATGGCCCGGACCCCTGGTGAGATCAAGGGACCGGCCCCGGCGCTGGACCAGCACCGTGAAGAGATTCTTTCCCAGCTGGGTTCTGCAAGTTCCGTCAGCTCTCAACCGTCGCCCGAGGCAACCATTCGGGCTGCCTTGGACGGCGTCAAGGTACTGGACCTGTGCATCGTTCTGGCCGGCCCCATGCTGGGACGCACTCTCTCGGAGTTTGGCGCCGACGTGATCAAGATCAACAACCCTGGCCGGGAGGGCACCGTCGTTCTCCACACCGACGTCAACCAGGGCAAGCGCAGCCTGCTATTGGACCTGAAGACCGAGGAAGGCCGGGACGTCTTGTGGAAGCTATTGGAGGACGCCGACGTTGTGCTCCAGAGCTACCGCTCGGGCAAATTGAAGCAATTGGGCCTCAGCTACGAAGAGGTGCGTCAGCGCAAGCCGGACATCATCTACTGCTCACTCAACGCCTTCGGCCACCTTGGGCCCTGGGCCGATCGCCCGGCCCACGACCCCAGCGCCCAGGCCGTCACAGGCATGAGCGTGCGTTTTGGTGGCGACGGTCCCCCGGTGTCCCAGCCCAGTCCCACGAGCGACTACGCCACAGGCTACATGGGCGCCTATGCCGTTGCCTTGGCCCTGCTGCACCGGCAGCGCACTGGAAAGGGGCAGCTCGTCGACGCTTCACTGTGCTATTCGGCCATGACTCTCCAAGCCCCCTTCATGCAGTCCTACGAGGACAAGGCCTGGGATGAAGCTCGAGGTCAAGATGCCCTGGGCGACGGCCCCCTTCACCGCATCTATCAGGCCCAGGACGGTTGGCTCTTCCTGGGCGCCAGGGAGTCGGACCTGCCGCGCATCGCTGCTGTCGATGGCCTTGGTGGCGTCGATGCCCTGCGGGGTCCGGCCCTGGCCGCGTCCTTCGAGGAACGCTTTACGTCGAAACCTGTCCAGGCCTGGGTCAGCCAGCTCAACGCCGCCGGCATCGGCGCCCACCGCGTGGTGGACGACTTTGCCGAAGTGATGGCCGACCCGTGGGCCAAAGCCCATGGACTCAGTCTTACCCGCGAGCACGAAGAGGTCGGCGTGGTGACCAACTGCGGACCGGCTTTCCGCCTGTCCAGGACCCCCGTGCGCATAGGGTATCCCGCCCCCAAGCCGGGCAAACACGCCCAGGAGATTCTGGAGGAACTCGGTATGGGAGGAGACTACCAACGGCTGGTCGACTCCGAGGTCGTTGTGGTCGAGGGCATCAAGGCCGGCTAGGCCTCCCGCCGGGCCTGTTCAGGGTCAAGCAACTGGCAAACGGCGCGCCGCTGCCGGCACAATTGTGATGTGTTAGCCGCTTTGTCCGGAACTGCCCCGTCGGGAACAGTAAGAATCGACGGGCCGGTAGATTGACAGAGTGCGAATCGCCTGATAGTCTGGTTTGAATTTCCGGTGCCCCAGTGGCAATCCACCATTTTCTCGTCCTCGTATATCTCAATATGATGTCAAAATGATGGGTTTGTCAGCGAACAATAAACGGGCCGTTTCAAGGCCGACCGGCGAACGGCCAACCTCCCATTCGGCTGGCCTTCCGTGCTAGGACCGTTGGGCAAGAGGTTAGATGGTCGTATCGTCGCCAATTATGCCCCAACGTTGCTGACGTGAGAGGCCGGTAAACCTATGGCGCGCTTCCTGGCGGTACGCCTGAGCTTGATCGTGCTCACCCTGTTGTTGGTCTCTGTCGCAATCTTTATTGCTGGCGAGATACTGCCCGGTGATGCGTGCACGAAAAAGCTGGGGCGGTTCCGGACGCCGGAGAATTACGCAGCCTGTATGGCAGGATGGGACTTAGACCGCTCCGCCCCCGTTCGGTACTTGGACTGGATCGCCGGTGTAGACCCGGGCGACGGCAGCGGCGGGGTCATTCTTGGCGATTTCGGATACTCTTTCAACCAGCTCCGGCCGGTTACGGACGTTATCGGGCACCGCTTTTGGTACTCCGTAACCCTTGCCGTCATCGCCTTCCTGGCGGCGATCCCAACGGCCGTGCTTGTCGGGATATGGGCTGGGGTGCGCCCCGACTCCATTGGTGACCGTATCGTCAGTGCCGGTGCAATGGTCGGAATATCCCTGCCGGAGTTTGTCACCGGGGTATTGCTTATTTTGATCCTCTCTTCGTGGTTAGACCTGTTGCCGACCCTCAGCACCATTGGCCAAGGTGAGAGCCCGTTGACAGACCCCAAGATTCTGGTAATGCCCATCCTCACCCTCACTGCGGTGGTATTCGCCTATATCATGCGGATGACTCGGGCCAACGTCATCGAAGTGATGCAGAGCGCCTATGTGCGCACCGCAGTCTTGAAGGGCATTCCCATGCGCAGGGTTGTGTTTCGCCACGCTGTTCCCAACGCCTTGCTGCCCACCATCAGCGTCGTGGCCCAGATGTCCGGGTGGCTGCTGGCCGGCCTCATCATCGTTGAGACCGTGTTTGCTTACCCAGGCCTGGGGTCGTTGCTGTTGGCCTCTATCCGTAGCGATGACCAACACTTGCTGCAAGGCCTGGTGCTGATTATTGCCGGGGCCTATACCATAGGCAACCTGTTGGCGGACCTGTTGTACGCCTACTTGGACCCGCGGATTAGGTACGCCTGATGGCCAGCCCCGCATTCACCGGTGAGATTTATACCGGGGTGATTAGGTCCGCCGGAGCATCGCTGTCGGCGTTGGGTAGCGGCCTCCGGAACTTCCTCAGGCTTGCCCTGGGCACCACCTCGGGACGCATAGGTCTTCCTATCGTGTTGGCCCACGTGTTCGTGGCCATTTTCGGACCATGGCTGGCCCCTTATAGCCCCACGGAAATCAGGGTGGATCACCAGTTGGTTGCGCCGTCATTCAAGCAAGAATTTCTGGCAGTGGGCAGGTTTGTGATACCGGCCGTCTCTGAAACACGGCAGGCTTTGGACAATGGCGTGGTTTCCGAACAACTCCGGAGCGGGCTTGCACAGGCGTCGTCTGGGCTCAGTGCATTCACTGATGATGCCGCGGTTTCTACGGTGCAGAAAGGCGCCAGTTGGACCGTAACCCAACCGGGGGCTGAGCCCTACGAGGTGACGACTATCGCCGGGAGTGAGCGGTACTGGTTCGGCACCGATAATTTTGGGCGCGACGTTTTCAGTAGGATCTTGTCCGGAGCGCGCTCCCTGATATTAATAGCCTTGTGCGGAGCTTTGTTGGGTATTTTCCTGGGAACCGTGGTAGGGATGGGCAGCGGCTACAAGGGCGGCAAGGTCGACGAGGTTCTGATGCGCGTCGTCGACGCAATGATGGCCTTCCCCGGGCTGCTGTTGACCCTGCTAATTTTGGTGACCCTGGGCGCCAGGGATGCTCCTTGGGGGTGGCTCGATTCTCACTGGGAGGCCGTGCTGATAGTGGTCACCGTGGGTATCGTCTTCTTGCCTGGCATATCCAGGGTGATGCGCAGCATTACCCTCAAGGCGAAGAACCAGGAATTCGTGATGAGCGCCCGGCTAAGGGGAGAATCGGCGCCCTATATCATCTTCCGGGAGATCCTGCCCAACGCTATGACGGTTCTTGCCGTCGAACTCTCGGTCCGGCTGAGCTACTCCATACTCATCGTCTCCTCATTGGGGTTCTTGGGCTTGGGCGTTCAACCGCCGTCCCCGGATTGGGGTCTGATGATCAGTGAGAGTCGTGGGTACCTCGCCGACTACCCGTGGATGGTGCTGGCGCCGGCGGGAGCGATTTCCTCGCTTGTGGTGGGTGTCAACCTTCTGTCAGACGGCATCAGGCAGGCCAGCGGCCTGCCCAAGGAGATACCCAGGTGAGCAGCCAATCAACCAATGCGACCCCGCTGCTCCAAGTTGAGCACCTGGGCGTAACTTTCTTCACTCCCAGGGGCACTGTACGGGCCGTGCGGGACGCGTCGCTTGAGGTGCGCCGCGGCGAGGTGATGGGTGTCGTCGGCGAGTCGGGATGCGGTAAGTCCACCACAGCCTTCGCCGTCATGGGCTACCTGCCGGGTGTCACTCAAGTGGACGGACAGATCCTCTTCGAAGGCCAGGACGTTGCCCAAATGGGCCCCGACGAGCTCCGCCATTTGCGGGGCAACCGCATCGCCATGGTCTACCAGGACCCCGCAACGGCGTTGAACCCCACCATGAAGGTGGGGCCGCAGCTTGAAGAGGTGTTGCGCGAGCACCTGGACTTGGACTCCCAGCAGATCCGACAGCGAATGGTGGAACTGTTCGAGAGTGTGAGACTGTCGGATCCTGAGACGGTAGGCCGGCGCTATCCCCACGAGCTCAGCGGCGGGATGCAGCAACGGGTGGTCATCGCCATGGCCCTGGCCTGCGACCCGGACCTGCTCATCATGGACGAGCCAACCACCGGCCTTGACGTCACCACCGAGGCGACCATCCTGGAGTTGGTGGTAGACCTCAAGCACCGGATCAACGCCGGAATTCTGTACGTGAGCCACAACTTGGGAGTCATCGCAACAGTGGCCGACCGAGTCGTTGTAATGTACGGCGGCGAAACAGTGGAAGAGGCGCCGGTGCGCGACTTGTTCAAGAATTCCAAGCACCCCTACACCACCGGCCTGCTCAACTGCGTTCCCAAACCTCCGGCAGAGTCCGGAGGGGTTGTTCAGCTCAGTCGCATTCCTGGTACGGTCTATTCAGCCAACGACCCTGCGCCTGATGCATGTCTCTTCGTTTCCAGGTGTCCTATCGCCCAGGATGCCTGTGGCAGCCAGGCGCCGCCGTTACAGGACGCCGGGGCCGGCCATTTGTCCCGTTGCCTGTACCACGGTGACGTTACTCCCGGAATTTGGGGTGAGTTGGATACGAACGTCGAAACCGAGCGCGTCCCGCAAGAACCGGTGCTGACAGCAACCGGTATGCGCCGCTTCTACGGCAATTGGGGGCGCAAATACTTCTTCTTCGGCCCGCGAGTCAGGCCGCCAGTACGCGCGGTCGCGGGCGTGGATTTCCGGGTGGGGCTGGGCCGGACCTTGGGCATAGTGGGCGAGAGCGGATCAGGCAAAACCACCGTCGCCCGGGCTATAGTGGGGCTGGTGCCCCGGGACCAGGGCGGCCTGCAACTGCAAGACCAGGAACTTGCCCCCGCAGTCGAAAAAAGGACTCGGGAACAACGGGCGGCCATGCGTATGGTGTTTCAGAATCCCCAGGCCTCCCTCAATCCGAAGCTGGCCATACGTCACGCCATCGTCCGGTCTCTCCGCAAGTTCTCCCGCCTGAGCAAGCGCGACAGCGAGAAGCGCGCCGGGGAATTGCTGCAGGCCGTGGGGCTCGACCCGGCGTATCTGAACCGGCATCCGGGGGAACTCAGCGGCGGGGAGCAGCAACGGGTAGCCATTGCCGGCGCCTTTGCCGCCTCTCCGGACCTCGTCGTTGCCGACGAAGCCGTGTCCGCGCTGGATGTGTCCGTGCAGGCCCAGGTGCTGAACCTCCTCCGTTCCCACCAGCAGGACACTAACACTTCCTACGTGTTCATCACCCACGACCTGGGTGTGGTGCGCTACCTCTCTGACGACATTTTGGTGCTATATGCAGGGCATGTCGCCGAGGCGGGCCCAGCCAACAAAGTGCTGAGCTTGCCGTCCCACCCTTACACGGAAGCCTTGATGTCGGCGGCGCCCATCCCGGATCCAGATGCCAAACCCACGGTGATACGTCTGTCGGGGGCGGTCCCCACCATGCGGGCCGAGTTCACAGGCTGTTTCTTCGCTGGGCGCTGTCCCAGAAAGGTGGGGCCTGTCTGTGACGATACGCCTCCGCCGACGCAGACTTCCCCCGACGGTGGTCACTTGATTAACTGCCACATTCCATTGGAGGAGTTGGCGGTGCTTCAGGCTGACGGCGGCGCCTCAGTGGTTGCGCAAACGCCGGCGTCCTGACACTTGCCGGCGAACAGCCAAACGACGGCCCTGCGCCGTCATGTGCTCAAGTCTGCCAGCTATTTCCCCATCGCTCGCTAAATGCGACTTCCTCTATTGGCCTGCGTGTCGTAGGCCCATATCGGGCTCCTTCAGCAGGATACCCTATCGGCAACAGGGCCGCCGGCTGCACGTCTTCAGGTATATCCAACAACTTTCTGAATTCCGAGTCATATTGGATTACGCGGGTCGTCAAAACGCTGCCCAGCCCCAGGACACGGGCTGCTAGCAGTATGTTCTGCACGGCAGGGTAGATGGTGGCTCCCCAGGTCGAGTAACCTGGATATACTCGAATGCAGGCAAGAATAAACGCTGGCACTTGTTCCATATTGTCCTCAAGCCGCTGGGCCGAGGCGTAGACGCGACGTTGTTGTGGTGTCATGTCGGGAGTGATCTCAAAGTCAGGCCCTGCCCGGTACATCTCGGCGATCTTGCCCCGGGTTTCCGGGTCCCGGATCACGATGAACCGCCAGTTTTCGCTGGCTCCGCCCGTCGGCGCCTTGACGGCGGCTTGCAACAGTGTGGTTATGAGATGGTCCGGGATGGGGTCGTGCTTAAAAGCCCTGATTGCCCGCTGCGTGTAGATAGCCTCGAACAGTCCCATTTCATCTGGCACGGGTTTCTCCTGGCTTGGGTTGATGTAGATGGCCTAGATGGCTGAAGCGTCAAACTCCGCTGTCACCGGGTTGCGCAATACTCCTATTCCGGGGATTTCGACTTCCACGGTGTCGCCGGGCTTCATCGCTGAGGTGGCGCCGGTGGCCCCCGAGTACACCAGGTCTCCCGGGCGCAGGGTCACCTGCTGGCTTATGTAGCTGACGATTTCGTGAAATGGGAACAGCATATCCTTGGTGTAGGCCCGCTGTTTCTCCTCGTCGTTCAGTCGCACTATGAGCTCAAGGTTTTGCGGGTCAATGTCGGTCTCAATCCAGGGCCCCACCGGAGCGAATGTATCGGCGCCCTTGGCCCGCCACGAAGTCCGGTCGTCCCTCTGCCAGGTGCGATCGCTTACGTCGTTCCCGCAGGTGTACCCCAGGATGAACCTGCCCGCCTGGGCTGGGGTGACCCGCCGGCACATTTTGCCGATCACTGCTACCGCTTCACCGTCGTAATGTATCTGTCCCTCGGAATCCCTCGGAATGATGATGGGGTCTTGGTGGCCGGTCAAGGAACCGCGGCCCTTTACCCATGGCTCTGGATGCTCCGGCAATTGGGGCTGGCCTTTTCCGTTGTCATATATCGAAGCCGCAAACTCCAGTCGGTCGGCGAAATTCAATCCCGGTCCCAGTATTCCCGTGGGATCCGTAGGAGGCAATAGTTTCACCTGTTCCAGCTTGTGCCTGGTGTCGGTCATGCGAAACCGGGTGTAGATGCTCCCCCTGATTTCAATGATCTCGTCATCTTCGACTACGCCGTAGGCTACACGCCTGTTGGCCCTGAAACGCGCCAGCTTCATTTACTCCCAGCTCCCGCCATAGGTCACTAGCGATGCTAGGCGACGATTTTAACCTTTCCTGCACCTAGCCGCAAGGGACGACACCCGTCTGCGCGAACCCCGGTTACCCCGGAATTTCCTTGGCAACCGGCGCAGACAAGGGTATAGTGTGCTGAAATCTTGGGCTCTGCTCACCATAGCCCCCACCACCTATTCACTAGGGAGAAATGCCATGCTTAGGCCCAAGCGCGTAGGCCATTTGGTGCTAAACGTCAGGGACCAAGGGGCATCCGCCAAGTTCTACACCGAGGCCCTGGGCTTCGAAATCGCCGTCGAACGCCCCGGCTTCGGCGTCTTCTTGACCTGTGGCAAAGTCCATCACGACCTTGCCTTATTCCAGGCTGCAGAGGACGCCGCTCCGGTTACCCCGGGCGCCCTTGGGTTGAACCACATGGCCTTTCAGGTGGAGGACTTTGACGCCCTGACCCGGTATTACCACCGTCTGGCTGACTATGGGGTGGAAATCGACCGCGCCACCGACCACGGCATGACCAAGAGCATCTACTTCCATGACCCCGACGGCAACGGCATTGAGCTGTTCTGCGACACCAAAGCAACCGATGAAGAGGGATTGGCCGAGATGCGGCGGCCCGGTCCCCGCAACACGGAGTTGGTGTTCAGCTAGTGGGAACACCTCCCGGCCAGGTCGCTCTCGCAGGCGATGGTGATGTGAGCACGTCAGGCTCGATGCGGTGAAAATACGGGCCGCCGTCATCGACCTTGACGGAACGCTGATTGGCAAAAACGAGGAGATCTCGGCCAGGGTATACCGGGCAGTCACTCGTTTGTCACAACTTGTTCCGGTATCCATAGCCACGGGCCGGGAGGCCGTCCACACTATCAAATTCGCCAGGCAACTGGGTCTTACAACGCCCCAGATTTGCGACGGCGGCGCGGCCATCCTCGACCCGGCCAGCGGCCAACCGCTTTGGACTCGGCCGCTGCACCCGGCGCAGGCGCGTGAGATCATTCGAGCCTTGCAAAGGGATCGTGCTGAGTTCATCGCCACTTACCCCGGCGGCTCGGTCACCGACTACACCAACATCACCCATTGGAACATGGTCCGCATCTCGGCCTTGGATTTGGACGAAGAAGGCGCAGACAAGTTGGTGCGCCGCTTTTCCGTCAATCCCGGCTTGAACGTGGTGAAGGTGTTTCTGCCGTACAACGGCTTTTGGGCTGTCGACTACACAAGCTGCCAGGTGGACAAGGCTGCTGCCGCTCTCCATTTGGCTGGCATGTATCAGGTCGACGCCGGCGACATAATGGCCGCCGGGGATAGTTACAATGACATCCCATTGCTGCAAATGTGTGGGCTTGGCGTCGCCATGGGCAACGCCCCAGACGAGTTGAAGGCGATTGCGGACTATGTGGCCCCGCCGGTAGAAGAAGACGGGCTCGCGGTGGCCATCGAGGAGCTGGCGTTGCTGCAGCAGTAGCAGTCGGCCAGGAGTCTTTGATCGTCCCCTGTCCGCGTTGGCTCTTGCCGGGGTAGACAGCCGAATTCCATCCCCAGGCTGGGTATCGGTGGCGCTGACCTATTCCGGCGCCCCGGACCGGCCCCTAGCCCCGGAGGCCCCGGAAAAATGCTTTAACGTCTTCAGCCAGTAATACAGGCTCTTCCAGGGCAGAGAAATGGCCGCCGCTCGGCATGTCGGTCCAACGTTGGATGTTGTTGAAGCTGCGTTCGGCCCACTCCCTGGGCGGCGGACATATTTCCTTGGGGAAGCTGGCTATGCCAACCGGCGCCTGGACCAGTTCCCCTTTCTTCATCTCCCAGTTATTGTGTTGCGTCTCGTAATAGAGGCGGGCTGCCGAGTTGAACGTCTGGGTTACCCAGTAGATCATCACGGTGGTGAGAAGCTCGTCCTTGGTGTACCTGCTCTCGATATCTCCGCCGCAGTCGCTCCAGGAACGGTATTTTTCCACCAGCCAGGCGGCCATGCCGGCTGGGGAGTCGTTCATCCCGTAGGAAAGAGTCTGCGGTTTGGTTCCTTGAATACGGCTGTATCCGTTCTCGTTTTGGCTCCACCGCTCCTTGGCCTCCAGGAGGGCCCTCTCCCGTTCCGATAGCTCCCTCGAACCGGGTCCCAAATACGGAGCAGGGCTGTGCAACGCGGTCAAGTGAATGCCTATCAAATGCTCTGGATAGGCGAACCCCAAATAGGCAGTGACGTTACCCCCCCAGTCTCCGCCCTGGGCCCCGAATCTCGCATAACCCAGCTCCTCGGTCATCAGCTTGGCCCACAGGTCCGATACCTTGAATACGTGCATGCCCCGTTCATGAACAGCGTCCGAGAATCCGTACCCTGGCATCGAGGGGACTATCACGTCGAAGGAGTCTGCAGGGTCTCCGCCGTGACTCCCCGGGTCGGTCAGCAGGGGCAGGATTTTGTGCATCTCGAAAAACGAGCCGGGCCAGCCGTGGGTCATCACCAGGGGAATCGGGTTGGGCCCCTTTCCTCTCTCATGGATGAAGTGAATCCCCAGCCCGTCGACTTGGGTGCGGTAGTGCTTAACGGAATTGATGAGCCTTTCCTGCGCCCGCCAATCGAAGTCGTTTAGCCAATACTCCACCAGTTCCTTCATGTAAGCCAGATTCGTACCGTAGTCCCACTCCGATCCGTGTATCTCATCTGGCCAGCGGGTGCGGGCCAGCCTGTCTCGAAGATCGGCAAGAGTTTCTTCCGGTGCTTGTATCTCGAAGGGCTGAACTGCCATCCTGACTCCCTCCTGGCGGACCGAATCGGCTATGGGGCTATGGTCTTCATCTTCTCCCCGGAAGGCGTTTTCATTGATGAACGAGGCAGGACATACCATCGGGGAATGCCTGGGAAGGCCCTAAACTTATCCGCCGCGCCGTTGATTGTCAATCCAGAGGCCTGGCGGGCCGCGCTATTTCGGCAAAGCAGTCTGGTAAACTGTGGCTCCTCCATAATATTGTCAGTGCCATGAACTTCGACAACTACCAGCTGGAGCAGTCGGTATACGACGAGATGTTCGAGCCCGCCGGCGCGCCTCGGGAACATTGCCGGGAGCTTCACGAAACGTTGGACCAACTCTCTGCCGAGCAGTTAAGCAGCATACAAGAGCGCGTAACTCGGTCTTTTTCCAACGAAGGTATTTCCTTCACCGTTTACGGAGACGAGGAGGGTGAGGAACGAATAATCCCGGTCGACTGCCTGCCCCGGGTGCTTCCGGGGGCCGAGTGGCGGCGCTTGGAAAAAGGTCTGGACCAGCGGATTAAAGCCCTGAACCTCTTTCTTGAAGACGTATACGGTGAAGCCCGCATCATCAATGACGGGGTGATTCCCGTGGACGTGGTGCGTGACTGCCCCCAATACCGGGTGGAGATGCGAGGCTTTTCTGCCCCCCAGGGCGTCTGGGTTGCTATTTGCGGCACAGACCTGGTCAGGACCAACGATGGCTTCATGGTGCTGGAAGACAACCTGAGGGTCCCTTCCGGCGTCTCATACATGATTGCCAACCGCAAGGCGGTGAAGGCCAGCCTGCGCCGCCTCTACCGAAGTTCCCGGGTGCGGGACGTGGAGCAGTACGGGCGCCTGTTGCGGGAGACGCTTCTGGAACTCGCCCCCGGCGGACGCTCCGAGCCGTGCATTGCGCTGCTCACCCCCGGAGTCTACAACTCTGCCTTCTATGAGCACATGTTTCTGGCCCGGGAGATTGGCGCCGAACTGGTTGAGGGCCGCGACCTGTTGGTGAATGACGGCTTCGTCTACATGAGGACCACCACGGACCTGCGACGGGTTGACGTAATCTACCGCCGTGTGGACGACGATTTCCTGGACCCGCTGGTCTTCCGTCCCGATTCCCTTCTGGGGACTCCGGGACTCCTCCACGCTTGCAAGCAGGGCAACGTCGCCCTGGCAAACGCGCCGGGAACGGGCGTCGCGGACGACAAAAGCGTGTACGCTTACGTGCCCGACATGATTCGCTACTACTTGGGAGAAGAGCCGGTCCTGGCCAACGTTGAGACCTACCTTTGCCGGCGGCCGGAAGACCTGGAATACACCCTCGACAACCTGGAAAATCTGGTGGTGAAACGGGTTGGCGGGTCGGGCGGCTATGGAATGTTGATTGGCCCCCACGCTACCTCTCAAGAGCGGGAAGACTACGCCGTTCAACTGCGGAGCAACCCCGGGAGTTTCGTCTCACAACCGGTGCTCGCCCTTTCCCGAGCACCCTGCCTTATTGACGGCGCCATTGAGTCAAGGCACGTCGACTTGCGGCCCTTTGTGCTTCGTGGGCGGACCACCCGCATGGTCCCCGGCGCATTCTGCCGCGTAGCCCTGCGGCGGGGGAGTTTGGTGGTCAACTCCAGCCAAGGGGGCGGAGGCAAAGACCTTTGGGTGCTTGAGGAATGACCTGAATGCTATCCCGCAGCGCGCAGGGGCTTTACTGGATGGGCCGCTACTTGGAACGGTCCGAATTCCTGTGCCGGTTGTTGCTATTGCAGACCGAAGCCCTCGTCGACCGTCCCATTCGCGAGATTCATTCCGGCTGGGTCCGCATCTACGATAGCCTGCACCGGGATCCCCCGGTGGGAAGCCTAGAACTGATGGGCAGCGATGACTTTACCCTGGCGGATTCTTACACCCTGGCCGACCATCTGACCTTTGACCGCTCCAACCCTGACTCCATTTGGAGCTGTTTCGCCATGGGCCGGGAGAACGCCCGGCAGATGCGCCACTGCATTAGCACCGAACTATGGGCCAGACTTAACCTGGCCTACTTGCGGATTCGGAAACTAGGCATGCAAGATATCTGGCTCACCTCTCCCGAGGGGTTCTACGCCGAGATGGCTGCCGAGATGAACACCTTTTCCGGCGTGGCTGGCGCCACCATGTACCGCGACGAAAGCTGGCGCTTTATGCAGCTGGGCCGGTTCATCGAGCGGTCCCAAATGTCCATTTCTTTGTTCCTGTCCCAGCTGGCGGAGGATTCCCGCACAGGAGACTATTCCGAGGCAGATTGGACCAGGTTGTTGCACTTCTACCACGCCTTCGAAGCCTATAACCGCAGGTACAGCATCCAGGTCAGGCCTGACCTGGTGCTGGACCTGTTGGCCACCGATCCCAGGCTGCCCGACTCCCTTTGCAGGTCCCTGGATAGGACGGCGGCAGACCTTGACTCTATTGGCCCCGCCCCTGATGCCAAGGCAAGCGATGCCGCCAGGCGCTTTGCCGGCCGTGCTGCGGCCCTCATCCATCACCAGTGGCCCGACGGAGAAGATCGCCAGGATTTATTGCTGCAAGCGCGGGGTCACTGCCGGGAGTTGCACCATTTGTTGGCTGCGGCCTACTTCGACTACGCAGCGCAAGATTTCCCCGGACGTTAGCGGCATGAGTGGCCCTGCTGTCTACCAGATTGAACACCTCTCCCGCTACCGGTACTCGTCTCCGGCCCGCCACTGCGCTCTGGCCCTCTGTCTCAAGCCCCGGGACGACGCCCACCAACTGCTCTTGAGCTTCCAGGTAGTCACCGACCCCCAAGCGCCCCAAAACAGCGAAATCGACTTCTTCGGCAACACCAAGCAGGTCATAAACATACACCGTGAGCACCAGTTGTTGGAGATTTCCGCCCTTTCCTCTGTGGAACTGGATGCCTCGTCCCCAGTGCCGGATTCCCTGGGGGCCGGGGCTTGGGAGGTGATTCGTTCCTGGAAGGACCTATTCGGCTATTGGGACCTCACTCGGCCCAGCGCCTTTTCCAGGCCTTCATCAGTCCTCGCTGCGTTCGTAGACGAGTTGGGCATCCAGGCCTGCGAAGACCCTCTACAGTCACTGGTGCGGCTACGAGATACCCTCCATCATAGCTTTCGCTACGTTCCAGGCAGCACAACTGTGGTCTCTCCAATAGAACACATCCTGCAATCAAGACAGGGAGTCTGCCAGGACTACTCCCACGTTATGATCTCAATTGCCCGTTCTTGGCATATTCCGTCCAGGTACGTCGGGCTACCTGTACGTGGACAACCAGGGCGGCGAAGACACTACGCAAGCGGCCTCCCACGCCTGGGTCGAATGCCTGCTGCCCGGCCTTGGTTGGGTAGGCTTCGATCCCACCAACCGTTGCCTGGCCGCAGAAAGGCACGTCAGAGTCGGTGTTGGGCGAGACTACCAGGACGTGGCCCCGGTTCGGGGAGTCTTCCTGGGCGGCGGAGACACGCAGCTAGAGGTGGAAGTCCGGGTTCTTGCCGCCCTCCCTTGATTGGGGGCCGCGCCGACTTCAGCCCCTTGTCGCCCCCCCAAGTGCTGTATCGATTCGTGCTGTGTTGCCTTGGGCACTGCGTATCCCAATCAGATTGACAACACCCTCGCCGCCAGATAGAGTTTAGGCCACTCCTGAATTCAGAGTCCACGGAAGCAGGGTGTTCCATCCTGAGGATCTCCCACCTGGAACCCCCTTAGCCGATCAGAGGAGGTACATTCAATGCCCTACCTAAGGCTATCTTGGGGAAAGCTCATTCCGGGCTCCTGGGACCAGTTCGAGAAGCATTATCAAGAGCAGGTTGCTCCAAAGGTCAATACCGTCAAAGGCTTGCAAATCCGGGCCCTGCTGCCCAGTACCGATACCCCCGACGAAGGCCTGAGCCTGACTATGTGGGAAACCCTGGAAGACATGAGCAATTACGAAAGAAGCGGGGAAATCCGGGCCAACGTCAGTCAGGTGGAACACCTCTTTACTGGCGAGTATTGGATAAAGCATTTCGAGATAGTCTCCGCCGCCAAGCCGGAATAGCGTTATTCTGGACCTGCCCATATGATCGATGGAGGTAAATCTGATGATCCTGAGAATGGCTTGGGGAAAGGTTAAATTCGGGACCTGGGATCAGTATGAGAAGGTTTACAAAAGCGATGTGGAGCCCACAGTCAATACCGTCAAGGGGCTGGCGGTACGGGAACTGGTGCGAAGCACCGAAGACCCCGACGAAGGGATTAGCATCACCTTGTGGGAAACCGAGGAGGACCTGAAGAACTACGAAGAAAGCGAGCTGTGCCAGTCCATATCTAAAATCGCCGAACACCTCTACAGGGGCGAGTATTGGGTTAAAACGTTCGTTTTCGACAACGACAAACTGGCGCGGGCCTAGCTTCAACGCCGGTGCGAGGGCCATGGCTCGGCGGGACCTTGGGACGGTGTTCTCCGGCCTGACCAACGCCGCCAACTATGTGAGCTAGTTCGTTGCTGGTCGGGGCGGGCAGATTCGAACTGCCGACCTCCTGGTCCCAAACCAGGCGCCCTGCCACTGGGCCACGCCCCGTTGCCCTGCGCCCGCAACCAAGGGCACAACTTTCCGCTTTGCAAGTCCCCGCTGAGATTCGCCAACGGGCTCAAGGGGAACTTCCCGCTAGTCTCGTTTGGTACCCCCGGAGAGAGTCGAACTCTCGTCTCCGGCTCCGGAGGCCGGCACTCTATCCACTGAGCTACGGGGGCTGGCAACGGGCTTAGAATATCACGGCCTCGACGCCGTCACAAGCTATAGTAGCCTTTAGAACCCGGCTCGGAGTCCGAATGACGGTTACCTCACTCCCGCCTTGAGGAGACCTTTGCACAACCGTCATTCCCCCGCACGAACACCATTACATATCCGGGGCGCTAGGCTGTCCGTTCGTCCTTGTATCTTAAACATGGACGTGACAGACCGCTTCGTCCTGGGTCTTGAAGACCGTGGCTCAGCAGGGTCGTCACGTCCTGCCTGCTTGGAGCCCGAACAGTTGGGTGGGCCGTAAGAGCCCGGATTAGGCAAGGTTGGGCCAGAGTCAGGGGAAACACCTTGAAGGGAGGTAGATGAATGAACCAGTTCCCGTTGTTTGTTGGCATCGATGTCTCCAAGGACTGCTTGGATGTGGCGGTACGGCCTACCGGTGAGGCATGGCAGCTCCCTCACAACTCTCGTGGGATCAACGACTTGGTGGAACGTCTGGGAGAGCTGGCGCCCCAACTGGTAGTGCTGGAAGCTACCGGTGGAATGGAAATGGCCCTGGCGGGAGAACTGGCTGCGTCCAAATTGGCCATAGCAGTAGTTAACCCCAGGCATGTGCGGGACTTCGCCCGTGCTGCGGGGAAACTGGCCAAAACCGATGCGCTGGACGCCCAGGTGCTGGCCCACTTTGCCGAGGCGATGCGCCCGGCCTCCAGACCCCTGCCCGATGACGCCTCTCAGGAACTGAGGGCGCTGATGGCCCGAAGACGCCAACTGGTGGAGATGATAACTGCGGAGAAAAACCGGCTTAGAACTGCCGCCCCGCGTATACGCCCCAAGGTCCAGGAGCACATCCGCTGGTTGGAAGAGAGTCTGGTGGACCTGGACCGGGATATGGGAGACTTCATGCGCTCCTCTCCCATGTGGAGAGACAAAGACCAATTGCTCCGTAGCACTCCTGGCGTGGGGCCGGTTGTGTCCATGACCCTCTTGTCCGACCTGCCCGAACTGGGGGCGTTGAACCGTGGTGAGATCGCCGCACTGGTGGATGTGGCGCCCTTCAACCGGGACAGCGGCGCCCTTAGGGGGAAACGCACGGTGTGGGGAGGGCGCAGGCAGGTGCGGGCAGCCCTGTACATGGCAACCTTGGTGGCCACCAGATACAACCCAGTCCTGCGTGACTTCTACCAGCGCCTGTGTGAGGCCGGCAAACCCAAGAAGGTGGCCCTCACCGCCTGCATGCGCAAGCTGCTCACCATACTCAACGTCATGGTCAAGCATAATCGCCATTGGAACCCTGTTACTCAGAACTCTTGACACTAAAGACAGTTGCTGAGGGAGATCGAAGGGCCTGTCCTGAGCGTGTCGAAGGGCGAACGGACAGCCGTTGTTATGCTAAGGTCTCCGCTTCAATATCGCCCTTCCCACCGCAATGTTTGTCCCGTCCGGGGAGCTACGCAAAGGTTTCCTTTGAGCGGGAATCCAGGCGTCCTTATCTAGTCCGTCAACAACTTTGTGTTGACAAGCCAACTACGGAATAATAGACTACAAAAGACATGCGCTTCGAGGACGACCTGTTTCACCTGTGTATTTGCCTTTCTCCATAAGGGTCAGGCTGTCATCCAAATACAACCGTCGATTAGCGCCCATCTGCACCCGCCAAGACTATAATAGCTGGCGGGCGTTTTAATTACACGGCGCCAGGAGGCTCCCTTGAGCACAGGGATCGGGACCAATCAGCCGGCATCCCAGGAAGAAGTCCACCGCAAGAGCATGGAATTGGCTCAGTCCTCGACCGGAATCATTCCCCACGTAGAGGCCGAGATCCAACGCCTCGAAGAGGAGTCCGCTGCCTTTGAAGCCGGCGAACGGGAGGTCGCCGAGTTCACCCCCTTCCGGCTTCGCCAGGGCGTCTACGGCCAGCGCCAGCCAGATGTCCAAATGATTCGTGTGAAGGTCCCCGGCGGAATTCTAACCCCCGAGGCTCTGGAGGCATTGGGCGACGTCGCTGAGAAGTATGCTCCGCTGCACAAAGGGCACATCACCACCCGGGAAAACATCCAGTTCCACCATATCCCTTTGGCCGAGTGCCCGGAGGTCCTGCGGCTGCTGGGCAAGGTTGGGCTGTCTACCAGGGAGGCCTGCGGCAACACCGTGCGCAACGTGGTTGGCTCCCCCACCGCGGGAGTCTGCCCCGACGAGGTCTTTGACCCCACGCCCTACCTCACCGCATACGTCCGCTATGGGGTGCGCCATCCCATAACCCAGAACTTCCCCCGCAAGTTCAAGACCGCTTTCACCGGCTGCCAGGACCACGATAGCGTTGCCGCAGCCATCCAAGACCTTACCTATGTGTCCCAGGTCGAGGAGCAGGACGGAGTCCAAAAGAAGGGCTTCAAGGTTTATGTCGGCGGCGGAACGTCAATCATGCCCCGGCTGGCCAAGCCCCTGTACGACTTCGTGCCTGAAGAGGACTTTTTGCGGGTGGCCCTGGCAATATGGACCGTGTTCAACAACGCCGACATGCTCCGCAAGAACCGCATGATGGCCCGCATCAAGGTGCTTATCGACCGCATAGGTCTCGAGGCCTTCCGGGAACTGGTCGACGCCGAACTGGAAAACATTGGCCCCATCGATCCCAAGCCGCTAATGGACGCCGAGGAGGTCCAACGTGAGACCCCTCCGCAGCTTATCGCGGCCGCCGGAAACGGGCAGTCCGGCAGTGACTACCAGCGTTGGCTTGAGACCAACGTGGCGGCCCAAAGGCAGGAGGGTTACCACCTGGTATACATCAAGCCGGCCAGGGGCGACCTAGACCCCGGCCAATTCCGGGCATTGGCCGATATGACCCGGCGCTACTCCGGCGGCCGGGTACGGACCACCCAGGAGCAGAACCTGGTAATGCGTTGGGTGCCGGCTGCTTACCTGCAGCGAGTTTGGGAAGGACTGGAAGCCATCGGGCTATCCGAGCCTGGCGCTCACACTATCACTAACGTGGTTTCCTGCCCCGGCACCGACAGTTGCAAATTGGGCATCACCGCCTCCATGGGGCTAGCCAAGGCGATGCGAGAGGAGATGGAGACCTGGAACGGTCTCTTGGACGACGAAGGAGTCCAGAACATTCGCATCAAGATGAGCGGCTGCCCAAACGGCTGCGGCCTCCATCACATCGCCAATATCGGCTTCCACGGCGCTGCCGTTAAAGGCCCCGATGGCCAGCAGATACCCGCCTACGAGCTCTTCCTAGGCGGAAACTACGGCGACAATCGGGTGGAAGATTCCCGCATCGGAACGCGGATCCCCCGTATCAAGGTCCCGGCCAAATTGGCCCCCCACCTGGTGCGGGAAATCGCCACCTATTACAAGGACAACCGCGAGGGACAGGAGAACTTCAACCAGTTCCTCGACCGCGTCGGCTTGGAAGACCTCACCGCCGTAGCCTCGGCGGCCCAGGCCAAAGCCGAGACCGCCGAAGGCGGCTCCGACATGTACGTGGACTGGGAGAGGACCAACCTGTACAAGCTGGAACGCGGCGAGGGCGAGTGCATGGTCTAGGGAGCATACCGGTGTGGTTGCTTCGCTGAACGGTAAGACAGTTGCTTACGTGGAAGCCCGCATGCGCTCCGAAATGGGGTCCCTCATTCAGCGCAACGGCGGCGTTCCCTACTCTGCCCCTGTACTCCAGGAAGTTTATCTCAAGGACAGCCCCGACGTGCGCCGGTTGGTTCAGGACGTCTGCTCCGGCGCCGTTAACGTGATGGTGCTCCTCACCGGCGTCGGCACCAGGGCCCTCATCGAGACCTCGGCCGCCATGGACCGGCAAGAAGAATTCCTCCGCTCCCTGGACCGTCTCACCGTCATCGCCAGAAGCCCAAAGCCCGCCCGGGTGTTGCGCCAGCACAAGATTCACATCGACGTCATGCCTCCCGAGCCGTTTACCTCTGAAGACCTGCTGAATGCCGTGGCCGGTATTGACCTGAAGGGCCGGGCGCTGGCCGTCCAGGCCTACGGCTCTCCCAACGGGTTCTTGACCCAGGGCCTAAGCGACCTGGGCGCCAACGTCCGGGAGGTTACTCTGTACACCTGGGGATTGCCCGAGGACCTGACTCCGGTGTTTAGGCTTATCGACGACCTTGAGCAAGGGGCCATCGACGCCGTTGCCTTCACCAGCCAGCCCCAACCGCTAAACCTCATTGCCATCGCGGCTCAGGCTGGTGCAGAGGAGTCCCTGCGGCGACGTTTGAACGGCCCCGACTTAGTCGTAGCCTCGGTGGGGCCGGTCTGTACTCGCGGGTTATCCAGGGCCGGAATCAACGTGGACGTGGAGCCAGACCATCCCCACATGGGGAACCTCGTTCAAGCGCTGGCCCAGCATTTCGAGCCAGGCCCCCCGTGAACGCCGGCTGACCTCGGGTCAGCCCTTAAACCGCCGTTTCAACCAGTCCCACGGAGACGCCGCCGCGTCTTCCACCGACCGTCCCCGCCACCTCTTTTCCTGCTGCATCGACCGCGGCTTCAGAAAGTACAGGACGTAGCCAGCCACCAGCACTATCAGGCCTATCCAGATTAGGGGGCGGACCACCAACCACCCTAGTAGGAGCAGGACCAACCCCGCCAGCATTAATTTTCCGGAGCTAATCGTCCAGCGGCGCGGGCTGCGCTGGGGGCGCTGTGCAGGAGTTCGTTGACTGGCCAGAGTATCCCTGGGACGGTCCTCCGGAGGGCGCTCCGACTTCCTGGCGGATTTGTCGGGAGCTGCTTCACCGGCTTTACGCAGTATCTCTTCTATTTCTTCCTTATACTTGTCCTGCATGACCCCGCTGTCTCCCTGTCTCCCGCCGCGTATGACAAGTTCGAGGTTCTCGTAGAGGGCATTTTGATTATACAGGACGAGCATTCGGGGCGGAAGCGCAGGCGTCTTTATGCTGCGTCCTCGGCAGCCGTGCTTTCAACTGCCCGCTGCAGCAAACGCCCCGCCCCAACGTGGAAGCCGAATAGAGTACACTTGACCCTGGCTGGTCTGACCTAGTGGCAGCATAGCTGGTCCTGCCAGCTTGTGGGAGCCGGTCTGTGTAAGTTACCATGCCGCGGTCGTAGCTGTTACTGATACTACTACGCACCCGTAGACGAGGTCCCAAGACGGCGCAACCTATGGCAGCCAAGCTAGTCCTCAGCGTGGTCGACCAGTCCCCCGTAAGAGTCGGCGGCACAGCCACCGATGCGTTAACGGAGACCATTGAACTCGCGGCGGCAACCGAGGCTATGGGCTACCACCGGTACTGGTTGGCGGAGCATCATAGTCTGCCCAACTTTGCCGGCACTAGCCCTGAGGTCCTTGCTGCCTTGGTAGCAAGCCGGACCAAGTCGATACGAGTGGGCTCCGGCGGCGTAATGCTGTCCCACTACAGCGCCTTCAAAGTTGCGGAGAACTTCCGCATGTTGGCTGCCGTACATCCGGGACGCATCGACCTGGGAATCGGACGGGCCCCTGGCAGCGATCAATTGACCGCGTTGGCGATGACCTACCCCGGCCCGCCCAATCATGTATCTCAGTATCCCCAGCAGGTACTGGACCTCTTAGGGCATCTCTCCGGGAGCTTGAACCCCGAGCACGCTTTCGCCGGCATCCGCGCCGGCCCCGGCTCCCCCCAGGTCCCTCAAGTATGGATGCTGGGTTCGCGGTACGACAGCGCCTATATGGCTGCCCAGTTTGGCTTGCCATTCTCCTACGCTCACTTCTTTGGCATCGGTGTAGAGGAAGGACCGGCCATCGTCCAAGCGTACAGGCGGCACTTCATGCCCTCTGAGTTCTTGTCCGAGCCCTTGGTCAATGTCGGGGTGCAGGTGCTATGCGCCGACACCGCCGAAGAGGCCCTTCGCCTTGCATCCGGCCGCAACCTGGCGCGGCTGCTCTCGCAAACCGGACGGGCCAAGGGGATACCCAGCCCCGAAGAGGCCCAGGCTTACACCTACCAACCCAATGAATGGGAGTACGTTCAGCAGTACGCAAGCCTCTGCTTGGACGGCGACCCCCGGCAGGTCAAGGAAAAGATGCTGGCATTGGCCGAAGCCTACCAGACGCCCGACCTCAGCGTCGTATCAATCTGTTACGGGTTCGAGGAAAGGGTGCGGTCTTACCAACTGTTGGCCGAAGTCTGTGGTATCGATGACCGGGAGTCGCGTTGAGCTAACATACCCGGCCGTGGTCCCGCACCGCTCTGGGACCGGACAAGCGTAGCCTCTGTAGGCTAAGAATATCCGCGTCGGGTGAAGTCCAGTGCTTCAGGGGCTACGCGGGCAACTGCCCCAAGGCCCGCCGGATCTCTTCATAATCAGGCTCGTTGGCCGGCGAAGGCGCAAGCCACTTGTAACGCACCACCCCCTCCTTGTCCACGATGAACACCGCCCGGTTCGCGGCAACGTATCCCTGCAGCCCTCCCAGGTTGGGCAGGGCTACGTCGTATTGGTCCACGGCCTCACGGTTGAAGTCGCTCAAAATCGGGAAGTTCAAGTCGTTGGCGTCGGACCACGCCTTTTGTGCAAAGGGAGCGTCCACGCTTATGCCCAGGACCTGGGCGTTCAACGAGTTGAACTGGCCTGCCTGGTCTCTCAGGGCGCACATTTCTGTGGTGCACACCCCGGTGAACGCGCCCGGATAGAAAGCCAATACCACGTTCTTGCCTCTGAACTCCGCCAGCGACCGCTCGTTGCGGTCCTGGTCGTACAAGTTGAATCCAGGGGCTGGGTGTCCAATTTCAACCGCCATCATTCATCATCCTAATGCTGAATTGCCGCCGGAGGATTCCCGGCCGTCATCACATCCACGACCCCTATGAAGTCGCCGCTATGTTACCACACTATTGCCGGTTTGCGTCCAAACCGGGGTTGTCACGGCTGTTGACGCGAATTGTTGGCGGTTAACTGTTGACATAATCACAAATTTGCTTAATACTTGCACGAAAATCCGGGGCGAGTGGAAAAGCCTTTGGCTATACTTGTCTCCGATTCAACAAACTACCCGGTTAAGGGGGTGGGAGCATAGGCCATAACCTGGGATCCGAAGGGATGTGTGAACGAGCGCAACCGGCATAGTATTCTGCGACTTTATGGGGGTTAATCATGCCTGAACTGGGTTTCGTAGTCTACATGATAGCGGTCAGCTATGTCCTGGGTTCGGCCTGGTATGCACTGCTGGGTCGGCAACACTCCAACTGGATGAGGATGGCCGCGTTCCCGTTCTTGGGCGTAGTCATCGGAGAGGCGCTATGGAGAGGCCCCATTGACGGCAGCGGAGGATTGGAGTTCAACGGCCTCCACATTTACGTCGCTCTGATCTCCTCTCTGGCTGGTGCCGCCGTCGATGTGATCGTGGGCCGGCTGGCCAAGGTTCTTCCCGTGTCCGAGCTCATAGGCTCAGACGGGGACTAGCCCTACCCCAATCCCGGCAGACCATTAGACCCCCGGGGCCACCCGGGGGTCTCTTTGCTGCGGCTCGGCTTCTTAATTTGCTCCATTGTAGTCTGTCATCGCCCGTGCTTCTCCTTCCACTCCGGACAGGCCAGAACCCAACTGTGGCTAGTGAATCACGAGGCAATGTGATGCGGCGTTGGCTGTCGGCTTGGCCCGTGGCTGACGGGGTCCCAATCACCCCTCGCGCCCAGGCTCGTGCTTGCTCCTGTAGCGTGCCACACGCCCTGCGGATGCAACCCCGTCTCCCCTAACCCGCCGGAGACTCTCCGCTCCCAGGTCCCGGCCCAAACAGTCGCGAAATTCTGGGACGGGCGTGTCGGTTTGCGAAGTACGAGATACCGGCAATCACCAGTATCACCGGGCTGAAGATGCCCAGCCAGATTATCACCGTCAGCGCCGCCCACGCCACGGCCGACAATACTCGCACCGCCGCCTTGGCGGTGCCGCCGGCATCCCACGCTCCGATAGTGAACCCTTCCGATTCAGTAACCCGCACTGACAACGAATCGGAGCCGGACACCAGGCCCGCGTCACTCATGGCGCTAACCGTCAAGACCGCTTTGTAGGCTGCAGGCCGGTGGTCGGAGAATACGTGAGCGGTATCCACACGGGTGGTCCCTTCATCAGGATTGCCGGTAACCGTTGGTGACCCGTCGCCGAAGTCCCATTGGTATTGGTAGTCCCAAAGCTCTCCGGGCCGGGTAAACGAGGTGCTGTAGTCCACCTTGTCGCCCTCCTCCACCGTCCGGTCTTCTCCTGCGAACACCTCGATAGTCGGCACTTGGCGCACGGTTACCTCCAGGGAGTCCGAACCCTCGCCTATTCCCCCAACGCCAGTACCGGTCAGGTCTATTCTCACGATGTATGGTGAATCAAGGTCATCCCGGTACACGTGGTTTACCGTGGCCGTTACCCGCGTCCCGTCCGGTCTCAGTACGCTGCCGTTGCCAGCCATAGACGACCCGTCACCAAAGTCCCAGACAAAGGAGAAACCGTCGATATCGGGCGGCGGAGTGAATGATGCTCGGAACCGCGCTACCTGCCCCACCCGGACGGACAGGTCATCCCCGGCGTCGACCTTGATATCCTCTGAACGGAGTTTAAGGCTGACCTCGATCAGAGAATAAGCAGCGGTCTGTTCCAGAAAGTTCAGTCGGCCCTGGATCTCCTCAATCTGCAGTTGCTGGTCGGAGAGCTCCTCTTGGACCTGTAGGGCTTCCTCCACCGTCACAGCCCGGTCCAAAAACGATAGCAGTCGTTCTTCTGTAGCCCTCAGGCTGACCAGCCGGGACTGGCTGTCCACGTACTCGTCGGTGACGTCGTCACTGGTGACGGCGCGAGAATCAACTCTTAGAGCCAGCGCCTCCAGCCGTCTGAATGCTTCCTCCAACGCTCCGGCCGGTACTCGAATAGCTATGCTCCCGCTGTGCTTCGACGAACGGTCGGAGCCGACCACCCAGCCGCCGAGGTCCCGGGCCGCGTCGGCGACGCTGTCGACCGTGTCGGCCACGTCCCTCACGACCAGGGACATGCGGGCATTGTGGACTATGATGCGGTTTTGAGGCAAAAGGGCCAGTTGCACCTTGGCGCCGCCCCCGCTGTCCGACTCCTGGGCGGCCGGGGCTACTGTCAGTTCCGGTAGGGACTCAGCCGCGTCCTCCATGGTGTCGCTAGCCACTTCCATCATAGCCGCCTCCGGTTCGCTTGTGGTCCAGTCAGACTCAAGGTCTGACCCGCCACAAGCTACTACAACCACCAGCAACACCGCGAACGCCAACAGGGGACCAAAAACTCGCTTCATTAGCCTATGATTTGCCCTTCAGTAACATGAACACAATATACAGCATAGCGTTCCCCAATGATAAGACCGTGATGAACCTCAGCACGGTCATATCCACCGAGAATCATATGTAGGCGCCCCCCTACTCCTCCAGCGTCGTAATATCCCCTGGGTCCAAGCCCAACTCCTGGGCTTTGAGCAGGCGGCGCATGATTTTGCCGGAACGAGTCTTGGGAAGGGCGGGAGTGAACTCCAGCTCCGACGGCACGGCGATGGGGCCCAACTCCGTACGCACGTGGGCCTTGAGGGCGGCCACCATGTCTTCAGAGGGCTCGTTGCCCACCCGGAGCGTCACGAAGCCCTTGATGGACTCTCCCCGGATTTCGTCCGGCTTGCCTATGACCGCCGCCTCCGCCACCGCGGGATGGGACACCAGCGCGCTCTCCACTTCCGCCGAGCCGATGCGGTGCCCCGACACGTTCAACACGTCGTCCGCCCGGCCCACCACCATGTAGTAACCGTCGCCGTCCCTCAGCGCCACGTCACCCGTAAAGTACACGCCGGGAATCGTATTCCAGTCCTCGGCGTAACGTTCCGGATCGCCAAACACGGTGCGAAAGAAGTGAGGGAAGGGACGTTTTATGACTAGCAGCCCCCCCTTGTCCGGTTGGGTTATTGGCTGGCCCTCCCGGTCGACGATGTCCATGACCGCGCCCGGCAGCGGCTTGCCCACCCTTCCCGGCCTGACTGGAATGGTGGGGGAGGCGCCCAGGCAGGGGCCGCCGGTCTCGGTCTGCCACCAATTGTCCACCACGTGTCCCCATTCCCCATTGCCGCAGATATGCTCGTAGGACCAGCGCAGCGCCTCCGGGTTCAGCGGCTCCCCGGCGCAGGTCAGCAACCTTAATGTGCGCAGGTCGTACTGCGACGGGTAGGACTCCCCGTGGCGCATCAGCATACGGAGGGCCGTGGGGGCGGTGAAAATCACGTTCACTCCCTGGTTTTCAATTACTTCGTAAAACACGCCGGGGTGAGGATAGTCGATGGCCCCCTCCCGGAACACCGTCGTGGCCCCCGCCGCCAGCGGAGCGTAGACGATGTAGCTGTGGCCCACCACCCATCCGATGTCCGACGTGCACCAATAGACGTCGTCTTCCTTGACGTCCCAGAAGGTCTTGAAGTGATAGTAGGTGCCCACCATGTACCCGCCGTGCACGTGCAGCACCCCCTTGGGCTTCCCGGTGGTGCCGCTGGTGTACAGGATATATAGCGGGTCTTCCGACTCCATCACCTCGGCGTCGCAATGGACGCTGCTGCCGGCCATTAGCTCGTCGAAGTCCACTTCCCTTGGGCCCAGGGGCGCCGGACCCTCTCTTCGCCACACCACGATGTGCTCCAGCGCGTCCAACCCGGCGGCCGCCTCGTCGCTGATTCCCTTCAAGTCCACCTTGTTGCCCCGCCGGTAGCCTGCGTCGGCGGTGATCAACACCTTGGCCTCGGCATCCAGGATCCTGCCTCGCAGCGAGCCGACGCTGAATCCGGCGTAGACTACGCTGTGCACCGCCCCGATCCGGGCGCAGGCCAGCATGGCGATGGCCCCTTCAGGAGTCAACGGCATGTAGATGACCACCCGGTCGCCCTTGCCCACGCCCAGCGACTTCAGACCGTTGGCGAACCGGTTCACTGCTTGGGCCAGCCTGCCGTAGGTATAGACCCGTTCCGAGCCGTCTTCTCCCAGCCAGATGAGCGCCGCCTTATTCTTGCGTCCCGTTGTCAGGTGACGGTCCAGGCAGTTGTAGGTGATGTTGCACTGGGCGCCCGTGAACCACTTGAACTGGGGGTACTCCCACTCGAACACCTTGTCCCACGGCTTGAACCAGTGCAGCTCCGCGGCCGCCTCGGCCCAAAACCCCTCAGGGTCCTCCACCGACCGGCGGTAGGCCTCGTCCAAGTCCTGGAGGGTGGCCTGCTCCACCAGACTGGCAGGCGGAGCAATCTCGCCCCGTTCCTGCAATAGATGGTCTATTTGTCCCTGCTGCACCATATTGCTTCCTCTTCTTGACCGTTATTCTCGCGGACTGAGACCTTCGCATAACCGGGGCACAGCCGTTCACCCTTCGATTTCCCTCAGGACGAACGGCTGTGCGGTCGCTCCCGTCTCACAACCGTCGTTGCTGCCTTAATTCGTGATTCCTGTAAATGTCGAGTAATTCGCTGACGTAGCCGAACAATTGAAAGACCTTGGCGAACGACCCTGGATTGACGACGGCCTGTGATTGGGGAGCGTGTGGGGGCAAGCGCGAGATTCCCGCCTGCGCGGGAATGACGGATTGGGGGCGGGACTGACGGTTTGGGGGTGTTGTCCGGTTGGCGGTCCCTCACCCTAGCCCTCTCCCAGGGGGCGAGGGGACTTTGGAGTTTTGGGTCATGCCGTATTGCCTGGTGCAATCTGCGGTATTGCACGCTTTAGACGCTTTGGTGGGCGGGTGTGGCAGGGGGATCGTCGGAGAGAACAACAAGGCCGCGGACGGCGGCCCAGGGGAGAAGGGCGCCCAGGAGATGCTCCACGCCGGGGACGATGTTTTCGGTGAGGCACCGTGTCAGGTATCTGTGGGCGGCCATGAAAGTGGGGAGGCGGAATCCGGCGTCGGCCACCCGGCGGATGAAGGTATGGTCGTCGGGGGGAGTCCGTCGGTTGGAGACGGCGACGGACCATTGGAGGCAAAAGTCGTCGGCCAAGGGCCGGAGGCGGACGACGGATATTTCGAGGGCCATCTTGTGGCGGAGGGCGTTGATGCGAGACCTGATTTGGTTCATTGGTTAGATTCACCCCTAGCCGGAAATTTTAGTTTGCCTCTCATTTGCTCCCATTTCCTCCCGTTTGGGAGGGTGTTGGCGGGCGGGAATTGGCGCCTGTCCCGGATGGGGGCTGAGGTATTGTTATGGTAGGGGATGATAGGCGGGGTTGGGAAGGGGCAAGTGTCAGTAGGTTGCCTGTTCCACCAGGCTGGCAGGCGGCGGAATCTCGCCCCCTTCCTGCAACAAATGGTCTATTTGTCCCTGCTGCACCATGGTTATTCCTCTTGTTGATGGTTGTTCTCGCGCACTGATACCTTTGGACAGCCGATGCACATCCGTTAGTCCTGACCGGTGCACAGCCGTTCGCCCTGAGGGAAATCGAAGGGCGAATGGCTGCGCAGCATCCCCCTGGCAATCGACAGCCTAACGCGGCGCATTGGGAGTACGGCGAACCTGCCGTCCAAGATTGGACACGAAAAGGCAGGTCGGCGACCGTGGCGTGATTCTAACCCCTCGGCCAGACACCAGCAAGCAAGGCCCCGAGGCTTGGCAGTGCAGACTGCCACGTAGGAGTTAGGTTGCAGGCCTTGGAGCGGCCGTTTACGGGCCGGTAGGGTTTTGCTGGCGCATGCTACGCGGTGATATGCTAAAAGTTACTGTCTTGTATGGCTGAGAGCCACCCAAGTCTATTTCTGGTGCAAGGGCGCAATGACACAGCAAAGTCAACACAGCCGTGGGAAAACCAAAAAATCCCGATCCGTCTTTTTGTCCTTTGAGTTCAAGAAAGACAAGGGACGCCGGGGCACTTTCATAGTTCATGCCAGGAAGCATTGCGAATTTGCCCTGAAGGATAGGTCGCTCCCGGCAGAAGAACACGACGATGAGTGGCGCCGAGAGGTCAAAGAAAGGATGAAGGTGTCCGACGTCGCTATAGTTCTGTTGGGACCTGACACCCAAAGTGCGCCGGGAGTCAGCGACGAACTGAGTTTGGCCGGTGAAATTGGATGTCCCGTAGTCCAGTTGATGCCACAGGATCAGAACTATGGCTTGGCGGCCAAAAACGGAGCTGTCTGCAAGTACAAATGGAAGCTCGTTAATCAAATGCTACGGAATCCCAAAACCTTCGCCAAATCACCCGAGAACCGAGGCAAATGACAACTGGGTCTTCTTGACTGCAACGGCCCCAACGGGGCCATCCAGCCGCGTAGTCGGGCCCTAGACCATAGAATAGATTGAATAGCCCACAATCCCTGCAAACAGTACCAAGACCAGCAAGGGAACATATCGCTCGATCCTGGTTAACTGGAGATATTTTGCAGGCCCCTCCGCAGGGCGTAGGTATGCCCACTCCTCCGAGTAACCGGCGTAAGGCAACAGAGGTTCCATTTCATTGATAACTCGGTATTTGGCGGAATTAAATGCGCGGTAAGAGCCAAGGTTGATAAACCAGATGATCGACAGGGAGACGCCGAGCAATCCTGCCACTAGCAGGGCGATGCTCCAACTGCCCCCTGACACGCCAAACCTTCCCGTGACGACCAACAGCGATATGATCGCTGCCACTAACCCTGCATAGAAGCGGTTTGACTGGTCCCGGCGCTGGCTGAGCCTGTCGGCCATTTCTACGTAGAGCTTATATTGGTCGAGCAAATGAGTCTGGTAACTTTTGCCGTATTCCTCAGGTTTCATGGTGCGCACCGAATGGCTGTTTCGCCAGCTACTTCTAAATCTGTGCAAGGATAATTAGCGGTCTGGGAAAGACTTCGCCTTTCTCCTGCAGTAAATGGTCAATTTGTCCCTGCTGTACCATGGCCCTTACTCGCAGTTATCGCGGCTGTCGGTCCCGGAACATTAACGCAGATGAGCCGATGACGAACCTAGCCCAACGACCATTGATGCAAATGTAGGCTTTGCTACTCGGTGTCCTCGCTTGCAGGACTGTCCGCGGCAGCCTGTGCGGCCCGCACCAACTCACGAGCGACGAAGTCGTAGTCCCTGACGCCCTCTGCGTCTGCAGCGACCCACTCCCCCTGGGCTTTCTGCAACTCTTCTTGCATTATCCACCAACCGTCATTCACTTGTACGGACCGCTTCTGTGGCAGCCATAACATTTGTACTCTTTGGGAACATTCCAGCGAGCCGCGGGTACTGCCGTAAATGTAACGGCTATTCGACTTGTGGTAGTAGTCCCGGTTCAAAGAACGGACTTGCTCCCGCTCTAGCTTAGGGCCGTGGTCGATGAGATGTATAGGGGTCGCCCAGTCGTAGACTAGCACAGTTTTGTTGCTGACCGGCAGCACCACTTGACTGTCGGGGTTTGACAGGCTTGCTTGACCATTTACGGGATTGCGAATCGCCAGAACAGGAGAATCCCCTATTACGAAAGATTCGTCATCTGTTGCCTGGCGTACGCTGAGCCGCATATATCGGAGCATCTTACGGACTAGGCTCTCGCTATGATCGAAACTCATGCTCAAATAGTTATATTGCATGCTTTCGTCAAGCAAGTCACGCAAACCCTGATGGTCCATGTACCCGCCATGCCGCAGTAAGGCCGCCTGAAGCTTGTCGCTCTGGTCACCGATGACGTCCGCTCGGGCTTTTGCTCTGTCAATTGCGCCATGTGGGTCGTTTACCATCATGGCGAACACGAGGTCATCTAAGGCCTGCCTGCCTTCTTGGGTGATGTCAACAATCCGACCCTTCCTGATCATGCCCACCGCCCGTGAGGCGTGGCTCTCTATGCGACGCAGGACTGAGTCGTCAAGATCAGTGAGCAATAGCTGCTTGGAAGCGGCCTCAGCGACCTTGACGATATTGATTTGGCCGGTTTCCCTGTCCATCTCGTAAACACGAGAGCGTCGGCCTTGGATCCCGAAACCTTTCAGTAAGAATTGTGGTATCCAGTGTTGATTTTCGTCGTTCCAAGTGCTCGGCTGCATCATCCCTATCGCACGTCCTCCACAGACTTGGTTCTATCAGTGTACTTGCCACGACGACTCGGTGCTAGGTTCGCCCCCACTGTCACACCGCCCTTGACACCCCCGAAACCCAATACCTAGACTGAAACCATAGGGTCCCTATGCCAACCCAGTCACTGGAGACTCTCACCCCCCGTGACCGAACTGGCCCTCGATTGTTCTGCCCGAGAAATGCCATTTTCCCCCGCTGCAGCGCAATACCGGCGCCCTGCGCCTTAGGTGCCTAGGCAAATCCATGGGCCGCTCCCGCCCTCGCCCAACATTCACAATGTCTCGAAATGTCCCAGAATGTCTCAGGTCTAACCCCGAATCCACCGAAGGACACCGATGGACGGCGTGAGGAAAGCGGAAGGGGGATGAGGGAGCTACAGGGGAAATAGCCTGGGTTCCATTTGGGGTAGGGAGGTCGGCGGACGGTCTTCATCGCCGCACAGGGGCCCCTATGGGCGTCTGCAGGAGCTGCGATGCGCGGGATGGCGAGAGAATACGCAGCAGGGAACTCTCTCGGACCGGGCTGGCGCGAGTCTGCGGGGATCTTCGGTTGTCCGGTGGGTGGGTCGGTCGCCGACGGTGCCGTCAGGCCGGGAGTGGAATGGCTCGCAGCCGGGCCAAGGCGCGGCTGAACTTCTCAGCCCAAGGCCAGCGATCCGGAAGATGCAGGGTCAACCGGCGTGCCGAGCGGGTGAGCCGTCCGGCCAGGGAGAAGAACCGCCGCCGGAGGGTCTTGGTGGTGGCTATCCGCTCTCCCAGACCGATCCGCGCGGTCCAGCGGGCCAGGTTGTGGGCCATCGTCTGGACGGCCAGCCAGGCGCCGTTGGCGGCGAAGCGGCCCGAGGGGAGATGGTTGAGCCCGACGCCGTACTTGAGGTCGCGTATGGCATTCTCGATCTCGGCGTGGCGGCGATGGTCAGCCTCCAGTTCGAGCAACTCCCCGTCCCGGTCGGTGATGAAGCCGTGATAGCTGTATTTGGCGAAGAGGGCCAACTGGGAACCGGGCGTGGGCTTCACACGCCGGACGATGAGCCGCACCGGCGCGGCGTCAGGTTCACTCTGGAAGGGAGTGCAGGTGGTCTCGGCCACATCGGCGGCGCCGTCCATCCAGTAGGGAATGGGAGTCCAGGCATCCTCGGGTATCGTCTCGATGAGATTGCGCAGGCTCTTGTGCTGGCGGATGGTGATGGAGAAGCGGACATCCATCTTGCGGCAGACGGATACCACGCCATGAGTGTAGAACCCGCTGTCGGCCCGTAGCGTGAGTCGTCCGTTGGCCCCGGCGTAGCGTACCCGCCCCACCGTCTCCCGCAGAAAGTGGGCGGCGCCCCGGGCGGTGTTGGCGCGGCCCTCGCGCAGCCGGGACATCAGCACGTCGCCGGTGCCGGCGGCGACGGCCAACAGCGGGTGATAGCCCCGCTTGCCGGTATAGCCGTGGTGGCGTGCGCCCTCCTTGGCCAGTCCGTAGGTCTCGCAGATGGTGGAGTCCAGGTCAATGGTCAGGGGCCCGTCGCCGGGTCCCGCCCCGGCCTGCCAAGCCCGGGCCAGCAACTCGCGGCTCACCCGGTCGAGTTGACGGACGTGGCCCCACCGGAAGCTGCGCAGGAAGGTGCCCAGGGTGGATGGCGCCTTGACCGTGCCGCCCAGGGTGCAGGCCGTCCCCCCGGTGCGCAACACATCGGCGTCGTCAATGCAGTCGCCCCCAGCCAGCGCAGACGCCACCAGCGTCATCATCTTGTCGCTCGTGTTCGCCCGCCCCGGGGCATCGCCCAGGTCGAGGCGCTGCCGGACGAGTTCGGGCAGGCCGAGGTGCCGCGCCAGGGTGGCCGGAAGGAGCAGCCCGGCATTGGCCACCAAGCGGCGGTCGTCGAAGGTGATTTGGATCCGGTCGGGGTGGTTGCGTGGCAGCATCTATTGGGTGCTCCTTTTCCGGGGTCGGTTTTTTGCTACAAAACCATTATCCCAGAAGCACAGGAGCACCTTCTTGCCGCTTCAGGACGCTAACCCGACGCCCTCCTTCGGTGGATTCGGGCTAAGAAACCCCGCCCTGTGAGTGACTGACTCCCCGGGCAATTGAGGCGAGTCGAACCCACGGCTAGACCCCCGCCGCGTTGACCTAACCCCAAGCCGGTCCTACAATTGGTAGTCGCTTGGCTGTGGTTTGCCCAGCCGGCCAGACGGACCCCCTGCACTAAAGGCCATGAGACTTGAGACTGCCCAGGAGAAGCCATGACGCAGGAATCATTCGCTCGCCCGGAATACCTGGTGGACGCCGCATGGGTTGCAGCCCATAGCGACGACCCCAATGTGGTGGTGGTCGATTGCGACGTGGACGCGGCCTACGCCCGGGGCCATATTCCCGGAGCGGCGCTGGTCCCCGATAGCTATCAGAAGGACCCGGACAACCCACCGCACCTCATGAGCCCGGACCAGTTCAAAGCCATGTGCGAGGGGCTGGGGATTGGCGACGACACCGTGGTGATCGCCTACGACAACAGACAAAGCGTGAACGCCGCCCGCTTCTGGTGGGCGTTGAACACCTACGGGCACTCTGAAGTGAAAGTCCTGGACGGCGGCTGGCGGGGCTGGGTCACTGAAGGCCGGGAGGTCAGCTTCGCCAAGCCCAGGGTTTCTTCCAACGCCCGGTTTACTCCCAACAGAGACGAGTCCATGCTGGTGAAGGTGGACGAGCTCAAGGCGGCCTGCAGCCTCGATGATTCGGTCATCTGGGACGTGCGCAGCGACGAGGAATGGGACGGGTCGGAGGCCCGCGGCAACAAGCGAGCCGGCCACATACCGGGAGCGGTGCACCTGGAATGGTTCAACCTGATGGACCGGGAGACACACCGGTTCAAACCCCCAGGGGAAATCCGGAACATTCTTGCGGAAGCGGGGATCACGCCGGACAAGACGGCCTACACCTATTGACAGGGCGGCATCCGTGCGGCGCACGGCGTGTTCGTCCTCAAGCTCCTTGGCTACGACGATGCCAAGAACTACGACGCCTCTATGGGCGAGTGGGCCAACCGGGATGACACACCCTTGGAAGTTTAGCGTCAGGCCGTGATCCGCCGGGCGCCGCCATCCAAATCTTTGCACAACCATGCTGTCCGTTCATCCTTCGATTTCCCCCTTCGACGGGCTCAGGACAGGCTCAGGACGAACGGACAGCCTCCCCAAGGACAGGCGCCTTCTAAGCAAGAAAGAGATGGACATGACTGGAGGACGAACGGACTGCCTCCCCAAGTACAGACGGCTTCTAGTCAAGAAAGGAGATGGACATGACTGACAAGCCCAAGTTGAGCCGGCAGGCGATGTGCGACCGCCTTGCCATGGAGTTTCAGGACGAATGGATGGTTAACTTGGGTGTAGGCATGCCGACCCTTTGTTCCAACTACGTCGACCCCAGCAAGAGCATCATCTTTCACTCCGAGAACGGTGTCATCGGTTACGGGCCCCTCGCCGAGGAGGGGAAGGAGGACCGGCACTTGGTCAACGCCAGCGGCCAGCACGTCACCGTCCAGCCGGGAATGGCCATCATCCACCACGCTGATTCGTTCGGGCTGATTCGCAGCGGCAGGCTCGACGTGTGCGTGATGGGGGCCTATGAGGTCGCCGAGAACGGAGACTTCGCCAACTGGCGTCTGCCCCCCCAGAAAGGCGGAGGTATCGGCGGAGCCATGGACCTCGCGGCCTGCGCCCAGCAGGTCTTCATCGCCATGGAACACACTACCCGCCAGGACGGCCCACGGCTGCGCAAACGCTGCGACCTGCCCATCACCGCTCCCGGAGTGGTCACGCTGGTGGCCACCAACCTGGGCCTGTTTCAAGTCGGCCCCCAAGGGTTCACACTGTTGGAACACGCTCCGGGTTGGACTCCCGAGGAAATCCAAGAGCTGACCGAGGCCGAACTGACCATCCCGGAAGACCTGAAGGAGTTCAGGCTGAGGGAGTAGCCCCCTAGGGCCTGCCAGGTAGGTAGAGAACCGTTGGCGGTGCCCGGGCTGCCAGTTCACCCTTCGATTTCCCTCAGGGCGAACGGACGGCCTGGGCGGACCTATCAGGCAAGCCCAGCTTTGCACGGACTAAGTTGGACAGCCAGGGCGGACTTATCAGGCAAGCCCAGCTTGCACGTACTAAGTTGGACACCCATACGGAGGAACACATGCGGTTTGATGGCAAGGTGGCTTTGATTACCGGCGCGGGCCGGGGAATCGGACGCGCCATAGCCGTGGCCTACGCTAAAGAAGGCGCCAAGCTGGCCCTGGCGGCCCGCACCCTGTCCGAGTTGGAAGAGACGGCCCGGCAGGCCGAGGCGTCGGGCGCCGCGACCTGCGTAATCCCATGCGACGTCACTGACCCGCAGCAGGTGGAAGCGATGGTGGCCAGCACCCTCGACTGCTATCCCACAATAGACATCCTGGTGAACAACGCCGGCATCGTCGGCCCTGTCGGCCCCCTCCAGGACAACGACATCTCCCACTGGATACAGACCATCCAGCTTAACGTCGTCGGCGTGTTCCTTTGCTGCCGGGCGGTGCTTCCCACTATGCTGGCCCGGAACAGCGGCAAGATTGTAAACATGTCTGGAGTAGGAGGCCGCAGCCTGTCGGCCTACGGGGCTTCCAAGGCGGCATTGGTCGACATTACCGAGACCCTATACCAGGAGTTGAAGGGCACCCGCATCCAGGTCAATGCCATGTCTCCCGGCTCGATCCATACCGCCATGTGGGAGGAGACCCAGGCCGCCGCCGCGGCCATTGGCGACGAAGAGTTGCTGGAGTGGGGGCAGCGAGTGACCAGCGGGCGCGGCGCTTCCATGCAGCGGGCCGCCGACCTGGCGGTATTCTTGGCCAGTGAGCAGGCGGGGAGCATGAGCGGGCGCCTAGTCCAGGCCGTAACCGACGATTTCGAGAGCCTGACGCCGCGGGTCCCGGAAATTATGGAGTCAGACGCCTACCTCCGCCGCCGGGTCGAACTGACATAACCTTGGAGGGTCCACCGTTTCAGATTGCAGCGGCGCATCCCAGGGGCCTGCTTCCAGGAGAGCGCCCGCACCCATAGAGGGGCCAATTTGTCCTCTTCGTTGGAGCTAAGACCGCTCCCTCCGGCCACAGGCGGCCGCTGGCTGAACACCTTTTCCTCGCTGTCCAATAGGGACTTCCGGAATCTGTGGCTCGGGATGGTGGTGCTGTCGGCCGGCTTCTCGATGGAGATGGTGGCCGTTGGGTACCTGGTCTACGACCTCACCAACTCTGCCCTTCTCCTTGGTGTAGTAGAGATGGGTTTCGCCATCCCTACATTGGCGCTGGGTCTTCTGGGCGGAGTGGTGGCCGACCGCTTCGACCGGAAATACGTCATTCAAGCATGTCAAGCTACCGAGGTCGCGGTGGCCTTGGGCATCGCGGCGCTGATTCTGACGGACCGGATTCATTGGACCCACCTGGCCGCGATGGCCATGATAGAGGGCAGCCTGTTCTCCTTCATGATGCCGGCTCGGCAGGCCATCATCCCGCAGCTTGTGGACCGGGCCCAGCTAACCAGCGCGATGGCGATCAACGCCGCCGCCTTCAGCGCAACTACTCTCCTGTCTCCTGCGGTTGCCGGGGGTCTCTATGCACTGGTGGGGCCGGGCGGCGTGTTCCTGGCGATAATGTCATTGAAGGCCGTCGCGGTCCTCATCACTGCACGGGTCCGGCGGATACCTCCGGACCGCACCGGAGAGCCCCGTCCAGTAGCCCGGGACATCAAGGACGGACTGGCCTATGTTCGGCGCACCAACGTCGTGCTGGTGCTCCTGGTGTTCACCCTTGTGGTGCTCCTTACGAGCTGGCCCTTCCATACCCTAATCCCCGTTTTCGTGGTGGACGTCTACCATCTGGGGCCCGGCGCCATGGGGTTGATGCTCACCGCTGTTGGAGCCGGGTCACTGATGGGCTCTCTCGGTATCGCCTCCGTAGGGGGGCGGTGGCGCGGGCAACTGCTCATCGCGGGGGCGCTGGTGACCGCGGCGGGACTGTTCCTGGTCGCGGCCATACCGGTGTACTATGCGGCGGTCGCCATTATGGTCCTTCTCGGGCTGGGTGAAGGGACTTGGTGGACGGTGGTTATGGCCCTCACCATGGAGCGCTCGGAAGACCGCTACCGGGGCCGTGTGTCGGCCATTATGATGATGACTTTCGGCATGATGCCCCTGGGAGTGCTGCCGGCCGGCGCGTCCGCGGAGTATCTGGGGCCTCGGATGACGGTAGCCATATTGGCGGGGCTGCTGACGGCCGCGAGCCTGGTCTTCTTGGTGACCCAGAAGCAAGTCCGCTCGCTGCAGTGAAGGTGATCACACATGGCACAGGGGGCATGGCGCTCCGAACAGTGGCCCTGGCCCGGGTCGTCATGGCCGAGCCTCAAGAGTCACCTTACCATGTCACCCCGAGCGCAGCGAGGGGCCTGGGGTGGTGGGTACGGGCTTATGCGGGTGAGCCCATCCCCAGATTCCTCGTCGCTTCGCTCCTCGGAATGACAGTTGTGAGGCAAGGCCGGGTCGCCGTTGACAGGTACTATTGACCCAATTAACCTAGACTGGCTAGGGCGGCAACAACCGTCTAGCTAGGAGGTCAGCAATGCCACCACTGGTCCGCCCCGATGACCCCAACCTCACCTGGCAAGGGGTCATCTCTTTCCAGCGCACCGCCGCTTGGACTATGCCGTTGCGGCTGCCTTATGAGAGTCTGGGATTGTTCCCTTCCAGGTTGTCCGACGGCTCCATGTCGAACATGCTCAGGGAGCGCGCCTCCATGCCCGCCGGGGCCCGGATATCCTTTCGCAGCGACTCGCAGACCATCGCCGGGCACGTGGATCCGGTGGACGAGTCTTCCGGTATCGATCTGTATTGCGACGGCGTATCCCAGGGCTTGGCAGAGCTTTCGGGCCGGGAGAGCTTTTCCTTTGAAGACTTGCCGCCAGGGGAGAAACTCATCGAGCTCTGGTTGCCCCATTTCGGAGAGTTTCGCTTGCGTTTCCTGGAGTTGGCCCCCGGCGCGTCCATCGCGCCCTACGAGGACAGACGGCCCAAGTGGGTAACATACGGCAGCTCCATCACCCATTGCCGCACCGCCGGACGGCCCAGCGAGACCTGGCCGGCCATAGTGGCTCGCGAGCGGGGATTTAACCTCACTTGCCTGGGCTACGGTGGCCAGTGCCAGATCGACACCATGGTGGCCCTGATGATTCGGGATTTGCCCTTTGATTTTCTCTCCATCAAGGTGGGCATCAATACCTATGAGGCCAAGAGCTTTAATTTCCGCACCTTCGCTCCGGCCATCATCGGCTTTGTCAATATCGTTAGAGACAAACACCCTGACACCCCGGTGGCCGTGATTTCTCCCATAATCTCGCCGCCCAGAGAGACGGTCCCCAATGCCGTCGGTTTTACCCTGGAGGAAATGCGGGAGGAAGTGGCCGGAGCGGTCAAGGCGATGCAGGCCCATGGGGATGCCAACGTCCACTATGTCAATGGCTTGGACCTCTTCGGACCTGAGTACGCCCACATGCTCCCTGACCAGCTACATCCCGATGCTGAGGGATACAAGATTATGGCGGGGAACTTCCGCCGGAACGTGGCTGACGCCGTTTTCGTGTAACCAGGCCTGCCATCCCAGCGACAGATATCCCAAGGAGCGAGCACATGGCGGAACAACCGGTACTCTATGAAGTAACAGACGGCATAGCCGTCCTTACCCTCAACAACCCGCGCAAACACAACGCCCTGTCCAACTCTTTGTTGCGGGCCCTTCACTCGCTGCTACAGCGAATTAAGGACGATGCCGCGGTGAGGGTAGTGGTGCTGCGCTCAGAAGGCCCCGTCTTTAGCTCCGGGCATGATCTGAGAGAACTAATTGACGGCGACCGCGAGACCTACTCCGGCATATTTGAGGACTGCACCCGCGTCATGGAGAGCATTCGGCTGCTCCCCAAGCCGGTAATTGCGCAGGTCCAGGGGTTGGCCACGGCGGCCGGATGCCAGCTCGTTGCAACCTGCGACCTTGCGATAGCCTCTGAGACCGCCGGCTTTGCTACGCCGGGCGTGCACATCGGACTTTTCTGCACAACCCCTGGGGTTGCCATCGCCCGGGCGGTAATGCCGAAGAAGGCCATGGAGATGCTGTTGACCGGAGACCCTATTTCGGCGCAGGAGGCGTTGGAGTTCGGGCTGGTCAACCGGGTGGTCCCTCCGGAGGAACTGGAAACCACCGTGATGGACCTGGCCCGAAAGATTAGCTCCGCCAGCTCTCAGACCTTGGCCATCGGCAAGCCGGCCTTCTACCGGCAACTGGAAATGGACCGCCCCGCAGCCTACAAATTTGCCCAGGGAGTGATGGTGGAGAACCTGATGGCTGAGGACGCCCACGAGGGGATCACCGCCTTTTTGGACAAGCGGGACCCCAAGTGGAATTATTGACGGGGCCAACTGACCTAGTTGAAGACGATGACGCTCCGGGCCACGGTGCCTTGCTTCATGTCGTCGAAGGCCTTGTTCACCTGGTCCAACCTCAGCCGCTGCGAGACCATTTCGTCCAGCTTCAGCCGGCCTTGCAGGTAGAACTCGATATAGCGGGGCATATCGGTGCGGAACCGGTTCGAACCCATGATGCTGCCCTGGATTTTCTTCTCATACAGGAAAGACGTTCCGTCTAGTTCCAACTTCGTCCCCACGGGAATCATGCCGATGATGGTTGCTGTGCCGCCGGGCCTCAGCATCTCAAACGCTTGCTCCGAGGTCTCCTTCAGGCCTATCGCTTCGAAGGAGTAGTCCACCCCGCCCCCAGTCAGGTCTATGACCTTCTCGGGGACAGCGCCGCCCGAGGCATCCACGATGTCCGTAGCGCCCAGATCCTGGGCCAGCCGTAGCTTGGTCTCCACCGCGTCCACGGCAATAATCCGCAAAGCGCCGGCCAAGGCCGCGCCCTGAATACAGCTCAGGCCGACCCCGCCGCAGCCAATAACCGCCACCGTGCTGCCCGGCGTCACCTTGGCTGTGTTAAGGGCGGCTCCCAACCCGGTGGTCACCCCGCAGCCGATGAGGGCCAGTTGCTCGAAGGGCACGTCGTCCCGCACCTTAACCAGGGATTGTTCGTGGACCAGCATCTGCTCGGCGAAGGAGGCCAAATTCCCAAACTGGGTGACTCGGCTATCACCTTGTCTCAACCTGGGCGGGTCCTGGTCCGTGCGTTCCAGGTCGCCGCCCCGGAAGCAAAGGAATGGGCGTCCACTGAGGCACATTTCGCATTGCCCGCAGAACAACGAAAGACACATGATCACCGTATCCCCAGGCTTTACGTAGCTCACCTGCTCGCCAACGGCCTCCACCGTGCCGGCAGGCTCGTGTCCCAGCACGACGGGCATGGGGGTCGGGTATTTGCCTTCGACGAAATGCAGGTCGCTGTGGCAGACGCCCGACGCCCGGGTGCGGACCAGCACTTCCCTCGGGCGGGGCTTGTCTATCTGAACTTCTTCAACTTCCAACGGGGCGTTGACTTCGCGCAACACGGCTGCTTTCATGGATTGCCTCCAATAGAAACTCGGGGCGTAATGTTGAGCCCCTCGAATGCCCACCAGGTGTAAGGTCGGCGGGCAGAATCGGCCAGGGAAGTTCAGGCGAAACCGTGGTGGATTGTAGCACAGTGCCGGATGAACTGTGGATGTCCTTTACAGGTCAAGCCGGGCCCAAGGGTAGTGCAACTGTCAATAGAGACGCGGCCGTGAAGCGCCCGGCGTAGGCCTCAGGCTGTTACCCCGGTGAAATTGAAGCGGCCCAACTTTAGCTTGGGCGTCCTGGTAGAGAAGCCATGCTCGTTCAGCAACAACTTGGCGCTGTCTCCTATCGCTTCGACTGAAGCCAGGGCTTCGACGTATGACTGGGTAAACCGCAAGTCTTTCACGGGATGGCTTATCCGGCCGTCTTCTATGAGAAACGTGCCGTCTCGGGTCATGCCGGTCATCACACAACCCCGGCTGTGCATCAGCCGGGTGTAGTAGAACCGGGTGACATACAAGCCTCGGCTGGTGGACGCTATCATCTGTTCCAGGGTTTCTTCGCCCGGCTTCATGAACAGGTTTGATGCCATAGGCCCGCCGGCGGAGGTCCATTGGTGCCCTGTAGACGCCTTGCCTTCTTTCGCTGCGGTGTAACAGTTATGTACCGGGCTCCCAACGACGCCTTCCTTGACCATGTGTATCTTCTGTCGGGGCACTCCCTCCGCATCGAATGGCACGGGCCATCCCGCAAGGTCCAGGCCGTCGTCCCATATGGTGACCTGTGGGCTCATGGCGCGCTGCCCCAGGACGCCGTTCATCCAGCTTCTGCCTTCCTGCACCGATTGACCGCTCATGCCGTACAGGCTCAGGGCCGCTAAGATATCGTCTACGGCGTAATGGTCTAGTACAACGGTGAAGTTGCCCGGTTCAATCCGTTGGGGATTCAACCCCTGGATGGCCTTGTCTATTGCCTCACCAGCCAAGGCCTCAGCGTCGATATCCGAAACCCGCCAGGACCCGCCCTTGGCCCAACCAGACGAGGAGTCGCTCATCGTGGTGATAATCAGGGCGGTGAACGTGCTAGCGTGATACGCGCTGACGCCGCGGGTGCTCGCAACTGCGGTTTCCTGGGTCCCGGTGCGAAAGGCGCCGGAGGCCGTCAGGGAACTTGCCTCAGCCTTGCGGCAGACTAAAGCAACCGTTTTGGCGCGGGCCTCCGGGCTGCAAGAGGCCGTTTCGGCGTCGTACGAGTCCACTAATTGCGGGTCCGTTGGTTCGGGCAGACCTGGGAAGTCGGGGTCTTCAGGCACTAGGAGGGCTGCCTGCCGGGCTTGCTCCACAGCCTTGGCAACTCCCGGGTCGCTAAGGTCGTTGGTTACAGCCCTCCCCAGCCGCTTCCCGGCAACGGCCCGGACGTGGAGTCGGGCGTCGCTGTCGGACACGTTTTGATGGATGCCGTTGTTGGCAAACCGGGTCAGCCCCGTTTCTTTGAAGCCTAGGTAAAAGTCGGCATCCTCGCCCTTGGAAAGCGCCATAGCTTTGTCCAGGACTGCTTGACACCGCTCCCGCCCCATCATCGCATCACACCCACCCTGAGGTTGCGAAACCGGGCCGGCGCGGCGCCGTGTCCGGTATGGGCCACCTGCCCTGGTTGTCCTTTACCGCATTGGGGCGTGCCCCACATCTCCCAGTGGTCTTGGTTGCAGACCGCGTCGCAGGAGTTCCAAAATTGGGGTGTGATGCCCGTGTAGGTGCAGTTGCGGAGCAGGCGTCCCAGTTTGCCCCCTTTGATCTCATAGCCCACCTCGGTGCCGAACTGAAAGTTGTAGCGGCGATCGTCTATGGACCAGGAGCGGTTGGTTTCCATGTATATTCCGGTATCGGTGTCGGATATCAAATCATCCAGGGACCAGGCCCCCGGTTCCAGGCTTACGTTGGTCATACGGACCAGGGGAATGCGGTTCCATGACGAAGCCCTCATACAACCGTTGGACTCCAGCCCCAACACAGACGCCGATTCCCGTGACATCAGGTACCCCACAAAGAGTCCGTCCTTGATAATAGGAGTCGACTTGGCCGGAACGCCTTCGTCGTCCCAGCCGTAGGCGCCCAGCCCGGGGAGGCGAAGGCTGTCGGCGGTGATGTTGACGTGCTCCGAGCCGTAGCGATAGTCATTGAGTTTGTCGGGCGTCAAAAAGGACGTCCCGGCGAAGGCGGCCTCCGAGCCCAGCGCCCGGTCAAGCTCGACGGCATGGCCGCAGGACTCATGGACCTGGAGGGCTAACTGGCAGCCGCCTATGATGGCTGTGGTCACGTCGCTGGGGCACTGACCGGCGGTCAGCAAGGCCACTGCTTCGTCGGCGGTCCGCTGGGCATTTCCAGCCAGGTCCATGGCCAGGATATATTCCCACCCGGCTCGGCCCAACTGTAGGCCATGGGAATCTGGGTAAGACCGGCGCTGTACTTCTCCGTTGCCAACCGCTGTGGTCTGAATGCCGGCGCCCGATTCGTAGATGGTCTGTTCTACGTGGGCCCCTTCGGAATTGGCGAAGGTTTTTTGCTCCTTGATGAGAACGAGGTTACACCGGCGTAAGGTGATGCCCTGCACCGGGGCCATCTCCTCATCGGCCGCCAAGAGCAATGCGAGTTTTTCGTCGCGGGGAATAGTGAACGGGTCTACCTGGAGAGGAGTCGAATAGACACCCTTGCTGGTTACCGGAGGCCCCAAACAAACGCCGTCCCTTTGCCCTCCGGCGCCGGTCGGGGGCTGTAAGGCGGAAGCCCGGGCGATGTGTACGGCCAGGGCGGTAACCCGGTCAACCTCCGGCGGCGAGAAGTCGCGGCTGGAAGCGAAGCCCCAGCCGCCGTTGACCACCACTCTGACCCCGAAGCCGGTGGACTGGCTAGCGCTCAAGGTGTCTACGACACCATTGCGCACCACATACCATTCCCGATCGGTGTTGACCAGCCGGATATCAGCGTAGGTTGCGCCTTCGACCATGGCAAGGTCCAGCGCTCGAGAGATTAGCTCATCCATTGGTCAACGTCTCTGGCAATGATTCTCTGCGGGAGATAAGTGATTGAATGCCCGCCTAGTCCCTGGTGGGAGCGTCTTTAGACAGCATCAAACAGGCTTCACCCCATTGGTTGGGGCTGGCCAGGTTCCATTCCTCTTCAAGCTCAGCGGGCTTCAGCCTGATGCCGTGGTCGCCTCCATAGACCAGCAAGACGACGCCTTCTCCCGAGTCCTCGGAGAGCGCGGCCTTGGCCGGGCAGGGACCGGCCTCACTCCAACCTGTCACGCGGCACCAGCGGTCACTACCGGTCGGGTCGGCGGTCAACACTTGGGAAATGGACTTGGGATCGGATATGAGATCGAACATCCGATTCAGGTCCATAGGGCTGTTTTCTCCGCCGTATACCTCTAGCTCAATTAACATAACGCCTCATGGCTACCCTATTGCCGTGACACAGAACCGTGGCCGGGAAGATGGCCTAGAGATGTGCCAGAGCTTTGGGCTGGTCCCACCAGAAAACGGGTTCATCTGCCGCTCGATCCCAGGTAAGGAACGCCTGGAGATCGCACTCAATTAGAGCCGGCGCGCTGCACCGGACCGCTCCTAAGCCGAGTCGTAGCGACGATAAAAGCGGACGGCGTTGTCCCAGAAGAGCTTCTTCTTCGCGGACTCTGGGATACTGGTCCAGCCCATCACCGTCTCCACCGAGATGGGAAACCAACTCTCGCTATGGGGATAATCAGAGGCATACATCAGGATGTCTTCCCCCAAGATGTCAATCACGCTCTTGGTGACTTCCTCGCCCTCGGACATCTCGATGCTCTGGAAGTAACGGCCGCTTGAGACGTAATCGCTGGGCATTCGTTCCAGCGGTGGCAGCGCCGTCGGGATAGATCGGGTGTGCTCGTCCAGCCGCTTGATCCAGAAGGGAAGCCAGCCATGGCCTGCTTCCAACAACCCGACTCGAAGATCGGGATAGCGGTCCATAGCCCCCGACCCTATGACGGAAGCCATGTTTCGCATCCCGCACCAGGGATGTGCCGCCGACCTCTGCAACCATAGGTTGTCCCAGGTGTCCAGTCCGCCGGGGGCATAGGGCGGGGCTGCGGTGAAGGTGTGCAGCACCACCGACAGGTCGTGCTCGGCGGCCGCGGCCCAAATGGGCTCCAGGTCAGGATGGTCCAAGGGCTTGCCGTAGGGAGCGTAGGCGAACACGGCCATAGCCCAGCGGGACTTGCCCCACCGCCGGACTTCGGATACGGCCGCCTCCACGTCCCTCCCGGAGCAAAGGATGACCCCAGTCAGCCGGTCTGGAAAGGGACTGCAGTAGTCTTCCATCCATTGGTGATAGGCGGAGTACATGGAATTTTCCAAGGCCAAGTCAGCCTGCGAAGTCCAAACGCCGAACCAGCCCGAGGGCAGCAACAGATTGACATCCACCCCCTCCACGTCCAGGTCTTTGATACGCTCGGCAGGGTCGTCTTCCACCAGCACGTTGGGCGGTCGGCGGTGCTGGGCAGTAAACCCTGTCAGGTACTCCCCTGCTTTGGGGGGGCGGGCCTCCGGGTCCCCCAAGCGCCGGGTGTACTGACGGGTATTGAAGTTGTAGGTTGTATGGCCCGTCCTGCGGTTCTGGGACTGGAAATCGGCGAATTCACTCAGCTTGTCCAAGTCGCCGACGCTCATATAGCGTTCCAGAATATCGGCTGAGGGGCCCACGTGGGTATCGGAATCGAAAATCTTATAACCGTTTACGGCCATCGCCTGCACCCGCGTCCTTAAGTGATTCTTCGTTCCGGCGTCCGTCCAACGGACTTCCGGTATTTCTCCAACATGTCCGGCGAAAGATACCTTTCTTCCAACTCCCGCTGCTTAGCGGCCTCGCCTCCGCCTACCCTTAGCTTGCCGTTGACGTAGGGGTTGTCTTTGTTGCGCTCTCGGAAATCTTCTACGGCTGCCCTATCCCGAGCCATAAAGTCTAGGATGAAGTCGTACAGCGCCGCCTCGGTGACCATGTGAGTGGGCACTGCCCCCCAGGCCGCGTTGACTCCCAGGGAGAGCAACTCCTTGTTGGACAGGAAAGCTGGCATAAAGCCTTGCATCACCGAGAAGGGTCCGTCCACGGCTTCCCGGGCCTGCTTGATTTCGTCCATGGAGCGCGGGGCCGTGAACTGGACCCAGTCCACCTGGCCGATCTCTTTATACGCTTTCATCCGGCGGAGTGCTTCTTCCAGACCCCCGTTGGCCGCCTCCCCGGCGTAGCACTGGGCCATGACCACGAAGTTCGGGTCCAACTCCCGCTTACGTTCCACCGCGGCCTGATACCTTGCCAGCACCAGTTCCAGGGATTCCACTTGCATTCCGGCTGAGCGGGTGGCCCGCTTGCCCTCTATTGGCTGGTCGTCGATTCGTACGCCGGCAAGCCCGGCCTGGATACACTCCTCCACCAGGCGGCGCACCGCCATAATGCCGCCGTGGCCGGTGTCGCCGTCCAGAATGACAGGGAATCTCACTGCCCTGGCAATCCAACCGCCGATCAGAACACACTCAGTGAGGGCGGCCGTGCCCACGTCCTCCACGCCCATGTAGGAACCGACGGTGACTCCCGTTCCAACAAACCCTGCTTCGGCCCCGGCGGCTTCCATCACCCGCGCAAGAGAAGCGCTGGGCGGCCACATGACTGTGAGAACTTTGTCCCTGCGGTGGATCAACTCCTGCAGGCGGGCCGTGGCTTCCTGATAGGGCATGAAGGAGTTTTCCTCAACTATCAGATTGGGGGGCCAAGCAGCATGATTCTACCCCACCTGGAAAACCGCCGCAAGAAACGATAGCGGCCCTCGGCAGTGGGGCCCCGACAAGAAGATGCCCCGCCGTTTGTGGTGGCGGGGCATCAATATCCAGCCGCTTCAGATTGACTGTTGCGGGATGGGCTCCCTACTGGCGGTGAGGAGCGTATTCCAGGCCGCTGATTGACTGGGCTTCACCCATGGACAGGTTTTCCTCCCAGCTATCGACCTGGGGCCCCAAGGGGAATATCTGGTCTAGGCTGTAAACAGCCATGGCCAGGGCGTTATCACGCAGCCAGTCGCCCATCTCGAACTGGAGCGCCCAGCGGGCTTCGGAGTCGGTAGTCTCATAGGCCTCCTTCATCTTCGCCGTGAACCAGGGGTGGTCCCAGCCGACGCCCCAGAGCAACTCAGGGTCGTAGGAGATGCGGTGCAGCGAGACAGGCTCACCGCCAAAAGCGTTGATGTGCTGGCAGGTGATTCCCTGTTGCGTGCGGGCCTTGTACCCGTCGTACAGCTCGCCAAGGGGAACGTTCTCGAATCGGGCGTCGATACCAACGTCTTGGAGCATACCGGCTATCGCCTCGCAGGCCTGCCTGGTGACCTCCACAAGACGGCTGGTGGCGGACGATAGGACAATTTCGAAGCCATCCGCATAGCCGGCCTCAGCTAGAAGTTGCCTGGCCCGGTCCGGGTCGTAGGGCCAGGTCCAATCGTCCGGCCACAGACTCCTGAGCGGCTGCCACCCGTAGGTGGACCCGGGCGCTCCATTGCCATGCAGCAGTTGGTCCACCAGTTTCTGCCTGTCTATGGCCAGCCCCATGGCCTCCCGGACCTTCCGAGCCCTTTCCCATCCTTCAGAGCCAACCTCGGGGTCGCTGGAAACCCAGGGCAAATCGGGGTCGTATCCCGGCCACTGTCTGTCAGTGCCGTTAAAGGTGTAGCCGTTTTGCCAGATGTACATAATCATTTCGCCCACGTCCGTCAGGGACATGAACTTGGTAGTCTCTAGCTCTGCCACCTTGCTTAGAGAGTCGGGTGCTGCCGACCAGGTATCAGTCCTACCGGCCTCGAAGTTGGCCAGGGCAGTGGCTTCCTCAGGTATTGTCAGCAGGCGCAACTCAGCGAAATAAGGGGTCTGGCGCCAGTGGCCCTCTACTGCCTTGAACGTCCAGACCTCCCCCAGTTTGAGCTCTTCCAATTCCCAGGGACCGGTGCCGACTATTTTGGGGAGCGCCTCATCCTGGCTTAGCCCCGAATCCAGCATGGATTCCCACTGGTTCTTGCTGACAATCCAGCCTGAGTTTGAGCTGGGAAAGTCCATTCTGTAGGGCAGGTCCACCAAACCTGATGGGTCTGAATTTAGCTTGAGGGTAGTGTCGTCTATCACTTCCCAGAAGCCGTCCGTTTCCCAATCATCGTCCGGATTGCCAAACAGTGTCTGAATCTGGGAACAGCCGCAAGTGCCGTCATCTGCCCCCAGTTCCCTGGTGGAGTAAATGACGTCTTCGGGGGTCAACGGGCCCCAGTCGCCGTGGAATCGAATCCCGTCATGAAGCTCGAAGGTCCACGTCCGGTTGTCGGCAGCGACAGACCAGTTTTTCACCAGATTCCCTTGGAGTTGGTAGTTCCTGTCGAGTATGAACATGCCCTCATGGGAGACCATGGTGGGCTCTTCGAACCCGGTGGCGCGGTAACGGGGATGCGGATGATAGACGGGCATGCTTTCAAAAGAAGTCGTGAGAGTGCCGTGGGGTGCAACCCCGGGTTCCGGAGCGGGGGGTGCGGTGGCCTCAGCGGTTGGCTCCGGAGTTGGAACCGCAGTAGCGACCACTTCATCGCTTGGCTCCTCTGCCTCAGGCGCGGGAGTTGCGGTATCGCTCACTTCATCTGCAGGCGCCTCGGTGGGCGCAGGTGCCTCGGTGGGCGCAGCCGCCTCGGTGGGCGCAGCCGCCTCTGGCTCCGGAGTTGCGTCCGCCCCGCCGCAGGAAATAGCAATCACCATAGTTAACGCGGCCAGCAGAGGAACTAAGAATCCAAGACTCAACCAGGGCCTTCTAGACATGGTTCAACCTCCGTAAATTGGGGGAATGCGCCCAGGCCTCAAAATACAAAACGCCAAATAGACTGCCAGCCCGCCCTTGGCACTGTTAGCTGTGGGCGGCTTGGCTGAATTGTGAAAAAGCTATCACACAAACGGTTTGCTGTCAACGATTCTCTTCCTGCAGATGGCGCCGCGTCAATATTGTGTATTCCAGCCCCGCGACTATGCAAATCGTCGCATCCAATCGCTCCAAGCATCCAAGTCCCGAAGCCTCGCGCAGCCACAGACGACGGGGAAAGGTTTCTTGGTCTCAACTGCGACACCGGACAGATCTGTGCGGCCAACGCAAGATGCCTTGCCGGCTGCCAATAGTGGAAGTTGCAAACCCGCCGCGAGCATGGCAGCCAGTAGAGATAGTTGCATCTCTACTGACGTGCGTCGATTCTTGACGCTAGGTGTGTCCACGCCTATAATCGACGCCGTTTCCCAGCCCCCGGAATCTGGATGTCATCGCTCAGCAGGGAGGTTTATCGTGGCTAACGGCGCTGTAAAAGTTGGCGTTATTGGGGCAGGTTTCAACTGCCGATACCGTCATATTCCCGGGTTTCAAGAAATTGACGGGGTGGAGGTTGTCGCCGTGGCCAACCGCACCCGCGAGTCGGGGAAGAAAATCGCCGACGAGTTCAACATCCCAACGGTGTACGACGACTGGCGCGCGTTGCTGGAAGACGACAGCATCGACGCGGTTTGCATCGGCACGTGGCCATACATGCATCGGACCCTGACTCTGGCTGCCCTGGAAAAGGACAAGCACGTGCTGTGCGAAGCCCGGATGGCCACCAACGCGCAGGAGGCCCACGACATGCTGAATGCCGCCAAGGCCAGACCCGGCTTGGTTACCCAAATAGTGCCTGCGCCTACCACCTTTAAAGTGGACAACCTGGTCAAAGGGCTTTTGGCTGAAGGTTATCTGGGAAAGCTGCTGGCCATAGAAATACAAGGATTGAGCGCCGGCGGGTTCATAGACTACGACAGCCCCTTGCACTGGCGGCACGACCGGGACTTGAGCGGTTACAACACCCTTAGTATGGGTATATGGTACGAGACCTTGATCCGCTGGGTGGGCCGCGCCACCAAGGTGATGGCTATGACACAGCTCTACGTTCCCCAGCGAAAAGACGCGAACGGGCAACTCACTAGCATCACTATCCCGGACCACGTAGATATTATTTGCCAGCTTTCCAACGGCGCCCAAGCCCACCTGCGCTCCAGCGCTGTCACCGGCCTGCCGCCGGGAGATGAGATTTGGCTATACGGGACCGAGGGCACCCTGTATTTGGACCCGGACCTCAACGTCCATGGCGGGCGTCGGGGCGACCAGCAGTTGTCGCTCATACCCAACCCGCCGGAGCAGCAATACGACTGGCGTGTAGAGGCGGAGTTCATCGGCGCAATTCGCGGAGAGGAACCGATAGTCCACACTCCCTTTGAGGTCGGAGTCCACTATATGGAGTGGACCGAAGCCGTAACCCGCAGCGCACAGACCGGCAGGGCTATATCTTTGCCCCTGTAAGCTGAGGGAGTTGGCTTAGGGTGGGAGTGCCTGGGTTCCGGGGGTTAGGGCCGGCTTAGGCCCGGCGTTTCTGCCGGTAATTGGGAGCCTTAAGCGGCAGCCAATTCACCACGTGGTCGTCTACTAACCGAGAGGCAATACGAGGCTTGGCCTCCTCCAACTCAGCGATAGAAAACACGCTAGTTATCACGGTGGCCAGCATTGCCTCGTGACGATGCACGATGAGTTGGTTAAGCTTGTCTTCGGCCCAATTGGTGCTGCTCTCGGCCCCCAGATCGTCCAGTATCAAGAGGGGCACAGTCTTCAACTGTTCGAAAAGCTCGTCATACCCTATGGGGCTGTCGGGGCTGAAGGTCGACCTCAGGTGGTCCAGGAGGCTGGGTACGTAAGCGAAGAACACTGGCTGGCCCCGTCGCAAGTATTCGCTGCCAATGGCCACCGCTAAGTGGGTCTTGCCGGAACCTCCTGGCCCGGTTAGTAGGAGCCAGATGCCACCCATCTGTTCACCGGCAGCGAAGGATTCAGCGGCCTGTTTGGCCCTTCGCAGAGAGTCTTGGTCAATTTTGGAGGCACCGCTGCCCCCCAGTGGGTCAAACCTGGAGAGGGTCATTTGCTGTCGCATCTCATCGGGTATGTCCCCGATGCCGCGAGCCAAACGAGTGTTATACCAGCCTAGGGGTAGGACTCGACAAAATTCTCCGGAAGACTCTATGCGGGAGCGCAGGCCCTCCTGTAACCGGTACATAGACCCGCGGACGGTGATAACCGTCGGTAGGGCGGCGTTGAACCGGTAATTTAAGACTTGGAACAGCTTTTCGGCGGCCCAGGGAGTGGTGCCCTGAGTGCCTAAGTCGTCCAACACTAAGAGGGGCACTTCCCGAACCCGGTTAAAGAGCTCGTCGAACGAGATAGGGGCGTCTGGAGAGTAAGTGGACCGGAGGTGGTCCAACAAGTCGGCGGTCACGATGAAGAAAACAGTCTCGCCCCGCTCGATGCACCGGTTGGCTATGGCCACTGCCAGGTGGGTCTTGCCGCATCCGCTCGGCCCGGTTAAGGTCAACCAGCCGACGGGATCTTCGGCGTACTCAACGGCGGTAGCCAGGCCTTGTTGAAACAGTTGGCGGTTGCCCGCGTCGGGCAAGACGCCCTCGTTCCGGGTGGCGTAGAAAGTTATTCGGGAAAGGGGCCCTAGGTTGCTGTAACGTCGCAGAGCCGTAGACCGGGTTCCAGCGATTCTCGCTTCTTGGCAGCGGCAAGGAAAGGCTTCGCCGAAGTCTGGATGCCCAACAGGCACCCGCCTGCTGACCCAGCCACCGCCGCGGCAAACAGGACAAACGTCAGGGTCTGGGGTTTCGACTGGCTGGAATGCCCCAGCGCCGTTGGTAGTCCTCAAGGTATTTTTGTCGGCTATCCTTCGGAGAATGTCGCCCAGGCTTTCCATGGTCTTTCCCCTCAGCCGCCCACCGCCGCAATATTCCGGCGATATACCGCCAGTTTCGCTTGTTCTCGGCGACAGCTATTTGGAATGCGTCGTTGATCCAGTCCCTAGGATAGGCCGATTCCCCCTCCCTGAGTTGCTCGGCCAACATGGGGGATAAAGGCCCTATGTTGTCCTCGTACAGACCAAAGATGTTGGGTTTTGCCCCAACGGGTTCCTCCTCCAGTTCGTGGTCGACCGCACCGGCTTCCGCGGGGCCCAGGTCTTCGCCTTGGCGCAACTGGGCCAGAATTTTCCGGCCGGCTTCGGTGTTCAGGATGAAGACCTGGGTTGACTCGTCATCCTCATCTGGCTGGTGCATCAACAGCGTGCCGCGGCCCACGGCCAATTCCAGTCCCCGGCGAATCTCCTCCCGCGGCGCCCTTCCCGGGCCTCCGAGGCCCTTGAGCAGGGTTGGGTCGTTGAGGAACTCGCTCTGGCGGGCCACTTGTGGCCGCCCTCGCTTCCGATGAAACAGCCACATGCTCCTCAGGGTAACCTTGAGTTCGGCCGCATCCTGTATCTGCTCCAGCAGCGGCCCGAGGACGGCGTTGGGCACCGGGGTAAACAGCATTCCCCGGCCAAAGCCAGAGAACGACATAGTCAGAAAGCTTCCGTTGGTGGATTGGAATCGAAGCGCACCAAGTTGTTGCGGAAAAGCAGCTTCACGTTGCCGGTGGGCCCGTTCCGGTGCTTGGCCACGATTATATCGGCTACGTCCTTGGGATACAGCCGCCCCGGGAAATGTTGCTCCCACTCCTCTTCGGTGTAATAGACGTCATCCCGGTGGATGAACATGACCACGTCCGAGTCCTGTTCGATGCTGCCGCTGTCCCGCAAGTCGGAAAGCTGCGGCCTGTGCCCCGGCCGGTTCTCCACCAGGCGGCTTAGTTGGGAACAGGTGATGACCGGGACCCGGAGGTCTCGGGCCATGCCCTTGATGGACCGGGAGATTTCGCTGATCTCCTGAACCCGGTTCTCGCCCCTGCCTCTTCCTTGGACCAGTTGGAGATAGTCAACTATCAGCAGGTCCAGGCCGTGCTCCAGGGAAAGGCGGCGGGCCTTGCTGCGCATCTCGACCATGCCTTGAAAGGGAGTATCGTCGATGTACACCAGCAATTCCGATAGCCGACCGATGGAGTCGATGATCCGTTGCTCCTCCGCTTCCGGGTGCAACTGCCACCTAAGACGGTGGGCGTCGACCTCGGCATCAGAGGCAAGGATGCGCAAGGCCAGCTGTTCCCGGCTCATTTCCAGGCTGAAGATGCCGACGGCCGAGCCATTGTGAGCGGCGTTCAAGGAAATGTTCACCGCCAGGGCGCTCTTGCCCAGGGCCGGACGGGCGCCCAGTACTATCATGTCCGATTGTTGCATTCCCCCCAGGAGTTCATCCAGGCCGTTGTAGCCTGTCATTACGGGACCGGCCCCCGGGGCCAGGGGCTCGAGGTCCGCAGCCCTGTCCTGCATGTACTGGTCGTATATCTGCCGCAGTGGGATGAAACCCCGTTCGGTGCGGCCGGAGCGGACTTGAAACAGGGTGTCTTCAGCCTGGCGCAGGGTGTTCTCGACGTCGTCGGTATCCTCGTATCCGATGGCCGATATCTTGGAAGCAGCGTCGATCAACCGCCGCATAGTCGAGGTCCGCGAGACGGCTTCGGCGTAGTACGGGGCATTGGCTGAGGTGGGCGTAATGGACACCAGGTGGCTGAGGTAAGCCATACCTCCAACCGCTTCCAGTTGGTCGGTGCGGCTCAGCTCCCTGGCCAGGGTCACCTGGTCGATGGCCTCGTCACGTTGAAACAGGGCTACGCAAGCCGAGAAGCAAACCTGGTTTTTCTCCCGGTAGAAGTCCTCCGGCTTGAGCAATGGCGCCACCCGGAGGAACGAGTCCCCATCGATCAATATGGACCCAACTACCGCTTCCTCAGCTTCCAGATCGTGAGGAAAGAGCTTCTCCGCGTACATCCCCCTATTCCTCTGCCTCCGCTACGATATGGATGGTAGCCTGAACGTCGTTGGACCACCGCAGAACCGCCTCGTATTCTCCCGGCTCTCGGATAGGTCCGTCGGAATCCACCAGCCGGCGGTCGATTTCCCGGCCCAAATTGGCGCTCAACTGGGCGGCGACCTGTGTGCTGGTGATGGCCCCGTAATACCTGCCTGTGGGTGTAGTCCGGCCTACTACCGTTACGCTGATCCCGTCCAGTTGGTCTGCCAGTTCCTTCATCAGTCTGGTTTCCCGGACACGGTTGTCATCGCCGGTCGCGGTAATTTTCTTTAGCCGCTTCAACACCTCAGGTGTCGCCGGCTCCGCCAGGCCCTGGGGGATCAAGTAGTTTCTGGCGTAGCCGTCGGCCACCCGGCGTACTTCGCCTGCCCGTCCTTTGTTGGAAACATCTTTGACAAAAACAACTTCCATAGAAAAACCTTTCGCCAATGAAATCTCGGTGTCGACTGTCTATCTATTATAATGCGTGGTTGACAATGCCGAAACCGAGGTCTGCCAGCAAACGGGTCGCTCCGCACGGTGGTCAGCAACATAATAGATGCCGGTGGCCCGGCCAGCCAGGATAACATAAGATGCCCAACCATTGGTCTGTCAAGGGTGACGGGGCGGAATCAAGTGAACCGGTAAGAGACGTGGGCTTCGCAAGAGACATCGAAACAAGGGCTTCGACTGTGCGACAGGCCATCTTGTCTCACCCGTTCATCACGGGTATTGGAGACGGCTCCCTTCCGGTTGAGAAATTCAAACACTACGTCAAACAGGACTACGTATACCTCGTTGACTATGCCAGGGCGCTTGCCATCGCTTCGGCGCGGGCCCCGGACCTGGAGACCATGGGTTGGTTTGCCGGGTTATTGGACGAGACCCTGAACACCGAGATGGATCTGCACCGGAGCTACTGCGGCGAATTTGGGATTACCAGAGAGGAACTGGAAAGGACTGAGGCAGCTCCCACCACTATCGCTTACACCGGCTTTCTGCTGAAAGTGGCCCATCTGGGCAGCTTCGGAGAATTGGTCGCGTCACTCCTGCCGTGCCAATGGGGATACTGGGAAATAGGCGACCACCTGGCAAAGCAGGGAACTCCCAAGGGGGCGCCCCTCTATTCCAAGTGGATCGAGATGTACTCCTCGACTGAGTTCGAGGAGTTGGCCCGGAGTATTCGTGCCTTGGCGGACCGGGTGGCTGAGGGCGTTGCCCTAAGCCAGTTGGTCGCCATGGAGGATGCTTACCGGACCAGCCTCCGCCTCGAGCATAGGTTCTGGGACATGGCCTACAACTTGGAGGGATGGGACGTCTAAGCGATTCGATTCATGCAAGTTATCCCTAAATCCACCGCGGCCGAGAAATTTGACTGCGCTACTGGGCGCTGGTACACTGCGGCGAGCCGGTAGCCGACAACGGCCGCGGTCAATCTCTGAGCTGGTGAATAAGACAGCCGCTCTATCCAGGTGAACATATGAACGTGAGACGAAAACTTGCGCTGTGTGTAGGGGCGGAGAGCGTGTGGTCACAGCCTTACCAACGGCTCCACAATAGCCTCGACACATTGCCGTCAGCAAAGTACCGTTCACGACCCCTCCACGTACTCCCCTGCGAGCCTTAAGGCCCTCACTACATTTAGCCTCGCCCCAGTTTAGGTTCACCGCTGTTCCTCTGAGTCTGGACAGACTCATTAAGATGACGTCCCTTTGACCGCCGTGAAGGCGGCATTGGGCTGCGATACCTTTCGGGCCAGCGGTTAACCGCCGCTTCCAACTCAGTCAATCCAACTTTGCAATACTTTTTTGCGCGAGCCATAGGCGAGCGAGAGGAATTATGAGAGAAGTACTGAAATCGAAGATCCACCGGGCCTACGTGACCGACGCCAATCCTGACTACGTAGGCAGTATTCTCATCGATGAAGACCTGATGGACCGGGTAGACCTCTGGAACTTCGAAAAGGTCCTTGTATGCGATATCACCAATGGCAACCGGTTTGAGACTTATGCAATTGCCGACGAAAGGGGTTCAGGCGTTGTCGCTATTCAGGGAGCGGCAGCCCGGCTAAGCAACAAGGGCAATTGTGTAATCATCATGGCCTTCGAGTCTACCGGCGAGCCCATCGACCCCAAGATGATCCTGGTAGATGAGAACAACCGGTTCGTGCAGAACTTGGAAGGCGCCATGCTCCCGCAGGCAGTCCTCTAAGCCGGTGAGATTGCCTACGGGCTGTATGTACCTGCACGAAAACTAAGACCGCCGCCACTAGGGCTGCGGGATTTCTATAGCCTACGCAACGGTTTCGACAAACCTGCGCCCATTTGCGGCAATGCTTGGGATGGTGACCGTGACTAGCAGATACACTGAACAAGATACCGAGACTTACTACGACTCCGAAGACGCAATTTACCGGGCTGTTTGGGACGAGGAAGGCAGCGTCCACTGGGGAGTCTTTGACGAAAGCACCGGCAAAGACTTCTTGAAGGGTTGCGCCAATTTAGACCAGATCATGATCCGACAAGGCAGGATCGGCAGAGATTCGAGAGTCCTTGACCTGGGTTGCGGCAACGGTACTACCGCTATATGGCTGGCTCAGTCCCAGGGCTGCCGCGTTACCGGAGTAGACCTCAGCGAGGTGCGCGTCAGTAACGCCGTAAAGGCCCGGGCCGGACAATCCCCCGATTTGCAAAGTCGCTTGTCATTCCAGAAAGCGTCGGCCACCGAATTGCCGTACGGGGACGGCTCTTTCACCCACTTGTGGAGTCAGGCGGTCATCTATCACGTTCACGACAAAGTCGCCACGCTGAGAGAGGCCTACCGGGTGTTGCAAGACGGCGGGATCATGGTTTTCGACGATCTGCTCAGGCCCAAAAGGGACATCTCTGCCGACGCGCAAAAGTACGTGTATGACCGGTTGTTGTTCGACACAGAGTTCAGCTTCGAGTCATATCAGTCCGCGCTAAAGGCCCAGGGGTTCGAGGTTCTGGAGACCCGGGATATCTCTGAGCATCTCACGACCAGTTATTTGTGCCTTTCTGAACGCACGCCCAAGAGCGGCGGCGAACACGCCGAGCATTTTCAATACTTGACCAAGGCATACATCGAGACGGCCCGAGCTGTGGAGAACAACGAGTTGGGCTGGGGGCTCTTCGTCTGTCAAAAGTAGCAACCGGAGGCGCAGGACGCCCAAGGGAGGCGTCGCATCAACGGCCGGTTCGGGTCTTGCTTATGAAAGTCTGCCAGGAGTGGTAATTAGAGTGCAGGAAAGCGAGCAAAGGGTGCAGTGGGTCTACGCATCCGCCAACAATCAAGAACTAGAAGAGCGGTATGACCATTGGGCCGCTGACTATGACCAAGACTTGGAAGAGCATTTCATCTGGATTTCTCCACAAGCGGCGGCCAATGTCTTCGCCAGACTAGTGCCCAAGCGCGCCAAGGTCTTGGACGCTGGGGCCGGTACTGGGTTAGTTGGAGAGGTTTTGGCCGATCTCGGGTACAGGGACCTGATAGCTATCGACCTTTCCCAGGGGATGCTCGATGAAGCCCGCAACAAGAACGTCTACGCAGAGCTTCACCAAATGGTGTTGGGAGAAACTTTGGACTTCGACAGCGGCCTGTTCGAAGGGGTCATCAGCGTCGGCGTCTTTACCTTGGGGCACGCCCCCGCCAGCGCTTTCGACGAGTTGATTCGTGTGACACAGCCAGGCGGCTATGTGGTATTCAGCCTGCGCACGGATGTATACGAGGAAGGGGGCTTCAAAGAGAAACAGCAAGAACTTGAGGCCCAAGGGAAGTGGAAACTGGTTGAGGTCACGGAGCCGTTTCAGCCCCTGCCCAAAGGCGAACCCGAGGTATTTCACCAGATCTGGGCCTACCAACGGTAGGCAGGCTAGCTAACACGGCCGGCTGCCGGCTCCGGGACCGGGCCCGTTCGACTAGAGTAGCCCCTTAGTTCTCTAGGGCCTCTGCGTCACGCACTTCCCGCTCTGCGCTCGTTGCCAGTTGCGTGAGAGTCTCGCTGTAGCGGGCGGCAAAAAGTTGAGCAACGTTGAAGTGCACTTTCATTCCGACTTCATTGTCCTTCGAGCACAGGAGAAGCAGTTGTGACCGGGGTATTGCCAGCACGTCCATATCGGTCAGGGCTTCACCAGAGGTAATCAAGGTCCCAGACCCCAACAGGGCCGCTAAAGGGAAGGACTCCCCTGGCCTGGTGATGCGCACCGCAATTTCGCCGATCTCCGAGTGGGCGCACAGGTCGGCTTCTCCCTTCAGAATCACGAACAGATTCTCGGCTTGTTCCCCACCCTTCCCCAGCATCTCGCCGGCGGGGATGTGCAGACGTTTGCCCAAGGCCACTACTCTTTCTATCTGCTCATCGGATAGACCTTCAAAAACGTCAACGTGCTTGAAGGACCCGGCTTCGATACCTGCATCGGCCTCTGTCGGGGCCCGCACTGCGTATCCGGCCACGTCGGCTGGCCCAACCGCCAAGACCTCGGTGGGCCTAAGCCGTTGCACCTCCCTGGTGACGCTCCGATTGAACATTCTCCCCAGCAAACCGCGATTGTTGGTATACATGGCAATAAGGTCGACATTCTGCTGCCTGGCGAAGTTGGCAATCCCTTCGGCCACGGACTTGGACACGACCACTTCGGCGCGCCAAGTGGCAGAGTTGCGGATCTCACGCCAGCCGAGGCTCTGAAGGTAGCGTTGCGACTCGCGACGGTCGAGTTCCTCCAACAGGTTGCCCATAATATAGTGCGACCCAACAGTCGCCGACTTTCCCGGGGGTACTATGCGAAGGAAGACTAGCTCGCCGTCGGGCGCAAGTCTATCCCTAGCTAGGGCTAGCGCTTGCTCTGATTCCCTGGAGCCGTCTAGGGGGACTAGGACTTTTTGGTACACGGATTTCCTCTGCCGGCGGCTTTTGCCACCGGTGACCAGTGGCCGCCTAGGCCGCAGCGTTGCGTAATTCCCTCTCCCCGCTGATGGCCAACTGGGCCAGGGTGACGCTGTAGCGTTGAGCGAATATACGGCCTACCGCTGAATAAATTCCCATGCCTATCTGTGTGTCCGTTGAGCAGAGCTCTAGTAGTGGACCGCGGGGTATTGTCAAAAGCTCCATATCTGTCAAAGCTTCGCCCGATGTGATCAAGGTGCCTGACGCGAGCAGGATGGCCAGTGGGAACGCCTCTCCAGGGACGGCGACCCGGACGGCGATCTCACCGATGTCCGAATGGGCGGACAAGTCGGCCTCTCCGTGGATGATCACGAAAAGGGTTTCCCCATGTTCTCCGCCCTTTCCCAGGGTTTCCCCCGCTGGAATGTGGACCCGTTCCCCCAACGCAACAATTTTCTCCACTTGGTGAGGAAACAGGTCCCGGAATATGTCTACTTGCTCGAGCATTCGGGTGCTGGGCGACTCCTGGGGTCGAAGCACTCGGACTTGAGTGGATGCCCCATGCTCCACCTCGGTGGCGATGTTCACTTTGACGTACCTGGCTAGCAGTTGGCGGTCGCGGGTGGAAATAGCAATTAGGTCGACGGGCTCCCGCGCGGCGAACGCCAGAATACCTCCGGCCACCGATTCTGAAACAGCTACCTCCGGCCGCCATTTGAGTGTCGCGCGTGCCTGCCGCTGAATAAATGTCTTGAGATAAGACATCGCCTTGTGGCGGTCGTAGTCCTCCTGCTGGCTCCCCAGTATCACGTGACCGCCTTCTGCGTGAGTCTTGGGTGGGGGAATAACTTGAAGCAGGATTATTTCCGCATCCGGGGCGACGTCGTCCTGGACCAACGCCTGAACGTCATCGGCCTCTACGGACTCATCCAAGGGCACTAACACTTTATGGTACATGGCTCATCGCCCCGCGCCGTCGGGGCCATATTCATACTCGTAAATCACTCGGTTGTCTTGCCAAAGGCAAGCAACGCCCGTGTCCAGGGCCGCCGATGCTTGGACGAGACTAAATGAGCGTGTTGGCATTGTCAATCTCTCAATCCCCGGCCGACGGGAGTCCGCTACGTTATTCGGCAATGAACGAAGAAATCTGCCGCGGGGTAAGCATGAAGGCCACAGCTCCGCGTGAGGGATCGCGATATTTCTCAGCGAAAGATCGTCCCTTCTCTTCGCCATAGTACCGCAGCGCCATCGCAAGCACCAGGTCGTAAACCGACCGCGTCGTTTCCTGTACCGGGCCATCCATAACCACCGCGGCGTAGGGCGGATCGCGCTTGTCTACACATAGCGAAGCATGTGGGAGGGCTTCCAAGTTGCGCCACTTCAATGTGCCGCGCCCTGTAAACATGTATGCCGCCCCGTCTTCCCAGTGAAACCAGATGGGGCAAGAGCGAGGCCTGCCGTCCCTGTCCACGGTGCCGAGGACGGCCACCAACGGGCGCTTCAAGAATTCTTCCAACTGCTCCGGGGTCATCGACATCGCGTAGCCTCTCTCTGTTGAACTTTGGGGCCTGCAATCAGTTCTTCTGTTGGGCAGGCGGTTGAGGGTAATCCGCAGTTGGGGGCTGCATGCCTCCAAGCTCAAGCAGCTTGTACGGCGTATCGGCTTGAAGGCCTGTCAAGCTCCACCTGACAGCGCCGGGGTCTTCCCGTTTCCGGAAACTTGAACAACACTTCTACGGACGTAGAACGAGCGGACGTAGGCGTAAACCGGTCAGGTTTGGTGGCAGGGCAGCGGCTCGGGCCCTCTCAGCCTCCCCCGATGGCCGGTAGGAAGTGGACCTCGCTGTCTTCTTTGACCTGCTGCAGCAACCCCATTTGGCTGGCCTCACCGTCCACGATAACGGCCACTCCGGGCAGCAGGTCCCCAGCCTCCTCATCGTAAAGAAAGGCCTTGGTGCCTGGAAAGAGGCCCTCCAGATTGTTCACCACCTGGCGAACCGTGCGGCCCTCCACCTGCACTTGTTGCTTACCTTGGGTCAGCCCTTGCATGCGGGGCGGAATCCATACTTCCGGCATACTTGCCTCTACCTGCCGCTCCCATTGGAGCCGTTATTCGCCCACAGGGACTCGAGGATTCTTCCCGGATTCATCGGCAGTTGATCGATGCGTACCCCCAAAGCGCCGTGGATGGCGTTGGCCATCGCCGCCATGGGCGGAACGATGGGAACTTCCCCCACCCCACGGACGCCGTAGGGATGACCGGGGTTGGCTACCTCTACTATGACCGTATCGATCATCGGGAGGTCCAGGGTTGTGGGCATCCGATAGTCCAGGAAGCTGGAGTTCATCATCTGGCCCTGATCGTTCACGAAATACTCTTCGTTCAGCGCCCAGCCTATGCCTTGGGCGGCGCCTCCCTGCATCTGACCTTCTACGTAGCTGGGATGTATGGCCTTACCCGCGTCCTGGACAGCGGTGTACCGCAGGACCTCAACCTTTCCTGTTTCCGGGTCCACCTCCACGTCGACGATGTGGATGCCCAGGGCAGGTCCGGCTCCTCCGGGATTTACGCCAGCGCTGCCCACGATAGGCCCGCCGGTGGCATTTTGCCTGGCTGCCAACTGACGGAAGGTCATGCGCAGCTCAGGGTCCGACGCGTGCTGCAACACGCCGTCTACGTACTCGACGTCGTCCGGCGATATTTCCCAAATCTTGGCGGCGCGGCCAATCATTTGCTGCTTAACATCCAGGGCCGCCTCGTAGCAGGCCCACCCCGTCTTGAAGGTCACCCCGCTGCCGCCAGTGTTGGAGGTGTAGCCGATGGAAGCGGTATCCGCGACCTGCGGCATTACGTCTTCTACGGCTATTCCCAGTACTTCGGCCACGTGCTGGGCAGCAGTTGCCCGGGTGCCGCCGATGTCCGGTGACCCTTCCACAAGGTTCACCGTGCCGTCGGCGTTGACCGTGGCCACCGCGTTGGATGGGCCCGAATAGTTTGTCCAAAAGCCGCTGGCCACGCCCCTACCTCGATTCGGCCCTCCCAGCGGCATATTGTAATGTGGGTGGTTCTTGACCGCCTCCAGGGTCTCAACGAAGCCCACCAAGGGCATCAACGGCCCGCTGGCCCGGCGGGTGCCCTCTTTGGCGCTATTAAGCAAACGGAACTCTATAGGGTCCATATTCAGCTTTGCACATAGCTCGTCGATGGCCGTCTCCATGCAGAAGGCTGCAGCGGGAGCGCCGGGAGCCCGATAGGCCGCCGTCTTGGGCCTGTTCACTACTACGTCAAACCCCTCGATGTGGGCGTTGGGGATGTCGTAGGGCGCAAACATACATGCTGCCCCACCCGTCACCGGGGAGCCGGGATAAGCTCCGGCCTCAAAAACCATCCGGGCATCTGCGGCAACCAGCTTTCCTTCTTTAGTGGCGCCCAGTTTTACCCGGATGTTGGTCCCTGAAGTAGGGCCGGTGCCCTCGAAAACCTCGGTGCGGCTCATGGACACCTTCACCGGCTTGCCGGTCTTCTTGGCCAGGAGCGCGGCCACCGGCTCCAGATAACTGGTCAACTTTCCGCCAAAGCCGCCCCCGATTTCCATGGGAATGGCCCTGACCTTGGAGATGGGAATGTCCAGCAGCAAAGCGGTGTGTTCCTGCACCGAAAAGTGGCCCTGGCTGCTGGACCAAATGGTCAGGTTCCCGTCGCTGTGCCACATGGCCGTAGCAGAGTGGGGTTCGATATACCCTTGGTGTACGGCCACAGTGGATACTTCTTTCTCCACGATCACGTCTGCAGTCTTAAACCCGCTTTCGGTGTCCCCAAGCCGGAACTCGCAGTGGTCGGAGACGTTGGAACTCTTTTCCGCGTCGTCATTGGCCCGGATGCCGCCCCCGCGACTGCCGTTGTGTTGGTTGGCCAGCCGCTCATGCACCAGTGGGGCCCCGTCCGCCATCGCATCCTTGGCGTCGAACACCGCAGGCAACACCTCGTACTCCACGTCGATCAAAGACAGGGCCTCCTCGGCCAGGTGCCAGTTGTCCGCAGCCACAGCCGCCACGGCATGGCCCCTGTAAAGCGCCTTGTCTTCGGCCAGAACGTTGTTGCTCATGAAACGGGCGTTGGAGAGCGCCCTTTCAGCCTGGTCCGTTATGATTCCCGACGGCTTGGCGATTTCGTCAGAGGCCACTACCGCATGAACCCCGGGCAAAGCCAACGCGCGGCTTACGTCGATGGCCTTGATCTTGGCGTGGGAGTGGGGGCTGCGGAGCACCTTGCCGTAGAGCAAGCCCGGTAGCAGGATGTCCGCGCTGTAGAGGGCCCGGCCAGTAACTTTGTCGGCGCCATCATGCCGGATGGGCCTGGAACCCACCGCATTGAACTCTTGGTTTGAGAGTACGAGGTTGGGCTTGTAATCGAGCATTCATTGCCTCCGGAAGAGAGTAGGGGGTGAAGCCTTATTTGGCTGGCGTTATTCTATCACAAAATTCGTTTTGGGCCGCCGCCAATGGCCTGCGGGCGGGCAGGGCTCAGCCCCTGAAACCACTGATTGTTCTCTACCTCAGTTCCTACAAACTACCGAACAAACCGAGAACGCTACACGCGATGATCGGCTTCCTGTGGTAAGATTGTGGGCGCTCCATTGACGTGGGGTGCCGCAACGCCGGGCTCAAAGGGGATGAAGGCGGCGGAGGTCCCCTTAGGTGCTCTAGCGCCACCATAGTTACCGTTAGGAGGCAAGTCCGCGATGAAGGCCCTGGAAGGTATACGGGTGCTTGACCTTACAAGGGCATTGGCCGGGCCTTTCTGCACTTTGATGCTGGGAGACCAAGGGGCCGACGTCATTAAAATCGAGATGCCCGGCTCCGGCGATGACACCCGCCATTGGGGGCCTCCTTTCATCGAGGGCGAGAGCGCTTACTTCCTCTCCATCAACCGCAACAAACGCAGCCTGACTTTGAACTTCAAGGACCCTGAGGCCAGAAAGATTTTTTTGCAACTGGCCGGCGATGCCGATGTCATTGTGGAAAACTTCACCCCTGGGGTCATGTCCCGCTTCGGACTGGACTACCAGGCGCTTAAAGAGACGAACCCACGGATCGTTTTCTGCTCCATTTCCGGATTCGGGCAGGACGGCCCTTACCGCGCTCGTCCAGCCTACGACCAGATTATGCAGGGGCTCACCGGGATTATGAGCATTACCGGAGAGTCCGGCGGGGACCCGCAGAAAGTAGGTGTTGCCATCGCCGATATCGGCGCCGGCATGTGGGCCGCTTACGCCGTCACGACGGCGCTCTTCCACCGGGAACGCAAGGGAGAGGGTCAATACATCGATGTCGCCATGATGGATGCCCACGTAGCTTGGTTGACCTATCAGGCCGGGTCCTACTTCGCCACCGGCAAAGCGCCCAGCCGTGTAGGCAACGCTCATCCCAGCCTGGTTCCCTACCAGTCCTTTATGTGCCAAGATGGCAGGTACCTCAACGTGGCCGTGGGGTCCGACCGGCTCTGGGAGCGGTTCTGCCAGGGCATAAACCGCCCAGACCTGAGGGGGCATCCGGACTACGCTACCAACGACGGTCGGGTGCGGAACCGGGCCCAACTGGTCCCCCTGTTGCAGGAACTGTTTCTCACCCGCTCCGTAGAGGACTGGGCCCAAGACCTCCACGCCGCGAGTGTCCCCTGCGGTCCCATCAACGACGTGGCCGAGGTGTTCGCAGACCCCCAGCTGTTGCATCGACAGATGTGCGTCGAGATGGCCCATCCCACTCTGGGGACCATCAAGCAGACGGGTATCCCGATTAAGTTCTCGCAAACCCCAGGCGGACTGGACCGCCCACCGCCCCTGCTCGGCGAACACAACGCTGAAATCCTTGGTAAGTTGGGCTACTCGGACACTGAGATTCAGCGCTTGACGGACAATTCGATAATCTGAGTTCCACTTGATGTTGGTTGGGGCTTTTGAGAGGCTCAATGGGTACAGTTAAAGTTAAAACGTTGGACGGACTTCAGACCCTGGTTGTGACAGACCGCCATGGTTTCATCGCCGACGAGCCTCCCGATGCGGGCGACGGTCTGGGGCCAGACCCTTATGAGTTGCTTCTGGCCGCCTTAGGCTCTTGAACCGTCATGACCCTGCGGCTGTATGCCGCCAAAAGGGGCTGGGCTCTGGACTCGGTTGAGATGCAGTTGAGCCACCAAAGGGTTCATGCCCGTGATTGCGCCGAGTGTGATGAAAATGACAATGTGATGGTGGACCTGATAAGGCTCCACATCACAGTCGCTGGTGAATTGGACGAGGAGCAGAAGGCGCGACTGGCAACGATTGCCGAACGGTGTCCAGTGCACCGCACCTTGGACGGCGGCCCCACCATAATTACCGAGTTGGATGTCGTTAGGGGGTAATCGGCGTCAGCCATGGCTCGTCTCTCGCGGCGAGTCCTGAGGCTGGGCTGTTGCGCCGGGGCCAAATGGTCGACTTTTGGAACGCAGCGAAACCGCAGCGCCAGAGCATTTCCTGGCAATGCCGGAGCCGGGGCGGCCTTGTGCTATATCACAGGCCCTCCGTGGGCCGGGAGGGTGAAGGCCAATGGACCTAGGACTTAAGGACCGGGTCGCTATCGTCGGGGGCGCCAGCCGGGGCTTGGGGCTGGCTATCGCCTCAGTTTTAGCCCGGGAAGGGGCCAGCGTTACCATTTCTGCCCGCACCGAGGCTGACCTTAGGCACGCGGAAATCGAGCTGGCGCGACTTGGCTCCCAACAACATGTGCTCGCTATCCCTGCCGACCTCTCGGTCGCCAGGGACATTCGCCGCGTGGTTCGGGATACGTTCAACAGGTTCGGCCAGATAGGCATATTGGTAACCCACGTTGCCGATAGGCCCTCCGGCCAGACTGCCGACTTTGATGACGAGACGCTAATGACCTCTCTGGAGACAGCATTCCTGAACTCCACACGCATAGTCCGAGAAGTCATTCCATACATGAAACAGCAGCGTTGGGGCCGCATCATTCACTTACTTCCCCACTGGGGGAACCGAGCCGGGGGCGGAGCGCCCGCGTCTATCGCCGCCCAATTGGCATTGGTGGGGCACGCCAAGACACTGTCCAACGAGCTTGCTTCCTTCAACATAACGGTAAATAACGTGATTTCCGGACCTATCCAGACCGGCTACCTGACCGCGGTGCTGGAGGACAGGGCCCGGGAGCTGGGCAAGGAGGTGGCGGAACTGCTCAACGAAACCACAGCTGCTATCCCTATGCTCCGCTTGGGTAAACCCGAGGAAGTGGCTGACCTGGTCGCCTTCATGGCATCCCCGCGGGCAGGGTACTTGACTGGCGCCAACGTATTTATAGACGGCGGCGCGCACCAAGAGATTAGCTGGTGACCTGATTAACGAGAGTCCTACCACTCTCTGGCGCCGGCTACAGGAGGCCTGCATAACAATACGTGCAGCACCCTAATATCTACAGAACAGCCCAGGAATTCATGCTCCGTGAGGACTTGCCGGGCTGGCTGGTGTATGACTACCGGGGTTCCAACCCCGTTTTCTTCCAGTTGGTGACCCCTTCTGGCCATGTCACGCGACCGTGCATGCTCTTTGTCCCTTCGGCGTCTTCACCTCGGCTCCTTGTGCACCATGTCGACGCTGGCAAGTTCGCTGATAGCGGGCTGGTCTTGGAAGTCTACAGTGACCGGCAAAGCATGATAGAGGGTCTCCGGCAGATGCTCCCCAGCGGCTCCCGGGTGGCCATGGAATACTCGCGCCAGGGGGCGTTGCCGCGAGTCTCCAAAGTCGATGCGGGAACCGTCGAGTTAATCGGCAGCTTGGGCGTGGTGGTGGAATCCTCGGCCGACCTGATGCAGTACGTTACTCAACGGTGGAGCCATGAGCAGTTGGAAGACCACCGCCGGAGCGCCGCTAAACTGGGGGCCATAGTCAATGAAGCCTTCTCATATACAGGAAGCCAACTGAACAACGGCGTTACAGAATTCCAAGTGGCTGAATTCATCCGCCGTCGCTTCCGGGAAGAGGGCCTGGAATCCCCGGACGGCCCCATCGTCGCTACCAACGCCCACAGTTCCGACCCCCACTTCGAACCGGCCGCCGAGAGCAGTAGCATGGTGCGCCCCGGCGATTGGATGCTCATCGATTTGTGGGCCAGATCAACATGGCCGCCGGACCGCCAAGCAAACCGGGCCTCCGTACCCTCTTCCCAAGTTGGGCAAGGCGGAACCCCGGCCCGAACCCCTGCGCAGGCCCCCGCCCGATTACCACCATCCATCCACGCGGGCGGGGGCCTGACGCAAGGCTTTGACAGCGTCTATGCGGACATCACGTGGGTGGCTTACGTGGGTGACGCAGTCCCGGAGCGGCATCTGAGTATCTTCAACATCGTCGTCGGCGCCAGGGATACAGCGTTTAAATTCCTGGAAGACTCGTATAGCCAAGGACTGGAAGTCCAGGGGTGGCAGGTTGATGACGCCGCCCGCAGCTATATCGACCGGCATGGCTACGGCGGCTACTTCACCCATCGGCTGGGGCACAGTATCGGTCCGGAAGTCCACGGAGATGCAGTAAACCTGGACGGGTTTGAGACCTTGGACACCCGCCGGATCATTCCTGGGATCGGTTTCTCCATAGAGCCGGGAGTCTACTTGCCTGAATTTGGTGTGCGCTCCGAGATTGACGCGTACATGTCGGAAAACGGGCCCATCGTTACTTCCCCGGTACAGCGGGAAGTGGTCCTGATCTCTGAGCCATGACGGCTGCCGATTAACCGCCCCGAGTATCCCAGGCAACTAATCCCTTCTCCCTCAGGGAGAGGGTTTCATCAACCAGGCAACTAACCCCCTCGCCCTCAGGGGAAGGGTTGGGGTGAGGGGGACACCGATTGCCCCTCATCCTGTCCGACAATCGCAAGACCCTGACGTAACCCACGCAATGTTGACAATCCCGGCATTTCTGCTTAACCTCACGATAAGAGTGATTGATTGAACAACTAGACGCCCATTCAGAATACCGGTCTAGGTCATCGACGATTCCCGGATATGGAGCTCAGGCCTGATATAGAGTTCAAGAAGTAAAGGCCAATTCCATAACCAAAGGAGAGTCCCATGCCCGTCATCACGATTAACGGCCCTTATGGCTGCGGAGCTATTCCCATCGGCCAGATGGTGGCCAGAAAGTTGAGCCTCGATTTCGTTGATCGGCTGGTGCTGACCGAGGCCGCCAAGCTTTTAGAGAGGCCTGTTGGCGTGTTGATAAACAAAGAGCAGAGGATCGACCGGTTTAGAGACAGGTTGGGCCGCTTCATACAGACGATGTTGGAGCGCTCAGCAATCAGTGGCGAGGTTTATGCCGGCGGGGCGCTGATGACCTTACCTCCCAACGCCTATCCTGCCTTGGGCACCGCCCAGGCCACAAAATCCACCAATGTCGACGACAAGGACTTTATAGAGGCCACCACTACCGTGGTCAACAACCTTTACCGGAAGGGCGACGTGGTAATCATCGGCAGGGCCGCCAACATGATCCTGGCGAATAGTCCAGGAGTCTTTCACGTGGGACTGTTCGCCCCTCCGGAGGTCCGGGTGCAAATCCTGATGCGGCGGGAACACCTCGAGCGGGAGGAAGCCGAGGTGATGGTGGAAGAATTAGAGCAGGCGCACGTAGAATTCTTCCGCAAGTTCTTTCACGTGCACCCAAACGAGCCAAGCCTTTATCACACCTTCTTGAACATGGGCAAGCTGCAACCCGAGACCGCCTCCGATATCATCTCCCACATGGCCGACGACGTTGTCTCAGCGCGTCAGTACTTTGGGGACGACCCCAGCCATGCCGAAGGATTTCTCGCCGGCTGGGGTGAACAGGGAAAGCAATAGTCGTCAGCTTTTTCCCCTACTTGTAGCAACTGGCAAGGAGTCCTGTCCCTCCCCCGAATGTCGGCGGGATGAATCGCAACCCGCAAATGGTCGGCCTTCATTGGCCGCGGTGAGTTCGCGCTCTAGCCGGATTAACTTAGAGTCCCTAACAGGATGAAAGGCTTGTCACCCTGAGCGGAGCGAAGGGTCTGGGGTGTGGGGTCGGCCCGTCTCGGGATTCTCCGTCGCGGAGTTTATACTGAGCGTGAGAAGGGCGTGTCCTGAGGTCGTCGAAGGGCCTGTCCTGAGCAGAGTCGAAGGGACCCGCCACCAGGCCGTCACTCCCGCGAAAGGAGACTTTTACACAACCGTCGTTCCTCCGCATGAAGACTATTGCATAGGTTGGGCCTAGGCCGTCCGTTCGCCCTGAGGGAAATCGAAGGGACCCGCCACCAGGCCGTCACTCCCGCGAAAGGAGACTTTTGCACAACCGTCGTTCCTCCGCATGAAGACCATTGCATAGGTTGGGCCTAGGCTGTCCGTCCGCCCTGAGGGAAATCGAAGGGCCTGTCCTGAGCTGAGTCGAAGGGCCTGTCCTGAGCTTGTCGAAGGGTCCGTATTTACCCCGATACAGGCACATTATGGCCCGGTTAATCGATTATGTGTTACTTGTTCTGTACACAGTCTTTCAACCCATAGCCCTTGGGCCCTCAGTGGGCTCCATTCTCTAAACGCCAAAAAGAATCCACACTTACCTCCGGCTATTGCGGGGACGGCCACGGGGGGCGGGTGGATACCCCAGCGCTTCGTCTAATCTCCTGAACCATGTTCGATAATACTCTTCGTGTCTTGCGGCCTCTTCTTGCTCAACTTGTCTCTTGTAACCCGGGAAATTGCCGTCGCGCAGGAAGCGATACTCCAAGTAGCAGTCCGCCGCTTCCTTCGCCGCAGGCTCGTCCGATGTCTCGAATCGCTTGAGTACTTGTTGAAGCCTTTTCCCCAATCTTTTCTGCTCCTGCGTCTGTCGTTTTCCGTAGGCAGCGGTGACGGCATCCCCTCCCCGAAAGGCGTCTATGGCAACTGTATCAAGTTGCATGGCCTCCAGCACCAAAACCGTCAACAGTGGGCCAAGCCCTTGATCATTCAGGAATCTGCGGTTGAACTCGACGATGTTCGGGTAAGAGTCATCATCCTGGTTAAGCCAGCGGGAGTCCGCCAGCAACCTTTTGCGGTTTCTTTTGGACTTGGGGTTTGCCAGCACCTCGTCAATGCACTTGCGAACACGGTCAAAGGCCGCGGGGTTCTGTCCGCCGGCAATGTCCTGAAGCGCTTTGGCATATATGCCGTCCTTATCAACTTCCGGGTTGCGTCGGATCGCTTGAATTACGTGCAACTGGTAAGTGGCGGACAACATCTCGGTTGGAATACGCATCCGAGGGAACAATTGGAACTGCTCATGTGTAGGTCGTCAGCGATAATGGGACACCCGAAGGGGTAGAAAAACCCGAGAGATGTGGGGTGGGGTCAGCTCCCTGGATGAGGTAGATTACTTCAGATAGAGGAGTTGGAATGTCCCAAACAGAAACAGGTAAAGCAACGGCCGCCGATGAACGCACAGAGGCGGCCAGGTCCTTCGTCCGCACGGTTAAGGCTGCTACTAGGCGCAAGTACACCCCAGAAGAGAAGATTCGCATCGTGCTGGAGGGCTTCCGCCGCGAGGTCACCGTGAGTGATCTGTGCAGGCGGGAAGGAATCAAGCCTCACTCCTCCTACTCGTGGACCAAAGAGTTCATGGAGGCGGGGAAGGAGAGGCTTACCCGAGACAGCGTGCGAGACACCACCAGGGACGAGGTCCATCTGCTAAAGCGAGAGAACGGAGAGCTGAAGCATCTGGTCGCCGATCTGTCCCTAGAGGTCTATCGTCTCAAAAAAACGGCCATACCCATGCCGCAGGGCGCCGGCGGTATCGGCGGATGAGTGGCGCAGAGAAGGCGGAGGTGCTGAACAAGGTGGCTTCCTCCGGCCTCCCTAAACGCAAGGCACTAGGTGAACTGGGAGTCCCCAAGAGCACCTACTACCGGTGGCTGAGGCGGCAGGGAGATGCCAGACTTGAGCTGCCGGCAGTTGGCCGCATGGACCACCGACAACATGGGCTTCTCCGTATCAGAGTCTACGGTCTACCGCGTTTTGCGCCGGGAGGGGCTGGTGAAGAGGCCTGAGATGCGGCTGGCTGCGGGCAAGGAGTACCATCGCAAGACCACCGGCCCCCACCAGATGTGGGCCACGGATGCCTCCTACTTCAGGGTGGTGGGTTGGGGCTACTACTACATGGTCACCGTCATGGATGACTACTCCCGCTTCATTTCTATAGACCGCGGTTATTTACACTTCTGGCCCACAAGCTTCAAAGGGATATGACATCCGACTCCTTCATCGAAGTAGTCCAGGAGGCGGTGGACAGGACCGGCATGGACCAGATCCCGATAGAAGACCGGACCAGGCTACTGAGCGACAACGGCCCCGGCTATGTATCCCGGGCTTTCAGGGACTACCTGGGCATGGTGGGCATCAAGCACATACTGGCAACACCCTTCCACCCTCAGACCAACGGCAAGCTGGAGCGCTACCACCAGACCCTCAAGCGTGACGTGAACCAACTGCCGTACGAGTTGCCTTCAGACTTGGAAGCGGCCATAGTGGCCTTCGTCAGCTACTACAACTACCGGCGCTACCACAAGGCCCTGGGCTGTAGGTCGTCAGCGACAATGGGACACCCGAAGGGGTAGAAAAACCCGAGAGATGTGGGGTGAGGTCAGCTCCCTGGATGAGGTAGAGTACTTCAGATAGAGGAGTTGATATGTCCCAGACAGAAACAGGTAAAGCAACCGCCGCCGATGAACGCACAGAGGCGGCCAGGTCCTTCGTCAGAACGGTTAAGGCTGCTACTAGGCGCAAGTACACCCCGGAAGAGAAGATTCGCATTGTGCTGGAGGGCTTCCGCCGCGAGGTCACCGTGAGTGATCTGTGCCGGCGGGAAGGAATCAAGCCTCACTCCTATTACTCGTGGACCAAAGAGTTCATGGAGGCGGGGAAGGAGAGGCTTACCCGAGACAGCGTGCGAGACGCCACCAGGGACGAGGTCCATCTGCTAAAGCGAGAGAACGGAGAGCTGAAGCATCTGGTGGCCGATCTGTCCCTAGAGGTCTATCGTCTCAAAAAAACGGCCATACCCATGCCGCAGGGCGCCGGCGGTATCGGCGGATGAGTGGCGCAGAGAAGGCGGAGGTGCTGGACAAGGTGGCTTCCTCCGGCCTCCCTAAACGCAGGGCACTAGGTGAACTGGGAGTACCCAGGAGCACCTACTACCGGTGGCTGAGGCGGAAGGAGCAGCAAGGACTTGAGGACGACGCGGGAGGTGGCAATCCCCCATGGAACAAGCTGACTACCAAGGAAGTAGACTCTGTTCTGTCGGCAGCCAAGGAGATGCCAGACCTGAGCTGCCGGCAGTTGGCCGCATGGACCACCGACAACATGGGCTTCTCCGTATCAGAGTCCACGGTCTACCGCATCCTACGCCGGGAGGGGCTGGTGAAGAGGCCTGAGATGCGGCTGGCTGCGGGCAAGGAATACCACCTGAAGACCACCGGCCCCCACCAGATGTGGGCCACCGATGCCTCCTACTTCAGGGTGGTGGGCTGGGGCTACTACTACATGGTCACCGTCATGGACGACTACTCCCGCTTCATCCCTTCGGCAAGCTCAGGACAGGCCTGGCCCACAAGCTTCAAAGGGATATGACATCCGACTCCTTCATCGAAGTAGTCCAGGAGGCGGTGGACAGGACCGGCATGGACCAGATCCCGATAGAAGACCGGACCAGGCTACTGAGCGACAACGGCCCCGGCTATGTATCCCGGGCTTTCAGGGACTACCTGGGCATGGTGGGCATCAAGCACATACTGGCAACACCCTTCCACCCTCAGACCAACGGCAAGCTGGAGCGCTACCACCAGACCCTCAAGCGTGACGTGAACCAACTGCCGTACGAGTTGCCTGCAGACTTGGAGGCGGCCATAGTGGCCTTCGTCAGCTACTACAACTACCGGCGCTACCACAAGGCCCTGGGCAACGTGACGCCCTCTGATGTGCTGAGGGGCAGAAGAGAGAACATCCTACGACGCAGGAAGGAGGTGCAGGCCCAGACAATCCAACGGCGAAGACGACACAACAGGACCCTAAGGGAGCTGACTAGACCTCAATCAGGCCCCTGATCTCTCGGGTCTCACACTGTCCCGTTTTTGCTGGTTGCCAACAGCCCTGGGCAACGTGACGCCCTCTGATGTGCTGAGGGGCAGAAGAGAGAACATCCTACGACGCAGGAAGGAGGTGCAGGCCCAGACAATCCAACGGCGAAGACGACACAACAGGGCCCTAAGGGAGCTGACTAGACCTCAATCAGGCCCCTGATCTCTCGGGTCTCACACTGTCCCGTTTTTGCTGGTTGCCAACAATGTTGTTAATCTCGTTTCGATCTCGTCGGCCAAGTCGAAGACCTAGAGTTTTTAGTCCGCGCTCCTGCATGTCGGTGTCCAACACCCTCAAAGGGATATTATTGAAGAGTCCTCCGTCGACCCATACTCCCTCCAAGTCGTCTGCTGACAGCTTGGGAGGTTCACAACTGGCATAACTCGCTACTTTCAATAGGTCACGGTCGTTTGAGCGTATCACGATTGGCTTAAATATCATTGGGACGCTCATCGAAATTCTTATTGCAGTTGCAACGGGGAATTTCGGAGTAGTATCGGCGGAGAATAGAACACTTTGCATATTCTGGAGGTTTGACCCCATAACACCAAGCTTAACGCGGAAGATATCCAGGTGCTCCTCGAACGTAAGGTTGTTCTTAGGTTGGAAGCCAAGAATCTCCGCACGGTTCATCATTGCGACATTAAAATATTCGGTCAATCTCCTACCATGAAAAAAGCCGAGATCCGACACGAGTGTCCACCCACCTTCATTTATGTTCTGGATCTCCCGGCTGCGCAGCCGGGTGACTGCAGCGCTCTGAAGCCTTCCCTATCCAAGGCCATCCTGTTTCAAGGCAGGTCAATCGCGCTGTCGGCATTGAAGTGTCACGTCGCGTCGACTTCGATAGTCGATTTGGCGCCAACAGCTTAGGGAACTCCCCGTACCTCCCGTCCTGTAGACCCTTCAAACCCTGAAACGAAAAAAAGCCCCGGCTGAAATAGCCGGGGCTTTAAAATCTTAGAACATGCTGTCCGCCAGGTTCGATCAATGATTACCTGACGGGGAACGTCGCCGGCCTTACCCCGAATCCACCGAAGGACACCGATGGACGGCGTGAGGAAAGCGGAAGGGGGATGAGGGAGCTACAGGGGAAATAGCCTGGGTTCCATTTGGGGTAGGGAGGTCGGCGGACGGTCTTCATCGCCGCACAGGGGCCCCTATGGGCGTCTGCAGGAGCTGCGATGCGCGGGATGGCGAGAGAATACGCAGCAGGGAACTCTCTCGGACCGGGCTGGCGCGAGTCTGCGGGGATCTTCGGTTGTCCGGTGGGTGGGTCGGTCGCCGACGGTGCCGTCAGGCCGGGAGTGGAATGGCTCGCAGCCGGGCCAAGGCGCGGCTGAACTTCTCAGCCCAAGGCCAGCGATCCGGAAGATGCAGGGTCAACCGGCGTGCCGAGCGGGTGAGCCGTCCGGCCAGGGAGAAGAACCGCCGCCGGAGGGTCTTGGTGGTGGCTATCCGCTCTCCCAGACCGATCCGCGCGGTCCAGCGGGCCAGGTTGTGGGCCATCGTCTGGACGGCCAGCCAGGCGCCGTTGGCGGCGAAGCGGCCCGAGGGGAGATGGTTGAGCCCGACGCCGTACTTGAGGTCGCGTATGGCATTCTCGATCTCGGCGTGGCGGCGATGGTCAGCCTCCAGTTCGAGCAACTCCCCGTCCCGGTCGGTGATGAAGCCGTGATAGCTGTATTTGGCGAAGAGGGCCAACTGGGAACCGGGCGTGGGCTTCACACGCCGGACGATGAGCCGCACCGGCGCGGCGTCAGGTTCACTCTGGAAGGGAGTGCAGGTGGTCTCGGCCACATCGGCGGCGCCGTCCATCCAGTAGGGAATGGGAGTCCAGGCATCCTCGGGTATCGTCTCGATGAGATTGCGCAGGCTCTTGTGCTGGCGGATGGTGATGGAGAAGCGGACATCCATCTTGCGGCAGACGGATACCACGCCATGAGTGTAGAACCCGCTGTCGGCCCGTAGCGTGAGTCGTCCGTTGGCCCCGGCGTAGCGTACCCGCCCCACCGTCTCCCGCAGAAAGTGGGCGGCGCCCCGGGCGGTGTTGGCGCGGCCCTCGCGCAGCCGGGACATCAGCACGTCGCCGGTGCCGGCGGCGACGGCCAACAGCGGGTGATAGCCCCGCTTGCCGGTATAGCCGTGGTGGCGTGCGCCCTCCTTGGCCAGTCCGTAGGTCTCGCAGATGGTGGAGTCCAGGTCAATGGTCAGGGGCCCGTCGCCGGGTCCCGCCCCGGCCTGCCAAGCCCGGGCCAGCAACTCGCGGCTCACCCGGTCGAGTTGACGGACGTGGCCCCACCGGAAGCTGCGCAGGAAGGTGCCCAGGGTGGATGGCGCCTTGACCGTGCCGCCCAGGGTGCAGGCCGTCCCCCCGGTGCGCAACACATCGGCGTCGTCAATGCAGTCGCCCCCAGCCAGCGCAGACGCCACCAGCGTCATCATCTTGTCGCTCGTGTTCGCCCGCCCCGGGGCATCGCCCAGGTCGAGGCGCTGCCGGACGAGTTCGGGCAGGCCGAGGTGCCGCGCCAGGGTGGCCGGAAGGAGCAGCCCGGCATTGGCCACCAAGCGGCGGTCGTCGAAGGTGATTTGGATCCGGTCGGGGTGGTTGCGTGGCAGCATCTATTGGGTGCTCCTTTTCCGGGGTCGGTTTTTTGCTACAAAACCATTATCCCAGAAGCACAGGAGCACCTTCTTGCCGCTTCAGGACGCTAACCCGACGCCCTCCTTCGGTGGATTCGGGCTTACGCCGAAATGAGATTATCCTGTATAGCTTTTGATCGAAGATCGCCCTCTTTATCCAGATGAGCCCGGAGCCCGGAGATAGCAGCTTTGACCAAGGAGGGGTCAAGGGACTGGGCCGCTGGGCCATGCTCTGCTTCCTCAAGCAATTCTTTACACCGTTCATCTATTTGCTGGAAGGCCCAATCGAGTTGCGCCTGTACGGTTTCCGCCTCCTTAGGAAACGGGCGGATGGTTCTGTCGGGGGGCATTAAACGATCATAGCCGCCACCGTGCCAATGGCCTTGTTCCTCATGGCAATCCCAACGCAGGATTTCTTCATTACAGACCTGAACCCCTATGGTTGGACCTCCAACGTTACGTTCCCATTTCTCGGATGGAAAAATCCTCACCGGCCACACATAAGCAGTGACTTGCCCGTCTGGGGACAGGGGAAGGTGCAATTCCGCTCCCAAATACTTCTCGTCCGAGGCCTTCGTTGCCATGGTTATCTTCTCCCTTAGCCATACTGAGCCGTAGTATCCCTGGTTAGCTTTGTGCAACTCAAGTATGTTGCACCAACGTTGGAGGAAAGTTAGCACCTTTCGCCAATGCTGTCAAAGCCAAAAGACCCTTCAGCGCATATTCCCCATCTTGATGGTAACGGCACCGGCTAGCCAGCAGAAGCAGTATCCTCCGTTGGTTAGCCACGAGCCGATACAGTGAGCCCTTCCTCTTTATAGATTGAGCTGAGGGACAATGTAGCCGGATTGCTTGCTGTATATCTGAATACGGCCTCGCTGAGTGTCCACTACCAGTAAGCGGCTGTTGGCCTCGTCGAACTCCACCGCCGTGGGCTGGGCGAAGGTCCACTCCGGCTCGGTGCTGCGGACCTCACGGCGGCGCTTCGCAAAGTCCGCATTGGCGTCTACAGTCATCTGGGCCCAAGTGGATAGCTGTTGGGCGTCGCCCGCCAGGCTGGTGATGAACTTCCCCTGGGGATCGAAGATTTGAATGCGGCCCCGGTTCCAGGCGTTCTTGCTCCAGTCGCATATGTACACGTCGCCGTCGGGATCCACAGCTACATCGGTGGGCCAAGTCAACTCGCCCTTCTTGGTACCCGGACGACCGAACTGGGCTACGAAGTTGCCATCTGACGTGAGCTTCTGCACCCGGTGGTTTTTGTGGTCGGCAACGTACACGTAGCCTTGGCTGTCTAAGGTTATTCCCCAAGGGGAGTCTAACTCGCCTTCTCCATCGCCTAGGTGGCCCCAACTGCCCAAGAACCTACCGTCGGTTGTGAACTTTCGGACCTTGTGGCTGCGCCCATCAGTGATATACAGGGTGTCGTCGGCGTCGACGCCGATGCCGGAGGCCCCGTTGGGCTCGCCATCATCGTCCTGGACTGTGTCCCAGTGATGCAGGAAGCTCCCTTCTTTGTCGAAGACGGAAACCCGGTTCATCCATTCGTCGGTAACGTAGATGTTTCCCTGTTTGTCTGTGGTGATTCCCGCCGGCCAGATAAGCTGTCCATCCCCGCTACCGTACCTGCTGAACTCGCCCAGGAACTCTTCTTCCCCAGCCTGGCCGCCCAGTGTAAATATGCTGACCCGCACCCCTAAAGCGATGTGGTCCCAGCCCACGTTGCTGATCCTCTCCTCGCCGCGGTTAATCACGTAGGCAATGCCGTCTTTGCCCAAGGTCAGACCCACCGGATTCCTGAACCCCATGCCAGACTCGGATGTTCGGCCCACGTTGTGCCTGTAGTCATAGGTCCGTCCGGCTACCGTTTCTGTGAGCATTTCGATCCTCCGTTAGTTAACCACCAGCCAACACAGCGAGCTCTTCATCCTTATAGATTGAGCTGAGGGACTATGTGGCCGGATTGCTTGAAAACGAACCATGAACTTATCGGTATTGCGAATGAAATCCTGAATCCATAATAGACCCTAGCGTGATTGCGGTCACCCTGGCGGTGGTTCGGACTATAATGCGTCACCATGAGCGCGTCAACTGCCCTCCGATGCACTCGTTGGTGTCATCGTAGCCGGCCAGACGGCTGTAGATGGACTGGCGGAGCAGAGCGACCATGTGGTGTCGGATATTGCGGCCGGTACGGCTTTCCAGGAGTTAGCAGGAGTTAGTCGGAAGCGATGTGGGTAAGGTCCAGGGCGTCATCAAACTCTCGGATGGGTAAGAGTCCGGCGTCGGAGGTGATGGCAGCACCGCGAAACTCCAACCGGATTCTTGGGTCGAACTTGAGCTGCAGAGGGGTGTTTTCGCCGTCACCCATCAGGTCCCCCCGGAGTCGTTACGCTAATTATCGGAAATAGGTGATTCGGTGGGTGCATTATAGCTGATATGCTAATGACAAGTTCATAAGACGACTACGGCAGCAAGACAGTTGCCTGTTTACCGCATGCTATTGTTATCCTAACTGGGAAATGCGGGGTAGAAACCATACAGACGCAGCTTGATTGGGCCTTTCAGCAAATAGATGAACGGTGTAAAGAGTTGCTTGAGGAAGCAGAGCATGGTCCTGCAGCCGAGAACCTTGATCCCTCTCTGGTCAAAACTGCTATAGCCGGCATCCGGGCTCATCTGGATAAAGAGGGTTCAGTTGTCTTCCAGGGGCCACCGTCCTCAGAATAACATGGTGCACGTTGTGTTATCCCGAATCCACCGAAGGAGGGCGTCGGGTTAGCGTCCTGAAGCGGCAAGAAGGTGCTCCTGTGCTTCTGGGATACAAGAAGGTGCTCCTGTGCTTCTGGGATAATGGTTTTGTAGCAAAAAACCGACCCCGGAAAAGGAGCACCCAATAGATGCTGCCACGCAACCACCCCGACCGGATCCAAATCACCTTCGACGACCGCCGCTTGGTGGCCAATGCCGGGCTGCTCCTTCCGGCCACCCTGGCGCGGCACCTCGGCCTGCCCGAACTCGTCCGGCAGCGCCTCGACCTGGGCGATGCCCCGGGGCGGGCGAACACGAGCGACAAGATGATGACGCTGGTGGCGTCTGCGCTGGCTGGGGGCGACTGCATTGACGACGCCGATGTGTTGCGCACCGGGGGGACGGCCTGCACCCTGGGCGGCACGGTCAAGGCGCCATCCACCCTGGGCACCTTCCTGCGCAGCTTCCGGTGGGGCCACGTCCGTCAACTCGACCGGGTGAGCCGCGAGTTGCTGGCCCGGGCTTGGCAGGCCGGGGCGGGACCCGGCGACGGGCCCCTGACCATTGACCTGGACTCCACCATCTGCGAGACCTACGGACTGGCCAAGGAGGGCGCACGCCACCACGGCTATACCGGCAAGCGGGGCTATCACCCGCTGTTGGCCGTCGCCGCCGGCACCGGCGACGTGCTGATGTCCCGGCTGCGCGAGGGCCGCGCCAACACCGCCCGGGGCGCCGCCCACTTTCTGCGGGAGACGGTGGGGCGGGTACGCTACGCCGGGGCCAACGGACGACTCACGCTACGGGCCGACAGCGGGTTCTACACTCATGGCGTGGTATCCGTCTGCCGCAAGATGGATGTCCGCTTCTCCATCACCATCCGCCAGCACAAGAGCCTGCGCAATCTCATCGAGACGATACCCGAGGATGCCTGGACTCCCATTCCCTACTGGATGGACGGCGCCGCCGATGTGGCCGAGACCACCTGCACTCCCTTCCAGAGTGAACCTGACGCCGCGCCGGTGCGGCTCATCGTCCGGCGTGTGAAGCCCACGCCCGGTTCCCAGTTGGCCCTCTTCGCCAAATACAGCTATCACGGCTTCATCACCGACCGGGACGGGGAGTTGCTCGAACTGGAGGCTGACCATCGCCGCCACGCCGAGATCGAGAATGCCATACGCGACCTCAAGTACGGCGTCGGGCTCAACCATCTCCCCTCGGGCCGCTTCGCCGCCAACGGCGCCTGGCTGGCCGTCCAGACGATGGCCCACAACCTGGCCCGCTGGACCGCGCGGATCGGTCTGGGAGAGCGGATAGCCACCACCAAGACCCTCCGGCGGCGGTTCTTCTCCCTGGCCGGACGGCTCACCCGCTCGGCACGCCGGTTGACCCTGCATCTTCCGGATCGCTGGCCTTGGGCTGAGAAGTTCAGCCGCGCCTTGGCCCGGCTGCGAGCCATTCCACTCCCGGCCTGACGGCACCGTCGGCGACCGACCCACCCACCGGACAACCGAAGATCCCCGCAGACTCGCGCCAGCCCGGTCCGAGAGAGTTCCCTGTTGCGTATTCTCTCGCCATCCCGCGCATCGCAGCTCCTGCAGACGCCCATAGGGGCCCCTGTGCGGCGATGAAGACCGTCCGCCGACCTCCCTACCCCAAATGGAACCCAGGCTATTTCCCCTGTAGCTCCCTCATCCCCCTTCCGCTTTCCTCACGCCGTCCATCGGTGTCCTTCGGTGGATTCGGGGTTATGCGCTCTCAATACTCTGCGGAGCCTGAACACTTTCCAGGTCGTTGACAGGAATACTGCGTCTCATCTACCATTTGAGTGCTGTTTAGTTCACCTCGTTACGGGCCTCAAATAATTTTCGCCAACTGATCCAAACTCCAACGGATAATACTGTAGAGGGTAAAGAGCTATGGCCGACCAAGATATAGCCTCAATGGCCCACCTGATGCGGCGGGCCGGCTTCGGAGCAACCAGAGAAGAATTGGAAGCCCGCGCCGCCAAAGGGTACGAGGCCACCGTAGAGGAACTCCTACACACGGAAGAACATGGGCCCTTAGACCAGCTCGAAATGATGCGCTACCACCCGTGGACCTGGCGCCCCGGCACCCTCCCCGGCATGGGCGCCGCCGAGTGGTTGCACGACATGATAAATACCCAGCGGCCCCTGGAAGAAAAGATGGCCTTATTCTGGCACCAAGTCTTCGCAACCGGGGTCTCCAAGGTGGACCATTACGAAGACGTGATGGACATGATTGTAAAGTTCCGTGAAAAAGGAATGGGCGACTACCGAGAGCTTCTCCTAGAGATGGCTAAGGACCCGGCCATGATTTATTGGCTGGACAACTGCGAAAACCACTCCACCGCCGTCAACGAGAACTGGGGTCGAGAGTTGTTGGAGCTGTTCAGCATGGGCGTGGGCAACTACACCGAGGTGGACGTCCGAGAGTGCTCCCGGGCTTTCACCGGGTGGTCCATCTTGCCCAGGCTGCCCCGGGGCCCAATCGGACGCCACGACTGGTTCTTCGAGTACCGGGAGGAAGACCACGACGATGGTGAAAAAACGTTCCTAGCGGAGACGGGCAATTTCAACGGTGAGGACATAATCCGCATAATCTGCGAGCAGCCGGCAACGGCCCGGTTCATCGCCAGGCACCTTTACAACTTCTTCGTGGCCGACGAGGCCCAGGTCCCTGCTTGGTCCGTCACCCCTCCCGTAGACCCGGAGGCAGTAGACTTGTTGGCCGATACTCTGGTCGAGTCGGGTTATGACATCCGCTCAACACTGCGGGTACTGTTCAATTCGGACTTCTTCAAAAACGCCCGCTTTGCCCGTCTCAAGAGCCCGGCAGAGGTAGTAGTGGGCACTTTGAGGCTGGTGGGAGGAGCCGAGTTTCCGGCTCCCGGAATCGGTGACCTTTCCCGCCAGCCCGGCTACATGGGCCAGGACCTGCTGAACCCTCCCAGTGTGGAAGGCTGGCACACAGGCGCCGAGTGGATCAACAGCGGCTCCTTGATGCGGCGGGTGAATTTCACCGCTGATCTGCTTGGGGACCTAGACCGCCCCGGCATCAAGGCATTGGTGGAACGCCTCAAGGTGCAGGGAGAGCGCTCACCCGGAAAGGTCGTGGATAGCTGCTTGGACCTGATGGGTCCCCTGGAAGTGAACCCGGAAAGCCGGGATGAGTTGATAGGTTATGTAGAAGAAGGCGGGGACTTCGGTTGGGACAAGGCCGACCAAGTGGAAGCATCGATGACCCGCGTGTCCGAGTTACTGCAACTAATAGTTGCGATCAGGGAATACCAATACGCGTAGAGTCCTAAAGGAGTTAGGGAGATGACCAGCACTAGCAAAGACCCGGTCCTGGTTGTACTGCAGTTGACCGGAGGAAACGACTATCTAAACACGGTTGTGCCCTACACCAACCCCTTATATAAGGACAGCCGACCGACAGTGGTTATCCCCGATGACCAAGTGATTCCAATTGACGACAAGGTGGGTTTCCATCCTCGGATGGGTCCGGTAAAGAACATCTACGACCGGGGAGACATGGCCATTATCCATGGCGTGGGGTACCCGAATTCTCCTCGCTCCCACTTCCGCTCAATGGACATCTGGCACACCTGCGAGCCGGACAAGCTGGGCACCGAGGGATGGCTGGGAAGGGCCACCAGAGAGGTCGACCCCAACAAGGAAAATGTCCTGACTGCAGTTGCGTTCGGTGCGTCTCTATTCCGGGCATTAGTGCTACCCGGCGTGCCAGTAGCCGTGGTGGACGACCTGGACACCTACGGCCTGTTGCCCGGCATCTCGGAGCAGCAACAGCGTACTCGCATGTTGGACCGCTTCGCCCGGTTGTATTCCCCGGTGATGGGTAGCGGACCGGTCATGGACTACCTGGGACAGACCGGCTTGGACACGCTCAAGGGCGCTGACATATTGAAAGAAGCTCCCAAAATGTACTCCTCCAGCATTGAATACCCGGACACGGTACTGGCCAAGCGGCTTAAGGGCATCGCCCAGATCCACATGGCCGACTTCGGCACCCGCGTCTTTTATGTCGACCACGGCAGCTTCGACAGCCACTCCAACCAGATGGACCTGCACGACAAGTTGTGGAAGGACGTTTCCGAAGGGGTCGAGTGCTTCTTCGATGACCTGAGGGAGCACGGCGTCGCCGACAATGTGATAATGCTGATGTTCACCGAGTTCGGCCGAAGGACCCGCGATAACGGGTCGGGTACCGACCACGGCGCCGGAGGCGTGTCTTTTATCTTGGGCGATAAGGTTAAGGGCGGCCAATACAGCGAGTATCCATCCATGGAAGACCGGGACCTGGAACAAGGAGACGTGGTGCCTAACCACGACTTCCGGGGAGTCTACTCCACCATACTCGAGGACTGGATGGGACTGGATGCCAAACCCATCGTTGAAGGCAGCTTCGAGAAACTGCCCTTCCTCGGTTAATTGCTTAATTTAAGTGCCCACTGCAACCCGTCCCCCTTGATAAGGGGGACCACAGGGGGTCGCCTCTACCGCGACATTCAACCTCCCCTATATCCCCTCCTTCGTAAGGAGGGGATAATTAATGGTCTGGAGGCAGGAAGAGAACCCTTAGTTTGAGTCGTAGGGGCACGGCATACCGTGCCCCTACGGGTTTCTCCAGAAAGTTATTACCAAAGCCCGCTAGGGCCGACAAATGGAGGATCGCTATGCCGACGGAAACGGTAGCCGGCCGGACTTATGACTACAGCCACAACGTGGGCCGAAACGGCTAGTCCGGTATGGGGTTCAACTTCCCTGTGGACCTGACTCTAAGCGCCGACGGAGTTGCTTACGTAATTAACCGCGGCAGCGAGACCATCAGCAACGTAGGCTGGAACCGTACCGGAGTGGGGCAGCGGGTCAGCATAGTGACTCTGGGCGGGCAAGCAGGCGAGGAAGAATTCCTTGGGGAGTTCAGCAGGTACGGCGGCGATGAGGGTCAGATTATCTGGCCGGCAGGAATTAGCGTCGATAAACAAGGAGACCTTTATGTTACAGATGAATGGTTAAACCGGGTTTCCGTTTTCGACAAAGAAGGTAACCTACTACGCAGTTGGGACACGGTTCAGGACGGAGACAATGGATCTAACGGGGCCTCGGGCATTGCCGTCGACTCCAATGACACCGTTTTCGTGACCGACAGCCGTAGCCATAAGGTCCCAAAGTTCACAACCGACGGCGAGTTCTTGGGTGGCTGGGGCCAACATGGCAATAGCGAAGGCGGCCTGGATTCTCCTTGGGGAATTACCGTGGACGGCCAAGGGTGCGTGTAAGTAGCCGACACCAAGAACCACCGGGTCCAGAAATTTACAGCCAATGGCGACTTCGTGACCCAGTTCGGGCGTCCAAGCACCAAGAGGGGAGAGTTGACCTGGCCCACAGATGTGGCAGTGGACCCCGACGGCGATGTTTACATATGCGACTGGAGCAAGAACGCCTGGGACCGGGGCCGAATTCAAATTTTTGATGCCGATGGGGAGTTCCTCACCAGCCTGGTCGGGGACGCCCAGCAGCTATCCGCCTGGGCTCAACAAGCGGTAGACGCCAATGCGGACTATATCAAGCGGCGCCGCGAAGTCCACAGCACCGAGCCGGAGTGGACCTTCGCCCAGCCCATCGCAGTGGAGTTCGACACGGCCAACAACCGCTTGTTGGTGACGGACACCCAACCTTCTCGCATTCAGATTTACAGCAAGCAATTCGGCTACATTGTGCCGCAACTCAACCTCTAACAATGGACCCCGCCAGGGAGAAGCATTACCTCCAGATGGCCACGGACCATCCGGAAATCTTGTGTTCTGAAGCACCACTGGAGATTCTCGAGGCTGCTGCTTCTGAAGGAGAGCCCACTAAATTCATGGAAGAGTACTTCGCCGCCGGGCACTCCCAGTGGCTGGCTAAGAAACACGGCCGGAGCATACATCTTCCCGAAGACCAAATGAACCAGGCTATCCTCGTGCTGTGGCTCAGAGCTTGCCTGCTGAACACCGACCATTTGTTAGACAAAGAAATCCGCGACGCCGGCATGCCCTTCTTTTCCAACGAAGGTCTCTACGGGTCTCCCTAGCCGACTCAATGTGAGGATAATGGCAAAATACCACTAATACTATTAGGAGAATCGCCGATCCGCACTCCCAGTTTCAATCCTCTGCCCGCTTTGAGCTTGATGCTGGGCTGACTTATATCCCAGAGGATTGCCTAAGCCGGCACTTGCGGAAAACGAAGGCTCCGAGTCTCCCATTTTAGAGCACCTTGTTCAACCCGTAGCGGACAGGTCTATCGCAGCGGTATTACTATTTCCCCATAATGGCCAGCGAGCGAACACGACGGCGAATTGAGAGTCTGCTCGCTGAGGCAGAGGAAGCTCTTGGAAAACACCGAAGGAGGGGAACTAATGGTCGCCGAACAGAATTCGACGGTTGACTCAGGACCTTTCGTCGCCTGGGCACAAGGCGAGGCCGTACCGCTCTCGATACCGCGAACCGATGAGAACTATGACGACCTGGGTTTCCTGGGAGAGGTGATTGGTGATGCCAGGATCGTCGCCTTGGGGGAGAACGCCCACTATCTGCACGAGTGGAACCGCTTTCGCGCCCGTCTGTTCAAGTATCTCGTCCAAGCGCATGGATTCAATACCTTCGTGCTCGAAACGGGAATCGTCGAGAGTCGTAATATTCACAAGTACGTGGCCGGAGCTGACGTCGACTGGGACACGGTGGTCAAGTCAGTGACCAATGCCTGGGGGGTATGGGCGGAGCTTCAGGAGCTCATCCAATGGATGCGGGACTACAATGCCAACCCCGACCGGGACCGAGAACTGCGGTTTTATGGGATGGATGGCACGGGAAACTGGTTTCATATCCAGCACCCCTTCAACGAGTTGATGGAGTTCGGCCGCAAGGTCGACGCCGATCTCGCCAACGATGTGAAGAGGAGCTTTGAAGGGCCGGCTCGCGACCTCAACCTCGACCGGCGAGGCGAGGTTGATGAAGGGACCTGGCACCGCCTCATTGCGGAATCGACCTTGGTCATTAATCGGATAGAGCAACATCGATTGGCCTATATCCAGGCCAGCTCGCAGGACGACTACGACTGGGCACTGAGAAGCGCGGAGGTCTTGCGCGATATGCTCTTGGCGATGGCCCAGACCGGAGATCTGGATTCCGGCGAGGGCTTTCTAAGCATTTGGAACGTCCGTGACGTCTCAATGGCCAGCTCCCTCGAATGGATTCTGAAACGAGAAGGACCTGACGCCCGAATCGTTGTCGGGGCCCACAACGTCCATCTGCAGCGGTATCCAGTGCGGGTCCAGAAAGCGACTTCCATGGGGTCCTACATCGCCAATCGCATCGGCCGGGAGAAGATGCTGATCATCAGCGCTGCCAGCGCTTATTCCACCAAGGGCGAAGAGCCCCTGCCGGACACCAACCCTGCCGCCTACGATCAAGTTGGGCCGGAGTGTTACTTTCTCGACCTGCGCAAAGCGCCCACCTCCGGGCCCGTGGCGAAATGGCTGAACACAGAGCGGCTGAGCCGCCACAATCTTCGTTATGGGCCGGCGGCGCCGGGACCCGCCTATGATTGCTTGCTGTTCCACCGCACCGTTTCCCTAATGGAGGTGGCACTTACGCCTTCGATGGTGAGGGAGCTGGCGACGCCTGATCCTTCTCGATTCGACGATCATGTCGGGCGTTATGTGCTAACCGCATTTCTCAACCAACATCCCACCCTGGATATCAGTCGCCAGGGTGACAAGCTTTACTCGAGCGGGGAGCAAGACCAGAGCGGCGAGCTCTTTCCCCCTTACCGCAAGGAGATCCAGCAGACCAAGGACGGTAAATTCGTCTGGTCGGGGTGGCCAGCCGTCCTGGAGTTTCACGCCAGCGAGGGACTGACCCAGGGAGTGACCATCGATATGCCCGGGATTGGTGTGTACCACGGGGAGCGAGTCGAAGTCACCGACTAGCTTCTACCCGCCAAAAAGGGCGTCCATGCAGACGGAGATGGGAATGATGGCAATGAAAGCATTGGCAAGCCATCCAGCCTAAGGCCGCTTTTCGACCGGTTTTTCAGGTAGCTACAGTTAGGGTGGGGTATGGGACGGCACTGACAAAAGAGCTTTCCGGGACTTCTATCGAGCCTGGGGAGGCTGATTTGTGTTTCTGGTGGAGACGGGGGAGACTGCAACTCAACCGGGTCAAGGTCAAACGAAAACACCTTGACGGAGTTTTGTTCGGGGTGGGTCAGGAGGCGAAGGCGTCATCTCCTCAACGTGTCCAGTGGCCGTTCTTGGCCCATTGGCGGAAAATTCCACCAGGAACAATTAGTCGGTAGCCTAGGGGCTGGTTAGGTCTCTGTATACGCGCCATGGGGGTTTTTTGCGAGGCTCCTTAACCCACTAGCGTTGTTCTTTCAGGCCACATACTGTACTATCTGTGAACAGAAGCTGAAGCGCCACGAGCGTGATAGTCGGGTTCCCTAAGTCCGATGAAACGGGATCCCAAGCGGTGACAAATAACCTAAGAATTTTGTTCACCTCCGGCGGGCTGTAATTCTATCGGCGGATTAAATCCAGACCGTCAAACTATAATCCGGTCAGGTAAAGCCGCGAAGGAGAACTTTTATGCGGTTGGAAGGTAAGGTGGCTTTAATCACCGGTGCCGCCGCAGGGGTTGAGGGGGATCTGATGGGCTTCGGTGGTGCGGCAGCACGGCTCTTCGCCCAAGAGGGAGCAAAGGTGGTCTTGACCGACATAAAAGAGGAGATGGGGGAAAGGACCGCCATCCAAATTCGAGAGAACGGGGGAGCAGCCCTGTTCCTCCGCCACGACGTTACCAGTGAACAAAACTGGATCGAAGTCGTGGCCTCCACTGTTTCCAACTACGGGAAGCTGGATATCCTGGTCAACAACGCTGGAACCAGCGCTCCCGCAACCGTGGAGGAGACCACTGTTGAGGCCTGGGACGCGCAAATGGATGTCCACGCCAAGGGCGCTTTTCTGGGCACCAAGCAGGCCATCCCAGAGATGCGTAAGGTCGGCGGAGGCTCCATCATCAATATCTCCTCCGTCGCCGGGCTCGTCGGCAGCCCCTCCTCCACCGCCTACCACGCTGCCAAAGGAGCCATTCGGTTGTTCACAAAGGCGGCGGCCATCCAATACGCCAAAGAAAACATCAGGGTCAATTCGGTCCACCCTGGCTACGCCCACACGCCGCTGACCCGTTACGCCAATGACAAGAGAGACTGGCTGGAGAGGATACCCCTGGGCCGGCTGGGTAACGCTTATGACATAGCCTACGGTATCCTGTACCTGGCCTCCGACGAGTCTTCCTTCGTTACCGGGGCGGAGTTGGTCATCGACGGGGGTACCACCGCCCAGTAGAGCTATTAGTGCCCACGGGAAAAATCCTTCGACGTGCTCAGGATGAGCGGTTCACGCCCATGGCTGCGATGACGGGAGATTTGCGCTCGCCTTGCCATTGGTGGTGAGCCATGAGCGAGCATCTTCCATTCTAGGAAGTATTAACAACGGCAACATTGGCTTCGTCATTCCGGCCTTCGCCGGAATCCAGTTAATCTAGCTCTTCGTACAAGTGGTGCCATTGTGGATTCGACTTCTCGATTAACGCGATTTTCCAGGCACCTGTCCATCCCTTGATTGCCTTCTCCCGCATGATGACACTATGCACGTCATCGTATCCTTCGCACCACACCAGGGAGTGCACGCCGTAACGTCGGGTGAATCCTTCGACTAGGTCACCTTTATTTTGCCAAATGCGCTGGGTGAGGTAGCGGCTGCGAAGAGCAAAGCCACAGCGCCAGCCACGATGGCAACGATGATAGATTCCAAGCCTCGACCTTATACCAAGCTAAACGCACCCGGGGTTTGAGCGGGGGAAACTTATCACAAGCGTTATAGGGTGTCAATGAAAGGGGCCAAGGTCCCGGCCTTCCTTCTCCGCCGCCTGCGGCTTCGCAACCTGAGGCGAGACTCTTCGGGAATCCTCCGCCGGACGGCGACCGGCTTCTAACACGCTGACCTGACGCCAAAAGCCCCCCGCCCCCTCTTAATCGGCTTCCTCCGGCTGTTGTATACAAATGATCATTGGTTGAGATCTTCGAGAAATTTTAGGCTGGTAACATCTCCTGTTACCCGGGTTTGGACATTATATACAGCGTGACTCCATTCGGATCATTCAATAAGAAGAAGGTACGATGTCCCCAGGGTTGAACAGTTAGCCCCTGTCTAACCGACAGTCCCCTATCCACGCTTCGCTTATACCATGCGTCCACGTCGTCGGTTTCAATAGCCACCGTTACACCCTGGGGCTTGCTGTAGTCCCACACAGCGTCGGGCTCCTGATTGCCAGGAAGCCTTAGTACCTCAATCAGTCCAGAAGCTGCGCCGAATACCGTGCCTTGATCATCCGGCCCATGGTCCCATTCCTCGACGATAGGCAAGTCTAAGCCGTCCCGGTAAAAGGCCACGGTGCTGTCATAGTCCCTTGCATGGAAGATGCAGCGGAATTCGCCAGTCATCATATTGGACTCCTAATCAATATTGCGATCCGGCAACCTTCGAGGGCCCAATTAAACCTTGGGCCACACCTGGGTGGCAAACTCCTCCATTCGGTGTAGACCGGGTTCCACTTGGTCACTATCACTAGCAAAGTCGAATATAAGTGAACCAACACCAATTTCCTCGTAGCGCCGGATATCCGATGCCACCTGATCCACGGTCCCAACGAAGGGAAGCCGCCCGGATTCAGGGCTTACGCCGTTTTTCTTGAGCTCAAAGGGGCGAGCCCCGTATATGACCTCGATCTCCCCAGGGTCTCTGCCGAACCTCCGAGCGTAGGAAGCCAGCCGCTTTATCCCATCCCCCAGTTGCTGTAGAGTGCTCAAAGGATAGGTGGAATTTGTAGCCAAGGGGTACCAGCCATCGGCCACCTCCGCAGCACGCCGCAGCGCCGGCCGGCTCTCTCCGCCCACCCAGATCGGCGGATATGGTTTTTGAACCGGCTTAGGCAGAAAGCTGATGTTATCGAAGCTAACGTACTTGCCCTGAAAACTCGGATTATCGTTGGTCCATAGCTCTTTAAAAGCCCGTAGGTACTCGTCGGTCACCGCTCCTCGTTCCTCAAACGGAGGCGAGCCCAACAACTCGAACTCCTCTCGCATCCAGCCGAGGCCGATACCCACCACCAACCGGCCTTGAGACAGCACGTCCAGGGTGGCCAAGACCTTGGCGGCCAGCAAAGGGCTGCGGTAGGGCAGAACCATTACGCTGGGTGCCAGCCGTATCTTGCTGGTGCATCCCGCCAGGTAGGACAACAGTGTCAGTTGCTCCATGGACTCACCTGACGGTCCGCCGGGGAATTCACCGCTTTCGTTGTATGGATACGCCGAAGCGATCCTCCGGGGTATTACGATGTGTTCTGAGACCAGGATATTGTCGTAGCCCAGCTCCTCTGCCTTCCCCGCCATAGAGCTCAGCTCTTCGGGTCTGGCCAGGGGGCCCGTGTCCGGCAATGTAATCCCGTATTTCATGAGTGTAGCTCCTGGAGGCCATCTAGAGAGGCCATTTCGAAATGTGGTTCGGCAAGCCTGTTCTGATCCGCCAGACGCGGTCACCTTGAGCCCGTCGAAGGGTCACCACCTCTCGTCCTGAGCCTGTCGAAGGACCACCGAGGACTCTCCTCAGGTTTTAAACCGGCTTTTGGACTAACCCGTGGATAAGGTTCTGGTTTAGCCGGTATTTACCAGATCAAACTGATTTTCCTGAACATGTTCCCTCTTGGATGGCTCGGACTATAATACGTCACCATGAGCGCGTCAACTGCCCTCCGATTCACTCAATTGGTCCATTGTCATGAGGTAGCCTTCTCCCTGCCAAGCATAACAGCCCAGAATCGCCTGTCTGTGCCCAAGTTGCTCCCTTGGGGCAGCCTGTATGCGCTGGACGGCCCCATCGCCGTCCTGAATACCGGTGCTCTCAAAGCAAGCTAGCCAGGCGCCAGCCGAAGCTGGCTGATCCGTTCCAGTATCCCGGCCAGCATTCCCCTGGCCACCAAGACCTCAGCAAGCTGGAACACCAGTCTGCGAGCGTGTCGTACCAGCCGCCCACCGGTCTTGACCAGCCTGGTCTGAAGACTGGTCAGCGACCAGCGCTTCATCGCCTCCGGCAAGGCCAGCCTTCTGACGAAGTTGCCCAGGTTGTAAGCCAGGATGAACAGCCCCAGCCTCACCTGATTGGCCATGAACTTGTGGCACGACAGCCTGGTCCAGTTCAGGGCGTACTTCCCCTCCTTTATCCATTGCTCCGCCGTGCCACGGCCATTGTAGAAGCGGACTATTGTAGAAGCGGACTACGCCTTTGGGTGGATAGCTCAGGTTTGTCACGATGAAACCAAGCCTGGGAAATAGCTCCCCTTGATGCCATTCCACCTTGGCTGCCACTCGCCGGGGAACACTCCAGCTCTGGGCCTGGTAAGTGAAGTCATGGTAGCAGACGATCGGTTTCCTGGAAGGCCACTCGGCAGGTCGTACCAGCAAGTGCGCTATTTCTCTCTGAAGCACCGCGTTAGCTGAAAGCCGGATGGCATACCCGGTCTGCTTGTGAGGGGAAATCGGGGATGCTACAATACCGACGGCCACGACGCCCCTGTCGTCCCATCGGATGGAGGGAGTCCGGGCCAAAGGTCGAACCAGGAGACAGCAATGTTCATTGGCTACTTTACAGAGCGACCCTACCAGGATCCCCAATCGGGCTACTTTGGGGCCACCGGAGCTCCAATAATGGACTTGAAGGTCAGCAACGAGATCTACGAGTCGGAGCTGGGCGCTAACCTTTACAACCGGTACCTGGACGAAAAGATTTACGCCGAAGAAATGGGATTCGACGGCCTGATGCTCAACGAGCACCACGGCACCCCTTTCTGTATGGGCGGCGCCATGAACGTGGAAGCCTCAATTCTGGCCAGGATCACCAACAAGGCCAAGATCGTCCTCCTGGGCAACATTCTGCCCCTGTGGGACGACCCTCTGTGGCTGGTGGAGCAACTGGCCATGATCGACCTAATCTCCCGAGGCCGGCTGGTTTCCGGATGGGTGCGTGGCACAGGGAGGGAAGCCGTCGCTCACAACTCTCCACCGACTTACAACTGGGAACGGTTTCAGGAGGCCCATGAGTTCATTGTCAAGGCCTGGACCACGCCGGGGCCCTTCCGCTGGGAAGGAAAACACTTCCAGTACCGCCACGTGAACCCTTGGGTCATGCCCTACCAGAAACCGCATCCGCCCATCTGGCTCCCCGGGGTGGTCAGCCGGGATTCCCTGATCTGGGCGGCCCAAAAACGCATCCCTTATGTAATGCTCTCCACCGGTCTTGAGCCCACCAAGGAGGCCTTTCAGCTATACCACGACACCGCCGCCGAACTGGGGTATCAGTCCGGGCCCCAAAACATCTCCTACCTGTGGAAAGTTCATGTCGATGAAACCGAGGAACTGGCGGAGGAAGCGGGACGAAAGTTCATCCAGGGGCCCAGCAATCCTTTCCTTCGGGGCAACGAAGGGACGCTGAACCCGGGCCTGGCCACTCTACCGGGCCTAACATCCCGTACCAGGGTGCTGCCCACACAGAAGCTGGCGACCCGGTTCCGGGGCGGCGTGGAAGGGATACTCGGTCAAGCCTACGAGGCCCAGATCGAAGACTATAACATCATCTCCGGCACACCCAAGACGGTGATACCCAAGATCCGCCACGTACTGGAATACCTGCGCCCCGGCAGCGTATTCTTCTGGGACGGCGACGGGGCCATGACCCACGAGGAGGCTATGCGCAGCCTGAGGCTCATGGGCGAGGAAGTGATCCCTGCAACGCGGGAGATCGCCAAAGAGTTGGAGTTGCCCGGCCCCTTCGAGGTCGATCCGGCCACCGGCAAGCCCATCTAGGACGATAAACCCCAGGTGCAACCTCCTCAGACTTAGGCGATTCAAATGCTATTGGCTCCGGTTCCCGCATGTCATTCCTGCGAAAGCAGGAAGGTGGATTCACATTTCAAGTGCAACACCTGGTTTGAAAAGAATTCAGCCGGGGTGCGGTAGCCCAGACATTTACGCGGGGTATTGTTGTAGGCCTGCAGCAGCTGCACAAACCGGCCGCCGAACAACTCCGCCAGGTCCGTCTTCCGAGGCAGGGTCCGGCGTATGCGCCCTATGGCGTTCTCCACTCCGCCCTTCTGCCAAGGCGAATGGGTGTCGCAGAAGAAAGTCTCGACACCCAGGTCGTGGAGTTGGTGATGGCGGGCGAACTCGGTCCCGTTGTCAAAGGTAACCGTCCGCCGCCACTGGGGCGGGAAAGCGCCCAGGACCTGTGTCATGATGCTGGCGATGGGGCTGGCCGCCTTTCCCGGCGGCCTCACAGCGATGAGGAGGCGGGAGTGGCGCTCGTGCAGGGTCAGGACGGCCTGGCCGTAGGTCCTGAACAGCATCAGGTCGGCCTCCCAGTGGCCGGGGGTCTGACGGTCGGCGGCGTCCTGGGGACGTTCGGCCAGGGGACGGCGGAGAGGGATGAAGGAAGCAGGACTGCCCCCTCTACGCCCGCGCCAGCCTCGTTTCGACTTGCCACGGGGCAGATAGTGGCGCCAGGAGTAGTCCTTCGTCCGCGCCAACTGGGCGTAGATGAGGGGGATTTCCCCGGTAGCGCAGCATTCCAATTTGGGCAGGTACTATTGCTGGGGTCAGGAATATCACCCGCGTATTGTGGCGGCTAATCCACCCTGTTCACCGGTTTACGACTTTAACAATGGGTGGTAGGATTTTACTCGGGATGACCCTTCGACAAGCTCAGGGTGAGCGGATTTTCCGTTCGTGGTGAGCCCGACTGCCCGCTCAATGTGAGCGGTTGTGTCCCATTCCTGGTGAGCTCGTCGAACCATGGCGGAACGGTATGAGATAGGCTCTGCGTCGAAGCCCAGCAGGTCCTAGAGTCTTACGATTCGGATAGGAATCGATGCACCAACCCCACGAATTCGTCTGACTTTTCCACCTCCGGCCGGTGGCCGCAATCTTCCAGAACCGTCAGCCGCGAGTCCGCGATGGAGTCATGAAAAACTTGGCCCGCGCTGACTGGAACTATAGCGTCCTGCTGACCCCAGACGATGAGGGTCGGCAGCCCTTTCAGCCTGTGCAATAGTTCGGGTAGTGCCGGGTAGTACATATAGGGCTTCCATCCCAGCCGGGCGGCTTCTTCTCTCGCCACTTCCCAGGCCTCAACCTGCTCCGGCGAAGGCTCATCGGGACACACCTGTTGAAATTCATCTACCTGACCGGGGTTTAAGAAGCCTTCAGTTATAAAATCCCGGGCCAACTCCAGGAACATGTCATAGATATCCCCTACCGGTGGTTTGATGCCTGTGGGCGCCACCAGCACCAGCTTTTTGAAATTGTGGGGGCACATAGTGGCGAGTTCGCTGGCCAGCCACCCCCCAAGAGAGAAGCCTATGACGTTTACCTGGCCCAACCCAAGGTCATCCAAAGCGTGAAGGTACCAACCGGCCATGTCCCGCATGTTCATGATCCATGGCAATGCCGGGGTCGTGCCGAAACCCGGATGAGACGGGATGTGTACTTTGTAGTTTTGGGCCAAGGCTTCTTGATACTTTAGCCAGGTGTGGTGGCCCATTTCGTCGTGGAGCATCAGCAAAGGCTCTCCTGTGCCTCCACTAACCATTTGGAGCTCGGTCCCGGCCACATTGAGTATCTCTTCGGTCCATGTGGTAGCGGTGGTAGACATATTGGTCCTATCTCCTTGGCAAAGTCCAGATAGGCAAATTGTTGTCGGTTGGTTAGATTAGCCCCGCTGATTGTCTGGCGAGGCCTTCTTCTTGTCAAGCCCGTGGGCCCCTTCCCTACATTAGCCTCTACCATGGATTCCCTAAACTCACAAACGAAGTGCAACACCTGGTTAAGGTGTTGTCATGAGAATTCGATACAAGCATGTCACCATTGAAGAACGGTGTGAAATGGCCCGTCTACACTGTGCGGGACACTCACTCCGCCAAATCGCGGCAAGTCTGGATCGCTCGCCATCGACTGTGGCTAGAGAACTGAAGCGCAATGGCTCACGGACCAAAGGCTACCAGCCCGTCTATGCCCACCAACAGTCCCGTGCCCGTCGCTGGAGCGGCTCACGGTTGGAGCGGGATGCGAACCTGCGAAACCGGGTCCTCTCTCGCTTGCAACAAGGCTGGTCTCCAGAGCAGGTTGCCGGGCGCTTGGCTCTGGAGTTGGGCAAACACGTCATCTCCCGGGAGACCATCTACCGCTTCATCTACGCCCAGTTGGCGCGGACGAAGGACTACTCCTGGCGCCACTATCTGCCCCGTGGCAAGTCGAAACGAGGCTGGCGCGGGCGTAGAGGGGGCAGTCCTGCTTCCTTCATCCCTCTCCGCCGTCCCCTGGCCGAACGTCCCCAGGACGCCGCCGACCGTCAGACCCCCGGCCACTGGGAGGCCGACCTGATGCTGTTCAGGACCTACGGCCAGGCCGTCCTGACCCTGCACGAGCGCCACTCCCGCCTCCTCATCGCTGTGAGGCCGCCGGGAAAGGCGGCCAGCCCCATCGCCAGCATCATGACACAGGTCCTGGGCGCTTTCCCGCCCCAGTGGCGGCGGACGGTTACCTTTGACAACGGGACCGAGTTCGCCCGCCATCACCAACTCCACGACCTGGGTGTCGAGACTTGCTTCTGCGACACCCATTCGCTTTGGCAGAAGGGCGGAGTGGAGAACGCCATAGGGCGCATGCGCCGGACCCTGCCTCGGAAGACGGACCTGGCGGAGTTGTCCGACGGCCGGTTTGTGCAGCTGCTGCAGGCCTACAACAATACCCCGCGTAAATGTCTGGGCTACCGCACCCCGGCTGAAATCTTTTCAAACCAGGTGTTGCACTTGAAATGTGAATCCACCTTCCTGCTTTCGCAGGAATGACGAGTTCGTGCCCCGGGGATTTGCTGCATTTTCATAGTAACGACGGAAAGGGCATAAGTGAAGGCCAGGAGGTCCGACAATGGTACTTGCTGGCCTTCTATGGATGCTCGCTGGTTCCCCTGGGGCCTATCCGTGTTGAACGGTCTGGCCTGCCAAATCTATGCGGAGTTCCTGGCGCGGGCTAAATGCTTCATCCCTCACCCATTAACTCGAGGTCCTCGTTCTCTCTGCTGATGGCTTCAGAGAGTTCCTGCTTTAACTCCGCTAGCAACTCATCACTGACCACACCGCCGGCTGCTACGGCCTTCCCTTTGAATTTCTCGAAAGCCCACTTACTGACGGTGCCGTGGGGCATGTCAAAGAACTGACGGTCGAACACCGGCATTTCGCCCGGCCCGAAGTAGCCCTTGTCATCCAACGTATAGCCTTCGAGGTCGTGGGTGCCCTTGCCCAGCACCCGCCCCGTCTCAGCGTAGTGCTCCATGACGTTCTTCATGCCGTATTTCTGGATGGGGCAAACCTTCATGCAGACGCCGCAGTTCAGGTATCGGGCCATCACCGGGCGGCAACGTCGCAGGTAGACCTTGTTCTTTTCGATGCCCCGCCACCAGATCTTGTCCCGCATCAGGGCCCGGCCTGGGCAGCGGTTCACGCAAATCTGACACACCTGGCAAAAGGCGTGTATGCCGTAGTCTATGGGCTGGTCATGGGTGACCTTGGCATCGGTGGTGATTATCATCAACCGGTTCCTGCTCCCTTCGTGGGGAGTAAGCAGGTAACCGCAGGCGCCCAACTGCCCCAAACCGGCCTGCACAAACATGGGGATCACCGGACCTGAGGTGTCGTTATCGGGAATGATGTGGGCCCGATAGCCCAGGGAGCGAATGAATTCACCCAACTGCAGGCCGTGGGCGGCCTGGGTGCGGTAGGCGGCGGTGTGGACGATCTCAGAGGCCACGCTGGGTAGTGTCTGGGTGGGCTCGAAGTCCTGCTCGCGGGCCAGGCAGATGGCTGTGGGAAGATTGGTAAAGCCTCGTTTGTGCTTGTACTCGTAGCGGGGGTCGTAGGCTGTAAAGCCCACTTCGAGGAAACCCAGTTTCCGGCCCCTGCTCCTGATCAACTCTGTAACGTCCTCACCGGTGGGCTCACCGGTCGGCTCCAACTGGGCGGACTCCCGCCCGGCGACTATCAGAACGTGGTTCAGCTTATCATGCTCTTTGCGGATTTCGTGCAACTCAACATATTGTTCTCGAATAGCGTTATTCCATTCGTGGGACGCCCGCTCGGAACGGTTCAGGCTTTCCAGAGGATATTCCCGGGCGTACCAATCCACCTCGCGGTCGTTGAGGGGTATGCCGGCCATCGTCTCCAGCTCTTCGGGAACCCGAATGGTTACCGGGTCGTCGCCAATGAACTTCCCGGGCCTGACTACCTGGTGGCCTATTTTCAGCACGGCTTTCTCTCCCTTAATGAGGATAGCCTCTTTGCTTGCTTAAAGTATGGCTCCAACATTACCCACCCCTATTTCCCTAGTCAAGCCTGGTCAATGGCGTGGGGTATAGATTTCCGCCGGTAAAGCATGACAAGTCCCGGGTCACGCCGGTTTCTCCCGGTGTACAGGGGGGACCCAGGTCGAGACGTTCTATGGATTCCCTAAACTCACAAACGAAGTGCAACACCTGGTTAAGGTGTTGTCATGGGAATTCGATACAAGCATGTCACCCTTGAAGAACGGTGTGAAATGGCCCGTCTACACTGTGCGGAACACTCAGTCCGCCAAATCGCGGCAAGTCTGGATCGCTCGCCATCGACTGTGGCTAGAGAACTGAAGCGCAATGGCTCGCGGACCAAAGGCTACCAGCCCGTCTATGCCGACCAACAGTCCCGTGCCCGTCGGTGGAGTGGCTCACGGTTGGAGAGGGATGCGGACCTGCGAAACCGGGTCCTCTCTCGCCTCCAACAAGGCTGGTCTCCAGAGCAGGTTGCCGGGCGCTTGGCTCTGGAGTTGGGCAAACACGTCATCTCCCACGAGACCATCTACCGCTTCATCCCCGCATTTCCCAGTTAGGATAACAATAGCATGCGGTAAACAGGCAATTGTCTTGCTGCCGTAGTCGTCTTATGAACTTGTCATTAGCATATCAGCTATGATGCACCCATCGAATCACCTATTTCCGATAATTAGCGTAACGACTCCGGAGGGACCTGATGGGTGACGGCGAAAACACCCCTCTGCGGCTCAAGTTCGACCCAAGAATCCGGTTGGAGCTTCGCGGTGCTGCCATCACCTCCGACGCCGGACTCTTACCCATCCGAGAGTTTGATGACGCCCTGGACCGTACCCACATCGCTTCCGACTAACTCCTGCTAACTCCTGGAAAGCCGTACCGGCCGCAATATCCGACACCACATGGTCCCTCTGCTCCGCCAGTCCATCTACAGCCGTCTGGCCGGCTACGATGACACCAACGATGCCGAACGTCTTGCCCAAGACCCAGCCGTGAGAGTCGTGGTGGGCTGGCAAGACTCAGACAGGAACGCCGCCGGCACTAGCGAGATGAGCCGGTTTGAGACGGAGACGTTGACCCAGGAGGAGGACCTGAAGGGGCTGGCCCGGATGAATTCCCAGTGGGTGAAGAACGCTATGGCCCATACTTCGCACCGGCGAGTAATTCTGGACATGGACAGTTCGGAGAGTCCAGTGCATGGTCAGCAGGAAGGAGCCGCCTACAACGGGCACTTCGAGTGTGTCTGCTATCATCCCCTCTTTCTATTCAACCAGTTCGGGTCAACCAGTTCGGGGACTGCGAAGGAGCGACGCTGAGACCTGGCAACGTCCATAGCGCCGAGGGCTGGCAGGAACTTCTTGAGCCGGTGGTGAAAGGATACCGGGAGAAAGGACTGCGGTTGCTGTTCCGGGGTGACGCTGCTTTTGGCAAGCCGGAGCTGTACGAGTATCTGGAACAAGAAAAGATCGGGTATGCCATCGGGCTTTCAGCTAACCCCGAATCCACCGAAGGAGGGCGTCGGGTTAGCGTCCTGAAGCGGCAAGAAGGTGCTCCTGTGCTTCTGGGATAATGGTTTTGTAGCAAAAAACCGACCCCGGAAAAGGAGCACCCAATAGATGCTGCCACGCAACCACCCCGACCGGATCCAAATCACCTTCGACGACCGCCGCTTGGTGGCCAATGCCGGGCTGCTCCTTCCGGCCACCCTGGCGCGGCACCTCGGCCTGCCCGAACTCGTCCGGCAGCGCCTCGACCTGGGCGATGCCCCGGGGCGGGCGAACACGAGCGACAAGATGATGACGCTGGTGGCGTCTGCGCTGGCTGGGGGCGACTGCATTGACGACGCCGATGTGTTGCGCACCGGGGGGACGGCCTGCACCCTGGGCGGCACGGTCAAGGCGCCATCCACCCTGGGCACCTTCCTGCGCAGCTTCCGGTGGGGCCACGTCCGTCAACTCGACCGGGTGAGCCGCGAGTTGCTGGCCCGGGCTTGGCAGGCCGGGGCGGGACCCGGCGACGGGCCCCTGACCATTGACCTGGACTCCACCATCTGCGAGACCTACGGACTGGCCAAGGAGGGCGCACGCCACCACGGCTATACCGGCAAGCGGGGCTATCACCCGCTGTTGGCCGTCGCCGCCGGCACCGGCGACGTGCTGATGTCCCGGCTGCGCGAGGGCCGCGCCAACACCGCCCGGGGCGCCGCCCACTTTCTGCGGGAGACGGTGGGGCGGGTACGCTACGCCGGGGCCAACGGACGACTCACGCTACGGGCCGACAGCGGGTTCTACACTCATGGCGTGGTATCCGTCTGCCGCAAGATGGATGTCCGCTTCTCCATCACCATCCGCCAGCACAAGAGCCTGCGCAATCTCATCGAGACGATACCCGAGGATGCCTGGACTCCCATTCCCTACTGGATGGACGGCGCCGCCGATGTGGCCGAGACCACCTGCACTCCCTTCCAGAGTGAACCTGACGCCGCGCCGGTGCGGCTCATCGTCCGGCGTGTGAAGCCCACGCCCGGTTCCCAGTTGGCCCTCTTCGCCAAATACAGCTATCACGGGTTCATCACCGACCGGGACGGGGAGTTGCTCGAACTGGAGGCTGACCATCGCCGCCACGCCGAGATCGAGAATGCCATACGCGACCTCAAGTACGGCGTCGGGCTGAACCATCTCCCCTCGGGCCGCTTCGCCGCCAACGGCGCCTGGCTGGCCGTCCAGACGATGGCCCACAACCTGGCCCGCTGGACCGCGCGGATCGGTCTGGGAGAGCGGATAGCCACCACCAAGACCCTCCGGCGGCGGTTCTTCTCCCTGGCCGGACGGCTCACCCGCTCGGCACGCCGGTTGACCCTGCATCTTCCGGATCGCTGGCCTTGGGCTGAGAAGTTCAGCCGCGCCTTGGCCCGGCTGCGAGCCATTCCACTCCCGGCCTGACGGCACCGTCGGCGACCGACCCACCCACCGGACAACCGAAGATCCCCGCAGACTCGCGCCAGCCCGGTCCGAGAGAGTTCCCTGCTGCGTATTCTCTCGCCATCCCGCGCATCGCAGCTCCTGCAGACGCCCATAGGGGCCCCTGTGCGGCGATGAAGACCGTCCGCCGACCTCCCTACCCCAAATGGAACCCAGGCTATTTCCCCTGTAGCTCCCTCATCCCCCTTCCGCTTTCCTCACGCCGTCCATCGGTGTCCTTCGGTGGATTCGGGCTAACGCGGTGCTTCGGAGAGAAATAGCGCACTTGCTGGTACGACCTGCCGAGTGGCCTTCCAGGAAACCGATCGTCTGCTACCATGACTTCACTTACCAGGCCCAGAGCTGGAGTGTTCCCCGGCGAGTGGTAGCCAAGGTGGAATGGCATCAAGGGGAGCTATTTCCCAGGCTTGGTTTCATCGTGACAAACCTGAGCTATCCACCCAAAGGCATAGTCCGCTTCTACAATGGCCGTGGCACGGCGGAGCAATGGATAAAGGAGGGGAAGTACGCCCTGAACTGGACCAGGCTGTCGTGCCACAAGTTCATGGCCAATCAGGTGAGGCTGGGGCTGTTCATCCTGGCTTACAATCTGGGCAACTTCGTCAGAAGGCTGGCCTTGCCGGAGGCGATGAAGCGCTGGTCGCTGACCAGTCTTCAGACCAGGCTGATCAAGACCGGTGGGCGGCTGGTACGACACGCTCGCAGACTGGTGTTCCAGCTTGCTGAGGTCTTGGTGGCCAGGGGAATGCTGGCCGGGATACTGGAACGGATCAGCCAGCTTCGGCTGGCGCCTGGCTAGCTTGCTTTGAGAGCACCGGTATTCAGGACGGTGATGGGGTCGTCCAGCGCAAACAGGCTGCCCCAAGGGAGCAACTTGGGCACAGACAGGCGATTGTGGGCTGTTATGCTTGGCAGGGAGAAGGCTACCTCATGAGAGTGGAGCAATTGAGTGAATCGGAGGGCAGTTGACGCGCTCATGGTGACGTATTATAGTCCGAGCCATCCAAGAGGGAACATGTTCAGGAAAATCAGTTTGATCTGGGAAATACCGGCTCATAGGTGTTCCTCTAATGTTTCTTTGTTAGGTTGACAGCCGCCGCTCGCGAGCAATTCTAGTATCGCTCCCACAGGGTGTTAAACACAAGGAATTCAGTGCATTTGATCGTCCGGATGGTGTGTTTGACAGGTCTTTGGAGTGACAGTACCATTGGCGTCGTTAAAGAACGTGGGCAATTTGGATGCCCAGGTTATGGCACAAGAAATGTTCGTCTATCCCAAGGAGGACGTGTAATGACAACCAGTTCCGTTGACCCCAATCGGATTCTCCTCACTGGTGAGAACCCCTCCCTCCGGCTCGGAGAGACCGACGGTGGTCCGACAACCACAAATTCCAGTTTCTGGCGAATCTATTTCTCGCCGGAAGGACCCGGCCACGTGCTCTTCATCCAGAGCGAACTCACTGACGATCAACCGAGGATTTACACCGACAATGTCCAAATGACACGTTGGCTCCAAGGCGAGATTCAAGGCAGAATGAACCCTACTTTCGGTAACCTGGAGATTCCGCAACGAGAGGCGAACTTTTGGAGCTCGGGGGACCTCAGGTCCTTCTGGACCGAGACGGTCAGTACCGGCGATGAAGAGATCGCCCTGACCTGGTCCGACCTGGGTGAGCCTTTCCTAAGTCATAGAGTCCCTGGGAGCAACCCGGACCGCCCTCATGGCGCGTGCGTGGTACTGATGCCGGCCAATGGGGCCCGCCTCACGGTTGACGGCAGGTTAGCTAAGGGCCGACCCTTCCCAACACAGAGGGACGGCCGGGCCCACAGTACCTGTTCCTTGGCCTTCTCCGGGTCCTGGTTCTTACCTTATTAAGCAGCGGTGACACCTAGCCGCAGGGTACGCCGAGCACGCATTCTTCGACCGGCACAGGATGACCCTTCGACTGGCTCAGGGTGAGCGGTTTTTTGCCGCTCATGGTGAGCTTGTCGAACCATCTCGGCGATCATGTGGCCTTCCTCCGGGAGATGTTGGCAAAAGACGCACCGCCGGAATTCCCGGCGCCCTACTTGAACGGCCTGGATTCCCCGGCCGACGGCCAGAACATCATCCGCGGCCTGCTGTCCCGGGGCTACTCCGACGGCGACATCAAAAAGATCACCGGCGACAACGCCTTGAGCTTCTTCCGGCGGGTGATGACATAGGCAATGGTTAATTTTTAGAGAATGTACACAACAACATGACCATAGATGATTACGCAGTCATAGTAGGCTCGATTGGTGTGGCCCTTTTGCTATTAGCTTTTACCCTCAACAGGTGGAAACTCCTGCTCCAAGACACCAAAATATACAACCTGCTCAATATCATTGGCGCCGGACTGTCTTGCTCCGCCTCTATTCTGATCGGATTCATTCCATTTGTGGTCCTAGAAGGAGTTTGGGGCATCGTCGCGACTATTGGGCTGATCCAGTTGATAAAGCGAAGGAGCAGCGACTAAACCCAAGTTTATATGGGCGCATCAAAGTAATTCAGGACAACCTGGAAAGAGCCGTCAGAGCCTGCGTGTCGGAGCGGAACGCGGGAGGGGCCACTATTAACTGGCGGTTCACTGCCCAAGACGCCAGACGCAACCTCCACCGCCTTTATCCCTGCCAATCCTGATTTGGTCCAGGACTAGTCTTGTTAGGAGCCTGGATGACGGGAGGAGGCAAACTGTACAGCGGATTGGCCGCCCGGGCGGCTAATCGTATGGGGGATCCCACCCAGGTCAGCACCAAGGGATACTTCCTGTTCGGTGTGAGCTATGGAACGGCTTCATTAAGCTGCGCCTTAACTAATTTCGTAATTGTGGTCGGCATTGGTGTGGCCGGATTAAGTGTACAGAAGGTAGCGAGCAACTTTTTCCTCTTCGCCTTGGGTATGGGAATGGTGATTATGGCCCTTACTATAGGGATGGCCATTTTCAAGGGAGCCATGGTGACACTGATGCGCAAGGTCCTCCCCTTTATTCAGCCTATCGCATCTGGATTAATGGTCGTAGCCGGAACCTACATAGTGTTTTATTCGCTGACGGTAGGCCGTAGCCAACTTTAAGTGTCCCATCTGAACCGGTTCCTAGATTCCCACCCGCCCACCCATAAGAGCGTTTGCTTATACGTTTGCTGATAAATGTACAGCTCAATAACAGGCCGCCGAAGGTGGCTTAAAGCCAATAGCTGAAAGCTGACCCCTGAAAGCTAAAGGAACTAAAATGGCCAATCCTCGCGCCGATTACTCTCCCATCTTCCACCGGGAGCCGCTTCGAGGGCCGGATAATGCCAGGGTCATTGTCTGGCCCATCATCAACGTGGAAGAGTGGGACATCAATGCTCCCATGGCCCGCACCGTGCTGCCCAATCCCCAGGGAGTGAGCCTCATCCCGGATATACCCAACTTCGGTTGGTTCGATTATGGATTACGTGTCGGATTCTGGAGACTTAAGCGGGTGTTGGACGGCTACAGAGTCCGGGCCACGGTGAGCCTCAACGCATCGGTCTGCCTAAGCTATCCCCAACTGGTCCGGGAAAGCCTGGACTCGGGTTGGGAGATGCTGGCCCACGGATTTATACAGCGGGTCATCAACAACGAGCCCGACGAGCGCGAAGTGATCCGCCGCACCATCAGCACCATACGGGAGTTCACCGGCAGCGCGCCCCGGGGGTGGATGGGGCCGGGCCTGGCTGAGACCTTTGACACCCCGGACATACTGGCTGAAGAGGGAATCGAATACCTGGCCGATTGGTGCAACGACGACCAGCCCTATGAGATGAAGGTCAAGAGCGGCCGGTTGGTAGCCCTTCCCTACACAGTGGAGCTGAACGATATCCCCATCTATTTGATCCAACACCACCGGTCCCCGGAGATCTTCAAACGGGCCCGCGACCAGTTCGACACCCTGTACCGTGAGGGCGCAGAGGGCGTTCGCATAATGGCTGTTTCTACCCATCCTTACATCACCGGCGTCCCCCATCGCATTAAGTACTACGATCGGATCTTCGACTACATTAGGCAGTTCGAATGGGTGGTCTTCATGACCGGAAGCGAGATCCTGGACTGGTACAACTCCGCGTCCGTCGGCAACTAGTGCCCAGTAGCCCAGCGAACCCGGTGTGTATTCGTCCCAACAGGCGCACCTTGGCCGATTACTTATCCAGGCTGCTCTGATTACGTCGATTCACGACGCGGAAAACAAAAGTGGAAGTGTGACGGGATCCTCCTTGGACGGGTCCCGTCACACTTCCACTCTCTTTTTTGGGAGGGGGAATCCACGGTAGGTATACCAAAAACTCCCCCACCTACCAGGAGTAGCACCAAGGGTTTCGAAGCTTACCCCTGAAGCTCTTGCCCCTTACCCGTGGGACAATAGCATGCGCCATGGCTCGCTCCCTACTTCCGATGAGGTGCCCATTCCAGGGCGCTTAGGCGTCGTGTGTCCCCGGTCTCCAGGCGGTCCTCCCAGCTATCCAGCTTGGGGCCCAGCGGGTAAATATTGTTGACCGAGTACAACCCGATGTCCAGGGAGTTGTCCCAGAGCCAGTCACCTATCTCAACCTGAAGCCTCCAGCGTTCCTCCGGGTCGAAGGTGCCATAGGCCTTTACTACAAGCGGACTTAGGAAGGGGTGGTCTAGGCCAACGCTAAAAAGCGTATCAGGTTGATAGCCGAGCTCGTATAACAATACGGGTTCTAGCAGGGGGTTGGTGCCGAAGCAGACTACTCTCTTTTCCGTGCGGTCTATGATATCGTCGGCCATGGTGCCGAAAGGAACCCTCTGGATACGGGCGGTAATGCCTATATCCGCCCACATGTCAGCTACCGCCTCGCAGGTCTCTACTTCGGCGGCAGTACCGCGGATGGCGGGCGCGATTTCCAACTCGAAGCCATCCTCGTAGCCCGCCTCTTTTAAGAGCTGCTTGGCCCGCTCCACGTCGTACTCCCACTTCCATTCGGGCTTGGCCCGATGAGCAAAAGTGGCCCACCCCCAGATCGAAAGGGGCGATCCCTCACCCCCGAGGAGCTCCTCTACAATCTTATCCCTATCTATGGCCAGCCCCATGGCCTTGCGCACCTTCCGGGCCCGTTCCCACTCGGGGGAGTTAACATCAGGGTTGCTGGATACATAGGGCGCGTCGGGGTCCCACCCGGGCGCAGGGCACACTGCGGCCGCCGGACAATTGTCTCCATCGGAGGTCGCGTAGTAGCTGCCAAACAAGGTCAGGGCTGACTCGGAGCCGTCCTTCTGGGCCATGAACTTGATATCGGGTGTCTCCCCCAGCGCAGGCACGGTGTCTAGGGCCGCCAAAAAGGTATCCACCCTGCCCACCTGGAAGTTGGCTACGCGGGTGGACTCTTCGGGTATTTCGAGGAATGTCATCTCGTCGAAGAAGGGAACCTTTATGTGGTGGTCCCGGAATGCCTTGAACTTCCAGAACTCGCCGGTGCGCTGCTCCACCAACTCCCAAGGCCCGGTGCCGACCAACTGCGAGTTGGCCGCTTCCAATCCTATCGTTTCGGTCAGCTCCTCGACCTGCTTCTTGCTGACCACCCATGCTCCGTCTACGCCAGGAGTAGTTACGACAAAGAGCATGTCCCACGTGGGGCTGCCGGTGTTCACCTCGATGGTATAGTCATCTAAGGCTTTGATATAGCCTTCCGGATTCAGAAGTTTGGCCCTAATCTGGCTTGAGGAAGGGTGTTCGGAGCCCTCGGCCCCGGCCTGGGAAATGGACCATACCATGTCCTCGGCGGTCATCTCCCCCCAGCCGCCGTGGAATTGAATCCCCTGGTTAAGCTTGAAGGTCCAGGTCAGGTTATCGGGGGCGATAGTCCACTCCTTGGCCACCCTGGGGAAGTATTCTCCCTGGAGGTTGCGCCCAGTCAGTCCTTCGTAAGCAGCCATGGTGACATGCCCGGCCTGGGGATAGCCGGTCATTCCGGGATGTCCGGTATAGACGCCCTGCTCCGGGTGGGCGATACGAAGAGTCCCATAGGGTTCATCTCCGGTCATCACGTCGGCCGGCGCCGCAGTCGCAGTAGGCGCCGGCGCCGCAGTGGCCTCCGCCGGCACGTCAGTAGGCTGGGGCGCTGGGGTTGCAGTGGCGTCTCCCCCGCAGGACACCGCTGTCGCCAATACCAGCGCAACCAGCATTGGGACGAATAATCCAAGATTCCACCAAGGTCGTTTAGACATCGCTACATCTCCAGTCCTTTGTAATTGTCTGGGTCTCATGGCTTTGCGCGACGGCAACAGTGTGGTTTGCCGAACACACTAGCAGCCCCCGATTTTCTTGTCAACTAGTACAATAGCAACGCTAGGTATGGCATTAATCGTCACCAAAGACACTAAGGTGTTTTTCCCAGTCCGCCGGCTTACCATGTGCACCTATGAGTCAGTGGCATACCCCAACCAGTCCATCCCCGCCAGGCTAGAGTGGGTCGGGGGTGCACCGGGCTGGCCCGAGGGCCTCTAGACGAATCTAACCAGGGACGGGAATTGATCAGCGGAAAGAGATCGGATACAAGGGATATTGGGCAGCGGCTGAAGATGGGCCTATGGAAGACTCCCGCAGTCCCTACCCCCTGGCCGAGCTAGTTCAGCTGGCGGAGCCTCGGATCCAGGGTATCCCTCAACCAGTCGCCGAAGAGGTTCAGGGATATCACGGTAAGCGCGATGGCCAGTCCGGGCATGGTGGAGACCCACCAGCCATCAGCTAAGTGGTCCCGGCCGTCGGCCACCATGGAACCCCACGCCGGCGTGGGCGGGGGGACTCCCGCACCCAGGAAGCTCAGCGAGGCTTCCACCAAGATGACTACGCCAACGTTCAGCGTGGCGATGATTATCAAGGTGTTGAAGACCCCCGGGAACAGGTGAACGATCATGATACGCAGTCCGCTGGCCCCGGACACCCGGGCCAGGGCTATGTAGTCCATGGTCTTCAATTGCAGCACTTCTCCTCGCGTCACCCGAGCGAAAAGGGGCCATATTAACAGCGACAGGACCGCTACGATGAGTTGAAAGGACGAACCCAAAGACGCCACCAGGACCAGTGTCACCAACAAGATGGGTATTGAGAGCACGATGTCCACCAGGCGCATTATCAACTCGTCAACCCAGCCGCCATAGTAGCCGGACAGCAGGCCCATAAAGGAGCCTATGGTGCCGCCGACCCCAAGGGTGATGGCAGCAACTATCAGAGAGATTCGAGCGCCGAGAAAGAGCCGGCTCAATATGTCCCGGCCCAGTTGGTCCGTGCCCAGGAAGAACCTGGTGGTGCCGCCCTCCCTGGTCTTTACAAGTAGCTGGTCTCCCAGTCCGATTTCCCTGACCGGCCGGCCCTCCTTTATCGCTAAGGCCTCCTCTGCCGCTACGGCCTCCTCGAAGTCACTGCTTCCGATCTCGACCTCGCGAAGACCTTGCCCTATGGCCCTCTCTTCTACGACCGTCTTGGGGAGGTATTTGGCTCCTTCCCAGAAAGGCGGCAGGACTCTATCAGACAGGTCGCCGTTTACAGGGTCTTCGGGAGAAATCCAAGGGGCGGTGATTCCGCAGACTACCAGAACCATCAGTATGAACACCGGTATTAAAGGCAAACGCCGGAGCCTACGTACTACCCTGCGCACCCGGACGCCCAGGGTTTCCGGAGCTAAAACAATGCCGCTGGCGGCGTCCGCTGCCATGGTCGCTACTCCTGGCCCCTAGGTATATCGAATCCTGGGATCGATATAGGCATAAAGAATGTCTACCAATAGAGCGGACGCCAGGTACAGCAAAGTGAAGATGATGACTACTCCCTGGAGTACCGGGTAGTCCGACCTGGTCATAGAGTCTACCGCCAGCCGTCCCAGACCGGGCCAAGCGAAGACGATCTCGACGACCACCGAGCTGGTCACCATGCTGCCCAGGCTGATGCCGGCAAAGGTCAACGCTGGTATCAAGGCGTTTTTCAGGGCGTGCTTCCAGATGATGGACCTCTCGGAAGCGCCCTTGGCCCGGGCTAGCTTAATGAACTCTGAGTCCAGCACATCGAGCATGGCCGAACGGATCAGCCTCATGTTCACCGCTACGAACCACCACCCCAAGGTGATGGCGGGAAGAACAATTGACTCTGGGTCCTCCCGGCCGGAAGGCGGCAACCATTCTAACCTCACGGCAAAGAAGAATATCAGCATTATCCCAATCCAGAAGTTAGGGGCTGATTGTCCAATAAGGGCTATGAATTTCCCGATGCGGTCGAAAATTCCGTCCCGTCGCACCGCGCCGAGGATGCCCAGGGGCACCCCCACCATGGTGGACCATAACAAGGCGGCAAGCCCCAACTCGACGGTGGGCCGTATGCGCTCTCCGATGACGTCTATGACGGGGCGTCGTTCTCTTATTGAGTAGCCGAAGTCACCTTGGACCAAGTCCTTCATGAATATGCCGTACTGGTGAATGTACGACTTGTTGAGGCCCAGCTTTTCCCCAAGAGCGTCCCATTGGGCAACACGGGCCTGCCGGCTTAGCAACAGGGACCTGGGGTCTCCGGCTGCTCTGGCCAAGGCGAAGATGATGACCGATACGGCCAGAAGGGTGAGGATGGTTATGAACAACCGCCGTACCAGGAACCTTTGCATATCCCCTCGCCGTCAGCTACAGGGCCTCGTCACCCGGCCATCCTTTGCAGAGCTAAACTTCCGCTTTGGGGTCGTTAACCGGTATTTCCCAGATCAAACTGATTTTCCTGAACATGTTCCCTCTTGGATGGCTCGGACTATAATAGGTCACCATGAGCGCGTCAACTGCCCTCCGATTCACTCAATTGCTCCACTCTCATGAGGTAGCCTTCTCCCTGCCAAGCATAACAGCCCACAATCGCCTGTCTGTGCCCAAGTTGCTCCCTTGGGGCAGCCTGTTTGCGCTGGACGACCCCATCACCGTCCTGAATACCGGTGCTCTCAAAGCAAGCTAGCCAAGTGCCAGCCGAAGCTGGCTGATCCGTTCCATCCGCCTGAGGCGTACGGCCAGCGTTCCCCTGGCCACCAAGACCTCAGCAAGCTGGAACACCAGTCTGCGAGCGTGTCGTACCAGCCGCCCACCGGTCTTGATCAGCCTGGTCTGAAGACTGGTCAGCGACCAGCGCTTCATCGCCTCCGGCAAGGCCAGCCTTCTGACGAAGTTGCCCAGGTTGTAAGCCAGGATGAACAGCCCCAGCCTCACCTGATTGGCCATGAACTTGTGGCACGACAGCCTGGTCCAGTTCAGGGCGTACTTCCCCTCATTTATCTATTGCTCCGCCGTGCCACGGCCATTGTAGAAGCGGACTATGCCTTTGGGTGGATAGCTCAGGTTTGTCACGATGAAACCAAGCCTGGGAAATAGCTCCCCTTGATGCCATTCCACCTTGGCTACCACTCGCCGGGGAACACTCCAGCTCTGGGCCTGGTAAGTGAAGTCATGGTAGCAGACGGTCGGTTTCCTGGAAGGCCACTCGGCAGGTCGTACCAGCAAGTGCGCTATTTCTCTCTGAAGCACCGCGTTAGAAGCACCGCGTTAGCTGAAAGCCGGATGGCATACCCTGTCTTTTCTTGTTCCAGATACTCGTATAGCTCCGGCTTGCCAAAAGCAGCGTCACCCCGGAACAGCAACCGCAGTCCTTTCTCCCGGTATCCTTTTACCACCGGCTCAAGAAGTTCCTGCCAGCCCTCGGCGCTATGGACGTTGCCAGGTCTCAGCGTCGCTCCTTCGCAGTCCCCGAACTGGTTGACCCGAACTGGTTGAATAGAAAAAGGGGATGATAGCAGACACACTCGAAGTGCCCGTTGTAGGCGGCTCCTTCCTGCTGACCATGCACTGGACTCTCCGAACTGTCCATGTCCAGAATTACTCGCCGGTGCGAAGTATGGGCCATAGCGTTCTTCACCCACTGGGAATTCATCCGGGCCAGCCCCTTCAGGTTCTCCTCCTGGGTCAACGTCTCCGTCTCAAACCGCCCCATCTCGCTAGTGCCGGCGGCGTTCCTGTCTGAGTCTTGCCAGCCCACCACGACTCTCATGGCTGGCTCTTGGGCAAGACGTTCGGCATCGTTGGTGTCATCGTAGCCGGCCAGACGGCTGTAGATGGACTGGCGGAGCAGAGGGACCATGTGGTGTCGGATATTGCCGCCGGTACGGCTTTCCAGGAGTTAGTCGGAAGCGATGTGGGTAAGGTCCAGGGCGTCATCAAACTCTCGGATGGGTAAGAGTCCGGCGTCGGAGGTGATGGCAGCACCGCGAAACTCCAACCGGATTCTTGGGTCGAACTTGAGCCGCAGAGGGGTGTTTTCGCCGTCACCCATCAGGTCCCTCCGGAGTCGTTACGCTAATTATCGGAAATAGGTGATTCGATGGGTGCATTATAGCTGATATGCTATTGTTATCCTAACTGGGAAATGCGGGCGTATACTATATGGCCCCGACGGGGTAACGCGGGAGTTGTGGAAGTCTCGTATGCGGACAGCGTCCGGACCTCAGATACTGTGGGTTGTGCCGGCCTCCGGCGACTACTACATTGCGGTCCAGAATCTTGGCGGGAAGACCGGCCAGTACACCCTCGCGATTGATGCGGTTGAGGATCCCGAAGATGACCACGGCGATACGACGGCCGCCGCTACCGAATTGTCGACAGGGGAAGCAGGGGCAGGGGCCGTGGACGACGACTTTGACTTCGACTACTTTAAATTCCATGCGATGGAGGGCCGAACGTACATGATTGATGTCAACGGGGGAACGCTGGAAACCATCAATCTCAGATTGTACACGTTTGATGGGGCAGCCCCCGAAAACTGGTATGAGAACTATCGTCGGGACGACAGCTCATGGGGCGACAAAGCATCCATCGAGTGGACCCCAGCGAGGTCCGGGGAGTACTACATTGCCATCGACGGTGCCCTCGGAAATGTAGGCACATACACGCTGACGATTACCGAAGCCGAGTAGAGCGGGCTTTGAACGGCGGTTCCGCTCGCTTTTGGGGTGTGGCGTGCCTACCGGTAGAATGGAAACAACCCCTTAACAAACGGAACAGGAGAGATTGAAGGAAATTTGGCGAAATTCGGTCTGGCACCCTGGCTATCCTAGTTGGCCGATTCCTATCGGCAGGCGGCGGCGATACTCCGGCATGGAGCCAGGGGCCTCAAGATGGGGACGGCACGGTGGATGACCCATGTCTGGCCGGAACATTTTCCTGCAAGAGTGGGGCTCCGGTTCGGTTTGCTTTCCGTGCACGACCTATTTGGCCGTAGACACACGATACGCTAAAAGCAACCGGGAGCACGGCCTAGTAGTGAGTCAAACTTGATTTAGATGGTAATGTAAAGAATTGACCGAAAGTGCTACCCTGACTCTGGAGAGTGTTGATGGGAGGTGGCGGTATGGTCAGGGGAAAATATGGAGTCCGGCTGACGTCGGAACAGCGGAACGAGCTCCAGCATCTGGTTCGTGCGGGGAAAGGTTCAGCCCGGGTGATCATCCGGGCACGGATTCTGCTCAAGACGGATGAGGGGTGGAGTGCCCCGCGGGTGGCGGAAGCGCTGGAGGTGGCCGAAGGCACTGTATTTCGGGTCAAGCGGCGCTTTGCAGAAGGGGGGTTGGACGGGGTTCTGAAAGACCTACCCCAAGCCCATCGGTACCGGAAGCTGGACGACCGGGGCGAAGTCCACCTCATCGCGCTGGCCTGCTCCGAACCGCCGGAAGGGCATGAACACTGGACCCTGCGCCTTTTGGCGGGCAAGGCGGTGGAGTTGGGGTTGGCGTCCTCCCTATCCCACGAGACGGTGCGGCTGCACCTGAAAAAAACGCCCTCAAGCCGTGGCAGAAGCAGGAGTGGTGCATCCCCAAGGTGAGCGCCGAGTTCGTGGCCCACCCGGAAGCTCCGCCGTATTTGACCAATGGAGGAGGTGCTGGATTTGTACGCCGAACCCTATGACCCCCAGCGGCCGGTGGTCTGCTTTGACGAGACCTCCACCCAGTTGCTGGCTGACACCCGTACCCCGCTGCCGGCCCAGCCAGAGAGACCACGGCGGCAGGACTACGAGTACCGCCGGGCGGGCGCCCGCAACTTGTTCCTGGCCTGTGAGCCCCTGGCCGGCTGGCGGCACGTGGCGGTTACGGAGCGGCGCACCATGCAGGACTTCGCCCGCCAGATGCGCTGGCTGGTGGATGAGGCCCATCCCGATGTCCCGGTAATCCGGGTGGTTCTGGACAACCTGAACACCCACAGGACAGCTTCCCTGTACGAAACCTTCCCAGCGGCCGAGGCCCGCCGGGTCGCCAAACGGCTGGAGTTCCACCACACCCCCAAGCACGGCAGTTGGTTGAATCCTGTCCTGAGCTTGCCGAAGGGATGGCGGAAATCGAGTTCAGCGTGCTGTCCCGCTCCTGCCTGAGGCAGCGGCTCCCCGACGAGGAGGCCCTCAGGCGGGAGGTCCAAGCCCTGGTCACGGAGCGAAACGTCGCCCGAGCCTCCATCAACTGGAGGTTCAATACCCAGGACGCCAGGGTCAAACTTCACCGGCTCTATCCCTTCGATTCCAAACATGACTGACTACTAGGCTGTCCGTTCGCCCTGAGGGAAATCGAAGGGCCTGTCCTGAGCTGAGTCGAAGGGCCTGTCCTGAGCTTGTCGAAGGGGCGGATTTTGAAATAACATCTAGACCAGCTTGGCGTTCGGTATCATTTGCGCAATCTGGAGGCATCGTGTATGGCGGCAAGAAAACAGATCATCCCCAAGGGAGTAACGCCTAATCCTGCCCTTTCCCCGGGGATACAAGTAGGCGATACCTTGTACGTGTCCGGGCAGATAGCGGTCGACGCTTCGGGGAAGCTGGTCGGCGAAGGAGACTGCGAAGCTCAGACACGGCAGGTAATGGACAACATCCGGGCGGTGGTGGAAGCCGCCGGTGGAAGTATGGACAACGTGGTCAAGACCACTGGCTTCCTCACCGACGCGGCCGACTATCCAGCCTACAACAAGGTCCGCATGGAGACGTTCCCCGAGAGTCCGCCAGCGAGTTCCACCGTAATAATTGCCGCATTGGTGCGTCCGCAGTTACTGGTAGAGGTGGAAGCGGTCGTCCATCTGCCCCAGTCCAAGGGCTGAGAGAAAGGTTTGGCAGGAGCGGGAGGATTCGAACCCCCGACCACTGGTTTTGGAGACCAGCGCTCTACCAGGCTGAGCTACGCTCCTGCGTATCTGTTAAGGACGAATTAGGGCACTTCATCGGCGCCATCGGAGTCCTCTGCCCACATCCGGTGAAACTATCCGGGCAAATTTTCCCGCCGCCGCCAGGTTCTCTTCCTTCATTACTGACCGTAGATGTCGACCGTGGTGCCGATGCTCTGGTGGCGAAGGTAGAATTGTACCACATGCATCGGCTCCCCCCTCGCCCATCAACGGGCTGGCGTGGGTTTGCCGCAGGTCGTGGAACCGCAGTTCCTCGAGGGCCCAGCGCAGGACCAGCCTTCAGAAGGCGTGGGTAAGCCGGGTGTCGGCCTGCCGCTTGGTGCCGTGGACGGTTTCATATCTCTGTTAGCGGCGGCCGTCGCCCCCCCCGGGGGAGGTTCGTAGACCAACTGCCACCAACGCCCCCGATTATCTGCACTGCGGGTCATTCTTGCTCTCGCGGCCAAGTAGCAATGCACAGCTCGGCGAACCATCGGCTGCGGTCGACGATATCCTGCTCTGTTAGGGCCTTTTGTTGATGGCTCAGAAGCCCTTGATTAAGCAGTACGTTACGTCCTCTGTTTTGTAGTGCCTCTTTTTTGTCCTGCCAGGCAGAATCCCGTTCTCTTGGGGTCAACCGGGTATCGGTCAAGGTGAAATTGCCCAACCCGTCAAGGATCCTCTTGCGGCGTTCCTGTCGAGCAGTGTTTGCCCGCCCTTCAATCGGGTAGTTAGTCAAACCGACTTCCCCTGTTGGTATCAATGGGGTAGTGACAAGTCCGCTCCTAACTGGAGTCCGCCCACTGGCAATGCGCAAATGGCTCTCAAGAGCCTGTAACACCATGTCCCGCCGACCTGCGCTCATACCATGGGGGTTATTTGCGACCGCTTCACGCACTTCTTCATCGCTGGGCCAGCGGAATGCTTCATTCTGATTCAGACTTATCCAGGCGTGAGCAGCTTCTGCGGGGTTTCTCCCGTCACTCAATATCTCGTTCTGGATGTACTTCAACATTTGGGTGATGGTCCGGGCTATACTATCCCCGACACTTCGGCCAGCCAATACGCGTCTAACCACATAGCTCTCGATGATTCTCAAGATAGTTTGACGCTGCCCTAAGTCAAGCTCTCTTTCTTCGGACCACTACCATAGAACCACGGGCATGAAAAACTCAGCCCTGGCGGCCAACAGCCTGGTCGTGGAAGGTCGGCTTTCCGGGAAGTTGTCCTGTTGCACACTGCGGTAAATACCTGCGGCCCGTTTCATCTTCCAGGATATATAGTCGATGTCGCGGCCTTCGTTCTTGACGCGTGTCAGGTAGTGCCGGAACTGGGTCGATGTCCGGCCGCGATGTACCCTGCTAGTCGTAATGGAAGTCATCCAGTCGGCAAAAAACTGGTCCAACCGGCGCCCCTCTTGCTCTTCTCGTGAATAGTAGGAATTCTCCATTTCGGTGCCCCACAAGACGTCGGCCCTGTCCTCGTCTTCGATAACGGTCCCCTCGTACATGACGGTATTCTTGATGAGTTCGGACTGCGTAAGAGGCTCGCCCCGGGCATTCAGGGTTTCAAAGACTTTATTGGGTTGTTCTATGGTGTCCAGAGTCAGGACAGCGGTTTCAAGTTTGCTTCGCAGCACGTCCAGCAAGTCACGGCAGTTCTCCTCCGTGTTCGGGTCTTTGCGTATATATTCCACCGCCCTGGCTTGAAAAAAGTCGAGGCATTGGGACATTGCGCTTATAACGTCGGTGCCAGTCGTGTTGCGTTCCAACACCATCTTGAGGTGGTTGAAGTTCCTCCGGTTAAGGTGGCGGACCTTGGGAGAGTACTCCTTGCCGTCGTTGTTTTCGACGTAAGAGAGAAACTCCCGTTCCATATGCTCGAGGCCGCATTCCCCGCAGGCATTCGCGAAGGCTCTGAGGGCTATAATGACGGTGGTTAGGCGCTGTTGCCCATCCACGATGATGTAGCTGTCTTGACCCTTCGCCTCACTCTTTCGCTGCTGCATGACGATGGGCCCCATGAAATGCGGAGGGACGGAATCCACCTGAGGGGCATTGGCAAGGTTCTGCGCAACGCTCTCTATGTCATCCCATAGGGGCACCCAGTGGTCTTCCCGCCGCCACGCGTAGGCGCGCTGAAACTGGGGAATGACGTACTCGATTGTAGGCTCCAACATTTCGGCGATGGTAGTTACGTGAGATTTCATTTCTCTTCCTGAATGACCTAATGGACCTCCGTTGGGGGAAAGTGGCGCCCGACTATATAAATATCGCCAACACCAATAGGAAGATAAGGATTACCAAGGCCATTCCAAGGTAACCGACGAGGAAACCCGCGATCCACTTCAGGTTCAGACGGATCCGCACCTCGTATATGAAGCCAATTGGTTTCTTCCCCTCAACAGGATGCAGTCAGTCGTTCCATTCCGAGGAGACAAAGTTGGCAATGGACGGTCAATTGCCGTATCCCTTAAAGCAGGCCTCGCATTTGCCATACCCAGCTTCCCGCGCTGCTATAAGGCTGGGGAACAGTTCCCATTCTTGTGATTGCATCAGGGAAACCCCGTGATTTTTGTCCGTCTCTGGGCGGTGGATAATCCCCGACTTCGGCCAGACGATTACTACACCGTGACTATCCTTGTTGGCCATGACTTACCCTACTAGGTGTGGTTATTGGGCACTATCTGGCATGGTCCCACTCTGTAGCCCGTGGGCCCGGCCATCTTTATGATACCAGCTTGGCTATATGCCCACTTCTGCATCGGATAGTTGCTTCATCCCAAGAGGCCACCACCGCTGTCTAATTCTTTCCCGACTTTAGGATACCCAGGTTTTTCAGGGTCTGGATCAATGCCTTCATGCTCTTCAACTCGTGCAATTCAAATTCATGCCCCGTTGGCCCTGATCCGCGGCCCGTGAAGTCGTACTCGCCCACAAATCGGACATAGGCCCAATGGTCTGTTGCCAGGTCATAGGTTAATACGAAGTGACCCTTGGGAGAACAGAACAGTCCAACCTTGGCAGACGTCGAACCTTTGGTCAAGAGCTCTAGCGTCGCACGAGCACTCCCCCACGCCGGCGGACGGCGACCATCAATTAGTTGCCCCTTCCCTTCAATGGAAAGAATCCTTTCCCGTATATGCCATTGCTCGGTGTCTGCAAAATATTTGAGGAGTTCTCTTACGGCATCTTTGCGCCCCGATGTTGATATTGCCTTGAAAATTCCGTAACCGGCCGCGGCGGTAATCACCGCTGGTGCCGCCACAGCGGTGATAGCTCCTACACCGAATGCAGTGCCGCTAGCTGCGACTCCTACACCACCGAGGCTTGTAACCGACGCTGCGGCGAAACCGCCAGCGGCACCGGTTCCCGCTGCAACTGCCAGTGCTGCCCGGTCGATGGCGTCCTTTTCGTCCATCCCGTTCTCAATCGCCTCTCCGATTAGCCAAGCTCGGTTCTCAGCAGTATCTTCGGTCGTCATTGCTCTCCTCCGTCTGCCTATGATGGGTCAAATCCTCGATGGCCATGGTTTACCCTCTTAAGATAGTGTCGTTAATAGGGTTTACAGGCCCGGCAGGCCCGGACAAGCTCCCGCCCTGTCTGCTCGGCTGCTTCTCTAGCCAAGGCCGCCGTCTCAAAGGGGCCATGCCACCGGCCATCCCGGGGCAGCTTGGAGCGCTCTTGGGCCCACATGCATGAGTCGATGTGGATTGTGGCAAAGTGATGGGGCTTGTCTTCGTTGGCCCAAAACGCGCCCGACATGGTCTCAACCAACTTCTGGTTACCCGTGCAGGCTAGTGTCGAGCCGTCTTATGTCTTGCTCTCGCCCATATCGTTGGCTGGAACCGGATATCTATTTTGGGTCGTGATGCCGCCGGCAGTTGTGACAGCCGCGATCATTGTCGGTTGCCTTGTCATCGTTATTCTCTAAAAACCCGCGGCGAACCAGGCTGAGCACGCTCCTGCGGCCCGTCGCTTGTATGGCTGCTTGTAAGTGGTACCCCTGGAGGGACTCGAACCCCCGACGCGCGACTTAGGACGCCGCCGCTCTATCCTCTGAGCTACAGGGGCTGGTTGGTGGAGATAGAGGGACTCGAACCCTCGGCCTCGGCATTGCGAACGCCGCGCTCTCCCAACTGAGCTATATCCCCCAATTACCCTTTGCGGGTCCGGCCCGCACCTCGGCCCCTTTACAGGCACAGATAGGCATAGGCCGTCCTATAGGCATCGTAAAGCTGGCGTCCTTTACTGTCAAGCTGAATTATATGCGATACGCGACGGTTCCATCCCCTCAAACCGCCCGGTACCCCAGCTACTGACACTTGGCCGTTGACGCATCCCTAGTCCAGTCCGTAAGCTGATACCATGTTGCTGGCAACCCACCGGCCAGCCCCCAGCGGTATGCCGCCGGCTCATCAAACCGGAGCACAAAAAGGTACGAAATGGTACAGAATGGTACGGAAATCGAAAAAATTCGGCCCGCCGCCCTATTCCTCCCTTGTCCGTTCCATCGAGGATCGAGTCCTGCGCTCCACCTCCCGACTCGCCGGCAGTCCGAAACGGTACGAAATGGTACAGAATGGTACGGAAATCGAAAAAATTCGGCCCGCCGCCCTATTCCTCCCTTGTCCGTTCCATCGAGGACCGAGTCCTGCGCTCCAACTCCCAACTCGCCGGCAGTCCGAAACGGGACAGAATGGTACAAAATGGTACGGAAGTACAAAAAACCCTTAAGGAATCCAACTTGGAATGGCCCAATATGGCTCACAAAACAGAAAACCCTCCCAACTGGGCCATGCCGGACCTCACCCCCGGTAAAATCTGGATGAGAGGAAACGAGAGAAAGTGAGAGGGGAACTAAAAATTTGGCCGGTCGGACGCGGCTATGCCTGAAGCGCCGGACCTTGAGGTAATCAAGGAATTCCTCAACCGGGAAGCCCGGGGAAGGAAAGTCGAGTCTTCACGGGTGTTAAAGCCCACTGTCCTCCGGTGCTTGACCGGCAGTTTCCCCGACGACGTTACCGGGAGGACGTTCCAGGAGGTCCACCGCAAAGGCAAGGTCCTGTTGATGGAACTGTCTGGGGACCGATGGCTGGCGGTTAACCCCATGCTGACCGGAGCGCTCCAATTGTGTGAACCCGGGCAACGGGTGCTGAAAAAGACCTGCCTGGCGATAGCCCTCACTGGAGATAAGGAACTCAGGTATCTGGACGACCGGCAGATGGGCAAGGTCTATTACTCTGACTGGCAGCAGCTACCCGACGCGCTTGGGTTTTCCCGGCAGGGGCCCGACGTGTTGGACGAAATCTCATTCGAGGAATTTCAGGAGCGGCTGCGGCGCTTTCACGGTGAAATAAAGGGAGTCTTGACCAGGGGCGCTTTTGTCTCGGGGGTGGGAAATGCCTATGCGGACGAGATACTATTCGCCGCTGGTATATCCCCGTTCCGTAAGGCCGGGTCTTTAGACGACGAAGAACTGCGCAGACTGCATAAGCGCTGCCGCAGCACCGTTGAAGAAGCCATTGCCGTGCTTCGAGAACGGATGGGGGATGACATTCATCTAAAAATCAGGGACTTCTTGAAAGTCCATCGCAAGGGCGGTCAACCTTGCACCCAATGCGGAGGCAATATCAGTGAGCTCACGGCCAACCAGCGCATTACCAGCTATTGCCGCAGGTGCCAGCCGGGTATGCTCATTAGAAACTAATGGATTCCTGGTATAGAGGGCTTCAGGCCGCGGGGGCGGACACTATAGGCCGAATCGCTCAGCAGCCCTGGCAAAACCCTCCAGGGAACCTTCAATTACCTGGTCCTCTACGCAGTAGGAGATGCGGAAATAGCCCGGTGTGCCGAACCCTCGACCGGGTACCGTGAGTACGTTCCATTCCTGCAACGCATCCACGAACGCCGCGTCGTCGTCCGACGGGGACTTGGGGAACAAGTAAAAGGCGCCTTGGGGCTTGTTGACCGAGTATCCCAACTCGGTCAGGTGAGAGTGAAGATAGTCGCGCTTACGCTGGTATTCCCCGGCATCTACGCTCACGCCCTGCAACGCCCTGATCGCGTGTTGCATCAGGGCCGGGGCGTTAACGAAGCCCAAGCTCCGGTTGCAGAAGGTAAGTCCGTCGGCCAGCTCTTCAACGCCGGGATACTCCGGATTGATAGCAATGTACCCAATGCGCTCTCCCGGCAGCGCCAGGTCCTTGGCGTGGGAATGGACTACCACCGTGTTGGGGTAGTGAGGGAATACCTGGGGGTAAGCAAGACCGTCGTAGATTATCCGGCGGTAGGGCTCGTCGCTGATAATGAAGATTTCGGCTCCGTATTCCCGTTGCTTGCGGGTCAACAGGTCTCCCAGCGCGCCCAGGGCATCGGCCGGGTAGACTGCTCCCGAGGGGTTATTGGGCGAGTTGATGATCAGGGCCCTGGTGTTGGGAGTTATGGCTGTTTCAATGGCCTCCAGGTTTAGTTGGAAGTCTTGGGTGGTGGGCACAGTGACCGTCGAGCCGCCGTGATTGTCCACATAATAGACGTATTCCACGAAGTATGGGGAAAGGATTATTACCTCTTGCCCTGGGTTGAGGATGGTCTTCAGGACTACGTTAAGCGCCGCGGCCGCTCCGCAGGTCATCACGACATGGCCGGGGCCAAAGGGCAGACCAGTCTCCGCAGCCAAGGAGTCGGCCACCGCTTTCCGGGTCTCAGGATACCCTGCGTTGGGCATGTACCGGTGCATTCCGGCCATCGGGTGTTGGGCCAACCTGAGGAGCTCCCGGCGAAACTCAGGGGGAGGTTCAACCACCGGGTTGCCGAGTGACAGGTCGTAGACATTGTGCTCGCCGTGCTGAAGTTTCAGGCGGAGGCCGGCCTCGAACATCCGGCGGATCCAACCTCCTTCATTCACGAAGCGTTGGACCTTATCCGAAACGGGCATCTATCTCCTCCATTTTGAAGCCCATGTTCCGGCCGAAGTGGTATATCAAGCTGTATTGCACTTCTTCCAAATCAACAGGCTGGCCCAAAAGCTGGGCCATAGAGGTTACCGGCCGGTCGTCTATGCCGCAGGGTACGATGTGGTTGTAGTATGAGAGGTCGGTGTTGACGTTGATGGACAGGCCATGATAGGCGACGCCACGGCTGATTTTCACGCCGATTGCGGCGAGCTTTGCGTTCTCCGCCCACACGCCGGTCAGACCGTCAATGGCCTCTGCGTCTATTTGAAACTCTCTCAAAGTGGCAATGATAACCCGTTCCAAGGTGCGGACATATTTCAGAGGCCCTCCCCACCGGCGAAGGTCTACCACGGGATAGGCTACCAGTTGTCCCGGCCCGTGGTAGGTAATCTGGCCGCCCCTGTCCGTATCGTAAAGGCATATCCCCTTCTCTGCCAGCTCGTCGGGGGTCAACAAGAGGTGATCCAGGCGGCCCAAACGCCCCTTGGTGTACACCGGGGGATGTTCCAACAGGAGCATGGTGTTAGGACGCTTGCCTTCGCTGATATCGCGGGCCAGGCGCCGTTGGAGTTCCCAGGCCCACCGGTATTCGGCCGTGCCCAGGAGCGCAGCATGGCAACGTGTAGAAGCCGCGGCCGTTGGCTCAGTAGAGCGGGGCACCGGGGCCCAAGCTTTCCAGCCTCCGCTTCACTGCCTGCAAGAAGTTGCCGGCCTCGGCGCCGTCGTTAATGCGATGGTCGAAGGACAGGCATAGGTTCATCATAGAGCGAATCGCGATGGCGTCATCCCGCACCACCGCCCGCTTCTCGATGGCCTCCATGGTCATGATGGCTGCCTGGGGGTGGTAGATGATTGGCTGGGACATAATCGATCCCAAGGCGCCGGTGTTGTTTAACGTAAATGTACCCCGCTGAACGTCGTTGAGAGTCAGCTTGTTTTGCCTGGCTCGCCGGATCAAGTCTCGAGCGGCCCGGGCCAGGCCCGCGACGCTCATCTTATCCGCATCATGAATAACTGGAACGACCAACCCCTGGGGAGCTGCTACAGCTACGCCGATGTTGATCTTCTTCTTCAAGATGATTTTGTCGCCTCCCCATGAGGCATTAAGGGTAGGGTGTTCCGCCAGGGACTCCGCGACGGCTTTAATGATGAAGGGCAGGTAGGTAAGCTCAACCCCTTCCCGCTCCTCGAACGAGGCCCGGGAGTCTGCCCGCAAAGCCACAAGGCCGCTGACGTCCACCTCCACCGTGCTCCATGCGTGAGGGATTTGACTCACACTTCGGACCATGGCGTCGGCTATCATTCGCCGCACCGGCGTCAGTGGCAGGTGCTCTTCGTCTTGCTCCGAGGCAGCGTCACGGGTTGGCGCCGGTTGGGACCCTAGATGGGTTGAAGGCGTAGTCGCTGTTGCCGAAGGGGATGCCAGGGATTTCAACACGTCTTTCCGGGTGATACGACCGCCCATGCCGGTGCCCGTAATCCGACTTGGGTCAACACCGTGTTCCCGGACCAACCTCCGCACGGCAGGGGACAAGCGGGCCGCGCCCGCCGGGGTCTCGGCGTCAGGCATGGAAGTCTGAGCTGGTCCAGCGCCGCCCCCGGTGGGGCCCACCGGCGCAACGTCCTTTACCAGGTATCCGGTGGTGCTGGCCAGCTCTGCCGCCTGGGGCGGGTCTGCTGTTACGGCTGGCTCCGGTGGTGGCGGGGCTTCCGGGAGCGCCTCTTCGGTCTCCATTTCCGCGATGGGCGCCCCCATGGGAATGGTCTCCCCTTCTTGGGCCAGCACCTTGATCAGTGACCCGGCGACTGGAGAAGGGACCTCCATGGTCACTTTATCGGTGATTACTTCGACTAGTGGCTCGTAGCGCTCAACGGTGTCGCCCGGCTGCTTTAGCCAGGCCCCTATTGTCCCTTCAACAACGGACTCGCCAACGTGGGGAAGCAGGATGGTCACCGACAAGATTCCACAGCTCCCGTCAATACAACGCCAGCTTGCGCATCGCTTGAGCGATCTTGTCGGTGTTGGGCATGTAGGCGTCTTCCAGATTTTGGGCGAAGGGCATCGTGGGTACATCGGGCCCGCAGAGGCGAGCGATGGGCCCGTCCAGGTGTTCGAAGGCGTGCTCGGCGGCCAGGGCCGCAACCTCGGCTCCGACCCCACCGGTGATGTTGTCTTCGTGGACGACAAGCAACTTACCGGTCTTCTTGACCGATTCCAGCACAGTGGAGGTGTCCAGGGGCGTTAAGGTGCGAAGGTCAACGACCTCAGCGTCTATGTCTTCGTGAGCCACTTGTTGCGCCGCTTCCAGGCAGTAGTGGAGCATCAACCCGTAGCTAACTACTGTGAGGCTTTCCCCTCGGCGTTTCACGTCTGCCGCCCCAATGGGGACGGTATATTCGCTTTCCGGCACCTCTCCTCGCACCAAACGGTAGGTCTTCTTGTGCTCCAGGAAGACCACCGGGTTGTTGTCCCTTATTGAAGACTTGAGCAACCCCTTGGCATCGTAGGGCGTTGCCGGCGTGACTACCTTTAGCCCGGGAGTGTGGAAGAAGTAACTCTCTACGTTCTGCGAGTGGAAGAGCCCGCCCCTGATTCCGCCGCCGTAAGGGATGCGGACTACCAACGGCGCCTGAAGCTGGCCGTGGGTGCCGTAACAAACACGGGCGGCTTCTCCGATCAATTGATTGGTGGCGGGCCACATGAAGTCGGAGAATTGAATCTCGGATATTGGCCGCAACCCTCGGAAGGCAGCTCCCAGCGCCATTCCCACGATGGAAGCCTCCGCCAAGGGTGTATCGACGACTCTAGTCTCCCCGAACTCTTCGAGCAGGCCTTGGGTGGCAAGAAAGACGCCTCCGCGGCGGCCGACGTCTTCTCCCATTACGAAGACATTGGAGTCCCGCCGCATCTCTTCCTGGATGGCTTCCCGCACTGCTTCGATTACCGTCTTGACTGCCAACTGGAACCTTTCTTATGGAGCGAATACCAGGTCGCTGATGGTTGAAACGTCGGGAAGGCTGGCGGCCTCAGCCGCGTCGGTGGCTTCGTCGACCAATTTGGTCGCTTGGGCCTTGATGTCCTCCACCTGATTCTGGGTGACGACCCCCTGGTCCACCAGCAGGGCGGCCAAGGTCACCACCGGGTCCCGTTGCCGGGCCTCTTGCACTTCTTCAACCGGGCGATAGCGGCGGTCGTCGTCGTCGGTGGTGTGTGGCATGAAGCGTTCGACTTTCATCTCCAGCAGCACCGGCCCTTGGTCCCTAGCGTGGGTGATGGCCTTTCGGGTGGCCTCGTAGCACTGGGGCAAGTCCATGCCATCCACGACAAAGCCTGGGAAACCGTATCCGGCAGAACGCGTGGCCACATCGTCAACGGCCATTTGGCTGCTTTGGGGTACGGATATGGCGTAACGGTTGTTCTCGCAAATAAACACAAGGGGAAGGCGGTGGACACCGGCGAAATTCATGGCTTCATGGGCCTCACCCTGGCTTGAGCTGCCGTCGCCGAAGTAGACCAACGAAACTGTGCCGTCTCCCAACATTTTGCAGGCGAGGGCGTAACCAGTTGCTTGGGTCAATCCGGCGCCCACTACATTGGATATCTGTATGATGCGGTGGGGTAAATCGGCGCCTTGGAGGGGAAACTGCCGGGCGTTGCTGTAGGGATCTCCAACTTTGCCCATGAACGAGCACATAACCTCAGCCGGGGTTAGGCCCACCCCGATTTTCAGCGCCAGGTCACGATAGTAGGGGAACAGGAAACATCCTCCGTCTTTTTCCGCCGCCAGCAAGCTGCCCAGTTGGGCGGCTTCATGCCCCTGGCAAGAAGCTGCAATGGGCACTTTACCTTGGCGGTTCAGGGCCCAGATGCGTTCGTCAATGGTGCGGACCAGCGCCATCCGGCGGTAACAGTCAAGCAGGTCTTCGGGGGTGAGGGCTTCCGGCAGGACCAATGGCGGCCCAACCGAGGCAGCTACGTCGTTGGAACGCTCTTTGGGCTTGGACTTAGTGCGCGGCATAGAGTTTCCCCTCGCCTGAGAAACCGGTTGAGAGAGTCCGAAGGAGGCAGGGAAGTCTTCTACTCCTTAGTCCCGGCTTCTCACTGTGCCCGATGGGCAACTTATAGAGCTCTTCAAGGATTTAGATACCTATTGCAGGGCCGAGACGTGCCTGCAATAGAAGGCCAAGTCCCTACAGCCGCAAAGGGGCATCGTTCACGATTATATATCTCTGCGGACGCCCCCGCAAATTCGGGGACTTGGGCCACCGGCTGCTGCCGATGCCTGGGGTATGCCTGCGGCCTACCTCTATCGCTCAAGAACCGCCGGTCAAGCAGAGTCCCGGAGGTCTGGCGCTTGGGAACCAGAGGACTGCCGTGGGGGTTAACGGGCCAGCGGGATGGCCAGTGAAGCAATTGTTGGATGCAGAACGGCGACAAGGTTGTCTAAATTCCGACCCTATTGGAGTGTATCTGCCCCGCAAAAAAAGTTTGTTTGAAATTCAAAAGTTCCCCATTGACAACATCCTTTTAGCCGTGGATTACACTTCCGTTATTGGTTTTCGTGCCTCGGTTCGCTGGCTGCGATACCCCAAAAATCCCCCAAGCATTTAATTTCTCCGGGCCTGGGACGCTGGTAATGGCGGGAACAATTGGGCCTCCACCAGGGAATCCGGCCCCACGGACGATGCAGGATACGCCACTATGAGGCCAGGGGCCCTGGTGGGCCCGGCTATTAAACGGAGGACGTTGGACTATGAGGGAACCGGCTTCGCAAGAAGTCTGGAAGGCGGTGTTAGGTGAGCTCCAACTCCAATTGCCCCGCCCGACATACGAGACCTGGTTGAAGCAAACGGAAGGAGTCAGCTATGACGACCAATCGCTGGTCGTGGAGGTGCCTACCCCGTTTGCCGTAGCCTGGTTGGAACGCCGGATGTATCAGTCAATTCAAAAGACACTGGAAAAGATAACCAACCAACCTCTGGACGTCCGGTTCCAGGTGAAGAATGGGACAGTGCACGGGGCCGTGAAGCCTCCCGTAGATGACCTGACTGCGGCATCCTTCGAAGAAGATGAATCGCGGCAGGCCTCCGGCGGCTACTCCTCCCGAGAACCTCGGTTGAACCCGAAATACACTTTCGACTCCTTCGTGGTAGGCCCGTCCAACCGATTGGCCTGCAGCGCGGCGCAGGCGGTGTGCGAGTCTCCGGGCCGAGGCTACAACCCCTTATTCATTTATTCGGGCGTTGGGCTGGGGAAGACCCATTTGCTTCATGCCATCGGCCAAGTGTGCGCAAGCCAGGGTATGTCGGTGTTGTACGCTACCTCGGAGCAGTTCACCAACGAATTCATCTCGGCCATACGGAACAGGACCACGGAAGAGTTTCGCAGCCGTTATCGCAGCGTGCAGGTGCTGTTGATGGACGACGTTCATTTCTTGAGCGGCAAAGAGCAGACCCACGAAGGATTCTTTCATACGTTCAACGACCTGCATACTTCAGGCAATCAGGTGGTTATCACGTGCGACCGTCCGCCAAGGGCTTTGGCTTTATTGGAGGACAGGCTGCGCTCCCGTTTTGAATGGGGGTTGATTGCGGATATCCAGCCTCCCGACCTGGAGACTCGCATGGCTATCCTGCTCTCGAAGGCTGATCAATTGGGAGTGGCCCTGCCGGAGAGCGTCATAGAGTTGATTGCCAAGCGGGTGCAGAAAAATGTGCGGGAGCTTGAAGGGAGCTTGAACCGAGTAGTCGCTTTTTCCCAGTTGATGAACTGGGAGGTCAACTTGGAGAATACCGGCCGCATTTTAGACGACCTAAACTTGGACGCGGCCCGTCATTCCATTGACCCGGAGCAGATCATCCAAGCGGTCTGCCGCAACTTCAGATTGTCTCCTGGAGACCTGCTGGGACGAAGCCGGACCAAGAGAATTGCCCAGGCTCGACAGGTTGCCATGTACTTGCTCATCTACGAGCTAGAGCTATCGCCAACCCAAGTGGGCCGACTTCTGGGTGGGCGGGACCATGCAACAATCATCCACGGCGCAGGGAAGATCAACGGGGAAATCAATGAGGACGGCCAACTGCGTCAGGACGTCCTCGCCATTAAAGAGGCTATATTCACGCCGGGAGCCAACGTTCCGGTTGCAGCCACTGGTGGATAACATCTGCCTCCTTGTGGATAACTCCCACTGACCCGTGGATAGCGTTGCCTAGCCTTCTCCCGGTATAGACGCTCTGTTGAGGACCCCACCGCCCCCGTCGTTTGCCCCACCGCCGGTTGTCCAAAGGTATAATCATCAAGAGCGGCTATGCCGTAGGGGTAAAATGTCCTCATGAAGACTCACGTTATCGTCAAGACCCACGAAATAGCTCTTAAAGGGAAGAACCGTCCCCGGTTCATGAGCCGGCTGGCGGGAAATCTGCGGAAGGCCATCCAAGGGACCGGCGTTCAATCGGTGTGGCAAGGCCATTTGCTGGTGGGCTTGACGCTGCAAGATGAGGGTGAATGGGATAGCGTAGCTTCCCGGGTTAAGGACTGCTTCGGCGTAGCCAAGTTTTTCAAAGCATACGAGGTTGCAGCCAGTCTTGAAGCAGTCAAGGATGGGCTGAAAGTCCTGTTGGAAGGGCGGGACTTTAGGTCGTTTCGTATTACATCCAACAGGGCCGACAAGGGATTCCCGATCAGGTCGGGCGAGATCAACCGTGACCTCGGCACTTACGTCCAGAGCCTCACCGAGGCAAGGGTCGACTTGACTCACCCGGACCTGGAGATTTTCGTGGAGGTGCTGCCTAGCGGCATGTTGCTCTATTTCGAGAAGTTGTCCGGCTACGGAGGACTTCCGGTGGGTGTGAGCGGCGAGGCTATGGCCATGCTTTCCGGCGGCATCGACTCGCCGGTTGCCGCCTGGCACATGATGAAGCGGGGCTGCCGGGTGTCGTTCGCCCACTTTCACAGCTACCCCATGGTGGACAGGTCGTCTATAGAAAAAGCGGAGGAGTTGGCCCGCCGCCTGACCCGACACCAATACGAGTCCAACCTATTCCTGATCCCATTTGGGGAGATTCAAAAGAGGATCATTGTGTCCACCGACCCGGCCTACCGGATCATTCTGTACCGACGGTTGATGGTCCGCATAACCGAAAGGCTGGCCCAGGCCCGCGGCGCCAAGGTCATGATCACCGGCGAAAGTTGCGGCCAGGTCAGTTCTCAGACGCTGGACAACATGGCCGTGATCGACCAAGCGTCGACCATACCCATCCTGCGCCCGCTGGTCGGATTCAACAAAGAAGAAATTGTCACCATAGCCAGGGACATCGGAACCTTTCCAATCTCCATCGTTCCGGACCAGGACTGCTGCAGCTTGTTTGTCCCAAGGCATCCTGAGACCCACGCCGAACTGGAAAAAGTGTTCCGCCTTGAGTCCGCTCTGCCCATAGACGACTTGGTGCAGGAAGCAGTGGCCAAGACGGAGCAGAAAAAGTTCCAATTCACAGGGTCTGTCCTCGACTGACCAAAGATTAGAACGCCATGTCCCGGATTTCAGGACAAGATATGTGGAGTGTGCTGCCGCCGGTGTCCCCGGCCCAGCGCCGGCGTTTGTTGGAGGGACTGCTGCGGGGTGTTTCCAGAACTTTCTATTTGACCCTGCGGGTGCTGCCTTCCGGTTCGCGCGTTCCGGTGGGAGTGGCCTATTTGCTGGCGAGGGCTGCCGACACCATAGCCGACACAAGGCTTTTGCCGCCAAGCCGGCGCCTGGACCATCTGCTGACGCTTCGAGAACAGATCGAAGGGCCGGCTGGGGTTGAGCCGCTCCGGCAAATAGAGGAGGAGCTAACCAATAAGCAGTCCTTGCCGGAAGAGCGGGAACTGCTAGGTTCCCTGCCGGCAGCCTTCGCCTTGCTGGAAGGACTTGCGGAGCCTGACCGGTCCCAGGTCCGAAACGTAGTGGTGAACCTTACTAGAGGCATGGAGAACGACTTGGCAACCTTTCCGCCGGAAGACTCGGGCCAAGTCGGGTGCATGGAGGACTCCGCGGCCCTTGACCGGTACATCTACCAGGTGGCCGGCTGCGTTGGCGAATTCTGGACGGCGATGACCATGACTCACGTGTCAGCGTTGAAGGCCGAGGACCGGCAACGGATGTCAGACACCTTCGTTGCATTTGGCAAGGGCCTGCAGTTGACTAATGTTCTACGGGACATCTCCAGAGACCTGCGCATCGGGCGTTGCTACCTGCCTCGTACAGAATTGGCTGCGATGGGACTGTCGCCCGAGGACTTGCTGGACCCGGCCAAAGGGGCAGCGGCGCGGCCTCTGCTGGTGGCCTGGCTTCGGACGGCCTTGGAATACTACTCATCGGCGGAACAGTACCTGCTGGCAATCCCCCGCCGGTGCCTGCGGGTTCGCATGGCAGTCCTTTGGCCCATTATCATTGGCCTGGCGACCCTGGCAAGGCTGGCCCGTAATGAGCGATGGCTGGACCCGGATTGCTCCAGCCGAGTAAGCCGCGGCTGGGTGTACCGGACCCTGATCTTGTCGTGGCCCAGCGTACACTCCAACCTCATTCTGGGGGCCTGGATCTCCAGGTTACGGAGGCAGGTAGAGGCGGCGCTGTGAAGGTTGGTTAGAGGCATCTAACCGGGACTTGTCTCAACTCCCGTTTTGCATTCCTCACCATTGCCGGAAGAGACGCCGTAGGCTTTGAGCCCGCCAAAGGGCGGCGGGTTCCGCATTTGGAAATTGGTTCCCGGAGGGAGGTCGATGCCGACATTTTCCGCTGACGGAGTGAATATCTATTACGAGACTACCGGCGAGGGGTTCCCGTTGGTGTGGTGCCACGAATTCGGCGGCTCGTTCGAAAGCTGGGAGAGTCAAGTAAGGTATTTCACCCGGCGTTACCGGGTCATTACCTACGCAGCCAGAGGGTGGCCGCCGTCAGACGTTCCCGATGACGAGGAAGCCTATTCCCAGGAAGTCCTGGTGAACGACCTGTACCTGCTGCTTAAGCACTTGGGAATGGACCAGGCCCACATCGGGGGACTTTCGATGGGGGGCAGCGTTACCTTGAACTTCGGCATAGCCCATCCAGAGATGGCCCGCTCGTTGATTGTGGCGGCGGCAGGGGCTGGCACGACCAACCGGGAAGAGTTCCTGGCCAACGGCCGGGTCACCAGCGACCGGCTGTTAGCCGAGGGGATGGCGCCGGTGGCGGCCGACTACGCCAGATCGGATAACCGGCTGCAGTTGTTGCGCAAAGACCCCCGGGGTTGGGAGGAGTTTCACCGGTTGCTGCTTGGCCATTCTGCTGTAGGGTCGGCGCTGACATACCGGGGGTTCTTGATGAAGCGGCCGACCATCTTTTCGTTGGAAGAAAAGCTGCGAGCGTTGCAGGTCCCTACGCTGATCATGATCGGAGATGAAGACGAGCCCTGCGTAGAACCGGCCATCTTTATGAAGCGGAACATCCCAAGGTCGGGGCTGGCGGTGTTTCCCCAGAGCGGGCACGCCATCAACCTGGAGGAGCTGGACCTTTTCAACCGGACGGTATGGGACTTCCTCACTTCGGTGGAAGCGGGCCGCTGGGCCAAGCGGGGAGAGTAGCCACCGATTCTTCGAGCAGGGTCAGGCCTGCAAGTCCCTGATCAGGTTCCTGAACCGGGCTTCGGATCCCTGGCCCACGGGCTTGAAAGCGATGACTAAGTCATCTGCCAGGCCGTCAAACCGGGCCTTCAGCTGGTAGGCCAGGTCCTCATAGACCCCGGATACGGAAAAGGCATCGATCATTTCGTCGGTAATCAACCCGGCCATGACGTCCCATTTTCCTTCCAGAGAGAGGTCGTGCAAACGGGGGCCAATGTCCTGAAAGCCGTGTACCTCCAGCACCGGGTGATAGGTACTGGTGGAAAAATAGAATGCCAGCCGGTTCCTTACGACCTCTCGCTCGGCCTTAACGGTCTTCCGGTCGGGGCCGGTGATGACGAACCCGGTCCCATGGACGTTGATGTCTTTTAGCGAGCGGCCCGCTTTCTCGGCCCCCTTGGCGATGTTGGGTCTAATGACTTGGGAAATGTATTCAGGCGAGCTGATGACATGGAAGGACAGGCCATCGCATACCTCGCCGGCCACCCGGCAGGAATAGGGATTTACTCCGGTTATATAGACCGGAGGTCTGCCAGTGGGGCAGGCGCCTGGACTGAAATAGGGAGTCATCAGGTCGAACCGGTAGAACCGTCCCTGGAAGTCCAGTTCCTTGCCGTCCTGCCAGTTGTCCCAGATAGCGTGGAGCGATTGGACGTACTCCCGCATACGAGGCGCCGGTGAATCCCATTTTACGGAGAAACGGCGTTCGACGTGGCCCTTGACCTGGGTGCCCAAGCCCAGGCGGAACCGCCCGCCGGAGAAGTTCTGCAGGTCTATGGCGGCGTAGGCCACGACCATGGGCGAGCGGGGGAAAGCCAGAGCCACCCGGGTCTGCAGGGTCACCCGGGACGTGGCGGCCGCGGCCAGCAGTATTGGGAAAAAGGGGTCGTGGTTGGTCTCGTCGGCGCACAGGCCGTCGAATCCCATGCCCTCGGCCCAGCGGGCCTCCTCCGGGATGCCCTTCAAGTCGCTGGTGGTCAGGCGGTAGATTACCCTGAAAGCCATTGCTGTCTCCCTGGCGACGCTGGCGGTTCGACCGGTCAGGAGCCTTTGAAGATGTTGAAGGCGGCGCCTTGGGGGTCCTTCAAGGCCGCAAAGCGGCCGATGCCTGGAATGTCGGTTCCCGGAACCAATACGCTGCCCCCGAGGGACTGGACCTGGGCCACGGTCGAATCGACGTCTTGAACGTCGAAGTAAATCGCCCAATGGGGCGGGAAGGAGCCCATTTCGGGCGTAATCTGCATTACCCCGGCCACCTCGATCCCCTGGGCCTTAAGGAGGGTGTAGTTCATGTCGCCCATGGTCTCGCCCCGCTCCAGACCAAGCAGCCGGCCATAGAAGTCTACGGCGGCGTCGGAGTCGGTGGTCAACAGCTCGTTCCAGGTCAACGCGCCGGGTTCGAACTTGACGCGGGCCCCGACGTGCTGCTTGGGCTGCCAGGCAGCGAAGACCGCTCCCTGGGGGTCTTGGATAAAGGCCATCCTGCCCGCCTCGAAAACGTCAAAGGGGCCGAAGAGCACCGAGCCTCCCAAGTCTCCTGCCTGATGCGCTACGGAGTCGACGTTATCCACGGTGATGTAGGTGTTCCAGTGGGGCGGAATGCCCTGGTCCCGCTCCTGGTCCATCTGCTGGAAGATGGCAGCGGCTTCCAGGCCGTTGAGCTTCTGCATGTGATAGAAGGCGTCCGGGCCCATGGGCTGGGGGTCGTCCTCCCATCCAAAGAGGGCGCTGTAGAAGGACAGCGCAGCGGCGGGGTCGGTGGTGGCGAGGTCGGCCCATGAGGGTGCGCCGTGGGAGTGGGAAGTTATTTCCGGCATGGGGTCAGGATTCTCCTTTTCTGGGTCCCGAAGAAGGCGGCCCGGGACAGATTTTTTGGTTTCTGGGACATTGCGGGACATTTTGGGACATGGCCTATGTGGCGGAGGCGTCCTCTTGCCCCATGATTGCGGCTTGGAGCCAGGTATGACGGAGATGCAAAGGGCCTTGGGGTGAAGCACGGAACTATCAATGATCAATTCGGCGCCGGCGCCAAAAATTCAATTTCCGTACCATTCTGTACCATTCCGTACCGTTTTGACCCTCCACCGGGCTGGGCGTTGGGGAGCGGGACTCGTCGCTCGTTGGGTCCATACCGGAGAAATTGGGTACCGGGACGGGCCCCGTTCGTTTCCTTCGAGAGCCCCTTCGACACGCTCAGGACAGGCCCTTCGACAGGCCCTTCGACAGGCTCAGGACGAACGGGGGCATGACATATTGAGTCGCGTTCAGATATTGGCCGTTCGGGAACATGTTTCGAGTTTAGGTAATGGCTTCCATGTCTGTCAACGGCGAAATGTCAGTATTCAGGCTAAGGCCAATGCTATGAGCAGCAGCAACAACAGGCCGGCGGCTGCCAAAAGTGCAAAGCAGCCACTTGGTTTGCGCTGGAGTCTCCGCTGGGCAGCCCGGTGGTCCCAAGGCGCCGTGCCAGGGCCGCGCCTCCAGAAGCCCCGGCGGTTGGACCGGGCCTGCTCTTCGGCGGCGGCGAATCCGAATTCCTGCCCGCCGAACCGGTTGTACCAGCGGGCGTGTCCTTGCTCGATGAGGATGCGGTTGATGGACCGATGGCGCCCGGCCGATTGGTGATACAGCAAGGCCACCAGGCGGTGGTAATGGTCTACGTCGACGACTTCCATGCGCAGGCCCTTGGTGCGCCATACCAGCCGCCACAGGGCTTCCTGGGCCTCGCGTCCGAAGTCCTGGTCTCTTTCAGGGGCGTCGATGCCGAACAGCCTGACGGGCAGTGCAGAGTCGACGGCGTTGGGGTCCCGGACCACCCACAGGGAGTCTCCGTCGGGCACGGAGGTCACCCAGACGGGGACGGCCCTGCTGGAGTGGGCGTCGGGGTTATCGGGGGTTGGTTGGTTGGGGGGCATGGCGCTCTTGTTGCGGAAAAGGCGTGGAAACCCTGAGGGTTTACTATGCTATTCGGTCACGCGGTACACGCGCCTTTCCAAGTCCCCCATAAGGACATTGACCACGGCTTGAACGAGCGGTTCAAGTTCAGACACTCGCGTCCTCGACGAGATCATCACTACTACTGGTATCGGCAGGGCACCCAGACCTTGCTGATATTCGATACTGCGATCGACAGTTACCAAGGCATCGAACTCCTCGGTCGCTGCCAGCCTCAGGAGGTCTCCGTTCGATGCACCAGCCCAGCCCATGCTTTGTACGGTACGCACCTCAAATTCGCTGGGAAAGCGCAACGCGAGGGGGCGAGGCATAGATTCGTCAAACAGCAGCTTCACTGAGATGCCCGGTGAGTTTATCCTTTGCCAGCAAAAGCACTGCTACTGCCTGTTCACGCGTCACCGTGGGGAAGTGGTCCAGGAACTCGGAGAGCGGAGCGCCTTCTTCCAAGTATTCGAATAGTATGCGTACAGGCACCCGCGTTCCGGGGAACGCGGGCGTACCGCCGAGGATTTTTGGGTTCTTGCTGATCACTTTGTTATTCATTGGATATACCCTCCTCGACTAAGTTTGGCCCGCGGGTTGGAGGCACCGGCTGCCTTGAACTGTCTCGCAGGGGCGGAAGCAGCTAGGGCTGCCGTCAGCCCTGCCCAAACTTAGGCATCCAGGCGCAGCCGCATGGCTACTCAACCGCCAACGTTTCAATCCGTTCGCGTCCGATGACCTTGCGGGCATATAGGAGGCAAGCCTGTATATACTCCGGCTTCAACCAGGGATAGCCCTCCAGGATGACGTCGGGAGAGTCCCCAGCGGACAGCATCCCCAAAACGTGCTCCACAGCTAGGCGACGGCCGCGAATCAGCGGCTTACCGCCGAAGATGGCTGGGTTCACCGTGATCCTTTCGAGCAGCTTGATTTCGTCCATTTGTATATTGTGCCGAAGGTCTTATCTAAAGGTCAAGCTCCCTGAACTTACGGACGACCAAACCATTATTGTGGTGAAGTCCATTAATCGTCTCAATCAATTGGGGAACGCTGTCCCAGTCCTTGTTCAGGATGACTTTTCGGAGAGCCATGGTTGTTTCTGCAACTTTAGCCCATTTGGGTCCCCCGAACGAATACCGCTGCCTGCCTAGAAGCCAATCGCCTTCTTGAAATGCCTTCAACACATCTTCCAGTGTGAGTCCGCTCCAATTAACGTAATACCGGTCTATTGACTCAATGTCGTTATGTGATTTGCTCTTGTGGTAGAACCGCTTGGGGTCTTCTTTCCTCCTGTTCTTGACAGCAACAATCTTGGACTTGTCGTATAGTTCTGGATGATTGCCTCGTTTCATTGCTCCAATTTCACGATAGAGAAAGGACGCGAGTTTGCGGTAGCATTCCAGTGCTTCGGTTACGGTTGCCATAACTTCTTGACCCTTCATTTGAGTCATGGAGACATCGTAGTACGTTAGGCGGGGTTTCTTCTCACGTATCTACCGGACCTTGAGGTCGCCGTCATTGTCCCACTCCGTGACTTGTTTGTCTGGCAACGAGAACTTGATCGTGCTCCAACCGTAGTACCAGCGTTCGAATCCTAATGCGTCATGAGTCTGGATTTCGGAAGGAGTACCTTGGGCATGTAGCACGTCATCCTGGGAAGAGCCAAGGGAGAAATAACCAGGGGTTGAAGACTGGCTGGTGTTGGGCAACAGTTGAACCTTCAAGTTGTCCTCATTGTCCCACTCCGTGACTTGTTTGTCCGGCAACGAGAACTTGATCGTGCTCCAACCGTAGTACCAGCGTTCGAATCCTAATGCGTCATGAGTCTGGATTTCGGAAGGAGTACCTTGGGCATGTAGCACGTCATCCTGGGAAGAGCCAAGGGAGAAATAACCAGGGGTTGAAGACTGGCTGGTGTTGGGCAACAGTTGAACCTTCAAGTTGTCCTCATTGTCCCACTCCGTGACTTGTTTGTCCGGCAACGAGAACTTGATCGTGCTCCAACCGTAGTACCAGCGTTCGAATCCTAATGCGTCATGAGTCTGGATTTCGGAAGGAGTACCTTGGGCATGCAGTACGTCATCCTGTGAAGAGCCGCGAGTGAAGTAGTTTGCTTCTACGGCGGGCGGCCTCGTGGTTGGTACAGTGGTGGGAGTCGGTAAATTTGTCGATGGAGGAATCGGCGTGGCTGTTGGCTTTGGGGTAGCCGTTGGTCTTGGAGTCGGTGTCAGCGTCGGGGTGGCCGTTGGCCTCGGGGCAGCCGTTGGTCTAGGAATCGGGGTGGCTGTGCCCCTGGAAACTCTGGAAGGGGCACGAGTGGGAGTGGGCGTAGCCGTTGGCCTTGGTGTAGCTGTAGCCGTCGGTCTGGGTGTAGGCCTTGGTGCAGGCCTTGACGTGGGCGCAGTCTGAAGTCTTGGGGTGGGCGTAGGCGCGGCGACAAAGCTGCCGCCTCCCGTGAGCTTCGGGAGAATTTCCTGGACGGTTCGTTCTGATAAGGCGAAACCCAACCCTTCGGTGTCAGCTAGGCCGAAGACATTTATTCCAATTACTGCTCCTGATGAGGAAAGTAAAGGCCCCCCACTATTGCCGGGGTTTATTGGCGCATCCATCTGTATGAGTTCAAAACCCGGTTCCGAGCGTATAGCTGACACGATCCCGCGAGTAACCGATGCAACTCCGGGAATATCCAAAGGGTATCCGATGGCTACTACCTCACTTCCGGGTTTGACGCTGGATACATCACCGAAGGGCAACGATAGGAAGTCTCCACAGCATATGCTCAACACAGCCAAATCAATGTCGGCATCGAAGCCCTGAATATCGCCTGTGTAAGTGTCGGAATCAGCTACCTCAACACGAATGCGGCCTGCATCTTCCACTACATGGTGATTGGTCAGCACCAAAGCGCCACCTTCGGAGGTGGTATCAAAAATAACGCCGGAGCCGCTTCCGGTGGTGGTCTCGATGCGGACTACCCCGGGCCTGACATTTTCCACCATAGTTGCCAGGTCCGGAGGCGAAGAACTGGAACAGGCCAAGGCTGACAATAGTGGCAATGCCAAGAGCAGGGTCGGCAGGACTTTTAACTGGAGACTGCGTCCAAATATTTTGTTCGAGCGTCGTAGTATTCTTCCTGAGTCTTCATGAGGTTGTCCCAGGCTTTTATCCACTCGTCCTCCGCCTTCGGGTCAATGACTCGGCCGAATATTATGGGATTACCCGGCACAAAGTTTCCCGATGCGAAATGCTTCTCGCTGATACTGTGTTCTTCTTCTTTGGCTGCGTCAAATCTTGCTTTAGCAGATATGAGTTCTTCAAAAAGGTCTTCAATACTGGTCATTGCCTGACTCCTATTATCACAACTCCAATTTCTCTATGCAACTCGTAGCAGCCTATAGAGACCAACGCCTGTTGGCAACCAAAGAAAATAGAACAAATAGAGAGCTAAGGGACCAGTAGTAGGATAGCGGTTCAGCGTAGGTATTCTGGGATGTTATTGGGAGCTTATCTGCTGGAAAGACCGTCAGTGTTGGCTGGCGTGTAGAATTGTCATGCCTGCCAAGGCGTCGCCGTTGTAACGCAGGATGATGTCGGCGTCGGTAAGCTCGCTGTCTGTGACGGGAACCGACGGGTCTAAGCGAATGTAGAGGACATCCGCCTCTTCGTCGTAAGACGACGTTAGACTGCTTTTGGGAAACTGGGCGGCCTTTGGATCCATACTTAAATATTCGGTCAGGTCTTTCAGGGCCATATTTGCTCCCTTCGTCGGAACGAGGCTGTTCGGCCTATCGGCCTAACCTTGAGGTGTTTCCTCCAGTTCTGCGAGTATTTGCCGGATTGAGTCACGCAGCGGCGGCAGGTCCTCTTGGACGGTGAGCCACACGGTTTCTAAATCTACGCCGGAGTAGGCATGAATCAAGACATTCCTCATGTCTGCCATGTCCTGCCAGGGAATATGGGGCCATCGCTCTTTGACTTGGTCTCGGACCTGGTTGGCGGCTTCACTGATTATCTCCAGGGCGCGGACCACAGCAAAATGGGTTCGGCGGTCGGCTGAGAATCCTGTGAAATCGACGTCCTCGACAAAAGACAAAGCGGCTTCAGCGGAGTTGAGGATGTCCCGGAGATAGTCCAAGTAGGTCCGGTTTCGCCTCACACCGGCGCTAATTCCCGCAGAATATGTTTCCCAATATTTGGCTTTAGAGCAGACCTCACAACGAGGTCGACGTTACGCCCCAATGCTGAGGCCAAATGGCGCCGGAGCCGGACGAACTGGAAGAGGGTGGGCGGCCGGTGAAACTCAATCAATAGGTCAAGGTCGCTGTTGGGCGCCTGGTCTCCCCTCGCGTAGGAACCGAAGACAGCCAACGTCTTCACCCCATGGTCGGCCTCAAGTTCAGGCAGGATAGCCTTCAAAGTGTATTGGACCTCCACTAAATATTTTCCGGCATGAGTCTCATTAGTCATGGTTGTCCTCAAGCCAGCGATTGAGACGTTGGCCGTTGTCTATCCCTGAGACTTGGGATGACATCACATCGTTGACTAGCTGAGTATGACAAAAAGCCGGACTGTCTAAGTCCGGCTCTTTTGGTGGCGCTTTAACCGCTGAATAGCGGAAGGAAGAATTGGTCATTGTTTGTGTAGGTCCCCCGGGTGTACCGGGGGTCCGGCGGACTTTCTCAGGGGACCGCTTCCTCAGCCCGAGAGCTGCGCCGAAGCGCTGGGGCTCAAATCGGACGGCTTTGGAAACGGAACACCCGCCGGTTCGACCTAGGAGATGGGCCGGGCCTCCGCCCGCCTTTTGGACGGGCAACAGGTTTGGCCTGAGCTCCCTAGAAAGGAGGTGATCCAGCCGCACCTTCCGGTACAGCTACCTTGTTACGACTTCGTCCCAGTCACCAAGCCCGACCTCGGCGCCTGCATCCCTTGCGGGTTAGCTCAGCGACTTCAACCGTTCTCGGCTTCCATGACGTGACGGGCGGTGTGTACAAGGCCCGGGAACGTATTCACCGCAGTGTGCTGACCTGCGGTTACTAGCGATTCCGCGTTCATGCAGGCGGGTTTCAGCCTGCAATCCCAACTGAGGCCGGCTTTGGTGGGATTGGCTCCAGCTCGCGCTTTCGCAGCCCATTGTACCGGCCATTGTAGCGTGTGTGTAGCCCAGGGCATAAGGGCCATGATGATTTGACGTCATCCCCACCTTCCTCCTCCTTGTGGGAGGCTGTCTCGCTAGAGAATATAACTAGCGACAAGGGTTGCGCTCGTTGCGGGACTTAACCCAACACCTCACGGCACGAGCTGACGACAACCATGCAGCACCTGTGGAGGCTTCCCGAGTTACCCCGAGATCGTCACCCTTTCGGGTTCCTACTACCAGCATGTCAAGCCCTGGTAAGGTTCTTCGCTTAGCATCGAATTAAACCACACGCTCCACCGCTTGTGCGGGCCCCCGTCAATTCCTTTGAGTTTTAGCCTTGCGGCCGTAGTCCCCAGGCGGGATGCTTATCGCGTTAACTACGGCACAGGGGGGGTCGATACCCCCTATACCTAGCATCCATCGTTTAGGGCGTGGACTACCTGGGTATCTAATCCAGTTTGCTCCCCACGCTCTCGCGCCTCAGCGTCAGGCACAGCCCAGAAGGCCGCTTTCGCCACTGGTGTTCCTCCCGATATCTACGCATTTCACCGCTACACCGGGAATTCCGCCTTCCTCTACTGCCCTCAAGCCGAATAGTATCCCTTGACCTCTCCCAGTTGAGCCGGGAGCTTTCACAAGAGACTTATCCAGCCGCCTACGCGCTCTTTACGCCCAGTGATTCCGGGTAACGCTCGCTCCCTACGTATTACCGCGGCTGCTGGCACGTAGTTAGCCGGAGCTTATTCCCAAGGTACCGTCCTTACTCTTTCCTTGGAAAAGGGGTTTACAGCCCTAAGGCCTTCATCCCCCACGCGACGTCGCTGGGTCAGGCTTTCGCCCATTGCCCAAAATTCCCTGCTGCTGCCTCCCGTAGGAGTGGGGGCCGTGTCTCAGTCCCCCTCTGGCTGATCGTCCTCTCAGACCAGCTACCCGTCATCGGCTTGGTAGGCCGTTACCCCACCAACAACCTGATAGGACGCGAGCCCCTCCTCCGGCACCCGAAGGCTTTCATCCTCTCGCCAAGGCGGGAGGATCGTATGCGGGATTAACATCAATTTCTCGAGGCTATACCCCACCGGAGGGCAGGTTACTCACGCGTTACTCAGCCGTCTGCCGCTTTCCCCGAAGGCCGAAGCCCACGGGGCACGCTCGACTTGCATGCATTAGGCGCGCCGCCAGCGTTCACCCTGAGCCAGGATCAAACTCTCTTTAATGAGAACCTTACTTCCTTCCACTATTCAATTGTTAAAGTGCCAAAGCCGCCCCGAAGGGCGACTAGGCTACGTAGTATAGCCGTGCGCCTGGGCGCTGTCAAGACGATGGGTTGGTTGTGGGGGTTGGTCCGTTCGGTTCCTTCGACGGGCCCTTGGACAAGCTCAGGGTGAACGGAGGGTGGATGGCAGGGACGAGAGGTTGAGGGCGAACTGAGGGCTGGGCAGGTGGCGTGGTTGGGTGCGCGTAAGGGCGAAAGATTTTTCGCCCCTACATGGTTGGGCGACTGGCCCTTCGACTGGCCCTTCGACTGGCTCAGGACAGGCTCAGGACAGACTCAGGGCAGGCTCAGGACAGGCTCAGGACAACGGGGCGTGGATGGCTGGGAGGACTAGGGACTAGATAACCGGTGGTTGGCAATGAGAATCCCCCCGCTCGCTCTTTTCAGGAGGGGCGGGGGGATTACACACTGGTCACGCTTTAAGTCGCCGTTCAGGTTGTTGATCCCGGGGATGCGCTGAAGCCGGGTTAGCAGCTAGGCGACGGGCTGGCGCACCTGCTTGAGGGGCTTGGTGTGAATGCCGCACTCGCCGCCGCACTTGCTGGTGCCGATCCAGCGGCCGGCGCGTTCGTCGGCGCCGGTGCTGATGGAGGTGCAGGGTGCGCAGCCCAGGGAGCGGTAGCCCTCGTTGTACAACGGGTTGACGCGCACGCCCTGGAGGGCGAGGTACTGCCAAATCTCCCGTTCATACCACAGCAGGATGGGGTTGAGCTTGCACAAGCCTTCATCCCGCTCCTCGATTTCCAGGAAATTGGTGCGGGTCCTTCCCTCGGTGCAGCGCAGGCCGGTCACCCAGCAGTCGACGTCCATCTGGTCGATGGCCCAGCGGGTGGGTTCGACCTTGAGGTTATAGCAGCACTGGTCCGGGTCGGTCAGGTACAGTTTGTCGGGCTGGGGTGCGTCGTTCTTGAACACCTGCAGCTCGGGGTAGCGGGCCACTTCTTCGTGCATGAACTTGACGGTTTCGGCGGGCTTGTACCGGGTGGTGACGATGAAGCCCTTGATGTTGGGGCTGACGCGCTTGGCTAGGTGCCAAACGACTACTGAGTCTTTGCCGAGGCTGTTGGCGACAACCAACTTGTCGCCGAACTTCTGATAGGCTTCGTCGATCAGGTCAAGGGAACGTTCCACCTTCTGGGCCGAGGTAAGGCCCTCGACCATCTCGACAATATTTTCCGAGGTAAGTTGCTCCACCATTCTTTGAATTCTCCCTTTCTATACTTGATGCTTTTTGGCTGTGATTTGGACAACAAAAAACCCGCCATGGGTGTTTGGCGGGCGCAGGCATTCCGAAAAAAATACGGGCCTTCACCCTATAGAGGGGGCCTCGTACACAAGTGGAATAGGTCGTCGTCGAAACGCATCCCGTGAATATTATGTCGGATTCCGTAGGTTGTCAATAGCATGGTTAGGGGAAATTGAAGGGCAATTCATCTGTGTCGTTGCGGCGTTGTTGAGGGGCGACTGACAAGGGGGATATAATTCCAGCGCGATGCAGGTTAAACAGATGGGCGAATTCGGCGTCATCGAGTTGCTCAACGAGATGATAGTGGAGCAGCGGGCCCAGGCGGACAGCGACGGGGCCCCTGGGTTTCGGCTGCTGGTGGATACCGGGGACGACGCCGCGGCATGGAAGGTTGGCGACACCACCGAATTGTTCACCACCGACACGATGGTGGAGGGGGTGCACTTTACGCGGGATACGACGCCGTGGCGGGACTTGGGATGGAAGGCGCTGGCGGCGAACATAAGCGACATCGCCGCAATGGGGGGACTGCCCAAGTACGCACTAGTAACTCTTGGACTGCCCCCGGAGACGGTGGTGGATGACATCCGGGAGTTATACCGGGGCTTGGTGGACATCGCCAACGCCTATGGTGTCGCCCTGGTGGGGGGCGACACTGTACGCTCGCCCTCGGTATTCATATCCATCAGCCTTACCGGAGTCCATACGGGCGAACCCATGGTGAGGTCTGCGGCGCGAGCCGGCGACGAGATTGCAGTGACCGGGCCTGTGGGGAGTTCCGGCGGAGGTCTGAAGCTGATGCTGGACAATCACCCCCGAGCGTCGGGTGAGGCGGCGGACTACCTGCTGGAGCGACACCGTCGTCCCGATCCGGCGGTGGCCCAAGGCAGAATTCTGGCCGACAATGGGGTGAGGGCCGCCATGGACGTGAGCGACGGGCTGGCCGACGATCTCTCCAAGCTGTGCCGCGCCAGCGGCGTGGCTGCTCGTCTATACACAGACCGGGTGCCGGTGCATCCTCTATTGATGGAGGTCTTCCCTGATGATGCAGTCGAGTTTGCTCTGAGCGGAGGGGAGGACTACGTTCTGCTATTTACTGCTGCGCCGGCATTGATGCGGTCGGTATTGTCCAAGCTGCCCGCCGGGGCGGCGGTCATCGGCGAAACGGTGGCAGGAGAACCGGGGGAGGTGAGGGTCGTCGACCCTGCCGGAGTGGAGACTACGGCCGGCCGCAGCGGTTGGGACCATTTTGGCAGCGGGTAAGGGACGCCCCGGATGAACCGCTCCCTGCGCATCAAGAGCAACAGCGTCCAGGAGACGCGAGAGATGGGGCGCATTATCGGCGAGCAGGCCCAGCCGGGCGACGTCTACCTGCTGACCGGGCCTCTTGGTGCGGGAAAAACGTGCTTGTCCCAGGGAATCGGCCGGGGGTTGGGGGTTCAGGAGGACCTTCGCAGCCCGACGTTTGTCCTGATGACCCGTCGCCAGGGGAGGTTGATGCTGCACCACCTGGACTTGTACCGCATCGACGACCCCTGGGAGGCTTGGGACCTGGGGATAGACGAGCAACTGTTCGACCAGGGGGTGTGCGTAGTGGAGTGGGCCGATAAGGCTGCGGAGTTGTTCCCGGAGGACAGTTGCTGGATCGCCATGGACTATTTGAACGACGGCAAGAACGGGGAAGAAGGGGACGGCAGAACCGCGGCCGTCTGGGCGGCGTCTTCCCGGTTCAAGAAGCTGATGGACAGGCTTACCGCTGCTTTTTCGGCGGTCGAGGAAGCAGTCTAAGCCGTGCTACTGGCGATAGATACCTCCACCAGGTATGCCGGAGTGGCCCTTTGCCAGGAAGGCCGGGCGCTATCGAGCCGGTGCTGGCGTTCGTCGGTGAACCACACGGCGGAGTTGATGCCGGCGGTGGACCAAATCCTGCGGTCGCACGGGCTGACTCCCAGCGATTTGAGCGGGATTGCGGTGGCCCTGGGCCCGGGGGGATTCAGCGCTTTGAGGGTGGGGATGAGCGTGGTAAAGGGGTTGGCTTTCACCACGGGGGCTCCGGTGGTGGGAGTTGGGACGCTGGACTTGGAAGCACATCCGTATTTGCAATCGGGGCTACCGGTCTGCGCAATCCTGGACGCGGGCCGGAAAGAGGTTGCCTCGGCCCGGTTCGGGAGGGACGGCTTCAGGGTAAGAGAGGACACGGTGGGCACGGTGGAGGAGTTGGTGGAGTGCACTGATGAGCTTACATTGTTCTGCGGCGAGGCGGTGTCAAACTGGGGCGGAGCAATCCGAGAAGGGTTGGGGCGCCTAGCCGTTGTTGCGGACTCTACGCCGGCCCAACGGACGTGGGCCCTGTGCCAAGTGGGGTGGGAGCGTCTTGCCGAGGGACGAACGGAGGACCTGGCATCGTTGCAGCCCAATTACCTGCGGATGCCCAGCATCGGCAGCCCGAAGCAAAGGGACCGGACGCCGCAGGGGTCGTGAGGGCTGGGAGCGATTATCAATTAATATAAAGTCAATGATTTATGGGTTTCGTGGTTTAAGTTTGGCCGGCAATTCAGAGGAGGAAGCGAATAGCGGTTATGGAACGGACCTTAGTCCTAATTAAGCCCGACGGGGTGCAGCGGGGCCTGGTGGGTGAGGTAATCTCCCGGCTGGAGAGGCGGGGCCTGAAGCTGGCCGCCATGAAGCTGATGCGGGTGGATGAGGCCATGGCTCGGCAGCATTACGGCGAACACGTAGACCGGCCCTTCTTTGGCGGGCTGGTGGAGTTCATCACTTCTGGGCCTTTGGTGGCGATGGTGTGGGAGGCGGATAACGCAGTGGAGACGGTCCGGGCTACGATGGGAGAGACCAGTCCCGCGGCTGCCGGGCCTGGGACCATCCGGGGAGACCTGGCGTTGGACATCGGCCGGAACCTGGTGCACGGTTCGGACAGCCTGGAGTCGGCCAGGAGAGAAGTGGCGCTGTTTTTCTCGGCGGAGGAAATCCTGGACTACAGCCGCAGTGCGGACCCCTGGATTAAAGAACCCTGACGACTTGAGGGGCCTGGGACCACAAGGTTTCCAAGTGATAGTACTCCCGCTCTTGGGGGTTGAATATGTGGACTATCACGTCGCTGAAGTCCAGCAACACCCAACCAGAGGCCGGAGCCCCTTCCCGGTGAAAGCGCCTGACTTGGGAGTCCTTTAGGGCCTGGGTGAGGTCTTCCTCGAGGGCTTCGATCTGGCGGGCGGAGTCGGCCGACATGATGACGAAATAGTCGGCAAAGGGGGCAACGCCGCGCAAGTCGAGCATCACGATGTCGGCGGCCAGCTTGTCCGACGCCACCTCGACTATCAGGCGGGCTAATTCGGTGGAATCCAGGCTTATCACCTTTGCCAGTGGTATACCTCAACCCTATTTGGAGTATAAGGTTCAGCCTGGAGACGGTCAACTGAACGGCCCCCTAGTTCGTGAGGCTTTTAGCTTGCAGTGGTTTGTGATATATTTTACGCAACGCTGGCAGCGGCCTCGTGCGGTAGGCGCGGTGAGACACGATAGGGCGCCTGCGGCACGCATCTCCCCATTCTTGGAGCCCCCGTCGATAAATTGATTATTATTGGGCATTACTAAATGAACCGTTTGAAAGAACTGGCGCAGCGGGGACTGTATTCACCGGAGCAAGAACACGACGGCTGCGGTGTAGGCGTTGTCGCCAATATAAAGGGCAGGAAGTCCCACCAGATAATCGAGGAAGGCATCCAGGTGCTGGTCAACCTCGGGCACCGGGGGGCCGCCGGCAGCGACCCAGAGACGGGGGACGGGGCCGGCGTACTAATCCAGATGCCTCACGAATTCTTCCAACGGGAGTGTTCCAGGTTGGGTATCCGCCTGCCCGGCCCGGGAGGGTATGGCGTGGCGATGATGTTCATGCCTCCCCAGCCCGAAGGTTTGGCGAAGTGCCAGGCGTTGACGGCTAAGGTAGTCGAGGACGAGGGGTTGGAACTTCTTGGATGGCGGGACGTGCCCGTGGATGCCGGCAAGGCGGGGGAAGATTCCCAGGCGGTCCGGCCGCACATCCAGCAGGCTTTCATCGGCGCAGGAGCGGGAATCCGGAGCGCCGAGGAACTGGAGCGAAAGCTCTACGTGGTGCGCAAGGTAATCGAGCATACCAACAGGGAGTGGGGCGTAACCGAGGAAGAAGACGATTATTTTTACGTCTGCAGCATGTCCTGCAGTACGATTGTATATAAGGGACTGGTGCATGCCCACCAACTGGCGGCCTTCTACCCCGACCTGACTGACCCTGCGTTGACCAGCGCCTTTGCCTTGGTCCATTCCCGCTTCAGCACCAACACCCTGGGCCACTGGAAGCTGGCCCACCCCTACCGCTACCTGGCGCACAACGGGGAAATCAACACCCTGCGCGGCAACTTGAACTGGATGCATGCCCGGGAGGCGCGGTTTGAGTCGCCGCTGTTCGGCGACGACATGGGGAAGATTCCCCCGGTTATGTACCCCGGGGCCAGCGACACGGCCAGCATCGACAGCGCCCTGGAGTTGCTGCTCATGACGGGGCGGGACCTGGACCATGCCATGCTGATGCTGATACCCGAGGCCTGGGAACAGCACGAAAGCATGCCCCAGGAGAAAAAGGACTTCTACGAATACCATTCGTGTCTCATGGAGCCGTGGGACGGCCCGGCGATGATCGTGTCGACTAACGGACGCAGCATTTGCGCGTTGCTGGACCGCAATGGCTTTCGTCCATTCAGATACCTGGTAACCAAGGACGACAAGCTGGTCATGGCCTCGGAAACGGGCGTGCTGGACATCCCGGCCGCGCAGGTCAAAGAGAAGGGCAGGCTGCGGCCGGGACGGATGTTCGAGGTGAACCTGGAAGAAGGGCGGATAATCGGCGACGAGGAGCTGAAACACAAACTGGCCAGCCGCAAGCCCTACGGCGAGTGGCTCAAGGAAAACAAGGTCTCCGTCGAAGACCTGCCGGCGCCGAAGGGACGGAACGGGGGTCCGTCGTTCCACGGGCGATGGGAACTTGCCAGCCGCGCTGAACTGCGGCAACAGCAGCGGGCCTTCGGCTACACCACGGAAGAGTTGCGGATGCTGACCGCGCCAATGGCGCTGCACGGGGTCGAAGTGGTGGGGTCAATGGGCAACGATGCCCCGCTGGCGGTGCTGTCGGACCAGAACCAGCTGCTGTTCAACTACTTCAAGCAGTTATTCGCGCAGGTGACCAATCCCCCGCTCGACGCCATCCGGGAGGACCTGGTGACGTCTATGGAGGCGTTCATAGGCAGCGAACAGAACCTGTTCGAGGAGACGCCAAGGCACTGCCACCAACTGAAGTTGAAATCGCCCATTATCGGCGGCGAGGAGCTGGAAAAAATCCAGCAAATCGACGCGGGCGAAGTGCGGTGCGCTACCCTGTCGGCGCTGTTCGATGCCGACGGCGGCCCTGGCGCCCTGAAAGCGGGCTTGGACCGGTTGTGCGCCGAGGCGTCACAAGGCATACGGGACGGCTACTCAATAATCGTTCTGTCCGACCGGGGAGTGGACGGGAAGCGGGCGCCCATTCCCAGCCTGCTGGCCACGTCGGCCGTTCACCACCACCTAATACGAGAGGGCAGCCGCACCAAAGCGGGGTTGGTGATCGACTCCGGGGAGCCCAGGGAAGTGCACCACTTCTCGGTGCTCATCGGATACGGCGCCGGAGCGGTGCACCCGTACCTGGCGCTGGCTTCGGCCAGGGAATTGGCCGAGGCGGGGGAATTGAACGGCACCAAGCCGGACTACGCGGAGAAGAACTTCATCAAGGCCAGCGAAAAGGGTGTACTGAAGGTGATGTCCAAGATGGGCATTTCTACGGTGCAAAGCTATCGCGGGGCGCAAATCTTCGAGGCGGTTGGGCTGAACTCGGAGCTAATCGACCAGTATTTCACCTGGACGCCTAGCCGGGTCGAAGGAATCGGGCTGGACTCGGTAGAAGCCGAGGTATTGCAACGGCACAGGGCGGCCTTTGGCTCCCCACAGGTTGCAGGCGAGCCGGAGTTGGATTTCGGCGGGGCTTACCAGTGGCGCGTCCACGGGGAGTTCCACCAGTGGAACCCGGAAATCATCGCCAAGCTCCAGGACTCGACGCGGGCGGGCGACCGGGAACTCTACCAGGAGTTTGCCAGGCTGGTGAACGACCAGAGCCGGAAAATGGCGACGTTGCGGGGGCTGCTGGAGTTCAAGAAAACGGTGACGCCGGTAGCCCTGGACGAGGTGGAGCCTGCATCGGAGATCGTGAAGCGGTTCGCCACCGGGGCTGTCTCCCTGGGGTCCATCAGCAAAGAGGCCCACGAAACGATGGCCATAGCCATGAACCGGATGGGCGCCCGGAGCAACACGGGAGAAGGCGGAGAAGACTACCGGCGTTACCAGCCGGACTCCAATGGAGACTCGCGCAGCAGTGCGGTCAAGCAGGTGGCATCGGGGCGGTTTGGCGTTACGGCCAATTACCTGGTCAATGCTACTGATTTGCAAATCAAGATGGCCCAGGGTTCAAAGCCGGGAGAAGGCGGCCAATTGTCCGGCCACAAAGTCGATGACTACATCGGTTGGATTCGCCGCACGACGCCCGGGGTGGAGCTAATCTCGCCGCCGCCGCACCACGACATATATTCAATCGAAGACCTGGCCCAACTGATACATGACTTGAAGAACATCAATCCAGATGCCAGGATACACGTGAAACTGGTGGCGGAAGTGGGCGTGGGGACCATAGCGGCCGGGGTGGCGAAAGCCCACGCCGACGTGGTGCTAATCAGCGGCCATGACGGCGGCACCGGCAACTCGCCGGAGACGTCGATAAAGCACGCCGGACTCCCCTGGGAACTGGGGATTGCTGAAACGCAGCAGGTGTTGGTGGCCAACAGGCTGCGAAGCCGCATAGCGGTGCAGACCGACGGGCAGCTAAAGACGGGCCGGGATGCGGCCATAGCGGCTCTACTGGGAGCCGAGGAGTTCGGCTACGCCACGGCGGCGCTAATCGTTTCCGGCTGCATCATGCTGCGCAAGTGCCACCTGGGAACCTGTTCCGTGGGAGTGGCGACGCAGGACCCGGAGCTGCGGATGAAGTTCAGCGGCCGCCCGGAATACCTGATCAACTACTTCATGTTTATAGCGGAAGAGATGCGGCAGATTATGGCCGATCTGGGATTCCGGACGGTGGAGGAGATGGTGGGCCGGGTAGACGTGTTGGACGCCCGCAAAGCCACGGACCACTGGAAGGCCCAGGGGCTGGACCTCTCCAAGCTCCTTTACAGAGAAGATGGCTGGGCATACGGCCCGGCAAATTTCTGCTCGGAAGAGCAAGACCACGGCTTGGACAGGGCGTTGGACCATCAACTCATTGCCCTGGCACAGCCGGCATTGGAAGGCAAGCAGCCGGTGGAAATCCGGTTGCCCATAAGCAATTCGAACCGGACGGTCGGCGCGATGCTGAGCGGCCGGGTATCCAAGCAGTACGGGGAAGAAGGCTTGCCTCCTGAGACAATCAAGGTCCACTTCAGCGGCTCGGCAGGCCAGAGCTTTGGAGCATTTTTAGCCAAGGGGATCGACATACGGTTGGAGGGGGACACCAACGATTACATGGGCAAGGGCATGACCGGAGGCCGCATCGTTGTCTGTCCGCCGCCGGACGCCGGTTTCGTGCCGGAGGAAAACGTCATCGTGGGCAACGTGGTGTTGTACGGGGCCACAGGAGGCCGAGTGCACATCAGGGGCATTGCCGGAGAGCGCTTCTGCGTGCGGAACAGCGGTGTGCAGGCCGTGGTGGAAAGCGTGGGCGACCACGGATGCGAGTACATGACCGGCGGCGCGGTGGTGGTGCTGGGCAAGACGGGGCGCAACTTCGGCGCCGGAATGAGCGGCGGGGTAGCGTTCGTATACGACGAAGACGGGGACTTTGACGTTCGTTTCAACCCCGGCCTGGCCGACCTGGAACAAGTGAAAGATCCGGAAGACGCAGACATGCTGAAGGGCATGATCCAGGACCATTTGACCCTTACCGGTTCCAGCTCCGCTCAGCGGATATTGGGACAATGGGCCGAGTCGCTGCGGCGATTCAAGAAAGTCATGCCCCGGGACTACCGCCGGGTGCTGGAAGAAAGAAAGCTCAGGGAAGCGTCTGGAGAGAAAACGGAGGTGGGAGCCGTTTCCAATGGGTAAACCCACCGGATTCATGGACTCCGACCGAAAGCCACCCGAACGGCGGCCGGTGCCCGAGAGAAAGTCGGACTTCCGAGAGTTCTACCAACCTTGGCCGGAGAGCCATGCGAAGGAGCAGGGGTCCCGGTGCATGGACTGCGCCGTGCCTTTCTGCCACATGGGCTGTCCCTTGGGAAACGTAATCCCGGAGTTCAACCACCAGGTGTACCAGGGCAACTGGCAGCAGGCCCTTGCGGTGCTTTCGACCACCAACAATTTCCCTGAATTCACCGGCCGTATCTGCCCGGCGCCATGCGAGGCCTCCTGCGTCCTGAACATCAACTCGGATCCGGTGACTATTGAGTACATCGAAAAGGCGATCGCCGACCGGGGATTCGAAGAAGGATGGATCAAGCCGCAGCCTCCTGCGGTACGGACCGGGAAGAAGGTTGCGGTGGTGGGCTCGGGCCCAGCCGGCCTGGCGGCGGCCCAGCAGCTTAACCGTGCAGGCCATGAAGTCACCGTTATGGAACGGGACGAACGCATAGGCGGGCTTTTGGCCTTGGGGATACCAGATTTCAAGCTCGACAAGGAGATATTGCAGCGCAGGGTCAACCAGCTTGCTGAAGAAGGGGTCACTTTTGTTACCGGCGTAAACGCGGGCGTCGATTATTCGGTAGAAGACCTGCTGTCCAACTTTGACGCCATTTGCCTCGCCTGCGGGTCAACGCAGGCCCGGGAGCTTCCGGTGCCGGGGCGGGAGTTGGACGGCGTGCACTTGGCCATGGAATTCCTGACCCAGCAGAACAGGGCTCTGGCCGGCCATGAAATCGAGCCCTCCCAGCAGATTACGGCCGAAGGCAAGGCGGTGGTTATCCTGGGCGGCGGGGACACCGGGGCCGACTGCCTGGGCACCGCACACCGGCAGGGGGCAGAGATAGTGCACCAACTGGAATTGCTGCCCGAGCCTCCGGCTGAAAGAAGTCCCAGCAATCCCTGGCCCCAGTGGCCGCTAATTTTACGCACCAGCGCGGCTCACGAAGAGGGAGGGGTGCGAGACTACAACATTTTGACCAAGAGTCTCACCGGGAGCGACGGCAAGGTACAGAGGCTGAATGCCGTCCGGGTGGACTGGAGCCCAGCGGGAAACAACGGCCGGCCGGAGATGCAGGAAGTGCCGGACAGCGAGTTCGTCATCGAAGCCGACCTGGTGCTGCTGGCCATGGGTTTTCTGCACCCGGAACACGACGGCCTGTTGAGCAAGTTGGGAGTGGAGCTGGACGGCCGGGGCAACATCAAGGCGGACGCGAACAAGATGACCAGTGTGCCGGGGGTTTTCGCCGCGGGAGACGCCGCCCGGGGGCAGTCGCTGGTGGTTTGGGCCATCGCCGAGGGCCGGGATGCCGCCCGCGGGGTGGACGAGTACCTCATGGGGCGGTCCGACCTGCCCAGGTCGACTGCGGTCCGGCAGTAGAGAGACGAGGCGCTTCCTGCTCGCAACCTAGCTTCCTATCCCCACTCTAGTGTATTCTTGGATAACACCGGTTCGCCCAGCGGCCCGTCCCAGCAGGCTGCCAGCAACACAATAGACATAGTGAACGCAGTTTCGACCCGGACGACCGGGGAATGATGTTCCTGGGTCTAACTTGATGGGGGCGCAATGATCACACAAGAAGATATGATGGAAGTGGTGCAGAAGTACCGGGGCGACGCCGTAGTGATTCCCGAGGAAAGGGCGACGAGAGCGTGGCCCAACATCAGCACCAACAAGAAGAGAGACGTCACTGCGGACGTCATGGGAAAGGGTTCATCCCTGGCCCTTGGCTTGGCTTTGTCTCAACCCGATACCAAGGTGATAGTATTCGATGGAGACGGCAGCCTGGAGATGAATTTGGGGACCCTGGTGACAGTAGGCGAGCAGCAGCCCCGGAATCTGTACCACTTCGTGCTGGAGAACGGGATGTATGCCACAACCGGGGGCCAGCCCATCCTCTGCAAGGACAAGATTTCATTCACGGGCCTGGCCAAGAGCGCGGGATACGCGGCTGTCTATGATTTCGACGATCTGGAGGAATTCTCCCAACAAGCCGAGGCGGCGCTAGACCAGCCTGGGCCAGTGATGATTTGCGTGAAGACAGTGCCCAATCCCAGGTCTCGGGAGGACCGAGTGGCGTTTGAAAGCTGGGGCATGCCGCCAGTGCCGCAAATGATTGCCGACCTGAAACTAGACTTGGCTGGTGAATAGCACATGCAAGGGACTTTGGGCCAAATCCGGGACAACAGACCGGGAGCGCGTCAAAGATAGGAGAGGCAAGATATGGCACAGATAAGGCACATAGCTATTGCTACCCAGGACTCGAAAAAGACGGCCCAGTTTTACCAGGAGGTGTTCGGCCTGAGACAAGTGGCCGAGATAGACGGCCCCACAGCCAAGGGCGTCTTTCTCAGCGACGGAAACATCAATATGGCCATCCTGGACTTCAAGAGCGACCAGGCGGCGGGCGCCGAGCGGGGCGTGGACTACAGCGGCATACATCACATTGGCTTTGAAGTGGAGAGCCTGGAGGAGATAGCCAAGAAGATGGAGGCCGCCAGGGCGCAGCCCCGGGACGATATCAACCAGGCCCTAAACATTGGGATGGGCCAGCACCGCAAGGCCAACGTGGAAGTGAAGTACAGCGGGCCTGACGGGGTGATTATCGACGTCTCGGAGACCGGCTGGGTGGGGACTAGGGGACTGGACTAGTTTAGATTTCCCGCCCACCCGCCCCAAGAGTGCAAAGAGGGGTGCGCCGCTTAGCCCGAATCCACCGAAGGAGGGCGTCGGGTTAGCGTCCTGAAGCGGCAAGAAGGTGCTCCTGTGCTTCTGGGATAATGGTTTTGTAGCAAAAAACCGACCCCGGAAAAGGAGCACCCAATAGATGCTGCCACGCAACCACCCCGACCGGATCCAAATCACCTTCGACGACCGCCGCTTGGTGGCCAATGCCGGGCTGCTCCTTCCGGCCACCCTGGCGCGGCACCTCGGCCTGCCCGAACTCGTCCGGCAGCGCCTCGACCTGGGCGATGCCCCGGGGCGGGCGAACACGAGCGACAAGATGATGACGCTGGTGGCGTCTGCGCTGGCTGGGGGCGACTGCATTGACGACGCCGATGTGTTGCGCACCGGGGGGACGGCCTGCACCCTGGGCGGCACGGTCAAGGCGCCATCCACCCTGGGCACCTTCCTGCGCAGCTTCCGGTGGGGCCACGTCCGTCAACTCGACCGGGTGAGCCGCGAGTTGCTGGCCCGGGCTTGGCAGGCCGGGGCGGGACCCGGCGACGGGCCCCTGACCATTGACCTGGACTCCACCATCTGCGAGACCTACGGACTGGCCAAGGAGGGCGCACGCCACCACGGCTATACCGGCAAGCGGGGCTATCACCCGCTGTTGGCCGTCGCCGCCGGCACCGGCGACGTGCTGATGTCCCGGCTGCGCGAGGGCCGCGCCAACACCGCCCGGGGCGCCGCCCACTTTCTGCGGGAGACGGTGGGGCGGGTACGCTACGCCGGGGCCAACGGACGACTCACGCTACGGGCCGACAGCGGGTTCTACACTCATGGCGTGGTATCCGTCTGCCGCAAGATGGATGTCCGCTTCTCCATCACCATCCGCCAGCACAAGAGCCTGCGCAATCTCATCGAGACGATACCCGAGGATGCCTGGACTCCCATTCCCTACTGGATGGACGGCGCCGCCGATGTGGCCGAGACCACCTGCACTCCCTTCCAGAGTGAACCTGACGCCGCGCCGGTGCGGCTCATCGTCCGGCGTGTGAAGCCCACGCCCGGTTCCCAGTTGGCCCTCTTCGCCAAATACAGCTATCACGGGTTCATCACCGACCGGGACGGGGAGTTGCTCGAACTGGAGGCTGACCATCGCCGCCACGCCGAGATCGAGAATGCCATACGCGACCTCAAGTACGGCGTCGGGCTGAACCATCTCCCCTCGGGCCGCTTCGCCGCCAACGGCGCCTGGCTGGCCGTCCAGACGATGGCCCACAACCTGGCCCGCTGGACCGCGCGGATCGGTCTGGGAGAGCGGATAGCCACCACCAAGACCCTCCGGCGGCGGTTCTTCTCCCTGGCCGGACGGCTCACCCGCTCGGCACGCCGGTTGACCCTGCATCTTCCGGATCGCTGGCCTTGGGCTGAGAAGTTCAGCCGCGCCTTGGCCCGGCTGCGAGCCATTCCACTCCCGGCCTGACGGCACCGTCGGCGACCGACCCACCCACCGGACAACCGAAGATCCCCGCAGACTCGCGCCAGCCCGGTCCGAGAGAGTTCCCTGCTGCGTATTCTCTCGCCATCCCGCGCATCGCAGCTCCTGCAGACGGCCATAGGGGCCCCTGTGCGGCGATGAAGACCGTCCGCCGACCTCCCTACCCCAAATGGAACCCAGGCTATTTCCCCTGTAGCTCCCTCACCCCCCTTCCGCTTTCCTCACGCCGTCCATCGGTGTCCTTCGGTGGATTCGGGCTTAGCGGCGCACCCCTCTTTGCAGCTTTACTGTACGGATAGACTGGAGCGCGCTAGGGTTGGCGCGAGCAGATGCGCAGGTCGGTGGGCGCCGCTAAGGGACTTGAGGTTTAGTCGCAAGGTGTTTCCCAGTAAGGGGAGACGATACGGGTTTCGGGTCAGGCGGGGCGGAAAGTCAGGGAGGGGTTTTCCGGGTCCAGGTCTGACGTGTCGAGGACCAAGGTCATGCCCGTTTTGATGTTTTGGGGGTTATTGCCGTCTACGCCGACAACCAGGGCGCTTACTCTTGGTCCCTCTTCCAGTTCTACTATGGCAGCGCAGTAGGGGTTGTTCCTGCCGTAGCCCCTTTTGGCCATGGATGCGGGCGCGGCTGAGATGCAGGTGAAAGCGGCCAGGGCGGCTCGCCCGCTGAACTCATGCCATTGCAGGTCGTTGGAGCGGCACGAAGGGCAAACGGGCCGGGGCACAGCCGACAGCTTGCCGCACCCGCGGCACCTTACGCCCATGAGCTTGTTCTCGTCTTTCAGAAAGGCGAGGTAAGAGGCTGCGGTGAACTTCTGTGCGTTAGTGGCCACGTTAACTCCTAACCCCGGCGAAGGCTAACCCCGGCGCAAGATGTTGACCACGCAGGTGCCGCCGGTGCCGCCCACGTTGTGGGTGAGGCCGACTTCCAGGTCAGCCTTGGTGACCTGGCGGGGGCCTGCCTCGCCCCGGAGTTGGTGGAATATCTCGATGACCTGGGCGACGCCGGAGGCGCCGACAGGATGGCCCTTGGCCTTCAAGCCCCCCGAGGTGTTGATGGGGCGGTCTCCAGTGAGCGAAGTCCTACCCTCGTCCACTGCCCTGGACCCTTCGCCGGGGGCAAAGAAACCCAGGTCCTCGGAGGCGATAATCTCAGCGATGGTGAAGCAGTCGTGCACTTCGGCCAGGTCGATGTCCGCCGGTGCGACGCCGGCCATGTCATACGCCTGGGCCGCTGCTATCTTGGCAGCAGACAGGGAGGTCAGTTCCGCGGCGTCGTGGAGAGGGCGGCCCGAAGCCTGGCCGATACCGGCGACATGGACCGGTCTATCGGTGAAGCCGGCCGCCAGCTCTGATGCAGCCAAGAGGACGCAGGAAGCGCCGTCGCTAATCGGCGCGCAGTCATAGAGCCGCAAGGGCCAGGCGATCCAGGGATTGGCCCGAGGGTCGTTGAGAAAGTCCATCTCATCCCGCCACCCTGGTACCGGCTGGCCCCGTTCCAGGGCCCTGGCTTTGCGCCGCTCCATAAGGTCCAGGATGGTGACGTTGAACTGGGCTTTGGGGTTGAGCGCGCCGTTGCGGTGGTTCTTGACGGCGACCCTCAGCAGGTGGTCCAGGCTGGTCTCGTAGCGGTCCATGTGGGCCTTGGCCATGGCGCCGAAGATACCTGGGAAGGTTAGGCCGGCGGGCACCTCGTACAGGCCGTCGGCGGCAGACGCCAAGACGTCGGTCACTTCCTCAGTGGGCAGGCTGGTCATCTTCTCAACGCCGCCGACCAACACCAGGTCGTACATGCCCGAGGCAATGGCCATGACACCCTCGCGCAGGGCGCTGCCGCTGCTGGCGCAGGCGTTTTCGATGCGAGTGACGGGAACGGGGGTCATCCCCAGCCAATCGGCCATGATAGGGGCGGTGTGGCCCTGTCGCTCGAACAGGTCGGACGAGTAGTTGCCCAGGTAGCCGCACTCGATGTCTTCCACGTCGATGCCTTGGTCCATGTGGTCCAGCAGGTCTTGGAAGGCCGCTGCGAAGAGATCGCGGCTGGTGAGGTCTTGGAATGCGCCAAAGGGCGTCATGCCGGCTCCGACTATCGACACCTGTCTTCCCAATCGTCGCTTCTTGGTGACTGTGACCATCTGAATCTCTCCGACGGGCTAAGGCTGTACCAGGAATCTTGAGTGAAGAATTATCTGGAATTATACCAGCAGGTTTGAACAGCTAGTATACGCCGTCTCGGCACGCAATGGGAGGCTCTCCCGGCCCATGCTATACTCGGCTTCATGACGGGGATGCCGGCGCGGCCGCAAGTGGAAGTGGGCGTGATAATTGTCCGGGACGGCCGGGTGTTCCTGGCCAGGCGCCAGGGGTCGCACGGCGAAGGGGAGTGGGGCTCGGCCGGGGGGCACCTGGAATGGGGAGAGTCGTTGGAGGAGTGCGCCCGCCGGGAGGCGTTGGAGGAGTTGGGGCTGGTGGTTGGAGAGCTCAGCTTTCTGTGTGTCAGCAACATCGTGGCATACGGGAAGCACTATGTGGACATAGAATTTCTGGGGGACATCGGAGCTCAGGAGCCGAGACCGATGGAGGAGGCGGGGTTCTCTGACTTAGGCTGGTTCAATTTGGAAGGCCTGCCTGAACCGCTATTCCAGCCAATGAAGTATGCCCTGGACAGCCTGCGTACCGGGCGGCGGTACTATGCCGGGCCGGAAGGGTGGGGCACCGACGGCGAACTAGTAACAGAGCAAGCGAAGGAATAGCTGGGGCAGTCCTACGCCCGCCTCCGCGGCAGCAAGAGAGCCGCCAATTATCAACTAAAGCACATCTGGTGATGGTGACTTCTAAAATAGTGTTGGAAGGAAAGTGAACGAAGGGGCCGACGAAAGCAAGCAATTACAGACCGAGGGGTTGGTGGGCCGCATTGTTGGGGTCTTCACTCCCTACGGGCCTGTAATCGCCTTGGTCGGCCTGCTCATCCTTATTACGGCAGGCATCGGGGTGGTAAACCCTCTTCTCATACGGGTGGTGTTCGACTCGGCCTTGTTTCCCTCGGAGGGGCGTCCAGACCTCAATCTGCTGTGGGTCCTCGGCGGAGTGATGGCGGGGATTACGGTAGTGGGAGGGTTATTGGGGGTCGGGCAGACGTACCTGACCAATCGGGTCGGCCAGAGGGTGATGCAGGACCTGAGAGAGCGCCTGTACCGCCATCTGCAGAAGCAACCGCTCAGTTTCTTTACCGATACGCGGACCGGAGAGATTCAGTCCCGAGTGGCCAACGACGTCGGCGGGGTCCAGACGGTGGTCACCAACACGGTTTCCGACACCATTGCCAATAGCGTCATTTTTCTCAGCGCGTTGGCGGCCATGACTATCCTGTCATGGCAACTTACGCTCATCGCCATAGGCACGGTGCCGGTGTTTGCCGTCATGTCTAGGTACGTAGGACAGAGGCGCCGCAGAGTAACGGCAGAAGCTCAAGAATCGAGGGCCGAGATGTCGGCCATTACACAGGAGACTCTCTCAGTGTCGGGAATGACGTTGTCGAAGATCTTTGGGCAGCAGGACCAGGAGATACGGAGGTTTAGCGAAGAGAACCAGAGGCTTTCCGACCTATCGGTGCGCCAACAGACAACGGGGCAGTACTTCTGGGCGGTGATGCAGATTTTCTTTTCGGTAACGCCCGTGGGCATCTACCTTGTAGCGGGGTACCTGATCTCCGGAGGGGGGCCAGCGGGAATCACGGCGGGGACCATCGTGGCGTTCACGACCCTGCAGAGCCGCCTGTACTTTCCCATCGGCAGTCTCCTGCAGGTGTCGGTGGAGATCCAATCTTCCCTGGCGCTCTTTGAGCGGATATTCGGGTATCTGGATATAGCGCCAAAGATCACCGACTCTCCGAATGCAATCGATCTCAAGACCGAGGAGGCCGTGGGCAGGGTCACCTTTGACTCCGTACGGCTTAGGTACGGCTCTATCTTGGTTGAAGAACCCGGCGGGGGTACGCTTGGCTCCCGACAGAATTGGGCGTTGGACGGGATCAGTTTCGACGTTGAGCCGGGCCAATTGGTGGCCTTTGTCGGTCCCAGCGGGGCGGGCAAGACCACCATCACCTATCTGCTCTCGAGGCTATACGATACGACTGAGGGTTCGGTGCGCATTGATGGTGTGGACGTGCGGGACATCTACCTTTCCTCCTTGTCGAAGCTGGTCGGATATGTAACCCAGGACAACTTCCTGTTCCATACCAGCATCCGTGACAACCTCCGGTACGGCGCGCCCGAAGCGACCCAGGAGGAGATCGAGGAGGCAGCCAGAGCAGCGTTCATCCACAGCAGGATCATGGAGTTGCCCGAAGGATACGATACGGTTGTGGGTGAACGGGGCTACCGGTTCTCCGGGGGCGAGCGGCAGCGGCTTTCCATCGCCCGCGTCATTCTGCATCAACCCAAGGTACTGATACTGGACGAGGCGACCTCTGCCCTGGATATCTCCAGCGAGCGGTATATCCAGGCGGCCTTGGAGCCGGTGATGAAAGCCAGGACGACTATTGCCATAGCCCATCGGTTATCGACCATAGTGGCGGCAGACGTTATCTACGTCGTTGACCGAGGCCGCATTGTGGAACATGGTACCCATAGCGAGCTTGTGGCGCGGTCCGGCCTGTACGCCCGGCAGTACCAGGAGCAGTTTGGCGGAGGCCTGGTGGAGTGCCAGTGCAAGGACGGAATAGTGATGACCGATGGCACGTTGGTTCCTGCCGCGGTCTAAGATACTGAGCCCGGTTAGCGGGCAGTCGCGATGGTTTACCCTGCCTTGAGGAAGCAAAGTTCCTGCTCACCTGTTGGGAAGGGCAAGACCAGGTAAGAGGCGAATGACTATTGAGAGGAGGGGCGCCGTGGAGCTGGGAGCATTCTCGATCAGCCTGGCGGTTAGTGACCTGGAAGCTTCGAGGGTCTTCTACGAGAAGTTTGGGTTTGCAGTTGTCGGAGGCGATCAAACCCAGGGTTGGCTAATCGTGCGGAACGGAAGCTGCACAATCGGGCTGTTTCACAGGATGTTCGACAAGAACATCCTCACCTTCAATCCGGGGTGGGACGCTCACGGGAACCCGATAGGGTCTTTTACCGACGTGCGGGTGTTGCAGAAGCAACTCAAGGAGCGAGGGGTGAGGTTTGAGAGCCAGGCGGATGAAACTACGACGGGTCCGGCCAGCTTCATAGTCTTGGACCCAGATGGCAATCCGATCTTGGTGGACCAGCACGTCTAAAAGACGGAGTAGGGTGTTGGCCGGTCGGGCGGGAGGTGTTCCGGAGGGCCCAGACAGTAGACATAAATTGCCCGGCGCCCCAGGGCGTCGGCGGGCAATTTAGCTTCATTTCTGGTATAATATCTATGCATTGTTCAATGTGGGGTTGGTTCTCCGCGTTAGGACGTTCAGGCACGGCTCCCCAAGGGTCATTTCAAAAGCGGATGGGATAGGGTGATATGCAACAACAGCTAACGTTGGACTACTCCGCGGACAATACGGCGAACGCCACAGCGGAATACACTGCCAAAGATATACAAGTACTGGAAGGCTTGGAAGCAGTCAGGGTGAGGCCGGGGATGTATATCGGCAGCACCGACCAGCGTGGGCTGCATCATTTGATATACGAAATCCTGGATAACGCAGTAGACGAAGCCATGGCCGGCTATTGCGACCGGGTGGAGATATCCATAGAAGAGGACGGTCTAATAACCGTTACCGATAACGGCAGGGGAATACCCGTCGATATACATCCCACCACGCGCAAGACTGCCCTGGAAACTGTGATGACCACTCTTCACGCTGGGGGCAAGTTCGGCGGCGGAGCGTACAAGGTTACCGGCGGGCTGCACGGCGTGGGAGGGTCTGTGGTAAACGGCCTCTCCAAATACCTGAAAGCTGAAGTCCATCGGGACGGGCGGCACTATTTTCAAGAATATTCTCAAGGGCTGCCTTTGGGGAACCTGGTGAAGGGAGACAAGTCCGACGGCCACGGCACGATCATCTCATACAGGCCAGATCCGGAAATATTCCCGGTTATCGAATACGATTTTGACACACTGACGGCCCACTTCAAGGAGATTGCCTACCTGAACCGGGGCCTGGAAATCGGGTTTACCAGCCGGTGGCACCAAAACCAACGCCGCGGGGATGCGGAAAGGACATACTACTTCGACGGCGGCATTGCCAACCTGGTGCGCAACGTAAACCGTAACCGCCGGGTGATGCAGCCCGTCCCCTTCTACTACGAGAAGACCCAGGACGACACGTTGGTGGAGGTTGCGGTCCAGTACAACGACAGCTTCACCGAGACGGTATATTCCTTTGCCAATTGCATCAACACCCAAGAGGGAGGGACGCATCTCACGGGGTTTCGGTCCGCCCTGACCAGGGTGATCAACGACTATGCGCGAAAGCAGGGTTTCATTAAGGATGACCAGCCCAACCTGATCGGAGATGACGTGCGGGAAGGGCTTTCGGCGGTGATAAGCGTCAAACTAACGGACCCGCAGTTCGAAGGGCAGACCAAGACCAAGCTGGGGAATGCGGAAGTGCGCGGCATCGTCGACTCGGTGGTCAGCGAGGGATTGAGCCGTTACCTGGAGGAGCATCTCCAGGAGAGCAAGCGGATTATCGAGCGGTGTCTAACCTCGCAGAAGGCGAGGGAGGCGGCGAAGCGGGCCCGTGAGCTGGTAATCCGGAAGAACGCGCTGGACGGCACGTCGTTGCCGGGCAAGTTGGCCGACTGCGCGGAGAGGGACCCGTCCAAGTCGGAGCTTTATATCGTGGAGGGAGAATCGGCCGGCGGTTCGGCGAAGATGGGACGGGACCGGCGGTTCCAGGCGATCCTGCCCCTTAAGGGCAAGATCCTGAACGTGGAACGGGTGCTGCAGCAGCCGGACAAAATTCTGGGCCACGAAGAGATACGGGCCATCGTGGCCGCGTTAGGAGCCGGTGAAGGCGAGGAGTTCGATCCTACAAAAATCAGGTACCATAAAATCATCATCATGACCGACGCCGACGTGGATGGCTCCCACATACGGACGTTGATACTGACCTTCTTCTTCCGGAGGATGCCGGAGTTGATAAACTGCGGGCACTTGTACATAGCCCAGCCCCCGTTGTACAGGGTTGAGGTAGGCAAGAAAATCAATTACGCTTATTCCGAGGCTGAAAAGGATGATCTGCTGCAACAACTCAACGGGCAGCGCAACGTTAGATTACAGCGTTACAAAGGCCTGGGTGAGATGAACCCCGAACAGCTGTGGGAAACCACGATGAACCCGGAGACGCGGCAGATGCCTTCGGTAAGAATCGAGGATCACGTGGAAGTTGACAAAGTCTTCACTACGTTGATGGGTGAAGAGGTAGCGCCGCGCAAGAGTTTTATACACGCCCACGCCAGAAACGTGAAGAATCTAGACGTCTAAGCAAGCAGAGCCAGGAGGAGCAATTTGCCCGCAAGAAAGGCCGGCCGTCAGTCAATCAAGCGGTACCAGCGCAATGGCAGCGTGCGGACCGCCACCAGGACAGCAGTAAACAAGGCGCTGACATCCGTTGAGGGCGGCGATGTTGAAGTCGCCGAATCAACAGTCAAAAGCGCCATCAGCATCTTGGACCGGGCGGTACGCAAAGGCGTAATGCATAAGAACAGCGCTTCAAGACGCAAGTCCCGCATCGCTACCAAACTTAACCGACTGCGCGACGGCTAGAGTCCGCTAGTCCCAAGCCGTAAGGTTCCCGCGGACGCCCCCGCGCCGCGAACTGCGCCTTCCGGCGGGCGGAACGGGTGGGCACGAGGTTGGGTGACGGGGGCCCACGCCCGGTTCACTGCCTGCCGAAACTTGGCCGCAAACCTCTCCACCAGATGACATAAGGTCATTGACACCCGAGGTTCCTCCTTGCTAGCCTGATTGCAGAACAGACGTTCCTGTGGCTGTTGAGACTGGCCGCCCGGCATGCCCGGCTATGGGTAGAGGTCTTGGGGAGTGGTCGCGCCAGCGAAGCTTAACGGTTACGGAGATTAAACGGTCTTGGATAGGGAAGGGCATGACGACGAAGAAGAGGCTCTCAACCAGGCGACAGCGAATCCTGGACTTTATTCATGAGTTCATCGAAGAGAACGGTATTCCCCCGACAGTGCGGGACATCCAGAGGGCCTGCGACATCAGTTCCACATCGGTGGTGGACTACAATCTTCACAAGTTGAGGCAAGACGGCTATCTGAACCGCCGGCCTGACGTGGCCCGGGGGATAGAGTTGCTGGATGAGCGGGGACAGCCGGTGTCCACGGCCCCCCGGGTGCAGATCGTCGGCAGGATCGCGGCGGGTCTGCCTATACCGGCGTTTTCCACGGAGGAAGCGGAGTCCAGCGGGGAGTTCGATAACGTCGAAGTGTCGCCTGACCTGCCGCGACGGCACGGCAGGCTTTTCGGCCTGGCGGTCTCGGGCATGTCGATGATTGATGCCTTAATCGACGATGGCGACGTGGTTATCGTCAAGCCGGGACAGGATGCCGTCAACGGCGATATGGTGGTTGCCTGGCTGAAACAGGAAGAAGAGGCCACTCTGAAGAAGTTCTATTTGGAAGGGGACCGGGTGCGGCTGCAACCGGCCAACAGGCAGATGGAGCCCATCTACAGCCAGGCGAATAACATAGAAGTGAGGGGCAAAGTAGTGGCAGTGATTCGGAGGCTGGGTTAGCGAATCTACGCCTGGCGGACCCGCGGCTTCCGGACTCGTGCGGAGTCCGGCCTCCAGTCAATTGGCTCCAGGGGACCGTTAACGCCGGCAATTGGCCAAAGCCCCGAAGGTTGCTACGCAAAAGGGCACAAGGTAGGTCAACGGGACCTTCCAGTAAAGGCCAGGTCTCCAGTTTCCGGTGAGGAAAGTGTCCCCATGGTTCAAGAAGGCCAGTATGGTCCCAATGACCAACGCCACCAACAAAGACCTCCTGAGCATTGGCCCGTGGCGAAGCGCGCATTGGAAGCACTTGGCGTTTAACGCCGGCTGAGTCAAAACCCCCTTGTCTGTTGCGGTTTCTCCGGCAGCCAGGACGGTGTTGACGGCAAAAATCCGGCCTTTACGCAGGGTACGCCCGCAGCGGGTGCAAACCAGGGGACTGCTCCCGGCAGCGCCGGGTTCTTCTTCGGCCAGTTGGACCATATTCTCCAGGGCGGCGTCTTTGGCGCAGCGACTCTCGGATAATGTCGAAACACTTTATTCTGCGGGCCGCCAAATCTCAAGCGGGTGGGAACTGGGGGGCATTGCGGTGAGGTGGTGGAAGAGAACCTTGTTCAGAGCGTCAAAGGGAATTTATACTGGCTTGTAGTCCGGGCGCCTCTTATGGCGGCGAACCGAACAGAGTCGAGGTAGCGCATGTACGATTTTCACACCCATACTTTCCTTAGCGATGGCGTGTTGTCTCCTATCGAGCTAATCCGCCGGGCCCTAGCGCGAGGGTACAAAGCCATGGCGGTCACCGATCACGTAGGCGCGGGAAATCTTGAGGGGATAGTTGATACCCTGGTGAAGGACTGTGCCATGGCCACGCAGCGGTGGGACATTCTAGCACTGCCAGGGGTGGAAATCACCCACGTGCCCAAAGAGGATATAGACTTGATAGCCAGGACTGCCAAGGAACTGGGGGCTAAGCTGGTTGCGGTCCACGGGGAGACAGTCGTGGAGCCTGTAGAACCCGGCACTAATGAAGCGGCGGTACGGTCTTCCTCTGTAGACGTCCTCGCCCATCCCGGTCTGATCAGTATGGAAGTGGCGAGGCTGGCGGCGGAGAATGGAGTGTACCTGGAACTGTCGGCCCGCAAAGGACACAGCTTGACTAACGGGCACATAGCCAAGACGGCCATCGAAGCCGAAGCGCCAATGGTGCTGGACTCGGATGCCCATGAGCCTGGAGACCTGTTGACTCCGTTTCTAGCCCAGCAGATTGCAACCGGCGCGGGTCTCTCTGAGATAGAATCCCACGCCGTGTTGGTGCTGAACCCGCATGCCTTGTTGGGCCGATTGGGGTTCAGCCCAGTTTCGCCAGCTCAACCGAAGGTTGCGCCGCGTTAGTCCGCCGGCGGCTTGCTGGTCAAATGAGCCGCTATGCCTTGCCTATGCGGAATACCTTGGTTCCACAGGTAGGACAGACGCCCTGGGTTGCCGGCCGGCCGTTCTTCAAGGTTACTTGCTGTGGGTTGGATATCTCCCGCTTGCTGCGGCACTTGAAACAATAGGCCTCCATGTCTTGACCCCCACTCTTGATTGGACATACCGCGCCGACAATGGGTTGCGACAGCCTGCTGGCAATCCGTCACCCTCAGTGACCACCCGATATGGATGCCAGAATCACGCTTCCGGAGAGATCCCCTTGCGGACGCTTCCTATGGTTGGCATGCCAGGACCAGCAGGGTCTCAGGCACGCCGGGTGAACATAATCGTTACCAATATACAGGCACGAACGGCGTTGTCAAGGCGTATCCACAGGCAATCAGTGAATTTTGCCCTGAATTGATCCGGATGGTGGCGTTAGGTCCCCGACGGTATGGGGGCCAGATGGGACGGGGAATCGCTGTGGAAGACTTTCGACGGCCGCCAAGCGTTGCCGGCACGGTCGAACCGGACGAGGGCCAGAAAGCGCCCGTCGTTGCTGTATGCTCTGAAGGACTCCAGATAGCCTGCCTCGATTACAGGGCCGCCAAGGCTAACGGACTGGCCGTTGCGGAGATAGGCTTCGGCTTGTCGGCCGATAGAGACGCTCCTCAAGTCCTTTAAAACCCAGTCTACGGGGTGCAGAAATTGTTGCCAATTTAAAGGGCCGGCCTCTTCCAAGGCTTCCAGGGTCACTGACTCTTCGCTGTGAAAACCACCGCAGCAACGGCGGACCAATTCCGCCACGTGGGCGCCGCAGCCCAGGAGTTCTCCCAGGTCTGCGGCCAAGGTGCGCATATAAGCCCCCTGGCCGCACTCCACATCCAGGGAAAGGCTGGGAGGAGAGAAGTCCAGGACTTGTATGGTATGGATTTCCACCGGACGCGCCTTTCGCTCCACCTCGACACCGGCGCGAGCCAGCTTGTACAGCCGCTGGCCCTGGAACTTGACCGCGCTGTACATGGGCGGGACTTGTTCAATGCGGCCCAGGAAGGACTGCAGGGCGCCGTCGACCATTTCCCGGGTGACGCTGCCTGGGTCCCGGGTTGCGACCACTGCTCCTTCGGCGTCAAAGGTAGTGGTGGCGACCCCGAGCTTGACCTCCATGACGTATCGTTTGGATGACCCCACGACAAAGTCCATCAGGCGGGTCGCCTGGCCGAAGCAAACGGGCAACACGCCGCTGGCCAAAGGGTCGATTGTGCCGCCGTGGCCTACCTTGCGCTGGCCGGTGAGTCTCTTAACCCTCCGGAGGGCGTCCATGGAGGTAATGCCGGGCGGCTTAAAGAGGTTGATGAAGCCGTTTACCGGCGGCGGCCCGCTGTTCTTGCGTTTAGCCATGGACTAGCTGCGGCCGGTGGGGGAGGTTAGAGGGCCTATGTAGGAGTCGCCGACGCTTGGGCGGGCCTGGCGGCCGAGGTCCCGGTCGTCGTCATGCCTTATACGGTCCATGATCCCCAGGATGTGTTCTGCTTCTTCCAGGGACTCATCGAGAGTGAATGTCAGGAATGGGGTATAGCGCAGGGTGAGGCGGCGACGCAGTTCCCGACGCATGAAGGCGGCCGCAGAGCGTATGCCGTCCAACGCAGCGCGTTTGTTTGTCTCGTCGCCCATGACGCTGAGAAAAACCTGGGCGGCGCGCAGGTCGTTGGACGTCGAAACCCGGGTGATACTGATTACGCCCCCCAAACGGGGGTCCTTAATCTGCAGGGCGAGCAGCCGGCTGATTTCCTGGCGCAACAGTTCGTTAACGCGGTCGATGCGTCTGGACATAGTTGACTCCCCGGGTGAGGAGTGAACGAAGGGCCGATGGTCTGGATAGGCGCTTGAAAGCGGCTTATTGGCGGCCCGGTTCGCGCCGGTGGGATTCCAGCACGTCCCCTTCTTGAAAGTCGTTGAAACCTTGAAGGGTTATGCCGCATTCAGTGCCGGCGGTCATCTCATTCACTTCGTCACGAAAATGGCGCAGAGTGGCTATGGTAGTTTCGTGGATTTCCTGTCCATCCCGCAGCAACCGGACTGTGGCCCCCCTGGCTATGCGGCCTTCGAGGATCCGGCAGCCGGCGATCCGGACGCCGCGACGGGCCGGGAAAAGCTCCCGTATCTCAGCCCTCCCGACGACCACGTCGGTGAACACGGGGTCCAGGATCCCGCGCAATGCCCGGTCCACATCCTCTATCAATTGGTAAATGATGTTATAGTGGCGGATTTCCAGACCCATGCGTTCGGCCAAACGCTCTGCGCTGGTCTCGGTGCCTACGTTGAAACCAATAACGATGGCATCAGAGGCGCTGGCTAACATCACGTCGGACTCGGTGATGTTGCCGCATGCGCTGTGGAGGATACGGACCGTGGCATCTTCTTCAGCCATGTTTTCCAGGGATTGTTGGACGGCCTCGACACTACCCTGGGCATCAGCCTTGAGGACGAGATTGAGTTCCTTGACGTCACCGGAATCAATCTGTTTGACCACCTGGTCCAGGGTCAACGCCCTGGCCTGGTTTTGTTGAGTAGAGTGGTACTTCTCCCGTTCTCCAATGACTCCCTTGGCCGCCCGCTCGCTGGGTACGATAACAAATGGGTCCCCAGCCTCAGGAATCGGGTTGAAGCCCAAAATCTCCCCGGGACTGCCAGGGGTGATCGTCTTGGTCGCCCGGCCCTGGTCGTCGGTGACGGCCTTAATCCGGCCCCAAGCCTTTCCGGCGACGATGTAGTCACCTACGTTCAGAACGCCGTCCTGGACCAGAACAGTAGCGGTGGGGCCGCGCTTCCGGTCCAGCTTGGCCTCGATAACCACGCCTCGGCCCGGCCTGTCCCAATTGGCCTGGAGTTGGGCAATTTCAGCTACGACCAAGAGGTTTTCCAGGAGGTCCTCGATGCCGTCGCCGGTGCGGGCGGAGACACCTACGGAAACGGTGTTGCCGCCCCAATCTTCTACCAACAGTTCGCGTTCGCTAAGCTGGCGCTTAACCCGCTCAGGGTCGGCTCCGGGCAGGTCCATCTTATTTATGGCCACGACCAATGGGACATCGGCGGCCTTAGCGTGGTTGATGGCTTCCAACGTTTGAGGCATGAGGCCGTCGTCGGCGGCTACGACTAATACGGCGATATCGGTAGCCTTGGCGCCGCGAGCCCTGATGGCAGTGAAAGCCTCGTGGCCCGGCGTGTCCAGGAAGGTAATGGGGTTGCCCTGGTACTCTATCTGGTAGGCGCCTATGTGTTGTGTAATGCCGCCAACCTCGCGGTCGGCTACCTGGGTGCGGCGGATGGTATCCAACAGGGAAGTCTTACCATGATCAACGTGCCCCAAGATGGCCACCACAGGCGGGCGAGGAACCAGGTTGGCTTCATCTTCCTCCTCCTGAGCCTCAGGGGCGGTGGAGGCGCCTGATTCCGGGCTCTCGACCATGGCGGTCCGAATGCCCAAGCCGGAAGCCACCAATGTAGCTACCTGGTAATCTATGACCTGGTTCATGTCGGCCATGATCCCGTTCCTCATCAATTGCTTGATGACCTCAATGGGATTCTGGCCCATTAACTCTGCCAACCGTTGCACGGTAAGGGTCGGGGGCAGCATCAAGGTGCGGGGTTGGGCCCGGCGTCCTTCGCCTGCCCGGCGTCCCGTTCTGGCCGGCCTCTCCGGCCCCTTTACTGAGGTAGGTTGTCGACGCTCGGAAGTCATTTAAATTCCCCCCGCAGGCGACCCGGGGACTGCACTTTCGTAGTATGCCAACAGGCTGGCCTTGTCTTTAGCCGACAGGCCAACCTTGAGGCCCCGTTCCAGCCCGCCTTTGCTCGCACCTCGGGTCCAACAGTCCGATGACCAGCACAGGTAGGCGCCCCTTCCGGCCGCTTTGCCGGTCGGGTCCACTGTCACGGCGCCCCCAGGTGTACGTACGATGCGGACTAAATGGCGCTTGGAGAGTTTCTTGCCGCAGGCTACGCAACTACGCTGGGGAACATGGCGTCCCGGCGTCGAGACGCTTCCCTGCGATGAGCTTGGCTGAAGCTTAGCGGCCACCCCGTCTAGCCCCCCTGCCCCCGGCCCCAGAGCGGCGGCCTTTGCGCTCTCTCCTGCCGCTGCCTCTGACTTCTTCGACGATGTCTTCAGCGAAACGGATTTTGCCAGCGTCGGGCGTGACCAAGTCTACGTTGGGCAACAGCTCGACGCTGAACTCTTCATCGCCGCCGCCGTCATCGTCGTCGGCTTGCGCAATATCGTCCAAGGTGAACGCCGCCAGGTCTTCTACGCTAAAGCCCGCTTCTGTCTCCTCTTGCCCGTCAGCTTCCCCGGTTGCTTGCTCCTCTTCTCTGATCAGGGCTTCCAGGATCCGGTCTTCATCCTGCTCTTCAGCGGCAGTTTCCAGAACGTCCGCCGCCGCCTCAGCCAAGGCGCCGGCCTCTGCAGCAACGTCCGCGACCGCTGCGGCCCCTGCGACTACCGGCTCGGCTGCTTCTTCTACGGCCGGCGGCGTCTCAGCCGGGGCCTCGGCGGGGGCGTCTGCGACTGCCTTTAGGACCGCAGGAGCCGCGCCGTCGTGCTCAGCTGCGGCCGCCAGTTGAGCCTGCCTCAGGCGTTCCTCACGAAGCGCTTCCCACTCGGTGAGTCCTTTGATGTCCAACCGCCAGCCAGTAAGCCTGGCGGCAAGCCTGGTGTTCTGACCTTCCTTGCCAATGGCCAAAGACAGCTGCCTGTCGGGCACAACGACGATGGCGGTCTGTGCTTCGGGGTCCAACTCGACGTGGGCGGGTTCAGAGGGACTGAGGGCCTTGGCGATGAACGTCTTGGGGTCGGTATCCCACGAAACGACGTCGATCTTCTCCCCTTGAAGCTCGTTTACAATGCTCTGGATGCGGTTCCCTCTAATCCCAATACAAGACCCAACAGGGTCGATGCCTTGCTGGGTGGCGTTTACCGCCACCTTGCTGCGGAAGCCGGCCTCCCTGGCGATGGCCTTGATTTCAACTATGCCGTTGTAGACCTCGGGCACTTCGATTTCGAACAGCCGCCTCAGCATATCCTTGTGGCTGCGAGAGACGATAATCTCAGGCCCCTTGGCGCCGTTGCGGACGTTGAGCACGAAGACCTTGGTGCGCTGCCCCTTGCGGTAGCGTTCGGTGGGCACCTGCTCTTCATAGGGCAGGATGCCTTCGGCGCGACCCAGGTTGACGATAATAGCCCGGCCGGAGTCGGTCTGCTCTATGACACCGGAAACGATGTCGTTCTGGTGTTGGAAGAACTCCTGGTAGAGCAGCTCCCTCTCAGCTTCGCGAAGCCGTTGCAGGACCACCTGCTTGGCGGTCTGGGCAGCGATGCGGCTGGCGTTGTGGGGCAAAGGCTCGGCGGCGGCGACGTCGTCGCCGATGGCTGCGCCCTTCTTGATGAGCTGGGCATCGGGAAGACTAATCTCACGCTCCTGGTCATCGACGGTTTCGACTACGGTTTTCAAGGCGTAAACGCCCACTTGTCCGGTGTTGGGATTGAGCTTGACGGAAATATTCTGGGCCATGGCCGGGTTGTCTTTTTTGAAAGCCGAAGCCAAGGCTACCTCAATAGCCAGAAGCACCTGCTCCCTGGGCAGGTGGCGCTCTGCGGCCAGTTGGGTCAGCGCTATCAAGAAGTCGCTTTTCACCGCCAAGCCCCCTTTACCAACTTGTCTAGAGCCGCTGGGCCTACTAACAAGAAAGCGGGAGAATCCCGCTTTCAATAACGAACCACTATGTCAGGGTGAGTATACCACCGCCGATGGGCGGTTTCAAGGAGTGATTCAGAGCCCGCCTGTTACCACCATATCTTGCCTTTTGACTCTTTGGCCAGTTGTTCGTAGTCCTTGGTCCAAAGGCTGGTGCTGAGGTATTTCCATCCGCCGTCGGCCAGCAAACAAACGATTGTGCCGCCGTCCATGCGTTCGGCTTGCCGCAGCGCGCCGTAGAGCACGGAGCCTGAAGAAATGCCGGCGAAAATGCCTTCTTGGTGCAACAGTTCTTTGGTGTTGCGGAAGGCGTCGAAGCTGCTGACCATGATCCTGGAGTCCAGCATGGTGAGGTCGAGGATGGGAGGAATGAAGCCTTCTTCCAGGCTCCGCAGGCCGGAGATGAAGTCATCGGGTTCAGGGGCCACGGCAACAATTTTGGTCTGTGAATTGTGCTCTTTCAGACGGCGGGCCACGCCCATCAGGGTTCCCCCGGTGCCCAGTCCGGCGACGAACATATCGACCTTGGGGAGGGCGTCCAATATCTCTTGACCCGTGGTCTCGTAGTGGACGCCGGGGTTGGCAGGGTTGCCGTATTGGTAGAGCATGAGATAGTCGTGAGGATTCTTCTCCATGAGGCCGTGGGCCATTTCTATGGAGCCGTTGGTGCCCCTTGAGCCATCGGAATGAATGATGTCTGCGCCGTAGGCCTCCAATAGCTGGACGCGTTCGACGCTGACGTTCTCCGGCATTACGACGGCGACCTTGTAGCCCTTGAGGCGGGCGATCATGGACAAGGAAATACCGGTGTTGCCGCTGGTGGGCTCCAAGATTGTCCGGCTAGGGGATAGCTCTCCGTCGGCCTCTGCCCGGTCTATCATTTTCAGGGCTATGCGGTCTTTGACGCTGCCGGTGGGGTTTTGTCCCTCCAGCTTGGCGAAAATGCGGACTCCCTCTTTGGGGCTCATGTTTTGGAGCTCCACGATGGGAGTGTTGCCGATGGTTGCCAGGATGCCCCGATGGGTCAGCTTCGTTACCATGGATTAATGCTGGTCCTTTGGCCTACGTGTCTCAAGTCTTGCGAGGTACGCCTGGCAAGCCCGGCTAATCGGAAGCGACCGCGACCTCTTCTGGAGCCGCCAGTCCGCAGAACACCTCATAGTCGATGAGCTCGGTGACGGTGGGATTGTCGCCACAGAGCGGGCACGCCGGATTCCTCTTGAGCTTGACCTCTCGGAAGCTCATGCTCAGGGCGTCGATGAGGACCAACCGGGAAGTCAAAGACTCTCCGATGCCCAGGATTAACTTCAGAGCCTCGGTCGCTTGGATGCTTCCCACCAAGCCGGTGAGGGCGCCCAGGACCCCGGCTTCGGCGCAGTTGGGCACCATGCCCGGGGGGGGCGGAGAAGGGAAGAGACAGCGGTAGCAGCCTTGACCGGGAACGAATACCGTCGTCTGGCCGTCGAAAATCAGAATGCTGCCGTCTACCAAGGGTTTGCCCAACAGGTAGCAGGCGTCGTTGACCAGGTAGCGGGTCGCAAAGTTGTCGGCTCCGTTGATGACCAGGTCATATTGGCCGATGATGTCCATGGCGTTGTCGGACTCGAGCCTGGCTTCGTGCATCACCACGTTGACGTCGGGGTTGTAGGCCCGGATATTGTCGCGGGCAGACTGGAGCTTGGGCCTGCCAACATCGTTGGTGTGATGAAGGATTTGGCGTTGCAGGTTGGACAGGTCTACGACGTCGAAGTCCACTATTCCAATGGTGCCAACCCCGGCGAGAGCCAAGTACACGGCGGAGGGGGACCCCAAGCCGCCTGCGCCGACTATGAGGGCTTTGGACTGCATCAGTTTCCGCTGGCCGCTGCTGCCGACATCGCCCATTATGATGTGGCGGCTGTAACGCTTTACTTGCTCGGGTGTTAAAGCTACCGGCTGTTGGTCCATCTTGCTAGTCCCTCCTCGGCCATTGTGCTGTTGGGTCTTTGCTTGGGCTAGGACCCACCGTCCGGCGAAACCACCTGTTGGCCGTTAACGAAAAAGCCCGCGCTCCCCTTTTGGGTCTACCGCTGGGGAAGGGCGCAGGCCTTGGTGCCGCCGCTTTAATGCCCGTCCCTATGTAGAGGGACAGGCGCATACCCAATCGTAGTCGGTGCCACGTCGATTCATCAATTCGCGAGTCTATCCCCGTGGAATGGGCTTGTCAAGCCGACGAACCCCATGGACAGTCACGGTTTGAGACTCGGCCTTTGGCTCAACGCAGAAGGCAGGGGCAACTCGGAAGCGGCGGTGGAGCGTGCTACCCGATGGCTACCTGTCCAGCTAGGTAGCGCTGCCGCTGGGCAAGGTCGGAGAGGGTGATCTTGTAGAGGACTTCCTGGACCGCGGATTCCACCGACTTCCAGACCTCCTGCTGGGCGCAAGACTCGGAAAAGGTGCAATCGTTGGGCTGAGTAAGACAGTCAAGGGGGGAGATGCTGCGGTCGAGGGTGGACATGACCATGTGGAGATTGATGTCCTGGGGTTCCATGGCCAGGCGGTGGCCGCCTTGGGGCCCGCGGCGGCTGATGACAAACCCGCACTTGTTGAGGGTGGTCATCAGTTGGTCGAGATAGGCCTCGGGTATGGCTTGCTTGTAGGCGATCTCCGCGGTCTGGACGTGGCCTTGGCCGTGGTGGAGGGCCAACTCTACCAAGGCTCTAACCCCGTAGTCCACCTTCATCGGAATTCTCAAAGCCACCACCTCCAAGATGGTCAGAAAACAAAATTATAGCATCGGGGCGGACAAATTGTCCAATTGTGTTTGTTTGGGAGGAGGGGGCAAAAAGTACCCTGCCATGTAACCCTTAACTCCCACGATGTGAAGGCTTCAGACCAGTGCAACGGGACTCTGATTGGGGTTATCCATTGATTCGCGCAGGCCGCCCCCTGCCAGCGGTGGACGGTCGAGGGCTTAGATATCCTCTAGGTCATCGACGAACTGGTGTAGTGCGTCGCAAGCGTTGGCCGGGTCAAATTGCTTGGCGTCTTCGATATTCTTCTGTTGCTTGTACATGTGTTGGAAGAGGGCGGTGAGACAGTTTTGGACGTTTCCTCCTACGGCGACGCCGTGCTTCAGGCCGTCTTCAGTCGCAGGGGCGCCAAGGGGAGGAGCAGTCCAACTGTACGGGGCTGCGAGGGTGCCATCGGTCAGGTTGATGCCGACGAATCCCGTCAGGTCACCCAGTGTAACCTTGATGTAGGGCCCGTCACTGTCGTCCAGTTGGAACGTGTAGCCTTGATATTCGCGATTCTTGATCATGTGGACCTCCGTTACGCTCGCGCCAATGGTTTTCATTCGGAGAGGCATATCCTATCATTGGGTGGAGGGATGTGCAAAACGTTGCCGGCCTCGAGACGGGGCATGGCTCTAAGCTATAGCCCATCTATGACGCACGGAGGACTCACAAGCGAGGACCGATGCCAGATCGGAGAGGGTTAACCGGCGCGGACCTGGGACATACGTACGCCGCCGGGCGGCGGGTGGACGGCCTGCCTATAATAGATAACGCTGGGCGCGGCGCGCGGCTCCGCTATTCCGGCTGAGGATAGATGATTAAAGGCGTGCTTGTGGCGGCCGGAATCATGGTCCTGTTGGCGGTGATTCCGTTGGTAAACCTGGTTGGGGCCCCGTTTGGGCCGTTCATCGGCGGCTACTATGGGATACTGTCGGTGCGCGCCGGTAGCTGGCCTTACGCTGTGCGGTCCCTGGCCTTCGGCGCCCTGCTGGGTCTGTTGGTAGTCACGGTTTTGGCAGTGGTGGCGGTGGCCTTAACGCTTGCGTTGGACCTGAGCCAACGGTTTACCCTGCTCCTTTGGATTGGGACGGTAGTTTATACCCTGTATGCGGGCAGCATGGCGGCCCTGGGGTCTATGTACCGACAATTGCGGGCCGAGGCGGATGAGCCGCGGTAGGTGCGGGCTGGACTGGCCGAACGCGGCCGCATCCGTTGGTCCGGCACGGTTGTCTGAAGCCCGATATGGAGGCCTCCGGCGAGGGCCTACGGTGAAGCGAAGGGTTTATGAGGCGGCTGAAGACTTGCGGGACTGCATAAGGTAACGTGGCAACCGCTATTCCGGTGGCCTGGGTGAAAGCGCTGAGGCCGCAGCAGTGGGTCAAGAACGGCCTGGTGTTCCTCCCCTTCATGTTCGCTATCCAGCAGGCGTGGTCGCCGGACGACCTGGACCCGGTGCCCGGCTTGATTGGCCACCTCCTAGTGGTGTTTGCCGCTTTTTGCGCCTTGTCGGGAGCGGTGTACCTCTTCAACGACGTGACCGACCGGGAAGCGGACCGGCGACACGCGGTAAAAAAGCTCCGGCCTATCGCTTCAGGCAAGGTGGGGGTCCCAATTGCGGCGGCCGGCATGGCGGTCCTTGGCGGGGCCGGTCTGGCTGCGGCTTTCTTAATCGACGAGGTCCTGGGGGCCATCTGCGCGCTCTACCTGGGCATCAACGTCCTTTATTCCCTGGGACTAAAGCGAGTGGTGCTGCTTGACACGTTTATCGTCGCCGCGGGCTACGTGATTCGCGCCGCGGCAGGGGCCGTCGCCATAGAGGTGACGCCCTCGCCCTGGCTGTATTGCACCACGGCCGCGGCGGCGTTGTTCATCGTGCTGGGACGGCGTTACGCCGAGGTACGCCTGGCCGGAGAGGACGCCGAGGAACAACGGCCGGTCTTGACCAAGTATGCCGGGCCATTCATCGGACAACTGGTAGTCATTTCCGCCGCGGCGGCATGGCTGAGTTATACTCTCTATACGGTAGAGGCTGGGAATCTCCCCCAGAACAATACGATGCTCTTGACCATCCCGCTGGTGACCTTCGGACTGTTCCGGTACCTCTACTTGCTGAACGTACGGGAAGAAGCGGAGTCGCCCGAGCAACTGATTATCAAAGACTTACCCATGGTCCTCTCGATAATCGGCTGGGTGGCAGCAGCGGCGCTAGTGCTGATATTGAACAACTGAGCGGTCCATCCTTGCACGGCGCATCCAAGCCCAATGACCCACTCATGCCGGCAAGGGACGCCGGCCTCGGACCTGAGTAGTACGAGGGTGGCCAACGGGGTAATGGCCGCAAGTCCTCGCCAGTGGAGCAACCGATTTGGTGACAACCAACAGTCCCGGAAATGACGCGCCTGAGCCAGAGGCCAGCCAGCCCAGGGACGCCGAGGCCGCGGTGACTGGGCGACTGGTCCAGCCCTCCGTGGTCGCCGTGGTTGCAACCAAGCCGGAGACCGTCTGCGAGGACATCCAAAGGGCGATGGAAATGGCCGGCGTGGGCCGGGCCTTGGACCAGGCAGCCCGCACCCTGCTGAAAATAAACATCTCGTGGCAACACTGGTACCCTGGCTGTTCCACCACTCCGTGGCAGCTGGAAGGGGTGATCAAAGGGCTAGAAAACCTGGGATACCGGGACCTGTTGGGGGCCCATAACGGGACCGTGGTGGTCGATTCCTACGAGGGCGAGAGGAACAACAGGCACAAGGCAGTCCAAAACCGGCACTCTTTACCGGTGGTGCACCTGGACAGTCCACCCAACCGTTGGGTGGAGTACAGGCCCAAGGCTGAAATGCTGGTGTTGGACGAGATTTTCCCAGAGGGCATCCAAATCCCGGAGAGCTTCGCCGGGACCAATATCGTCCACCTTCCCACCATGAAGACCCACGTGTTCACGACGATCACGGGGGCGATGAAGAACGCCTTTGGGGGTCTGCTGCACCGCAAGCGCCACTGGACTCACTCGGTTATTCACGAGACCCTGGTGGACCTGCTGGCGATTCAACAGGAGATTCACCGGGGAATCTTTGCGGTCACAGATGGGACGTTTGCCGGCGACGGGCCCGGGCCCCGGGCGATGCGGTGGCACGTCAAGGACCGGGTCCTGGCCTCGGCGGACCAGGTGGCAATAGACGCAGTGGCGGCCAAGATGATGGGGTTCGAACCCATGGACATAGAGTTTATACGGCTGGCCCACGAGCGCGGGTTAGGTTGCGGCGACATCTCTCAAATTGAGGTGGTGGGAGAAGACATCAGCAACGTCAATTGGCGCTTTTCCGGGGTGGAAAATACCTTCGCCAGCCGGGGCCAGAAGCTAATCTACTGGGGGCCGCTAAAGCCCTTAGAAAAGATGCTGCTGCGGTCTCCATTGGTCGGTCTATCCTACCTGGCGTCCAACCTATACCACAACGGCTATTGGCTGAACATTCACGGGCGCCGCCGCATTGACGCGGCGCTAAAGACCGAGTGGGGACGGCTGTTCCAGTCGTATTGAGCCGGCTGCAAGGGAAGATGCCTGGATGGACGTAGCAATTATCGGGCTGCCCAACAGCGGCAAGACGACGGTGTTCGACGCCTTGACCGGAGGACATGCGGGTTCCTCCGGCGGCGAGGCACAGGTGGGGGTGGTCAAGGTGGCGGACCCCCGGCTGGACGTTCTAACCGAGATGTACCGGCCAAAGAAGACCATTCCTGCCGAAGTACGGTATTGGGATTCTAGCGTGCTTGACTCTCCGTCCAAGCGTCGGGGGATTGGAGGCAAATACCGCAACGTCCTGCAAGGCGCAGATGCGCTCCTGCTGGTGATAAGGTCATTCACCAATCCGGCCGTGCCACACTCCAGCGGAGGCCTTAGTCCCCGAAGGGACCTGGCGGCCGCGCTGGAGGAGCTGGCGTTGGCTGATCTGGAGGTGCTGGAACGGGTCACTGAGCGGCTGCAGGACGGCATCAAGAAGTCAACCCAGGCCGACAGGCCGGTGCTGATCTCCCAGCGGGAAGCGGCCATGAAGGTGAAAGCAGGACTTGAAGAAGGCCGCCCCCTGAGGAGGCAGCAACTGACTGACTTCGAGGCGGCGTACCTGGCGGACTACCAACTGTTGACGGGTAAGCCGGTAATCGTAGTCTTGAACACGGATGAGACCGGCCTGCAGGAGTCTTTGGGACAGGCCGAACAGGCGGACCAGTTGGAGGTTGACGGAGAGGCAGTTAAAGGGCTACCCACGGTCAGCCTGTGCGGCAGGCTGGAGGCTGACTTGGCATCGATGACAGGCCCGGAGGCGGAGGAGTTCCGGCGTGAGATGGCATTGGGCGAGCCGGCAGTCTCGCAGGCGGTAAGGGCCTGCTACGAGGCATTGGGCCTGGTGTCTTTCCTGACCGCGGGCGAGCAGGAGGTGAGGGCTTGGAGCGTACCTGCCGGGATTGCCGCCGTGCAGGCTGCAGGGGTGATTCATTCCGACTTCGAACGAGGGTTTATACGGGCCGAAGTCATTCACTATGACGACCTGGTGAGGTGCGGCGGAATGGCTGCGGGGCGCAGGGAGGGTGTGGTGCGGTCCGAAGGGAAGACCTACGGCGTTAAAGACGGGGACGTCATAAACTTCCTGGTCAACGTATAGCCGGGCGGCCCCTACGAGTCCAGCGGCCTGGCGAAGCTCAACTCGTGGGAATCGGGATCGTTGACGTGAAAGTAGCGTTCGCCCCACGGAGCGTCCTCAGGGGCAGTGGAAGGCGTCAACCCACCTGCTAACAGGCGTTGGTACAGGGCGTCCACATCGTCCACATGGAGAATCAACCTCCCCCACCAACTCCAGCCTCCGTCGGGGGCCAGAATCAAATTCAAGTAACCGCCGCCGACTCGAAAGCTGGAAAAGGACTCGGAGCCGCCGCCATAGAGAAGCTCCAGGCCCACTTTGTCCCGGTAAAAGTCCACGGACCTGGACATGTCGCGCACCGCCAGGGTTACTGCGCTGATTTTCTGAACGGTCATGGGGGGGTCTTACATCCTTCTTGGCAATAGGTGGACGGCCGGCGTCGGGTTGCGGGACTGAAAGCTGGTCACCAGCGCCGCCGCCGGTACTGGCGAGGCAAACCGGGATAGACCCCTTCGCCCAAGACCCATTGAATTCTCCGGCCCAATGCGGCGACTTCTTCGGCGGGCAGGACCTCCAGCAACTCTTGGAGAAGGCCCTGGGGGTTTTCAAGCTGTCCGGCCAGGACCCGCAGCGAGTCAAGTAGGTGTCCAGGTATCTGCTCGCCGGAGAAATCCCAAATCACCGTTCGAATCTTGGTTTCCGGGTGAAAGGTCAACCCGTGGTCGATACTCCACAGCTTGCCGGCGTGGTCCAGAATCAGGTGATTGGGTTTGCGGTCGGTGCTGTTGGCCACCAGGTCGAAGCAAGCGATGGTCTTGAGCTGGCTATAGTTGTCCTCGGTGAGAGCATAATAGTTTTGCCTGGGGTCGTGCTCCACGAACTCCTGGACGGAACCAATACCGTAGGGACCGTCCCGGATGGTGGTGAATGGGATGAAGTCCCAACCCAGCACCTGGCTCAACAGATAAGCGGCATACTCTCGCTGGTAGAGCGTCCCCCTGGGGAAATCCCAGAGGGGCGCTTCCCCGTCCCTGGGCTTGTAGATGGCCAGGCTCTCGGTATCGCCCAGTTGGACGCGGGCCAAGAAGGTGTAGTTAGACCCGTCCGGCGTAAGTTGACAAGCAACGATTTCGCCGCTGCATAGGATGTCTCGGGTGGATGGATCAGCCTTCACCGAGGTTTCCTGGCTCAGAGGGTCCTGCGCCTAGCCAAGTTCAAAGGCCACGTGACCATTGGCCCGGGGGCAGACATGGCCGTCGGAGTTTATGGGCGACCCGCAGAGCACGCAACGTGGACGGCCCGCCGCGCAAATCCGGAGAGCCTCTTCGGCCAGGGTTCCGGCCTGGTCCGTGGTAATCCAAAAGCTAACCGAGGAACCCTCGTCGCCGGATTCGGAGTCTTCCCCTTCGTATGCCAACACGTAGAACGAATTGGTAGGCGCATCGTGACTCAGCAGGAGTTGCGCCGCTTTGAAGTCGATATGGGCGTCCCCGCCGGACCATTCCGGTTCCCTGGGTTGGCTTGGCCGCGACCGGTCATCCTCCGAAAGGGACTGGACCGTGTCCCGGAGATAAATCCCTAGTTGGAGAAGCTGCTCTTTTTCGAGCCAAACCGCGCCAGCGGCGTGCCCTGCCTCTATAGCGAGGTGAAAAGTGCGTTGTCCCGGCTCGCCAAAGGTCTTGGCCTCGATAAGGGAGAGGGAACCCAGAGGGTACTTGACGGGTCGAGACTCCATGGGGTCTATGATAGCCCGCGCCAAAGCATTCTGACAAGGTAAACCAGGGGGCACCGTGGAGGGTCACGGCGAAGGCCGCGGGTGGCCGCGGCGAGGCAGACCGGGGGGCGGTTTCAGGCGTCGAGCACCCGTAGTTAATTGACCTGGTGCTCTCTCCGCAGCAGCTCCTTAGCCGCGTCGCCGGTGTTACTTTCGATACAGTCCCGCAGAGTGGCATAGATGGCTTTATTGATGCTGGCCATCAACCAGCCCTCAAAGTCCGGGTCGGCCTGATAGCTGTTCTTTAACGCGATCAAGCGCTGCAGCAAGCTGAGGTAGTGATACTGAAGGGGTGTCAGCGCCTGGTCTATTCCTTCAATCACTGTTGGGTTCTGCTCGTTGACTACTTCAGGGTCTGCGGGTCCTTGCTGTGCGCCCATAATCACTCCACCGGCCTTAACGTTAGGACCACCGTTTTTAAGTTCGCTGGGGTTGCTTTGGTTGGCCTATTATACCAGACTGGGACAGCTACCTGTAACGGGTTCAAGCCCTGGATTTAAACCTCCCGGAACTCGCCCTCCACCGTATCTTCACCGGACTGGTCGCCGTTCGCGGCGTTCCCGTCCGACGGGCCGGCATCTGCAGGGTCGGCAGGGCCGCCGGCCTGGCTGTAAACGGCCTGTCCCAGGCGCTGCATGGCGCTGTTCAGGTCGGCCATGGCGGGTTGCATTGCCGCCACGTCGTTAGCGGCGATGGCCGACTTCAACGTAGCAATTTTAGCTTCCACCTCTTCCTTCAGTTCCTGGGGCACATTGTCCTTGTTGTCTTCTAGAGCCTTTTCTACGCTGTATACCAATGAGTCGGCCTGGTTACGAGTCTCTATTTCGACCCGCTTGCGCTGGTCTTCCTCCTCGTGGGCTTTCGCCTCATTAATCATTTGCTCGATTTCATCCTTGGCGAGGCCAGATCCCGACTGTATGACGATCTTTTGCTCCTTGCCCGTCCCCTTGTCCTTGGCCGACACGGAAAGGATTCCGTCGTGGTTGATATCGAACTTGACTTCGATTTGGGGAACCCCCCTGGGAGCGGGCAAGACACCGTCGAGCATGAAGCGGCCGATGGACTTGTTGTCGGCGGCCATGGGGCGTTCTCCCTGGAGAACGTGGATATCTACGGTGGTCTGCCCGTCGGCGGCGGTGGTAAACACCTCGGTCTTTTCGGTGGGTATGGCGGTATTGCGGGAGATCAACGTAGTCAACACACCGCCCAAGGTCTCCAACCCGAGGGTGAGAGGGGTCACATCCACCAAGACTATGTCGTCCACTTCTCCGGCCAACACTCCCGCCTGGATAGCGGCGCCGAGGGCCACGGCCTCGTCGGGGTTTACGTTGCGGCTGGGCTCTTTGCCGAACAGCTGCTTGACCTTTTCCTGCACTGCCGGCATTCGGGTCATACCGCCCACCAGGATCACGTCGTCGATGCCGTCGGCGCCGAACCCGGCGTCGGCGATGGCCTGACGACAGGGCTCCTCGGTGCGGCTAATCAGGTCCGCCACCAGCTGTTCCAGCTTGGCCCGAGTCAGAGGTTTTACCAGGTGTTGCGGCCCGCTGGAGTCGGCGGTAATGAAGGGCAGGTTGATCTCCGTCTCAAGGACGGTGGAGAGTTCAACCTTGCTGCGTTCCGCAGCGTCCCTCAGGCGTTGCAGCGCCATGCGGTCGTTGCTCAGGTCGATGCCGGTTTCCTGCCGGAAGTCCTGGATGAGCCAGTCGAGGATTCTCTGGTCAAAGTCATCGCCGCCCAAGTAGGTGTCGCCGTTGGTCGACTTGACCTCGAACACCCCGTCGCCCATTTGGAGGATGCTGACATCGAAGGTGCCACCGCCCAGGTCGAACACCGCAACGGTAGCATCGACTTTGGCCTTGTCCAGCCCGTAGGCCAACGAAGAAGCGGTGGGCTCGTTGATGATGCGGAGGACTTCCATACCGGCGATGGCGCCGGCGTCCTTGGTGGCTTGCCGCTGGGAGTCATTGAAATAAGCGGGCACGGTAATGACCGCCTGGCTAATCTTCTCCCCCAGCTTGGCCTCGGCGTCCTGCTTGATTTTTTGAAGGACGAAGGATGAAATCTGGGGCGGCGGGAAGCTCTGCCCGGCCATCTCCACGTGGGCGTCCTGGTCGGGCCCGGACACTATCTTGTAAGGGAGCTTGTTGATGGCGTTCTGTACCTCGGGGTCCTGGAACCTGCGGCCCATGAGTCGTTTGACGGAAAACAGGGTGTTTTCCGGGTTGGTCACGGCCTGCCGCTTGGCAACTTGGCCCACGTACCTCTCACCGGAGCGGGGATTTACCGCTACTATCGAGGGCGTGAGCCGAGCCCCCTCTGCGTTCTCAACGATGGTGGGCTCTCCCGCCTGAATTACGGCGGCCACAGAGTTGGTGGTGCCCAGATCAATGCCCAGGACTTTAGCCATGTTCAATCTCCTTCGATTCTTCGAATTGCTACGTTTGTTGCGGCTCGGCCGGTTCTGTAGCCACCATAACCTGGGCCGGTTGAATTACTCTTTCATGCAGCCGGTACCCGGCTCGGACCACCTCGGCGACGTAGCCCGATGGGTGTTCGGCAGTTTCCACCGCCCCCAAGGCCTCGTGTTCCATGGGATTAAACTCCGTCCCTAAGGCCTCGATTTCGGTTACCCCTTCCGACTGGAGCATATTGTCCAGCTTGCGTTGGATGAGCTTGACGCCTTCCAACCAGGAATCGTTGGCGCCTACCTTATCGGCGTGGTTCAAAGCCAGGGTCAACTCTTCCATGACCGGCAGCAGCTTGTTGATGAGGCGCTCGTTGGCGTATTTCCCAAGAGCAATTCGCTCTTCATCGGTGCGCCGGCGAAAGTTGACCATCTCTGCTTGAGCACGTTGGGCGGTATCCAGGCTCTGGCCGGCTTCTTTCTGAGATTGCTGCAACCGGTCCTGGAGGGCCGTCACCTGCTCTTCAACCGAGAGATGGCTCAAATCGTCGTAGCCATCCTTGGAGAAGGGCAGCGCGTCCGGTTGGTTACCATTATTTGGTTCGGTAGTCATAGGACCATTCCCGTGTTGCCGTTGGGTTGGATTGGCCGGTTTTTAATCATTCACCCTTAATCATTCACCCTTAATCATTCACCCTTAATCATTCACCCTTAATCATTCACCCTTAATCATTCACAGGGAGGTTCAGGTTTTGAAAGATTCGGCTGATCTCCTGGTCCAAGACGTCGCCAAGGCCGCTGTCTCCTGCCAAAGCCCTTGAACGGCGTCTCAACCTAAGCAGGTTTTCCACCGTGGCCAGGGCGAACTCGACACCGGCCAGGTTGAGGCCCAGGTTTCCCAGGTGGCGGATTAAACGGACCTTCCTGATGTCATCCCTAGAGTAGAGTCTGAGCATCCCTATGGTGCGCCCGGGGTTGATAAGCCCCAGCCGTTCGTATTTCCTCAACGTCTGGGGATGCATGTCTAGAATCCGGGCGGCCACGCTGATGATGTAGAGGCCTTCCAGCCTTACGGCTTGCTCGTCGGCATCGCGGGCCCTTCTGCTCGGGGCGTCGGGCTCGCTCTCCTGCACTTTACTCAGTGAGGTCTGCGCGGGCCTTTGGGGCACCGGTTGAGGCCGAGTACTTGCCGGACCTTCCGTCTGTGTCTTCGAGCGCTCGCGCATAGGCCGACTCCAGCTTTTGAAGAATTACCCTATCGCCACCTTGACCTTAACCAGTTTATATGATAAAAGTTGATATACAGCATGTCAAGTAAGAAGCTACCAGGCAAGTAAACAAGGGGCAAGACAACACAGTGATGAGGTGGGACGACGATGATATTGTTTAAGGTCTGTCCAAAATGCCAAGGGGATGTGTGTCTGAAAGAAGACATCTTCGGAAAGTTCTTGAGTTGCTTGCAGTGCGGTTACCTTAAGGATGTCGAACTTGCGTACAAACGTCCCAGAAGAAGCCCGGATGTCCGGATCGAGGAGGAGTACAAGGCGGCCTGATTCGGGATCCTAACTCGTGGAACCCGGCGCCGGGTCTCTGCGTTCATTAGACTTGAGACTTGCTGGACGGCTGGCCGGTCACGCCCACGACAAGCGGGCGTGACCGGCCAGCCGTTCCCTTTGTTGCACTGCCGCGACTGGTGCGCGATCGGAGTAGGCCGCGAGAAGGAGGATGCCAGGACCGGCGGCTTGAACTGTTTCCCGTGAAGCTGGGCTACCGGGCCAACTCGGGCCAAAAGCGCTCTTCTTTCCAGGGGTCGCCGTTGTTGTTGTAGCCCCGCTTTTCCCAGAACCCGGGCTCGTCCTGGGCGAGCAACTCGACGCCGCTGACCCACTTGGCGCTCTTCCATCCGTAGCGGCTGGGGATTACCAGCCGCAAAGGCCAACCGTGGCCTTCGCCCAGGGGTTCCCCGTTTTGCTTATGGGCGAAGATCCCCTCTTGCATCGCCAGTTCCAGGGGCAGGTTGGTGGAATAGCCTCCGTAGCAGTGGACCATGACGAAGCGGGCTTCCGGGGATGGCTGCGCGGGGGATACGACGTCGGCAAACGGTACGCCTTCCCAGTCCTGGTCCAGTGAACTCCACTGGGTAACGCAGTGGAAATCGGCTACGGTCGATTGCCACGGCAGCTTGGAGAATGCGGCCCAGTCAAGCTCCAGCTCGCGGGCTACCAGTCCGAACACCCGGAGCGTCCACTCCTCGATGCGAATCTTGGGAGCGCTGCCATAGGTAAGGACCGGAAACTTGTTGGACAGAAATTGACCGGGAGGGACCCGGCCTGCGGGGTCCGCGGGGGCATCCTTAATCTGGTCAGGGCGCTTCAAGATGCACCTACATTCCGCTGCTACTAGGGCGAGACAACGATTCTGCCCGGCGGGCCTTCAGTAATCTCGCCGATCACCGACTGGTGAGGCGCGCCGACCGCCGCCAGTTCCTGGAGCAGGGACTCCAGCTTGGGGCTGGGCACGGAAATCAGCAGGCCGCCGGAGGTCTGGGCGTCGGACAACAGCAGGCGGTGTTGTTGGGGAAGTTCAGAGGGCCAGTCAACGGATTCCGCTACGTGTTGCAAATTACGGCGGGTGCCGCCGGGGACTATGTCTTTCTCCAACAGTTCCCAAGCGCCGGGCAGCGCCGGTACTTTGCTGAAGTAAATCTTGGCGCCCACAGCGCTGGCCTTGGTCATTGACTTCAAGTGGCCCAGCAGGCCGAAGCCGGTAACATCGGTGCAGGCGTTGACCCCCACTTTCATCATCGCATCGGCGGCGGCGCGATTTAATTCCGACATACTCTCGACGGCACTCTGCAGCACGCCGGCGGGACTTACACCCTGCTTGCCGCCGGTGGTTATGATGCCGACGCCGAGTGCCTTGGTCAGCACCAGGGAATCGCCGGGGCGGGCGCCGGCATTGGTGACGTGCTTTCCGGGCGCCACCAGTCCGATTACAGAGAGGCCGTACTTGGGCTCGGCGTCATCAATGGTGTGGCCCCCTACAATCAGACAGCCTGCTTCGGTCGCCTTGTCATGCCCTCCACGGAGGATCTTTTCCAGCACAGCTTTGTCCAAGTCTGCGGGAAAGCCGACGATGTTGAGGGCGAGCAGGGGCTTGCCGCCCATGGCGTACACGTCGCTCAGGGCGTTGGCTGCGGCGATGGCGCCAAACTCGTAGGGGTCATCGGTGATGGGGGTGAAGAAGTCGACGGTGAGTATCAGCGACGCGTCATCGTTCAGCCGGTATACTGCCGCGTCGTCACCGGTTTCGATGCCCACCAGCAGTTTTTTGTCGGTGACTGCCGGCAGCTTTTTCAGGACCTGGACCAGGTCCTCCATGCTGAGCTTACTGGCTCAACCAGCGGTATGAGACAGCTCAGTGAGCCGGACGGCGCTGCTCTGCATCGGAAGCCTCCTCCCCTTGAGTGGACTCAATTATATGAGTGGACTCAATTATAACAGTAGGCATTGGGCGGAAGCTAAGGGCCTTTTCCGCCCGGCGCCTGGGCAACCGCAAGGGCAACATGCTCTATCGGGTTTCCGGTTGCGCCGGGAACAATTCGAGCAGCTTGGCCCGGCGGTAGTTGAAGATTCTCTTAAGCTCGCCAGCCACGAACAGCTTGTTTACTATCCCTCCCCCCGGGACACTGTATTTGACATCGTCTATGGCCAGGGTCCCTTCAGACGTCTTGCCGAAACTGCGGGCCTTGCGGAACATGGGGTTCCGGAGCGTCAGCATGAACGTTGCTGCCGTTCGTCGCCCGGACGGCTCGATGTACGAAGGGTTGAGGGAGACGCTGCAGGGGCTTGCGGAGATTGTGCCCCGAATCCATGCCCTTTAGCCCGAATCCACCGAAGGAGGGCGTCGGGTTAGCGTCCTGAAGCGGCAAGAAGGTGCTCGTGTGCTTCTGGGATAATGGTTTTGTAGCAAAAAACCGACCCCGGAAAAGGAGCACCCAATAGATGCTGCCACGCAACCACCCCGACCGGATCCAAATCACCTTCGACGACCGCCGCTTGGTGCCCAATGCCGGGCTGCTCCTTCCGGCCACCCTGGCGCGGCACCTCGGCCTGCCCGAACTCGTCCAGCAGCGCCTCGACCTGGGCGATGCCCCGGGGCGGGCGAACACGAGCGACAAGATGATGACGCTGGTGGCGTCTGCGCTGGCTGGGGGCGACTGCATTGACGACGCCGATGTGTTGCGCACCGGGGGGACGGCCTGCACCCTGGGCGGCACGGTCAAGGCGCCATCCACCCTGGGCACCTTCCTGCGCAGCTTCCGGTGGGGCCACGTCCGTCAACTCGACCGGGTGAGCCGCGAGTTGCTGGCCCGGGCTTGGCAGGCCGGGGCGGGACCCGGCGACGGGCCCCTGACCATTGACCTGGACTCCACCATCTGCGAGACCTACGGACTGGCCAAGGAGGGCGCACGCCACCACGGCTATACCGGCAAGCGGGGCTATCACCCGCTGTTGGCCATCGCCGCCGGTACCGGGGATGTGCTGATGTCCCGGCTGCGCGAGGGCCGCGCCAACACCGCCCGGGGCGCCGCCCACTTTCTGCGGGAGACGGTGGGGCGGGTACGCTACGCCGGGGCCAACGGACGACTCACGCTACGGGCCGACAGCGGCTTCTACACTCATAGCGTGGTATCCGTCTGCCGCAAGATGGATGTCCGCTTCTCCATCACCATCCGCCAGCACAAGAGCCTGCGCAATCTCATCGAGGCGATACCCGAGGATGCCTGGACTCCCATTCCCTACTGGATGGACGGCGCCGCCGATGTGGCCGAGACCACCTGCACTCCCTTCCAGAGTGAACCTGACGCCGCGCCGGTGCGGCTCATCGTCCGGCGTGTGAAGCCCACGCCCGGTTCCCAGTTGGCCCTCTTCGCCAAATACAGCTATCACGGCTTCATCACCGACCGGGACGGGGAGTTGCTCGAACTGGAGGCTGACCATCGCCGCCACGCCGAGATCGAGAATGCCATACGCGACCTCAAGTACGGCGTCGGGCTCAACCATCTCCCCTCGGGCCGCTTCGCCGCCAACGGCGCCTGGCTGGCCGTCCAGACGATGGCCCACAACCTGGCCCGCTGGACCGCGCGGATCGGTCTGGGAGAGCGGATAGCCACCACCAAGACCCTCCGGCGGCGGTTCTTCTCCCTGGCCGGACGGCTCACCCGCTCGGCACGCCGGTTGACCCTGCATCTTCCGGATCGCTGGCCTTGGGCTGAGAAGTTCAGCCGCGCCTTGGCCCGGCTGCGAGCCATTCCACTCCCGGCCTGACGGCACCGTCGGCGACCGACCCACCCACCGGACAACCGAAGATCCCCGCAGACTCGCGCCAGCCCGGTCCGAGAGAGTTCCCTGCTGCGTATTCTCTCGCCATCCCGCGCATCGCAGCTCCTGCAGACGGCCATAGGGGCCCCTGTGCGGCGATGAAGACCGTCCGCCGACCTCCCTACCCCAAATGGAACCCAGGCTATTTCCCCTGTAGCTCCCTCATCCCCCTTCCGCTTTCCTCACGCCGTCCATCGGTGTCCTTCGGTGGATTCGGGTTTAGGCATCACGTCTGTTGACTGCGGGCACAGGCGGTTTGAAAACAAGCGGGCCGGCTTAACGGGTGGGTCGGAATTTCGACGGCGCAGCCTGCTATACTGCGGCCCGCGGTGAAAGATGGTCCAGTTACGGAGGTAAGACATGTACGGTGTCAAACGGGCGGCCGGGGGGGTGCTGTTTCTGTACGCCATTGTCTATGCGGCGCAGGCGCTCTTCAGCCGTTTCTACGCGGATGCGCTGGACCCGCAGGAGATTTGGGACGTCTTCAATTACATCACCGGCGCCGGCATCTTAATCGCCATCGCAGTCGCCTGGGGCAACAAGCGGGTGATTGCCCATGACGACCTTATTCGGCGACTTACTGCTCAAGCGACTGTGTTTGTCTCGCTAGCCCTCGCCATCATCTTCTTTCCGCTTTGGTTCTCCCTGATCATGGGCGATACCCAATCCGACGCCCAGAACGTCGGGTGGATATTGGTGTCTGTCCTCAATCCTCTGGTCCTCGCCAACGCCGGCGCCTGCCTCTGGCACACTTCCAAGCCGGAATAGGTGGCAGGCTTGCCGGCGGCGTCTGAAGCCCGCATTATGCCATTGATATAATCGCTGCACGCGCCGCTTCTAGTGGTGGCGGACGTTGCGGATCCCAGTCAAAGCGAGGCAGCCGATGGACAAAGTGAACGTACTCATAGCCCACTACTTCGGCAGCCCCGCCGACGCCGACGTCATCGCCGCAGTCGATTCCCGCATCGAGGTCGTCTACGCCCCCTACGTCGATGAGGGCGCCCGCGAGTTCATGCGCTCCTACCAGGGCGGCGACGTCATGGCGGTCGAGGGGGATACCGGCGAGTTCGGTCGCCGCGTTGGAGAGGCCGAGGTCATCTTCGGCACCGGCCTCCCCGAGAACATTCTCGATCTCGCCCCCAACCTGAAGTGGGTCCAGGCCTTCGCCGCAGGGGTCGATTCTCTTGCGGGGACCGGCCTGTTGGAGCACGGCGTCGTCCTCACCTCTTCCAGCGGCATCAACGGCCCGCCCATCGCCGAGTCCTGCCTGATGTTCATGCTCATGAACGAGAAGAACATGGTGAAGCGGGTCGAGGCACAGGCCCGCCGGGAATGGACCCGCATAACCAACGGCCAACTCGCCGGCAAGACCGTCGGCATCGTCGGCCTCGGCGGTATAGGCGGCAGCGTCGCCAAACGGGCCGCCGGGTGCGACATGCGCGTCGTGGCCGCTCGCCGCACCTACGTCCCCGGGCAGGCCGTCCCCAACGTCGACGAGGTCTTCCCCTCTCACCGCCTCAACGACATGCTGGCCGAGTGCGACTACGTCGTCGCGGCTGTCAGCCTCACCGACGAGACGCGGGGCATGATTGGCAAGGCCCAGTTCGACGCCATGAAGCCGGGCGCGTTCTTCATCAACGTCTCCCGTGGCGAGGTCGTCGACGAGGCACAGCTCCTTGCCGCTCTAAAGAGCGGTCGGCTCGGCGGAGCGGCCCTCGACGTCTTCGCCCAGGAGCCGCTGCCCGCCGGCAGCGAGTTATGGGGCCTGCCCAACGTGATTGTGACCCCCCATAACACCGGCGGCCTGCAGGACTACGGCGACCGCGCCACCGAGTTCTTCTGCGAGAACCTCCGCCGCTACCTCGACGGGCACCCTCTCGAAGGCAGAATAGATCCTGTCAAGGGCTACTAGCTGGCACTGCTAGGCAGTCTGTGCATGCCCAGGGATGGTTGTAACGAGCATGAATAGCAGGATGCTTGTGGTCACACTGTCGGCGACTGCGCTGGCGGCTGCTTTGCTGCTGTCGGCGGCGTGCGGCGCGGGGGAGGAGCCTTCGGCAGGGAGTCCGGGTCTTGGGGACCCGCTCTATCCGGGTCTGGGCAACGGGGGCTACGAAGTCGCGCATTACACCGTGACGCTAGATGTGGATGTCGACAGCAACTTCGTTTCAGGCAAGGCCGACATTGAGGCCAACGCAACCCAGGCGCTTTCCTCGTTTAATCTCGACATGCGCGGCCTCACAGTGCTAGAGACGCGAGTGTCAGACCGGCCCGCGAATCACAGCCGGATCGGAAACGAGCTGACCATAGCGCCCGACTCGCCGATTCGGAACGGAGCATCCTTTACCGTGGAGGTCCTGTACGAGGGACAACCCACTCCTGACGAGATCCCGGGCACCGGCTTTCAGGGCGGCTGGATCAGGTATCCGACTGGCATCTACGCAGTGGGGGAGCCGTGGGGATCATCCACCTGGTTTCCCTTGAACGAGCACCCGTCGGACAAGGCCTCCTACACGTTTGTGGTGACGGTCCCGAAGCCTTACGAAGTGGCCGCTATTGGAGAGCTAGTGAGCGTCGTCGATGACGGGGACACCAGCACCTATACCTGGGAGTCTGGCGACGAGCTGGCGAGCTACCTGGCGGCCGTAGCGATTTCCCGGTTCGATGAGGTGGTCACCCAAGGGCCCGAGGGAACACCGATAGTCGACCTGATCGAGGAAACGGTGCGCGAGCGAGTGAGGCGGCACCTCGAGGAAACGCCCGACATGATGGGGTTCTTCAGCGACACTTTCGGCGAGTATCCGTTCGAGTCCTTCGGCTCTATCGTAATTGATGCGCCCTTCGCGGCCCTGGAGACTCAGACCAGACCGGTGTACGGCGCGATCACCCTGGCAGCAGCGGGCCAGCGGGTGGTGGCGCACGAGTTGGCCCACCAGTGGTTCGGGAACCTGGTAACGCCTGCGACGTGGGAAGACGTGTGGCTCAACGAGGGTTTTGCCACGTACGCAGAATGGCTGTGGGAGGACCACAAGTCCGACGGCGGGGCGTTTGACGTGTTCTGGGAGGTGCTCTGGAGGGCTGACCTGGGCCCGCCTGGGAAGCCGCAATCCGATGCGCCCTTTGAAGCGACGGTCTACGTAAGGGGGGCCATGACCCTGCACGCACTGCGGGATGAAATTGGCGACGATGCCTTCTTTCTCACGCTGCGCGAGTACTTGTCTCGGTACGGCGGAGGCAACGCATCAACCTCAGATTTCGTGGAGGTGGCGGAAGAGGTCTCAGGCCAGGAACTGGGCCAACTGTTCGATGCCTGGTTATACGATGAGGTTGCTCCAGCGCCGCCGAGGTAGGCAAATCTCACTGGACCAAACGAGGGGCGTGGTATGCGGCAATGGTGGCAACGACTGGGTTCGAACCAGTGACCTAGCGCTTATGAAGCGCCCGCTCTGCCGCTGAGCTACGTTGCCACCCAGGAACTCGCCGGCCAGCCGCCAGGCGGCGTTCCTACGCAGGTAATGGTAATGTTGGTTTCGAAAGGCTGTCAATCGGGAGGCCCGGCGCGGGCCCTTCGACATGCTCAGGGCGAACGGGGTAGGGACGGGGTAGGGACGGGGTAGGGACGGGGCAGGACGGGGCAGGACGGGGCAGGACGGGGCAGGACGGGGCAGGACGGGGCAGGACGGGGCAGGACGGGGCAGGATGGGGCAGGACGGGGCAGGATGGGGCAGGACGGGGCAGGACGGGGCAGGATGGGGCAGGACGGGGCAGGACGGGGCAGGACGGGGCCAGGACGGGGCAGGACGGGGCAGGACGGGGCAGGACGGGGCAGGACGGGGCAGGGCGGGGCAGGGACGGGGCAGGGACGGGGCAGGACGGGGGCTATTATTCCAGGGTGATGTCTCCGCTTTGGCCGCCGCTCTTCTTGAGGAGCCGGATTCCCTCTATGCGGATGCCCCGGTCGGCTGACTTGCACATGTCGTAGACGGCCAGGGCCGCCACCGACACCGCGGTGAGGGCTTCCATTTCCACGCCGGTCTTGGCAGAGGTGCTGACGGTGGCGGTGATGTCTATGCGGTTCTGCTGGGGGTCAAGTTCGAGGTCGACCTTGACGCGGTTCAAAGGCAGGGGATGACATAACGGAATCAGGTCGGACGTGCGCTTGGCGCCCATGATTCCGGCCAGTTGGGCCACGGTCAGGACGTCTCCTTTCTTCATCAAGCCCTGCTGTATCAGGCTCACGGTCTCCGGCGAGACCGACAGGTATCCTGTCGCGGTGGCCTGGCGGTCAGTGACCGGCTTCGAGCCAACGTCCACCATCCGCGCGCTGCCTTCCTGGTCCAGGTGGGTGAGGGCGGGGGAATCCCCGCCGGCGGGGTTGGAGGCGGGGCCCTGCTTCATGGCGGAGACGGCGAGTTGGTCAGCCTCCTCGTTCCAATGGTTGCCCACGTGACCCCTTACCCATTGCCAGTCGATCTGGCGGGAAGCCGACAGAGAGTCCAGTTGGTCCCACAAGTCCTTGTTGACGTTGCGTTTCCAGTTGCGGGTCATGGTCTTGACCAGGTATTCGCTGTCGCTGAACAATGTCACTGAGGAACCGGGCGGGGCGGCTTCAAGGCCCTTGATGGCGGCGGTAAGCTCCATCCGGTTGTTGGTGGTCTTGGGTTCATGGCCTGACAGGCGCAGGGGCTCGTCTCTGTCCGAAAGGACTATGGCGGCCCAACCCCCGGGGCCCGGGTTGCCCGAGCAGGAACCGTCGGTGTAGATAGTCAAGGCGCTGATAGCGGTAAATCCTCTATTTCGAGAGTGGGGCAGCGGTTGAAGGCCTGCCGGCCAACGGTGGAGTCGGACTAGCCGCCAATCTGGTACATCTCCACTTTGCGGGGGGCGTTTTGCGAGGCGGCCAACTCGGCGCGTTCTTCGGAGTAGCGGTCGGTGCGGTTGCCCCACACCCTGGCAATCAGGTCCCGCAGCTCGGCGTCACCGGAGCCGGAGCGCATAGGGTCACGGAGGTTGATGCCTTGGGTGGCGAACAGGCAGGTATACAGAATGCCGTCGGTGGAAAGCCGGGAGCGGGTGCAATCGCCGCAAAATGGCTCGGAAACCGATGAGACGATGCCTATTTCGCCGCGGCCGTCCCGGTACCGGTAGCGTTTGGCGACCTCTCCCCGATAGTCGCTTTCCAGGGGTTCAAGGGGCATTTCGGCGTCGATGCGCCGGATGATTTCCGCGGCGGGCACCACCTCTTCCCACTTCCAGCCGTTGCGGTTGCCCACGTCCATGTATTCGATGAACCGCAAGATGTGGCCCGTCCCCTTGAAGTGGCGGGCCAAGTCCACCACGGTGTGGTCGTTGACTCCTTTCTGCACCACAGCGTTGATTTTGACCGGGGACAGCCCGACTTCGGCAGCTTTGTCGATGCCCTGGAGTACTCGCTTGGGCGCAAACCCGCGGCCGTTCATTTGCTTGAATATCTCATCGTCCAGGGAGTCCAGGCTCACGGTAATCCTGTCCAGGCCGGCATCCTTGAGGGACTGGGCCTGCCGGGCCAGGAGATAGCCGTTGGTGGTCAAGGTTAAGTCGGCCGCTCCCGGAATGGCGGCCAGCAGGGAGACCAACTTGGGGAGATCGGTGCGGAGCAGGGGCTCCCCTCCCGTGATGCGGAGCTTGTTCACGCCCAACTCCACGAAAATCCGGGCCAGCCGGGCGATTTCCTCGAAGGTGAGAATCTCGTCTTTGGGCAGGAACTGGTAGCTCTCGCCAAAGACTTCGGCGGGCATGCAATAAGGGCACCGGAAGTTGCACCGGTCGGTTACGGAGATTCGCAGGTCCCGCAAGGGCCTGCCGAATGTGTCCAAGGTCATTGGTCGAACTTACCCTCGGTAGTAATCAGCGATCATTCTCCGCTCCATCGATGGAGCAGTTGGACGGCCTTTTGGGCCGCCTGGGCCCGGTGACTGATGCGGTTTTTCTCCTCCAAGGGGAGTTGTGCCATGGTCAGGCGGTAGGAAGGGAGGTAGAAGACCGGGTCGTAGCCGAAGCCGTCATTGCCCATAGGCTCATATTGTATCACTCCCTCGACGGAGCCTTCCAAAAGGGCAGGGTGGTCTGGGGTTGCCTTGACTGTCGGAGGGCCGGCGATGGCGATGACGCAGCGGAAGCGGGCAGTGCGGCGGTCCCAGGGTACCCCATCCAGGTTGCGCAATAGCAGGGTTACCCTGTCGTGGTCTGAAAGCTTCCCTGACGCATCTTGATCTACGGTGTCTTCGCCGTAGCGGGCAGAACGGACACCGGGCTGGCCGTCCAAGGCGTCGACTTCAAGGCCCGAATCGTCGGCCAGGGTTGTCAGCCGGCTCAGGGCTGCATATCCGCAGGCCTTCAAGCGTGCATTGGCTTCAAACGTACTGCCGGTCTCTTCGACCTCTTCCGTGATGCCCGCGTCGGAGAGGGAGACCAACTCGAAAAGGACGTCGCCAAGCAGGGCGCGGTATTCCCGGATCTTGCCTGGATTGTGGGTGGCAATGAGGAGTTTGGGTCGAGGCATTAGCTAGTCAGCCGGTCTTCAAGGGCGGGCGACAGATTTTTCGCCCCTACCGGGTTGGTGGCGGGGTCTCATGGTTAGATTCCCGCCTGCGCGGGAATGACGTTTGGCGGGGCCCATGCCCGTACTGGGGTTCGGCGGGGGCCCATGCCCGTACTGGGGTTTGGCGGGGGCCCATGCCCGTACTGGGGTTTGGCGGGCACCCTTGCCCGTATTGGGACGGATGGCGGGTTTTTTGATACCTGAGACATTCTGAGCCGTTCTGAGCCATTTTGGGCCATTGGCTTGGGCGGCGGTCCAGTGGCCTTGGTGCGGCTTCGACTGCGCCTAAGGACATAATAGGCAGGGCTGCACGACGGCGCAAGGGCCATGTGTCATAGGGAGGAGCGGAGACCTATAGCGTGTGTTGGCAACTATCTTTGTGCGGGATTTCACTATCGATAGGAGCCCGCCTATGTTATAATTTCAACCCGAACAAGACTCTGTTCAAGACTCTCTCCGGGCAAGCGCTCATGTTAGACGACTATTTCCGCCAGTATGGGTTGGTTGCCATCTTTGTCGCCGTTTCTTTCATCGTCCCCACCAGCATGTTGCTGATGTCCTGGATGTCGTCGAAGCTGGGCCTCCGTCCCAACAACCCCACTGCGGTGAAGCTGGAGACATATGAGTGCGGCGTGCAGCCAATCGGGGGAAGGTGGAGCCAGTACAACTTTCGGTATTACATGTATGCCATCCTGTTCGTGGTGTTCGACGTGGAGGTGGTCTTCCTGTATCCGTGGGCGACCAAGTTTCTGAGCTTGGAGTTGTTCGCCATGGTTGAGATGGCCGCCTTTGTCATGATCCTGCTGGTGGGATGGGCATACGCCTGGCGCAAGCGAGACCTGGAGTGGGGCTGAGGGTTGGGAGCGATGGAAATATCTAAAGGGGACGGCCCGCTTCATGCCAGGACATGGGGCCTGGACCAGGACGAAGGCGGGGCCGTGCAGCACCTGAAAGACACCGCCACTTCGCCGCTGGCGGAGCCGCTGATCGAAGTCCCAGACGACCTGAAGAAGAACATTCTGGTGACGTCGGTGGACGCCCTGGTGAACTGGAGCCGGAAGTCGGCCCTGTGGCCGGTTAGCTTCGGGCTGGCCTGCTGCGCCTTCGAAATGATGGCGACGGCCATGGGCAGGTTCGACATCTCCCGGTTCGGCATGGAGGTCTTCAGGGCATCCCCAAGGCAGGCCGATCTGATGATTGTAGCGGGCACGGTGACGTGGAAGATGGCCCCGCCGATACAGCGCATCTACGACCAGATGGGCGACCCCAAGTGGGTGATTTCCATGGGGGTCTGCGCCACCAGCGGGGGGCCGTATTTTGGCTCATACAGCGTGGTGCCGGGGGTGGACCATATAATTCCGGTGGACGTGTACGTGCCAGGCTGTCCTCCCAGGCCCGACGCGCTGTTATACGGCATCATGGCCCTGCACGAAAAAATCAAGAAGTACAACAACCTGCGGGGTCCGCGGGCCGGGGTCCACAACGCGCCGCAACGAACCGGCGGAGAACAGGCCTGATGGCGGTGCGGCCCCTGCCGGGCGGTGAACTGGCGGAAAGATTGCAGTCAGCGGTTCCCGACTCGGTGGATGAGTGGACAGAGAGCGAGGTATGGGTCAGGGCGGAACGGATCGCCGAGGCAGCCCGCTTCTTGCACGACGACCCCGACCTCGACATGGACTTCTTGAATTCGATTAGCGCCGTCGACTACGTCGAGCATTTCCAAGTGGTATATCACCTGACCTCGCTGCGGCAGCAGCATAGCGCCGTGGTCAAGACCAAAGTATACGGACGGGAGGACCTGTCGCTGCCCTCGGTCTACGGCGTCTGGCGCGGAGCGGACTTCCAGGAACGGGAGGTGTGGGACCTGATGGGCGTGCGCTTTGCAGGCCACCCGAATATGAAACGCATCATGCTGTGGGAAGGCTACGAAGGCCATCCCCTGCGTAAGGACTACCTGTAGCTGTCGCATGCCGATTCGCACCGAACCAATGACGGTCAACGTGGGGCCGCATCACCCCAGCACCCACGGGGTGTTTCGCCTACGGGTGACCTTCGACGGCGAAGAGATATTGGAGGTGGAACCGGTCTTCGGGTATCTGCACCGGGGCACCGAGAAGCTGGCCGAGTCTCGCAATTACACCCACATCGTCACTCTGACCGACCGGCTTGACTATGTTTCTTCCATGATAAATAACCAGGGTTACTGCCTGGGCGTGGAGCGGCTGCTGGGTGTGGAAGCGCCGCTCAGGGGGCAATACCTGCGGACGATAGCCTCGGAGCTGCAACGAATAGCGAGCCACCTGATCGGCATCGGCTTTTTCGTGCAAGACCTGGGGGCCCTGGTCACTCCGTTGATGTACTGCTTCAGGACCAGGGAGAGAATCCTGGACCTGTTCGAGATGCTGTGCGGTGCGAGGGTCACCGTGAGCTACGCCCGGCCGGGGGGAGTGTTCTACGACGCGCCGGATGACTTCTGGCCGGCCCTTGACGAGTTTATGCAAATGTTCCGGTCGGAGTTCAGCGAGATAGAGCAGTTGGTGCTGGAAAACGAGATAGTGCTGATCCGCACGCGGGGCGTCAGCCCATTGCCCCTGGACAAGGCAATAAACGGCTCGGTCAGCGGGCCGGTGCTGCGGGCCAGCGGACTGGCGTGGGACTGGCGAAAAATGGAACCGTACGACGTTTACGACCGGGTGGAGTTCGACGTGCCGGTCGGCAGCAACGGCGACAACTACGACCGGTTTTGGGTACGGTTCCAGGAAATCCACCAGAGCGCCCGCATCATAGAGCAGTGCGTAGAGCAGATAGAGCCCGGCCCGGTGCGGTTGGAGCTTCCGCTACTGGTCAGGCCCGAACCCGGCGCAGAGACCTACGCCAGGGTGGAAGCCTCGAAGGGCGAACTGGCCTTCTACATGGTGAGCGACGGAGGAATCAGCCCATACAGGATGAAGATACGGTCGCCTTCGTTGATTAACCTGACGGTCACCGAGCACCTGCTGGTCGGCTGGAGGCTGGCGGACATGATCGTGACCCTGGGCAGCGTCGACATTAACATGGGAGAGGTCGACCGTTGAACTGCGCCCTCGGACCGGACAACATCCTGCACGACACCCTGCTGTACAGGGTAATCTACGAGTGGGTAGGGCAGGTGTTGCCCTGCGGGCTGGCTTACGCGGTGGCAGGGCTGGCCATCATTTTCATACTGGTGAACATGGTGCTGCTGGGAGCAGCGATGCTGTCGTGGGCGGAACGGCGGATAATTGGGCGGATGCAAAACCGCATCGGCCCCAACCGCTGGGGACCCTTCGGTCTGTTCCAGCCCATAGCCGACGTTGTGAAGTTGTTGCTGAAAGAAGACCTGACGCCGGCCAACGCGGACAAGCTGGCGTTCTTCATGGCCCCGGTCCTCATGCTGATGCCAGTGTTGCTGGTCTTAGCGGTGGTGCCCTTCGCCAAGGACACCGCCCTGGCCAACCTGAACGTGGGGGTGCTCTATGTGCTGGCGCTGGGGTCGCTGACCACGGTGGCGATTTTCGTGGCCGGCTGGGCGTCCAACAACCGCTTTGCCATGTTCGGCGCGGCCCGGGGCGTGGCGGTGCTGATAAGTTACGAAATTCCGGTGGTGCTGTCGTTGCTTGGAGTGGTGCTAGTGGCGGGTTCCATGTCGCTGGCGGACGTGGTGGCGGCCCAGACCGTCCCCTTCCTGCTGGTGCAACCGGCGGCGCTTTTCGTGTTCCTGGCGGGGACATCTGCGGAGCTCAACCGCACACCCTTCGACGTGGCGGAGGCGGAATCGGAGTTGATTGCCGGGTTCCACATCGAATTCAGCGGGGTTAAGTTTGCCGTGATCCAAGCGGCGGAATTCGGAGCCACTCTGGTGGCGGCGGCGCTGGTGGTGACCTTCTTCCTGAGCGGCTGGTCGGGCCCGGCTTCGAGCTACATCGGCTGGTTCTGGTTTTTGTTGAAGCTCATGGCGGTGATCTTCGTGTTCACCTGGGTGAGGGCAACTCTGCCAAGGCTGCGCATAGACCAACTGATGGGCCTGGCCTGGAAGTTCCTGCTGCCGTTAAGCATGATCAACCTGCTGGCCACCACCCTGGAAGTGTACTTCTTAAGGAACGCCGCGGGCGCCCTGAGCACGGGAGACCTGTGGATTATGACCGGCATCAACCTGCCGTTGACCGTGGTTTGCATAGTCCTGTTCAGCAACCTGGTCAAAGACAAACGCGGACTTGCGTCTGGCCGGAGTCAGGCTGTCTCGGGCAGTCCGGCGGCAGTGGAACCAGGAGGGACGGCGTAGCATGTACGGCCTGGAAATGATCAAGGGGCTGATGGTCACGTTGAGGAACTTGACCAAGAAGCCGTTCACGGTGCAGTACCCGGAAGAGCGGCTGAAGCAGCACCCGCGGTTTCGCGGCGAGGAGTTCGTCTGGTACGAGGAACGGTGCACGGGCTGCGCTTCATGCGCCAAGTATTGTCCCTTGGGAATCATCAAGATCGTCACGAGCCCCAGCGAGACGGCTCCGAAAGAGGGAGACAAGTACCTGCTCGAGGTCTTCGACATTGATATTGCCCGGTGCATGTTCTGCGGCTTATGCGTGGAAGCCTGCCCTTACGACGCGCTGTTCATGGGCAGCGGCTTCGAGCAGGGGCAGTATTCCCGCAAAGGGATGATGATCGGGCTGGACCAGCTGAGGTCGGCGGAGAAGCACCCCAGCAACTTCTTCAGGCCCCAGTTGGAAAACGCCGGATATGACCCCAGAGGCGGACAACCGCTGGACTGGAAACAGGTGGGCCGGGAGTCCTGGCCGTGGCACCAACGGGAGAAGGCCGGGATGCGGCTGACCGAGGGCCCAACCAAGGGACAAGGCGAGACCATCTCCCCCGCGGAGGGGGAGAGTCCGGCTGATTCAGCCCAGGCCACCGGGAACGAGGAGAGGTCCAAGCCAGCTTCGGCTGAGGAAGCCGTCTAGATGCTGTTCCAGGACATCGTCTTCTGGTTCCTGGGGGTGATTTCCGTAGGCGCCGCACTGGGAGTGGTCTTGACGCGAGACCTTTTCCGGGCGGCGTTGTTGCTGATAGTTGTCTTCGTTGCGGTGGCGGGATTCTTCGTGATGCTGAGCGCGGAGTTCCTGGCCGTGGTGCAGGTGCTGATTTACGCCGGCGCGATATCGATACTGATAATCTTCGCAGTGATGCTCACCAGGGACGTGCAGCGGGGCAACCTGCCCAACCGGCTGCAGATACCGGCGGCGCTCTTCGCTGCCTTGCTTTTGGCCACCGTGGCATTTGTGGCTACGGATACCAATTGGAACCTGATTCCCGAGGACGAGCAGGAGCGGGTGAACCTGGTGCAGACCCAATCCGTGAGCAACGTGTCTCCGGAGGCGCTGGAGGAGGCCGGGTTCGACAGTGAGCAGGAACAAGAAGCGGCCAGCCAGGCGGGCCTGGCCGATTTGCTGATTGGGGACTTCGTGCTCGCATTCGAAGCAGTGTCGGTGCTGCTGCTGGCCGCCGTCATCGGCGCGCTGGCGCTGGTGAGACCCCAGCCGCCTGGGTCTGAGGGGTAGCGTCGGTGTCCTTCGAAGCAATGCTCATCATTGCGGCGACGATTTTCGCAATCGGACTATACGGGGCGCTGGCCCGGCGCAACGTGCTGATTGTGCTGATGTCCATCGAGTTGATGTTCAACGCGGTCAACCTGACGTTCGTGGCCCTGGCCAAGTACGCGGCGCCGGTAGCGTTGCAGGAAAACATCGGCAGCGTGCTGACGGGGCAGGTCTTTGCAGTGTTCGTTATTACCGTGGCGGCGGCGGAGATCGCCTTGGGGCTGGCGATAGTGTTCGCCATGTACCGGACCACCGAGTCTCTGGACTTGACCGAGGCCACGGAGCTCAGGAACTGATGAACCGCCGGATCCGACAGTTGGTTGACGGCTGAAGCCTATGTCTGCGATGTGGATCGAGTTCAAGCGCGCGCCAAACCTGATGATAGCGGAGATGTGGAAAGAGGCGCTGGAGGGCGAGGGCCTGCCGACCCGTATTCTGCCCGAGGGGGATATCCGGGACTGGGGTGAGCGGGCGCCGTTCCGGATTTACGTCCCCAAGGGGCGGGAGCACGTGGCCGAAGAGATAGTGAGGAAGCTGTAGATGATCGGCGAAGCCTATATTTGGGCTATTTTCTGCTTGCCGCTGGGGTCTTTCGCCGTCATCAGCCTGATTATCGGGCCATTCTTCAAACGTTATCCGTTGCTAAGCGGCCTGGCCCTTGTTCTGCCGTTGGCAGTGGCCCTGGGCCTGTCGGTGTGGACGCTGCGGTCGGTGGCCCTGGGGCACGATCTGGAGTTTGCATCCTACGAGTGGCTGGACGTCGGGACAGCGACGATAGAGCTTGGCCTGCTGACCGATCAGCTTACGGCCATCATGCTGATAGTCGTCACCGGCGTGAGCCTGGCGGTGCAGGTCTACTCGCTGGGATACATGCGGGGCGACAACGGCTACTCACGGTATTTTGCCTACATGTCGCTGTTTACCGCTTCGATGGTGGGGTTGGTGCTGTCGGCAAACATCATTCAGCTCTACGTGTTCTGGGAGCTGGTGGGGGCGTCGTCTTACTTGCTCATAGGTTTCTGGCATGAGCGTCCGGCAGCGGCGGCGGCGGCGAAGAAGGCGTTCATCGTAACCAGGATCGGCGACGTCGGATTTTTGATTGCAATCCTCTACCTGTTTTTCAAGGCGGACGACTTTGCGGCGGCGGGGCTAAACGCATTCCACATACCGGACATTTGGATCGCCGCTCAACCGGTGGCCATCGGCGGTGCGGGCATCCTGGGCGGCATGGCGTTGACCTGGGTGGCGTTGGGGATTTTCGCCGGAGCGGCCGGCAAGTCGGGGCAGTTCCCGCTGCATTCCTGGCTGCCCGACGCCATGGAGGGGCCGACGCCGGTAAGCGCCCTGATTCACGCGGCGACCATGGTGGCCGCCGGGGTGTTCTTAGTGGCCCGGTTCTATCCGGTGTTCCAACAGACCGGCGATGCGCTGGCAGTCGTGGCTTTGATTGGGGGCTTCACCGCGTTTATGGCGGCGACCATGGGCCTGGTGAACAATGACATCAAGCGGGTGATGGCCTATTCCACCATTAGCCAGTTGGGGTACATGATGGCGGCTTTGGGTGTGGGAGCCTACGGCCCGGCGATTTTCCACCTGTTTACCCATGCGTCGTTCAAGGCGCTACTGTTCCTGGGTGCGGGCAGCGTCAACCACGCCACCGGCACGTTCGACATGCGGTACATGGGCGGCCTGCGGCGGGTGATGCCGTGGACCTACGCCCTGACGGTAATCGGCGGGCTTAGCCTGGTGGGGATTATCCCACTGGCAGGTTTCTGGAGCAAGGACGAGATACTGGTGGGGGTATGGACCGGGGCCGGCCTGGTGGAGCCGTGGGTGGGCCAGGTTACCTTCGGCCTTTTGTTGGCGGGGGTTGTGCTGACCGGCTTTTACACATTCAGGATGATCCACCAGACTTTCCACGGGGGGTTCCGCGGCGGGGTGGACAGGGAGATGGAGGAAAAGGACGAGCCCGTTGCAGACGGGACGGGCCACGGCAGCGGCGTCCACCTGGGGGAGTCGCCGGTCGTGATGGTTGCCCCTATGATCGTTTTGGGCATAGCGGCGGTTGTGTCCGGCTATCTGGCCAATCCCCAGTGGGACAAAGAAATCGGCATCCCCGGGCATTGGATCAATGAATTCCTGCTAACGGGGTTGGAGCGTTCGGTGCTGGCCGGCCATTTCGAGGTGCACGACTTCAGCAGGTGGATGGCCTTGATTTCCACCGGGGCGGCGCTGGGGGGCCTGGGGATTGCCGGACTGCTATATGGGCTGCTGCGGGCCGGCAGCCGGCGGCCGCCCTGGGCTATCAGGCCGGTGCACACTCTGCTGACGGAGAAATATTACGTGGACGCTCTCTACGAGGGCGTAGTAGTGCGCCGGGGATTCTATCGTGCGTTCGCTGGGGCTATTGATTGGCTGGACCGGAACGTGGTCGACGGGGCGGTGGATGCCCTGGGCTGGATGTCCCGCACCGCAGGCTCGGCCATAGGGCGGCTGCAGACGGGCCAGGTGCAGGTTTACGGGTCTTTCGTCTTCTTGGGCACTCTGGCCATTATTCTAGCGTTCTATCTAACTTGGAAGATATAAAGGGATAGTTTTGACCCCGGCGGCCGGTTCGCCGCCGGGATTAGGAGCGGACTGGATTGGTTTCTGGATATACGGGGCTGTTAACCGCGGCGGTGTTCTTGCCCGCCGCCGGGGCGATGGTCATCCTGCTGTTGGGGCGGGGCGACCGTAGCATACGGTCCTTCGCCGTCCTGGTGGCGCTGGCCGACATGGTGGTGGCCCTGTTGGTGTTCGGTCTGTTCGACCAGGGGGACGGCGCCGAGCGGTTCCAATTAGTGGACAGGTTCTCCTGGATACCGGGCGAAACCCTGCGGGCCAGCTACTTCATGGGTGTGGACGGCCTGAGCGCGCCGATGGTGGCCCTGACGGGGATAATCGGGTTCTGTGCGGTGCTGGGGTCCTGGCGGGTAAGCCATCGAGTCAAAGAATACTTCTTCTGGCTGCTGGTGCTGCAGACGGCGGTTATGGGGGTGTTCGCCACCCTGGACCTGCTGCTGTTCTTCCTGTTCTGGGAGCTGGAGCTTGTGCCCATGTACATGCTCATCTCGATATGGGGGAGCGGGCGCAAGGAATACTCGGCGATGAAGTTCCTGATTTTCACCCTGCTGGGCAGCGCGTTCATGCTGGTGGCTATCGTTGCGGTGTTCGTTACCCCCGAACTCGGCACGTTTGACATGGTCGAGCTTTCCACCAAGGGTTCGCTGCTGGCGGCGGGCGCGGTGTTGATACCGTTGTCGGCGCTGTTCTGGCTGTTCTTCGCCAATTTTGCGGTAAAGCTGCCCTCGTGGCCGGTGCACACCTGGCTGCCCGACGCCCACACGGATGCGCCAACGGCGGCCAGCGTGATGCTGGCCGGGGTGATGCTGAAGATGGGGGGCTACGGGCTGCTTAGGATCAACGTCGGCATGTTCCCCAGCGAGGCCGACCGGTTCGCCTGGGCGCTGGTGATACTGGGGGCGATCAGCGTGCTTTACGGGGCGGTGGTGACACTGCGCCAGACCGACCTTAAAAGGCTTATTGCCTATTCCAGCGTTAGCCACATGGGCTTGGTGATGATCGGTGTGGGCTCGGTTGGGGTGTCGGAGGGCGTGTTGACCGACACCGGGCTCAAGGGAGCGGCGATGCAGCTGTTCACCCACGGGACCATCACCGGGCTGCTGTTCCTGGGCGTGGGGCTGGTGTACGAGAAGGCCCACACCCGCTACATTCCGGACCTGGGAGGGCTGGCCGGTCGGATGCCCTTCGTAGCCGCCGCCATGCTGATTGCCGGACTGGCGTCCCTGGGGCTGCCCGGACTGAGCGGGTTCGTTTCGGAAGTGCTGGTGTTCCTAGGAGGGTTCCGCGCCTACCCATGGCCGACGGCGGCGGCAGTTTTGGGGATCATCCTGGCCGCGGGCTACATGCTCTGGATGATGGAGCGGGCGTTTTTCGGCCCGAGACGAGAAAGGTTCGCCGAGCTGACCGACGCCTCGCTGGTCGAAAGAGTGCCGCTGGCGCTGCTGGTGGTCACCATAGTAGGAGTCGGAGTGTATCCGGCAGTGTTGACGGACGTGTTTGCCTTGGGGCTGGAGCCAATAGTCACCCTGTTGCCGGGGAGCGGCTAGGTCTTCCATGTCGGTCCATGACATATACGTAATAGCGCCTTATATCGGGATGGCCGGCGCCGGAATCTTGGTAATCCTGTTTGACATGGCCACCGGGCGCAAGGGCATTCTGCCGGCCGTTGCCTTCATGGGGCTGCTGGTACCCTTCGCCTTCAGCCTGGTACAAGCCTTCGATCTGGGGAACCAGTTGGACCTGGTGCGGGGCGCCGGGGCCGCCCTGGACGCCGGAGAGGCCAGCATCTTGGCGGGAAGCCTCTCGGTGGACAGGTTTGCGCTGTTCTTCAACTTTCTGGTGCTGGCCGCTACGGGGCTGGTAGTGCTGGCCTCTACAGACTACGTGAGGCGGATGGAGCGTTTCCAGGGAGAGTATTACGGGCTGATTCTGCTGTCGGCCACCGGAATGATGATGCTGGCCGCGGCCACCGAACTGGTCACGATTTACATTTCCCTGGAGCTGGCGACGATGCCGCTGGCGGCGCTGGCCGCCTTCATGATGACCCGGCAGTCCAGCGAGGCCGGGATGAAGTTCCTGATTATCGGGGCCATCAGCTCGGCGGTAATGCTCTACGGGATGGCGATGATATTCGGCTATACCGGCAGCACCAAGCTGGAGGAGATAGCGGCCGGGGTGGCGGGAACATCGGGGGATATTCCCTTCGGCAATATGTTGCTGCTGGCGGGAGTGACGCTGATGATAGCCGGCTTCGGCTTCAAGATATCGTCGGCGCCGTTCCACATGTGGGCGCCGGACGTGTACGAAGGCGCGCCGACTCCGGTGGTAGCCTTCCTGTCGGTGGCCAGCAAAGCCGCGGCCTTCGCCGTAATGCTGCGGGTGTTGTTCGTAGGTTTCTTCGACGTGAGCCTGGACTGGGGAGCATTGCTGGCGGTGCTGGCGGCGGCGTCTATGACAGTGGGCAACCTGGCGGCGATAAGCCAGAGCAATATCAGGCGTCTGTTCGGTTACAGCACAGTTGCGCACGCAGGGTACATCCTGGTGGGAGTGGCGGCGGGAGTGCAGGCATCGGGGGCATCCCCGGACCTGCCGGAGTTCTCGGCGGTGGGTCCCGACAGCGTGCTGTTTTACCTGGCGGCCTATGCGGCGGCCAACCTGACGGCCTTTATCGCCATAATCGCCATCGGGAACCGAATCGGCAGCGACCAAATCGATGACTACGCCGGGGTTGCCCAACGGTCCCCTCTGCTGGCGATAGGGCTGGCTCTGGCGTTGGTGGCCCTGATCGGGGTGCCGCCCACCGGCATCTTCATCGCCAAGCTGTACGTGTTTACGGCGGCGGTAAACGCAGACCTCATCTGGCTGGCCGTGGTGGGGGTAATCAACAGCGTGGTTTCGGCGTACTATTACGTCCGAATCATCCGGGTGATGTTCCTGCAACAGCCCAAGTCGACGGAGCGGATCTCAGCCCCGCCGGCGTCGTGGGCGGCCCTAGGGCTGGCCGGAGCGGCCATGGTGTGGATGGGTATTGCTCCAGGATTCGTTTTGGACCTCTCCCGGATAGCCATAGGGCCGTTGACCCCGTAGGGTTGGGGAAGCCCGCTGAGACTGGGAGCCTGAATTTTCGTTGACACCTATTCTGGCGCGGTGCTAGACTTGCCGCGCTTCTCAACCGGCGTCTGATTAGCCGGGTCCAGGCCGGCTGAACGCTGACTGCTGCTGGAACAATGAAGAACGTCGGCATCATATACAACGCGCGGATCCCCGAGGCTTTCGATCTGGGCACGACGATCCTCCACCAGTTGCCGTTGCCGGACGAAAGCTGGATTTGCCCCGCGGAGAACCTGGAGACGCTGGCGGAACGGGCCGAGAACACCGACCTGGTGATCACCGTGGGCGGCGACGGCACCATCTTGCGGGCGGCCAAGGTAACTGCTCCCATCGGTATTCCCGTGGTGGGAATCAACATGGGCCGCCTGGGGTTCCTGACGGAGCTGTTGGTGCACGAGGCGTTGGAAAGGCTCCCCGTGTATTTGAACGGCGATTGCCGGCTGGAAGAGCGCAATATGCTCCAGGCGACAGTTTTTAAAGCGCAGGGTTCCGGGCCCGCCGTCGAGTCCGGTCGCTACCACGCCCTGAATGACGCTGTCCTGGCGCGGGGAGCGGTTTCCAGGGTGGTTACCATTGGCGGACTGGTGGACGGGGCGCAAATCACTACGTTCCGGTGCGACGCGGTTATCCTATGCACCGCCACAGGCAGCACCGGGTACAACCTGGCGGTGGGAGGGCCGATTCTGGACCCGACGTCCGACGATCTAGTCTTGAAACCCGTGGCCGGCCACATGGGTCTGACCGCGGGGCTGGTGCTGGCGCCGACGGTCAAAGTAACCTTGTCTCTGGAAGGCTACCAGGAAGCAACCCTGAGTATTGACGGGTATGCCGACCAGCCCCTGAGCCCCGGCGACCGGATCGAGCTGGAGCAGAGCCCACACCGCGCCCGGTTTTTGCGGGCTAACCCCACCAACCACTTCTACGCCACGTTGACGCGCCGCCTGGGCCTCAGCCTTCGGGGCCAGTGAGGGCTGCAGGGGCAATGGGGGCGTACCAGGAAGAACCCACGGTTGAGAGCACAACCCCCTTTCAGGGCAAGCTGGTCAATGTCCGCGTAGACACGGTGCGTATGCCCGGCGGGCGGCTGGCCACCAGGGAAATCGTCGAGCATTCGCCGGTGGTTTGCGTGGTGCCGATCGACGGCGACGGCAACGTGTTGATGGTGAAGCAGTACCGCAAGCCCGCTGAATCGGAGCTGTTGGAAGTGGTTGCAGGCGGTGTGGAAGACGACGAAACGCCCGAGGAAGCGGCCCTGCGGGAGTTGCAAGAGGAGGTCCGCTTTACTGCGGGGAAAATCAGGCATTTGTCCAGCGCCTGGGTGGCTCCGGGCTGGTGCACCGAGTTCATGCACCTCTACCTGGCCACGGACCTGAGGCCGTCGAGCCTGCCCCCGGACAGCGACGAGAATATATCCGTGGTCACGGTGCCTTTCCACACGGTCCCCGACTTGATAGCAAGCGGGGACATCCAGGACCTCAAGAGCATTGCTTCGTTGCTGTTGGCGATGGGGAGCATGGCCTCGCAGTGATCGAGGCTCCGGCGGAGGGGGACTGGTGGAAGGGGGACGGCCTTTTTGGTATATTAGGTTCGAAATTTCACAAATGCGGCTAGGGAGGACATTGCTTCATGCTGGAGCATGACGTTCTGGTGATCGGCGCCGGGTTGGCCGGTATGCGCGCGGCCATCGCCGCCAAGGCCGGCGGCGCGGACACCGCCATCATCAGCAAGGTCCACCCCGTGCGCAGCCACTCCAACGCGGCCCAGGGCGGAATCAACGCGGCCCTCATCGACCGGGGGGACAACTGGGAGGACCACGCTTACGATACGGTCAAGGGCAGCGACTTTCTGGGGGACCAGGACGCCATAGAAGTCATGTGCCAGTCGGCGGGAACGTCGCTAATCGACATGGAGCACATGGGGGTGACCTTCAACCGCGACGACGCGGGCCGGTTGGGAACACGGGCTTTCGGCGGGCAACGGCGGGCCAGGACCTTCTTCGTGGGTGACTTCACCGGCCAGGCCATGCTCCACGTGATGTTCGAGCAACTGATCAAGTCTGGAGTCCGCAGCTACGAGGAGTGGTTCGTCACCGGCTTGGTTCAAGAGGGCGGTCAGGTGTGCGGCGTTACCGCGCTGGAGATACGCACGGGGCAGGTGTACGCCATCCGGGCCAAGACTATTATCTTCTGCACCGGCGGCCTGGGCCGGGTGTTCGAGCCCAGCACCAACGCACTGATAGTAACCGGAGACGGCATAGCCCTGGCGTACAACGCGGGCGCCCGTTTGATGGACATGGAGATGGTGCAGTACCATCCGACCACTTTGGCGGCCAGCGGGGTGCTGATTTCAGAAGCGGCCCGGGGAGAAGGGGCGTACCTGCTGGACAAGAATGGTGACCGGTTCATGGAAAAGTACGCGCCCAACATGATGGAGCTGGCCTCCAGGGACGTGGTGTCGCGGGCAGAGCAGACGGAGATCAACGCGGGCAACGGCGTCGACGGTTGTATGCTGCTGGACTGCCGCCACCTTGGGGCCGACTTGATCCAAGAGAAGCTGAGCCAGATCCGGGAGATCGGCATCGACCTGATAGGAATAGACATGGTTGAGCAGCCCATTCCCATCCGGCCGGGTATGCATTACGTGATGGGCGGAATCAAGACCGACGTGGACGGCCTCACCAACCTGCCGGGGGTTTATGCGGCGGGGGAGTGCGCCTGCGTCAGCGTCCACGGCGGCAACCGTTTGGGGGCCAACTCGTTGCTGGACACGATTGTATTCGGGGAGCGGTCCGGCAATCACGCCGCCCAGGCGTCCCGGGACGTGGAATACGTGGACTTCGACGTGGACGGAGTTGTGAGTAGAGAACGGGGACGCATCCAGGACATGCTGGACCGGCCCCAGAATGGCGACCGGGTAGCGTCGGTGCGGCTGGGCATGGGACAGTCGATGAATGCCAACCTGGCGGTGTACCGCAACCAGGCCGGCATGGGGGAATCCCTGAGCGACCTGGCCGAGTTGCGGGAACGGTATGCCAAGGTCCCGGTGGACAACAAGGGCCGGGTGTTCAATACGGACCTGGTGTTTGCGTTGGAGTTGGGGTTCATGCTGGACTGCGCCCAGACCATTTCGGTGAGTGCGCTGGACCGGCAGGACAGCAGAGGGGCGCAATCCAGGACGGACTACCCGGATAGGGACGACGAAAACTGGATGAAGCACGTGGTGGTGACCAAGGGAGAGGGGGGGCCGGACATATCATATCTGCCGGTCACCGTTACCCAGTGGACTCCAGAGGAGAGGAAATACTAACTGATGGAAGTTACGCTGCGAATCCGGCGGTACGACCCAGAGGCAGACCGGCCCGAAGCGTTCTGGGAGGAGTTTCCAGTTTCCCTTGAGGGCAACGCAACAGTGCTGGACGCCCTGATCAAGGTCCGTGAAGAAGTGGACGGTACCCTGAGCCTGCGGTGCTCCTGCCGGAGTTCGATTTGCGGCTCATGCGCGATGCGAATTAACGGCCATGCCGGACTGGCCTGCAAGACGCAGGCATCCGACGCGGTGGGTACAGACGGGGTGATAGTAGTGGAGCCGCCGGGGGTGATGCCGGTAATAAAGGACCTGGTGGTGGACTTCAAGCCGTTCTGGGACAAGATCAGTGAGGTGGAGCCTTATCTGCAACCCCAGGGCGAGGAGCCCGAGGGTGAGTACCTGGCGTCCAACGAGTCGATGCTGCACCTGTCCGCGGTAACCTCGTGCATCATGTGCGGGGCCTGCGTTTCCGACTGCACGGTGCTGGAAGTGGACCCGACTTTCCTGGGGCCGGCGGCCCTGGCCAAGGCCTACAGGTTCACTGCTGACCCCAGGGACGGCGACTCGGAGGGAGTGTCCAAGGAACGGCTGGAGAAACTCAGCGAAGTTACCGGAATGTGGGACTGCACTCGCTGTTCGGAGTGCGTCCAGGTCTGCCCCAAGGGCGTGGCGCCGATGGACCGGATTATGGCCCTGCGAGACCAGGCCATGGAGGCCGGCCTCACCGACAACAACGGTTCCCGGCACGCTTCGGCGTTTACCGAGAGCGTCGCCCACAGCGGCTGGCTGGACGAGCTTCAGTTGACGGTCAAGTCGGTGGGAGCCGGCAACGTTCCGGCGCTGCTGGGCTTTGCGCCGGTGGGCCTGCGGGCCCTGGCCCGGGGGAAATTGCCGCCCATCATCCACAAGAGCATCGAGAACGTGGACGGCGTACGCAAGCTGGCCCGGAAACTGGAAGACCCGGAGCCGGAGTGAACCGGTTGCGTTCGACGACGCCGAAAACCGGCAGCCAAATGAGAGGTGAAAATTGAGATACGCGTTCTTCCCAGGTTGCGTGTCCAGGGGAGGATGCCCGGAGCTGTACCCCACGGCCACGCTGATTTGCCAGCGACTGGGCATAGGAATCCAGGAGATGCCGGGGGCGTCGTGCACCGGGGCGGGTGTCCTGCAAGAGAAGAACCAGCTCTTGGGCGATGCGCTGAACGCCAGGACCTTTGCCATGGCGGAGCAGCTTGACCTCCCCATTCTAACAATCTGCAGCACCTGCCAAGGGGTCATGTCGCAGGCCAACCGGCGGTTGCAGCAAAGCCCGGAGTACCTGGCCGAGATCAACTCCCATCTGGCCGAGGAAGGGCTTGAGTATCGGGGAACGACGGTGATCAAGCACCTGCTGTGGGTCTTGATTGAAGACTACGGTCTGGACGAGCTTACCCGGGCGATAACCAGGCCGTTGCACGGGATAAGGATGGCGCCCTTCTACGGTTGCTATATAGTCCGGCCCAGCGATGCCTTGGACTTCGAAGGCCACCCGGAGCGGCAGACGTCATTGGAACGGCTTATCGAGACCTTGGGAGCTACGGTGGTGGACTTTGCCGGAAAGACGCGTTGCTGCGGATTTCCAATCTTGACGACCAACGAAAAGAATTCTATGGCGATGGTGGCCAAACACACGAGCGAAGTGAAGGACTTGGGAGCGGACGTGATGGTTACTCCCTGCCCTTTGTGTCACCTGAACCTGGACGGCTTCCAGCCCAAGGCCGCGGCCCAGGCGGGGCGCAAGATAGAGATGCCCATTTTGCATCTGCCCCAGGCTATAGGCTTGGCCATGGGCATCAGCCCCAAAGACTTGGGCCTGAAACGGCACATCGTGAGCGCCAAGCCCCTGGCGGCGAAGCTGGCTGGGGTGAGCTAAGCAACAGCGTCGGCTTTAATTCCCCCCGCAGCGCTATCCCGATTGTACGCTAGGCGAAGCGGTGCGGGGGATTCGCCCGTGGACGCATGGTCAACTACGACGACGGCCATGAAACTCAACCTCTCCTGACCAGCGGGCCCTGAACGTCACTCGCGCCATCCTACAACACTTGCAGCGGGCAATGAACAACGCCCTGGGCCCCGTAATGGACAGACCTCCACTCTATTGGCGGAGCGTCAGAGTTGGGCCTATGGACCGATGGAGACAGGCCGCGGGAATAGGACTGGACTGAGTATCGGGTTATTTCTGAAAAATGTGTTGCCGGTGATAAGCCAAAAATTCCGCGTCGGGCGCAAACTTTTCGGGGCGACGAATCGGCTTACCGTCGTAAGCGGCAACGGCAGTGGAGAAAAAGGCGTCGTTTGGGTAGGTCCGGGACACGCGCACGGTCAAGTCATCGTTGAGAGTAATCAGCCCTCTATCAAAAGCACGGTCATGCAGGACAGACAGCAACAGTCCATTCTTGGGGTTGACGCGATTGGTCTTGTCATGAGTCCAAGGTACGATATGGCTTGCGAACAGCAAAGTTGGAATAGATAGCCCTGTGATGCAGCAACGATAGTCATAGGCACTTAAGCCCGAATCCACCGAAGGAGGGCGTCGGGTTAGCGTCCTGAAGCGGCAAGAAGGTGCTCCTGTGCTTCTGGGATAATGGTTTTGTAGCAAAAAACCGACCCCGGAAAAGGAGCACCCAATAGATGCTGCCACGCAACCACCCCGACCGGATCCAAATCACCTTCGACGACCGCCGCTTGGTGGCCAATGCCGGGCTGCTCCTTCCGGCCACCCTGGCGCGGCACCTCGGCCTGCCCGAACTCGTCCGGCAGCGCCTCGACCTGGGCGATGCCCCGGGGCGGGCGAACACGAGCGACAAGATGATGACGCTGGTGGCGTCTGCGCTGGCTGGGGGCGACTGCATTGACGACGCCGATGTGTTGCGCACCGGGGGGACGGCCTGCACCCTGGGCGGCACGGTCAAGGCGCCATCCACCCTGGGCACCTTCCTGCGCAGCTTCCGGTGGGGCCACGTCCGTCAACTCGACCGGGTGAGCCGCGAGTTGCTGGCCCGGGCTTGGCAGGCCGGGGCGGGACCCGGCGACGGGCCCCTGACCATTGACCTGGACTCCACCATCTGCGAGACCTACGGACTGGCCAAGGAGGGCGCACGCCACCACGGCTATACCGGCAAGCGGGGCTATCACCCGCTGTTGGCCGTCGCCGCCGGCACCGGCGACGTGCTGATGTCCCGGCTGCGCGAGGGCCGCGCCAACACCGCCCGGGGCGCCGCCCACTTTCTGCGGGAGACGGTGGGGCGGGTACGCTACGCCGGGGCCAACGGACGACTCACGCTACGGGCCGACAGCGGGTTCTACACTCATGGCGTGGTATCCGTCTGCCGCAAGATGGATGTCCGCTTCTCCATCACCATCCGCCAGCACAAGAGCCTGCGCAATCTCATCGAGACGATACCCGAGGATGCCTGGACTCCCATTCCCTACTGGATGGACGGCGCCGCCGATGTGGCCGAGACCACCTGCACTCCCTTCCAGAGTGAACCTGACGCCGCGCCGGTGCGGCTCATCGTCCGGCGTGTGAAGCCCACGCCCGGTTCCCAGTTGGCCCTCTTCGCCAAATACAGCTATCACGGCTTCATCACCGACCGGGACGGGGAGTTGCTCGAACTGGAGGCTGACCATCGCCGCCACGCCGAGATCGAGAATGCCATACGCGACCTCAAGTACGGCGTCGGGCTCAACCATCTCCCCTCGGGCCGCTTCGCCGCCAACGGCGCCTGGCTGGCCGTCCAGACGATGGCCCACAACCTGGCCCGCTGGACCGCGCGGATCGGTCTGGGAGAGCGGATAGCCACCACCAAGACCCTCCGGCGGCGGTTCTTCTCCCTGGCCGGACGGCTCACCCGCTCGGCACGCCGGTTGACCCTGCATCTTCCGGATCGCTGGCCTTGGGCTGAGAAGTTCAGCCGCGCCTTGGCCCGGCTGCGAGCCATTCCACTCCCGGCCTGACGGCACCGTCGGCGACCGACCCACCCACCGGACAACCGAAGATCCCCGCAGACTCGCGCCAGCCCGGTCCGAGAGAGTTCCCTGCTGCGTATTCTCTCGCCATCCCGCGCATCGCAGCTCCTGCAGACGCCCATAGGGGCCCCTGTGCGGCGATGAAGACCGTCCGCCGACCTCCCTACCCCAAATGGAACCCAGGCTATTTCCCCTGTAGCTCCCTCATCCCCCTTCCGCTTTCCTCACGCCGTCCATCGGTGTCCTTCGGTGGATTCGGGTTAAGATCGCAGCGCGAAAAAATGCTTGCCCGCGCCGAGCGGTGGCTTGAACCTGTAAGTCTTCACCAACGCGGTATGGAATGTCGTGGTCAACGTCAGTCGGTCCGATTTCAGATTCAGGGACCAGGTCAAAGGCGTCTAGGGCTTCCCGGGATTCCGCTACGAACTTATCCCAATCTGAGTGCATTTCAGCCCACATAGCCCGGTCTGCCGAGGAAGCGTTGGACAACCCTTTCCGCCCGGAGGAAGTGATGGCCGGGTCAATGCCGGCGATGTTGGACAGTTTCATCGCCAAGGCTGAGGGGGTTCTGCCGATGGCCTCCGCGTAACGGGTAATTTCAGGATTGCCGTGATGCAATTGGCCGAAAGGTAGCCGGCAGTACAGGTACAAGGCTACCAGCAATTGCTGCCGCGTCCATTGGGTTCTGGAGATCATAGCCAACTTTAAGCGGAAAGGACTACTTTAGGGCGGTGCAAATCACTCTGCAGATTCACCCGGCCTGGGCCTTGCGCATTACCTCGACAAGTTCTGCGACGCTGTCCGCGGAACCCTTCAATGCGGTTGCTTCTTCTTCTGTGAGGGCAATCTCAATGACCTGCTCCATGCCGCCCGCGCCCAGCTTGGCGGGGACGCCGACGCAGAGGCCGTCGACGCCATACTCGCCTTCCAGGTAGACGCAGCAGGGCAGGATGCGCTTTTTGTCGAGGAGCACCGCTTCCACCATCTGAGTGATGGCCGCGGATGGCGCGTAGAAGGCGCTGCCGGCTTTGAGCAGGGCCACTATTTCTCCGCCGCCCTGCCGGGTACGCTGAACCAACCCATCGATGGTCTCCTGGTCGAGCAACTCGGTTATGGGTATGCCTCCCACGGTGGTAAAGCGGACCAGGGGAACCATGTCGTCGCCGTGGCCGCCGAGCACGTAGGCCTGGACGTCCTCTACGGAAACGTCCAAGTGCTGGGCGATGAAGGTCCTGAAGCGGGCGGTGTCGAGAATTCCAGCCATGCCGAACACCCGGTTGCGAGGAAAGCCGCTGGTCTCAAAGACGTTCTGGACCATGGCGTCGAGGGGATTGGTCACGGGGATAATGATGCAGTCGGGGGAATGCTTGACCACTTCCCTGGTGACCGATGCGGTGATATTCATGTTGGTAAGGAGCAGGTCATCGCGGCTCATGCCGGGCTTGCGGGCGATGCCGGCGGTGATGACCACCACGTCGGAGCCGGCCGATGCCTGGTAGTCGTTGCTGCCGACTATGCCGGCGTCGGTGCCCAGGACCGGCCCGGACTCGAGCATGTCCAGCGCCTTACCCTGGGGAAGGTCTTCGACGACGTCGACCAGGACGACGTCGGCATATCCCAGTTGGTGAATTCTCTGGGCGGTAGTGGCGCCGACGTTGCCGGCTCCGACTACGGTTACTTTGCTGCGCATGTGGTGGTTTCCTCCCATGGGCAACTAAGACGTTGCCTCTTGTTGGCGCTTTTGAGGCCTTGCCCTGCCTGGCCGACTTTGGCCGGCGGCCGGGAAGACCAGTGGGGCCGTTATTGGGTCATTCGCCGGGCCATCGTGAGTGACTATTGTGCGGTCCTGGCGTCAGCGGCTAGGCGTGGACGTACTCTTCCCACCTGGCCTCTATGCGGGAGTCAGCCACGGTATCCATGAGGTATTGGCCGAACTCGGAGCTGGTGGCCCCGGTGTCCCGGCCGGTCATGACTATCTTCCGTTCGTACTGGCCGCAAACGTCAAGGGCTTTGTGTAGCTTTGAGCCGATATCGGGGAAGCCGATGTGCTCCATGAGCATGGCGCTGGCCCGTATCATGGAACTGGGGTCGGCGTACTGGGCCCTTCCCTCCCTGACCATGCGGGGAGCGCTGCCGTGTATGGCCTCGAACATGGCGTAGACCTTGCCGATGTTGGCGGCGCCCGCGGTGCCGACGCCGCCTTGAACCTGGGCCGCTTCGTCGGTGAGGATGTCGCCGTAGAGGTTGGGCAACGCCAAGACCTGGAACTGCTTCTGGCGGGCCGGATTAATCAGGGCGGCGGTCATGATATCGATGTACCAGCCGTCCCACTTGATGCCGGGGTAGCGTTCCGAGACCTGACGAGCGACGTCCAGGAACTTGCCGTCGGTGGTCTTGATGATGTTGGCCTTGGTGACGATGGTGACGGAGTCTTTGCCGGTGCGCCGGGCGTGGGCGAAGGCGGCGTCGATGATGCGCTCGGAGCCCTGGGTGGTAATGACCCTGAAGTCGACTCCCAGGTCGTCGGAGACGTTGATGCCCTGGTTGCCGACGGCGTACATGTCCTCGGTGTTCTCGCGGAAAAAGGTCCAGTCGATGCCCTGGGCGGGGATGCGGACCGGCCTGACGTTGGCAAACAGGTCCAGCTCTTTTCTCATGCGGACGTTGGCGCTTTCCAGGTTGGGCCAGCCGTCGCCCCGTTCCGGTGTGTGGGTCGGGGCCTTGACGGTGACGTGGCAGGCCTTGATCTGCTCCATGACTTCGTCGGGAATGGACTGCATCTTTGCGGCCCGGTTTTCGATGGTCAGGCCCTCAATGGTCCGGAACTCCACCTTACCGCTTTTCAGCTGGTCGCCGAGCAGGTTCTCCAGCACCGTCTGACACTCGGCGGTGAGGCTGGGCCCGATGCCGTCGCCGCCAATCAGGCCGATTTTGATGGGGCTTATCCGGCTGAAGTCCAGCCAGTCGGGCTGCTGCTTGAGGTTCTCCACCCGCTCCAGTTGCTGTTCCAAGACTTGGCCAAAGTGGGCCTTGGCAGCCTCGATCTGGTCGGTCCAAGCCGGGTTGGGCATTCTACCGCTCCTTGGGACAAAGGTAGGGATAAATGCAGTCGTGCGTCGTCACCAAACAGGCCACATTATACAGGCCTGCGTTGGCAGGCGGTAGTGCCGGGCCGGAGAATGGATCGTTGGGCACATGACGCCGGGTTTCGCAAATGGGGATGCCCTGGAGCCGGTGTCAAGCAAGTAACGCTGCCCATTATGCGGCAGATAGCTGGGCCGCCAGGGCCTGCTGGTCGGTAACGGGCAGTTGACAGGCGTAGTTCTGACACACGTAAGCCGTGGGCTTGCCGTCTATCATGCCGCGGTCTTGGAGCAGCGGGATGGCCTCGTCTCCGGTTGCTGTACCGGGGGAGCCCACAACGACCTTGTTGGGGAGGTAGCGGGTGAACACGGTGTCCAGGAGTTGTTTGGTAGCGGGGTTGGTCCGGGGGCCAACGACGGCTATTTCTTTGGGGGTGGACACGTAAAAGTCGAGGGCCGCCAGCCAATGCCCGGTACCCGCAGGGGCCTGGCCCATTACGTCGCTCAGAGCCCTGAGGGGTTTTGCGGCCTTGGCGGAGTAGTCCTGGTTGCCGGTGATCAGCGCCAGTCGCATCAAGACGTCGGAGGCCACTGAGCCTCCGCAGGGCTGGGCGTTGTCAAAGATGTCCCGGGGCCGCATGACCAAAGACTCGTGGTCTGAGCCGGTGTCGTAGAAAAAGCCGGAGCCCTCGTCCCAGAACAGGTCTATCATCGCATCGGCTAGGGACACGGCTTCGGTTAGCCAGCGGGCGTCGAAGGTTGCCTCGTACAGGGCTACCAGGCCGTCGGCGACGAAGGCGTAGTCCTCCAGGTAACCGAGCAGTTTGGCCTGCCCGTTGCGGTAGGTGCGGAGCAGGCGGCCCTGGGGCTTCATGGTGTTCAACAGGAACTCGGCGTTGTTGACAGCGGCTTCCAGGTAGTCGGGCCGGTCCAGCCCCACCGCGGCTTCTGCAAAGCTGCGGAGCATGAGGCCATTCCACGACGCCAGGACCTTGTCGTCGAGCAAGGGGTGGACTCGCTCCTCCCGGATGTCCAGCAGGGTCTTTTTGGCGCGATGTACAGTTTCTTCCAGTTGAGCCAGGTCGATTCCCTGCTCCTGGGCGAAGGAGGCGGGCTCTTGCGGGATATTGAGGATGGTCTTGCCCTCGAAATTTCCGGCATCGGTCATACCGAAGAACCCGCCGATGAGGTCGCCGGTTTCTTGCCCCAGGGACGACTGGAATTCCTCAGGAGTCCAGACGAAAAACTTGCCTTCTTCTCCCTCGCTGTCGGCGTCCTGAGCCGAATAGAAGCCGCCCAGCGGGTCGGTCATCTCCCGGAGCACGTAGTCCAGGGTTTCTTCGGTTATGCGGCGGTAGAGAGCATGCCCGGTGGCCTGGTGGGCGTGGAGGTAAAGACGGGCCAGCAACGCGTTGTCGTAGAGCATCTTTTCGAAGTGGGGGACCAGCCAGTGGGCATCGGTGGAGTAGCGGTGAAACCCGCCGCCTACCTGGTCGTAGACGCCGCCGTGGGCCATGTTTTGCAGGGTGACGTGGACCATTTCCAAGGCCCGCTCGCTGAAACCGCGGTGGTGGTAACGCAGCAGGAATTCCAGGGTCATCGGTTGGGGAAACTTGGGCGCCCCGCCGATGCCGCCGTTCTGGTAGTCGAAGCCGGAGGCCAGGTTGGAGTAAGCCTGGTGCAGCGCGTCTACGGTCAATGGGTTCTGGCCAGTTGACACGCGGCCCGACCAGCCCATGCGGTCGGCGAGTTGTTTCGTCGTCTGGGCGATGGCCCCCTGCTGTTCCTTGTAGGCCTGGGCCATCGACAGCAGCAACCGGGGGAAGCCGGGCATGTTGGGGTGGTCGATCGGCGGGAAGTAGGTGCCGCCGTAGAAGGGCCGGCAGTCGGGAGTGAGGAACACCGTCATGGGCCAGCCGCCGCTGCCGGTGAGCATCTGGACCGCTTCCATGTAGATGGCGTCCAGGTCGGGGCGTTCCTCCCGGTCCACTTTGATGCTGATGAAATTGGCGTTCATCAGCGTGGCAATGTCCTCGTTTTCAAAGGACTCCCGCTCCATCACGTGGCACCAGTGGCAGGCCGAATAGCCGATGCTCAGCAAGATGGGCTTGTTTTCGGCCTTCGCCCGCTGCAGGGCCTCCTCGCCCCAGGGGTACCAGTCCACCGGGTTGTGGGCGTGCTGCAGCAGGTAGGGGCTGGTCTCGTCAATCAGGCGGTTGGGCATTGGGGCTCCTGAATGCGCTCATATTTCAACGGTGACGACTCCCGGGCCGGGAGCGACCTCGTTGCCGGGTATGATTTCGTGTAGCTCGATTCCCGCCGGCAATGGGTCGTTGTGTTCCATCATCATTTCCAGCATGACCTGGGCTGCCTCTTGCAGTGATTCCAGGACGTGTTCCCGAGGGTAGCAAGATAAGGCGCAACCTGGGAGCATGGGAATCTCGGCGAACCAATAGTCACCCTCATCCTGCTCAACATTGACCGGCAACAGGTAAGTCTTCATCTTGACGCCTCCTGCTTCAGTTGCTCCAGGAAGTCCGGCAGGGGGACTGCTCCCAGGTCTTCTCCGTCGCGACGGCGGACGGCTACAGCGCGGGCTTCTGCCTCGCGGTCGCCTACTACGAGCATGTAGGGGACCTTCATCATCTGGGCGTTGCGAATTTTGAGGTTCATTCTTTCGTTGCGCCCGTCGACTTCCACCCGGAAGCCCACCTCTGCCAGCGTTGTCTGGACCTGGTGGGCGTAGTCCAGGTGGCGTTCGGCGATGGGGATCACCGTCGCTTGGACGGGAGCGAGCCACAGGGGGAATGCGCCGCCGTAGTGCTCGGTAAGCACACCCAGGAACCGCTCCATGGAGCCCAGGACGGCCCGATGGACCATATAGGGGCGGCTCCGGCCTCCTTCGGAGTCCTGGAAGGTAAGGTCGAACCGTTCCGGCAAGTTGAAGTCGAACTGGACGGTGGCGCATTGCCAGGAGCGTCCCAGGGCGTCGGTAATGTGGATGTCAATCTTGGGCCCGTAGAAGGCGCCGCCGCCCTCGTCTAGGTCGAAGGCTATGTGCCGTTGCTCCAAGGCGCTGCGGAGGGAGCTGGTGGCATGGTCCCACATCTCGGGGTCGCCAACGTACTTCTCAGGACGGGTGGCCAGGGCAATGCTGTAGTCGGCGAAGCCGAAGGCATTGAGCAGCTCCAAAGTGAGGTCGAGAACTCCTCCCACCTCGGCTTCAACCTGGTGGGGCTGGCAGAAGATGTGGGCGTCGTCTTGGGTAAAGCCGCGGACTCTCATCAAGCCGTGGAGCACGCCGCTGCGCTCGTAGCGGTAGACCGTGCCCAGTTCGGCGAAGCGTAGGGGCAACTCCCGGTAGCTGCGCAGGGCCGAGCGGTAAATCATGATGTGGAAGGGACAGTTCATGGGCTTCAGGAAGTAGTCCTGTTCGTCCACCACTACTGCGGAGTACATGTTCTCTTGGTAGAAGTCGAGGTGGCCGCTGGTCTGCCAGAGGCGGCTCCGCCCGATGTGGGGAGAGTAGACGACGTCGTAGCCGCGGCGGTAGTGCAGGTCGCGCCAATAGTCCTCGATAATGGCCCGGATTCGGCCGCCCTTGGGATGCCAAAGGATGAGCCCGGGGCCGATTTCATCGTGGATGGTAAACAGGCCCAGTTGCCGGCCCAGCAGGCGGTGGTCGCGCTTTTCGGCTTCTGCCAGAAGAGATAGGTGTTCTTCAAGACGCTCCTGGCTCTCAAAGGCCGTCCCGTAGATGCGCTGGAGCATGGGCCTGTTCTCGTCCCCTCTCCAGTATGCGCCGGCGATGCTAAGCAGCTTGACGGCGGAAATATCGGCGGTGTTGTCCACGTGGGGGCCTTGACATAAGTCGACGAAATCGCCGTGACGGTAAATGGACAGGGTCTCGGCGTCCTGGAGGCCGTCTATGATTTCCAGCTTATACGGCTGTTCGGCGAACAACGTCCGGGCTTCCTCCCGTTGGACTTCCTGCCTATGGAAGGGAAGCTGAGCGGATATGGTCCGGGCCATGGCCTGTTCTATTTGCTCAAGGTCTTCGGGGGTGAAAGGCCGGGGCACGTCGAAGTCGTAGTAGAAGCCGTCTTGTGTGGGAGGACCGATGGCAAACTTGGCTTCGGGGAAGAGTTGGAGCACGGCTTCGGCCATCACGTGGGCTGCCGAATGCCGCATTCGGTGGCGGAGGGCCTGCTCAGGAGTAACGTGACCGGTGTCGGGGGCGGCGTGGTCGAGCATGGTTGTACCTTAAGAGTCGGGGTTTTGGGACTATGTTGGGTCGAGTTGCATTATAACCGATGGTGACGTTTTCGCCTTGACGCATATTTTTGTGGCTTGGTACACTCGGTTTCCACGACGACCCGCCAAAGTCTTTGCTTGATATTGCGAACTTTGGTGGTACCACGACGGTACCGTCTGCACAATGACACGCAAGAGCAATGCTGACGGTCGGCGCGGGTTCCCCTTCTAGGGAAGGTGTTGTGCAGGCGACGGGATATCCTAGTCTCCCAATGGAGTTAGCGCAGTGGACTCAACGTCTACGCTCTTTTTACCAGATGCTATAGCCCCGGTTTCCAGTCCTGAATACGCTTGCCCTTCAGATGAAAGTCGCACGACGACGGCGCGAGAGAGCTTATACGCACGATTCGCGTCTCGAATACAAGTTAGCGAAACGCTAAGCAGGAAGCTCGTCTCTTACCAGGGGAACAAAAGCATTCCCGGGCTTAGATGGATGAAGTACAAAGAAGGGTTTTCGACGGGGTTGGTGCAGAGCTTGCTGGGGCAGGTCCAAGCTGAACGAGTCTTAGACCCATTCTCCGGCACCGGTACGTCGGTACTGACAGCTTGTGGCATGGGCATGCAGGGAACTGGCGTAGAAATTATGCCCATCGGCAACTTGGCGGCTAGCGCCATCGCCGCCGCCGCGAACGGACTAGACAGCACGGCATTGGCAAGAGCCTCGTCGGGTCTACTTGACGCCGTATCAAAAACCAGCTGCGACCATAACTTCCTTTTTCCTCACGTTCCAATCACTACGAGCGCCTTCCCGGAGGCCACAGAAGGCGACTTGGCGCGGGCAAGGGAATTTACTAGCAAAATTGACGACCCGGATCTGCGAACCGTTTTGACTTTGGCCTGCGTAAGCGTGTTGGAAGAGGTCAGTTATACTCGAAAAGACGGACAATTTTTGCGGTGGGACTCGCAGTCCGGTCGGAAAGTAAGTCCGAGGCTGCACAAGAAATCGGTCCCGACCCTCGCCACTGCCTTGCGCCGGCGGCTCACCGAGATAGCTACTGACATTCCGGAGCTAAGACGCAGGTATGGAGGGTCACGGCCTTCATTGGTTGAAGGTTCGAGTCTCATGGAGTTAAGGAGGCTGCCTGCTGGCGGTTTTGACACGGTTGTAACCTCACCGCCATACGCAAACCGGTATGACTATACTCGCACTTATGCCTTGGAACTAGCCTACCTGGGCTTCACCGCTGATCAGTTCAAAGAGTTGAGGCAGGCTCTGTTGTCGGCGACAGTTGAGAACAGGTCGAAACGCGGAACCCTGTCACAAGAATACGGGATGCAAGAGCAATTCTCTCAAGCGCTGCGTATGACAGATAGTCAAGATGCGTTGCAGGAAGCCCTAAGCATATTGAAGGCGAATGTAAAATCGCTAAGTAACGCTAACGTTATTGGTCTAGTCGAGAACTATTTCTCCGAGATGGCATTGGTAATTTGTGAGCTCGGTCGGTTGATTGGCCCGGGCGGAAACCTTTTTATGGTGAACGACAACGTCCGATACCACGGTGAAGAAATCCCGGTAGACCTGATTTTGTCTGACTTCGCTGAGCAATCGGGTTTCCGGTGCGAAGCCATTTGGACTCTCAATAGAGGGAAAGGAAACTCCAGCCAACAGATGGGCCGGTTCGGGAGGACTGAGCTACGAAAATGCGTCTACCACTGGAGAAAGTGCGATGGTTGACCGGGAAGCCCGGCTTGAGGAGGCCAGGCAACGGGCCTTGATCATTTCGCACAACATCAGGCGACGGGCCGACGTTGGCGTCAGGCAACTAATCGAGGACTTCGACTCACCCTTGGACTTTTCTGGACGCTTGGAGGATCTGGCGATTGCTCAGGAAGCGTGGGACTATATCGCGCAATCACAGATTGCCCCTAAGCTGGTCTTTGCCCATCCGGACCTGTTGCGAGCCCATCCGCAGACTTCGCTGCACTACCGGGGAATCGCCACCTTATCTCTCAAGCGTGTGCAGTCAATGGCGGGGCAGGTTAACAGGTGGGAAGATGGCGCCTTCCGTAAGCCGCCCACAGCGGAGAGGTGTCTCAACGTGGCCCGGACATACAACGCCGTTGTCTCGGTCATAATCACCGGGGCAGACGATTGGACCCTGGAAAATGGATACCGGAACATCTTGGCTACCATCGGCATCACGGAAGACGGGGCGCTGCGTAACATAGTTGGGCAGGAGGGCGAGACCGCCGTCAAGGAACGTTTAACTGACTGGCTCGCTGCCAACAAAGAGATCGCGGCTCAAGTTGAGGGAACGATAACTTTGCTAGGAACTGCAGACAATCTGCGAATGGTTTACAGTTCTGAGCCGGACATCCGTTTCGAAGTCCTCAATGATGATGGCGGATGGCAAATCATGTCTACGGTAGAAATCAAGAGCGGCACCGACCCCGCTGGAGCCCTTGAACGACTAGGGGCGATTCAGAAGAGTTTCGCCGAGACTCCAGCCAGAGCGAGAAACTTTGCGGTTCTCGGGGTAGTTACCTCAGAGATGCGCAGACGCCTAGACGATATGAATGTTGCTAGGGATTTCTCTCTCTACCACATTTTGCATGACAACGACGCATGGGACGATTTCACACGCGAGATATTTCATCATACCCTTCGTTTAGTCTAAGCGGTGACAGCATAGGCCGAGGCCTACCAACGTGATGGACAGCATCTAGTTTAAATGGCTGACCGGGGCTTTGGGCCGGATAAGAACCGCAATAGACTCCCGGCTACAGCCCCACAATGGACCCTTCCGCATCCACGTCCAGCGCGCGCGGGCTGCCGGGAAGGCCGGGCATGGTCACCATGTTGCCCGCGATAGGGTAAATGAACCCTGCGCCTATTGCGGCCCGTACTTCGCGCACCTCGAAGGTGTAGCCTGCGGGCCGTCCCTTGCGCTCCGGACGGTCGCTGATGGACAGGTGGGTCTTGGCCATGCATATTGGCAAGTCGCCCCACCCCAGGTCGCGGAACCGCCGCAGCTCCCTGCGGGCGCCGGCGCTCCAGGTTACGTCCGCCGCGTTGTACACCCGCCGGGCCAGCGCCAGGACTTTGTCCTCCGGCGAGTCCGACAGCTCATAGGCGTAGTTGATCTCAGAAACCCCGTCCTCCGGGACCTCCCGGGTCGCCGCAATGAGCGCCTCGGCCAAGTCGGTGCATCCTGCGCCTCCCTGGGTGAAGGGAGCGCATTCCACCGCGGTCGCGCCCGCCTCTTCGCTGCCCTGCCTGGCCAGGTGCAACTCCTGTTTCGTGTCAGTCGGGAAGAGGTTCAGCGCCACCACCACCGGAAGTCCGAAGGACCGGATGACGCCCACCAAGTGGCGCAGGTTGGACATGCCCCTTTCCACGGCAGCAGGGTCGGGCATGTCCAGCTGCGCTGCACGCACACCGCCGTGAAATTTGAGGGCTCGGACGGTCGCGACAATTACCGCTCCGTGGGGGCGCAGCTGGGAGGTACGGGTCTTGATGTGCATAAACTTCTCGAACCCCAGGTCGGCGCCGAACCCCGCCTCGGTCAGCACGTAGTCGGCGTAGCGAAGGGCCAACCTGTCGCCGACGATGGAACTGCACCCGTGGGCAATGTTGCCGAAGGGCCCCGTGTGCACGATGACCGGCTGTCCTTCTGTCGTCTGCACCAGGTTGGGCAGCAAAGCGTGGCGCAGGAGCGACATCATGGAGCCAACGGCCCCCTCGATGTCGGCCGCCGTCACTGGCTGCCCGCCGTTGGTGAAGCCCACCACGATGCGGCCCAGGCGTTCCCGCAGGTCTTGCAAGCTGCTGCTGAGGGCCAGGACCGCCATCACCTCGGAAGCCGAGACGATGTCGAACCCGGTCTCCCGGAGAGGGGCGTTGCCGGCGCCGCCCAAGCCAACGGCCACTTGGCGGAGGGACCGCTCTTCCATGTCGGAGACGCGGCGCAGGGTGATCCCCGCCGGCGACATTCCCGCCACTTGCCCGCGCTGCACGGCGTTGTCGGTCAGGGCGGCCAAGAGGTTGTGAGCCGAGGCTACGGCGTGGGCATCGCCGGTGAAGTGGATGTTCACCTCGTCCTCCGGCTCTACTCGCGATAGCCCGCCGCCGGTGCCGCCGCCCTTAATGCCGAAAATGGGACCCAGCGACGGCTCTCTGAGGGTAGCGACGGCGTTGACTCCCAGGAGGCCAAAGGCCTGGGTCAGCCCCACGGTCGTGGTCGTCTTGCCCTCGCCCGCCGGGGTTGGAGTCATCCCAGTCACCACGATGAGCTTGCCCCGCTTGCCGCCTCCTGCCGCGGCGTCCAGCGTCACCTTGGCCTTGTGACGCCCGTACGGGACTAGCGCCTGGGGGTCCAGGCCCAACTTCTCGGCGATCTCACCTATCGGTCGCAACATGGAACCTGCTCCTCGAGGTTTTTCCGCCGTACCTCTGCCGGTGCGGCCGCGAACGGTATTGGACGGCTTGCCCAGGATAGTTGTACCACCAGTTACGCCAGGACTACAAGCATTGAAGCCAGGCCGTTGACGGATTGTTGCCGGAGCGGGCGCACGGTGGTGGAGAGCGCTACCAGCTGGGTCAGGAGTCACGCCTGGCGCTTCAAAAGGCCCGGTATCTGTCGGGCCTGGCAATTGTCCTCTGCTAGCTTGAGCGTTATACCCACCATGTGCAGGGCGATGATATGCGGCGTCAGGGCATCCAGATGAAGGACTGAGACCGGGTCTGATGGCCACTACTGCCAAGGGTGTTTCGGCTCAACAGTTGGGTTTGCCCGAAGAGCTTATCCTGATGCTCCTCAGCGAGGAAAACGGGCACTTTTACCAAGTTCCCGGCTGGGACCTGAACCGCGCCGTCGCGGGCGCGGTGCTCGCGGAACTATCCCTCATGTCCCGCATTGATACGGACATGGAATCGCTGTTTCTGGTGGACCAGACGAAAACGGGCAACCCTGCCCTAGACGCCATTCTGAAGGAAATCGCAGGCGAACCGACTCAACGGAACGCCCAATACTGGATAGAAAGGCTCGTCCCTCAAGCAGAGTCCATCATTGACTCGACCCTGGACCGCTTGGTCGACCTGAAGGTACTGGAGCACCACGACGGCGATTTTTGGACGCTATCTCCCACTGCCTGGCAGACGGACCAGAGCAGCAACGGCCATGAAAGCAGTGAGGTCCAGTTCGTCAAGACGCGCATCAGCAGGGCGATCTTCAACAACGAGATTCCGGGCCCGAGAGACGTCATCATCATCTGCCTCGTCAATACGTGCGATGTCTTTCGCTTCATATTCCAATTGGATGACCAGGCGGAGGAACGTATCCAAGCCATCTGTAAGATGGACCTGATCGGCCGGTCCATAGCCGATGCAGTCGCCCAGAACCGCGTTGGTCCGTTGCTTCGACGTTCCGCCATTACCAAGAAGATACCCACGGTATCGCTGGGCAAATTGTTGTTCAATCGCTACGCGCGCTCGGGCAACCTTCCCGCCCTCTTTGGGCACCTAGCAGAGAAGTATGGCCGGGTGTTCAAGATCAACCCGCCGCTTGCCAAGCCCATGACCTTCCTGGCCGGGCCCGAGACGAATGAATGGGTACACCGGCGGGGGCGCATGTACCTGCGGACCAGGGACTACTTCAGTGATTTCGAGGCCATCTATGGCGTTTCCGGGGTATTGCCTTCTTTAGGATGGCGCCGACCATTTCCGGCTGCGCAAGGCCATGCAGCCAGCGTATTCCCGCGGAAGACTGGAAGGGCAACTGGACAGTCTCTACCGTTAAGCTCGGAAGCATATGGCAGGGTGGACGGTTGGAGACACCGTGCCTGCGACTGACATGAGCAGGCACCTGGTCAACGCGCAACTTTCGCCGCTCTTTGTCAGCGATGATTCTCAGGATATCTTTGAAGATCTGGCCAAGTACAAGGAACGAGCACTCCTCACCCACATCGTGAAAATCCTGCCCAAATTCATGCGGCGCACGCCGGGAATGAAACGCCGGGCGAAGGCCGTGGATACGTTGCTGCAACGGATCCAGAGCGTCCATACACCCGCGTAACGGGCTGATTATCCGAGGAACCTTGGGGACGACTGGCTCAGCCTGCACGCCAGCGATCCGCAGTTCGTGCCGGAGACGACGCTACGCTTTCAGCTTGCAGCAGCGCTAATCGCCAGCGTGTACTTGGGCGATGCGCTTAGCTTTGCAGTCTACGCTATGGTGTCGCAGCCGGAGATGCACGACAAAATCCGGAGCGAAGCCGATGCCCTGTTCGGCGGCGGCGACCCCAAACGCGAGAACTTCACCAGGTCCGCAATCGACGTCACGCACCGCTTCCTCATGGAATGCCTGCGCATGTACCCCATCGTCCCGATGTCTATCCGGAACGTGATGAACACGTGTGTGGTCGAGGACTACGAGCTGCCGGTTGGGTCGCGGATATACATTGCCCAATCAGCGGCGCATTACATGAGCGACGTCTTCCCTGAGCCTTTCAAATCCGACATCGACCGCTATCTGCCTCCCCGCAATGAGCATCTCAGTTCTGGGTATGCCCCGTACGGGCGGGGTACGCACACATGTCTCGGCTCCCGGTGGATGGGGCTACAGCTGGCCGTCAACGTGCTGATGGTCGCGCATTACTTCACGATTGAGGTTTCCCCCGCAGACTATCAGCTCCGGTTCAGCCCGATTCCCTCGATGAAACCGAGCACGAAGCTAAAGTTCCTCGTCGCCGAGCAGAGGCGCGAGTTGAACGTCTAACGTACCCGGGGCACCCCGGAGTGACAGGGATGGAGAGAGCCTAAAGGGGTTTGCGAGCCAGGAAACAGTACAACGGCGTGAATATGCCGGCCCTGCCACCTGCGACATAGGCGTTGGCGGTACGATCCAGCAATGCGACGACCTTCGCGGATCCCTTCGGGAACATCTCCACCACCTCGAGGAGGCTGGATATCGCGATGAATGCCTTGCGGCCCAGCGGAATCCTGCGCAGGGCGGTGCCCAGCCGCTTGCCCCGGGTTTCCATGGGCTGATACCACAGCGTGGTCGGACCGTTTTCCTCGACAGCCCGATCCTTTGCCTCGATGACCTGAAATCCCGCCGTTTCGAGGGCCCGGTTGACCTCGCCCATAGTCGCTATGTCCTTGAGCGCGATGCCTCGCATCAGATCCTTTTTTTTGGCCCGGTGCCGCTTGTCGTCGGGATCGAACTTGTCCGTCATACACATTTCCTGGCCCCAGAAGAGGGCTCCGGGTTTCAGCACTCGGTAGATCTCGGCGAACGCGCCCGCCTTGTCTGGCGCATGGCACGTCGATTCGATCGCGTATCCCCGGTCGAACGTGTCGTCAGCGATGGCGCCCATGTCCATGAAGCTGCACGCGAGGTAGTCGACCATGGAGTCTAGACCCGCCTCGGCGTTCAACGATTTCGCCTTCTTCAACTGGATTTCATTGCTATTGACTCCGACGACCCTGACGCCGGCCTCCCGGATGACCGTACGCATCGGGCCGCCGATCCCGCAACCGACATCGATCACCGTCATGCCCTTGCGCAACTCCAACTTGGCAATCATCAGCCGCTGGTGCCGGACCTTGGAGTCTTCCAGGCTCTCCCGAGGCGATAGCGGCGCGAAGTGGAGAGATTCGCCCCAACCGAACACCATGAACTCGCCGCAAAGGTCGTAGTATTCCTTGACGGTTTCGGTGTGGTCGTAGCCCGCCGGGTTGGCATCCTCCACGTGCGCCCTGTCCATCCATTCATCGAAGTGTTTCACGCGACTGTGGACTGCCGTCCCACTGTACGAGGCCTTCAGGCCTTTGGATAGTTGGCGGAATTGCATAAGCCTCCTTGGTTAGGGTCGTTCCCCTTCTTGCTCGTGACGCCGGTACACGTCCTCGATGGCTACGTCGAGGTCTTCCCACGTACGCTCGACCATGGAGCGCATCCGCATGTTCTGGTAGGCGCCCCAAACAACCATCGCGGGCAGCACCACCAGTATAGAGACTATCAGCGAGTAAACGATGGTTACGGTGGCCGTGATGCCGAACTGCTGGGAGGCAAGGAGCGGCGAGGCTATCAGAACTCCGAAGCCGAACGCGGTAGTCAGCGCGGAGCCCAGCAGCGCGGAACCGATAGTCGCCAGGGTTTGGACCGCCGCCTTCTCCGGGTTGCGCAGGCGGGTGAATTCCTCACGGTAGCGGTGAATGACGTGGATGGTGTAGTCCACCCCGATCCCGATGGATAGCGCAGTGATGATTGACGTGATGAGCGTGTAGGGAATATCCAGCAGAGCCATCGTGCCCAATACACTGATAAGCACCAGCACGATGGGAGCCACGGCGACGAACCCCAGAGCGGGCTGCCTTAGCGTTACCCAGAAGAAGATGGCGAGTATGCCCAGGGCCACGGCAATGGTGGTGCTGATGGCTGCGGTCTGGCCGTCGGTGATTTGGTCGGTGACCGCGACCGCGACGATACTGTCTGAGGTCACGGTGAGCACGCTGTCATCGCCGCGCCAGAGCGCTTCGATGTCCTCTTGCAGCGCCCTCGACTGCTTCGGATTGTCCAGGTAGGCCGGGAACTGGAGCAGCATCGTATCGATTCCATGGGGATCGTTGAGCAGCGAGTGCGCCAGGCCGGGCTCTCTGGCGGCAAGCTTGTCTAGGACCTCCTGCATCAACTCCCGGTCGAGCACCAGTCCTGCCGAGGCATCCTGGAATAGCGCAGCTAGTTCAGGGTCGTACTTGTCGCCGGTCTCCTCTGCGTCGTCAATCCAGTCTGTCAAGTAAGTGTAATACGATGACTGGATCGGACCCGCTGCCGCCTTGGGCCGGCGCAGTTCGTCGTTAAAGGCCGCGGTAAGGTCCCGGAGATTCAGAAACGTGCGGGTCTCCGTTGCTTCGGCCTTCAGCAATACACTGGCGAGTTCAGTAGAGCCGCCGACTGCAACTTCCAGCGTGTTCATATCCTCCAAAACGCTCCCGCCGCGCGGCAGGACGTCTTTAATGCTGAGTTCCGATTTCAGCCCCGTGGCGGCGAATCCCAGCCCGATAGTCACCGCGATCACGGCAACAAGGTAGGGCGCCGGCCATCGGGTAACACTGTGCCCCAATCGCTGGGCCACTTGGCCGATGCCTGGAAGTGCGTTTCAAATAGGGCGGGCGGGCGGCAGAGCGCCGCGGACTCCCGCCGGCGGTCGATGATAGTCCGGTCGGCAGGTATTAGCGTCAGCATCACTACCAGGCTCATCCCCACGCCCAGTCCGGCAACGATGCCGAAGTCGCCGATCACTCCAATCGGCGAGAACAGGGTCGCCAGCAGGCTGACGATAGTTGTGATGGCAGCCAGCATCAGCGGGATGGTGACGTTGCGGAGCCCCATCCGCACTGCTTGCAAGACCGGCTCGCCTGCAGCCCGCTGCTCGCGGTAATGAGAGACTGCCTGGATTGCGTAGCCCACCGTGAGGCTGATAATGATGACCGGCACCATAGCGGTCAGCGAGCTGGGGGGGCCTATCAGTCCCAGAGCGGAGGGCCCGAGCCAGCCCTCCGCGCCGACAACCCACATTATCGCTATAACGAGTCCCGCCAGCGTCAGCAGTGTGTCGGATAGGGCGCGGGTGAAGAGCAGGAGGAGCGCCGTTAACAGCAGCAACGCCAGTCCTATCAACGGCGCCATTCCCGACTCCGTCGCCTCCTTGTATTCATCCTCGACTACAGTGGGAGAGATGCTGCTTACTTCCAGGAAGTCGTCATGGCCTACCGCAAGCTCGTGGATTCTCCGCTCGGCGTCCTGAGTCTTTTCGCCTCCGGTATCGCTCAAGCGGATGTTGGCTACGGCCATCTTGGAGCCGTCGGCGTCGGCGCCGGTCAGCCCGGCCAGCGCTGCCTGAATCGCCGGGTAGTCGCGGAGGACGGCGTCGATCTCTTCCTGCGTGACCGACTCAAGGTCGTCTATTTCGGGCACGTCAGTTAGCACATGCGAGGGGGAGATTATCGGGTCGACACGCGCCAGCAGCTCACGCACGCTGGAGTCACTTTCGATTGCAGCGATAAGGGCAGACATCTGGGATAGGCCGTCGGGCGTGAGCGCATCCCCGCGGAAAACCAGCGTTACGACGCTGATCTCACCGGACTCCTCGAATAATTCGCCGATGTCACTGGTCGCTTCGGCGACAGGATGACCTGGCGGAAGGAAGGCCACGTCGGCGCCCTCGGTCGGAGGGGCGCGCCGGGTAACCCCTGCGGCCAGCAGCACGGTAATGGCCAGGAGGACGAGGATGGTGACGTATGGGCGGGCGGTGACCAGCCGGTTCAGCTTATCTAGTGTCTCGGTCATGGTTCTGACTTCGCGTACGCTCCCGCCGGCCTGCTCCGGCAAATCCGGGGAAACGGGCTATTGGGACGCCGGCGCCCTCAGCCAACGGAGGACGCGCTAGGGAGCGCCGACAGGGATTCTCCAGTTGACCATCTAGCTGGGGGCAAAGCACGGACACAGAATACCAGAACTGCCCATTCATACCAACCCCGGTCGCCGGGGCGACCAGCGGTCCCTGGCCGACGAACAATCCCGCGGCCCTGCTCCAGTTGACATAGGCTAGATCGCTGCCCCATTTTTGGGTGCGGTCCGCCAGCGTCCGTACTTGTTTTGGGCGGCGGACGGCTATAATATGGGGCGATGGCTGATTTGTTAGAGGCCCGCGGGCTTACCAAGCACTATGGGACGACCGTTGCCTTGGATGCCGCCTCGTTTACCGTGCAACCGGGGGTCACCGGGTTGTTGGGTCCCAATGGGGCCGGCAAAAGCACGGCAATCAAGCTTTTCTTGGGGTTGCTGAGGCCCACGTCAGGCGTTGCCATGGTGATGGGGGTGGAGCCGTACGGGTCTCCCGAGGGGCGCACTCGTGTCGGTTATATGCCGGAGCACGACGCGCTGCCTACCAACATGACGGCCAGCGAGTTCCTGATGCACATGGCCCAAGTCAGCGGGCTGCCACCGGCGCAGGCGCGGACCCGCGCCGCCGACACTCTGCGGCACGTGGGAGTGGATGAGGAGCGTTACCGCCCCCTGGGAGAGTATTCGACTGGCATGAAGCAGAGGGTGAAGCTGGCCCAGGCCCTGGTGCACGACCCGGCCCTGGTGTTGCTGGATGAACCCACAGCAGGCCTGGACCCCGGTGGCAGGGAGGAGATGCTGGACCTTATCAAGCGCACTGCGCGGGGGTTCGGCATCAGCATCATGCTCTCCACCCATCTGATGGGAGACGTGGAGCGGGTTGCCGACGCCGTGGTCGTGCTGGAGTCTGGCGCAGTCTCTCGCCAGGACTCGGTGGCGCAGTTGACGGGGGACACCGAGACGCTGATCATCGAAATCGCCGAAGGGCTGGAAGAGTTCAAAGCCGCCCTGCAGGCCAAGGGGGTCGAGCCCATCGAAGACGGTAGAGCATTGGTGGTGGAGGGAGCGGGCGATAGAGAATACGATTTGATCCGGGACGCCGTGGTGGAGTCATCGGCCCGGCTGCGGAGACTTTCGCCGCAGCGGAGAACTTTGATAGACATCTTTCGCAGCGACGCCGGATGACCCAGGGCCAGGCGCAAGTCTTTGACCTGGGGTATCAGGCCTATACCGGGCCGCGGGAAGGCCGGGACCGGTCCCGGCGGGCCCTGTTCGAGAACGGCGTGCGCACATTGCTGGGCATAGGGAGGGGCGGACGCGCCAAGATACTTCCCATTCTCCTCCTAGTGGCGACAATCACGCCGGCCCTGATATTCGTGGTTGTCCTGGCCCTGGCTGGGGTGGAGGATGAGCTGCCCACCGCCGGCGAATACTATGGCATCGTCGGCCTCATCCTGGTCCTGTTCGGCGCCGTCATGTCGCCGGAGTTGCTTATCGCGGACCGGCGGAGCAACGTGCTCCAACTTTACCTGGTGCGGCCCGTCACTGCGACCGACTATGTAGTCGCCCGCTTCCTGGCATTCTTCGTCGTGGTGTTGGCCCTGGTCTATTCGGGCCAGGTCATTCTTCTGGCCGGGTACCTCCTGACGGTGGACGGGCCCGGCGGGTGGCTGAAAGACAACTGGCTGGACATACCCAGGTTCCTGGGAGCCGGCGTTTTGTTCGCCCTGTTCGTGACGGCGATTCCCATGGCGGCGGCGGCGGTGATTTCCCGGCGGGCTTACGTGGCGGTTTTCGTCATTGCGGCATTCCTGGCCACCAGCTTGACCGCCGACGGGTTGGCTGGGGCCGAGACCTGCGAGTCGGTCGAGGTCAGGGATGAAAGCGGCCTGCTGGTATCCCGCGACGCCGAGGTCTGCGAGTCGGTGGTCGGGGACGCTGCGCCGTACATCTCGTTGATCAACCTGTTCCAGGCGCCCCAAAGCCTCAACGATATGATCTTCGACCGGGAGGCTGACTCACCCTCGGGGGAGTCGGTGGCGGAGTTGAACAAGGTGTTCCCCATCGGAGCGTACGCGGTTTTCACAGTGCTGCCCTGCCTGTTCCTGTGGCAGCGATATAGGAGATTGGCCCTATGAGCGGGCAGACCGCACCCGTAATACAGGTCGATGGCCTTTCTAAATGGTACGGCAGCGTTGTTGCGGTCAACGACGTGAGCTTAGAGATATATCCGGGCGTCACCGGCATACTGGGACCGAATGGGGCGGGCAAGACGACGCTGTTGCACATAATCACCGGGTTGGCGGCCCCCTCGGAGGGAGAAGTGAGGGTGCTGGGCCAGCAAGTGCGGGGAGACCCGCAGCTATACCGGCGGATCGGGGTCATGTCGGAGCACGATGCGCTGTACCCGTTCATGACGGGGAGGGACTTCGTAGCGCTGGCGGCCAGGCTCCAGGGCATCAGGTCGGAAGCAGCGGTGGACCAGGCAGTGGAAGACGTGGGTCTTACCGAGGCAAAGGACCGCCGGATAGGCGGCTACTCCCGGGGAATGAGGCAGCGCATTCGCCTGGCGGCGACCATCGTGCACGACCCGGAGGTGCTGGTGTTGGACGAGCCGCTAAACGGCGCAGACCCACGGCAGCGAATCCACTTCGGCGAGTTGGTGCAGGAGTACGCGGCGGGCGGCAAGACGGTGCTGATTTCCTCGCACATCCTGGAAGAAGTGGAGTCCCTGGCGGGGCAGATACTACTGATGGTGAGCGGCAAGCTTGCCGCGGCGGGCGACTACAGGACCATCCGTGAGAAGCTGGACGAGCGGCCCTTCAAGGTGCGGGTGATGGCGTCTAAGCAGCGAGAGATGGCGGCGGCGCTATTGGCCAATGGGGTGGTGCAGTCGGTGTCACTGGAGGACGAGGCCATCGACGTCTTGACTGGGAACATCGCCGAGTTCCAGGCTACGGTGGCAAGGCTGGCGCAGGAGACCGGGAGCCGCCTTTACCGGGTGGAGCCGCTGGACGACTCGCTGGAGAGCGTCTTCACCTACGTGGTGCAGGGTTGAGCGGAGCCCTCCTAGCGGTGGCGCTGCGGCAGGCGGCGAGCCCAGGACGGCTGGGCCTGATATTGCTGCTGGCCCTGTTGCCGTTGGGGATTGCCGTAATCTTGCGGCTGGCGGGGCAAGAGGATGACGTCATTGAATCAGTGCTGGACCCGCTGTTGATAGCGCTGTTTTTGCCGATTGCGGTGATGACGGTGGCTACCACCGCCTTCGGCAACGAGGTGGAGGACCGCACCCTGGGGCTGTTGACGACGAAGCCGGTGTCTCGGGCCTACATCGTCCTGGTTAAGCTGGGGGCTACGTTGGCGATAACGGCGCCGCTGGCGGCCGGCGTGGCCGTAGTAGTGACGCTGTTGGGTGACGGCGAGGCCATAGCACGGACGGCCCTTGCGGCGGGAGTAGGGGCGGCCCTTGGAGCGTTGGCGTATGCCTCGGTATTCACGTGGGCGGGGTTGGTTACCAGCCGCGCCCTGGGGTTCGGCCTGGCCTACGTCCTGCTATGGGAAGCGCTGATGACGAGCCTGATCGATGGCGCCAGGTACTTGAGCGTACGCAGTTACGCCAAGAGCATTATGCAGGGGCTGGACGATGGTGCACTGGACGTCTTTGCGCAGACGCCCATCGGTCTGCCCACAGCGCTGGCAGGGGTAGCCATCGTCTCGGTGGTGTTCACGTATTTGACGGTGCGCCGGCTGAACAGAATGGACGTGCCATAGCGGCGGGTCTACTCCACCCAGTTCAGGGTTGTTCCAGCCAGCCGTCTGGGCGTCGAGCGGGACCGCCCGTGTGCGGCGACAGGGCTCCGGTCATTCTTCCCGGCAAAAGGACCGCTGTTCGCCGGGATAAACGCCGTCGATGAGCGCCTTGTGTACGAGCCGGCTTACACATTGGTTATCGGGGTAGACGACGTGGGCAAAGTGGGAAGTTTCCACGAGGTAGCCGTTGCTCAGGACGTCGTTCACCAGTTCTTCGGATTCGCCGAACGGTGTAAATGGGTCCGAATGGTTGCCGACTACCAGAATGGGGACGCCAGCGCCGTCAAGAGGGACTTGGAGGGGCTCGGGGGCGAACTGGTCGTAGAACGGGCATGCGCTGGGGAACCCAGGGTCGATGGCGGCCAGCAGAGGGAACATGTCGTTTATGACTTCGTCGATGACCGGCGACTCCTCCAGCAACGTGGCTCGATCCAGACCTGGATATAGGACCCAACCGTCGAGGCAATTGACGTGGCCGGTGAAGCTGGCGGCGGTGGGTTCGGGGCCGAACTGTATTTCGGCGAATTCGAGCAGGATTGACGGGTCGTCTCTCTCTTTTAGTTGGAAGAGGCCGTACCACAACGCGGGCCAGGCGTCTTGAGTGTATAGCGTCGAGAGCACCCCAAAGACTCCGGCCAGGGGATGGCCGTCGGTCGCAGCAACGACCAGGTCAAGCTTCTCGATGGCCTGCATGAAGTAGCCGACGGGGTCCCCGGCGTTGTATATGGGGCAGGACGAGTCGGCGCAAGCCAACAACGCTTGCTCTAGTAAGTCGGCCAGGGGAGCAGCCTCCTCGATGGCCTCTTGGATGCGTTCCTGCATGGTGGAGGCCGGATCGACGGGGTTGTCGGCCCCGTCAACCACCATGGCCCTGACCGCCTGGGGGAAGAGGGTGGCATACCAGATGCCCACCGCAGAGCCGTAGGAGAACCCCAAGTAGGAGATTTGGTCCGTTCCCAGGGCCTTCCGTATCTCATCCATGTCGTTGGCGACGTATTGGGTGTGCAGCAGCGCTCCGACCGGCCCCATGGACTGGATGCACAGGTTGGCCGCCGCCTCGCCGGCCGCAATCTCCTCCGGTGTGTCTATGGGGCCGTCGATGGTTGCGAGGAAAGCGAGTTGCTCTCCGGGGGCTCCGCAAGCGAACTCAGGCTCCGACCCTCCCACGCCGCGGGGGTCGAAGCCGACGATGTCGAAGTGCTCGAGTAGCTCGTCGGGGAAGCGCCCGAAGGAAACATCGTGGACGAACTCGACGCCGCTGGCTCCGGGGCCGCCCGGATTCACCAGCAGATAACCTATCCGTTTGTCGGGCGACATGGCCCGCAGCACGTTGACGGCGATTCTAATACTGCCGGCGCCGGGGTCGCGGTAGTCGGCGTGGACCTCCACGGACCCACATTCGAGGTCGAAGGGCCCGCACCGGGTCCAGTCTATCTGCTCACCCGACGGGACGGCAGTGGGAACGGGTGTGGGTGCGGGTGTGGATGTGGTTGCGGGTTCAGGAACGGCTGAAGGCGGGGCTGGCGTCGGAGACGGGGTTGGGGGTGACGGCGGCGCGGCCGGCGTTGGCAATAGGGTGGGAGTAGGAGTTGGGGTAAAGGCTGAAGCGGGTGTTGGAGTCGGCTGGGGTAAATCCGTTGGAGCGGGGGCAGGGCTGTCGCAGGCCAGACTTACCGCAGCGGCCAGCGCCAGGATACCGATGACGCAGCGACCCTCTAGTTTTCTACCCAGGAACGTTAGCATCCCCGCCTTTCAGCAATCGCCGGGCAGTAGTACCACCGACAACGGTGTTGCGCCGAGGGCAGTCCCCTGCCGGGTCCGCCGGGGAACCGATTCCAAGAAGGCAGCCGCGGTGGTCAATGCGCAATCATAGTATAATTCAGGTACGTCGAGCAGGTATGAACAGATTGGTTGGCGTTTGCTCAGGGCACATTCCTGCGGCGGCGCAGGGGAAGCCCAGACCAACCGGGCGGCGTCAGGGCGGCTGCCCAAGTGGGACGACAACCAGGAGACTTGAAAGATTTCCAGGGAGCGTAGCAGATGGAACAACTGAAACAGAACGCGCAAGCAATTCACCAGAAGGTCGAGTCCGTGGTGGAGCGGCTTTGACCTGGCTGAGAAGGAAAAATCCATCGCCCTTCTGGAGAAAGAGGCGGCCAGCCCCGATTTCTGGGATGACTCAAGACAGGCCCAGCGAAAAATGCGGCAACTGGTCCGCTTCAAAGAGACATTGGGCCTGTGGAGCGATTTAAGAGCAAGGTCCCAGAACTTGACGGAACTGGTGGACTTGGCTTTGGAGGAGCAGGACGGCTCGCTGGCCGAGCAATTGGAGACCGAGGCGGAAGAAATCTCCCGAATCTTGCACCGGGAAGAGATTAACCTGACGCTATCGGGCCCTTACGATGACAGACCGGCAATAGTCACGGTACAGGCGGGAGCCGGAGGAACGGATTCCCAGGACTGGGCGGAGATGCTGTTGCGGATGTACGTGCGCTGGGCCGAGAACCAGTCGCGGCCAGTGCAAGTGATGGACATGTCCCACGGTGAGGAAGCGGGGCTGCGCAGCGGCACGTTGGAAATCGGAGGGACTTACGCCTCGGGTTACCTGAACGCCGAGAGAGGGGTCCACCGGTTGGTGCGCCTGTCGCCCTTCGATCCCAATCACTCCCGCCACACGTCCTTTGCCTCGGTGGAGGTGATACCGGCGGCGGACGAGGAATCGGAGGCGCAGGTGCGGTCGGACGAGGTCAAGATGGACTTCTTCAGGTCCAGCGGGCCGGGAGGCCAGAACGTGCAGAAAGTCGCCTCGGCAGTGCGGCTGACCCACATTCCGACGGGAATCGTGATTAGCTGCCAGAACGAACGGTCTCAACACCAGAACCGGGAGTTCGCCATGCGCATCCTGCGGGCGAAACTACTGGCGCGGCAGAACGAAGAACGGGCGGAAGCGCTGGCCAAGTTGAGAGGTGAACGGGTGGCTCCGGAGTGGGGGAACCAAATTCGGAGTTACGTCTTACATCCCTACAAGTCAGTGAAGGACCACCGCACCGACCAACTGAGCACCAGGCCGGAACAGGTATTGGATGGGGAGCTTGACGCGTTTATAGAGGCATACCTGCTAACGACGGTGGGAAGAGGAGCGGCGTAGGGGGAAGTGTTCAGCAGTTGTCGAGGATGTGGCCCATCCGCGCCCGCTTGGTCCGCAGATAGGCCCGGTTCTCGTCGGTTACCGAGGCTTCGACGGGGACTCTTTCCATGACTTCCAGTTCAAACCCGGCGAGGCCGACCACTTTACGGGGGTTGTTGGTCAACAAGCGGAGCTTGCGGACCCCAAGGTCTTGGAGTATCTGGGCGCCGGCGCCGTAGTGGCGCAGGTCGGGGTCGAAGCCCAGGCTCCTGTTGGCGTCTACGGTGTCCGAGCCGTTGTCCTGTAGAGAATAGGCCTTAATCTTGTTGTGCAGGCCGATGCCGCGCCCCTCCTGCCGCATATAGAGCAATATTCCCGCGCCTTCCTTGCTCATGATCTCGAGAGCCAGCTCAATCTGCTCGCCGCAATCGCAGCGGACGCTGCCGAATACGTCCCCGGTCAGGCACTCGCTGTGGATTCGGACCAACACCGGGTCCTCGGCGCTCCATTCGCCAATGGTAAGGGCGATGTGCTCACCCACCTCGACTGTGCTCCGGTAGGCGATGGCGGTAAAATTGCCGTACTTGGTGGGGAGACGGGCTTCGGCCACCCGTTCGATGAGCCGCTCTGAACGGCGGCGGTGGGCGATGAGTTGGGCGATGCTGAGGATTTTCAGCTCGTGGCGCTGGGCAAATGTTTCAAGGTCGGGCAGCCGGGACATGGTGCCGTCTTCGTTCATGATCTCGCAAACAACGCCGGCAGGGTACATTCCGGCCAGGTTGCAGAGGTCGATCATGGCTTCGGTATGGCCGGGGCGGACAAGGACGCCGCCGGGGTGGTACTGCAAGGGCAATAGGTGGCCGGGACGGGAGAAGTCCTCGGGGCTGGCAGCGGGGTCGATCAAAGCCCGGATAGTTGCGGCGCGGTCGCCGGCCGATATGCCGGTGGTGGTTCCCTTGTTATAGTCCACCGACATAGTGTAGGCCGTGGGGTGTTGGTGGGTGGCGTACTGGCTGGCCATAAGGGAGATCCCCAGTTCATCCAGCCGCTCGCAGGTCATCGGCATGCAAAGGAGGCCGCGGGCGTGCGTAACCATGAAATTGACCGCATCGGGGGTTACCATTTGGGCGGGCATAACCAGGTCGCCCTCGTTTTCCCGCCGTTCATCGTCTACGACTACGACGAACTTGCCCGCTTTCAGGTCATCCAGTGCTTCCTCTAGGCTGCAGAGAGGCATGAATGCGTTTTTCCCCGACCTGACCTACCGGCTTACCTGGAGAGTGGGCAACAGACTTTCTACGTATTTTGCGAGCACGTCGATTTCCAAATTGACCCTGCCGCCCGTTACTTTGTCTTTTAAGGCCGTGCCGGCCAAGGTGAAGGGTATCAAGGACACAGTGAAGGATGCGGCACTCTTTTGTACCACGGTCAAGCTGATTCCGTCAACTGCGATGAACCCCTTCTCGACGACATAAGGCATGAGGCGCTTGGGGCAAGATACTCGCAGGATCAAGAAGTCGCCCTCCGGCTTGCAGGAAACGACACGCCCAGTGGCGTCTACGTGGCCCTGAACGATATGGCCGCCAAGTCGGTCGCCGACGGCTAAGGGCCTCTCAAGGTTGACGCCGCGGCCAGCCGCCAAGTCTCCGAAAGTAGTGCGGCGGAGGGTTTCGGGGGAGAGCTCGACGCAGAATTCTCCTTCGTCCTGGCTGACCACGGTAAGGCACGCTCCGTCGACGGCGATGCTTTCGCCCAGCCGCATTCCGTCCAGCACTCTTCGAGCCCGGAGGCGCAGGAGGGAGCCTTCGATGCCGGACACAATGCCTACTTCTTCCACTATGCCGGTAAACATCTAGTACTGCACCTGCGGATAGCCGGCGATGAGCCAGTCGGGGCCTACGGGCGTCAGTGCCGCCCGCTGAATTTGCAAGGCCTGGGCCATGGATTCCGCGCCGCGGCCTTCCACCGGCGAGACAGCCGCTTTTCCGCCAATCACCACCGGGGCTATGAAGGCGAATACCTTGTCTACCAGTGCGTGGTCGAACAATGACCCGAGCAGTGTGCCACCTCCCTCCACGAGCAAGCTTACCACGCCCCGCCGGCCCAACTCTGCAAGCAAGTCCTTCAAGCCTACTCTGCCATCGAGGCAAGCCGGCAGGGTGAGCACCTCTGCGCCTGCTTGGGCAAGTTGGTCGATGCGGGGGTCAGGAGACGACAGCAGGGTTGCGATGGCGGCGCCGCCCGGCTGTTGTAGCAGGCGGGCGGCGGCGGGCGTGCGGCAATGGCTGTCTACCACAACCCGCAGAGGCTGGCGGGGGAGCGGGGTCCCATCGGGGTCCCGAGCGGTCAATTGAGGGTCGTCGGCCAGGACCGTGTTAACCCCCACCAGAACGGCGTCGCACTCACGGCGCATTTGCTGGACAAGGTTTCGAGATTCGACGCCGGTGACCCACTTGGAGTCGCCCGAGGCGGCGGCGATTTTACCGTCTAGGCTCATGGCGAACTTGACGCTTACAAAGGGTATGCCGGTCTTGATATGTTTGGCGAAGGCTTCGTAAAGGGCCTGGGCCGCTTCAGACTGTTCGCCAACAAGTACGTCAATTCCGGCGGACCTGAGTTCGGCGCAACCGCTGCCTGAGATCATCGGGTTGGGATCTATGGCGGCAACGTGCACCTGAGCAACTCCGGCGTCTATTATGGCCTTGGTGCAGGGGGGAGTGCGGCCAAAGATGCTGCAAGGCTCAAGGGTGGTGTAAAGGGTGGACCCCAACGCCGAGCCGCCGGCCTGCTGCAGGGCGTTTATCTCGGCGTGGTTCTGGCCCGGCGGCGAGGTAAAGCCCCGGCCGATTTCCACGCCGTCCTTGACCACCACGGCGCCTACGGAGGGATTAGGGCTGGTGGTCCCAAGCCCGCTTCGGGCCAGTTCCAAGGCCCTTTCCATGGGGGTCACTTTGAGTCCCGGCCTTGGTAAGGGTGCGCTGTCGCGGCCCGTTGATATGAGACCATGCCAAGTGATTGGATTATCAAAAGTCCTGATAACAATAATCTAATTTTACCAACTAGGTAATGCTGCCGCAAGAGATAGGCCGGGACTGACCACTATCAGCCAAGATTCGTTCGTCGAGCGCGGGAGGCCCTCCACTTGAAGGCCAAGGCCAAGAGGAAAGCAAGGCCCAGCGCTCCGGCGATCCCTTCCAGGAAGCGCCAATATAGGGCAGTCCCTCTTTCAGGCGGCTCCGAAACCGGGTCCGGTGCGGCTTCTGTCAGGAGCGGTAGCTCTTCGATTTCCGCTCCCTGGGCCAGCTCATTTGCGGAAGCTTGAGCCGTAGCCCGTTCGGGGGCGGCTGTCGGCGGCGGCGAAGCCTGCTCGACCGTGGTCGGCGCCTCCGGGGTTTCCGGTACGGCGGCGGAAGGCAGTTGGGCCGTACCAGCAGCGTCGTCTGGGCTGGACGTGGCATCTGCATCAGTGGGGCTTACCTGGCTCACAGCGGTTGGAACGGGCTCTTCCAAAGCCGCCTCCGGAGCCGCCTCAAGGGTGGGTTCCGGCTCTTGGGTCGCTTGCGACCGGACGAGGTCGCCGGACTCGTCGGCCATCACAGCGTCCATACTATCAACATCATCAACACCATCAACCGATGCGCCAGTCTCTGCGACGGCGGTCGCGCTGTCCGCCATTGCCTCCGAATCATCGACCATTGCTTCCGGCTCTGCGGCGGCGGTCGGTTCTGCCATAGCCGACGCATCCGTTGCGGCGGCGGCGGTCGGTTCTGCCATAGCGAACGCATCCGTTGCGACGGCGGTCGCGCCGGCCTCCATGGGTTCCATATCATCCATCATTACGTCCGTCTCAAAGGCAGGAGTTGGTTCGGCTGACGTCAACAGGACCGCGGCTTCGGCGGGCTCGTCGTCCGCCATTGTCTCTCGACCATCAATGGCTACAGCGAACTCGCCGTTAGCGGCCGGTTGGCCCGGGGCCAAGATGCCGGTGGCGTCGGCGGTGACCAGCACCGTCAACAGGATGGCCGCGACCGACGCCGCCCCGGCGTAGGCCCACATCGAGGCCCTGGCCAGCGGGGACGGACGGGGCTGCGCCGGCAGTGGCGGAGGAGTAGCCATGACAAAGCTGCGCGCCGGGGTTTCGGCAGGTAACTGGCTGAGGAGGGCCACGGTTGCCCGCAGCGATTCCAGGTCCTCTCTGCATACGCTGCAATCCGCCAACGACCGCTCCAAGCGGGCCAGGGACGACCCTTGGATGCGGCCTTCCAGGTACTCGCTCAGCGTTTCGGCGCTAAGGTGCCGGTGTCTGCCTATGATGGACCACATGACTTTACGAATCATGACGGAACCGGCTGGGCAATAGTTCCCCAGACTTTTGCAAAGAGTCGCGTAGGTCCCTGCGCCCGCGGCTTACTCGGGACTTTACGGTGCCAAGGGAGCACTTGATAACCTGGGCGGCTTCCTCGTAGCTCAGCCCCTGGACGTCGACCAGCAGAACGGCAAGGCGGCGTTCTTCCGCAAGAGAATCGAAAGACGCCTGGATTGCCCGGTTCAATTCCCGGCGTTCGGCGTACTCTTCCGGCGATTCCAGGGTCGACGGGAGGTCGACCGCGCTGGGAACCGGGTCTTGCTGGCCCGGGCTGGAGGGCAATGGATCAAGGGGGGCGGCAGGGCGGGCCCGCCGGGCGCGCATCATGTCGCGGCAGGTGTTGGCAACGATTCTTGTAAGCCAGGCTTGCAGGTTGTCGCCGCGGAATTGGCCAAACGCCCGGTAACCGGAGAGCAGACTTTCCTGGACTGCATCTTCGGCTAGAGCCCAATCGCCCAGCATCCGGCCGGCCAGATTGTAGATTCGGGACTGTAAACCCTCGATGATGCAATTGTAGCAACTGGCGCTGCCTGACCGGTCCTGTACCGGGAGGGGCGGGTGGCCGATGCAGTCGAATGCCCCAGCAGCGCGGGCCATTAGCTGGAAGCAACGGAGGGTTGATGTTTGAGATTGTAAATAACCATAGAATGCCGGCGGCCGAAGTAAGGGAGCTACGTTGTCAGGATATGGTATTTGCCACGAAAATAGAAGAAGCAGGCGTGTTAAAATATAGCCTTGCCAGCGTCCCCCTGGTCGGAAGCGCGAACAACACATGCAGTTACGAGACCTTCCCAGCGTAGACAGCGTCATGGGCGCCGAGCCCGTGGCCGCATTGGCGGGCGCTTACAGCCGTGAATGGGTTGTCGGCCTGGTCCGTCAGGAGTTGGACCAAGCCAGGAGCAGGGTGCGCCGGGGACAGGGCGTTCCATCGGTCACGGAAGTGGCCAAGTCCGTTTGCCAGCAGGTGAGGTCGGCGGCCCGTGTGGAGCCGCGTGGCGTGATCAACGCCACCGGGGTGATCATTCACACCAATCTAGGCAGGGCCCCCCTGAGCCGCGCCGCCTGCGACGCAATGGCCATGGCCGCCGGCGGTTACAGCAACCTGGAGCTGGACCTGGGAAACGGCAGGCGCGGCTCCCGGCAGGCGCATCTGCAGTCGCTATTGAAGCAGCTAACGGGGGCCGAGGCGGCCCTGGCGGTAAATAACAATGCTTCGGCGCTGCTGCTGGGACTGTCGGCGTTGGCTCCCGGCGGGGAGGTTGTGGTGTCCAGGGGAGAAGCGGTGGAGATTGGCGGCGGGTTCCGGGTGCCCGACGTACTCCGGCAAAGCGGAGCAGCCCTGGTGGATGTCGGGACCACCAACCGGACTTACATCGAGGACTACGAACGGGCCATCACGGAGAACACTGCGGCCCTGCTCAAGGTTCACGCCAGCAACTTTCGGGTGGAAGGCTTCACTGCATCGGTAGAGGTCCCTAAGTTGGTGGAACTGGGACACAGGCGAGGAGTTCTTGTGCTGCACGACGTGGGCAGCGGCTGCCTGTTGCCTACGCAGCGGTACGGCCTGGCCCACGAACCAATGCCCCAAGAAAGCGTCGCGGGCGGGGCGGACCTGGTCTTCTTTTCCGGCGACAAGTTGCTGGGCGGGCCCCAGGCGGGCATAGTAGTTGGGAAAAGGGAACTGGTTGCCAAGCTGGAGCGCCATCCCCTGGCCAGGGCGGTGAGAATCGATAAACTCAGCCTGGCGGCTTTGACTGCCACGTTGTTGCACTATTTGAGAGAAGAAGCGGAGTCGGAAATTCCCGTGTGGCGCATGATTAGCGCGTCCGAGGAATCCATTAAAGACAGGGCCCGACGGTGGCGGGAACGGTTGGGACAACATGCCACTATCGAGGTAAAGCGGTCGCGTTCGGCGGTGGGAGGGGGAAGCCTCCCAGGCGAAACGCTGCCGACTTGGGCGCTGGCCGCGGCCTGCGGCGAGGGCAGGCAAAGGCCGGAAGAGCTTGCGGCGAGATTGCGTCAAGCGGACCCCCCGGTTGTGGCCCGGATTGAGGACGACCGGGTGATGCTGGACCCCAGGACGGTGCTGCTGGAAGACGAAGAAGCGATGCTTGGGGCTCTCCAAACGGCGTTGGAGGGAAAGTGACGGACTATCTGCTGGTGCACGGCGCCGGACAAGGGGCATGGAGTTGGGGAGCTGTTTGGGGACATCTGACCGCTCCCGCCGAGCACCCGCCGCGGCTTTATAGGCCCGGCCGGGCGGGCCGGGTATACCCGTTGGACTTGCCAGGCCACGGCGCCGACGCCGACGGAGATACCGCGGAGGTCCGCCTGGAGGAGTGTGTCCACGCCATCACCCGGGCCGTGGAGCGGGAAAATCTCAAGGACGTGGTGCTGGTAGGCCACGGATTCTCTGGAGGGTTAATCCTCCAGGCGGCCAGCCAGTTGCCCCAGCCGCCTAAGAGGTTGGTGTTGATTTCCGGGATAATCCCCGTCAGTCAGCACTCCATGCTAAGCGCGTTGCCCTGGGCCACCAGGAAAGTGTTCCGTTTTTTGGCGGTCGTAAGCAGGCTGTTGAGGCGGGAGTTTCTCATGCCCCCATGGGTTATCTCCCGGATCCTGTGCAACGGCATGGACGCCATGGAGGTAGTGCAGTCCCTGGGCTTCTTTGGCCCTCTACCGACCAGGGCCATAACCGCCAAGCTGTCGTTGGACGACGGCCCGCCGCCCTGCCCGGTTACCTACGTGGTCTTGAGCAAGAGTAAGGTGGTGCCGCAGGCCGCCCAAGAGCACATGGCGCAGAGGATTCCCGGCGTTGACATAATAACCGTGGACTCGTGTCACCAGGTGACGCTGTACAGGCCGAAAGAAATGGCCGAAATCCTGCTGGGGTACGCCTAGACCAGCTTGAGGTTGAGACCCCTGCAGTTCCAGTATCAGCCCAGAAAAACTAAACTTGTGGAGGGAGCATGCAACGGTTCAGGATATCCCAGATTGAGGATATTCCAATGGCTACCGCGACCCCGGTCCCAGGCTGGACCGGAGGAGATGTGAGCCGCACCACTCAACCGATGTTGTCGGCGGGGGACAGCAAGTGGGTTCGCGCCTTTGTCGTCACCTTTGGAAAGGGCGCCAGCACAGGGTGGCACACTCATGACAGCGACCAGATATTGGTCATCACCGCCGGCAACGGAATCGTCGCGAACGAGGCCGAGGAGGTCGAAGTAGCGGTGGGCGACGTGGTGCAGATACTGCCGGGCGAGAACCACTGGCATGGCGCCACGAAAGACTCCACCATGTCGCACCTTTCCGTCGTCGGCGTCACTGAGTAGGCTCCGGGGAAGCCCGGAGCGACCTTTACAGGGATTGTTGGGGCCCAACGCCCATAATATCCGGGGGCCGTCGTTAGGCGGCCCCCGGAATCAAGATTTTGCAGGTTGCGAGCCCTTTAATGGGTGTGGCCGTGCTCCGGCTCGGGCGCCTCGGCCTGGGTGATGAGGGACTCGGTGGTGAGTATCATGCCCGCGACGCTGGCGGCGTTCTCGAGAGCCTTCCGCGAGACTTTTGCGGGATCCATGATGCCCCTGTCCATCAAATCGCAGAACTCGTTGCTGCCGGCGTCATAGCCGAAATTGGCGTCGGGGTTCTTTTGTACCCGGTCCACCACAACCGAACCGTATTGTCCGGCGTTGGCGCCGATGATGCGCAACGGTTCTTGCAACGCCGACCTGACAATGGACTTGGCGACCGCTTCGTCGGCCCTGAGCTCAAGATTGTCCAGGGCGGACATAGCGCGTATGTAGGCGACCCCACCGCCGGGGACCACCCCTTCTTCGGCAGCGGCCCTAGTGGCGGAGAGGGCGTCCTGCACCCGCTGCTTCAGTTCCTTAAGCTCCGGCTCGGTGGGCGCTCCGACCTTGATTACGGCCACTCCCCCTGACAGCTTGGCCAGGCGTTCCTGAAGCCGCTCCTTGTCGTACTCAGAGGTTGTTTCCTCTGCAAGGACCTTGAGCTGTTCCTCCCTGGCTTTAATCATATCCGAGGAGCCTCTGCCTTCGACGATGACGGTCTTGTCCTTTGTGGTTTCCACGCGCCGGGCTTGACCAAGGTCTTCGATCGTTGCGGAGTCGAGCTTGCGGCCCTGGTCTTCTGAGATAACCTGGGCGCCGGTGAGGATGGCAATATCCTCCAACATGGCCTTGCGGCGGTCTCCGAATCCCGGGGCCTTGACGGCCAGGCAGTTGAGAGCGCCGCGGAGCTTGTTCACCACCAATACGGCCAGTGCCTCGCCTTCCACGTCCTCTGCGACGACGACAAGGGGCCTGGACAGGGGCAGCACTTGCTCCAAGAGGGGGACCAACTCGGCCACCGCGGAGAGTTTCTTGTCGGTAATCAAGATGTAGGGATTCTCCAGGTGGGCTTCCATCCGTTGGCGGTCGGTTACGAAGTGGGGGCTGATGTAGCCGCGTTCGAAATTCATCCCCTCGACGTATTCGGTTTCGGAATCTAAGCCCTTTCCTTCCTCGATGGTGATGACGCCCTCGGGGCCGACCTTGTCCAACATACCCCCCAAGAGTTCGCCGACTTCGGTATTGTTGGCGGATATGGATGCGACCTGGGTTAGCTGGTCGCGGCCTTTGACTTCGACGGCATTGCTTTGCAGTTGCTTCACCACTGCTGCAGCGCACTTGTCGAGGCCCCGCTTGATGGCCATGGGGTCGGCGCCGGCGGCGACGTTTTTCATCCCCTCATGCACCATGACCTGGGCCAGCACAGTGGCGGTGGTGGTGCCGTCTCCGGCGGTCTCGTTGGTCTTGGAGGCCGCCTCCTTGATCAACTGGGCGCCCATGTTTTCGAAAGAGTTGGCCAGGTCCATTTCTTTGACGATCGAAGCGCCGTCGTTGGTGACCACCGGCGCCCCCCACTTTCTCTCCAAGATGACGTTCTGACCCTTGGGGCCCAGGGTAAGGCGGACCGTGTTGGCGACGATGTCGACACCCCTCAACAGCGCCGCCTGGGCCGTTCCCTCCGTTGCTATCTCTTTTGCAGGCATGCTCTAGCTCCTTCCGAGGTTAAGAAATATTTGTTCTACCGAGAAACTACGGCCGTCTCCTGCCCTTTAGTACATGCATAGGCAGTTGGCGGGCCTGCGGCGTCAAAGCCGTCCCAGGCTTCGGCCGCGTATTATTCTACCAGTTAGAGAATAATTCTGGCCGGGCAACCAGTCAAGATGCTGGCTTCAAATACGGCGACCGGCCAGTAATTTCCAGGTAATTCGAGACGGCTCCGGCAAATCACGGTGTGCTAGACTTCCGCCATGCCTTACGCCGCCGACCTCCACCTACATTCCCCATTTGCCTACGCCTGCAGCAAGAACTCGACCCTGGAGAACCTTGCGTCCTGGGCCAGGATAAAAGGCATCCAACTCCTGGCCAGCGGCGATTTCACCCATCCGGCCTGGCGAAATGAGTTGGGCCGAAAGCTCGAGCCGGACGGGCAGGGATTCTACGTCTACGACGACGTTCGCTTCGTCCTGGGGACGGAGGTGAGTTGCGTTTATTCCCAGGGGGGAAGCGTCCGCAGGGTGCACCTGCTGCTGCTGGCGCCGGACTTTCACACGGTAGACCGGATTATCCGGGCGCTGGCCGGCCTGAAGAACAACCTGGAGTCGGACGGACGGCCTACCCTGGGTATGTCGGCGCGCGACTTAACGGCCTTGGCCCTGGACGTTAACCCGGATTGCATGGTCATTCCGGCCCACGTTTGGACCCCGTGGTACGGTGCGTTTGGCTCGAAGACGGGGTTCAGCGACCTGGAAGAATGCTTCCAGGACATGTCATGCCACATCAATGCCGTCGAGACCGGGTTGTCCAGCGACCCAGCCATGAACTGGCGGGTCCCGTGGTTGGAAGACAAGTCCATAGTGTCATTTTCCGATGCTCACTCGCCGCCCAAGTTGGGCCGCGAGCTAACGGTGTTCCAGGGGGAGTTGAGCTACCTGGGACTGGCCGAATCATTGGCCCGGCAGGCGATTGCGTACACGGTGGAGTTCTACCCTGAGGAGGGGAAATATCACTACACGGGCCACCGCAAATGCGGGGTCCGTCAGAGCCCCGATGAAACGGCCAAGTCCGGTCCCGGGTGCCCCAAGTGCGGCCGGCCTGTGACGGTGGGGGTGCTGCAACGCATGCTGAGTATGTCCGACGGTCCGGCGCCGGAGACTGGCGGAGCGGATGGGTTCGTGCGGCGGCGGGACCAGCGGCGGCCGCCGTTCATCCGCTTGATTCCCCTGGTGGAGATAATCGCCGAAGTGCTGGGCGCGGGGCCTGGCTCCAAGAGAGTGCAGGCCGAATACCTGCGGCTGACTGAAGAGTTTGGTAGCGAGATGGAGGTGTTGATGTCGGCTGAGGTTGACGACTTGTCCCGGGTGGCGGGGGAGCCCCTGGCCCAGGCGGTAGTGGAGGCGAAGACGGGTAACGTGACGATAGAGCCCGGATATGACGGGGAGTACGGCAAGGTCAGCATTGGATAGTCGGCGACCAGCCCCGGAGCTTTAGGGTCAACGGCAGCTAGGGGCTGTCTTCAAGCTCCAGTTGACCTGCTTCCAACGATATTGGGTTAAATGACCCGGCAGCCACCCGCAGGCCAAGGGTCAGGGCGTCGGTTCCAGCCGGCTCGCCGTCCATCGTGAGTTGGGTATCTCCTGTGACCAGGAGGGTAAGCAGTTCCAGCCCGCCGGTGGATAAGGTAACGCTGGTCCCGCCGCCGGCCAGGCGCGCGATTCCCCTGATGGCGCCTTGGACCGGAGCCGGCGGCGGAGTCCTGAGGCTCAACTCGACAAGTTCGGGCGACTCGGCAGTCTCAGAAGCATCTGCGTCGCTTGCCACCCGGTAGCGGGTTACGGGCCGGACCAGGTCGCCGATGCGGACCTCGGTGATGGAGACGGGCTGACCGTCTCTGGTGATGATGGTGGCCTCGGTACGGCTGAATGCCCTTATTTCATCATCTACCGTGAGGATGAATACGTTGCCCGGCAGGACCTTGGGAATGAAGCTGTGCAGCACGCCGCGAACCGACTGCTGAACTCTGGAGATCGAGAGACGGTCCAACACCAATAGGGAGCGAGACTCAGGATCGTAGCTGGCGGCCACCAGGATGTTGGGCAAGGACGATAGCCCGGCCGATGCCGAATCGCCGCCTAAGGGGTTGTCGGAGCGGACTAAGAGCTCTATGTGTTCGCCGGAAAATTGGTCGCGTATGGTGACGGTCGGCGGGTCTGAATCCAGGCTGACTGCCGTTACCGGCCCCTTCGCCTCTCCCTGGCGGGCCAAAGAGACCAGTGCGGCAGCAGCTTCATCGGGCAGCGTCGCTCCGGGGAGCACCAGGGCCCGGGTGGCGTTGCCTGTGTCCAAGTCGTACCACACCCTTACCCTGGCGGCTTCTTCCAATTGGTCGAATCGGGCTTCTCTGCCGCCGAACTGGTCGGCGTAGGCCGACGCCGGCCCCGCTTGCCGGAGCCAGTTCTCTGCTGCGCCCGCGGGCAACCCATGGGGAATTCTCCAAAGCTCGGACGAAGACGTGAAAGAAACCACGGCGGGGGAAAACCCTGCCTGTTCTAAGACCACGGTTCGGTCTTGGGAATCTACGACGGTTATCATTCCCTCTGCCTGCACGGTGGGACGGCCACCGCCGGCTTGGGACAGGACCGCGCTATAGGCTAAGTGAGCTTCGGACAACTCCTCTGACAGGCGGAGCTGGCTGATCTCGCCTTGGAGTAGACCGGCCCGGACAAGCGCCGTCAGGTGGTGGGTGCTGACGCCGAGCAACCGCTGCCGCAGCCGTTCTACTGCGGACAGGTCGCCGGAGGCTTGAGCTGCGTCGATGGCGGCAGTGAGTCGCGCGAAGCCGTCAATCGCGGGCTCGACGCCGGTGACGAGCCAACCATCCGAGCCCGGGTGTTGGGTCAGGACCGCGGTAACCAGCTGACCGGGCCGCAGGCTTGAAAGGTCGGCTACTGACCGGGCCGTCACGCGATGGCCTTGGGTTCCGTGGATGGTGAGCACGCCGCTTCCGCCGTTTTGGTCGCTGGTAGACACGACAACGCCGGTGAGGTGCCGGTATAGAAGCGGACTGTCCGGCGCGGCAAGGTTGTGCTGGGCCTGCTCCCCCGCCAGTGACGTGGCGATGACTTGCCGCACGTCGCCGCTGTGTACTGAAATGGGCCATGCCAAGCCGCGCAAAGTGTTTTGAAAGCCGTTGGGGCCTGGGGTGTCGAGGGTCACAAGATAGCCGTTGACGCTGACGGTTGCGTCGGGATAGGCCTCAAGGTCAAGAGAGGACCCGGCGCCCTGGTCGATATCCACTACCAACTCGAATCCGGTGGAATCAGACGGCGGTAGCGGCGTCGGAGTAGGCTCTATAGCCACCGGGGTCGGCGACGGTGTGACTGGGGTTGCCGTCGGGGACGGTGTTTCCGCTGGCGCGGTTGTTGGGGATGGAGGGGCGGAAGTAGGCGTTGGCGTAGCTGGAGCAGGCGCAGCCGAGGTGGTGGGGGCCGGTGTTTCAGTAGAGGGTGTGGCTGCGGTGGGGGTCGGCGTTTCGTCCCCGTCGCAAGCTGCCAACAAGACAATCGCGGCCGTGAGCCCCACTACCGCCAGCCGGATGATGCGCCGCCTCCCCAGTCCTCCCACCTTCTTCTCCCTGTCCCAGGATGCGCCGGCTGCCGGTTGCTGTGACAGGCTGCCATCCCAGCCGAATGCCCCGGTTCGGAGCGGGCTGCTACCAAGTATATACTAATGGAACCGAGGCAAAATAGCTGGGCTGACAACGAGTTATGATAAAATTGTCGAGCTATTGCAGGATTGAATTCCCGACCTGATCGGGCCGATATTCATGGATGTTTCTCTCCGGCGTCTCAGCGCCGATGATATAAGCCAGGTCGTCGACATTGAGCGAGAGGCCTTTACCCCCCTCTGGATCAGTACACCTTTCAAGAGGGACTTGAAGAACCGGCGCGCCTGCTACCTGGTGGCCTGCAGGGCTGACGGCACAGCTAAGTCCGGGCTGGAGGAGGGATCTCCAACGGCCGAAGCCGGCCAACCCTGGCGCCTCTTGGCCCGGGGATTGCGAAGGCTGGTGGGCGGCGGTGGCCAGCGGACCAACGGCGATCCCCTGATAGCCGGTTACGTAAGCGTCTGGTACCAGCAAGAAGAAGCCCATATCACCGAGATAGCGGTGCGGGAAAAGTTCCGGGGCAGGGGCATCGGCGAGTTGTTGCTGATCGGCTCCCTGAGGGCGGCCGTCGAGTACGGCTCCAAGGCCATGACCCTGGAGGCCCGGGTCTCGAACTTCATAGCACAAAGACTGTACGAGAAATACCTGTTCAAGTCGGTGGGCACCCGCAAGGCCTATTATGCGGACAACCGGGAAGACGCGGTGATAATGACCGTCGACTGCATAGACAGTGAGGACTACCGGGACAGATTCGAGCAGTTGCAGGACGCCTACCGCTCCCGGTGGGGAGAGATCTGCATCGACCTGTAGGCCGAGGCGGTTCGCGGCAGGCCCAGGGTTGCATGGGGCAATCGTTGTTGACCGGCGGAAGTCCCGTTGATAGAATTGCGCAGTTATCTTTATGGAGGCGCGACGGTCTCGCTTCCGGTGCGGGGAGACAGGAGGCAGCGTCAAGAACGGCCTGAGGCCTGGACCAGAAAAGGCATGTTGGTCATAGGGTTGACCGGCGGCATAGGCACCGGGAAGAGCGAGGCGGCCCGGCATTTGAGGGACCTGGGAGCGGCCGTAATCGAGGCCGACGCGGTCGGCCACGAGGCGTACAGGCCCAACACCGAATGCTGGCGCGAGGTAGTCGGCGCCTTCGGAGAGGATATACTTCAACCCAATGGCGAGATTGACCGGCGAAAACTCGGCGGCATCGTCTTCTCCGACCCGGGGCAGTTGGCCAAGTTGAATGGGATCGTGCACCCGGGTATAGCGAGGATGGTGGAGGATGAGTTGGGCCGCCTGCGGAGCCAGGGGACCCCGGTGGCAGTGGTGGAAGCGGCGCTATTGTTCGAAGCCGGGTGGGACTCGTTGGTGGATGAGGTGTGGGTGACCGACTCGCCGGTGGAGGCCGTGGTCGAAAGGTTGCGCGTCCGCAATGGCCTGTCAACCCAGGAAGTGATGGAGCGCATGGACTCCCAAATGGGCCGGAGCGACCGGCTGGCCCGTGCGGACGCGGTAATAGACAATACTTCCGGGGTAGCAGACCTGAAACGCACGGTTAACGGTTTGTGGAATAGCAGGGTAAAGGAAAGAGCAGCGGAAGAATAATGGTAGATACCTCCGAGCAGACGTTTAAAGAATACGCCATAGAAGAATTCCTGGTCCGCAACGAGCCATATTACCGGTCGGTGGGCGACGAACTGGAACTATTTACCGCGGCATACCGTCAGCACATCCCCGTATTGCTCAAGGGGCCCACCGGTTGCGGTAAGACCAGGTTCGTTGAGTACATGGCATGGAGATTGGGCCGACCCCTCACTGTAGTCAAGGGGCAAGAAAGCCAGCCACTGGCCGAAGGAGAGGTGCGGGTCCCCCTGGTGACCATTGCATGCCACGAGGACCTGACCGCCAGCGATCTTGTGGGGCGGTACCTACTCGACGCCAACGGGACCCGGTGGATTGACGGGCCGATGACCAGGGCGGTGAAGGCCGGGGCCATCCTCTATCTGGACGAGGTGGTGGAGGCCAGGAAGGACACCACGGTGTTGATTCACCCGCTGACCGACCACCGGCGGATTCTACCTGTGGAAAAGACCGGGTCCATCATCGAGGCCGACGACCGGTTTTTGCTGTGCATATCGTATAACCCCGGCTACCAGAGCGCTCTCAAAGACATGAAACACAGCACCAGGCAAAGGTTTATCTCCATAGAGTTCAACTACCCTCCCAGGGACGTGGAAGCGGAGATCGTGGAGCGGGAGAGCGGGTGCGATAGGCAGCAAGCAGAAGCGCTGGCCAAGCTGGGAGAGAAGATACGGAACTTGGAGGAGCACGGCCTGCAGGAAGGGGCCAGCACCCGTTTGCTCATCTATGCCGCCCGCCTTATGCGCGAAGGCATCTCCCCGCGTCGGGCTTGCCAGGTAGGCATCGTGTGGACGCTGACCGATGAGCCGGAGTTGCAGCGGAGCATGGAAGAGGTGGTCTCTTCCATATTCGAATAGGGGCGTAAATGGCATCATCTCCTTTGGACGTGATGCGAAGAGCGCTGTCGGGCCTGGGGGCACCCAAGCCGACCGGCGGTGCGCTCACACCGGCGGCGGTCTTGGTGCTGCTCTATCCCAAGGATGGCGAATACTGCGTCCTGCTGAATAAGCGGTCCCAAGCGGTGGAGCACCACAAGGGGGAAATTTCTTTTCCGGGCGGGGCGCGGGAAGCCCAGGACGCAGACCCCCTCGAAACCGCTCTCCGGGAAACGGAAGAGGAGATGGGCATCGGCCGGGCCGACGTGACCGTCCTCGGTGAGTTGGACGAAGTCGAAACACGGAGCCGCTTTCGGGTGAAGGTGTTCGTGGGGACGATAGCCGCTGCGTACTCGTTCAGTCCCAGTTCCGTGGAGATTGCCGAAGTCTTGGAGGCGCCCGTCGCAGCGCTTCGCGACGCCGCCAACCGCCGGGTCGAGACCCGGTGGGACGAGGGCTCCCCGGTTACGAGTTATGCCTACGCTTACAATGAACACCTGATTTTCGGGGCCACGGCGCGGATCCTCCGGCAATTCCTGGACCTTCTAGAAGAAGGTGAGCATAAGGGATGTTAACTTGAGCACGGCTCCACTGCCCGACATAGAGAGCGAACTGGCCAAGCTCCCCCCTGCCGTATTGGATGCCTATAAAGAGGCGACGCCCTCGTTGGAAGCGGCCTTCGGGGAAGAAGAGGTGTCCCTTTGGGCCAAAGAAGGCCTGAACATTGGCTCTCAGACCGTTCGTTCTTGGGAGTCCGCCGTAGAATACTACAAGGTTGGGCCCCAGGTTGCCCGGTTCCTGTCTTTTCCGTCGTTCATGCAGTGGGCCCGCTGCGGGACCTACCTGGCCCAGGACTCCCCGACGTTGGCGGTGGCCTTTTTCCGGGCCAGCGCGTCCATCGTGCCCAATCTGCGGCCCCAGTACATTCCACGCTGGGCAGGGCTGGGCCGAAGCCTGTACAAGGGCACCTGGAAGTCCAGTACGCTTGCGGCCAGGTTCTTCGAAGTGAGCCCGGACCTGGTCAGGAGCCTGCCGTTTTGGGACGTAGAAGTGTTTACGTCCTTGATAGAGGCAATGTCGTACAAATCGTATGACGCGGCCGGGGAGTGCCTGTTGCTGGGCCGGGACGTGCTGCCCGCCATGGGGCGGGAGCGCGAGCCTTTCTTGTCCATGTGCCGGGCCTTGACCGACGCCAGCTGGAGGGAGGTCAAGACCTGCCTGGAGCTGTTGCCCAAGGCCTTGCAGCAAGTGGAGGAGGGCCAGGCGGGCCGGTTTCTCAAGCTGGGAGAGCGGCTGGCCAAGTCTGGGATGCGGGACACCTCCCGATTCCTGTCCGAAGGCACTCAAGCTCTCAATGCGACGCCGCAGGGCTCTCAAGGGCACATCTTGGACTTGTGCGAGAGCTTACAGGCGATTTCGCCGGAGGCGGTCCCGTCTTTCCTGAAGAGCCTGAGCGGCGTTCTAAGCCGCATCACGGTCAACCAACTGGACGCATGGTTCCAGTTTGGAGCCGGGTTGTTGAAGGACAACCCGGAAAGCGGCATCGCTTTTTTCAAGGTGGAGTCCAGCACCTCGGAGTCCATGCTGGAGACTCTATCCTCCAGCCTGGAACTGAAACGGGTGAAAGGGGTGATTCGACTTTATTGCCGTGCCCTTTCCGGGGCACCGGTGGAGATTTTGGATACCAACGAGCTGGTGCGGAAGAACATCGGGTGGGTGGACGAAGACATGGCCTCTACCGACGGCACCAAGGTGTTCCTTCCCCCCGTGGTGGACCAATACACCAGCAAGCAGGACAACTTCGATTGGTTCAAAGTGGTGTCCACCCACCAGGTAGCCCACCTGGAGTTCGGCAGCTTTGAATATGACTTCGAAAAGCCGGCCACCCAGTTCACAGACCGCCGTTTCGACATGGAAAAAGAGGCCGCGGAGCGCCGGGCCGTTAGAGAGGGGGAGTTGGCGGGAGAACGGGCCAGACTAGCCGAGGAGGCCGCTGAAGAGACCGCCGACGAGAGTGGCCGCCTGCCAGAGTTCGTCACTGGCAGCGAAGATGAAGCAGGAGACATTGCCCCAATAACAGCGCATTCACCTGCGCCGGCGGCAGACCCGTCTGAGGGTCCTGGCCCGGGCCGCGCTTTTACGGACATAGGAAGGTTTTTCCACCTGTTCGACAATCGCCGGCTGGCGTTCGATATATTCACGGTGTTGGAAGACTGCCGGTTGGACTTCCGGCTGGGGGTGGAGTATCCCGGCATCACAAGGGCTTCGGGCAGGGTGCGGCAAGAATCGCTGGCCGGCCGCCCCAAGATACAGGACCTGGGGCTTCAAGAGGCGTTGGTCGAGTTGCTGGTCCACATGAGCCTGGAACAGTTCCACGGCCTTCCGGTCCCAAAGGAGTTCGAGGAAGAGGCCATCGTGCTGGCACAAATTCTGCACCAGTTGCGGACGGCGCAGGCGACGGTGGAAGACACCGGCGAGGCGGCGCTCCGGGCCTACGAGATTATTTCCCGCATCCAGAACGAGACCCAGCCGGAGGAGCAGTGGGAGGAGCAAGACCTGGAGGAACCGGGGGAATTTTCTGAAGAAGAATGGGAGTCGCTGGTAGGCAAGCTGCAGGGCAACCTGGACACCGAGGGCGAACCGGGGGAGGGCGAACCCTACGATTCGCCGGAGCCGGTGGATTTCCGGGGTGACTTCAAGCCCGAGATGGTGCAATTGCTTGCCAAGCTGCAGACGGACCAGGACCAGCATGGGCAAGGCGAACCCATATCGCAAGAAATGCTGGAGCAGTTGTTGCAAGACAGCGCCGAACTGGAGCTGGATGCAGAGCAGGGCGACTTGAACTCGGACATGGCCACCTATGCCCAGAACATCATGAAAGAGGCTGGCGCTCCGCCGCCCAACGCCAAGCCGGGCCAGGGATACGGGCAGTTGATGGGCAACGAGGACCCGGGCGGCGAGCTGGACTCCAAGGAGCCCAAGACCTTCGTTTATGACGAGTGGGACTTCAGGGCGGCCGACTACCGGCCTCGATGGTGCGTAGTCAAGGAGAGGAACGTAGACGAAGGCGACCTGAATTTCTACAACGACGCCTTGAGGCATTACCTCACCCTGTCCAGCCATATCAAGCGCCAGTTCGAGCTAATCATGCCGGAGAGCTTCAAGAAGATATACCGGCTGGTGGACGGGGAGGACTTAGACCTGAACGCCGCCCTGGAAGCCTGGGCGGACTTGAGGATGAAGGTCCCGCCGGACGAAAAGATCTACTGGCACCGCAACCGGGCGCGCCGGGACGTTGCCGTGGTGTTCCTGCTGGACATGAGCGCGTCAACCGCCGAGGCCATCGACGAAGGCCGTCCGGCGACCTACGACCGGGACGCCCCCGACGATCCGGTGGAGTATATGGTCTGGCTGCGCCGCCGGCGGGAAGGGCTGGTGCAGCGCAATTACAAGAGGATTATCGACCTGGAAAAGGAAAGCACTTCCCTGTTAATCCAGGCCCTAGAAGCCATCGGCGATACCTACGGCATCTACGGCTTCTCCGGCTACGGCAGGGAGAACGTTGAGTTCTACGTGATTAAGGACATCAACGAGAGCTTTGGGGACAAGATAAAACGCCGGATCGATAAGATCACTCCCCTGCACGCGACCCGCATGGGAGCGGCCATCCGGCACGCCGCCAGCAAGTTGGAAGGCCAGGAAGCCACTACCAAGATACTGTTCCTGATCAGCGACGGGCGACCTCAAGACCGAGGCTACAGCCGTGAGGGTGTGGAAAAGGAATATGCGGTCCACGACACCCACATGGCGCTGGTGGAAGCCAAAAGGAAGCACATAACGCCTTTCTGCTTGACCGTCGACAAGGCAGGGCACGACTACCTGAAGAGCATGTGCGGCGACATGGGGTACGAGGTGTTGGACGACATCTGGACGCTGCCCGAACGCCTGCCCCTGCTGTACAAGAAGCTTACCGTTTAACTGTCCGCCGCTAGTCCGAAGCTATCAACTTCCGCAGTTCTATCAGGGCCTGGTTGGACAACCGGCGCTTGATGACGATTCGGCGGGACGGCAGCTTGAGTTCCATTTCCTTTAGCCGGTCGGCGCCGGCGATTGCCACATAGCCCAGGCCCACCGGCTTGCCCTCCAACTCCTCAGGCCCGGCCACGCCGGTAATGCCGATGCCCAGGTCGGCGCCAAGCCGCTCGCGGATGGCGCGGGCCATGGCGGTGGCCGTCTGCTGGCTGACGATGCCGTGGCTATCGATGACGTCGGCTGGGACCCCGTTGGCAATCTTTAATGAACTGGAGTAGGCGACGACTCCGCCCTTGTAGTAGTCTCCGCTACCGGGCGTCTGGGTGATGGCGTTGGCCAGGAAGCCTCCGGTACATGATTCCATTGTGGCCAGGGTAAGCCCCGCCTGCTTCAGGGCAGGGCCGATGGCCATCTCCGGGGTCTCGTCGTCGTAGCCCCAGACGTAGGGGCCCAAACGGGCCATGATGGCGGCTTCTACCGGCTGAATTAATTCCTGGGCGTCCTCGGCGTCACGGCCCCGGGCGATGATGCGCAGGTGAATGCCGTCGGGCTTGGAATAGATGCCCAGTTCGGGGTTCTCGCGGCCAAAATACTCGGAGACGATTTCGTCTATGGCCCCTTCGGACAGGCCCATGGTCTTTATGTTCCGGGTAAGGGTAACCTCGTCGGTGATTAACCGGCGCAGGCATGGCTCCACCTCTTCCTGCCAAATGGCCTGCATCTCTCCCGGCGGTCCGGGGAGGCAAATGACGGTCTTGCCGTCCCGCTCGGCCCACCAGCCTGGAGCGGTGCCCTGGCGGTTGCGGATGAACCGGGCAGAGGGTATCAAAAGCGACTGCTTGATGTTGGTGGGCGGCATCACCGATCCCCGGCTCTGAAAGTATTCCTCCAGGGCCTGTACCACGTCTTCCTGGACCACCGGGGTCTCGCCCAGGGCGCCGGCAACCGCTTCCCGCGTCAAGTCGTCTCGGGTCGGGCCCAGGCCGCCGGTGGTGATAAGCAGGTCGGAGCGTTGCAACCCGCGGGAGATCGCTCCGGTGATCTTCTCCTGGTCGTCTCCGATTATGGTCACCCATTGGAGTTGGACTCCCAGGGCTGGCAGCCGGGCGGCTATCCAGGATGAATTGGTGTCGGTCAACTCGCCCATAAGCAGCTCGCTGCCTATAGAAAAGATTTCTGCTTTCAAGACGTCCTCTCTACGGGCTCCGGCGGCTTAATCCAGGGCAATATGGTCTTGCCGCAGCCGGCATCTATTCTGCGCTTGCGGGGTCCTGGATTATCTCAGGCAGGTATGGCGGCTCGGTGGCCAGGGCCGAGATGCGGTTGGCTAATTGCACCTGCATGAGGAATAGCCTGGGGTCGTCCAATATTCGAGCGTACCGGTATAGGCCGTCATCGGTTAGGCTTCCCAATTGAAACTCGGTAACCCCGGCGTTGCGCACGAGCAGGCGCACGCTGGTATGCGGGGGCTCCAGACCGTACATGCTGGGGTCGTCGAAGCTATTGGCCTCCACCCGGTCAGCCCTGGGCCCGCTGATGAACTCAGGCGTGTCTGCCCATTCTTCAGGAAAGACTTGAGGCGAGGCTCCTATGGGTTCGGCCCGAATAAACCATTGGCCCGTATCCCGGTCCTTGAAATAGGCGTTGGTCTCGCCGCCGGAGGCGACCTCCATTAGTTCCAGGTTATCGACATCCAGTTGGAATAGCTGCAGGTAAGGCGGGTTGGTCACCAAGCCGTTGACGACGTTGGTCATGGACACTGGAACGGTGAACAACTCCGGATTCCCTACCAAGCTGGCGTAATTGCGCAGGGTATCTGGCGTGGAATCGCCCAGGTGGAACTCGACCACATTGCCGCTACGGACGCTAACGGTAACCGCAGTTACCGGCGGGTCCAACCCATATTGCCCGGGGTCCCGGATAGTCTCGTCCTCCACCGGCACTCTGGGCCCGCTTAGCAGCGACAAAATTCCGGCCCACTTGTCGCGAAAAACGAGAATCTCCGGCTCCCCCAGGATTATCCAGTCGTGGCTTCCGGGCTTCTGTCGATAGGTGACGGTGTCATCCTGGTAGGTTACGGAAACCTGGACAATATTGCTCGAGTCGATGCTGTACAGCCAGGGATTGGTCTCCCTGGGTTCGTCGGTCCCGGTGCACCTGATTGCCCAAAAGGTGCCGCCGAAGACCACCAGCACCAGCACCAACAAGATAGACAGTCTAACGTTCATGGAGTCCCCTTAGCGGCGCACCCACCAGACGTAGCCGGCCATCAGGCCCAAGAAACCTGGAATGAGAAGAATGGAAGTCCACTGCACGAACCTGCGTTCGTCCCGGTCCAGGTTGAACTCCCTGAAGGCGTATGCCTTGGGGCGGATGGACACCAGGGAATAATCCCCCAACAGGTAATTGGCCGAGTTGAGGAAGAAGTCTGCCCCGCTTCCCACCGTCACGTTAAAGTTGTTGATAAAGTCTGAGTCCCCGAATATGACCATGTTGGCAATCCGGTTGCTGTCGGGTTGATCAGATGGCGGGGGCGCCCCCACCGGCCCCACCGCCTGCACGTATACAATAGCCTGGAAGGGACCTTGGAGGTCTGCCTCGGCGCCGCGCTTCCTGGGCTCCGTCCTACCCAGGTCGGGGACCAAGTAGCTATCCTCGGAGGACATCCCCAGGGGTATAGACTCCCGGTTGGGGTCGCTGGCTACGATTATGGGCGCTGCGCCGGTCAGCCGGGTGTCATCCAGGAACCGGCCCCCGGGAGCGGCGATTTCTATCAGCGGTTCGGCGGGACCGATGGCTCGCAGTACCTCGTCGGGCAACCGCGAGAGCCGCATGGTCCGCGGCAAGTTTGGGATAGAAGCAGCTTCGTCCAGTATATAACCCTGGGCGATAGCGACGCCCCAATTCACCATGAAGCTAAGAAATGACGGGGGAGTGTCTGGCTCGGCAAGGAATATGAGGCGGCCGGCCTCGCGGCGGTCGGTTTCCTGCCCGTTCTCGTCCAGCTTGATGCCGCTGAGGAACCGGCTTAGCTCGGCGGCGTGGGCCAACGGCAGGCCCTCGCTGGGGCCAGCGATTACCAGGAGCGCTGCGCCGGGCAGGCAAGCCTCGTCGTCTGCGGCGCAGGTTTCGGCGGGGGCATCGGGCACGGAGACGTTCTCATCCGACGGGTCCCACCAGAGGGTGCGCACGTCGTAGTTATCGCCTTCCAGGCGGCTCCGGATGCTGGAGTAGCCGTCGACGTTTTCATCGACAATCGGCCGTTCTCCATGGCCGGCCAGGAAATAGATGGTTTTCTGCTCCCGGCCGGTCACCACCAGGATGCTGCTGTAGAGGTCCTGCTCCAACTCGCTGTATTCCGGGTCGGATGGCTGAATCGCGTCGATGACGCTCGACTCCAGGTTCTCCACCACGATGGTTTCCTCTATAAAGGGTGTGGCGGTGTCGCCAAAGTAGTCCCGCACTATTTCCGGCTCCAGGGTAAAGTCGACGAACCGGTACTGGAACTTGCTGGACCGGGTTGCCTCAAACTCGCGGAATGTCCCTTGCACATTGGACTGCCGCTCCTGCCGGCCCCGGGTTGCCTCGTCCGGGTCGGCGCCGGCGTCCTCGCGGTAAAAGGCGGTGGCCCTGATGGAATGCTCCAGGTCCTGAAGCAGCTGCTCGGTGCTGCCATGTAGGCTGGACTGGTTGGTGGCGGTGACGTCGGTCCTGCTGGTGTTTTCGAAAGCGACGATGTTGATTACTACGATGATGCCGGTGAAAGCTGCGACCATGATTGCGGCGTTGAAGCCGTACCGGCCGGTGCGGCTGACGAAAGCGGCCATCACCGAGCTGAGGGCGATGAGGGCGACCATGAGAATCAGCCCGCCGCCTATGATGACGTTGGCGATGCCGTACCAGAACATGGAGCCGACGAAGGCAACGACGACGATGCCGGAAACCAGCCCGACAACCCCGGCGAATACGATGGGAGCGCCGAAGGAACCGATGGTGTCTAAGGAAGGTTCCAGGAAGCTGAACAGGGTCCGGGAAAGGGCAGCGGTCTCCTCTTCCTCGCTGTCGGCCCGGCGGGACTGCCGGGAGGCGTTTTCCGGGGATCCCGCGGCGCGGCTTGCGTCGCGACGCCGCCGGCCGCGGCCGCCTTGGCCGCCCTGGTTGGAACGGCTGGTCACGTTAACGCCACCTTCGGGACTCCAGAACCCGGACGCTCATGAATATGAAGAATACGATGACGCTGAGGTAGTAGACGATGTGCTTGGTGTCTATCACCCCTCGGTCGAAGTCGTCGAAGTGGCTTCTGATGCTGAGTTCACTGATGACGGTGGAGAGGCCGCCGCCAATGTTCTGGGAGGCCAGGTCGGCGAAGAACAGCAACAGCAGGATGCCCATTGCCACTACCGCCGCCACAATCTGGTTGCTGGTCAAAGTGGAGCAGAACATTCCAATAGACAGTGCGGCCCCGCCGTATAGGAGCAGCCCCAGATAACCTGCATAGATGGGCCCCGGGTCGGGCGTGGCGAAGACGAAAAGGAGGATTGTGTAGTAGAGGGTCATCGCCACGGTCGCCGCCATGAAGGCGAAGCCGGCCAGGTATTTGCCGGTCACCACCTCCCAGTCTCTGACCGGAGAAGTGAGCAGAAGCTCAATAGTACCCAGTTTCCGTTCCTCGGCCAGCAGGCGCATGGTAAGGACCGGCGCCAGGAAAATCATGATGATGGCCGCGCCGTCGAAGAAACCGCTAAGGGTGGCTTCCGGGAATGGGTCGTTCAGCCTGCGGGTAAAAAAGAATCCGGTGACAGCCAGGAACATCATGCCTACAATGTAGGCTGTGGGGCTGCTGAAGTAGACCAGGACTTCCTTCCACGCCACTGCCTGGACGGTGCGCATGCCTACAGGTCCTCTTGAGTGGTCAGGCGCAGGAAGATTTCCTCCAGGGTCATCCCGGTCGACTGCATCCCAAGCAGGCTCCAACCGTTGCTGACGATCATCCGCGAGACTGTGTCTCGCAAGTCCTGGCCGGTCTGGGCCCGAACCGAATAGACGTGCCGCCCAGCGGCCACGCGGTGGTCGACATTAGAAACTCCCGCGATCCCGCGCAGCGCCGACAGGATTTGGTCTGTTGGCCCTGCTATTTCCACCTCCAGTGAGTCCATACCTTGAAGGCCGGCGGCCAGGTTATCCGGGGTGTCCTCGGCGACGATCTTGCCTTCGTGAATGATTAGCACCCGGTCGCAGATCATGCTGACTTCGGGCAGGATATGGCTGCTGAGCACAACCGTTTGGGATCGGCCCAACTCCTCGATCAGCCGCCGGGTCTCGACCACCTGGATAGGGTCGATGCCTATCGTCGGCTCGTCCAACACCAAGACCTCCGGTTCGTGGACGATGGCCTGGGCTATGCCCACCCGCTGGCGGAACCCCTTGGACAGCTTTCCGATGTGGGTCTTGTGGTACTCGCCCAGCCGGCATACGCCAACTACCTCGTCAACCCGGCGCTTGATGTTCTTCGCGGGCATTCCTCGCAGGGTGGCCATGTATTTGAGATACCCGGTGACGGTCATGTCGGTGTACAGGGGCACCGTTTCCGGCAAGTAGCCTATCCGGCGGCGGCTCTCCAAGGACTTTTCCACCACGTCGTACCCGTCGATGGTCACAGTTCCACGGGTTGGGGGCATATAGCCGGTGATGATGCGCATGGCGGTAGTCTTTCCTGCGCCGTTGGGGCCAAGGAATCCCAGGATTTCCCCGCGTTTAACCCCGAAGTTGACGTCCTCTATGGCGCAGTAAGGGCCGTAGTAGTGGGTCAACCCGGTAGCCTGGATCATTGTTTCATTCAAGAGCTGACCTGCCTCCAGCGTTGGGCGCCGGGCGCACGCCCGGCCGTAGGTTGAGAATCAGAACCTCTCGGGAACGAATTTGGTCCGAGTATCTTGGTCCGGGCATCAAACAACGGGGTGCAGTTATAGGGTCTAGACCGGCGCTGAGTTGTATTGACGCCTCCCAAGGGACCAGGCCTTGTCCGGGACGTCCGGGGGAACCATGGCGCGGCCCCGCGGCGTCCCGCTTTGAAATTGCTTTGTACAACACAGTGATGATATTCTATAAAACCGGTTTTTGCCAAGGCGTATGTACAACGGCTAAGCTGCGATTGGGACGACTGTCCCCAGGAGAGAGGATGCACCTGGTTATCGATGGGTACCGCGGGGATAAAGCCAAGATGTGGGATGCGGAGCGGGTCAGGGACTTCTTGTTGGAATGCCCCGCTACATTGGGCATGACCCGCATTACCGAGCCCAAGGTCCTGGAGTACAAGGCTCCCAAGGACGAGGACTCCGGGGTATCCGGGTTCGTGATAATAGCGGAAAGCCACATCAGTGTGCATACTTTTCCTCACCGGGACTACGTAAACATCGATATTTTTTCCTGCCGGCCCTTTGACCACGACCGCGCCCTGGCGGACGCCAAGAGCCTCTTCGAATTGGAAGAGGCGAAGACCTGGCTGCTGAATCGTGGACTGGAATGGCTGGACGAAGGCGACGGCTTGACCCAGACCAGGGAACAGCGGACCGTTTTGACCACCGGCGGTCCGGGTCAAAACAGCGTCTGAATCCAACAAGCTGTCTACGGCTCCCCCAACATCCCAGGCCTGTCAGGCCGGCAAACGGTCAGAACTCAGGCTATGGGGCCAACTCTCGCATCACTGCTGCGGACAACGCTCTTGGCGCGGCGGCGGCCCACTACCGATGGCGCGGGACAATTGCCCTACGGCGAGGACGCGATGCTGCGGGGATTTTCCAAGTGATATGCCTGCTTGCCTGTAGGCCGAACCGGAGGCCGAACCGGAGGCCGTAAAGGAAGCTCGGAAGGAGGCTCGATGGGAAGGTCCCTGCGCTTGGCCAGGATCTTAGGCATTCCCGTGGAAATCAACGTCAGCTGGTTAGTGGTGTTCCTGTTGCTAACCTTGGTGATAGCCCAGCAACTGGGGGAGACCAACCTTGGCTGGCCGGCGGTCCAACGGTGGGTGGTATCCGCGCTCCTGGTCGTTTTGTTTTTCGTCTCGGTGCTGGCCCACGAGTTGAGTCACAGCCTGCTGGCGCGGCGCATTGGCATTCCGGTGCTGGGCATTACGCTGTTCATATTCGGCGGCGTGTCGCGATTGGGCCGGCAGCCAGGGCGGCCGTTGACCGAGTTTTCCGTGGCCGTGGTTGGGCCGGCGACCAGCTTCTTCCTGGCGGGGGTCCTTGGGGGTGCGTGGTACCTCTTGGGGGGGCCAAATTCCGTCCTGGGCGTGGTCTTGTTTGTGTTGGCATGGACGAACCTGGTCCTGGGAGGCTTCAATATGCTCCCTGGCTACCCGCTGGACGGGGGGAGGGTGCTCCGGTCCGCTGTATGGGCGATGACCGGCAGCTACCGGCGAGGCACCGCAGTGGCCATTCGGGCCGGACAGGCCGTCGGCGGGGCAACGGTAGTTTTCGGGATAGTGACGGCGGCGCTGTGGAACCCGCTAGACGGCGTGTGGATCGCGGTGGTGGGCGGGTTCCTCTTCTCCGTGGCCACCGTCAGTTTCAGTCGCGAGACTGGCCAAGCGCCTGGAGGCGCCTAAGACCGGCTGCTTTTGAAAACGGCGTCTGAGCCATCCGGGGACGAGGTCTCACACGACCGGGCTATGCTACAATGAGGCTAACTTGAACGAGGTATATGGGATGGCAATAGAGGGGACGGTGTACCTTGACCACGCCGGGACCACCGCGACGGACCCGAGAGTGGTGGAGGCCATGCTGCCCTATTTCAACCAGGTATACGGGAACCCGTCCAGCCTCCATACCGTAGGGCAGGAGGCCCGGTACGCCCTGGACGACTCGCGGGAACGGGTGGCCGGGGTTTTGGGTTGTCGCGCTCGTGAGGTGGTGTTTACCGGGGGCGGCAGCGAGGCCGACAATGCCGCCGTCCACGGTGTTGCCACCGCCCTGCTGGAGACGGGTAATCACATCATTACCAGCAGGACGGAGCATAGCGCCGTATTGCACACCTGCCAGCACCTGGAGGAGGCGGGGTTCGACGTCACATACCTGCCCGTAGACAAATACGGCATGGTCCACCCGGAGGCTGTGCAGCAGGCCATCACCGACCGCACGACCCTTGTCTCGGTCATGTATGCCAACAACGAGATTGGGACCATCAACCCCGTCCCGGAAATTGGGAAGGTGGTGCGGAACAGGGCCGCAGAGTTAAAGCGGACCATTGTCATGCACACCGATGCCGTGCAGGCCGCCGGCTTTCTGGACCTGAACGTGGGCCGCCTTTGTGTGGACATGTTGAGCCTGTCAGGTCACAAGTTCCACGGACCCAAGGGGACCGGAGTGCTGTACGTCAGGCGGGGCACGCCCTTCATGCCGCTGATCCTGGGCGGCGGCCAGGAGAGAGAAAGGCGCGCCGGGACTGAGAACATTCCGGGGATTGTAGGGATTTCTGTGGCTTTGGCCCTTGCGGACGCCGAGAGGGAAGAGACCAGTGCTCACTGCACGTCGTTGCGCGACCGGATTATCCAGGCGGTCTCCGAGCGAGTGCCCAAGTGCGCTTTGAACGGCCATCCCACGGAACGCCTGCCCAACAACGTCAACTTCTCCTTTAGGGGCGTCGAGGGCGAGCCGATCCTATTAGGGCTGGACATGGCCCGGATAGCGGCGTCCAGCGGCAGCGCTTGCAGCTCGGGCTCTTTGGAGCCTTCCCACGTGCTGTTGGCCCTTGGGCAGTCGGCCGAGTTGGCGCGGGGCAGCTTGCGCATCACCCTGGGCAAGGAAAACACGGCGGAAGAAGTAGAATACATGCTAGACGTGTTGGTAGGGCTGGTGGAGCAGTTGCGCCTGCTACCCACACTCACCACCTCGGCTTCTTAGCTGCCGTCGATAGGACCAATGTTGGAATGATACATTGCGGCTTACCGGCGGTTCCATTTACATGCTAAACGTGTTGGGTAAAAAGGGGTGGGCGTTGCTGGCCGCCGTTGGACTGGGCGTTTTGCTGGCGGCGGGGTGCGGCGACGCCGGGTTCCAGGCAATAACCCGCGTCGGCAACACCCTTACCATCACCGTGGCCGATATGGAGCGGCTTTCCGAACTGCGGTACACGACCAAGGCACAGGACAGGGATCTCAACCACTTCCGGTTCGCGCCCTCCCGGGAAGGGTCAGAGGTAGTCGCGCTTCGGATACGGCTCATAAACTACACGGCAATCAAGACAATCGTCACCTTGGACGAAGAGGCCGCCCTGCTTGAAGACTTTTTTGGCGGCGTATACGTCCCCGTGGACATTGGCGCGGTTGGCGAGGTATGGACCAAGTCGGACTCCGGCTGGGGCTGGGTGAGCAATTCGATGGCCGCCGACGTGCCCAACTATGGCAAAGATGAGGAGGTCCCCAGTCCTCCCGGCTGGAATGACGGGCCGGTGAGGTCGATCCAACTGCAGGGTAGGAAGGCAAAGGCCGGAGAAGGATTCCTGGCCGGCTCGATAGAGATCGAACAAAGGAAGAGCATCGACGGATGGATGGTGTTCGAAGCGCAGGAAGGCACAGAATTCAAAGAACTGCGATGGCGCGCCGTAGACAGCATCCTCATCCCGTTCTAGCTGCGGGGGCCGGGCGGCCCTTTGGACCGTGTGGCCTCAGTTTTTTGATAGGCAATCGTTGCCGTTTGCTGAATGATTAAGTCGGCATTGGCTTACCTGGCCGCCGCAGGCCTGCCGGAATGGTCGCAGCCGCCTCCGGGCTGGCGAAGACTGTTCCACGCGGTCGCCGGCTCCTCGATCCCCGTAGCCGGGATCTTCGCTCCCGTGGAGTTCATGGTAGCAGCGCTGGCGGTGATGTCGGGCGGTGGGCTGGTGCTGGACGTCACGCGGTTCCGCATTCCGTGGGTGAACCGCCGGTTCCTCTACTGGCTGGCGCCTCTCTTGAAGGATGGCGAACGCCGCCGTTTCACCGGAGCCACCTTCATGGTAATCGGCGCTCTGTTCTCGTTTCTGTTGTTTGGCCCCCAGGTGGCAGTGCCGGCCCTGCTGTTCCTGTCTCTGGGAGACCCTGCGGCGGCGTTGGCCGGAAGGCGGTTGCCGGGCCCAAGGATACGGGGAAAGTCTCCCGGGGGGACCGCCGCCTTTATCCTGGTCTCGCTGGCGGTAACGGCAGCGCTGACCGGCAGCGGGGCAATAGACTATCACTGGGGGCTTTGGATAGGCGCGGTGGTTGCCGGAGTGGTGGAGTTGGCGTCGTTGCCGCCGGATGACAACCTTAGCATTCCCCTGATAGCCGGGGCGACCATGTACTTCCTGGGGGTTTAGGGACGGCCCAACGGCGCCAAGTCAAAGGCCGCCGTCGAACCGGATGACCTGGGCCTGCTCTCGTTGAAACCTAAGGTAGTCCTGCTTGGTCACGTCGGGCCGGTGGGAAGCCACTATTTCCTTGGCCGCTGCAGCATCGTCGGCCAGCAGGTCGATGGCAACCATGGCCATGATTTTAGCCGGGTTTACCACCGCGGCCTCGTAGTCGGTAATCAGGTATTCCTTGCTATGGCCGGGGCCAACTGCGCCGCTGGTGTAGGGGTGGCAACACGGTATTATGCGGCTCAGGTCTCCCATATCGGTCGAACCTCCCCGGTTGCGTCGGACAGGAATCACCATGGTCTGCCGCTCGCCCAGTAGGTCGGCGGAGTTGCGCCTGAAGGTCTCCTGAAGAACGGCGTTGTGGCGTATGGGGTGGTAGCCGGGGATGTTGGTTATCTCCACCGAGGCTCCCACGGCCAGCGCCCCCGCCTTGAAGCACCGGTCAACGGCCGCGGCGTTTTTCACCACTGCCTGGGGGGTCGCCGACCGGACCCGCCACTCCAGCCGGACGTCGGCGGGCACTGCGTTGACCGCTTCACCCCCCTTGGTGACGATACCGTGGATGCGCACGGTGTCCTGGGCCTGGTGGGTCTCCCGGTTTGCGTGTATGGCCTGGAGGGCGAAGGTAGCGGCGTTCAGGGCGTTGATTCCCAAGTGCGGCGCGCCGCCGGCGTGGGCGCCGCGGCCAATAAACCGCACGTATTTGACCATGTGCCCGTTGCTGGCGCCGCCCACGGCGAATTTGCGGTCGCCCATGTCGCTGGCTGTGTGGCACATCATGGCCATGTCCACGTCGTCGAACTCGCCCAAGCGGATCAGTTCCTGTTTGCCGCCCAGAAACTCGAGCTTGCCGTCGGCCCGCAGCTGCAACCGCCGCTCGACCTCGACGAACTCCTCAGCAGGCACGGCGAAGGGGATAATCCGGCCGGACAGCTGGTCGAAAACCTCCGGAGTAAGCAACCCGGCGACGGCGCCCAGCATCATGCCGACTTGGCAATTGTGGCCGCAGGCATGGGCCGCGCCGGTCTGAAAGTCAGAATGGGGGTGTTGCTCCACGGTCAAAGAGTCCAGTTCGCCGATAATGGCGACGCTGGGCCCGGGGCCGCCGCCGCAACCTATGCCTCCCTTTACGCCGGTGATGGCCAGCCCGGACCTGTGGCTGATGCCCATCTCGTCGAATTTTCGGGCAACCAGGGCAGCGGTCCGAGTCTCATTGAAGCCTGTTTCGGGGTGGGCCAGGATATCCTGGGCGACGGCGATTAGCTCTTTCTTCTTCCCCTCGATTGTCTGGCAGGCTTTCTGTTTGAGCTCGGCTTTGGTTAACATAAATTTCACTCGCCCCGGAACGTTTCTTCCGAAGCCAGCCCGCGCATGAACTTCAGGTATTCGCCGCCGGTCATCTCCGGTCTGTGCGCCGATATTATGCCGCCGGCTTTGGCTGCCCCGTCGGCCAGCAAGTCCACCGCGGTGGCGGCAAGGGCCTTGGCGGCCGTGACCACCGCCAGGCCATAGTCATCCACCACGTAGTCTGCCCCGTGCCCCAGGCCTGAAGCTCCGCCCACGTAGGGGTGAATGGCCGGCATGAGATGGCTGATGTCTCCCATGTCCGTAGAGCCGGTGCGGTGGGAAACATAGCCGACTTTGTCCTGGCCCACCAGGTCCACTGCGTTGGCCTCGAAGACTTGGGACATGTTCTTGTCCTGCCTTAATGGCAGGTACCCTGGAATTGTCTGGATATTCACGCCGGCGCCGACGGCCAGCGCTCCAGCCTTCAGGGCCCGGTCCACTTTTGCGTTGGCCTCCAAAATGGCCTCTATTGTCCGGCCGCGGACGAAGGTCTCCATTCTCACGTCGGCGGGAACAGCGCTGACGGCTTCGCCGCCCTTGGTAATAATGGGATGGACGCGGATAGTGTCTTCGTCTCGGAAGGTCTCCCGGTTGAAGTGAATGGCGGTCAACGCCAGGGTAGCGGCGTTCAGGGCATTGATGCCCAGGTGGGGCGAACCGCCGGCGTGGGCGGCTCGGCCGATGAACTGGATGCGCTTGGCGACAGTCCCGTTATTCGTCCCGCCGATGCACATTTGCTTGTCGTCCCGGTTGCTGGTGGTGTGCATCATCATGGCCAGGTCGACGTCGTCGAACTCGCCGAGCCTGACCATCTCCGGCTTGCCGCCGAGAAATTCGATCTGGCCTTTTCTGCGCAGGGAGTCCCGGTACTCGATTTCGATATATTCCTCGGCAGGGACCGCCATGAACACCAGGCGGCCGCTGAGGGCGTTGAGGACGTCCGGCTGCATCAGGGCCATGGCGGCGCCCAGCATCATGGCTACCTGGCAATGGTGCCCGCAGGCGTGAGCTGCCCCTGTCTCGGGGTCGGCGTGCGGGTGCTGGTTCACTATCAGCGAGTCCAGCTCTCCCAGGACGGCCAGGGCAGGGCCTGCCGAGCCGCCAATCAAGTCGGCGCGGACCCCGGTGACGGCCAGGCCGGCCCGGAAGGGAATGCCCATCTGGGCGAAGGTGCGGGCGACCAGGGCTGCAGTCTTGGTTTCGCGGAACCCCGGCTCCGGGTTCTCTAGGATTGTCCTGGCTAGGCTGACTATTTCGTCGGCCCGGAAGTCTATTTCCTGGAAGACCCGGCGCTTGAGGTCTTCTTTGGACGGCGCGGCAGAGGCCATGAAACACTCCAACAAAAGCTACACCGGATTTTAGCAGAGGCTTAGCCTGTGGGTATACGGGGCACAGGCTCCGGCGGCATGGCCCGTTGTATAATTCGCCTTGACGACGATGAAGATTGTCATTGCACCTCAGAGCTTTAAAGAAAGCGTTTCCGCATTGGTCGCGGCCAAGGCCATACAGCGGGGCGTTCTGGCCGTCGCGCCCGAAGCGGAAACGGTGCTGGCGCCGGTGGCCGATGGCGGAAACGGGACTCTGGACGTCCTGGTGGACGGCACCGGGGGTCAAAGGTTCAAACATGCTGTGACCAGCCCCCTGGGTTGGCCCGAGGAGGCAGCCTGGGGGGTTATGGGCGACGGGCGCACGGTGGTAGTGGAGGCGGCCCAGGCTTCCGGGTTGGCGTTGGTCCCGCCCAGCCGCCGCGACCCCCGGATTACCACCAGCCGCGGTACCGGACAAATCATCGCGGAGGCTCTAAACCGCGGATTCAGCCGTCTTATAGTCTGCCTTGGCGGCACCGCCACCAACGACGGAGGCGCCGGAATGGCCGAGGCGCTGGGCGTGCGGTTCTTGGATGAGGATGGCCGCAGCATTCCCGAGGGCGGGGCTGGGCTGGCCCGGTTGGCTGCCATCGACGCCAGCAGGCTGCACCGCGGGTTGGCTGGCGCCACCGTCATCGGGGCAGTCGACGTGACGAATCCCTTGTGCGGCCCCGCCGGGGCATCGGCCGTATACGGCCCGCAGAAAGGGGCCTCGCCAAAGACGGCGGCGGAGTTGGACTCTGCTCTGCTGAACTTCGCCCAAGTGGTGCATCGCGACCTGGGGATGGACGTGGCGGAGATGCCCGGTTCCGGGGCCGGCGGCGGTTTGGGGGCCGGATTGATCGCCTTTGCCGGCGCCAGGCTCACTCCCGGCATAGACATGATGTGCGAGGTCCTGGGGTTCGATGCCATTCTAGAGGGAGCCGACTTGGTGATAACCGGCGAGGGACGGGTCGACCGGTCGACGATATACAACAAAGCACCGGTGGGGGTGGCCAGGCGTGCTCAGAATCACAACGCACCGACGTTGCTCCTGGCCGGCAAGCTGGGACCCGGCTACGAAGAGCTATACGACCACGGCATATCGGGGATTGTCTGCATCGCCGACGGTCCCATGAGCACGGTCAGAAGCCTGACACGGGCCGAGGAACTGCTGGAGGCGGCGGCCCAAAACACTATGCGCCTGCTGATGCTGCGGGGGTTTAGCGGGTAGGGCCCGGAGTCTCTCTTACGCGACCCTCCGCTCCACGAAGTCCAGAACCTTCTTGGAAAGCTCGATGGAACGGTCGGCGTCGATCTCGTCGAACGCCTCTGAAGGGATGCCGCCGGGCAGGAAGCTGGGGTAGCGGGTTATTTCGTAGTACTTGTCCAGCTGCCGCGCCTCGGCCTTGATGGTGTCGAACATCATGTCGAAGAGCTTGGCGTCTTCGCACAGGTCGATGAGCGAGTGGCTCCAAACGTCCTCGACCCGCCGGTGGTAGAGGAAGGCCGTGACCGCCTTCTCGGCTGCCTGCTGGCCGAGGAAGCAGGCCAGGTTGAACCGGCCGCCCTCCCGCGCGAACCCGGCGTCGTCCAGGTCCTGCTGCGCCTGCCGCAGCCAGCGGGCGCTTTCAGCTATATAGTCGGGCATCGAAAATTACCCTTCCATCCTTGCAGGCCCGGTCCAGGGCCGGCAAGACCTCTTGAAGTTCCTCAAACTCTTCCGGAGTATACACTTGGGTATCGACAGCTACCGAGGCGTCCAGGTGGTAGGAGAAGAAGTCAGACCGCCTGCCGAAGGGCCGGTCCGTCTTGTGGACGACGATAAGCTCTATCCGGCTGTCCGGCGCGTAATCGTCGGAGACCATGGCCCCGGTCAGGATGACCTTCTCCACGCCCAGCATGGGCAGGGCGGCAATGATTGTGTCGAGCTCCTGCTCCATGATTTCCTTGCGGTACCTGGAAAACCCGGCGCGTACGGGCATTGGGCGCTCCTGTGGGTTGACTTGCGGGTCTATTGCTTGTTGGTGCCGGGCGTTGGAATGGAACCTAGGGAAGCAGCACCAGGTGGGCCTCCTTGGGCCCGTGGACTCCCACCACCAGGGTCTGTTCGATATCGCCGGTGCGGCTGGGCCCGGTGATGAAGTTCAGGCAACTGCCCATGTCTCCGCCGCGGCTGCGGTATTCCAGACGGCGCAACAGGAAGAGGTCGTCCAGGGTTTCTACTATATCTTCCGGTCGGACCAAAGCCAAGTGCACCGGAGGCGCCAGGGAGGCCAGCCGGCTCAACCCCTGGCGGGCCGCCAGCACAACAGAGCCCGTTTCGGCCACGGCATAGTCCGCTCCGGTAATTCCCATTCCGGCGGCGGCGATTTCCTGACGCAGAATGTCTCTGGTCCGGTCCTGGCCTTGGACGACGGTGGTCACGGTCAGGCCCAGGCTCTCGAGGACGGCGTCGGCGGAGAGACCGTCAAATACCGGCTGGGCGGTGCGGACCACGTGTTGAACTCCCCGGGACGAGGCTACTGAAGCGATATAGTCGGCGGCCTCCTTGTATCCGGCTGCCTGGTGGACCTGCCACCCGGCGCTCCGGGCGGCGGAAGCCAGTTTGCCCACCATTCCGGCGGGGTCTTCTGCCAGGCGTCGCCTAATTTCGGCCGCCTGGGTTTCCAGGTCTGCGAGAGTCTCGCCCAGCGGGGGATAACCGGGCACAGGCGGGGAATTATCTCGGCCCAGCGCCTGACGCACCGATTGCAGGAATTCCTCTTTTGGTACGCCGACCGGAGTGGCCATATTAGTTGCCGCCTCCTCGCTTTGGCGGATGGTCCTTGCGCCAGATTTCGTGGAAAGTCCGGGGAGGCAACGCGGGAAAGTCCCTGGACCTGGTCCAGCGGGACAGCAGCGGGGCGGGCATCCTCTTGAACATCCGCTTGGTCTTGGAGAATGGAATGAACGGGGCCCATTGCAGCGGCTTTTGCAGTGTCCGACCTACCCGGTGGACCAGGGCGAGGAGCCTTGGGCCGCTCATCAAGCGGGCATAGCCGCGGGCAAGAAAGGACTCCAGTTTGCCGGCCGCCTTCTGCTCCTTGTCCGGACCTTCCGCCAGCTTGCTGCGCAGCTCCAGCAGCATCCTGGGAATGTTGATCTTGACCGGGCAGGCGTCCCGGCAGGCGCCGCAAAGGGTGGAGGCGTAGGGCAGGTCTTTCGCTTGCTTGAGCCCGGTCAACACCGGTGTGACCACGGCTCCGATGGGGCCGGGATACACCCATCCGTAGGCGTGGCCTCCCACCTTCCGGTACACCGGGCAGACGTTCAGGCAAGCGCCGCACCGGATGCAATTGAGCGCCTCCCTGAGTCCCTCGTCGGCCAGCAACCGCGACCGGCCGTTGTCGACCAGCACCAGGTGAAACTCTTCCGGGCCGTCTTCGTCGTCATCTCTCCGGGGCCCGCTGATCAGGCTCACGTAGCTGGTAATGCGCTGTCCGGTGGCCGACCTAGGCAGCAGCCGGAGGAACACGGCCAGGTCTTGCAGCGACGGGATGACCTTCTCCATTCCGGCGATGCCCACGTGGATGCGGGGAGCGGAGGTACAGAATCTGCCGTTGCCCTCGTTGCTGACGATGGCCAGGGTCCCGGTTTCGGCTACGACGAAATTTGCCCCGCTGATGCCCATGTCCGCCTCAAAGAACCTGTCCCTCAGGGTCTCCCTGGCGGCTCGGGCCAGTGTCGGGATATCGTCCGTGGGGGGCAGCCCCAGTTCCTGGGTGAACAGGTGGGCCACGTCTTCCTTGGTCTTGTGGAGGGCCGGAGCTATCAGGTGGGAGGGCGTCTCCCCGGCCATCTGGATAATGTACTCTCCTAAGTCGGTCTCGTAGACCCGGACGCCGGAGGACTCCAGGGCCGGGTTGAGGTCCAGTTCCTCGGATACCATTGACTTGCTCTTGACGGCGACTCGTACCTGTCGGGTTCGGGCAAGCCCGGCGACAATGTCGTTGGCTTGGACGGCGTCACGGGCGAAGTGGACCTTGCCGCCGGACTTGACGACGTTGTCGTGCAGCATTTCCAGGTAGTAGTCCAGGTGGGCCAAGGTGTGAGCCTTGATTGTCCGGGCTTGTTCCCGCCACTCCTCCCAAGCCTGGGGCGTTACCTCTTGCACGGCCGCCTGCCGGTCGGCGTCGAAACCCGCGCCAACTCGGCGTAACGCGCGCTGTAGCTGGGGATTGTCAATGGCCTGACTAGAGGCTTGGGAAAAGTCCCGAGTCTTTACCCGAGCCATCGTCTAAAGACCCTCGCGAGTTGGTGAGACAGAGGCGGTTGTCATGGGCGACAGGGGTACTGCGTAGAGCCGCCGCCGGCTTGCCGGTCCAGGATTTGGGCTAGATGGCGGACCTTGACCGGGGAGTCCTGGCGAGCGAGGGCGCCTTCTATGTTCATCAGGCATCCCATGTCGCAGGACACCAAGGTGTCTGCGCCCGACGCCGCGACGCTGGATACCTTGTCGGCCAGCATAGCTTCTGAAATGTGGGGGAACTTGACGGCGAAGGTCCCGCCGAAGCCGCAGCAGGTGTCAGCCTGGGGCAATTCCCGCAACTCCATACCCTGGACGCAGCCCAGCAGTTCCAGGGGCTCCTCCTTGACCTGGGCCTCCCTCAGCATGTGGCAACTGGGGTGATAGGTCACCGCGCCCGGGTATTGGGCGCCCGCGTCCGTCACGCTCAGCACCTTGACCAGGAATTCCGAGAACTCGTATACCCTGCCGGACAAGTCCCGCGCCTGCCGGGACAGGTCAGGGTCGCTCTGGAACAGGTCATGGTAGAAGACCCGCATCATGGCGGTGCAGGAGCCGGAGGGGACCACGACGTAGCCGTCGCCTTGCAAGGCCGAGAGGACCCTCTCCGCTAGCTTCCTGGCCTCGCGGGTGAAGCCGGCGTTGTACAAGGGCTGTCCGCAGCAGGTCTGCTCCATGGGGAAGTCAACCTCCACGCCAAGGCGGCGTAGGGTGTTGACGACGCTCACTCCCACTTGGGGATAAAGCTGGTCTATGATGCAGGTTACAAAAAGGGTGGCTCTGGTCTTGTCGGCGGGCATAGAACGGGAGGGAGGACCTAGTGTGAGGCTGGACTGGTATGCGGAGCTAGGTTAGCAGACCGGTGGAATAGTGGCAACCGAAAGACTGCCGTCAACAAGCAGTAACCCGTTCACCCTAAACCTGTCGGAGGGTAGAAGCGCCGGCAATGGTTCGACAAGCTCACCAAGAACGGTTTCCACTGACTATTCAACGCTTCCTAAGGGCTGCCGTCAATCGGTCGGTCGCGGTATATTGGGGCCCCGGAATTCGTCAGTAATCGAGAGGACAGCGATGACGCAAAACTCAGCGGCCGGCGAAGGCGCTCCCCGGCGCGCCGGTATGGACGAACTGGAAGAGTGGTACTCCCAGCAAGTATGGGGGAAGCGGGCGAGCCAGGACGACGCCCTGTTCGAGAATATGGGCCTGCAGGTGTTCCAGGCGGGGTTGACCTGGCGCATGATACTGGCCCGCCGGGATGCCTTCCGGAATGCGTTCATCGGCTGGAACATCGACGCAGTGGCGGCCATGGGGCCGGACACGGTGGATGCGCTGGTCAAAGACGCGGCGATAATCCGCAACCGGAAGAAGATAGAGGCTTGTATCGAGAACGCCCGCATAATCCAGGGGATCCGGCAGCAGCACGGATCGTTTTGCCGCTGGTTCTATCACGTTCTGGAAGGAGAGACCCTGGCGGAGCTCCAGAAGGCGCTGCGTTCCACCTTCAAGTTCATGGGGCCCGAGATCGCCCGGATGTGGCTGATGGCGGCGGGCCGTATCGGCCAAGAGGACTGAGAGGGCCGCTTCACCCTGCCGGGAACGGGCGGTCACGTCTCCGGGCAGCGGCTTTGTGAGGTTGCCCCAGGGCTTGAAGGCTTCCCGGAGCCAAGCTACACTGTCAGGCGAAGTCAGGCCATCCTGGCGATTTGAGAATGGGGGGTTCCGGTATGGACTGGGGAATGGAAAACCGGATGAGGCAACTGATTCAAGCAGACGGCCGCTGCATGTTCCTGCCCATAGACCACGGGTACTTTCTGGGCCCTACCAGCATGTTGGAGGAGCCGGGGAAAACGATTGCGCCGCTGCTGCCTTATTCGGACGCCCTCTTCGCTACCAGGGGGGTAGTGCGTTCGGCCGTCGACCCCAACAACGCCAAGCCGCTGATTCTCAGGGTTTCCGGCGGCACCAGCATGGTTGGCGCCGACCTGGCCAACGAGGGCATAACGACCTGCATGGAAGAGGCCATCCGCCTGAACGCGGCCGCGGTGGGCATTTCCGTGTTCATCGGGTCGGAGTACGAGCGCCAGTCGTTGCTGAACCTGGGTAAGCTGGTGGACGAGGGTGAGAAGTACGGCATTCCGGTGATGGCGGTCACCGCCGTGGGGCGGGAGCTGGAGCAGCGGGAGTCCCGCTACCTGGCCCTGTGCTGCCGGATTGCGGCGGAGTTGGGCGCCAGGGTGGTGAAGACCTACTGGTGCGCCGACGGATTTGAGAAGGTCGTGACGGGCTGCCCGGTTCCGGTGGTCATGGCCGGGGGACCCCAGGCGGACTCTGAGTTGCAGGTGCTGGACTTCGTCCACGACGGTCTGCAGCAGGGCGCCATCGGCATCAACCTGGGCAGGAACATCTGGCAGAGCGAGCACCCCGTTCCCATGATCCGGGCCTTGCGCCACGTCGTCCACGAAAACGGGTCGGTCCAGGCAGCGGTGGAGCTATTCAAGAGCCTCGCTACGGCCGAAGCGACCTTTGCGGCGGCGACGGCCTGAAAGCCGCCGCCGAGGGGCTCCTTTCCTACCCATGAACAAAGAGGGCCCAGCGGCTTCAGATTGATGGACTTGATTCTTCCGTTGCGTCCGGTGGTTCGGAAGTGTTTGGCTAGGTACGGCTAGTCTCCCCATACTTTCACTGAAGGGGTATTCGGTTTGCGCGTGGCAATGTACTACAACAACCTGGACGTGCGGCTGGAGGAGATGCCAGTCCCGGCCATCGGGCCCGGCGAGTTGCTGCTCCGGGTGGAAGCCAGCGGCCTTTGCGGCAGCGACGTGATGGAGTGGTACCGCATCGAAAGGGCGCCCCTGGTGCTTGGACACGAGGTTGCCGGCGTGGTTGCCCAGGTGGGCGAGGGCGTGGAACGCTTCAAGGAGGGCGACCGGGCGGTGGTCACCCACCACGTGCCTTGCAACGCCTGCCGTTACTGCCTGAGCGGACACCACACCGTTTGCGACACTCTGCACCACACCAGCTTTGATCCCGGCGGCCTCGCCGAGTACCTGCGGGTCCCGTCGATTAACGTCGACCGCGGCGTCTTTCCGGTGCCGCCCCGCGTGTCGTTGGACGAGGCGTCCTTTACCGAGCCCCTGGCCTGCGTACTGCGGGGTCAGAAACGGGCGAACCTGCAGCCCGGCCAGACGGTGCTGGTGTTGGGCACCGGCCTCACCGGGATGCTCCACGTCGATTTGGCCCGGAGCCTGGGGGCGGGCCGGATAATCGCCACGGACTTGTCTCAATACCGCCTGGATGCGGCGCGCCGGTTTGGCGCCGACGTCACCTTTTCCGCCCGCGAGGACGTGCCGGCCTGGGTGCGCGAGGTCAACGATGGGCGGTTGGCGGACCTGGTGATTGTCTGCACCGGGGCGCCGCCCGCGTTGTCGCAGGCCCTGCAGTCGGTAGACCGGGGCGGCACGGTGTTGTTCTTCGCGCCGACCGAGCCGGGTGTGTCCGTGCCGGTCTCGGTGAACGACGTCTTCTTTCGCAACGACGTCACTTTGACGACCACGTATGCGGGCAGCCCGGCCGACCTGGCCACGGCGCTGGACTTGATTGCATCCGGGCGGGTGAGAGTGGGCGAGATGATAACCCACCGGCTGGGCCTGGCCGAGGCGGGCCTGGGGTTCAAGCTGACCGCTGAAGCCCGGGACTCGCTGAAGGTCATCATCCAGCCGCAGCAGTAGCCGGCTTACAACCCAGCCAGCAGGTCTGCGTCTTTGCCCGCGTCTTTGGGCGCGGCCAGGGCAAAGTATTCGGCGCTCATGGACTCCCGCAGCAGGTGTTCGGGCATCTGCGAGAAGGCGCCGTTGGGGTTTAATTGGGTGCGGTGGCAGTGGAGCGAGGCTATCTTGACGTCAAGATAGGCGGCGACGTTTACCACGGTGGTGACTAGTTCGTCGGGCGTGCCGATGGTGTCGATTTCCTGGCTGGCGAAGGGGGGCGTGATGCCCGCGTCCTGCATTTGCCGCCACCACCGGCGGAAGTTGCTGCGGGGGAAGCAGACCCAGTAGAGCAGCCGGGGCTGCCAGGGCGGTGAAGCCTCGTTGGGGTCCGGTTGGTAACCCGGGTCGGCGGCCAGGGAAAAAGCCTGGGTCACGTGGTTGTGCATCGTAATGTGGTCGGGGTGGCCGTAGCCTCCGGTGGGGTCGTGGGTCAACACCACGTCGGGCCGGGTTTCCCGGATAACTTGCGCTACCTGGGCGACTACGCGGTCCGGCTCCGCCTGCAGCAGGGAGTGCGGATGGTTGTTGTCGTCCGTTCCCGCCATGCCGGAGTCGCGATAGCCCAGGAACCGCACGTCGGATATGCCGGTTACGGCCATGGCCCGGCGCATCTCTTCCCGGCGGACCTGGCCCAGGGTCTGGGGAGTCGCCAGGCTTGGGTCGCTAATCTCGCCGACGTCGCCGTTGGTGGCGCAGACCATGGTAATCCGGGCGCCACGGTCGGCCAGCAAGGCCAGGAGTCCTCCGCAGCCAAACCCTTCGTCGTCGGGGTGGCCGAAGGCGGCCAGGACGGACGTATCAGCGAGGCTGGGTGGCGAGCCGGGCATGGTCTCCTTCAAGCCAGGGGAGTATCAGAGTCCGGCGAGAGACGTAGTGTATCCGCCGGGAAATAGTGTCTAGCGGCGCAGGGACAATCTTTCTGCTGCCAGCCGGTTGAGGCTGACGCCGGCCTCGGCGGCGTCCAACGCCAAAGCCCGGTGGGTCTCCGGCGGGACCCTGACCGTGAAAACGCCGCTGTACTTGCGGGTGGACAGCGGGTCGTTGTCCTCTTGCAGGATTTCCAAGGCAGTAGCCGCTACGTCCCGGATGCCGGTAAACGCGCCCTCTGCAGTGTCGTCCAGGTGGCTCAGGTACGGCAGCTCGGCGCACAAGCCAATGAACATGCCGTCAGCATCCGACCAAAGGACGCGGTAGGTGTAGAGGTCCAGCAATTCAGTCATTGATCGCCTCCAGCTTGTCTATGGCTTTCAAGACCTGCCTGACCTGGTATTCCTTGGCCATGCCCCGGACTGGCTTGCTGGTTGACGGGCCGGGGAAAAATTGAGTTTCCGTACCATTCTGTACCATTTCGTCCCATTCCGAGGAGCCAGCAGATTGCGGTGCGGGTACGGAGAGGCCATGGGCAATCGGGCGCCAAGGCCATGCCCCGGACTGGCTTGCTGGTTGGCGCGCCGGGGAAAAATTGAGTTTCCGTACCATTCTGTACCATTTCGTCCCATTCCGGTCAGCCGGCAGATTGCGGTGCGGGTACGGAGAGGCCAGGGGCAATGGGGCGCCACGGCCATGCCCCGGACTGGCTTGCTGGTTGGCCGCCGGGGAAAAAATGAGTTTCCGTACCATTCTGTACCATTTCGTCCCATTCCGGGCAGCCGGCAGATTGCAGTGCGGATGCAGAGAGGCCGGGGGCAATGGGGCGCCACGGCCATGCCCCTTCCGGTCCTGCCGTTTGGCGCGCCGGGGAAAAATTGAGTTTCTGTACCATTCTGTACCATTTCGTCCCATTCCGGGGAGCCAGGAGATTGCAGTGCGGATGCAGAGATGCCATGGGCGATGGGGCGCCACGGCCCGCGGCGTCCGGTCGGCTCTGGTTCCAGCGACAAGATGGTCTCATGGGTACTATGTTAGGCGGCGTCTTTGGGTTTGGAAAGGGGCAAACTGTCATGAAAATGGCAAGTTGTTTTTGGCAGGCCGGGGTGACATAATACCCAAACCCCAAACGGTTGGGGCGCCTCAAGGCGTCGGCTCGTCGTGACCGGCGCTCGACCGAACACACCGAACAATACTTATTCCGCAGGTGACCCTAGAATGAAGATATCGTGCTTACAGGAAAACCTCAGCCGGGGGCTGGCCGTCGTGGGGCGGGCCGTCGCCACCAGGGCGACGCTGCCCGTCACCCAGAACGTGTTGCTCAGCGTCGACCAGTCGATGCTGAAGCTCTCGGCCACCAACCTGGAGATTGCCGTCACCACCTGGACAGGGGCGATGATCGAGGAAGAGGGGGCGGTGACGGTCCCGGCCCGGCTTTTGACCGAGTTCGTCAACGCCTTGCCCAACGACCGGATTGACTTGGAGTTGGAGCCGGGCAGCGGCGTTCTGAAGCTAAGCTGCGCCCGCTCCCAGGCCAACATCCACGGTACGGATGCCGGCGAGTTTCCGCCCATCCCCACCGTCGAGGGCAGCGTGGCGGCCCAGGTGGACCCGGCGGCGCTGAACAAGGCCATCTCGCGGGTCGCCTTCGCTGCGGCCACCGAAGAGTCGAGGCCCGTGTTGACGGGCGTGGAGCTGAAGCTGGAAGGAGACCGGTACAGCCTGGCGGCGGCCGACGGGTTCAGGCTGGCGGTGCATCATGGCTCGCTGGCGGCTCCGGTGGAATCGGAAATCAAGGTGATAGTACCTGCCCGGACGCTGAACGAGCTCAACCGGCTGTTGACCGACCGGGAAGAACCGGTGGAAATAATGATGGCGCCGGCCAAGGGGCAGGTGATGTTCCGGGTGAAGGGGGCCGAGACCGTCGAGGTTGTGTCCCAGCTGCTGCAGGGGTCGTTCCCCAACTACGAGCAACTAATCCCGGAGCGGCACGACACCCGGACCATTCTGGACTTGCCGGAGCTGTTGCGGGCGGTGCGGACCGCGGCGATTTTCGCGCGGGACGGCAGCAACATAATCCGGTTGGAGATGGGGCCCAACCCAGCGGGCGGCGACGGGGGAACGGTGACCGTCTCGGCCCGCTCGGAAGAGGTGGGAGACCACCAGGGCGAGGTGGACGCCGACGGGATAGTGGGAGAGGCGGGGAAAATCGCTTTCAACAGCCGGTACCTGCAGGACGTTTTGTCGGTACTGGATAGGGGCAAGGTAGCTATAGAAACGACCACTTCCTCCAGCCCCGGAGTGTTCAAGCCCGTGGACTCGGCGGACTACATCCACGTGGTCATGCCGATGTTCGTGCAGTGGTAGGAGCAGCCGGGCCGGCTTAGGCGGTTGCGACAACTGGTCCGGCGTTGGCGATGGCTTGACGTCCAAAAGCCGCGAATGTAGAACTCTTCCGCGGGACATCAAGGCTATGGGGCCTGTTTCAGATGGCTTGCGTCAGAATTCAGTGCGCGCCGCCCCGCGTTGGTTGCCTCACCATCTTGCTGCTGCTGGGACTTCAGGGTACGGAATCATCCATACGAACGTGTTGTTAGAGACGTGCTCGGTCTTGGCGAGGAAGCCGTGGCGGCGGTGGCCCGTCTACGGAGCCTGTTGGCCAGCGACCCGTCCATACATGGGTCAAAGAAGCCGGAGGTGGGGTGTTGATGACCTTGGACCGAGTGGTGTTAACAGAGTAGATACAGGGTTTGCGGATGCGTGTCAGATCGAAGGGATGTTGCGGATGATGATTGGCGGGGCTGAGTTTTCTGTGTTCATTGCAGGCGGGAGATACTTGGAAACAATCGCATCTGGGGCACCGCAATTAGATCCGTTGCTCCGAGTCGCGTAAGAGTACGCGACCGCCTCTTCCCGTCAGGGGTTAGAATGTCGAATTCTCTTTCCCGAGCAAGTTTGAGGACCGTCATGTCGAGATCGGAAAACCGAGCGGCGGTTTTGTTCGCAAGCATATGCCGCATCACGTCTACAGTTATGGGATTTTCGGCGGCTAAGCCCGAATCCACCGAAGGAGGGCGTCGGGTTAGCGTCCTGAAGCGGCAAGAAGGTGCTCCTGTGCTTCTGGGATAATGGTTTTGTAGCAAAAAACCGACCCCGGAAAAGGAGCACCCAATAGATGCTGCCACGCAACCACCCCGACCGGATCCAAATCACCTTCGACGACCGCCGCTTGGTGGCCAATGCCGGGCTGCTCCTTCCGGCCACCCTGGCGCGGCACCTCGGCCTGCCCGAACTCGTCCGGCAGCGCCTCGACCTGGGCGATGCCCCGGGGCGGGCGAACACGAGCGACAAGATGATGACGCTGGTGGCGTCTGCGCTGGCTGGGGGCGACTGCATTGACGACGCCGATGTGTTGCGCACCGGGGGGACGGCCTGCACCCTGGGCGGCACGGTCAAGGCGCCATCCACCCTGGGCACCTTCCTGCGCAGCTTCCGGTGGGGCCACGTCCGTCAACTCGACCGGGTGAGCCGCGAGTTGCTGGCCCGGGCTTGGCAGGCCGGGGCGGGACCCGGCGACGGGCCCCTGACCATTGACCTGGACTCCACCATCTGCGAGACCTACGGACTGGCCAAGGAGGGCGCACGCCACCACGGCTATACCGGCAAGCGGGGCTATCACCCGCTGTTGGCCGTCGCCGCCGGCACCGGCGACGTGCTGATGTCCCGGCTGCGCGAGGGCCGCGCCAACACCGCCCGGGGCGCCGCCCACTTTCTGCGGGAGACGGTGGGGCGGGTACGCTACGCCGGGGCCAACGGACGACTCACGCTACGGGCCGACAGCGGGTTCTACACTCATGGCGTGGTATCCGTCTGCCGCAAGATGGATGTCCGCTTCTCCATCACCATCCGCCAGCACAAGAGCCTGCGCAATCTCATCGAGACGATACCCGAGGATGCCTGGACTCCCATTCCCTACTGGATGGACGGCGCCGCCGATGTGGCCGAGACCACCTGCACTCCCTTCCAGAGTGAACCTGACGCCGCGCCGGTGCGGCTCATCGTCCGGCGTGTGAAGCCCACGCCCGGTTCCCAGTTGGCCCTCTTCGCCAAATACAGCTATCACGGCTTCATCACCGACCGGGACGGGGAGTTGCTCGAACTGGAGGCTGACCATCGCCGCCACGCCGAGATCGAGAATGCCATACGCGACCTCAAGTACGGCGTCGGGCTCAACCATCTCCCCTCGGGCCGCTTCGCCGCCAACGGCGCCTGGCTGGCCGTCCAGACGATGGCCCACAACCTGGCCCGCTGGACCGCGCGGATCGGTCTGGGAGAGCGGATAGCCACCACCAAGACCCTCCGGCGGCGGTTCTTCTCCCTGGCCGGACGGCTCACCCGCTCGGCACGCCGGTTGACCCTGCATCTTCCGGATCGCTGGCCTTGGGCTGAGAAGTTCAGCCGCGCCTTGGCCCGGCTGCGAGCCATTCCACTCCCGGCCTGACGGCACCGTCGGCGACCGACCCACCCACCGGACAACCGAAGATCCCCGCAGACTCGCGCCAGCCCGGTCCGAGAGAGTTCCCTGCTGCGTATTCTCTCGCCATCCCGCGCATCGCAGCTCCTGCAGACGCCCATAGGGGCCCCTGTGCGGCGATGAAGACCGTCCGCCGACCTCCCTACCCCAAATGGAACCCAGGCTATTTCCCCTGTAGCTCCCTCATCCCCCTTCCGCTTTCCTCACGCCGTCCATCGGTGTCCTTCGGTGGATTCGGGCTAAGGCATATAGCTCTGCCGGCATAGAATTGAGAAGTTGATCCTGCATCTGCTTGGCGTCAAGCTCTTCAAAACGAAACAGCGGAAGAGTCCCTGTATTTAAGGCATCCCACCCCAGCATGTCGAAACTGCCTGACCCGTAGTGTTCAAATGTATTGAAGCTGTTCCAATGGCATTGAACCATCACGTCGCGCGCTGTTGGATGTCTGGATAGGTGAAGAAACCATAATGCACGGCGTGACTGCTTGGGCCTAATAAAGAATGGCGTATCGTAGGTTGCTCCTGTTGCGTTACGGATATGCCCTCGCAGCGCTCGTTGGATGAGAGCTCTCCCGCCATCGCCGTTTCTCAGGTGGATGAGGTCTTGTATTCTTGATGGCGGTAATTCGAGTGGAGCAACGGCGGTGACGAGTTGCGGTGTATTTGCCAAATGATTGATTAGCGCATCAGATGCGAAAGTTAGTATGACCTCAGCAGCCGGTAAACTGCTGAAGATCCGGGAAACAAGTGCGAGTTCGACTTGCGAGAACCCAGTCTGATCCAACAAGAATATCGCACGACCGGCCCTAGGCTGTCGGCGATTAACATCTTCGATGATGCTGTCGGCTATATCCGCGAAGGCACTATTGTGGACAACGACTTCTTCACTATGGAGAGGGTATCCGTAGTCGGCTAGGACTCTTCGAAGATGACTAGTATGGTCCGGGTTAACATCTACGAAATGCATTTTGCAATCAAACTTCAATGGTTTGATGCGATTCCGGTTTAGCCGATCTTGCGCTGCCTTGGCCTCTTCAAGCATGATCAGAGGTGTGCCAGACTTGAGGGTGTTGCTATCCCGAAATATGCCGCCTCCGGCAAAGCCATCGACAAGATCGAGCTTGAACTCTTCGCGAGCGGGATTGGTGCCCAGCCTATCGAAATAAGCGCGGAGGTAACTGCGTAGGACGTCGAGCTTCGCCTTGCTGTGTTCTTCTATCTTTGGCGGAGGGTCGTTAGGGTGCCAAATGAACGACATGTTCTTCCCTATCCCGGACATATGTAGGCATAGCGTTATACTCGACTCCATCAAGGAGACGACCGCCGGATTTTGGAGTTTGGCCGCCCCACTGCTTGAAGAAGAAGGGGACATTCTTCCGTTTGCAGAGATTCAAGACCTCAATAACCCACTCCCGCCTCATAGGACGGGCGTTCGGACCACTTTCTCCGCCGACAATGACCCAGTCAACTCCTTCGATGTTTATATCACCCATGGGTCCAAGAAGCGGCTCGATGGAAAGGAAGCGAGTCGAGATTGGAGCGTCTTGAAGATGCCGAACTCTAGCGGCCGCTCTATAGTCCTCGACGGATACTCCGCACCATATATGCCGTGGAGCAAGACTCGGTTCGTACCTGCGTCGCAAATAATCCCTCATAATCGTGCTGCGTTTGGTGAGTACCTGAAAGATATGCTGCGTTGCCTTCTCCATGGTGTCAAATACTCGATCGATGAATTCCGTAGGGATTTCCTTATGGAAGAGGTCGCTCATCGAATTCACAAAGATCATTCTGGGTCGTTTCCATGAGAGGGGCTGTAATAGCCGATGAGGGCGGAATGTAAGGTCAAAGCCTCGTTCGAAAACATGTCCAGGAGTGCCCCGAAATCGTTCGGCTAGGCGCGCAGCATAGCAGTTGTCACACCCGCGCGTGATCTTGGTGCAGCCCGTTACAGGGTTCCAGGTTGCGTCGGTCCACTCAATTGCGGATTTGTAGCCCATGTTTACGGTCCTTTTGAGCTAGTATAGTGCACGTCCCGTTCCCCGTACCACAGGAATGTGTCATCAGAACCGGGATTTTCTGCAACGTTGATACCATCCCGTAAGGAACCTTCCCAATGGTCCCTGATAGAATCGTTACCAGTCCGGTGAGGACACGAACGGGCGCATCGAAATCGGCGAATGGCACATCAGGAGCTTTTGCCAGGACGATGCAGCAGCCCTGGCCCGGTACGCCAATAGCCGCGACGTATGGAGAAATCTGCGGGATGAGTTCCCGCATCCGTACACCCTAGCCGACGCTGAATCCTGGATCAGCTACGCGACGGAGCAGCCCCCCGAAACGAATTTTGCGGTGGCATCCCCGAGCGAAGCGATCGGAGGAATCGGGTTGCGGCTGCGGAAGAGTGTCGTCAAAGAAGGTCAGGTTATCGACTAGTTCTTGTATGCGATCAACCGCTGAATCCCCCTCAACCTCACCCCTCGCCGCATTGGGGGTCTAGATGAGCCACGGAGAGAGGCTGTTCGCTAGCTGTCGATGGGGCGGGTGATGAACAGGCAGTCTGTGTCCGGTGGCATTGACGAAGTTTGCGTAATCTTGATTGGAGACTTCGTGTATGTCGATGAAGAAAGCGTCCAGGTAAACCTGGTGAGAGGGGCCGGCGCTTTTCACTAAAGGATCCATGTGCTGCAACCAGTGATCAGACCAGCCGAAGTCTAGCACCTCCTCCTGTTGCTCCGGCGTTGCGCCCATCGTGAACTGCCCGGCCGGCACCAGCACCATTTTCTCGACGGCAGAGGATGGTCCGCCTTCAGGTGCCCGCGGTGTGGGGCTGTGAGCCGCAGTCGGTGTCTCTACGACGGACTGTTTAGCGTCGGGGCTTACTGTGGGGGTTGATACCATATTGGGCGTGGTGGACTCTCCATCCTGGGAGCAAGCTAATAAAACTGCCGCCAGTAAAGGGGATAACAACAACACCGTCCGCTGTCCCAGACCCACGCTATTCACTGAGGCGATTTTGGAGGTTCTTGCAGTGCATAATATAACCCGTGGCGAAGCGGCCTCTCAAAAGGGAGAGCTGAGGCAGACCATTCCTTCACCAGCAGGTAAGGGGAAGGCGTCTCTATTCTACCATCCAGGGGCATGGCTTAAAGATATGCGTTTAGGTGAAGTTAGTACTACCCCGTCTGGCAAATTTGGACAAAATGGCCCCGATGGATGCAGCGGGTGGGTAGGGGACCTGCACGCCGATTTGGCAATAGGGCCATAACCGCGCACTTTTTCGGCGGTACGAGTAATTGCTGGATTCTATGACGGTCATTGCTGTACCATTTGAATCGAATAGGTAGCCTCTGAGATTTGCAGGAGCTAAACCGGTTGGAGGTGGCAGATCAATGGGATACCGTAAATTCGGGCCAACAGACCTAACGGTGTCGGTACTTGGCTTCGGGTGTCATGATGCGTCAAGGCTGACCAGGAACCTGTGGGGGGAGGAGTTCAGTGATCAAATGAGCGCCAGGGTAAATCGCGCCATAGACCTGGGAATCACCTGTTTCGATACGGCGCCACATTATGCAGGGGGAGACTCCGAACGTATGTTGGGCAGAGCCCTGGGCCCACGTCGTAGAGATGTGGTGGTGGTGACCAAATGCGGTTTGGGTTATGAGAATTCGCAAATTGACAGGCCAAAGGGCCGGGATGGCCGGAGGGAGTCTATCCTTCCTTTGGTCGACCAGAGCTTGCAGAGGTTGCAGACAGATTACATAGACGTGCTGCTGGTCCACTTGCCGGATGTAAACACACCTTTTGAGGAGACTATGCATACCCTGGACAGCGTGGTGCAGCAAGGGAAAGTTCGGTCTGTCGGTGTGTCCAATTTCACCCTGGACCAGCTCAAGGAATGTGAGGCGACTCGACGGATTGAGGTGGTCCAGTACGATCTCAACATGTTCGACCGGCGGATGGAACGAGAGATTTCCCCCTACTGCCAGCAACGAGGCATCGGTGTAATGGCCTACGGGTCAATGGGCTATGGACTGCTGGCGGGAACCTTCACTGCGGACACGAAGTTCGGAGATGGCGACTATCGAGGGACGGGTGGCGTGCGCGGATTTGATGGGGGGATGTTGGCCCCGGAGCATTGGCAACGGAACCTGCGGGTTGTCGACGATTTGAAACTCATCGCAGCGAGTCGCGGCAGGACAATGGCTCAGCTTGCCTTGAGGTGGGTCTTGTCCAACCCCGCCCTGAGCGTAGCTCTGGTCGGTGCCCAAAAGGTTCAAGAATTAGAAGAGAATTTGGGAGTCCTGGATTGGGCGCTATCGGGAGAGGACATGCAGCAGATAGACGACGTTTTCGCCAAGCACGGCGTTGATACGCATCCCGCTATAGGCTTAGACCCCCAGTGAAGCGTGAAGCCCACCAGGGAAGGAATTGTGAGGAGCGTTTGTTGACAGGTCCCCAATGCTTTGATAATCTGCGTTGAGTCGTCTGTGGCTGAATAGCAATCCACCGGTTGGATATCGTCGTTTATTCCGACATAGCTTCCCTAAAATAACAAGTTTTTCGACCACAGGGAGTAAACTTTGTTGAAATCTAAGAGAACTAGTCTGAATCCACTTCTGATCATACTAGCCGTGGCGCTGGTGTCCGTCCTCTTCGCCGTGTCCTGCGGCGGCAGTGCCACGTCTACCGCGGTCCCCGATACCGGCGCCGCCGAAGCCGCCGCCGCCGCCGCCGAAGCTGCCGCCGCCGCCGAAGCCGCCGCCGAAGCCGAAGCTGCCGCCGAAGCTGCCGCCGAAGCTGCCGCCGAAGCTGCCGCCGCCGAAGCTGCCGCCGCCGAAGCTGCCGCCGAAGTCGAGGCCGCCGCCGGCGCCGCCGAAGCCGCCGAAGCCGCCGAAGCTGCCGCCGAAGCCGAAGCCGCCGCCGAAGCCGCCGCCGAAGCTGCCGCCACCGCTGCCGCCGAAGCTGCAGCCGCCGCCGAAGCTGCCGCCGAAGCTGCCGCCGCCGAGCTGGTCGCACAGGCTGGGCCGAAGCGCGGTGGCACGCTGACAGTGGCGATGATTACGGACTTCGTGACGCTGGACCCGGCCTACTTAATCAGCGAGGTTGACATCGCCATCGGCCAGGCAACCTATGACAACCTGCTCATGATCCGGCCGGACCTTTCCATAAAGCCGGAGCTGGCCACGTCCTGGGAGGCCAACGACGACCTCTCGTCCTACACCTTCCACCTGCGCCAGGGCGTGAAGTTCCACCACGGGAAGGAGTTCAAGGCGGAGGATGTGCTCTTCACCTATAACCGGCTCCTGGACCCGGTGCTGGATACTCGGGCGCGGGGCATATTCGAAGTTATCGAAAATATGGTCGCCCTCGACGAATACACCGTCCGCTTCGACCTCGTCGCCCCCAACGGGTTCTTCCTGGAATCCCTATCGATTGCTCAAGCTCGGATCCTCCCCGCCGACGTGGATCCCGAGCGGCTGACCCTGGAGGAGTTCGGCACGGGGCCCTTCATACTTGAGGAGCACCTGCCGGGCGAACGCGCGACGATGGTGAGGAACCCCGACTACTGGGAGGAGGGCATGCCCTACCTGGATGAGCTGGTTATCGTGGGTATCCGCGAGGTTGCAATCCGGGACGAGGCGCTCAAGAACGGCGACGTGGACGTCGTATGGAATCTGCAACCCCAGAGCATCACCAGCATCGAGGCCCATCCCGACACTCTGGTGTTGAGAACGCCCAGCGGGACCAACATTGGGCTGGATATGGACACCAGCAGCCCGCCCTTCGACAGCAAGCTGTTGCGGCAGGCCATGCAAGCCGCGATGGACCGGGAACTCATCAACCAAGCGGCGCTGCTGGGACTGGGCACCATCGCCCAGGACCACGTCATTCCGCCAACTGACCCCCGCTTCGCGCAGCAGTTTGCAGCCCCGGACTACGACCCCGACCTGGCCAGGTCGCTTTTGGAGCAGGCCGGCTACCCAGATGGGATCGACATCACCCTGCACACCGCCGACGTCCATCCAGGGATGATCGAAATGGCGGTGGCATTCCAAGAGAGTGCTGCGCCCGCGGGCATTCGGGTCGCCGTCCAGAGGCACCCTTCCGACGCGTTCTGGGGCGAAGTGTGGTTTCATGAGCCGTTAACCATCATTCTTTTTTCCGCCAAGCCCACTCCGGACCGGGCCCTGACCCAATCGTACCACAGCTCGTCCGCTTACAATGCGACGCGTTACTCCACCGATATGATTGACGAGCTGATCGAAAGGGCCAGGGGAGAGACGCTTGAGGAGCAGAAGGTGACCTACGCAGAGCTCCAGCGCATTATAATCGACGCCGTGCCGCGTCTTATCCCGGTATTCCAGCCGCTGCTGTACGGCGTGCGCGCCAACGTACGAGGTGTAGCCCCACATCCCCTGAACATGCCGTTCTTCCAGGACGGCTGGCTGGACGATTAGGGGGTCGCCATCGCGCCCGCGTATTAGCTTTCGGTCTTACCATAACCGGTAGGAATGGAATGCGGCACCGGCTTACACATTAGTAAGCCGCCGTCGCATTCTTTTTGCCCCATCGGGCCGAGATAACTATCGCGAACCCGCACAAACATTTTGGTAAACCACACCCGCCGGTTAACGAAAAACGGCAGAGCCGTGGCGATGCAAAGCCACAAGACCGCAACATTCTGGGGCCTTTTTATTGCCTTTTGTGTCTAAGGCCTCCGTATCTCCCGCCGGCGTTATGAACCTGTGCCATATCCCGGAGGTGTTCACCTATGCTGCCATAGATGTATTCCATTTCGGATCGGTACTTTCCTGGAGCGGTGCTCAAGATGTCGGCGCCCTTCATAGCCTCGATACTGGTGCGCCGAATGAAGTCGTTCACCAGGCCTTGGCCGATCTGCGGCGCGTACATATACGGTCGAAGAGGTCCAAGGGTTCGTTGCGGTCCTTTTCCAGTTCAAAGTCGGTTAGCAGACCGTACTCGCTAAGGTCGCCCACGGAAGCTACCGCCACCCCTTCCATAGCCAGGGCCCGGGGCAGTCCGCGGCCGAGGTTGACCCCGGGCACATTTTCCGAGTTGGGGTCGATGGCTTTGATCGTCCGGCTCAACCAACCCTCCTTTCGGGACCAGCGTGCCAACCTGGGTATTCCCGAAGACCAGATTATTCCCTTTACCTATGAACTGGGCTTTCACCCTTCTTTCGCCCCCATGAAGAAGTACTGGGACGAGGGCAAACTGGTAGTCCTTTTGGGCATAGGTTACCCTAATCCCAGCCTCTCCCATTTCCGCTCCATGGACATCTGGGCGACCTGCGAGCCAGACACTATGGGACGCGCCCCAGAGGGAGAGTGGATGTGGTGTAAGGAATCCACCTACATTCACCTGGCGATTTGTTGGGAGGGGGCTCGGGCTGGGACCAGGATGCTCTGTCCGCCGACGGAGTGCCCCACATGGACACTCCTTTGACACCGGACAAGATATGGCGCGCCCTCCGCAGTCAGGATATATAATTGACTCAAATTCTTCCCGCCCTGCGGGCGAGGGGAGCCAGATATGACCGTACTAGTTCTAGGTGGAACGGGATTTATTGGCCAACGGGTGACCCGCCGCTTGGCCGAGCGGGGCGAGAAAGTGGTCTGCATGGACATTAATCGTGGGGCCGCTTCCTTCCATGGGTTGGAAGACCGGGTAGGTGTCATGTACGGGGATATAACTCAATTCGAAGACGTGGTTGAAGCCGTGTTGGAGTCTAAAGCCGACCGCATCATCAACCTGGCCTACATGATGCTGCCCGGAGAGCATATTCCCCACTTTTCGATGCGCCTGAACGTCCTGGGGATGGACAACTGTCTTGAAGCCGCTCGAGTTTGTGGGGTAAATCGGGTCGTCTACGCCAGCTCCATAGACGTCAACGGGGCTCAGAGGCATTTTGGGGAGCGGTTGATTACCGAAGACGATGCCAAGTACGGCACCACTCAGTATGCCGTCCACAAGATCTTCAACGAGTTCGTGGCCGCCCAATACGAAAAAATCTACGGCATGTCCATTATCGGCATCCGGGCGGCTAACGTCACCGGCCATGACAAGGTGAGGGGCTCCGTCGACCACGTGAAGTGCATAACCTTGCCCGCTGCAGAGCATCCGGTGAGCTTTCCTAAGAAGGACTACATGCGGCTCCCAATTCACGTTCAGGACGTGGCAGAGGGCTTCGTCCGCGTGACTCTGGCCGACACCGTCCACCACTCACTCTACAATGGCGGTGGCACTGCCATCAGCCTCGGAGACTTGGCCGACATGGTAAGGGGGTTTCTCCCCGACGCTCAAATTTCTTTCGATAGTGATGACAGGCACGAGGGCGACTCCAACTACCTGGTGGACAACAGCCGTTTGCTGGAGGAGTTCGAACTGGAATATCCGCCTTTCCCCACCAGGGTCCTGGAGATCATCAACGACGTGCGCCGGGACGCAGGACTGCCCCTGGTGTCATAAGGACGCGCCAGAGTATCGGAGGAAGCTGCTTCACATTCCCTTTCGCCCCGCCGATCCTTGTTAGCGTGTTGGAAACTCATGGAGCTCCCCTTCGCATGATGGTGTCGTTGAGTTGCCAACCCCGTAGAGGCACCTGTGGGCAATATCCACCCGAAGGCGCAGTAGTCCCACTAAGGGGTAATCGACCGTCCCCTCTGGAAAACACTATCGACCACACCTTGGGCACCCTTGTGGTTCCCTGAGAGGATGGTTACCACGTAGCCGCGCTTGAACCGGAAGTAGTGGGCCATGCGGGGACCGTAGCTAATGGTCACACGGGGCGGCAATGGTCCGATGTCAGCTCCAGCCAGTTGAGGGTAGGCCACCCCTAAGTATAGAGATTGGGGCGGCCCGGCAATTGCGAGATGCGAGAGTCGCCCCTTTATTCACTGATCTTTGGGCTCGCTGCGATCCGGCGGACCTCGGCATATAGTTGTTTTGGGTCGCAGTCTTTGGTCAGATGACCGTCGCACCCGGCTGTCCGGCCGGCCTCGATGTAGTCGGCGAAGGTGCTCAGGAACAAAATGCCGATGGCGGAGAATTCTCCTTTTATTTTCTTAGTAGCCTCTATGCCATCCATCTTGGGCATCTGAGCGTCCATTATCACTATGTCGGGCCGCAGGTCTTTGGCCTTTTCGACTGCCTCAAGCCCATCTCCCGCTGTTCCGACCACTAAGAAGTCAGATTGGGCATCTATCAGGCTGGAGAGGCCATCTCGGATATGCGGGGAATCATCGGAGATTAGTACGCGAATCAAAGGAAATGCTTCTTTAAGTGGGTCTTGATGCCTAGTACTCAGTCAACCGTAAAATCGGAAGGGTAAAGGCGGTGAAGTTTGGTTCGTGCGTCCCGGGTGTTAAACCGCCAGTTGATGGTGGCTCTGGGGGCGTTGCGCTCCGTGACCAGAGCATCGACTTCCCTCCTGAGGGCGTCCTCGCCGGGGAGCCGCTGCTTCAGGCAGGAGCGGGACAGGACGCTGAACTCGATCTCCGCCATCCCTTCGACAAGCTCAGGACAGGATTCAACCAACTCCCGTGCTTGGGCGTGTAATGAAACTCCAGCCGCCTGGCAATCCTCCGGGCTTCCTCAGCCGGGAAAGTCTCGTACAGCGATGCCCGGCGATGGGTGTTCAAATTGTCCAAGACAACCCTTACCACCTCGGCTTCCGGGTAGGCTTCATCCGCCAGCCAGCGCATCCGGCGGGCGAAGTCTTGCATCGTGCGCCGCTGCGTGACCGCCACCTCTCGCCAACCCGCCAAGGGCTCGCAGGCCAAGAACAGGTTGCGGGTACCCTCCCGACGGTATTCGTAGTCCTGCCGCAGCGGAAGTCCCGGCCGGGTCTCCGCCAACAACTGGTTGGATGTCTCGTCAAAGCAAACCACCGGACGTTGGGGATCATAGGGTTCGGCGTAGAGATCCAGGACATCCTCCATGTGGGCCACGAACTCTGCGCTCACCTTGGGAATGCACCACTCTTTTTTCTGCCACGGCTTGAGGGCGTTTTTTTGAGACGCTGGCGCACCCCCTCGTGGGACATGGAGGGCGTCAGCCCCAACTCGACCACCTTCCCCGCCAGTAGACGCAGGGTCCAGTGGTCATGCCCTTCCGGCGGCGGGCTGCAGGCCAAAGCAATCAGAGCCTGCCCCGTACTGGATACGGGGTGGGCTTCGCCCCGGTCGTCCAACTTCCGGGGGCGGTTGGCCTGGGGACGGTCCTGCAAGACACCCTCCAACCCTTCTTCGGCAAAGCGCTGCTTGACCCGGTATACGGTGCTCAGGGCCACATCCAAAGCTTCGGCCACTTGGGGGGCCGCCCAACCTTCGTCGCTCTTTAGGAGAATCAGCGCTCTAGCGGTCACTCGGGCTGAGTTTTTGCCAACCCGGATCAGTCGCTGGAGCTCTTCCCGTTGTTCTTGTGCCAGCCGCACCGCGTATTTGTCCCTGACCGGCTTTGCCACCCCCGCCATCAACACTTCCCACCAAGCAGGGTAGCTCAATTGGCCCCTTTCTTAACCCGAATCCACCGAAGGACACCGATGGACGGCGTGAGGAAAGCGGAAGGGGGATGAGGGAGCTACAGGGGAAATAGCCTGGGTTCCATTTGGGGTAGGGAGGTCGGCGGACGGTCTTCATCGCCGCACAGGGGCCCCTATGGGCGTCTGCAGGAGCTGCGATGCGCGGGATGGCGAGAGAATACGCAACAGGGAACTCTCTCGGACCGGGCTGGCGCGAGTCTGCGGGGATCTTCGGTTGTCCGGTGGGTGGGTCGGTCGCCGACGGTGCCGTCAGGCCGGGAGTGGAATGGCTCGCAGCCGGGCCAAGGCGCGGCTGAACTTCTCAGCCCAAGGCCAGCGATCCGGAAGATGCAGGGTCAACCGGCGTGCCGAGCGGGTGAGCCGTCCGGCCAGGGAGAAGAACCGCCGCCGGAGGGTCTTGGTGGTGGCTATCCGCTCTCCCAGACCGATCCGCGCGGTCCAGCGGGCCAGGTTGTGGGCCATCGTCTGGACGGCCAGCCAGGCGCCGTTGGCGGCGAAGCGGCCCGAGGGGAGATGGTTGAGCCCGACGCCGTACTTGAGGTCGCGTATGGCATTCTCGATCTCGGCGTGGCGGCGATGGTCAGCCTCCAGTTCGAGCAACTCCCCGTCCCGGTCGGTGATGAAGCCGTGATAGCTGTATTTGGCGAAGAGGGCCAACTGGGAACCGGGCGTGGGCTTCACACGCCGGACGATGAGCCGCACCGGCGCGGCGTCAGGTTCACTCTGGAAGGGAGTGCAGGTGGTCTCGGCCACATCGGCGGCGCCGTCCATCCAGTAGGGAATGGGAGTCCAGGCATCCTCGGGTATCGTCTCGATGAGATTGCGCAGGCTCTTGTGCTGGCGGATGGTGATGGAGAAGCGGACATCCATCTTGCGGCAGACGGATACCACGCCATGAGTGTAGAACCCGCTGTCGGCCCGTAGCGTGAGTCGTCCGTTGGCCCCGGCGTAGCGTACCCGCCCCACCGTCTCCCGCAGAAAGTGGGCGGCGCCCCGGGCGGTGTTGGCGCGGCCCTCGCGCAGCCGGGACATCAGCACGTCGCCGGTGCCGGCGGCGACGGCCAACAGCGGGTGATAGCCCCGCTTGCCGGTATAGCCGTGGTGGCGTGCGCCCTCCTTGGCCAGTCCGTAGGTCTCGCAGATGGTGGAGTCCAGGTCAATGGTCAGGGGCCCGTCGCCGGGTCCCGCCCCGGCCTGCCAAGCCCGGGCCAGCAACTCGCGGCTCACCCGGTCGAGTTGACGGACGTGGCCCCACCGGAAGCTGCGCAGGAAGGTGCCCAGGGTGGATGGCGCCTTGACCGTGCCGCCCAGGGTGCAGGCCGTCCCCCCGGTGCGCAACACATCGGCGTCGTCAATGCAGTCGCCCCCAGCCAGCGCAGACGCCACCAGCGTCATCATCTTGTCGCTCGTGTTCGCCCGCCCCGGGGCATCGCCCAGGTCGAGGCGCTGCCGGACGAGTTCGGGCAGGCCGAGGTGCCGCGCCAGGGTGGCCGGAAGGAGCAGCCCGGCATTGGCCACCAAGCGGCGGTCGTCGAAGGTGATTTGGATCCGGTCGGGGTGGTTGCGTGGCAGCATCTATTGGGTGCTCCTTTTCCGGGGTCGGTTTTTTGCTACAAAACCATTATCCCAGAAGCACAGGAGCACCTTCTTGCCGCTTCAGGACGCTAACCCGACGCCCTCCTTCGGTGGATTCGGGCTTAAATAAATCCCAAAACCAAGTTGACTGAGTACTAGCATGCGTATAGAAATCGACGAATGGCACATCAGGAGCTTTCGCTTGGACGACGCGGCAGCCCTGGCCCGAAACGCCAATAACCGCAACGTATGGCGAAATCTGCGGGATGCTTTTCCGCATCCCTACACCCGAGCCGATGCGGAAGCTTGGATCAGCTCCGCAATGCAACAAACGCCCGAAACGAATTTTGCGGTGGCATCCCCGAGCGAAGCGATCGGAGGAATCGGGTTGCGGCTGCGGAAGAGCGCCGCCAAAGATGGTCAGGTAATCGACCAGTTCTTGTATGCCATTACCCGCTGAATCCCCCTCACCCTAACCCTCTCCCGCGTTGGGAAGAGGGGACTAGATGGGCCGCAGAGAGCGGCTGTTCGCTAGCTGTCGATGGGGCGGGTGATGAACAGGTCGTCCAAGTCCGGCTTGCCCAGGGCCTTGCGGATTCGCTTTTGGACTTGGGACGATGGGCTGCGCTTGCCGCAAACCAACTGGGACATGTATCCCGAGGATAGCCCGCACCGGTGCGCCAGTTGGTTCTGGGAGATCTTGAGCCGGTCCAACCGCCGCCATACCGCCTCGGGATTCAGCAAGTCCCGCGACGAGGGCCTACGGGCGTTCATCGGTCGTCCTCGCGCGGCGCGGTCGCTGCCGCCATTCCCGTTAGTTGATGTACGGGCCGGGCCAATCCCAAGCTGCCATCTCCAAGTACAATTGGCTCAAAACCTGTCCATTATAGCCAGACAGTTATAAGAACAGCGTAATATGAAAGCCAATTAATATATGGTTTTATGTATATCATGCCTGGACCAGTAAAACGTGGCCGGAACCATACGAGCCAAAAAGCCAGGCATGAGCCCGTCGGCCGGGTCGCGGCCTGCAGCCCGGTCAGGGCGGGAAGATCGGCCAGCGCGGGGGTCTGAACCGCGACGGCGGCAAGAGGTGCGGGGCTTGGAGGGCCGGCGTCCAAGCCTGCGGCCTTGTCTTGGCGCAGACGCGGGCCGATAATACCCGCAGCACTGCCGACGCCGCGTGTACGCGGCGCGGGAGTCGGCAGCCCGCTACGGGGATGGACATAGGAGATGAAACCGCAGCCCGGCCGCGAGTCATCGGGGGTTATTGGCGCTGTTTGGGGCCGGTAGCAGTGCCCGGAGCTGGGACATCGGCCGGGCCGCCGGGGTTGCGGAGCTAGGGCAGGAACCTGGACTGGCAGTTAGGAGAGCCTTTATGCGGGTTGCTACTAGAATAAATCGCGGGTATGGCATCTCGGATTGGGACGAGCTTGCCACGTTTGCGGCGGAAGCCGAGCGGCTGGGCGTCGACAGCATCTGGTCTCCCGAGGGCTGGGGCTTCGACGGCGCGACTCCCCTGGCCTACCTGGCCGCCAGGACCTCGCGCATAAAGCTGGGGACCGGCGTACTGCAGATTGGGACCCGTACGCCGACGAACATGGCCATGACCGCCATGTCCCTCTACTCGATGTCCCAGGGCCGGTTCATCCTGGGCATCGGGACCAGCGGCCCCCAGGTCATCGAGGGCTTTCACGGCGTGGTCTTCGACGACCCGATACAGCGGACGCGGGAGACCATCGAGATCATGAGGCAGGTGTTCGCGGGAGATACCGTGGCCTACCAGGGGCGGGTCCACCAACTGCCGGCGCGCCCAGGTCAGGGCAAGTCGATCCGGGTCGCAGCGCCGCCGGCCCCCAACATCCCGATTTACGTCGCGTCCCTGGGCCCCAGAAACCTGCGCCTGACCGGAGAGCTGGCCGACGGCTGGGTGGGCAGGTGCTTCATGCCCGAGCACGCCGACGTCTTCTTCAGTCACATCGAGGAAGGGGCGCGCAAGGGCGGCAGGTCCATAAAAGACCTGGACCTCCAGGCCGGGGGAGACGTGCTCTTCACCGACGACGTGGACGAGGCGGTGGAGGTCCTGAAGCCGGGACTGGCCTTCAGCCTGGGGGCCATGGGCTCCCGGCAGTTCAACTACTACAACGCCGCCTACAGCCGGGCGGGGTACGGCGAAGAAGCCAAGGAGATTCAGGACCTGTGGCTGGCCGGAAAGCGGGACGAGGCCAGGAAGCTGGTGCCTCCTGAAATAGTCCTGAAGACCAACCTGGTGGGCACCGACGAAATGGTCAAAGAGCGAATCCGCGCCCACAGGGATGCGGGTATAACCACCCTGGGGGTCTTTGTCAGTCACGCTGCCACGGGACGCGGCGGGTTCGGGGCGCCGACATTGGAGCAGCGCATCGAGACCTTGGGGCGGCTGATGGGCTTGGTGAACGAGGTGAACGGGGAGTCTGGCGGGGGCGGAGCGGGAATAGGCTAGGGTTAGGGCGTCACACGCCCAGGGTTGTTGCTTGGCGGCTGAGCGGCGTATATGGTGCGGTTATAAGCTTTCCTAGGTTAGAGCAAACTCGAACACGCCCGCATACTTCTTGTAGCAGGCGTAGCACACCGGTTTGACGAGGGTAGCCTTGTGTTCCTTGCCGCAGGTGTGGCAGCGGTTCTCCTCTTGTTCTTTGTTCTCGTGCCGCTTCCAGCTGGAGTAGCACCCCTTGCAGTATGGCTGGGTCGGATTGGGTGGGACGGTCGTACTGCACCGAATGCAGAAGCCGTTCTCAGGCGAGGCTTGGGCATTTCGGGTTTTCTTCCGAGGCCTCTCGATTGCCTTCGGCGCCGCGTCGTCCCTAACGCGCTCTCCCGTTGAGACTGTCACACGGATTTCCTCGGCTGCTCTGATGATTCGTTCCGACTCCTCAACTATGGCCTGATAAAGCTTGGAATCCTCCTCGCTAGACACCAAGATGCCCATCTCATAGTTGTTTACCTGGGAGAACTCATAGAAATTCATTGAGGTCACAAGGGCCTGATGCTCATTCAGATAGCACTTAGCGTGAAGGTCCTTCAGGAAGCTTGTACGAATGGAATTCTTCGATGCAAGCCAATTGTTCTCTTCCGGCCTAAGTTCGTTCTTGCCGTAGACCACGCGGATGTCAATTTTCATCCGGTCCTTGTCCTCAAGGAGTCCTTTGATGCGATCGTTTATTCTGAGAAAGGGACTGATGATGATCAGTCGCTGCTCCGCGTCCTTGATGATCTGCTCAAGGCGATAGGATATCCCGGTTGTAGGCAGGAACTCGGCCATGATGAAGCAAACCTCCAAATATGTCCGCGTGACGAGACTCGCTGACGGGACACGGCTTTCGACTGCGTAGTGTATCACACGCCCTCCGTTAATCTTACCCGAACGCTGTGCACCAGGCATTAGTCTATTGGGAGCGTTCCGGCGGCGGCGCGTAAAAGGTAGAGCGTTGCCCAGCTGCTTGGCCAGGTATACACTGGCCATACAAACTCTTAAGCATCTAAAGGTGCTGTATGCGTAAACGTATGACCGTCGTGTTCGACGATGAAGAACTTTACACGGAGCTTAAAGTAGCGGCCGTGCGCTCCGGTTTGCACGCCAAAGATATAGTCGCGGAGGCGGTTCGCGAGTGGCTGGAGACGAAGGAAGACGAGGAGCTAAGTCAAGACTTGGACGAGGCTCGCCGGGAATGGGAAAGCCGGGGAGGAGTTGAGGCCCGGGAGTTCGCCCGGCAGTGACGAGAGGGCATTGAGGGCTAGCCCCACCCCTAATGAAAGTGCCGCGACTCCGGCGTTGGGGGATGACGTACATTGGCTTGGGAATCTCCGTTTTCGTAGATGAGGGCGGCTGCTTCCGGCAGCGCAGTCCCTCACCCATGGAACCAGTGGATAGACTGGGGCCGGGGCGTATGCTTGCCCTGGAGCCGTGCTGCTCGATGGCCTGTCAATTCGAGGGATAAGGGGCCTTTCGAATTGTTCCGAAAGTCCCTGGCAGGACAACACAAACGTTTACAACAACAGAAATGTTGTGCATGATATGCAAGGGTGAACGCACGAGAGTTTCGACGCTGGCTGAGAAGGCAGGGCTGCACTTTCCATACTCATAGGGGCAGTAGCGGACATCTTACCGTGCGGCTGGGAGACCGCACCAGTCAGTTGCCGATGCACGGAGGCGGCAAGGACTTGGGACGGGGACTTGTAGCGAAGATCAAGAAAGACTTGGGGTTGGAGTGATGCTTGCATATCCTATAACCCTCGAAGATGATGACGGGACTTTGCTGGCGACTTCCCCCGACTTCCCGGAGTTGACCACCTTTGGTGACGATCGTGAGGAGGCTGTTGCCCGCGCCGTCCACGCGCTGGAGGAGGCGATAGCGGCCCGCATCCACCTTCGCGAGGACATTCCTGAGCCATCCCGGGGCGAGACCTATGCCGTATTGCCGACGCTGACCACGGTGAAGGTGATGCTGTACCAGGGGATGAAAGAGCAGGGTATCGGCAAGGCGGAGCTTGCCCGACGCCTTGGGTGGCACATGCCGCAGGTTGACCGGGCGCTGGACATTCAACACCGGTCTCGACTGGACATGATGGATGCTGCCCTGGGAGCCATTGGCAGACAGTTGCACGTGACCGCGGCGGATTCCCCGGTGACGGTACCGGCGGCTGTTGGAGAATAGAGTTCTTCCGCCGCCGGCTCCTCTAACCGGTCCCGTCGCAAGCCACGGCCGCACCCCCTGTCGCAAGCCACCGGCACCCTCCCCCTAATGAAAATTTCGCGACTCCGGCGGGTGGGGTATGACGTACATGGGCTTGGCCTTCTCCACCACCAGGTTATAGGCGCCTTCGAGGCGGGACATGACGCCAGTGACCACCAGGAAGGGCGCTTTCAGCTCGTTGCGCAGCCGGGCGTAGCTCTTGGGCCAGAGGCAAGCGTTCCTGCAAGGAGACTCTCTGTTTTCTTGCAATGGTAGAATACGGCGCAGCAACGTCCAGGAGACAGCCATGACAAGCGCAAATCTTTGGGAAACCACACCCTTGCCGGAGCCGACGACTCGCTACCCCTGCAGAGGGGAGACACACCAGGACAACTACGACTCCGACCTTGAATTGGCCTGGATGCAGGGTATTCCGGAGACCGACTGGCCCGCGGATGGCTTCTATTGCGGCATCTGCCGCTCGGTAGCCAAACATGCGGCGGAAGAGATAGGAGTGGACTTCGTTACCGGCCCTACCTTGCGCGAGGAACTGGTCCGGCGAGGGCAAGAGGTCGCCGGGGCTGATGACGAGTTTGAAGGCTTGGACCTGAACGAAGATCCTGGCGATAACGCTGGCTCTGTCTTCCAAAAGGTCGGCGGCTTTGCCCAGGTCTGTTGGCGGGGCATCCGCGCCATCGCTCTAGTCACCGCAGATGTAATTATTTGGCTGGCGCTGCAACGGAGGGGCCGACCCCGCCCTGGTGACCGGACCAGCTGGCCGCGGGGACTCCGCGAGGCGCTCAACAAGCGGCAGGGGGGCGTCTGTATGTACTGCCGGACGAGGCTCGATCGGGTGCCCAACCATATTGACCACAAGATTCCAGTCAACCAAGGCGGCCCCAACGACCCCGCAAATCTGCAACTGCTTTGCCGGGGTTGCAACCTTCGCAAGAGCGACCGGAGCGATACCGAGTTTCGAATCCGGTTCGGGCAGCTACTGCCACCCCAGGGACCGCCGCGCCGCCGGATTCGTCAAGGCGCTTTCGATGCCGAGGCGCGGCGCACCAGGGATACCGAGAGTTATTCTCGATTCAAGGCGGGGAAGTACCTGACACCGGCCTACAAGGTCACTACGGGAGCGCTGGTAACGGGCGTCGTGGTCGTCATCGGATTGCTGATTTTGTTCGATAACGCCTTTGGCTCCGGGTTTTCGGGTGCGTGGCTCATTATTTGCCTGATCGCGGGAGTGGCTGCGGGTCTGGGCATTCGCCTTCGGGCGTGGGTGACCGGCCAAGACCAGGAGAGGTAAGGGCCGCAGTATCTGGTATGTGTCCCGGTTGGAGGTCTCGGGAGTTCCTCCGCAAGTGGCAGGCGGGCGTCGAGGACTAGACACCCCTAATGAAAATTGCGCGACTCCGGCGGGTGGGGGATGACGTACATCGGCTTGGCCTTCTCCACCACCAGGTTATAGGTCCCTTCGCGGCGTGACATGACGCCGGTGACCACCAGGAAGGGCGCTTTCAGCTCGTTGCGCAGCCGGGCGTAGCTCTTGGGCCACACCACCATGGGAATGTGCCCGTGTTCGTCCTCTAAAGTGATGAACACGGCCTTGGCCAGGGGACGCTGGCGGCGGATGACCAGCCCGGCCACCGTGATTCTTTCGCCGTCGGCGACGGACGCGGCCTCGTCGCTGGTCAGCACTCTCGTTCCCAGGCTCTCGCGAATGTAAGCCATCACGTGGCTTGCGGGGTGCAGGCCCATAGTGCGGTACTCCCGGGCCATTTCGTCGAAGGTGCCGGCCTTTGGCAGCGGGGCCAGGTCCTGCTCCACCGGCAGGGCAAGTTCCATCTGGCGGCCCACCGGCCGGTAACGCAGGCCCACTTCCCACCGGGCCATGCGGCGGTCTTCGCACAGGCTGTCCAGCGCGCCGGCGTCGATCAGGTCCTCCACCTGCTGCTGCTCCAGGCCCGACCGGGCCATGAAGTCGGCCAGGCTGAGAAAGCTCCCCGCCCGTTCTTTGGCGCCGGCTATTGCCCTGGCCGCCTCTTCTCCCAGGCCCTTTACATAACTAAGGCCCAGCCGGATGCTCTCTTCTTCGATGACGCACAGCTTGGCGCTGAGGTTCACGTCGGGGCTGAGGATGCCCACGCCGCGGCGTTTGGCGTCTTCTTTCAAAGTCTCCGGGGTGTAAAAGCCCATGGGCTGCTGGTTGAACAGGCCCAGGTAGAATTCGAGCGGGTAGTAGCGCTTGAGCCAGGAAATCTGGTAGGCGGTAACGCCAAAGGCGAAGGCGTGGGACTCGGGGAACATGTAGTGCCCGTTGAACCTGTTGAAGATGCGGCGGGCCGTCTCTTCGTCCACGCCCCGGGCCAAGGCCCCGTCCCGGAAGCGGCCCCACCAGCGCTGAATCATGGGGCCGTTGTTCCGCTTGGTAAAGGCTCTCCGCAAGCGGTCGGCCTCGGAGTGGGAGAGGCCGCCGACGTCGTGGGCTATCTGGTTTATCTGGTCCTGGAAGAGAATTACGCCGAGAGTCCGTTCCAGGGCCCGCCGCTCCAGCTCGTGGACGTACTCCACGGGCTCCAGGCCCAGGCGGCGGTCGATGTAGCGTCGGACGCCGTCGTTGGCTCCCACGCCGGGCCGCACCGCCGCCACCTCGTGGGCCATGTCGATGAGGTTTTGCGGCTTGATGCGGGGGATGGTCTGCTGCTGGGCCGCCGACTCCACCTGGAAGACGCCGATGGTGTCGGCCTTGTGGAGCATGGCGTAGACCGACGGGTCTTCGAAGTCGATGCGGGAGAGGTCGATGGAAGTCCCGTGACGGGCCTCGATGGCTCGCAGGGCGTCCTGCATCTGGGAAAGGGCGCCGATGGCCAGGAAGTCTATCTTGACGAATCGGGCCTGTTCGATGGAGTCCTTGTCCCACTGCATGACGTAGCGCCCCTGGATGGCGCTGGGTTGGACGGGCACGATGTCGGTGAGCGGGCTGGAGCCTATGACCATGCCTCCCGGATGCTGGGCAAGGCGGCGAGGGAAGCCGTACAACTGCCCGGCAAACTCGATGAGATGCTGCCACAGGGGGGCCTTTACCTTGTCCTGGAAGTCGGGCAGAAGGCGCATCTGCTCCCCCAGCGGGAGGCCCTCTCGTTCGTCGACCCGCTTGGCCAGCTTGCCCACCTGGTCGGGGGGCAGTCCCAGGGCTTGGCCCAGGTCCCGCACTGCGCCCCGCATGCGGTAGGTATCGATCATTCCGGTAAGGGCCGCCCGCTCCCAACCGTATTTCTCATGCACCCGGAGGATCAGCTCTTCGCGGATGTTGCGGGGAAAGTCCAGGTCGATGTCCGGCACGCTGGCCAGTTCGTCGTCGGGCAGGAAGCGCTCCAGGGAGAGGCCGTAACTGAGGGGGTCGATGTGGGAGATGCCCAGCAGATAGCCCACCAGCATCGACACCGACGAGCCCCGGCCGCGTCCCGGCGGGTTGAACTCCACGGGCGTCTCCGGGTCCGCCAGGCCCAAGTCCACGGCCACCTCCTGGGCCAGCAGCACGATGTCGCGATAGATAAGGAAAAAGCCGGCCAGGTTGTGCTTTTGAATCAGGCCGAACTCCAGGTCCAGGCGTTGACGCACTTCGGAGGTGACACTGCCGTACCGCCGCTCGGCCGCCTGATAGCAAATACGCTCCAGGTAGGTCTGGGTGGTGTGCCCTTTCGGCGCGGGATGGTCCGGGAACTGGTACCCCAGGTCTTGAGCCAGGTCGAACGCGGCGCAGCGCCGGGCGATGCGGGCGGTGTTTTCCACCGCCTCGGGACACCACTGGAACAGGCAGGCCATCGTCTCCGGGGGCTTTAGGAAAAACTCGCTGTTGGGACGGCGCTCGCGATGAGACTCTTCCAGGGAGGTATTGTTCCTGATGGCCACCAGGCAGTCCTGAAGGCGGTGACGCTCCCGGACGTGGTAGTGGACGTTGCCCGCGGCAACGACGCCGACGCCCAGCTCTTGCGCCAGGTTGACCAGGCGTTGGTTGCGCCGGGTATCCCCCTGGACAAGGTGCTGTTGCAGCTCCAGGAAGTAGTTGCCTTCCCCGAAGAGGCCGCGGTAGCGCGAGGCCGCGTCGCCGGCTTCGGCAAAGCGCTGCTCGTCCAACAGCGACGGGACTTCACCCAGGCGGCAGCCGGACAGGGCAATAAGGCCCTGGGTGCGCCCCTCCAGCAGGGCGGGGTCCAACTCCGGCCGGCGGCGGTCCTCTCTATGGGCCTGGGAGACGAGCCAGCAGAGGTTGCCGTACCCCAGCCGGGTTTCGGCCAGGAGGGTGAGGTGAAAGCCGCCGGCCAGGGTGACCTCGCAGCCGATGATCGGCTGTATCCCGGCATCGTGACAGGCTTCAGCAAACTCCACGGCCCCGCAGAGATTGTCGTGGTCGGTGACGGCCAGGGCCTGATAGCCAAGGCTGGCGGCCTGCCCCACCAACTCTCCGATAGATGAGGCCCCTTCTTGGAAGCTGTAATTGGTGTGCAGGTGAAGCTCGGCGTATTTATTTTTCATGCCCGCTGCCGGAGCCACTGGCCGCTGATGAGGTCTTTGAACAGGCCGGTTATGGTCCCGTCTTCTAAAGCGACGCGGTAGTAGATACGCGACACCGGCTGCTTCCGCCACCACTCGTCGTCGATGCGCCAGACGTCCAGGACCTCCGCGACCCGGCGCCGCTTATAGGAACGCGACGCCCCGGCATTGCTGCCCTTGACGGCGGCGATGGCCGCGGGCATATCGTTGCCGTCCACTTCCACCTGTACCGGCTGTGGAGCGTCTAGGGGTCGTATGCCACCAGGGTGCGGCGCCGTTCCGGAATCCGCGACCATGGCTCCACCTCCCTGACCCGGAAAATGGGGGGGCTATGTCCCAGCCGGGCCCGGAGCTGCCGGATGGCGTCGTCCAGCCGGGCCTGGTGACGCACCTCGGGGAACAGGCTTTCCTGCCGCCCCGACTCCCCGGTGATGCCGGAGAGAGTGAGGGACAGGGTTTCCAACGGGCCGGGCAAAGCCAGGTTTTCCAGGCGGCTTTTCAGGATGAACATCGCCCGTTCGCGGTCGCCCACCGGGTCGTGAAAGCCGACGCGCTTGCTCCAGGCAGACCCGTTCTCGGCAGACCCTTCCAGGAAAGCCACCTTGGCAAAGCGGCCCCTGATCTGGCCGGCGAAGGCCCGGGTCAGCAGGCTTTCCAGCGCGATCAAAATGGCTGGCAATGAGACCGTGGGGGTGGCGAAAGAGACCTGGTGTGTAAATACTTCCTCGCGCCGGCGAGGGGCCAACGGTTCGTCGTCCTGGCCGTTGGCCAGCCGCCAGAGGCGTGCTCCTTCTCTGCCGAACTCGGCCTGCATGGTGTTGAAGGGCAGCTGGGCGATGCTTCCCATGGAGTCCAGGCCGAAGTCCAGCAACCGCTCCTTGATTTTCCAGGAGGTTGGCAAATGGGTTACGGGCAGCGGAGCTAGAAAAGCGGCGGCGTTTTCCGAAATACGCACCGCTCGGCTGGGCTTGGCCTGCAGGGCGGCGGCGTAGGCGGGGAACTTGCCCTGGGCCACGCCCGCCCGGGGATAGTAGGCTTGAGGGACGGCGTCCACCACCGCTTTTAACAGGTTGGCCTCGCCGCCGTAGAGCTTTTCCAGTCCTCTCAAGTCTACGTAGGCCAGGCCCAATCCGGCGTCTTCGACGATGGGACTTCGTTGTTCCAGGTTGTCCAGAATGCCGCCCCATCTCTCCCGGTAGAGCGGCGAGTCGGCTTCGACCAGGGCGGCGTGGGGACAGAGGGACAGGGCCTTCTCCAGGGACATGCCCGCTTCTACGGCGCGGGCCGGCGACGACCGGTCGATTACCAGCTTCCGGGAGCCGGACTGTTCTATGACCAGGGCCGCCTTGCCCCGTAAATCGGGCCGGCGGAGCAGTTCGGTTTTCAGCGGCAGATTAGCGACAAGAACGCAAGCGATAGACACGAGGCCTCCAAAAGGAAGGCCATTATAAGAACGTGCGTTCTATTTAACAAGGGGCTGCTGACAGTACGCGCCCCGCTATCGCTTTTGGTTCCTGAGGGGGGTTGGTAAATCCCGGCGGGACAGCGCGAGGAGTGGTGTAGGGCTGCCCAGTGGTGGGTGGACTAGACAAAAAGAGACGCCCCCTTGGCAGGGGACGCCGGGCCAGCGATACTCTCGCCGGGGGAGTGCCTCTATATTACATCATCTTGCTGCCTGCGCCAGACGTTCGCTGACCAGCCGGTTAAGGCTTACGCCTGCCTCCGCCGCAGCCACCACCAAGGCCCGGTGGGTTTCAGGGGGGACGCGGAGATTAAGATGGCCGCTGTAACGGCGGCTGTGCAATGGCTCCGGAACTGCCTCTCCACTCTCGGCCAGATCATCCGCGGTGAAGGCGGCCAGGTCTCGGATGCCAGCAATGGCCGCCTCGATGGTATCATCCACATGGCTCATGGACGGCAACTCGGCGCAGAGGCCGATGTATGCGGAATCTTCTTCGGACCAGAATACCCGGTAGGTGTAACGGTCGCTTACCTTTATGTTCATTTCATCGCCTCTAATTTGTCTATCGCTGCAAGAACCTGCCGTACCTGATAGGGAGCCACACTGTGCCATGCCGATTCTGGAAGTTGACCCTGGGGTCCCCAGCCCACGGCATCGGGTACGACAGATGGCTGCCCCGTTGTCTCGGCTTCCCAAAGTAGCGGTCGCATAGGTTTCGCAGGTCGCTGAACCAGACGTTCCGTGGATTTCGCCTGATTCGCTCTAGCGGCTTGTCCACACTTATATACTATCATTATTGGTAGCACTTGTCAGTCCCATAACTACTTGCACCGAAGCGTTTTGCACTTCACCCGGTCCCGCTTGCACTCGGCGCGGGAATGAACCGAACGTTCCAAGGCGCTAAATGGGGCCGCTTATTTCCACTGGTCGTCCGTTGGCCAGATGCTGGAAGCGCCCGGCCCGGCCTGGAAGGTGACTCCTCCCTCCACTCGGCAGCCCTTGGTGGCCTCGCGGTATTTGAGGTAGTGAGGCGATTGCATGTGAGTATCCAAGGTCGCCTGGTCCTTGAAGACCTCGTAGACCCATATCCTGTTGGAGTCGTTGCCGTCCTGGACAACGTCGAGCCTCAGGCACCCCGGCTCCTTTTCGACCGAAATACGGGCGACTTCTGCTAGCTCCCTGACGAATCGTTCCTTGTGTTCCGCATTGAGTTCACTGGACGAAATTACCACGTACATAGCTTCTCCTGGCTTTGCGGCGATTGATGTATGGTCATAGGGCAGCCGTAGTCGGTCAGGCCGGCGCGTAGGGCTGCACGCTAATCTTTGCGGCGCGGGCGCGCATCCGGGAGGCGTCGTACCAGGCCTGCATTCTTAGCAACATATCCATGCTCACGTCGAAGGCCTTCTCGATACGCAACGCCATCTCCGGGGATAGTGCAGCCTTGCCATTCAGCAAGTCCGAAAGGGTGGCGCGCCGGACTCCCAGAATTTCGGCGGTCTTCGTCACGCTCAACCCCAGTTCCTCTATGACCTCAGTGCGAATGAAGTCACCCGGATGTGAAGGAGTCATATTTACCTGAATGCCGCCGGCAGTCATGAGTCGTGAAGCACGTAACGAACAATCATCTGTGTAATGTACGCTATGACAGTACGTTTAACAAACCCCTAAGGGGCCTTGCCTCAAAACTGTCATTCCGAGGAGAAAAGCGACGAGGAATCCGGGGATGGGCTCACCCGCATAAGCCTGAGCCCACCACCCCAGACCCCTCGCTGCGCTCGGGGTGACATGGTAAGGTGACTTTTGAGGCAAGGCCACCCCTATGGCGGCGAGGTGACAGCTTGCCAGGGCCTATCCAAAGACATGCCAATCGCCGTGCTGGTGCGGGGCATGGCGCGATATTCTATAATCCGGCATACCTGATGGCATTGTTTGATACGCGACGGGGGTAGCCTGGATGCTGGAAATGAGGACCGTAGCCCCTGAGGAGTTTGTCCAGTGGGTAAGCGCCGAGGCGCGGGCGTACGGCAACCGGCTGGCCGTCGACCCGGAGATGCTGCGTCCCCACTTCGACCTGGACCGTTCCATCGCCGTGTTCGACGGGGGAAATATCGTCGGCGGGGCCCACTCGCACCGGCGCGAAATGTCCATACCCGGAGCCACAGCAGTGGTCGCAGGGGTGGCCAACATCGCGGTGCAGCCTACGCATACGCGGCAGGGCGTGATGACCCGGATGATGCGCCACCAGATCAAGGACATCCACCAGCGGGGCGAAGCGTTGGCTGCGCTTTTTTCCTCTGAAAGCGCAATCTATGGCAGGTTCGGGTATGGCGTCGGGTCGTTGCGAGAGCGGTGGAGCATCGAGCGCCAGTTCACCAGGTATGCCGCGCCCTATGAGAGCCGGGGCCGCATCGTTTTTGTAGACCCGGAAGACATTACAAAGGACCTGCCCGAAATCTCCCGGCGGAGCGTCAAGGACCGCCCCGGCGTGTTCCAGAAGCCGCTTCAGCATTGGGAGCGGGAGTCCAAAGCATCGGAGCATAAGCAAGGCGGCCAGGGAGGCCTGTTTTACGCCGTTTATGAAGAGGACGGGAGGCTGGACGGCTATGTGAAATACCGTACCGCCAGGCCCAACCTCATCGTGCAGGAGTTAATGGCGGCCACCCCAGAGGCCGCCAAGGCGTTGTGGCGGTATTGCTTCGACTTGGACCTGATGACCTGCACCGAGATGCTCAGCCGTCCCGTGGACGACCCCTTGCCGTGGATGCTGGCGGACCCGCGGCGGCTGCAGCGGACCGTAAGGGACGGGCTGTGGGTGCGCCTGATAGACGCGGCCGAGGCCCTGGGGATGCGGCGTTACGCGCAAAGCGGCAGCCTGGTATTGGAAGTGCGGGACGAGCTGTGCCCCTGGAACGACGGCACGTTCCGGCTGGAAGGGTCCGCCGAGGGAGCCGCGTGCCGCGCCTCGAGTTCGTCTCCAGACTTGGCGCTGTCCGTTGCCGATTTGGCATCGGCGTTCATGGGAGCGGTGAGCTTCAGCACCCTGGCGCAGGCGGGCCTGGTGGATGAACTAACGCCGGGGGCGTTATTGCGCGCCGACAGCATGTTCGCCGTCCGGCATAAGCCTTGGACGCCGTTTGGGTTTTCGTAGGGCGGGAATCCAGGTTGCAGGCCCGCGCGAGAAGACCCTTGCATAACTCCGGCTGTCCGTTCGCCCTTCGATTTCCCTCAGGACGAACGGACAGCCTAGGCGCAGCCTATGCAATGGTGTTCGTGCTGGGGAATCACGGGCGGGCAAAGGTCTCCGGGAACGGACAGCCTAGGCGCAGCCTATGCAATGGTGTTCGTGCTGGGGAATCACGGGCGGGCAAAGGTCTCCGGGAACGGACAGCCTAGGCGCAACCTATGCAATGGTCTTCGTGCTGGGGAATCACGGGCGGGCAAAGGTCTCCGGGAACGGACAACCTAGGCGCAACCTATGCAATGGTCTTCGTGCGGGGGAATCACGGTTGGGGAGAGGTCTCCGGGCGCGGGCACACGGAGCGTGGTAACGCCCTATCCCAATCATGCCTCGGCTAGGCTCCGGGCCTGGCGGATAAAGTCTATCGTTTCCCGGATGAGGTCTTCGGTCTCCTCCGGCTGACAGTCGTCGTGGTAGAAACACTCCCCGTGGAGGATCGTTTGCCGCTCTATGTAGCTGCGGCGAAGGTCGCGGAGGGCGGGGTCGGTGCGAGATGCGATGCGCAATCTCCTTCCGGCCGCAGTAGATGTGGATGGCTGCTCTCCGGTCCGCGCCAAGACCAACGCCTCGGCGGCGCGCACTGTAGCGCACCAAGCCTTCTCCGCCGCGTCGCGGATGTCTCCGGCGGCCATGCGCTCCAATGCGGAGTGGTACAGTTGGTCTGCGTCGGCGAATATGCGGGCAGATTCGGCTTCTATGGTGGTCATTGTCTCTTCTCTGTTGGGCATTATAGCATGCAACGCTCTGGGAACCTGCTCTCTCAGGAGCTAGTTGCCGGCAGAGGGCGAGGTGCATAGCACGCTCCCGGTGCGGGTGCTAAAATAAAGCCAGGCCAAGGCTGGCCTCGCCTGGTGTTTACACGCGGTATGGCCTGGAGGATTCCCCAGCAATGCCCGGAAAAATCGATTTCAACTGCGATATGGGAGAGAGCTTCGGGCCCTACAAGATGGGCTGCGACGAAGAGGTGATCAAGTACATAACCTCGGCCAACGTGGCCTGCGGCTTCCACGCCGGCGACCCCATGTGGATGCGCTGGACGGTCGATTTAGCCGAGCAACACGGAGTGGGCGTCGGGGCCCAGCCCAGCTTTCCCGACCTGCAGGGCTTCGGCCGCCGCAACATGACCGTATCTCCGGATGAGGCCAAGAACGACCTGGTATACCAGATTGGCGCGCTGTCGGCCTTTACCAAGAGCAAGAAGCTGCAGCACGTGAAACCCCACGGCGCCATGTACAACATGGCGGTAAACGGGGGAGACCTGGCCAAGGCCATCTGCGAGGCGGTGCTGCAAGTGGACCCGCAGATGATTCTCGTGGCGCTGGCCAACACGCCCTGGGCCGCGGTGGCCGAGGAAATGGGCGTGCGGGTGGCCAGAGAGGCCTTCGCCGACCGGGCGCTGAACCCCGACGGCACATTGGTACCCCGTTCCCAGCCCGGCGCCGTCATCCACGACACCGACGCGGTGGTGGAGCGGAGCATCAGGATGGTTACCGAGGGGAAGGCCGCCGCCATCACCGGGGAGGACGTGCCCATCCAGGCCGACACCCTCTGCCTTCACGGCGACACTCCGGGCGCGGTGGAATTGGCCGCAGCCCTCCGGTCCAAGCTGGAGGCCGCCGGCGTCCAGATCGTCCCCTTGAGCCAACTGGTCTAGCGGCGTTTTCGGTTGTCGCCACCCCCCGGCGTTAGTGAAATGTACCAGGGAGCCAAATTTTCCCCCGCCGGGGACAAGGCCATTACGGTCGAGCTGGGCAACGCTATCTCCGTCTCCGTCAACCGCAAGGTGCAGTCCCTTCTCGCCGCGGTCGAGGGCCGCGACATTCCGGGCGTCATGGACCTGGTGCCCAGCTATCGCTCGTTGCTGGTCTACTACGACCCGTTGTTGGTGAGCTTTCCCGATTTAACGCAACGACTGTCCGAGCTGGAGCAAAATCTCGACCAGGCCGCGCCGCATACCCCCAAGGTACTGGAGATTCCAACCGTCTACGGCGGAGAGTACGGGCCGGACCTGGCCCACGTGGCGGAGCACAACGGCTTGACGGCGGAGGAAGTCGTCCAGATACACGCCAGCGCCGAGTACCTGGTGTACATGATGGGGTTCACCCCCGGCTTTCCCTACTTGGGGGGCATGTCCGAAAGAATCGCCACCCCCCGGCTGCAGACGCCGCGGCCCCTTATTCCGGCCGGCTCGGTGGGCATCGCCGAGCAGCAGACGGGCGTGTATCCCACAGAGAGCCCCGGCGGGTGGCAGCTTATCGGCCGCACTCCGGTGCAGCTCTTCGACCCGCAACGAGAGCCTCCGGCAGTGGTCGCCGCCGGGGACTTCATTCGCTTCGTTCCCATCACGGAGACCACCTACGACGTAATTCAGATGCAGGTGCGAGCGGGAAGCTATGAACCGGCTACTCAGGACGGGCGGTAACAGGGCCGTGGAAGTCATCGAAGTCCAGGAAAGCGGCCTCTTTACCACGGTGCAAGACCTGGGCCGCTACGGCTACCAGCGGTACGGCGTGCCGGTGGCCGGCGCGGTGGACCCCTTCGCGCTGCGGGTCGGCAACGTCCTGGCGGGCAACGAGGAAGGGGCCGCCGGCCTCGAGATCACCCTGGCGGGACCCAGGTTGCAGTTTCTGGCCGACGCAGTCATCGCCATCACCGGCGGCGACCTGGCTCCCCGTCTGGATGACGAGCCGGCAGCCACGTGGCAGGCCGTAGCCGTGCCCCGGGGAGCCGTGCTTTCCTTCGGCAAGCCGCGGGACGGCCAGCGGGCCTACCTGGCCATTGCCGGAGGCATCGACCTTCCCCAGGTGTTGGGAAGCCGGTCGACATACACCCGCTCCGGCCTGGGCGGACTTGAGGGCCGCCCCTTGCAAGCGGGGGACAGGTTGCCTACGTCAGGCGAGGGGCCAGCAGCGCAACCGGCGGGCCGGAAGCTGCCCCGGGAACAGGTCCCCAGCTACGGGAACAGCCACGTGCTTCGGGTGGTGATGGGACCCCAGGATGACGCCTTTACCGAGACTGGCATCCAGACTTTCCTGTCCGCCGAATACACCGCCACCCACCAGGCTGACCGTGTCGGGTACAGGTACCAGGGGCCGCGGATCCAGCACAAGGGAGGAGCTGACATAATCTCCGACGGCGTCCCCTTCGGCGCGGTGCAGGTCACCGGGGACGGGTTGCCCATCGTACTCCTCGCCGACCGGGGCACCACGGGAGGCTACACCAAGATCGCCGCGGTCATCAGCGTCGACTTAGCCGGAGTTGCCCAGGCCGCGCCGGGAGATAAGACTGCGTTCAGGGAAGTCACCTTGGACGAGGCGCACCGGGCCCTGCTGGAGCAGGAGGAAGTCATCCAGCGGCTTAAGGATACGCCGCTTGTCCCGCTGGCTCGCCTCCGGTGAATTGGCGGAGATGGGCCGAGCGATTGCCGGAAGCAGCTTCGATTTGGCATGCAATGAAAGGTCAACAACGGATATCTAAGTAGCCTCGACGGAATGCGTAGCTTCGTTGACATCACTGTAGGCCATTGTTAAACTCAGCCATCGCGAGTCAGCCGTTTCGCTCTCCGCCAAGCACCGGGAACTCCGCCGGCGGGGGGCCTCCCCCAATCTGTCCAAGGCAACGGCGGGCCTAGGTCCGCGCCCGGCCGTCATCCCTTGAGCGCCCTCTAGCTTTCGATGAAAAACGAGGTGGTGAAATGACCCAACAGTTCCCCCTGCTGTTCACTCCCTTCCAGCTGGGCAAGTACACCCTCCAGAACAGGCTAGTGGTGACCGGCCACGCAACCAACTACGTCGACGCCCAGAAGCATCCCACCGAGACCTACGGCTACTATCTTCGGGAAAGGGCCAAGGGCGGCGCCGGGTTGGTCACCATGGGGGCCTGCTCCGTTCACCCCACCTCTATGGCCATATTCATGAACCACGAGGACGGAATAATCCCCAAGTACCAGCGCATCGCCGACCTGGTGCACGAATACCCGGTGCCGGTGCTGGCCCAGTTGAACCACACCGGCAGAGCGTCGGCCATCACCCAACGGACCTCGTTGAACGGGAACATCATGGCCATGGGGCCGTCGGCGGTGCCGACTCCCGCTTTCGGCTACGTGCAGGCCATGCCTCGCGAGATGACCATCGACGACATAGAAGAGATGATCGACGCCTACGCCCAGGCAACGCGACGGGTCCGCGAGGGCGGACTGGACGGCGTGGAGATCATGGTCGGCGCTTACAACCTCTTCTCCCAGTTCCTCCACGGCCAGAGCAACCACCGCACCGACAAGTACGGCGGCAACACGCTGGAGGAGCGGTCCACCTTCTTGATGGAGGTGATGCAGACGGTGCGAGACACCCTGGGCCCGGACCTGCTGCTGGGAGTCCGCCTGTACGACGACATGGTGGACTACAGCCTCGTCTACGAAGACCTGCAGGCCGTTGCCCAGATCCTGGACGCTTCCGGGCTGGTCGACTACCTCAACTCCTGGATCGGCGTTAAACCCGGCGAAGTGACCATACGCAGCCACGTGCCCCCTTACTATCACGACGCGGGGGAGTTCGCCTGGCGCGCCAAGGGGATAAAGGACCTGGTCAGCGTGCCGGTGATGGGCATGGGCCGCATCAATACGCCGGCCCTGGCGGAGGAGATGCTGGCCGCCGGGAAGATGGACCTGGTGGGGATGGTCAGGGAGCTAATCGCCGACCCCTACTTACCAACCAAGGCCAAAGAAGGTCGCTTAGACGACATTCGGATGTGCATTGCCTGCAGCCAGAGCTGCGTCGGCCGCCAGGGGCTGAACTTACCCATCACCTGCATCTATAACCCCGTCGTCGGGCATGAGAAGGAATGGGCCGACGTTGGGCCGGCATCGGTGAAGAAGAAGGTGGTGGTCGTGGGCGGCGGGCCTGCAGGCATGGAAGCGGCCCGGGTGGCGGCGGAACGAGGGCACCAGGTGGTGCTGTTCGAACTCTCCGACCGGCTGGGCGGCCAGGTCAAGGTGGCAATGCTGCCCCCCAAGCGAGAGTCCTTCGAAGAGATCATCCTGTTCGGCGAGAAGGAACTGCCCAAGTTGGGAGTGGACGTGAGGCTGGGCGTGGAAGCGTCCGCCGAGTCCGTGCTGGCCGAAAGTCCCGACGCCGTGATCATAGCCACCGGGGCGACTCCCTACTTGACGGAGATACCCGGCGCGGAAGGCCACAACGTCCTCACCGTAGCCGACGTGCTTACCGGGGCCGAGACCGGGGACAAGGTGGTGATCGTGGATACCCAGGGCACGCCGCCGGCCGGCCTGGTGGCCGACTTCCTGTCCGACCAGGGAAAGCAGGTCGAAATAGTCACCGGCCTGACTCACGTGATGGCGGGGACCATCATCCGCGCCGTATGGCATCACCTGTACGGCCGTCTGTTGGGCAAGGGCGTGGTGATGAGCCCTATGACCGGCGTCACCCGGATTGGCGAGGACTCGCTGGACGTCTATCACGTGGTGAACCCGGACATGACCTGGACCATCGATTCGGTGGACACCGTAGTTATATCCGCCGGGGGCCAGGCCAGCGACGGGCTGTACCGGGAGCTCGAAGGGAAAATCGACGGGCTTCACATGGTGGGAGACTGCCTCCAACCCCGGGACATCGAGATGGCGACCTACGGGGCCCACAAGGTGGCCCTGAGCATCTGAGGGCCGCTGCCCGCGGGCGACTTGGACTGCGTCGGGGAACTTGTCCCGGGCAGTCCCACGGGATCATTCAGTGGACGACGAGGTGGTGAGATGCCCCAGCAGTTCCCCTTGCTGTTCGCTCCTATCCAGCTAGGCAAACACACCCTGCAAAGCAGGATAGTGGTCACCGGCCACAACGCCAATTTCCTGACCTCCGGTATGCCCAGCGAGGCCTATGGCTACTACCTGCGGGAGAGGGCCAAGGGCGGCGCAGGGATGGTTACGCTGGGTTCATGCTACGTGCACCCCACGGGCGTTGCTCCCCACCGTAACTACGACGACGCTATTATTCCCAGGTACCAGCGGCTCGCCGAACTGGTGCACGAATTTCCCGTGCCGGTGTTGACCCAGATGAACCACAATGGCAGGCGCTCCGCGCTGGCCCTGCGGAGAAAGCTGGACGGAGACATAATCGCCCTGGCGCCCTCGGCGGTGCCCACCCCTTCTTTCGGCTACGCCCAGGCCATGCCCCGCGAGATGACCATCGACCAAGCCCAGGAGATCGTCGCCGCCTACGGCCGGGCGGCGGAGCGGGTGAGGGAAGGCGGCCTGGACGGAGTCGAAGTCAACATCGGGGGCTACAACCTCATCGCCCAGTTCCTGCATAGCCAGAGCAACCGCCGTACTGACCGGTACGGCGGGGATACCCTGGAGGAGCGGGCCACCTTCATGATGGAGGTCCTCCGGACGGTGCGGAATGCTCTGGGGCCGGACCTGATCATGGGATCGCGCCTATATGACGACCTGGTGGACTACAGCATCGGCTTCGAAGACCTCAAGACTATTGCCCGTATGCTGGACGCTTCCGGGCTGTTGGACTACCTCAACGTATGGACCGGCAATCTTCAAGGTGAACTGTCCAACCGTTACCACGTGCCTCCTTACTACGCCCAGCCGGGAGGCTTCGTCTGGCGGGCCGAGGAGATAAAGAAACTGGTAAGCCTGCCGGTGATAGGCACCGGCCGCATAAACACACCGGCGATGGCCGAGGAAATTCTCGCCGCGGGGAAGGTAGACCTGGTCGGCATGGTCAGGGAGCTGATCGCCGATCCTTACTTCCCGCAAAAAGCCAGGGAAGGCCGGGTTGACGACATCCGGATGTGCATTGCCTGCAACCAGAGCTGCGCCGGCCGCCACTTCGTGGGCCTGCCCATCAGCTGCATCTACAACCCGGTGGCCGGCAACGAGAAGGAATTGGCGGATCCCGGCCCGGCGGCGGTGCAGAAAAAGGTGGTGGTGGTAGGCGGCGGACCAGCCGGCATGGAAGCCGCCCGGGTGGCGGCCGAGCGGGGGCACCGGGTCGTCCTGTTCGAACGTTCAGACCGGCTGGGAGGGCAGGTCAAGGTGGCGATGATGCCGCCCATGAGGCAGTCCTTCGAAGAAATAATCCTGTACGGCGAGAAGCAGCTGCCCAAGCTGGGAGTGGACGTGAGGCTGGGTGTAGAGGCGTCCGCCGCGACGGTGCTGGCCGAAGGTCCCGACGCCGTGATAATCGCCACGGGGTCGACGGCATATATGACGGAGATCCCTGGCGCTGAACGCATGAACGTGCTTAGCGTGTCCGACGTGCTCACCGGGGCCGAGACCGGGAAACGGGTGGTCGTCGTGGACACCCAGGGCACGCCGCCGGGCAGTCTGGTGGCGGACTTCCTGGCCGACCAGGGCAAGCAGGTGGAGATAGTCACCGGGCTGACCTACGTGGGCAGCGGTACTCACGCCCAGGCTGCATGGCACTACCTGTACGGTCGATTGCTGGAAAAAGGCGTGGTCATGACTTCCATGACCGGCGTCAGCCGGATTGGGGATGACTCGGTGGATGTCTACCACGTGGTGAACCCGGACATCGCCCGGACCATCCAACCGGTGGACACGGTGGTGATATCCGCCGGGGGCCAGGCCGTCGACGGCCTGTACCGTGAGCTTAAGGCCAGATTCCCTGAGGTGTACGCGGTGGGAGACTGCGCCCAGCCCCGGGACATCGAAATGGCGACCTACCAGGCCCACAAGACGGCCCTGGCCCTCTGAAAGCCGCCTGGCCCACCGCCGGGGTGGATCCCCGAATGCGTTGCGAAAGCCCCTTGCCGGAAACCCCGGCTGATTGCCCCGCGCGGCTTGGGTGGTTTGGCCCGGCCCCGGTGCTATAATCCCGATGTTGCTCCAGTGTGATTGTGAAGTTGGCCGGCAGGTCCCGGCATAAAACGAGGTGGAAAGATGACCCAGCAGTTCCCCTTACTGTTCACTCCCTACCAGCTAGGCAAGTACACCCTGCAAAGTAGGATCGTGGTGACGGGGCACCAGGCCAACATGGTGGAGTCGCGGATGCCCAACGAGGCCTATGGGTATTATTTGCGGGAAAGGGCCAAAGGCGGCGCCGGGATGGTGATGATAGGGTCTTGCTACGTGCACCTGACGGGGTTTGTAGGCCACGTTAACATCGACGACGCGATTATTCCCAGGTACCAGCGTATCGCCGAACTGGTGCACGAATATCCAGTGCCGGTGTTGACCCAGATGAACCATAACGGCAGGCGCGCCGCCGTAACCCAGCGGACAGTGTTGAATGGGGACCTGATGGCCCTGGCGCCGTCTGCGGTGCCGATGCCTGGTTTCGGCTACGAACAGGCCATGCCCAAGGAGATGAGCAGCGACGAAATTGAGGAGTTGATCGGCGCCTACGGCGGCGCGGCGGAACGAGTCCGCAAGGGCGGGCTGGACGGCGCGGAAATCCTAATCGGCGCCTACAATCTCATCGCCCAGTTCCTGCATGGCCAGAGCAACCGCCGCACTGACAGGTACGGCGGGGATACCCTGGAAGAGCGGGCCACTTTCATGATGGAGGTGCTGCAGGCAGTGCGTAACGGCCTGGGCCCGGACTTGCTGCTGGGTGTGCGCCTGTACGACGATTTGGTCAGCTACAGCATCGACTTCGAGGACGGGAAGTCCATTGCCCGGATGCTGGACGCATCCGGCCTGCTGGACTACCTCAACGTGTGGATCGGCAACATGGTGAACGAGGTGTCCAACCGTTACCACGTGCCTCCCTACTATACCGAGCCGGGGGAGTTTGCCTGGCGCGCCGAGGAAATGAAGAAACTGGTCAGCCTGCCGGTGCTGGGGGCCGGCCGCATCAACACGCCGGCCATCGCCGAGGCGATCCTGGCCTCCGGGAAAATGGACCTGGTGGGCATGGTCAGGGAGCTCATTGCCGACCCCTACTTCCCGACCAAGGCCAAAGAAGGCCGGACCGACGACATCCGCACGTGCATTGCCTGCAACCAGAGTTGCGCCGGCCGCCAGGGCCTGGGCATACCCATCACCTGTATCTACAACCCGGTGGCGGGGCACGAGAAGGAATGGGCCGACGCGGGCCCAGCGCCGGTGAAGAAGAAGGTGGTCGTCGTAGGCGGCGGGCCCGCAGGCATGGAAGCCGCCAGGGTGGCCGCGGAACGGGGACACAGCGTAGTGCTGTTCGAACGTTCGGAACGCTTGGGAGGGCAGATAAAGGTGGCCATGCTGCCCCCCCACAGGGAGTCTTACGAAGAGATAATCCTGTTCGGCGAGAAGCAGTTGCCCAAGCTGGGGGTGGACGTGCGGCTGGGGGTGGAGGCGTCCTCCGAGACGGTGCTGGCCGAAAGCCCCGACGCGGTGATAATAGCCACGGGATCAACTCCCTATATGACCGAGATTCCCGGCGTCGAAGGCCAGAACGTCCTGACCGTTGCCGACGTGCTCACCGGGGCTGAGACCGGCGACCGGGTCGTCATAATCGACACCCAGGGGAACCCTCCGGCCTGCTTAGTGGCCGACTTTCTGTCCGAACAGGGCAAGCAGGTTGAAATCGTCACCGGGCTGCCTTACGTGGGCAGCGCTACGATTGCTCGCGCCGTGTGGCAGCACCTCTACGGCCGCCTGGTGGACAAGGGCGTGGTGATGAGCCCGATGACCGGAGTTAACCGGATAGGGGAGGACTCCCTGGAGGTCTACCACGTGGTCAGCCCGGAGAATACCTGGACCATAGACTCTGTGGACACGGTGGTGATATCCGCGGGAGGCCAGGTCGAAGATGGACTTCACCGGGAGCTTACTGGCAGGGTCGAGGACCTGTACGCAGTGGGCGACTGCGCCCAACCGCGGGACATCGAGATGGCGACCTTCCAAGCCCACAAGGTGGCCGTGGGCCTCTAACCCCGGCTCGTCGACCGGGGAGAATAGCGGCCACGGTGTTGCTTTAGGAGACTGGCTCCCCAACGGTCAAACAACAGAAGGCGCTCCCTGGGGAGCGCCTTCTGCATTCAGCTTAAGATGGGGGCGCGGGTCTAGTCCAGGCGGTATACTCTGGCCGCGTTGCCGCCGACAATCTTGGCCTTTTCTTCCTCGGTGCAGTCCGCCAGGATGTTGTCCAGTATCTCCAGGCTCCGGGGGAAAGTCGATTCTGAGTGGGGGTAATCGGCTCCCCACTGCAGGTTGTCTACTCCTATGATGTGCCGGTCCCGGATGCCCATGGCGTCTTCCTGGAAGCCCAGGAAGCAATTGCTGTGGAAATAGTCACTGGGCAGCACCCCGTCTTTGAACCGGACCATCCGATCGTTGTCCGCGCGGGTCCCTTCCATTGACTCGATTGCAGGCGGCATCCGGTCGGTGTACGTGTAGTCGATGCGGTCCAGGAAGTGGGGGGCCCAGGACAGCTCGTGCTCCACCGATCCCACCTGGATCTTGGGATAGCGCTGGAATACGCCGCTGAATATCATGTCGGACAGCGACATCTGGGGCCAATAGGCGTAGTTGCAAATCATGGCGGGCCTGTCCCACCGGTGGTTGAGGTCTGCAAACTCCTCGTTCCTGCTGTAGCGATTGCCTGAAATATGCAGGCTGAGAGGCATTTGCAAGTCTTGGGCCGCGGCCCAGAAGGGTTCGTACACCGGGCTGTCGTAGAGCTGTTCCGTATTGGGATAGGAGGCGATCATTGCCCCCACCATGCCCATTTTTGCGCAGCGTTCCAATTCTTTCACGCCGACGCCGATGTCGTCGGTGTTGATCATGGCGATGCCCTTAAGCCGCTTGGGGATCGCGTTGCAGAATTCGGCGACCCAATCGTTGTAGATCCTGCAGACTTCGTCCAGCAGTTGGCCGTCGGGGAGGCAGAAAATCAAGAACCCGATCGAAGGATAGACCATGCTGATGTCTTGTCCATCGATATCCAGGTCTTTGACGTGCTCTTCGGGAATGTAACCGCCGGGATGAGCGTCCTCGATGGTTATCTTGCGCGCCATCTTCTTCTCCGGTTCTTCGAACCGGTTGCCCACGTTGGCCGACCCCGAAGTGGCTGCGCCGATTTTCAGGCCGTCGCAGTACCACATGTCGCTGGTCGGTAAGCTCTTAACGTAGGGAAGGCGGTCGGCGAACTTTGACCCGGCGGCCCTGCTGGTCCACAGGTCTCCCGGCTCGATGATGTGGTTGTCCTGGGAAATTACCTTATAACCTGGCATCATGTACCTCCCCATATTCTTGGCATACCTGCCTCACGGCTATGGCCCAAATTATGCTATCGCCGCTGGCGACTGTCAATATTTAGTATGCGTTGGCTGAATATGAGACGCGTTGCCTGGGCCAGCGCAGTTCCCAAGACGGGCAAATCCAGCCTATTGCGCCGACCGCGCGAGCGGCGCCGACCTTTTCCGACGGGTCTGGGCGGTTTACGGCGTCAAGAGGCCGTAGGCCAGATGCGCCGGGCGTTCAACGCGGACACAACCTCCGAGCCGTCGAATGTGCGGCCCCGGCGCTGCCACTCGGGCCTCAGCTTGGCAATCACCGCCTGGGCCTTGGCCGGGTCGGGATTGTCGGTCTCGTAGATGGCCAGGTATTGGGCCGCTATGTCTGATACTTCCACGCTTTCGTACCTGTAGGCGGCGTGGAAGGCTCCGGTGCCCAAAATGTCCGGTATGTGGATGTCTTCGTACCACCGGTTGAACTCCTCGTGCCTGGACTCGTCCTTGCAGTTGGTCAAGACGATGAGGACGCCCCTGGCAGGTTTCGTAGAGGCGACGAACTCGCCGCCCCGCCTCTTGAATATGCCCCACCCCATGCCCTGGGTCAGGGGAGTGCTCCCGTCATCCTGGTACGGACGCCGGTCCTGCTGGTACTCCCTGCCCCCCAGCTTGGTTTCGGCCTCCACGTGGACCTGCATGGCTTGGGACGCGTCCTCCGTCGTCTCGTAAATGGCTACGAATTGTCCGTGCGGCGAGTCGGGATTGGTATTCTCGAAGCGCACGGCATGGTGGAAGACGCCCGCCTCGGTAACGTCGGGAATGTGGGTATGGTTGTACCAGTAGTTGAACTCGTCCGATTTTGCAGGGTCTGCCAGGCTGGTGAAAGCCATCAGCAACCCTGTGGGGTAACGTCCGTCCATGACATGCCTCCTTCTCTATGGCAAGTGTCCAAATACCCAAGTTCGCCCCTTCAACCTCTCCCCCTTGCGAAGTGTCCGAAGCGTCCCAACGCCGGAGCTCTCCCCCTTACGAAGGGGGAGATACAGAGGGGGTTAGTACACCCCCAACCCAGAGACTCAGAGGAGATCCCTTCACGCCTCCTAACCTCCCTTCCCCAAGGGGAGGAACAAGCCGCACACCCTCTCAGCCGGAAATCCCCACTGGCCCAGACTATATGAGCGCCCGCCCGTGTAGTCAACCGGCGTCGACGCTGTGGGAGGGCGCTGCAATAGCCCCAGGGTCTCCCACCCGCTCCTGGCCTCCGTTGCCAATGCCCGGGCAGGTTGATAGAATCACGCCCATAGAGTCCCCCCACCCCGAAAGTCATTAGCGCGTAACTTAGGAGGGCGTCATGGCAGGAAAGCGCACCATCTTGGTTGGCACTGTCGGTCACGGTGTGATGAGGAGCGAAGACGACGGCGAGACCTGGGGAAATACCCCCATCACGCAAGGAATACATTCAGATTGTCTAATCCGCAGCATGGCGCAGGAACCGGGGCGGCCGGAGATTATTTTTGTGGGCTCCGACAAGGGCTTGCACCGCTCCGAGGACGGCGGAGCCTCGTGGACACTGCTGGACACCTCCCTCAACGGTAGCATGATTTGGGAGCTGGCCATCGACCCTGTTGACCCCAATATCATGTACGCCGGGACCGGCACCCCCAGCACTCCGGGCATCTATCGCTCCACCGACCGGGGCAAGACCTGGGAGCAGCGCCCCATGCAGATCGCCGATTCCTGCCCCGCCGTCGGCATCCCGCGATTCACGGGAATAGCGGTAGACCCCACCGACCACAAGAACGTCTGGGCGGGAATCGAGGTGGATGGAGTGAGGCGCAGCACCGACGGCGGCGACACGTGGACGGAGGTTTCCGGCGCCCTGAACAACCTGGATTCCCATGACATAGCGGTAACGGACGGCTCGCCCAGCACGGTGATTTCGGTGGGCAACGACGAGCTCTTCACCAGCACCGATAACGGCGCGAGTTGGAACCCCATCGGGGCCAAGGAGAAGTTTCAGTGGCCGGGCGACCGCGTATTTCCGCGGGGCATAGCCATCAAGCCGGGCGACCCTAACACCATCTTCCTGGGCATCGGCAGCGCACCTACCGGCGACAACGGCGCGGTGGTGCGGTCACAGGACGGGGGCAAGACCTGGGAGAACATGCCCCTGCCCGTGGATCCCAACTCCTACATCCACACCGTCGTGGTGCAGCCCGAAGACCCGTCCCTGGTCCTGGCCGGCAGCCGGTACGGCTACCTGTACCGCAGCGACGACGGAGGCGATAGCTGGAGCAAGCTGCGGCGTGAGTTGGGCGTCATCTCCACCATCGTGTGGGTGCCCAACTAGGCGCTGAGCAACTATCTCAATTCACCTACTACGGCCTCCTCTCCCTTGAATGGAGAGGATTGAGGTGAGGGTGACAGGTATGCAATCCCCCCTCATCCTAACCTTCTCCCGCCAGGGGAGAAGGGACTTTTGAGATAAGGGCTGGGACCGGTCCCAGCCCCGTCAGGCTTTCAGGAACTCCACTATCCTGGGGTTCACTTCCTGCGGCCTTTCCTGGTGCATGAAGTGGCCGGCGCCGGGGACGATCACCTTCTCCAGGCCCCCGGTGAAGAACCCGTCAGTAGCCGCGCTCTCAAAAGCGTCCAGCCGCTTGGGACGGTCCCTGGTGCCGTGCAGCGCCAGCGTGGGGACGGTTACCGGGCCGGCGTCGATACGCGCCTGCTCCGCCAAAAGCGACGGGTCTTCAAGGGCCGGGTTGTGACGGGCCCGGTAGTAGCCCAGGGCCGCCTCCACCACTCCGGGCTTGCGAAAGGTCTCCCGGATGCTGTCCAGGGCCTCTTGGGGTATGTCCCACTCGGGCGAAGCGTGCCGCCACCAGTCCTCCACGAAAGCATAGTCGTTGTAGGCCACGATACGTTCGGCGATGGGCAACTGGAACAAATACCCGTGCCACCTGCCCATCATGTAGTCATAGTCCATTGACAGGCTCTCGTCGGCCCTTCCCCAGGCAATGACGGCCATCTTGGCCACCTTCTCCGGCTCCAAGATTGCGGCCCCGACCACGGCGCCGGCTCCCCAGTCGTTGCCCACCAGGTAGGCCCGTTGGCCGCCCAGGGCGGTGATTAAGCCCACAACGTCTTTTGCGATAAGTATCGACTGGTAACAGCCGTCTTTGGGAGCTTCCGTGGGAGCGTATCCCCGCATGAACGGCGCAACCGCCCGGAAGCCGGCATCGGCCAGGTCGGGGAGCAGGTGGCGGAAGGAATAGGCGTGGTCGGGGAAGCCGTGCAGGCACAGGGCCAGGGGCCCCTCCCCCATCTCCAGGAAGTGAAAGTCCAGACCGTTGGCCCTGACCGAGCCGGTCTTGAAATCGGCCATGCTCCCTCCCGGTTTTCGTGATCAGACGCAGGCTGTCGAGGCTTGGGAAAATCGGCCAGCTAAACCCGCGGGAAAATACGCCGGGCCTTGATCAAGAACGACACGTCCAGTCCGTCGAACATACGGTCCCGCCGGCGCAACTCCGGTAGCACCTTGCCAATCGACTCCACGGCCGCGGTCGGGTCGGTGAGGTCGGTCTCGTAAATGGCCAGGAACTTGCCGTTGGAGGCCACCGGGTCGAGGCTCTCGTAGCGGTATGCGGCGTGAAAAGCGCCCATGTCCAGCATGTCGGGCAGATGGAAGTCGTGGTACCACTCGTTGAAGTCTCCTTCGTCGTAGCCTTCCTTGCAATTGGTGGCCACAAAGATCATGCCCCGGGTTGGCCTGACGGCGGCCACGTGCTGCCCTCCCAGGCGTTTAAACATGCAGGTGCTGACGGACTCTATCAGGGGCGTGCCCCTGTCCCCTAGCTTGTCCAGGCCAGCGCGAGTGGCCGGCCTGGCTTGGGAAACGTCCTCCATGTCGGTCTCGTAGGTCGCAAGGTACTGGCCGTGGGGCGATTTGGGGTCCACGTTGGCGAAACGGATAGCGTTGTTAAATACTCCGACGCGGGTGACGTCGGGCACGTGCTTGTGGTTGTACCAGCGATTGAACTCCACCTCCTGTGAAGGATCGGTGCAGTTGGTCCTGGTCACCAGCAACCCGTTGGGATAACGTCCTTCCATGATGCCTCCTTTGTCTTAGAAAATGCCTAACCCCGGAGTCCTCCCCCTGGCCCCAAAATGTCCAAGACCTGAGCTCTCACTCTTACGAAGGGGGAAATACAGAGGGGGTCCCGCCGCCCCTAAGGCTCGCTGCGGTCCCAGCTTTCGTCGGTCCAGTAGCCCTGCCTGGGGATTTCTACTTTGGCCGGCAACCCCTGGGCCCGCTTCAGCCGTTGGATGTTGAACAGGTGGGTCGTGTACTCGAAGTAGCGGTGCCGGAAAGTGGTTTCCAGGGTTATGAAGATGCGGGACGAGTCGTGGGGCAGGTCGCGGACTCCGCCGGGAAAGAGATGGCGGTAGCGGCCGTGCAGGCTCGTCGCCGCCTCCTCCAGTTCCTTGGTGCGCAGCGACGCCACAGTCTCCCCGGCCAGCACCGACCTGCACAGCTCCAGTCCCTCCCACAGCTTCCCCAGGATGGCTGCCGGCTCCCAGTACAGGTCCTCGTTCAACCGCCGGTCGTGGGGCGAATTGACTATGCTGTCCAGTTCTTCGGCGTTCGGATGGCCGTCGGGGAAAATCTGGCTGCCCCAGCGGCCCCAAAGCCAGCGCACGTCGCCCGAGGACACGTGGCTCAGGTTGCGCCGGATGCTCCACTTGCCCCATTCCCACCGGTCCGTCTCAAAGTCCAACTGGGCGTCGGTCAGCCCCACAACCTCGGCGGACACCATTTCGAACACCTGGTACGGGAACTGGGGGAATAATCCAGTAGCCGGTGCATCGTCGGGCAAATTGCTATCAGCCATTTTTCATCCCTTCAAGCTTGGCTTTTCCGAATGTGCTGAATCGGTCCCGCTGGCTTCTGGGTAGGGCCTGTGCTGCCAAAAGGCCTTGTGCTGCTAGAGTCGCTGGTCTGCTCCAAAAGGCCATTAAACTTCATCTGAGTACTGCTTCTTCTCCAGGGGGTTACTCGCCATAGCCAAAGCTATAGCCACTGCTAGCGGGCCAACGGTGAACCCGCCTACAGCCCACAACCATCTGCTCCGGTTCATCCGGCGCGCCAGGCCGTAACAAAAGGCACCGGAGATGACGCCCAAAGCAAGCAAGTACCACAATATTTCCAGGTCCGCTAATAGTTGCATGTGATCCTTCGTTGTCTGTGTCGTCACAACTAAGTGCGAGCTAGGCGTGACTCCGCCTCTTGGAGCTAAACCAAGGGGGAGATACAGGTGGGTCACCCCGGCAAAGTCGTTGCCGCGCTCAACCCAGCACCTGCTCGGCCAGCCGCTCCAGCCCCGGCAGAACCTCACTCTCAGGACCCCTCGGCGCAGGCACCACCACCCGGTCGGCTCCGGCCTCCTCCATGCGCTGGATCAAGTCCCGGTCCGCAGGCACATTGTAGACCATGAGACGGATGGACTTGGGGTCCCGTCCCGCCGCCGCCGCAAGCTCGTCCAGCATGGCGCGGCCCGCCCGCACCTGCTCAGGGTTGACCCTCACCGGCATCCACCCGTCGCCGTAAGCGACGACGCGCTGGAAGACCCTGGCGGCGGAACCTCCCAGGTATACGGGTGGGTGGGGTTTCTGGAGCGGCTTGGGACTGCATTTGACCGGGGGGAAGTCGTAGAACCTGCCGTGAAATTCGGCTTCGTCCTTGGTCCACAACTCTTTCATCGCCATGACGGCCTCCCTGCTCTGTCCCCAGCGATGCTCGAAGTCGCCTCCCATGATTTCGGTCTCTTCCTTGAGCCACCCGGCCCCAATGCCGTAGATGAACCGGCCGTTGGACAGGCGGTCGAGGGTTGCAATCTGCTTCGCCATGAGCAGGGGACTGTGCTCGGGAACCAGGCTGACCGAAGTGCCCAGCTTGATGGCGCTCGTCACTGCCGATGCCTTGGCCAGTGCTATCAAGGGATCTGCCATGTCGTCCATCGACGGCGGGATGGAACCGTCCGGCGTCCCGGGATACTTGGAGTCCGTCTGAACCGGCACGATGGTGTGCTCCGGCACCCAGCAGGACTCGAACCCTAGGTCCTCCGCTTTCCGGGCCAGGACAGCTATGTCGGCCGATGTGCTGGATATGGAGAGAGATGTGCCTATGTCCATGAATTCTCCCCCATGTTCGTGGTTCCCCCGTTCGTGGTTCCCCCCCGTTCGTGGTGAGCTTGTCGAACCATGAACGGCTCTTCAAAGAGTAGAAGCGCCCCTCTTGTGGGCCCCTACTTCAGGTCTTCGACCTTGGGGGCAACCTCCTCCATCATCAGCCGGAGGGACTGCTGCATCAGGGAATGGTCGTCGGGGTCCTGGGTGATGGCCAGCAGGTGTCCAAAGCCGCCGACTTCCTCGTAGAGGGCCCGGATTTGGTCGGCGCATTCCTGGGGATCGCCGACAATCCAGGCGTTGTCCATCATGTAGTCCACGTCTATCGCCTCGTCCGGCATGTCCGGCTCCAGCTTATAGAAGGGCAGCGCCCCCGCATCCTTGATGTTTCTCAACAGGTGCTCGGTAAAGGGCTGGCCCAGCACAATCCGCGCCTCTTCCCGGGCCGACTCCGGGGTCTCGCCGACGTAGACCTGCCGCCCGATGCGGAGTTCGCCCCGGTCGGCGGTGCGGCCGGCGCTGGCGGCCCCTTCTTCCACGGTCTTCCAGAGGTCTATGACGTGGCGGGCCGACAGGTTGGTCATGGGTATCCAGCCCCGCTCTCCGGCCAGGCGGATGCTGTCGGAGCCCGGTGTGGAAGCGGCCACGCCGATGGGCGGGTGGGGTAGCTGATAGGGCTTCATGTGCAGCCTGCGTTCCAGCTCAGGGGGGAACTCCGGGGCCTTCACCTGGTAATACTTTCCCTCGAAGCTGAAGTGGCCGTCCTCCGCTCCCCACAGCCCAAGAATCAGGTCCAGGGCCTCCTTGCCCTGCTCCCGGACGGCGTTCATGTCGCTCCAGTCGATGCCGTAGAGTTCCAGGTCGGTGCGGAGCGACCGGACGCCGATGCCCCAGTAGAAGCGGCCCCGGGCCATGTGGTCCAGCATGGCAATCCGGTGCGCCGTATCCACCGGATGATGCAACGGCAGCATTGTCACCCCGGTGGCCAGGATGATCCGCTCGGTCAGCGCCAGCGCCTGGGCGATGAGCAGCTCGGGGACCGGGGCGTTCTCCCACATCTCGGTGATGTGCTCCCCGATCCACGCTTCGTGGCACCCCAGGCGGTCGGCCTGGACGATTAGCTCTATGTCCCGGTCGTAGGAGTCGGCATACGACCTCCGGGGCGGGTGCAGCGGCATCATAAACAGGCCGATTTGCATCTATCTTTCCTCCTGCGTTTGGGCATGTGACTGGGGGCCGGCCCCCTTGCGGGACACTCCGCAGGCGACTACGGCCCCTGAGTTTGAATGTCGGCTCTTACCTCAAGACCGTTTCTGCTATGCGCTCCAGTGCGTCCAGCAGGTCTACGTCGGGGCCTCGCGCCAGGGATACGTTCACCCTGTCCGCCCCCGCCTGCTCCAGCTTCTTAACCAGGTCCCGGTCAGGCTCGACGCTGCCGACCATTACCTCAATTGCCTTGGGGTCCCGGCCGACGGCCTCCGCCAGTTCGTCCAAGGTCTTGCGGCCCGCCTTGATTTCCTCGGGAGTCAGCCCCACGGGGAACCATCCTTCGGCCCAGGCTGCCGTGCGCTTTAATGCCATCGGCCCGTTGCCGCCCACGAACACCGGCGGGTGAGGCTGCTGCACCGGCTTGGGGTCGCACATGACCGGGGGGAAGTCGTAGTACTTGCCGTGGAACTCCGCTTCGTCCTTGGTCCACAACTCTTTCATCGCCAGGATGGCTTCCCGGGTCTGCGCCCACTTGCGCTCCCAGTTGCCGCCCATGATCTCGACCTCTTCTTTGAGCCATCCGGCGCCGATGCCGAAAATGAACCGCCCGTCGCACACCCGGTCGAGAGTGGCAATCTGCTTTGCCTGCACCAGGGGATTGTGCTCCGGCACTATGCTGATGGCGGTGCCCAGCTTGATCTTTTCCGTTACCGCTGATGCCTTGGCCAGGCCGATGAGAGGGTCTCCCCAGTCGGCGATGATGGTGCGGCCGTGGTACGTCGAGGCGTAGGAGGCGGGCACAATGGTGTGTTCCGGCATCCAGAACGACTCGAAACCCAGGGACTCCGCCTTCTGGGCCAGGACTGCCGCGTCCAGGGTCTGGGTGAACATCCCGTGCCAACTGCCTGCGATGACGCCGATGTCCATTGCTCTTTCCTCCTGCCGGCAGGGATGCACCGGCTTGCTGGGCCTCGCCTATTATACAGCCAAACGTGATGTTATTTGCCTGACGTTGTAGGCTGTGCCGGGGGCGGTGGACAAGGCCCCGCATGCCGCCGTATGATTCTCCGTGGCCGCCGGCCGGTGACGTTTAATCCAGCCGGGGAGTAGCGGGGGAGCGGCCCTTCAAATCCGGAGCGAGGTTAGTCCCATGAAGATTCTGATGACCGCCATTCTGGACCAGCTTAAGGACGAGCAGGTCCGGCGAGTACAGGCCGTTTCCGAAGAGAACGACATCGTCGTGGCCCGGACTCGTGAGGAGCATCTTGCCCAAGCCGTCGACGCCGACGTCATCTTCGGCATTTTCAACCGGGGCATCTTCGAGGTTGCTAGGAATCTCAAGTGGGTCCAGACCGAGAGCGCCGGCATCGACACCCTGATGTTCGACGAGTTCGTGGAAAGCCCGATCATCCTCACCAGCGCCAAGGGCACGGTGGGCACCCACCTGGCCGACCACTCCTGGGCCCTCTTCCTGGGACTGCTGCGGGGCATCGGCCGGGCGGTGCGGGAGCGCACCTGGGACAGCCGCATGCCCATCCGGAGGGAGACCTGGGAGCTGGGCGGAAAGACCCTCGGCGTCGTCGGTTTGGGCGGCACCGGCATCGAGGTGGCCCGGCGCGCGCCGGGATTCGGCATGGAAGTCATCGCCGTCGAGCCCGAGGACGTCCCCAAGCCGGAGTACGTCCGGGAAATCTGGAAGCCCGACCGGTTCTACGATCTCTTGAAGCAGTCCGACGCCGTGGCCGTCTGCTGCCCCCTCACCCGGGAGACCCGTAACCTGTTCGACGAGAAAGCCTTTAGGCACATGCGCAGCCACGCCATCCTGGTCAACGTGACCCGGGGCCCCATCATCGACACGGACGCCATGCTGGAAGCCCTGGACGAGGGACGCCTGCGCGGCGCCGGGCTGGACGTTACGCCGGAAGAGCCGCTGCCCGCCGACAGCCCCCTTTGGGAACATCCCCACGTGATTATCACCCCCCACGCCTCGGGCGGGTCGCCGCTGCGCTTGGACCGCAGCATAGACCATTTCTGCGAGAACCTGGCCCGGTTCACAGGCGGCCGACCCCTGCTCAGCCTCATCGACAAGCACAAGGGCTACTGAGCCGGGCCCACCGCCCAGTGACCCTGGTGTGGGTCATAGCCCAGGCCTTAGATCCGAGTCACGTCCCACCCTATGGCGCTCCCTTCGTTCAAGCCTTTCAGAAGCCGGTGAGCGGCCAGACTGATATTGACACCGATACTCTCTTGTAACTACAATTCCGTAGTGGCATGAAAGGCGATAGCGGTTGCGTTGGACTTGGGATCAGGCCAAGAATAGGGCGAACCTTCAATCTCACGGCCTTAGTTTTGCGGCTGCGGCATTCGTGTTTGACGATCCCATGTCTGCAACCGTGGAAGACCAACATCCATACGAGCAACGGTGGCGGACCATCGGGATGGTGGGCACGCAAGTCGTGATGGTAGTCCATACCTGGCCGGATTTTGACCCTGAAACCTCGGAGGATACCGGGCGCATAATCTCCGCGCGCAAGGCGACGAGACGCGAGAGGGAAGCTTATGAAGAAGGATATTACTAAACTGCCGTCAGACGTTCAGAAGCAGGTAAAGGCGCTGGAGGGTTTGCCTGACGACCAGATCGACACAACCGATGCACCGGAGATTCTCGACTGGTCCGACGCCAGGCGCGGAGTCTTCTACCGGCCGGTAAAACAGCAGATTACGCTGAGGCTGGACGCAGACATCATAGCTTGGTTCAAAGCCCAGGCTGTCGGCGGTCGCGGGTACCAAACGGACATCAATGTAGCCCTTCGCGATCATGTCCGGAAAGAGCACATCCGTTAAGGCGACCCTTTCCTCCCAGCCGCCATTTCCATTCATCCTTAAGAAAAGTGTTACCTATGTTCATGGATAGTCTGTTGCCAGTCTGCCCTGTCTATACCATTTAATCCCCCTCTCCCCAAAGAGGGAGAGGGCTAGGGTGAAGGGGATTCAGCGATTGTTCAAAGGCCCGCCATAGCCTGCAGAGTTTCCCGGTACGACCCGAAGCCTGGGCCTATGGGGAAGGGCGCTACCACAGGTATTTCCAGGCCCAGCGACCTGCGGCGTTCCAACTCAGTCCGGCATTGCTCCGCCGTGCCCACCACGGCTATCTGGTCCTGCATCTCCGGCGTGATCGCGTTGTATGCTGCTTCCCTGTCCCCGCGGTCCAGCGCCTCTTGCGCCTCGGCCATCTGGTCCGCAAACCCGGCTTTGTCGAAGAAATTGCGGTAATAGGACATTCCCGCGTAGACGGCGATCTGGCGTTGCAGCGATGCCCGCGCCGGGGCAACGTCGTCGCCCACAGCTACCCGGACGTAACCGGCAATGGCGATTTCCGACGGGTCCCGTCCCGTCTTGGCTGCTCCCTGGCGCACCCTTGCCACCGAGTCAGCCAGGCGTTCCGCCGCCGTCCAGTTGAGCAGTACCCCGTCGGCTATCTCGCCGGCCAGTTCCAGCATTGCGGGACCCAGCGCAGCGATGAACACGGGCGGCGGCTGCTCCGGCGCGCTCCTTCCAAGCCCGGCATCCCGCAGGCTGAACACCCGGCCCTGGTACGTGACTCTTTCTCCCCGCAATAGCTGCCGCACGATGGTCACCGTCTCTCGCAGCCGGGCCAGCGGACGCCGAAAGGCCACGCCGTGGCCGTGCTCGGTCACCGGGCGGTGGCCAACTCCCAAGCCCAGGATGAACCGGCCCTGGGAAACCGCGGCCAGTCCCGTGGCCGACATGGCCGTCAACATCGGGGTGCGGGCGAACACGGGCAATATCCCCGTAGCCAGCTTGAGCCGCTGGGTTGTCATGGCGACCGACGCCAGTTGGGTCAGGGCGTCCCGGCCCGCCCCTTCCGGCATCCACAGGGTCTCATAGCCCAGGTCTTCGGCTAACGACGCCAACTCCCGGTGCTCCTGGGAACTCATCTGAGGGCCTAGTTCTAGCCTGATATCGAGGCGGGCCATTTTCTTGCTCCTTCAAGGCCCAGTCCACCTGGGCGTCAATTTTCTTCAGGGGCAGGCCGGCGGTCGGAGTGGGCGACGGACCATTGGAGGCAAAAGTCTTTTGCTACGGGCCGGAGGGAAACCACGGAGAGTTCCAGGGCCATTTTGCGGCGGAGGGCGTTGATGACAGACCTGAGCTAGTTCATTACAGGCTAAGGCCCTGCAAGGACAATTTTCCGCCCGTTTCGTGCCTGAATGGGCCGATGGTTGAACCCGTTATGCAGGTCGGCAATGGCGTTCACTTGCTCCTGCGAGATGGTCTTAATCTCCCGCAGCACGTACCAGTCAACTCCTTCCGAACAAGGCGGCGTCGTCAAGGAGCCTTCGTAATGGTAGTAACCAAGGTTCGTGGGGAGAAAGTCACGAGCGTTAAGAGTGAAGCCTCCGTATCTGGTTTGGCCGGATTCAGGGTACGAATCCAAAAGGTCCTGCACAACCGGGTCAGGGTCCCCCATCTGGAAGACTTGGCCGACCACTCCGAGCGAACCGTCCTGCCGACGGTGAACCAAGTGCATCTCTGCGGCGAACAATTGTTGGTCTATCCGGTGTTCGGCGTGGGCGTGAATATGTGCTGCCACCAGATGATAAGTTTCGTCGCCCACAGTTAGGGTGTTGCCTTCCCCATACTCCACATGGGCGATTTTCCCATTGTGCTTTATTTCGAGAGCGTTCTGGCTGTAGTTGAAGAAAAGCACGGGAGCGGAATGGGCTTCGATATATCCGGACAGGTCGATAGGGGATTGCCGGTCGCCCGTGGTGCATAGGGAGAACTCCTGAGACAGCGAACCCCAGTGGTTTGGTGCACCGGCGCCCCGATAACTCCAATCCCCACCGCTGGGGGATGGGCCGGGTGACGTTGAATCCGAGAGGCTACAAGCCGTCAGGACCACAAGCACCAATGAGACTTTGGCGATTTGAAGCATGATCTCCATATCGGATGCTGGCCGTCATTATACAAAACGTTGTCCTCTTGGCGTCACCGGGGTTTTGCTCCAAAAGCTGCCCGCAGTTCGAGGCGGTCTTCACCATCACGGTTTGTGCGGAGTTTCGGAAGCGCTCCCCTTCGGTGCAATGGTTCGGATTTTGCACTGGTCCCCATATATCGCCGATGTTTTCCCTTGCCCAGTTTCGATATAGCTCCTAGGGGGTGTCCGTCACAGTGTCAAGGGCGGAGAGAAATTAGGCCACGTGGCGCCATCCCGCCCTGGGTTCGCAGGTCAGGAACAGGTTGCGGGTTCCCGCCCGCAGGCACTCGTAGTCCTCACGTCTCGGGCAGCCAGGCTTCGCCGGCAGCGGTTCCCTGAAGTCAGCCAGAAGCTGCGTGGATGTCTCGTCAAAGCAGACCACCGGCCTTTCGGAATCATAAGGCTCAGCGTAGAGGTCCAGCACGTCCTCCATGGTCGCCACGAAGTCACCGCTCACCTTTGGGATGCACCATCGCTGGTTCCGCCGCGGCTTGAGCGCGTTTTTTCAGCCGCAGCCTCACCGTCTCGCGGGACAAGGACTCCACCAGTCCCAGTTCCACCGCCTTGCCCGCTACCAGGCGCAGCGTCCGTGGTCGTGGCCCTCCGGAGCCGGGCTGCAGGCCTGGGCTATCAGGTGGGGCTAGGCCCCGGTCATCCAGCTTGCGGTAGCGGTTGACTTGGTTGCGGCGCCCAAGCGCCTCACCCAGTCCCTCCTCGGCGTAGCGCCGCTTGGCGCGGAACACGGTCCGCTCCTACACGTCCATGGCGGCAGCCACCCGGGCGGCAGTCCAACCCTCGTCTGTTTTCAGCAGAATCCGGGCCCGGGTGATAGCCTGGGTGGGATTCCCGCCCGCCCTGATCATCTGCCGGAGCCGCCCCTTATCCTGGGCCGTCAGCCGTAGCCATACTTCTCCCTGCACCATGGATACCACACCTCCCACAACCCTGCTGCTTTTCCCAAGGCAGCATCACCCTTCACCCTATGTAAGACCTGACAATCCGAGTTTGACTGAGTACTACGTTGCCTGTAGGGGCCGGGCCCGGCAGGGCCTTTGGGTTGACATAACGGGCAAGCTCGCGGGTCAAGACCCCAGACGGTCCGCCAAGTCCACGAAGTCGTTGGCCACCACGTCGAACGACGGGTCGGGAGTAGGGTCGGGGCGGTTGTTGGGTCCGGCTTCCATGGGGCGAGGGACGAAGGCCGACCGCAGTCCCGCCTTTTGCGCCGCCAGCAGGTCTCCCTGGTGTGCGGCAACCATCATCACCTGCTCGGGGCACAGCATCAAAAGCTCCACCGCGCTCAGGTAGCTTTCGGGGTCCGGCTTGTAGTGCCGGGCCAACTCCGCCCCCAGGATGCAGTCCCAGGGCAGCCCGGCATACTTGGCCATGTTGGTCATCAGCGCCACGTTGCCGTTGGACATGGGAGCGACTATGAACCGGCGCTTCAGGCGGTACAGGCCGGGGACCGCATCGGGCCAGGGGTCCAGCCGATGCCAGGCCAGGTTTAGCTCGTCCTTAGCTTCTTCGCTAATGGACCGGATGTCGAACTCGTCCAGCAGTTCATCCAAGGCCATCCGGTGCAGCCGGTCCAGGTTGGTCCAGGGCAGCTCCCCGGAACGCACCTTGTCCATGTAGGGCCTGTATTTCCCCCGCCAGGCGACGGCGAAAGCCTCCCAGTCCCGGTCCAGCCCATGCTCCTTACCGAACCGGGCCGCCTCCCGGATAACAGAGGTCCGCCAGTCGACGACAGTCCCGAACACGTCGAAAATCAGGGCTTTTATGTTCGACGTGTCCAAAGGCTGTCGCCTATTCTTCTTGACTTGCCTCACCATCGTTGGGGTCGCTAGCGCGGCCCCAGCAGCACAGTAGACCCGCCAGCAGCAGGGTGCCCACCGCCAGCACCGCGAACCGCGCTATCTCTCGCGCAGTGCCTGCGTCGCCCAGACTCCCTGGAAAGGCCGAGCCCAGCAAGCTGTACAAACCGTACAGCGGATTGCTCTGCTGGCTGCCGCTGTCGGGATTGACCAACAGGATAAGCAGGAGGCCTCCAAGCATCAATCCCGGCGTAATCGCCCCCAGCTTGCGGTAAAGCACCACACCTAAGGCGACGAAAATGATGCCCAGCCCGATGTGTATGGTGCCCACGTCGGCGTTGCGTCCGGCGGAGTCCCCAGCGGCCGCCAAGAATTCGATATCCGAGTCGAACATTACCGCGAGCTCTTCTGGAGGAACTGAAGGGCCTCCGTGGAAGACCGTGGTGGCGGTGAACACCAGCATCATTAGCGCAAGGCCAAGGGCCACTTGGGCTATTTTGCGCATTAACCCCGCGCTGCCACCCAAGTGGTTGGCCAGCAACACCGCTCCAATGATTACGGCCACCACGAAACCGGATTGCAGACTGGACACTGACAGATCGGTCTCCATCGCACACCTCTTCGAATTTCAGCCTTCTGGTAGCCGTGCTTGACTAAAGCCTCGGGCACGGGGCCGCGCTTGGCGCATTGTAGCACCTGGCGCCGTCGCCGGGATATCCAGTCGGGGGCCGGCAGGTCAGCCCTGGCCTTGGCTCCGAATTGACAATGCAGACAGCGGCGGGTAATTTAAGGTCGCCCGGATGTGCCTCGCCCGTCATCCCCGTCCAATACCCGTCATTCCCGCGCAGGCGGGAATCTGGACAGTCGCAGCCGGGCCAATCCTTAACTTGCTTCAGCTAGAGAGGAGGACGACGTGGCCAGATTGCCGGTTCCCACCAGGGACAGCATCCCCGAGGAGCAGAGGGACACCTTCGACGAGATCGTAGCGCGGATGGGCAGAGTGCCCCGGTCCGGCCCCGAGGCGGCGATGATATACGTGCCCGAGGCCCAAAAGTGGGTCGCCGGGCTCAGCAATTACCTCCGCTTCGAGTCGTCGCTCTCCATGAAGACCAGGGAGTTGGCCATTCTGGTTACAGCCCGCGAACTGGACTGCCAGCACATCTGGAACGCTCACGCCCCCCTGGCCAGAAACAACGGTGTGCCCGACGAGCTGGTTGACGCCCTCCGGGACCGGCGCCCTCTGCCGGCCATGGCCCCAGATGAGGCGGCCGTCGTGTACCTGGGGCAGGAGTTCTTCAGGACCCACAAGGTTAGCCGGGGCGCCTTCCAGAGCGCTTTGGAGCAATACGGCGAGCGCGGAGCGGTGGAGATTGTCATGACCATGGGTAGCTACGCCCTGTTCTCCTTCGCCGTCAACGCCTTCGATACAGACTTGGTCGCGGACAGGACCGAGCCCCTGCTGCCGGTTTAGCTGTCGAGTCGGCCCGAGGAGATGAACTTGGGCAGGCGAACGAGACCGAACGCCCTTTGCTCCGCCATGGACGCGGGCAAGCGGTTATCCGACCGTACTTCTGTTATCCGGATTCCAAAACAAGAGGAGGAAAAACGTGGCAAGGTTGCCAATGGCTACCAGAGACACTGTTCCCCAGGGACAGCAGGACGCCTTCGATGAAATAGTCCAGCGCGTGGGCGAGACGCCCAGGTACGGCCCGCCGTCGGTGACCATTCACGTCCCCCAGGCCCACAAGTTGACCTTTGCCCTTAACGACTATCTTCGCAGTGACGGGTGCCTCCCATTGAAAGTCCAGGAGTTGGCCATGCTGGTCGCCGCCAGGGAGATGGACTGCCAGCACATCTGGAACTCCCACGTAGCCTCGGCCCGCAACGCCGGCGTGCCCGTCGGCCTGGTGGATGCTCTCCGCGACAAAAGAGAGTTGCCCGCCATGGCTCCCGATGAGGCGGCTGTGGTGTACATGGGCAGGGAGTTCTTCCGCACCCACAAGGTGAGCCGGGGCGCATTCCAGACAGCCTTAGAGCAATTTGGTCAGCAAGGCGTCGTCGAGCTTGCCCTGGTATTGGGGCAGTACAGCATGCTGGCGTTCTGCATCAACACCTTCGATACCGACTTGCCCCCAGACAGGACGGAGACGCTGCTCCCGGTCTAATCGGCAAAATTCTCTCCCATTGGACCAGGGGTGTTCCATCGACGACAGCCTCACCGTGCATAGACGCCCACCCCACCGTTACTCCCGTGAAAACGGGAGTCTAAGGCTCGCATGTGTCTACGACCAAGGAGAACGTTGCACAACCGTCATTCCCTAGCAAGAAGGCTACCGCGCGGCCCCGGTTGTCCGTTCGTCCTGAGGGAAATCGAAGGGCGAACGGACAACCCGAGCCGCAAAGGTCTCCCTGGCGCGGGAGAGGGTGAGGGGGAGGGGGATTTAACAAGTGAAACAAATCTCCCCAACAGAGTAATCCCAGTACCCCGGGCATCCGGGACAAAGGAGAACGTATGGAACGACAAGTCCCCACCAACGACGAGGTCCTGGCCTATCTGAGACAGCACCGCAACTGGGGCCGCTGGGGCGACGACGACCAGCTCGGCACGGTAAACATGGTCACCCCTGAGAAAAGGCTCGCGGCGGCCAAAGCGGTCAAGTCGGGCCGCGCCGTGTCCCTAAGCCGCGAGTACCCCAAGACCCCCGCCCCCAATAACCCCTACCCGGCCCTGCACTACATGAGGCACCTGCCCATGGGAGAACAGGCGGGCTTCTATGGGGACTACTACGGCATCTCTTATCACGGCGCCGCGACCACGCACATCGACGCCCTGTGCCACGTCTGGACGGCGGACGGCATGTGGAACGGCCGTGAGCCCGGCGACGCCGTTAACATGAGCGGCGCTTCGTGGGGTTCGATCCATCACTGGAAAGACGGGATCATCACCCGGGGCGTCCTGCTGGACGTTCCCAAGCACCGCGGCGAGCCCTACGTCACCATGGACACTCCGGTCCACGGCTGGGAGTTGGAGGACATCGCCAAAGCCCAAGGCGTGACCCTGGAACCTGGGGACGCGCTGGTGGTCTACAGCGGCCGCGAAGACTGGGACCGGGACGGCAATCCTGCCTGGGGCAGCGACCGCGCGGCCCGCCCCGGCCTCCACTCTTCGTGTCTCACTTTTATCCGGGAAGTGGACTGCTCTTTGCTGGTGTGGGATATGGCGGACTTCATCGGCGAAGGCTACGACATGGCCACGTCGGTGCATAGCTCAATCGCCGCCTACGGCATCGCGCTACTGGACAATGCCCTGCTCCAGCCCCTGGCCGAGGCCTGCGCCGAGGAGGGCCGCTACGAGTTCCTGCTCACCGTCAATCCCCTGATAGTGGTCGGCGGCACCGGTTCCCCGGTCAACCCGGTGGCGGTCTTGTAGATTCTCGTCCCCACCTTCCAGCCCGGCGTTGCAGTTTGTCCGGCTTGCAGCGCCGGCGCTGACGCTAGCTGTCTGGCCCCAGGATCGGATTATCCTGTGTCCTGATAGGGGGTTCCTATTGCCTCCTCTCCCTTGACGGGAGAGGATTGAGGTGAGGGTGACAAGTGCAATCCCCCTCATTGTGCAACCGGGAACATAGGTTACAGTTAAACCAAGGACATAGGTAACACTTGGATAGGCGTCGCAGCCGGGTTAAAATGTTGGCGAATGATGCACGGGATTAAGCCCTCACGCGAGGGCAGGATGAGGGGATTTTCCGGAGGAAGGGCATGGCGGATTCTCTAGAGCAATTGACGGCAGCCGAAACAGACCCGGACCGACAGGTCGAGCGGTTTGACGCAATCATCATCGGCGCCGGCATCACGGGCCTGTACCAGTTGCATTGCCTGCTACAGGCCGGGTTCTCTGTCCGGGCTTTCGACGACGCCGGCGGGGTCGGCGGCACCTGGTACTGGAACCGGTACCCCGGGGCCAGGTTCGACTCAGAGAGCTACACCTACGGATATTCTTTCTCTGAAGAGCTTCTCCAGGAGTGGGACTGGAACGAGCATTATTCCCCCCAGCCCGACAACGAGCGTTACTTCAACTTTGTGGCCGACAAGTTTAACCTGCGCCCGCACATCCAGCTCAACTCCAGGGTTTCCGCCGCCGTCTACAACGAGGACACCTGCCGCTGGCGAGTTCAAACCGAAAACGGCCTGCAGGCTGAGGCCCAATTCCTCATAGCCGCGGTTGGCATCCTGTCAGCGCGGTACCTGCCCGACTTCGAGGGTATCGACAGCTTCCAGGGCAAGTGGTGTCACACCGGCAGCTGGCCGCAGGAAGGCATCGACCTGGCCGGCAAGCGGGTGGGCGTGGTGGGAACGGGCGCCACCGCCGTCCAGCTTATCCCGGCCATCTCCAAAGAGGTCGCCCACCTGACCGTCTTCCAGCGCACCCCCAACTACTGTTCTCCCCTGCGTAACCGGCCTGTCAGCCCTGAGGAGCAGCAGCAGATAAAGGCGAGCTACCCGGAAATCTTCAACAAGTGCCTGGAAACGGCCGGAGCCTTTATCCACAAGTTCGATCCCCGGTCGGCCTTCGACGTCTCCCCGGAAGAACGGTTGGCCCAGCACGAGAGGCTGTGGGGCAAGGGCGGTTTCGGGAAATTCCTGGCCAATTTCTACGACGTCATGGTCCCCGGCAAGGCTAACGACGAATATTCCGAGTTCTTCCGCAACAAGATCCGGGAGCGGGTGAACGACCCGGCAGTGGCGGAGAAACTGGTGCCCAAGAGCCATCCCTTCGGTGGGAAGCGGCCCCCCTGCGAGAGCGGCTACTACGAAGTATTCAACCAGGACAATGTCTTGCTGGTCGACGTGCTGGAGGCGCCCATCGAGCGCATCACGCCCAAGGGCATCAAGACCACGGACGCCGAGTACGAGTTCGACGTCATCGTCTTCGCCACGGGATACGACGCCATCACCGGCTCGCTGCTCAGGATAGACATCTACGGCGAAGGCGGCAGGGCGTTGAAGGACAAGTATGCCCAGGGCCAGCGCACCTATCTCACCGTTCAAAGCGCCGGCTTCCCCAACCTGTTTCTCCTCAACGGGGGCGGGGCCGGCAACTTCACCAGGGCCGTCGAGCCGCTGATCGAATGGCTTACCGGCTGCGTATCTTACCTGCGGGAGCACAACGTCAAGTCCATTGCTGCCGACCCCGAGGCCGAAGATGAGTGGGTCAAGTTGGTCAACGAGGCGGGAGCCAAGTCGCTGCGGACCATGGCCGATTCCTGGTACGTGGGCGGAAACATCCCCGGCAAGCCGCGGGTCTATCTCGCCAGCCCCTTCACGGCCCCCGGCATGAGGGCCAAGCGCGCCGAGGTAGCCGCCAGCGGCTATGAGGGGTTTATCCTCCGGTAGCCCTGACGCCGCCGACCCCATAACCAGTTCGCCCTGAGGTTCTCGAAGGAAACGGGCGGGCCCACGTCCCTCCCCTTAATGGCCACTCTGGCGTGCAACGCCGCCAATCCATCGCCGCCCAAACTAGGGCCCCGAAGTCGCTGTCGGCGTGGGTGTACCTGCCCCTGTCTGGCGCAAGCGCAGCATGAGCTTATCACCGGCCTGCCAGGGCTGGGTCGCGACGCTCCAGGTCAACGTTTTACCGGAAACCGTGGCCGCGCCCCCGTCCAGGGAGAACGTTACCGTCCCGTCCAGGGCTATGAAGTCCAGGAAGTGGCCCGACAGGGACACCGGGGAACTGAGCGTCAGAGTCACCGAGCCGTTTTCCCATTTCAAAGATTGAAGGGCCGTGTTCACTGAGTCGGACGTAAAAGACGTGGGTTCCAAGACGCCGTTGGATGCGTCGGCGCCCACGCCGGAACCGATGGCTACCGGGTCGAAGTACGCCTCGTGCACCGTCCCGGTGGGAGCGGTGACGGTGACGAGCACCTCCAGTCTCTCCAACTCGTCCTGGGGGTGCGCGTCGCAGATAATATATTCTGGCGGACGGTAGGCCCAGTAGAACTTGTACGTACCTTCTGGCAGAGGGCGCACCGTTTTCGCTACCCCCGGCCATCTAGAGTTGAACAAGTCTTGGTCTCGGCCCACGATCCGAAACTCGCCCCAGTTGCCAGCGAGGGGTGTGTTCCCGTACTCTTGCAGAAAAACATCTGCATGTACTGATGTGTGAGCCAACGTCTCCGATGCGAGACCCGAGGCTATTGCCTCATCATAGCGGATGTAGTAGTAATCCCGGCCTGGGTCGAACGGGGCGTACTGCTCCTTTATGTATTGGACTTCGCGCTCCCACTGGCGCTTTAGGTAGAGGCAGTCCTTGTACGCCTCAGAACCGCCGCCTGCGGCGATTGCCGCATCGTTCGATGCGACCTTGGCCTTCATATCGCCCAGCGTGATGGTCGGTGCAGAAGCGGCGGAGCGGCCTGACGCTCTGCCGGAGGTTGCTGACGCTGGGACATCCAGCAGAAAGAGCTGCGCCTTGCTGCCCGATGATGGCGCCCTAGCCCTCGACGACCCCGCAGCCGACGCCGCAGGCAGCCATCGCTTTCCCCATCGGCTGGCTATGGTGTAGTAGTCTTCATGCTCCTTGTGGTAGGATACTGCCCCCATCCGATACCGGTCTGCCTGGCTGCTGCTCGGCAGTGCTGGATGGGCGTCTTCTAATAAGATTATGGCTTCCCTACTATCCCACTGCGTGTCCCGCCTGTCCTTAAGGGCGTTGGCCCGCGTAATGGCGCTCTGGCTGCTGCTAAACGATTCGCCACTGTCATAGACCACCCCCACAAGCTCGCTGCCGCCGCTCCCCCGCAAGTATTCCAACACCCGGAATCGGTAGTCCAGGGCACCGACGTAGTCTGTCTCCCCGGAGCGACGCTCCGCCACCGCAGTCACCGAGCGCAACTCTACCCGGGCGATGACATCCGCCCCCGCTATTGTCTCCTCCAACGAGGCCACACCGAAGTAATCACGTGTAGAGCCAAGTCCGCCAGTAGATGCTTGTTCCGCATTGGAGTTGCACCCCCCGTAGAACAACACGCCGAGCAGGGCTAGAACGAGGCACAACGCCGGGAGAACGGCATGACGGCATCTTGTAAGGCTGCTCGCAGCCAACGCCCCCCGACCTTTCAGCCGGCCCTGCCCATCCCCAGACCGGACAACGCTTCCAGCCCGTCGCCGCTGAGACTGAGGCCCTGGGCTGCCCCGTCCCGGTACATCTTCGCCAGTTGCCGCATGACGCTGCTCGCCGGGCGTTTGCCCGCTTCCCGGTGCGAGAACAGTTCCTGCAGCGAGTTGTAGGCCTGGTCCACGTTCCAGCAAAAGGACAGCAGCCAGGCCAGCTCCCGTTCGTTGCTGGGGTCAGGAACGTCGCTCAGGTCGTAGATCTCGTTGGCGACCTTGGTGTAGCGTAGAATCCCTGCCTTGTCCTGGGCGTCGCGGCCGTAGTAACGTCTCCGGCTCAACTCCACCAGCCGCCTGGCGTAGTCTTGTTCGCCGTAGATGCCCCTGGGCAGCCAGTCCTGCCGCAGGTCCACTACTTCCCGTCCGTTGCCGTCCACGATGGCCGAAGCGACGTCCGATCCCAGTATGGGGTCGTGCTCGAACTTCACCGCCTCCCGGAGCAGCGCCTCCTGCAGCATCAGGGTTAGCTCCCTGGGGATTTTCTTGTACAGCGGGCCGCTGGCCTCGTCGTTGCTGTCCGCTCCCACGCCGCCGGTGTTGAATACGTAGTACTCCTGGGGCATGCCTCCTCGTTCTAGTTCCTGCAGCACGTGGAACATCAGGTTTGCGTTGTCGTCCTCCAGCCCGATGATGAACGGGTCGGAGAAGTACTCCACGTAGGGCCTGCCTATGGCGCCGGCGGCGGCTCCCATCTGCACGGCTTCCCCGTACATGAGTATCCTGATGTACTGCTTCAGCGTCGCCCGCCGCAGCGGGGGGATGATGGTGTTTTGGCGCATCACGGCCTGCCAGAATACGCGGTCGGTGTGCTGCATGGGCACGTGGACGGGGTCAGTCTCCCGGACGCCGGTTACGGCTTCGATGACCCTTCTGGTCCCCTTGCGGGCGATGAGCCGGGAGCGGGACAGGGTTACCCTCATGTTGCGCACCGGATTGGAGAAGAAGTCAGGCTCCCAGTTGCCTTCGTTTAGGACAACGGGCACGTTCTCCAAGACCTCTTGAGGATTGGGGGCCGCCTTGGTCCCGCGGACAGCCTCGAAGGTGATGGGGTCGTCTTCGGCATTCAGGCCGGAGGGCATGGCGTAGAAGTTGTTTTCCGTTCCGTCGATGCCGTAGGGGATGGTGACGGGCTTTCCTTGGATGGTGGTCTGGATGGGCCAGTCCAGGGGTTGCAGCAAAACTATGTCGTCGTTCATGGGATAGACCCCTTCGTCGGGGCCTGGGGAGAGGCCCAAAAGGGAGCCAAGCTCCGTGTTGGCCAGTTCCAGCATGATGGTCAGGGTGCTCTTGCCGTGAAGGGACGGGCCGATGGTCACCAGGGCCGTGGTCTTGCCGGCGCCGTTTATCGTCTTGGCCCGCGCCAGGCTCACGGCGCCCTGGATGGCCAGCCCCTTCTTCTGCTTCACCAGGAACATGGCTACGGACAATGGGCCCATCTTGTGCTCGCCCACGTAGTCGAAGCCCAGGTGCAGGGACAACCCCTTGGTGGGGGCCTTGAATACCAGTTGAGTTACGCCGGCGGCCTTCAGCCGTTCCTTGAGGCTTTCCGGCAGGCCCAGGTCGGATAGCCAGTGGGGAATCGACACTTCCACGATGTCCGGCGCTTCGCGACTCCGGTCGCCTGGCAGGTCGAAAGTCAGTTGGCGCCACATGAGGGGAATCTGTGGATACCGGACGCCGAACAGGAGCTGGCGAGCGTGGTAGGAACGTCCTGGAGCATCGGCGATCTGCCTGTCGGACTGGATAATGCCCTGGCCCGACTCCAACTGCTGCTCCATGTACTCGTTGATATAGCCGAAGACCTCGGCAAAAAGTGATTGGTCTTTTTCGCTGAAGGCCAGGGCGTCCCGGTTTGGGGTGAAGCTGTCGACGAAATACCGGGTCAGGTCCGGCCGCCGCGCCACCCCCAACTGGCTGAAAAACCCCAGTCCCCGGGTGTCCAGGCGGACGGCCACGTCGGGCCAGGCCCTGACCGCCGCTTTGCCTTCCGCGTTGGCTGCCGCGGCCTCCCGGCTGATTTCTTGGGCCTCGGTCAGCAGCAGCTCCTGCTGGTCAGCGGGCAAGTCCTGCAGGACTCGCATCCGGCTCACGAGCCAGTCGTCGGAGGGATTATTGTGGGGGCTGCCGGGGCGGTGACCCTGCCTGGCCAGAGCGACCAGCCGGTCTAGTTGGTGTGCAAACTCGGGGACAATAGCAGGCCCGGTAATGGGGGAGGGAGGTGGATGCGGACTCATGTGGTGGTTTCCAAGATACTAGCCTCGTACCCAGGCCGCCATATTGGCGCTGCTCCGGGCCTATGCTACATGTACCAAGCAGCCAAGTCAAAGCGGCCTAGACCCGAATTCCGGCCCTGGTTTATCCTGTCGGACTCCTGTTGAGCGACCTCTAAAGCACCGGCGCGCAGCTTGCAGATTGCGGTGACAGCCTGTTATTCTACGTCAGGCCGGTGCTCAAGCCGGAACGGCTGACCCGCCGCTTGGCAGCCTCCTAGTCCGCCAGACCCAAGGACCTGAATGACCAGTCTCCGCCTACTATCTTGGAACGTCAACGGCCTCCGGGCCGTCCACAGGAAGGGATTCCTCCAGTGGTTCGCGGGTGAGAGCCCGGACATTCTTTGCATGCAGGAGACCAAGATATCGGAAGAGCAACTCTCGCCGGACTTCCGCGAGATCGAGGGGTACGATTCCTACTTTTCCTGCGCCGAGAGAAAGGGGTACAGCGGGGTAGCCATATTCACCAAGGTCCCTCCGGCGAAGGTGGAGTCGCAGTTCAAGGTGGAAATCCTGGCCAACGAGGGCCGGGTTCTGATGGCCGACTACGGCCGGTTTACCCTGCTCAACGTATACTTCCCCAACGGCAGGTCTTCCGCGGAACGGCTGCAGTACAAGATGGACTTCTACGACGCCTTTCTTGAATTGGTGGACCGATTAGTGCAACAGGGCAACAACGTTGTAGTCTGCGGGGACGTTAACACCGCCCACAGGGCAATCGATCTGGCCAGGCCCAAGGCCAACGAGAAAACGTCGGGATTTCTTCAGGAAGAAAGGGCCTGGGTCGACAAGCTGCTGGACCACGGGTACGTAGACACCCTGCGTTTGTTCAACCAGGAACCGGGGCAGTACAGCTACTGGGACCAGATGAGCAAGGCCAGGGATCGGAACGTAGGTTGGAGAATCGACTACTTCTTCGTCAACCAGGCGTTCGCACCTAGTGTAAAGGCAGGGTTTATTCTTCCCGACGTCATGGGCTCGGACCATTGCCCCGTGGGGATAGAAATAGAATGACGGGCCGGGCGGGTACAACACATTCGGTCGCCGCGCCGGAAACTGCCGGCATGGACCCTGACGCCCTGCAGCGGGTGGAGGACCTGTTTCGAGAGCAAATAGAGCAGGGAGTCCATCCCGGAGCGGTGCTCGCGGCATACCGCCACGGCAGCCTGGTCTTGGACCTCTGCGGCGGAGTTGCCGATGCGAAGGCGGGCAAACCGGTGACCGCCGACACGATGTTCGTGCTCTACTCTTGCACCAAGCCGCTGACCGCGGCCTGCCTCTACATGCTGTGGGAGCGCGAGCAGGTGGCATGGGACGACCGGGTCGCGGAATACTGGCCGGGGTTCGGCCGCAACGGCAAGGACAAGGTCACCGTGCGCCACGTCTTGACCCACCAGGCAGGCTTCCCGGATACCCCCGCGGAGCTGTCTTGGGACAGGTGGCAGGACTGGGACTTTATAGTCGAGACCATGGAGCGCATCACTCCCGTCTACAAGCCCGGCGAGATCATTGCTTATCATCCCAGGAATTTTGGATGGGTTATCGGCGAGCTGGTCCGGCGCATCGACGGCCGGCCCATCGCCCAGTTCCTGCAGGAAGAGATTACCGCGCCCCTGGACATGTCCGACACCTACCTGGGCCTCCCGGTGTCCCTGGAGCATCGGGTGTCCAGGGTGCACGCCATGGACGACTGCGACCGGCCGTCCATGCCCGCCACCTACAACAAGCCCGGTGTCCATCAGGCCGTCCAGCCGGGGGGAGGCGGCATTGCCACCGCTCGGGACCTGGCCAGGTTCTTCGCTATGATGGCCGGTGGAGGATCTTGGAACGGCACGCGGATTTTCGAGAGTGATACGGTGGCCGAAGTTACCGGGATTCAGGTGGAAGGCATGGACCACACCGCAGGGCGGCCGGTGCAACGCTCCCTGGGCCTTTCGCTGGCGGACAGCCGCACAGGGGCCCAGGACCAACTGACCCCCACGACATTTGGCCACGGCGGCGCAGGCACTTCCATCGGCTGGGCCGACCCGACATCAGGTCTGGCCGTGGCCTACATCACCAACGGCTTCAGGGCCGAGCACTCCAACACTGAGAGGCTCTCCAGCATCTCACAGGCGGTGCGGGACGCCTGCCTTTAAGGCGTCTTCAGTAGCTTCCAGCATAGAGACCAAAGCACCAGCGCGGTCACAAAGGGAACGGTAATCTGCCCCAGCGGGCAATTTCGGCCAGTGGGCCATAAGGAGATTGGAGACATGGCAGGCGACAAGAATTCCTACACTCTCGAGCTCAACCCCGACCACATGGACTTCCTTACGTCCACCAAGGACAAGTACAGCATCCCCGACGAGAGCAAGGTGGTCCGAATCGCTTTGGACTATCTGTTCCTCAACGAGGACATACACGACACCGTCTTTGCCGAGCCCCGGTGCCGCCGGTGCGGCGGGTAGCCGGCCCGGCGTTTTAGCGAAAGTAGACTAGCCCCGGCTTGTTTGCCGCCGGACGTCCACGGTCAAGCCATGTTCTTGACCGCTTCCAGGGCCAGGCGGTATCCATAGAGTCCGAAACCGTACACCAAACCCTTACTGACGGGTTGTATGGTGGAGACTATTCCCCGGGCGGCGGGGTTCGTGACGTGGACCTCGATCACCGGGAATTTCACCTGCTGTATGGCGTTTGGCAGCGGCCCTGTGGAATTGCCGTATCCTGCCGGGTTGAAAATTGCGGCGTCGAAGTCCCGGTCGTGGGCGTCGTACAGGGCGTTGATAACCTCCCCGGCGATGTTGGAGTGAAACAGCTCAACTTCCACCCCCAGTTCGTCGGCATAGCCTCGGATCTGGTCGTTGATTTCGTCCAATGTGGCGGGGCCGAAGAGCTCCACCTGGGCCTTGCCTCGCATGTTCATGCCGGCGCCGTGAATCACCAGTACCTTGGTCATAATCGGTCACCCCTTTCCGTTTTTCCGGTATTCGCTGGCCTCTTTCGGATTTAGACTGGGATACTTCCTGGACCCATATAGCATGGCTTGCCAATTCACTCCACTAATATAGCCGTATGTTACAAATAGACACAAGCAGGGAAGGGCTTGAAGGCATCCCTACGCCTGTATCGGAAACCTCGTAGGGGCCAGTTGACATAATGCAAGACACCCGCGATGAAAGGGTAACCACCTGGAGCTTCGCTCCGGGTTCCCAGCGGCTGCCGTTGATAATCGCGCATCGCGGCGACCTTAGCCGCGCCCCTGAAAACACCCTCCCCGCATTCCAGCGGGCCTGGGAAGCCGGGGCCGACGGCGTGGAGCTGGACGTGCGGCTGACCAGGGACGGCCGGTTAGTCGTCTTTCACGACCGGAACCTGGACCGGACCAGCAACGGGACAGGGCCGGTGAACCACTGCACCCTGGCGGACATCCGGTCGTTGGACGTGGGTTCCTGGTTTGCCCCCGAGTTCAACGGTGAGACCGCGCCTACTTTGGACGAGGTCTTCGAGAGCCTGCCTCGCGACTATCTAATCAACGTCGAGATGAAGGTTGTCGTAACCGGGATGAAGCACATAGCCCGCCTGGTGGCTGAGACCATCAGGCGCCACACGCGCTGGGACAGCACCTTGGTCGCCAGTTTCAACCCCCTGGCCCTTTATCACTTGCGGCGGCTGGAACCCCGGATTTACCGCGGGTATATCTGGTCTAAGCGGCACCCCTTTCCCATACGGTCCCGGTGCTTCAGCCCGCTGGTATCCGCCCATTGGTACGACCCGGCCAACGATTCCTATAACCGGAAACTGCACCGAAGGCTCCAGCGTCGGGGAGTTCGGACGCTGGCGTGGGACTTGGACTTTGGCCGGGACATGGAGGCTATGGCGGCGGTGCGCCTGGACGCGGCCGTCACCGATTGCGTGACCCAAATGGTCGAACTGAAGCAGGCGCTGGCCCAACAGTTATCTTAGCCGGCTCTGCGTCTTGGACGGCCCGCTCCGGCCGCGCCGCTTCCCGGTTTGCCTGAGACCTCTGCATAACCTCAAATGCGGCATAAGAATGGGCCATCCAATCCCCTCGCCCCGCGGGAGAGGGCGAGGGTGAGGGGGATTCACCGAGTCATGTGGAGGTCTTTTCGCCGGTGCCCAGGCCCCAAGTCGGCGCAAAAGTGGTACAATATACCTTGGCGGATTCTGCGCCAAAAAAAGTTGCTTTTAGCAAAGGCCCGGCGCTAGCCGGGCGGGACGGTTGACATAAATCATCAAACGAAACGGGTGGCCGAAATAGGCGAGCCGCAACTCCGCGGGATGTCAGGCAGGGGAACAGGCGGGGTATGAGATGACCGTAGTCGACGACATCAAGAGCCGGCTCGACATCCTGGACGTTGTTTCCCAGCACGTTGCCTTGCAACGCTCCGGACGCAGCTATCGGGCAAACTGCCCCTTTCATCAAGAGAGGACCCCGTCCTTCCACGTATTCCCGGACCGGCAAACCTGGCGGTGCTTCGGCGCCTGCGCCACGGGCGGAGACGTATTTTCCTTTGCCATGCGGGCCGGGAACCTAGAATTCGCCGAGGCGTTGCGGCAACTGGCCCAACAGGCCGGGGTTGCTTTGCCCAGCCGGGAGCGCCGGGCAAACCAGGAGCATGCCCTTCAGATTAACGAAGCCGCCCGGACGTACTTTCAGGAGCGGCTGTTTTCCCAGCACGGCGCCGGCGCCAGGGAATATTTAGAGGGAAGAGGGCTGTCCGAGGAGTCGACTAAGGCTTTCGAGCTGGGACTCAGCCCCCGGGACGGCGAGTCGCTAAACAACCACCTGCTTAAGTCCGGCTATTCTGCCCAGCAAGTGGCCGAGGCCGGGCTGGTCTCCGTCGGCAATGACGGCCGGGCCCGGGACCTGTTCCGCAACCGGTTAATCATTCCCATAAGGAATGGTCGGGGCGAATTGGGAGGATTCGGCGGTCGGTCCCTGGACGAGTCCAATCCCAAGTATCTTAACTCGCCAAGGACGGCCCTGTTCGATAAAGGACGGCTTCTTTACGGCCTGAACTTGGCCAAGGAACACGCCGGCGACAAAGGGCTGGTGATAGTCGAAGGTTACATGGACGTGATAACCGCCCACCAGCATGGCTTCACCAACGTGGCGGCGTCTATGGGCACCGCTCTCACCCAGGGGCAGGTGGCGGAGATTCTTCGAACGACTTCCGACGTCACCATGGCGCTGGACCCCGACGCGGCGGGGCGACAGGCCACGCTGAGGAGCCTGGAATCCTCGTGGCAGGTGTTCCAGTCCTTTGTTGCGGGCCAGGCTCGCGGCACCACCCTGTACCAACGCGGGCAATCGTTGGAGTTGAAGATTGCGGTCCTGCCCGAAGGCCAGGACCCGGATGCCCTGATTCGGCAGTCCCCGGAGGACTGGGTCCGGCTGGTCGATGGCGCGATGCCCTACGTAGAATACCTGCTTGAGGCCCTCTCGGCTCAGGTAGACGTCTCTACGCCCCAGGGCAAGACGCGGATGGTCGAGTTGATGTTTCCGTTGATCGCCGCCGTGCCGGAACCGGCCCAGCAGGACCACTATTTCCAGGCCCTGGCACAGCATCTGGGAGTCAGCCAGGACACCCTCCGGGCCTCAATTGGCAGGCCCGCGCCGCCTCGCCGAAGCCGCGGGACGCGAGCCCAAGCTAGGGGCGCTACCCCGTCGCCCTTTGCCAAGCTGGAACGGGACCCCGTGGAGGACTATTGCCTGGCGTTGCTGCTGCAGAACGGCGGTCTCGAAGAACTGGCGGAGGAGCTTCGGCCCGAATACTTCCGCAGGCTGGAGAACCGCGAGATATTCAATCAATGGCATAGGCAATGGCACGGGCAACGGCTTGGGCAGTCGTTGGACCATCAACGGGAACGCGGCGTCGAGGCCCTGAAAGAGTGCGTCGATGCTGAATTAGCGGACCACCTGGAGTCGCTGGTCCAAAAGTCGTTGCCTCCCCTGGACCAGCAGCGGAGGCGGCGCGCCATGCAGGACGCTGTGAGCCGCTTGGAGGAGCGTTACCTGCGGGAGCTAAAAACGGAGGAGGGAATCAGGTTCGCCGAAATCCCTCCCGAGCTGGCTGATGACTCGGGCCAACTGGTCTTGGAGGTGAATCGCCAGCTCAAGGCAAACCAGGGCAAGCGGGGCTCCCTGGCGGTGCAAAACAAGCGCAGAGGTCAATAGATACATGATACGACGCAACGACAGCAGGGAACTCAACCCGGAAGAATATCTGGAAACCAATGAAGCGACAGACCGGATCCTGGACATATTCCGGGGTGTGAAGGAGGCTGCCGACGACGCAGCCATAGTCGCGGGCAACGGCCTTAGCAGGCAATCTACCGACGTGGCCGTGGAAACGGCAGATGAGCAGTGGGATGACGCTTCAACGGAGGAAAAGTCCCCGGACCAGGGTACTGACGCTCCCAGCGAAGCCGAGAGCGAAGACGTTGACTGGGAACCTGAGGCCGAAACCGTCGAGGTCTTGGACGACCCGGTCAGGATGTACCTTCGGGAGATAGGCCGCGTACGGTTGTTGACCTCCCGCGACGAGCGGGCGCTGGCCCGCAAGATCGAAGGCGGCAAACACCTCCAAGCGCTGAGAAAGAAATTCGAAAACTCGGAGGGTAGACCGGCCAGGGCTTGGGAGGCGACCCGCGTCCTTTTGCTCCGGGTAGTCGCTGCATCACCCTTGGTCGCCGCTTTGGGCACGGAGTTGGGATTGCCCGACAACTTAAAGTTATCCCAGATCGCCGACAACCAGACACTGCGGGATGCTATCGACGCAGAGGTGTCTCAAGAGTTGCTGGCCGGGGTGGCGGATAACATTTGCGAATACCCGGAAAGTGTGTACGTTCGGGTGGTAAACCTGTCCCTGAGCAGTTGGTTGGTTCCCCCAGACGCCTTTGACGCGCTGGGGGACTGCACCCTGGACCAGGTAATAGAGGTTATGGCGCAACCGCGCTGCATTGAAGAATTGCAGCGCATGGAGCCCTTGTTCAGGGGTTATTTCAGGCGCGTCGATGCCGACGCCGCCCGGGCCCAGTCGCATTTGACCGAGGCCAACCTGCGGTTGGTGGTGAGCGTGGCCAAGAAGTACATCGGGCGAGGCATGGCCCTGTTGGATATGATCCAGGAGGGCAATATAGGCCTGATTCGGGCGGTGGAGAAGTTCGATTACCGCAAGGGCTACAAGTTCAGCACCTACGCTACATGGTGGATCAGGCAGGCCATTACCCGCGCCATTGCCGACCAGGCCCGCACAATTCGCATACCGGTCCACATGGTCGAGACCATTAACAAGCTGATGCGCCAGCACCGGCGGTTGCTCCAGGAGTATGGGCGAGAGCCCACGCCCGAGGAAATCGGCGTCGCCATGGAAATCGGCCCCGAAAAGGTAGAGGAAATCATGAAGATTTCCCAGGAGCCGGTGTCCCTGGAAACGCCCATCGGCGAGGAAGAAGACTCCCACCTGGGGGACTTCATAGAAGACCGCAACGCGCCCGCGCCCGCAGACGCCGCTTCTATTCAACTCTTGAAGGAGCAGGTGGACGAGGTATTGCATACGCTGACCGACCGGGAATCCAGGGTGTTGCAACTTCGTTTCGGATTGGAAGATGGCCGCAGCCGTACCCTGGAAGAAGTTGGCAGGGAGTTCGGGGTCACGCGGGAGCGCATTCGGCAAATAGAAGCCAAGGCCCTGCGCAAACTGCGCCACCCCACCCGTTCCAGGAAGCTGAAGGACTATTTGGAATAGTAGCCAAGGCCCATCCGTGGGACGTTTATAGCTGATTGACGGTTTTCTCCTCCAAACTCGTCAATCGAGGCCGTTTAATTTATTGTTAGCGGCAAAATCAGGGTGCTATACTCCGCTTGAGGCTAAATCGGGAGGGGGTTTCAGTGGAAGAGCCGGTCACACCAAAGTGTTTAAGTTGCGATATAGGACAGCTGGTTCCGCTGTCCGACTACGGCGGCCAGGGGGCCTCCGTCCATTACAAAGCGTGGGTCTGCACAAACCCCTCCTGTGGGTTCAACCTCAAGATCCGCAACGGTGACATTTACGTCAACGAACCCATTACCCCCGGTAACTTGAACGCACCTCGAGTACGTTAGTGCTCTCGGTGCAAGTCCCCTTTTCCTGAGATATCCAGGTCTGGCGGCAGGTGGGTGGTGATGATGGGCCAACGGATGTCGTATCCAAGTCAGTCTCCAGTGATTCGTTGGCTATTTCCTGTGATGTAGAGGTAGCATGGAAGCCGGATATGATTATTTACTGCTCCGGGGCCGTTTCCGGCGGCAGGTAGCCAAGTATACGGGTATATGCCTGATTGTAGTTGGGGCGTTGCTGCTGGCCTCCGGCGGTGCCTACTACGGCTACGCTGAGGTGGCGCGGGCCGATTTGGGCGATTTAAACGCCGCTGCCCAGGAGCCGGCCACTGCGGGCGTTCACCCGATCAGCGAGCCCGGCTCCGCGGCCGTCAGGCAGCCGGTTGTTGAAACCCGGGAAACCCCGGTGCAGGCCAGGGTGGTTCCCATCGTTGCTCCCGTCGTTGCTCCCGCTGCGATAGATTCGGAGGAGCTGTACCCCGGGGACGCCTTGGACCCCCGGCACTGGAGCAACCCCCTGGCTTACGAGCCCATGTCCTATATCGAGGAGGCGTTGCTTACAGGGTTTACCCCGGTAGAGTTGGACGATCTGGCTTACGACGGCATCTACCCGGCCGCCACCAGGCTGATGGTCCCCAGTATTGGCATCGACTCTTCAGTAGATGAGTTGGAGATATTGGAACTGGGCGGGAGCCGCGCTTACGAGACTCCCTCCAATACCATCGGGCATATCCCGGAGACTGCCAACGCCGGGGAGCGGGGAAGCTCGTGGTTTTTCGGGCACACCGAGAGCCCCATCGGCGGAGAGGGCTCGGTGTTCTTCAACCTGGGTGATATAGCCGAGAAACTGCGCAACGGCGAGGAAGTGTTCATCGTTGCAGACAATGGTGGACAGCAGTTCCTGTACCGGGTCACGTCATCCGAGGTTGTCCACCAGGAAGACTTGAGCCTGTACGACACAGGGGAGGCTACAATCCACCTGGTGTCGTGTGTCCCTCGCTGGGTATACGACCACCGGCTGGTAATAACCGGGGAGCTGGTCGCCCAGAAGATTAACATCTAGTCAGAGGGGCTGTTCTCAGTCCTTTGGATGCGCAGCTTGCGTAAGCGCCGTCCCAGGATGGACACCACCTTGATGTGCAGGTTCTCGGTAGTGACCACGTCGCCGAGTTGGGGAATCTTGCCCAGGCTGTGGTAGACGTATCCGCCAACGGTGTCCACATCGGCGCTGTCGATGCTGGTTCCGAACATCTCATCCACGGCGTCGGTGGCTATCCCCGCGTCCACGAGGACCGCCCCGTCGGGTAGGTGTACTATTTCGGCTTCTTTCGTCCGAGAGAACTCGTCCTCGATTTCACCCACTATCTCTTCCAGCACGTCTTCCATGGTGACCAGGCCTTCGGTGCCGCCGTATTCGTCCACCACCAGGGCCATTTGAACACCCCGGACCTGCAATTCCTCCAATAGGTCGTCAATCCGCTTGGTCTCCGGGATGATGAAAGCCTCCCGGACCAAGTCGCGGATGTCGGCTGTGATGTCGCCGCCGGCGATGGCCTCCATCACGTCTCTCGAATGAATGATGCCCAGTATATTGTCGGTGGTGTCCTCGTAGACGGGCAGCCGGCTGTGTCCGCTGTTGATTATTAGCTTCGAGACCTGCACCAGGCTGTCGTCGGCGGCCACCGCCAACATGTCCAACCGGGGCACCATAATCTCCCGGGCTGTCGTAACGTCCAGTCGCAGTATCGACCGCAGCATCTCCCGGTCGCGGTGGTCCAGGCTGACAAGGTCCGCCTCTGTGATGGCGGGCTCTCCGCGGCCTGACGTGGGGTCGCCGGAGGCGTCCGCGTCGCCCCTGTCCGCGGCGGCGCCGTTGGAAGCTGCTAGGAACCCTCCCCGGCTTGGCCAGGTTGCCAACCGGTTCAGAGTCCTGCCCCAGGGTGAACCGGCCCAAGCCGGGCGCTTAACGATTAAGCCGAGAGCCTGGTCGACGACGGCCAGGATCAACAACAGGGCAAGGGCCAGGAATGCGGCGGGCCACCAGGCGAAGGTGCCGGTGCTGTGAATCAACGCCAGGCCGGAGAGGGCGCAGGCTATGACGCAGGCATACTTGAGCCACGATACTAGAGACCCGGGCCATGGAGTTGATTTGCCGAACGAGGAGGCCGCAGGGGACGGTCTGCCGGCCTTGCGGGCCAAGCTCAAGAAGGCGAAAAAGAGGAGAAACGCAACGAAAACCAGGGTTGATGGTAAGCTGTCTGTATCCACTACCTTACCCCTCCCGGTTGGAACGGGCCGCAACGGCGCTGGCAGGTCGGCGCCACCAGGAGGTCAGTCGTCGGTTGTCTCAATTTTCCTTATTCTAGCAGGGACACCCACAGCCAGTCTACCGGGGGGGACGTCGGCGGTTACCACGGCGCCGGCGCCGGTTGCAGCCCCCGCCCCGACTTTCACCGGCGCCACCAGCATGGTGTCGCACCCCACAAAAGCGTTCGATTCTATCACGGTGCGGTGTTTGTCGCGTCCGTCGTAGTTGCAGGTAACCATTCCTGCCCCAAGGTTCGCTCCGGCTCCTACCGAGGCATCGCCAACGTACCCGAAATGGCCCATCATAACCCCGGCTCCTAGCCTGCTTTCCTTGATTTCGGCAAAATTGCCGACGTGGACTCCGGCCTCCAGGTAGGACCCCGGCCGCAGGTGGCTGAACGGGCCGACGCGGACCCCGTCCTCGATGGAGGCCCCTTCCAGCATCGATGCGGTAACCCGGCATCGATTGCCTATCATAGAGTCCCGTATAGCCGAGCCAGGCCCCACTTCGCACCCTGTGCCAATTGTCGTCTTGCCCAGCAGCATGGTGTTGGGCAAAAGCACGGTGTCCTGGCCTATTGAAACGTCGGCATCAATGAACACCGAGTCCGGGTCGGCCATAGTGACCCCGGCCAGCATCCATTCATGGCGAATGCGCCGGCGCAGGTCACCCTCCACCTGGGCCAGTTGAATGCGATTGTTGACTCCCTGCAACTCGCCGGGGTCCTGGGCGGCCACTCCCACGATCCCCCTTCCTGCTGCGGCCCCGGCTGCTACCAACGACGTGACGTAACGCTCCCCCGTGGGGCCGGGAGCGATGCCCTCCAAGTTTTCCCACAGCCAGGAAGCCGAGAAGCAGTAAACGCCCCCGTTTATCTCTCCGGGCGAGTGTGGGTCGGTGTCCCCGTCCGCGGCTTCGACGATGCCCGTTATCCTGCCCGACTGGTCACGGAGCACCTGACCTAGGTCATTGACCGCGGGAACATTGCCCACCAGGATTGACATAACGGCGCCGCTTTCCAGGTGGGACGCCGTCATTTGCTTGACGGTGTCGTATCTCACCAACGGAGTGTCCCCATACAACACCACCAGGTTGTCGGCTTTGCCTGCCGGCGATTCTCGGGCCTGCAACAGGGCGTCGCCTGTGCCCAGAGGCTCGGATTGGACCGCGTATTCTACTGTGTCCCCCAGCAGCGTGCGCACGTCCTGGCTATTGTCCGGTGACACGACCACTGCAACCTTGTCGATTCCCAGTTGCCGGAGCAGTTCAACAGGGTATCGAATCATCTCCTTGCCGCACACGGGGTGAAGCGCCTTGGGGAGTCGAGACTTCATTCTTGCGCCGGCTCCGGCTGCCAGGATAACTCCGGCCCATTGGCCCATAGCGACACCTCTCATCAATTCTGCGGGGTTGACCCGCTTCGCCGCACTTGGAGATTATACCAACGGCAGGACGGGTTGTTGGCCGTCTATGCCGCCGCGTTGCGGCGTAGTCGCTGAATGGGCTATGATTCGGCAGCGGATATACCATTCCCTCTTCTGCCGGAGAGGTCCCGCACCAACTTTGGAGTGATCGATGTCCCAGCCGTATGAACTGACCGCAGCCCAAGCCGCCCGCCTGGTCCGGGAAGGCCAACTATCGCCGTCCGACCTCATGGAGTCTTTGCTGGTCCGCATCGACCGCCTGGAACCCCGGTTGAAGGCATGGGTATACCTGGACCGGGAGGCGGCTCGGGCCGAAGCGGAGGAAAAGACGCGGCAGGCGCTGGCAGGCTCCGCCGTAGGCCCCCTCCACGGCGTGCCCGTCGGAGTCAAGGACATTTACTATACGGCCGGCATCCCCACAACCGCCTGCTCCAAGGTCTACGCCGATTTCGTCCCGGACTTCGACGCCGCGACTGTGGAACGGCTGAAAGAAGCCGGAGCAATCATCCTGGGTAAAACGATAACCACCGAATTCGCTTGCCTGGACCCATCGCCGACTCTGAACCCCTGGAACCCGGCCCATACGCCGGGAGGGTCCAGCAGCGGCTCTGCGGCGGCGGTGGCCGCCGGCATGTGCCCGGCTGCCCTGGGCTCCCAGACCGTCGGCTCTGTTCTTCGCCCCGCTTCCTACAACGGCGTGGTCGGCCTCAAGCCAACCTACGGACGGGTGAGCCGTCACGGCGTCATTCCCGTCAGCTGGTCCCTGGACACCGTAGGTTGGATGACCCGCACCGTGGAAGACTCGGCCCTGCTCCTGCAGGTCATGGCTGGCCATGACCTGCAGGACCCCGTAGCCTCCCGCCGCAGGACGCACGACTACCTGACAGCTTTGGAGTCACCCCAAGCGCCTCGCATCGGCCTGCTCCAGGGATTCTTCCAAGACAATGCCGACCCGGAAACCAGGCGGCACGTGAGCCACGTCGTGGAGCTGTTGAGCAAGGCCGGGGCCGCTATAGAAGACCTGCCGTCCCCGGAGGGCATTGAGGAGTCCGTCGAAGACCAGCGGACAATCATGGCTGTCGAAGCCGGCGCCTTCCATGAACCAATGTACCGGCGGCAGTCCCAGGACTACCAACCCAAGCTGCGGGAGTTGCTGCGCCGCGGCCTTGAGACCGACGCCCTGGCATACTCCAGGGCGCTGGAGCGGCGCACCCAGTTCATTGCCAACGCTCAGTCGCTGTCGGGAAGGGCCGACGTGCTGCTGACCCCCACTACTCCAACCCCCGCCTTGGCCGACCTGACCAACACCGGCAACCCTTTATTCCAGGGGCCTTGGACCTATTGCGGCCTCCCGGCCATTACAATCCCCTCAGGCCTGGCCGAGTCCGGGCTGCCCTTGGGAATCCAGCTAGCCGCGGCCCGCTTCCAAGAGCCGCGCTTGTTGGCGGCCGCCCGCTGGTGCGAGTCTGCCCTGGACCTGCACCTCTCTCCTCCACTGGAAGGCTGACCGGCGGCCGTTGGGCGTTACCCAGGCTTGATGCCGCTTCCCCCGCCCGCAAAACCGGCAGACCCAACCAGGTTGGAGCGAAAAATCTTTCCCCCTACGCGCCGTTAGTCCGCTCCCCTCTTCCCGTCATCTCCGCGCGCGGAGACACTTTCGTAACAATCATTCCGGCCCCCGAGTTGGAATCTAGGGGCCAAGTTAGGAAAAGCCCGCACGTTCTCCCAAGTTATACTTGTTGGCAAGTTGCTCCAATGCCTCCAGGGACGGGAAGGGGCGTGGTCTGGAAGGGCTCAGAAAGATGGGCATAAACGCGCCGGGGCTGGCCGTCCCAGAGGGTCATGGCGTCGTGGACGCTGAACGTTACTAGGCTGCCGTCGGCCAGAAGCGCCGATTCGTTAGTCAGGAAGGGCAATCCCAATTCCGTAGCCAGTGCCGAGGTCAACGACAGAAAGCCCGTGAAGCCGGTGTCTATCACGGCATCTACTTCTCTCGACTGCCCCGTTGGGCCTCGCACGGTGAGGGATATGACAGCTTCATAGGCGTCATTTACCGTCCCCAGTATCACCTGACAGTCCCCAGGGACCCGCCTCCGAACTTGTGCGCGGCCCGGTAGCCTACCCGCAGGGACCAGACGTCGATAGCCTCCGGGCGCTGCGCCCGCAGGCGGTCCACCGCTTCAAGAATGTTGTCTCCGATGGCCCAACTGCCGCTGTCCACATCGATGGAAACGATCTCCCCGTCGTGGTCCGCCTCAACTTGGGGCCGGATCTCCCGCTCGTATATCTCGTCGCCCAGACGGGCTATCTCGTCCCGCGGGCGGATTGGAGGCTTCCTATCTGAGTTTCTCATTCAAACCTTGTCATAGGCGTGTTCTTACACCCGCCATTCTACCATTCTGTGGGAGTTCGGGACAACGAAAAAAGACCCATACACAGGCTCTGAGCACGGCCGCGCCCCTACTATGAGATTCCTTGCCAGAGAGCCGGTTCGATTGAAAAACCCAGGGCCGTATGCTAACGTAAGCCTCCAGGCGACCCTTGCCCCCGTTTTCACATTCGCGGTTGTCGATAGAGCGGATGCCTAGCCAGGCGCTGAACCCTTGAAAGACACAGCCTACAACTTCCGGTTCTCCCCCAACCCCAACCAGGCCCACCTCATTCATTGGCTCCCCTGGAGTGCAGAGGCTTTCTCCAAGGCCCAAGAGGAAAACAAGCCGGTCCTGCTGGCCGTCTCGGCCGTGTGGTGCTACTGGTGCCACGTCATGGATGAGACTTCCTACTCCGACCCCGACGTGGCAGACTTCATCGCCCGGCACTTCATAGCCGTCCGTGTGGACAGCGACCACCGCCCCGACATCAACGCCCGCTACAACGTGGGCGGCTGGCCCACCACCGCATTCTTGACCGGCCACGGGGGCTTTATTGGAGCGGCCACCTACCTGCCGCCGGACCAGTTGCTGGCAATGCTGGCGGAGGTCAAAGAGGCATACCGGGAAGACAAGCCCAGGGTTTACGAACACGCGCGGGAAATGCTGCGCCTCAGGAAAGAGATCACGGCCCGGATTGCCGCCGGCCCTGAGATCGAACCGTCGCTGGTAGACCGGGCCGCGAGGACCGTAGCTGGCGCCTACGACGCAGCCAACGGCGGTTTCGGCGAGGAACCCAAGTTCCCCAACGCCCACATCCTCGGTCTGCTGACCCACCTCGTCCGCACCACAGGCGAGGACTTTTACCGGGTAATGCTGTGCAAGACCCTTGACCGGATGACAGAGTGCAGCCTTTGGGATAAAGAAGAGGGCGGGTTTTTCCGCTACTGCGCCGGGGCTGACTGGTCCGAGGGCCAGCGGGAGAAGTTGCTGGACGACAACCTGCGCCTTGCCCGCGTGTACTTGGACGCATGGCAGGTGCTGGGTGAGGACCGCTACCGGCGAGTCGCCGAGGGCGCCATAGACTACGTTCTGGACAACCTCTTGGACGAAGGCACGCCGCTGCTACATGGCAGTCAAGGGGCCCATTCCGACTACTTCGCCTTGCCCCTCGACGCCCGAAGGGACCAACCTCCGCCCCCGGTGGACCCGTCCTGCTACGCCGGCGCCAATGCCCAGGCCGTGTCCCTGTTCCTGGAAGCGTCCTACACTTTGGACCGTCCCCGGTTGCGGCAGCATGGGCTAGACCTGTTGGCGGCTCTGGATGGCGCAGCTCAAGATGGCCGGTTTAGCCATGTTTTCAACCCTGCCGCATCCGGCGAAGTCCCCGCATTCCTGGGAGACTGGGCCGGACTGCTCAACGCCCTGGTGGCCGCCCACGGGTGCACCGGCGAGGAAGATTTCCTCCGGCGGGCCACGAGCGTGGCCCTGGAAATAGTCGACCGGTTCGTAGACCAGGCCAACGGTGGATTCTTCGATGCTGAGGTAGACCCGCATGCGGTGGGCTATCTGCGGGAGCGGGAAAAGCCCTGCGCCGACAACCTCGCCGCCGCGTTGGGATTCCTAAAGTTGAGCTGGGCTGCCAACAACGACGATTACCGTGGGTTGGCCGAGGCGACGTTGAGCGCCTTTGCCAACACCTTCAGGGACAACGGCGAGTTCGTCGGCGCCTATGGGCTGCTGGTGGACCTGTGGCTTAACCCTCCGGTGGAGATCACCGTCGAAGGCGCGGCCCGCGACGCCGGGACCCTGAAAATGCTCAAGGCGGCGGCCAACGTCCCGTACCCCAGCCTGGAAATCAGGCCCGTGCTGGCTCAGGACTTCCAACCCCCTGCCAGGGCGCTGGTTTGCCTGGATACGGTCTGCCTGCCCCCGGTTACCGACCCCGACCAATTGGCGGAGACGGTGAGCGCCATGCTGTCGGACCAGGCTGGCCCTGCCGAAAATATATTCCAACAGTTCCCTGCCGAGTAGCCGGCGTTGCTATCAATGAGATGACCAGGAGAAGAGCGCATTGCTAAGGACCGCTGATTGCGGCACCCTCAGGGTGGACCATATCGACCATAGCTGCACGCTGGCCGGCTGGGTCAGCCGCAGGCGCGACCACGGTGGCGTCATCTTTGTCGACCTGCGGGACCGGTCTGGAATCGTGCAGGTGGTGTTCAATTCGGCCCAGTCCGCCGCGGCATACCAGGCGGCGGAGCAGCTACGCCCCGAGTGGGTGATACAGGTGAAAGGCACGGTGAAGCGGCGGCCCGCCGGCAGCGAAAACCCGGCGGTGGCCTCCGGCGACGTCGAAGTGGTGGCAGATGAGGTTGTAGTGCTAAACCAGTCGCTGACGCCGCCCTTCTACATTGCCGAGGACTCCGGCGCGGATGAGAGCCTGCGCCTGCGCTACCGCTACTTGGACCTGCGCCGCCCCGCGATGCAGCGCAACATGCAGCTCCGGCACCGGGTAATCAAGTTCATCCGGGACTTTCTCGATGACCGGGATTTCCTCGAAATCGAGACCCCGATCTTAATCAAGAGCACGCCGGAAGGGGCGCGGGACTTTCTGGTGCCGAGCCGCCTGCAGCCGGGCAACTTCTACGCCTTGCCCCAGTCGCCCCAGCAACTGAAGCAACTATTGATGGTTTCGGGGTTCGAGAGGTATTTCCAGATTGCCCGCTGCTTCCGTGACGAGGACCTGCGGGCGGACCGTCAGCCGGAGTTTACCCAGCTGGACCTGGAGATGAGCTTCGTCGAGGAGGAGGACATTCTCCGGTTGACCGAAGAGCTCTACACCGGCCTGATAGAGCAGGCAGCCCCGGAGAAGAAGCTGGTCAAGCCGTTTCCCAGGTTGACTTACAACCAGGCTATGGACCGCTACGGCACCGACAAGCCGGACCTGCGGTTTGGCATGGAAATGACGGACATGAGCAACCTGGCCGGCGAGACCGAGTTCCGGGTGTTTCTCTCAATCGTAGAGAAGGGCGGAATCGTCAAGGGCTTTGTCGTCAAGGGCCAAGGGGGTATGTCCGGCGGGGGATTGCGGGAACTGGAGGCCGAGGCCCGGCAGGCCGGCGCCGGGGGTATGAGTCACCTGCGTTTCCGCGGCCAAGGGTCTCTTGATGACTTGACCGAAAACGATATTCTCGCGTCGGCGGGGTTGCGGATGCCGGTGGAATGGAGCATCCGGCTGGCCAGGCGCATGGGAGCAGAGTCGAGAGACCTGGTGTTGCTCATGGCCGGGCCGGGAAAACAGGTCAATCAGTGGCTGGCCGTCATGCGGAACCACCTGGGGCAGAAGCTTGGCTTGACCGACCCTGGTGCCCTGGCCTTTGCCTTCGTGAACCGGTTTCCCCTGTTCCTGTGGGACGAAGAAGCCCACCGCTGGGACTCCGCCCACCATCCCTTCACCGCTCCCGTGGACGGCCAGGAGGGGTTGCTGGATGGAGACGACCTTGGAGCCATCGAGTCCAAGGCCTACGACCTGGTGTGCAACGGGTCGGAACTGGCCAGCGGCAGCATACGCATCCACCGGCGGGACTTGCAGGAAAAGGTCTTTTCGGTGTTGGGCTACGCCAAGGAGGAAATCGACAGCCGGTTCTCCCAGCTGCTCGAAGCCTTCGAGTTCGGAGCGCCCCCCCACGGCGGCATTGCTCCCGGCATAGACCGGCTGGTGGCCATCCTCTCTGGCTCGGCGTCGATTCGGGACGTAATAGCCTTCCCCAAGACCCAGAGCGGAGCAGACCTACTCTTCGATGCCCCCGGCCCCGTGTCGCCGGACCAACTACAGGAGTTATCCCTGCGGGTCGAGGAGTAGCCTGGCCACGGCCAATAGTGGTTTGCGCCGCTGCTGAGGCAACCTCTACGAGGCCTGTTGGGGAGTTACTCGGTATTGCTGCGAATCCTAAAGGCAAGCCACCCGTCATTCCGGCCTTGAGCCGGAATCTAAGAGGCCCCGGCCCCGTGTCGCCGGGGCCAACTGCAGGAACTATCGCTGCGGGTCGAGGAGTAGCCTGTGAGGGCTAGCGTCCTGGCCTACTCGGAAGAGCCGCCTACCCATTACCCCGTTCGCCCCAGGCCCCCTTCATTCCCGGGAAAGCAGACTGTTGCACAAACCCCAAGCGGCATGGAAAAAGGCCGTGCAGTCCCCTCTCCCCGCGGGAGAGGGCTAGGGTGAGGGGGAATTCAACGAGTTATCCAGAGGTCACGGAAAGCGGGAATATCGCCCCCCGTTCGTCCTGAGCCCGTCGAAGGGCCTGTCGAAGGAAACGAACAGCCGACCTAGTCCCCTGAACTGGCCGCCTTGTCCGGGATCGCCGAAGTTTCCCCGTGGCCGTTGCGGAAGGCGAAACGGTCCAGCAGGTCGCCGATGCTCTGGCGGAACCCCGAGTACTCCAGTTCTCCGTAAGGCAGCATTGCAGCCCCGGACCAGCCTTGGGAGCGCATGGAGATTGCCTTTTCCTGGGCGATCTGCCTCACGTAGTCCCATGAGGGATTGTCGAAGAAGTCGGCCACCGAATCGGAGAACCTGCCTTCTGCTGACAGGGAGAACCCGATGCACGACACCAGCGGCAGGCAGTACATGCCGGTTACGGCGGTGTTGATGGGCACCGGCATCAGGGGCATGACGTGGGAACCCCGGGCGTCACCGCCGATGTAGTGGGCCTTGGCGTATGGGGATACCAATTCTTCCGGAGCGGGAAAGATTCCCTGGTTGCGGACCAACGCCACCGGGTCGTCTTTGCCGGTATAGGTGCCTGCAATGTTGTGCATGCGGGTGGCCGAGATGGCCGCCGCCGTCTCCCCGGAGAACCGGGAGACAATGGAGTCGATGCCGAACCGCTCGTTGTCTCGCAGCAAAACGGTCATGCGGTAGTAGTCTTCCGGGGCGTTCAATGAAATGATGCTGTCGCCGTGGGTGTTGTCCATGTCGATAATGTTGAAGGTGAAGCCCTCGCCGATCCTCGGCAGCATCAACCCGGCGCAGTACATGGGGTCGGCGAAACCCAGGAACATGGGCAAATTGTAGGCCCCGGGCCCGCACTTGTCGGCGGCCAACACCATGAACGATTCTGCCGGCCGCACCCGGTTGGTCTTGACCGGATTGTGGTCGAATTCTATCTCAGCCACCGCCGGCCCGGCGCCCCGGATGTTGCCCGAGGGAGCGTCGACCAATAGGTCCTGTCCCGCTCCGTACAGCCCGTATTGGCTGGCGATGTCGGCGGCGCGCAAAAAAGTGTCCCAGGCAAACTGGTGCACGTCGGTATTGTCGGCGCCGTGGGTGTGAGAGGCGACTATGCAGATGTCATCGCCGGTGTGGCCCACGAAGGAGTCGATCAACAGGCCGCTCTTTATTGCGTCGGCGGCGTCCGAGCGGACAGCTTCCATCATGTGCTCCGAAGGCTTGGTGTGGCCTCCGATTGAGCCGACGTCCGCCTTTAGAATGGAAAGGGTGATTTTCATTGTGCTCCCTCGCTATCCCCGGCGAGATTTCATACGTTCAGACGGGGGCATTGTAACATCGCGGCCTTATTCTTGCCAAGGATAATTGACAGAGCCCCCAAGGGCCGTCCCGGCGTTTAAGGAGACGCCAAGCCGTTGCTTCCATCATCCCCGTAGGTGTATATTCAAACAATGACCCGAGGCCGTGCCGGCCAGGGGTTCACAGCCGTAGGCCAAGAGTAATTGCCGTGACTTGGGAGAACCTACTACTATACCTGGCCCTGTCACTGGTCCTGGTGTGGACCGTGCGGATGGCCCGCGCCAAGGGGCAAAACCCGTGGCTTTGGGGCGGGCTTACGGTTGTGTTGATGGGGATCCCCGACCTTAACCTCCTGGCGGTAATCCCCTTGGCGGCCTTGATGTTCATAAAGGCCAAGCCAAGGGTCGACGCCCCCAAGGCCGAGTTAAATGCCTGCCCCAGGTGCCAGGCAGCCTTGGTGCGGAACGCCCGCTATTGCACCAGTTGCGGCTGGGACCTTGCCGAGACATACGAACCCGAAGCAGTTTCTCCTGAAGCGGATTCAGGAGAAAAAGAGGCTGCGGCTGCTCCTCCCGCGGAAGATACGGCGCCGACTTTGGCCTCTGAGGTTGCGGCAGACGCCCCCATAGAGGCGCCAACCCCGGCGTCGGCTGAGGCGCCGCCGGAACCGGAACCTGCACCCGCCCCACCGCCCTTCACCCCGCCCAAGAAGCCGGTAAACCTGGTGCCGCCCACCGCCGCCGGCATGACCGAGCGCGGGGCGACGCTGTTCAACCAGGGGCGAATTCAAGAGTCCATCGACCAATTCACCAAAGCCATCGCCTTGGACCCCACCTACGTCGAGGCCTGGGCCAGGCGGGCCGAGGCCTACGCCCAACAAGGCAGGGGCAACGAGGCCGCCGAAGACCGCCGCAGGTTGGACGCCCTAAACACAGGCTAATCGCTCGGCTCCGCCCCGGCGAATCCGAAAAAGCCCCCGGAGTCTATTTCTTTTTCTTGTTCCGTCTTCCGAATTTATCCCGATGTGGACTCGGGGGATTCCTTGGCGCTGGTTGAGGCACAGGCGGGGCAGGCGGACCCGAATTAGGCGGACCTACGATGGCTGTGCGCATTAACCGTATATAGGCACTCCCTTCCTGATGCTCAATCAGCTTGACCGCGTCGGTTCCATTGAAAGTGACATCAACCGCCCAGTAGACAGCCATCACAGCGTCTTCAAACGTTTTGCTTACGTCTCGCAGCTGCCTAATTTTCATAGTTGGCTCGACCGCGAGAAGTTGCTCCATCCAGACGGGGCGTGAATGAGTCTTGAATTCGTTGTGGTCAGCCAGCCATTTTGAAATCCTGTCCGCCCTCTCCTTGGCGTCATGCTCCCCGTTGAACATATAGTCGTGGAGCCAGGTGGCGACAAGCGTCTCGGCCAGGTCTATTGCGTTTTGGCATTCTTGCAGAAAGGCGGGCCCGTATTGCCTCAGAATCGGTAGCCAAACCCGCATCTTGTTGGGGTCGTTGCCTATATCGTGAGCGGCTCGCGCAAACTGATCTATAGCGGCTCTAGCCGGTACGGTAACCGGTCTTTGGTCGGTAGCGAATTGAAGTTGAGGGTCAATAGGGCCTAACTCGGCGGCCTCTCCGAGAAGGATTTCGTTGCCTGACAGCGCGAGCATCGTGGCCGCACTCTTTGCCGTATGGGGAACGACGAATCTGATCGGGTCGAATCGCGACCGGAGCAACCGGACTATTGATTCTGTTGCGGTTGGTGATCCCCCGGGACTATGGAGCAACACATCAAGCGGGCCATCCTGGATGTCTGAAAGTGCTTGCAGGAATCCTGTTTTGTCTTCGGCACTAATCTGAAGGATGGAGCCGCTGCGGCCGGGCTTGCTAGTATCCGTGAAATCGGTAGCATAAACGACTAGGGGAATGCCGCTGATTCTTTCAACGGCAGCGATTTTAGCCCGCCTGATTGAGTCGTGCTGAGGCCGATTCTTTTCTTGCCCAGATTTTTCGATCTCGAGGCGAATATCATCCCACGTCACAGGTGATCGCCTAGCTAACGCTGTTGTCGGTGGTTATGACCATAGGCTCGCTATCCGCGAGCATCTGGTCATACTCGTCAATTGTGATGTTGAAGGTATCAAGTTCGGCCATGAAGTCGGGAGCCTGCTGTTCCAAGTAAGCAACTAGCGCCTCTAGCCGTTCAATCTCCGCTTTTCCTAAATCAGGGGTTGTCATGGCTTCACTTCCAGCATTGGTAATAGGATGGTAATGCCGCAGCGGTCGGCTCTTGACCGCTGCAGTGAATCGGCGCCCTTCATGATAACTTGGTGGCGCATTGGTGGTCATAGTCCATCAATCATGATGGTGGGGCCACCCACCATCATGGTGACTGGATTATAACCGCAAGACTAGCTACCAGCAAGGATGGCCCTCGCAGCGAGACGCCCAGTCTCGGCAGCCGCGTCGGGTGCAATCCCCACCTCGAATGGCTAGAACAGGGCTAGGTCACAACAGCACGTAACGGCCGAAACGTATCATATAATCTACGCGCCGCCTTCCCACATCCCTACACTCGGTGCGACGCCAAAGATTGGATCAGATACGCGACCAGCCAATCACCCGAAACGAATTGGCCATAGCCTCGGCAAACGAAGCAATCGGCGGAATCGGACTGCGGCGGTATACCCCCATTCGGCAGGAGTCGGATACTGGTTGGGGAAGCGGCATTGCCACTGTAGCGCTGCAGGCGTTTACAAGATACGCCTTCGCTCGGTTCGACATGGTGAGGCTTTATGGGTTCGTGTACCAGTGGAACCCCGCTTCTGCCCGCGTCATGGAGAAGGCGGGCTACGTCTTTGAGGGGCGTCTCGGCAAAAGCGTCATCAAAGATGAACAGGTCATCTACCAGTCTCTGTATGTGATCACCCGTTAAAGTCGGTCGGCGGACTCCGACTACTGAGACGGCCGCCCCCCTCACACCGCCATGATATGATACCCGGCGTCCACCGGGATCACCGAGCCGGTAATCCCGCTGGATAGATCGCTGCACAGGAACAAGGCCGACTTAGCCACTTCCTCCGCGGTGATGTTGCGCTTCATCGCCGCCTTCTCGGCATGGGTGCGCCGCATATCGGTGAAACCGCTGATGCCCCTCGCGGCCAGCGTTTCTACCGGGCCCGCCGATATGGCGTTAAATCGGATTCCCCGCTCCCCGAACTCGGCCGCCAGTTGCCTGACCTCGTGCTCCAGGGCCGCCTTGGCCGTCCCCATGACGTTATATCCGGGATAGACCCGCTGCGACGCCTGGAAGGTCATCGTTACCACGCTGCCGCCGTCGGCCATCAACGGTGCAGCGTGGCGCACCAGGGGGATGAGGGAGTAGGCGCTGACCTCCAGGGCCAGCCGGAACCCTTCGCGGCCGGTTTCGGAAAAGTTCCCTGTCAGGTCTTCCCGGTTGGCGAAGGCGATGCTGTGCACCAGGAACGAAAGGCTCCCGAATTCCCCTTTCAAGTAATCGAACAAGTCGGCGATTTGCCCGTCGTCGGTAGCGTCGCAGGGCGCGGTGACGGCCCCCGGTAGCGACTCTGCCAGGCTGGTCACCCGCCCCTTGAGACGGTCGTTCTGGTAAGTAAAGGCCAGGCGCGCTCCGGCCTCGCCCAGCAGCCGGGCCACGGCCCAGGCGATGCTGCGGTCGTTGGCTACGCCCAACACCACGCCGTTCTTGCCCGCCAAGTCTATCGGGTACAATCTATCGCCTCCCATGTTTGGAAACGTTTGCCTAACCGTCATTCCGGCCAAGCCTGTCCCCTTGCAAACGGGGAAGCCGGAACCTAAAAGTCCTGGGCCACCTGCTCCAGGAAAGTCTCCAGTTGCGCCGCCGGCTCGAAGGACGCAAACCTCACAATCAAGGTATCGGCGCCCGCCTCTGCGTACTCGGCCATTCGCTCCTTTATGCGCTCCGGCTCTCCAAATGGGCCCCACCGGTCTCCCCAGTGGTTCTCCCCGTAATACCCGGTCAAGAATTCGTTGGCTTCCGCATGGGCCTTGGCCGTATCTCGGTTGACGTTCACCGTCATATAGAAAGCGTTCTCGAATGGGCTTGCATCATGTCCTAAGCTGGAACGAATTTCCCCAGTCCGCTGCACCAGTTGGCGGTATTCCTCCGGGGAGTCGGTAATCGACATCAGTCCGTTGCCTAACCGCGCCGCCCGGTGTAGTTGCCGCTCCTTCTGGGCGCGCCAGTGGCTCGCCACCAGGATAGGCACTCCTCCCGGCTGGACAGTCCGAGGTTGCATCCGCACCTGGTCCAGGGCAAAGTGTTTTCCCGTGAAGGTCACTGGCTCGCCCTCGCCCAACTGCTGCACAATATGCAGGACTTCTTCGAATCGGCCGGCCCGCCGCTTGGGGTCTACGCCCGCCGCATGCCACTCTTGCAGCTGCTCGTCGTTGAATGCGCCGCCAACGCCCGCGCCGACCACCAGCCGGCCGGCGGAAATCAGGTCCACCGTAGCCATGGCCTGCGCCAGCAGGACGGGGTGCCGCAAGCCGGCCAGCAGCACGGCGGTGCCCAGGCGCACCCTCTCGGTGCACGTGGCCAGGGCCGCCAAAGTGGCCATGGCTTCCAGCCTTGGCTTGGCGGTCAGGCTATCGCCCACCCAGACCGAGTCCAAGCCGGCGGACTCTACCTGGCGGGCCAGTCTCATGAGCACCTGCGCGTCCAAAACCGGGCGTGGCTTCAGGAGGATACCCCGGGTGGGCAACAGGATGCCTATTTTCACCTTTCCGTGAACCACTGTCACCTTCATTTCTCCGGGCGCAAGCCCCGGTGTCGCAATTATTCTTCAGAAGGGCAGGCGCCTGACCCCAGGGTGAGCCGGTCCAGGAACCCGGGTTCCATCCTGTCGTATGTCTCCAGGTCCGCGGCGGTGTCCAGGTCGAACCCAGTGCCCGGGCTGTAGCACATCGCCACCGATACCCCCAGCCTCGCCGCTTGCCCCAGGTGCTTGATAAAGCTGTTGGGACCAAGTTCCGGCCGGAACGGGACGCCCGCGGGCACGAAAATGGCGTTGGTGCCGCCGTTCTGCCGGGCGGGGGCCAGGCTGATGTGGCTGTGACGCCTGGAGGCTTGGAGCAGGCTGTGAATGTCGGCGGCTTTCAGGAAAGGCAAGTCCCCGGCCAGGTACATGGCCGAGTTGCCCTCCTTGAAAACCCGCTCGAAGGCCTTGGCAACTGTGTCGTTGAGGTCCCGGCCCAATTCCTCCAGCCAGATGCCGCCGGCGTTCCGGGTCATGTTCTCCACTCTGCGGTCGCCGCCCACTACCCAGAGCCCCTCGACTGAGGCAGCCTGAAGCGCCAGGAACACCCTCCGCAGCATTCCGATGGCCAGGTCCCCGCGTTGTTTGGGAGTAAGGCTATTGGCCAGGCGGCTCTTGCTGTCCGTCAGCGGCTTCATGGGAATGACGGCAACGACGCCCGGGACTTCCTGCTCCATCTAGCTAAATCCCCCCCAATGCAAAATGCTCCTGGCCAACGACACCTTATCGTCGTCGGTGTTCATAATAATCGATGTTGCCGCCGGTTTCATACCCAGGCCCTGTATGCCCGGCCCAAGATGAGCGTCGGCGTCGTCGATGACGAACGTGTCGCACATGCCCCGGTACTGGCTTGCCGCCCCAACGCAGGAGACCTCGCCGCCCAGCTCGGCCATAATCTTCGCCGTTGGCCCCTTCACTGCCTCCCCGCCGACAATTGGGCTGACCGCCAGCCGGTGGGCTGAAGTGCTTTCAAGGCGCTTACGCACTTCAGGGACGGCTAAAATTGGCCCGATGCTGAGAAAGGGATTAGACGGGCAGAATACGATGAGCGACGCGTGTTCGAGGGCGTCCGCCAGCCCTGGAGAAATCCTGGCCTTTGGCGCCCCAACGTACTTGACCTCTTGGACAGCGGGTACGGCCCTGTGCTGCACGAAGTAACGCTGCATGGGCAGCTCTCCGGCATCGGTGGCAAGCACCGTGCGTACCGGGTCGTCGCTCATGGGGACTACGCTATGGGCGATGCCGAGGCTGCGGCACAGGTGGGCGGTAACCTCCGACAGGGTTGCTCCCTGCTGCAGCAATTGGGTGCGCCGGATGTGGGTCGCCAGGTCCCGGTCTCCCAGGTTGAACCAGGTCTCGGCCCCGTAGCGCCCCAGCATCTCCAGGGCCTCAAACGTATCGCCCGCCAAACCCCATCCGCCGTCGGGGTCCGACAGGCCCGCCAGGGTGTACATCACGGTGTCCAGGTCCGGGGAAACGTGCAGGCCGTGGAAACATTCGTCGTCGCCGGTGTTGACGCAAATCACCAACTGCTCGGGGGGAAGCGCCCGGGACAGTCCCAGTGCCAGCTTGGCGCCCCCCACCCCGCCGGCCAGGGCCAGCACTTTACTGCCAGGCTTCAATCAACGCCCTTGCCTGAGTTTCAGCCGCTGCCTGTGGAAGCGGCGGCCTTCGGGTCTTCTTCCCGCGAGTGTTTAGGGTGCCGGAAACGGAACGTGTCCAGCTTAATCAACCGTTGGTACGAGCCGAATAGCTCCTCCACATCTTCTCCCACCAGGTCCAGCGGGTCCAGCTCCTCGTCGGTCTCGCTGAACAGCCGCTTGGTCACGTAGGTGGTGTAACGCTCCGCCGGAACGCGCCCGGCTTGGCGTATCATCTGCCGGAACTCTGAGGGCCGCATCAACTGGCCGTGCTGGGCTCCCGCCGACGTGGAAATAGATTCATTGATTAACGTGCCCCCAAGGTCGTTGACCCCCGCCGTCAGCAGCAACTGCGACATCCGGGAGCCTTCCTTGACCCACGACGCCTGTATGTTGGGAATCCAGTTATTCAACATTATCCGGGCGATGGCGTGAACTTTCACTACGTCCATGCCGGAGGGGCCGGAGCGGACGCCTTCGACCAGGTTCTTCAGGAACATCGGAGCTTCCGAACTCACGAATGACAGGGGAACGAACTCGGTAATGCCGCCGGTGCTCATCTGGATGTCCCGTATTAGCGCTATGTGGCGGGCAATGTGTTCGTTGGTCTCCAGGTGGCCGAACATGACCGTCGAAGTAGTCGGAATGCCCAGTTCGTGGGCCGTGGTGATTACCTCGGTCCACTGGTCCACCCGTATCCGGCCTGGCGAGATGCGGTCTCGCATCTCCTGGTCCAGTATCTCCGCCGAGGTGCCGGGAAGGCTGCCCACGCCGGCCGATTTCAACGCTTCCAGGTATTCCCTGATGCTGCACTTGGACCGGACGGCGCCGTACAGCACTTCCTCCGGCGAGAAGCCGTGGATGTGCATATCGGGCAACTCGCGCTTGATGGCGGCGCATAGCCGGATGTACAGGTCGCCTTCCATCTGGGGCGGCAGCCCGGCCTGGATGCACACCTCAGTCGCCCCGTAGTCCCACGCTTCCTTGGCCCGGCGCACTATCTCCTCCTCGGGGAGAAGGTAGCCCTGCTCCTCGCGGAAGTCGCGGCTGAAGGCGCAAAAGCCGCAGCGCTTGATGCAGACGTTGGTGAAGTTGATGTTGCGGTTCACCACGTAGGTGACCACGTCGCCCACAGACCGGCGGCGCAGTTCGTCCGCCGCCAGGACCATTGCCTGGTATTCCAGGCCCGAGGTCTCGAACAGGGTGGCCCCGTCTTCAGCGGAGATGTCCTTCCCGTCCAACGCCGCGCCCAATATCCCTGCCACCTGGGGGTCCACCGACGATACCAGCGCCTCTATGTCGACGGCGTCTTGACGCTGGTCAGTTGTTGCCGACATATCTCTGCATCCCTCCCTGAACATAACCCTCGCTATCGGCTATGGCGGTCACTTTCGCCTTCAACTCCGGGGGCAAGAACTCGTTGTCGGCATCGATAAACTCCGGGTAAACGGGCAGCCTGGGCCGCAGCTCGAACCCCTTGGCCTCCGTCCGGCGCCTCAACTCGGCCAGCGTCGGCCAGGGAGCCTCCGGGTTTACATAATCAATCGTCAACGGAGAAACCCCGCCCCAGTCGTTTATGCCGGCGTCCAGGTAGACTTCATAGTCGTCGGCGCTGAGATTGGGCGGCACCTGCACGTTCATACCCGGCCCCAACAGCAACCGGGCGACGGCGACCGTCCACAGCAATTCTTCAGACGTCGGGTCGGCAACCCCCCGCATGGGGGTGTCCGGCTTGGCCCTGAAGTTCTGGATGATCACTTCCTGGATATGGCCATAGGTCCGGTGCAGCCGCCTGATGGCCAGGATAGAGTCGATGCGTTCCTGGCGGGTCTCGCCGATTCCAATGAGAATACCGGTGGTGAATGGGACCCCCAACTCGCCTGCCAGCTCGATAGTCCGCAGCCTCACCCTTGGCCGCTTGCTGGGGGCGAACTCGTGGGGCCCGCCGGGGCCGTGGAGCCGCTCGCTGGCGCTCTCCAGCATGAGCCCCATGGACGGATTATACGGTTGCAGCGCCGCCAGCTCCCGGCGGCTCAGTGTGCCCGGATTTGCATGGGGCAGCGCCGAGGTCTCCTCAGTCACCAACCGGCACATGTCGGCCAGGTACTGGAGCGTCGTGGCGTACCCGCGATGCCGCAGCCATTCCTTGGCCTCGCTGTATCTCTGCTCGGGCCGCTCTCCAAGAGTGAACAAGACCTCTGTGCAACCCAGTCGCTCCCCGGCCCGGGCCACGTCCAGCACCTCCTCGGGGGTCAGGTACAGGTTGTCCCCGGCGGCAGCCGGGTCAAGCCTGAAGGTGCAATAGCCGCAAAAGTCCCGGCAGAGACGGGTAAGGGGTAGGAACACCTTGGGGGAGAAGGTCACCGTCCTGCCCTTCCCGCTGTCACGCAATGCGGCGGCGGCGGCGCACAAATCCGGCAACCGCCCGTTGACGCCCGAAGCCAAAACGGCAGCGTGTTCGTCGTCTATCGCCTCTCCCCGGGCAGCCGCATCCAGCAGCAGGTCCAAAGAGGGAACGCTGCCCTCTCTAATCATGGTGGCCGTCCCGGATGCCTGGATGCTCAAATCTGCGAAACTCACGCAACAACTAAAATTGGGGAATTCTCAGGGGTCTCGCCCGAATGTCGCCAATCGGACTGGGTTATTGTAGCCTTTGGCCTATTGGCAAGCAACAAGGCCGGCGTTCCGCAGGGCCTGGCGTCATGCCCGCCGCATCAAAGCCCCGACAACCGGCCCTGGTCTTTACCCTCGACCCGACGGTAAGGCCGGCCCAGGTACTCGTGGGCCAAACGGGTCGCCATCCGTCCCCGGGGGGTGCGTTCCAGGAACCCCAGCTGCAGCAAGTAGGGCTCCCACACGTCCATTATGGTGTCGGAGTCCTCGTTGATGGCGGCGGCCAGCGTATCCAACCCCACCGGCCCGCCGTCGAACTTGTCTATGATGCTTTCCAGAAGCCTGCGGTCCGACTGGTCCAGGCCTCGCTCGTCCACGTTTAGCTGGGTCAGGGCGGCCCTGGCCACCGGGCCGGTAACCCGGTTGTCGGCTTTTACCAGGGCATAGTCCCTGGAACGCTTCAGCAGGCGGTTGGCGATGCGGGGCGTACCCCGGGCCCGGGATGCTATTTCATCCACGCCTTCCGAATCGATGTTGGCTTCCAGGATCCGGGCTGAACGCTCGACAATCACCTTCATGTCTTCCAGCCCGTAGTATTCCAGCCGGAAGACCGACCCGAACCGGTCGCGCAAGGGGGCGCTGATCATGGAATACCGGGTGGTGGCCCCGACCAATGTGAATGGCTTGATGCGCAGGTTTAGGCTCCGCGCCGCCAGTCCTTTGCCCACCATCCACGACAGGAAAAAGTCTTCCATGGCCGAATAGAGGACTTCCTCGACAACCCGGTTCAGCCGGTGCACCTCGTCGATGAACAGCAAGTCGCTGTGTTGCAGGCTGGTCAGAATAGCGGCCATGTCGCCGGCCCGCTCCACTGCCGGACCCGAGGTGACCCTGATGCCGGCGCCCATTTCCTGGGCGATGATGTGGGCCAGCGTCGTCTTGCCCAGGCCGGGGGGGCCGTAGATTATCACGTGGTCCAGGGGCTCGCCGCGGATTTTCGCGGCCTCGATGGCGATGCTCAGGTTGTCCTTGGTCGGGCCTTGCCCCACGAAGTCGCCCATGCGCTTGGGACGCAGCGACTGGTCGAGGTCCTCCGCCTGGGCTATGCCTGACACTAAGCGTTCGGTCATTGGCTCTACCTACACCGCCGCAACACCAAAGTGTGACCACCTGCCGCCCATTCTAGGCTGGAGGTCTAGGAGGGTCAAGGCGATGCCGTCACCGGCCCGGAGACCTTTGCCCGTGCGCCATGCAACCAGCCCCTTTCCCGCCATCCCCGCCATCCCGTCCCGTCATGTGCGCTATCCCGTCCCGTCATACCCGCCATCCCCGACCCGTCATTCCTGTAATTGTCTGGTAATTCGTTGACATATCCAAACAGCGGAGCATAAGCCCCCGGAGTTCATAGCGGGCGAGGTCGGCTGTGTTCGGGCGGAGGCGGGTCAGTTCGTGGCGGAAGCGGTGGTCTTGGAGCCAACGGTAGGGAACGCCTTGTCCTATGCCGGAGGAGCGGGCGGCTCGAGGCAGGGTGGGAGCAGCGGCGATGATGGGCAGAGCTTGCAGCTGGCGGGAGGGAAGGCCGGAATTTTCGATTTCTGTACCATTCTGTACCATTCCGTCCCATTTTGGGGCATCGGCAGCAGGCGGGGGAGGGTTGGAGGATTCGAGGCTGGGGTGGCGGGAGGAAAGGCCGGATTTTTCGAATTCTGTACCATTCTGTACCATTTCGTTCCATTTTGGGGCATCGGCAGCAGGCGAGGGGGGGTTGGAGGGTTCGGGGCTGGGGCGGCGTTTGGTCACGACACGTCACGGGCCTCAGTGGCTGGTCTTGATTGGGTCCGGCGATATGGCAGGGACCTGACCTGCATCCATGATAAGGGGAGCCTGGGAGGGTGGGCAAGGGGCAAGTGTCAGTGGTGGGGGCGCTGGGGGCGAGATTTTCACCCCCTCTAAACCTCTCCCTTCGAAAGGGGGAGATTAAGAGGGGGTCGCCCCACCTCAGCCGTCCGGGTCAAACTTCCGAAAAACCAAGCACCCGTTCTGGCCCCCAAAGCCGAAGGCGTTGGACAAAGCAACGTCGACCTGGTGTTTCCTGGCGACGTTGGGCACGTAGTCCAGGTCGCATGCGGGATCCGGCGTCCGGTAGTTGATAGTCGGATGGACCACGCCTTCCGTGATGGACTTGATGCAGGCCACCGCCTCCAGTGACCCGGAGGCCCCCAGCGAATGCCCGATCATCGACTTGGTCGAGCTGATGGGTATCTGATAAGCCCGCTCGCCGAAGAGGCGCTTGATGGCCGCGGTCTCCACGGCGTCGTTCAGTGGTGTGGAAGTGCCGTGGGCGTTGATGTAGTCCACCTGGTCCAAGGGCGTTCCGGCATCCGCCACGGCCCGCCGCATAGCCTCCGCCGCGCTGGCCCCGCTCTCTTCCGGTTGCACCGGGTGCGACGCATCGGCAGTGCAGCCGAAACCGGCCAGCTCGGCGATGATGGTGGCGTCGCGGCTCAGGGCATGCTCCAGGCTTTCCAACACCAGGATCACCGAACCTTCGGCGGGGACAAAGCCGTCCCGTTCGGCGTCGAAGGGGCGGCTCGCTCCCTGGGGGTCGTCGTTCCGGGTGCTCAGGGCCCGCATGACGGCGAAACCGGCCAGGCCCAGCTGGCTGATGCCCGCCTCGGCTCCTCCGGCCAGCACAACGTCGGCCGCGCCCCGCCGGATTACCTCCAGCGCCTCGCCCATTGCCTGGTTGGATGCGGCGCAGGCCGTGGTGGCGGTGGAGTTGTAGCCCTGGGCTCCAACGAAACGGCTAACGTTGGCGGTTGCCATGTTGGGCAATATCATTGGAAAAAAGAAGGGCGACATCCTCATGCCGCCCCGTTGGGCCAATATGCGGCAGTTTTCCTCCAGCGTGGGGAATCCCCCGTTGCCGTTGCCCAGAACCACGCCGACCCGGAACGGGTCCTCCTTGGACATGTCCAGGCCCGAGGACTCCACCGCGGTGAGGCCCGCCGCCACCGCCAACTGGGAAAACCGGGCCATCCTCCGGGCTTCTCGCGAGCTGACGTATTCCTCCGGGTCGAAGTCGCTTACCTCGCCGGAGATGCGGCAGGGATAGTCAGTGGGGTCGCAAAGGGTCATGGGCCCTATCCCCGACCGGCCTGCCGCCAGCCCCTCCCAGAAGGCGTCGACAGTCCGCCCCAGCGGCGTGATGGCGCCGATTCCGGTTATTACTACTTTTGGCTTGCTCAATGGTGCACCTTGGAGTCCAGGTCAGATAGTCTGGGGACGGCCTGAGAAGCCCGTTGGTCCACCGGCAACAGGTCGGGATAAATCTCCGGCTCGATCCCTAATATTGCTTCCCTGGCCTCGGCGGCCACAAACAGGGAGCCTGTGGCCAGCACCAGGTCGTTTTCTCCGGCAACCGCCAATGCCCGTTCCAGCGCCTCCGCGGTCCCGTCTGTCGCCTCCGCCGCTACGTCCTGGCCTGCAAATAGGGCTGCCACTGAGTCGGGGGACAGGGAGCGGGGATGCCGGGAACGGGTGCCAAACACCGTCGGCCCCGCCAAAGCCAGCCTCCTGACCATGTCCTCGACGCTCTTGTCTCTCGAGAATCCCGCCACCAATATCAGCCGGTCGTAGTCCAGGTACCGGGGCAGCGAGTCCAGAAGGACCTCTATCGAATAGAGATTATGGGCCCCGTCCGCCATCACTCTTGGAGACCTTGACAACACTTCCATGCGGCAGGGCCAGGATACTCCGGCAAACCCCCTCTGGATAGCTTCCGGAGGAACCCGGTGGCCCTGTTCCGTCAAGACCTCCAGCGCGGCCACGGCGGAGGCGGCATTCTCCAGTTGGTGGCTTCCCAGCAGCGGCATGGTCAACTCATACTGGCCCAAACGCCCCTGTACCGAAAACCGCTGCCCGTCAAGGTCCGCGGAGTGGCGTTCCCAGGTCACGTCCCGGCCGACGTGGATAGGCCGTGCTTCCATCCGCCGGCATACCTGCTCTATCACGTCCGACGCTTCCCGGGCTTGAGGAGCGACAACCACCGGGGAACCGGGCTTGATTATGCCCGCCTTCTCGCCGGCGATTTCGCCCAGGGAGTCCCCCAGGATAGCCGCGTGGTCCCGGCTGATGGACGTGATTACGCATACGTCGGGGTCTAGAACGTTGGTCGCGTCCAGGCGGCCGCCCAGGCCCACTTCTATGGTCTGAAAGTCCACTTTACCTTTGCTGAAACCTTGGAAGGCCATGGCCGTCATGAACTCGAACAACGTCACCGGGCCCAGTGGGGAATCGCCGCTGACCGATTCATGGTACGGCCACAGATCTTCCACCAGCTCGGCAAATTCGGACTCGGAGATAGGCTGAGTGTCCATGCGAATGCGTTCCCGGAAGCTGTGCAGGTGGGGTGACGAGTAGAAGCCGGTTTTGTATCCGGCGGCATGCAGGGCGGCGTCGCAAAGGGCTGCCGTGCTGCCCTTGCCCTTGGTGCCGGCAACGTGAATAGAGCGGGCCCCGGTCTGCGGATTGCCCAAGAGGGCCAGCAAGGCCTGGACCCGGCTCAGGTCGTAGATGACCTTCTGGCGCGGGCCCGGGTGATTGGTCCTCTCGTGGTCGACCAAGGACATCAACCGGTCTATGGAATCCCTGTAGTCCAATCTACAGACTCCGGTGCAGCCGCCTATCGCCAATGTTCGTTTGTAGTAGTGAGCCGGCCAGGCCCCCTCCGTTCGTGGTGAGCCGGCCAAGCCCCCTCCGTTCGTGGTGAGCCTGTCGAACCATAAGAATCACCCCGCCGCCTCAGTGGTCTCGAATATGGCGGGGCACGCGGCCGGTGAGGATCGACATGCCTTCCCGGAAGCCCACCGACTTAACGTAATCTATGTTACCTTCCAGTTCCTTGGGGGTAAAGGCAAAGGTCTTTTTCACGACGTCCGGCTCGGCCACATTTCGGATGGCCAGTATTCGCAGTTGGTCGGTGGTGATGGGCGGCCGGGGCAAGATGCGCTGCATCACCGCGGTTAGCGGGCTCATAACCCACACCGGGATATGGATACGGGGGCGCCGGCTCCCCAGGGTACGGGCAACAATGCTTACGATTTCGTTGTAGCTGACCTGCCGGGGGCCGCCTACTTCCAGGATTTTCCCCTTGAGGTCGTCTCGCTCCACGGTCAACGCCGCGCACCGGGCCAGGTCTTCCACCGCAATTGGTTGAAGCCGGTTCCTGCCCGACCCGATGACCGGCGTCAATGGGAACACCCTAACCAGGGCGGCGAGGCTGTTCAAGAACTCATCGCCTGCGCCGAACACTATGGACGACCTGATGATGGTGTAGGGAATCCCGCTGTTCACTACCGCGCGTTCCCCTTGCCACTTGCTGCGCAAATAAGGATATGCACGGTCTTCTGCTGCCCCCAGGGCGCTGAGCAGAATTATGTGCTTGACTCCGCTCTCCTTGGCCCCCGCAACCACGTTGGCGACTCCGTCACGGTTGACCTGATCGTAACCGGCTCCCTTGCGCCTGCGGATAATGCCCACCAGGTGGACTACGACGTCCACGTCGTGAAACGCCGCCGTCAGGGTATTCGGCTCCATGACGCTGCCGTAGTGCACGTCCACCGTTCGTGGTGGAAATATGCGCTCCCGGCCTGGGGTATGCACCAGGCACGACACCTCATGCCGGCGCTGCTGCAGCGCTGGGACCACCCGCCGTCCCAAAAACCCCGTAGCCCCGGTAACCAGCACTTTCACCGAGCCCCTCCTATTCGGGCCGCCATCCCAAGGGTCGCCAGTCCCCAGCCCCGGTTTCTTTGCCCCGCCGAGGCCCCGGGATGAGCTGCCGATATTCGCAGTTATCACGCCCAATAGTGGAGCCAGTGACGATCACGGCGTGGCCGCAGACGCCATCGCTAACCGTCGTCAACCCTTGGAAGCGATACATGGGGCTAGGACACTATCTGGTCGAAAGTGTGTGGACGGCATTTAAGGCGTGAATGCCGCTGGTCATACCGCATGTCCCATTGGTTCAGAATATCTCTGCCCAACAATGACGGGAGAATTGCATTCTCTTTGGTGGGCAGGGCTACGGCTAAGTCGATGTCATAGCCTACCAATCGAAATCGTCGCCCAAATCTGGATGGTTCTTGGAAATAGACTTGAGCCGACATCACGGCATATCCAGCCCTCCCACCGATGCCTTGAGACCACACCGATGCCTGAAGCCCGTCGATGGGAATGCCCAGTCGTCTAGCATCTTCGGGGTGCAGGCACGTACTCGACGCGCCAGTATCGACGAGAAAGCGAACAATGCTGCCCCCGTGGGGATGGAGACTGAAACTAGGGATTACCAAGCCCGCAAAGATGAAGGGATTCCCGTCACCGTCAAAGGTACCTTCGATCACAACAGCAATTTAGTTCCCTGGGGGTCAAGGAATCCCAGTGCATATTCCCAATTGTTGATGCCACGATCGTTTAGAGAGGTGACCAATGCACTGGGAGAATCTGAGTGATCAATTAGCCCATCCTGGCCTACGGCAACCCACCGGTTTGGGTATTGTTCCAACAAAGCGGTATAGTCGTTGTCCATTCTCGTCCGAGCAGCTTCAAAGACCTGCATATGGTGCGACAATTCCCTAAGGTCATGAGCAACGACATCTGTTGCGGACACAATCTCCTTCTCTTTGCGTGTTCTCATAATCCGCTTCCTGTGTGAACCGTCTACACTTCAGATTTTATGATATACCATGATGATATATGCATGACAAGGATAGGCATCGCTGACAGCTCATTCTTAATGCTGGTGTCGTAGGGGTGCAATAAGTGGTATGACAATGCCAGAAAGACCTGGTTTAGCTGCAAAAAAGCGGGAGTATTGGCGCGCCCGGCATTTTCCATTTTTGCTCTCAAATGCGGCTTGCCTTGCCCGATTTAGATTCACATTACGCTTATTTTACTATTGTGGGGGTTTGTGATACTATCGTAAAGTGGTAACTAAGTGGTAACTAGGGGGGAGGCAGCATGGATAGGCCAAGGCATCTATCAAAGACATACATTCAGGCAATCCAACAGTCCGGACGGTATGGCGATGGCCGGGGCAGTTGGGGCCTCTCATTGTTGGTGAAAAGGGACAGGTCGGGAGGCTTCTCTAAAACGTGGTCCCAACGTCTGAGAATCAATGGGAATCCTATCACTATCGGGCTAGGTTCGTTCCCAAGGGTAACACTTAGCCGGGCGCGGGAAAAGGCCCTGGAAAACGCCCGTATGCTTGACAAAAAAGAAGACCCACGCCGGGCCGCTCCTATCATCCCGTCAACCGTTCTTACCTTTGCTCAGTGCTTAGCCCGAATCCACCGAAGGAGGGCGTCGGGTTAGCGTCCTGAAGCGGCAAGAAGGTGCTCCTGTGCTTCTGGGATAATGGTTTTGTAGCAAAAAACCGACCCCGGAAAAGGAGCACCCAATAGATGCTGCCACGCAACCACCCCGACCGGATCCAAATCACCTTCGACGACCGCCGCTTGGTGGCCAATGCCGGGCTGCTCCTTCCGGCCACCCTGGCGCGGCACCTCGGCCTGCCCGAACTCGTCCGGCAGCGCCTCGACCTGGGCGATGCCCCGGGGCGGGCGAACACGAGCGACAAGATGATGACGCTGGTGGCGTCTGCGCTGGCTGGGGGCGACTGCATTGACGACGCCGATGTGTTGCGCACCGGGGGGACGGCCTGCACCCTGGGCGGCACGGTCAAGGCGCCATCCACCCTGGGCACCTTCCTGCGCAGCTTCCGGTGGGGCCACGTCCGTCAACTCGACCGGGTGAGCCGCGAGTTGCTGGCCCGGGCTTGGCAGGCCGGGGCGGGACCCGGCGACGGGCCCCTGACCATTGACCTGGACTCCACCATCTGCGAGACCTACGGACTGGCCAAGGAGGGCGCACGCCACCACGGCTATACCGGCAAGCGGGGCTATCACCCGCTGTTGGCCGTCGCCGCCGGCACCGGCGACGTGCTGATGTCCCGGCTGCGCGAGGGCCGCGCCAACACCGCCCGGGGCGCCGCCCACTTTCTGCGGGAGACGGTGGGGCGGGTACGCTACGCCGGGGCCAACGGACGACTCACGCTACGGGCCGACAGCGGGTTCTACACTCATGGCGTGGTATCCGTCTGCCGCAAGATGGATGTCCGCTTCTCCATCACCATCCGCCAGCACAAGAGCCTGCGCAATCTCATCGAGACGATACCCGAGGATGCCTGGACTCCCATTCCCTACTGGATGGACGGCGCCGCCGATGTGGCCGAGACCACCTGCACTCCCTTCCAGAGTGAACCTGACGCCGCGCCGGTGCGGCTCATCGTCCGGCGTGTGAAGCCCACGCCCGGTTCCCAGTTGGCCCTCTTCGCCAAATACAGCTATCACGGCTTCATCACCGACCGGGACGGGGAGTTGCTCGAACTGGAGGCTGACCATCGCCGCCACGCCGAGATCGAGAATGCCATACGCGACCTCAAGTACGGCGTCGGGCTCAACCATCTCCCCTCGGGCCGCTTCGCCGCCAACGGCGCCTGGCTGGCCGTCCAGACGATGGCCCACAACCTGGCCCGCTGGACCGCGCGGATCGGTCTGGGAGAGCGGATAGCCACCACCAAGACCCTCCGGCGGCGGTTCTTCTCCCTGGCCGGACGGCTCACCCGCTCGGCACGCCGGTTGACCCTGCATCTTCCGGATCGCTGGCCTTGGGCTGAGAAGTTCAGCCGCGCCTTGGCCCGGCTGCGAGCCATTCCACTCCCGGCCTGACGGCACCGTCGGCGACCGACCCACCCACCGGACAACCGAAGATCCCCGCAGACTCGCGCCAGCCCGGTCCGAGAGAGTTCCCTGCTGCGTATTCTCTCGCCATCCCGCGCATCGCAGCTCCTGCAGACGCCCATAGGGGCCCCTGTGCGGCGATGAAGACCGTCCGCCGACCTCCCTACCCCAAATGGAACCCAGGCTATTTCCCCTGTAGCTCCCTCATCCCCCTTCCGCTTTCCTCACGCCGTCCATCGGTGTCCTTCGGTGGATTCGGGCTTAGAGCGAGCCATAGAGGTAAAGCGGACAAGCTGGCGAAACGAGCGCACCGAGAAATATCTGCGGTCCGTGATGGTAACGCACGTACTACCCAAAATCGGTAACAAGCCGGTTGACGGAATTACCCCCGCCGACATCCTCTCCTTCCTAACGCCCCTGGCAATGAAAACGCCCCAAGTCGCCAAACGAGCCAAGATAGGGTTGTCAACGGCTTTCATGTGGGCTATCGCTCAGGGACTCATTGACCGGAATCCAGCCGACCGGAATCTCGCCGCCGGTTTGCCAAAACTTGCCAACAAAGAACACCACCGGGCGTTGCCCTATTCAGAGGTTGCCCAGGCTTTGGAAACCGTTAGAAATACCAACGCACTGCCGGGGACCAAATTGGCCGTTGAATTTCTAGTTTTGACCGCCGCCCGGTCCGGCGAGGCCCGAGAGGCAACATGGAGCGAAATAGACCTGTGCCGGGCCTTATGGACGGTTCCGGCCAGGCGCACCAAAAACGGGCGGGAACATCGAGTGCCGCTTTCTGCCTCAGCCCTGGCAATCTTGGAACAAGCCCGACAGCTTTTAGGCGACAACGGACTGATATTCCCAAGCGTTCGGGGCAAGTCTATGTCTGATAACACCCTGTCCAAGTTACTAAGAGAGAACGGCATCGAATCAACCGTGCATGGCTTTCGTAGCAGCTTTCGGAATTGGGCCATAGAGTGTACACCAGCACCGTGGGCCGTGGCAGAAGCAGCTTTGTCCCACACCGTAGGAAATAGCACTGAGGCCGCATATATGCGGAGCGACCTATTTGAGCAGCGCAAGACGCTCATGGACACCTGGGCCAATTTCCTGAATGATTGCAGCAGTTGACTTTAACCGTGCTGTAGCGTTATGATAACCGGGTCTGGCAGCAACTACGTAACCGAATAAGGAATGGCACGGCAAATAGCCCCGCTGCCAATGCGGGGATCGTGCCAGGCAGGTCGCAGAGCCTCCGTCTCCTGAGTAGTAGTGGACACACATACTACCTATGGAGGCGGTTTTCATGCGAACAACCGATGCCCCCCAGTTGCCCTCTGCCCGATCTCTCCCTCCTCATTCGCTCCTGACTGTCACCGAGGTTGCGGCCTTCTTGGGCGTGTCCCGCGCCCATGTATTTAGGCTCGCTCAGGAATCGGCGATCCCCCAGCCGGTGCGAATTTCCGCCAGGGTCACGCGGTGGCCATCGGCGGTGCTGATCGCTTGGATGGAATCCAGCGGACCCGGTGGGAGCGATGACGCCAACTAGGAAAACCCGGGGCGTCACTGCGCCCGGCGTCCAGGACGGTGCCCAGACGGTGCCAGACCAGGGGTTTCGCGATTTTACAGACTTTAGAGTCTTCCGAGTTAGTAAGGCGACCAATAGCGGGAAGGGGCGCACATCCAACTTACAACACTTTATCGGAAATATCCGGTCCAACAAGAATTCTAGACGCATCCAGAGCATACGAGACCTCGAAGGAGACGAGGACGCGCAGAAGGCGCTTAAAAGCAGAACTCTCCCCGCGATTACTCCCTGCGGAACCTTCACGCCTACCCGGGCGATCAAGAACCTGGCCGAACACAACCAATTAATCGTTCTCGATCTTGATCACCTGGACGACTTGAGCCACGCTGAATCTCTCAGAGACGAATTATCTGAGCTTCCATCAATTGTTTGCGCCTTCGTGTCCCCCCGTGGTAAGGGCGTGAAACTGCTCATGGCTATTGAGGCCCCAAAAGACGTCAAGGACCCCAACACGAAATGGTGGGGCCGCAAGCATCGCGACTTTTGGGTCTCTGCCGTTGCCGCTGTCCCCGAACAATATCGAGGACTGGTCGATGAGAGTGGGAAGGACGTCTCAAGGCTAACTTTCGAGTCTTGGGACCCTACCGCCTACGTTGCGCCTGCAACGAAACAGATAATCCCGGTTACCCTGAGCACGATGGCGCGTATCCCCACGAAGTACGAAGGGTCCCCGGGGAAGGCGAGCGATCCCGCGTCGGAGCACAGAATCGACCTGGATGCCCTGAACGATATCGACCCGCCACAAAGCTATGGCCAATGGCTTGGCTGGCTTCCAACCCTCAAAGCACTTAGTTTCTCAATCGCAGAAGCCGAAGAGTGGAGTGCCAAAGGCGAAAAATATAGGTCCGGCGAAGTCGCAGAACGATGGGAAGCCCTGCCCACTGACAGCTTAGACAGTGCCCGTAACAAACTTCGGGGCCACGCCCACAACTTGGGCTGGCGAGAGCATGGCATCAGGGGTGCAGGGTCCGCCAAAAATATGAAAATCAAACTTAACGTCGGAGACGATCCCCACGACGAAGCGGAAACCATCAGCGACCGAATCCTGAAGAACAATGCAAGTGCTCCCAGACTTTTTGCGGTCAATACAACCATCGTTAAACGTCTTGGACCGCACATGCTCACTTTCGACAAAGTTGATGCCCTTCTGACCATGTGCCAGCACTTCAAATTTGGCCGCGACACACAGCACGGGTTTCAGGGCAAGTACCCCCCGCAGCAATTGGTCGAGGCCGTTGAGCGAATGCTTGTTGGAGAGTTGCCCCCACTCAGAGGCGTCAAACGGTCCCCATTTGTATGGGAAGGCGAGCTAATCGAATTTCAAGGATACCACCCCCCATCCGGCCAATTCTGCGACATGCCGGATGGAATCGACCGCTCCTTGACAGTAGAAGAAAGCCTGGCCATCATCGACGAATTTTTCGGGCAGTTTCCCTACGACTCGGAGCACGACAGACAGAACGCCATCGCCAAGATTCTCGGGATCCCGCTTAAGGCTTACGGTACTGAACCTATCTTCGTAGTCGATAAGCCGGATTCCCAGACCGGAGCGTCAAAGCTCTGCACTAGCATTACCGCAATTTTCGATGGGAAGCGACCGGCGATGATGACTCCAGCGAAGGGATATGGTTCAGCTGACGAGAACGACAAACGGCTAGTAGCTGCTCTACGTGACCATCCATCCGCCTTGCTCATTGACAATATATCGTCAAGATTCGAATCTGACCTGCTCGCCGCCGGGTTGACGGGTGAATTCATAACCGGACGCGTCTTGGGAGGCAGCCTGCTCCTTTCGGTTCCTGTTAAGTCTATCAGCATCTGTGCCACCGGCAATAATCTTCAGGTTGGCAAGGACTTGATCAACCGAAGCCTCCACGTCCGACTCAACGCCCGTCGGCCAGATCCCGAGTTGCGCTCCGGGTTCAGGTACAGACTGCCCTACGACATTCTCGCCAACCCACAAAACCGCCTGAGAATTCTCTCCGCGGTGTGCTCCATTGTTCTGTACTGGCTCGACGCCGGTGCGCCCACCAACGGGAAAGGAGTAGTGGGTGATTTCGTGGATTTTCAGGAGCAAGTTAGTGGACTAATGGCGTCGATTGGCCTGGAATACAACGCAACGAAAGGTGCGAACCTCCGAAGCCGGGATACCGAAACTACTTCGGAGGCGGATTTCATCACCGATTGGTGGGTCAGAGTGGGGGATGGTAAGCGCAACTCTGATGACCTACGCACAATAGCCCTCAAGCACATTCGGCTTGGTGGTAAAGACGATGATGGGAACAACGTCTCTCTTGGCAGATGGCTTGGGCATCGCGTCGGCAAGTATTGGACGATTGAAGCCGACGACGACAACCCGGAACCACAACAGGTAGAGCTAATCAAGCACAAAAAGAATGCGAGACTCGACCCACACTTTAGGATTTGGCAGTTGCAAGCGGTTTCAGCCGCTCTCCCAGGCATGATAGACGACCCTGTAACCAGATGGTAACTAGTTACACCTATAGGTCGCGTAGCGGGAGGATCTATGGTTAAAAAACAAAACGGAATATACGCATCACATACACCTTAGCGCGTAACTAGTTACTATCTGGTTACGCGCTTGGTCTCAGGCGTGAAAGTCAGTCCCAGGGACCGTAGGAATTAAAAATGCAAAGGAGGGCAAAACGTGATCCGGCCACAGTTCATAAGCCAACACTGTTGTAGCTGCGATGAGATGTTGGGGGACCTGGGTTCTAGCTGGAAAAATCCCGAACCGTGGAATGTCCAGCCGCACTACGCCGACTGGCAAAAGGCGCAGTGGGACCGCTGGCTTCGGTTCATAAAGGCCAACCCCCATCTGAGAAGGGCGGGCAAGCCGACGGTCCGCTGCGTCCAGGAGTATTCCCCTGGCTGCCATCGCTGCAAAGAGTCTGACCATAGACTTCTCGATACCAACTCTTCGTTGCTGGACCATGCCCAAAATGTTTACGTTGCCCCCGGCGAGTTGGTGAGCCTCTCGCAACCCTACGTGGACGTCGACTTGGACGGGGCACTGCGGGCACCGGCGAAGGAGGGGCTAACGCTCGTCAACGCGGGGACCAATAAAAGACCGGTTGGGCGATTTTTGTACAGGTCGTGGCAAAGACAGAGCAGGCGAACACCTGCTAGGACAATAAGATGGGAATAGGCGGAACACATTGGCTGGCTGAAGCAGCTGCAAGAGCGTTGGTAACTATCCTGTGGCTCGAAGTCAAGGGCTTGTGCTCGAGTGACATCCTGGATCGCTGGGGCGTAGTAATCTACCAACGCCCGGCCCTACGTGTTCGACGGGCGAAGGCCCGGCGAATCGCCTCGTACTTCCAAGATGCCCCCGCCGCGGCAGCGGTGGTGGAGACTACTTGGGCGGAGTGGGCAAGGGTTGGCAATCTCTCGCCACCGCTTCGGCGCGTGGTCCAATGTCCATGTCTCACTGAAATAAGCGGGAACCCGACGCAACTTTACGCGTCTTCAAAAAACCCCGGCTCCGTACAGGGCCGGGGTTTTGTTGTGGCGTTAGTCTCGGGACGCAACTGATGGTCCAGCCCCAGCCCAGGCAGATTACCCTGGCAACCCCCTCTGGCACTTGCCGTACCTGCGGGGTTCTTGTTTCCCTGGAATCTCCCCGCGCCCCTTCACTGTCCGGGGCTTCTGTTCATACAACCGGACGTTGCCCCACCTGCAAAGGGCACGTCTCGGCCTTCTTCGCCGTCGCTCCAATGTCGGTGTTCGACGGTTCTGTGCTCTCTCCAATCTACGTGGCTTTGCTTGGGACCGGGTTAGCGACGGGCTGTCAGCAGGCTAGGGCCGAAAGTTTGGCCCGGCGCAACGATGATATGTTCCGGGTTCAGCGCAGGCTAAATTTGACTTACCGCCAAGTCGCCGCCTGCTTTGATTTGAGCGTGTCCCATGCGGCTAAGTGTTTAGCCGATGCCCGCGCCCGGGTCGAGGGGAAGGACGAACGCAGCGCCGGACTCCTGCACGGGCGTCAACGGGGCCGCACCTATGACCAATTGGGCGATCAATACGGCCTGACGGTCCGGGAAGTCGCAGCGGCCCTGGTGGAAGCAAGGGAACGCCGGGATGCCGCGGCCCTGGATGAAAAGATGGCCCGGTGGCGGGCAAAGGGTTGGAGCTTCGCCCGGATCGGTCGCAAGTACGGGCTTCCCGGCAAGGAAGTCAACCGCCGTCTCCAAGAGGCCCGGAGACGCGAACAAATCAAATTGTGAGAGGTAGGCATGCCCACCGCCAAAGTACAGGAACCACAGAAGGTCAAGACGGAATCTCAGCCAACCCCCCAGCCGGTGACGGCCCCTGCTGCGGCCCCGCCCGAAACGCCGGAGAAATCGGAATCTCAAGCCACTACTCCGGCGCAGTCCCAAGAGCAGGGGCAGCAGCCGGGCGTGGACTCTAACTCCCAACCGGGTGACGGCGACGGTGACGGCGACGGGAAGAAGGCGGAAGTTAACACCCAACCCAAGCCAGAGGCCAGGGATACCGCCAAAGGAGACAGCCAGGGAGAAAGTGAGGATTGGGGAGGGGACGCCCAAGACCGTGAGATCAGGCCCCACAATCAGCTGGAATCCCCTAAAGCTGCACCTACAAAGTCGGCGCAGGACCAAGCCAATGACCGTGAGAGCGACGACACCCAAGGCAGCAAGGACGGCGACCAGGACGATTCCAATGCGGACATGCGAGCCGGGATAGGCGGGGGGGGTCTCGGCTGGGATGGCCAGGGTGACGATGGCCCGGTCAATGAAGATGGAGAGGCTGCCGGGAACCAATCGGAGGCCATCGTGCAGCTCGAGGACGGCGACGGGGACAAGTCCGAAAGCTCCTTTGACGCCGTGGCCGCAGGCGGCGGGATCGGAGCAGGTCTCTTGGGGCTCACTGCTGCCCATGCCGAGGACGAATTCCATCCCGGCGACTCCCACGAGGCCCCCCGGCCCGCGGTCAGGCGCAGCCGCCGACCAAAGCCCATCCAGGACGACGACGAGGAAAGAGCGCACAGAGCGGCGGTGGAGTTAGGCCGTCGAGGGGGCATTAAGAGCGGCCAGGCGAGGCGTATCCGAAGCCTCAAGATCAACCCCCCTCAGATGCAGCCGGCGTCTGCACCGCCGGAACCGGCGAAGCGGCGCAAACGGCCATATTGGTTCAAACCGCCAAGACTTCCGGGGCAAAGGGCCTGATGCACAGGCACGGGATTAGTTCCTTGCAGGCACAATACGTACCCGCGCCTCCGGCTGATGGGACGGCCACGCCTGCGGCTGTCTGCCCACCCTTCCCACCCCAGGCACGGGAAGGTGGGAAGGGTGGGCGACCACTTACCTACAATGGCATAGGCCAAGTCTCTAGGAGATTCCAACTAATGTATACAATTATTTCGCTTTCCGCCGTGTCGAGAACCCTGTTGAAGCGGAGGGTATAGGAGCGATGATGAAAGCCGTTAAGCCGCCAACGCCCGTCCGGGTCCCTTGGGACCTAAATCTGTTCACCCCGAATGCGGAGCGGCGACCTGCGCGGAAGCCGCCGCCGGAGCGCCGGTGGGACGAAATGCCCGGGAAGCTAGTCGACCAAGATGTAATCCGGTCCATGAGGCCAGACGATCTGCACCGTGACATATGGCCGGTCGAAAAACGGGTTGGGCTTTGGGAACGCTCCCATGAAGCCCATCTCCATGCCAGGGAACATAACGCAGGCTACCCCGAGAATCACGGCCTGTACCTGGTGTCCGGCCCGATGGGTGCGGGCAAATCGTTGTGGATGGTTGCTGTGGCTTACTCCGCGTGGAGGTTTCAGGCCATCCCCGTTTTCTCACCCGAGAGTGCAGGGCTGTTATTCGGCTACAGAATCAGCTTGGAGCAAATGTACGGCTTCAGCGACATTCTCCCACAGGGAAGTATCCTCGTCTGCGACGAGTTGGCAGCGTTGAGTGACAACTACGGTGGAGGGGCCGTCCGGTCCAGGACGTTGAGCGCGGCGATGACGAGCTTTCGCAAGCAAGGCGGGCTGCTGCTGGGTGCCTCCGCCTCTGAGTGGTCTATCGCCGGAGCTTTGAAGGTAGCGAGCGAGGCCACTATCACCCCCAAAAGGGTCTGGCCCAAGAAACAAATTATAGTTGCCTACGACGACGCCTGGAATGAGGTCTACGCGACAGTCAACCTAAACCCGAATCCACCGAAGGACACCGATGGACGGCGTGAGGAAAGCGGAAGGGGGATGAGGGAGCTACAGGGGAAATAGCCTGGGTTCCATTTGGGGTAGGGAGGTCGGCGGACGGTCTTCATCGCCGCACAGGGGCCCCTATGGGCGTCTGCAGGAGCTGCGATGCGCGGGATGGCGAGAGAATACGCAGCAGGGAACTCTCTCGGACCGGGCTGGCGCGAGTCTGCGGGGATCTTCGGTTGTCCGGTGGGTGGGTCGGTCGCCGACGGTGCCGTCAGGCCGGGAGTGGAATGGCTCGCAGCCGGGCCAAGGCGCGGCTGAACTTCTCAGCCCAAGGCCAGCGATCCGGAAGATGCAGGGTCAACCGGCGTGCCGAGCGGGTGAGCCGTCCGGCCAGGGAGAAGAACCGCCGCCGGAGGGTCTTGGTGGTGGCTATCCGCTCTCCCAGACCGATCCGCGCGGTCCAGCGGGCCAGGTTGTGGGCCATCGTCTGGACGGCCAGCCAGGCGCCGTTGGCGGCGAAGCGGCCCGAGGGGAGATGGTTGAGCCCGACGCCGTACTTGAGGTCGCGTATGGCATTCTCGATCTCGGCGTGGCGGCGATGGTCAGCCTCCAGTTCGAGCAACTCCCCGTCCCGGTCGGTGATGAAGCCGTGATAGCTGTATTTGGCGAAGAGGGCCAACTGGGAACCGGGCGTGGGCTTCACACGCCGGACGATGAGCCGCACCGGCGCGGCGTCAGGTTCACTCTGGAAGGGAGTGCAGGTGGTCTCGGCCACATCGGCGGCGCCGTCCATCCAGTAGGGAATGGGAGTCCAGGCATCCTCGGGTATCGTCTCGATGAGATTGCGCAGGCTCTTGTGCTGGCGGATGGTGATGGAGAAGCGGACATCCATCTTGCGGCAGACGGATACCACGCCATGAGTGTAGAACCCGCTGTCGGCCCGTAGCGTGAGTCGTCCGTTGGCCCCGGCGTAGCGTACCCGCCCCACCGTCTCCCGCAGAAAGTGGGCGGCGCCCCGGGCGGTGTTGGCGCGGCCCTCGCGCAGCCGGGACATCAGCACGTCGCCGGTGCCGGCGGCGACGGCCAACAGCGGGTGATAGCCCCGCTTGCCGGTATAGCCGTGGTGGCGTGCGCCCTCCTTGGCCAGTCCGTAGGTCTCGCAGATGGTGGAGTCCAGGTCAATGGTCAGGGGCCCGTCGCCGGGTCCCGCCCCGGCCTGCCAAGCCCGGGCCAGCAACTCGCGGCTCACCCGGTCGAGTTGACGGACGTGGCCCCACCGGAAGCTGCGCAGGAAGGTGCCCAGGGTGGATGGCGCCTTGACCGTGCCGCCCAGGGTGCAGGCCGTCCCCCCGGTGCGCAACACATCGGCGTCGTCAATGCAGTCGCCCCCAGCCAGCGCAGACGCCACCAGCGTCATCATCTTGTCGCTCGTGTTCGCCCGCCCCGGGGCATCGCCCAGGTCGAGGCGCTGCCGGACGAGTTCGGGCAGGCCGAGGTGCCGCGCCAGGGTGGCCGGAAGGAGCAGCCCGGCATTGGCCACCAAGCGGCGGTCGTCGAAGGTGATTTGGATCCGGTCGGGGTGGTTGCGTGGCAGCATCTATTGGGTGCTCCTTTTCCGGGGTCGGTTTTTTGCTACAAAACCATTATCCCAGAAGCACAGGAGCACCTTCTTGCCGCTTCAGGACGCTAACCCGACGCCCTCCTTCGGTGGATTCGGGCTAAAACCTAACGAAATGAAATATCCGTCGTTCTGCTATATGAAGACTACCGGGCTTGAAGTCCCGTGGGAGCGGCGCAGGGTGGACGAGGATTACCGGAGGGACCTCGAGAAGGCTCGCCAGGCCCAAAGTCGCCGTGCAAGGCAAGCAGCCGGGGGCGACTTCGACCTGAGCCGTTGGCATCCGATAAGCGTCAGCTCCCCGACGCCTCAGTGGGCGTACCTGAGCTCGGGCTTGTACGACACCTTCTCAAGGGTTCCGATTAGCGACCAATATCATATTGATGCAGACCGGATGCGAGCTTCGTCCCTGGAAGGCCAGCGGCTGGCATTGGGGTCGGGCGAGCCGGACTTGGCCGCTCAGGTCCTAGACTTCCTACGCTGGAGCGTATCAACGACCCTTTACGATGAACATTTCAGAAAGGGCTCGATTCCTTGGGAGAAGTTGCACGAGGGCGCGGAGTTTTGGAAGCCGGAAATATTCAAGCGGATGCCAATGGCGCAGTTCCAACGCGGTGTGAAGGCCGTGCTGCCCGAAGGCTGCACTAAACGATTGATAGGGATTGAGGCCATTCTGGACAAAGTAGGCCGCGTACCATAAGGCGGTTATCTCGGACTATTGCAGCGGAAACACAATCACTGAATCTCAACAGGAGGACATTGGCCCATGAGTGCCGAGTTACTGGAGAACAACCCCGGACTGCTGGATGACCCGTTTGGCAGGTCCGATGAAGACGTCGGAACCCTTGGCAAAGATTGCGAGGCTCACATAGCAAAACGGATTCCCTGCGTCAAATGCGAGCACGTGGTCAACCGTACATACTGCGGAGCGTGTGGGGTAGAGGTGGAGCGTGCCGTTGAGGCTGAAGAGCACCGATGCCGAACGGGAGACATCTTCCGCTTCCAAGCAGGGCGGACCTGTGGAGAAGCTGAAGCGTTGAGGGAGGTCCGTAGGCTAAGTGCCAACGACGACCATCCCGCAAATTGCGGCTGCGACTATCACTTCACGTTACGGGTAGTCGAGGAACAGCTTTTCTACCGGCGCAACCCGGGCCTTCGGTAAGGGAGGGGGAATGAGTTTACTCAATCCGTGTCAATTATGTGGGGACTTAGGCTTGTTGGCCCCCGCTCCTGGTGGGGCGCAGGTCTGCCGCGTCTGCCTTGGTATGGGGCAGTTAGCGTCTGCGGCGAATGAGGCCGGACTTGAGGATGAGGACTTGGTTCAAGCCCTGGGCCTGGTGGCGGCGGCGGCGGTCCGGGCGCAGAACCCGGTGAGGCGTTGATGATGTTGAGGTTGGCCGGGTGCGGGACCGAGGCGCTAACCCTGGCTCTGTTGGTGGCGACGTGACCGAGGTACAGACACAGCCGGCCTCGGAGAATCAAGAGCAGCCGAAGGGCGGGTCGATTGCCTGGGGCGATGGGGGTGACGAGGATGATTGCGACCACCACCGGCCCTTACGTTGCGGGCTTGGAAAGTGGTGGCGGGTTCGGGTTGGGCCATGCAGGAACGGGTGTGGCGGAGAACCCTGGACGCTGCCATTGTGGTTGTCGCCTCAACCTGCGGGGCGGAGACGGCGGCGATCCCGCGGTCTACTGCGTGGACTGTGACGTGGAAGCCGATGGATCTTGCGGCCCGGTGAGGAAATAGGGAAAGTCCAGCTATACTACAATTCCAAAGAACGAGGTGAAACATGGGACGTAAAATCGGTTCAGTCAGACCGGCACAGCGGGCCATCCGCCAGCGGGCCGTCCGAGGCGGTAAAATTGGGACAGCTAGGGGGCGGCGGACAGCTTCACAAAGGGGAATGTATCGACTCAAAGGGCAGTCGCACTAAGACGCGTTGGGGGTTCGTGGCGGGGTCGAAGGAACTGCTACGCGTGGCGGTGTCTCTCGACGATGAACGAATCGTGACGGCGGTTCCAGACCGGACGGCCACAAGGCATTGGAACCCTGGGAACCTGAGTTATTTCGAGCAACGGTGCTCTAAAGCGGAGGTACAAGATTCGAGTTAGCTACGATAAGGACACCGACATTCTGTATGTCGGCACCGGGCAGAATGGGGCAACCGCAGCGTCGCTGCTAAGGGAGTTTGGCGCTGCCGTAATCTTGGCGACAGAGGACGGCTACGACGTGATCGGCTTTGAGATCATGGGCGGCTCAGCGTACTTGCCATTGGGAAGCGGCTACGATGCGGAGAACGACGTTCTAACGATTGGAGAAACGACGGACGATCCTGCCGCTATCACTCAATGCGGCGACTTCATCGGGTATTGGGAAATTGACGAAGAAGGGACTCCCGACGAGAAAGACCCCATCGGCGTGGCCCTGCGCCAAGCATCAAAACACTTGGCCTCTGTGACTGCCAATCTCTAAGGGGAATTTTGGAACAAACGGCATTATTGGAGCAAAGCCCCCAGGCCGAGACGCGGGGGGTTGCCCAAGAAATCTATGCGGCGTTGGAAATGAATTTCCCTTCCTCGCTGGCCGCATGGGACTTGAAGGGGGAATGATGGGTATTCTTCAATGGGTGTTTGCAGGCTTTGTACTCCTAGCCTTGGCCGCGGCGATAGGCGGGGGCGTGGTCTTTTAAGAAGCATCCCATTCCCCAGAGAGAACTTGCGGCGTTCACCGGACCGGAGTTGCTGCCCCACCCCGACGATTTGGGATATGTTGCTGGGATCGCCCTGGCCCACGCCGTAGGCAACGCCGCTGAAGCGGCGTACCTGCGAAGCGATTTGCTCGAACTGCGACGGGACGCTATGACGGCTTGGAGCAAGTATTTGGGGGCAACTAATTGAGAATTGATGCTACTGGAGACAGCCGAGAGTGAATGAGCAAAATTGGTTCGTTTGGTTCGTAGCTGCGTCTGCTTTTTTTGGTGCATTCAGCGGATTCGTCTATTTCCTTGGGCACGTGCGGCGTTTCTTTCAATGGACTATTGGGTCGGTCAAGTCTATTTGCCAGCGACTTCAAACCAGGTATCGGAAATGGAGGGCGCAACAGATTGTGGAGCGAGCACTTCAATGGACCCGGTTCCATATCCCTATTTCCGAGTACACCGGGTCTCCGGACCGGAGGGAATTGGCAGCCCTCACGCATGACGGTCCCGAATGGTTGAACAACTACTTCGTAGTGAATGCTCTTGAAGCTCTTTGCAAAAAGAGACTGGCAGTTAAGTGCACGGAGTACGACCCCATGCGCTTACCTTTCTACCAGATGAGATACACATTTCTGTCATCAAAAACTGAGCCGTCGGTAATGGATACAGCCAGTAAATTAGAAGCAGGTAGCAAGTGTCTAGCTTACCAGGTCGGTAGTAGGTGTCCTTTGGACTTCCGTTTTGAGAGGCAGTACTGTGTGAAGACGGTCTCGTATAACACGGTTAATCGTTCAACGAGCTATAAATTGAATCAGTCCTCGCCACCGTGCGAGCAATGTTGGGAACGGGAGGACGAAAGGCCCAAGATAGCTTTGCTGGTGGTAAACCTGATTGAGAACGAATTGCGCGAGGAACTAACCCTGTTATCAATGAATGACATACCAGATGAGGCCGCACAATGGCGCTTTGATGGGACTGTCGGACCATTCTTGGCATCAGTGGTTTACCAATGCATCGAGGACGGTTTAGGCGCAGAGAAAGAGGACATAGATGCCGTTCTACAGACCGCCAGAAGAGTTTTGAGCTATCGAAGCGGCCCAATAGGTGCATAAGATAGCTAGGCCTGTACTTAATTCAAGCCAAACTCGAATCGCTGAGGGCGGCTTGATCCCGGATAGAAGAAGTCGCTGGCCTCGAACAAAGCATCGCGGGTAAATTGATCTTACCCCCGAAAACAGTATCAGCGGCACAGAGCGTACTCCGGATAAAATAGGACATGGTAAGGAGGACTGATTGACCTGCTTATTGGGGTTTGATAGATTTGACACCACCCCAACCGGCACCAGAAATCCACAAATGCCATCCTACCCCCACATAGACCAGTACCGGGCGCACCTGCAAGAGCTGATTGACTTCGGCGGCTCGGATAACGAGCTGAGCATCCGCCCGGCATTTCAGAACTGCCTCGACGCCTACTGCCGGGAGCACCGGGAGAAGTTGGCCCTGGTCCCGGAACTATCGGCCGGCAGCGTTATTCCCGACGGAACGGTCAAGGACTCGCTGCGGATGGCGCGGGGATTCTGGGAGGCCAAGGACACCCACGACGACCTGGACAGCGAAATCCAGAAGAAGTTCAACAGCGGCTATCCCCGGAACAACATCCTGTTCGAAGATTCCGAGACCGCGGTCCTGTTCCAGAACGGGAACGAGGCGATGCGGGTGGACATGGGAGGGCCTGACGAGCTGCACCGCCTCATCCGCCGTTTCCTCGACTACGAGCTTCCGGAGATCGGGGAGTTCCGCCAGGCGCGGCAGCAGTTCAAGGCCGATCTTCCGGCGGTGCTGGGAAACCTGCGAGAAGTAGTCGCCGAGGCGGAAGCGGAGAACGCCGACTATCAAAGCGCCGCCTCTGGCTTCCTGGAACTGTGCCAGCGCACCATCGGCCCCTCGGTATCCAAGGCCGACGTGCGGGAAATGGTGCTCCAGCACATCCTCACCCAGGACATATTCCAGCGGGTGTTTGGCGAGTCCCAGTTCCACCGTGAGAACAACGTCGCTCGCCAGTTGGACGGCCTGGAACAGACCTTCTTCACCGGAGACGTGCGCCGCCAGGCCATCGACCGGCTGCGGGCCTACTACGGGGCCATCGGCCGGGCCGCCGACGAGATTGCCGACTACACCGAGAAACAGCAGTTCCTCAAGGCAATCTATGAGGACTTCTACCAGGCCTACAATCCCGCCGCCGCCGACCGCCTGGGCGTGGTCTACACCCCCAATGAGGTGGTGGACTTCATCATCCGGGGCGCCGACCACCTGCTCCAAAAACACTTCGGGCGCAGCCTGGCCGACGACAACGTGCAGATTCTCGACCCGGCCACCGGCACCGGCACCTTCATCACCAGCCTCATCAGTTATCTGCCCGATGACCGGCTGGAGTACAAGTACCGCAACGAAATCCACGCCAACGAGGTTGCGATACTGCCCTACTACATCGCCAACCTGAACATCGAATACGCCTACAAGGAGCGCACCGGGAAATACCTGGAGTTCCCCAACCTGTGCTTTGTGGACACCCTGGACAACATGGACTGGCAGCAGGCAGGGGCCACCGGCGGCTCGGTCACCCGGCAGGGTTCCTTTAACCTTGGCGCTCTGTCGGAAGAGAACTGGATACGCGTGCAGGAACAGAACGAAAAGCCCATCAGCGTAATCATCGGTAACCCGCCCTATAACGACAGTCAAAGCAACTGGAACGAATTTAATCCGAACCGTCAGTACCCTGAAATCGACCAGCGCATCAGGGAAACCTACATCGCCGAGAGCACCGCGCAAAAGACCCACCAGTACGACATGTACAAGCGGTTCCTACGCTGGGCGTCGGACCGTCTGGACGACGACGGGATTATCGCCGTCATCACCAACCGTGCGTATCTGGACACCCGGCAGGACGACGGCTTCCGCAAGATTGCGTCGCAGGAATTCACCGACATTTATGTCCTGGACCTGGGCTCCGACGTGCGTCGCAATCCCAAAATTTCCGGCACCACCCACAATGTCTTCGGCATCCAGACCGGCGTGGCCATAGGGTTCTTCGTCCGGGAAAAGGATAGGCTGGGCCAGTGCGGCGTCCATTATGCTCGCAGGGAAGACGCAGAGTTAGCGAGGGATAAGCTCGCTTATCTCAAAGATGCTAACCTAGAGGGCATAGCGTTGCAGGATATCACGCCCGACCAAAGGAGTGGCTGGCTTAACCAATCCTCCACTAATTTCCAGGAACTGTTGCCAGTAGCTGACCACCGGACCAAGTTCGCAGCAAATCATGCTGATGGAAGCGCTATCTTTGGCCTGTTTTCCAACGGGGCGAAGAGCAATCGCGACGAATGGGTTTACGACTTTGACGTAGGATCTCTCCGAAGCAAAGGCCTCTTTTTTACCGACAGGTACAACGAGCTAATTACTAACGGGGGCCAGCCATACGCCCCCACTATCAAATGGAGCAGCACGCTGCGAGATAGATTCACTCGCAAAGAGCGAATCGATTACAACGACGCTCGCCGAATAGAATCATTATATCGACCATTTGTCTTGATGCACCACTTCGCCGAGGTCGCATTGAACGACAGGCTCACTAAAAACCATTACGAGATGTTCGACAGTGACTTGCGAGGATCGAATGACGTTTTAAATCTTTGCGTGAACGGCAAGAACTTCTACGTGTTGGCAGCAAACAGACTGACCGACTTTCATTTCACCGGCGATACCCAATGCCTGCCGCTGAACCGCTACACGGCCGAAGGTGAGCGGGTCAGCAACATCACCGAGTGGGGGCTGCGGCAGTTCCGGGAGCGCTACGAGGACGATTCCATCTCCGCGGAGGACATATTCGCCTACACCTACGCGGTGCTGCACGACCCGGTGTACCGGGAGAAATACGCGGTCGACTTGCTACGGGAGTTCCCCCGGCTGCCCTTCTACACCGAGTTCCAGAACTGGGTGAAAATGGGGCGGGAGCTTTTGGAGCTGCACATCGGTTTCGAGTCGGTGGAGCCCTATCCCCTGGAGCGGGTCGAAAAGAACATGCAGGACTCCCTGGCAGGAACCCACGCCAAGCCCATACTCAAGGTTGAGGAGGAGCAGGGCCGGATCCGCGTCGACGAGCAGACTACCCTGGAAGAAGTGCCAGCGAAGGCGTGGGAGTACCGGCTGGGCAGCCGCTCCGCCTTGGAGTGGGTCTTGTATCAATACAGGGAGAAGAAGCCCCGCGACCCCACCATAGCCGAACGCTTCAACACCTACCGCTTCGCCGACCACAAGGAAAGAGTCATCGACCTCTTGCGGCGGGTCTGCACCGTCAGCGTCCGCACAACGGACATAGTCGACGGTATGTCCCATTGGGACGACGAAGGTAGATTGGTTCCATTCGGCGACAGCAACAGGCGGGAATAGTCAATAGCTGGTCTCCACTAACCACTGATACTAATTTCTGGGTAAGGTCACATGGGTTCAGATGGGATGTCGGTTGTCCCTGGCGGAATATTGATCAGTTACCTCTCAAAGTCTGAACGGACTCCATAAGCTGCATGGCATATGCGTCAGCTACGGTCTTGATCCATGACTGTTTTACCCAAAACAACCAAAATGCCGCGAGGGTCGTGTCCGCCGCCGCTACCGCAATCCGGATCACGACGACGCTGTCCGGATTGACGAATGTTGGCAACCAGCAAAAACGGGACAGTGTGAGACCCGAGAGATCAGGGGCCTGATTGAGGTCTAACCAGCTCCCTTAGGGTCCTGTTGTGTCGTCTTCGCCGTTGGATTGTCTGGGCCTGCACCTCCTTCCTGCGTCGTAGGATGTTCTCTCTTCTGCCCCTCAGCACATCAGAGGGCGTCACGTTGCCCAGGGCCTTGTGGTAGCGCCGGTAGTTGTAGTAGCTGACGAAGGCCACTATGGCCGCCTCCAAGTCTGCAGGCAACTCGTACGGCAGTTGGTTCACGTCACGCTTGAGGGTCTGGTGGTAGCGCTCCAGCTTGCCGTTGGTCTGAGGGTGGAAGGGTGTTGCCAGTATGTGCTTGATTCCCACCATGCCCAGGTAGTCCCTGAAAGCCCGGGATACATAGCCGGGGCCGTTGTCGCTCAGCAGCCTGGTCCGGTCTTCTATCGGGATCTGGTCCATGCCGGTCCTGTCCACCGCCTCCTGGACCACTTCGATGAAGGAGTCGGATGTCATATCCCTTTGAAGCTTGTGGGCCAGAATGAAGCGGGAGTAGTCGTCCATGACGGTGACCATGTAGTAGTAGCCCCAGCCCACCACCCTGAAGTAGGAGGCATCGGTGGCCCACATCTGGTGGGGGCCGGTGGTCTTCAGGTGGTATTCCTTGCCCGCAGCCAGCCGCATCTCAGGCCTCTTCACCAGCCCCTCCCGGCGTAGGATGCGGTAGACCGTGGACTCTGATACGGAGAAGCCCATGTTGTCGGTGGTCCATGCGGCCAACTGCCGGCAGCTCAGGTCTGGCATCTCCTTGGCTGCCGACAGAACAGAGTCTACTTCCTTGGTAGTCAGCTTGTTCCATGGGGGATTGCCACCTCCCGCGTCGTCCTCAAGTCCTTGCTGCTCCTTCCGCCTCAGCCACCGGTAGTAGGTGCTCCTGGGTACTCCCAGTTCACCTAGTGCCCTGCGTTTAGGGAGGCCGGAGGAAGCCACCTTGTCCAGCACCTCCGCCTTCTCTGCGCCACTCATCCGCCGATACCGCCGGCGCCCTGCGGCATGGGTATGGACGTTTTTTTGAGACGATAGACCTCCAGGGACAGATCGGCCACCAGATGCTTCAGCTCTCCGTTCTCCCGCTTGAGTTGATGGACCTCGTCCCGGCTGGCGTCTCGCACGCTGTCGCGGGTAAGCCTCTCCTTCCCTGCCTCCATGAACTCTTTGGTCCACGAGTAGTAGGAGTGAGGCTTGATTCCTTCCCGCCGGCACAGATCACTCACGGTGACCTCGCGGCGGAAGCCCTCCAGCACAATGCGAATCTTCTCTTCCGGGGTGTACTTGCGCCTAGTAGCAGCCTTAACCGTTCTGACGAAGGACCTGGCCGCCTCTGTGCGTTCATCGGCGGCGGTTGCTTTACCTGTTTCTGTCTGGGACATATCAACTCCTCTATCTGAAGTAATCTACCTCATCCAGGGAGCTGACCTCACCTCACATCTCTCGGGTTTTTCTACCCCTTCGGGTGTCCCATTATCGCTGACGACCTACAGTGTGTGATGATGACTTCCTCCAACTGGGTGATGTTGCTTCGCCTTATATGTTCCAAAGGACTGAAGTCTCCTGCTCCAAGGTCGATTGCTATGTTCTGGTTGTTTGGGGTGTGAATGAGCGAGGCACTACCATGTTGAACATTCCATGTGATGAATCTAAAGGGCATCCTCTTTTTGCTTTCCTTACTCAGCTAGATTTGGATTGTTATGGCCCTGGTAGGTTACCTGGAAATCGGCACGGCGGCCGGTTCGCTAAGCCGACGGACTCGTCGTGATGTGTTGGCAACATTTAATAGCAGGGCACTCATGAACCTGAAGACGCTTTAGGCTCTAACAACCGACGCCTTACTAACTGGACGAATTATGATGCCTACAGATATAGTTGGGCAAGATGGCTAGAAGACGCGGTCCTTTGATCCAAGGTCAGTTGCTTGAGAAGTCTCGCGAGGCGGCCCTGAATGCCGTTCAGACTTTCAACAATCCCCTTACAACGTTTAAGACCGAAGCCTTCATCGTTCTGATGGTGATCGCGTGGACTTACTTACTTCATGCCCACTACAGACGTCAAGGCGTAGAGTACAGATATTTTGAAATCCCGGAAGGTTCGAAGCGGCGTAAATTCTGCCGTACCAAATCAGGGGCCTTCAAATACTGGGAACTTCAACGTTGCCTCAACGAAAAGGCTTGTCCTTTAGATGGTCCTACGAAGAGCAATCTTAGATTTCTGATCGGGCTAAGGAATGAAATAGAGCACCACCAATCGACTGGAGTTGACGAGGCATTCACCGGTAGATACATTGCATGCCTCCTGAACTACGAGCGGGAAATAACCCAGCTCTTTGGAAACCGATACACCATGGCAGAAAATATGTTGCATGCCCTTCAGTTTCGAGACTTGACGTCTCCGCCCGCGACCGACGAAGACATCAAACCACTTCCATCGAGTGTATCCAAATACATTGGTGATTTTGAATCCGACCTTCCATTGGCGGAATATCAACATCCCCACTTTTCATATAGGGTGATTTTCGTAAGGAAGCTGACTAACAACATTGCTCAATCGGATCGAGCTTTCGAATTTATTGGATCCGACACCGACCTCGCTAAAGAGATCGACAATCAGTATTGGGTTCAGAAGGAGGTCGAAAGGCCAAAATATTTGCCCGGTCAAGTCGTCCAATTGATTAAGCAAGAGGGATACTCCAACTTCGGCATGCACCAACACACCCTTCTCTGGAAGAAGCTGGGAACCAAGCAGCCTAGTAAGGGTTATGGAGTGCTGGTCGCGAACACTTGGTACTGGTACGAGCGATGGGTGGATGAAGTGAGGAAGTATTGCATAGCCAGCGCGGATATATATACCACCGACTCCAAAAAGGGGACAGAGGCATGACTTCTCCCACCAAACTGGGTAAAACCGGGAGTTTTCGTCTTGCGATTCAAGCTGGAAGTATAGTCACGCTGTTGGCCCGCCCTCGCCGGGGCAGGACTCGCGAGAGAGCTGCGGATACGCGGGACATTCCTGCTCTGATGGCAGGAGCCTCCGTCGATGCCTTACCCCGAATCCACCGAAGGAGGGCGTCGGGTTAGCGTCCTGAAGCGGCAAGAAGGTGCTCCTGTGCTTCTGGGATAATGGTTTTGTAGCAAAAAACCGACCCCGGAAAAGGAGCACCCAATAGATGCTGCCACGCAACCACCCCGACCGGATCCAAATCACCTTCGACGACCGCCGCTTGGTGGCCAATGCCGGGCTGCTCCTTCCGGCCACCCTGGCGCGGCACCTCGGCCTGCCCGAACTCGTCCGGCAGCGCCTCGACCTGGGCGATGCCCCGGGGCGGGCGAACACGAGCGACAAGATGATGACGCTGGTGGCGTCTGCGCTGGCTGGGGGCGACTGCATTGACGACGCCGATGTGTTGCGCACCGGGGGGACGGCCTGCACCCTGGGCGGCACGGTCAAGGCGCCATCCACCCTGGGCACCTTCCTGCGCAGCTTCCGGTGGGGCCACGTCCGTCAACTCGACCGGGTGAGCCGCGAGTTGCTGGCCCGGGCTTGGCAGGCCGGGGCGGGACCCGGCGACGGGCCCCTGACCATTGACCTGGACTCCACCATCTGCGAGACCTACGGACTGGCCAAGGAGGGCGCACGCCACCACGGCTATACCGGCAAGCGGGGCTATCACCCGCTGTTGGCCGTCGCCGCCGGCACCGGCGACGTGCTGATGTCCCGGCTGCGCGAGGGCCGCGCCAACACCGCCCGGGGCGCCGCCCACTTTCTGCGGGAGACGGTGGGGCGGGTACGCTACGCCGGGGCCAACGGACGACTCACGCTACGGGCCGACAGCGGGTTCTACACTCATGGCGTGGTATCCGTCTGCCGCAAGATGGATGTCCGCTTCTCCATCACCATCCGCCAGCACAAGAGCCTGCGCAATCTCATCGAGACGATACCCGAGGATGCCTGGACTCCCATTCCCTACTGGATGGACGGCGCCGCCGATGTGGCCGAGACCACCTGCACTCCCTTCCAGAGTGAACCTGACGCCGCGCCGGTGCGGCTCATCGTCCGGCGTGTGAAGCCCACGCCCGGTTCCCAGTTGGCCCTCTTCGCCAAATACAGCTATCACGGCTTCATCACCGACCGGGACGGGGAGTTGCTCGAACTGGAGGCTGACCATCGCCGCCACGCCGAGATCGAGAATGCCATACGCGACCTCAAGTACGGCGTCGGGCTCAACCATCTCCCCTCGGGCCGCTTCGCCGCCAACGGCGCCTGGCTGGCCGTCCAGACGATGGCCCACAACCTGGCCCGCTGGACCGCGCGGATCGGTCTGGGAGAGCGGATAGCCACCACCAAGACCCTCCGGCGGCGGTTCTTCTCCCTGGCCGGACGGCTCACCCGCTCGGCACGCCGGTTGACCCTGCATCTTCCGGATCGCTGGCCTTGGGCTGAGAAGTTCAGCCGCGCCTTGGCCCGGCTGCGAGCCATTCCACTCCCGGCCTGACGGCACCGTCGGCGACCGACCCACCCACCGGACAACCGAAGATCCCCGCAGACTCGCGCCAGCCCGGTCCGAGAGAGTTCCCTGTTGCGTATTCTCTCGCCATCCCGCGCATCGCAGCTCCTGCAGACGGCCATAGGGGCCCCTGTGCGGCGATGAAGACCGTCCGCCGACCTCCCTACCCCAAATGGAACCCAGGCTATTTCCCCTGTAGCTCCCTCATCCCCCTTCCGCTTTCCTCACGCCGTCCATCGGTGTCCTTCGGTGGATTCGGGCTTACCCGGTCCTATCGGTTTCTGCTATTCTCTGAACTCGGTCTACCCGAATGATGGAGAAAGGGAAGTTCGCCTGACCCTCGAAACGCACTCCCATTAGTGAGGGAACCAGCATCCGCCGTCGTCAGCCAAAGAGCAGAGGATAAGGAATAGGGAGATTTGCATGGACGAGATGAGCATCCAGGAGGGCACAGACTATATTCGTGGGAAGTTCAAAGGGCTGGAGGCTATGCTCGCCATTACAATCAGCACGTTTGATCATGCTGACAAGGAATTCCTTAGAGAACGATTCAATGATTTAGTGAACACGGCCACCCGAATCAACATCGAGGCTAACGTATTGGACAAATCAACTCCGCATACCGAGCCGTTTTATCGCGGAGTCACAGACGCCGTAAAGGGCGTCACGAACTACTTCAATAAAGACTCTGAAGAAGAAAGTTCTTAAGCAGACAACTCCGGCATCTTAGAGCCGTGGATGGACAGGTTGAGGTGGACCCGGTTAGTTGGACAGAATTAAGGTGGAGTTAAGTGAGGGTCCCGCAGCTCCCGCATAAGATACCACGTCTGCTTCCGGCGACCACCTCCCAACTGTTGACTCTTCATTTTTGGGCGCCCGGCCTTCAGAGAACACTTCCCCCGGCGTCCTATATCCCAGGGCCTGATGGGGCCTCTGGTCATTGTAGAACCGGAAGTAAGCTCCCAGTTCCCTCCGGGCCTCCCCCGCACCGGCGTAGGCCTTCAGGTACACCTCCTCGTACTTCACCGTGCGCCACAGCCGCTCGACGAAGATATTGTCGCCATACCTCCCTGTCAAGGGCGGAGAGAAATCAGGCCGTGTGGCGGAGCAAAAGTGGGCCACTTGAGCGGTGATGTTCAGCGAAAATGTCCGCCTGCGAGGGGTGTCGTCGGGAGCCCTTAGGGGCAGCGAGGTCGGTGGATTCTAGGCGTCAGGGGAATTGCCGGCTGAGTGCATAGCAGAGTCATGCCTGCTCTGCTTGAGGCGGTAGCTTTCGCCGTTCATCTCCAGGATGTGGACGCGGTGAGTGAGGCGATCCAGCAGCGCGCCGGTGAGCCTCTCAGAGCCGAAGACCTCGGTCCATTCGTCGAAGGGTAGGTTGGTGGTGACCAGGATGGAACCCCGCTCGTAGCGCTGGCTGAAGACCTCGAAGAGGAGTTCCGCTCCGGTGGAGGACAGGGGAACGAAGCCCAGTTCGTCGATGATCAGCAGGTTCAGGCGGGAGAGCTGCCGCTGGAGGTTGAGGAGTCTCCTCTCATCCCGGGCCTCCATCAGCTCGTGGACCAGGGATGCGGCGGTGGTGAATCCCACCGACATACCCCTCTGGCAGGCGGCCAGGCCTAGCCCCAGAGCGATGTGGGTCTTGCCGGTGCCGCTGTTGCCGATGGCGATGACGTTCTCCCGGCGCTGTATGTACTCACAGCGTGCCAGCTCCATCACCAGGGCCTTATTCATCGAAGGGATGGCCGTAAAGTCGAAGGTGTCCAGGCTTTTCACCGCGGGGAAGCGGGCTGCCCGGATCCGGCGCTGCACCATGCGCTGGTGGCGGTCAATGAGCTCCAGTTCGGCCAGGCGCAACAGGTACCTCGGGTGATCCACACCCTCGGCGGCGCACTGGGCGGCCATCTTTCCGTATTCTCTGAGGAAGGTGGGCAGCTTCAACTCCTTCAGATGATGTTCCAAGAGCAGCGTCGAGCGGTCGCTCATGCGGCCCTCCCGGACAGCAACTTCATGTAGTCCCCGGCGGATGTAGTGCTGACCCGCACCCGAGGCAGATAGGGATACAGATCCATGTCCAGCCTGGGCGGCCGCCCCTCCAGCCGGCACAGCACCAGGTGCTTCACGGCGTCGAAGCTCAAAGCCCCCAGCCGGAAGGCATCCCGCGCCGCCGATTGCACCTCCTCCAGCCTGAAGGTCTCCAACAGCCGCAGCACCTGGACGAACTCCCGCTTGCCCCTTCGTCCCATGCGGGCCTCCAGGAGGCGGCGCAGGGTGGCGAACTCCTGGGGAAGCTCCCAGCCCTGCAGCGGGGCGGCTTGGTCCAGTGCGCCCGGCTTCTGCTCCAGGAGCGGCAGGTAGTGGATGGGGTCGAAGACGAAGTCGTCCCGCTGGTAGGAGCGGGGGTGGCGGGCGATGGTCTCCGAGCCGCAGCTGATGACCACCTGGTCCACGTAGCCCCTTACCAGGACATCCCGATGCCCGTAGGCCACCGGCACGGAGTAGTCGTTGGTCCGGTACCGGACCAACGACAGGGAGTTCACCCGGCCCGCCTGCTTGTCGCAGGCATCATATGGCACAGCCGGCAGTTTCAGTAGAGCTTCCAGGTCTCGCTCCATGCGCTGGCCGATGGTCTCAGTGTGGCCCCGGAGCTGGGCGTCCATCCGCGCCAGGCACCGCCGCTCCAGGTAGGCGTTCAGCGCCTCGAAGCTCTCGAGGGACGGCACCGGCACTAGGAAGTTGCGCCGGGCGTACCCCACCATCCCTTCCACCTTCCCCTTGTCGTTGCCCTTGCCGGGACGGCCAAACCGGTCCTCGAACAGGTAGTGGGACTGGAGCTCGGTGAATGCCCGAGTGCGCTTTCGCCGGCCGTCCCCCAGTATCCTGGCCACGGCCAGCTTGGTATTGTCGTACAGGATGCTCCGTGGCACGCCACCTAAGAGAGCAAAGGCTGAAACATGCCCGTCCAGAAACGCCTCGGTGGTCTCCGCCGGGTAGGCCTTAACGAAGCAGCCGTCGCTGTGGGGCAGGTCCAGGACGAAGTAGTGGGCCTTCTGCTCCACCCCGCCGATCACCACCCGCGCCTCGCCGAAGTCGCACTGGGCGTGGCCTGGCGAATGAGCCAAAGGCACGAACATCTCCCGCGACTGGCGGCGGTGCTCCCTTACGTAGTCCTTGACTATGGTGTACTGGCCGTCGAACCCGTACTCGTCCCTCAGCCGCTCAAAGATGCGCTTGGCCGTATGGCGCTGCTTCTTGGGGACCCTCAGGTCCTCTTCCAGAATCCGGTCGATCACGCCGGTAAAAGGCTCCAGCTTGGGCTTGCGAGGCGGGCTATGCCTCTGGTAGCCCGGCGGCACGGAGTAGGCGACCATCTTGCGCACCGTGTCTCTGTGCAACCCGAACACCCGCGACGCCTCCCGGATGCTCATGCCTTCCACCATTACCGCCCTGCGAACCCTCAGATACACGTCCACTAGATACATCCATCCCACCGTCCATAAGCTCGACTTTAAGCCTATGAATGGCGGCGGACGGTACACTTTGCAACCGCCATATGTCAGCAGTCATCCGCCCACGTGGTCCACTTTACCTCCGCCTTTTACAGCCCAACCGGTGCCTCGGCAGAAGTTACACCGGTATGCCGACTTCTTCCCTTTGCCCTGGCAGTGAGCATACTCCCTGGCTGGCTGGACAACCATTACCGTCCCCTTACCGCCACATGCCCTGCAGCCGTCATCATTGACCTTTCCGGTCCCTTGGCAATAGGCACAGTTGGCAGAACCGAGATCCTGACTTGTCTGGGTCATTTTCCTTTATATACCAACCGCTGAGCAAAATTCCAAAATACCTAAGAAGAACGGCGAAACAGGCGTATTCAATGGGCAGCATTTCACGGTGTTGCACTCTCGCAACCGCCGTATTTCGAACCAAGTATCATTTGTAAATCCCATCAAGAATGCCCACGGTGTGTTCATCAATGGCGGTCGCCAACCACGGCTGGCCAAAGCGCACCTGAAGACCAGAACCCACGATGAGCTGCAGAACTTACTCGACCGCGGAGGCGTTATTGCTGGAAGTTCGGCCGGCGCCATGATAATGAGTTCATTCTTGGTCAGGGGCGAAGGTTCGCCAAGTTACAACAATAAGAGGATTATTGGGAATTATCAGGAGGGATTCGGTTTCATTAAAAACAGTGCGTTCGACGTACACGTGAATCTAAATCGTGATCTGGCGGAAGTACTCAAAGTACACCCCGGGCTGCTAGGCATCGGCATAGACGAAGACACAGCGATTCATGTGCAAGGAAAGGAATTTACAGTGCTTGGCCCCGGTCGTGTATTAATTCATAATCGGCAAGAACCGGTCCAAACGCTGACACGCGGGGCTACGTTCGATCTGCAAAAGAGGACACTCGTGTAGGCTCTAAGTCGGACCTACTTTTTTTAATTCGTGCTCAGTTTCAACCCGGCTAATTGTTACGCCCCGGCCTTGCGTGGCCAGGGCGTTTCGTCGTTAGCCCCCTGTGTAGAAAACGGATCTGCTCAGACCAATCCATTGAGGTTTCTTCAGTTTGCTACTCGTCGGCACCTGAAATGTCGTGACCATCCAATTCTCGCTTAACAGCAGCAAGGGTCTTGTCCACCGAATCTGGATCGAATTGTATCCAGGTTATGGCGCCAGACTCATTGCTTGGTAACTCAAGGCCATGTTCAAGGAGAACTACGAACCTAGCGTTCAGTGTCCCCTCGATTTGTCAGCATCCGAGAGCACACTCGCCAACCCCTGGTAGGTAGAGAGAGAAAACGGAGATGACCCAAACTCCCTCACCTACCAGGGGTACCACCAAGAGTTTCGTAGCTTAACCCCAGAAACTCTTGCTTGCTGCCAGTCAGGTGATCGCATCCACCGCGGCTCGCTCCCTACTTGCGATGGGGTGCCCATTCAAGACCGCTTATCCGCCGCGAGTCACCGGTCGACAGGTGTTCCGTCCACGGATCAAGCTTGGGGCCCAGCGGGTATATATTGTTTTGGGAGTACAACCCGATGTCAAACGCGTTATCCCAGGCCCAACTGCCCAGCTCAATGATTGCCTTCCAGCGCTCTTCATCGTCGAATATCTCGGTGGCCGCATTCATCCGCGGAGTAATGTAAGGGTGATTTGAGCCACCGTCCAGAAAGGCTGTAGGGTCCCAATTGTAGCCCATCATGATCAAGGGCGACGGGAAAGGGTTAGTGGCGTGGCAGGTTAATCCCTCATAGGTCCGCGCAGCCAAAATAGGCTGGAGGGCGCCGTAAGGAATCCTCTGGATGTGGGCGGTAATTCCGACGTCGGCAAGCATGTCGGCCACGGCCTCGCAGGCCTCTACCTCAGCTGCCACACCGCGAATGGCGGGTCTAATCTCCACCTCGAAGCCATCCTCATAGCCCGCCTCTTTAAGGAGCTGCTTGGCCCGCTCCACGTCGTACTCCCACTTCCATTCGGGCAGTTCCCGGGCCTCATGGCCCAGCCAGCCCCACATTGAAGACGGCGCTCCCTCACCGCCGAGCAGCTCCTCTACAATCTTCTCCCTATCTATGGCTATCCCCATGGCTTCCCGGACCTTCCGGGCCCTTTCCCACTCGGCAGAGGCGGGATCGGGGTTGCTGGATACATAGGGCAGCTTGTCGGGGTTAAACCCAGGCCGCTGATCGGGGGTGCCTACACCCTCGTACCACGAGCCAAACAACCGCAGGCTGGTATGAGAGGTACCGGCCTGGCTCATGAACTTGGTACCGGGTACCTCCGTCAGAGTGGGTATTGTGTCTGGGGCTGCCTGAAAGGTGTCTATTCTGCCCACCTGGAAGTTGGCTATCCGGGTGGATTCCTCGGGCATTTCGAAGAAAGTCATCTCGGCGAAGAAGGGGGTCTTGCGGTAGTGATCTTTTACGGCCTTGAACTTCCAGAAATCGCCGCTGCGGTGGTCCACCAGCTCCCAGGGCCCGGTACCGACCACCTGGGAGATGGAAGCTTCCAGTCCAACCTCTGCGACCAGTTCCTCCACCTGCTTCTTACTGACCATCCACGCCCCGTCTACGCCGGGAGTGGTTAGCCAAATCAGCACGTCCCACTGGGGGGTGCCGGTGTTCACCTCGACGGTATAGTCGTCCAGGGCTTTCATATGGCCTTCTGGATTCAGAAATATTCGTCTAATCTGGGGATCGAAGCCGGCGAGAGCGCCTTCGCTCCCAAACTCAGTGATGGACCAGATGACGTCTTCTGAGGTCATCTCTCCCCAGCCACCGTGGAATTGGACCCCCTTGTTAAGGTTGAAGGTCCAGGTCAGGTTATCGGGGGCGATAGACCAATCCACAGCGACTTGGCCGAAGAAGTCCCCGTCAACGGTACGGCCGGTCAGTCCTTCGAAAGCAGCCAGTGTGACATGCCCCTTTGAGGGACTGCCGGTCTGGGTGGGGTGTCCTAAATAGGGGCCGAGCTCCTTGAACGCGACATTTAAAGCCCCAGAGGGTTCAACCCCGGTCGGCACCGGAGTCGCAGTAGCCGCTGCCGCCGGCACCGGAGTCGCAGTAGCCGCTGCCGCCGGCACCGGAGTCGCAGCAGGCTGGGGCGCTGAGGTTGCAGTGGCGTCTCCCCCGCAGGACACCGCTATCACCAATACCAGCGCGGCCAGCATTGGCACGAACAATCCGAAATTCAACCACGGTCGTTTAGCCATAACTACATCTCCTGTCCTTTTTAATTGTCTGGGTCTCATGGCTTTGCGCGACGGCAACAGAGCAAACTGCAGACGACACCAGCAGCCCCCGATATTTTTGTCAACACGTACAATAGCTACGCTAGGTATGGCATTATAAGTGGAGGCCAGGAGGTCCGGCAATGGGACTTGCTGGCCTTCTATGGATGCTCGCTGGTTCCCCTGGGGGCCTATCCGTGTTGAACGGTTTCGCCTGCCAAATCTGGCAAAAGGCGTGGATGCCGTAGTCTATCGGCTCATCGTGGGTGACTTCGGCGTCGGTGGTGATAATCATCAACCGGTTCCTGCTGCCCTCGTGGGTGGTGAGCAAGTAGCCGCAAGCGCCCAACTGACCCAAACCGGCCTGCACAAACATGGGGATCACCGGACCTGAGGTGTCGTTATCGGGGATGATGTGGGCTCGATAGCCCAACGATCGGATGAAATCACCAAGCTTCAGTGCGGCCGCAGTCGCAGTCCGGTAGATGCTGTGGTGGACAATCTCAGCATCTACGCTGGGAATGGTCTGAGTGGACTCGAAGTCCTGCTCGGAAACCAAGCAAATGGCCGTTGGAAGGTCCGTAACGCCTCGTTTGTGCTTGTACTCATAGCGGGGGGCGTAGGCGGTATAGCCCACCTCAAGGAAACCGAGTTTCCGTGCTCTGTCCTTGATCACTTCCGTAACGTCCTCGCCGGTGGTCTCGCCGGTCGGCTCCAACTCGGCGGACTCCCGGCTGGCGACTATCAAGGTGTGGTTCAGCTTATCGTGCTCTTTGCGGATTTCGTGCAACTGGACATATTGTTCTCGGATCGCGATATTCCATTCGTGGGAAGCCCTTTCTGAACGGTTCTGGCTTTCCAGAGGATATTCCCGGGCGTACCAATCCACCTCGCGGTCGTTGAGAGGTATGCCGGGCGCTGTCTCCAGCTCTTCGGGAACCCGAATGGTTACCGGGTCGTCGCCAATGAACTTCCCGGGCCTGACTACCTCGTGGCCGATTTTTAGCATGCCCTTCTCTACCTTAAAAAGGGTATCCTCTTCGGTTGCTTAAAGTATGGCTCCAACATTACCCACCCCTATTTCCCTTGTCAAGCCTGGTCAATGGCGGGGGGTATAGATTTCCGCCGGTAAAGCATGACAAGTCCCGGGTCATCAACAAACACCACACCACGGTCCTCAGCGGCCTAGATCGCGCTCTCCACCCACTCCTGGCAGCCCTGAATCCTCGAGGCAGGCCCGAGGCGAACACTACTGCCTTTCAGGTCTAATGGTACATTATCCCGCCAGTTAGGATATGACAGACGTAATAATTACACTTGCACGGAGGGTAAATTAGCCAATTACCGCTGCTCCGGCCTCAGATATCACTAAATCGTGCTCGGAGATAGCGCCGCCGGCCGCCACACCACCTATAACTTCGTCTCCCCGTCTTATGGGAACGATGCCCTTCCATACCGCAATTTGTCCACCACGGGCCCCAACCAGACCACGATAAAAGTCTCGCTGTGACAACGCTTCACCCCCGAGCTCGTCCCCGGTCCGCCCAAACAGCGCAGCCGTGCAGGCCCCGGCAAAGGCTACGTCGAAGTTCCAGCTTTCGGATGCTTCTTCACGTCCCACTGCTGCCAACTCGCCGGCGGCGTCTACTACGACCACGGTCACGGGAATGGCGTCTATCTCTCGAGCCTTAACCAGTGCGGCCTCCACTACTTTTTCTGCTTCGGAAGGCTTTAACGACATTACGACACCTCAACATTTGTCCGTTTCGAACCGCTAGCCCAGCGCAGCTACCCCAGCCTCAGCGACTTCCAGGTCGATGGCGTCGGGCGCTCCACTCACCCCCACTGCACCTATAACCTCGTCTCCGCGCCATATCGGCAAGCAGCCCGGGGCCACAACGATTTTACCGCCGCGTGCCGCACACAGGGCGGGGAACCATCCCCGGCTAGGAAAGGTATCCATGTCCCGATAGCGCCGCTTTATTAGGCCCGCTGTATAAGCCATTCTGTATGAAAGATCGAAGTTGTAGCCTCTGGACCCGTCCATGCGGCGCACCGCCCTTATCTCCAGTGCTGCGTCCACTACCGTAATGGTAATGCGATGACCTGTTTCCTGAGCTTTGGCTACTCCAGCATCGCAAACTCTTTGCGCCTCAGCCGATGTTATCGGCATATCACGATCTCCTTTCCGGCAGGGGTTGGATGCGGTTCAACCTAACCCCTGATCCGGACTTCACCCATGCCAACCGGTATTTCCCAGATTAGACTGATTTTCCTGAACATGTTCCCTCTTGGATGGCCCGGACTATAATACGTCACCATGAGCGCGTCAACTGCTCTCTGATTCACTCAATTGCTCCACTCTCATGAGGTAGCCTTCTCCCTGCCAAGCATACCGGCCCAGAATCGCCTGTCTGTGCCCAAGTTGCTCCCTTGGGGCAATCTGTTTGCGCTGGACGACGCCATTACCGTCCTGAATACCGGTATTCTCAAAGTAAGCTAGCCAGGTGCCAGCCAAAGCTGACTGATCCGTTCCATGCGCCTGAGGGGGATAGGTGTCATCCTAGCCGGCCAGACGGCAGTAGATGGATATCCATCGTGCTGGGTCTGATCCTAGTCGTCACCGGGGTCTACTACTGGCTAAGAGGTTCCCGAGGTCGCTACTTCTGAAAGCTGCGCCCCTATGTCCTTTCCAGTAGCTCGATGCGGACGTCGTCCGGGCCGCGGACGAAAGCGATTCTTAGCCCGGGATGAATATCAAGGGGCTCTACAGCGAACTCCGCTCCTCGCTCCTTTAGCTCGGTCGCTGCCATTTCCAGGTTGTCCACCCTTAGTCCAAAGTGGTCCAGGCCCAAATGGGGATCGACCGGTCCGGAAGGCGTGTTTTCAGGGGCGCGGGCGATGAAGATGGTGAGACCGTTGAGGTCCAGGTCGACCTGCTGACCGTCGGACTGGACAGGCTCAATGATCCGGGCATCGAACATCTGATTGAAATACCGGGCAGTTTCCATAGGGTCGAGGCTTCGCAGGTGGATGTGGTCATAGCTATAAGTCGGCATCGGTCCCTCCGGTATGCGGTCTTTAATCTACTAGGCCCTCATTCTAACCGGTATTTCCCAGATCAAACTGATTTTCCTGAACATGTTCCGTCTTGGCCTGGATACACTACATGCCTGGAGTTAGGGTTGATAACCTGTTTCCCCAATTGTGGCCAAGCAGCCGGCGCGCCCGATTTCTCCAGGCGTTCCTCTAAGGGCAGGTTCTCATCCCAGTGGTATGCGATAAAACGCCGGCCATTGATGTGGCGGGAAGCTTCCGACGCCAGCCAGACAATCGGGGCCTGCATCACCTCGGGCCGGATTAACGCGCTGCGCTCGTACCCGGTATCTGCTGGAATGATATTGGTGTCCGACGCTCCTCCCGGGATCAAAACGTTGGACGTCACGCCGGTGCCTTCCAGCTCCTCGGCAATGGCGCCGATCAACGCTTCATGGCCCGCCTTGGATGGGCCGTAAGGCGAACCCCCTGCCCGGTACATGGTGTCGATACTGGTGGTTATGCCGATGATCCTTCCCCATCCTTGCTCTATCATGTGGCCCACCACCGCCTTCGCCACATAAAAGGGCCCATTGAGGTTCACCGCCACCACTCTATCCCAGTCATCGTGAGACACTTGCCAAAAGTTGATCTGAGGCCCCGACCTGGAATACATTGCCCGAATAGAGATGCCCGCATTGTTCACCAGAATATGAAGGCCGCCCAACTCGGTGAGGACCTTGTCCACGGCTATTTGCGCCTGCTCAGCCTTGGAGACATCGGACACCAATGTCAGAACACTGTCATCACCTCCGATTTCCCGGACGTCATTGGCAGTCTGCTCAAGCCAGTCTTTGTTGACATCTAACATGGCTACCCGTGCGCCGGCCCGCACCAGTGCCACCGTCATGGCGCGACCTAGTCCGGTGGGGCTACCTGCTCCGGTCACCATCGCAACTTTTCCCGCAAGAGATTCGGTCATGTTGGCTCTCCCTTCGTTTTGCGGGCTCTGGGTTAACCGGTATTTCCCAGATTAAATTGATTTTCCTGAACGTGTGCCATCTTGGATGGCTCGGACTATACTACTGCATCCTGAGCGCGTCAACTGCGGCCTGATTCGCTCGGATTCCCCGCTTTCATGGGGCAACCACCGTGCTGCCAAGCGTAAAATCGCAAAACCGCTTGTCTACGCCCAAGTCTCCCCCTTGGCAAGCCCTTTTGCCCTGGACGATTCCGTAACAGTCACCAATTCCGACACCTCTAAAGTGGGCTAGCCAGGCGCCGGACATAACCGGCCGATACGCCCCAACACCCCTTGGAACAGCGCTCGCGGCACGGCCACCTCAGCCAACTGGAACACCAGCCGCCGGGCGTGGCGCACGAGCCGTCCCCCGATCTTGATGAGCTTGACCTGCTCGCTGCGTAGCGACCAGTCTTTGATGGCCTTGGGCAGGGCTAGCCGCCGCAGCAAGTTCCCCAGGTTGTAGGCTAGGACGAACAGGAACAGCCGCACCTGGTTGGCCACGAACCTGTGGCACGAGAGCCGTGTCCAGTTCAGGGCGTACTTGCCCTCCTTGATCCACTGCTCTGCCGTCCCTCGTCCGTTGTAGAAGTGCACCACGCCCTCAGGCCGGGCGGACATGTTGGTGACGACAAAGCCCGCCCGCGGGAACAGCTCCCCTCGGTGCCACTCCACCTTGGCCACCACCCGCCTTGGCCGGTCCCAACTCCCCGCCTGGTACCAGAAGTCGTGGAACCGGACCACGGGCTTCCTCGGCGGTCTCCCCACCGGCCGCTTCATGAGGTGTTCGATCTCCCGTGCCAGCACGTCGTTGCTGGGGAGTCGGATGGCGTACAGGAAGCCGTGCTCCTCCAGGTACTCGTAGATCTCCGGACGGGCAAAGGCCGCATCCCCCCGGAAGTACCGGCGCACTCCCGCCCGCTCGTAGCGGGCCACGACGGGCTCCAGGACGTCCCGCCACTCGTGGCCGCTATGGACGTTCCCGGGGCGGAGCTTGGCCCCTTCGCAGTCCTCGAACTGGTTGAACACAAAGAGGGGGTGGTAGCACACACAGCCGAAGTGGCCATTGTAGGCGGCCCCTTCCTGCTCCCCATGCACCGGGCTCTCGGAACTGTCCATGTCCAGGATGATGCGCCGGTGAGCTGTACGGGCCATGCCCTGCTCCACCCATCGGGACGTTCAGGCGTGCCAACCCATCCAGGTTCTCTTGGCGGGTGAGCACCTCCGTCTCAAAGCGGCTCATGCTGTTAGTGCTCGCCGCAGGCTTCTCCGGCCCCCGCCAGCCCGCGATGGCGCGCATGGCCGGGTCTTGGGCCAGCCGTTCGGCGTCATTGGTATCCTCATACCCGGCCAGACGGCTGTACACGGCCTGACGGAGCAGGGGCACCAACTGGTGTTGCACGTTGCGACCGGTGCGACTCTCCTTCAGGTGGTCTCTCGCCATCTCTGCGAGTCCCAGGGCTTCGTCCAACTCGCAAGCTGCCAGAAGCCCAGCGTCAGAGGTGATGGTGGCACCGTGGAATTCCAGGTGTACCCGGCGGTCGAATTGGAGTTTGACAGGGGTGCGGATGTTTTCACCCATTGGGTGCCTCCGTGGTCGCTGCGATATCAAGAGACGTAGGTGGCTTACTGTAACTAGGTTAGCACATATCCTAGACGCAACGTGCTCACATGCGGCTCAGAGGAGCGCACCATCCAATGGATTACGACGTAACTGCTACGGTTGATTTGGGGAATGTGGGCTCAGTAGCTTGACCAGCGATCGAAATTCCCCGCCCCCAGTTGAGAGTATCCGGGATATCCCAGATGGAACCCACCACCTTAATGCGCGCACCATTCTGGGCTAGCCCAGAATATATGGGCACCCGCTGATGCTGTCAACTGCCACCAACCGTACTCAATTTCACTTCATCGAGAGAAACAGGGCTGCAAACGACTTGGAGAGGCTGTAAACGGCTCATTCAGACCGAACCTCACTCTAAAAGTCGCACACTTTGCCCAGGGCGCCCTCGATCTGATCCCGATTCCACACTTCGACAAGGTGTGCTACCCAGGCGCTGGACGAAGCCTTCCTATCCGCTCCAGCATTTCACCAAACAGAGCCCTCGTTACTATCACCTGGGCAAGCTGGAACACAAGCCTCCTGGCATGGCGCACCAGCCTTCCGCCTATCTTGATGAGTCTCGTCTGAATACTTGTCAGGGACCAGCGCTTTATCGCTTCTGGCAAAGCAAGCCTTCTGAAGAAGTTGCCTCCGCAGCAGGCGGATAAGCCAAGCCTGTCCTGAGTTTGCCGAAGGGATGAAAAGCCCCAGCCTCACCTGGTTGGCCATGAACTTGTGGCACGACAGCCTGGTCCAGTTCAGGGCGTACTTCCCCTCCTTTATCCATTGCTCCGCCGTGCCACGGCCATTGTAGAAGCGGACTATGCCTTTGGGTGGATAGCTCAGGTTTGTCACGATGAAACCAAGCCTGGGAAATAGCTCCCCTTGATGCCATTCCACCCTTCAGCGAGCTCAGGGCAGGCTCTTGGCTACCACTCGCCGGGGAACACTCCAGCTCTGGGCCTGGTAAGTACGCCTCAGGCGGATGGTAGCAGACGATCGGTTTTCTGGAAGGCCACTCGGCAGGTCGTACCAGCAAGTGCGCTATTTCTCTCTGAAGCTCCGCGTTAGCTGAAAGCCGGATGGCATACCCGATCTTTATCTTGTTCCAGATACTCGTACAGCTCCGGCTTGCCAAAAGCAGCGTCACCCCGGAACAGCAACCGCAGTCCTTTCTCCCGGTATCCTTTCACCACCGGCTCAAGAAGTTCCTGCCAGACCTCGGCGCTATGGACGTTGCCAGGTCTCAGCGTCGCTCCTTCGCAGTCCCCGAACTGGTTGAATAGGAAGAGGGGATGATAGCAGACACACTGGAAGTGCCCGTTGTAGGCGGCTCCTTCCTAACTGGGAAATGCGGGTCTATGGATTCCGGCCTTCGCCGGAATGACGTGCGGGAACCGGAGCCAATAGCATTTGAATCGCTTAAGTCTGAGGAGATTGCACCTGGGGTTTATCGTCCTCGATGGGCTTGCCGGTGGCTGGGTCAACCTCGAAGGGCCCGGGCAGCTCCAATTCTTTGGCAATTTCCCTAGTAGCTGGGATCACTTCTTCGCCCATGAGCCGCAGGCTGCGCATGGCTTCCTGGTGGGTCATGGCCCCGTCGCCATCCCAGAAGAAGACGCTGCCGGGGCGCAGGTATTCCAGTACGTGGCGGATTTTGGGTATCACCGTCTTGGGTGTGCCGGAGATGATGTTATAGTCTGCGATCTGGGTCTCGTAGGCTTCACCGAGTATCCCGTCCACGCCGCCCCGGACCCGGGTCGCCGCCTGCTGTGTGGGCAGCACCCTGGTACGAGATGTGAGGCCGGGTATAGTGGCCAGGCCCGGGTTCAGCGTCCCTTCGTTGCCCCGAAGGAAAGGATTGCTGGGCCCCTGGATGAACTTTCGTCCCGCTTCCTCCGCCAGTTCCTCGGTTTCATCGACATGAACTTTCCACAGGTAGGAGATGTTTTGGGGCCCGGACTGATACCCCAGTTCGGCGGCGGTGTCGTGGTATAGCTGAAAGGCCTCCTTGGTGGGCTCAAGACGGGTGGAGAGCATTACATAAGGGATGCGTTTTTGGGCCGCCCAGATCAGGGAATCCCGGCTGACCACCCCGGGGAGCCAGATGGGAGGATGCGGTTTCTGGTAGGGCATGACCCAAGGGTTCACGTGGCGGTACTGGAAGTGTTTGCCTTCCCAGCGAAAGGGCCCCGGCGTGGTCCAGGCCTTCACAATGAACTCATGGGCCTCCTGAAACCGTTCCCAGTTGTAACTCGGTGGAGAGTTGTGAGCGACGGCTTCCCTCCCTGTGCCACGCACCCATCCGGAAACCAGCCGGCCTCGGGAGATTAGGTCGATCATAGCCAGTTGCTCCACCAGCCACAGAGGGTCGTCCCACAGGGGCAGAATGTTGCCCAGGAGGACGATCTTGGCCTTGTTGGTGATCCTGGCCAGAATTGAAGCTTCCACGTTCATGGAGCCGCCCATACAGAAAGGGGTGCCGTGGTGCTCGTTGAGCATCAGGCCGTCGAATCCCATTTCTTCGGCGTAAATCTTTTCGTCCAGGTACCGGTTGTAAAGGTTAGCGCCCAGCTCCGAGTCGTAGATCTCGTTGCTGACCTTCAAGTCCATTATTGGAGCTCCGGTGGCCCCAAAGTAGCCCGATTGGGGATCCTGGTAGGGCCGCTCTGTAAAGTAGCCAATGAACATTGCTGTCTCCCTGTTCGACCTTTTTGGCCCGGACTCCCTCCATCCGATGGGGCGACAGGGGCGTCGTGGGCGCCGGTATTGTAGCATCCCCGATGTACCCTCACAAGCAGACAGGGTATGCAATGGTGCTAGCAACGGCCGTCCGCCTCAGGCGGATGGAACGGATCAGCCAGCTTCGGCTGGCACCTGGCTAGCTTACGTTGAGAACACCGGTATTCAGGACGGTAATGGGGTCGTCCAGCGCAATCAGGCTGCCCCAAGGGAGCAACTTGGGCACAGACAGGCGATTCTGGGCTGTTATGCTTGGCAGGGAGAAGGCTACCTCATGAGAGTGGAGCAATTGAGTGAATCGGAGGGCAGTTGACCCGCTCATGGTGCCGGCTTATAGTCCGAGCCATCCAAGGGGGAACATGTTTAGGGCAATCAGTTTGATCTGGGAAATACCGGCTAAACCAGAACCTTATCCACGGGTTAGTCCAAAAGCCGGTTTAAAACCTGCGGAGAGTCCTCGGTGGTCCTTCGACAGGCTCAAGGTGACCGCCGTCTGGCGGATCAGAACAGGCATGCCGAACCACATTTCGAAATGGCCTCTCTAGATGGCCTCCAGGAGCTACACTCGTGAAATACGGGATTACATTGCCGGACAGGGGCCCCCTGGCCAGACCCGAAGAGCTGAGCGCTTTGGCGGGGAAGGCTGAGGAACTGGGATACGATAGCATCTTGGTCGGGGACACCATCGTAAGGCCCCGGAGGATCGATTCGGCGCATCCCTACAACGAAAGCAGCGAATACCCTTACCGGTCGTCTGGTGAGGCCTTCGAGCTACTGACCTTGCTTACTTTCCTGGCGGGACGCACCAGCAAGATACGGCTGGCCACCGGCGTAATGGTTGTGCCCTACCGCAGCCCTTTGCTGGCCGCCAAGGTCTTGGCCACCCTGGACGTGCTATCTCAAGGCCGGTTGGTGGTGGGTATCGGCGCCGGCTGGATGCGAGAGGAGTTCGAGGCGCTGGGCTCGCCTCCGTTTGAGGAACGAGGAGCGGTGACCGACGAGTACCTACGGGCTTTTAAAGAGCTATGGACCAACGACAATCCGAGTTTTCAGGGCAAGTACGTTAGCTTCGATAACATCAGCTTTCTGCCTAAGCCGGTTCAAAAACCATATCCGCCGATCTGGGTGGGCGGAGAGAGCCGGCCGGCGCTGCGGCGTGCTGCGGAACTGGCCGATGGCTGGTACCCCTTGGCTACAAATCGCACCTATCCTATGAGCACTCTGCAGCAACTGGCGGATGGGATAAAGCGGCTGGCTTCCTACGCTCGGAGGTTCGGCAGAGACCCTGGGGAGATCGAGGTCATATACGGGGCTCGCCCCTTTGAGCTCAAGAAAAACGGCGCAAGCCCTGAATCCGGTCGGCTTCCTTTCGTTGGGACCGTGGATCAGGTGGCATCGGATATCCGGCGCTGCGAGGAAATGGGTGTTGGTTCACTTATGTTCGACTTTGTTCGCGATAGCGACCGAGTAGAACCCAGTCTACACCGAATGGAGGAGTTTGCCACCCAGGTGTGGCCCAAGGTTTAATTGGGCCCTCGAAGGCGGATCAGAACAGGCTTGCCGAACCACATTTCGAAATGGCCTCTCTAGGTGGCCTCCAGGAGCTACACTCATGAAATACGGGATTACATTGCCGGACAGGGGCCCACTGGCCAGACCCGAAGAGCTGAACGCTTTGGCGGGGAAGGCTGAGGAGCTGGGCTACGACAATATCCTGGTCTCAGAACACATCGTAATACCCCGGAGGATCGATTCGGTGTATCCCAACAACGAAAGCGGTGAATTCCCCGGCGGACCGTCAGGTGAAGCCATGGAGCAACTCACCCTGCTCTCTTTCCTGGCGGGACGCACCAGCAAGATACGGCTGGCCACCGGCGTAATGGTTGTGCCCTACCGCAGCCCTTTGCTGGCCGCCAAGGTCTTGGCCACCCTGGATGTGCTATCTCAAGGCCGGTTGGTGGTGGGTATCGGCGCCGGCTGGATGCGAGAGGAGTTCGAGGCGCTGGGCTCGCCTCCGTTTGAGGAACGAGGAGCGGTGACCGACGAGTACCTACGGGCTTTTAAAGAGCTATGGACCAACGACAATCCGAGTTTTCAGGGCAAGTACGTTAGCTTCGATAACATCAGCTTTCTGCCTAAGCCGGTTCAAAAACCATATCCGCCGATCTGGGTCGGCGGAGAGAGCCGGCCGGCGCTGCGGCGTGCTGCGGAGGTGGCCGATGGCTGGTACCCCTTGGCTACAAATCGCACCTATCCTATGAGCACTCTGCAGCAACTGGCGGATGGGATAAAGCGGCTGGCTTCCTACGCTCGGAGGTTCGGCAGAGACCCTGGGGAGATCGAGGTCATATACGGGGCTCGCCCCTTTGAGCTCAAGAAAAACGGCGCAAGCCCTGAATCCGGTCGGCTTCCTTTCGTTGGGACCGTGGATCAGGTGGCATCGGATATCCGGCGCTGCGAGGAAATGGGTGTTGGTTCACTTATATTCGACTTTAAGAGTGATAGTGACCAGGTGGAACCCGGTCTACACCTAATGGAGGAGTTTGCCACCCAGGTGTGGCCCAAGGTTTAATTGGGCCCTCGAGGACGCCTTAGCCCGAATCCACCGAAGGAGGGCGTCGGGTTAGCGTCCTGAAGCGGCAAGAAGGTGCTCCTGTGCTTCTGGGATAATGGTTTTGTAGCAAAAAACCGACCCCGGAAAAGGAGCACCCAATAGATGCTGCCACGCAACCACCCCGACCGGATCCAAATCACCTTCGACGACCGCCGCTTGGTGGCCAATGCCGGGCTGCTCCTTCCGGCCACCCTGGCGCGGCACCTCGGCCTGCCCGAACTCGTCCGGCAGCGCCTCGACCTGGGCGATGCCCCGGGGCGGGCGAACACGAGCGACAAGATGATGACGCTGGTGGCGTCTGCGCTGGCTGGGGGCGACTGCATTGACGACGCCGATGTGTTGCGCACCGGGGGGACGGCCTGCACCCTGGGCGGCACGGTCAAGGCGCCATCCACCCTGGGCACCTTCCTGCGCAGCTTCCGGTGGGGCCACGTCCGTCAACTCGACCGGGTGAGCCGCGAGTTGCTGGCCCGGGCTTGGCAGGCCGGGGCGGGACCCGGCGACGGGCCCCTGACCATTGACCTGGACTCCACCATCTGCGAGACCTACGGACTGGCCAAGGAGGGCGCACGCCACCACGGCTATACCGGCAAGCGGGGCTATCACCCGCTGTTGGCCGTCGCCGCCGGCACCGGCGACGTGCTGATGTCCCGGCTGCGCGAGGGCCGCGCCAACACCGCCCGGGGCGCCGCCCACTTTCTGCGGGAGACGGTGGGGCGGGTACGCTACGCCGGGGCCAACGGACGACTCACGCTACGGGCCGACAGCGGGTTCTACACTCATGGCGTGGTATCCGTCTGCCGCAAGATGGATGTCCGCTTCTCCATCACCATCCGCCAGCACAAGAGCCTGCGCAATCTCATCGAGACGATACCCGAGGATGCCTGGACTCCCATTCCCTACTGGATGGACGGCGCCGCCGATGTGGCCGAGACCACCTGCACTCCCTTCCAGAGTGAACCTGACGCCGCGCCGGTGCGGCTCATCGTCCGGCGTGTGAAGCCCACGCCCGGTTCCCAGTTGGCCCTCTTCGCCAAATACAGCTATCACGGCTTCATCACCGACCGGGACGGGGAGTTGCTCGAACTGGAGGCTGACCATCGCCGCCACGCCGAGATCGAGAATGCCATACGCGACCTCAAGTACGGCGTCGGGCTCAACCATCTCCCCTCGGGCCGCTTCGCCGCCAACGGCGCCTGGCTGGCCGTCCAGACGATGGCCCACAACCTGGCCCGCTGGACCGCGCGGATCGGTCTGGGAGAGCGGATAGCCACCACCAAGACCCTCCGGCGGCGGTTCTTCTCCCTGGCCGGACGGCTCACCCGCTCGGCACGCCGGTTGACCCTGCATCTTCCGGATCGCTGGCCTTGGGCTGAGAAGTTCAGCCGCGCCTTGGCCCGGCTGCGAGCCATTCCACTCCCGGCCTGACGGCACCGTCGGCGACCGACCCACCCACCGGACAACCGAAGATCCCCGCAGACTCGCGCCAGCCCGGTCCGAGAGAGTTCCCTGCTGCGTATTCTCTCGCCATCCCGCGCATCGCAGCTCCTGCAGACGCCCATAGGGGCCCCTGTGCGGCGATGAAGACCGTCCGCCGACCTCCCTACCCCAAATGGAACCCAGGCTATTTCCCCTGTAGCTCCCTCATCCCCCTTCCGCTTTCCTCACGCCGTCCATCGGTGTCCTTCGGTGGATTCGGGCTTAGACTTGCCTATTATCGAGGAATGGGACCATGGGCCGGATGATCAAGACTGGTGGGCGGCTGCTACGACACGCTCGCAGACTGGTGTTCCAGCTTGCTGAGGTCTTGGTGGCCAGGGGAATGCTGGCCGTCCGCCTCAGGCGGATGGAACGGATCAGCCAGCTTCGCCTGGCACCTGGCTAGCTTGCTTTGAGAGCACCGGTATTCAGGACGGTGATGGGGTCGTCCAGCGCATACAGGCTGCCCCAAGGGAGCAACTTGGGCACAGACAGGCGATTCTGGGCTGTTATGCTTGGCAGGGAGAAGGCTACCTCATGACAATGGACCAATTGAGTGAATCGGAGGACAGTTGACTCGCTCATGGTGACGTATTATAGTCCGAGCCATCCAAGAGGGAACATGTTCAGGAAAATCAGTTTAATCTGGGAAATACCGGCTAAACCAGAACCTTATCCACGGGTTAGTCCAAAAAGCCGGTTTAAAAACCTGAGGAGAGTCCTCAGTGGTCCTTCGACGGGCTCAGGTCGAGTGGTGGTGACCCTTCTACGGGCTCAAGGTGAGCGCGTCCGGCGGATCAGAACAGGCATGCCGAACCACATTTCGAAATGGCCTCTCTAGATGGCCTCCAGGAGCTACACTCATGAAATACGGGATTACATTGCCGGACAGGGGTCCCCTGGCCAGACCCGAAAAGCTGAGCGCTATGGCGGGGAAGGCCGAGGAGCTGGGCTACGACTATATCCTGGTCTCAGAACACATCGTAATACCCCGGAGGATCGATTCGGTGTATCCCCACAACGAAAGCGGTGAATTCCCCGGCGGACCGTCGGGTGAAGCCATGGAGCAACTCACCCTGCTCTCTTTCCTGGCGGGATGCACCAGCAAGATACGGTTGGCAACCAGCGTAACGGTTCTGCCCTACCGCAGCCCTTTGCTGGCCGCCAAGGTCTTGGCCACCCTGGACGTGCTGTCTCAAGGCCGGTTGGTGGTGGGTATCGGCCTCGGCTGGATGCGAGAGGAGTTCGAGTTGTTGGGCTCGCCTCCGTTTGAGGAACGAGGAGCGGTGACCGACGAGTACCTACGGGCTTTTAAAGAGCTATGGACCAACGATAATCCGAGTTTTCAGGGCAAGTACGTTAGCTTCGATAACATCAGCTTTCTGCCTAAGCCGGTTCAAAAACCATATCCGCCGATCTGGGTGGGCGGAGAGAGCCGGCCGGCGCTGCGGCGTGCTGCGGAGGTGGCCGATGGCTGGTACCCCTTGGCTACAAATTCCACCTATCCTTTGATCACTCTACAGCAACTAGCGGATGGGATAAAGCGGCTGGCTTCCTACGCTCGGAGGTTCGGCAGAGACCCCGGAGAGATCGAGGTCATATACGGGGCTCAGCCCTTTGAGCTCAAGAAAAACGGCGCAAGCCCTGAATCCGGTCGGCTTCCTTTCGTTGGGACCGTGGATCAGGTGGCATCGGATATCCAGCGCTGCGAGGAAATGGGAGTTGGTTCACTTTTATTCGACTTTAAGAGTGATAGTGACCAAGTGGAACCCGGTCTACACCTAATGGAGGAGTTTGCCACCCAGGTGTGGCCCAAGGTTTAATTGGGCCCTCGAAGGTTGCCGGACCGCAATATTGATAAGGAGTCCAATATGATGACTGGCCAATTCCGCTGCATCTTCCATGCAAGGGACTATGACAGCACTGTGGCCTTTTACCGGGACGGTTTAGACTTGCCTATCGTCGAGGAATGGGACCATGGGCCGGATGATCAAGGCACGGTATTCGGCGCCGCTTCTGGACTGATCGAGGTACTAGGGCTTCCTGGCAATCAGGAGCCCGACGCTGTGTGGGACTACAGCAAGCCCCAGGGTGTAATGGTGGCTATTGAAACCGACGACGTGGACGCATGGTATAAGCGAAGCGTGGATAGGGGACTGTCGGTTAGACAGGGGCTAACTGTTCAAACCTGGGGACATCGTACCTTCTTCTTATTGAATGATCCGAATGGAGTCACGCTGTATATAATGTCCAAACCCGGGTAATAGGAGATGTTACCAGCTTAAAATTTCTCGAAGATCTCAACCAATGATCATTTGCATACAACAGCCGGAGGAAGCCGATTAAGAGGGGGAGGGGGCTTTTGGCGTCAGGTCAGCGCGTTAGAAGCCGGTCGCCGTCCGGCGGAGGATTCCCGAAGGGCCTCGCCTCAGGTTGCGAAGCCGCAGGCGGCGGAGAAGGAAGGCCGGGACCTTGGCCCCTTTCATTGACACCCTATAACGCTTGTGATAAGTTTCCCCCGCTCAAACCCCGGGTGCGTTTAGCTTGGTATAAGGTCGAGGCTTGGAATCTATCATCGTTGCCATCGTGGCTGGCGCTGTGGCTTTGCTCTTCGCAGCCGCTACCTCACCCAGCGCATTTGGCAAAATAAAGGTGACCTAGTCGAAGGATTCACCCGACGTTACGGCGTGCACTCCCTGGTGTGGTGCGAAGGATACGATGACGTGCATAGTGTCATCATGCGGGAGAAGGCAATCAAGGGATGGACAGGTGCCTGGAAAATCGCGTTAATCGAGAAGTCGAATCCACAATGGCACCACTTGTACGAAGAGCTAGATTAACTGGATTCCGGCGAAGGCCGGAATGACGAAGCCAATGTTGCCGTTGTTAATACTTCCTAGAATGGAAGATGCTCGCTCATGGCTCACCACCAATGGCAAGGCGAGCGCAAATCTCCCGTCATCGCAGCCATGGGCGTGAACCGCTCATCCTGAGCACGTCGAAGGATTTTTCCCGTGGGCACTAATAGCTCTACTGGGCGGTGGTACCCCCGTCGATGACCAACTCCGCCCCGGTAACGAAGGAAGACTCGTCGGAGGCCAGGTACAGGATACCGTAGGCTATGTCATAAGCGTTACCCAGCCGGCCCAGGGGTATCCTCTCCAGCCAGTCTCTCTTGTCATTGGCGTAACGGGTCAGCGGCGTGTGGGCGTAGCCAGGGTGGACCGAATTGACCCTGATGTTTTCTTTGGCGTATTGGATGGCCGCCGCCTTTGTGAACAACCGAATGGCTCCTTTGGCAGCGTGGTAGGCGGTGGAGGAGGGGCTGCCGACGAGCCCGGCGACGGAGGAGATATTGATGATGGAGCCTCCGCCGACCTTACGCATCTCTGGGATGGCCTGCTTGGTGCCCAGAAAAGCGCCCTTGGCGTGGACATCCATTTGCGCGTCCCAGGCCTCAACAGTGGTCTCCTCCACGGTTGCGGGAGCGCTGGTTCCAGCGTTGTTGACCAGGATATCCAGCTTCCCGTAGTTGGAAACAGTGGAGGCCACGACTTCGATCCAGTTTTGTTCACTGGTAACGTCGTGGCGGAGGAACAGGGCTGCTCCCCCGTTCTCTCGAATTTGGATGGCGGTCCTTTCCCCCATCTCCTCTTTTATGTCGGTCAAGACCACCTTTGCTCCCTCTTGGGCGAAGAGCCGTGCTGCCGCACCACCGAAGCCCATCAGATCCCCCTCAACCCCTGCGGCGGCACCGGTGATTAAAGCCACCTTACCTTCCAACCGCATAAAAGTTCTCCTTCGCGGCTTTACCTGACCGGATTATAGTTTGACGGTCTGGATTTAATCCGCCGATGGAATTACAGCCCGCCGGCGGTGAACAAAATTCTTAGGTTGTTTGTCACCGCTTGGGATCCCGTTTCATCGGACTTAGGAAACCCGACTATCACGCTCGTGGCGCTTCAGCTTCTATTCACAGATAGTACAGTATGTGGCCATAAAGAACAACGCTAATGGGTTAAGGAGCCTCGCAAAAAAACCCATGGCGCGTATACAGAGACCTAACCCGCCCCTAGGCTGCCGACTAATTGTTCCTGGTGGAATTTTCCGCCAATGGGCCAAGAACGGCCACTGGACACGTTGAGGAGATGACGCCTTCGCCTCCTGACCCACTCCGAACAAAACTTCCGTCAAGGTGTTTTCGTTTGACCTTGACCCGGTTGAGTTGCAGTCTCCGCCGTCTCCACCAGAAACACAAATCAACCTCCTCAGGCTCGATAGAAGTCCCGGGAAGCTCTTTTGTCAGTGCCGTCCCATACCCCACCCTAACTGTAGCTACCTGAAAAACCGGTCGAAAAGCCGCCTTAGGCTGGATGGCTTGCCAATGCTTTCATTGCCATCATTCCCATCTCGGTCTGCATGGACGCCCTTTTTGGCGGGTAGAAGCTAGTCGGTGACTTCGACTCGCTCCCCGTGGTACACACCAATCCCGGGCATATCGATGGTCACTCCCTGGGTCAGTCCCTCGCCGACGTGAAACTCCAGGACGGCCGGCCACCCCGACCAGACGAATTTACCGTCCTTGGTCTGCCGGATCTCCTTGCGGTAAGGGGGAAAGAGCTCGCCGCTCTGGTCTTGCTCCCCGCTCGAGTAAAGCTTGTCACCCTGGCAACTGATATCCATGGTGAGATGTTGGTTGAGAAATCCGGTTAGCGCATAACGCCCGACATGATCGTCGAATCGAGAAGGATCAGGCGTCGCCGGCTCCCTCACCATCGAAGGCGCAAGCGCCACCTCCATTAGGGAAACGGTGCGGTGGAACAGCAAGCAATCATAGGCGGGTCCCGGCGCCTCCGGCCCATAACGAAGATTGTGGCGGCTCAGCCGCTCTGTGTTCAGCCAATTCGCCGCGGGCCCGGAGGTGGGCGCTTTGCGCAGGTCGAGAAAGTAACACTCGGGCCCAACTTGATCGTAGGCGGCAGGGTTGGTGTCCGGCAGGGGCTCTTCGCCCTTGGTGGAATAAGCGCTGGCAGCGCCGATGATCAGCATCTTCTCCCGGCCGATGCGATTGGCGGTGTAGGACCCCATGGAAGTCGCTTTCAGGACCCGCACTGGATACCGCTGCAGATGGACGTTGTGGGCCCCGACAACGATTCGGGCGTCAGGTCCTTCCCGTTTCAGAATCCATTCGAGGGAGCTGGCCATTGAGCCGTCACGGACGTTCCAAATGGTTAGAAAGCCCTCGTCGGAATCCAGATCTCCGGTCTGGGCCATCGCCAAGAGCATATCGCGCAAGACCTCCGCGCTTCTCAGCGCCCAGTCGTAGTCGTCCTGCGAGCTGGCCTGGATATAGGCCAACCGATGTTGCTCTATCCGATTAATGACCAAAGTCGATTCCGCAATGAGGCGGTGCCACGTCCCTTCATCAACCTCGCCTCGCCGGTCGAGGTTGAGGTCGCGAGCCGGCCCTTCAAAGCTCCTCTTCACGTCGTTGGCGAGACCGGCGTCGACCTTGCGGCCGAACTCCATCAACTCGTTGAAGGGGTGCTGGATATGAAACCAGTTTCCCGTGCCATCCATCCCATAGAACCGCAGTTCCCGGTCCCGGTCGGGGTTGGCATTGTAGTCCCGCATCCATTGGATGAGCTCCTGAAGCTCCGCCCATACCCCCCAGGCATTGGTCACTGACTTGACCACCGTGTCCCAGTCGACGTCAGCTCCGGCCACGTACTTGTGAATATTACGACTCTCGACGATTCCCGTTTCGAGCACGAAGGTATTGAATCCATGCGCTTGGACGAGATACTTGAACAGACGGGCGCGAAAGCGGTTCCACTCGTGCAGATAGTGGGCGTTCTCCCCCAAGGCGACGATCCTGGCATCACCAATCACCTCTCCCAGGAAACCCAGGCCGTCATAGTTCTCATCGGTACGCGGTATCGAGAGCGGTACGGCCTCGCCTTGTGCCCAGGCGACGAAAGGTCCTGGGTCAACCGTCGAATTCTGTTCGGCGACCATTAGCGCCCCTCCTTACGAAGGAGGGGATATAGGGGAGGTTGAATGTCGCGGTAGAGGCGACCCCCTGTGGTCCCCCTTATCAAGGGGGACGGGTTGCAGTGGGCACTTAAATTAAGCAATTAACCGAGGAAGGGCAGTTTCTCGAAGCTGCCTTCAACGATGGGTTTGGCATCCAGTCCCATCCAGTCCTCGAGTATGGTGGAGTAGACTCCCCGGAAGTCGTGGTTAGGCACCACGTCTCCTTGTTCCAGGTCCCGGTCTTCCATGGATGGATACTCGCTGTATTGGCCGCCCTTAACCTTATCGCCCAAGATAAAAGACACGCCTCCGGCGCCGTGGTCGGTACCCGACCCGTTATCGCGGGTCCTTCGGCCGAACTCGGTGAACATCAGCATTATCACATTGTCGGCGACGCCGTGCTCCCTCAGGTCATCGAAGAAGCACTCGACCCCTTCGGAAACGTCCTTCCACAACTTGTCGTGCAGGTCCATCTGGTTGGAGTGGCTGTCGAAGCTGCCGTGGTCGACATAAAAGACGCGGGTGCCGAAGTCGGCCATGTGGATCTGGGCGATGCCCTTAAGCCGCTTGGCCAGTACCGTGTCCGGGTATTCAATGCTGGAGGAGTACATTTTGGGAGCTTCTTTCAATATGTCAGCGCCCTTGAGCGTGTCCAAGCCGGTCTGTCCCAGGTAGTCCATGACCGGTCCGCTACCCATCACCGGGGAATACAACCGGGCGAAGCGGTCCAACATGCGAGTACGCTGTTGCTGCTCCGAGATGCCGGGCAACAGGCCGTAGGTGTCCAGGTCGTCCACCACGGCTACTGGCACGCCGGGTAGCACTAATGCCCGGAATAGAGACGCACCGAACGCAACTGCAGTCAGGACATTTTCCTTGTTGGGGTCGACCTCTCTGGTGGCCCTTCCCAGCCATCCCTCGGTGCCCAGCTTGTCCGGCTCGCAGGTGTGCCAGATGTCCATTGAGCGGAAGTGGGAGCGAGGAGAATTCGGGTACCCCACGCCATGGATAATGGCCATGTCTCCCCGGTCGTAGATGTTCTTTACCGGACCCATCCGAGGATGGAAACCCACCTTGTCGTCAATTGGAATCACTTGGTCATCGGGGATAACCACTGTCGGTCGGCTGTCCTTATATAAGGGGTTGGTGTAGGGCACAACCGTGTTTAGATAGTCGTTTCCTCCGGTCAACTGCAGTACAACCAGGACCGGGTCTTTGCTAGTGCTGGTCATCTCCCTAACTCCTTTAGGACTCTACGCGTATTGGTATTCCCTGATCGCAACTATTAGTTGCAGTAACTCGGACACGCGGGTCATCGATGCTTCCACTTGGTCGGCCTTGTCCCAACCGAAGTCCCCGCCTTCTTCTACATAACCTATCAACTCATCCCGGCTTTCCGGGTTCACTTCCAGGGGACCCATCAGGTCCAAGCAGCTATCCACGACCTTTCCGGGTGAGCGCTCTCCCTGCACCTTGAGGCGTTCCACCAATGCCTTGATGCCGGGGCGGTCTAGGTCCCCAAGCAGATCAGCGGTGAAATTCACCCGCCGCATCAAGGAGCCGCTGTTGATCCACTCGGCGCCTGTGTGCCAGCCTTCCACACTGGGAGGGTTCAGCAGGTCCTGGCCCATGTAGCCGGGCTGGCGGGAAAGGTCACCGATTCCGGGAGCCGGAAACTCGGCTCCTCCCACCAGCCTCAAAGTGCCCACTACTACCTCTGCCGGGCTCTTGAGACGGGCAAAGCGGGCGTTTTTGAAGAAGTCCGAATTGAACAGTACCCGCAGTGTTGAGCGGATGTCATAACCCGACTCGACCAGAGTATCGGCCAACAAGTCTACTGCCTCCGGGTCTACGGGAGGGGTGACGGACCAAGCAGGGACCTGGGCCTCGTCGGCCACGAAGAAGTTGTAAAGGTGCCTGGCGATGAACCGGGCCGTTGCCGGCTGCTCGCAGATTATGCGGATTATGTCCTCACCGTTGAAATTGCCCGTCTCCGCTAGGAACGTTTTTTCACCATCGTCGTGGTCTTCCTCCCGGTACTCGAAGAACCAGTCGTGGCGTCCGATTGGGCCCCGGGGCAGCCTGGGCAAGATGGACCACCCGGTGAAAGCCCGGGAGCACTCTCGGACGTCCACCTCGGTGTAGTTGCCCACGCCCATGCTGAACAGCTCCAACAACTCTCGACCCCAGTTCTCGTTGACGGCGGTGGAGTGGTTTTCGCAGTTGTCCAGCCAATAAATCATGGCCGGGTCCTTAGCCATCTCTAGGAGAAGCTCTCGGTAGTCGCCCATTCCTTTTTCACGGAACTTTACAATCATGTCCATCACGTCTTCGTAATGGTCCACCTTGGAGACCCCGGTTGCGAAGACTTGGTGCCAGAATAAGGCCATCTTTTCTTCCAGGGGCCGCTGGGTATTTATCATGTCGTGCAACCACTCGGCGGCGCCCATGCCGGGGAGGGTGCCGGGGCGCCAGGTCCACGGGTGGTAGCGCATCATTTCGAGCTGGTCTAAGGGCCCATGTTCTTCCGTGTGTAGGAGTTCCTCTACGGTGGCCTCGTACCCTTTGGCGGCGCGGGCTTCCAATTCTTCTCTGGTTGCTCCGAAGCCGGCCCGCCGCATCAGGTGGGCCATTGAGGCTATATCTTGGTCGGCCATAGCTATATACTCTCTACAGTATTTTCCGTTGGAGTTTGAATCAGTTGGCGAAAATTATTTGAGGCCCGTAACGAGGTGAACTAAACACCACTCAAATGGTAGATGAGACGCAGTATTCCTGTCAACGACCTGTACTTGTCCAGTAGATTAGTGACACATGGCCTCCTTTCTTGGGGATGTAGGTTGCCGCACCCTCTCGGCCCGACAGATGCTACCAGGCCGTCAAGGCCCGCGGGCCATGGCCGAGCCCTGCCGGGTTCCAGGCCTTGACTTCCCTGGTGGGTGAGAGTTGGCGGAGAGGGTCAAAGATGTTTCATTTGCGCTGGCATTGAGTCCGCTCAGATACTCGAAGGGAGTCAGATACCCCAAAGACTGATGGGGCCGAACGTGGTTGTAGACTCGCTCCCATTCCCTAAGAGCCTGGTTCAATGGAACAATTCCCAGGTCGTCGGGGTAGACCTCTACCCATACTGGCATGTATGATATGTTCGCCATGCAGGAGGCGATCCGGCAGGTTAGGGGGGAAGCCGCACACCAGGTGCCGGACGTGAAGGTGTCCTTTTGTCAGGGCGTGGGTGGTATGTTCACGGCGGCCGGCAGCCTGGTCTTTACCAACGAGCCACCGCCAGGGTGACCGCAATCACGCTAGGGTCGGCTATGGATTCAGGATTTCATTCGCAATCCCGATCAGTTCTTGCTTTGTTTTCAAGCAATCCGGCCACATAGTCCCTCAGCTCAATCTATAAGGATGAAGAGCTCGCTGTGTTGGCTGGTGGTTAACTAGCGGAGGATCGTAATGCTCACAGAAACGGTAGCCGGACGGACCTATGACTACAGCCACAACGTGGGCCGAACATCCGAGTCTGGCATGGGGTTCAGGAATCCGGTGGGTCTGACCCTGGGCGAAGGCGGCATTGCCTACGTGATTAACCGCGGCGAGGAGAGGATCAGCAACGTGGGCTGGGACCACACCACTTTAGGGGCGCGGGTCAGCATATTTACCTTGGGCGGCCAGGCCGGGGAAGAGGAGTTCCTGGGCGAGTTCAGCAGGTACGGTAGCGGCGACGGGCAGCTTATCTGGCCGGCGGGAATCACCACAGACAAAAAGGGAAACATCTACATTACCGACGAATGGATGAACCGTGTTTCCGTCTTCGACAAAGAAGGAGGATTCCTGCATCACTGGAACACAGTCCAGGACGGCGATAGCGAGCCCAACGGGGCTTCTGGCATCGCCATCGACGGCGACAACACCCTGTATATCACCGACGGGCGCAGCCACAAGGTCCGAAAGTTCACAACCGACGGTAGGTTCTTGGGCAGCTGGGGCCAACTAGGCGATGGAGAGGACGAACTGGACTCTCCTTGGGGAATCACTCTGGACAGCCAAAGCTACGTGTACGTAGCCGACCACAAAAACCACCGGGTGCAGAAATTCACGTCAGATGGCAACTTCGTAGCCCAGTTCGGTCGTCCGGGTACCAAGAAGGGCGAGTTGACTTGGCCCACCGATGTGGCGGTGGACCCCGACGGCGACGTGTACATATGCGACTGGAGCAAGAACGCCTGGAACCGGGGCCGCATTCAAATCTTCGATCCCCAGGGGAAGTTCATCACCAGCCTGGCGGGCGACGCCCAACAGCTATCCACTTGGGCCCAGATGACTGTAGACGCCAATGCGGACTTTGCGAAGCGCCGCCGTGAGGTCCGCAGCACCGAGCCGGAGTGGACCTTCGCCCAGCCCACGGCGGTGGAGTTCGACGAGGCCAACAGCCGCTTACTGGTAGTGGACACTCAGCGTGGCCGCATTCAGGTATACAGCAAGCAATCCGGATACATAGTCCCTCAGCTCAATCTATAAAGTGGAAGAGCTCGCTGTATTGGCTAGTGGCTAACTAACGGAGGATACCGCTGTACTCGCTATGCGACAGTCTAGCCACCGAGGAGACATACAACACTAGACCGGGAGCCGCTAGCGGACCGCTATCGTGTTTGGCAGCATCGAGGCCAAGTGCTAATATTCCTACGTCGTCAGCGCACCTAGTTTCGGGTGTGAAAACGTTCAAGCAGCAAATGCTGGCTTAACGGGTGAAGGGAGGCTACCGCCATGGCAACCAAGGCATCGGATGAAAAATATTCAGGAGCAGAATTGCACCTTCCCCTGTCCTCAGACGGGCAAATCACTGCTTATGTGTGGCCGTTGAGGATTTTTACATCCGAGAAATGGGGCCGTGACGTTGGAGGTCCAACCATAGGGGTTCAGGTCTGTAATGAAGAAGTCCTGCGTTGGGATTGCCATGAGGAACAAGGCCATTGGCACGGTGGCGGCTATGATCGCTTGATGCCCCCCGACAATTCCATCCGCCCGTTTCCTAAGGGGGTAGAATCCGTACAGACGCAGCTCGATTGGGCCTTCCAGCAAATAGATGAACGGTGTAAAGTATTGCTCGAGGAGGCAGAGCATGGTCCTGCGGTCGAGACACTTGACCCGTCCTTGCTCAAAGCTGCTATCTCCGGGCTCCGGGCACACCTAGACAAAGAGGGCGATCTTCGAGGCAAGGCCATTCAGGACAATCTTATCTCAGCGTAAGGCCGGCGACGTTCTCCGTCAGGTAATCATTGATCGAACCTGGCGGACAGCATGTTCTAAGATTTTAAAGCCCCGGCTGAAGTAGCCGGGGCTTTTTCGTTTTAGGGTTTGAAGAGTCTACAGGACGGGAGGTACGGGGAGTTCCCTAAGCTGTTGGTACCAAATCAACTATCGAAGTCGACGCGACGTGACACTTCAATGCCGACAGCGCGATTGACCTGCCTTGAAACAGGATGGCCTTGGATAGGGAAGGCTTCAGAGCGCTGCAGTCACCCGGCTGCGCAGCCGGGAGATCCAGACTTGGACCCAGCAAGCCAAGCTTACTGCGTTCGACGGAGCTGCCGGCGACGAATTCGGGGGCTCCGTATCCATCAGCTCAGATACCGCCCTGGTGGGGGCACATCTTGACGATGACGACGGAAGTCTCTCAGGCTCGGCCTACATCTTTACCCGCAGCGACAGCTCTTGGACCCAGCAGTCCAAGCTGACAGCGGACGACGGAGCTGCCCGTGACTTATTCGGGGTTTCTGTATCCGTCGGCGAAGATACCGCTTTAGTGGGGGCATACGGGGACGATGACGCCGGAAGTAACTCAGGCTCGGCCTACGTCTTCACGCGCAGCGGCAGCACTTGGACCCAGCAAGCCAAGCTTCCAGCGGACGACGGGGGCGCCGACGACCTATTCGGGGTCTCCGTATCCATCAGCAAGGACATCGCCCTGGTTGGGGCATACCAGGACGATCACGCCGGAACCCAGTCAGGCTCAGCCTACGTTGTCAAGGGCGGAGAGAAATCAGGCCGTGTGGCGGAGCAAAAGTGGGCCACTTGAGCGGTGATGTTCAGCGAAAATGTCCGCCTGCGAGGGGTGTCGTCGGGAGCCCTTAGGGGCAGCGAGGTCGGTGGATTCTAGGCGTCAGGGGAATTGCCGGCTGAGTGCATAGCAGAGTCATGCCTGCTCTGCTTGAGGCGGTAGCTTTCGCCGTTCATCTCCAGGATGTGGACGCGGTGAGTGAGGCGATCCAGCAGCGCGCCGGTGAGCCTCTCAGAGCCGAAGACCTCGGTCCATTCGTCGAAGGGTAGGTTGGTGGTGACCAGGATGGAACCCCGCTCGTAGCGCTGGCTGAAGACCTCGAAGAGGAGTTCCGCTCCGGTGGAGGACAGGGGAACGAAGCCCAGTTCGTCGATGATCAGCAGGTTCAGGCGGGAGAGCTGCCGCTGGAGGTTGAGGAGTCTCCTCTCATCCCGGGCCTCCATCAGCTCGTGGACCAGGGATGCGGCGGTGGTGAATCCCACCGACATACCCCTCTGGCAGGCGGCCAGGCCTAGCCCCAGAGCGATGTGGGTCTTGCCGGTGCCGCTGTTGCCGATGGCGATGACGTTCTCCCGGCGCTGTATGTACTCACAGCGTGCCAGCTCCATCACCAGGGCCTTATTCATCGAAGGGATGGCCGTAAAGTCGAAGGTGTCCAGGCTTTTCACCGCGGGGAAGCGGGCTGCCCGGATCCGGCGCTGCACCATGCGCTGGTGGCGGTCAATGAGCTCCAGTTCGGCCAGGCGCAACAGGTACCTCGGGTGATCCACACCCTCGGCGGCGCACTGGGCGGCCATCTTTCCGTATTCTCTGAGGAAGGTGGGCAGCTTCAACTCCTTCAGATGATGTTCCAAGAGCAGCGTCGAGCGGTCGCTCATGCGGCCCTCCCGGACAGCAACTTCATGTAGTCCCCGGCGGATGTAGTGCTGACCCGCACCCGAGGCAGATAGGGATACAGATCCATGTCCAGCCTGGGCGGCCGCCCCTCCAGCCGGCACAGCACCAGGTGCTTCACGGCGTCGAAGCTCAAAGCCCCCAGCCGGAAGGCATCCCGCGCCGCCGATTGCACCTCCTCCAGCCTGAAGGTCTCCAACAGCCGCAGCACCTGGACGAACTCCCGCTTGCCCCTTCGTCCCATGCGGGCCTCCAGGAGGCGGCGCAGGGTGGCGAACTCCTGGGGAAGCTCCCAGCCCTGCAGCGGGGCGGCTTGGTCCAGTGCGCCCGGCTTCTGCTCCAGGAGCGGCAGGTAGTGGATGGGGTCGAAGACGAAGTCGTCCCGCTGGTAGGAGCGGGGGTGGCGGGCGATGGTCTCCGAGCCGCAGCTGATGACCACCTGGTCCACGTAGCCCCTTACCAGGACATCCCGATGCCCGTAGGCCACCGGCACGGAGTAGTCGTTGGTCCGGTACCGGACCAACGACAGGGAGTTCACCCGGCCCGCCTGCTTGTCGCAGGCATCATATGGCACAGCCGGCAGTTTCAGTAGAGCTTCCAGGTCTCGCTCCATGCGCTGGCCGATGGTCTCAGTGTGGCCCCGGAGCTGGGCGTCCATCCGCGCCAGGCACCGCCGCTCCAGGTAGGCGTTCAGCGCCTCGAAGCTCTCGAGGGACGGCACCGGCACTAGGAAGTTGCGCCGGGCGTACCCCACCATCCCTTCCACCTTCCCCTTGTCGTTGCCCTTGCCGGGACGGCCAAACCGGTCCTCGAACAGGTAGTGGGACTGGAGCTCGGTGAATGCCCGAGTGCGCTTTCGCCGGCCGTCCCCCAGTATCCTGGCCACGGCCAGCTTGGTATTGTCGTACAGGATGCTCCGTGGCACGCCACCTAAGAGAGCAAAGGCTGAAACATGCCCGTCCAGAAACGCCTCGGTGGTCTCCGCCGGGTAGGCCTTAACGAAGCAGCCGTCGCTGTGGGGCAGGTCCAGGACGAAGTAGTGGGCCTTCTGCTCCACCCCGCCGATCACCACCCGCGCCTCGCCGAAGTCGCACTGGGCGTGGCCTGGCGAATGAGCCAAAGGCACGAACATCTCCCGCGACTGGCGGCGGTGCTCCCTTACGTAGTCCTTGACTATGGTGTACTGGCCGTCGAACCCGTACTCGTCCCTCAGCCGCTCAAAGATGCGCTTGGCCGTATGGCGCTGCTTCTTGGGGACCCTCAGGTCCTCTTCCAGAATCCGGTCGATCACGCCGGTAAAAGGCTCCAGCTTGGGCTTGCGAGGCGGGCTATGCCTCTGGTAGCCCGGCGGCACGGAGTAGGCGACCATCTTGCGCACCGTGTCTCTGTGCAACCCGAACACCCGCGACGCCTCCCGGATGCTCATGCCTTCCACCATTACCGCCCTGCGAACCCTCAGATACACGTCCACTAGATACATCCATCCCACCGTCCATAAGCTCGACTTTAAGCCTATGAATGGCGGCGGACGGTACACTTTGCAACCGCCATATGTCAGCAGTCATCCGCCCACGTGGTCCACTTTACCTCCGCCTTTTACAGACAACTACCGCTGCCCTTAGTTTAGGAGCGGAACTCTCACTTATCTACCTGTCCAGTTTCCTGGGTCCACCTCATTCCAAAAAAAGGCATAAAGGAATCTAAATGCAGCGCAGAGCCGCGACAGCGATAGGTAGACGGGGCAAGGGTTTGCACCAGAAGAGGCTCGAGAGTTTACAAGTTTTCGGCAGATTTGTAACCCTGTGGGGGCGACCGGCGCTCGAGATCCGGCTAATGAATTTTGTCCACCCTCGGCCCGGTGTCCGCCTCGGCAATTCTGGCCCTGGGCCATAACTGCCCGGGTTTAATCCATGCTGCTGTCATAGCAACGGTCCGAACAACGAAAAAGGCCGGGGGATGATGAACCCAGGCCCTTTCGCTTGTGGGTGTGGGGCAACCCCCTTGGGCCGAACAAGGCCGCTTCATATTGGCCGGGGTCGTCACTCTGGCGTCAATTACCAGGTTATCCCCCGGCAAAATCCCGTCCCGTTGGCACCACGTCAATCAACGCTGTGGAGAGACGCCCTCGGGGTGACCCAGACCCTACCGGAACCGGAACGGGGGCCTTAAATCGCCTCTCCGTGCCTGGTGTTTCAGCCGAAACCAGGATGTTACGCCTAAATCAAGCCTGAACAACCGTCACCAGCACCAGCAAGGCTACTAGCACCCAGCCCCCAACTGGACCATCACCAAGACTTCAAAGGCGTGGGCGACGTAGAAACAATCGCTGGTTTAGATTCAGCCTAACTCCGATCCGTCCTGGCCTCGCGAATAGCAATCATCGCAAATCAACTGGACGCCCCATTCGTACAAACTCACTTCATCCCGGAAGCAGGTTTCACACTGGCCTACGTCCGGGTCCGGTTCGTCATGCCAATCGCTTAGGCCAGGCGGCGGCAACAAATTTCGGAACGGGTCGTCGTCCTCGTCGTCCTCAACCAGGACAAACGGATCATCGAACCATTCCCTCGGCTCGGATAGCTCGGAAGGATAATCCAATTCGTCCAGCATGATTTCCAGAACTTAAGGCACCGTTGCCATAGTCCAAGGCGACCCCTTATAAGCACTGAGCAACCCGCAGTAGATTTCTTCAAAGTCCGGCGTCCAGGTTCTGTCATAGGCTTCGTCGCGTCTAAGCATGGGCCTATCTGTCCCTGCCCGGTTTTATCGCCGCACTCTCCAAGTGGTAAATAAAGTGGTAACTGAGTCGAAGCAGGCAACTGTCAGATATAATCTTGGCGCGCCCGGCAGGAGTCGAACCCGCAACCCCTGGGTCCGAAGCCCAGTGCTCTATCCATTGAGCTACGGGCGCGTACGAGTTGGATACGGACTGTCCGTTCGTGGTGAGGCTCTCGAACCATTGGGGCGAGCGACGGGATTCGAACCCGTGATCTCCTGTGCCACAGACAGGCGCCTTGGACCCCTTGGCTACGCTCGCCGTGTGAAACATCCCTCTTAGAAAATGTCTAAGGCCGCAAGGTCTCCCCCTTACGAAGGGGGGATTTAGAGGGGGTCACACCTCCCCTCCCAAAAGGGTTGGACTAGTTATACACCCTCTGCGACTTTAGAACGGAATAGAGAAACCCATGGTCCCGGTCCTGAAAACCCCGTCGGACCCACAGCCCCTCCCCTAATCATGGTAGCAAATAGCCCGGTCACTTACAACAAATCTCCCACCCGCGTATGCCCCCGTCCGTCCACCCCAGCCCCCTGCCCCACACCGCCCTTCCCGCTCCACCGTATTCCTCCATACCGCGCTCGCCCCCCGGTTCGTCCCGAGGCGCCCGCCGAAGAAAACCAACAGGGCCTCGTAGAACCTCGCGGCCTCAACCAGGTAGCAGCGAAAAATCTTTCGCCCTACGCGTCGCCCACACCCCCACTGACACTTGCCCCTTGCGCCCACCGGCGCCCCACCCCTATCCTGTCAGTAGGTAGTGGATCACCCTTGCCGAATCTATCAAACGGCCACTGAGACCCCATGGCTCCAAATGTCTCACAATGGCTCCACAAAAAAGAGTCCCGGTCTCTCCGTTCCCCTCCGGGGGCCCAGGAGAAACTCAGATGAACATCAGCTCTTTGCAGGCCCGCGTCCGCTCCCTTCGCCGCAAAATGGCCCTGCCCTATGCCCAGCTCATGATTCAGCGTATGTCCGACGAAATCTGTGATCAGTGGGCTAACGCTCGCGGCCTCAAACGCCCCCTCCCCTGTCCCCGCGAATTCGTGCGCAAGGTCGCCAAGTCGGGCTTCTTTCTATCCACCTTCACGGGCGCAGTTCACTACCTCGAGCGTTGCAACTCCAGTCAGGAACAGCCACTGCCCGAGCGTCTCCTCCGATTACTCCTCCCTTGGGCCGCCTATAGCGACGCCGTCACCTGAAGGCAGCCCCGCGAACCTGATTGCTCGCCAAATTCACCGTCTGTGGTATGTGGGTGCCGCTTTATAATTGGCCGGGTCGCCCAACGTGTAGGGGCGTCCCTTGTGGACGCCCTGCCCGCTTCAACCCCTTGCCACTGGGCCTCCAACACACTTATATTGACGGTTGGATTGTGAATCCGCCCATTATGGGCCTCTCGTACTGTCATGGTACGGCCCCCATCGCCTGAACGGGGAACTCGACCCCAGTTTGAGCGTCTTGGGCGGACATCCGGGGGATATGGAAGTCTCAAAAGGAAGTCTTTTATGAGCTGGAAAATGCTGTTGGCAGTCTTGGGCAGCGTCATGTTGATCGCTTTGACCGCTGCCTGCGGAGGTTCATCGACGACGTCTCCGACTGGCGGGGAGACGGCCGATCAGGAATCTGCAACGGAAGCCGCCCAGGCCACCCAGGGCCCTGAGGAGGAGCCCACGCCAGCCGCCAGCGACGCCGACGCCGGCAGCTTGAACAAAGGGAACACCCTGGTCAGGCTGTACGTGGACCCGCCGACTCTGGACCCGCACCTGACCACCGACGCCACTTCGGCCCAGATAATCATTGAAGTTTTCGGCGGCCTGGTGACCATTGACCGGAACTTGGACATCGTTCCAGACCTCGCCGAGAGATGGGATATCAGCCCCGACGGTCGGGTCTACACCTTCCACCTTCGGCCCGACGCAGTTTTCCACGACGGCCGCCAGGTAACCGCCCAGGACGTCCAGTGGTCCCTGGAGCGGGCGACCAACCCGCTGACCGAGTCGCCGGTTGTAGACCAGTACCTTGGAGACATAGTCGGCGTCGAGGAGAAGCTCAACGGCGATGCCCAAAGTATCTCGGGCGTGCGGGTTGTCGACGACCAGACCCTGGAGATTACGATAGATGCCCCCAAAGCCTACTTCCTGGCCAAAATGACCTATCCCACGGGTTTTGTGTTGGACCGGCAAAACGTCGAGGCTGACCCCCGCAGGTGGTTCCGAAATCCCAACGGCACCGGCCCATTCAGGCTTACCCAGTATGACGTGGGCGAAACGCTGGTGCTCACCCGCAACGAGGACTATCACCTGGGTGCGCCCCGCCTGGCAGCCGTAGAGATGATTCTCAGCGGCGGGACGTCTATGCTGATGTACGAAAACGACGAGATTCACATCTCCGGCATATCGTTGGCTGATTTGGACCGGTTGCTCGACCCAGCCAACGCCCTGAACTCCGACCTGCGGCGGGCCCAGCCGACCTTCAGCGTCCAGTACATCGGCATGAACGTCAACGAGCCGCCGCTGGACGATCCCAAGGTGCGGCAAGCGTTGAACCTGGCCATCGACAAGCAGGAGATAGCGACTATCGTGCTGGGAGACCTGGTCGTACCGGCCCAGGGTATCCTTCCTCCCGGATTTCCCGGATTCAACCGGAATTTGATGGGGTACGAGTTCGACCCGGTCGAAGCCAAAAGGCTGTTGGAGGAATCCAGCTACGGCGACGATCTGGACAATTTGCCGCCCATTACCATGACCACGGCGGGCAGCTTCGGCGCAAGCGTCAGCCTGGACATGGAAGTGGTGCTGCAGATGTGGGAGAAGAACCTGGGTATCATGGCGGAGTTTCAGCAGACGGAATACGCCACCTTTTTGAAGGACCTGCACAAGCGCCGTTTTCAGATGTTTGACATCGGCTGGATTGCCGACTACCCGGACCCGCAGAACTTCCTGGACATCTTGTTCCACAGTGAAAGCAGCAACAACCACACCAACTACAACAGTCCGGAAGTAGACGCCCTGCTGGAGCAGGCGCGCACCGAAACCAACGAAGCAGAGCGATTGCGAATCTACCAACAGGTCGAACAGCAGATCATCGACGACGCTCCATGGATTCCTCTGTGGTACAGCGGCGAGCAGTACGTGCTGATTAAGCCCAACGTCAAGGACTATCTGCTGCCGCCCTTGTACATCCCCAGATTGCGCTACGTCTACCTAAGCGACGAGTAGAAGCCCGGCGGGAACATGGGAGCCTACGTTGCTAGACGCCTAGCCTGGCTGCCTGTCATCCTGCTCCTCGTGTCCTTCATTACCTTCGTCCTGGGCCGCTACGGCCCCGGCGACCCGGTTGAAGCTCTCATGGGTCAGTACCACGACCCTGCCGTCGTCGAGCGAATTCGCGAGCAGCGGGGCCTCAACGACAACGTCTTCCTGCAGTACGGCCGGTACGTCGCAAACGTCGTCCAGGGTGACTTCGGCGATAGCTTCAAGTTCCGTGGCCGCAGCGTCAGCGAACTGCTGAAGAAGAAGATGTGGGTATCGACGCAGTTGAACATAGCTGCGCTGACTATTTCCCTCACCCTGGGGATTTCGATAGGGCTCTTCGCCGCCTTGAGGCAAGGGACCTTTTGGGACACCGGCGCGGTGGCAGTCACCTTGGTAGGACAGTCGGTGCCCATATTCCTGACCGCCCCCGGGCTGCTGCTGTTATTCGCGTTGAAGCTGGACATCGGTCCGTTCCCCCTGCCCACTCACGGGTGGGGCGGGTTTTTCGACGCCAGGATCATTCTCCCCGCCGTGGCCATGGGCGTTCCCGGAATCGCCATCGTCGCCAGGTTGACTCGGAGCAGCACCCTGGACGTTCTGTCCCAGGACTATGTCCGGACGGCCAGGGCCAAGGGCCTGCCCGAGGGTACGGTCCGCAGGCGGCACATACTGCGAAACGCCATGATTCCGGTGGTCACTACCATGGGTTTCTCCCTGGCCGGCATCGCTTTCACGTCGTTCATCGTGGAGCGGTTCTTCGGCATCCCGGGGGTGGGCGACCTTCTGATTGAGTCGTTCTTCGCCAGGGACTACCCGGTGATCAACGCCGTTACTCTCATCGGCACCACCATGTTCGTGCTGGCCATGCTGCTGGTGGACCTTATCTATCCGGTGATGGATCCCAGAATCCGTCTGGGAGGCGGGTCCGGTGCAGGATAAAGCCCAGCCAGTGTCAGTGGGAGCAACCGGCCCCAACCGGAGTTATTGGGCCATCTCCCTCAGGCGTTTCCTGGGCAAGAAAGTAGGGGTGGCCTGCCTGAGCATCATCGTCGTGATGTACGGCGCCGGTATTCTCGCGCCGTTAGTAACCCCCTACGGCTTCAACGACCAGAACTTGGACATCGCCAAGCAACCGCCCCCATGGGTAGCGGCGACCGTATTCGAAAAGACCGTCGTCACGTCGCGCAGCGCCAATCAGAGCGAGATAACGGTGAATGAAGCCCAACTGCGCATGGGCAAGGGTCAGGTTGCATTCGTGCAAGGTGGGGAAGATGGCGAAATAGACCTGGGCGACGTGCTGGCAGTGCAAGTCAGCCCCGCCGGTTCTTGGAGCCATCCCTTCGGCACCGACCGGCTGGGTAGGGACATCCTCACTCGCATAATCTACGGGTTGAGGACCACGGTTATCATCACCGTGATTACCCTGGTAACCGGCAGCCTGGCCCTGGGCATAACCCTGGGACTAGTCGCCGGCTATTTTGGCCGTCTCGTCGACGCCGTTATCATGCGGGTAGGCGAGCTCACCACGTCGTTCCCCGAGTTCTTCCTGGTGCTTATCTTCGTCTCGGCGCTGAGAGACCCAATCAAGGAATGGGTGCGGGGAGTCGAGGACGTCCTGGGCTTCGGCATCGTGGAGCTTGGGATTGCCGACTACCTGGTGCTATCCGCGGCCTTGGCGATTTTCAGCTGGTTCGGCATGGCCCGCCTCGTACGCGGCCAGGTGTTGCAGGCTAGGGAGAACCAGTACGTAGAAGCCGCCCAGGCCATAGGGGTCCCGACGCCCCGCATCCTGCTGAGGCACGTCCTACCCAACGTGATGGGACCGGTCATCGTGCTGGTCTCTGCGGGGCTGGCCGGCGTAGCGGGCTCCGAGGTCTTCTTCAGCTTCCTGGGAATCGGAATCCAACCGCCGACTCCCAGCCTGGGCCTGATGATCTTTGAGAACGCCAGTATCTCAGTGCTCCGGACCAACCCTCATCTGCTGCTGTTCCCGGTGGGAACGCTGACGGTGCTGCTGTTTACCTTCAACCTGATGGGCGACGCTGTAAACGACGCTTTCAACCCAAGGGCCAGGTGACCTGCTCCGTGTCGCTTTCTCCTCGACGGCGATGTCGAAAAGCGCGGAGCGAAATCAAGCCCAAAGGCGCGCCGAGTATCAGCATCGAGCCCAGGCCTATTGAGGCGGCAGCGGAAGAATCGCCATACGCGGGAGCATTGCATCCGCCGGAAGCGGGTTCAACGACCTCGTCGTCTTCTGCCTGCTCCGTGGCTGGACCTTCCGGCGTCCCGGCGGGGTCCGGCTCAGCATCAGCGGCAGAGACGGGCGTGGCCGCCCCTTCCTCCGCCTGCTCTCCAGGCTCCGGGGACGCGATTTGCTGCATCTGCCGCTCCAACTCTCCCGGCGGAGGCAGAGGATCGAGGCCAATCGCCTTGCGCCACTCGGAGTCCACGCCGTACTGGTCTAACCCGTACACTTCTTCCAGGGCCGCATCTATGTTCAGCTTCCTCTGCAGCGCCTGGAACAATTCAGCTATTTTCTCGGGGCCGAATCGGTCTACTAGAAACGTCACCACCGAATGTCCCTGGCCGTAGGCGATAATGATGTCCTCCGGACTCCCCGAGAAAGCGTGTTGGAACCACAGAGGCCTCAGCCTGCGGGTGAATATCCCGTACCGCAGGGCTGCCTCGTAGTCAGCTGTGGGGTCTATGTTGCCGTACTCCGCCAGTCCCTCATTCAGCCATGCAGGCACCTGTGTCCTGGTCCGGCCGGCGGCTTCTGCCACCAACAAATGTATGAACTCGTGGGAAACGGTGCCCTTCACCGTGGCGTCGAATCCCAGCACCAGCAACACCCGCTCATCGTCAAAGGCCATGCCCGACGTTTGGAGTTGCTCTCGCACTGCCTGCGACCTGAACGGCAAAGCAGCCGACATGTGACGGTAATTGTTATAAGAGACGATGCGCAACGGCTCGGTGGGTTCGATGCCCAGGACAGGGGCCATGCTTTCCAGGGTTTCTTCGGCGGCCTCCAATATGGTCTGGGCCCGTTGCTCCACGTACTCCCCGTAGTAGTCGACGGAGATCAACCCCGACGAGACGGTCAGCCACTCGAACCGGCCATCGCCGTATATGAAGTCCTGCTCCGGGGTCCGGTAGACGGCCCCGGCCTTGTCTCGAATCTCAAATGAGTACCGTATCTGGGTTCCGGGCGGAAAGTAGTCCCCACCTCCCGCGGTGCTCAAGATTGATTCACCGGTGACCAACGTCCCGGGCTCGAAATCGACCGAGCGGTAAGAGCTTGTTCCCGTCTCCCCAGTCCTCTTGAAGAAGACCCGTATCTCGTCGATTTCCTCCGAACTTTGGGCGGTCACTGAGAACCTGACGCCGTCCGGGAATTGGCTCTCCGCATCCACGTCCAGCACCTCTATCTCCCCCTCCTCTGCAAACGCAGGCCCGGCAGTAAGCAGAATAGCCAGAGCAGAGAGCAGGACCAGCAGCAATAGCGAACGTCTCACATTGCCTCCGTGAATCCAAGTGTACTCTACAACCTACGAAAATGTCGAAAGAAACGATGCATCAGAAACCACCGTCTCAGGTTTTCTTGACGGTCTGCGGAGGCCCGCCTAGAATCAGCGGCACAGCCGGAGGTACAGGCTCAACCCCCGGAAGACGCCCATCGGTGATGGTCAATGACCGTTAATGTAGCTCGCGTTCCTTACCTCAACGCCGAGCCGTTCTACAAAGACATGGAGCGGCGAGGGTTCCAACTGCAGGAGATGTTGCCCAGCGAGATTGCGGCCGCGCTGCGAAAGGGGCTCATCGATGCCGGCCCCATTCCCCTGGCAGACTCATTTCACTTGGAGGATGGGTTCGAGCCAGTCTCCGGATTTTGCATCGCCACCGCCGAGCAGTCCGGGAGTGTCCTGCTCTACTCCCGCCGCCCCATCGAGGAGTTGACGGGAGCCCTGGTGGGTGTCTCCAGTGAAGCCGGCTCCTCCTTGCAACTGTTGCAGGTGCTGTTGCAGGCCAAACACCATGTCCGGCCCAAAGACTACAGAGTTGTGGACGATACATGCGACGCCTTCCTGGTCACCGACGACCAGGCCCTGCGCCGCCGCCGGGGCGTCCGCGGCTACCCCCACCGCTACGACCTGGGAGAGGAGTGGCGCCGGTGGACCGGCCTTCCCTTCGTGTACTCCCGCTGGTACGTCCGCAAGGGAATGGACCGGGCTGAAGCCCTCTTGTTGGAGGATGCTCTGTACGTGGGAATGGAGGACGGCGTTCAAGGGTTGTTCGACGAGTCTGAACCCCGGGACGACGTGTTGATGCTGCCCAAGGACACCATGGAATATATCCGGGGTTTCCGCTTCTTCATGGGGTTGTCGGAGTACAAGGCCGTAGACCTTTTCCGGCAATATCTGGAGCGGTTGGAGCCCGAGGGCCGGTAACCTCGGCCGGGAGGTTGCATCATGGTGAAAATAACCGAACGGTGCTACGAGGCTACGGGGAGCAGCGCCTTCATCTGTGATTTTTCGCCCCCCAGGACCGGCGAAACGGCCCCTCTGCGGCAGGCTGCCATCGACGCCGACTTCATCTCCGTCGCCTACAACCCGGGCAGAGCGGTAAGGGTCAACTCGGCAATGTTGGCGGCGGCCATCAAAGCCCAGGCGGGGAAGGAGACGGTGTTTACCCTGGCCACCCGCGACATGAACCTGCTGGCCCTTCAGTCGTTGTTGCTGGGCGCGCAGGTCCTGGGATTGGAAAACGTGGCCGTAGTGCGGGGAGACCCCTTGAGCCAGCGGGACCTGTCTTTGTTCCGGGAGGCCGGCGGCGTTAAACCGACTGAACTGATAGCGGCCATTGCTTCAATGAACCGGGGTTTGGATTTCCGCGGCTCACGGTTGCGGGCGGCCACCGATTTTTGTGTCGGCGGGACAATGGACTTGGGAAGGGGAATCGAGGCAGAGGCCCGGCTGGCCCTGCGCAAGGTTCAGGCGGGCGCTCAGTTTTTCATCACCCAGCCGATATTCGACGCGCAAGACGCCGCCAGGTTCTACGACGCCTACGGCGCCGCGGCGGGGGAAGCCTTGACCGTTCCGGTGTTCTTTGGTCTTCAGGTGCTGGAGAAAGACGGGGTGCTGTTCAGCCCGGCCCCGGAGGGGATGCTGAAAGACCTGGAGCTGGGCCGGTCGGGCGTGGACATTGCGCTGGAGCTATTCCAGGCGTTCCAGAAGTCGGGAACGCACAACGTTTACCTGGTGCCGCCCATCAGACGAGGTGGAGCGCGGGGTTACGAAGCCGCCCGGGAATTTCTGGCCGCCGTAGAGAGGTGGTAGGTCGTTGCGGAAATGTGACGCTCGTTGGCCCAGCTTCTTTGGGCCTCCAACGCGTGGTCTAGGAATCGAGTGCTAGGACGCGGGACGGAACTTGGGCAGGCTTATTTTCTCGTCCAAGTCCTCGAAGACCACTTCCACGGGCATCCCAATCTTGATGGCGGTTGGTTCCGGCTCCACTTCCACCAGGTTGGTGGCCATGCGGGCCCCGCTCTCCAACTCGACCACCGCCGGAATGTACGGAGTCCGGTCCCTGAACGCAGGAATCGGGCCCCTGTGTACTATCGAGAAGGTGTGCAGCACCCCCCGGCCGCTGCTCTGTATCCAGTCCGTATCCCGGGAGAAGCAGAGGGGGCAGATGTCCCGGGGGTAGAAGTATGCCTTGTCGCAAGTCTTGCAATGACGCAACCAAAGCTCGTGTTCCCTGCACTTCTCCCAGTAGAAGTCCGACTCCGGCTGGGGCCTCGGCGCTGGGATCGGGGGTAGCTCCGCTGCTGGTTGAGTCATATAAAGCTCCTTGAAATCAGGGAAGTCCGGCTAAGTCCGGCGCAACTAGAGGATAAGGACAAATCGACCCAGCGTCAATACGAGCTGTCGTCCAACCAGTCACGGCTCGGCTGCCCACGCTAGCTTTGACAAAACCTGTAGCCCAGCCTAGCATGAGGCGCGGGCTTCACTGCAACAGAGGAATAGGACTATGAGCGCTGCCGGACCCCCCCAATGCCCCAGACGGCCCGGAGAGCGCATCGGTCCAGCTTGACTGGGGGAGCTGAGAACAGTGGCCCAAAGTCATGCGGATAGCCACGACTTGGACAAGCTCGCCCGCTGGAGCCAAGCCTTGGACGGCGGGCAGCCGGGACAATTCCCGGTTTACGCCGCATTCATAGTAAGGCCTGAGGACCAGTCCGCCCACGACGCGTTTCGAGAGTTCCGATCCAGCTTCCAGAAGGCTGGAGCCGAATTCGAACACCTGGTGATTTTTGGTCAGCACGGCGTATCCAGGACGGCCCTGGAATTGCTGTACCTATTTGGGCGCCCTCTGGAATCGCTGCCTTTGTTGGTCCTGTTTTCCGAGCCTTCGTCCAACGGGCTATATTCGGTCCAATTGCCGGGCGGCGCCCCCGACGAGCCATCGGATGCAACGTCTGAGGAGTCCATAAGCGGCGTTGATTATTCTTGGAGAGGGCTGCTGACGCACATAGAGGACGTTGCCGGCGGCAGGCTGCCGGTGCTTCACCTTGATTCCGTGCCTGGGGTGACCGGATTTCGTTTGGACGGAGGGCCGATGAAGGACGTGGTTGGGGAAGCCCTGAGGCGGGCGTCGCCTGGATTGACTTGACTCCTTGGCTACGGTTAATATATGGGCGGTGTTAAAGGCAAGACCGGGGATGAGCAGGCGGCGGGGCCGCCTTATTAATTGCAAATGCCGGTACGGCAAATCTCCGGTGAGTAATTCCTAGGAGGAGGTGGCCTAATTGGAATGGATTGACTATGAAGTTCCGAGTACTTTGGGCGAAGCCGTGGCGCTCATGGCTTCCAAGGGTGACCGGGCCAAGATCATAGCAGGCGGCACCGATATTTTGGTGATGCTCAGGGGGCGTCGACGCAGCGCAGACGTGTTGGTGGACGTGAAAGAAATCCCCGAGTTGAATGAAGTCTCATACGATCCACAGAACGGCCTGGTGTTGGGAGCTGCGGTCCCATGCTACCGCGTCTACCAGAACCAGGAGGTGGCCTCCGCGTACCCGGGGTTAATCGATGCCGCATCCCTGATCGGCGGCATCCAAATCCAGGGGCGGGCCAGCATAGGCGGCAACCTGTGTAACGCCGCTCCCAGTGGCGATTCCATACCTCCGGTCATAGTGCTCGGCGGGGTGTGCAACGTTGCCGGTCCTGACGGGACCCGTCAGATCCCCGCGGAAGACTTTTGCACCGCTCCGGGGCAGAACGCGCTGAAGGCAGGGGAGCTCCTGGTTTCCATAAGCCTGCCTGCGCCCCAAGCCAACTCCGGGACCAAGTACCTGCGGTTCATCCCTCGAAACGAGATGGACATAGCGGTAGCCGGCGTGGGCAGTTCGGTAGTTTTGGACGAGGCGGGACAGAACTTTGTGTCCGCGCACATCGCCCTGGCCTCGGTTGCGCCAACCCCTGTGGTGGCCCGGGAAGCCGGCGATGGCTTGGCTGGCAAGCCGGTATCCGAAGAGTCCATCCAAGAGGCCTCAGAAAAGGCCCAAGCCGCAGCCTCGCCCATCAGCGACATGCGAGGCACCGTTCGCCAGCGTACCCACCTGGTGGGAGTATTGACCAGGCGCACTCTGAATCAAGCCATCCAACGCGCCAGAGGGGAGGAATAATGCCCGGAGTTACTCACGTACAGACGACAATCAACGGCGAACAGGCCAACTTTCTTTGCGAGCCCCGCCAGAGCCTGCTTGAGTGCCTGCGGGACGTCTTGGGCCTGACAGGCACCAAAGAAGGTTGCAACGACGGCAACTGCGGCGCATGCACGGTACTCCTGGATGGCCGGATTGTTGATTCCTGTTTGGTTTTGGGTGTCGAGGTGCAGGGTCGGGACATCACGACTATAGAAGGTCTGGCCACTCCCGAGGGGCTCCACCCATTGCAGCAGGCCTTTTTGGAGCATGCCGCATTGCAGTGCGGCATCTGCACTCCCGGATTCATCGTCGCGGCCAAGGGGTTGCTGGACCAGGAGAAGGACGTGGACGAGCATCGAGTTCGGGAATGGCTGGCTGGCAACCTGTGCCGGTGCACCGGTTACGACAAGATCGTCCGGGCCGTGCTGGATGTCTCCGAAAAGATGAAACAGGCCGGTTAGGCCAAAAACCGGTCAGGCATCGGCAGGACCGCGAAAGTCGACGGGCGGCCGCCTCTAGAGAAAGAATGGCCGGACGTTGATATAGCCGCAAGCTAAGGAGCCGGTTGATGGCCAGGGTATTCATACCCACCATGCTCCAGCCTCTGGCCGGAGGGGTAAAAGAAGTACAGATCGAGGCCGGAAACGTTCGCCAGGCCGTAGACGAACTGGACCAGTTGTTTCCCGGTATGAAAGCCAGGCTGGTTGAAGAAAATAGGATCCGGTCTAACCTGGCGGTGGCTATCGACGGCGAGGTGGGGAGGCTGGGGCTCCGGGAGAAGCTGGGAGAGAACAGCGAAGTCCATTTCGTTCCGGCCATTAGCGGGGGCGCATAGCCGCATCCCCCTGCACTGAGCCTTGTTAACCCCCACACGTTGTCCCCAGTGTTGATTCCACACATGCTGGCTTTTACCATTTCCTTGACCAAGGCGTCTAAGGGCGAGTCTTGAGGAGACGAACGGCCAAGCGCCGGATAGAGAACCTTGTCTCCGCTGGGGGGGTTGTCCACCGGCGGGTCAACGGCCGCGTAGAGGCCGCGTTGTGTGGGCGGGCGATTGCCACCCTCGGAGACAATAGCGGCGCATCGGTCGCCGGGTCGCCGGCCCAGGGGTATAGCTGGAGTCTGGCCAAAGGGACCCCGGAACCAGGGGAGACCCTGGAACAGACGGCACTGCGGGAAGTCCGGGAAGAGACCGGCCTGGAAGTGGAAATCGATGCCCCGTTAGGCACGATTGAATACTGGTTCAGCCGGCGGGACCCGGACGTTCGCTACCACAAGACCGTGCATTACTACCTGATGGCGCCCATTGGCGGCGGCATCGACTTACATGACCCGGAATTCGACGTAGTTCAGTGGTTTTCGTCTGAAGAGGCCCTCAAAGCATTGACGTATGCCAACGAGGCCGAGGTCTTGCGGCGGGCCCTTGAAGTCCTGGCCGAGCGTTAGGATACTGGTTTATGTTGGAGCTTCGAGGCGCCAAGGTCATACTGCGGGACAAGCGCGAGGAAGACGCCGAGCGGGACTACATTTGGCGTAGCGACCCCGAACTGGCTCGCCTGGACGCTGCTTATCCCCTGCAAATGACTTTCGAGCGATACCTGAAAATCTTCCGGGACCAACTCCGCTATCCCACCCCCGGATCTCACCACTTTGCTACTGTGACCCTGGACGGTAAGTTCATCGGCAACTGCATGTATTACGATCTGGACAGCGTCAACAAGCAGGCGGAGCTAGGCATCGTCATCGGGGACCGGGACTATTGGAGCAATTCCTACGGGTACGACGCCGTCACCACGCTGTTGGAGCACCTGTTCACCGAGAAGGGGCTGAAACGCGTCTACCTGCACACCTTGGAGTGGAACAAACGGGCGCAGCGGTGCTTTGAGAAAAGCGGGTTCACACCGGTCAAAAAGGTCCGGCGGATTTCCCGGGAATTCATTCTGATGGAAGTATTCCGGGAAGACTGGTTGGCCAAGGCCGATGAGCGGCAGGCTGCGTGGTCGGAGGTGCTGGACCAGTCGGCCAACGCCCCCGCGTCAAGCTCCGGCTAGACTCGGGTCCCCTGCTAATCACTGCCTGGCGCCCAATGGGCACTGTCCTGTCGGCGGTTACTTGCCCGGTGCGTCCTCCGCCCCGGCCGCTGCCAGGGCCTCTGGCATGGTGATAACGCCGTCGTATAAGGCGCGGCCCAGTATGGCCCCTTCGACGCCGGCGCCAGCCAGCAGCCGCAGGTGCTCCACGGAGGTGACGCCTCCTGACGCCTGTACCGCCATCCCGGTATCCCGCACCAGGGCAGCGTTGGCCTCGACGTTAGGCTGGGTCAACGTGCCGTCCCTGGATATATCCGTATAGAGCAGGCGGGTCACGCCCACCGCAGCCATCCGGCGGGCCAACTCCAAGGCGCTCACCGGTAGCTGCTCCTTCCAACCCTTGATGGCTACTTGCCCGTCCCGGGCGTCCACCGCCACAACCACCCTATCTGCGCCGTAGCTCGAACAAAGGGCTTCGACTAGAGAGGGTTGCTCTACCGCTGCGGTGCCCAGGACCACTCTGTCCGCCCCGGCGGCCAGCAGCGCCTGGGCGGTCTCCGCATCGCGAATACCCCCTCCGACCTGCACCGGTATGGACAAGCTTCCGATGATCTGGGACAGGATTGCCAGGTTGCCCGGCTTACCGCCCGCGGCGCCGTCCAGGTCCACCAGGTGCAACCGGGGGGCGCCCTGCTCCTGCCAGAGCAGGGCCATGCCAACCGGGTCTTCTGAATAGACAGTCTCTTGCTGGTAGTCGCCCTGGTACAGCCGCACGCAGCGGCCCGACTTGAGGTCTATTGCTGGAATTACTTCCATTGGCTGTCCGGCGCGGGACTAACGGCCGTAATTTATCGACTGACAGCCGATTGCCGGCCGCGGGCGGACGCTTGCTCCCTGGCCAAAGCGCAGAAGTTCTTGTAGATGCGCGTCCCGGTGTCGCCGCTTTTTTCCGGGTGAAACTGGGTGGCTATGAGATTCCCCCTGGCATACACGCTGCAAAAGGAGACGCCGTACTGGGTGGCTCCAATTTCTCCGTCGGGGTCGGAGGGTGCTGCGTAGTAGCTGTGGACAAAATAAAAGAAGCTGTCCTGCGGAATGCCGTCGAAGACAGGGTGCGTTTGCTGGAGGCTTACGCTGTTCCAGCCCATGTGGGGCACCTTGATTCCTGAGGGCAGCCGCCGAACCACGCCTGGAATAATCCCCAGGCACCGGGCATCGCCTTCCTCGGTGCTGTCCATCAGGAGTTGCAGGCCCAGGCACACCCCCAGGAAGGGCCGGCCCGAGGCTACATAGTCCCGCAACGGCTGCACGAGTCCCCGCCTCCGCAAGGCTTCCATTGCGGCAGGCGCAGACCCCACTCCGGGCAACACGACGGCGTCCGCGGAAGCCAAGTCGTCCGGGTCGCCCGTCACAAGGGGGACGACGCCGTACAACTCCAGCGCCTTGGCCACGCTGCGCAGGTTGCCGGAGTCGTAATCGATGACCACCAGGTTAATCATTGGCCCAACCGTCCTAGTTCTGCTCGCCGGTCGCCCGTTCCAGGGGCAAATCCCGGTCCTGGTATCGGGCCAGCACGAACAGCAGGTCGCCCAATCGGTTCAGGTAGGCTATGACGAGTTCGTTGGTCAACCGACCGGCCTCATGCAAGGCAACCACCCTGCGCTCGGAATTGCGGATGATGCACCTGGCCAGGTCGATAGCCGCCGACGCCGGCGAGCCGCCGGGCAAAATAAACACCTTGGGCATCTCCACGTCCTCTTCCAGGGAGTCAATCATGGACTCCAGGTTGGTCACCATGCCTTCCGTCACGGGCTGAAAGTGCTGCTGGAAGAGGCTGTATTTGTCCGGTTCGGTCGCCAGCTCGGCGGCAACGGTGAAAAGCTCCCTTTGCAAGTCCCGGAGAGAGTCCTTGACCCTGGCGTCTTCGGTAAGGGCCCGCGCCAACCCCATGGCAGAGACAGCCTCGTCGGTGATCCCATAGGCCTCGGTATGGAGGTCGTTCTTGGATACCCGGCCGCCGTAGAGCAAGCTGGTGGCGCCTTTGTCGCCAAACTTGGTGTAGAGCCTTTTTCTGTATGAAGAAGAAGAGGTCATCGGCTGGACCTTTGCGAACAACAGCCTGCATTACATAACGCAGCCGCACGGGACTTGGATAGAACTCAGATGGGACTTGGTGCTTAGACTCCGCCGCGATCAGTTCGTGCGGCCCCACGGCAGCGGGCTGGCCTGCGTTGCCCTTTGTCCAGGCGGTCCGGCAGGTTGTGCCTTGCTCTTCTTGGATTGTAGCATAGGGGTTGGGAAAGGGTATACTTGGGCAAACCTCCTCGTAGGGTGTAAGCCATGCCGCCGGAAGTTCAAATTATCGGTGTCTTAGGGATGCCGGAGGTCAAGCCCGGGGACGACCTGGCTGGATTCTTAATGGATGCCGCCCAGCGTCAGGGAACGCCCGTAGAGGCCGGCGACGTGGTTGTCGTTACCCAGAAGGTGGTTTCCAAGGCTGAAGACAGGGTGATTGGCTTCGAGGGCATCGAGCCCTCGCCGTTGGCGGTGACAATTACGCAAGGCTATCGCCGGGACCCCAGGCATACGGAGATCGTCCTGCGGGAGAGCGAACGGGTGGTGCGCATGGACCGTGGGGTGATCATTAGCCAGACGCGCCACGGCTTCATCTGCGCCAACGCCGGCGTCGACGCTTCCAACATTCCGGGCTCGGAAACCGTGGCCCTGTTGCCCGTGGACCCCGACGCCTCCGCCAAACGCATCATGGATTCCATCAAGGCCAGACTTGGCGTGGGCGTGGCGGTCATTGTCTCAGACACTTTCGGAAGGCCCTGGCGCAACGGCGCCGCCAACGTAGCGATAGGCGTCGCCGGTCTTGACCCCATGCTCAGCTACGTGGGGCTGGAGGACAGCCACGGCAACATGATGCACACTACGGAAATCGCGGTAGCCGACGAACTGGCTGCCGCGGCGGAGCTGGTGACCGGGAAAGTCGAGGGCGTGCCGGTGACGATTATCCGCGGCTATAACTATGTGCCAATGCAAGACGCCAGCATACAGCGCCTCATAAGGACCGGGGATAAAGACCTGTTCAGGTGATCTCTCCCCCTTCGGCATCCTCACCGAACAGCGGCAGCTGCAAATGAGGGGTTTGGTCGAACGACGAGACTCCAACTCCCAGCAATCGGAACGACCGCCCCGGGGCCAGTTCCAACGACAGCAACCGCCAGGCCTGTGCCAGTATTGTCTCCTCGGAAGTAGTGGGAGATGGGATGGTCACCTGTCTGGTAAAGGTCGTGAAGTCGGCCAGCCTGGCCTTCAACGTCACCGTTCTACCTTGGAGCCCTTGCTGCCTCAAGTGGCCGGCTACGTTGGTTGTCAGTTTAGCCAGCTCTTGCTGCAGCCGTTCCGGCTCGGACAAGTCCGATGTAAAGGTGGTTTCCGCGCTTATCGACTTAGTTTCGCGCTCAGTATGCACCGGCTCCTGGTCCTCCCCCAGGGCCTTGGCGCGCACCGAGGCCGCCCGTTGGCCAAAGTGGCGAGTAAACCAGGCCATGGGCTGGGACGCCAATTGGCCGATGGTCTGAACGCCTTCTTCTTCCAGCTTCCCTGCCGTCTTAGGCCCGATCCCGTAAAGCTTGCCCACGGGCAGCGGGGCAAGAAAGTCTGCTTCCTCGCCAGACGGGACAACCACCAGGCCGTCGGGCTTCCGCAGGTCGGAGGCGATCTTGGCCACCGACTTATTGGTGGCCACCCCCACCGACAAGACCAAGCCTGTTTCTTGGCGTACCCGTTGCTTCAGGTCCAAAGCCACCGCCAGCGGCGGCTTCCCCCCTTCCACGGCTTCCGTGACGTCCAGGTACGCCTCATCCAGGGACAGGGCTTCGACCAGGTTGGTGAGTTGGTGAAAGATATCCATGACCAACGACGACATCTGCCGGTAACGGCCAAACCTGGGCGGCACAATGATCCCTTGAGGGCAACGCCGCACCGCGGACCTCATGGGCATGGCCGAGTGGACGCCGAACTCCCTGGCTTCGTAGGAGGCGGTGGCCACCACCCCCCGGTCCTCGGGGCGGCCGCCCACCATCACCGGCCGGCCTCGCAACTCCGGGTTGTCCAGTTGCTCCACCGCCGCATAGAAGGCGTCCAGGTCGGCATGTAAGATGTGTCGCATTAAAAGCCTCTGCGCCCCAGCCGGCGTAAGACCTTACCAATCTATTTTAACTCCGGCAACAGACTGCGACACAAGGCCTTGTCCGGGGACAGGGTTTCCAGTAAGCTGGAAAGGCAAAAGCAGCATTTTTGCGGGTTACGCAACCGCGAGGAACGGTTCTCGACCGACCTGCCATGAATTCTCTGTTTGACAAGCTGGATTCAGTTCTTGGCCGCTACCAAGAAATCGACGAACGCCTGGCTCTGCCCGAGGTGGCGGCTGACTTTGCCCAGGTCCAGGAGTTGGCGAAAGAACGGGCTTCCCTGGAGGAGTTGGTGGAAATCTCCAGGGAGCACCGAAGTTTGACCGGCGAGAGAGACGACCTGGAGCGGCTGGTCCACGAAGAAGCCGACTCTGAACTGGCCCGGATGGCCAGGGATGAACTGGAAGAGGTCAATGGACGCCTGGACCAGTTGCAAATGGAGTTGAAGCTGGCCCTACTGCCCAAAGACCCCAATGACGAGCGCAGCGTCATTGTGGAGGTACGAGCCGGCACGGGCGGCGCCGAGGCGGGCCTTTTCGCCAGTAACCTGTACCGGGCGTACAGCCGGTACGCCCAATTGCGCAACTGGAAGGTCGACGTGATGGATTCCAACCCGTCCGACCTGGGGGGCTTCAACAAAATCGTGTTCGAGATTCAGGGCAAGGGCGCATTCAGCCGCCTGAAATATGAACGGGGAGTCCATAGAGTCCAACGGATTCCTGAAACCGAGGCCCAGGGACGAATTCACACCTCCACGGCCACCGTCGCGGTCCTGCCGCAGGCCGATGAGGTGGAAGTAAGGATTAGTCCGGGCGACTTGCGCATCGACATCTTCCACGCCGGCGGCCATGGTGGGCAGAACGTCAACAAGGTCGCTACTGCGGTCCGCATTGTCCACGAGCCCACCGGCCTGACCGTGGTCTGTCAGGACGAGCGTTCTCAACACAAGAACAAACAGAAAGCAATGGCGATGCTGCGTGCGCGGATTTTCGAGGCTGAGCAGGAACGCCAGTCGGCGGAGATTACGCAAAATCGGCGTTCCCAGGTGGGCGGCGCCGAGCGGTCCGAAAAAATACGGACCTACAACTACCCCCAGGATCGGATTACCGACCATCGAATCGGCAACAGCTTCCATGGCATGCCCAGGGTCATGGACGGCGGCCTGGACGATATTATTGACCGGCTGGCCAGTTGGGAGCAGGAGCAACTGTTGAAGGCGGGTCAGTTCTAGGCCGTCCGTTTCATCATGGCCTCCCTCCGCCAGGTCATTCAAGAGACCCACAGACTGCTGGACGCATCGGGCGTTGCCGACCCTCGGCTGGAGGCCGAGGTAATGTTGATGCACCTCCTGCGTATGCCCCGGCAAGACGTCTTTGCCCACCAGGAGTTGGAGGTAGGCCCGCAGCAGCAGCAGGACCTGGACGCTATGGTGCAACGGCGGCTCACCCGCGAGCCGCTGGCCTACATCCTGGGTCGCCGGGAGTTCTACGGAATAGACCTGTTGGTCAATCCCGCCGTGCTCATCCCTCGCCCAGAGACCGAGACGTTGGTTGACCAAGCCCTGTTCATGGCGTCTAAGATGACGGGAACCCCAGAATTGGTCATCGCCGACGTGGGGGTCGGCTGCGGCGCCATTGCCATTAGTCTCGCCCTACACCTACCCTCGGCGCGGGTCTATGCCCTCGACATTTCGGAGCAGGCACTGGAAGTGGCGGGCTGCAACATCAGAGCCCACGACGTGGCCGGCCGGGTAATTCTGGGTAAGGGCAACCTGCTGGAGCCGTTGCCGGAGCCGGCGGACCTGATCCTAGCCAACCTGCCCTACATACCCTCCGGCCGGATCCCCACCTTGCAGGCGGAAGTCCGCCGGGAACCTCGTCAAGCCCTGGACGGCGGCCCCGACGGCCTGGACTGCATTCGAGGATTGCTTTCTCAAGCACCGTACAAGATCAAGGGCCGCGGGGCCATCTTGCTGGAGTTGGACCCGGAGCAGGTCCCTGCTGTTGATGAACTAGCCCGGCGGCATTTCCCTGAAGCCAAGACTTCAGTGGAACAAGATCTGGCCGGGCTGGACCGGGTCTTCGTCATGCGTTTAGCCGGTTAGCTAAGTCATCGGTACTGACTCAGTTTGAAAAGGAACCCCCCTGAGATTAGGTAGTGTTTACATTCAATATTGGCAATGCTAAGCTGACGGAGCTCTGCACGAGCCGGTTTCCCACAGTAACGTCTCAGGCTGAAGATAGGCACATCGTGCCCCCTTGAGACTTGTGGGTTCCGGCAGCTTGTGCAGAGTGCGCCCGATCCTTGGCCGAAAGGGGGCTCTCTCGTGCTCAAGCTGTTAGTTATCCTACTCCCCTTCCTCATCGCCTGCTCTTCACTCTTCGCCCAGGAACCATCGTCTGACTCTAACGGCTTTCGAGGTCAATATTCCCTCGGCCCGAAGACGCTTGAGCGCGACCCAATAACCCACAGCTACAATCCCCGCTACTTGGAGTTTTGGTGGGATGCAGTTCCCGACGGAATTGGGATCGCACTGGAATTCACCAGCTACAACGACTATTACAACGAGCGGAGTTATGTTGGAGTAGGACCCTTTGGCCTGCTTAAGCTCAATGATGAGGTCGACGCCCCAGCACTTCAAGAAGCGGGTTGTACAGTCACCGCTACTTACCTACGTCTGACTGACAAGTGTGTGTTGGAGTTCCGCCCCACTGTTGAGCGAGCGGACGAAAGCAACCATCCCCGATACACGGGTCGACTGGACTACGAGGAAATACGATTCGGTTGGGCTAACAGTACGACTGGGTTGCCCCCCGCTCCAGCTAGAACCTTATTCCACGTGGTCGGCGCCTATGACGTGCGCCTGCGGCTGACAACAACGGCAACATGGGAACACACTTACTCGGACTACGTTGAGGTTGTACTTACCGACGAGCATCGACAGAAACCAACGCCCCGTCCATATCAGGGGGAAGATCACACTCCGACCTGGACTCCAAGGGCGACACCCACGCCAACACCGGTCCCTGTGCCATGTTTGTGTCCGACGCCTACTCCAACCCCAACGCCGGCGCCAGTGCCGCTAACGTCCCTCTGGGAACTGTTCAATCAACATCTCGAACTGCAAAAGGTCTATTCCTATTCCAACGCAGAGAAAGGGTCTTGGATATATGAGCGGGATAGCGAGTCCAACACCTTACTCTGGCTGGAGCGGGGCGAGCCGTACATCATCTTCGTGACGGCGGATGTGACGGTTCACGGCCACAACCTGTCTTGTCGTGTGCATGAAGGCCAGTCCTACTGCATGAATATCGTGACGTGGTAGGGGGCCGCAATGAAGACGATTGGACAGATTGCCGCCGCCATCGTAGCCGTCCCTGCTGTTTTGGGTATGGTGCTGATAGGTGCCCTGATCTCGGCCCTACCTATCGCCCTGGGGATTTGGTTGTTCTTCGTGATATTCAGCTAGAATGAGTCATACTGACAGCCCAACTGTTGCAAGTTTCGTCCGGGGATGGTTGAATAGGGGTATGAGTACGACGACAGGCCCTGACGGACAGATTAGGCCCCGCAGCACCCACGCCAACGCTATCCGGGTTGCTAAGATTCTGACGGGGGACGCTGAGGAGGAATATCAAGCTGGTCTTTCAGCACCTGAAGAAGGTCGGCTAATCCGTCCCAAAGTATTTGCCATTTTTGAACAGATGCAGGATTCTCTTGAAAATATTCCATCCGATTCTGCTCAACCAACTCCAGAAACCGCTCTCGTAAATTCGGATAGTCCGTTGATAGAGCCCGAATCGACCGAGCCACAAGCGTAAAAAAGACTGTGAATAGCTCTCTTTCCATTCGCACCTGATCTTCGTTCATTCCTCCCCCTTTTACTGACAGGTCTCCGTAGCTAATTCGTAGTTGATTAGCTATAATTTACAGGTGAATCGCCTCTCCAACAAGAAGAGGGCCTACCTACTTCAAACACTTTGCGAAGGTATGTCGCTCCGAGCAACTGCCCGGGTCGGCGGCGTAGCCTTCAACACCGGGCTCAAGCTCCAGGTCGAGGCGGGTAAAGCCGCAGACCTTTTCCACCACGAGAAGGTTCAGGAAGTTTCAACAGACTGGGTCCAGTGTGACGAACTATGGGCCTTCTGTCATACCAAGCGAAAGAATCTATCTGAGACTGATCCGGCTGAATATGGCGACGTTTACACCTGGGTTGCCATAGACCCCAAGACCAAGTTAGTGATCTCGTGGTGGGTTGGGAACCGGACTTACGAAGATGCGGTACAGTTCATGGGGGATTTGGCAGGACGGCTGGACAAGGACAAGCCGGTGGAGATTTCTACTGATGCTCTACGCGCCTATGCTCCTGCTGTCGAGGGTGCGTTTGGAGCTGGCGCCATTCACGATGTGAGCAAGCCGAGGACCACGCACGTCGAGCGGAACAACCTGAACATTCGGATGGGGAACCGGAGGTTTACCAGGGAGACCAACGCTCACTAGAAGAAGCTACTGAACCATTACCTGTCAGTGTCCCTGTATTTCACGTTCTACAACTTCTCTCGACCGCACATGAGTCTAGGGCCTTTGACGACGCCGGCGATGGCCGCGGGACTGGCCGAAGAACCGATGAGCCTCGAAGATTTAGCGGCCTTGCTTTCAAACTGAGTCAGTACCAAGTCATCCAGTGGCTTGACAAATCAGTTGGGTCTAGTCGACAATGTGAGTGCACCGTGCGAATATGTGCGGGTTTTTAATAGCCACGTCCAGTGGCGCGGACTCCCCGGATTCGGGGAGTTTTTTATTTGGGCGGGAATTTATGGAGCCACTTAAGACCGTCGTTTTCGTGGATGGCCGCAATTTCAAGTACAACTTACAAGCCTTTCGATTCCATGCGGAGGGAGATCCGAACTCAGGCAGCGATTACAGGCTCGACGAAAAACATTTCCAATGGCGAGAATTCTTCCTCGGCGTCGTCAAAAAATTCGCCGAGAGTACTGAAACTCCTCACAGGTTAGTTCGCGTCTATTGGTACAACGCTGAAACAATACGGCCTTATCAAGTAACAGACCGCTTGGTTGACAACGTTCTCCAAAACTTCAAAACCGATTACCCAAGCCTAACCGCTGATGTCATCAAATGCCTCGCAAGAAATTGGTACGATCAAGAAAGGAGTTATTTCTACCAGGCAAAAGAGACTGTATTTGAAGGGTTACAACGAAAGATCGATTTCTTGGAATTCAAATACGTCGGTGAGTATGTCGTTAGGCCGTTCGATCCCCATCGGCTCACTCAAAATGAAGACGGCTCCTTTTTCTATCAGGGAACCCGGGAGGGTGAGAAGGGCGTTGATGTCGGCATTGCGATTGATATGATAGCCAAATTGCAGGCTTACGACGTTGCGGTGCTGGTAAGTGGTGACGCTGATTTCTTGCCGGCAGTCCGTTATCTGAAGGATAGCCTCAAACAGGTCTACCAGTTTTCCCTCGCCCGTGGAGTACCACCTCGAATAAACTACCTGTCCTCATGGCTGATAGGGCGCGTTGACGCTTTTCGTGCATTCGATGAGCTTGAGTTTCTTAGTACGTATCTGAATCGCTCCTCGGGTCTCCCTCCAGTGATACTGAAGAGTATCGATGATCGCCTTGATTATTTGCGGGGTGTTTCTGCGGGCGGCGATAACGTGTGAACAGTTCGGAGAATCTCTTGCCGCTCGTTCAAGCGTGATCCCATGCGGCGCCAAACGCCCTAAAGCGCCGATGTGCTGACCGTATGAGGATCCGGGCGGCCGCGCCGATAGCGTGACTGGTTTGGTTCAGACCCTCTTTCTCGCCAACAAGCGGTAAATCCCCCTGCCTGAGGGCTACGCCAAGCCCTCCGCCCGCATAGCCTGCAAAGTGTTTTGGAAGGCCTCCAAAGTATGGTCGATGTGCTCTTCTCCGTGAACGGCGGACACCAGGAAAGATCCCCGGCCCATGATGTCTACGCCCCGGTTTTGCAAGCCGCGCTTTAGCGAAGTCACCGCCGCCGACGCGGTGGTTTCCTTAATCTTGCCGTGGGGCATCGAGCATGTCTCGCGATCGCAATCGCAGTCGGCCATCACCACGTGGATCATCGACGCTATGCCGTGGGCGTGGCCGGCCACCTCCATCCTGCCGAATATCTCGTTGAGTCCCATCTTGAGCCGGGCGGCCATGGCGTCCGCCTGCCGGTTTATCGGGTGGTTGGCTATCAATTCCAGGCACGCGGCCCCGGCCACCGCGGAAATGGGATTGGCGTTGAACGTGCCCGGGTGGTACACCCGCCGGTTGTCGTCCCAGTCCGGCTCGCCCCGGTGGGCCATCATGTCGATAATCTCGTCCCTGCCTCCGACGGCGCCTCCCGGCAGGCCGCCGGCGACTATCTTGGCCATGGTGGTAAGGTCGGGAGTTACGCTGTAGCGCACCTGGCTCCCTCCGGGCGACGCCCTAAAGCCGGTGACTACCTCGTCGAATATAAGCGCCGCTCCGTGCTGCTCGGTCAATTCCCGGAGGCCAACCAGGTAGCCCTCTGGGTCGAAGGGAAGCTGGCCGAAATGGGCCCCGGTGGGTTCCAGGATCAGGCCGGCTATATCCGGGTCCCGGTCCAGCGCTGCCTCGACGGCTTTCAGGTCTCCAGAGGGGACTATCACCATGCTTCCCCAACTGGCTTCAGGAATTCCCGGCGCTGCCCGGTCGGACCCGGCCATTGCGTAGTCATGCCAGCCGTGGAAGTGGTCCTGGAGCTTGATAATCTTGGACTTGCCGGTATAAGCGCGAGCTAGCCGCATGGCCATCAGCGTGGCCTCGGTTCCCGAGCTGTGAAACCGCACCTTTTCCACCGAGGGCACCAGGGCTGTAATGGCCCTCGCCCATCGCATCTCTGCGTCGGTGTTTGCTCCCAGGTGGGTTCCCCGCAGGACCTGCTGGGACACGGCTTCGGTTATTGCCGGGTGCGAGTGCCCAAGAATCAGAGCGCCGTGTCCTGAGACGTAGTCCACGTACTCATTCCCGTCGACGTCCCATTTCAGCGGGCCCTGGCCGTGGCTCATGAACAGCGGAAAGGGCTGGGCGTATCTGACGTCGTGAGTTACGCCTCCGGGAAATAACTTCGTTGCCATGGCATAGCGCTGGGCCGAGCCGGGGTGCTTAGAAACGTATTCGTCCAGGATGGCGCTCATCTCGCCTCCAAAGTACGGCTCCGGCACTTATGGCATACGCTTCGGAGAAGCGCGTAAGGTTGCCGTGGGCAGGCCGGGCAAGTTTTGCCCATATTTTAGCTGCTGGGCGGTTGGGGCGCTATGGTGCAATCCAAGCGCTCACGCCAGGGGCCGCCGGCCCCAGTGCAAGGCCACCGCGCCGAACCCCAAGCGGCGGTATCCAACGTCTTCCAGGCCGTTTTTTCGGAGCAGCTTCGCCAGTTCGTCGGCCGGCATGAAGACGTCCACGGAGTCGGGCAGGTAGGTGTAGGCCGAGCGGTCTCCGGCGACGATTTGGCCCATCAACGGCGTCAGCCGGTGGAAATACCATCGTATCAACCGGGATAGGCGTCCCGGCGGCAAAGGGGTCAACTCCAAAGTGGTCACCCGTCCACCGGGCTGCACCACCCGCACCATTTCGGCCAATGCCCGGTCCAAATCCGGCATGTTTCGCAGGCTGAACCCCGCGGTGGCGCAAGCGAATGAGGCATCGGGAAAGGGAAGATTAAGGGCATCGCCCAGCAGCAGGCTTACTTGGGCGCCCCGGCTGTTAGATGCCTTGTTGCGTCCCAGTGCGGCCATTTGGGGGAGCAGGTCCACCCCCACCACGTGCTCGATGCCTGGAAAACGGGCCAGCGCCAGAGCCAGGTCGCCGGTTCCGGTGGCGACGTCCAGGGCTTTGCCATTAAGTCCCTGCGCCGTCACCTGGGCCGTCCGGCGCTTCCACCGCCGGTGCAGCCCGGCGGTCATCAGGTCGTTCATCAGGTCGTAACGGCGGGCGATGCGGGCGAAGAGGTCGGCTACGTACTGCTGCTTTTCCTCTCCTTGCAGGCCCACCATCGGTTCAAGCCAGCATCATCCGCATGGGCTGGAGCGTACGATTAAAGGGATTGAACAACAGACCTAGAATTTCCAGGGTGACGACCCCCAGCAGGGCTTCATCTCCCGGCTCTCCCAGGATCACGGGACTATAGTCCTGACCCTGGGGAAGCATCAAATAGCATGTGGAAATGCGCCGTTGCATGGTGGCTCCGTCGGCCAAAGTGAATGTTTGTTCCCGGCGTGGCTCCAACCCGATTGACTGCCATACCTGGCTCGGAAGTAGGCTATAGGTGGCGCCGCTGTCTACAAGGAATCGTACGCTTTCCTCTCGATTTCTAGGCCCGCGGGCGACTCCGTCGATATAAGTGATGCTCATCAGTAGTCCCGCTCCCCGTACTGCAGGTCTTTTGGAAGAGCTTCCTCGACGTTCAGCGCTACCAGGATTCGGCCCACTACAAACCTAACAATGTCCTCGGTCCCCTGGGGATGCAGGTAGAAGGCCGGCTGGGGCGGCAAAATCACCGCCCCCAGACGGCTGAGGGCCAGCATATTTTCCAGGTGTACGGCGTGAAGGGGCGTCTCCCTCGGCACCAAGACCAGGGGCCGCTTTTCTTTCAGGCATACGTCCGCGGCCCGGTGCACCAGGTGGTGGGTCAGCCCGTGGGCCACGGCGGCTACGGTGTTCATGCTGGCCGGTACTATCACCATGCCGCGAGTCGGGAAGGTGCCGCTGGCAATTGGGGCAGCCATATCGTTGACCGGGTGCCAGGTGAACCCCGGATGTTCCCGCCACTCCACCAGGGTGTCGTTGAACGGCGCGCCCAACTCGTCGCGCCACACCAACCTGGCGCTGTTGGAGCAGACCAGCGCGGTGGGTACGTCGCGGCTCAAGAGCTCGTCCACGGTCCTGAGGGCCAGGACCGATCCGCTGGCTCCGGTTATGCCCACTATGACCGGTGGTTCTGGCATTACCATGATTATCTCACATGAGGTGCAAAGGGCTAGAGCGCCACGGCAAGGACGGTGAAGGCCAGAAGCACCATGGATATTGCGCTGTTGTATTTGAAGAATGGCGAGTGCAGGCTCGACAGGTTGTCGGCCCTGATGAGGCTGTTTTCCAAGGTCAACAGGGCCATCGAAAGTCCCCAGCCGATGAAGTAGTAAGCGTTAAGCCCGAACCAAAAGCCGGCGACCAGCAGCGCGATGGCGGAGCAGAAATGCAGCCCTCTGCTTGTCCAAAGAGCGGCGGCGATGCCGAAGCGGCTGGGAATGGAGTGGACCCCGTATTGCCGGTCGAAGTCGTAGTCGGCGCACCCGTAGATGATGTCGAAGCCTGCAGCCCAGGCGGCTACGGCGAAGGACAACAGGACCGGCTCCGGGTCCAACCGTCCGGTGACCCCGATCCAGGCGGCCGACGGGGCTATCCCCAAGGCCCATCCCAGGAAAAAGTGACAGGCCCAGGTCCGGTACTTGGAATAAGAATATAGGATGACATAAGCTGCGGCCAAAGGCGACAGTATCAGGGCCAGGCTGTTCAACTGGGAAGCGGCGAAGAAGAATACACCGGCCGACACCGCCATTATTATCATCACTTCCCGGGGCTTCATGAGGCCCCCTGGGAGGTGGCGGCCCGCCGTTCGCGGGTTGGCGACGTCCTCCTTGCGGTGGATCAGGCGGTTGGCGGACATGCCCAGGGTGCGGGCGCTGGCCATGGCCGCGGTAATCCAGATGAACGCGCTCCACCCGGGCCAGCCGTCGGCCGCCAGCGCCATGCCGATGTAGGCAAAGGGCAAGGCGTAGAGGGATTCCCAGACGCGAATCGAGCCAAGGTAGAGGAGGGACTTATCGACCACTTTACGGGGCAGAGCGGCCGCCCGTCGGCCCGAATTCATTGCCATGTTATCCGATGCCGTATTCGGACCACTTCCGGTCTACCAATTCTTTAATTTCCGGGCTCATGACAATGTCCGGCGGCCATGGGCGCTCATGGCCCTCCAGGGGGCCCTTTTGCGTAGCGTCGATGCCCACCTTGCTGCCGAATTTCGGCGTCGGCGACGCGAAATCCAGGTCATCGATCGGCCCTTTGGTGAATTCGAAGTCCCGAGCTGGGTCTATGTTGTTGGCAACCCGCCAGGCGACTTCGGAAATGTCGTGCACGTTGACGAAATGATCGACCACGACGATTGTCTTAGCCAGGCTCATCAGTCCCACCCCCCACAGGCCGTGCATCACCTTGCGGGCTTGTCCTGGATACTCTTTTTTAATCGACACTATCACCAGGTTGTGGAAGACTCCCTCGGCGGGCATGTTCACGTCCACGATTTCCGGGAGGACCAATCGCAGGGTGGGCAGGAGGAGCCTCTCCGACACCTTCCCCATCCAGTAGTCCTCCATGGGAGGCCTCCCCACCACCGCGGCCGGATAAATGGGGTTGCGGCGGCGGGTCACCGCCTGGACGTGGAACACCGGGTAATCGTCCTCCATGGAGTAATACCCGGTGTGGTCGCCGAAGGGTCCCTCGCTGCGCTCTTCCCCTGGGACCACATAGCCTTCCAATACGATTTCGGCATGGGCTGGAACCAGCACGTCGACGGTCTTGCCCTTCACCAACTCCACTCCCTCTTCCCGGAGGAAACCGGCCACGATCATTTCATCGATATCGGGAGGCAGCGGCGCCGAACCGCTCCATATCGACGCCGGGTCGCCGCCCAGGGCCACGGCCACCTCCATCCGCTCCCCCTGTCCCAGCTGGTTTAGCCGGTAGTGACGGGCGCCCACTTTGTGGGTCTGCCAGTGCATGCCGGTGGTATTCCGGTCGTACACCTGTAGCCGGTAGGTGCCATAGTTTTGCACGCCGGTTTCCGGGTCCCGGGTGATGACCAGGGGCAGGGTTATGAAGCGGCCGCCGTCCATGGGCCAGCACTTGAGGATGGGAAAGTCGAAAAGGTCCACGTCGTCGCCCTCCAGGACGATCTCCTGGCAGGGAGCATTGCGGACCGTCTTGGGCTGGAACGAACCCAGTTGAACCAGTTGGCCCAGGGTGCGCAGCTTGTTTAGCGCGCCTTCGGGGGGGCCGTGCATAAGTTGTAGCAGCGCGTGAACCCGCTCAACGGCGTCGTCCAGCTTTTCCACTCCCAACGCCCAGGCCATCCGCTGGTGGGACCCAAAGAGGTTGATTGCCACGGGGATTTCGTAGCCTGCGACGTTTTCAAAAAGAAGGGCCGGCCCGCCGCTCTTAATCACCCGGTCCGTGATTTCGGTGATTTCCAGTTCGCAACTGACCGGCGTCTGGATACGGCGGAGGGCGTCTTTCCCCTCCAAAAAGGATATGAATTCTCGAAGGTCTTTGAACTTCATTGAACTTCATGCCGCGGCCACGGGTGGGTCAGGGACGCGGGCCACGCGCCGCTACGGTATATCTCCAGCCGGTGGATAACCTTCTTGACAGGGCTGTGCGGGGAGCGCCGCGCAACTCTCCCCGAAGCCGTCCCATTGTAGCGGTTTTCAACCGTGGCGTCCAATGGAAGGAGGCCGGTGAGGTGGTTGGAGCGTCAAGGGTCTTCGGCCCATGGGATGGGACGCCCAAGGCTCGCCCGGCATATAACTGGCGGAAAAAAGCTGATGGGCCGGAGCCGGCCCATCATGCAGTCTTTCTAATGTGTGGATTTAGAAGTCGGAGGACTCAGCGCGCTGCTTGCTGAAGCAGTCGCTGCAATAAACGGGCCGGTCTCCCCGTGGACGGAAGGGGACCATAGCGTCGCTCCCGCAGTCGGCGCACACTATGGGGTACATCTCCCTGGGGGAGTCCTGGTACATTCCGCCGCCCCGCTGCTCCGACCGCCGCACGGCGCGGCAGCTACGGCAGCGTTTGGGCTCGTTGGAAAAACCACGGGCATTGAAAAACTCCTGTTCGCCCGCGGTGAATATGAACTCGCCTCCGCACTCCACACAGACTAAAGTCTTGTCTGACAGGGCCACTTGTTGACCTCCTTGCGGCCACACTGGGTTGAATTGGGTCAGTAGGTCAACGGGCGCCAATAGTAAAGCCAGGGAGAACGGAGGGACATAGCTGCCTGAATTAACCTAACCTAAACCTAGCAAAACATTATACCGGTGAAATAGATATATGCAACCCGTCGAATCTACGAGGCGGGCCCTATCGAGTTTTGGCCTTCACGGACGTACCGGAATGACGGATTCCGTCGGCCCCAAGGGTTGGCCCCCTGGCTGTCAGGCCCCAAGGCTGGCCCCCCTGGCTGTCAGGCCCCAAGGTGTGTCCGTTCGTGGCCTGCGTCCCAGTGTCATACGCTCGTGGTGAGCTTGTCGAACCATACGAACCAACGGGAGGCCAGCGTGGAGCGAAGCCCGCACCGGCTCAAGCCGAGAATCAAAACAACCTGTGCAACAACGGCCCCTCGCTCTACTATGGCGGCGGGTCCTGAACGATGAAGCAGGACGAGGCCTTGAAGACCGCCCACAGGTTCAACCCTGGCTGTATGCCCATTTCCTCCAGGGAAGCCCCCGTAATGCGGCACCGCATGGGCTGCCCGCAGTCAAGGGTCACTTCATAGCCGGGGGCCGATGGCTCCACGTTGGTGACGATGCCGGGCAGCCGGTTGCGCGCCGATGTCCCGGCCGGCTCCTGGTGCGCCAGGATAATGTCCGACGCTCTTATGGCCACCGCCACCTGTTCCCCGCCGGCCTGGTCCGGCGCCGGTATGGAGGCGGGTTCGTCCAGCGGGACTTCTATCCGCAGGCCGCCCCCTACGCAGATCATGGTCCCGTCTTGGGGGTTGCGGCTCTCCACGGTAAGCCGGAACAGGTTCTCTACGCCCACGAGGCGGGCGACGCGGCCCTGCCCCGGTTGGCCAAGCACTTCCAGCGGCTTGCCGCGGGCTATGGTCAGCCCCTCGTCTATCACCTGGACCGAGTCTGCCATGGCCAGGGCTTCCTCCCGGTCGTGGGTAACCAACATCACGGGAATTGGCGACCGGGCCAGGAGCGACCGGAGTTCTCGCCGCAAGACCCTGCGCAGTTCCACGTCCAAGGCGCCGAAGGGCTCATCCAACAGCAATACGTCCGGTTCAGGGGCCAGGGCGCGGGCCACGGCCACTCTCTGCTGCTGGCCGCCCGAAAGCTCGCCGGGACGCCGTTCCTCCAGTCCGTTAAGCCGTAGTCCGCTCACCAACCCGTCGACTCTTTCCGCGGCCGCGGGCTTGGCCCACTTCCGCAGGCCGTAGGCGATGTTTTGGGCCACGGTCAGGTGGGGGAAAAGGTGGTATTGCTGGGTGAGGTACCCGGCCCGCCGCCGGTGTGCCGGTATCCATAAACCGTCGTCGTCGTAAACCGGTCTCCCTGCGATTTCGATATGGCCCCGCCGGGGACGCAACAACCCCGCTATCGCCCGCAACGTGGTGGTCTTGCCGGCTCCTGACGGGCCGAACAGGGCCAGCACCTCTCCGGGCTCGATGCGCCAGTCGACCTCCAGCTGAAAGTCCCCGACCCGGCAGTCCATCCACCCCTGGGTCATCGGGTCCTCCTCCCGTAGGAGCTTGGGCCGCGGGGCGGCCGTCGGAGCTTCTGCCCCGTTGCTCTCCCCCGGCGGGACTGCTCCCGGGATCGTTCAATTAGACGGATGTCAATCGACGGCGAATACGTCTGAATCATGGCCTGCCCTCGAATTGACGCCTTACGAGGAAGCTCAAGGCCAGTAAGATGGCTACCGCCCCGACCATCAACATCACCGAAAGCGCCAGGGCCGTATCCAGGCTGCTTTCCATGGCGGTCATGATGGCCAAAGGCATCGTCTGGGTCTTGCCGGTAAGGTTGCCGGCAAACATGATGGTTGCGCCGAACTCGGATAGCGCCCGCGCCCAGGCCAGGGCAAGCCCGGTGAGCAAGCTGGGCATGGCCAGCGGCAGAGTCAACCGCCAGAAGGTCCACCAGGGGGAGACGCCCAGGGTCTGGGACACGTCCTCATAGTCTCTCGCCACCGTCTGAAACCCCAACTTGGCGGCCCGAACGTAGAATGGGACCCCCACAAACACCTGGGCAAAGACCACCGCCGCCGTCGTAAATGGAAGGGTGATGCCCACGCTTTCCAATGGGGGGCCGAGAATACCCTGCCGCCCGAAAGCCATGAGCATTGCGACCCCGGCGACCACCGGGGGGAGGACTATGGGAAGCTCCACCAGGCTGTCCAGGACCTTCAGCAGGGGGGCGTTGCTCCGGGCCAGCAAGTATGCAAAGGGCGTGCCCACCGCTATCACCACGGCCATGCTCACCAGGCTTGTGACCAGGGACAGCCTCAATGCGGTAAGGGCCAGGTCGCTGGTCAGGCTGGAGAGAAAGCTTTCCTGCTGGGCGGCCCTCACCAATAGGGCCAATACCGGCAGAACGATGAATACGGCGTAGAGGACCGCCGCCGCCGTTCCCAGGCCGCGGCCCGGCCCGGCCTCTCCGAGGATTCGACGGACCGAGGGAGGCGTCATTTGACTGCTCCTCCCATCTGGATACCCGCCAATGGGCCTGCATTTGCCGCGGCGGCGTGTCTGGGGTTAAAGACCCCGGCGTTGCTCTCCCCCGTTGGCGCGCCAAAACCATGGCTGCGCAAAATCTCCTGGCCGGGACCGGAGAGAATAAAGCCGACAAAGTCCTGCGCCCCGTCAGGTTGGCCGGAGTCCTCCAAGACAGCGATAGTGTAGGCAGCCTCAACGCTGGCTTGATCGGGAACCTGAATCACTGAGACGTTCGGTACAACCTGGGCGTCGGAATAATACACGAATCCGGCGTCCACCTCGCCCAAAGCGACCTTTTGCAGCACGTTCCGGACGTTGGGCTCATCCGTCACCAGGTTTGCCAAAACGCTGGCGGCGTATCCCGGCCCCAGGCTTGGGTCTTGGGACATTCGTTGGATAACCGCCCTGGCGTAGCTGCCTGCCGGGACTTCCGCTTGGGCCAGGGCCAGCTTGACTCCCTTGCGCGACAGGTCGGCGGCGGACTCCACCAATGGCCCATCCCCGTTCGCTGTCTTGGCGGCTGACTCTGATTTGGGCACGACAATCACCAACTGGTTGCTGGCGAAGTTCACGGCGTCACCGGCCAATAGACCGGCATCTTGCGCCAACTGCATCTGCCTTTGGTCCGCCGAAGCGAAAACGTCGGCCCCTGCGCCGTGCTCCAATTGAAAACGGAGGCGTTGACTGCCGTCGAAGTTCAACACGACAGACGACCCGGGGTATTCGTCCTGGAAAGCTGCGGCCACTTCAGTAAAGGCCTCGGTAAGTGATGAAGCGGCAAACACCGTGAGCTGTTGCCCTACGCCGGAGTCTTGGTCGCCGCCGCATCCGGTTAACATAACCGCGATTATCGCGGCAGCAACGCACCGCCGGGTAAGCGCCGGCGACCGGGTCAACCACCGCAACATTGAGCGGCCATGGGTTCTCTCATCTGGTCCCTCTGGACAAATACGGTCGGGTGATATGTCTGACGAGTGGTCGCACCCCCCGAGTAATTGTATCGGCGACCAGCCGAGGCGGTCAAAAAGAAATTCCCGGTAAACCGACAGCGGGGCCCACTGTCGCTGAGTCCCTTGACTGGCCCCCTTATCTGCGGTCTAATGGGCTGCGGGCGAGGGCGCCGCGCTGTCACACCGCGCCGCGTCCCGGGCGAGTGTGACGCCACGGATGCAGGCTCACTGCCAGAGCCCTGGCCCACCTCGGCTCATCTTGGCCCACATTATTTTTTTGGGGTGCAGGTCATGGCCCTTGTCAGATGCATCATGGAAATGGGGATGGGCGTGGACATCCATGGCCGGGACTATACCTCGGCGGCCAAGCGGGCGGTGTTCGACGCCATTCATCACAGCAGCCTGGGGTTTCAGCGCCTGATTGGCAAGTCGGCGGATGACATGCGCGTCGACGTTACGATCGGCGTGCCCAACCCCGATGCGGTAGACCGGGATGCCGTGGCCGCGGTATTGCCCCATGGTACTGCATACGTAGAGGCGGTGCATGGAGGGCTGGAGATTCCGACCCAGGACGGCAGCGACGCCATGGTCATTGCCAACGCCGCAGTAATCGTCAGCTTCGATGACGGCAAATAGCCGTCCTCTTTAGCCGGATGGCGGCTTCCAGGGATAAAAGGCCCCCCGGCCGAAAACGCCGCAACTAATTTCTCGAGGAGGAGGAAATCCCGATGTCCATAATTGAAAACGGCGCCACGCCAATGTCTGATCCTGTGGAGGGGCGCAGCGCCCGCCGGTTTGTCACCAAGGAGGCGGGAGCGGCCAACCTGACCATCGGCGAGTTGGTGATGGAGGACGGTTCGGCCCTTCGGCTGCACACCCACCCCACCGATGAGGCCATTATTCTATTGGACGGCCGCATCGAGATGGTTGTCGGGGATGAGCGCCGGGAAGTGTCTGCCGGCCATACCCTGTTGGCGCCGCCGGGCGTGCCCCATTGCTTGATCAACAATACCGGTGGGCCCGCCCGGTTGTACACTATTTTCCCCACCGACGAGACCCAGACCGAGTACGTAGACTAGGGACTGGCTCCACACACCTGCTCGTCCGGTTCCTGCAAAGCGATCTGCGTGCAGAGCCCACTTAGCCGTAAACAAGAAATGCGCCGGGTCGAAACCCAGCGCATCTACATTCAAGGGAACCCCGTTCGGCGGTGAAGCCGCCAGGGCCTGTCTAGGCGCATGCAGTCACAGCGTCGGGAGGCTCTTGACTGGCTGCAGGCCGGCCAAAGATGGGGTTACTTACCGGCGGGTTGACTTCATCGAACCCTTGATGTTCCACTCCAGTTCTTTGGAGTCGACCTCGTGGACGGTTGCCAGGTGATTCATCATGTCGTCGATGACGCCTTGTTCCGTGTCCGCTTTCGCGACGTACCGGCAACCCTCCCCCGATTCGTTCAAGGCCAGGGACAGAATTGCGTTGCACCGGGAAAAATTCACCATCTTGCTGATCTCCTCAATTGGACCGCGGCCGATTTTCGCTCAAGGCCTCTAGTCAATACAGTCTGCCGGACAATTATAGGCGATTACCCGGCGGGCCGCCAACATCTGCTACCGGCGAGGCCGCGCCGTCACCGGCCCTGGCGGATGAAGTCTGAGATTCTCTCCCCGATCATCATGGTGGTTACGTTGGTATTGGCCCGGATGCAATCCGGCATGATTGACGCATCGGCAACGCGCAGCCCTTCCAGGCCGCGGACCCTCCCGTACTGGTCCACCACCGCCATGGGGTCGGAATCAGGGCCCATCTTGCAGGTGCCGGAAATGTGGTGGCTGGTGGTAGCCTCCCGTAGCAGCCATTCATCCAGCGCTTCGTCGCTGGCCAACTCGGCGTCTGTCGGGCAAAACCGCTCCTCGATGATCCCTTGGAACCCTTGAGAGTCTGCCAGCTTCACGGCAGTGCGCACCATCTCGCGCATGCGCCTTCGGTCAAACTTGCTTTCAAGGTAGCGGTAGTCGAGAAAGGGTTGGGCGTCCGGGTCGGAAGAAGTAAGCCGTAGCTCGCCGGACCCCACGGCCAGGTCAAGTAGGGCCAACATTCCGACGCCCACCGGCTCTATGCTCCAGGCGCCTTGGTTCACCGATCCTGGGGCGTTGGAAATCATGACCAGCATCAGGTCGTTGCGCAAGTCGGAACCCTCCGCGGTCCAACGCAAGCCCACCTGGTGCCAGGGCGCCAATCTATTCAGAGGATGGTCCTTCTTGGTCCGCCAGCCCACGAACACGTGAGGATGGTCCCTCAGGTTTTGGCCCACTCCGGGCGAATCGTGCACCACCGGGATGCCCACGCTGCGAAGGTTGTCGGCCGGCCCCACCCCCGATAGCATCAGGATATGGGGTGACCCGATGGCGCCCGCGCTGAGGATGATTTCCTCTCCCTCCACTGTAAATCTCTCGCCTCCGCTTTCCACCTCCACACCGGCCACCCGGGTTCCCGCGATGACTAAGCGCCGGACCATGCAGTTGGACCTTATGGTGAGGTTTAGGCGATTCCGGGCCGGGTCCAGGTACCCCAGGGCGGTGCTCCAACGGACCCCGTTGGGGTTATTGTTGGGTATAGGACCCACGCCGGAGGCGTCCGGGGCATTGTGGTCCGGGCTGTCGGCGAAGCCTGCGGCCCGGCAGGCTTCGTAAAAGGCCCGCTGGTCTGGGAACCATTCTTCCGGTTTGAACCGCTTGACGATGATAGGGCCGTCTGAGTTATGGAAGTCGCCGTGGCCGTAGTCGGTGTCGCTTTCAATTCTGCGGAGATACTCCAACAGATGCTGAAAGCTCCACTGGTCATTTCCCATCGCCGCCCAGGAATCGTAGTCCTCGGGAACCCCGCGCAGGAACATTTGACCGTTGATGGCGCTGGAACCTCCGGTAACCTTGCCCCGCGGCACCTGCATTTCGATGGCGGTTTCCGTCGCCTTTCCCACGAACTGCCAGTCGTGGTCGGTGGTCACGGCGTAGGTGGCCGTACCGTAGCCGTACTTCAGCTCGTCTGGCAGGCGCTCGAAGTCTGGATAGTCGGGCCCCGCCTCGATCAGCAGGACCGAGGTCCGGGGGTCCTCGCTGAGCCGCGTTGCCGCAATGGAGCCCGCGGAACCGGCGCCTAGAACTATATAGTCGTACTTCATTGCTCTCGAGAATCCCTCTGGCTTTTGGTAGCCGATGCGCTTGCCTCATTTCCGCGCCGTTCAGCAGCGAAACGGTGTCGGCGGCGCTGGTGGCCCCATAGTACCATGACCTGAAAGCAAAGGCCGGGGTGATTGGGTATAATACTGTTGGAAGCCATCACACAGCCGGGCCCAACAGCGTTATGAAGAACCCGCATTGGTGCAATCCGTGGGCCTTAGCCGGCCCCGGCGGTCCAGTTGCCGCTCACAGACCTGGGGCGGACCAGGGTCTAAGTGAAACTCACAGGGGAGCGCTCACATGTCCGACGAATTGGTGATATTTCAGAACAAGCCCGCCGATGCGCGGTTCCTGATTGCCGGCTGGCGGCGGCAGTGGTCCGACGGAGGGAATATTTCCGGCGGACTCCCCAGATACCTGATTGAAAAATTGGAGGCCAAAAAGATCGGTGAGCTTGGGCCCAAGGTTTCAGATTTGTGCTACCCATTCCAAGTAGCCGGGACCCACGACACGTTTCGTCCTCGAGCGTCTTACGAAGACGGCCTGCCGAGCAAGCCGATGCACCGGGACAACTGCTTCTATGATGCCGGCGGCGGCCTCATTATTTTTCGAGGCCAGGAACCGTGGTTCCGCGTCGATATTTTCGCCGAAGCCTTTTGCCAGGCCATCGTCGAGCTGGGTGTGAAGCAGACCGCCGCCGTCGAGGGCGTGAACGGCCCTGTACCGCCGGAAAAGGAGCGGAGAGTTACCTGCGTCTACAGCAAAGCGGACATGCGGGAGAACCTGGAAAAATTCGGCATGCAGTTTTCCAGCTATGGCAGCGACGGGAGAAGAGGGCCCACCATTGCCATGGCCCTGGTCACCCTCGCTCATTACGATCACCCGGACTTGGAGATATTCCGCATCGGGGCCATGGCCCCGATGTTCCCATTCGTTACCTCCAACAACGAGCAAATCGGCATCAACAGGGACCACCGTTCCTTTTACGACATCATGAGAAGACTCAAGTCCATGTTCAATTTGGAGGTGGACCTGTCCGAGCTCCGGGACCGCGGGGATAAAGAATCGAAAGAGCTGCAGGAACGGCTCGACAAGATCGCATCATCCAACCCCGATGCCAAGCAGTTGATCGACGGCGCCGTTTCCGACTATACATTTACCCCCTTTGAGGAGCACGTGGAGCTGGACCCGTCGTTGGACAGAACGTTGGAGGATATCCTGCGAAACGCTCCCGAGCAGCCGGATTCTGAATGACTTCTACAGGCTTCCAACCGGGGCCAATGTCTAAAGAATGCAGACCCGGCCGATTTCAGAGCGTCAATCTGTTGTGCAATTTACCGGAGGAGTAATATGACCGCCGAGAGCCGTCTGTCCATGAAACTGGGCGAGGCCATCTTCAGCCAGCGGGCCATCCGCCGGTTCAGGCCCGACCCCATTTCCGAAGCCGACGTGCAGGACATCCTGCAAGCTGCCATCCACGCCCCCAACGGCGGCAACGCCCAACTTTGGCATTTCCTGGTGATTAGAGACCCCCAAACCCGGGCCAGGTTGGCCGAATTGTATCGGGAAGCCTGGTGGGCGAAGAGGCGGGACGAAGGCATTATGGGGCCCGAAGATATACCGCCAGGGAAGAACGCCCGCAGGTCGGCTATGCGGCTAGCCGATGAAATAGGCCAGGCTCCGGTTATCGTTTTGTTGTGCGCCACCGCCAAAGGCCGCGGCGTCACGTCCTCGATCGTCCCCGCCGCGCAGAACCTGCTGCTGGCAGCCCGGTCGCTGGGGATAGGCGGCACCATCACCACCCTGCATGCCCAGGTCGACGAACGGGTGCATCAGCTATTGGGCATCCCCGACTCGGCCCAGGTGGTCTACTGCCTGCCCTTGGGTTATCCCAGGGGCAGCTTCGGGCCCACCCAACGGAAGCCACTTGCAGAAGTCTCCTCCTATGAACGTTGGGGCCAGGGCACCCCGTGACCGCCGCCGGCAGGCGCGCCTGACAGCCGCTTAGAGCTGCTTGACGGCCCCGACACGGCATCCAAGCCTGGCGCCTGAAGTCGAATAACGGCTTGCCATCGCCGCAGGCTCCCATCCCGACCCGCTCTTCAAGCCTGAACGGTTGGCCCCCGTCGATATGCCTTGACAACTTGATGCGACCTGCTACAATGCGTAGTCGCAACTATTTGCAACGGCGTGGATTCGCACATGGGCCAAGAACAGGCAGTAGAGACACTAAGAAGCAAGGGCTACCGGCTCACCCCCCAGCGCTTGATTGTGCTGTCTATCGTCGCCCAGGGTGACGGCCACATGGACGTGGACCAGGTGTTCCAACGGGCCAAACAGGCCTACCCCTACATGGATATCGCTACGGTATACCGGACCCTCCATTTGTTCCGCAATTTAGGTGTGGTCACGGAAGTGGCGATAGGGGACCGCTTGCACTATGAGTTGACCGATGCCCTGGGGGGCCACCACCACATGGTTTGCCGCCGGTGCAACGGCGCATACGACCTTAGCCCCCATTACCTGGAGGAGTTTCGAAATACCCTCACCAAGGATTTCGGGTTCGAGCCCGACTTGGAGCACTTTGCAGTCAGCGGCATATGCGCCGGATGCCGCGAAGGCAACGGACAGCGCCAAGACTCAGAGCGATGAGGTCGCGGCCTCATCGTGCCTTTGCGCCTATTGCCGCCTGCGCCAGGCCCGGCGTGGTCCCATTCAGCGCTATGTTGCTGGGGCTCTTGGTATTTGCCGGTTGCGGCTCTTCCGAGATGCCGGACCCGGGGGCCGATGCTGGGAGCGAGCAGGGCCGGGATTCAAATGCGCTGAGAGTGGTTAGCACGGTTTCCCCCATCACCAGCATCGTGGAGAACATCGGCGGGTCCCGCATCGAATTAGAGGGCGTAGTGCCTGAGGGGGTCAACTCCCACACCTTCGCGCCCGCTCCTTCGATTGCCAAGCTGCTCTCCGAGGCCGACTTGATCGTGCTCAATGGTCTGTTACTGGAGGAACCTACGCTGGAAATGGCCCAGGCCAACAAGAAGTCTGAGGCGGTGATTCTGTCCCTGGGGGACCGGGCTGTGTCCCCGGAGGACTGGCGCTTCGACTTTTCATTCCCCGAATCCGGCGGTCATCCCAACCCTCATCTATGGACCGACCCCCTGCTGGCCCTGCGCTATGCGGAGCTTACCGCAGACCAATTGGCGCAGTTGGACCCGGACAATGCCGACTACTACTCGGATAACCTGGACAGGTTCCGCACGCGCATCATGGCGCTGCATGACGGCGTGACCGCCGCAGTGGCCACAATTCTGCCCGCTAATCGCAAGCTGCTCACTTATCACGACTCATGGGCCTACTTCGCCGAACGATACGGCATGGAGGTTATTGGAGCGGTGCAACCCTCCGACTTTTCCGAGCCGTCGGTCAGGGAGGTGGTGCAGCTAATCAGCCAAATCAAGGACCTGGCCATCCCGGCCGTCTTTGGTTCCGAGGTCTTTCCCAGCGACGTCCTTGAGACCATCGCCGGAGAGGCGGGCGCCCTGTTCATCGATGAACTGGCCGATGACGACCTGCCTGGAGAACCCGGAGACCCCGATCACGGCTACCTTGGCCTGATGCTCCGGAACATGGAGATCATGGTCCCGGCCTTGGGCGGCGAGATAGGGGGCCTTGGGGACCTGGACACCAGCCCCGTCTTCCAGGGCCAGAGCCGCGCGGTTTACCCCCAGTAAAGGAGCGCACAGATGTACGTCCATCCCCGGCTCCTGGCGTTGACCGACGGTGTGCGGTTGCGGATATTCGCCACGGCCCTGATTGGGCTATTGGCAGTAGCTGCCGGCATCGGGCGTTTGGCTGTGGCCGCGGTGGTCATCGTAAAGGTAATACACGAGGGCGCCGGAGCGTCGTATGCCGCCCTGATTTGGGCCCTGGCGGCCATGGGGGGCCTGGTTGTTTTGCGGGGCGCATTGCTGTACTTGCAAGAAACCATGAGCCACCACACCGCAAGTGTCGTAAAAATACGGTTGCGCGAGCGCCTTTATCAACACGCATTGGCCCTGGGGCCGGGGCATTTCGACCGGAACCGCACCGGCGACGTGATGCTCTCTATGGCCGATGGGGTGGAAAATTTGGAGGCTTTCTTCGGGAAGTACTTGCCCCAATTTATCGTATCCGCCGCCGCGCCGGTATTCATATTCATTTTCATGGCGGTCATCGACCTCCAAATCAGCTTTATTTTCCTGGGGTTCGCTCTCTTCACCCTGTTCGTTCCGTACCTCTCTCACCGCTGGTCCCGGAGTAAGAGCGCCGGCAGGCGGCGGGCCTACGGGGGTTTGGCCTCCGAGTTTTTGGACATGGTGCAAGGTCTGGCCACTTTAAAGGCCTTCGGTCAAAGCAAGGCCAGGGGTCTGCAGCTTGCGGAACGGGCGAGGCGCTTGTACCGGGCCACTATGGGCGTGGTGGCCGCCGACTCCGCCACCAACGCCATCACCCTGTTTGGCATCTCGGCCGGGACCACGGCGGCCCTGGTTTCCGGCGCGCTGCGGGTGGAAGACGGGACGCTGGAACTACGGCCCTTGTTGATTGTGCTCATGCTGGGAGCCGAGCTATTCCGGCCGCTGCAAGAACTGGCCAGGCAGTACCACTCGGGCTTGATGGCGATGTCGGCTGCCGACGGAATTTTCGATATTCTGGACGCGCCGGTCGAGGTCAAAGAACCGGCCCGGTTTCCGGAAGACCCGGCGGAGGAAATAGCCCAACTTGCCCCTGAGATACGCTTCGAGAATGTTGAATTCGCCTACAACCAGGGCCACCGACCGGCGTTGAGGGGAGTGTCGTTTGTATTGGAAGCCGGCGAGACCTTGGGGCTGGTCGGAGCCAGTGGCGCCGGCAAGTCCACTGTGTTGTCGCTGATCCTGCGGTTTTACGACCCGCAGCAGGGGAGGGTGCTCTTGGGCGGCCGCGACCTCAGGGAGTCGCCCCTGGAGTTGCTGCGGCGCCACGTAGCAGTGGTGACTCAGGACACATACCTGTTCTACGGCACGGTAGCGGACAATCTGCGGTTCGGCAATCCCGATGCTACCCAGGAACAGTTGGAGTCGGCGGCCCGCGCCGCCAACGCCCACCAGTTCATCCTCGAGTTGCCTGCGGGATACGACACCATGGTCGGGGAACGGGCCGTGCGGCTCTCCGGCGGCCAGAAACAACGCATCGCCATCGCCCGGGCCCTGTTGAAAGACGCTCCCATCCTGGTGTTGGACGAAGCCCTTTCCAGCGTGGATGCAGAGAACGAGGCTGTAATTCAAGAGGCCTTGGAACGGCTCATGCAAGGCCGGACCACTATGATTATTGCCCATCGTTTGTCCAGTGTGGTCAACGCCGACCGCATTTTGGTGCTGGACGAGGGGAGGCTGGTCGAGTCGGGCAGTCACCAGGAGCTGGCGGCGACAGGAGGGACCTACGCCAAGCTTATGGCCCAGCAACAGGAGTCTGCGGCCCATCGAAGCATTGTTGCCATACTGGACAGGGAAGCCGTAGACGGCAGCGGGCAGGACGGGCTGGCCGAGGAGGGTAGCATTGGGCCGTCCGGACGCTCCACACCAAGCCAGCCGGAGGACCTGGCGCCCGCTGGACGCCTGGGGATGTTTACGATTTGGGCGCGGTTGCTCTCCTTAGTCAAACCATGGTGGACACAGCTGGGGCTTACCTTCTTCTTGGGCCTGGGTCATCACGGCTCCATCATCGGGTTGGCGGTCATCAGTGCATTGTTGGTCGGCCAGGTGATTACCGGAGGCGGTCTGACCCTGTTGCTGGTGCTGCTGGGCGTCTTTGTCCCCCTTGTTGCGTTCTTCACTTGGGCCGAGTCCTGGAGATCCCACGACCTTGCCTATAGGTTGTTGGCCGAGATGCGGCTGGACCTGTACACCAAGCTGGACCCCCTGGCGCCGGCTTACCTGGTGCGCAGGCGGTCGGGCGACCTGGTCAGCGTCGTTGGCAGCGACCTGGAAACGCTGGAGTTCTTCTTTGGCCACACCATCACGCCCATCGTCGTCGCGGCGTTGATCCCGGCGGCGGTGTTGGCCGCCTTGCTGGTAATCGCCTGGCCCTTGGCCCTGGTGTTGGCCCCATTCCTGTTGGCCGTGGCATTGAGCCCGTTTTTTGCCCAGAAAAGGTCGGAACGGCTGGGGGATGAAGTTCGGGGGCAAATCGGCGACTTGCATGCCTACGTAGTGGCCAGCATCCAGGGGATGCGCGAGATATTGGCCTTTGGAAGGGGTAAGTCCCGCACCGGCGAAATGGTCAGCAACGGTTGGCGGTTCGCCCGGGTGCAGCTGCAGTTCTTGAAAGAGCGGGCATTCCAGTTAGGGTTCATCGAGGCCGTGGCTGCCCTGGGAGGGTTGTCTGTCCTGGCCCTGAGCCTTTGGTTCAGGATCCAGGGTGACATAAGCCGTCCCCAACTGATTTTAGCCGTGGTGCTTTCCATTGCGGCCTTCGCCCCCATTTCCGACATTGCCAGGACGATGAAGCAGCTGATGGAGACACTGGCCGCTTCCCGCCGCCTGTTCGCCATCCATGATGAGCCGGTCCTGGTCGAAGACGGTCCCGGGGTACCCTCCAGGGATAACGGCCGGGTTTCCGCCGCCCCCGCGATTCACTTCCAGGCCGTGGACTTTTCTTACGGTCCGGGAGAGCCGCAAGCGGTGAACGGCGTTAGCTTCACCGCCGAACCAGGACATACCGTGGCTTTGGTTGGAAGGTCGGGAGCCGGCAAGACCACCTGCGTTAACCTGCTCATGCGTTTCTGGGACCCTACACAGGGCCGCATCCTTTTGGATGACAACGACCTGCGGGACTTCCACCTGGACCATCTCAGGGAGCAAATCGCCCTGGTTACCCAGGATACATACTTGTTCAACACCAGCATCAAGGAGAACCTCAGGCTGGGCCGGTCGGAGGCGGAAGACGCCGCCATAGAAGACGCGGCTCGGCAGGCCAATGCCCACGACTTCATAACGTCCTTTCCCGATGGGTACGATACCTTAGTGGGAGAACGGGGCATGCAACTGTCCGGAGGGCAGCGGCAGCGGGTTTCTATTGCCAGGGCGCTGCTGAAGAACGCTCCGGTGCTGGTGCTGGACGAGGCCACCTCCCACCTCGACGCGGTCAATGAGCAGCAGGTCCGCCAGGCCCTTTCGCGGTTGATGGAAGGACGAACCACGTTGGTCATTGCCCACCGTTTGTCGACTATTCGGGATGCCCACAGCATCGTCGTCCTGGACAACGGTCGCCTGGTTGACCAGGGCAATCATCAGGAGCTTCTGGAGCGCCAGGGACTGTATGCCCAGCTGGTTGCCACCCAGCTTGTGGCGGCGCAGGGGTCCAATGGACAAGACGGTGACGGCCGTCCCTCGCCTGGGTCCGGATTCCAATCCCTGGGGCAGAGGACAGGCCGGCGCAAAGACCAATAGGCCAATCCATTCATAAAGGGGAAACATGTTACATCCACTGCCCCATGAGCGGGACCAGGGAGAAGCAATCGTCCAGTTGCAGGATGTTTCCTGCGGCTACGGCCGGCGGGAAGTGCTTTCCGGGGTTAGCCTGGACATCATGCCGGGGGATTTCGTGGGACTACTCGGCCCCAGCGGGTCGGGCAAGACTACCCTGCTCAGGACCGTCTTGGGAGCCGTCGACCTCTACCGGGGCCAGGTGCTGGTTGAGGGCGTCCCCACAGGCCAGAGGCGGCCAAAGGTCGGATACGTCCCCCAATTGGAGACCATCGACTGGAACTTTCCGGTGACGGTCCGGGAGGCGGTGATGATGGGCCGCACCATGGACAACCGGTTCCTGCCGTGGTACCGGCGGCAAGACCGGATGCTGGCCGACGAGATGATGGAGCGATTGGGCATATCCCATCTGGCGCCCAGGCACATACGGGAGCTATCAGGGGGACAGCAGCAGCGGGTGTTCCTGGCCAGGGCGCTGGTCAGCAGCCCTCGAATACTGTTGCTGGATGAGCCGACCTCAGGGGTGGATATTAAGACCCGGGACGACGTGGTGCACCTGCTTCACGAGATAAATCACCAGGGCATCACCATCATCATGACCACCCACGAGATAAACGCGGTGGCGGTCCATCTGCCCTGGGTTATCTGCATGAACGGAAGAGTCCTGGCCGAGGGGCCCCCTTCCAGCGTAATAACACCGGCGACCCTCAAGCTTACCTATGGCGCAGAGATGCCGGTGATTCACTACCGGGGTATGACCTTGGTGGCGGAGAGTCCGCATTCCTTCACTCGCAGCAGCGAGCCTCCGGCGGGAGCGGATGCTGGACTGGACGGCCAGGCGCAACCGGAGAAGGAAGTTGAGCTTGTTTGAACCCTTTGAGTTCCCCTTCTTCGTCCGGGGGCTGGCCGCAGCAACCTTGGTGGGCGGCTTGTGCGGTCTCATCGGCGTGTACATCGTCCTGCGCAGAATGGCTTATATAGGCCATGGTTTGTCCCACGCTGTATTGGGCGGCGCCGTGACGAGCTACGTAATGTCCTTCAACTTTTATGTCGGCGCTACTGTTTGGGGATTCCTGTGCGCTCAACTTATCGCTTTGACCACGCGCAAGAGGAAGATCGGCGCCGACGCCGCCATCGGCGTGATTACCACGGCCAGCTTTGCAGTGGGGATCGTCCTGATAAGCCGCTACAAGTCCTTCACCCGGGACTTCGACGCCGCTTTGTTCGGCAACATCCTGGGAGTAAGCGGGGGAGACCTTGTGGCCATCTCCGTGGTGACGGCGGCTACGGCAATGATCCTGTTCATCGGATACAAGCATTTCCTGTTTGCAACTTTCGACGTCGAAGTGGCGCGCTTTTACGGTGTGCCCACGGGCTGGATAGAGACCCTGTTTTCCCTGGTGCTGGCTGGGACCATAGTTGTTTCTATGCAGGTGCTGGGAGTGCTGCTCATCGCCGGCGCCACCGTGATACCGCCCATCGTTGCCCGGCTGCTTAGCGACAGCTTCAAGAACGTGGTGCTGTTGTCTACGGGCATAGGAGCGGTGTGCGGGTTTGTGGGAATATACCTGAGCTATTACGTGGACATTTCCTCCGGGGCCACCGTGGTGTTGGTGGAGGCGGCGTTGTTCGCCCTCGTCATGGCCTACGTCAACCTCAGGGGCCAGGTATCTTTGGCTGGCAGGCAGAGAGCGGCGTTGTCGTCCCCGGACGGTGGGGAGTCCGGAACGGCGGACTGACGGCCAAAGCGGCCGGGGTCTCAATCCGCCCCAAGCCCCGGAGATCAAGGAATACACCGGCAATGCGAAAGGGCGCCGTCTAAACGGCGCCCTTGTCTATCTAGGGACAGGTTGGGCTTCCAGGCAGTTGCTTAGGGCTCAGTCTGTTCCGTGACGCTGTCGGCCTTGGTGATGGTGATGTGGGCCATCGACGTGCCGTCTGGGGCGCCGTGCCAGTGGTTCTCCCCGGCCGAAATAAGGACCACGTCACCCTCAGTGACGTTGAGAGTCTCGGAATCGGTGGCCACTTTTCCGGTGCCTTGGGTGATTAACAGTATCTGGTCGCCCGAGTGCTTGTGGAACTTGTTTCGGGAGCCCGCGTCGAAATGTACGATGCCAAAGCTGAAGTTCTGGCTGTCGCCGGGGTCGAAGATGCGCTGCCTGTAGACTTGTGTGCCGGTCATCAGACCACCGGTCATCGGGGTTGGTTCCCGGGGCATATCGGCAATAGTGACCTTCTTCACTGGATTCCTCCTTCAGATTGAAATGGCAAGCCCGGTTGGATAATGCCGAAAGACCGGCGTAACCAACATCTAAACCGCCTGAAATCTCAGGCGTTCGGGCCGGGGCCAGACCGCCGATAATGATACCCTGGCATGTACGGCAAGTCAACGTCCGCTGCCTGTTGGGGCGTCCTTATCGTCGCTCCTGCAGCATCAGAAAACCCAGCGGAATGGACGAGGCGAGAATCAACAGCAGCGCGGGCGCAGCGGCGCGGGCAAAGAATGCTTCCGTAGCCGCGGCCCATACCGAAGTGGCCAGCGTATTGAACCCGACGGGGCCCAGTATCAGCGTCGCCGGAAGCTCCTTCATGGTGAGGAGAAAGACCAACGCCGCGCCGGCGACGATGCCTGGAGTCGTCAACGGCAAGACTACCGATGCGAATACACCCAAGGGCCCTCGCCCCAGGCTGCGTGCGGCGTCTTCCATACGGGGGTTGACTTGCAGCAGAGACGTCCTGGCAGCGCCGACGGCAGGAGATAGGAATAGGACGACGTAGGCGAATACCAGCATCCCCACGGTCTGATACAACGACGGGAGGTAGTTGACGCCGAAGAACACCAACGAAAGGCCCACGGCGATTCCGGGAAGGGCGAAGGCGATGTAAGTTGCCCTTTCCATCAGGTTGCTGAGCAGGCCGGGGTAGCGAACGGACAAGGCAGCAACGGGCAAGGCCGCGGCAACCGCGACGCCGGCTGCCAAGGCCGAAACGTACAGGGAATTGAAAGCTGCCCCCCACTGTATCAACAATGGTTCACCTGCAGAGACGCCCCTGAACAACCAATAGCCCAGCACCGATATGGGAAACACCAGGCCCGCGGACACCACCGCAGAGCAAAATATCAGCGACGGCCAGCGCCAACGGCCAAGTTGGACCGTCGTAGCAGGCCTGGGCGTCCCTGGGCCGCTGGTGAAGTACCTGGCGCCGCCCCCGCGGGTCAGAGCTTCGGCGGCCACGATGCCCAGCGCCAGGGCCACCAGGACCAGAGACATCGCGGCCCCGATGATGCGGTCCAAGGCCGATTCGTACTGCACAAAAATGGCCCAGGTAAAGGTCTCATAGCGAAGCAGCGACACTGCTCCGAAGTCGCTTAGGGTATACAGGCCTACCAGCAATGCTCCCGACGCGATGGACGGCCGCAGTTGGGGTAGGACCACCCGGAAGAAAGTGGACCACGGGTTATGGCCTAGGCCGCGAGAACTCTCCTCCAGGGAATTGTCCATGCGCCTCAATCCCGCCCTCACGGTGATCAGCACATAAGGGTAGCTCAGGAAGATGAGGGTCAGTAAAGCCCCGGGAAAACCGTAAATTTCGGGCAGGCGGTCTATTCCCAGTGGATCTTCCAGCAGCCGCTGCAGCATCCCCTTGGGCCCCAGGGCGGACACGACGATGAAGCCGCCGATGTAGCTGGGTATCACGAGAGGAAGGGCGGTCAACACGGCCCAGAGATTCCGGAGGGGAAGATTGGTGCGGACGGTCAACCAAGCTATGGGAACGGCCAGGACAATAGATCCCGCCGCGACTCCCGCCACCAGCAGAACGGTGCGTCCTAGTATCTCCAGCACCCGCAGCCGGAAAAGCACGTCCCAGGTTTCTGTGCCGGCGCCGAACGTCCGCACCACCAGATACACCAACGGCAGCAGCGCCGCTCCGGCCACCGCAATAGCCGGTACCAACACAACCGCCGGGGCCCGTCTCCTACCGCTAAACAACCGCCGGACTGGCAAGGCGGCTCTGTTTATCCACGTCGATGTCGTAGCTAACCGTCCACAGTGTAGAGTCCCTCACGCTCAGGCTGACTGAGGGTTCTCATTGGTGTTTCAGGATAGGGGACCTGGTCGCATCCAGCTGATATATGCCTAGTTGGGATGGACTGCAACGAGTAGCTAGAGCGATACGCACAAGGGTCTGTCCTATGGGTTGCATGGAAGTTATCGTATGACAAGGGGACTGCCGCACCAAGGACGGAGAAGAGACTGAATGCCGGCAAGACACGTGGGATTGATTTGGTCATCAGGATGGGCAAAGGCTCAATAGGGCGGAAGTCCTCTTATGGTCTAGCTGTTACAGTGTATTCGCCAAGTAACTCTGTGTAAACGTCAATTTGCAATACGTCATGATTTCAGGCGAATATACGGGTGCACTAACATTGAAAAACAAGCGACGACAAGCGACACTAAGATAGTCACCGCGGCGGTCCCAGCTCGATTCAGTCGGAGGCCGCCGAGGAAGTGCCGCCGAGGATCCATCTCGGGGAGCGTTTCCTGGGCTGTAACGCCGTATTGTGAAAGTATTGACAAGCCGGCCATATGTGTCTACACTACTGGGCGGATTAGCCACCGTTACGTTGGTTGAGTGTGCAGGCGTAGACTACGGGTTAGCTTAGCCTGCTGATTGGCCGAGGGCGCTCATGGAAGCAAGTCGATTGAAAAAAGGCGGCGTTTCGTAGATGCAGATGCGAGTGAACGGCTTCTCGGGTCACAGCAACCCACCTCTGGCAACCGCCGCCCAAAGTCCCGCGTTGGAGTGCCGCTCTCTCTCCAAAAGCTTTGGCAACGTCCATGCTTTACATAACCTAGACCTCGCTGTACCGGCGGGCCAGGTGTTAGCCCTGTTAGGCCCCAGCGGCTGCGGCAAGACCACGACGCTTCGCCTCATTGCCGGGTTCGAGCAGCCCGACGAAGGCACGATTTCACTGGCAGGCCGCGTGGTCAGCGGCGCGGGTAGTTTCGTGGCTGCGGAAAAGCGGCGAGTGGGCATGGTGTTCCAGGAAGGAGCGCTTTTCCCCCATCTCAACGTAGAGGGCAACATCGCTTTCGGCCTGAGCCGGAAGGACCGCCAGAGCGGTAGGGTAGGCGACGTTCTCGACCTGATAGGATTGGCCGGCCTCCGCCACCGGATGCCCCACGAGCTATCGGGAGGCCAGCAGCAACGGGTGGCCTTGGGGCGGGCTCTGGCCCCTCAGCCTGAGCTGCTGTTGTTGGATGAACCATTCGCCAACCTGGACCCGAAGCTTCGCGACCAAGTGCGACGGGACGTTCTGGAGATTATCCGGGCCAGCCGCTCCACCACCGTCTTCGTAACCCACGACCAGGAAGAAGCCCTGTTTGTTGGAGACACCGTCGCTGTCATGAACCAGGGTCGGCTGGAGCAGACCGGGTCTCCCCAGGAAATGTTCGGCAGCCCCTCATCACGGTTCGTGGCCCAATTCATCGGCATGGTGGATTTCCTGCCGGCCTGGAAAGCCGATGACAGGCTGATGACCGAGGTGGGATCGGTAGATTGGCAGCCTCACTGGGGCCCCGGGCCGGAACAACATGGCGATGAGCCCCAGGACTCGCACTTAGAGGTGATGGTCCGCCCCGATTGCCTGGACTGCTACCCCTCTGACCGGGAGCGGGGCATAATTGTAGAGCGGGAATTCCGGGGCGCATTTTACATCTATCAGGTCGGTCTTCCATCAGGAAACACGGTACGCTGCTTGATGCCCCATACGGCGGAATATCCGGTGGGTGAGGCCGTGGGAGTTAAGCTGCGGCATGGACATATGTTAAAGCCCTTCCTGAATGAGGGCGCCCCGAACTGCTAGGTCTTGCTATGCCTTCTCGAAAAAGAGTCGGAGGACAAACCAGGATAGCCGAATCCGACCAGCCCTACGAGCGTTTGTCGTCCGGCACCGAAAACTACCTGTTGTCTCTTTACAAGATGTGGGAAGACGACCCGGAAGTGCCTCCCACCATTACCCAACTGACTGACACCCTCAGGAAACTGCCGTCGGCGGAGGGTTTGGGGACCTCGGTGCCTTCGGTGACCGGCATGATCCGGCGAATGCAGCGGCAGGCTTTGGTGGAGGTCGGTCAGGACAAGTGCATCAGGTTGACGAAGAAGGGCGTCGAGGGCGCTGAGGACATTGCCCGACGCCACCGTCTCGCTGAATGGTTGGTGGTGCGCTTGTTGGGGATGGAGCTTTACCAGGCCCACACCCAGGCCCACCGGCTGGAACATGGCATGTCCCCTGAGCTGGAGGAGAAGCTGGCCGAACGCCTGAACCACCCCACCCGCTCGCCCTTTGGCCGCCCCATCCCAGGCTCCGGCGAGCCCCGGGTGCCAACCAACTCCTTGACCCTGGACGAGGCGACGCCCGAGGTGACCTACCTTGTCGCCCGGGTCCCGGAGGAAGACACGAAGCTGCTCCACTTTCTCGTGGACTCTTTAATCGTCCCAGACCATGAAATCAAGGTCGTGGAAGCTGCTCCGTACTTGGGAGTGTTGCAGGTGGCCACTCAACGGGACACCATGTCCATCGGCTACAACGTGGCCCACCAGATCCTGGTTCGCAGCAGCGCCGAAGACTAGGTCAGCCTCTCCCCGCCAGGGTGTTCCGCACCGCGGCCCAACCCTCTGCCATGCTTCGTTCCGGCATGGGCGGCGCCGCGCCGTCCCTGCTCACTTTGACTAGGACGAACACCGGGCCCTCTTGCGCCATTGCGTCCTCCAGGCCCAGTAACAACTCCTCCAATTGGTCGAACCGGTAGGTCTTGACGTAGCCGGCGCCCCTGGCCATGGCCTGTAAGTCCAGGTTGTCCAATTCTTTGATGGGGATGCCCTGGGTGGACTGGTGCGAGCCGTCGTCGAAGACCAGGTGCACCAGGTTGCCCGGTTTGGACTCGCCTATAGTAGCCAGGCCCCCCAGGTCGGTCCGGAGAGTGGCGTCGCAGTCCAGCACCAGCACTTTGCTGCCGGGTTGCGCCAGGGCCAACCCCAAGCCCACCGCTGGCGCCCGGTCCATGCAGTCCTTCAGGTCCACGTCCAGGTCTCTCCGTTGTGAGACCAGGCACCACTCCCGCAGGGCCGACGAAGTAGCAACCACCACCGCGTCTCTCCGGTGGAAGTTGACGGCCCTGGTCGCGTCTATCGACGAGATCAAACCCAATCATCCCCCTCGTGGTCGGTTGAACGGGGCATATTAGATGCCGGGCCTTGTCTGCGGCTAACCACGATCAGGTACATCGATGCCAGTATCGCCGCCCCACCCAGCAAACCCAGTGCGGGGTTGGAGTGGGAAAATGCCTGGTACAGCAGCCAAAACCCGAGGAGGATACCGCCGCAACCCAGGACTCTGCCAAATAGTCCCTTTGCCAGTGTATTTAGCATGCGACCGAGGATCGGGTCGGCCCAGAGTGCGCTCTTGGCGGGGCCGTGGCCAGCGTAGATGCAGACAAAGAGCCGAGACGGCAATGGGACCATGGCTCGGGACAGCTGGACTTCCAGATGAGCGCGGCCTTTAGGCCCGTCCCAGGGTTTTTGGCAATTCTCTGATGCCGTCCAAGAGGCCCCGGGGTGGCTTGGGGCGCGAATGCGGATGCCGGTTCTCGGGTTGAGGCGTGATCGCCAGGTGGACGAACACCGGGCCGTCGTTAGCCAGCACGTCGTCTATTTCCGTAGTAAAGTCTTCCAGGTTGTCGAAGGAGAACGATGATGCATAGCCCGCGGCGGAGGCGGCGTTCTTCCAATCGACCCGCTCGGCCCCCGGCACCGGTTGTCCTCCTGTGATGGCGTACACCCCGTTGTCGAACACAAAGTGGATGAGGTTTTTTGGGGCCTGTTCGGAAATCGTCACCATGGTGCCCAGGTTCATCAACAGGCTGCCATCCCCGTCCAGGATCATCACCTTGCGCTCTGGATGCGACAGGGCCAACCCAAGGCCCACTGATGACGCCTTGCCCATGCAGCTCGATATTGGGAAGTCCAAGTGCGGATTGTTGGAAACGCCCACCAGTCCAAATTGAGAGTGGTTGGCGTTCATTGTGGCAATTATCACCGCCCCATCGCGTTTGCTGTCTAATAGCCTGACGGCGTCGGCATTGTCTATCATAAGTCTTTGCTCTGCCTCCAGCTTGCGCTAAGTTCCAAACTCGGTGCCGATCAGGACCGCCACAGGCTGCTGTTTTCGTTCGGCTTCCTCAGCGGCGATGCTAATTCGCTCGGCGTCTTCGTCGGTCTCAATCAGGTAGTAGTTTATGCCCCAAGCGTGCAGTATGTGCTCGATGTAACGGGCCGCTGAATCTGAAGTCACTCCATGGCGGCTCCATCCCCGGTAGCCCACCAGCATCACCAGCGGTTGGTTAACGTCCAGTGTAAGCCCTCGTATGGAATCTCCGGACTCCATAATTCCCGTGTTCTGAATCAGCACCAAGGGCTTTTTGCCGCCCACCCATAGACCGGCGGCGATGGCCATGGTCTCTCCTTCTCGGCAGACGGGGACCAGGTGCAAGGACGCCTCGTTGGTCAAGAGCTGGAACATGAAGTTGGTCTCGCTGTCGGGAAGCCAGACCACGTGGGTGAAGTTGTTTTTCTTGATTTCAGCTACTATTGACGCTGGGTGCAGAACAGTCTCTGGTGCAGTCATTCCGGCTCCTTGCTCAGGGTGACCCGTCCATTAGGCCGGGACATTATATTCAGCGGGCCGCCGGTGCGTCAAATCGACATAAGCCCACACAGGCATAAGTCGGGCTAAAATTCGGCGTTTCTGGGAGTCCTGGGAAAGGGAATGACGTCGCGGATATTCGGCACGCCGGTGATGAATTGCACCGTGCGTTCGAATCCCAGGCCGAACCCTGCGTGGGGCACGGTGCCATAGCGGCGCAGGTCCAGGTACCACCAATAGCTGTCTTGGTCGATGCCCGCCTCCTGCATTCGCCGGCTTAGAACATCCCACCGTTCCTCCCTCTGGCTGCCCCCAATAATTTCGCCGATCCTCGGGGCCAGGGTGTCCATGGCCCTCACCGTCTTCCCGTCATCGTTCAAGCGCATGTAGAAGGCCTTGATTTCTTTCGGGTAGTCGGTGACTATGACCGGCCGGCCTATTTTCTTCTCGGTCAAGTACCTCTCGTGCTCCGATTGAAGGTCCAACCCCCACTCCACCGGGTACTCGAAGTCCTCCGCCGACGCCTTGAGCAGGTCAACCGCTTCGGTGTAGGTCAGCCTCTCGAAGCTGGACTTTACTATGCCTTCCAACGTGGAGATGGCGGTGTCATCGTACCAACGGTTGAAGAAGGCCATGTCCTCTTCGCAGTGACCCAGCACATAGCTGAATATAAACTTCAGGAAGTCCTCTGCCAGTTCGGCCAGTCCGTCCAGGTCACAATAGGCTACCTCCGGCTCCACCATCCAGAACTCAGCCAGATGCCGGGCGGTATTGGAGTTCTCAGCCCGGAAGGTTGGCCCGAAAGTGTAGACGTCGCCCAATGCCAGCGCGAACACCTCCGCCTCCAGTTGGCCGCTAACGGTAAGAAAGGTCGGCCTGCCGAAAAAGTCCTGCTGGTGGTCCACCGAGCCGTCACTGATGGGCGGATGGTCCAGGTCCATGGTCGTCACCTTAAACATGGACCCAGCTCCCTCGGCGTCGCTGGCGGTTATGATGGGAGTTTGGATATATTGGAAGCCCCGTTCTTGGAAGAACCGGTGTATGGCGAAGGCGACGGAGTTCCTCACCCTGGCCATGGCGCCGAAGGTATTGGTCCGGGGCCGGAGGTGGGCAATCTCCCGTAAGAACTCAGGCGTGTGCCGCTTCTTCTGCAGGGGATAGGATTCCGGGTCAGCGGCGCCGATCAGGTCGATTCGCTTGGCTTGAATTTCGTACTTCTGGCCCTTGCCGGGCGACTCTACCAAGGCCCCCACAACGCTCACGCTGCACCCCGTGGTGAGGGATTGGACCACGTCGTAGCAGTCCAGCCCTTCGTCTGCCACCACCTGTATGTCAGCCAGCGTCGAGCCGTCACTGACGTGGACGAAGGACACGGACTTGGACGCGCGCTTGGTCTTGACCCAACCCTGCACCAAGACGTCGCCGCCTGCCTCAGGGCGCTTCAATATGTCTTTAATCTTGCTGCGACGCATGAGCACCGCTCCTTTAATCCAGGAATACAGTTAGATTCAGGCCATACTCGCCATTTAGGATAGGTGACTCACGGCTGCTTTGGCAACCGATCCAGACTTCGGCCAATGGCGATTGACGCTATTAGCGGGACACGCTATTATGCTTTTGAGTGATCCGAGACTTTCGCGATGGCGAGACACGGAAGATCTTTCCGCGGGACCGGTCCCGCAGATTTCCGGCGGACATCCAGCGTACAGCTAGGCGCAAGTTGGCGATGCTCCATGCGGCTCAATCACCCCAAGACCTTAGGGTACCGCCGGGAAACCGGCTGGAAAGGTTGTCCGGGGTCAGACAAGGTCAACACAGTATTGGAATCAACGACCTTTGGCGAATATGCTTTCTTTGGATTGTCGACGACGCCTACGATGCCGAAATAGTGGACTATCATTAGGTGAAACCGTGAAACGCGATAAGCTCCCCCCTGTTCATCCCGGAGAGGTGCTCCTTGAAGAGTTTCTCCAACCTTATGGTATTAGCCAGTACCGCTTGGCCAAAGACCTCAACGTCCATCCTCGCCGCATCAACCAGATAGTCCATGGCAAGCGGGCTGTGACCGCGGATACGGCTCTGAGACTGGCGCGCCACTTTGGAACGTCCGACGCATTCTGGTTGAACTTGCAGACCGGGTATGACCTTGAGGTGGAGAAAGACCGGATGGGCGACCGCTTGGATAGGGAAGTCCGGGTATTGGCGAACCCTAACCTATAGGCGGATTGGTTTCAGCAGCCTTGCCGGCCCTAAAGCGGCGGCCTGGATAGGCGCCAGTCGGTGGCCTGCTCGTAGGCGTAGGCAACCCGCAACAGAGTCTGCTCCGACAGGTGGGGGCCGATAAGCTGCAAACCCACCGGGAGCCCCTTGTCGAACCCGCAAGGTACGGACATGCAGGGCAGGCCGGCGATGCTGGGAGGCAGGGTGCACACGTCGCTCAGGTACATCTGCACCGGATCCGCAGTCTTCTCTCCCAGGGGAAAAGCCACGGTCGGAGACACCGGGGCCACCAGGGCGTCGACTTCTTTGAATACTTGGGCAAAGTCCTGTTGGATCAACGTCCTCGCCTGCTGCGCCTTCAGATAGTAGGCATCGTAGTATCCTGCAGACAAGGCATAGGCGCCCAGCATGACCCGGCGGGTAACCTCGGGCCCGAACCCGTGCTGCCGGGTCTTCTCCATGTCCCCCCACATGTTTGCGGCGTCCCGGGACGCGAAGCCGTACTTGACCCCGTCATAGCGGGCGAGGTTGGCTGAACACTCCGACGGGGCGATGATGTAGTAGCAGGCCAGGGCATACTTGGTCGTTGGCAGCGAGACCTGGCGTACCGACGCTCCCAAGCCCTCCAGGGCTTGAATCGCCGCCTCCACCGCCTTGCGGGAGCCTGGGTCCATTCCATCCACGAAATACTCCTGGGGCACCCCCAGCCGTACTCCCTTGATGCCGCCGGCTAACCCCTCGGCATAGTCAGGGCATTGCACCGGCAAAGAGGTCGAATCCCTGGGGTCATGGCCCGCGATGGCGTTCAACACCATGGCGCAGTCCGTCACGTCTCTGGCCAGGGGGCCTATCTGGTCCAGGGATGAGGCGAAGGCCACTAGGCCGTACCTGCTGACCAGACCGTAGGTCGGCTTGAGCCCCACGATGCCGCAGAAAGCCGCCGGCTGGCGGATGCTGCCACCCGTGTCCGAGCCCAGGGAAAACAATGCCTCGCCGGCGGCTGTTGCGGCCGCAGGGCCGCCGCTACTGCCTCCTGGTACTCGCTCCTGGTCCCAGGGGTTGCGGGTGGGAAAGAAGGCCGAGTTCTCCGTAGAAGACCCCATGGCGAACTCGTCCATGTTGCCTTTACCCAAGAGCACCGCCCCTTGCTCCAACAGCTTGGCCGCGGCTGTGGCATCATACACGGGGATATAGTCTGCCAGCATCTGTGAAGAACAGGTGGTCCGGACGCCATTGGTGCACATAACGTCCTTGAGCTGCATGGGGACCCCGGTCAGGGGCTGCCCCCGGCCGGCGGCGATGCGCCGGTCGGCCTCTTCGGCCTGCTGAAGCGCCATGTCGGCCGTCACCGTCACGAAGGCCTTTAACCGGTCTTCAACGGCGTTGATGCGTTCCAGGCAGGCTCGCGTCAGCTCCACCGAGCTGATGTCCCCATTCATCAGCCTGTCGTGGGCTTCATGCACCGTCATATACTCCAGGGAAGCCAAGTGACTCACTCTTCCAGCACCGGTTTGACCCGGAAAAAATCGCCGTCGCGCCGGGGGGCGTTGCGCAGGACTTCCTCCGGCTCCAGGGAACCGGCCGCGTCGTCGTCCCGCATCACCGATTCCAGTTGGACAGGGTGAGCGGTGGGTGCAACACCGGAAGTATCCAGCTCGCTCAGCGCCTGGAACTGTTCCAGGATGTCGGAAAGCTGTTCGCCCAGGGTTTCCATCTCTTCCTCGGTCAGGGCGATGCGCACCAGCGCGGCGATGCGCTCGACTTCGTTGCGGTCAAGGGCCATGGCTGGGCCTCCAGGAAGTCATTTGCGTGGGTCAGTATAGCCTCAACGGTAGGGCGATGCCACCGGATTCCTCGCCTCCGCTCTTGGGCCCGTGATGGTCGGCGAGGCGTCTAATGGGCGTGATGACTGGTGTCGCCGTCCCGGTGGTGGTCCTCGGCCTGCTGGTGATGCTCCTCCCCCGATGACCCCACGGGGTCCACGTGAACGGTGGCGTTGGCCAGGTATTGAAGATGGTGCATCAGTTGGTGGTGGGCTTCCTCGGCGATTTGGTGTCCCTGGGCCACGGACAAGTCCGGCTGGACGGAAAGGTTGACCTCCGCCAGCATGCTGTGGCCCAGCCACCGCACCCGCACCTCGGTCACCTCTTCCACGCCGTCGGTAGATGCCACGACTCCTCGTACCTCGTCGATTACCCCGGGCTCCACGCCGTCCAGCAAACGAGAAAAGACCGACTTGCCTGCTTCGAACACGATGCGGAAGATGGCCACGGTAATCACCAGGCCCGCGATGGGATCGGCCAGCGGCGCCCCCAGCCACACTCCAATGGCGCCGGCCAACACCGCCAGGCTGGTCAGGCCGTCCACCCTGGCATGAAGCCCGTCGGCTACCAGTGCGGCGCTTCCGATTTCCCTGCCGATCTTTATCCTGAAGAGGGCCACTGCTTCATTGCCTAAGAAACCCACAATCGCGGCCCCGGCCACGGCGCCAATGAAATCTATGTCCGGCGGGTCGAATAACCGGCTGATGGACGTGTAGCCCGCGAATACCCCGCTGAACAGGATGACCACGACTGCCAGCAGCCCTGCCAGGTCCTCGGCCCGCCCGAGTCCATAGGTGAACCGGCGGGTTGGCCTGCGCCCGGCCAGGGTAAACGCGGCCCATAGAGGCAGGGCCGTCGCGGCGTCGCCGAAGTTGTGTATGGTGTCAGCCAGGAGAGCTACGCTCCCGGTGAAAACGACGACCACTACCTGCATTGAGGCTGTAGCCAGAAGCGCGACCAGGGAAATCTTTGTGGCCCAGATTCCCCGGCGGTTGCCCAGGACCACTCGGTCTATGGCGCCGTGGCTGTGGCCGTGTTCCGGCGGCCCACTCTCCGAGGGTACGCCTTCCCCAGGAGGATGGTCCCCTTCGACGTCGTGTCGATGACTATGCATTAGCGTTGCATCCCTGGCTTTGGGTCATTCCACTATTTGATTCGTAGTGCTGGCGGCCTTGTCCCGGCTGAGACGGCCGTCTGGCGGCAGGGGCTGGACTAGCGAAGGCCGCAGACGCATCGCCAGTTTGACGTCACGGGTTGGTTCAAATAGGCAGCGCCAAGGTGGCCTTGGCAGTGACATAACGCTCACCCTGTGCTCCCGTCATAAGAACGTCGCACTCGACCAGGTTCTCGCCGTCTTCCCGGCGGATGTCTGTGACGATTCCGGCTATGGTAACGGGCGCGTGATGAGGTACCGGTTGCCGAAAGACGGCGTCCAAGTCTCTGATTGACGCGGCTCCCGCCCATTCGGTCAGCATACGGGCCATCATTGCCAAGGCCATGATGCCGGGCACGATGGGCCCAGGTAGTCCATTATCCACTGCAATCTTTGGGTCGGTAAAGCGGTTGGGTGTGTAGTGCAAGTCGCCCCAAGCCCGGCAAAAGGCGAGTACCGCCTCGTCCGTAGCCTCCGTCTCCACCGGACCGATCTCGTCTCCTAGTTCGACGTCGTCAAATCTTGGCAAACTCGTGTCCGTCAAATCAGTCCGGCCTATCATTCGGTCCCACCGGAATCGTAGAGGCCTCTGCTGAGCGGGAACCCAGGGCTGCCAGCCGAGTGAGGAGAGAAATCATTCCCGGCGGGCGAACGACTGGGTCACCTCGGCAACGACCCTGCCGTCTTGGTTCCGGAACGTGTGCTCCCACAGACAGAACACCATTGCCCCGCTGCGCCCTGTCTTGGCGTATACATCCTTCAAGCGGGAGTGCGCGGTCAATTGGTCGCCGGCCACAACGGGTGACCGAGGCTGCACCCGTGACCCCGCGTGGGCCTGCAGGCGCCCGAAGTTCAAGCCAATGTCTGGCAGCGCCAATCGGTCTATCAGCAACGTGCAAAATGTGGGAGGCGCCGCTATGCTCCTGTAGCCTGCTTCTTTGGCTGCCGTCTCGTCCAGAAACACCGGATTACTCTCCCCAACGCTCTCAGCAAAGGCGCGGACCTGTTCCTTGGTCACTTCAAATGGCCCCGCGACGTGTTCCTTGCCGTACAGAGAGCGGTCGTATTCCAGTTCCATTGCCATTTGACCTGCTCTGGTCAAAACCCCCTGGAGTCTGGTCTATCCGGCGCGGGTCGGCAAGACTATCCGGCTCCGTTGGTGGAGGCCTCCAACCACACCGGCTCGTACCGGCTGTTCAAGAGGGCCTCGACCAAGTCCCGCTCGCTTGAAATGTTGTCCTCGAAATGGGTCAGGCAGGCGCCGATGTGGCTGGTCAAGTGTGCGTCGCTGCCGCCGATGCCCCGATAGCCGTACCTCTCGCACAGCTCAGCCGCCCGCTCGTTCTCCCCCCTGCGGCTGCCGCCATTCAGCAGCTCAACAATGTCGACATCATCGAACGTTTCACCCTGGTCTATGTACTCGACCAGTCCGATGCCGAAACGGCCTGGATGGGCGGGTATGGCCACCGCGCCGTGGTGGGCTGAGGCCTTTATCAGCTCCCGGGCATCCATTCCCACGTCGGTGAAATCGATTTCCCGGGCCAGCCTCTCGGTGACGCCGTAAACCAGAAAATGCCCGTAGCAGGTGTCCAGTTCCGAGCCTTTCAGCACCACCACGTCGTACAGGTCAGCCAGGCGGCGGTAGTCTTTGTCGAAATCAAACTTGCGGTGCTCGGTGAGCACGATGCCGTCCACAGCGTGGCCCCGTTTCCGTAGTACCTGGATCCATTTCAAGTATTGCTCCACCGTGGAACGGGAATCGTCGGAGGAAACCGAGTGGCTGTGGAGGTCCAAGTACATGCTCGCGGACGAGTCTCCTTATGGGGCTGGTGTCGGCCCACCAACCGGGCGCTCCCCAGCTTTCAGGCATGGCAGGCGTCCGGTCGGCGTCAATCATAGCCAGACCGGCGATATTCGTCAACCTGATGTGCGGGCGCCGCAACCGGGGGCCGGCAAACTGCAATTCTGCCGTCCAGGGGAAGAATAGACCGCGATAGGACCGCGTGGATGAACAACGCCGGAGCCGTCCTTGGATGGGCTCGTCAAACTGAAAGGTGAAGCCAACGAAGCGAAGGAGAGAGCCACGCAGGCCTATAAGCCGGGTTTTGTATCCTTGTCCCTATACCGGAACAAGAACGGTGACCATCTATCTAGCCTACTCAGCGGCCCCAAGGCCGCTGGGTTCCCGCTTCAGGCGGGACGGTGTTGCCACCGAGGTCGAGCGGCCAACCCGGGGACGGGCCGGGCGCCCACAGTCCCCCTATTTGGCCTTGCTCCAGGTGGGGTTTGGCCGTCGCTGCGTCACCGTAGACGACCGGACGCTCTTACCGTCCGATTTCACCCTTATCCTCCCATCGCTGGAAGGACGGTATGTTTCTGTGCCACTTTCCGTCCCCCGCAGTAGCCTCGACGCATCGGGACCCTCCGCGGAAGCCTGGGCGTTACCCAGCACCCTGCCCGGTGGAGCCCGGACTTTCCTCCCCGACGGCCCCGACGAATCGGAGCCCTCGCGGCGGTCACCCGGCCTGCCTGGCTCTCCTTCGCAATCTAGCACAGAGGCAATGGAGGGTCAATATTGGCGAGTAAGAGGACCGGCTATTGACTGGCCGACGCGGTGGGTGTTAGATTCGCCCAACCTGCTCTGAGGAACACTTCGACGCTATCCGAGTCGGCAATCGTCAGATATCAACTACATTCGTCTGCCAGAGAGAAGGCCATGCCTGGGCGAATATGGGAACCCTATCTAACGGACCAGGACCGGGCCCATTTGGCCAAGAGCGAGCATCGCCCCATTGGCTTCGGCGAGAGGCCGGCCTTGCTGCTTATCGACTTGTACAGGTGGGTATTCGGGGACAAGCCCCAGACAATTCTTGAGGCAATAGACCAATGGCCGGCCAGTTGCGGCCTCGCCGCCTGGGACGCCATACCATCCATTCAAGTCCTGCTGGGGGCAGCCAGGGAATCGGGCATTCCCGTCGTCCACGCCACGGGCAGGGAAGATGACGGCCTGGCGGGGCCCAGGGACCGGCGGGAGATTTATGGGTCCAGTAATCGTAGCCCGGATGCCATGGCGCGGCGGTCCCGGCGCTGGGACATCATCGACGAGGTAGCGCCGCTGCCCGGAGAGCCCGTGGTGCGCAAGGCCTCCGCCAGCGCCTTCTGGGGCACGCCCTTAGTTAGTCATCTCAACTACCACAAGGTCGATACCATCATCACTTGCGGCGAGACCACCAGTGGCTGCGTCAGGGCCAGCGTCGTCGACGGGTGCACCGGGGGCTACCGCATGATGGTTGTCGAAGAGTGCGTGTTCGACCGCCACCAGGCCGCCCACGCTGTCAATCTGTTCGACATGCATTTCAAATACGCCGACGTCGTAGCTCTGGCCGAGGTGCTGGAGTACTTCGCGGAATGCCGAGCAAGGCGCGACGGGTCCTAACCGTTTCTGGTTTCCCTCGGTGTGGTCCCAGGCAGCGGGGCCGCCGCCCAATCTGGAGAGAACTACTACCTGACCGCGTTCTAGGCTGCGTAGGTTCACTCCAGGCTGTTTCCTGCCACCCTTACTCTCGGCTTTACGCTCGGGGTGATATGCTGCGCATGGGTACACCATGATGAAGCGCATGGAAAACAGTTTCTACTATCGATGGCTGGTTGTAGGGCTGTATTACACCAACGTCTCCTCGGGAGCAATGTTCTCGTCCGCCCTGGGGATTATGCTGCCCACTATAACCGCAGACCTAAACCTCGCTCCCTTTCAGCAGGGCATACTGGGGTCCTCTGCCTTCTGGGCCAGCTTAGTCCTGGGAATCCCCGCAAGCTGGTGGTTTGCCAGGTACCCGGTGAAGGCAATGACCACAGTCGCCTTCGTCCTGGGCGGGGTGTTTTTCTTCGTCCAGGGAATGGCCCCCGTCTTTGGCGTGTTTCTTGCCGGCCGCCTGTTGTTCGGCATTTGCCGGCTTCCTTCCCAACCGGCCAGGGCCATTCTAATACGCCAGTGGTTCCCGGGCCGCGACGCAGTCTTGGCCACCACTTTAGACAATGCCCTCTTTGGAGTGATCTTCGGGGGCGGATTGGTAGCCGCGCAGTTCCTTTTCAGGGTCTTGGACGACGACTGGAGGATGACGCTGCATATATTCGGCGCGCTGTTAGTGGCGTTGACCCTCGTGTGGTTCCTGCTGGGTAGAGAGCGGACCGCCGCCGAGGGCCAAGGACCGGCCGTGCCTAGGGATGCCGGTGACCTGATGAGCGGCCTTATGCATCGTGACCTTTGGCTAACGGGGTTGGGATTCTTGGGCCCTTCCATGTGTCTCGCCGCCTTCGTCAACTTCTTTCCAACGTTGCTCCGGAACGAATACGGCGTCTCTTTGTGGGAGTGGTCTGGGTTGATCCTGGCTATGGCTACCTCCGTCGGCGGTGCGGTGGGCGTGGGATTCGGGTACTTCGTATTCGTCACCGGTAAGCGAAACATACTGCTGGGAGTCCTTGGCCTTGTCATGGCCGGCACCTATGCGGGCATGACGCTTACCGGTTCCCTGCCTATATTGTTGGGCCTTGCGTTGCTCAATGGCGTTACCTGGGGCCACTGGCCGGTGCTCGCGGCGGTGCCCCTCCAGCTTCCGGACCTGCGGCCCAGGGAGGCCGCAGTTGCTGCTACCTTCAGCCAGACATTCGGCTTGGGCGGCCTGGCCCTTGGCTCACTGCTCGCCGGCTTCCTTTATCACGCGTTGGGCGACCTGCGCGAAGCCCTGTTCATAGTCAGCTTCCTCGGCCTCCTCTTGGCCGTGGGCGGGATATTGCTCAGGCCCCCGCCGGCGGACGTCCTTGCAGCCGTGGCTTCAGCCAAGCAGGCCCGCGACGCCTAAACCCGAATCCACCGAAGGAGGGCGTCGGGTTAGCGTCCTGAAGCGGCAAGAAGGTGCTCCTGTGCTTCTGGGATAATGGTTTTGTAGCAAAAAACCGACCCCGGAAAAGGAGCACCCAATAGATGCTGCCACGCAACCACCCCGACCGGATCCAAATCACCTTCGACGACCGCCGCTTGGTGGCCAATGCCGGGCTGCTCCTTCCGGCCACCCTGGCGCGGCACCTCGGCCTGCCCGAACTCGTCCGGCAGCGCCTCGACCTGGGCGATGCCCCGGGGCGGGCGAACACGAGCGACAAGATGATGACGCTGGTGGCGTCTGCGCTGGCTGGGGGCGACTGCATTGACGACGCCGATGTGTTGCGCACCGGGGGGACGGCCTGCACCCTGGGCGGCACGGTCAAGGCGCCATCCACCCTGGGCACCTTCCTGCGCAGCTTCCGGTGGGGCCACGTCCGTCAACTCGACCGGGTGAGCCGCGAGTTGCTGGCCCGGGCTTGGCAGGCCGGGGCGGGACCCGGCGACGGGCCCCTGACCATTGACCTGGACTCCACCATCTGCGAGACCTACGGACTGGCCAAGGAGGGCGCACGCCACCACGGCTATACCGGCAAGCGGGGCTATCACCCGCTGTTGGCCGTCGCCGCCGGCACCGGCGACGTGCTGATGTCCCGGCTGCGCGAGGGCCGCGCCAACACCGCCCGGGGCGCCGCCCACTTTCTGCGGGAGACGGTGGGGCGGGTACGCTACGCCGGGGCCAACGGACGACTCACGCTACGGGCCGACAGCGGGTTCTACACTCATGGCGTGGTATCCGTCTGCCGCAAGATGGATGTCCGCTTCTCCATCACCATCCGCCAGCACAAGAGCCTGCGCAATCTCATCGAGACGATACCCGAGGATGCCTGGACTCCCATTCCCTACTGGATGGACGGCGCCGCCGATGTGGCCGAGACCACCTGCACTCCCTTCCAGAGTGAACCTGACGCCGCGCCGGTGCGGCTCATCGTCCGGCGTGTGAAGCCCACGCCCGGTTCCCAGTTGGCCCTCTTCGCCAAATACAGCTATCACGGGTTCATCACCGACCGGGACGGGGAGTTGCTCGAACTGGAGGCTGACCATCGCCGCCACGCCGAGATCGAGAATGCCATACGCGACCTCAAGTACGGCGTCGGGCTCAACCATCTCCCCTCGGGCCGCTTCGCCGCCAACGGCGCCTGGCTGGCCGTCCAGACGATGGCCCACAACCTGGCCCGCTGGACCGCGCGGATCGGTCTGGGAGAGCGGATAGCCACCACCAAGACCCTCCGGCGGCGGTTCTTCTCCCTGGCCGGACGGCTCACCCGCTCGGCACGCCGGTTGACCCTGCATCTTCCGGATCGCTGGCCTTGGGCTGAGAAGTTCAGCCGCGCCTTGGCCCGGCTGCGAGCCATTCCACTCCCGGCCTGACGGCACCGTCGGCGACCGACCCACCCACCGGACAACCGAAGATCCCCGCAGACTCGCGCCAGCCCGGTCCGAGAGAGTTCCCTGCTGCGTATTCTCTCGCCATCCCGCGCATCGCAGCTCCTGCAGACGGCCATAGGGGCCCCTGTGCGGCGATGAAGACCGTCCGCCGACCTCCCTACCCCAAATGGAACCCAGGCTATTTCCCCTGTAGCTCCCTCATCCCCCTTCCGCTTTCCTCACGCCGTCCATCGGTGTCCTTCGGTGGATTCGGGCTAAAACGCTATCTGTTCCCGGCAACAAATAACCCCGACTCATAGCCGGGGTCATTCGGTCAGGCTGCTGCGTTGTGACCCCTGGCAAAGGGGCTGGGCATCGCTGCTAAGCCACCAGCCCTTTATAAGCGCCTTCCCTGGTCAACGTCTCTCGGTCAGTCAAAATCGCCTCGGTGTTTTTCTGGTACACCTGCAGCCGCTTGCGGCCGGTGTCCACTATCATGAGCCGTCGCCGTCTCTCATCGAACTTCACCGCCATCGGCGCCCACAGTGTCTTTTCTTGGTCCGCGTTCATCTGCAATGCCAGGTTGCGCTGGCGGATCATGTCGGGAGCCGGCGCCAGCTGCACGGCGCCCAACTTGGATAGACCGGCGTCCCCGGTTATCTCGGTGATGAACCTGCCGTCCGAGGTCAACACCTGGACCCGGTTGTTCAACCAATCGGCGACATAGATGTCCCCGTCATCGTCCACGCAGACCCCTGAGGGGCGGTTGAATACCCCCAAGGGCAGGGGCGTCTTTCTGATGCCCCCGTTGACCCGGACTATCGACGTGTCGCCGCCGGTCCCGGGTGTGCCGAAACTGGCCAGCCACTCCCCGTCCGCGGTGAACGACTGGATGCGATCGTTGCGCCAGTCGGCCACGAACACGTTGCTGTCCTTGTCCAGGCCGATCCCCCAGGGATTGTTCAATTGGCCGGGGCCGTCGCCGAAGCTGCCGAACTGGCCGATATACTTGCCGTCCAGGGTGAACTTTTGTACCCGGTGGTTCTGGCTGTCCACCACGAACATGATGTCGTCCCGGATGGCCAGGCCCGAAGGCCCGTTCAGCTCACCGTCGCCTGACCCGTGCGTACCCCAATGGCTGAGGTACTCGCCCTCTTTGTCCCAGATGGTGATCCGGTGCAGGAATTCGTCGCAAACGTAGACGTTGACATCTTTGTCCACGGCAATGGAAGTGGGCCACCGGAACTCTCCAGGCTCCGCTCCATAAGCGCCGAACCGGGTGATTAGCTCTTCCCCGTCGTTGTTCAGCTTGAAGACTTTGATATGACAGTTATTGGCATTTCCGATCGGGAATTCGTAGCCCCGGTTCACTGCATAGATGACGTCGTCTGGCGCCAGCACCATGTCTATTGTGATGCGCAGGAAACTGCCGGGACCGCCAGCAGTGAAGCTGTAGGTAAAGAACCGGTCGGTAACCCCCAGCAAAACGCTTGCCACGATTTCCTCCTACGACCATTAGTTGGTTTACATAACCACTAGATTAGCGCCATTTCCATGGAGGTGCCCATGAGGCCTGGCCCATCTGTAGCCAACGGGGATAGAAGTGGCTTGTGCAGTCCCCTCGCGCTGTCCCGAGTAAGGTTGGACGACAACTAGCTGCGGGAGCTCCCCGCCGAGTCTCCTTTAGCCGAACTGGTATGTTGACGTACTGGCGATCAATTGGAAAACCTGGGACACGCGCCGGGCAAATTCTTTCCGCTCCTCTTCCGTGCCGTGGCGCATTTCCCCGCCGGCGCTCACGTGGTCGACCATCTCCTGGCGGGTTGCGTCGTCCACCGTCATGGGGCCCATCAGGTCCAGGGAACCGTCAACCACCTGCTCGGGGGTGGGCGCCTCGCCCATGGCCATTAGACGGTCGATCATTGACTTGACCCCTGGAAGCTCGGCGTCGCCGAACACTTTGGTTGCGAAGTTGACCCGGTCGACGAGGCTGCCGCTGTTCATCCATTCCTGGCCCATTTGCCAGCCTTCCACCGTGGGCGGTTGCAGAAACTCCATCCCCATGTACTTGATTTCCATGTGGGTGGCCAGCATGCCATCCTCGACCCCCGGCGGAGTCCCCCCCTCGCCTCGTTCTCTGCGCTGAGCCGTAAGTACGCCGGCCCGCGGTTGTTGATACAGGGCCTGCGCCATGCGAATGGTTCCCACCACCATTTCGGCAGGGTTCTTTACCTTGGCGAAGTGGGCTGACTCATCCTTGAAGAAATCGGAAGTGAACAAGACACGCAGCATCTCTTTTATTTCATAGCCGGAGTCGAAGTACGCCTTCTCCAGAGCCTTAAGCGCCTCTCTGTCCCGGGGCTCCGACAACCGCCAGGTCCGCGTTGGAGCCTCGTCGGCGACGAACCAGTCGTACAGTTTCCGCGACACAAAGCGGGCCGTTGCCGGTTGTTTGCAGATTATTTCTATGATGTCGTCGCCGTTCCAATTCCCCTTCTCACCCAGGAACGTCTTCTCGCCGTCGTCATGGTCCCCTGGGTCATAGCGGAACTGGAAGGGGGTCCGGCCGTAGGGAAACAGCGGAGCGTTAGGCGCCATCCCCCAGCCGGTGAAGGCCCGGGCGCAGACCTTGACGTCGTCTTCGGTGTAGTTGTACTCGCCGTCCATTCCCACGCCCATGGAGAACAGCTCCAGGAGTTCCCGGCCGAAGTTCTCGTTGATCGCGTCTTTGTGGTTCTCCTGGTTGTCCAGGTAGTAGAGCATGCATGGGTCTCTGGCGATAAACTTCAACAGGTCCTGGAAGTTGCCCAACCCGTGGTCTCGGAAATAATCGATTTGGAAGATATTGTTTCGTTCGTTGCACACCTTGCTATCGGCCGCACAGAGGACCGTGTGCCAGAACAGCGCGATTTTCTCTCTTAACTGGGTCCTGCTGTTTATCATCCGGTAGGTGAGTTCGCTGGCGGCATACGCAAAGTCCGCGCTTTCAACGTAATCGGGAAAGTACCGGAACAGCTCGTCTACTTCGATGCCGGGGTCGTCGCCGGGGTTCAACAGTTCTTCAACTACGTTGTCGTACCCTTGCGCTACCCTCGCCTCTAGTTCATCCCGGCTGGCGCCGAAACCGGCGCGCCGCATGAAGTGGGCCATGAGTGCGAGGTCCTTGCCGGTAGCCATTGGCGCCTCCCTGTGTCACGGTCTTAATCGCATCACGGCGTTAATCAAGACGTGTCCAACATAGTAATCGCCGGCGGCTCAGAAATGTCTTTCCGGCCCGCCGGCGATCCCAGCATTTAAGCTGTAGCTCTAAACCTGGTCGTTTACACGCGATAGCGCGTTGGACGGGATTTGCTCCTTAAGCCGCCAACGGTGGTATCGGCTAAGCCACCAACCCTTTGATAGCGCCTTCCATGGTGAGCGTTTCCAGGTTGTTCAGCACCGACTCTGTGTTCTTCTGGTACACCTGGAACCGGTGCCGGTTGGAGTCCGAGATCCACAGCCTGTTGCGGCTCTGTTCGAACCGGACATTGTTGGGGCTCCACAACAGCTTCTCCTGGATTGACGCTTCCTGCAGAGCCAGGTTCCGTTGCCGGATCAAATCGGGAGCGGGAGCCAGCTGCTCCCTGGCCGACCTGGAAAGACCGGCATTGCCGGTTATCTGCGTAATGTACTTGCCGTCCGCAGTCAGGATCTGGACCCGGTTGTTGAGCCAGTCGGCCACGTAGATGTCCCCGTCGTCGTCGACGCAGACCCCTGAGGGTCGGTTGAATTCACCTGGGGTGCGTTCCACCAGATGCAGTCCGCCGTGATGCCGGACTATGTCTGTGTCGCCGCCCGTGCCGGGCCTTCCGAATGTGGCCAGCCACTCACCGTCGGCGGTGAAGGACTGAATGCGGTCGTTACGCCAGTCGGCCACAAAGACGTTGCCGTCCTTGTCCAGGCTGATGCCCCAGGGCGAGTCCAACTGCCCGTGGCCGGAGCCATGGCTGCCGAACTGGCCAATGTACTTGCCGTCCAGGCTGAATTTTTGGACCCGGTGGTTCTTGCTGTCGGTGATGAACAGGACGTCGTCTCGCCGGGCCATGCCCGAAGGCCTGTTCATTTCACCATCGCCGGAACCATAGACGTCGCCCCAATGGTTCAGCAACTCGCCGTCCTTGTCGAAGACGGTGACCCTGGCCAGGTATTCGTCCAACACGTAAACGTTGGTATCATCGTCCAAGACGAGGGCGGCGGGCCAGGTAAATTTCCCTGGCTCCGAGCCAAGCTCGCCGAAATGGGTGATCAGCTGTTCCCCGTCGTCGGTCATGCCCATCATTTTGACCCGGCAGTTGAGGTTCCTCCTCGGGGGGTGTTCGTAGCCCCGGGTCAGGGAGTAGAAAATGTCGCCGGGCGCAAAGGCGATGTCCACTGGAATGCGGAAGCCGGCGCCGCCGACGGTGAAAGCGTAGCTGTAATACCGGTCGGTGACACCTACAAGAACACTAGCCACAATTTGCCTCCTAATGCCAAAAGCTTGGTTCCTAAGTTAATTGGACCGGGGATTTCCTCTCGAGGTCCACTAAGCCCACGTCGCTCCCCGAATATCGAGGGGCGGAATCATGGTTGCGCTGCTCCACGTTCCCGTGGCGCAGCGCAACTTGCCCTGGGCTTGGTGTAGTCCCGGATCTGCCTCCGGTTTGCCGGTTGGCAGTGGGACGGCTTACAGGAAACTCAGCTGCTCGTAGGTTCCGCCGACTATCGGTTTGGCATCCAGGCCCAGCCAACGCTCCAGAAGGGTGGAGTAGATGGACCGGAAGTCGATGGCCCACGCCAGGTTGCCGTCGTCGTCCAGCCCATCCATCTTCAGTGACGGGTATTCGCCGTAGATGCCGCCCTTGACGTGCTCGCCGATGACGAAGGCCGCTCCGCCGGCGCCGTGGTCGGTGCCCGAGCCATTGTCCTGGGCCCGCCGGCCGAACTCGGAGTAGATCAGCGTCGTGACGTTGTCGCTGATGTCGAGGTTGCGCAGGTCGGTGATGAAGGCGTCGGTATTGTTCGCCTGGTTGGCCAGCAACGCCCCGTGGCCCCGGGCCAGCAGGTTGGCGCCAAGCTGGTTGGCGTGAGTGTCCCACTGGTTGTACGGGGACTGCGTGAACATTATCTTGGTGCCGAACCCGGCATTATGGACCTGCACCATGTCTTTCAGGTATTCGCCCACGTTGCCCTGCTCGTATTCGACGTCGGACTGGTACTTGGACGGTGCAGTGGCGAGAATGTCCGCGCCTCTCAGTGCAGCGGTGCCCAGGCTTCGGATGAAGCCGTCCACGGCGCCCGTGCCGACCCGCGGCGCATACATGCGGCCGAACAGGTCCAAGGCCTCTTTGCGCTCCTCTTCCTTTTCGAAGTCCGTCATGAGACCGTACATGCTCAGGTCTCCCACCGATGCCACCGGCACTCCTTCCTTGGCCATCGCCCTTGGCAGGCCGCGGCCGAAGTTGACGCCGGTCAGCACGTTCTCCACGTTGGGGTCCAAGGCCTGGATCGTTCGGCCCAGCCACCCGTCCATTAGGAGCTCCACCGGCTCGCACGTGGCCCAGATGTCCGCGGAGCGGAAGTGGGACATGGTGCCGTGGGGGTATCCCGTGCCCAGTATGATCGCCATCTTGCCCTCGTCCCAGAACTTCTTCATCGGGGCAAAGGCCGGGTGAAATGCCAGGTCGTCCGTGAACCGAACTATCTGGTCTTCCGGAACCCTCACGTTGGGACGGCGGTCATGGTAGTTGGGGTCGTTATAGGGGATCAACGTGTTCAACACGTCGTTGCCGCCCGACAGGAACACTACGGCCAGAGTCGGGTCTTTCTTTGTTGATACCATCTTCTCTACCTCCGTTACTGGTTTGATGTCGCTCGATAGGTTTCGGATTAACCGAACTGGTAGGCCGACGTGCTGGCAATCAGTTGGAAGACCTGTGACGCCCGTCGGGTAAATTCAGCTTTCTCCTCTTTCGTGCCGTGGCGCATTGGCCCGCCATTGGCTACGTGCTCGACCATTTCTTGGCGGGTGCCATCGTCCACGGTCAAGGGACCAATTAGGTCCAGGCAACCGTCCACCACCTGCTCGGCGTCTAAAGCGTCGCCCGTGGCCATCAGGCGTCCGATCATCGACCGGATTCCGGGAAGCTCGGTGTCGCCGAAGGTCCTGGTGGCGAAGTTGACCCGGTCGACAAGGCTGCCGCTGTTCATCCATTCCTGGCCCATTTGCCAGCCTTCCACCGTGGGCGGCTGCATCAGTTCCATGCCCATGTACTTGATCTCCATGTGCGTGGTCAGTAGCCCTTCCTCGAACCCTGGCGGAGCCCCGCCTTGGCCTCGGTTCCTGGACTGCGTAGCTAGAAGGCTGGCATCTGTTTGGTCGTATATGGCCTGCGCCAGGCGAATGGTCCCGGCCACCAACTCCGCAGGGTTCTTCACCTTGGCGAAGTGGACCGACTCGTCCTTAAAGAAGTCAGAGGTGAACAAGACCCGCAGCATCTCTCTTATTTCGTAGCCGGAGTCAAAGTATGCCTTCTCCAGCGCCTCCAGCGCCTCCCGGTCCCGGGGCTCCGATAGCCGCCAGGTCCTGGTGGGAGTCTCGTCGGCGACGAACCAGTCGTACAGCTTCCGGGAGATGAACCGTGCTGTGGCCGGCTGTTTGCAGATGATGTCAACTACCTGATCGCCGTTCCAGTTCCCCGTCTCACCCAGGAAAGTCTTTTCGCTGGCGTCATGGTCGGTGGCGTCGTAGCGGAATTGGAAGGGGGTCCGACCGTAGGGGAAGAGGGGGTAGTTGGGCGCAATTTGCCAACCGGTGAAGGCCCTGGCGCAAGCCTTGACGTCGTCCTCCGTGTAGTTGAAGTCGCCGTCCATCCCGACGCCCATTGAAAATAGCTCCAGCAACTCTCGGCCAAAGTTCTCGTTGGGGGCGCCTTTGTGGTTCTCCTGGTTGTCCAAGTAGAAGAGCATGCAGGGGTCTTGGCATATGAACATCAGCATGTCTTTGAAGTTGCCCATCCCATGCTCTCTGAAATATTCGTACTGGAGGACGTTGTTCCTTTCGTTGCACACCTTGCTGTCCGCGGAACAGAGGATGGTGTGCCAGAACAGGGCCATCTTCTCGTTTAACTGGTGCTTGCTGTTGATCATCCGGAAGGTGAATTCACTGGCGGCGAAAGCAAAGTCCGCGCCTTCGATGAAGTTAGGATGGGCCCGAAACAGCTCGTCGGTTGCGATTCCGTGGCCTTCGCCGGGATTCAGCAGCTCTTCCACAACGTTGTCATAGCCTTGGGCTACCCTGGCCTCGAGATCGTCGCGGCTTGCTCCGAAACCGGCGCGGCGCATCAAGTGAGCCATCAATGCTAGATCCTTGTCAGCCATTTATGCCTCCTTTGTCTGCAACACAAATAAGTTTAACCCCCCACCAATTCGCTGACTCCCACTCGTGGAGAGGATTCCGACGAACCTCAGCGCAGTTCCGTCGGGAACCCCACTTGCTTCATATTAAATATCTTTGCCCCTTTTGCCGTCAATAGCATATTGGTAATACTAACTATAGGTTAATATCAACAATGACCATGCTTGCGAATAGGGCCGGAGCGCCAGGGTTCAACGCGCTCCATTTCGAATAAGGTGAACCGGCAGATGCCCCGCCCTTTCAGGTTCACATAATCAATTATATGCCAGTGAAGTGCAAAACTCAATTGACGATAGCCTGGCCCCTAGCCCGCTCCGCCGGCTCCGATTGATGCGCGCCCCCGTCGGTAGTATATTGGGCCGCATCCCGCCATCGGAGGACACCCCATGTACAACAAGCCCATGTTGAGCCTGGACCAGGCCCAGGATGCTATACGAGCAATGCTCGATGAATACAACAAGGACCCCGACCGGCGCCGGGTCGACATGGCGGTCGTCGACGACGCCGGCAACCTGCTGGCCTACGCCCGCATGGACGGCTGCCGCAGGCCGACTTTCGCCATCCGCAAGGCCTACACCGCAGCCATCCGCGGCGTGGACACCGCCGTCTTTGCCGAGCAGCTCAAAAGCCAGGGCCGGTCCCTGGAATTCTGGCAGGACCCCCAGCTTCTCAACTTCGGCGGAGGAGTGGCGGCGGTCAAGGACGGCGCAGTAGTCGGCGGCATCGGCGTCGGCGGGCTGCCCACCGGGCAGGAAGATGAGGCAATCGCCAAAGCCGGGCTGCGGGCCCTGGGCCTTTAGTCGCCGCCGGTCCTATTCCTTATATAAAGCCCATCCGCCTGGACGGAGCGGCCTCGCCGGGCTTGCCCACCCTACTTGCTTCTGCTCCTGAAGTGAGGGATGACCTCTTTGGCTAACACCTCGTACTCGCCCATCATCTGGTCAGGGGGGCACACTGGGAACAGTATTATGTGGTTGATGCCCAGATCGACGTACCGTTCTATTGCCTCAATGCAGTCCCCGGGAGTTCCCAGGCCATAGCCGTTTTCGGGGTGCAACTCCGGTGAGAAAACGGGGTGCTCTTTCATCTCGGAAGCCAGCCTGTCGATAGCTTGCTCTTTGCTATCTGCCAAGTACGTATATATGTCGGTGGCCCACTCGAACCCGTCTAAGTCCCGGCCATAGGACCTGGCATACTCTTTAATCTTGGTCTGGGCTTGTCTGTAACCCTCTATGGGAGTGTCATGGGTCAGAAACCCGTTGGCGTATCGGGCCGCCCGCCGCAGCACCCCATCTGCGATTCCGTCATGCCAGCTGCCGCCTATCCAAATGGGAAACGGGGGGGCGTGCACCGAATCGGGCTTCATGGTGACGTCAGTGAATTGGTGATACCTTCCTTGGTAGCTCACGTTGGTCTCGGACAGCAGCCTGTGGAGAATGTCCAGGTTTTCATCCGATATTCTCCCCCGCTGGCGCAAGTCCACTCCTTCTACCTCGAAGTCCTTGGGGGCCGGCCCTCCAACGCCTACTCCCAATGTGAAGCGTTCGTTCGACAGCGCGGCAACGGAGAGAGCGGCCTTTGTTAAGTGGAACGGGCTGCGGATGGGAAGGATGAGCACTGCCGTACCCAGCCTGATCCGCTGCGTCCGTTGGGCGATGGCCGCCAGCAGCACCAATGGGTCCATCTGAGGCCTGGTCAGAGTCTCAGGCACCCAGAAAGAGTCGTAGCCCCACTCCTCGGCTTGGACCGCCGCTTCCATCGGACCCGTCCGTCCGTCTCTTGAGATGGGGGCATAGTGGGCTCCGAATTGAATTGTGTTCACTTCGCCTGGACCCTCCGCTTTTGAATCTTGTTAACCGGCGCCAATCGCCCGCGCTCTATCCAGCCTGAATGGCTTGCGCCTCCCGTAGACCGATGCCGAAATGGCAGAATTCAGGCTTGCTATTCCGGCGGAAACTGCTGAAAATAGCTGCCGTATAAGCGCAACCAGCTCGTTTCGGCTGGCCGCTGGATTGAATCGCTGTCACTAGTGTACAATACGGCAACTCAAATTTGGCCCCCGGCTTCGTAGAGCCAGTCCGGTTGCCAATTTGCTTGGAGGTGGTAAGCCTATGGAATACCGCAAATTTGGGTCCACTGACCTTACGGTTTCAGCCCTCGGCATGGGCTGTTGGGATGCCGCCGCGGCAACGGCTTGGAGCACGGAATACAGCAATAGGATGAGCGCCACGGTGAATCGCGCCATTGACCTGGGAATTACCTGCTTCGATACCGCGCCCAACTATGGAGGCGGAGAGTCGGAGCTTATGCTGGGCAGGACCCTCGGCCCCCGCCGCAAAGACGTAGTGGTGGTGACCAAATGCGGTTTCGGATTTCCTGAAAGGCCCAGGTACCGGGACAGCCGCAGGGAGGCCATCTTGCCCTTGGTCGACCAGAGCTTGGAGAGGCTTCAGACGGACTATATCGACGTGCTGTTGATTCACTTCCCCGATACCAACGCCCCCTTTGACGAGACGATGGGCGCCCTGGACAGCGTGGTTCAGCAAGGCAAGGTCCGTTATGTAGGGGTTGGCAATTTTACCCTGGCCCAGCTCGAGGAATGCCAGGCGGTCCGGCGGATTGACGTGGTGCAGTACCAGAATAACCTGTTCGACCGCAGGATGGAGCAGGAAATTTTCCCCTATTGCCGGCAGCAGGGCATCGGTGTGATGGCCTGGGGACCGTTGGCCTCCGGCCTGCTGGGGGGCGTCTTCACCGCAGATACCAAGTTCGGCGATAAAGACTGGAGGTCTATAGGGGACACCGTACCCGAAGTGATCGTGCAGCAGTATGCCGACGAAGTCTTCGGGCGAAACGTCCAATTGGTCAACGAGCTAAAGCCCATCGCCGCCAGCCTGGGTAAGACCGTGCCTCAGTTGGCGCTGAATTGGTCCCTGGACAACCCTGCAGTCAGCGTGGCTATTGCCGGCATCCTCAACATCGACGAACTGGAGGAAGATGTGGGGGCCGTCGGCTGGTCCATACCCCCCGAGGCTATGCGCCGGGTCGACGACGTCTTCGCCAAGCATGGCGTGGACACCAACTTCACCATGTTCCTAGACCCATAATATAAGTAAAACGGCGCCTACGGCTGGGATACGGGCTTGGCCACACTTGGTCTTGAGCGGGGCCGCATGTACAGGGCGCCGCCCCTACTGCAAAATAGCGCAGGCCCGGTGACGATGGCGGCGAGCGCCCGACACTTCCTATATATAAGGAGGCCCTATGGCCGGTTATGACCTGCCCGGTGTCGAGGTGGAGATTTTCGTCGACGCCCCCCCTCAGCGCGTGTGGGAATTGGTGACCGACATCGTCCTCCTGGGGGAGTGGAGCCCGGAATATGACGGCGGTGACTGGCTGGACGGGGTGTCCGGCCCTGCAGTGGGAGCCAGGTTCAGGGGGCGAAACAGCCGTGAAGGCCGACAGTGGGAAACCACGTCCACCGTCGTCGAGGCGGAGTCTGGCAGGTCTTTTGCATGGGCCGTGGGCGATCCTGCCACTGCCGTGGCAACCTGGCGGTTCGACCTGACTTCCGAAGCCCAGGGCACCCGAGTACGGCAGCGCGTCCAACTGGGTCCAGGGGCGTCCGGGCTCACCCGCCGCATCGACGAACTGCCCGACCGGCGGGATGACATAATCGCCGCCCGCACCGGCGAGCACCGGCGCAACATGCAAGCCACGTTGGAAGGTCTCAAAGCCGCCGCAGAGCGGGACAAATCGAGCCGGCGGTGCTAAAGCCGCCCCGCCTACAGCCCTGAAGCAAGAGCAGAGACCGCCTCCCCTAGGCGGGGTTCAGGCTTATGTCGGGATAATGGTCCACGCCGTATTTGGCGAACACCTCGTCTATTTGCTTAAGCTCGTCCGAGGATAGGTTCCAACCCAGTAGCCCCAGGTTATCTTCCACTTCCTGCGGTCGAAGCATGCCCACGAGAGCGGTGCTGACCGCGGGATTGCACAACACCCAGCGCAACGCAAGCTGAGGGATCGTCTTGCCCCGCTCCGCGGCGATGGATTTCAACTCCTCGACAAGCTCCAGGTACCGCCGCCTGTCTTCCAGATCCAACAGTCCCCCGGTGTAGCCCCGGTAGCCGCCGGTGCCGCGCATGTCGTTGTCTGCAAACTTGCTGTCATTGGTTATGGCCCCGGACAGCATCCCGTACCCCATCGAGGCGTAGGTCATCACGCCGGCGCCTTGTTCCAGGCAGCGGGGGAAAATCGATCGCTCCGGCCGCCTGTCGAACATGTTGTAGCCGTATTGGGCAATGTCAATCCGGCGGGCCTTCTCACATTCCGTGAATTGCTCAGGGGTGTGATTGGACACGCCGACGGCTCTCACCTTGCCCTGTTGCACCATGTCGTCCAGGGCGCCCATGGTCTCTTCGAAGGGAGTATTGGGGTCCGGGACGTGCACCAGCAGCGCGTCCAGGTAGTCCGTCTGCATTCGCTGCAGGCTCTGTTCGACCAACGGCGGGATAGTCCCGGCGCTGCTGTCCCGGGTCCCTGTGCCTTCCGGATAACCGAAGCCGCACTTGGTCACTATTACCACGTCTTTGCGGCGCGGCCCCAGGGTCCGGCCCAACATGAGCTCGGAAGCCCCCTTCCCGTAGTGGGGCGCAGTATCGAAGCACGTGACGCCCTCGTCTAAAGCCTGGTGGATGGCGGCGACCATTTCATCGCCGTACTTGAAGTCCCCGTATTCGTAACAGCCGAAGCCCAGGACCGACACGGTCAGGTCCGTTGGTCCGAATTTACGGTATTCCATGGCCTGCCACCTCCAATCAGTTTGGCTAATGCTATGCTTAGGGGGGAAGGCCAGCATTGTACACTACTGACCGTCCCGGAATTCAAAGAGACTCCAACTATCGCCGTCCCTGCTCCAAACCGGCCGAAATTTAGTCCTCTCCCCTTTCGTCCCAGGCGCTGGGCTCTTAAAGTCGGTCCCATTCTCCCTATCTTGCGGCGTTGGGCTATGGGCCTTAGGATTCATCTAATGCCCAGGCCAATGCCCTTGACCGCCTCTGTGTAGAGTTCCGGCGGGGTCAGCGGATACCTGGAACGTGAGAGGAATGTCATGGAAGAGTTGATTTACTCCTCGGCCAAGTCCATCGCCGCCGCCATCCGGGAGAAGCAAGTCTCCTGCAAAGAGGTGCTGGGAGCCCACCTCCGGCGCATCGACGAGGTGAACCCCAAGCTAAACGCCGTCGTTCAGTTGGCCCGGGACCGCGCCCAGGTGGAGGCTGAAGAAGCCGATAGCGCCCTGGCCAGGGGCGAGATCAAAGGACCCCTCCACGGGGTGCCGATGACGATAAAAGACTCTCTGGATACAGAAGGAGTCGTTTCGACGGGCGGTACCCAGGGACGCGCCGGCTTCGTCCCCCGGGAGGATGCGACGGTGGTCGCCCGGATGCGCGCCGCCGGCGCCATATTAATGGGAAAGACCAACACCCCGGAGCTGACCCTGGCCGGCGAGACCAATAACCTGGTCTACGGCCGCACCAACAACCCCTACGACCTTTCCAAGACCACCGGCGGCAGCAGCGGCGGCGCCGGAGCCATCATCGCCGCCGGCGGTTCGCCTCTGGACCTGGGCAGCGACACCGGAGGCAGCGTCCGGCTGCCTACCCATTTCTGCGGTATTGCCGGACTGAAGCCCACCTCTGGAAGAGTCCCCAGAACGGGTCATATCGTGCCCTTCGGCATGGGCGCAATGGACTCGTTGACCGTGAACGGCCCCATGGCAAGGTACGTCGAGGACCTGGAGCTTGTCCTTCCTGTCATTGCGGGCCTTGACTGGCGTGACCCTGCAGTCGTCCCCATGCCATTGGGTGATCCCGCAGCGGTTGACGCCGCCGGCCTGTCGGTGGCGGTCTACACCGACAACGGCATCGTTACGCCTACCCCTGAGACCGTCCAGACCGTCCTCGACGCCGCGGCGGCCCTCAAGGACTTGGGGGCCAGTGTGCAAGAAGACCGCCCCGACGTATTGGACCAGAGCGGCCGCCTCTTTGTTAAGTTGGGAGCGTCCGACGGCCGCACCTGGATACGCCGGCTGCTGGACAAAGCCGGGACCGTGGACGTGCACCCCTGGCTGCTCCAAAGGTTCGAGGCGGCCAAGCCCCTGCCGGTGGGAGAATTCACGGAAGTCTTGGAAGAGGTCGACGCCTTCCGCAGCGCAATGCTTGGTTTCATGGAGAGCTACGATGCAATCTTGTGCCCCGTCGCCGCCTTCCCCGCCCCTGAGCACAGGGGCATCCACGATGAAGAAACAGCGCCGCTTGCCAGCTACACCAACACCTACAACCTCACCGGCTGGCCCGGCGCGGTGGTGCGGGGAGGCTCCTCCCCGGAAGGGCTTCCCATCGGCGTTCAGGTAGTCGCCAGGCCCTGGCGGGAGGACGTGGCCCTCGCCGTCGCCAGGAAGCTCGAAGAGGCCCTGGGAGGATGGCGGCCCCCGCCGGTGTAGCCGGTGGACGCCCCAAAGTCACCAAGCTGCGTTAAGGTTGGGCTGCCTTGAATGCTTTCAGGCCCGTCGCTACAATCCGGGCAAGGCAGTCGCTGTATCTGGTAGTAGTTCACGAAGCGCCTGCAATGCATGGATGCTGGTGTACGGCGGCATAAAAGCGCCGAGGGCCGGCGCCGCTTCTAAGATGATCAACACTCCAAGATATTGCCGTTACTGTGGCGGAAAGCTGACTACGCCCGACGACAGGTATTGCGTCAACTGCGGGCAGGCAACCCTGGTAAGCTCCCCTGTCGGCCCCTCCGATGTCCCAACCTTGCCCTCTGGGCCGCAAGGCATTTACCGATCGCCAAAGGCACGTTCTACCTGGGCTTTGGTCCTGTTTGCCGTGCATGTTCTTGTTATCGTGATTTCGTTCGCTTCCACTGTGGCCGAAATCAACTTGCTGCAAAGGATGGTTGATGGAGAGTTCGTTACTCAGCAGGAACTGATTGCAAACGACGACCGGCAGGCCGCTATCGGCTTTATGGTTTTGGTAGCTGCCATCGCTCTGGTTGTTGCGTTCTGCATGTGGGTCCACCGGGCTTCCAAGAACCTTAGAGCCTTGCATACTGCGGGCCAGCGCTTCTCACCCGGCTGGGCCGTAGGATGGTGGTTCGTGCCGATAATGAACTTATTTAAGCCGTACCAGGTAGTCCGGGAGATATGGCGTGGGAGCGACCCATCGGTGACCCAGCAGGACCGGCAGGCCTGGCAGAATGCCCCCCTTACTGCGATGCTCGGTTGGTGGTGGGCCATCTGGATAGTCTCCTCCATCCTGGATAGTTTCCTCGTGGTATCACTGGTCTCAAATGACTTAACCGCCGAGCAACTGATCACGTGGAATTACTGGAGCTTGGTTGCGGATGCCCTTATCATCGTTGCGGCCGCATTGGCGTTCATGCTGGTCAGAGCGATTACTGCAAACCAAGAGGCGAAACATCTTCGCCTCACCGCCGGCGGCCATTTCTGACGTTGGTGAACAATGTTCGCAACGATGGCCCTGAACTCATAATCCGGGTCTAGCAAATCGCCTCACCTCTCCTGCTTGGCTCAAGCGCGCGGCCTCTTCGACAAGCTCAAGAAGAACGAGAGAAGGGGGCGGTCCGTTCGTGGTGAGGCTCTCAAGGGATTGCGGCGCCTTGAGCAGGCTTAGCTCGAAGGCGTGTGCGTTCCTTGAACCTGACGGTTGGGCGTATCAACAGATTCGGCGGGAACGAAATATGACTCGGGATACAAGTAGTCCTCTCCCGACTCGTCCGTTACGCGAATCAACCCGTGTTTCGCAGCTTCGTCATCTGGCAGGGTTTCGTAGACAGTGTTTTTCACCAAGGAGGCCGGATAGCCTTCATTGTTAATGCAGGTAACTCGTCTCGCGTTCATGGCGGTCATCTCAACAGGCGCTTTATCTTGAATTCTTTTCTACCGATGCCGTGTGCCTCGTACCAGTGAACCTCTGCACGTTCAATTGTACCATCGGGAAGTTCCACGTGTGCAAATCCCTTTCGTTTTCGCCATTGTCCTCGTCGCCGTTGACTTTGCTCATACTGTTCGGCCAATCGCCGACGGTCTCGAACGGAGGGACCGGTAGCAATGGTTTCGACCCGCTCTATGTCACCGATAATCCTGAATGGCACATGTCTGTCCCAGCCTGGATTGAAGACAAGTCGAGTATAGCAGGATGACCTTACTTATGGATGGCCCTATGGCGCAGCCGGTCATTGGTCTGACCAGCCCCTTTGACCTGGCGGCGTCCCCCTGAGAATGCGATAATCAAACCTGAGGCCAACCCCGTGTGTGGAAGATATTCACTTGTAGCCGACTTGGATGACCTGGCCTTGCGCTTCCAGTTCTTCCACGGCGACTTCGACTACGACCCCTGCTACAACATTGCCCCCACCAAGGGCGTCCTCACCGTAACGAATGCGGCCGGTCGAGAAGCGGGGCTCATGAAGTGGGGTCTCATACCCTTCTGGGCCAAGGACCTGAAGATCGGGGCGCGCATGATCAACGCCCGGGCCGAGACTGTGGCCGAAAAACCCGCATTCCGCAACGCCCTTAAGAAACGTCGCTGCCTGGTGCTGGCCGACGGCTATTATGAGTGGCAGAAGACCCCGGCGGGCAAGCTGCCCTTCAGGATAGTAGTGGGCTCGGGGGAGCCCTTCGCCTTTGCCGGGCTGTGGGAGACCTGGAAAGACCCACAGGGAAACGTCGTGCCGTCCTGTACCATCATCACCACCGCGGCCTGCGGCCTGCTGGCTCCCATCCACGACCGTATGCCGGTTATCCTGCCCCGGCAGTCGGAGGAGATTTGGCTGGACCCGGGCATCGAGGACCCGGACCTCCTCACTCACATGCTGGTCCCCGCCGCCGACTCTGACATAGACGTCTACCCGGTGTCGACGTTGGTGAACAACGTTCGCAACGACGGCCCTGAGCTCATTTCCCCGGCGTCGTGACCGTCGGGAATTTCGGCGTGGGCCAAATGCTGGGCGTCAAACCTAAGGCCGCCAGCTATTCCCCCACCGCTCGTCAAAGGCGACTTCCGCCAGTGGCTTGCGGCTGGTCGGCCCATAGCGGGCTCCTTCGCCGGGGTACCCAATGGGCAGCAAGGCCGCCGTGTCCATGTCCTCAGGTATGTCCAGCAGTTGTTTAAGCTCCTGTTCATGCCGGCTTTGCCGGACGGTCAACACAGAGCCCAAACCCAGGCCACGGGCCGCCAGCAATATGTTCTGGACCGCGGGGAAGATCATGGCGCCCGCATTGGGTTCCCCTGGGTAGGGCTTGGTGCATACCAAGATGAACGCGGGAACGTCCTCGATGTGGTCCTCCAGTTGTTGGGCCCCGGTGTAAATCCGCCGACGCTGGGCAGGCCAGCTAGGATCAATCTTGGACTTGGGTCCGGTGCGGTACAACTCGCCGATCTTGCGCCGGGTTTCCCGGTCCCGAATGACGATGAACCTCCAGTCTTGGACGTTCCCTCCGTTGGGCGCCTTTACAGCAGCCTCCAACAACGTGGTAATCAGATGGTCCGGAACAGGGTCGGGCCTGAAAGACCTGATGGCCCGCTGGGTGTGTATAGCCTCGAACAGGTCCATTCCCTCTGGCATGGGCGCCTCCTTGCCTGGCTCGTTCCAGTTTGACTGGTTGGGGTAGTCGCCGCGGTGACCGGGCCTGCGCTGACCGACCGGAACATAATAACAGCCCGGTTCGTATCTGGAACCGGGCTTAGTTGGCGGGAACTATATCAGTTGTTGGCGGGAGTGCGAGGGAGTCGAACCCACCTACCCCGCTCGTCACGAGGCATAACGGATTTGAAGTCCGCAAGGGCCACCGGGCCCCATCCACTCCCCCGACACAGACCCTGGCGATTGCTAGCCGGTCAGCACCGTGTCAACCTTCTTCTTGAGCACTCCCTTGGGGACTGCTCCCACGATCTGGTCAACGGGCTTGCCGTCCTTGAAGAAAATCAAGGCGGGAATGCTGCGCACGCCGTACTTCACGGCGATGTTTGGGTTGCTGTCCACGTCCACCTTGCCCACGCTCAACTGCCCGTCGTACTCGATGGCCATTTCGTGGACGGTTGGAGCAATCATCTTGCAGGGTCCGCACCACTCGGCCCAGAAGTCTACCAGCACCGGCAGGTCCGAGTTGAGCACTGTGTCTTCAAAATTCGACTCGGTTACCTCGACGGGTTCCGCCATTTTTGCCTCCAAGCCACGAGTGGCGTCCATTGAGTTTAGATGTCCGGCGACGGGCCGGGCTTCGTAGGACTATAGAGCCAGTTTATACCCCTTCAGATATGGGGTCAACTTGCGATGGACATCGTCGGCGGGGTTGAGATTCCCGCTTTCGGAGAGCTTTGCGTAACTACGGCCAGTGTTGGGCGGGTGTAAATAGCGGTTGATGGGTGCGCGTAGGGGCGAACATTTTCGCCCCTACCGGTTGGGCGCGTATATGGGCTGCAAGAAATTGCGGCCTCCAGTTGGCCCTTTGCCCACCTCAGGATAAACCGAGGCGAGGCCAAGGTTTTTTGTTTGAGACATTGTGAGCCGTTTGGGTGGTTGGCAGGCTCGGGTGTGTGGGCAGGGCGTGACGATCGAAGTTTGTTTCTGAGCCATTCTTGGGGTTTTGGACCAGTTGGGCTGGTTGTCGGGATGGCAGCTGCCGCTTCCTTATTAAATGGAATGGATGGACTGCCTAGATGGTATGGCTGGCCCACGGGGCGGCGCAAGGGGCGAATGTCAGTAAAATTGAGGGTGGGATTTGATCCTCCCCTGCCCCTCCCTTCCTAAGGGAGGGGCTTGCCCCCCGTCCGTTCGAATGGTTCGAGAGCCTCACCACGAACGGACGGAGCTTCTGCTGACCACGAACGGATCCGGGTTGTTCTGACCACGAACGGGAGCCTTGGTTCTGCGGGCCATTAACGGGCGCTCTCCCAACTCCTTTAGATTCCGGCTCGGAGGCCGGAATGACGGTTCCGCAATACCCGACCCGCTGGGGCGTTCCCTGGCTTGGGGAATGGGTTTGGACGCGCAGGATAGGCAGGAACCAATACACTATGGAAGGCGTGGCGCTTAGATTCCTCGTCTGCGCTCGGGATGACAGGGGGCTGCGCTCGGTGTGGCCGGCGGTGATGCAAGGGTGTGGAGTGGGGGCGTTTCTTGGCTTGGGGAACGGGTTCAAGTATAGTAGGGCCAAGCTATGCCAACAGCAGTGAGACCCGAAGTCGGCGAGAAGCTTGTCCTTGAACTGACCGCGTGGGGCCGCCTGGGCGAAGCCATGGGTCGCCACGACGAGCGGGACGTCTTTGTGTTCGGCGGCATCCCCGGGGAGCGCGTGGTGGCCGAGATTGTTGACATAAGGCGCAGGCGATTGGCGGCGCGCGTTGTAGAGGTGTTGGAGCCGTCGCCGCACCGGGTGGAGCCGCCCTGCCCCTATTTCGGCGACTGCACCGGCTGCCAGTGGCAGCATATCAGCTACCGCCGCCAGCTGGAGGCCAAACGCGAGAAAGTGGTCGACGCGCTGCAGCGAGTGGGAGGGTTCTGCGATCCCCCCGTCGCCGCCGTGATTCCGTCCAATCGCCAATTGAACTACCGCAACCACGCCAGGTTCACCGTCAGGGCCGGCGGCGTCCTGGGCTTCGTCAACCGGGCATCCCGGCGGTTCGTGGATATCGACCGCTGCATGATCATGCACGGGGCAATCAACGTTTGCCTGAGTCAATTGCAGGGCAAATGCTGGGAAACCACCCAGCTGTCCGTGCGGGCCGGGCAGCAGACGGGCGACGTCCTGGTGCAGCCACAGTTGTTCAATCCGGACATATCCATTCCCACGGGGCAGAAGAGTTATGCCGACACCGTGGCGGGCAAGACCTTCCGGGTCTCGTCCCCTTCGTTTTTCCAAGTGAACGTGGAACAGGCGGCCCAAGCCGTGGAAGTGGTGCGCCGCGGCCTGCGGTTGACCCAGGATGACGTGCTGCTGGACGCCTACACCGGGGTCGGCGCTTTCGCCATCCTGCTGGCGCCATACGTCAAGAAGGTAGTGGCGGTGGAGGAGTCGTCCGCGGCGGTGGCCGATTGCCGGGCCAATGCGGCCGGTGTGCCCAACCTGGAGTTCGTGCTGGGGAGGGCTGAAGAGGTTCTGGGCAGCTTGGACGCCCAGCCTGACGCGGTGGTGCTGGACCCGCCCCGGGCCGGATGCCAGCCCCGGGCATTGGAGAGTCTACTGCAGCTTGCCCCATCCAAGGTGGCCTACGTTTCCTGCGATGCGGAGACCATGGCCCGGGACCTGAAGCCTCTTTGCGATAGCGCCTACACGTTGAAGCAAGTGGTCCCGCTGGACATGTTTCCCCAGACCCACCACGTAGAGTGCGTTGCTTTCTTGGAGCGTTCTCCGGCGTCCATGTCCCTGGTCCTGGCCTCGGCGTCGCCCCGAAGGCGGGAACTCCTGGCGGGCTTGGGGTTGAACTTTCAAGTGATGCCCGCGGGCGTGGTGGAAGAAAGCCGCGCCGGGGAATCCCCGCAGGAAATGACGGCCCGCCTGTCCCAGGCCAAGGCCCAGGCGGCGGCGAGCCGGATTGACGAAGGCTATGTCCTGGCCGCCGACAGCACGGTAGTGCTGAATGGAGAATCGTTGGGGAAGCCGTCAGACTGCGACGATGCCCGCAGGATGTTGCGACTGCTGCGGGGCACTGTTCACCGGGTGACCACGGGAGTAACCGTGATTGACGCCGTCTCCGGGCGCAGCCTGACGGACACAATGACCAGTGAAATCACCCTGCGCGACTTCTCCGACGAGGAGTTGGAGGCATACGTACTCTCCGGCGCGCCCCTGGATAAGGCCGGGGGCTACGGGGTGCAGGACGAGACGCTGCGGCCCGCCGAGTCGTGGACGGGTTGCTACAGCAACATCGTTGGCTTGCCCCTATGCCTGGCAGAGCAAATGCTGGAAAAAGTGGGATGCGACACCACGTACTGGAAGACATCGCCGGCTCCGGGAGAATGCGGGCCCACCTGCCCCAACAACGGAGGGGACCGGCCGTGAACTTTATGGGCGTGGGACTCCTGGAGATCCTGGTCATCTTCCTGGTCGCTTTTCTCGTGCTGGGCCCCAGCCGGTCCATTTCCACGGCCCGGTCGGCAGGGAAGTTCTTGAGCACCATGCGTCGCACCTTCAACGACGTGGCGGCGGCGGCCAGCTTGGAGGAAGAAACCGAGCAGCAGCGGCGGGACCCGCCCGCGTCCGGTCAAGGACCTGGTCAAGATCCCGGACCAGACAACAAGCCGACTCCCAAGGCCGGAGATGAGTGAGCGCGAGCTGACTATCCTCCAGCACCTGGCCGAGCTTCGACGGCGGGTGATTATCTCGGTGCTGGCGCTCCTGGCCGGCAGCGCGGTTTCCTGGGCCTTCTTCCGGCAGATCATCGACGTATTAGTCCGCCCGGCCCGAGACCTACAGGCCGGCGCCGGCGGCCAGCTGATTTTCACCGAGGTCACCGAGTTGCTTACCACCAGCATCAAGGTGTCCCTTGTTGCCGGTTTCATCATCGCCTTTCCCATAGTCCTTTACCAGGTTGTCATGTTCGTTGCGCCGGGACTCACCCCCAAGGAGAGGCGTTACCTCCTGGCCTTTCTGCCGGGGGCGTTGCTGGCTTTTGCCGCCGGATTGGCCTTCGGCTACTTCGTGTTGACCCCTCCGGCCCTCCACTTCCTGCTGACCTTCGGCGACGACGTGGCCGTGCCGATGATAAAGATCAGCAACATCGTCAACTTGATGGTCAGGCTGCTGTTCTGGATGGGGCTGGCCTTCGAGACGCCGCTGGTGATGTACCTGCTTGCCCTGCTGGGAATAGTCAACGTGCGCAAACTTACCCGGTTCCGGCGTTTCTGGTTTGTGATTGCCTTCATCCTGGCCGCCATCATCACCCCCACCTTCGACCCGGTGAACCAGTCGCTCGTCGCCGCCCCATTGATAGCCCTATACGAATTGGGCATTCTGCTGGTGCGAGTGGGAAGCCGGGGCCGGGACTCCAGCGAGGCCATTACCCCCGTGCCCCACTCCGACTGAGTCCGCCTACGGCCTGGCGCCACCGTGACCCGTCCTCCCCCGCTTTCTCGCCTGTAACCCGCCCCACCCCCGTTTTGCCGCCTGTAATCCGTCCCACCCCCGTTCGTCCTGAGCAACGGTTCCTCGCTTTCTCGCCTGTAATCCGCCCCTCGTTCGTCCTGAGCAAGGGTTTCCCGCTTTCTCGCCCGCAGCCAGCCCCCCGTTCGACCAGACCTTGTCGAAGGAAACGAACGGGAACCCCGCACATCCGTCACACCTATCTCGTCACCAGTCATTCCCGACCCCAACTTGTCATTCCGCCCCCCCAACTGTCATTCCTGTAAGTGTCGGGTAATTCGTTGACATATCCAAACAGCGGAGCATAAGCCCCCGGAGTTCATAGCGGGCGAGGTCGGCTGTGTTCGGGCGGAGGCGGGTCAGTTCATGGCGGAAGCGGCGGTCTTGGAGCCAACGGTAGGGTGTGCCTTGTCCTATGCCGGAGGAGCGTGCGGCTTGAGCCAGGGTGGGAGCAGCGGTGATGATGGGCAGAGCTTGCTGCCGGCGGGAGGGAAGGCCGGATTTTTCGAATTCTGTACCATTTTGTACCATTCCGTTCCATTTTGGGGCGTCGGCAGCAGGCGGGGGAGGGTTGGAGGATTCGGGGCTGGAACGGCGGGAGGAAAGGGCGGAATTTTCGAATTCTGTACCATTCTGTACCATTCCGTCCCATTTTGGGGCATCGGCAGCAGGCGGGGGAGGGTTGGAGGATTCGGGGCTGGGGTGGCGTTTGGTCACGACACGTTACGGGCCTCAGTGGCTGGTCTTGATTGGGTCCGGCGATATGGCAGGAACCTGACCTGCATCCATGATAAGGGGAGCCTGGGAGGCTGGGCAAGGGGCAAGTGTCAGTGGTGGGGGCGAGATTATGACCCCCTCTAAATCTCCCCCTTCGTAAGGGGGAGAGGTCAGGTTTGGTACAAACCGGGGAGACTGGTAACAGATTATCCATGAACATAGGCAACACTTTCCTTAAGGAGGAAAGGAAATGGCGGCTGGGAGGAGGGAATGACGGTTTGTCAATGAATTAGCTAACACATACAATTCCCGCGCCCGAGCGGGAATCTCAGCGAAGCAACCGCGACGCCAAAAGAAAGACCGGCCAAAACGGCCGGTCTTCAGTCTCTAGACTGCGGGAGGCTGGCGGGCTAGGGCTGCTTCGCGTCGTCGCCCGCGGAGTTCCCCGCCTGTTGTTGGTCTTCCCCGGGCTTCTCGTCCTCGCCGGTGACGGCGCTCTTAAAGGTCCTGATGCCCTTGCCCAGCGAGGAGCCGATTTCCGGCAACTTCCGTGCGCCGAAAATCAACATAATAATGAACAATATAATCAGTAGCTCGGGTAAGCCAAACGGCCCTACTCTCATCTCGGCCCTCTATCTAAACCAACGCGTGATAGTGGAGCCATCATAGCAGAATGGCGGCCTGCCTACAATTGGGGCAGCGGGGCGGGGGCAGGCGCAACCTAACCTGATAAAATGAATAGCTCGGAGGCGCAAACACCGTTAGAAGCAACTACCCCGTCATTCCGAGCGCAGCGAGGAATCTAAAATTCTTGGCGGGGCTGACACTGGCGAGTCGGCAAGCTCAGGCTTGGCTGTTACGATACGTTTTAGACCCCTCACTCCGTTCGGGATGACAAGGTAAATCGGGGTGACAAGTTGGGAAAGCAGTTCTTTGAGCCGCTCGGGGCAAAGTTGGTATACTTGATGGGTCTGGCGTTATCGACCGAGATGACTAGCCCGGCTGCAACGGAGCCTTAGCTGTGCACATAACGTGGATAGGAATCCGCCAACCCCCGCTTCTAAATGGGGTTCGTTTCGATTGTGATGAACGTGTGAACCTGCTCATCGGCCCCAACGCATCTGGTAAGAGCACCATCTTGCGGGCAGTCCAGAGTGCGTATTCTGGCGAAATCCACCGGGCGGTGGAGATTAGCGCCGAGTCTTCTGATTTGCTTTTCTGGCGCCACACAGAGAATGCCCACGATATGCACAATGGTATGAGTCTTTATATAGAATTAAGCGATGATTGGCCGCGAGACATTGACGGCAACATAGATACCGAATGGGATGCCGTGCCTCTCCTATACCTACCGGCGACTAGGGTCAACCTCCCTGGGATGGACATTGTTAACCAAACCATAGACAAAGATGATGCTTTGGAGAGCGAAGCTCCACTCAAAGACGCTTTTGATACCGGTTCCGGCATCTTCTACGGCCAATATGTGGAATTGGCGATAGATTGGCTTCGCGAAAGAAGGACAGTAAACAGTGACCAGCAGCGCCAGCTGAGAAAAGCTTTGCATCTGGGTTATTCTTGCTCCAGATCGATCTGTCCTGAGGTAATACACGACGACGTACCGCATTCTTACATAGAGCTTGACGACGACCACGAAATATCTGATACAGGAAGGATTGTCCACTATTCTATGGGCATCGGGACTACCGATGATATTCTGGGTGAGCCGTTGTACGCAGGCGCCCTGAGCTCTGGGACCCAAGGCACCCTTTTATGGGTCTGGGCCCTAGCTCTAAAAATGGTGAATCACTATCGTTGGGTTGAAGGTTGGGAAAACAAACCGGCGGTGTTGCTGATAGACGAGATAGAAAACCACCTGCACCCCACCTGGCAGAGACGGGTTATTCCGGCGTTGCTAAAGCATTTCCCGAAGCTGCAGATATTCGCCACAACCCATTCCCCCTTCGTAGTGGCTGGTCTCAAAGCCGGACAGGTGCACCTGCTGAAGCGAGACGAACACGGGTCAGTTAGCGCCACCACTAATACGGAGGACGTGATTGGCTGGACCGCAGATGAAATCCTGAGGACGATGATGGATGTGGACGAGCCGACGGACCAGCTTACGGTTGACCGGGTCAACCAGCTGCGGCAGCTTCGTGAAAAGGACACGTTGACTTCCGAGGAAGAGTCCGAATTAAACGGGCTGCGCCGCCAGATAAATAAGGACTTGCTGGCCAAGGGCGGCCCATTGGAAGTAGAGCGGGAACACTACGCGGACTTGATGCAGGAATTTCTGCGTAACCGGCAATCCGAGTTGACCCAAGATACAGAGTAGCCGGATTGCGTTGGGTCAACCGAGGGCCGGAACCCACCGGGGTTGCCGAATATGCGGGGAAGTTCGCCCAGGGTTGGGTCGATTATTTTCAAGGCGGCGTTGGCGGGAGGCCTACTGATTCCCGCTGGCGGGAGTTCCGGGCAGATATCGGCAGACGGACCGGTGATATCTGCTGGTACTGCGAGCGGCTGTGCGATGGTGAGCACGGAGGGCGCGCTCCCACTGTGGACCACTTCCGTCCCTTAAGCAGGTTTCCCGGCCTGTCTTACGAATGGTCCAATTGGGTTTTCAGTTGCTATGCGTGCAACGCCGAAAACAAGCAGGACAAATGGCCGGATACCGGGTACGTAGACCCTTGCGCTGTCGATGTTGCGGAGCGCCCGGAACAATATTTCGATTATGATGCCGATACAGGGTACATTGCTCCCCAATATGGGCTTTCCGGAGCCGCTCGGCGTAGAGCCTCTGATACCATCCGCGACTTGGGATTAAACCGGCTGGATGTGATGTACTATCGGCAGCGGTGGACGTGGAAGTTTAGCCACGACCTATTGGAGCTTCCGGTTTCCGAGCGGCAGGCGTTCATCGAACTAATGACTGGGAGAGTTCCTTACTCTGGAACGACACTCGTTGTTGTAGAACAATTGCGCCAGGGCGGTCACGTCTAGCAACCGGCTCCCAGGGAAAACAGGCGCGAATGAAGGGCATGGACAACGCAGGCTAAGCCACCATGACAACCCCAACCTACGACCTAGCAGTAATCGGCGCAGGCCCCGGCGGGTATGTCGCGGCGATACGCGCCGCCCAGCTGGGGCTGAAGGCTGTCGTTATCGAGGAAGAGGCCCTGGGAGGGGTGTGCCTTAACTGGGGGTGCATCCCCAGCAAGGCGCTGCTTAAAAACGCCGAAATTCTTTCCTACCTGCACCGGGCCGACGAGTTCGGGTTTCGGTTCGACAACTTCCACGCCGATTACTCGGTGGCCGTCAAACGCAGCAGGAAGGTGGTCGCCCGCAACACCCGGGGCGTCGGCTACCTGCTCCGCAAGAACAAGGTCGAGCACATACAGGGCCGGGGCAGGCTGCTGGGGAACGGCACAGTCCAGGTATCCCCGGAGGGACGTGAACTCCAGGCGCGCAACATCATCATAGCCACCGGCGCCCGGCCCCGGACGCTGCCTGCCTTGCCAGTCGAAGGAGTTAACATAATCACCAGCAGGGAGGCCATCACCCTGGAGCAACTGCCGTCTTCGATAGTGATCGTGGGCGGGGGTTCGATTGGCGTGGAGTTCGCCTATCTCTACCGCACCTACGGCGTCGACGTCACCGTGGTGGAGCTCCTGCCCCGGCTGGTCCCCAACGAGGACGAGGACATCAGCCGGCTGCTGGAGCGCAGCTTCTCCCGGCAGGGCATCGACGTAGTGACCGGCGCGGGCGTCACGGGGGTCGAAAGCGGGGCGGGCGGCCTGACGGTCAAGGTGGACAAGGACGGGCAGGCGACTGCTTTGGAGTGCGAAAAAGTCCTGGTGGCCTGCGGCGTCCAGGGCAACGTGGAAGACCTGGGCCTGGAAGCGCTGGGAATCTCGACGAAAGATGGCTGCATCCCGGTGGACGACAACATGGAAACCGGGGCGGCGGGGGTCTATGCCATCGGCGACGTGACGGGCAAGCTGCCCCTGGCCCACGCAGCATCGGCCCAGGGCGTCCTGGCGGCCGAACGCATAGCGGGGTTGGAAACCCAGCCCTTGGACTATGCCATGATGCCCAGGGCCACCTACTGCCAGCCCCAGGTAGGCAGTTTCGGGTTGACCGAAACCCAGGCCAGGGAGCGTGGACACGGGGTCAATGTGGGGACCTTCAACGTCCAGGCCAACGGCAAGGCCCTGGCCATGGGCGAGTCGGAAGGCATCGTCAAGCTGGTGACGGATGACCAGACCGGGGAGCTATTGGGCGGCCACATGATCGGCCCGGAGGTTACCGAGCTGCTGGGCGAGCTGGCCATGACCAGGCTTTTGGAAGGGACGACGTTGGAGTTGGGATGGGCGGTGCACCCCCACCCATCGCTATCCGAGATGTTGAAGGAGGCGGCGCTCTCCGCCCAGGGGCGCGTGCTGCACATGTAGACCCGGGCCCGTGGATTTTGAGAACGCCATAGGAGAACACCCTGTTCTGTAGGGGCGAAAGACAGGGCGAAAGATTTTTCGCCCCTACCCCGATGCGGGCGCAGCAAGCAATTGTGTCGCACCCCATCAGACCAGCATAGACCACCCCGCCCGCCAGCGCCCTCCCAAAAGCAGCTATACCAACCCCTCCCTCGTCTATCCCGGCACTGTCTGGGGTGGTAAACTGGAATAAGAGTCCTATCGGGCCGCAAGCGGCGGTCTTAGGAAATCCACAGCCTGGCGACGCTCAGCCTGAAGTAAAGCCGGGGAGCTCCGCAGCGGCGGAATCTTGAAACAGGACTGGTTTCCCCGCTGAACCAAAGGAGGGACTCTATGGCTTCCGGGACCTTCGATTTTTCCATGGCCATCGGGGGAGAGGCGGGCCAGGGGATCGCAACCCCCGGCGACGTGCTGGCCCGTATTTTCGTCAGGCGCGGGCTCCACCTCAACACCTACAACGCCTACCAGTCCATCATTCGCGGCGGGCACATATTCCTGACCATGCGCGTCTGCGACGCCCCCATCGCCACCCACGGCGACAAGCTCGACCTGCTCTTCTGCCTGAACCAGGACACCATGGACCGCCACCAGCGCCTCATGGGTCCCGGCAGCCGCGTGGTCTTTAACACCGATACCGTTAAGCCCGGGGACGGCAACGATGCGCCGGACTTGTGCCCCATCCCGGTGTCCCAGTTGACCAGGAGTCGCAACAGGCTTATTCAAAACACCGTCGGCGTCGGGGCCGTAATGGCCCTTCTGGGGCTGGACTTCCAAGTGCTGGAAGACAGCTTGACCCTAAGGTTCCAGCGCCAGGGCCAGGCGGCGGTGGACGAGAACGTATCAGTAGCCCGGGCCGGCTACGACTACGCCATGGACAACTTCCAGGCGTTCCCCGGCGCCGTTCCCACCGGGCCCAAGCCGCTGGCCGTCTGGGCCGGCAACGAGGCTATCGCCATGGGGGGCGCGGCCGCGGGAGTGAAGTTCTACGCCGCCTACCCCATGAGCCCGGCCACGGGAGTCCTCCACTGGATGGCGGCTAACGCCAGGAGCCTGGGTATCATGGTGCGGCAGGCGGAGGACGAGATCAGCGTCGCCAACATGGTCATCGGCGCGGCCCACGCCGGCTGCCGGGCCATGTGCGCCACCTCCGGGGGCGGCTTCGCCCTGATGACCGAGGCCATCGGCAGCGCCAGCATAATGGAAATCCCCGCCGTGTTCGTCAACGTTCAACGGGCCGGGCCGTCGACCGGCGTGCCCACCAAGACCGAGCAGGGAGACCTGTGGCAGGCGTTGGGCGCCAGCCAGGGAGACTTCGAGCGTTTCATCGTCGCCCCCTTAAACGCCCTGGACGCCTTCAATACCGTACCCGAGGTGTTCAACCTGGTGGACAAGTTCCAGTGCCCGGGCATTATCATTTCCGACCTGTTGATTTCCGAGGGCCGGTTCAGCGTCGACGCGGACGAGATTGACATGCACCCCGTCATCGACCGGGGGGAGTTGGTCCTTGACCCGGCCGCCGGCGACGGCTACCTTAGATACAAGGACACCGAAAGCGGCGTCTCGCCCCGGACCATTCCCGGAGTGGAGGGACGCATACACGTGGTCGCCACCGACGAGCACGACGAGGACGGGACGCTGCTCAGCGACGAGTTCACCAATCCCCACAAGCGCCGCATGATGGTGGAGAAGCGGGCGCGCAAGTTCGGGAATGCTCTCGACGGCATTGACCCGCCACGCCTGGAGGGGCCTGAAGACGCCCAGGTGACGCTGGTTGGTTGGGGGTCGACTTACGGCGTGATCAACGAAGCGGTGGCCCAGTTGGCGGACCAGGGTGTCAGGGTAAACCATCTGCCCATCAAGTGGATTGTTCCCTTCCATGCCGACGTCGTGACCGCGATACTCTCCAACTGCCGCCGGACCATCATAGTGGAGAACAACTACTCCGGCCAGTTCTTCCGCTATCTGCGCAGCGAGACCGGGTTCACCGTGGACGGGAGTATCCGCAAGTACGACGGCGAGCCCTTCGCTCCCCACCACATTGTCGAGGGCGTCCTGGAGCAGCTGGCCGGCGACACGGACCTTTACGTTCCTTACCAAGAAGTCGTCACCTGAGGAGGGGACTTGAGATGACAACAACTCTCGACACGGCCCAGGGGAAACCGGTTGCCGAGTTGACCGCCAGGGACTTCAAGGGCCCGGTGGACCCGGACTGGTGCCCGGGTTGCGGCGACTTTGGGGTCTTGAACAGCCTCCAGCGGGCCTGTGCGGAGCTGGGCCTCAAACCCCATGAAATACTGGTGGTCAGCGGCATCGGATGCTCCTCCAATCTGCCCGGATACTTCAACGCCTACGGGATGCACACCCTGCACGGGCGGTCATTGCCCATAGCCACCGGCGCCAAGATGGCCAACCATGAGTTGACCGTCATTGCCACCGGGGGCGACGGCGACGGCTACGGCATAGGCGGAAACCACCTGAGCCACACCGCCCGCCGCAACGTGGATCTGACTTACATCGTAATGAACAACCAGATTTACGGCCTGACCACCGGCCAGGCATCCCCCACCAGCCGCCTGGGCATGAAGACCAAGAGCACCCCCTTTGGCAGCGTGGAGCTGCCGGCCAACCCCATCACCACCTCGATTATGAACGGGGCAACCTTCATCGCCCGGGGCTACAGCGGCGACGTGAGACAGCTTACCGGACTGATCAAGCAGGCCATTCAGCACAGCGGCTTTTCGCTTATTGACATATTCAGCCCCTGTGTGACCTTCAACCACGACAACGGCCACCCCTTCTTTAAAGAACGAGTCACAAGGCTGGAGGACGAGGGCCACGATCCCTCGGACTGGCAGGCCGCCTGCGAGAAGGCCATGGTCTGGGGCGACGTGATTTACACCGGCGTGTTCTTCGAGACGCAGGAGGTGTCCATCCTCCGCCGCAGGGAGCCGGTGCTCGAGCAGGGAGGCCCCCTGGCCCGGAGGCCCCTGGGCCTCGGCAAAGCCGAGTCGGAAAAAATCCTCACCCGGATGCTTTAGCATCCAGACGGCGGTGCGCCATAGAGTCCCCGGCGGCGGTGCGCGATAGAGCCCCCAGCGGCGATGCGCCACATAGTCCCCGGCGGCGGTGCGCCATATTTTTTTACCGTTCGCCCTGAGCCGGTCGAAGGGTCCCCCACCCCGTCATTCCCGCGGAGGCGGGAATCTCGCGGCCCCTCCGGCAACACGTTGAGGGCCCCAACCCCGTTCGTCCTGAGCCGGTCGAAGGGCCCCCCACCCTGTCATTCCCGCGGAGGCGGGAATCTCGCGGGGGGGCCCCTCCGGCAACACGTTGAGGGCCCCTACCCAGTTCGCCCTGAGCCCGTCGAAGGGCCCCCCACCCTGTCATTCCAGCGGAGGCGGGAATCTCGCGGTGGGGCCCCTCCGGCAACACTTTGAGGGCCCCTACCCCGTTCGCCCTGAGCCCGTCGAAGGGCCTTCCCGCTAACGGAGACAATCGCGTAACCGTCACTCCGGCCCAAGCCTGTCCTCGTGGAAACGGGGAAGCCGGAATCTAGCGTGGGGCGCCGGCTCGAAAGGGCCCCCTTCTTCCCAAGTTAGGATTTTGGAGCAGCCGTCCGCCCGGCCCAGTTCCTGCCCTCGCAGGCCCAACCCGGCATGGGCTGCAAAGTCCCGAGGCAAGGTGAGCAAAATGGACGCAATCAATGTCCAGATGATTGGCTTATACGTTTCAGACTTTGAACGTTGCGTGGACTTCTACCGTGGGCTGGGGATCCCCCTGAAAGTCGATGCCCACGGGTCATATCATCACGCTGAATATTCGTTTCAGAACCCGTATTTCCACATTGCTCTTTTCCCGGCTGAATCCGAAGAGCAAGTGTCCCGCGCTCACGTGGCGTTCCGGGTCGAGGACTGCAAGGAAGCCACGCGCCGGGCCGTGGCCGGCGGCGGTGAGATAGTGGAACATCCCAAAACGGTGGAGTATTCGGGGGGAGGGGTAACGAGCTTGGTGAGAGATCCAGCCGGCAACATTGTTGAGCTGTTTCAGGGCCGCCAGCAATGAGATAGCAGGTGGTACTAAGGTCGGGGCATGTCCGTTAATGGTCAGCGGTAATCTCTGCCTAACGGGTCTGCGAAAATCTCCGTTAGAGCCACTACTGGTCTTGCTGCTGTCATTGTTCAGGCCTGTGCGGGAAACGTAGCCCCATTGCTTCAGCAAACCGCGCCGCACTGCCGTCTCAGTAGCGTTTCTGTACGGTTCTCTCGGCTGCCCATGAGCCAAGGTGGAGTGGCAGAGGAGCGTCCAGCGGCGCAGGCTCGTTCCCCTGTCTCAGATGACGCTCCTAGACCCATGTGATGCTATACTGCGCGGCGCCTGGAGGCGGGAATGCGGGTACTTGCGCTATTGTTGACGGCGAGCCTGTTCGTGTTAACGCTGGCCTGCGAGGACAGCGAACAGGAGCCGACACCCGTCCCCACCTCCGCTTCCACATCGATCCCAACTCAGACTCCGGACGCGTCTGCTACTGCGGCCGCCGCAACTACGGCGGCTGAGACACCTGTCGACCCTAGTGAGACGACGAAGGTCGAGGCGACCGGGGAGCCGGACCCGACACCTACTCCCACACCGCAGTCGACATTAACGCCGGACTCGGCGCCTACGCCAACGCCGACTGCCATTCCCACACCAGTGCCGACTGCCACGCCTACACCAACGCCGACTCCAAGGCCAACGGTTACACCGGTGGCTTTGTCGGCCAAAGAGGTGTTACCTGCAGCGACGGCCGCCGCGAAGGGCGCGCACTCCGGACACCTCGAGGGAGAGTTCACAGTTGAAGTAGAATTCGAAAAGGCGAAGTACGTCCTGTCCATAAGCGTAGCCGGGGTCTTCCATACACCTGTCAGCGCGCACGTGTCGGCAACCCATAGCATTCAGCGCTCGGGAGGTGTTGATAATAATTTTATTTTGGTCGGAGACCAATGGTATGGACTGGACCATATCGGCAGCCAAGGCTGGACAGAGGAGTGGATTACGGTCGGAGACCATGTCTACGTATTTGGACCTTTTGGGGACGACGCTCGGCACAGAAGAGGCAGTCCACTAGCACACGGAATCAAGGTGGCCTTTGAACTGTTTGACCTCTTCGAGTTCGATCTGCTGGACTCCGATGGTGAAATCTCTAAACTTGAGAAGGAGCTTGACGGCGAAAGCGTCTACTACTTGTCGGGTCCGCCGGCTCAAGTCGGGAGCTTCCCAGTGCTGGGTCGAGCGGATGGCTTAGGATGGCACACCTGGTTCTACTTATCGGATCCGGTGGCTCCAGACGGAAGGCACTCAGTGTCTTTTTCAGGGCGTGACATAGATGGCGTAGTGGATTACTGGATAGGCGTCGAGGACCACTTGCTCAGAAGGTTGGAAATCTCCGCTGTGTCGCTCGGAGGTCCAGGTACTATACGGCTGAACGGATTCGTCACCCTGTCAGACTACGGAAAGCCCGTGGACATCCGGCCGCCAGTGCCTGAAGGGGTCGATGACCACGGCAACTCGCCGGCAACTGCGACTGAGATTTCCTCTGGAGAATCGGTGGACGGAGTTGTGGATTCTTGGCTCGACTCCGATTATTTCCGGTTCCAGGCCGAAGAGGGCCGACTGTATGACATAGTCGCGTCGGATGAGGTGCCGTCCAACGGGGCGTATGGCATCACCACTACGCTGTTGGGCCCCGACGGAATCACGCCGGAATCGATAATTGCTGGGAGCAGTAGCTGGCTTGGGGGGACTGAGTTCGTGTGGCAGGCGTCAGCCTCAGGCACGTACTATCTCGTGGTCGAGAGTGGTCACCAAGGAATGGATGTCTACACTCTGGCAATTGTTGTCCAGCCAGATGACCACGGCAACTCGCCGGAGACTGCGACTGAGATTTCCGTCGGAGAGTCGGTGGACGGCGCTGTGGATTCCAGGTTCGACTCCGACTATTTCCGGTTCCAGGCCGAAGAGGGCCTACTCTATCACCTAGGCGTGTCAGATGAGGGGTATGGCATCACCGCTACGCTGTTGGGCCCCGACGGAATCACGCCGGAATTGGCAATTGCTGAGAGTAGTGATTGGCCGGGGACTCGGATCGTGTGGCAGGCGCCCGCCTCGGACACCTACTATCTCAGGATCATTGGCGATAACCAATGGGTGGATGTCTACACCCTGATAATCACTCTTCTGCCTGAAGAGGATGACTACGGCGATAGTCCGTCAACCGCTCACGAGATCGGGGTTGGCGAAGCCGTGGAGGGGATGATAGGCCACCCGGACGACCGCGACTACTTCAAGTTAATGCCCATCGAGGGACAAGTTTACCGGATAGAGGTCTCCTCACACCTGCAACACAATAGACCGAACGTCGCACTGCACGGTCCAGGTGGACCGTTGCACGAGACCAGTTCAATCTACGGTCCAGACCCTGATACGGCGCGCATTCTTTGGGCGGCTCCACCCCGAGGCGATTACTACATTTCGGTAGAATTGCCCGATAGTGCTGATGTAGGCTCCTACACGCTGAGAGTTATTACCGTCACCGACATAGTTGACGACCACAGCGATGGAGCCGCGAACGCCACCGGACTGTCTATGGGAGAAACCGTCAGTGGGGCCCTGGACTACGAATTCGATTTAGACTATTTCAAGTTCAGGGTCGAGGAGGGCCAGGGGTACAAAGTCTACATCTCGCAAACGTCGGGTTTCTTCATCCTGACGCTTTACGCGCCTGACGGCTTCACGCCGGAGCCTTGGGAGAAGTACATCTATCCCGGTGACGGACACGGGTTGCTATGGATGGCTCATCAGGGCGGGACATACTACCTGGAAGTAAGCGATGTCTACGGTGAAACCGGTGAATACACGATAACCGTTACGGCAATTGAGGCCGACCCCGATGACCACGGTAGTGATACAGAGACCGCCACGGACATCTCGATTGGTGAGGCTGTCCAAGGCAATCTGGACAACGAGTTGGACCTGGACTACTTCCGGTTTACGGCCATTGAGGGACAGGAGTACCGGACACACGTCGACCATCAGACGTTAGAGCAAGCCCGGGTCATGGTCTATGCGGCAGACGGTAGTACGTTACCGTCCAATTTCTCCAGGTCTAACACAACTTGGGAATGGAGGGCGGACACTTCTTCTGAGTACTTCTTTGAAGTAGAATCCCGCTTTGGTGGCCTGGGCACATACACAATTGTGGTCGATACGGTGGGCGGATAGCGTTCAGTCGATAGCGAAGGCGTCGTCGGTGGCATGTGAGAGCATGGAAACCTGCCCAAAAACCTGGTCCAAAGAATGGGACGAGGCCGAAGGTTTTTGGCCTTGCCCAAATGAACATTCCTGCAGACCAATTGGGCCGACGTTATCGCTGGACGTCAACGCCGATGGGGTTGTCTCGCTCCCGCCAAAGACCTGAACGTCATCCCCGCCGCAGCCACCGCTTCATCTTCCGTAGCCGGTTCAGCCGCTCGTCGTGCCGGATGACCATTTCTATTACCGGCCGGCTGTCCTCCACGTGGGAGGCCAGCGTGTCCCGCAGTTCCTTCTGGTCGTCCCGGATTATTTTCAGCAGTATGGCCCCTATCGCCAGGGCCACGGCGGCCACCGCCTGAAGAGTCCCTATGATTATGGTTTCCGAGGCCACTTTTGCTCCTTGGTTCGTCACCACGGTTGTGTCCAACTTCCTGAGCATAGGAACCAAGCGGGGATTAGGCAAGGGGCTCGTGTCAGTAGCGACCTACGGGGCCATACTTGACATAATGCCGCCATACCTGGCCAGTCCCGGCTTGCTTTGCAGGAAATCTTTTTTACTGACAGTTGGCCCCTTCCCAACCCGGCGACGCCGCCCTACTATAAGACCGTGGCAGAATTGTGTTGGGCTGTTAGGCGTGTCGGCGTGGACGTCGGTATTGCCGCCGCCCGCCCGGCCCTGGCGCGGAACATGCGCGTCAACCCCGCGGAGGCGGGAGTCTCGCTCCAGCGTGGTCCACTGGCCCCTAGTCCACCGGGGCCCGTCCTCCAACCGGCCAGGGACCCCAAATGGGAAGAAATGGGACAAAATGGTACAGAATTCGAAAATTCTCCAGGGTTCTGGCCTCCAACCGGCCAGGGACCCAAAATGGGAGGAAATGAGAGAAAATGAGAGGGGAGCTAAAATCCCCCCGACAGCCCTCCAACCCGTTATGGGTCGAATGGAACGAAATGGGACAGAATGGGACAGAAACTGAAATTATTCACGAGCGGGGGCGCTGGGTCGGCGGCGACACGCCACGAGACCGCCTATGGCGTCGCACGGACTAGAATGCCCTTGCTCCGCGCAGGTGTTGCGGGATGACCATAGCCGAGACCCAAGGCGACCCGGTTGCCGGCGCGCGCCGGGTTTACCCGTTGGACGCCCGGGACCTGACCGAAGAGCAAATCGCCGTGGCCTTCGCCATGACCTCCCGGCGTCCGGAGCCCTTCGACGAGATCGCCCAGCAGGTAAGCCAGGAAAAAGCCGCGGACTTCCACGAGAGGTGGGTGCTGGGCTACGGGCACGCCTCAGTCGCCGAGCACGCTGTGGTCCACCTGGCCGTGGAGAACGTCTCCCGGCTGGCCTGCGACGGGCTGGAAGACAACCGGCTGGCGTCGTATACCGAAAAGTCGTCCCGCTACCAGGTTATTCCTCCGGGCGACTTCTACTTCCCCCGGGAGCTGGAGCCCGAGCAAGCTCTCGCATTCCGTTACAACGAGGCCTGCCGCCGGCTTTTTGACACCTATCGGGGAATCATCGACGGCTGCATGGACCACCTGCGCCTGGCCCATCCCCAACGGGAGCGGGAAAGGGACTCGGCCTACAACCTGAGGTTGCGGCGCATCGCCACGGACAGCTGCCGCGCCCTGTTGCCCGCCTCCACCCTGACCAACGTGGGAGTGACCGCCAACGCCCGGGTGCTGGAACATGCCGTGTCCAAGCTGATGTCCTCAGAGCTGGACGAGGAGCGGGAGTTGGGCCTGGAAATAGGCCTGCAGGGCCGGAACATCGCGCCCACGTTGATCAAGTACGCCGACCGTAACCCCTACCTGGCCGGAATGCCCGGCGCCCAGCGGGAGATGACCGACCGTCATCTCTCCGGCGTCGCCGGCGGGCCGCCCGGCGATATGGACGCCCCCGACGGTTCGTCGGCGGCTTCGACCTGGCATGTGAAATTGCTGGACTGGGACCGCCGGGCCGAAGAGAAACTGGCGGCGGCCCTGCTATACCGCTACTCGAACGAGCCTTTCGAACAGGTCCAGCGGCATGTTGCGCTGATGAGTCCTGAAAGCAGGCTGGAGATTATCGACGGGAGTTTCGCCGGACTTGGAGACCACGACGCACCGGCCCGCGAGTGCGAACTGGTGGACTATACCTTCGAGTTCATCCTGGACTACGGGGCGTACCGTGAGCTGAAACGGCATAGGATGATGTCCCACCTGCCCCAGCCTTTGACCGTCGGGCTGGGTTATCACGTCCCGGACTTGGTGATTGAAGCGGCCTTGAGAGACCGGTTCGAAGAGGCGGTGGAGCTGTCAGACTCGGCCTTCCAGGCGGTGCATGACTTCTCTCCCTGGACAGCCCAGTACATGGTGACCCACGCCCACTACCGCCGGCTGCTGTGCAAGATGAACCTGCGGGAGTGCTACCACCTGTTCAAGCTGCGGACGTCAGACCTGGCCCACTACGCCGTCAGGGCCCCTATGATGGAGGCAATGAAGCTGGCCGTGGACGTGCATCCGGGGCTGTTCCGTCATCTGCGCCTGAGGGAATATCCCCAGTGGTGGCCTTTCCAGCGGCCCGAATAGACTATCCAAGTTGACTGGCGTAACTGGCGGCCCGGAATTAAGCTCACCGCCAGACCGGCGCTTGCACGGTGTACATGGGAGACGCTCCCCGGCCGGCGATCGCTCCCTCCAACACCATGATGGACGCCCTGGCGTCGGTGCCCGATTCCATCTCCTCCGTGAGCCCCACCCGGTCAAAGCTGTAGACCGACTCGGCCGGTTCGATGGTGACCGCTCCCCATCCCTCAGCGTCCACCTGTAGCGTCCCGGCCCGCACCTTGTCATCTCCCCGCATCAGCCAGACTTCATAGTCGGCGGGCTGTCCGCTGCCTTCCATGCCTGCCAGCAGCAGCATGGCCCTGCTTCCGTCTCTGTCCACAACCAGGACCCCGCTGGAGGTCCCGTCACCGCCCGGCGGAGTCAAGTTCATCGACAGGTTCTCCGGGTTGGCCAGCCACTGGCTGGCGACCCGCAGCTGCTGCACCGTTTCGGCCATGTTGGAGTCATGTTCAGTGGACACGGCAATCTGAGCGGTAAGGGTCGAGTTCTCCCGTTCCAGCTCGCCCGTCCGGTTAGACAAGCCGACGTTCATCACGACAGCCAGGGAGAACAGGGCCACCACAATGGCGGCTGCGCTGGGCACGAGGAACCTTACCGCTGGTGTCCTGAACCATCGCCAGGTGGGACGGACCTCCCGGGTGCTGGCGGCTGTGGCGGGTGGTCCCAACGCCCTCCGCAGCCGGAGCAGCAAAGCAGGGGAAGGCTGCCGTTGTGTTACCGACTGTCCCAGGAAGCTGACGGCTTGATGGAGGCCCGCCACTGCCAGGCGGCAACGCTCGCAGCCCTCCAGATGAGACTCTATCTGCAGGGCTTCCAAGTCCTCCAACGCGTCCAGGGCGTAGGCCTCCAAGACGTCGTCCGGATGGACCTGATTCTCGGGATCACTCCTGTACATCTTGCTCCAACGCCGCCCGCAGCTTTTGCATTGCCAGCCGCACCCGGGTCTTGACGGTGCCCAGGGGTTGGCCGAGCTTCTCCGCCATCTCCGATTGGGAGTACCCCTCAAAGTAGGCCAGCATGACTACTTCCTGCTGCGCCTCGGGCAGCAGGGTCAAGGCTTTGAGGATGCGTTCCCTTTGGAAGGACTGTTCGACCTGCTCCTCGGTGGACGCCTGGCCGGAGGGCAGCAGTTCCAGGGTCTCATCGCCGCCGGGGTCGGTCATGTACGACGTCCGGCGTCGAGACCGGATCAGGTCCACAATCTTGTGATGTGCGACGCTCATAATCCAGGACTTGGGCTGGCCCCTGTCGGCGTTAAAGCTGGAGGCCTTGAGCCAGATGTTGAGGAAGGTCTCCTGGGTGGCGTCTTCGGCCAGCGCTTCCTGTTTCAACATATACATAGCCAGCGAGTAGACCGCGGTGGAGTACCTGCCGTAGAGGGCCTCCAGCGCGGCTTGGTCGTCGAGCGTGATCCGGTGGATGAGCTGGCGGTCTTCCAGCCCTTCGTAGTCCACGGGATTACGAGCCGTCATGACCGCCGCCGCCGGGCCGTCTGAAAGGGTATACGGGGGAAGCAGTTGTTCGGATTGCCGGCATGGGCTCAGGCAACCAAAGCGTCAAAGAGCGCGGTCAGGTCAGGAGCCTCGTCCAGGGACCAGGCCGCGTCCAACGCCCGGTCGCACTGGGAGTCGGCCAACCTTTCTGCGGAGAGGTTGCGAAACTTGGCCTCGACCTCGGAATCGGTCATCGGGTTCGAGCGGTGGCCCTTGGGATATGCAGTGCAGGCGGAGTAGGTCTCGCCGGCACGGGTGGCTACGTCGACCCGGCAGTTGAACTCCGCCGGATACTTTCGGGTGTATCCCTCATCTTCTTGGACATCTATCTTGCTTACCAGGGCGGCCAGGGACGGGTCTCGAAGCCGTTGATCGGAGAAGCTGTCCGCGGTGACGGCGCCATCTTGCAAGGCCACGGCTATCAGGTAGGGGATGCTGTGGTCGGCCGTTTCCCGGGTCTTGGGCGCCCACTTCTCGGGGTTGGATATTCGGGTGTCGGCTGCTGCGCGGTACGCGTGGACCATGATCGATGCGATGTCTTCGACGTTCAGTTGAGGCCTTAGCTCCAAAGAGAGGGCGATGGGTCCCTGGGTATGAATCTGGGAGGGGTAAGACTTGAAGGTGGTCTCGCATATAGCGGAAGATTGGCTCCCTCGTGCTAAACCGTCAATCTCCACGGAACGGCCCACCGCTTGGGCCCACAGTCCACGACGGCCCTCGAAGGGCTCGGCGGGCCCGGTGATGCCTTCTGCAGCCAATTGAGCGGCAAAGACACCAGCTTTGGCGGCGCTGGCGCCGGCGCAGCCCTTCCACATGGACAATTCTCCGGTGCGGGTGACTCCCAAGGGTAGATGGGGGACCAGGGCCAGCGATATGGCGTGGCCCAATTGTTCCTGGTCCAGTCCCAGCGCCTTGCCGGCGGCGCAGGCGGCCCCGATGACGCCGAACATTCCCTGGTCCCAACCAAGTTCGGAGGCCACCACCTGATCGGACAGGCGGCAGAAGACCTCATAGGCCAGCACTACACTGGTGAGAAAGGTCGGGCCGTCGCATCCGGCAGGCCCGGCAGGCGCCATGGCGGCGGGAATCATGTCGCTGGGATGGCCTCCCCCCGGCGAGAAGTAGGAGTCGTTACAGTCCAGGTAACGTAACATAACGCCGTTGGCGAAGGCGGCCATGTCCGGAGAGCTGTAGCTGTCGGCCCCCAAGATTCGAGAGGGACTGGAACTTGTCACCTTAAGGGCCATGCCCCTGGCGATTTCCGCCGGACGAGAAGAAAACCCTCCCATGGCGCAGCCCAGTGTATCGATAATGGTCCGCTTGGCCTGGTGCACCGTCTCCGGGCCAAGGTCACCGAACTTCAGCCCCAGGGCATAGGAACATATTAGGTTGGTGGTCTTGTCCATGTTGGATTCTACTCATGCCCGCCGCGGCGGGGTGCAAGCCGTTAGCCCCCAGGCGCAACCACGGGCCCCGGGGAAGCCTGGCCTAACGTATTACCTTCTCTGCAATCCGCTCCATCTGTTCGCCCAGTTCAGCGTCGGTGTCGCAGTGTTCTGGGTACACCAGGACCCGGTCTGCGCCGGCGTCCAGAAAGGACTGTATCACGTCGCGGTCGGGAGGCTGTCCGGACACAGTTATAGAGATAGAGGATGGGTCGCGGCCCCGTTCTGCGGCCATGGCATCGAGCTGTTTACGGCTGTCTTCGACCATGGGCGGGTTGGCCCGGTTGGGAAGCCAGCCGTCGCCCCACCTGATGATGCGTTGCAGCACGTTGGGGGCGTGGCCGCCAAGAATCACGGGTGGGTGGGGCTTTTGCGCCGGTTTGGGATAGCAGTAGACGGGGGGGAAATCGAAGTAGCGGCCGTGAAACTCCGCTTCATCCTTGGTCCAAAGCTCTTTCATCGCCAGGATGGCTTCCCGGGTCTGGGTCCAGCGGTGCTCGAAATCGCCGCCCATCATGGTGGTTTCCTCGCGGTTCCACCCTGCGCCGATGCCGAACAGGAATCTGCCGCCGCTGTAGTGGTCCAAGGCAGCGATTTGCTTAGCCAGCACCAAGGGATTACGCTCTGGGACCAAAGTGATTCCGGTACCCAACTTAATGTTGGTGGTGACACCCGAAGCTCGGGCAAGGGCGATGTATGGGTCGGTGAAGTGACGGTAGTCTTCGGGAATAGGCCCACCGGTTTTGGGGAAGGGTGTATCGGAGTGCACCGGCAGAATGGGGTGTTCGGCGAACCATATAGAATCAAAGCCTAGTTCCTCGGCCTTGCCGGCCATAAATGCCGGGTCCATGGTGTAGGCTGGCAGGGGAGCGGAGATTCCAACGGCCATTGTGGCTACTCCTTTAAGACTCTTTTTTGGGAGACGATTCTTGAAGCGACGGTCGTCGGGCGACGGTTTCAATGTAACCCGGAAGGGCACACGGCGCAAGTTGCCTTGCCGCCAGGGGCCGGCAGTGGCGGGCTGAGGCGCGCCTTAAGCGTTGGAGTCCAGGTTAGGGGGCGGGTCGCCGCCGAACGACCCCTGCCACCACTGAGCAAACCGGTCCCGGCCGTACTTGTGGCTTAGGCGGCCCAGGTGGGACTTGACTTGAGGCAGGAGGGGGAGGTCGTGGTCAACTACGAGGCTATAGGTCCGGCCTGCCCATTCCAGCGCTGCCGTCAGGTCGTCCCGGTCTTCGGCTACGACGGCCAACTGGCCGTAGGCGCTGGCGCTGCGCTGAACATCCCCGGCCTCGTCAAACACATCCTTTGCCCGCAAGTACCACCGCTCGGCTTCATCGAGTTTCCGCTGCTCGTGAAACAAGACCCCCAACTGGCGGCACTGGTCGCCGGCGCTTCTGCGGTCACCCAGGCCCTCGAATTTCTCCAGGGCCAGCAGGTACCAATTCTCGGCATCCTCGTGGAAGAGGCCGCGGTTCTGGGCCAGCCGGCCCAAGTGGTGAAACTCCACGGCCATCTGGCGCGGCTTGTCCAGCTGCTCACTGAGGTACAGGGCTTGACGGAACCATGACTCAGCTTGATCAAACGAATAGCGCGCGTGGTAGACCGTGGCCAACTCGTGGTACACGAGAATGGCGGTCTCTTCGTCTTTGTGTTCCTCAACTATGGCCCTGGCCTGTTGGTACCAGCTTTCCGCCTCGTCGTACTCTGACTGGAGTTGGGCTGCCAGGCCCAGCGCCCGGTAGTCGTTCACCGTCTCCTCCGGGTCTTGGAGGGCTTGGTGAATTTCAAGGGACTTCTTGAACCAATCCTGCGCCTCGCCATAGCGTCGCTGGTATCGTTTGACTTGGCCCAGGCTATGATAGTCGTCGGCAACCGCAGCCTTGTCTTCTCCGTATTCAATAATCGCAAGGGACCTGAGGAACCACTCCTCAGCCTCTTCCAGCCGCCACCTTCGTTGGGCGATCGCTCCAAGCTGGTGGTTGACGGCCGCAACCCGGGGGTCTGCGTCATTGCCCGGCAGTGATGCAAGATAGGCCAGTAGTTGGCGGTTCAAGTCCTCGCCGTAGTCCAGGTCTCCGAAGTCGGCTGCTTCGCCGGCTTCCGTGCCCATCAGGTAAAGCCAGAGGTCAATACCTCCGACGGCTGTGGCCTCGGCTGCTCCGCCGTTGTTGGGGGCGACCTCGGCCAAAAGCTTGCGGCGCAATCGCTGCAGCTCCGGGCGTCGCTTTTGCATCTTGTATACCTGGGCCAGGGGCTGAACGAGAATCTGGACTTGGTCCCACGCCTTGGCTTCCAGGGCAAGACCAATAGCCTGGGACAGATTGGCTTCTTCGGCCAGAACGGCGGTGGCGGCCGCCTCCTGGTCCTCGTAAAGACTTTCCATAAAGTAGTCGGCGGTGTCGGTGTAGACCCGGAGGAACTCTTCCTCCAGGCGGCGGATGCCTCCGGCGGCCGCTTGCCGGTGCAACTGCCGTCCGTAGAACCAGGGAAAGGCAGGGTGCACCTGGTAGATGCTGGGCGTCACTTGCTCGATGAAACCCGAGTCCCGGGCCGAGCGCAGCAGCGTGCGGCAAGCGCCCCAGCCTAGCTCCTCGCCCATTACCGAGCGGTATACCTGCTCCTGGGTCACGTGAGTGAGTATGTCCAGGAGCACCCGCCTTTGGAAAAGGGCCAGAAAGGGAAGGTGGGCCCGGCTGCGGCGGGGCATTTTGGAGAAACAAGTGTCCATGACTGCGGTCAGAAAGGGAGGCCGTGCCTCTTCGCCGTCCGACGGGTCCAACTCGGCTGTTCTCCGGGCAATCTCCTGTTCCAGTATCGACGCAGGAGCATCGTTCAACAGGGGCAAACCGACGTGCATGGCCAGAGGGTGGCCCTCCAATGACTCCAGGAGCTTGAAGTAGTCCGGCCCCAACCTGGCGTCGATGCTGGCTCCTTGGAGGGAGTCGAACAAACCGGTCCGGCGCATGATCTTATTGCCCAACTCCAGGGCACTGCGATGGTCCAGGCCCGTTAGGCTCAAGCCCAGGTATGGTGTGAGGAGCCAGGGTTCCTGTTCCCGGCGGCTGACGAGTAAGACCCAGGTCCGCCCCCTTTCGGCAACACCCTTTAGAAAACTGTCCAACTCCGCCTGCTCGGAATCGTCCAGCAGTCCAGACCCCGGCGATGGGAAGCCGGCAACGTTTTCCAGCTGGTCCAGTATCAGCAACGACGGGTGTTCACTAAGGTAATCCGCGAGCCATTGGCGTTGCTCTTGAGTCGCCATGTCGGCGAAGTCCAGACCCGCTATGGTGGTGCCGACCTCGTGGACCACTCGCTCGACCCCTGCCCCTACGTCAAAGCTGGTGTAGAACACGCCCCCCGGCCGCGCCCTGGTTCGGGACAACCACCGGGCCAGCCCCAATGCCAGCTCGGTCTTGCCAACGCCCGTAGGCCCTGAAAGCAGGACCACCGGCGCCTGCGAGAAGAGACGTTCCAGATTGCGGAGTTCGCTCCGGCGGCCCACCAGGCCGTGGACACCCCCTTGTGGGAGAGGGTCTTCCATCTGGGCAGCGTCGCCGGCCGGCAATACCTGAAAGCCGGTCGGGGGAGAGGCGGGGGGCACGATGGGAGCCGGTGTGTAGCTTTGAGACTGGTATACCTGAGGGCCGGTCCAGTCCCAGAAAACGACTTCCCCTGTTGGGGAATGGCGGCGGGGTTGGTCCATCAGAGCCCGCCTGGCTTGGAATACGGCCTGGTGCGCTCCGGCGCCCTGGGCTATGGCTCGGAAAAATGACTGGAGGAACAACTCCCCGCCGGGACTGGGCAATGGGAAGGGAAGAGAGACCACTTGGGGGACTCCACCGGAAACCAGCCCTGTTGCCGCGGCCGCCCAGCCGGATAGGGGGTACGGCTCCTGGGCGGTACTGGCATTTAACAGGACAATTGGGACTCCGGCTGCGGCCAATACCTTGGCGAGTGCGGCTGCAGGCACAGGTTCTGCTCCGCCGTCAACGCTCTCGAACATTAAGGAACCTGAGGCGTCTGAGGCGAATCCATCAAAAAGGACCAAATGGTAATGGCCTCTCTTACCGGATAGGTGTTGAGAGAGCGCGGCGAAGGTGGGCGGACTCAGGCAGTCCAAGGCCACGTGGACCTCCAGTGAGTCCAGGGCCGCCGCCGTCTCCCACGCTATGCCGTCCGTTGCATCCTGGCCCAGGGGCGCCGGTGAGACTAGGAGCACGTTTAGCTGGTCCGTTGGCAGGGATCCGTCGAATTCTGTGGGTCGCTCGGTCACCTGCCTTACCAGGGACGTGAAGCGTCCGGCCAGATAGCCAGAGTGCGGCTCGTTAATGAGTTCCCAGGGCAAGGCTAAGAACGATGGATCGTCGCATACGATGGTTAGGGTGTAGCTGTCCAATCCTTCGGTGACGGCGGTGGAGTAGTAGCTCTCGGCCTCCTGGTTGCCGCGGAAAACGGCTTCGAACATTGCCCGGCCCAAACGCCGGAACGAGTCCTCCACTTGCCGGGCCCTGGCTTCGGAGCCTCCGAATGGGTTGAGGAGGTACTCTTGGAAGTACCAGTACATTTCCTGGTTGAAGGACGGTTCCGGGGAATATGCGAATGGGAATGGCGGGCTGGTACGGCTTTCTTCGCCGATCTTTAGACGAAGCTGAACTTGGCCCACGCCTGGGAGACCAATTACTTCCAGCGCCTTAGACACCGGACCTCCTCAAGCTGGAGTGAGTTGGGGCCACCACTCACGGCGGTCTTCCGTGGGGAACCAGAGACATTCTACTATGGGTCGGTTACTGCAGGGGGAACGGGCTTTTGCTGGTCCTGCCTCCGACGGCAACGATGCCGATTGCGCTTATGCCGCCTATGGCGACTATGCCAACGGCGTTTATTCCTCCTATCGCAACGAGACCGACTGCGTTTGTCACGCCCACTGTAACGATACCCAAGGCGTTGAGTACACTGAATACTGCAAGGCCTACTGAATTAAAGACACTGGCCGCAGCAAGACCAATGGCATTATGGCGGCCTACTGCAGCGAAGCCTATGGCGGTTTTCCCGGTGCTGATTGAGTCCATCATTACCTTTCTTTAACGTGGCGACGGCATGACTAGCGTCTAGTATACCAGTCCGCGGAAAAACAGCGTTGGTGGGATGCCGTTGTGGTGTGGGCGTGGAGACAAGTTATTCGAGGGTGAAGAAACGGACCCAAATAACTGATTGTGAGGATTTCCATCGCGGGATATTTCCAAGCGGTAAGCGGCGATCTGGCCTGCCGATTGGTGGGGGGAACCCAATACTATGGGTCCTACAAAAGGAAGAGGCCCCGACGCGATGTCGGGGCCTGTTGACATAAGGTTGGTGGGAGATTAGCCTGCCCTCGGGATCAATCAACGTCCTGAGCGGGCCAGGTCGACACATGACCGGTCACATCATTGAGAGCTCTCCAACGCACTGTTGTTGGTGAATGGCGGCTACAGATCCCGGAAGAGAGCCGGAGGGCCGGTGGGTTAGCTTACCCTTTTGACTTCGAGGGTCTCGCCCGGAGCCAGCGCTACTCGCCGTACATTTATACCGAGCTTGAGCAACCAGTATCCCAGAGTGGCTTTGCTGACGCCCAGTCCTTCGGCGGTGCTGGACAACCCGATTTCATTAACCATCTCCGGCAGAAGACGCTCCAATGGCCGCTGGTGTTCCCTTTCTACACGTTGCATCAACTTAGTCTTTCTAGCCAAGGTATACCTCCTTCGTGGGCCGCTGGATCCTTCGGTATTTCAAGTTGCCACAACGGTACCACGGAGTTCTGCCCGTGTCAAGGCTTAGTCCCAATAAAACCTAAAATTAATTTAAGAAATAATTAGAACACATAGCTGTATGGCGCTGAGTCAGGCGTGGAAAAGTCGTTGAGATTTATAGAAATTTGATGTTTTTTTGCCGTCTCAGTTGCTCTTCTAGTTGTCATAAGCGGTATTATCGGCGGCCGGGCAGAGCCGGTGGGGTGCATTTTGAAGGTTGTGGAAAAGGTCGACAATGCCCGGTCGGGAATCCGATAAGTGTAGTAAAAGTGTACTTGCCCGCAGTGGCATCCTAACTGCTTTGGGCTGCATTGAGCCTCGACAAGTACCTGGCCAACTCGTCCCGAGGGAAGCTGGGCATAGGAACTTGTCCAAGGCTGCTAATGAGAATCAGGCCCTCGTCTTGGGCCAGCATTCGACCGATCTCCCAGCCGTGAATGCTCTGAGCGTGCAGCGCCGAAAGCAATAAAGATGCTTCGTTGGCGGCCAATGTGATAAGCAGGGCTCCGGACCCCAGCAGGCCCAATGGGTCAAGCTCCAGGGCTTGGCATACGGCGCGGCATTCGGGGAGTACTGGTATGCGTTGCTGCTCCACGGACAGCCCCAGGCCTGACGCCTGGGCCACTTCTCTAAGGGCACCCACCAGGCCGCCTTCGGTGACATCGTGCATGGAATGTACCCGGGCCGCGGCGCAGGCGACCTGCGCGTCAGGTAGTACACTTATACCCGGTGTAGTCAGTAACCCTGCCGCCCTGGCGATGACCTCATTTGAGACTCCCGCCTGCAGCAGGTCCTGGGCACGTTCTCGGGCCAGCAAAACCGTGCCCTCTATGGCGACTCCCTTGGTCAGCACGATGCTGTCACCCTCCTGCGCCCCTCCGGTGCGGACCAGGCGGTCCCGTTCCACTTCTCCCAGCATAGTACCCAGGATGATGGGCCGGTCGATTCCGTAGGTCACCTCGCTGTGGCCGCCTACCAGGGATGCCCCCACCGCAGCGCATGCCTGCAGTATCTGGTCGAACAACACCTGGGCGTCACCCTCTGAGAACCTTTCCGGCACCAACAGGGTGGCGAGAAACCAGCGTGGGTGAGCCCCAGCACAGGCCACGTCGTTGGCGTTTACGTGCACCGAGTACCATCCGGCCCGGTCGGTGGCAAAAGTGACTGGGTCTGAGGCGGCCACCAGCAGACGTTCCCCCATGTCCACCACGGCCGCGTCCTCTCCAACGGCGGGCCCCAAGAGCACCCTGGGGTCGGCGACCGAGTTTTTGGCGAGCATAGCTTCCAAGACTTGGGGAGGGAACTTTCCGACGTCCACGGTCAACCTCCGGCGCGGTAGAGCCTATGATAACTGACAAACGGCATGGTTGGCTTTGCCGCGCACGTTGCCGTTGTTGTCGAGGCCCAGAAGGTCGAGACCACCGGAAGTTAAGCCTTGTCCGACGAGCCAGCTGTTCTTGACACTAAAATCCGCTCGTGATAAAAATAACAAACAAGAGGACTTTAATCTAGATGGCGCTATCCCTACGTGAGGGGGAGTGGTGAAGGCAGCAACTGTTGTAATCATAGGGCTTCTTGGCGGCCTCATATTGGCTGCAACGGCATGCGGAGGCGACGAACCCTCCCCTCCCCCGCGTCCCAGGGCAACCCCCGGGCCTACGGTCGTCACTGAAAACGGGACTACGCCCACTCCGGAAATCACCGAATGGACGACACCTGCCATGGACGCCTTCGATGATGCAACCGGGCCATTGGTGGAACTAGCGATAGGCGCTGCAGGAGACTCGTTAGAGTTCGATACCTCCAGCTTAACCGTTGGCACCGGCTCCCGGGTCACGTTGACTTTCGACAATAATTCCGTCCTAAATCAGCACAACTGGGTGCTGGTGAACGACGGCACCAAAGACGAAGTCTCCCAACGGGGGAGTTCCCGCCAGGGTACCGGGTACCTCGAACCGAACGACCCGGACGTCATTGCGTTTACCCAACTATTGGACACTGGAACTGTTGTAGAACTTAACTTTGTTCCTAGCACTGCGGGGACGTACCAGTTTGTGTGCACCTTCCCTGCCCACAATGTGACCATGTTTGGCAGCTTCGAGGTTAGCGGATAGGGGCTGACGTGGGTCATCCCGGCCCAAGGCCCGCAAGTGGGCGACGGCCTCCGGTCCGGTTTACAATGTAGGGACGCCTCTGATAGGATGGAATCTGGGCCCCTCTCCTCTTTCTGGCTACCAGTCAAGCGTGGCGCGTTCGTCTAGAGGCCCAGGACACCGCCCTCTCAAGGCGGAGATCGCGGGTTCGAATCCCGCACGCGCTACCAAAGCATTGATGGCTGTGCCCACTCCGATGGCACCAGGGCCGGGGTTGCCGGTCTCAGTAACTACCGGTATACCTTCCCCCGGTTGCCGCTTCCCTTGGCGGTGGCTAGCCGCTTTAGCATCCGGCGTAAGGCTCCATTACATTTTTACCAAGGGAAGTTTGAGCAGACGGCGGCAAAATCCCTTTGAGGAGCGCCCACAGGGGTGTCGCCGGAATGTTGCCGGCCAGGTTTTGGCGAGATTATTGTATAATTTGGGAGTCTCCCGGCAGGCGTAATGGCCGGGCCGCACCTGGTGCGGCGAGCCGGCGGTCCTCGAACTGGGGCAACCACAGTCTCGGTAGGTGGAAATGGTGGATCAAGAAAGGCTGGTCAACTCACTGTGCGACCTGGTGCGGATTGACAGTCCATCCGGCTTGGAGGAGGACGTATCCAAACACCTGGAAGAGCGCTTGCGCAAGCTGAACTTCCAGGTGCAGCGGGATGCCCACGGCAACGTGATTGCCTCGGAACCGGGAGACGACCCGTTGCTCCTATCCGCCCACATGGATACTGTGGAGCCGGGACGGGGCATCGACCCCCAAGTGAGCGGCGACCGGATTGAGTCCGACGGTACGACCATTTTGGGGGCCGACTGCAAGGCCGGAGTTGCGGCAATCATGGAAGCGCTGGAGGCGACGGCGGAGGCTGGCCGGGACAGGCGCCCGGTGCAGGTGGTGTTCACCAGGGGTGAAGAAATCGGCCTGGTAGGGGCCAGCAATCTGGACTACTCCATGATCCGGGCGAAAGAGTCTGTGGTATTCGACGGCAACGGTCCAGTGAACCGAATTACCGGCTCCAGTCCGACGTACGTGTCCTTCGACGTGTCGGTCAAGGGCAGGGCCGCTCACGCCGGGGTGGAGCCGGAGAAGGGGCTTTCGGCCATCCGCATCGCCGCGGACATCATATCGGAATTGCCCCAGGGCCGCCTCGACGAGGAGACCACGTTCAACGTGGGGCTTATTTCAGGCGGCTCGGTCCGCAACGCGGTGCCGTCCGACGTTGCTTTCAGCGGGGAGTTCCGCAGCCATAACACCGAGACGGTGGACCTGGTGCGCATGCAAGTGCTGGAGACCCTTAAAGAGGCCAGAAAGCGGTACAAGGACGCTATTATCCAGGAAGAACTGGAAGTGTTGTTCCAGATGTACGACCTGGACCCCAACGACCCTGTCGTCCGCCTGGTGACCAGAGTAATGGGGGAAATGGGCCTGGGCCCCGACATACGGCCGTCAGGGGGCGGTACCGACGCCAACGCCATGAGACTGCGTGGCATCGACTGCGTGGTCGTTGGGATGTCGACCAACGAGATGCACACGGTCAACGAGCACGTGCTCATCCCGGACCTGATGACCACGGCCAGGTTCTGCGAAAGAGTCATGGAAGCCCGTTGATAGCCGGCCGCACTTGCGGGATGAGGCCCAAGCGGAATCGGGCGGGCAAGCGCAGACAAAAATAAGGCGGACGAAGATATGAACGGCGCAGAGCTAAAGGCTACACTGCAAGAGGGAGGCCGGGTGTTTGGGACCATGATTACCACCGGTCGGAACCTCCGGTGGATCCCAGCCCTGGCGGACGCGGGACTGGACTACGTGATCATCGACACCGAGCACAACCCCCGGGGCCGCGCCGAACTGGGCGATTATCTGCTCATGTTCAACACCACCGGTGTTGCGCCCATAGTGAGGATACCCATTCCCGATGCCCACTACGTCACCATGGCCATAGACGCCGGCGCCCAGGGAGTACTGGCCCCTTACTGCGAGACGGTGGCAGAGGTGAGGGAGGTGGTGGCGGCGGCCAAGTGGAGGCCGCTAAAGGGAGAGGCAGTGAGGCGCTTGATGGAAACGGGGGAACACGTCAGCGACGCCTCCCGCGCCTATCTGGAAGAGCGTAACAGGAATAGCGTGGCCCTAATCGGGGTCGAAAGTGTAGCGGCGGTCAACGTGCTGGAACAGATGCTGGACGTGCCGGGAGTTGACGGCATCTTCGTGGGCCCCAACGACCTGAGCATCTCCCTGGGGGCGCCCGACCAGTACGACAACCCGGAATACCAGGCCACAGTCAAGCACATCATCGACACCTCGGAGGCCCGGGGTATTCCGGTGCTGGTGCACCACCAGACGACGGAGCTTTCCAGCTTCTGGATCAGCCAGGGGGCCCGTTTTGTACTCCACGGCAGCGACCGCCGGGCGTTGGTGGAGGGATTCCGCTCCGAGTTCGGGCGGCTGAGAGAGTTCGCCAGGGACTCCTAACCGCTAAGGTTTTTGCTCCCAGCGGCGGCGCAGCGAGTCTAGATAAATGCGCTCGTACTCGCCGTAGCGGGTACCCCCGGATTGATTCGTCAGCCGTTCAGCCCACATGTACTCCACGTCTTCCCAGATGATGGGAAAGGGCGGCTGGTCGAAAAACTCGGCAACCGCCTCACTGGGACTTCCAGCGTCGACGTAGCCAAGCATCTGGAAATTGTCGTAGGTATGGCCGTGGTCAGAGACGAACCTTCCCTTCATGGCGGCCAGGACTATAAACGAAGGCATGGCCGAGCCTCAGCTGCCAGCTGTCTGCCGGTGTTGGACTGACAGTAAGATGGTATTCCCCATGGTTGCCGGTTTGTTTGACCCGAATAAGCTCGTCGACCGCGCCGGCGACGCCTGAAAGCTTGGGAAGGGTCGCCTAGTCAATCCGTGGGATGGCCGGAGGCTTGGGGAGGAGGCCCAAAATCCGGCAGACCTGCCCAGGCTTTGACGGTCACGTCTGCAGTATGCGATCAAGATGGGAAACCCGCACTCGGCTCGGTGGAGCGACCTGAGGTTCAGCTTAACCCTGGCCCCTGAGGGTGTCAACGTGAGGAAGGGTCCTCGCTCGAGAGCGGCGGTCCGGCTTCGAGGGGAGTCGGACGCCGGTCTCCGCTGTGCTCACGAGGGGCGCTTTCGCAGCGAGTTCTCGGCGACGCAGGGGAATTGCCATTGACCCCATCTGGTGTGCATGGTAGGTTTTGGTGTGCTTGCCGACGTAGTGGCCGCGGGCCAGGATTGTAGGTAGTTGAGGAGCTAGATATGGCCGGGAAGAAGTATTGGCTGTTCAAGTCCGAGCCCACTGAGTATTCCTTTGCCGATCTGTTGGCCGAGCCGGACCAGACCGCCGAGTGGGACGGGGTACGCAACTACCAAGTGCGCAACATGATGCGGGACGAGATGAGAGTCGGCGACGAGGTGCTCTTCTACCACTCCAGCACGAATCCCACGGCTGTGATCGGCACGGCGCGAATCGTCAAAGAGGCGTATCCCGACCACACCGCCTGGACACCTGGAGACAAGCATTTCGACCCGCGCAGCACGCCCGACAACCCGGTCTGGCTCATGGTGGACATTGAGGCCCAAGACCCCCTGGCCAGGCCTGTCACTCTTCAAGAGATCAAGGCCCATCCAAACCTGCAAAACATGATGGTAGCCCGCAAGGGTACACGGTTGTCCATACAACCCGTTACCGAGCAGGAGTGGAACGAGGTACTCCGGCTGGGGGGACAGGCTTCATAATCCAAGTATCGGCGGGTTGTCGGCTGACTTTCAGCCGACGGACAAGGCCGGGCCGCCCAAGCATCAAGAGGGTTTTGTGGGAAACCGAAACACCAAGGCAGCCGACTCATATCACGAGTCCACAAAACGAGTCTACATAAACCTGGGCGACAAGCCCCCGATATATAAATCATATACGGCGGCGTCGCAGATTTCCTTACCAACAGGCTTTGACTCACCAGTCTGCCCTGCGTCGCAAGCTGTGGCTGGCGAACCTACGGCTGGGCTGGAGGCCCGGCCTGAGACGCTGGACCTTACTGGCTTGGCTCGGCTACTACACTTTTCCGCCGGAGTGATTCGCCGCGGTGTGTTGCCCAGGTCTGGTGAGGTTCACTATCGGGCCGCCGCCTCTGCGGGAGCTCTGTACCCAATAGAAGTGTACTTGGTTGCCGGTGATATGCCTGGCCTGAAAGCCGGGGTCTACCATTTCTCTCCTAGCGAGGTTGCCTTGATCCGGCTGCGGGAGGGCGACCACCGCCGGGAGTTGGCGGAGGCCACGGGCGGTGAGGAGCGAGTCGCGGCCGCACCGGTGACCTTGGCGCTTAGCGCGGTGTTTTGGCGCAGCACTTGGAAGTACAGGGAGCGGGGTTACCGATATTGCCACTGGGATGCGGGAACGGTGCTGTCCAACGCACTGGCTTTAGCACAAGGGACAGGCCTACCTATTGGAGTGGTCACCGGGTTCCATGACGGGCGTGTGAACAGGCTGCTGGGCCTTACGCCGAAACGGGAAGCCGTATTGTGTCTCGCGCCCGTGGGGACTGGAAGCGAGCTCCCGACTCCCGTGCCCTTGTTGAATGCGCCGCTGCTGGCGGCGCCGGTAGACGACGGCGCAGCGTCTGAAACTAGCTACCCTGAGATAGTCCAGACGCACGCGTCTACGTGCTTGACTTCTTCCGACGAGGTATTGGCTTGGAGAAGCGCAGAGCGGACCCGTGTCCATTCTCCTGTGGCGGAGGCCGGCGGGCTCACGGGACACTGGGATGGCCGCAGCGATGCCGGAGCGGTCACATCAGAGGGTCTGGGCTCGACCATATTGAAGCGGGGCTCCACTCGCAGGTTTGAGCGGGACGCAATCCCATATTCCCGGTTCGCGGCTATCCTGGACGCCAGCACCAGGCGTGTTCCCGCCGACTTTGGCGGCCAGGACCCGGGGATGTTGCTGGAAGCCTACGTCATTGCCAACGCGGTAGAGGGCTTGACCGCAGGGGCCTACTTCTTCTCCGCCACGGAGCGGAAGCTGGAGTTGTTGAAGGAGGGGGACTTTCGGGATGAGGCCGGGCATCTGTGCTTCGAGCAGGCCCTGGGCGCCGACTCCAGCGCCGTGATCTACTTCCTGGCTTCGTTGGAACAGGTGTTGGCCCGGTATGGGAACCGGGGATACCGGGCGGCGCAGCTGGAGGCGGGCGTACGAATTGGCAACGTTTACCTGTGCGCTCATTCAATGGGGCTGGGAGCTACGGGGATGACCTTCTTTGATGACGAGGTGGTGGAGTTCTTCTCACCTCACGCGGCAGGAAAGAGCGTCATGTCCTTGGCGGCGATAGGCGTACCCCATGCACGGAATCGAGTGCGGCCCTTTCGTTCGAGGACAGCGGTGCGGCTGGACTCCCTGGCCCGAGGGGCTGGTCAAGTCAAGTAGGGGCAGGATGACATAACGCAGGGAGCCGGACGGCTGATGACGACGGACCCCGTGGAAAAGAGGAGGCGAGATGGAAACCGTAGGCTTCATCGGTCTTGGGAACATGGGAGGCGGCATGGCCGGCAACATCCAGAAGGCGGGCTACCCCATGGTTGTTTTCGACGTTCGGGAAGGGGCCACTCGCCGGTTCCTGGAGGCGGGGGCCAGGCTGGCCGGCTCCCCTGAAGAGGTCGCGAGTCTCAGCGAGGTGACGTTTACCTCGTTGCCCGGCCCCAAGGAGGTGGAGCAGGTGGCAGTGGGCAATGAAGGGGTGCTGGCGGGCATCAAGCCGGGCGGCATCTACGTGGACCTATCCACCAGCCGGCCCACGCTGATACGGGAGATCGAGCCCAGGTTCCGGGCGCGTGGCGCTCACGTGCTGGACGCCCCGGTAAGCGGAGGCAAGAGCGGCGCGGCGTCGGGCAACCTGGCGGTGATGGTGGGGGGAGACCGGGAGATATTTGAACGGGTCAAGCCCCTGTTGGACTCTTTTGGAGACAAGGTGTTTTATGCCGGGAGCATCGGCGCCGGCACCGTTGCCAAGCTAGTGCATAACATGATCAGCCGCGGAGTGCGGCAGGCCATCGCCGAAGGGCTGACGCTGGGAGTCAAGGCGGGTGTCGAACCTGAGGCGCTGTGGCAGTGTGTGCGCCGAGGATCATTGGGGCGGATGAACTACCTGCACGAGGGTCTGGTACGGACCGTGTTTCGCGATGAATTCGATCCGCCCAGCTTCGCCCTGGCACTGTCGCGCAAGGACGTAGGCCTGGCTACTGAACTGGGGAAAGAGTTCAACGTGCCCATGCCGGTGGCCAACCTTGCCGAGCAGTTTGCCATAGAGGCCATGAACCGGGGTTGGGGAGACAAGGACAGCTCCATCACCTTCCTGTTGCAGGAGGAGCGGGCCGACGTGGAGGTGCGTGCTCCCCAGGTAGACCCGGAAAGGTCGGCCGCTTTTATCACCACCCACCCCGAGGCGTAGAGGGGTCGAAGGGTTTCATCTGCGGTTGGGGTTTGACCCATCAACTCCGGCCAAGACTGTAGGGCCGCCAAACGCCCCGTGTTCAGGTTGACCCCCCCAACGCCCATTCCCGCATCAGGGAAGCCTTAGCGCCACTCTCCAAAGGGCATGACTCCGGGAGAACGGGTTGGGGTTCTCTAGCCCGGTCCCAACCCCTAGATTCCGGCTCGGAGGCCGGAATGACGGTTATGCATGGGTCTCCGTGGGAGCGTCACAGACAGAGGCGGGTCCTAAACCTAAGCCAAATCCGTAGATTCCGGCTCGGAGGCCGGAATGACGTTTATGGATGGGTCTCCGTGGGAGCGTCACAGACAGAGGCGGGTCCTAAACCTAAGCCAAATCCGTAGATTCCGGCTCGGAGGCCGGAATTGTAAGTGTCGGGTAATTCGTTGACATATCCAAACAGCGGAGCATAAGCCCCCGGAGTTCATAGCGGGCGAGGTCGGCTGTGTTCGGGCGGAGGCGGGTCAGTTCATGGCGGAAGCGGCGGTCTTGGAGCCAACGGTAGGGAGCATCTTGTCCTATGCCTGAGGAGCGTGCGGCTTGAGCCAGGGTGGGAGCAGCGGCGATGATGGGCATAGCTTGCTGCCAGCGGGAGGAAAGGCCGGAAATTTCGAATTCTGTACCATTCTGTACCATTTCGTCCCATTTTGGGGCATCGGCAGCAGGCGGGGGAGGGTTGGAGGATTCGGGGCTGGAGCGGCGTTTGGTCACGACACGTCACAGGCCTCAGTGGCTGGTCTTGATTGGGTCCGGCGATATGGCAGGGACCTGACCTGCATCCATGATAAGGGGAGCCTGGGAGGGTGGGCAAGGGGCAAGTGTCAGTGGTGGGGGCGCGATTATCACCCCCTCTAAATCTCCCCCTTCGAAAGGGGGAGAGGTCAAGTTTGGTACAAACCGGGGAGACTGGTAACAGATTATCGATGAACATAGGCAACACTTTCCTTAAGGGGGAAAGGAAATGGCGGCTGGGACGAGGGAATAACGGTTTGTCAACGAATTAGCTAACACATACAGGAATGACGGTTATGCATGGGTCTCCGTGGGAGCGGCACAGACAGAGGCGAGTCCTAAACCTAAGCCCAACCCCTAGATTCCGGCTCGGAGGCCGGAATGACGGTTATGCATGGGTCTCCGTGGGAGCGTCACAGACAGAGGCGGGTCCTAAACCTAAGCCCAACCCCTAGATTCCAGCTCGGAGGCCGGAATGACGGTTATGCATGGGTCTCCGTGGGAGCGGCACAGACAGAGGCGGGTCCTAAACCTAAGCCCAACCCCTAGATTCCGGCTCGGAGGCCGGAATGACGGTTATGCATGGGTCTCCGTGGGAGCGTCACAGACAGAGGCGAGTCCTAGAGCGCAGAGGCGATGCTGACGTCGAGCACGGCGGGCTTGCCGCTATCGAAGGCCTGGCGGACGGCCGGACCTATTTCATCGGGGTCCTTGACGGTCTTGCCGGCTACGCCCATGGCTTGGGCGATGCCCGCCAAGTTTAACGGGTTGGCGAAATCCATGCCCACGAACTCGCTCTTGCGTTCCTGGTCGTCCAGCATCCGGCGCAGGTATATGTCCATGTTGACCTTGAGGATCTGGTAGGAACGGTTGTTGCAGATGGCGTAGACGACGGGGATGTTGTAGCGGGCTGCGGTCCACAGAGCCTGTACGGTGTAGAGCGAGGAGCCGTCGCCGACGATTGCCAACACCGGCCGGTCCGGGTTGGCAAGCTGAACGCCTAAAGCGCCGGGCATGGCCCAGCCCAGGGCGCCGCCGCGGAGGACGAACAAGCTGCCCGGTTGGTCGAAGTTAAAGGCCTGCATGACGGACGGGCGAGAGGTTATGGACTCGTCGGCAACGATGGTGTCGGGGGGCACTGCCTGGGCCAGCTCGTACATCATCCGGTCAACGGCCATGGGCTGCTGGCCCCGGGAGGCGTCGAGCCGACGGCGGTAAATTTCGTCCGCCTGCCGTCGCTCCTCGGCGAAGGCGGCGGTCCTGGTGGCGGCGGCTTCCTTGGCCGGAGCGGACATCTCCTGTTCCAGGGCGTCGGTAAGCTCTTCCAGTCCTGCCCCAGGGTCGGCCAGAATCCCGACTTCCGTGGCATAGATACGCTCCACCTGCGCGGCGTTGCTGTCCAGGTGCACCAGCTTGGTGGACGGGCCCAAGAAGGGCCGGTCGATGTACAGGAAAGAGTTGAAGACGTTGGCCCCCACGGCCAGAACGACGTCGGCGCCGGCGAATAGCTCGCTGGTGGCAGGGTTGTTCAGGTTCAGCACGCCGGCGAAGAGGGGGTGGCCGGTGGGGAAGTTGACCTCGGCCAATGCGGCTGCGTAGACCCTGGCGCCCAGTTGCTCGGCCAGGCGGGTCATTTGGGGCACCGCTCCCGACTGGGCGACGCGGTCACCAACGACGATGACCGGATTCTCGGCCTGGGACAGCAACTCGGAAGCCCGGGCGACGGCATCACGGTCGGGGCGAGTACGGAAATAGCCCGGCGACGAGGGAGCGATGTCAACGTCGGCGATATCGTCCATGGAGTCCCAGGGGAAGGACAGGAATACCGGGCCTGTGGGAGGAGTCTTGGCTTCCTTGAAGGCCCGGCGCACCGCTATGGGGACGTCTGAGGCGTGGAGAATCTCGGCGCTCCACTTGGTGTACTGGGCGGTCATGGCCACCAGGTCGCCGGAAAGGCTGGGGTCGGCCATAAACGAGCGGCTGTCCGAGTTTCCGGCAGTCAGTATCAGGGGTGTGCCGCCCCTATAGGCGTTGTACAGTGCGCTGATGCCGTTGGCCAGTCCGCCGGCGATGTGGATGTTGGCGAAGGACGGCTTGCCGGTGGCGCGGGCGTAGCCGTCGGCCATACCTACAGCGGTCCCTTCCTGCAGGGCTTGGACGTATTTCAACTGGGGGTAGTCTTGGAGGACGTCCAGCAACGGGCTCTCGCTGGTGCCGGGATTGCCGAACACGTAGTCCAGCCCCTCGGCGATGAGCATCTGCGCCAGGGCTTCTTTTCCAGTCATCGATGGCATGGCAACGTTGTCCTTTTGTGTGTGTAGAGCTGTGAGTATTCAGCGGTCAACGAGGCGGCGGAAGGCGACCGTTGACGCGCACCAATGTTATATGCAACCAGAATTGATGGCAAGCGGGGCAGGCTGCAGGCGAGGTTGCCTGCGGGATAGGAGGGGGCCGAAAATTTTAGTTCCCCTCTCATTTGCTCCCATTTCCTCCCGTTTGGGGGCTGGAAAGGCGCGCCGCCGGAAGATTCCTCGCTGCGCTCGGAATTGTAGATGTCGGGTAATTCGTTGACGTAGCCGAACAATTGAAAGACCTTGGCGAACGACCCTGGATTGACGACGGCCTGTGATTGGGGAGCGTGTGGGGGCAAGCGCGAGATTCCCGCCTGCGCGGGAATGACGGTTAGGGGGCGGGAATGACGGTTTGGGGGCTGGAGGGGCGGGTTTCGTGGACGCCCTCACCCTAACCCTCTCCCGGGGGGAGAGGGGACTTTGGATGTTTGGGTCATGCCGTATTGCCTGGTGCAATCTGCGGTATTGCACGCTTTAGACGCTTTGGTGGGCGGGTGTGGCAGGGGGATCGTCGGAAAGAACAACAAGACCGCGGACGGCGGCCCAGGGAAGCAGGGCGCCCAGGAGATGCTCGCAGCCGGGAATAATGTTTTGGGTAAGGCACCGTTGCAGGTATTGGTGGGCGGCCATAAAAGTGGGGAGGCGGAATCCGGCGTCGGCCACCCGGCGGATGAAGGTATGGTCGTCGGGGGCGGGCCGGCGGTCGGACACGGCGACGGACCATTGGAGGCAAAAGTCGTCGGCCAAGGGCCGGAGGCGGACGACGGATATTTCGAGGGCCATCTTGCGGCGGAGGGCGTTGATGCGAGACCTGATCTGGTTGATTGGTAACGAACACCTCTAGCTGGAAATTTTAGTTTGCCTCTCGTTTGCTCTCATTTCCTCCCGTTTGGGAGGGTGTTGGCGGGCGGGAATTGGCGCCCGTCCCGGATGGGGTCTGAGGTATTCCATGGTAGGGGATGACGTCGGGGGTTGGAAAGGGGCAAATGTCAGTAGGTGGGGGGAGCGAGATTCCCGTTTTCACGGGAATGACGGGTTGGGGCGGAGGGACGACGGTGAGGAGGGACGGGGGCCCTTCGATGTCCCTCAGGGCGAGCGGAACCCAGTCCCCCCCGGTTCACCCTTCGAGAGGCTCAGGGCGAGCGGTAGCCGGTTCCCCCCGGTTCACCCTTCGATTTCCCTCAGGGCGAACGGATCCCAGGCCCCCCGATTCGCCCTTCGAGAGCCTCAGGGCGAACGGAACACGGTTCCCCCCGGTTCACCCTTCGGCAGGCTCAGGCCAGGCCCTTCGAGAGCCTCAGGGCGAGCGGAGCCCAGTTCCCCCCGGCTCACCCTTCGGCAGGCTCAGGCCAGGCCCTTCGAGAGCCTCAGGGCGAGCGGAACACGGCTCCCCCCGGTTCACCCTTCGGCAGGCTCAGGGCAGGCCCTTCGATTTCCCTCAGGGCGAGCGGTAGCCGGTTCCCCCCGGTTCACCCTTCGGCAGGCTCAGGGCAGGCCCTTCGAGAGCCTCAGGGCGAGCGGAACACGGCTCTCCCCGGTTCACCCTTCGGCAGGCTCAGGGCAGGCCCTTCGAGAGCCTCAGGGCGAACGGTAGCCGGTTCCCCCCGGTTCACCCTTCGGCAGGCTCAGGGCAGGCCCTTCGAGAGCCTCAGGGCGAACGGAACACGGCTCTCCCCGGTTCACCCTTCGGCAGGCTCAGGGCAGGCCCTTCGAGAGCCTCAGGGCGAACGGAACACGGTTCCCCCCGGTTCACCCTTCGAGAGCCTCAGGGCAGGCCCTTCGAGAGCCTCAGGGCAGGCCCTTCGAGAGCCTCAGGGCAGGCCCTTCGAGAGCCTCAGGGCGAACGGAACACGGTTGCCCCCGGCTGACCCTTCGGCAGGCTCAGGGCAGGCCCTTCGAGAGGCTCAGGGCGAACGGAACACGGCTCTCCCCGGTTCACCCTTCGGCAGGCTCAGGCCAGGCCCTTCGAGAGCCTCAGGGCGAGCGGAACACGGCTCTCCCCGGCTCACCCTTCGGCAGGCTCAGGCCAGGCCCTTCGAGAGCCTCAGGGCGAACGGTAGCTGGTTCCCCCCGTTCACCCTTCGGCAGGCTCAGGGCAGGCCCTTCGAGAGGCTCAGGGCGAACGGAGAGCCTATGTGGAGGCGGCGCGATGGTCTCCGTGCGCGGGATTGGCGTGGGTGGTGTGATGGTTGCGACATATTTTCTCGTCTGGCATAATCCCAAGTTGACATTCGCTTGGCCGGCAGGCGAAGTTCGGACGGGAATAAAGGGGGAGGTCCTCCATGGATTTTGAACCCAGATACACCGAAGAGCAGGAACGGTTTCGAGTAGAGGTGCGGGACTGGCTGAAGGAGAACATGCCCGAGGGTATTGTTCACCCGCCTGACTCCATTGACCTTACCTATGATCAGTACCAAAAGCGGCGGGAACTGGGACGCCGCCTGGGGGACAAGGGCTGGCTATGGGCCACCGCCCCAGTGGAGTACGGCGGCGGCGGCCTGAGCGTCGACCAGTCGGTAATCTTAGAAGAAGAGATCGACGAATACGGGTTGACCATTCCTCCTTACTACGACACGGGAGGCCGTCTGGGAGGAGCGTCCATCCTGGTGTGGGGAAGTGAGGAGCAAAAGCAGTACTTTCTTCCCAACATAATGAAGGGCAGGGTGCGCACCTGGCAGCTCCTGTCGGAGCCCGAGGCCGGCTCGGATCTGGCCAACGTCAAGGCCACGGCGATACGGGACGGTGAAGATTACATAATCAACGGGCAAAAAATATACGTTGGAAGCTCTTTTGGCGCCGACTACATGTGGACTTTGCTGGTCACGGACCCCGACGCTCCGCGGCACCAGAACCTGGGCTGGTTCATGGTTCCCGGCGACCTGCCGGGCATCACGGTCCAACCCATGGAGATGCTGATCTCCGGCGGCGAGGGCGGAGCGGGCAGCGGCGAGAAAAACACGGTGTACTTCGACAACGTGCGAGTCCCTGCCTTCAACCTGGTGGGCGGAGAAAACCAGGGATGGAAGGTTGCCACCACCCACCTGGAGTTGGAGCACGGCGCCGGCGGTAGGGCGGCGCGCCGAAACTGGATGTTGGATCGGCTGTTCGACTACTGCCGCTCCCACCAACGCCGGGGCCAGCCGATAACCAAAGACCCGGAGGTTAGGGACAGGCTGGTGGACGTGTACGTGGAGTCCGAGATTGCCCGTCTGTTCGGTATGCGCAACTACTGGATGCGTCACAGCAAGACGCCCATGACCTATGAAGGCCCCCAGAACTCATACTTCCGCAAGATGTCGAGCCTGCGCCAGGCTACGTACATCCTGGACATCCTGGGGCCTGCAGCCTTGACATACGACCCCGAACGGGGCGCCGAAGACGGACACATGGAGGCTTTCCAGCGGTCGGCGATCATTGGGGTGCACCCCGCGGGTACGGCGGACATCCAGAAAGTAATCATGGCCCGGCGGATCGGCATCGGCCGGGAGGTTAGAGAAAAAGCCGGGGCTTTGGCCTAACCGAGACAAGATTGCTGCTATCGAGACCTTATGAACAATTCCCCAAAGGACATAACTTCGGGAGCGGTGTCAGGCCGCCGAATTGCCGACGGGGCCGTCGCCCCAGCCGTTCGCCCTTCGATTTCCCTCAGGACGAACGGACGGGCCCGGAATGACGAACGGGACGGCCCGGAACAACGAACGGGAAGCCCCGGCAGGGCGAACGGGAGGGCCCGGAATGACGAACGGACGGCCCTTCGATTTCCCTCAGGACGAACGGGAGGGCCCGGAATGACGAACGGGAGGTCCTTCGATTTCCCTCAGGACGAACGGACGGGCCTGGAATGACGAACGGGCGGCCCTTCGATTTCCCTCAGGACGAACGGACGGGCCTGGAATGACAAACGGCCGGCCCCGGAATATGGACAGGTCTCCTTTGCGAGGAGTAAAACGGGAGTAAAAATGGACCTAGCCTTGACCCCTGACCAGGAGATGCTCAAATCGGTGGTGCACCGCTTTGTGCAGCAGGAATACCCCAAGGAAACGCTGCTGGATTTAGCCGCCTCCGGGAAGCCAGCTCCATCTGAAGCCTGGAGCAAGCTGGCGGAGACCGGCTGGCTGGGGATAGCCGTGCCATTGGAGTACGGAGGAGAAGGAGGCACGCTGACTGATGCCGGCGTGTTGTTCGAGGAATTGGGACGAGGGCCGGTGCCGGGTCCCCACATTAGTTCGGCGATTCTGGGCGTATTCACCATGCTGGCCGGCGGCACCGAAGAGCAGAAGAAGGAATGGCTGCCGCTGCTGGCCAAAGGGGAGCGGACTTTGGCGCCGGCAGTGACCGAGGCCGACTACGGCTGGGAGCAGGAGGACGTGCGGCTGGTTGCCCAACGGAATGGGTCCGGCTTCCGGCTCAACGGCTCCAAGGTCTATGTGTTCGACGCCAACTCGGCCAGCCATCTTCTGTGTGCCGTGCGCTCTGAAGACGGCGACAACGTGGGGTTTGTCATGCTGCCGTCTTCGGCGGCGGGAGTGGAAATACGGTCCCTGCCGGGATTCTCGTGGAACATGGCGGAAGTGAAATTTGACGACGTAGCCGTAGCAGAATCGGACCTGCTGGGGCTGTCTTTCGACGGCGGTTGGGAGGCCCTGCAGTGGGCCATAGACCGCACCATTCCGGTACTGGGCGCGTTCCAGGTGGGCGGGTGTCAAGCGGTGTACGAGATGTCGGTGGACTACAGCCGCACCCGTGTCCAGTTCGGTACGCCGGTCGGCAGGTTCCAGCGGGTGCAGGACCACATTATCAACCTGGTCAACCATCTGGACTCCGCCCGATGGACCACCTACGAGGCCCTGTGGAAGCTGGACACGGACAGGCCGGCCCAGGAGAGCGTACATCTGGCTAAGGCTGTGGGATCTGAAGCGTATCACCAAGCGTGCAACTACGCCCACGAGGTACACGCCGGGCTGGGCGGCATGACGGAGTACGGCCTGACCTTGCATACCACGGCTTCCCGCACCCTTTATCACTACCTGGGCAACCCCCGGTTCCACCGCCGCCGGCTTGCTGACGCCCTGGGGCTGTAGGCGGGGCGCCTCCGCCTTCTAGCTACCCCGTAGCCCTTGCTGTCGTTGGCAGGACAAGGCCGGTAGAGGCCCTATGGGTGGGTAGCGGGGCAGAGATTGTAGATTCCTCGGCTTCGCTCGGAATGACAGTGGGATAAGAGGCGGGCATTTTCCTGCCTAGCCACCCACCCCCAGATTCCGGCTCGGGGGCCGGAATGACGGTTATACACCGGAATGACGGTTATACGAGGGACTCGCCGCCACGGCCACGGGACCGGCGTAAAGGCGTCTAGACGTTCAGGCGATGGTCCACCCGAACGCCCGGCCCCGGGCGTAGACCGGGTGCCACAGGTTGTCGAATTTGGCCTCGCAGCGGGAGCCTAACTCAACTTTTGCGCGGGCCAGCCTTTCGAAGCCGTCTATGGCGGGGTCCAGGGGCCATTGCCGGTCGTCGAAGCCGTAGATGATTACGGCTTTGCTCGCACCCAACGGAGACGCCGCCAGCCTTACGCAGCTTGCCACGGCGGCGCGGTGGTGGGCCAGGATATTGTCGTTCAACCTCCCGTCCTCGCTGACATAGCGCAGCATCCTCACCTCTGCCGCGAAGGCCCACTCGGGCGCAGCGCCGATGCAGAGGCTGCACGTCTGGTCTGGAGCGTCGGGATAGGGGACATCGAGCGAGATACTGCCGGCGAAGGCGGAAGGGACTGCCAGCTCCAGTTCCCGGGCAATGAGGCGAAGCGCCTCGGCATCAGGGAGGGGGCCAATGCCCGGCTTGGCAAGAGCCCCTGTTTCGGGGTCCACGGTCTGGGGCCGTGTATGGTCTGCGGCAATCACCGCGTTTGCGAAGTCTTGGATGAATTGTTCCAGGGGTATCAAGGCATCTACATCCGATGATTGATAAGCCGCCGTTCAGGGTGTTGCAGTCGCCCTATCCCCGGTCGAAAGAGGCTGGGCCTCTGGGAGACCGCGCGCGATACGACACGAGGCCGTAGATCCGTAGCATGCCGGGTTTAGAAACAGCTTGGGAGCCAATTTAGAGATGCACCGCTCTTAACCCAGGAAACCGGAGTAGTCTAAGAAGGTGTCCAATAGGTCCCTGACCGAATACGCAATAGCGTCGCGTAAGTTACCTCGCCCTGACCCATCGGGCGCCCACAAGAGACGCCCCTACGAGTGGTCGCCGGAACGTGTGTCCGGAAGATGTAGGGCATCCCAATGCTTTTTAGACGCCCTCTATGGGACCAGCACGGCGCGGGTTACGGACGTTTGGCGGTCGGCCCACTCGGCTTGTTGGAACGCCTGGTTCACGTCGGCCAGGGGGAAGGAGCTGGAAATAATCTTGTCGAAGGGCAAGCGGTCCATGTTCTGCTGGATCATTTCCATCATCATGGGGATACGGACTGGGCGGTACATGGAGGACGCCATAATTTTCTTGCCGGCCAGCAAGGTGGAGGGGTCGAAGTCTACGGCGGGCCCGGAGGATACCTTGCCAATTTCCAGGTAGGTGCCGCCGCGAGTCAGGAAGTCAATTCCCTCTACCAGCAAGTCGGGGTGTCCCACCAGGTCCATGCCGATGTTGGCGCCCCGGCCGCTGGTCAGTTCCATGACACGGCTCTTGCGGGTCTCGGGGGTGTTGAACTCCTCGATGTTGATGGTGTGGTCGGCGCCGAACTGCTCGGCCAATTGCAGGCGGTTTTCCAGGCGGTCGAGGACAATCACGCGGTGAGCGCCCATGTTCTTGGCCATGGCCACGGCGTTGAGGCCCAATCCGCCGGCGCCCTGGATTACCACGTAGTCGCCTTCTTTGCATTCAGCCTGCAGCAGCCCCTCGGTGACTGTGCCCATAGCGCAGTTGATGAAGCCGAGGACGTTGTCGGGGAGTTCGTCGGGAACGAGAAACACCGGCTGGTTGGGGCGGACGTAGAAGTAGTCGGCGAAGGTGCCGGTGAAATAGGGCCACTCGCCGGCTTTGCCCTGGGTCCCGCGCTTGGGGCACCAGTTGGGGTTGCCGTTGAGGCACTGGTAACAGCGATAGCACGAGGGAAAGGCGGTGTGGATTACCCGGTCGCCTTCCTTGATGGGGCGGCCCAGTCCGTCGGTGGTAACGCCGGGGCCCAACTTGGAGATAGTTCCCGTGCCCTCGTGGCCCGTGGCCATGCCTCCGGGCGGCACGGGCCGCAGGTCCGGGGACTGGTCGCCGCGCCACCGGTGGAGGTCGGAGCCGCAGATACCCGCCTGGGACATCTTCAGCAGGATTGCGCCGGGGTCGGGGTCGGGTACATCGTACTCTTGGATGTCGAAGGGCTCGGTGTACTGCTTCAGGATGACAACGCGGCCTTTCATAAACGCTCCTCAGTGATCGGTGTAAACGCGACTGTGCATGGGTACTCTTGCGGTGATGCCTGCCGGCGGCGGGGAGTTCTTAGGGGACGAGCACTGCCCTGGTCACCTGGGTCTGGCGGTTGACCCATTCAGCCTGTTCGAAGGCAGTGTTGATATCGTCCAGCGGGAAGACGTTGCTGATAATCTTCTCGTAGGGCCACCTGCCGCGGTTCTTGACCAGCATCTCCATCATGACCGGAAGGAGGCTGGGGCGGAACATGGCAGAGCCGATGATTTTCTTGGCGCGGTTCATGCGGGTAGCGTCGAAGGGCACCTTACGTCCACGCATAATGTCGCCGATTTCCACGAAGACGCCGCCGTTGCCAAGATAGTCCAGTCCCTCGATGAGCAGGCCAGGATGGCCCACGAGTTCCATGACGATGTCGGCAAGACGGCCCTCGGTAATCTCCCGGATGCGTTCCACGCGCAGCTCCTGGGTATCGTACTCTTCAATGTTGATCGTGTGGCTGGCCCCGAACTCGCGGGCCAGTTCCAGCCGCTTCTCGAGGCGGTCCAGCACGATTATCTTGTGGGCCCCCATGTCCTTGGCCATGGCGGTGGCGTTGAGGCCCAGACCGCCGGCGCCCTGGATTACCACGTAGTCGCCCTCTTTGCAGCCGGCGCGGTCGAGGCCCTCGGTGACGGTGCCCATGGCGCAATTGACGAAGCTGAGCACGTGGTCGGGCAACTCGGGCGGCACTGCGAAGACGGCCTGGTTGGGGCTGATGTAGTAGTAATCGGCGTAGGTGCCGTGGAAATAGGGCCACTCTCCGGCGACGCGGGGTTTTTGCGGGGTGGAGCACCAGTTCTCGTTCCCGTTGATGCACTGGTAGCACCGGAGGCAGGGTTTGATGGAGGTGTACATGAGCCGGTCGCCTTCCTTGATGGGCTGGCCGAGCCAGTCGTGAGTGACTCCAGGCCCCAGCTTGGCGATAACGCCGGCGCCCTCGTGGCCGGCACAGAAGCCGGAGGGGGGCAAGGGAGTGCTGATGTCCCCGCGCCAGCGGTGCAAGTCCGAGCCGCAGATGCCCGCCTGGGTGATCCTGAGCAGGACCGCCCCCGGCTCTGGGTCGGGGGGATCGTACTCCTCGATTACGAAGGGCTTGGTGTATTCCTTCAAGACGACGACGCGGCCTTTCATGCGTCCTCCTTGATTGCGGGTGGGGGATTCCAGTGTGGGGCGATGTTATGCCAGCAAGATTCGGGTGTCAAGGAACGGTGGAGGCTGCGCGGACAGGAGAAGGTTACCGGGGATTTGGTAGTTTGAGGCGAGGCTGCCGGACCGGAGAGAATGGGTCTTGGATGGGCTGTGTGGACCCTTTACTATGACGGACTTCGTAATGTGATGGCCGTAGGTCGTAATTATATTTGGCTCAAGCATGGATTCTGAAGGTTTAATTGACAATAAAATTGAGTGTGTGATAACTTTCGTGTCTTAGCTCAAGCCACAGTCCCTTATCACTAGCGAAGTGAGAGGCGGCAAAAGGGAATTCTAACAGGGTTCTCGAGGCTGGCTAGGCGAAGCCGACGAATAGCAGGGAGGTTCGCTCATGTCTGGACAGCCTTGGTTGAGTCCCGGATTCCTCTTGTCGCTTCTGGCCGCGCTGTTGCTGATGATAGCAGTGTCGTGCGGAACCTCTGCGACGGCAACCCCAGAGCCCGAGCCTGACGCGGAGGAAACTGCCACGGCTACGCCTGCGCCTGACGCGGAGGAAACCGCCGCGGCTACGCCTGAGCCTGACGCGGAGGAAACCGCCGCGGCTACGCCTGAGCCTGACGCGGAGGAAACCGCCACGGCTACGCCTGCGCCGACGCCGGAGGCTACGACCGCGGCTGCTACCGAAGCGCCGGAAGGCGAGGCCGAACCCTATGGGACCCTCACGACCTCCTTTCAAGCGCTACAGGCCTATGGGCCGCATACCCGTTACCGTCCGGGGACCAGCGCCGGAAACATTGCAATGGCCGGTCATGAGGGCCTGTTCCGACTGGACAAAGACTCGATATACCGGGGCCTGATGGTCAAGGAGTGGTCCGTGGCCCCGGACAACCGAACATGGACCTTCAAGCTCCATGAGGGGATACAGTTCCACGGGGACTGGGGGCCGATGACCCCGGAAGACGTCATCAACTCCGTGAGGGAGCTGGGGGGTGACGACGGGAGTTGCGGCTGTGCCCAGATTCAAGACATATTCGACCATCCGGACGGCTATTGGAAAGCCCTGGACGACTACACCCTGGAGCTGGATACCGTGATACCGGCGCCGGACGTGCTCACGTGGATAGACTTTCCCGCGCAGAACTCGGCGTGGATTTTCAGCAAGACGCAGTGGGAGTCTTTGCTGGAAGATGGGGCAAGCCAGAATGAGGCGCTCCCGCACTTGGTCGGCACGGGGCCGTGGGAGTTGGTGGACCTTCAACAGAGCGAGTCCATGACGTTTGCGGCGGTACGGAATCACTGGCGCAAGACCCCCGAGTTCGCCACGCTGGTCCTGTTGGCGATACCCGAGGAAGCCACGGCGCTGGCCAACTTCCAGACGAACAGGATAGATACCTGGTCGGCAACCCCGGACTCGTTACCCGAAGTGTCGAAGCTGGAGACCACCAAGTTCATGTCCCTCAAGGGCGCCGGCGAGATGAACCTGATCATCTGGCAAAACGGGTACACCTTTGTGGGCACCGACAGGCAGTGGCCGGGGTACGACCCCGATCTGCCATGGATTGGCAGCGACCCCGATCTGGACTCCGAGGGCTGGGAACAGGCCAGGAAAGTGCGTGAGGCGATAGGGCTGGCCATAGACAGACAGAAGATAGTGGACGAGCTCTTGCATGGCGAGGGAGAACCCTCGGCTACATACGGGTGGGTGCCGTTCAAGAGCCAGTGGCCTGAGGGTTGGGAGTGGTCCTACGACCCAGACCGGGCCAGACAACTGCTGGAGGAGGCGGGCTATCCGGACGGCTTCGACATATCGATTTCGACGGCCTCCAGTACCGCCGCGTCTATTTCAGAGACGGCCTGCGTGGCCATCGCAGGAATGCTGCAGGACGTCGGCATCAACGCGGTGTTGAAGAACGTTCCCATCGGCGAGCTGTACGACGGCTACAAGGCGCGGACGCAAGAGGGAATCACCTGCCAACACATCAACAACTTCGGCGGCGAGCCGCTGTCGCTGCACCGCATCTCTTACGACCCGGAATTGCTCTGGGGCGTTGGCTGGGACCACCCCTGGTTTACCGAGCGGATGAATGCGGCCTACAGCACCTTTGACTTTGACGACCGCTGGGAGATCCAGTTGGAGATGGGCCAGTGGATGCGGGACAACGGCATGGGGATAGGGGTGTACGGGCAAAACCAGGTGTTTCCGCTGGGACCACAGGTGGATAGTTGGGAAGAGCATCTATCCCTGGGCATGGCCCAGTCCATCAGCGCCCTGGAGTATGCTCCTCACCGCAAATAGCGTGAATAGCAACCAGCGGCAAGCATACAAGGCCCAGTCACGGATAAGCCCCGCCAGAAACTCTGGCGGGGCTTTGCTTTGCCGGTCAGGCCCTGCTCGTGTGTAGCTGGGCGACGGGGAATCTATATGGGGGGCCGGCGGGTGTGCCAGTCGGTGTTTTGCTCGTAGGCGTAGGCGGTGCTGAGGATAGCCTGCTCGTCAAAGGGCTTGGCGGCCAATTGCAGCCCGATGGGGAGATTGTCGGAGGTGAAGCCGCAGCATAGGCTGAGGGCCGGCGCGCTGGCCAAGCTGAAGGTCGTGGTGAGGCCGGACCGATTGCGTAGGGTGTTGGCCTTGGAGGTTATGGCCGGGTCCGGCGTTATATCGGGGGGAGACGTGGCCATGGTGGGGGACAAGAGCACGTCGAATTTGGTGAAGGCTTCCAGCACCTGTTGCCGGAGCAGGGCCCGCAGCTTCAAGCCCTTGTAGTAGGCGAGGGCGGGGATGAGGCTCCACGTTTGATAGGCAATCCGGTTGTCGTGGTTGATTTCCTGCACGCGGTCCCGGATAAGATCCCGGTAATTGGTGGGGGCCTCAACTCTAAGGACGGTGGAGATCGCGTTGGAATGGGCGGCGAGGGGAATGGAGACTTCCTCGACCTGGGCGCCTGAGGCCGCGAAGAATGCGGCTGCCTTGGACACGGCGTCGCGGATGTCCGGTTGCACGACGTCGCTGTAGAGCAACTCCTTGACGACGCCGATCTTGACGCCTGCCAAGCCGCCGTCCAAAGCCTGGCGGTAGTCAGGCACCGGAGTGTCCCAGGTGTAGGGGTCCTGAGGGTCGCGGCCGGCGATGGCTTGGAGGGTCATGGCGCAGTCTGCCACGGTGCGGCTGATGGGGCCGATGGTATCCATAGACCACATGCCCGGCCTGAGGCCGTAGCGGCTGACCCGGCCCCAGGTGGGCCTGAGACCGACCAGCCCGCACCAGGCGGCAGGGGCCCTTACGGACCCGCCGGTGTCTTCACCCAGGGAAGTGGCGCACAAGAATGCCGCCGTAGCGCCCCCTGAGCCGCTGCTGGAGCCTCCGGTGTACTTTTCAAGTCCCCAGGGGTTGCGGGCCGTCTCGAAGGCGTGAGAGAGGCTCGTGGTGCCAAACTCGGTCATATTCAGCTTGCCCAGCAGTATGGCGCCCGCGGCTTTGAGCTTGGCGACGACGGTGGCGTCGTGGTCTGGAACGAAGTCGTTGAAAATCGGCGTACCGGAGGTGGTGCGGATGCCCGCGGTGTTCAGCTGGTCCTTGACGGCAAAGGGGACACCGTGCAGGGGGCCGCGGCTTTCTCCGCGGGTGAGGGCCATTTCCGCATCGCGGGCGGCTGTCAGGGCCTCGTCGCGGCAGACGGTCAGATAGGCATGAAGCCTGGGGTTCAGTTCGTCTATACGGTCGAGGTAGGCTTCAACCGCCTCGACAGGGGACACGGTTCGGTCGTGGATGAGCTGGGAAAGCTGTGACGCTGGCAGGAAGGGGATGTCGGCCTTGTCCATGTAGAAACCTCTCTACTGAAGATCAAGCCTGGGAGCCGTAAGCGCTTGGGCGCCATGCTTAGCCCGAATCCACCGAAGGACACCGATGGACGGCGTGAGGAAAGCGGAAGGGGGATGAGGGAGCTACAGGGGAAATAGCCTGGGTTCCATTTGGGGTAGGGAGGTCGGCGGACGGTCTTCATCGCCGCACAGGGGCCCCTATGGGCGTCTGCAGGAGCTGCGATGCGCGGGATGGCGAGAGAATACGCAGCAGGGAACTCTCTCGGACCGGGCTGGCGCGAGTCTGCGGGGATCTTCGGTTGTCCGGTGGGTGGGTCGGTCGCCGACGGTGCCGTCAGGCCGGGAGTGGAATGGCTCGCAGCCGGGCCAAGGCGCGGCTGAACTTCTCAGCCCAAGGCCAGCGATCCGGAAGATGCAGGGTCAACCGGCGTGCCGAGCGGGTGAGCCGTCCGGCCAGGGAGAAGAACCGCCGCCGGAGGGTCTTGGTGGTGGCTATCCGCTCTCCCAGACCGATCCGCGCGGTCCAGCGGGCCAGGTTGTGGGCCATCGTCTGGACGGCCAGCCAGGCGCCGTTGGCGGCGAAGCGGCCCGAGGGGAGATGGTTCAGCCCGACGCCGTACTTGAGGTCGCGTATGGCATTCTCGATCTCGGCGTGGCGGCGATGGTCAGCCTCCAGTTCGAGCAACTCCCCGTCCCGGTCGGTGATGAACCCGTGATAGCTGTATTTGGCGAAGAGGGCCAACTGGGAACCGGGCGTGGGCTTCACACGCCGGACGATGAGCCGCACCGGCGCGGCGTCAGGTTCACTCTGGAAGGGAGTGCAGGTGGTCTCGGCCACATCGGCGGCGCCGTCCATCCAGTAGGGAATGGGAGTCCAGGCATCCTCGGGTATCGTCTCGATGAGATTGCGCAGGCTCTTGTGCTGGCGGATGGTGATGGAGAAGCGGACATCCATCTTGCGGCAGACGGATACCACGCCATGAGTGTAGAACCCGCTGTCGGCCCGTAGCGTGAGTCGTCCGTTGGCCCCGGCGTAGCGTACCCGCCCCACCGTCTCCCGCAGAAAGTGGGCGGCGCCCCGGGCGGTGTTGGCGCGGCCCTCGCGCAGCCGGGACATCAGCACGTCGCCGGTGCCGGCGGCGACGGCCAACAGCGGGTGATAGCCCCGCTTGCCGGTATAGCCGTGGTGGCGTGCGCCCTCCTTGGCCAGTCCGTAGGTCTCGCAGATGGTGGAGTCCAGGTCAATGGTCAGGGGCCCGTCGCCGGGTCCCGCCCCGGCCTGCCAAGCCCGGGCCAGCAACTCGCGGCTCACCCGGTCGAGTTGACGGACGTGGCCCCACCGGAAGCTGCGCAGGAAGGTGCCCAGGGTGGATGGCGCCTTGACCGTGCCGCCCAGGGTGCAGGCCGTCCCCCCGGTGCGCAACACATCGGCGTCGTCAATGCAGTCGCCCCCAGCCAGCGCAGACGCCACCAGCGTCATCATCTTGTCGCTCGTGTTCGCCCGCCCCGGGGCATCGCCCAGGTCGAGGCGCTGCCGGACGAGTTCGGGCAGGCCGAGGTGCCGCGCCAGGGTGGCCGGAAGGAGCAGCCCGGCATTGGCCACCAAGCGGCGGTCGTCGAAGGTGATTTGGATCCGGTCGGGGTGGTTGCGTGGCAGCATCTATTGGGTGCTCCTTTTCCGGGGTCGGTTTTTTGCTACAAAACCATTATCCCAGAAGCACAGGAGCACCTTCTTGCCGCTTCAGGACGCTAACCCGACGCCCTCCTTCGGTGGATTCGGGCTTAGACCCAGCGGACGTACAGCAAGCGCCGGTAAGTTCACATGAGTCGCGATGGCGGGCGCCCTAGGTCAGGAACCGTTCGTCAAAGGGGGCCTTGGAAAGAATCTCGGGACCATTGGGGGTGATGAGAACCTGCTCCTCCAGCTTGACACTCTCTCGCGCTCCGGTCTTACTGGCCAGTCCCTCGATGCTGATCACCATGTTTTCTTCCAAGATGTCGGGGTCGTTGCCGAAGCCGCTCCAACTCTGGTCCGGCCAGTAAATCATGGGCCACTCGTCGGACATGCCAACGCCGTGGGCTATAGCCGCGTATCTCTGGTCCCTGTATTCCCGGGGAAGCACCGGGCACTTCTCAGCGATCTCGGGGAAACTCATTCCGGGCCTGAAAAGGTCCATGGACTCGTAGATGAAGTTGTAGGCCAGCTTATAGGCCTCCAGTTGCTCATCGTCGGGCCTGCCATCGCCGCAAAGGTAGGTGCGGGATACATCGGCGAAGTATCCCATTGGGCCCGCCATGTCGGTGTCGTAGGCCACCAGGTCCCCGTGCCGCACTATCCGGTCGCCGGCCAGCGCACCCCATGGGTTGGTATTGCCGCCCGCGGCCAACAAGCGGCCGTCCATGTGCTCCCCGCCAAACTCGGTGTTGGTGGCGGTGAGGATGGAGAAGAGCTTGTTCTCAGTAACCCCCGGTACTATGGCGTCCCGAGTCCTGGTGATGGCCACGTCGGCGATGGCGCAGGCTTGGCGGATCAGGCTGATCTCGTCCACAGTCTTTATGACCCTGGCTTTATCCATGGGCACCCGGCCATCGACCAGGTTGATCTCCTGGGCCCGCAGCGACTCCAAAAGGTGCATGTCCAGCCTGTCCACCCCCAGTCGCTCTCCGGCGATGCCCATCTCGTTCATCGCGTCTCTGATACCTACGCCGAAAAGCCGGGCCGCCTCCTCCACGTTTCGTCCGCAACCGAGATACTCCCAGACACTGCCTCGCTTTCCCCTATTTTCAGACTCGGCGAATCCTCCTTGACCTTCGAGGAGGGCGCTGCCGTAGTGCTCTTCCGGGATAAACGGAGCGCCTTCTCGGGGGATGAGGACGTAAATCCAGAACAATCTCATCTTGACCGCGCCGGAATTCCTACGGCCCGTGGTGTACCGAATATTAAGGGGATCGAAAAGAAGCAAGCCCCCTATATCGTCCTTGGCCATCTGCGCTTGCAGCCGTTCCAAGCGTTCCTTCTTTAGCCGGGGGATGCTCACCCTCTCGTCGAAGTCCACGATGTCCTGACCCAACAGGTCCAACTGGTGACCAAGCTTAGCCATGGCGCCCTCCTTGCCAAGTACAGATTGCTCTGCTCCGGTAGACCATATTCTAACGGGTTTGCGGCAATATTGAGAAGTTTGGACCGCTTATCGGATTTCCCCGTGCGTCTTAGGTCAGTTAAGGACACGGAGGGTTCGATGTGCTAGATTGTGCAACGGTTACAGAGGCTTGATTTGTCATCCGCAGGAGGGACAGCGTGGCTGACTACGAATCCAACCAAGGGCCGGCAGCGGGAGGGTATACCGTGGTGGGCACCCGGCCGATACGCCATGACGGCCCGGACAAGGTTACGGGGCGGGCCCGGTATGCCGCCGACGTCTTTCCGGCAGGGCTGCTGCACGGCAAGCTATTGCGCAGCCCTCATCCTCACGCGGTTATCAAGCGCATTGACATAACGCGGGCGCTGGCCTTGCCGGGGGTGAAGGCCGTGGTCACGGCAGCCGATTTTCCCGACGTTTCCGCGGACGTAGCGGACCAGGAAGAGGGCGCGTACGTCAACTACGGCTTCTACAGCCGGTGGGCGCTGGCGCGGGAGAAGGCCCTCTACCGGGGACACGCGGTGGCGGCGGTGGCGGCCATATCAGCCCCGATTGCGGAAGAGGCCATTTCCCTCATTGACGTGGAGTACGAAGTATTGCCCCCGGCGCTGGACGCCTACGAGGCGATGAAGGACGATGCACCGATACTCCACGACCGGCTGTTGACCTTGGCGGATCCCAAATTCCGGCTCGGCGGGTACGGCGACAACCCCGACGGGACCCGGAGCAACATTGCGAGCCACATCGAGTTCCGGGTCGGCGACACAGCCAAGGGGTTCCAGGAGGCAGATGCGGTGGCGGAGCGGGAGTTCCACACCAAGGCGGTGCACCAGGGCTATATCGAGCCACACTCGGCCACCGCGCTTTGGGACTCGGACAATAGCGTCACTATCTGGTGCAGCACCCAGGGGCATTTTGGCCTGAGGGACCGCACCGCCAAGCTCTTGGGATTGAACGCGTCCAAGGTCAAGGTCGTGCCCCTGGAGATAGGCGGCGGATTCGGCGGAAAAGGACTGGTGGGGTACTTGGAGTCAGTGGCGGCCGTCTTGTCCCGCAAGTCGGGGCAGCCGGTGAAGCTGACCATGACCAGGGCCGAGGTGTTCGAAAGCACCGGGCCCACTGCAGCCACGCACATCCGGGTGAAGCTGGGGGCTACCAAAGAGGGCAAGCTCACCGCCGCGGAATGCCGGTTGGTGTATGAGGCAGGGGCATTTCCAGGGTCGCCGGTGTTCGCGGGGTGCCGCACTATTCTGATGGCATACGAGATTGCCAGCGCCCACATAGAAGGCTTCGACGTGGTGGTCAACACCCAGAAGGCGACGGCGTACCGGGCCCCCGGCTCGCCGCCGGCGGCATTTGCCGCGGAGTCGGTTATCGACGAGCTATGCCGGGAGCTATCCATGGACCCGGTGGAGTTCCGGCTGCGCAACGCGGCCAAAGAGGGGACACGGGAGCCGGCCGGGCCGGTCTTTCGGAGGATTGGTTTCGTAGAAGTGCTGCAGGCAGCCAAGGACCATCCCCACCTTGCCGCGCCCGTGGGCGGGCCAAACCGGGGCAGAGGCGTGGCGGCGGGAGCGTGGTACAACGACTCGGGCCCGGCCAGCGCGGTGGCCAGCGTGAACCCGGACGGCACGGTGAGCCTGGTGGAAGGCGCGCCGGATATCGGTGGGTCGAGGGCGGCGATGGCGATGCAGCTGGCGGAAGTGCTGGGGATCTCCGCGGAGGAGGTCAAACCGTCTATTGGGGACACCGATGCTATTGGGTACAGTTCCGGCGCCGGCGGCAGCGGAGTGACCTTCAAGATGGGCACGGCGTGTTACGAGGCTGGCTTGGACATCAAGCGGCAGATCGTAGAGCGGGCCGCCCGTATCTGGGAGGTCGACCCGGCCGACGTGGAGTACGACCGGGGGGTGATTGCCCACAAGAGAGACCCGGAGTTGAGGACCACTCTCAAGGCCATGGCGCCGCGGCTGAACGGGACGGGAGGCCCCATCGTTGGAAGGGCAACGGTCAACCCGGGAGGCGTGGGCAACGCCTTCGCCCTGCACGTGGTGGACGTGGAGGTGGACCAGGAGACGGGGAAGGTGGACATCCTGCGCTACACTGCCATTCAGGACGCAGGCAAGGCCGTCCATCCCGGCTACGTGGAGGGGCAAATACAAGGCGGAGCGGTCCAGGGAATAGGCTGGGCGCTAAACGAGGAGTACTACTTGAACGCCCAGGGGCACATGCTGAATTCCAGCTTCCTGGACTACCGGATGCCCACCAGCCTGGACCTGCCGATGGTCGATGCGGTGATTGTGGAGGTGGCCAATCCGGGCCATCCCTACGGCGTACGTGGGGTGGGAGAGGTGCCCATCGTGCCGCCCATGGCGGCCATAGCCAACGCCATATACGACGCAGTGGGAGTGCGCATGACCCGCCTCCCGATGAATCCGGGAAGCGTGCTGGAAGCCCTGTGGGATAAGGGGTAGACGGACGCGGATAGCCGGGTTTACCCGCCGGGTTGGAGGCCGCTGGTATCGACGTCGACCAAGACGCGCCTGGCCCGTTTGCCCACCGCCACCAGGAACATGACGCTTTTGCCCTCGGCGTGGGGCGAAAAGAACTGGGTTACGCCGTCGTCGTAGAAGGTGAGGCCGGTTGCGCCCAGCCGTTGGGCGTAAGCAGCGAGGTACATTTTGCCAGCTATCGTGCTGGCTTCCAATTGGGCTGCCCGGTATCCCCGGTTGCCAAACCGCTCCAAGACGGTCCCCAGGTCGGCTAGAAGGTATATGTTGACGCTGGCGTCGGCGGGCAGTTGCTGAGTAAGGCCAAGATAACCGGCCTGGTAGCGGAACTCTCCCTCGGCCAGCAACTCAAGGGAACGCAGGTCCCTGTGGTACACGTAGGCCCCGGACGCCAAGCCGTCTACGGCGTTTGCAATGAGGTATATGTCGTTCAGAGTCGAGCCGGGGGGATTCAGGAAGTCAGCGGGGATGCCTTGGGTGGACTTGTCCAGCACCGTCGACAGCTGCTGCAGGGTGATTTGCTCTTGAGCGAAACGGCGGGTAGAACCTCTGCGGCGGATGACGGTCTCTATCGAGTCCTGGGGTATTTCGGGGTCATTAAGTGGACATAACGTAGTGACAGTACCGGATGGTTGAGGCTGGCGCAGGGGCGGGTTGGCACCACGCCAGGAAGCCGCCTCGGACGGGTCCGCCAACGATGAGGCGTCATGCATCTCCCGGATGGCGGGAAAGTCAATCTCCCGGTCTGAAATGGGCACCGTCTCGAGAGACAGGGGGTCGGTCTGGGGCGATGGCGCCGGAGGCGGGGCGGAGCCGGACCCAAGAGACACCAATGCGACGGCCGCTTCGCGCTGAGGGTCCAGGTCCAGCAATCGGTTGACGGAGGCGTCGACAAACCCGGCGACGACCTGCGCGGGCACGCCTAACGCGGAGGACATAGCCAAAGTGTTGGCCAGGATGGCGCCGCAGTCCCAGAAGGCATGGCGGTATTCCCTGGCCTGGTACTTGCAGGCGTTGCGCCAGAACACGTCGGTGGAGACGATTACGGCGGGGGCATCGGCGACGGTGGGGTCTGTGCCGCTGGCTTCAGCCACAACCCCCCGGTAGTCGCCGCGGCGCAGCAGCCGCAGGGCCGAATCGTGGGGTCCGTAGTGATAGACGCCGGCCTCCAGGCCAGGCAGGTCAGCGCAAACCAGGTATAGCTCGATGTGGTACAGGGCCCCGGTGCAGGCGGCGGCTCGAAAGAGCATCGGCCCCCAGGGGTAGTCGATCTTCTTGGTGATTCCCGCAGAGAAGTGGAGGATGCGGCCGATGGCGTCTAAGTCCGGTATTGATTCACCGAGGGAAGTCGGGACGCCGGTGGAGACGGCGTGCAAAGCGGGCATCGGCAGAGGCTGGGCGACCGACGGCAACGGAATTGGGTCGAGGTCAGAGTAAATCTTGAACGGGAGGGGCTGTTTCATGGGGTCAAAGGCGTGCCACCGGTCCATGAGGGGGCCGTGAGGGTGCTTGGTCCCGTTGTGATAATGCCAGGCGGCTTGGATATTGCGGTTCGACACGGGTTCACTCATGAGTCAGGCTTTGGTTTGCCGGTGGCTGGATGGGGACATGGCTTCTCCGGTCTTTGAGTGCGTTGGGCAACTGATTGAATGCCCTCACCCTAACCCTCTCCCGCGGGGAGAGGGGATTGCTTGGCCCATGCGTCCGTGGGAGGGCATTACGCGGCTCGCTGCTTAACCCCCCTCACCCTAGCCCTCTCCCGCGTGGAGAGGGGATTGCATGGCCCATGCGTTCGTGGGAAGGCATTACGCGGCTCACTGCTTAACCCCCCTCACCCTAACCCTCTCCCGCGGGGAGAGGGGATTGCTTGGCCCATGCGTTCGTGGGAAGGCATTACGCGGCTCGCTGCTTAACCCCCCTCACCCTAACCCTCTCCCAGCGGGAGATGGGATTGCATGGCCCATGCGTTCGTGGGAGGGCATTACGCGGCTCGCTGCTTAAACCCCCTCACCCTAACCCTCTCCCAGCGGGAGAGGGGATTGCATGGCCCATGCGTTCGTGGGAGGGGATTACGCGGCTCACTGCTTAAACCCCCTCACCCTAGCCCTCTCCCGCGTGGAGAGGGGATTGCATGGCCCATGCGTTCGTGGGAAGGCATTACGCGGCTCACTGCTTAAACCCCCTCACCCCAACCCTCTCCCGCGTGGAGAGGGGATTGGATGGCCCATGCGTTCGTGGGAGGGAACTACGCGGCCCACTACACACACGGGAAGTGTACCATTGGCAGACTGCCAGCGGCTATGCCGAAAAGGTTTGGGACAGTAGGGGCAGACGCCGAACAGGTCAATGACATTTAGTTAGTCATCCTGGGGTCAAGATGACATAACATCTGGCGATTTATGCCAGCATTGACAGCCGGTTTGAAACGTCTTACGCTTGCGCCTACGCCGCTGGGAAACCGGGAGATGGCGCGCCACACAGGGATGCCGCAATCCGGCTTCCAACGAACGGACAGCGAACGGAGAGATAGGGGGTGACCCAGATGCCCATGGACTACGGGGCAGAAGCCATCAAGCGGCACCGGGCGAGCCGCGGCAAGGTGAGTATGGCTTCAAAGATGGCGGTGGAGACCCTGGAGGACCTGTCCATCGCCTACACCCCGGGAGTGGGGTCGGTGTGCATGGCCATCGCCGAGGACAGGGCAGAGTCATTCGAGCTTACCAACCGGGGCAATACCGTTGCGGTGGTGACCGACGGTTCGGCGGTGTTGGGCTTGGGCAACATAGGGCCCGAAGCGGCGATGCCGGTGATGGAGGGCAAGGCCATCCTGTTCAAGGGCCTGGCCGACGTGGACGCCATCCCAATTTGCCTGGGGACCCAGGACACCGGCGCAATCATCGAGACCGTACGCGCCCTGGCTCCGAGTTTCGGCGGCATCAACCTGGAGGATATTTCGGCGCCCCGTTGCTTTGAAATCGAGGAATCCCTGCAGGACCTGGGCATTCCGGTGTTCCACGACGACCAGCACGGGACGGCAATAGCGGTGCTGGCGGGGGTCATCAACTCTCTGCTGGTGACCGGCCGGAAAATCGAAGACACGAAGTTTGTGTTCGCCGGTGCGGGAGCCGGGGGAATCGCCTGCACCAAGCTGCTGTTGGAATTCGGCGCGACCAACGTGATATTGGTGGACAGCACCGGAGTAATCTCCAGCAGCCGCACTGGCCTGACTCCGATAAAGTCTGAGATGCTGGAGATTACCAATCCTGAGGACATACAAGGGGGCATAGGCGACGCCCTGAGGGGCGCCGACGTGTTGATCGGACTGTCGGTGGCCGAGTCGTTAACGCCGAAGATGGTCTCGTCGATGGCGAAGGACCCGGTAGTGCTGGCGATGGCCAACCCGGTGCCGGAGATAATGCCCGAGGACGCCAAGGCCGCTGGGGCGGCGGTGGTGGGCACCGGCCGCAGCGACTTCCCCAACCAGATAAACAACAGCCTGGTCTTTCCCGGCGTATTCCGCGGAGCTTTGGACTCCCGGGCCCCGAAGGTTACGACGAAAATGAAGCTGGCGGCAGGCAGGGCGCTGGCGGCCCTGGTGCCCGAGCCTACGGCGGAAGTGATCATACCCTGGTCCCTGGACCGGCAGGTGGCGCGCACCGTGGCCCAGGCGGTAGCAGAGGCGGCTTAGATCCGGCAGGTTGCAGTTAGGGCCGGTTCTCATCCCTGTAGGCTTGCCTTTCAAATCTAGCTCAAGACTGGACTAGACTCCTGTCACCGTTGTGTCGGGCTGACTGCGACGGTAGACGGCCTACTTAGCACCCCGGAATGTTAGTCTCAGGGTGTGTCTCCAAGGCGTGAGTTGCTTCCCAAGCCCATAGCTAGCGGGGCCAGTGCGCGCCGCGCCGGTGAGGGGCAAAACCTGCTAATTTACATAACATCCACATTTCAGGGACTACAGGCGGGTGCGGGGGAGCAGGGAAGCGAGTTGGGCTGGACTTGGAGCCCTCTTCAGGCTCTCATGCGGTGAACAATACGCCCGCCACCGAGACCAGGGAACCGGAATGCTCGTCGGCGGGACACTGCTGGTAAGAGACCACATGCCCCTGGGCCTCCGGCAGGACTGACAGCATGTAGTAGATGGGGCCTGCGCCGCAGATCCTGGTGGGGTCTCCGTGCTGACGGAAGTGGTCTGCGAGGGTCTGATCGTTCCCGGAGCAGGCGACCTGCAGCCATTCCTGGTCCGAGTCATGGATGCCGGCTTGGGCCTGTGAGTCCAAGGGAGCCGGGTCGCCGAATGCCGGGCCGACATGGCTGAGGTCGGCGGCGGCCACCACGAGAACCCGGGGACCAGCGGCGATGTCCGCCAAGGCTTCGAGGAAGTCCTGGGGAGGGCCTGAAACCCCATCATGGGCATCATCCTGGGTTTCGACTTCTACATCAGAGGGCTTTCTCCCGGGGGGGCCGCACAGGACCGGCAGCAGGGGCTTGGGCTGCCTGCCCGCGATGTAGTGGAGCCATACGGCGGCCAATTCGATGGAGTGCTCGTTAATGTGGTGAACTTCCTGGGCAAAGGCTTGTTCTTCGCCAAGCAGCGGCGCCAACCGGTCCACCAGCTGGACATCGGTGGGCAGGGTCCCCCAGGGTGTGGCATAGCTCTGCCGGGTGAGGGTGAGGCTGTTCGGGGCGCCCCCGTGGTCGGTCCCGAACAGGATAACCAGGTCCGCCTCTTCCACAGCCTTCCTGGCCCGGCTCCAGGTATCGGCATAGGTGCGCCAACCCCTGGGATAGTCGACGTGGGGACTTATTAGCCCTACCAGGGCGCCGGGGTCTGCCTGGGCCTCGGATTTTGCGGTGTCACAGTAGCCGTCGAGAGCTTCCAGCAAGGCGTCGGGGTCTTCTTCATAGGCTCCTCCGGCGAAGGCAGGCTTCCGGAAGGGGCCGGAGCGGTAGGCGTCGACGGCTTCCTGCAGGGCATTGCGAAAACGCCGGTTATCCAGCAAGAGGGCCTGATCCAAATTGTCGATTAGAGCTTCGATTTGGGTGGGCGTGAGGTATGCGCTGGACCTGAGGAGAAAAGCTGCCCGGACCTCATCAAGGTTTCGAGCGCCGTCCAGGAGCCCCAGCAAAGGGGCCACGGAATGGGGCACGATGATTGTCTTGTCGCTGAGACCCAGGGGGTCTTGGATATGGAGCAACCGCTGCCCCTCGAACTGGAGCCAACGGGGGTTTACGGGCCGGAGTTTAGGTAGTTGTTCGTCCGACACGGTGGGAACGGTCCTGGAGAGTCGTTTTTGGGTCAATTAACATAAACGCGCACCCGCGAGCCGCAGTGGCCGGGGTTTCCGGCCCAACTCAGTCCGTTCATACTTCGAGAGCCTCAGTACGAACGGACTGAGTTGGGGGTCTGGGCAATTGAAGGCCCCTACGAACGGACTGAGTTGGGTGTCCGGGCAATTGAAGGCCCCCACGAACGGACTGAGACGGGTGTCCGGGCAATTGAAGGCCCCTGCGAACGGACTGAGTTGGGTGTCCGGGCAATTGAAGGCCCCTGCGAACGGACTGAGACGGGTGTCCGGGCAATTGAGGGCCCCCACGAACGGACTGAGTTGGGGGTCCGGGCAATTGAGGGCCCCCACGAACGGACTGAGTTGGGTGTCTGGGCAATTGAAGGCCCCCACGAACGGACTGAGTTGGGGGTCCGGGCAATTGAAGGCCCCCACGAACGGACTGAGTTGGGGGTCTGGGCAATTGAGGGCCCCCACGAACGGACTGAGTTGGGTGTCCGGGCAATTGAAGGCCCCCACGAACGGACTGAGTTGGGTGTCCGGGCAATTGAAGGCCCCCACGAACGGACTGAGTTGGGTGTCCGGGCAATTGAAGGCCCCCACGAACGGACTGAGATAGGGGTCTGGGCAATTGAAGGCCCCCACGAACGGACTGAGTTGGGTGTCTGGGCAATTGAAGGCCCCCACGAACGGACTGAGACGGGTGTCCGGGCAATTGAAGGCCCCTGATGCGTCGTGCGGGGGCCGTTGACCGGGCCCCGGAAGCAGACGTGAGTGTGGAGAGAGTGGCGCGCTTGGCGGGATTTGAACCCACGACCTCTGCCTCCGCAGGGCAGCGCTCTATCCGCTGAGCTACAAGCGCGTGTTCCAGCTTACCTATACCAACATCCGGCGCCAGCGGAGGGCTGACGTTGGTGCCGAGGGAGGGATTTGAACCCACACATCCGTAAGGACACTGCGCCCTGAACGCAGCGCGTCTGCCATTTCGCCACCTCGGCACACTGTAAACCGGGAATCCCGGCGACGAGCCCGTGGTGGGCGATGGAGGATTTGAACCTCCGGCCTCCTCGGTGTGAACGAGGCGCTCTAACCACTGAGCTAACCGCCCTTCCCGTTGGATTAGATTATAGGGAGCCGCTATTTGCGGCGCAAGTGTGGAGCGCGCGGTGTTCCGTTGGATGGGGGCTGGGCAACGAGGAAGGGGCGTCAGGCCTGGGAGGGACCGAAAACTGCTTATGTTAACTTAGTTTGGTTCCTGTCATTACATAACGTATCTTGTGCGAACCAACGTGTATTTGGAAAGGTCGGCGCCGGAGGGTGGCTGAGTGTCTCCGCCATGGTCCGGTAAGGATTGCATTGTTCGCGCGGTCCGCGTCACGTCACCGCCGACGCTGCCGGGTCTGGGCAGGCGCGACGCAGTGGGGTGCAACATGGAAACGGCGCGCTACAAGGCGATTTACGGGGATTTTGGGCAGTTGGGTGGACTTGGGGCCGGCGCGGGCGGCCGAGGGGGCAGTTATCCCGGCAGATGAGCGCGTCGTGGAGATCGGGGCTAGGCATTGCGCAGCGGGGCGGTAACTTGCTGGCCGAAGCGGGGGATTATGTTGCCGGCATGTCAACAGCGAACTTGGTGCGGAGGGGCCAGAGCCTTACTGTCCTATATTCTCTGCTTCCTCTCGAGTGATGCCGTCCGTGAACCAAGATGACGCTGCGATTAGTTCCGCTTCCTCAATGTCGTCCAATGCCAGACCGAAGAACCCACGGAGAGCCACTCCCTCGTCGACAGTGATGCCGTCGGAAAACCACGGGAGAGCAGCCATCTGCCGGGCAAGCCCAATGTCCAAGGTCGCCAGAGAGGCCAATCGATGGATGGCGAAAGACTCATTGCCATGACCGGCGATACCGTCCGTAAATCCTGGGAGACCTGCTACCTGTCGGGCGAAGTCGACGTCCGCAGATGCAAGATCTTGCAAATTACGGATATACAGTTTCTCTTGGTCGGTGACGCCGTCCTTGAGCCATGATAGGCCTGCCATCTGGAGCTCAAACCCAATGTCACCGGAGGCAAGGTTCGAGATTGTACCAATGGGAAGAAAAGTGGGGACTCCGCTTGCCAACCACACATCCGCGACGGTCCTAGCGAGTTCGACGTCGGTTGACATGAGGCGATGCTGAACCAACTGCAAGAGCGCAGATGTGAGCGCCGGCGGGTGAAACGAGCCATCGTTGAACCAAGGGTACTCTGCGATAGTTCTCCCTAAGTTGGCGTCCCTTATTGCCAGATTGCTCAATTCTTCGAGGATCCGGGCTTCCACATGCGACAATCCGTCGACGAGCCACGGGACGTTTACTGCGAGGTTGGCAAGTTCAATATCGGCTGATGCGAGCCTGTGGAGGCTCTCAAGGACGAGGCGTCTTTCCTCAAGGGTTCCGTTGCTGCCGTCTCCTTGCTCTTGGCCTAGTATCCACGGCTGCTTGGCGACGACAGTGCAGAGCTGGGCGTCCACGAGCCAAATCTCCACGAGCAAGTCAGCGATGCCGGCGTAGGCTTCCTGGTCGCCTTGCGCAGCCTCGGCGGTGCATTCGGCGATGGCTTGCTGGACCGCCACCGTGATGGTCGGCACATCCGTGGCGGCGAGAGTGGCCGTGGCGGGCGGAGCATCTGTAGCGGCGAGAGTGGCCGTGACGGTCGGCACATCGGTTGCGGCGACAGTGGCCGTGGCGGGCGGAGAATCTGTAGCGGCGACAGTAGGCGCGGGGGTAGCGATGCTCCCGGGCCCGGGCGTGACGGTAGCCACTAGTGCGCAGCCAGCAGCCGCGACGAGCAAAGCGATCGACGATAGAGCTGGATAAAGCCTGGTGATACACATCGGAGACTGCCTCATGGGCAGCATAGCCGTGGCTCCAAACATCTGCAAGGCACTTTCAGCTAGCAATCAGCCACGCGCCTGGGTAAGGCCATCCCGTAGCTGCGGGTCAAAGGATGGAAGAGTAAAGCGGCCCGATTATGTAAAGTACACAACACGGTGCCGGCGTCTAAGTCGGGCCAGGGGTAGCACCCGGCGGGTGGATTGAAGAACTGGGGCCTACCGGTTGCGCAGCGGGGCTATGACTTCCTGGCCGAAGCGGCGGATGTTGGTTTCCGCGCCGGGGCCGAGTCATTTGCGCAACATGGGCTGTACGTTCGCCCTTCGATTTCCCTCAGGACGAACGGCTGATGCCAAGTCATGCAAAGGTCTCCGGGGCGTGGGCTAGCGCGACACTACCGGCCACCGGGGTTGATGCCGGACACGGTCAGTGGGCGGTCGATGTTCATCAAAAGGGACTCGGTCTTGCGCAATAGCCGGTCCAGGTTCCAGCCTTTGGCTGCGGAGACGGGCACCGCGGCCTGCACGTTCCACGGGTCAGGACGCGCTCCGGCATTGCTTTGTTCTCCCGGCGGCAGGAGGTCTGTCTTGTTGGCGACCAATAGCCTGGGGCAGCTGCCGAGGCCCAGGTCGTGCAGGATTCCTTCCACAACAGAGGTCTGCTCCTGGACCTTGGGATGCGTTATGTCAACAACGTGCAGCAGCAGGTCGGACTGGGACAGCTCTTCCAGAGTCGCCCTGAATGCCGCGACCACCATGGGGGACAGCTTTTGGATGAAGCCGACGGTATCGGTCAGCAGCAGCTGGTCTCCGGAAGGCAGCCTGATGCGGCGGGTTACGGGGTCCAGGGTGGAAAACAGCTGATTGCGGGCGTCGACGGAGGCGCCGCTGAGGGCATTGAACAGGGTGCTCTTGCCCGCGTTGGTATAGCCCACCAGGCTGGCTATGGGGATGCTGGACCTCTTTCGCCGTCCGATGTAGAGGGTGCGGCGACGCCTGACGCCCTCCAGGTCTCTTTCTATGCGTTGGATCCGCCGGCGCACCAAACGGCGGTCGGTCTCAAGCTGGGTCTCCCCGGGCCCGCGGGTGCCGATGCCGCCCCCGAGCCGTTCCAAGTGGGACCACTGTCCCGCCAGCCGCGGCAAGAGGTATTGGTGCTGGGCCAGTTCGACCTGGAGCTTGCCCTCGTGGGTCCGGGCGTGGCGTCCGAATACGTCCAGGATGAGGGCGGTGCGGTCGATTACCTTGACGTCCAGGAAGTCTTCCAGCTTGCGCTGCTGGCTGGGGGTAAGCTCGTCGTCGAAGATAGCCAGGGAGGCCTGGCTATGGTTGACCTGGTTGCGGAGGTCCTGGAGTTTGCCGGTCCCCAAATAGGTGGGGCTGAACCGCTCTGCGTACTGGGTGACCCGGCCCACCACCTGGGCGCCGGCGGTTTCAGCCAAGTATTCCAACTCGGCGAGGGTGTCTTCCAGGCTCCAACCGGTGTCCCGGCCGCGCACCTCGACCCCCACGAGGACTGCCCGCTCCGGTCCCGAGTCGGTGGGTATGGCGTTCTTGGCTATGCGGTCAATCTCCGTTGGAAGCGGGATTGCGGGGAGCGGGTATCTGCCAGCTTTCCAGGCGCCGGCAGCCGGTCTCCACGCGCTCGTCCGGGGTGGTCAGGGACAGCCTGATGTATCCTTCGCCGTAGGTCCCGTAGCTGGACCCCGGAGTCACGACTATGTCAACGTCCTCCAGCAACCGGGCGGCGAACTCGGCTGAGGTGTACCCTTCCGGCACTGAGGCCCATACGTACAAGCTGGCCTTGGGCGCCGGCGCCCGCAGGCCCAGCTTGGTCAGGGCTTCAACCACCCGGTCACGTCGTTTCTGATAGACCTTCACGTTCTCGGCCACGCAGTCCTGGGGGCCGGTGAGGGCTTCCATGGCCATTTCCTGCACGGCCTGGGGAACGCCGGAGTCCAGGTTGGCCTTAATCTGGAACAGGGCTTGAATCATTTCGGCGTTGCCCACGGCCATGCCGATGCGCCAGCCGGTCATGTTGTAGGTCTTGGAAAGGGAGTGGAACTCGATGCCCACTTCTTTAGAACCGGCAAGCTGGAGGAAGCTGGCGGGTTGGTAGCCGTCGTAACCAACCTCGCTGTAAGCCGCGTCGTGGAGGAGGGCGATTTCGTGCTTTCGACAGAAGGCAATGGCGGCGGCGAGATCGTCCTCGGAAGCGACGGCGCTGGTGGGATTGTTGGGGTAGTTAAGCCACATGACCTTGGCCTGCCGGGCTGCGTCATCGGGGATGGCGTCTAAGTCCGGCAGCCAGCCGTTGCGTTCGAAAAGGGGCATGACGCTGCTCTGCGCGCCGGCAAACATGGTCCCCACGGCATAGACGGGGTAGGCCGGGTCGGGCACCAGGGCAACGTCGCCGGGGTCGAGGAAACAGAAGGCGGCGTGGCCGATGCCCTCTTTGGCGCCGATGAGCGGCAGCACCTCTTTGTCGGGGTCCAGCTTTACCCCGAAACGCTGGTGGTACCAATGGGCGATGGCCCGGCGCAATTCCGGCAGGCCGTCGGTCTCGGGATAGCGGTGGTTGGGCGGGTCCAGCGAAGCCTGGCGGAGCCTGGCGACGATGGGGTCGGGCGTTGGTATGTCAGGGTCGCCGATGCCGAAGGTAACGACGTCCGCTCCGGCGGCGCGTTTCTCGGCGATGATGCGGGAAATTTCTACGAAGGGGTAAGGGGCCAGCTTGCCCAGCCGCTTAGAAAATTTCATCTAGTTGGTCCCTGTTACTAAAGTGAGTCGACTCGGCGTTGGTATCATACCTTGTCAAACTCCTGGCGCGATATTCCCAAGTCCCGAATTATTCGGGCAATAGCGCCTGGCTTCAAATCTCTTGCTCTCCAGTTGGGAATCGTAGTAGTTGCTTCTGTCTTGGTGTTGACCCCATATCTCGTGAGACCCCGATCCTTGGCGGTCATACTCGCAGCCCAACCGCCTCAGCTTGCCACTAAGTTGGCGGTAATTCATGCCGCAACCATGATCTCTCCTGGAACAACTGCGCCGGTTGTCTCGACCGCCAGTGACTCCACATCTTCAGGTAGCGGGACCCCCCTGTCGTGATAGGACTCTATAAACGCTTCGGCAACACCTTGAACGTATCCCAATGCTTGTGACGGAGTCTCTCCCCAAGCGCGGCAACCCGGCAGCACAGGCACTTCGGCCATGTACAGGTCGTTAGTGTCCTCTGAGGGTTCGTAGAGCACTATCGGCAGTTTATATAGCTTCATGACCTGCCCTCCCTGTGTGAGGGGTTAGTGGCGGCGTTCCATTCGCCGCTGAAAACCTCCACCGCGTCGCCTTGCAGAAAGACCTCGCCCTGGCCGTCCCAATCGATTTTCAGGACGCCGCCGGGCAATGTTATGTCAAGCGGCCCGCTGCTCATGCCGTGCAGACCGGCGGCCACCGCTATGGCGCAGGCGCCGGTGCCGCAGGCCATGGTCTCTCCCGACCCCCGTTCCCATATCCGGGCGGTTGCGCCTGCTGCGCCGTTCATGTTGACAATTTCGAAGTTGACCCGGCGGGGAAAGATGGGCAGATGCTCCACCTTGGGGCCGATGGTGTGCAGCGGGAACTGATCCACGGGCTGGTCCAGGAAAGCCACGGCGTGGGGATTGCCCATGGATACGAAGGTCAGGGCCAATTCCTGGCCGTCTACCCGGCAGGGATAGTCGAGCACCGGGCCTTGCCGGTAATCAGCGGGGGGATCGAGGGCGACGGGGATTTCCGGCGGATCGAGGCACGGAGGCCCCATGGATACCCTGGCCCCTGTGACTGTGCTCCCCTGGTACACGGGCTCTATGGTGCGCACTCCGGCCAGGGTCTCAACCGTGACGGATGGGGCGCCGGACGCCACGAGGCCGCGCTCGACGGCATATTTGGCAAAGCAGCGGATACCGTTGCCGCACATTTCGCCTTCCGACCCGTCGGCGTTGAACATGCGCATCTTCAAATCGGCTACTTGCGAGTCCAGGACCAGGATGATCCCGTCGCCGCCCACGCCGAAATGCCGGTCGCTCATCCGCCGCGACAGGCTCGGCCAGTCTTTGTCTATGCCCCGCGCGTCAATGTAGATATAGTCATTGCCGGCGCCGTGCATCTTGGTGAATTTCATCAACTGGTTCCCGGAGAAGAATCCGCGGCTATTTTATCATAGCTTTCGCTGCTGGATAGAAAATCACCGGCTAGCTGGGCAGCCTGGGCCTCAAGGCCTGGGTCGGAGGCGTCGAGCCAGTTGATTCTGGGGTCTTGGGGTTTGAACCAGGTGTACTGACGCCGCGCCAAGCGGTGGGTTTGGAACTTGGTCCGCTGTACTGCTTCTTCCAAGGCGATCTCGTCCGATATGTACTGCCCCAATTCCCGGTAACCGGGGCTGGAAAGCGGCCCTTGGCCCAGCGTGTGCCCCTGGGCGGCCAATCCCCTGACTTCTTCTAACAGACCTGACGCGAGCATCCGGTCCACGCGTTGGTCTATGCGTTGATAAAGCTGTTCCCGCGGCATGGTCAACCCGATGATCAGAGCGTTCTCCAAGGGACGGCGCTCTTGTTCAGGGGTGGAGCCGGACGGTTGGCGGAAGTAATGCACTTCCAGGGCGCGGATTACGCGGCGCAGATTCCGGGGGTCCAACTGGGCGGCCCTATCCGGGTCAGTAAGTTGCAGCTGCCGGTATACCGACATGGGGCCGTTCTGGTGCGCTTCCTCCAGCATGTCCCGGCGGAACTGGGGCTGGGGAGGCGCGGACGGGACCTGCCACCCTTCCACCAGCGCCCAGACGTATTGGCCGCTGCCGCCGGCGACGATGGGCAAGCGGCTGCGGTCTCTGATGTCCTGGATGGATGCCCGGGCCAGAGTCAAGAACGAAGCTAGGTTAAATTCGTCTCCGACGTCGCAAATGTCTACCAAATGATGGCGGACTTGCGCTTGCTCGTCGGGCCTAGGCTTGGCCGTCCCTATGTTCATGAGCCTGTAGACCTGGCGGCTGTCGGCGTTGATTATTTCGCCGTCGAACCGCTGGGCCAAGGCCAGGGCGAGGCGGGACTTTCCGGCGGCGGTTGGGCCTACGATGAAGACTACCGGAGAGGCGGCGGGGTTAGGGGCAAATTCACTGGGGGGCATAGGCTGTGGCTGGGACCCTTTTATTTCTTGGCTTCCGCAGTCAGCCTGGCGATCTCGACGAACTGGTCGGCCTGGAGGCTGGCGCCGCCCACCAGGGCGCCGTGAACGCTGTCCAGTGCGGCGAACCCCGCGATGTTGTCGGGGTTTACGCTTCCTCCATAGAGCAGGGGGGTCTTGCCGGCGGCCTCGGGGTGTAACGACCTCAAAGTACCTGAGATTATCTGGCCCATCATTTCGGCGGCGACCTCCGGCGTCGCGGCCCGACCAGTCCCTATGGCCCAGACCGGCTCGTAGGCGACCACCAGACCGGTTATGTCAAGTATGCCGGCCAGCCCGGCGCGCAACTGTTGGCTTACTACCGTCCCGGCTTGGCCCGTCTCCCGCTGGTCCAGGGACTCTCCGACACAGAGGATGGGCCTCAGGCCGTGCTGGAAGGCGGCGTGGACTTTGCGGTTAATCAAGTCGTCGTCTTCGCCGAAGAGTTGGCGTCTTTCCGAATGGCCCAGGATGACGTAGTCGCACAGCCCCTGCAGCATGGTTGGGGCGATTTCGCCGGTAAAGGCTCCGGACGGCTGGTGATGCATGTTCTGGGCGCCAAGTTTGATCGACGAGCCCATTACTGCATCCCCTACCGCGGCCAAGGAGATAAAGGGGGGGCAAAGCAGGATTTCGACGCCGGAAATGGCGTCTGCAGCCTCACGAATACCGGCAGCGAGGGCCTCGGCCTCGGCCAGATCGGTGTTCATCTTCCAGTTGCCGGCAATCAGGGGCTTTGGCACGGGTCGTTCCTCAGCCGGTGGAATACGGGAAGGTCCTCAGGGGCCGTGACTGTATCCGAGATGGCCTCAGGGTTGGGCCGGGACCGAGTATTTCTAACCATATTGGTTACGTCGCTGCTCCCAGGATTACGGGCCGAACTTGGTGAGCTTGCCGGCGTGGGCAAGGGCCAGCAGCATTATCTGGGTGGCCGGTATGCGGCCTACGGAGCCCTGGGCGCATGCTTTTTCGTTGAATGCGGAAATGCCCTCTCCTGTGGTCCAGCGGGAGTGAAGCATAAAGGGGACGGGATGCCAGCTGTGGCCGGCCATAATCGCCGGCGTCGAGTGGTCTCCGGCAACCATCAGCACGTCGGGCCCCAAGTCCCGGATTTGGGGAATGAAGGGGTCGAGGGCCTCCAAGCTCTTGACCTTGGCGTCAAAGTCGCCGTCTTCCCCGGCGGCATCGGCGGGCTTGTAGTGAATGAAAAAGAAGTCGTGGCTGGCGAAGCATTGCCGCAGCGTCTCCACCTCGTCGGCGAAGGTGCGGCCGGTGGGAATGATCTTCATGCCCGCCACGGTGGCCAGGCCCCGGTACATGGGGTAGGCGGCGATGGCCGCGGGGTCAAGACCGTATACCTCACCCATGGGCGGCAGGCTGGGCAATTGGGCAAAGCCCCGGAGCAGGACCATGTTTGCCGGCTCCTCCTCCGCCAGGAGCACCCGCGCTTGGGCCACGAATTCGTTGACTACGTCGGCAGTACGCTGTGCCTGGGGTTCCAGGGGTTTGACGGGCAAAGGGGGCGCTTCCAACCTTTGTGGATCGGTCTCAGACAGGGCCTCGGACAGGCCGTCTCCACGGAGGCGCAATACGAAGCGGTAGTCTTGCACGGGATAAACGTCCAAGTCCACGGCTTCGATTTCTATGCGGTCCAGACGCGTGCACAGGGGTGCGCTCAGCTCGGTGGCTATGCGCCCGGCCCTGCGGTCGAGCAACGCTCCCTGGGCGTCAACGGTGCAGAAATTGCCCCTGGCGGCCACGTCCCCCTCCCTCAAGTCTACGTCTATACCCAATGCCTCCAGTGCCCCGCGGCCGATCATGTGCTTGAGGGGATCGTAGCCGAAGAGGGCCAGGTGGCCAGGCCCGCTGCCCGGAGTGACGCCGGGTAGAACGGGGGTGGTGAGGCCGCAGGCGCTTTCCCTGGCCAATGCGTCCAGATTGGGAGTGTCGGCGTGTTCCAGCTCCGACTTGCCGGTGTCAGGATGCGGGAGGCCGCCCAGACCGTCGACCACCAGCATGACAATCTTGGATGGGGTCGAGGTGTAGGAGTCCCGTAACACTTCCAGGTCGATCATGACTTGTCCTTCGTCGAATAACTTGGCCGGCGCAGGCCCTGGCAGGCATGAACCGGCGCCATTTCTTCACGCATCGGGCAAGGCTGCTATACCGGGCAACTCCTTGCCTTCCAGGAGCTCCAGGGAAGCTCCGCCTCCGGTGGAGACGTGGGTCATACTCTCGTAAAGGCCCAACTTTTCGACGGCGTCTGCTGTGGAGCCGCCGCCGACAACCGTTACGGCGTTGCTCAGTCCGGCGACGGCCTCGGCTATGGTGCGGGTGCCCCGTTGAAACCTGGGCATTTCGAACACTCCCATCGGCCCGTTCCAGATGACGGTCTTGCAGGTCCCCAAGACCTGTGAGAACCGGCTGGCCGTCGAATCTCCTATGTCCATTATGAACCAACCGTCCGGGACTTTGTCGACAGAAACTGATTTGACCTCAGCCGGCTCCGAGTCGAACGCGTCGGCAATCACTACGTCAGACGGCAAGTGGACTTGAGCGCCGCTCTGCTTGGCGCGGTCCAGGATTTCTCCGGCGAATCCCAGTTTGTCGTGTTCCAAGGAAGATGCCCCGGTTGGATATCCAACGGCGTGGAGGAAAGTGACCGCCATGCCGCCGCCGATGAACAGGTGGTCCAGCTTGTCCAGCAAATTTTCCAGTACTTGGATTTTATCACTGACCTTGGCTCCTCCCATAAGGGCGGCAAGGGGAACTCCTCCAGCCCTGACGGCCAAGGCTTGCCCAAGAGCTTCTACTTCTTTCTGGACCAGCAACCCCATTGCCGACGGGAGCAGGCCGGAAACGCCGGCGGTAGACGCGTGGGAACGGTGGGCCGCGCCGAAAGCGTCCATGACAAAGCAGTCGGCCAGGGAAGCAAGCGCGTTGGCAAAGGCGGGGTCGTTCTGCTCTTCCTCAGGATGGAATCGGAGGTTTTCCAACAACAGCAGCTCGTTGGGGTCCATAGAGGCTACGGCGGCTTGCACGTCCGGGCCGATACAATTTGAAAGGCTGCGCACGGAAAGGTTGCGGACCGGCCGACCCAATAATTCTGCCAACCGCTCGCCCACGGGGGCCAACCTGAGGGACTCGATGACGTTGCCGCCGGGTCGTCCAAGGTGGGAGCAGAGGATTATCCGGCAGTTTCTCTCGATCAAGTAGCGGATGGTGGGTAGAGTTGCTCTCAGCCGTTGGTCGTAGGCGGCTATTCCTTCAACGCCAAGTTCGATGGGAACGTTGAAGTCGGCCCTGACCAGGACCCTCTTGCCATCAACGTCCAGACCGGAGAGAGGCCGCTTAGCCATGGGCGCCCTTCGCCATTCAGGCGCTCGCGCTGCCTGGGTTCACAATGCTCCCTCCAGGGCCAATTGCCCCAGGTTACGCAGGATGCCCTCACCCTGTGCGTCCAGTCCCGCCTCATCGATGCTTTCCAGGGCTTGGTCTACCAACTCCTCGGCTTTGCCATTGGCGAACTGTCGGGAGTCGGTCTGGTCCAAGAGGTCCACCAAGCGGGCAGCGTCGTGCGGTTCGAGGACCCGCTTCATGTAGATGTTGCCCAACTCTCGCTTGGCCGCCAGTGGAGCGGTCGCTAAAGCACGGATGAGGGGCAGGCTCTTCTTCTTTTGCAGCACGTTGCCGGCGGTCATGCCGTCGCCTTGACGCCCCCAAAGGTCTTGGATGTCCCGGCTTATCTGCCAGGCCATGCCCAGATTGGCGCCAAGGTCTCGAAACCTGGCGCAGGCGTCCCGGCCGGCCGCCGCGGCCAGCGCACCCGATTCTGCCGAGCATCCGGTCAGGGCGCCGGTCTTGCGGCGGACCATGTCCAAATAGTCGTCGGCGGTGACCAACAGACGGTCTTGAAACTCCAGGTCCATATACTGCCCCTCGCACAGGACCAGGCAAGCCCTGTCCAGGGACTGGACGGCCTGCAGCACCTGCCGAGGGGGAAGGCCCCGTTGGGCCAGCCGCATGGTGGTGGTACGGCCCAAAGCGTGGAGGCCGTCGCCGGCGTTGATGGCCTGGGCCGGGCCCCACACCCACCAGATGCTGGGGCGGTCTCCCCCATCGGGCCGGCCCGACTGAACGTCGCCGTGCACCAAGGTGAAGTTGTAGACCAACTCGACGCCGGCGGCAGCGGGCAGAGCGGGACGGAAGTCACCGGACAGCGCGTGGCACGAGGCCAAGGCCAGGATGCTGGGGAAATGTATAGGGGCCAGGTTCTCTTGCGAGTTCCCCTGCTCGTCGGTCCAGCCCAGGTGGTAGCGCAGCACGTCGTAGAGGAACCCCTGGCGGGACGAGAAAACGTCCCTTAGTTCTTCATCCAGGGCCTTTCTGTAGGCCTCGTGGTCGGCAAACACGGTGGGTCAGTTGACTCCTTTTTGATCTTGTTAAATGTCGGTCTTGACGCTAGACATCTAGACATTGTCGCTGATTGCCGCCAAGGTTAGTAAACACCGCTAACGGCGACCACCAGCGCTATCAGCGCGCCGACCAACAACGTAGAACACCCAGGGCCTGCACGGAGGGGGTTGCGCGATTTTCCTGCGCGGCGGCGTTGGTCGCACTCTACGCAGGTGCAAGCGGAAGGGTGTTGACTGTACCAGTTGGGGCGTTTGGCCATCTTTATTCCAGAGCGGCCAAGATGCTTTCCTGGCTTATCGCCCCCTCCCGTATCAGTCGCGGGCAATCCCCGGTAACGTCGATCACGGTGGAAGCCGTTCCCCGGGGAGGCGGCCCGGTGTGCGTTATGTAATCTACGCAGCTGCCCAATTGGGCCTGTAGCGCGTCCAGCGAGTGCAGGTCGGGCCCTCCACTGAGGTTGGCGCTGGTGCCGGTTACGGGTCCGCGCAGCTTTTGGGTTATAGCCAAAGGAACTGCGTGGTCCGGCATCCGCACCGCCACGGTGTCCCTTCCGCCGGTGACCAACCCGGGGAGACGGTCCGACTTGGGCAGCACCAAACTCAACGGGCCGGGCCAGAACCGCTGGGCTAACCGGCTGCCAATGCCGGTGAATCGAGCCACCATCTGGGCCTGCTCCGTAGAGTTCACCAACACCGGGAGGGCCAAGGCTGCGGGCCGCCCCTTGATAGTGAAGAGCCGTTCCAATGCCGGCACGGAGAACACGTCCGCTCCCAGGCCGTATAGGGTGTCGGTGGGGAACACGACCACACCGCCGGCTTTCAGGAACCTTACCGCTTGTTCTATGTCTTGGTCGGCCCGGCCGTCGGTGACGGGAACGATTTCTGGCATCCGGCTCCGGCGTCTCCACGCCTAGTCCTCGTAGCCGAGTATAACACAGCAGGCCCGCCCGGGAGACGCAGGCGAGGTTGGAACAACGGTATACTCCCCGGGGCATCACGGCTATAATACCCCAAACCCCACCGACGCCGGGATGCTGCGGTTGCAGGGAGGTCTGCCACGCCAGAAGAAAAGCTAAACCAAGGACGACGTGTTGCCACCAGCGACGACCTGGAGGTGTCGGCGTACTTAGAGATCGCCAAGAGCCTGGAAGGTCTAGGCTCGGAAGCAGCCGACGGCCCGCAGACCGTCAACGAAGGAATAGCCGTAGTAGACTTCGGCTCTCAGTACAGCCACCTGATCGCCCGTCGAGTGAGGGAGCTAAAGGTCTATGCCGAGATAGTACCGGCGTCGGCCTCATGGGAGTCGGTGGAACGCATGAACCCCCGTGGGGTGATCCTATCAGGAGGCCCGTCCAGCGTCTATGAGCCCGGCGCGCCTCTGGCTCCGGGCTGGGTGTTCGAGAAGGGGTTGCCCGTTCTGGGCATCTGCTACGGGATGCAGGCCCTTGTGCATCAACTGGGGGGCAAGGTAGTGCCGGGGCTCAAACAGGAATTCGGGTCGGCAATCCTGCACCAAGAGACCGCCGAGGCCCCGATTTTCCAGGGGTTGCCGCCATCGCTGCCAGTATGGATGAGTCACGGCGACCGCGTGGAGCAGCTTCCCCACGGTTTCACGTCGTTGGCATACACCGAGAATTCGCCGGTGGCGGCAATAGGCGACGGCGAGAAAATATTCGGGCTGCAGTTCCACCCGGAGGTGCGCCACACGCCCCTGGGCCAGACCGTCCTGGAGAACTTCCTGTTCCGGGTATGCTCCTGCACCGGCTCGTGGACGCCCGGCAACTTTGTAAACGACTCCATCAACCGCGTCCGCAAGCAGGTGGGCGATGGACGGGTGATATGCGCCCTTTCGGGGGGAGTGGACTCGGCAGTGACGGCCGTGTTGCTGCATAAGGCAATTGGCGACCAACTGACTTGCATTTTCGTGAACAACGGACTTTTACGGTTGGAAGAGGCGGAGCGGGTGCAGGCCACGTTTAACCGCAACCTGGGGTTGAACCTGGTGTACACCGACGCGTCCAACAGGTTCTTGGAGCAGCTTGCCGGTGTCACCGACCCGGAGATGAAGCGTAAGGCCATCGGAGAGGAGTTCATCCGGGTGTTCGAGGACGTTGCCTCGGACCTGGGTAAGCCGGACTTCCTGGCCCAGGGAACGCTGTATTCCGACGTGATAGAAAGCGCCGCGTCGGACAATCGGGCCTCGGCGCGCATCAAGACCCACCACAACGTGGGCGGGTTGCCGCAGCACATGAAACTAAAGCTGGTGGAGCCTTTGCGCTACTTGTTCAAAGACGAAGTCAGGGAAGTCGGCATGGAACTGGGACTGCCGCCCGAAATGGTGCATCGTCAACCCTTTCCCGGCCCTGGACTTGCAATCCGGGTGATCGGCGAGGTAACCGAAGAGCGGCTGGACATGCTGAGGCGCTGCGACTGGATCGTCATCGATGAAATCAAGGGGGCCAACCTGTACGACCAGCTTTGGCAGAGCTTTGCCGTGCTCAGCGACAGCAAGACTGTCGGCGTGATGGGGGACTATAGGACCTACGGCAACGTGTGCGCCGTCCGTGCGGTGACCAGCGACGACGCCATGACGGCGGACTGGGTGAGACTCCCCTACGAGGTGCTGGCCCGAATCTCCAACCGGATAGTGAACGAGGTTTCCGGTGTCAACCGGGTGGTCTACGACATCACCAGCAAGCCTCCTGGGACCATCGAGTGGGAATAGCGGCCTGTATCGGCGGGGCGCAAGTTGCCGCCGATGCCGGCATATACTCCCCGGATTTCCCGATGTGCGATACAATATCGCTGCGCTGCCGCTTCCGGGACTAAACTGCGGAGATGGCAGCGTCGTTAAGCCAGCCGGAAGCCCCACGTGGGACACCGCGGCCTGCGAGCCGGCTCCGTCTCGAGGCTGCGGCACCGGCAGGCATTGGGGATTTTAGCTTGGGGATGATGCCCCGGAGAAGAATAGCCGTGGGTGTTGGCTGCGCCGGAGTGCTGGAAGGGTTTAACGCCGTGCCGTTACGGGGTTGCCCGTCTAGTTTCCGCGCTGTTGCCGAAGTCTATCCGAACATTGTGCAGCCCAACCGGCGGGAGGTCGGATGATGCAGTGGCGGGAATCACTGTCCGCCTTAAAGCAGGAGCTGGCGCCAGTGCGCGCCAAGCGGCAAAAAGAGGCGGCGGAGGCTGAGGAAAAATTGAGCCAAGACCGCCGGGAACTGAAGGGCCTGGCGGACTCGCTGGGAATCGGGGCTTTGTTGTCGGACATCAACAACAGCCTGTTGGACGGCCGGGGTGAGCCAGAGAGATTCGTTTCCTGGGAACCGGACGAGGACGCCGGGGACGAAGAGGGTGACGGTCTGGATGCGTTGGACTTGCTAGATGAAGACGATGAGGGCCAGTACGACGGAATCACCCACTCGCTGTCATGGGAGGAATTGGGAGACCGGGGAATTGAGGTTGAACTGGTCTTGGCGGAAGATGGCGCTTCCATTCTCGTCAACGGGGTCGAGGTCCGCCCCGAGCGGGAGGCCCTGGAGCGGGCGTTGTTGGAGGCGATTCGAGACGAGTTGGAACTGTAGGCCCTAATTACAGAGGAGGTAAGGTCAATGCCCTTAGTCGGTTTGGTAATGGGGAGCGCCACGGATGAACCGTTGGTGCAGGACACCATCAAAACCCTGGAACAGATGAAAATCGACTACGAAGTACGGGCCCTGTCGGCGCACCGCACCCCAGAGCGGGTCCGGGAGTACGCTCTGTCAGCCCGGGAACGGGGGATAGAGGTGTTCATTGCGGCCGCCGGCGGTTCAGCGGCGTTGGGCGGAACGCTGGCAGCCTGGACGACGCTACCGGTCATCGGAATCCCGCTGGCATCCAGCGAGCTTAATGGGATTGACTCTTTGTTGAGTACGGTCCAAATGCCGCCCGGAATTCCCGTGGCCTGCGTGGCCATCGGCAATTGGGGGGCCCGCAACGCGGCCTACCTGGCGGCGGAAATCCTGGGCCTCAAATACGACGAAATCAGGCAGGCGTATGAAGACTACCGGCAAGAATTGCGGGAACGGTAGCCTGCCCCCCGCGGTGCTGGTGGACTTCGACGACACCGCGGCGGAACAAAACGTTGCCGAACTGCTGCTGAAGCGTTTCGGCGACCCCACCTGGCAGGACGTCCGGGAGCGGCTGATGTCCCGGGACCTGACGCTCAAAGAGTACCAGGAAATCGTTTTTCGCAACATCCAGGCCGACCGCGCCACGATGCAGGATTATGTAAAGAACAACGCGTCGTTGCGGCCCTATTTCGGCGAGCTCTGGTCGTATTGCCGGTCTAATGACTTTCCCATGGCCATCGTGAGTCTTGGCTTGGACTTTTACATAGAAGCCTTGTTGGAAAAGGAAGGCTTCTATGAAGTGCCGGTGTTCGCAGTCAACACCGAGTTCACTCCGCAGGGCATCCAGTTCGAATACCGCCATGCCCGGCCGGGCCGGGAGAGGCAAGGAATTTCCAAGGGGTTGGTCGTGGACCGGTTCCGGGAACGGGGTCACTGCATCTTCTATGCAGGCGATGGGATGTCGGACTTCGAGGCGGCTGACCGGGCGGACGTGTTGTTTGCTCACCGCATTCTGGCCAGGGAATGCTCGCGGCGGGACATACCGTTCCATCCTTTCACCGACTTTAAGGATGTGCTCTTAGCCGTGCAGGCGCATACCTCCAATGGGCTGAAGCCGGACTCACCTTCAACAGCTACTGTCCCTCCCGGCCCGCAGGACGGTTCACGGTGATTGAAAGGTATTCCAGGCCGGCCATGAAGAAGGTGTGGTCGGACGAGAACAAGTACCAAAAGTGGCTCGACGTGGAGCTGGCTGCGTGTGAGGCGTGGACGGACGAGGGGGTGATCCCGGAGGAGGACATGGCCAGGTTGCGGCGGGCCGAATACAACCACGCCCGCATGATGGAAGTATTCGAGCAGACCCGCCACGACGTGACGGCCTTCCTCACCTCCGTCACCGAAGGACTGGGGCCCGAGGGCCGGTGGCTGCACCTGGGGCTCACGTCGTCGGACGTCCTGGATACCGCCACAGGCCTCCAGCTGACGGAGGCCGGGACCCTGCTCTTGCAAGACCTGGACGACGTATTGAAGTCGCTACAGGCCCGGGCCGTGGAACACAAAGACACGATCATGATGGGGCGCACCCACGGCGTTCACGCCGAACCCATTACATTTGGGCTGAAGCTGGCGCTGTGGTGGGAGGAGTTGCGGCGTCAGCGAGCAAGATTGGTGGAGGCGTTGGAAAGCGTTCGGGTGGGCAAGATTTCGGGAGCGGTGGGCACCCACGCCACCGTGCCGCCGTCGGTGGAAGAGCGGGCCGGCGAGCGCCTGGGTCTCCGGATGGACCCGGTGTCGAACCAGATAGTGCAGCGGGACCGGCATGCCCACTTCGTGATGACGCTGGCCCTTATCGCGGCGTCGTTGGAGAAGTTCGCCACCGAGATTCGCACCCTGCAGCGCACCGAGCTGCACGAGGTGGAGGAGCCGTTCGGCCAGGGGCAGACGGGATCGTCGGCCATGCCGCACAAGCGAAATCCCGAACTGACGGAACGCATCTGCGGACTGGCCCGGCTGATTCGGGGCCACAGCGTCACCGCATTGGAAAACGTGGCGTTGTGGGGCGAACGGGACATCAGCCATTCTTCCGCCGAGAGAATAGTCTTTCCCGACTCCTGCCTGGCGCTGGACTACATCCTGAGCATCTTCGACCGGGTCATCAGCGGCCTGAGGGTCTTCCCGGACAGGATGTGGGCCAACATGGAAAGCAGCCGCGGCGTAATCTTCAGCCAGAGGCTTCTGCTGGCCCTGGTGGACCGGGGCCTTGCCCGGGAAGCCGCGTACAAGATAGTGCAGAAGAACGCAGCGACCAGCTGGGACAAGGGCCAGGACTTCCGGGACTTGGTCAAATCCGACGGCGAGGCCCTGGCGTACCTGTCCAAGGAGCAAATCGACGAAATCTTTGATTACAGCTACTATACTCGTTACGTCGACGACACCTTCCGGCGGCTGGGGCTGTTGGAGACACCGGTCACGGCGTGACGAGACAGCTATTGCACGTACGGACGACCCAAGCAATAAAATAGGCGGAGGAACTTCACTTGCCCGAATCGAGACGCCGCCGGAGGGGCGGCCAAGTCGTTCCCAGGGGGGCCAGGTCTGCGGGCTCACTAGCAGACGCCAGGCCTCGTAGGAAAAAGACCAACAAGCTATATCTGGCGGCCTCGGCCATTGTCGCGGTCCTGGTGATAGCCGGATTCGCCATCGGGGGCATACCCCTGGGCGGCGGCGGAAACCAGGGAGCCGGGCTGGGACGCTACACCGAGTACCAGGAAGGGATCGGAGTCCTACAAGAGGAAATGCCCAGCAGGGACCACGTGCTGGAAGGACAGATGGTGGACTACAACACTATCCCTCCAACGTCGGGCGAGCACTGGGACTTCTGGGCCCGCTGCGGCTTCTACGAGGAAGGTCTGCCCGACGAACGGATCGTCCACAACCTGGAGCACGGCAATATCGTCGTCAGCTACAACCTGCCTGACCCGGCCGACGTGGAGCAGCTCCGGGACTTCATGGACGGCTTCGACCTGGCGCCCGATTGGGCGGTGACCCGGTCCTACGACCAGATAGGCGAGGGCGCCGTCGCGCTTTCGACTTGGGGCGTGTTGGACACCATGCAGGGAGTGGACGAGGAGCGGATAGAGAGATTCTTTGAAGCCTACGCCGGCAGGTTGGGTCCCGAGTTCCCCAACGGCGCTCCCTGCGGGGTCACCGGGGTCACGGGTTAACCTGGGCAAACGCGGCGAACCGGCGGGCTGGCGCTGCGGCGCCTACGCTTGGCGGCGGGCCACGGCATTGATTTGTTTTGGCACAGGGGCATCAAGATTGCTCTCTGAGCCGGGCGGCTAGCAGATGTACCTGGCGAAGATATACGTCACTCTCAAACCGGCGGTCAACGACCCCCAGGGGCAGACTGTTCTGGGCAGTCTCACACAGCTGGGGTTCGTTTCGGTGGAGGACGTCAGGGTGGGCAAATACTTGGAAGTGACGATCAATGAAAACGACCAGGCCCGGGCCCGCGAGGTGGCTGCCGGTATATGCGACAAGCTGCTGGCTAACCCTGTGATAGAAGAGTACCGCTTCGACCTGCAGAAGGTTGTTGCGACGCAAGGTCGCTGACACGCCTGACGCTCGGGCCCCGGCCCTTCAACCTGTCCAACCTGCCCTTGTTATAATCAAAGCACGCGTTCCTCTTTTTTTGCGCGTAATGCCGTGGGGGTGTAGCTCAGCGGGAGAGCACCTGCTTTGCACGCAGGGGGCCAGGGGTTCGATTCCCCTCACCTCCACCATGACCTAGTGAACTGCGAAATCCGTCGCTCCATACGAATCCGGCGGAGTCTAGGTCGTCTAACTCAACAGAGGCATGGTGCAGCAATACGCGACGGAGGGGAAAAAGCGTGCGCGCAAACAAATACCTCGGTGTAGGCATCGCCATCGGAGCTGGAGCAGGCGTAGGCATCGGCGCGGCAATTGGCAATGTCGGCGTTGGCGTGGCAATAGGAGTTGCCGTGGGCGTCGCGCTCGGCGCCGCTTGGAGCCGACGTCCTAACTAAGGCTAGTGTCGGCGCTGACCCGCTCTATCTTTCACGGTCGTTGTGACATTTGCTTATTGAAACCTGGCAGGTCTGCTCTTAGGATAGTGTTATGCCCGGCCCGACCCACGAACAGACGATGAACGTTGCCTTGGGCGAGGTGCTGGACGGGCTGCGTCGCAGTTGGCGGGCCCGCTCGGAGCAGACAGGCTCCATCCTCGAAGGCGGCGGCCGACCCGATATCCTCGTTGAAGACGCCAGCGGCTGGCCCGTGGTGATAGAGGCGGAACGGGCTAACCACGCCAGCGCCCAGCAGGACGCAATCGCTCGCCTGGGTCGCGTCGTCGCTGACAGCGGGCGGGCTATCGAGACTGCCGTCGCCCTGGTGTACCCAGACCCGCTCACCTATCTGGACGGCAGGCGATTGCGCAACGGCATACGCCGCACCGACGCCCTGGAGTACGCCCTCTACACCCGCCAGCCCAACGGACCGCCGGAGCGCCTTCCCGAAAGCGGATGGATAAGTGGCGGCGTGCTCGACCTTGCCATGCTGGTGCGCCGGGCCGCTGCACCTGCCTCCCGCGTCGAGGCCCTGGCCAACGAGTTAGAGACCGGAGTGGCCCGGGCCGCCAACGAGTTCACTCGGCGTCATCCCCACGGCGGGGCCCGCGGGCGCGACATTGGCCGCGTGTTGGGCCAAGACGACGACGAAGACGGCCAGACCCGGCGGATGGCCATGACGGTGATAACCAACGCCCTCATCTTCCACGAGTCCCTGGCCCAAGTAGATTTCGAGGTGGTGAGCGTCGGCGGAGATGTCCGCACCGTTCATCCGCCCGCGTCCTTTCGCAGAGACGGATTATTCGCCCCTGACGACCTCTGGCTGGAATGGGAGCGCATCCTGGCCGTCAACTATTGGCCCATCTTCTGGTCCGCGAAGGAGATGTTGCGCCGCCTGCCCATGGCGACCGGCAACGTAGTGCTCAATCTGCTGTGGCGATCCGCCAGCGAGTTGGTCGCTGGCGGAGTTACCCAGTCCCACGATCTCACGGGCATTGTATTCCAGAAGCTAATCGCCGACCGGAAATTCCTGGCCACCTACTACACCCGACCCGAGGCCGCTGCCCTTCTCGCCGGGCTGGCCTTACCTGCCGCCCGCCCGCCATCGGGGGCCGATTGGGGCGACAGTGAGACCCTGGCGAGCCTCCAAATTGGCGACTTTGCATGCGGCACCGGCACCTTGCTGTCCGCCGCCTACCAGCGATTGTCCCTCCTCCACGAACTCCACGGCGGCGACCCGCGGGAACTGCACGGGCCGATGATGAAACACGGGTTGGTTGGCCTGGACGTGGTGAACATAGCTGTACATCTGACTGCCGCAATGCTAGCCGGCAGCCATCCCGATACCCCCTTTGACGGCGAATGTCTCCTCACCATGCCCTACGGCAACCGCTACCTGCGTACCACGCCAAAGGCCAATGGAAAGGGCAACGGCAAACCAAGGGAGGCGGTGACCGTCGGCTCCTTGGACCTTCTGGCGGAGAGCGTGCAGCCGAGCCTGCTGGGAGAGGCCGCTGCAGTAACCTCCGGCGGCCGCAAACCAGAGGAGGTCCGGGACCTGGTTTCACGGGTCGGCCACGGCAAGTTCGATCTCGTGATAATGAACCCGCCGTTCACCCGCCCAACCAACCACGAGGCAGGGCACGCGGACGTGCCTATACCCCCTTATGCTGCGTTTGACACTCCCCCCGAAGTGCAAGCCGTAATGTCCGACACCGTGCAACGCCTGGCCCTGGGATCTCCCTCCAACGACAATGCCGGAATGGCGTCCCACTTTGTTGAACTGGCCCACCGGAAGATACGTTCCGATGGCGTCTTGGCATTCGTGCTTCCCCTTAGCGCTCTGAGCGGAGCTTCCTGGGACGCCGTCCGCAGAAGGTGCCGCGCAGAGTACCGGGAAATCATTGTCGTCACCATCGCAGGAGCGGAAGACGATGAGGCCGCATTTTCCGCTTATACCGGCATGGCGGAATGCTTGGTGGTGGCCCGTAAAGGCAGTAGCGATGGTCAAGCCGAGGGCAGAAACCTGGCGGCTTTCGTGGTATTGGACAGATTCCCTTCCACAGCGAGTGAAGCGGAACTGCTTGCGGCTGGAATACTCGAACTAGCTGGCAGTGGAGCGGTCGGCCGCCAATGGCATGCCGAAAGATTCGCTCGCTTGCGGATCGGCGACTCTTCCTACGGTCAGCTTTGGCGCGCTGAGTTGCCGGAATCGGGCCCCTGGCCCATCGTCGGGCTAGCCGACGCAGACTTGGCTCAGTCGGCTGTTGCGCTGGCCGCCGGCAAACTTATCCAACTGGGCCAGCCTGGGGCAAAGGGAATTGATTTGCCTATTGCGCGAATTGGAGAAGTGGCTGGCCGTGGGCCTGTTCATAGAGACATTGACGAGGACGCCTACGATGGGACGCCTCGCGGTCCGTTCTTGAGAATTCAGCCGCCAGTGACGCCATACCCTACGTACCCAATGATCTGGTCTCACGCCGCTAGGCGAGAGCGACAGTTGATCGTAGACCTTGACGCTGAAGGCGAGATCAAATCGGATATGGACACCAAGGCGGCGCAAATCTGGGCCACTGCCACCCGCGCCCACTACAACTGCGAACTCCGGTTCAACTCCCAGTCCCTCATCGTTGCAATGACCGAACGCCCCTGCATCGGTGGCAGGGCATGGCCGTCGGTCATCTTCGAGGACCGCGACCACGAGCACGCCTTTGCTCTGTGGTGCAACTCCACCCTGGGACTGCTGCTGCATTGGTGGAGGGCCAATAAGACCCAATCGGGGCGCGGCACCACCACTGTTACCGGAATCCCGAACATCCCGGCGCTGGATACGCGGACGTTAACTGCGGAGCAGCAAGTTGCGGCAATAGAGGCTTTCGATGCCATGCAGGAACTTCGTTTCTTGCCCTTCGACCAGATAGACGAGGACCCGGCCCGGGCGGAACTGGACCGGCGGCTGCTGGTGAACGTGCTGGGCCTGCCGGAGTCGCTGTGCGCCGAGGGCGGGCCGATTGACTTGTTGCGACGTAAGCTGGCCCAGGAGCCTCAAATCCACGGCGGCAAAAAGAGCCGAATTGTGTTTGTCAGAACCGGCGACGCTCAAGGCCATGTGGTGGTTACGGAACACAAGGAACGGCGAGACGACCGCTGACCCTCCCTCTTGGGCCGGCCTCGGAAGGCCCCACATCGACGCTTGCCCCGGTTTCGAGCCTACATTATGTCTACTTGCTACGGGCGGCGGCGTCGGCGTTGGCTGGCACCTGCCGCCGGGTCTTACGGGACTTTGTATAATGGGGGCCAATAGGCCATACTACGGAGTCCGATTTGCTGGAACAGACGATCCTGATCGTTGAAGACGAGGAAAATCTTCTCGAAGCGCTGAAATACAACCTGGAACACGCGGGGTACCAGGTAGTTACGGCCGCCGACGGAGGGAAGGGGCTGGAGATCGCCCGGGAAGCGGACCCGGCGCTGGTTATCCTGGACATCATGCTGCCGACTTTGGACGGCTTGGAGGTCTGCCGGCTACTACGACGGACCAGTGACGTGCCGGTGCTGATGCTGACGGCCAAAACTGAGGAAGTGGACAGGGTGGTGGGACTGGAGATGGGCGCCGATGACTATGTCGTCAAGCCCTTCAGTATGCGGGAATTGCTTTCGAGAGTACGGGCAATACTGCGCCGGTCCCGCGGCAGACGCGCAGAATCCTCCGGCGTAAGCCTCATCAGGTCGGGTGACCTGGAACTGGACACAGCGGGCCACGTGGTCAGCCTCGAGGGCCGGCAGCTCAACCTGAAACCCAGGGAGTTCGACCTTCTCGCCCTGCTGATGGCGAATAAAGGGAGGGTCTACACCCGGCGCCAGATCCTGGACCAGGTGTGGGAACAGGACTACATCGGCGATGCCCGGACCGTCGACGTCCACGTCCGTTGGCTAAGGGAAAAGATAGAGGCTGACCCAAGCAGTCCGCAGATGATTATCACTATTCGAGGTGTGGGTTACAAGTTTCAGGCATGAGGTTGGCCCGGCCCCTGTTGCAGCGCGGCCCTCATGTCGCAGGTGTAGTCTAAAGTGGACGTTGTCACCATTGCCTTGTCTGGACTCAGCGCAGCCCTCCTCTGTTTGCTGTTGGGTTACTTTTTGGCCCAACGCACGTCCCGCTCCGTCCGCTCGGTCACCGAGGGAGTGCGGCGGATCGCTCAAGGAGACCTGTGCCACAGAGTGTCTACTATATCCAGGGACAAAACCCGGGAGCTAGCCGAGTCATTCAATCAGATGGCGGCGACCCTCCAGACGACGATTCAGGAGCTGTCGACGGAGCGGAACAGGCTGTCAACCGTTCTGGAAGTCATGGCGGATGGAGTGGTGATGATCGGGCCCGAAGGTGAAGTCGAGCTTCTCAACCCGATAGCCAAAGAACTTCTGGAAATAGAAGGACTGGACCTGGAGGGGCGGCGGTTCATAGAGTTGTCCAGAAACCACGAGTTGCACCGGATGATTTCCCTGGCCTTCGAGACGGGCGAACCGCAGTACGGAGAAGTGGAATTGTCCCGGCGCCGGTTCCTCAGCGCCGTAGCGATGCCCCTTACCGACAGCAGCTCTCTTCCGGGCGTGCTGCTGACCCTTCAGGACCTGTCCCGCCTGCGGCAACTGGATACCACTCGCCGGGAGTTTATCAGCAACGTCTCTCATGAACTTCGCAGTCCGCTGGCCTCGGTCAAGGCCGCAGTGGAGACCTTGGAGAACGGGGCCTTGGCCGAACCGGAGGTTGCTCGGGACTTCATCAGGCGCATCAACGAGGACGTCGGGCGGATGATCAGTATGGCCGGCGACCTGCTGGAGCTTTCCCGGTTAGAGAGCGGCCAGGAGCCCATGCAGCTTTATTCTACTGACCTCAGGCCATTGCTTGACGACGTAATAGCGGGCTTTGCGGTACGGGCTGAAACCAGGGGAATATCCGTGGATGCGGAGCATGACGAGAATGTCCCGCCGGTCATGGCCGACCAGGACAAGCTGCGCCAGGCCTTGGTCAACCTGCTGGACAATGCGGTGAAATTCACCCCGGACGCCGGAAGAATCGCTCTGGCGACGGAAGAGGACGGGGACGGCGTGCGGGTGCATGTAAGCAATACGGGACGGGGCATTGCGCCGGAACACCTGCCCCACGTATTCGAGCGTTTCTACAAGGCGGACCGGTCGCGGCGGGACAGCGGTACGGGGCTGGGGTTGGCTATAGTCAAACACATCGTGCAGCTGCACGGAGGCGAGGTCACGGTACAGAGCCGGGAGGGAGAGGGCGCCACGTTTACTTTCAGGATTCCCAAGGGCTAGCGGGGTAGAAGTCTAACCTGCTCTCGCACCGCAGACCTTGGCATGGCCCGTTGTATCCCCCTCACCCTAACCCTCTCCCAAAGGGAGAGGGGATTGCATGACCCATTTCTATGCTGCTTTGGAGATTGCGCAGAGGGCGCTACCTCGGTCTATGGGGTCTGCCCGCATCTGGAGCCTGGGACGCCCTTAGGGAAGCTGGCCTGGGCATGCCGGGTTCCGCGGCAGGGCCGGCCAAGACCTAGCTTTCTATGACAATCTTGCCGTAGAAGTCCCGGTCCTCCATGGCTTGGTGGGCGGCGGCTACCCCGTTTAGCGGGAACACCCGGCCCGGTATGCCGCGCAGGGACCCGTGGTGCACTACCTTCATAAAGTCGGCGAAGGTGCGGTTGCTGCGCCCTCCGCTGCCCATTAGGTGAAGAGGCTTGCCCTGCAGTAGGGTCAGGTCCAAGCTGGCGGATGCGCCGGAGGTCACTCCCGTTATCACCAGGCGTCCGCCGGCCTTCAACGATAACAGGTTCTGCTCCCAGACATCGGCCCCGACGCAGTCGAAGACCAGGTCGACCCCCCGTCCGTTGGTGAACTCCTTGACCCGGTCGCTGAAGTTGGGAGTCTCGCGGTAGTTGATGCCCTCATCGGCGCCCCACTCTTTCGCCTTGTCCAACTTCCACTGGCTGCCGGCGGTGGTGATGACCCGCGCTCCCACCATTTTGGCAATCTGTATGGCCATGCTGCCGACGCCGCTGCCCGCCGCCTGGACCAGGACGTCGTCCCACGGCTTGACTTGCGCCTGGGTGACCATGCAGTGCCACGCCGTGTGGGCGGCGATGGGCAGGGTGGCCGCCTCGGTGAAGTCCATCCACTCTGGGATGACGTGGGCGTTGGCGGCCGGTGCGGTGATGTACTCTGCATGGCCGCCGTCCAGGTCGACTCCCAACCGTTTCTGGCTGGCACACCACTGGTCGTTGCCCATGCGGCACTCCTCGCAGGTGCGGCACGGGATGCGGTTGTTGAAGATGACCCGGTCGCCGGGTTGCAGCGACGTGGAGGCGGCGGGGCTGACGGTGACAACCTCCCCGGCGATGTCGCAACCGAGAATGCGCGGCAGTGGCCCCCGGTAATAGGCTCCTGTCCGTAAAGGCAGGTCGAGATGGTTCAAGGCGCTGGCGCGGACGCGGAGCATGATTTCGCCGGGGGCTGCCTCCGGCTCCGGCCGGTCGCCGTAGATGAGCTTCTCGGGGCCGCCGTGTTCCTCTATGAATACTGCTTTCATTGGTAGGTCCTCCTTGCTCGCCGGGCCGTCGAGGGGGTTGAACAGGGAAATACTACGCTGGGCGCGGCCCGCCGTCAAAAGCGTCCAGCGACGTGATCAAACCGGGGCTCCGGGACTGCCGTTGAGATGAATGTAACTCAACGTGCGGCGAACATCGCGTCCAGCAAATGACAGGCACGTTGCCAGACTAAGAAACGGAGCTTAATCGAGCCATAACCTGCCCTTAACAAAGCATTAAGCTCCCGTTAAAGTCCCTCCGCTAATCTCCCGGTGATCCCAAAAGATAAGGAGAACGATGCAGGTGAAAAGACCGGGTGTTAGGCTCTTGAGAATCCTGACTCTAGCCGCGCTGCCCTTGGTGTTGGTCCTGGCGGCGGCGTGCGGCGGTGACGACCCGACGGGACCGGTTGCTGCACCAGGCCTCAGGGGGACCGTCGCAATAGCGGGATCCAGCACTGTATTCCCCATCAGCGAGGCCATTGCAGAGGAATTCAGCAAGGCGAAGTCGGGAGTCCGGGTGAACGTAGGGTCCACCGGCACTGGCGCCGGCTTCCGGGCCATCTGCGCCGGAGACGTCCAGGTCTCTAACGCCTCCCGGCCGGTAAAGCAGTCAGAGATCGATACCTGCGCCGAGAATGATATCGAGTTAATCGAGATTCCGGTGGCCTTCGACGCTCTCTCGGTTGTAGTCAATCCAGAGAACGATTGGGCCAGGTGCCTCACGGTAGAGGAGCTGGAAACCATCTTCGAGCCGGAAGCCGCCGGGGTAATCGACAACTGGAGTAAGGTGAGGTCGGGATTCCCGGACGTGAGGATGCGGCTGTACGGACCGAGCACGGCCTCGGGCACGTTTGATTACTTCACCGAGGCGATCATGGGAGAAGGCGGGCGGCACAGAGGTGACATGGACCTGGCCACAGAGGACGACCCGCTCATTGCCCAGGGAGTGAACGGCACCCAGGGCGGGATTGGGTACTTTGGGCTGGCCTACCTAGCCCAGTACATCGACCTGGTGACTGCGGTAGCGGTGGAGAACCCTGCGACAGGGGAGTGCGTGGCGCCGTCCAGCGAGTCGGTAGAGGCCGGCAGCTATCAGCCCCTGGCCCGACCCATCTTCATCTACGTAAATTCAGGCCTGCTGGACGAGAGGCCGGAGCTGGAGGCCTTCGTAGCATACTACTTGGAAGAGGCCACCAAGCTGGTGCCGGAGGTAGGCTATGTAGCGTTGCCGCAGGCGGCCTACACCTGGAGCCAGGGCCGGGTAGACGCCCGGACCACCGGGTCGGTGTTCAGGGACGTTGCCCCCGGGACGCCTCTCACTGATGTCCTGGGCAGGCTTCAGTAGTGCAACGAGGGGCCATACGCCTCAACCGTAGGCGCCTCTCGCCGCGTGTCGTGCGGGAGGCGCCTATTATATTCATCCTTGCCCTATGTGCGATTATGTCCATCGTGACCACGGTGGGCATTGTCGTCATTCTCCTGTCGGAGGCGATACCCTTCTTCACCGAGGTCTCGTTTTGGGAGTTTGTGACGGGCAAGGACTGGTCTCCGTTGTTCACACCTCAAAGCTTCGGTGTGCTGCCTTTGCTCTCCGCCACGGCGTTCATTGCGGCTATGGCCCTGGCAGTGGCGTTCCCCATTGGGCTATTAACCGCTATCTACCTCAGTGAATACGCGCCTGAAGCGTTGCGAGCGGTAGTAAAGCCGGTGTTGGAAGTATTGGCGGGCATACCAACGGTGGTCTTCGGGTTCTTTGCCGTGTACTTCATCAGCCCCAGCATCATAAAGACCCTGTTCCAGACCGATGCCACCTATAACGCCATCACCGCCGCCTGCGCCATGGGGGTTATGCTCATACCCATGGTGGTCTCTCTATCCGACGACGCCATGCGGGCCGTTCCCTCAGCTCTGAGAGAGGGCGCCCAGGCCTTGGGGGCCAACCGTTTCCAGGTGGCTGTCAGGGTTGTGGTCCCCGCGGCCCTGTCGGGTATCGTCGCGGCGGCGCTTCTGGCCCTGTCAAGGGCCGTGGGGGAGACGATGATCGTCACCATAGCGGCCGGCAATGCAGCCAATCTCTCTGGCAATCCCTTCGAGGCCATGCAGACCATGACCGCCTTTATCATAGACGTGGTGCGGGGAGATACGGAACGGGGAGCGATTGAATACCAAAGCGCCTTCGCCGTGGGCCTGTGGCTGTTCGTGTTTACCCTGGTTATCAACCTGTTGGCTCAAGCCCTACTGGCCAAGTTCAGAGAGGTATACGAATGATTGTCGGCATCCCCTTCAGGGGCCTACCCAGACCGCAGAGCAGGCAGATTCGTAAGGCAACCTCCGGCGGCTTCCTAGGCCTGGCTATGTTGGCTACCGCCTTCGGGGTCTTTGCCGTGGCCGTGCTGCTTGTCGACGTGGGGACTGACGGAATCCCGCGCCTCAGCTGGGACTTCCTGAACAGCTTCCCCTCCCGTAATGCGGAAGCTGCCGGCGTCAAGCCCGCCCTGCTGGGGACCTTGTGGGTCATGGGATTTACAGCGCTGTTCGCGGTCCCCGTTGGCATTGGGGCCGCGATCTATCTGGAGGAGTTCGCCGGCAAAAACCTGTTCACCAAAATTATCGAGATAAACATCAATAACCTGGCCGGCGTACCCTCGGTGGTGTATGGGCTTCTGGGACTGGCGCTTTTCTACTATTGGTTCAACCTTGGCCCCAGCATCATCACCGGGGCCCTCACCCTGGGCCTCCTGATTCTTCCCATCATCATCGTAGCGGCCAGAGAGGGGTTGCGGTCGGTGCCCCCGTCGATACGAGAGGCGGCCATAGCATTGGGGTCTACAAAGTGGCAGGCGGTGCGGTTTCAGGTTCTGCCGGTGGCCATGCCGACAGTTTTGACCGGCGTTATCCTTGCCCTGGCGCGGGCAATTGGTGAGACTGCTCCGCTAATCGTGATAGGCGCGTTCACGTCGGTCTTTTTCGTGCCAACGAGTCCCACCGACGCATTTACGGTGCTGCCAATTCAGATTTACAGCTGGATAAGCCGGCCACTGGCGGGATTTCAAGAGAATGCCGCGGCGGGAATGATTGTTCTCTTGGTGGTGTTGCTGTCCATGAGCAGCGTAGCGGTGGCGTTGCGGCACATGCTTGCGAAGAGGAGAATGTGGTGATCAACCAGATTGGGAACTTCAGAGACGTGTTGAAGCTCGGCCATACCAGCGGCAGCGACTCGAACCGCGTAGCCCCTACCCTGGACCGGCCCGAGGGTTACGCGGTTGAAATACAGGCCCTCAGCGCCTTCTACGGGGACCACCTGGCAGTAAGGGACATCAGCCTGCCGGTGTCCCGCAAAGGCGTCACCGCCGTCATCGGACCGTCGGGGTGCGGCAAGAGCACTTTGGTGCGATGCCTGAACCGTATGCACGAACTGGTGGGTGGACGAGTAGAGGGCCAGGTCCTCTTTGAGGGGCAGGACATCTATGCACGGGGCGTGGATGCCGTGGACCTACGCAGCCGTATCGGCATGGTCTTCCAGAAGCCCAACCCCTTCCCCAAGTCTATCTTCGAGAACGTGGCCTTCGGCCTGCGCATTAACGGGTATCCCCGGGGCGAAATGGCGGATATAGTGGAGGCGAGTCTGCACCGTGCGGCGCTGTGGGACGAGGTGAAGGACCGGCTGAACAAGAACGCCCTGACCCTGTCGGGGGGGCAGCAACAGCGCCTTTGCATCGCCCGCGCCTTAGCTGTGGAACCGGAGTTGATACTGATGGACGAGCCCTGCTCGGCATTGGACCCCATGGCCACCTTGGCAATAGAGGACCTGATACGGTCCCTGGCTGAAGAGTACACTATAGTCATCGTGACCCATAACATGCAGCAGGCCGCCAGGGTCTCCGACGAGACCGCTTTCCTGACCATGGGAGAAGACAGGGCGGGGTTTATGGTGGAGCACGGCGCAACACAACTGATATTCACCAACCCCGCCGATAAGCGCACCGAAGACTACATCACCGGGCGGTTCGGCTAATAGCGGAGGAGGTCAGGATGCAAGTAAGGTCTGGCTTCGACCGGGAACTGAGAAGGCTGCAGGACGAGGTCCTGATTCTGGGGAGCATGGTGGAGAATGCAATCTACCGGGCCCTGGACGCGTTGAACAGGCGGGACTTGGACGCCGCCAGCCGGGTGGTGCAAGAGGACGACGCCATCGACAGAAAGCGGCTCGAAATAGAAGAACGCTGCATTAACCTGATGGCTACCCAACAGCCCATAGCAGGCGACCTCAGGGTCCTGATGACTATGTTGCATATAGGGGTCGAGTTGGAGCGGATGGGGGACTACGCAGAAGGGATCGCCAAAATCAGCTTGATGATGGGCGACGAGCCGCCCATTAAACCGCTGATAGACATCCCGTTGATGGCCGACAAGGCCACTGACATGTTGCGGCGCGTCCTGGATGCCTTGGTCCAGCGAGACACAGCAGCCTCTTTTAAGGTTTGCGACGATGATGATGAGGTTGATTCCCTCTACGACCAGGTGTACCGGGACTTGCTTGCTTACATGATAGATAACCCCAGGACCATCCAGCGGGCAACCTACCTGCTCTGGGTAGCCCATGACTTGGAGCGTATCGCCGACCGGGCCACCAACGTGGCGGAGAGGGTCATCTTCCTCGTCACCGGCAAGATGACGGAAATCAACGTGTCCAAGTATTAGGCAACGGCGGAGTGGATAGCAGGGTCAGCGCTCCGAGGCGTTGCGTAGCGGAACTGGTGGGCACCTTCGGGCTCGTCTTCGCCGGGACGGGCGCCATCATGATCGATGGACTCTCCGGAGGCCAGGTCACCAACCTTGGCGTGGGCATCACGTTCGGCCTCATCGTGGCGGCAATGATCTACGCCACGGGCCATATCTCCGGAGCCCACATCAACCCCGCCGTAACCCTGGCGTTTGCAATAGCCCGCCACTTCCCTTGGAAGGAAGTCCCCATCTACTTGGGGGCGCAGCTTGCTGGAGCAGCGTTGGCCAGCCTGGTGTTGCGCGCGCTGCTGGGACTGGTTGCCGATATGGGCGCCACCATACCTGCCGGGAGCGCCGAGCAGTCGTTGGGCCTGGAAATACTCCTGACGTTCTTTTTGATGTTCGTCATCATGGCGGTGGCTACTGATACGCGAGCCGCAGGACAGACGGCGGCCCTGGCGATAGGCGGCACCGTGGCCCTGGAGGCGATATTCGCCGGCCCCATCTCCGGTGCTTCCATGAACCCCGCCAGGTCCTTTGGCCCGGCGCTGCTAGGCTGGCTGTGGTGGAGCCATTGGATATATTGGGTCGGCCCGGCGGCTGGGGCGTCTGCGGCAGCGCTGCTGTACAGGTGGTTGAGCCAGACTGGGCAACATCCAACGCGGTCGAAGATGGACAATAGCAGGACCGGCGAGAAAAATCGGGGCTGACCAGGTGAGGGCGCTATCCGGGATAGCTGGGCGGTGGTACGGGTGGTGCGGGGGACTAGCTATATGTGCAACTGGACGGAGGAGGCCACCAGGAGTTCGATATCGTGGATCGCTTGCGACATGGCCTGGCCAATGAGGTCGAGCCGGCGCACCTGCTGGATGCGAACGGAGGCCCTGTTCAACTCCTGCCGGGACAACAAATGCTGGAAGATGCCGCAGGCGTCGGCCAGGCAAATGATAACCACGTCTCTGGGGTCGGGAATCTCCTCACTGAAGAGGACCTCCATAATCCGCAGCTTGACCTCTCGCTCGGCGTCCCCCTGGACGGTGGGGTACCGCCTGGACCGAAACACCCATAGGAATCTGTCGTCGCGGTGCTCCAGGATACCGAGCGCAACCAGGCGGGAGAGAGCTTCCTCCCGTATCTCTTCGGCTCGGCCGGCGGTGCGCTCCACCCAGAATCGGGGGTCTCTCTCTTCGCCGCCTTCTATGTCGGCCAGTGTCGGGTCCAACAGGCTGTCGCCAACAGGCGTTGAGTCGACCAGCACCAGCTTTTCGAGGTCGGTGTCAATGCGGTTTTCCAAGGCCAGGTCCATCAGGACGGCGCCGGCCAGGGCGTAGTTCAGCGACCAAGTGGACACGCGGGCGAGCCGACCGTTATCGTCGTCAAGCAAGAGCAGTATAATTTCTTCGGCGAATCTAAGCATTGCAGTTCACCCCTCGCTTATGCGCACGCGATGCGCGTCTGATGCCTGACCCCGATGGTATCCCGCCGGCAATGCAAGGCTATTCTAGCTTACCTAGACACGCTCCCGCAACGGCTATACGGCGCTGCCGGGGCGTTCTGCGCTTGATGTAGTATGTTTCTCCAAGGTGCAAGCACTTGCGTTGGAGTCTGAGGCTTATGCCTGGCTAGATGTTTTCCATATCACCGGATTGTGGTTATAATGTACGCCGTATTAGCAGCTATTTTTGCCGGCGTCCGACTCTGGCGGGCCCTTGCTGTCCAGTAACGCTCGGTTCGACTACAGGGAAGCAGAATCGAGAGCGATGAAACAGGCATGCCTAGATCGTATCGTCGAGGAGGGATAATCGATGGAAGTAGAGACTGAGCGGCAGGGCGACACCTTAATCGCTAAGCCCGAATCCACCGAAGGAGGGCGTCGGGTTAGCGTCCTGAAGCGGCAAGAAGGTGCTCCTGTGCTTCTGGGATAATGGTTTTGTAGCAAAAAACCGACCCCGGAAAAGGAGCACCCAATAGATGCTGCCACGCAACCACCCCGACCGGATCCAAATCACCTTCGACGACCGCCGCTTGGTGGCCAATGCCGGGCTGCTCCTTCCGGCCACCCTGGCGCGGCACCTCGGCCTGCCCGAACTCGTCCGGCAGCGCCTCGACCTGGGCGATGCCCCGGGGCGGGCGAACACGAGCGACAAGATGATGACGCTGGTGGCGTCTGCGCTGGCTGGGGGCGACTGCATTGACGACGCCGATGTGTTGCGCACCGGGGGGACGGCCTGCACCCTGGGCGGCACGGTCAAGGCGCCATCCACCCTGGGCACCTTCCTGCGCAGCTTCCGGTGGGGCCACGTCCGTCAACTCGACCGGGTGAGCCGCGAGTTGCTGGCCCGGGCTTGGCAGGCCGGGGCGGGACCCGGCGACGGGCCCCTGACCATTGACCTGGACTCCACCATCTGCGAGACCTACGGACTGGCCAAGGAGGGCGCACGCCACCACGGCTATACCGGCAAGCGGGGCTATCACCCGCTGTTGGCCGTCGCCGCCGGCACCGGCGACGTGCTGATGTCCCGGCTGCGCGAGGGCCGCGCCAACACCGCCCGGGGCGCCGCCCACTTTCTGCGGGAGACGGTGGGGCGGGTACGCTACGCCGGGGCCAACGGACGACTCACGCTACGGGCCGACAGCGGGTTCTACACTCATGGCGTGGTATCCGTCTGCCGCAAGATGGATGTCCGCTTCTCCATCACCATCCGCCAGCACAAGAGCCTGCGCAATCTCATCGAGACGATACCCGAGGATGCCTGGACTCCCATTCCCTACTGGATGGACGGCGCCGCCGATGTGGCCGAGACCACCTGCACTCCCTTCCAGAGTGAACCTGACGCCGCGCCGGTGCGGCTCATCGTCCGGCGTGTGAAGCCCACGCCCGGTTCCCAGTTGGCCCTCTTCGCCAAATACAGCTATCACGGGTTCATCACCGACCGGGACGGGGAGTTGCTCGAACTGGAGGCTGACCATCGCCGCCACGCCGAGATCGAGAATGCCATACGCGACCTCAAGTACGGCGTCGGGCTGAACCATCTCCCCTCGGGCCGCTTCGCCGCCAACGGCGCCTGGCTGGCCGTCCAGACGATGGCCCACAACCTGGCCCGCTGGACCGCGCGGATCGGTCTGGGAGAGCGGATAGCCACCACCAAGACCCTCCGGCGGCGGTTCTTCTCCCTGGCCGGACGGCTCACCCGCTCGGCACGCCGGTTGACCCTGCATCTTCCGGATCGCTGGCCTTGGGCTGAGAAGTTCAGCCGCGCCTTGGCCCGGCTGCGAGCCATTCCACTCCCGGCCTGACGGCACCGTCGGCGACCGACCCACCCACCGGACAACCGAAGATCCCCGCAGACTCGCGCCAGCCCGGTCCGAGAGAGTTCCCTGCTGCGTATTCTCTCGCCATCCCGCGCATCGCAGCTCCTGCAGACGCCCATAGGGGCCCCTGTGCGGCGATGAAGACCGTCCGCCGACCTCCCTACCCCAAATGGAACCCAGGCTATTTCCCCTGTAGCTCCCTCATCCCCCTTCCGCTTTCCTCACGCCGTCCATCGGTGTCCTTCGGTGGATTCGGGCTAAGACGGATGGCCGCGTCGACGGCGCCAACGCCCGAGAATTCCAGACTGCATTGGAGGCTGCCATAGATTCAAATGACGGCGCCGTCCTTCTGGACATGGAGAAGCTATCGTACATTAGCAGTGCGGGCCTGCGGGTAATTTTGTTGATGGCCAAGGTGTTGCAAGGCCGGAACGCGAAGTTCGCCATCTGTTCGCTTGCGGCATCGATACGAGAGGTGTTCCAAATCAGCGGATTCGACAAGATCATCGCGATTCACGCTTCTCAGTCCGAGGCGCTGGCCGCTTTCAAGAATTGAGCAACACCTCTTCTGTCCCCGGTATCGATGACAGGTAATCCATCAGCGTAGCAGGGATGGTGAGAACGGGGCCGACAAACGCAAGTTTGAGCGAGGGGAATGACAACAACTCAAGGGGGAAAATCTAAGATCCTGGTAGTAGACGACGAACCGGATTTGGAGCCCCTGATGCTGCAGCGCATGCGCAGGTATATTCGGGAGGGCCGGTATCAGTTCGTCTTTGCTCAAAACGGCGTCGAGGCTTTGCAGAAGCTGAGCGAGGACGACACCATAGACATGGTGCTCTCGGATATTAACATGCCGCAGATGGACGGCCTCACGCTGTTGGACCAGATACCCAAGGTGGACCCAAACATCAGGTCGGTGATAATTTCGGCTTACGGCGATATGAAGAACATACGCACCGCCATGAACCGCGGCGCCTTTGACTTCGTTACCAAGCCCGTCGATTTTGAAGACCTGCAATTGACCATCGACCGCACGCTGCGCCATATGGCCGAATGGCGCGATGCCCTCCAGTCCCGGGACAAGCTGGTGGCCCTGCAAAACGAATTAGACGTTGCCACAGGCATGCAGCAGTCCATCCTTCCGACAAGGTTCCCCCAGAATCCCTCCTATGAGGTTTACGGCAAGATGCAGGCGGCGCGGAACGTTGGAGGGGACTTCTTTGACGTTATACCGCTGAACGACCAACGGGTTGGCCTGGCAGTGGCCGACGTATCGGACAAGGGTGTACCGGCCGCCCTCTTCATGATGTCAAGCCGCACGCTTTTGAAGGGCGCGGCGATTGGCCGGGGCATACCGGGGGACGTGCTGCAGGAGGTTAACGACTTGCTGCTGGAGGACAATGAGGGCAGCATGTTTGTCACCGTTTTGTATGCAGTGTACGACCCTGCCACCAGGAAGCTAACCTACTCCAGCGGAGGGCACAACAGCCCGCTGCTGGTCCATGCCGACGGCGCCTCGACACTGCTCCCGTTGACGGATGGGGTAGCCCTGGGGATTGTGTCTGGCATACCTTATGGGGAGAACACAGTGACTCTGTCTCCTGGTGATACCGTAATACTGTATACCGATGGTGTAACAGAAGCCATGAACGCGGAAGAAGAAGAGTTTGGGCTTGACCCGCTAATGGAACGCTTTAATGCCAGTCCCCCGAATGACCCTGAGGAAACGACTGCGGCGGTTTTTGAGGCGGTGAACGCCTTCGCGGGCGAGACGCCTCAATCTGATGACATCACCTGCCTAGTCCTACATTGCAAAGAGGAATCCTCTTGAGCGCGAAGCTGCGGCTAACCGTTGAAACAAAGCTGGACGAGATGGAGCGCTTGGCCAGCGCCGTAGAGGACTTTGCAAGGGATGACGACTGGCCTGCCGGTCTGACCTTCCAGGTCAATCTTGCCCTCGAAGAGTTGTGGCTTAACGTGGTGAACCACGGACACACAGGCGGCTTCCACGAGGTCGAGATTGAATTGACGTCGGAGGCGGAGGCCGTGACCATCGAAATCACAGACGACGGCAGACCTTTCGACCCGTTGCATGACGCTCCTAAGCCCAGCGTGGATGCTCCCCTGGACGACAGACCGATAGGGGGACTCGGCGTCTATCTGGTGCAAACGATGATGGACGAGATGGAGTACAAACGGGAGGAGGGTAAGAACCGTCTGACACTCGTCAAGCGCAGGCAGTGAGTGCCGAGGCTCCCCAGGATACAAGCAGACCAGCTGTTCGTCCTGGGCGTCGGGGGTGGGGTTGTACTGACGCTGGTCATCAGCCTGGCGGTCTGGTTCTTCATCGGGCGCACTGACATAAACGCTAACCTCGCTCCATCTCCAACAGAGGCAACCCCTACCCCAACCTTGCCGACTTCTCCCGTCGAACACGGCGTCTACGACGACCGTATCGAATTTGGCCAGTCGGCCGCCTTTGATGGTCCGGCCCAAGAGCTTGGCAAGAACATGTGGCTGGGCATTGAGGCGGCCTTCCAGGAAGCTAATCGCGCAGGGGGCGTTCACGGCAGGACACTGCACCTGAAAGTCCGGGACGACGGCTACGAACCTGAGCGTGCGATTGCCAACACCCAAGAGTTGATCGACCAAGAGTCGGTATTTGCTTTGATCGGGGCAGTGGGTACCCCCACGTCGCGCTCGGCCGTCCCGGTTGCCGAGGACAGGGGCGTCCCATATATCGCCCCCTTCACCGGAGCGGGCTTGCTGCGAGATCCGGGCTTGCAAGTGGTGGTCAACCTACGGGCCTCATACAACCAGGAGACAGAGGAAATGGTCGCCCGGTTGACGGAAGACCGGGGATTCCAGCGGATTGGCATAGTGTATCAGGACGATTCCTACGGTCGCGCCGGCTACAACGGGGTGCTCAGCGCCCTGGTCGCCCGAGGCATGGAGCCCGCGGCCGTCGGGCGGTACACCCGTAATACCCTGGCAGTGAAGACGGCGGTCTTAGAACTGCTAAGGGGCGAACCGCAGGCGGTAATCATCGTGGGGGCCTATCAGCCGGTGGCTGAGCTAATCAAGTGGGCTCGGCACAAGAATCTGGACTCTGTTTTCATGAACATCTCTTTCGTGGGCAGCAACGCCCTGGCCAACGCATTGGGGCCGGACGGCGTCGGCGTCTTCGTCACCCAGGTGGTGCCATTCCCCGAGGACGAGTCCATACCCATCGTATCCGCCTACCACAAAGCCCTGGAGGAGTTCGATTCCACCGGGAAACCCGACTTCATCGATGACGAATTCATCAAGAACAGGGAACCCGGGTTCGTCTCTTTGGAGGGCTACCTGGCCGGGAGGCTGGCCATCAAGGCCCTGGACAAATGCGGGCCGGACGTCGATCGGGCCTGCTTTTTGGAAACCCTGAGCGGCCCAGAGCTTACCGACCTGGACGGGTTCGAACTCCGTTTTGGGGAGGACGACAACCAGGGGTCTGACGCAGTCTTTCTGACCGTCATCGGGCCCGACGGCCGTTACTGTCCCATCGATAGTTTGCAGGAAGAAGCCCAGTGAGAGAGCGTTTGAAACGGGTGCTGGGGAGCAGCTCCCGCATCTCCACACAACTCCAAATAGCCATCTGGGGGGCGGTGGCCCTGACCATGTGCGCCAGCTTGGTGGGCTGGCTGTCATTCAATAGTGTTGGGGACGTTCAGAGCCAGGTTAACGAGGGCAGCATTCCGGATATCGTCGCCTCCTTTGCGGTTGCGCAGGACACCGGAAAACTGGCCGCCGCCGCTCCGCGCCTGACGGCCGCCACAACCGAGGAGGAGTTTGAGGAGGTGGTTGCGGACATAGATGAAGCCCGCAGTTCGTTCGAGCAGCAACTTGCCCTGCTTGAGGAGAGTAATGTTGGCGCCGAGAGCTTTGTCAGCGTACGGGACGACGCCAACATGCTGATTTCCAACATAGACGCCCTGAAGGAAGCGACTTCCGACTCCTTCGCGCTAAACGCCGCCAGCGAGAACCTGGCGGCTCAGTTGGCCAAGCTGCGGACCGAGTTGGACAGTATCATAATTCCGGCCATCGACGACCAGCTGTTCTATTTTGAGGAAGGTAGCTGGACCCGAGATCAACTCCAGGCGCCGCGCATTGCTCACTTTTCCCAAGCGCAGTTCGACCGCTACCGCCGCCTGGTGCTGCTGCAGGTTGAGGGCAGCGTTGCCATGGAACTTTTGGCCAATGCCTTCACCCTTTCCCAAGCGTCGCTGATCGAGCCCCTGGAGGAGAGGTTTGAAGCCGCCACGGACAAAATGGAGGACGAACTTTCTGCCCTCGGAGACTCCCCGCTTAGAGCACAAGTAACGCCCATCTTCGACAGGTTGATCGAATTGGGGACCGGTGAGGGAACCGGCTTTGAGCTGTTGAGGGACCGGCTCGAATTGCAAGAGGATCAACAGGTCCTCGTGGTCGACAACCGGGATATCGCAGTCGACCTGGTTGCGGACGTGAACGGGCTGGTGGCCGCTTCCCGGGCCAGCGCCGAAGCGGCGACCCAGGCTTCCAGCGATGCAATCTTTACGGGCCGGACTCTGCTTCTGGCGATCAGCGGCGTAAGCGTTGCCGGAGCGTTGCTCATCGCTTGGCTGTTCGTAGGCCGGATTCTGATACGCCGCTTAATGCTCCTTTCGGACTGGATGCGCCGCATGGCCGGGGGTGACCTGGAGGCCAGTGTGGACATCGAGGGTCGGGATGAGGTGGCGGAGATGGCGGCTGCCCTGGAAGTGTTCCGCCGTCACGCCTTGGAGGTGCAGCGGCTCAACCTGGTGGAAAAACTGGCGGACGAACTGCAGGTGAAAAACGAGGAGTTGGAAGTCGTGCTGGAGGACCTGCGCCTCGCCCAGAACCAGATCGTCGTACGGGAGAAACTGGCAGCGTTGGGCGAGTTGACTGCCGGAGTGGCCCACGAGATACGCAACCCGTTGAACTTCATCAACAACTTCTCCGAAGTTTCGGAAGAGTTGATCAAGGAAATGCAAGAGGTGTTGGACGAAGAGGGGGCGGTGGCTGAGGGACAGAAAGGGACGATTGATGAGATTTTCGGGGATTTGAGCGGCAATCTGGGGCGCATCCGGTCCCACGGGCAGCGGGCCAACCGCATCGTTCAGGACATGCTCCAGATGGGCAGAGACTCCGGGGATATCCAGTCCACCGACATCAACAGTCTGCTGGAAGAACACGCCCGCCTGGCTTATCACAGCACCCGGGCCACCGACCCGGATTTCCAGTTGGACCTTAAGCATGACTTCGACCCTGACATGGGGGAGATAGAAGTGATTCCCCAGGAGATGGGGCGGGTCTTCCTGAACATGGTCAGCAACGCCTGCTATGCCACCGACGAAAAGCGCCGCTCCAACGCGGAGGCAAACGGCGGTCCATACATGCCCACCCTGGTGCTGATAACCCGTCGCGGAGAGGAACATGCTGAGGTCCGGATAAGAGACAACGGAAGCGGCATGCCTCCGGAGGTCGTGGAGAAGATATTCAACCCGTTCTTCACGACCAAGCCCACCGACAAGGGTACTGGGCTGGGGCTTGCCATGTCCATGGACATCGTGCGGAAGCACGGAGGGGCCATTCGCGTTGAGTCGGAACCCGGCCAGTTCACCGAAATGATTGTCGAAATTCCTCTGACGCCTCCCGTAAATGTTGAGGAGGAAACGGAGCCGGCAGCGGCGCCGGAAGGCAACTAGCCCTCCCCCCTGAGGTGTGACGCCCGCTTGTCTTGCCTGCGGGGAGGACAAAGGGGCGTTCTTGAGGAATCTCAGAAGTCTTGGAGAGCGCGACAGGTCCCAAGGTCGTACCCTAGTCCCTTTGCCACGGATACGACAGGGCCGTCGCCGCTGGGTTCATGATAGCCTTAACCCAGGCCCCGGCTTGGGGAATCGCCCGATGCTTAGGCGGCTACGGCTACAGGCTCTGGGGCCAGGACCGACAGGGCGTTAAGGTCGGGCTTAGACGGCGCCTCAGGGTTGATGGCCTGGATGCAAACGTGGCTTGCTCCGGCATCCCAATGCTGCTGAATCCGCTGCCGGACGGCCGACTCATCCCCCCAGGCAACCATGGCGTCAACAAAGCGGTCACTGCCGCCGTCGTTTACGTCATCCTCGTTAAAGCCCATGCGAAGCCAGGCGTTGCGGTAGTTGACCTTGACCAGGAACGCGGCCATGTGCTCGCGGGCTGCGTCCCGCGCCTTGCCCGGGTCGGTGGCCAGCATGACTTTTTGCTCCACGCAGAGCCATTTGTCCGGGCCAAGGATGCCTCTGGCCATGGCGGTGTGTTCTGGGGTAACGTTGTACGGGTGCGCCCCATTGGTTCGTTCCCCGGCCAATGCGATCATTTTTGGGCCCAGGGCTGCGAGGACTATTGGCATCGACTCTTCCAATTCGGGGATCACGCGAACCGCCCCCTCCATGCGGTCCAGGTAGTCGTTCATTTTCCCTAGCGGGCTGCCGTATTCATAGCCGCGGTACGCCGCCGCCGTGCTATGAGATACGCCCAGCCCCAACAAATATCTCCCGCCGAAGAGCTTGGTCAGCATATTCTGCCCCGATCGGGCAGCGTAGGGGTCCCTTGCGTAGATGTTGGTCACTCCCGTGGCGATGATCAATTTCTCGGTCCGGCTCAACATCCGGCTGGCCAGGCAAAAAGGCTCGTGCCTGAACACCTCAGGGTGCCAAAACGCTGAATATCCCATCCTCTCCGTGTGCTGGACCGCTTCGTCCACTTCAGCCAGCGTGAGGTGTTCCGTAAAGCAGAATACGCCAAGTTTGCCCAGTTCCATAACTTACCCCTCTAATGGGCGGTTCCCAACGAAATGCGTGCCTGGAACTCCCCGGTAGTATGGTGGCGATGATAAATGGGCTATCGCAAACGTGTCAATCTGCTTTCCCGGGGGCCGTAGGCCCGGTTACGGTGTTCGGAAGCCATCTGGTAAAATCCCTCTGCAAGCTTCCAGGGCCGGGACAGTTGAGGCACACATCGACGTTGTCCAAGGTGGTGATGTACCCCATGGTGCGTAGACTAGGAGCCAGAGCGCTGCGCCGGGTCGCCGGCAAGCTTGAGGATGAGGCCTCGGTTACCGGCTTGCCGGAGGCGGTCAATCGCCGATTGGACGCCTCGGCACGCCGCCAGAGGCTGATATTGTACATCGCGGCGTTGGCCCTGGCCGTTGCCGTCGGCCACGTGGTATACGCCGCGCTCCGCGACCATTTATTTGACGGGAGCATTTTCTAGAGCCTGCGGGCACGCGGGGATTGTGGGACGGGAGTTGATGGGACGGGCAGCCGAGGCCATCTCGGGGTACCGCCAGACAAGCGTCCGCCAGACAGGCGTCGTAGGTTTCAATACAAGCAGCCAGAGAGAGGTCAATTAATGCGGGCCCTATTTTTAGGCCAGACTGGGATAGACAAGAAGCGGCATCTTCAAGCGTTGACGGACCTGTGCGCCAGCCGCGGGGTGAACGTGGACGCGGTGATGAACGTCGGCGACATTATGTACAGCGAGAGCCACAAGGCTGGGAAGCCCCTGCAAAAGGGGAAGATACTAGACCTGCCCTTGGCCGAGTTGTCGATTCTAAGGCGGCTGGCGTTCACTGGGATTGGCTATCAGAGCTCAAAGTACGAGAACGTGTTCGTCAATTCCCACGCCGTTTTTAGATGGAACAATCAGCTTTTCAGGGCCTTCGAGCTGTCGGAACTGGAGAGCTTCGACCCAGACGTGGTGATTACGTTGGTGGAGGACGTAGAGGCCATCAAGCATCGATTGGATACGTTAAAGGAGGCGAAGTCGCTGCCCGGTGACGTGAGCTACAGCCTGAAGGACTTGCTAATATGGCGGGAAGAAGAAATTCTGACCGCAGATATAATTTCGTCGGTGTTGAAAGTGCCTCACTACGTTCTGGGGGTATCCATTGAGCCTGAAGTGAGCACAACCCCCCTGGAAGTCGCCTATAGCCTAATGTTCGAGCCCTGGAAGCCAAGGGCATACGTCAGCTACCCCATCAGCGACGCGCAGGCCAACCCGTCGATTTGGCGCAAGGTCGTTGAATTCCGTAGGCTGGTGCGGTCCAGCCTTACCGCGTTCGACCCGATGATGATTGGCGAGAAGCGGCTGCAAAAGATGTTGCATGAAGAGCGGGCGGCTAAGGGAAACGGCCGGGAACTAACGTGCGACGTGGGCGACGGCCGGGTAGTCCTGGACTTTAATGAAATCGAGGAAGCGATACCGGACATCGATGGCCAGATAGTGGCGAGGGACTACAAGTTGGTCGACCAATCGGACGTGATCGTCGCCTACTTCCCGGCGGACGCCAACGACAATCCCCTTATTGCCGCCGGCGTCCAGTCAGAAATTGAGCATGCCACGGCCTTTACCAAAGAGGTGATAGTCGTGTGGGAAGCGTCCAGGGACCCGACGCCCTTTATTCATCAGAGGGTTGACCGGCGGTTTTCCACCCTTAGCGAGCTGAGAGAGTACTTGGTCCAACTGGGCGATGCAAAGCGCCCGGACAGCCAACTGGACATGCCACTGGGGTAAGGCTAGGGCGCAGGCAGCGGGGCGGGCCGGCGGGCCCTTAGACCGAGTAGTTCTCGAAGGCTAGATGGGCGTAGCGCATGAAGATGCCCCCAAATGGGGCTGCCAAGGGCCCGTTGGCGGCGAGGCAGGCGATGACGTACTTCTGTCCCGGTTGGGCGTCGGTGGATAGCCGCACTCGTTGGGGTATGTTGAACCCGGTTATCGTCCCGGTCGCCGAATCGCACTGACCATCTACCCAGATTTCTCCGTAGTCATCAATGCAGGTCTCAAACAAGACCCGCCAACCCCCAACGTCCCTTCCCTGCACCTGTTGGGGCAGTGTCAGGGCGATGCGGTACCAGCCGAAGGTAAGCCCGACGGACCGGGTGGCCTGGATAGTCTCGCACACTTCCCACGCGGAGTCGTCGTAATCGGCGAGCCGAGCCGGGCTGTCGGCGATCCCGGCAGTCAGTCCCTCGTTGGGTTCACCGGGGACCAGGCCCTGGGCAAACCTCCAATGGGCGTTGACCACTTTCAGGTCTTCCGGATTGTCCAAGTTCAATTCAAGCCTGATCATTTCCGTTCCTTCTAAAGACTTGCTTAACCCGAATCCACCGAAGGACACCGATGGACGGCGTGAGGAAAGCGGAAGGGGGATGAGGGAGCTACAGGGGAAATAGCCTGGGTTCCATTTGGGGTAGGGAGGTCGGCGGACGGTCTTCATCGCCGCACAGGGGCCCCTATGGGCGTCTGCAGGAGCTGCGATGCGCGGGATGGCGAGAGAATACGCAGCAGGGAACTCTCTCGGACCGGGCTGGCGCGAGTCTGCGGGGATCTTCGGTTGTCCGGTGGGTGGGTCGGTCGCCGACGGTGCCGTCAGGCCGGGAGTGGAATGGCTCGCAGCCGGGCCAAGGCGCGGCTGAACTTCTCAGCCCAAGGCCAGCGATCCGGAAGATGCAGGGTCAACCGGCGTGCCGAGCGGGTGAGCCGTCCGGCCAGGGAGAAGAACCGCCGCCGGAGGGTCTTGGTGGTGGCTATCCGCTCTCCCAGACCGATCCGCGCGGTCCAGCGGGCCAGGTTGTGGGCCATCGTCTGGACGGCCAGCCAGGCGCCGTTGGCGGCGAAGCGGCCCGAGGGGAGATGGTTGAGCCCGACGCCGTACTTGAGGTCGCGTATGGCATTCTCGATCTCGGCGTGGCGGCGATGGTCAGCCTCCAGTTCGAGCAACTCCCCGTCCCGGTCGGTGATGAACCCGTGATAGCTGTATTTGGCGAAGAGGGCCAACTGGGAACCGGGCGTGGGCTTCACACGCCGGACGATGAGCCGCACCGGCGCGGCGTCAGGTTCACTCTGGAAGGGAGTGCAGGTGGTCTCGGCCACATCGGCGGCGCCGTCCATCCAGTAGGGAATGGGAGTCCAGGCATCCTCGGGTATCGTCTCGATGAGATTGCGCAGGCTCTTGTGCTGGCGGATGGTGATGGAGAAGCGGACATCCATCTTGCGGCAGACGGATACCACGCCATGAGTGTAGAACCCGCTGTCGGCCCGTAGCGTGAGTCGTCCGTTGGCCCCGGCGTAGCGTACCCGCCCCACCGTCTCCCGCAGAAAGTGGGCGGCGCCCCGGGCGGTGTTGGCGCGGCCCTCGCGCAGCCGGGACATCAGCACGTCGCCGGTGCCGGCGGCGACGGCCAACAGCGGGTGATAGCCCCGCTTGCCGGTATAGCCGTGGTGGCGTGCGCCCTCCTTGGCCAGTCCGTAGGTCTCGCAGATGGTGGAGTCCAGGTCAATGGTCAGGGGCCCGTCGCCGGGTCCCGCCCCGGCCTGCCAAGCCCGGGCCAGCAACTCGCGGCTCACCCGGTCGAGTTGACGGACGTGGCCCCACCGGAAGCTGCGCAGGAAGGTGCCCAGGGTGGATGGCGCCTTGACCGTGCCGCCCAGGGTGCAGGCCGTCCCCCCGGTGCGCAACACATCGGCGTCGTCAATGCAGTCGCCCCCAGCCAGCGCAGACGCCACCAGCGTCATCATCTTGTCGCTCGTGTTCGCCCGCCCCGGGGCATCGCCCAGGTCGAGGCGCTGCCGGACGAGTTCGGGCAGGCCGAGGTGCCGCGCCAGGGTGGCCGGAAGGAGCAGCCCGGCATTGGCCACCAAGCGGCGGTCGTCGAAGGTGATTTGGATCCGGTCGGGGTGGTTGCGTGGCAGCATCTATTGGGTGCTCCTTTTCCGGGGTCGGTTTTTTGCTACAAAACCATTATCCCAGAAGCACAGGAGCACCTTCTTGCCGCTTCAGGACGCTAACCCGACGCCCTCCTTCGGTGGATTCGGGTTAAAGACCTGCTTGGAGACCTGTTGGGTAGGTGCGCGGGCCCGTTAGCGGGGCGAGTAGCTGGTGGGCTTCAGAATGACGCCCTCGGTGTACCGGAGCAGGGGACCGTCGCGCTCCGACGCGTAATATGCTTTCCGCCATTCGGGATCGGCGATCATGTTGTCGACTGCCTGTTCCCTATGTCCCATATTGGGGTAGCCGATCATGTACACCAATTGGTTGCTGGTGCCAACGGCGGCGGTCCAGTAGCCGACGCTTTCGATGCCGTGCTTCTCGAACATTCCTACGGTGAGATTGGCGAACCGGTCGTGCAGGGCCGGCAGCTTGCCGGGAATGGTGTGATAGGTCCGCAGCTCTTGCAAAGCAGTTGTAACCCGCGGCTGGGGCGAGTAAGGCGTCAACTGCAGGAAGCTGTTTTCGACCGATGCTACTAAAGCGCCGTCCTTCTCCGTCTCCGCTCGCACCTCTTGCCAGCCTTTGTCGGCCTGAAAGGTGCCCCATTTCGCCTCCCTGTCGCCCATGCTGTCGTAGCTCAGGATGTAGGTAAGGCGGTTGCTGATGCCAATCAGGTCGGTCCAAAAGCCGACCATACCGATGCCGTGTTGCGTGAAGAAGCCCATGGTGTGATTGGCAAAACGGTCGTTGAGCTTGTTCAACTGTCCGGGCACGGCATAGTAGATTCGCATTTCGTATATCATTGGCGTCCTCCTGGGGAGACGGTTGGCGGCGTTGGTTGAGATACGGGGTCAGGCACAAACTGTATCTCCCGGGAGATACGTTGTCAATCGCCATGCTACCCGCTTAGCGGCTCCCGGAGGAGCGTTCCGGGACCACGACGGAAGGTTTCAAAGGCTCGCCGCTGAATTGACAAATGGAAGAATCTTTGTTATGTTAAGTATGTAGCTGGCACAGTCGACCAGTGGGGCTTGGGCCGAGGGAACTGAAAGGGCAACGATATACCGCCGGAGCCAAGGTGTACCCAAGCTTCTATGCCCCGCTACCGTATTCCGGCGGGGCGTCTTTGTCGATTAAGCAGAGCAGATTAGCGCCAGGCGTCAGCATCATGGGGGTAAGGCGATGCAGAAGTCTCGAGAAAATGCGTTCAACATTGGCGTGGACTGGATTGGAGTCCTTTATGGGGCCTTGGACGCCGTCGAACAATGGCCGGCGGTTTCCCCACATGCCCACACTATTCTGGACCGCCGGTTTGGCCTGAAATCTGGACGCATCGAGACACTGGAGGCAATTGGGCGGGACATTTCGTTGACGCGAGAGCGAGTACGTCAAATAGAAGCAAAATCGCTGACGAGGATCAGCCAAGTCCGGGGTAAGATTCCGGGTCTTGAGCGCCTTTCCCAGTCAATAGAACTGGCTTTGCTGACCTGTGAAGGAGTGGTTCCCAAGAGGGAACTGCTATCCATACTGGGAGCAGGCGAGGACGCATCTTCCCGTTACAACCCATCGATGGCCATTTGTTTCCTGGTCAAGGTCTGTGGTTGGGAAGCCGAGATTCCCAAGTCGAACCCGGAAGAATGGACGGTGGTCAACTCGTCGACCTTGGGGGACCAGGTCCGCAGCGCGATAGATGCGGCCGTATCCAAGCTCAACAACAGCGGACCCCTTCCTTCAGGCCTGTTGATGGAACGGGTTGCTGCTGAGTTGGGACTGCCTGAGGGCATAGTGAATAGGGCGATAGCCAGCACCGACCAGGTGCGGCTGGACACCAACGGCATAGCTACTCCTCAGAACCTGCACCAGTGGCAAAAGGTTGCATACGTGCTTCGAAGGCTGAACAGGCCCACGCACTTTACCGGCATCGCTACCGCCGTGAGGAGCCAGTTTTCGGACAGGGGCCACGTTACCGACCATGCGGTGCACGCCATTCTGGGGCACCACGAGCCGACAATCTTCCGAAGAGTAGGGCCTGGAACGTACGGCCTGGCCGACTGGCGGCATTCCTCGGCAACGTCCAGCCGCCGCCGGCGAACCCACCGCCGCAACGCCTTCGACCGTTAGCCGGTCAGTGCAGCTTGGCTGCCCGGCCCCTCGCGCCAGGGCCGGTTGCCGTCCCTCACCGTCGTATGGCCGCTTACTATTTACCATCCTCTGACCATCCCCGGACTGCCTTGGGGTAGGTCTGCCGGCTTGTCTCATCCAAGGCAGCTAGTTCTCGTGTAATCTGCTGTCACTTTCTGGTAGCGCGGCTTTTCAACGCGGCCAAGGCCAGACCGATGCTGACTAGTCCCAATGCAAGGGTGGCTCCGGCGCCCTGGGCCAGGGTCATGGGTTGCCATCCTCCGTAGACCAGGGAACGCAAGGCCGCCAGGAGGTAGGTTACGGGGTTGTACTCCGCCGCGGCCGCCAGCCATCCGGTCATCTGCTCCAGTGGCACGAAGGCGGTAGTCATGAAAACGAGCGGGAAGAACAGGAGGAAGGACATGTTGACCGCCGCTGGGTTCCCGGTCTTGAGGGCTATGGCATAGGGAAAGCCCGTGAAGATGAGACCCCAGTAGCCGGCCAGGAACATGAATACCAGGATGCCCAGGGGGCCGGTAACGAACCCAACGCCGGCTATATAACCCATGATGATCACCGGGATTGTAAGGGCGACAACCAAACAGAAGTCGGCGACCATCAACCCAAGCAGCAGCGCCAAGCGGTTGACCGGAGTGATGGCCAGCCGGTCGAAGTAGCCGGTCTGAATGTCTGTGACCACGGTAACGGCCCGAGAAACGCCGGTTACGGCGTACAAGACCGCTACAGGGAGTTGGAACGCCCGGTAGTCCAGGCCTGGGATTCCTTCAGCGAAGTCTTCGAGAGCGCCGATGGTCAAGACATACATGAACACCGGAATCAAGAGCGCAGGCATGGTTGTTTCGGGGTCTCTCAAGACCGAGCGCACCGCGCGCTGAGCCACCGTAGTCATGTCCCACAGGAACCCTCGTTTGCGGGCCTGGGAAGCCGTGCCTGCGTATGCGGTTGCCATGATTTCTCCTTTCGAGCGATGACGGTCCGACGGCAGACCGCTCCACTATGGGCTGCTGCCCAGTTTTAGGCGATGACAGGCTGTTTGTTTGGCTTTAAGCGATGACGGCCTGGTGTCAGGCGGCCCCGCTACGGGCTGTTGCCCAGGGAGGTCAGCCGGCCTCAGCGTTGTCTCCGGGCTCTCGCACTTGGCCGTCGACGCTGTCCCGCAAACGGGCGCCGGTCACTTGGAGGAAGACGTCATCCAAGGTGGGCGTTCGTAGGGTAAGTTCCTGAACGCCGACACCGACTTGGTCCAGCGCCAGAGCTACCGAGCTAATCAGGGCGGCGCCGTTGCTGACGCTCAGCGTCAACTCCTGGCCGTGGACCTCTATCCCGGCTATGGATGGCATGTCTTGCAGCGCCTCCGCAGCAGCGTTCGCGTCGCCTTCCAGCTTGGCAATTATCAGGTCAGAGCCACGGGCGCGCTTGAGGTCCTCAGGCGTTCCCTGGGCAGCCAACCTGCCCCGGTCGATAATGCCGACGCGGCCAGCCAGGGCATCGGCTTCTTCCAAGTACTGGGTGGTAAGGAAGATGGTTATTCCGTGTTCCTGGCTGATATTGCGCACCTCTTCCCAGATGCGGCCGCGGCTGATGAGGTCCAGGCCTGTGGTGGGCTCGTCCAGGAAGAGTATCTCCGGTCTATGGATAAGAGCCGCGGCCAAGTCCAGACGACGCTTCATTCCGCCGGAGTATGTGCCTATGAGGCGGTCCATGGCATCCCCGATGTCGATCAAGCGGGACAGTTCGGCGATGCGCTCTTCCACGTGGCCCCCGGACAACCCGTACAGCCGGCCCTGAAGGCGCAGCAGTTCCCGGCCTGTCTGCTTGGCGTCGAGGGCCGCCTCCTGCAGGGCGGCTCCGATGCGCAGGCGCACCTCTTGGGGGTCCCGCACGGCGTCGAAACCGGCCACTGTGATCTCGCCGGCCGTGGGGGCCAGCAACGTCACGAGCATGCGGATGACCGTGGTCTTGCCGGCCCCGTTGGGCCCCAGGAAGCCGTATATCTCGCCTCTCTCGACGTTCAGTTCGATGCCGTCGACGGCCTTGACAGGGCCGAAATCGCGGGTAAGGCCCTTGGTCGAGATTGCGCAGTCTAAGTCGTTGGCGTTGGGCATAGTGGTGTATGTGGGTCCTTGCGGGCTGGGCGGTATCCTAGCACAAGTGAATTTAGATTCCAATTCCACAATCGACAAGGGGGATGGGGCGGGTTATGATATCCGGCTTGCCCCCGCAGCGCCCTGCTGAGGCTAGCTATCCTCTCGGAGATCCCATATTCAGTAGCAACCCCGATATACCCTGCCGATCTGTACTGGTTTCCGAAAGGGCCTGTGACACGAGCGCATTGTGGAGGTCATCCGATGGCCGGTATACTTAGCCTAAGATAGACCTCCGCAAGGCTCAGTCACGTGCGACGCTTGCTGAAATACACTCCCAGAGGATTAGAGTTAACAGACGAACGTAACCGCGCGATGAGATTTCCGATGCGGCAGGATTACGTGCGGCAACTTAAGGAGCATGGTCTAATCGAGGATGAAAGCGAATTTGTCGCCGACGATCGGTTGACCGAGGCAGTCTATCATGATTGGCTTCTACGCCCGCAAGTTGGATGTATCTTCGCGCAGTTACTAGCTCGCCCTGTTTATCGCACAGGGGTCAGGACCGTTGTCGCGAGGGGCCACTCTTTCCAGGGCGTGCCCAGTGAATTAGCTAGCCAGGTCGCGGATCTAGTACACGAGTCTGTGCTTGATGAGTCCACAGAAGCCCTGAGCGTTATGCTGCCGCAGATTCTGGATGTCGAGACCGTGGCACAGTTTGCTTGGGAACTTAGTCAGCAACCACGATGGATGATCGAACAAGAACGCCCGTGGCGCAAAACACTAATGCTGATTGGTCTCAGAGTGGAGATTGGTGACGGTGTGGTCGCTGAGACTCTTGGGATGGGTCCGTTCGCGCTGTTTCCAACCACCCGGCAGTGTCCCGTCACGACATTAGAGATTAGAACTAAGACCCGGCGAGCCAAGAAAAGCCAGTTGTCAAAAAATACCTTGCTGCCCATTTAGCTGATATCTCAGTAGATCACATACTTACTCCTGCACAGCACGGAGCATTGTTCAAGAAGTTCACGCCGTGGCTCAAAAGGAGAATTCTGGGTAAGCAGGGTGACATGCGGGCGAAAGCAGGAGTAACGTACTCCGTCCCGGCTCCTATATGGTCTTCGATAAAGGGACATGGTTCCGAGCATATTCGAGGAGAGGACTAGGCTGGCTGGCCCGGCGACGAAAGCCTCGGGCGGATTGGTGCATTTCGCTATCCTCTTCAGCAAGTGCCTCAAAAAATGCCCATTGCCGCTCTCTAACTAACTCCAATAGCCCATAACCGGCAAGGCCGTTACGGTCTGCAGCCGCACGCTTAACGCCCAGTGCACGTTTCTTCAATAGCAGCGTTGGGCAAACGTTCGTCGGTGCTCCGTCGCACAACGCAGCGACATTCATAATGTCTGGTTCGGGTATACCGAGGCAACACTCGAAAGGGTCACCTACACTCATGAGAAGGAGATTGCACCTGGGAATTTTGGGTAAGGTAAGAGGATGATGATCTATCGCGATGAACTGTTTGTGGGGCTCCTTATCAGAGACAGCCAAAAGCCGTGAGAGAGACTCGCCGGGATGCCGGAACCTGAAAGCGATGTCAACGAACACTACTAGTTCGTGACTTGTTAAGTCGAACTCAGGTAGCCTTGTCCAGAATCGATAGTTGTTGGTCTTATGGGATACAACGGTTGTTACCTTGATTTGCCGTTGCGCTAGGTATTGCCGCGTCTGCTCAGTAGCCAAATGCCCATCGGCGTCCCAATGGCCAAATACGATAGCTGACTTCGTAGAGATGGGGATTCGGATGTTCGAGTTCAGTTCGAGTCCCGGCGTCGGATGACTTTGGGTGAGTGCCATGTGAAGTCTTCCCCGGGCGGTTCAAGCAGAGCTAGTTGGCGACCGGTTCCATCACCAATCCCACTGGCATCTTGCACTGAACCGTCACGTCGGATATGGAGCACCGTTATGCCGTGCTCCATCAACATTCTTGCCAACAGCGGGTGGCGGTGACATTTGGCCGGATTCTCCTCGGTACACATAAGGGCAACGCAATGCTGCTCGCCCTCATCGATGACTCGGTTGATTCCACGGCGGAATTCCCGTAATGCGACAACTCGTTCATACGTTACGCGGCCAGCTACATATAAATCCTCATTTTCGGGGTGTCCTCCAAGTTCGTGGCCCAAATACAAGTAGCTAATGCCGATACCGTTCAGACGCTTGCTGAGTGGCTCGCGATTGAAATGACGAAACCGCGAGTATGGCTTGGACCGGACGTCCACCAGACACTCGACCTTGAACTTTCTCAGCAGTTCAACGAAATGGTCGGCTGGTTGGTTAGAATGACCGATAGTAAACATCGCAGACATGTGTCTAACTTTACCTACCGTTTGACTTTAGCTTAACTGGGGGAGACTCATGTATTCAATCAATTTCGAAGCCATATATTGGGAATACTGAACTTTCCGCGATCGTTGTACTCCTGTTGGGTATACGGACAAGGTTTAAGTGCAGGTGATTTGTTCTACATGAACAGTGCTTAACCACTTGGGGAGTTGATGAACGCTGTGGGCAGTTGAGGCCACTGAATATACCGAACTGCCACACCTAGAACCTGGGCGCAAAATCTGAAGCGGTTGGCAGCAAGCTCGAAGGCGGGTTGATGGTGTAATGCGGGGCCTAACATGGACGGTTGCATACTAAAGACATCTCCAGCGCCCTACATGGTATGATATCCGGGGCGCTGTTCCGCCGTTAAACCGGACCCCAACTATCCTGTAGTCAGAGGAGACACCGATGCGCGAAGTTGCGATTGTATCACCGGTGCGCACAGCCGTCGCAGGTTACGGCGGGGCTTTAAGAGGAGTCCAGGCTGCGGACCTGGGTAGCCTGGCGATAAAAGCGGCCCTGGAACGCAGCGGCCTGGACCCCGCCAAGGTGGACGACGTTATCATCGGCCACGGCTACCCCAACGGCGAAAACCCGGCAATAGGCCGGATCTCTTCTATGAAAGCAGGCCTGCCCATCGAAGTCCCCGGCTACCAGTTGGACCGCCGTTGCTCGTCTGGCCTGCAAGCGATCTTAAATGGAGCGATGCTGGTGCAGACCGATAACGCCGACGTGGTGGTCGCCGGCGGCGTGGAGAGCATGAGCAACGCCGAATATTATGTAACCGAGTCCCGCTGGGGGGCGCGGCTGGGTTCGGTTACATTCCACGACCGGCTGTCCCGCGCCCGGGAAACCGCTTCGCCTGAAGAACGGTTCGGGTTCATATCGGGCATGATCGAGACGGCCGAGAACCTGGCCAAGCAATACGAGATACCCCGGGAGGAGCAGGACGAGTACGCCTTGAGGAGCCACCAGAGGGCCGTTGCCGCCTGGGAGGAAGGCAAGTTCGATGCGGAAATCGTCGACGTGCCGGTGCCCCAACGCCGGGGCGACCCCGTGATATTCAGCAAGGACGAAGGGCCGCGGGCCGACACTTCGTTGGAGGCACTGGCTAGGCTGCGTCCCATGATGAAGGACGGGACCGTGACTGCCGGGAATGCCAGCAGCCAGAACGACGCGGCCTCGGTTTGCTTGGTGGTGGCGGCGGACAAGCTCGAAGAATTGGGCTTGGAGGCCAAGGGGTTCCTGAAGGGGTGGGCGGTCTCCGGCTGCCATCCGGCTTACATGGGCATTGGCCCGGTCCCGGCGGCCGCCAAGCTGATGGACAAACTTGGCATGACGCTGCACGACATGGACCTGATAGAGCTGAACGAGGCTTTCGCCGCGCAGGTGCTGGCGGTGTTGCGGGAGTGGAAGCTGCCCCACGAGGACAAACTGAACGTGAATGGGTCGGGCATCTCACTGGGTCATCCCATTGGCGCCACCGGAGCCCGGATACTTACCACCATGCTGCACGAAATGGAGCGGAGGGACGCCCAGTTCGGCCTGGAGACCATGTGCGTCGGCGGAGGACAGGGAGTGGCGGCGGTATTCGAGCGCCGGTAGCCCTGAAGTCATTCCAAGGGGTTCCGTGGACGACCTAACGCAGCGAGCCTGACGTAGGGCCAGGTCATCAGCCACGTACTGCTGCGCCAACTGGGCCGAACCGGCCAGGCCAACCCTGCCTATATTCCAAGACCCAACGCCGTCAATGAGGAGACCAATGCCTGAAACCTTTGGTTCCGGCGACTTCCAGTACAAGTACGTGGCCGGATGGGCGAAACTGCCTTCTGGGATTCGCTTCTTGGAATGCCCGGGCGTGGCTGTAGACTCCGACGACAACGTCTACGTCCTGACAAGGGGGGAGCACCCCTTCATTGTTTTAGACCGGGAGGGGAATTTCCTCCGCACGTTCGGCGAGGGACTGTTCAGCAACCGTACCCACGGCCTGTACATAGCCCACGACGATTCGCTGCTGGCGGCCGACGACGGCATACACACCATCCAGAAGTTCAGCCGGGACGGCGAGAAGCTGATGGAGATCGGGCAGCGGGACCACCCAGCCCCTATATGGAGCGGCCAGCCTTTCAACCGGCCCACGTCGGCGGCGATCATGCCCAGCAACGGCGACATCTACATCTCAGACGGGTACGGCAACGCCCGGATTCACGTTTACACGGCATCGGGCGAGTATAAATTCTCCTGGGGCAGCTCCGGCATCGACGCGGGGCAGTTCATACGCCCGCACAACATCGCCGTGGACAGCGACGACCGGGTGTACGTGGTGGACCGGGAGGCGCACCGGATTCAGGTCTTCGACCCCAAGGGAAACTTCACAACCATGTGGAACAACATCCACAGGCCCGACTCAATGGTCCTGTGGCAAGACCACATCTACGTGGGGGAACTCAACGGCATGCCGGGGGTGGACGACGCTCCCGGGCTGGGGCACCGGGTGTCGGTCTACGACCTGGACGGCAACCGGGTATGCCTGTTCGGCGCGCCTGAAGAAGGGGAGGGTCCGGGGCAGTTCATCGCCCCACACGGAATAGCGGTGGATTCTCACGGAGATCTCTACGTCTCCGAGGTGTCGTACACCATCCGCGGCAGCGGCATGGACCCGCCGCGGGAGCTGCGGAGCATCTCCAAGTATCAGCGGGTGTGAAGCGCTCCCCAAGAGTATCAGGTAGGGCTGCGACCCCAGCGGGACAAAGCGGCGTACTCGGTTAGCTGCGCATATCCGGGGGCAGCAGGTTGGGGATGGCGTCGTCGATGGGATAGGTCTCGCTGCACTGCCGGCATACCAACGACCCGGTTATAATCTCGTCCCCCTCTTCAGCCACCACCTGCAGCTTCAGCGGGCCTTTGCAGACCGGGCAAGCCAGTATTTCCATCAGGTCTTTTTTCAAGTTACCCCACGCGACAACGTAGTAGGCGGCTGGGTGCGCCTTATTGCCGAAGGCTGTCCTCGAACAGGAAGGCAAGCACGTCGGCCAGGCCAATGACGATGAGGCCGATTATCAGCACCGCTCCGGCGCTCGTCAAGCCGGCCCGCACATTGCCCAACCAGCCTGTCGCGGCCTTATCCCCTTCGGTATAGGTGGCCGGGCGCAGGAACCGGACGACGTAGAACATGTAGAGGGCCAGGACGATTTTGACCACCAGCACGGCGACGTAGGCGATGGTGATTGAATCTTCGGTCAGCCGGGCGACGGACAGCATGACGCCGGTCAACAGGAGGACGGCAATGGCGGTGTTGACCAGGCCGCGAAACTCGACCCCAACGACCCGGTTGGTCTCGGGGGACAGCGAGGTCCGGCGCAGGGCGGGCCGCAACACCATGATATAGAAGATGCCGCCGCCTACCCAGGCGACTGCGGCCACTGCGTGGGCCCATCGGATGACCAGCAGAATCCAGTCCAGGACTCCCATACCTCAGGGCCGCCTCCACGGGTTCGAGAAAGTCTTGGGCATGGTAAACGCCCTAACCGTGGGCCGACTTGAGCCCACGCTTGTTGTCAGGGGACTGGCAAGGCGGAGCCGGCTGAGCACGTCGGGCGGTGAGTATGCCAAGCTACGGTTAGGGGTAAACGCCCCGAGCCCTAGTTGCATCGACTACCCGTTGCGCCGCCAGCAGCATCGCTGCTTCCCTGGCGCCGACGTTCTCCTTCTCGGCTATGTCCATCACCGTATTAAAGCTCCTGACCATGATGGACTCCATCTTGGAGTTAATCTCGTTCTCGTCCCAGAAATATCTTTGAAGGTCCTGGACCCACTCGAAATACGAGACGACCACGCCGCCGGCGTTGGCCAGGATGTCCGGGACGACCAGTACGCCGTTGTCCATTAATACAAGGTCGGCTTCCGGCGTGGTGGGGCCGTTGGCGGCCTCGGCGATGATTCTTGCCTTGATGTTGCCTGCGTTGGCCGCAGTGATTTGGCTCTCCAACGCGGCCGGGATGAGGATATCGCAGGGCAGCTCCAGAAGCTCCTCGGGCGTTACGGTGTCGACGCCCCGGTAACCGGCGAAGGACCTGTTGGCGTCCTTGTACGCCTTGAGGTCCACGGGATCCAGTCCCGACTCCGAGTAGACCGAGCTGGTGCTGTCGTTGGCGGCTATGAGTTTGCAGCCCAGTTCACTCAACAGGCGGGCTGCCGCGTAGCCGGCGTTGCCGTAGCCCTGGACGACCATCCTGGCCCCGTCGAGGGACATGCCGATTCTGGCGGCGGCTTCACGGGCGGTAATCATAACTCCCCGGCCGGTGGCGTCGACGCGGCCCAGGGACCCTCCGATGTTGATGGGCTTGCCGGTCACCACGCTGGGCACGGTGAATCCCCGGTGCATGCTTGTGGTGTCCATAATCCAGGCCATAACCTGGCCGTCGGTATTGACGTCGGGCGCGGGTATGTCCCGGTCGGGGCCGATGATGATGGAAATCTCGGTAGCATACCGGCGGGTCAGGTTCTCCAGTTCCCCCGTTGACATGGTCTTCGGCTGGCAGGCCACGCCGCCTTTCGCGCCGCCGTAGGGAATGTCGGTGACGGAGCACTTCCAGGTCATCCACATGGCCAGGGCCTTGACCTCGTCCAGGGTCACGTCGGGATGGTAGCGGATGCCGCCCTTTCCCGGCCCCCGGGTCAGGTTGTGCTGCACCCTGTGGCCGGTGAAGACTTCGATATCTCCGTTATCCATCTGCACCGGGAAATGGACGGTGAGCTCGCGTTTGGGCTGGCTCAAAATCCTGCGGGAGCCTTCGTCCAGGCCCAGCCGTTCAGCCGAGGTCAGGAACTGCTGCACCGCCATGTCGTAGACGGACGCGGCGGCTGCAGGCTGGTCTGCGGTAACCTGTGTGACCTTAGTGCCGGCCATCTCTACTCCGGAGGCCGTTCGAGTTCGGGATGCTCTGGCTTCCCGTCTTGGCCCGCTATACGGATTATGTCAATTAGGCTTTGAAAGTTAACCGGAAACCAAAGACGTATCTGCGATTTCCGAAACGAATAAGCCTTCAAAGTAAGTATAACCGTAATGGAGGGCCTGCGCTATCCCGGCACACCGGGACGAATGCACACTAAAATCATGTATTTGTGCAAGGCCGTGCAGCGCTTACGGATGGTCGGTGGCGCGGTAAGGCCGCTCGGGGCTGAGAGTCTCGCCGGAGGCAAACCTGCCGGCCCGGAAGCGATGGACAGGGTGGTGTTTCGATGCCCCGTGCATCACCAGCTCGGCGACCATGCGCCCGACGACTGGAGACAGCTTGAACCCGTGTCCGCTGAATCCAACGGCCCAGTAGAGGCCTTCGACGGCACCGGAACGGTCGAGGACCGGGTTGCCGTCGGGGGTCATGTCGTAGAGAGCGCCGTAGCCGCCTCTGAAGACGGCGGCGGCGAAGTCGGGGAACCGGCGCGTGACGCGTCCCGAGAGGTCTAGAATCTTGTCGTGGTCCGCGTTGAGCTTGTAGGAGTCCGGGTCTACTACCTCCTTCAAGTCGCGAGGAGCCTCGCCTCCAACCAGTGTCCGATAGTCCGAGTCCGCCCGTAAGTACACACCCATGGTGTGGTCGATGATTGTCGTAGTCATATCCTCCAGCACGGGCGGACGCCTCCAATGGACCATCTGGACCCGAATGGAGGTTACCGGCATGTGCTCTCCGACGGTAACAGCCAGCCGGTTGCACCAGGGGCCTGTGGCAACCACCGCCGCCGGAGTTGAAATCAGGCCGCGTTCGGTTTCTACGCCGGTGATTCTGCCTCCCGACGCAGCCACGCCGGTGACCGTGGTCTGGGTAAGTATCTCTGCGCCGCGGTCCCTCGCCCGGTCGGCGTAGGCGTAGGTCGCGGCCACCGGGTCTGCGTAGCCGGAGGTTGGTTCTTAGGCGCCCAAGGCTACCCCGTCGGTGTCCATATTGGGCACGATTTTGGCCAGCTGGGACGGCTCCACAGTCTCGATGTTTGCGCCAAGGGAGCGGTTCATCTCGACGTTGGCGCGGGCGGCCTCCTGGTCGCACTCCGGGAACAACAGGAGCCTGCCCGTCTGGATGAACCCTGCGTCGCCGCCGATGGCGTCGGCGAAGTTATGGAATATCTCGCTGGACTCGACGGCCATCTTGACCAGGACCGGGTGAAGGTAGTGCTCGCGGACCATGGCGCCCGACTGCCCGCTTGCGCCGCCGGCCAGGCCGCCCTTCTCGACCAGGACCACCTTGCCGGCGCCCATACGGGCCAGGTGCATGGCGATGCTGGGCCCATTGACGCCACCGCCAACGACGACTATGTCCGCAGTTGCTAGGGTCATGGTTTTCTCCCTGCCTCACCGGGAACACAAGGCGGCATTGGGGGCATCACGCAGGTCCTGCGGTTAGTACGCATCTCGGCCAATCCGGCCGGGGTGCCTGCAGGCGCGAGGAAGGAGGTCTTTTAATTTTCTGAGCCATCATGGGCCACTATGAGCCGCTACGAAGGGCGTTGAGGCTGACGGAGCCTGGACGGCGAATGCGCCGGAACTGCACGACGGGAAGCCGAGGCGCTTTGGGTTGATTCGTTGTTCGTTGGACCAATTCAAGAACAATAGGGTTGCTAGTTGGCGTTTGGGCTATGTGATTCTAGTTTGCATTTTGGCCTTCGGGGCTGTCAATGGGGATGTGACAGTGGAGGGGTGTCGAGGCGGGCGTCGGGGGCATGGACGCGTGTGTGGCAGGCGGGATACCGGGCTTTGCGAATTGTCCAGGTACCTGGCTAGGAGAGATCAGGCGGGGACGGGGCCTCTGCGGCGGCGGCTATTCCAGTGGCGCAGATGTCGTTGAGGCAGCAGGCGGCGCAGCGGGGGACTGGGGCGCAGGTATCCTTAGCGTGACGGTCCAGCAGAGCATGATATTCGTTGAACAGGGGAACGTCCTCGTCCAAGTTGCTGTGGAACAAGTCCTGGTAGGCCTGGTAGCTGGATTTCGCGTCCAGAGGCAACAGGCCCAGGCGCTGCACGATCCTACGAGTGTAGGCGTCGATGACGAATGACGGCTTTTCCGCGGCGTAGACCAGGATGTCGTCGGCGGTCTCCGGGCCTATGCCGTAGATTGATAGCAACTCCTCTCGCAACGGCCCAAGCTCCCGGCTTAGGAAGGACTGCAGACCCCCGTCGTACCCATCAACAACGTGCTTGGCAAAGGCCTTGAGCTTTTGGGCCTTGGCGTTGAAGTAGCCGCTGGGGCGAATGACGAGGGCCAGGTCGGCGGCAGGCATGGCGTGTATAGCCTGGATAGACCAGCAGCCCGCCTGCTTCATGGCGGCTATGGCCCGTTCCACGTTGGTCCAGGCGGCGGCCTGGGTCAGGATCGCCCCGACCACCACGTCAAAAGGGCCGTCGCCTGGCCACCAGCCCTGGGGGCCGTAGGCCGCGTAGAGGCGCCGGTTTATTTCCCGCAGCACGTCTCTGCCGTCTGCCAGCCCTGGGGCCTTTCTTGGGCCTCCTGGGGTCTTCCGGGGCATATTGTTGGCTGAGCTACGGCCTGGCAAATGCGCTCCTCTTGGACGGGCAGGTGTAAGACTCAATTGACATAGGCCAGGGTGTTGGCTTTTAGATTCCCGCCTGCTGAGACCCTGGCACAACTACAGCTGTCCGCTCGCCCTTCGATTTCCCTCAGGGCGAACGGACAGCCTAGGCCAGGCTATGCAATGCCCTCCCTGCGCGGGAGTACTGGTGAGACCCGCGGGAGCGCTGGTGAGACCCGTGGGAGTGACGGTCAGGTGCGCGGGAGTGCTGGTGAGACGACCCGTGGGAGTGACGGTCAGGTGCGCGGGAGTGCTGGTGAGACCCGCGGGAGTGACGGTCAGGTGCGCGGGAGTGCTGGTGAGACCAGCGGGAGTGACGGTGAGACCCGTGGGAGTGCTGGTGAGACCAGCGGGAGTGACGGTCAGGTGCGCGGGGATGACTGTGGGCCAATTGTGAGCCATAAGACGAGCTTAACACTTCCCTCTGTTGGATAGGCGCTGAGATTCGGGGTCAAAGTTCCACAGGGAGGCGGCGACCGAGGGTTATCCCGGTTTCCGTAACCCGGCAGCCATAGGCCAGGGCTTCCACGCCGGCAGCCACAGATTCCCGGAGGGCTGCGCCGAAGTCCGGGTCAGCTTCGTCGTGGGGTCGGAGGGCATGGGCGTCGTCCCGCTGGACGACGAACACCACGGCGGCCCGGTGTCCTTCCTTAACCGCCTGGGCCAGGCTGCGCACGTGCTTGGCGCCCCTGGTTGTGGGAGCGTCGGGAAACAGGCCCACGCCGTCGACCACCAAAGTAACCGACTTGGCCTCGACGTAACAGAGACCTGAGGGGCCCTGCAATCGGAGGTCCAGCCGGCTTTCGCCGAAGACGACTTCCGCTTGCATTTCAGAGTAGTCACGAAACTGTGGGAGACGCCCTTGGGAAAATGCTTCGGCGACCAGTGCGTTGGGCAGCCGGGCATCTGCCGAGGCCAGGGCCGTACCCAAGTCCACCAGAGCCAGGTCGTACCCGGTCTTGCGGTGGCCTCCGGGCTTGGGAGAAATCAGGACACGGTATCCGGGGACCAGGATTTCACGCATACGGCCGGAATTGGCCACGTGAACGCCGACCTCACGGCCCTGCACCTCGACTATGGCCAGAAACCGGTTGAGTCTTGTCTTAAACCGGCCCTCCACCAGGCCCGCGGGAAATTCCACCAGACCTCCTGGATGATGCTTGGAACCCTGCCCAGAATGCGAGATGCCGGGTGCCGTTATCCGCCGTGCACAGGGCCGCTAGATTCCGGCTTCCCCGTTGCCACGTGGACAGGCTTGGCCGGAATGACGGTTAATGGTCGCGTTCATTCTATGGCCCGGTTGCTCCACCGCTTCTCTGTTTCGTTTGGAAACGGGGTTATCGGCGCCACCGCATGCCTGGACCGATGGCCCAAGCCCAAAAGGAAATGGAAACCCGCTGAGCAACAGGGGCAGCTCGCCGGCGTCCGACCCTACACGATGAATTGACATCCTCCGACAAATTTACCACAATCACAGGTGTCCGCAGGGGTGGGTGGGATTCTGCAGGCCAATAGCGCGCAATTAGTCCAAGTAACCGGACAAGCCGAAGTAGATTCCCCTGAACGATAACCGCTGGGAGGTCAACCATGTCCAGCTACAGAGTTATATCATCGGACAACCACGTCTTCGAACCGGAAGACTTGTGGAGCAGCAGGGCCGAGTCAAAGTTCAAGGGCCGAGTTCCTCGCGTTGAAAGTCTGGAAAGCGGCGACTTCTGGTTCTGCGACGGCCGAAAAGTAATTGGCATTACGGGAGGGGCCAGGTCCGGTCCCAGGGCCGAAGAGGTGCGTTTGGGGGGTTACATTCCCGAGGAGCACGTCAAAGACATGGACATAGATGGAGTTGACGTGAGTATCATCTATCCAACGGTCGGTCTAATGCTCTACAGCGGCCCGGATAGTGACCTACTCACGTTCAACTGCAGGGCCTACAACGATTGGGTAGGAGAGTTCTGCAGAGCGGTCCCCAGCCGGCTCAAGGCCATCGCAATGGTGAACGTTGACGACGTAGGGGAGGGCGTAAGGGAGATGGAACGTTGCGCCAAGATGGGCTTCGCGGGGGCTACGACCACCGTGTATCCTCTGGAGGGGCGGTCCTACGATAGGCCGGAGTATGACCCGCTGTGGGCTGCGTCCCAGGACCTGGGGATGCCCCTTGGCCTGCACGAGTCCACCAATCGTCCGGGCCCGGGTCAACAATTTGCAGACCTGGACACGACAAGGCCCGCTTTTATGTGCAACGTCGACCACTGGGTCCGGATGTCGCTTGCGGACATCATCTTGAGCGGCGTTTTTGAGCGCTATCCGAAACTCCAGATAGGCTCGGTGGAGCATAGGCTATCCTGGGTCCCCCACTTCCTGGATCGGCTGGACCACAATTACAGCCACAGCGCCTTTGGGGGGTACCAGTTCAAAGGGGATGTGCTTCCCAGCGACTTTTTCCGCAATAACGTGTTCCTTGGCGTCCAGGAGGATGCGCTGGGCATCAAGCTGCGGGACTTAATAGGCGTAGACACCCTCCAGTGGGGGTCAGACTATCCTCATGGAGCGTCGACCTTCCCCAGAAGCCGGGAGATACTCGAGGAGATTCTTGGGGACTGTACCGAGGAGGAAAAGGCCAAGATCGTGGGCGGCAACACCGCCAGGGTGTACAACCTGAATTAGAGCCGACATCTCCCGGACGGCAGGATATAATTGACCTATGCCGGATACGTTTTTGGCCCGCCTGGAGCGGGCCTGTGAAGCGAGCCAGAGCCTGGTCTGCGTGGGACTGGACCCCGATCCCACAAAAATGGCAGTTGCCGACCCGTTGACGTTCAACAAGGCCATCGTAGATGCAACCTCCGACCTGGTCTGCGCTTACAAGCCCAACATCGCCTTCTACGAGGCCTTGGGTATGCCGGGATTGGAGGCCCTGGGCCGCACTGTCGAATACATCCGAGAGGCTGCCCCGCACGCGGTGGTCATCGGCGACGCCAAGCGGGGCGACGTGGCCCCGGTAGCGGCGGCCTACGCCCGGGCCGCGTTTGCAGTGTGGGGGTTCGACGCCGTCACCGTCAACGCCTGGGGAGGGGAAGACTCCATAGCGCCGTTTCTTGCCTACGGGGAGCGGGGTGTCTTTGTCTGGTGCCGGGGGTCGAATCCGGGCTCGGGGGAGCTTCAAGACATGACCGTGGACACTCCGGCAGGCCGGCTGCCCCTGTACCAGCACCTGGCGGGGTTGTGCCGGGACTGGAACTATAACGGGAACGTGGGGTTGGTGGCAGGCGCCACCTCGCCCCAGCAGTTGGAAACTGTGCGGCGAACGTGCCCCGGAATGCCGCTGCTGATACCTGGAGCCGGCGCCCAGGGTGGAGACTTGGAGGCGGCAGTGCGGGCGGGGACCGATTCCAGGGGACGGTTGGCCGTCATCAACTCGTCCAGGAGCATTATCTATGCCTCGACCGGCCCCGATTACGCCGACGCGGCCCGCCGGGAGACGGAGGCATTGCGGGGGCGGATTAACCAAGTCCTGGCCGAGGACGGCAAGGGATGGCCCTCGAACTGAGGACCGGCGACGTGGTCCGGATGAAAAAGGCGCATCCCTGCGGAGGGTTCCTGTGGGAAGTCAAGCGCTTGGGAGCAGACATCGGGATAGCTTGCCGGCAGTGCGAGCGGTACCTGTTGTTGCCCAGGTCGTACCTGGAGCGCAGGGTGAGGGAGGTAATTCCCAGGCAAGCGGCCGGGCAAGAAAGGGAGGCGGACGCCGATTAGAGGGGCAACGGCAGTGTGTTTGGGGGCCTTTAGGCCCTGGCGGCAGTCGCTCCGGCCAGCTGAGCGCTTTGAGGAACGTCGTCTTGCCAGGCCCACGGTTCGGGATGGAACTCCTGAAGGACTTCCGAGGCGGTCTCGATGAAATTGCCCACCGCCTGGCCCAGGAACTTGCCCTTCAGGGTGCAGACGCCGATGTCCGAGGCTTCGAAAAGGTGGCCCAGCCGCACCACTCCGAGCCGGTCGTGGTCTGCCGGATGCAGAGTAAAGTCGGTGGCGACGGCCACTCCCAAGCCGATCTCTACGTAGCGCTTGATGGACTCGGTGTCGTCCACGGCCAGGATGACGTCGAAGTTGACTCCGCTTCCCCTGAGGGCTTGTTCCACTTTGCGGCGGGTCAGGCTGGCGGGCCCAGGCACGATCATGGGCCAGGCGGCTATGTCTCTTAACCCGACGGACTCCTGGTCGAGCAGAGGATGGTCCAGGGGAGTCAGGAGCACCACGTGGTACTGGAATAGCGGGGTGAAGTCTAAGGAAGACTCGTCGGGAGGCGGGGGCGAGCAAAAGGCCAGGTCTATTTCGCCCGACTTGACCAGTTCGATCAGCGTTGCGTAAGGGCGGGCCATGAGGCTGAGACGCACGGAAGGGAACTGGGAGTTGAACGTTTGCACCGCCTTGGGCAGGTGGTGCAGCACCAGGTCGGGGTAGGCTCCGACTACGAAAGACCCGCGCCGTTCGACATAGTCCATCTGGATTTTCAGGCGGTCAACCGCCTTGACCACCGGGGTTACCAACTCCAACAGGGTGGCGCCCTCGGAGGTAAGGCGTATGGGGCGCTTGATGCGGTCGAACAGGGTGATTCCCAGCTCTTCTTCCAATTTCCGCAGGTGGGTGGTCACGGTAGGCTGGCCCAATTCCAGGGTGCGAGCGGTCTTGGATACGCTGCTTAATTTGGCTACGTGGTAAAAACTAATAAGTTCCCGAAGTTCCAAGCTGTAAACCCTCACATGGCACCAGACTTCTTGATAGAATATATCATATACTATAGGTTGACAAGATAATGCGCTGACTTGAGAATTGGGCCTGCCAACGCCGTTTCAACCGGTTCTTTAGAGCGATTCATGCCGAAAACAGGGACTAAGTCCGGGCTGACATTCGGGCCGTCAGGGGCCGCCGCCGGGGTGACTCGATGGCCTTCGTGATTACCGAGCCATGCAAGGATGTTAAAGACGCCTCTTGCGTGGGCGTGTGCCCCGTAGACTGCATAGAGACATCCAACGAAGACGATATGTATTACATCGACCCGGAGGTCTGCATAGACTGCGCGTATTGCGTGTCGGTGTGCCCGGTGAACGCAATCTTCGACGAGTTCGCAGTTCCGGCCCAGTGGCGGCATTACGTCCGCAAGAACCGGGAGTATTTCAAGGGCCGCAGCTAAGGCCCGCCCGCTGGATTACTTTCCGGCATTTCCATAGTGCCGCTCCCGGCGCCCTCCGCGGCGAGACGGCGTAGAGCGTTGGCGGACTGCCAGTGGTTCTGTTTGCTTATAGACGATGGGGTTCCACTGGCGCCATAGGCCATATCCTAGCAGCAAACGGAACGGCGATTATCTACTTGAACCGCCCCCTGGACGACCACGTGGAACGCCCTTTGGAGCTCATTGTTTTCGAAGACACCCTCGCCGAGGCGAATTTTCTCGGCCTTGCCCACAAGGAGATGAGGTGCGCCAGAATCAACCTGCCACTGTGGGTCTCCTCTAGAGAGGCACTGGAGAAGTCGGGACCGCTGGACAACGCCTGGCGCAGCCCGGACGTTATTGAACCCGCCGGCATATTCCGATGACTGCCTCGTCTAACCTTCGAATCCTCGAATGGCCTAGGTTGTCCATGTATTCGGGATTTGGTATGATTTCGATGATCTGAAATTCATATCCTGTAGAGCATACGAGCTAGACATGAAAATATCCGAACGAGGACAGATCACCATCCCCAAGCGGCTCAGAGACCGGCTCGGTATGTATAAGGATGTCGAGGTTGAGATCACTCCGACCGAGCACGGCCTACTCATCCAAAAGCGAACAGTGGCGGAGCATCCGGTCGAGAAGATCAGCGGAATCCTTGACGACGCTTTCGATGTTGACCAGTACATCAAAGATATCCGGGGAAGATGATCACGTCAGTCGATACCAACGTCCTGCTGGACGTCTTCGTATCCGGTACACCGCACCATTCTCAATCCCAGGAGTGGCTCATCAGAGCCTACGACAGAGGAGCCATCTTGGTCTGCGATGTCGTCTACGCTGAGCTTGTTCCGGCTTTTGGCGACCGCTCATCATTGGATAAGACACTGCGGGAGATCAATGCGACGGTCTCCCCGATCGACACTGCTATCGCTTACGATGCGGGTATACGTTGGTCACGATACCGGCAGGCGGGAGGGTCAAGAGTACGCATCATTGCTGACTTCTTAATTGGCGCTCATGCCATTGCCAATGCCGATACCCTTCTGACCCGGGATAGGGGCTTTTACGCTACCTACTTTCCAGAATTGCAAGGACAGCAGTGAGGCGATGAACGGGGCAGGTAAAGGGTTGAACTTGGGGATAGGCTGTTAGGCGCCGTTGAGGTACTCGTCGATGGGAAGGACGCTGTAATTGGTCCGTTCCATCAGGAGGTTTTCCACGGCGGCGCGGGCGGTGTCCAGCGACGTGAAGCAAGGCACCCTGCGCTCGGCGGCGGACTTCCGGATGTAGTAGCCGTCACGCATAACCGAGCTCACGCTGGTGACGGTGTTGACCACGGCCCCCACGCTGCCGTCTTCGATTATGTCAACTACGTTGGGATGGCCCTCGGCGAGCTTCTTGGTGGTCATGGTGACGGGCACTCCCATGGCGCTGATCATAGACGCAGTGCCCTCTGTGGCGAAAAGCGGGCAACCGGCCCGCACCAGTTCCCGGACAAGGTGCACCGACTCGGCTTTGTGCTGGTCGGCGATGCTGAGCAGCACTCCGGTTCCTGCTTTCAGGTTCATATTGGCGGCCAACAGGGCCTTGGACAGGGCGCTGGAGAAGTCCCAGTCGATGCCCATGACCTCTCCGGTGGACTTCATTTCCGGGCCCAGGTGCCAGTCCACACCCACCAGCTTGGCCATGGAAAACACCGGGGCCTTTATGCCCACCAGGTCTCGTTTTGGCCACAGGCCGCCCTCGTAACCCTGCTGGGCCAGGGTCTCGCCCAGCATTACCCTGGTGGCGATTCCGGCCACGGGAACGCCGGTGACCTTGGAGATGAAGGGAATGGTGCGGCTTCCCCTGGGGTTTACTTCCAAAACATATACCGAGGTCTTTTGGTCGTCCTGCGAGGGCAAATGGGGGCTGCGGTAGGCGGAGCCGCCGTGAATGACGAACTGGACGTTCATCAGGCCCCTGACTCCCAGGGCCAGGCCGATTCGTGTGGAGTAGTCGACGATGGTCGACACCTCGTCGTCGGTCAGGTTCAGCCCCGGGTAAATGGCCATGGAGTCGCCGCTGTGGACGCCGGCCCGCTCGATGTGCTCCATGATGCCTGGAATCAGCGCCCGCTCCCCGTCGCAGACCACGTCGACTTCGCATTCTTTGCCTTCCATGTACTGGTCGATGAGCACGGGCTTGTCCGGGCTCACGTCGGTGGCGGCGGTGAGGTACCGGATCAACTCCGTGGCGTTCTGTACTATCTCCATGGCCCGGCCCCCCAGAACGTAGCTGGGCCGGACGACGGCGGGGTAGCCGATATTTTGGGCAACCTGCAGGGCTTCCTCCACCGAGGTTACGGCCGCGCCCGGCGGCTGGGGGATGCCCAGGCGGGCCAGGAACTCCTCGAACTTGTGGCGGTCGGAAGCGATGTCGATGGCCTCGGCGCTGGAGCCCAGTATGGGCAATCCTGCGGCCGCCAGCTTCTGGGACAGGTCTATGGCGGTCTGGCCGCCGAATTGGACGACGACGGGCGGAGGCAGGCCGTCGCCCGCTTCGTTTTCCAGGATGTCCCGCAGCGTCTCCTCGTCCAGGGACTCGAAGTAGAGCCGGTCGCTGGAGTCGAAGTCGGTGGAAACGGTCTCGGGGTTGGAGTTGACCATGATGCTGGAGACGCCCTGCCCGGACAAGGCCCAGGCGGCGTGGACGCTGCAGTAATCGAATTCAATGCCCTGGCCGATGCGGATGGGTCCGCTGCCGATGACCAGGGCCTTCTTGCCGGGCAGCGGAGGGGCCTCGTTCTCAAGGTCGTAGGTGCTGTAATAGTAGGGAGTGACGGCTTCGAACTCGGCGGCGCAGGTGTCCACCATCTTGTACACGGGGCGAATTTCCCATCGATGCCTCAGTTCCCGGACCTGCTCGGGCAGCATGTCGGCCAAGGTGCCCACCTGCTCGTCTGAGAAGCCCAGGCGCTTGGCCCGCAATAGCAGGTCGGGGGTCAGGGCCTCGGACAGCAGCCGCCGTTCCATGTCGACTATTCGACCCAGGGCGCTGATGAACCAGGGGTCCACGTAGGTACGTTCGACCAAAGTTGCGGGGCTTACCTGCCGCCGCAGAGCGGCCATCATGGCCCAGATTCGCTCGTCGTTGGGGCCCAGGGGCAGCCGGTCCAGGGAAAAATCGCTGTCGCTGCGCCAGGCCGGGTTTTCCCACAACAGGGTCCGGTTGCCGATCTCCAGCGACCGGGCCGCCTTCTGGAGGGCCGCTTCAAAGGACCGCTCGATGACCATCACCTCGCCGGTGGCTTTCATCTGGGTGGTAGTGGTGCGGTCGCCGTGGGGGAATTTGTCGAAGGGCCACCTGGGGAACTTGACCACACAGTAGTCCAAGGCCGGCTCAAAAGCGGCCTTGGTCATGCTGGTGACGGCGTTGGATATCTCGTCGAGTCTCTTGCCGACGGCGATTTTGGCCGCCACGCGGGCTATGGGATAGCCGGTGGCCTTGCTGGCCAGAGCGGAGCTGCGGCTGACGCGGGGGTTGACCTCGATTACGTAGTAGGGAGACTCGGCCTGCCACTCGACGTTCAGGGACTCCGCCACCTGCGGGTGGGGCTGCAACGCGAACTGGATGTTGCAGCCGCCCTCTATGCCCAGCCCGCGAATTATCTTCAGGCTGGCGGAGCGGAGCATGTGGTACTCTTTGTCGGTCAGCGTCTGGCTGGGCGCAACGACGATGCTGTCCCCCGTGTGCACTCCCATGGGGTCCAGGTTCTCGATGTTGCAGACGGTGATGCAGTTGTCGGCGCCGTCCCGCATCACCTCGTACTCGATTTCTTTCCAGCCGACCAACGACTGTTCCAGCAGCACCTGGGATATGGGGCTTGCGGCCAACCCGGCGCGGACGATGGCCTCCAACTCCTCCCAGGTGTCGGCTATGCCTCCGCCGCTGCCTCCCAGGGTGTAGGCGGGGCGCACGACGATAGGCAGCCCGATCTCTCCGGCCACCTCCCGACACTCTTCAAGAGAGGAGACGGTGAGGTTGGCGGGTTCAGGCTCTCCCAGCTCGTGGAGGAAGTCGCGAAAGAAGCTCCGGTCTTCGGACTTGCGAATCGTTTCCAGGGACGTGCCCAAGAGCCGTACGCCGTACTTGTCCAGGACGCCGGCGTCGGCGAGGGCCACGGCGAGGTTGAGCCCGGTCTGTCCGCCGAGGGTGGGCAAAATGCCGTCGGGCTGCTCCCGGGCGATGATCCGCTCGAGCACTTCGACGGTGAGAGGCTCGATGTACACCCGGTCGGCGATGCCCTGATCGGTCATGATGGTCGCGGGGTTGGAGTTGACTAAAACGGTCTCAACACCCTCCTCGCGGAGGGCTTTGCAAGCCTGTGTGCCGGCGTAATCGAACTCGGCGGCTTGGCCAATGAGAATAGGCCCAGAACCCACGACCAGAACTTTTCCGGGCCTATTGGAAATCCCTGCCTCCTCGGGGAGAGCCGCCAGGGCGTTCCCCGCCGTCTATATTATAGACCTTCTTGATTATCCTGGTCTATTACAAACGGCGCGAACGCCTGCCGTCAAGGCCGCCGCGGCTAAGGGCGGGGATTCCTCTCCTGCAAGTCAGGCGGTAGGCAAGACCGCGGGCAACTCAATTAGCTTGTGCCGCTGTAGCGCGTTGAGCGTCTGGTACACGAAAGAACCGAAGAACCGTCCTTCCGGGTCGTCCTCGATCATGTCAGGCGTCTCTTGTTCCTCGCGCGGAGGAACCCTGAACTGAACATGGTTCTTGTCCAATTTTTGCAACTCGAACCGTCCCAGCGACGACGGGAATATTTCATTGTCGTTGTGGTCGAAATACTTGACCAAGAAGTCCCACCGGTTGCCAAGGTTTCCCTTTCCAGGGGTCAGGGCATACCCGTAACCGTCATGCGTGAAAGTCCGGACTTCTTCGTCTAATATTCCCACTATTCCTGATAGATCCACCGGTAGCTCCACATCCACCCCCTCCGCCAGCAACAACATGGTGAAGGAAGACATTGAAAAAACCTCCAAATCTTGAGAGAACTACATATGATTCCCAACCCTCTCCGAATAACTCCTGGTTAATCGGGCCGCCCGGCCCATTCCGGGCCGGCCCCGGGAGCCAGTCCTGAGAAGCGATTCAGACAGGATACCCGACCGGCCGCATCCCATGCCACGGAATCCGAGGGCAATATCTCCCAGTTTGGAGGCCGCGTACTTCCAGACGCCGGCGGGCCTCGAGGTCGAAGCCTACGTCGAAACCCCGTGTTCCTGGATCATCTGCAGGAAACGGTCGAACATGTACTCGTTGTCCTGGGGGCCGGGCGCCGCTTCCGAGTGGTACTGGATGGTGAACAAGGGGATTTCTTTATGCCTCAGCCCCTCGACGGTGTAGTCGTTAAGGTTGATGTGGGACACTTCCAGCCCGGCGGGCAGAGAGTCGGCGCTGACGGAGTAACCGTGGTTTTGGGCGGTTATGTAAACTTTGCCGTCGCTCAGGTCTTTCACCGGATGGTTTCCGCCCCGGTGTCCGAACTTCAGCTTGTAGGTCTCGGCCCCCAGAGCGCGGGCCGCAATCTGATGGCCCAGGCAGACGCCCATGATGGGAACGCGGCCCAGCAGTAACCGCAGGTTTTTAACCAGGTAGTCAAGCATCTGGGGGTCTCCCGGCCCGGGAGAAAGCAGGATTCCCGAGGGCTTGAGGGCAAGCAGGTCCTCGGCGGAAGTAGCGGCCGGCACCGCAGTCACCTCGCAGCCCCGCTTGCGAAGCAGGCGCAGGATGTTGTACTTGAGGCCCCAGTCGATTACCACGACCCGATGCTTCGCTGGGCCCTCCCATGCCGCGCCCTTGGGATCCCAATCGTAGCTGCGGTCGGTGCTGACGGTGCTGACGAAGTCCCGGTCGTCGTAACGGGCTATGTTGGCCAGCTTTGCCTCAGCCGCCTGGGGGTCCTCATGGGTAACGACCCCCATCATAACGCCGCGGTCGCGCAGGCGGCGGGTGATTGCCCGGGTGTCGACCCCGCTGAGGCCTGGGATTCCCTGGGATTCCAGGAATTCGTGGAGGGTACGTTTACTCAGGCCGTGGCTGGGAAGGTCGCAGTGCTCCCGGACGATAAGGCCGGCCGCTTGTATGCGCTTGGACTCGAAGTGCTCTTCGCTGATGCCGTAGTTGCCGACGAGGGGATAGGTAAGAGTGACCAACTGGCCGGCATAGGATGGGTCGGTCAACACTTCCTGGTACCCCGTCATGCTGGTATTGAACACAACCTCGCCGTGGGACTCGACGTGCGCTCCGAAGGCTTCGCCGGCATGGACGGAACCGTCTTCCAGCACCAGCCAGGCTTTGGGATAGCGTTCAGCCATCTTGAAACACCACCTCGCCCTGAACCAAGGTGGCCGCGACCTTGCCTTTCAGAGTTACGCCCTGCAGGGGAGTGTTTTTCCCCTTGGACTCGAACTCCCGGGAATCGACCACCCATTCTGCGTTGGGGTCGAAGAGGACGATGTCCGCCGGGGTGCCGGGCTGGAGGCTGGCAAGCTCGGTGAACGACGGGCCAAGCACCCTGGCCGGCCCCACAGTCATTCGCTCCACCAGGCGGCTCAATGTTATGTGGCCGGAGTGCACCAGCTTCAACGCCAGTCCCAGCGCGGTCTCCAGGCCGCTGATGCCGAAGGCGGCGTCGACGTAGGTTACCTGTTTCGACGCCAGGTCGTGGGGAGCGTGGTCGGTGGCGATGCAGTCGATAACACCGTCGGACAGCCCCCGGGCCAGGGCCAGGGCATCCTCCCGGCTGCGCAACGGTGGATAGACCTTGGTGTCGGTGTCGTAGGCATACGGTCCGGCTTCCAGCGACTCGGAATCGCGGTTGCCCAGCACCCAATGGTCGGTGATAGTCAGGTGGTGCGGGCACACCTCCGCGGTGGCAGTCACGCCCTTGTCTTTGGCATGCTGCAACAGGGGGAGACAGCCGGAGGCGCTCACGTGGGCCAGGTGTAGTCGGCCGCCGGTCAACTCGGCAAGGGAAAGGTCCCGGGCGACCATAGTCTCTTCGGCGGCTGCCGGGATGCCGGGCAGGCCCAAGCGAGTGGCGACCCAGCCTTCGGCCATGACGCCGTTGCGGGAAAGGTCCGGGTCCTGGCAATGGTTGATTATGGGCAGCCCCAGGTCGGCGCTATAGACCAAGGCCATGCGCATCAAGAGGGGGTCATAAACCGGGTCCCCGTCGTCGCTGAAGGCCACTACGCCCGCGGCGGCGAGTTCCTCCATGTCGGCAAGCTCTTTGCCGCGGCGGCCTTTGGTGACGCAGCCGATGGGGTAGACCCGAACCAATGCGTCCTCCCGGCAACGGCGGCGAATCAAGTCCACCACGGCGGCGTTGTCGATGGCGGGTTCGGTGTTGGGCATGCAGCAGACGGTGGAAAAGCCGCCGCGGGCTGCGGCCCGGGTCCCGGTGGCTATGGTCTCCTTGTATTCAAAGCCGGGCTCACGAAGGTGGCAATGCAGGTCGATGAACCCTGGACTGGCCACCAGGCCGCTGGCTTCTATAATGCGGCAACCCTCCGGCGCCAACTCCGGCGGCACGGGTCCCACCGCCGCTATGGCGCCGTCACTGACCAGGATGTCGGTTACTTCATCCAGGCCGTTCAGCGGGTCTATGACCCTGGCGCCATTGATCAAAAGGGTTCGGGAAAACATGCTACTTTCGCCCCCGGCAGAGATGGTAGAGCAGCGCCATGCGCACGGCCACGCCGTTGGTGACCTGCTTTTGAATGGCCGAGTTGCCGCCGTGGGCAACGGCGGAGCTTATCTCGATGCCCTCGTTCATTGGGCCCGGGTGCATTACCAGGGCTTCCGGCGAGGCCAGGGACAGCCGCTCCCCGGTGACCTGCCAGCGCCGCACGTACTCACGAAGGCCGGGGAGGAAACCGCCCTGCTGCCGCTCGGACTGCAATCTCAGGGCCATGACCACGTGCGCGTCCTGCATTGCTCTGTCCAGGTCGGTGTCCACCTCCACTGAAGCCAATGGCGGTGGAACGGCGTCATTCCCGCGGCCCCGCAGCATTTCCAGGGGCAACAAAGTGGGCGGGCCGCACAGGACTACTTTTGCGCCCATCTTGGCGAAGCCCCAGATGTTAGACCGGGCCACGCGGCTGTGGAGCACGTCGCCGACGATGACGACTTTCAGTCCGCTTATCCTGCCAAGTTGTTGCTGCACCGTGTAGAGGTCCAACAGCGCCTGGGTTGGGTGGGCGTGGATGCCGTCGCCGCCGTTTATCACCCCGACGCTTTCCAAATGCCGCGCCAGTAGATTGGGCGCGCCGGAATGGGGATGGCGTATGACGATTATGTCAACTCCCATGGCTTGCAGGGTGAGACCGGTATTGAGCAGGGACTCGCCCTTCTCGACGCTGCTGGCCGAAGCCGACACGTTGATGACGTCGGCGCTCAACACCTTGCCGGCTTCCTCGAACGAAACCCTGGTGCGGGTGCTGGACTCGTAGAACAAAGTCACCACGACCCTTCCCCTCAGGGTAGGGACTTTCTTGATGTCGCGGCCCAAGACCTCCGCCATGCCTTCGGCCGATTGCAGCACCGCTGCAATCTCCGCCGGGGAGAAATCGTCCAGGTCCAGCACGTGCCTCCGGGGGGGCAGGTCCGCCAGTTCCGGGGCCTGCGTGAAGTCTGTGGCCTCGATTGCCCGGGACGCGCTCATTGGGTTCGCGGCCCCCTGGTGGTAATTGCCACTTCGTCCACTCCATCGGACTCTACCAGGCGGACCTTGACCTGTTCGTCCAAGGAGGTGGGAATGTTCTGCCCCACGTAATCGGGCCGTATCGGCAGCTCCCGGTGACCCCTGTCCAGCAGGATGGCCAGCTGCACCTCTTTGGGGCGTCCGAAGTCGCTGAGAGCGTCAAGGGCGGCCCGAATCGTCCGGCCCGTATAAAGAACGTCGTCCACCAGCACCACTTTCTTGCCCCGCAGGTCCACCGAAATATCGGTGGGGCGTACCACGGGACGGTCCCGCTCTTGCAGGTCATCGCGGTACAGGTTTATGTCAAGGGCGGCCACGGGGACCGTACTCCCCTCGAACTTGGCGATATTTCCCGCCAGCCGGTTGGCCAGGGGCACGCCGCGGGTATAGATGCCGACGACTACCAGGTCCTGGGCGCCCCTGTTGCGCTCCAGTATCTCGTGAGCGACCCGGTTCAAGGCCCGACGGATGTCTTCCTGGCTCAGTATCTGCCTTTCGGCGGTCATTCCTTCCTTACCGTCTCCCGTTGGCCACCGGCGCACTGTAGCCGGCGGCGCGTGCATCTTATTCCCAGGGTTGGCTTGCCGGGTGAGCCAATCACCGATGACCGGCTCGCCCGGCAGTCCAGTCCCAGGGAGTCCGGCGGAGGCTGGAAGCATCCCGCAAAAAACCCCTTGCCTAAACGCTGGCAAGGGGCTGGCCGCCAGGGCCACCCGGGGTGGTCACCTGGCCTTCTGAAGGGTTCCGAACTTTGCCAGCCTCACTGGACTGCCTTAAAAGCCTTGCCATCCGGTGCCCCGGACGGCCTCTCAACCCTGAAGTTGACTAATGTGAATTTGCTGCCCGGTATCGTAACAGGTTTTTGGCGGGCGCGGAAGGGGGGCTCATGGGCTACCCCGTTCGTACTGAGCTTGTCGAACTAAACGAATGGACGATAGGCGCACTACCGGAAGTCAGGTTGGGGCCGCTAGGCCCCGACCCGTTTCCGGCGGTTGCTCACGTAGTCCACCAGCATGTACTCCCCCAGGTTGGAGGCGCTGCTGTAGAAGGCCCGGCCCTTGTTGATCCTGGTGAGACGCTCGATGAAGTGCACCAACTGGTAGGAGCTTTCCAGCATGAAGGTGCTGATGACGATGCCTTCTTGCGTGCACCGTTTGACTTCTTTCAAAGTTTCCTGCTCGGTGCGATAGCTGGGAGGGTAGGCGAAGAACGCACGGTCGCCTTCCATGTGGGACGTGGGCTCGCCGTCGGTAACCAATAGGACCTGCTTGGACCCGCCCTTTTCCTTGGACAGCAGCTTTCGGGCCAGCATTAAGGCGTGGTGAAGGTTGGTGCCGGACACCCAGGCGTTCCATCTTGACTTGGCCAGCTCGTCCTCTTTTATTTCCATGGCGTAATCGGAGAAGCCGATGACGTACATGGAGTCCCTGGGGTACTGGCTCCGAATCAACGCCATCAGGGCCACGGTGACTTTCTTGGCTGCATGGTAGTTGTTGAACAACCCCATGGACCGGCTCTGGTCCAGCAGCAGCACGGTGGAGGCGCGGGTCATGTGCTCGGTCCGGTGGACCTCGAAGTCGTCAACAGTCATGCGCACCGGCACCTGTGGGCCGCCGCGCAGCACGGCGTTCTTCACGCTGGCCTGCAGGTCGATCTGGAAGGGGTCCCCGAACTCGTAGGGCTTGGTGTCGCCTACGAGGTCGCCGTTGGCCCCCCTGGTATGCACCAGGTGGTTGCCGATGCGGTCCTTCTTGAGGTGTACGAACACCTCTTTAAGGGCCTTCTGGCCGATGCGGCGCATGCCCCGGGCGGTCAGTTCCATCTTGTCGTCGCCGGTTATGTAACCCGCTTCTTGCAGCATTTGCCGCAACTTGTCCAGTTGTTCCCAGGCCCTCCGGGCGTCCTCGCCCAACAGTTCCGCCAGCTTGTCCGGGTCCACGTCTTCCATGTTCCCGGTGCGCATGGCCTGGGTCAGGGCCTCTTCCAGCCGGTCGTGGTCCTGCAGCCCCCGCATCATCTCCATGGCCTGTTCCATGGTCATGCTGTCGTCACCCAGGAAGGGGTATTGGCGGCGCAACTCGTCCATGGGCATCATCTGCTCCATCAACGAGGCGAACTCGGCCATCTCCCTCCGGGTCTCCGGGTCGAGAGCATTGGCCAGGGCGTCCTCCAACTCCTGCCGCATCTCCGGAGACATGCTCTCCAACATGGACTGCATTTGGGCCAGCTGCCGCTGGAGCAAGTCCATCAATTCCTCGAAGCTCTGGGGCGGGTTGGGACCGAACATGGAGCCGAACTGCTGCATAAACCCGTCGAAGTCGGGCTCCCGCCCCTCCATCTTGTCCCGCATCATCTGGTTGAGCTGCCGCATCATCTCCCGCATGGCCGCCATGTCCTCGGAGGACATTCCCTGGGCCTGCTGCATCATCTCCTGGGAGATGTTCTGCGCCATTTGCCCCTTCAGCATGTCCAGGAGTTCCTGGAATTTCCGTTGCGCCTCAGGGTCGATGAAGTCGTAGTCCATCAACTCCTTGATCCGGCCGCCCATGTCCTGGGGCAGGTTGTCCAGTTTCTCCTGGTTCCGCCTTCCCCTTTCCTCTAAGACGTTATAGAAGCCCTCCAACTGGGGCAGGTCCTCATCGGAGGCCTGGGACATCTGCTGCCGGGCCTGCTCCAGCCTGCGGTCGATGCCCTCCCGCTCCGTCTTGATGACGTCCTGCAGCCGTTCCCTCAGGTCGTCGATTACCGAGTCCATGTTGTACTGCTGCAGTTGCTGACGCCGCTGGTTCTTGAGTTGGTCCATCAAGTCCTGAAGGCCGGCAAGCTGCTGGCCGTCTTTGTTTTGAAAGCCCTGCTTCAGCAGTTCCCGCAACGCCTGCATGACGTCGCCCTGCCGCAAGGTCTCGTCGGAAAGACGGTCCATCAGTTCATCGGCGTCCATGTCGAAGATCTGTTGGGTGCCGTCCCACTGGGAGTACCTGTAACTGCGGTACAACATAGGGCCTCGCGCGGGGGTTGGATGGGCGGCTAACGGGGGCAGTTACCCTATGATAGCCGCATCATTCCTGATAATTCAAGGAGCCGAAGCCGGAGGCCGCCCCACAGTACAGGCGGCGCAACCCGTGGTGCGTGCTATAATCCCGGCACATTTCAGCCTGCCGGAACGCAATGCTCAGTCCCTACACTGTCCTCGACCTGACGGACGACCGCGGCGAGTTGGCCGCCATGATACTGGGCGACCTGGGAGCCGACGTAATCAAGGTCGAGCCGCCCCATGGGTCGTCCAGCCGGAGGATGGCTCCCTTTTTGCCTGCAGGGCCGGAGCCGGAGCGCAGCCTCCACTACTTCGCTTTCAACCGCAACAAGCGGGGCATAACCCTGGACTTGGCCGGCGACGCGGGCCGCTGCGCCCTGCTGAGGCTGGCCGAGAGGACCGACTTCGTCATCGAATCGGCCCGCCCGGGAGAGATGTCGGGACTAGGGCTGGGGTTCGAGGAAATGCGCCAGGCCAATCCCCGCATCGTTTACGTAGCCATAACTCCATTCGGCCAGGACGGCCCATACGCCGAATTCGCCGCCAGCGACCTGACGATTGCGGCCATGTCCGGCCCCATGAGCGTGCAGGGAGACCCCGGCCGCGCGCCGGTGAGGGTCTCGGTGCCCCAGGTGTGGCTCCACGCCGGGGCCGAGGCGGCGGTCGGAGCTCTAACCGCCCACGCCCGGATGCTCTGCGCCGGAGAGGCCCAGTTCGTAGACGTTTCGGCCCAGACAGTCATGGCGTGGACGATGTTGAACGGCATGGCGGCCTACGCTATCCAGGGGTTTGACTTCAACCGCTCCGGGCCTTACTCCCAGACCAGGGGGATGCCGCTGCAGATTGTCTACGAGTGCGCGGACGGCTACGTAACCTTCATGCCCGACGGAAGGACCCTGGAGACGCTGGTCCGTTGGTGCGTCGAGGATGGGCTGACGCCGGAGTCGTGGCTGGAAGACGAGGACTGGATGGGATACACCCTGAATAATCTGCACGGCAGGCCGGTGACCCATCCGCTGGAGGAGGTGGTGGTCCCCATCAACCGGTACATACTGACCAGGACCAAGAACCAACTCTTGGAACGGAGCGTGCGTGAGCGCGTATCCATTGCGCCGGTCTACACAGTAGAGGAGCTGACCCGCTTCCGGCAACTGGAGGAACGGGGTTACTGGCGCACCGCTCCGCTGGCTGATGGCCAGGAAGTCCAAGCGCCCGGCGTGTTTGCCCGCCCGAGCGAGACGCCGATGAAGGTGCGTCGCTGGCCGCCCAAGCTGGGCGAACACAACTCCGAAGTGCTGGGCGGAACGTTGGGATATCCCCCGTCCGAGATAGAGGAAGCCAGCGGGTTGGCCGGGAAGGCGAGCAGTGGCCGCGGCGGATAGGCTGCCCTCTACAGGGTTGCCTTTCGACGGTTTGAAGGTCGTCGACTGTTCCTGGGTCGTGGTTGGACCCAGCGTCGCCAAGCATTTCGCCGACCACGGGGCCACTACCGTGAGACTGGAGACGGCGGCCCCCATGGACACCCTGCGAGTGGCGATGCCATTCAAGGACGGCGTTCCCGGCCCTGACCGGGGCCATTTCTTTGGGGAGTTCAATACGTCAAAGCTTGGGATGACTCTGGACTTGAAGACGCCGGCTGGCGTAGGAGTGGCCCACCGGCTGTTGGCTTGGGCCGACGTATTCATCGAGGCCTTCACCCCCGGTACGGTGGACCGCCTGGGAATAGGCTACGAAAAGGCCCGGTCAATCAACCCGTCGATTATCATGCTCAGCACCTGCCTCATGGGTCAGACCGGGCCCCTGGCTTCCCTGGGCGGTTTCGGGTACCACGCTGCTGGCATTGCCGGTTTCTACGAGGTCACAGGGTGGCAAGACCTGCCCCCCGACGGGCCCTGGCTGGCCTACACCGACACCATCGGCCCCCATTTCCTGTCCGCTACGGTCATGGCCGCCCTGGACCACAGGAGAAGGACGGGCGAAGGCCAGCACATCGACGCCAGCCAGCTGGAGATGGCCCTCCATTTCCTGTCGCCGCAGACACTGGACTCCCGGATAAACGGACGCACGGTGTCCCGCGACGGCAACCGTTCGCCGGCAGCGGCGCCCCAGGGCGCCTATCCCTGCCAGGGCGACGACCGGTGGTGTGCCATCGCGGTGGAAAACGACGAGCAGTGGCAGGGACTGCGCCTGGCCATGGGAGACCCCGCCTGGGCGCGGGACGAGCGGTATCTGACCACTAAAGGCCGGCTGACCCACCATGACGAGATCGACCGGGAACTGTCCGATTGGACCAGCGGAAAAGAAGAGCGGGAAGTCATGGATCTGCTCCTATCGGAGGGGGTCCCGGCGGGAGTGGTGCAGCGTAGCAGCGACCTGCTCCAGGACCCGCAACTGGCCCACCGGGGCTTCTTCCGCAACATGGAACACGCGGAGATGGGCAACGTTCCGTACTCCGGTCCTCAGTACCGCATCCGCGACTACGAGAGCGGACCCCGCTTCGCCGCCCCGGTTATGGGGCAGCACAACGAGTATGTGCTCCGGGAGTTGCTGGGTATGTCCGACGAGGAGATCACCGACGCGGTGGTCGGCGGGGCGCTGGGCTAGGGGTTGTTGACCAGTGGCTAAGATTGGTTACGGGTATGGGAGCGAGTGCCATAGTGAAACTTGCAGTCTCTTTAGCCGGTGCCCTCACAATTCTGCTCTTGGCATGTATTTCGTGCTCCGGGTCGGCCCCTGGAACCGATAAACCGGAAGTTCCAAAACAGCCCCCGACGCTTGCCGCCGGGACCGGGACCCCACATCCCGCGACACTGACCGCGGCGCCGGAGAGTTCACCACGACCAGCTCTCACGGTAGCGCCCGCGCCGACGGCTGAGGGACAACCGCCTCCGACTGTATTGGCGACGCCGGCGGCCCAGGTCGTGCTGTGGGTGACCATAGCCGAGGTCCCGGCAGATTTGCCGCCTTACAACCGGAGCGACTGGAAAGACTGGACCGACGAGGACGACGACTGCCAGGACACCCGGCAAGAGGTCCTATTGGCCGAAAGCGTGACCGACGTCTCCTACCAGGATGACATGGCCTGCAAAGTCGTCGCCGGCCGGTGGCTAACCCCCTATTCCGCAACCACCGTTTCTGACCCCAGCCAGCTGGACGTGGACCACATGGTGCCGCTGGCCAACGCCCACGCCAGCGGGGCCTGGGACTGGCCGCCTGAGAGAAAGGAACGGTTCGCCAATTACCTGGACGACCCCCAGCATCTCATCGCCGTAACCGCCAGCGCCAATCGCTCCAAGGGCGCCAAGGGGCCGGACAGGTGGAGGCCGCAAGACCGCACGTACTGGTGCCGGTACGCAGTCGACTGGATAACGATCAAGGGCACTTGGGGCCTCACCGTAACGGAAGCGGAGCATGCCGCTCTTGTCGAGATGCTCGACACCTGCGCCGACCGCACCGTTCTGATGACGTCTGGGGCCGTCCCCGCCGGCGTCAACCCGGACGCTGCCGGGACCCCTGCATTGCCTCCTACGCCGGCCCCAGCCTCGGTCTACAGTTCGTGCGACGCGGCCCAGGCCGCTGGAGAATCCCGCATCCAAGGCGGCCGCGGCGCCGGAATGGGCTTTCCACAAGAGATGGTTCCCAGCGCTGGAGACGGCGACGGCGATGGCGTAGTGTGCGAGAGGTAGGTGTCCAGGGGAGTCGTTGGATGATGGGGCTTGGCGGCCCCCTCTGAGTTGTCTTAACAGACCGACCCCAGGGGCAAGCGGCGCGCCCGTCCTTACTGAATAACTTTCGCCCCCAATATTCTCTGCAAATGGGTCAAAGCCCACTGGTGGGCGTCGGGGTCGAAGGACGCAACGCAGTCGGCAGGCACTTCCACCTGGTAGTCCCGGTTGCGGGCATCGGAGGTGGTGTGCATGACGCAGATGTCGGTGCAAACGCCGCACACCACCAGCTTGTCCGGTCTTAGCTGCTCCAGCCGCTGGGCCAGGTCGGTGTTGAAGAAGCCGCTGTAGCGGTTCTTGGGAATGACGTTGGAGCCGTCGACGAAGCCGGCCAGTTCGGGGATTACTTCGGTTTCGGCAGTTCCCTTGACGCAGTGCACCGGGAAAATCTGGAACTCCAGGTCGTCGGGGTCGTGGTGGTCGGAGACGAAAAGCACTTGAGACCCTGCCTGCAGCTCCCGCTCGACTAGCTCACGGACTTTGGGTATTATCGTCCGGGCGTCGTCTCCGCAGTACAGGTTGTGGCCGGGTTCCAGGAAGCCTCGCACCATGTCCACTACCAAGACTACGTTGGGCATTGTCTACCACTCCGACGGGTTGAATGCCGGTGGCTGGCGCCGGCCGTCTACCGGCGGACGGGGTGTCGAGGCTGGGGCAGTGGTAGGCAGGACTGGTCGAGGCTACGTTCCCGGCTTGGCCGCTTCTGTCGTCCGGGGGCCGAGGATGAAGCCCTCGTAGCCTGCGTCCGCCACGTCGTTGCACCGTTGCCGGTAGGCGCCCACGCCGCCGGCGTAGGGCGTGAACACCCGGGGCTTGCCCGGGATGTTGGCGCCGAGATACCAGGAGTTGGCCAGCGGGTATATCGTGTCGTCTGCGATCTCGTTGACGTGAGACACCCACGCGGTCTCTGAAGCGGCATCCGCCTCTACCACCTGAAAGCCGCGTTCACGGGCGTATTGGACCAAGTTGGAAATCCACTCGATGTGCTGCTCTATGGACGTGGCCATATTGCTGAGGACGGAGGGGCTGCCGGGCCCCGTAATCATGAACATGTTGGGAAATCCGGCCACTTGCACGCCGAGGTAGGTCTTGGGCCCTTCGGCCCACTTGTCTTTGAGGGGTACGCCATTTTTACCGCGGATGTCGATTTTGAAGTAGCTTCCCGTCATGGCGTCGAAACCGGTGGCGAAGACGATAACGTCGAACTCGAACTCTTCGTCCTCCGTCCGTATCCCCCTGGGGGTGATCTCTTGAATGGGCGAGTGGCGGATGTCGACCAGTTTCACATTGTCACGGTTGTAAGCCTCGAAGTAGTCGGTATCTATGAGAGCGCGCTTCGAACCAAAGGGGTGGTCTACCGGCAGAAGCGTCTCGGCGGTCTCAGGGTCTTGGACTATCTCGCGGATCTTGGACCGGATAAACTCGCTAATGGTATCGTTTGCCCTTCGGTCGTCATAGATATCTTTGAAGGCGAATATGAAGTAGCCGCCGCCTTCAGCCCAGCCGGCTTCGTAGGCGTCCCGCCGCTCTCCGGTGGTTACCTCCAGTGCGGAGCGCTCCGGTACTTCAATTGGAGTGCCACCGATGGACCACCTTGCGTCTTCCAGAATCTTGTCGTAGTTGGGTTTCACGACCTCATTGAGGAACTTGGGGTCAACGGTGTGGTGGCGGGCGGGGACGGTGTACTGCGCCGTCCGCTGGAAAACGGTCACGGTCCGGGCTTGCTGGGCAATCACCGGTATCGCCTGTACACCGCTGGACCCCGTGCCTATGACCGCAACGCTCTTCCCGGCGAAGTCCACTCCCTCGTGGGGCCAACCGCCGGTGTGATACCTTTCGCCGGCAAATGAATCCAGCCCCTCGAATTCAGGTACGTTGGCCGTAGAGAGGCAGCCAACCCCGGTAATCAGGAACCGGGCGGTGACCAGACCCCCCTGGTCCGTCTCTATTTGCCACTGATTGTCATCCTCGATGAACCTGGCGGAGGTGACCCGGGTGTTCAACTTGATGTCGCTGCGCAGGTCGAAGCGGTCGGCGACGTGCTCAAAGTAGGATAGTATTTCCGGCTGTTCCGGGTATTTGCCGGTCCAGTCCCAGTCTTGAAGCAACTCCTTGGAGAACGAGAAGCAATAAAGGTAGCTCAGAGAGTCGCAGCGCGCCCCCGGATAGCGGTTCCAGTACCAGGTGCCGCCGACTCCGCCGCCGGCCTCGTACACCTGGACCGACATGCCGAGTTCGTTGCGCAGCCTGTGGAGCATGCCCAGGCCGGAAAAGCCGGCCCCGATAATGACGGCATCGAAATCCGGGGATTTTGCCGAGACGGCCATCTTGCCTCCCTAGCGTTTCATAGACCAGGCATTTGGGGCTGCCGGCGGTCAACCGTTGCCGGGGATGCTTGCTACCGGGACTGCCGGGCCTTGCGCGCTTTCGCGATACACGCCCGCACCGCATTTACGACTTGTTGGAAACCCAACTCGCTGCCGGGGAGCACTAAAGTGGTAAAGAACCCGTGTATTTGGCCGGGGTATCTTTTGAAGTCCACCGGCACGCCGGCGGCCCGCAGGGCCTCCGCGTAAGCCTCGCCCTCGTCCCGTAGGACATCGTGCTCTGCGGTCAGTATAACAGCCGTAGGGAGGCCGGAAAAATCCCCGGCGCGTAGAGGAGAGGCGTCGGGCTCGGTGCGTCGTGACTGGTCGGGCAAGTAGTGGTCCCAATACCAAATCATGGCTTCGCGGGACAGGAGTTGATTATTGTACGGGGTTGCGCCGCGGTCGTCATACGCAGGGCGGCTGAAGTCGGCATCGGTGACCGGGTAGATGAGCGCCTGCAAGGCTATGGCAGGGCCGACGCGGTCGCGGGACCGCAGGGCCATCACCGCGGCCAGATTTCCACCGGCGCTGTCTCCGGCGACCATCAGCGGGGCGTCCCGTCCCGCAATGTCTGCCAGGTGGTTCCCGGCCCATTCCAGCGCAGCGTACGAGTCGTCCACCGCCGTCGGGTAGCGATGCTCCGGGGCCAGGCGGTAGCCCACCAAGACCACGGCGCAAGACGTCCGCTCCGCCAGCTTCCTTGCCACTGTGTCTGACTCGTCGATTGAACCGGTAACCCATCCGCCGCCGTGATAGTAGACGACAACGCCCAAGGGCCGCTGAGTTGGGACGAGGACCCGTATGGGGACTTCCCCGGCGGCAGTTGGGATTGCGTGTTCCTCCACCCCCGCCATTTCCGGAGCCGGTCCGTTGAATTCGGCCCAGTCGGCGCCCGAGGCGCGAGCCTCTTCCGGGGTGCATTCGGCCAGGGGCTTTCCGCCGGCTTCAGCCAGCTCTTCCAGAAATTTGACCGTCGCCCTGTCAAGGGCCATGAAACCTCCTGGTCAATACCGGATGGCGGGGTCGGCGGACCGGGGGCCGGCGAAACAATTGCACGCCAGTGGGCGGGAAAGTCAGCCTCAGGCGATGAGGCCGCCGTCGATGGCCAGCACCTGTCCGGTGATGTATGCTGCCCCGTCTGTGCAGAGAAACAACGCCGCCTCAGCGACATCTTCAGGCGCGCCGAACTGGCCCATGGGTATCCGCCCCATTATCTGCTTGCGGGTATCCTCCGGCAGCTCTTCGGCCATCCCGGTGGTGATGAACCCGGGCGCCAGTGCGTTGACCGTGATCTTTCTGGACGCCACCTCCCGGGCTACGGCCTTGGTGAAGCCGATGAGCCCGGCCTTGGCTGCGGCGTAGTTGGCTTGGCCCGGATTGCCGCTTATACCGACCACCGAGGAGATGTTGACCACGCGGCCGCTGTGCTGCCTTATCAAGTGGGGCAAGACGTACTTGGTGCAAAGGAAGGCGCCCCGCAGGTTAACTTCCAGTACCTGGTCCCACTCATCGGTGGTCATGCGGAGCAACAGGCGGTCGCGGTTGATGCCGGCGTTGTTGACCAGGATGTCGATGCGCTGCCACCGTTCAATGAGTTGTTTGACTGCGGATTCGGCAAAGCCGTCCTGGGAAACGTCCCCCTCCAAGAGAACGGCTTCGCCGCCGGCGGACGTTATGTCGTCCACTACCGAGGCGGCGGCGGCGCGGCTGAAATGGTAGTTGACGGCCACCTTGGCGCCGGCCCGGGCCAAACGGGAGGCGATGGCCGCGCCGATTCCCCGGGATGCTCCCGTCACCAGGGCTACCTGGCCCGCTAGCTCGCCTGGGTTGGTCATCGGTTTCAACCGTCGTTCTTTCGGTTCAACTGCCGGCCTTGCGGTGGGGTGCCGGGAGCCGTTTGCCGACCTCCGACAATTCCCGGCGCATACTGTCCAGCAGACCCAGCCTTACGTACCTGACGCCGGTGTGGATGGCCCCCGCGATGCCGTCGGCCTTGCAGGAGCCGTGCCCCAGGACCACAGGGCCGTTGACGCCGAGCAGTGGCCCCCCCGTGGTCCTGGGCAGGTTGGTCACCTGCCAAAGGTCCGATGCAACGGCCTTAATTGCCTGGGGTGTCAGATGGGATGAAAGCCGCTGTTCCAAAAAGGGGAACAGCGCGCTGCCCAGGCCCTCGGAAAATTTCATCAGGATGTTGCCGACGAAGCCGTCGCATACAATCACGTCGGCCCGTTGGGTAAAGAAGTCCATTCCCTCGACGTTGCCCACGAAGTTGAGGCCGCTTTCGTTGAACAGCTGGTGGCTTTCCTGCACCTGCCGGTTGCCCTTGGCGGTTTCGGCGCCTACGCTGAGCAGCCCCACCCGCGGGTCCTGGATGTCCAGGAACTTGCGGGCGAAGGCGACGCCCAGGGCGGCGAAATTGAGGAGCATAGCAGGCCGGCAATCGACGCTGCTCCCCATGTCCAACAAGACGGTACGGGGCGCCAGGCCCAGGAACGGCCCACCCAGGCAAGGACGGTCAAGCCCGTCCATCAACCCCAGGGCCAGCACGGAACCGGCCATCGAAGCTCCCGTCGACCCCATGGACACCATCACGTCGGCGTTGCCCTGCTTCACCAGTCCAGTGGCCACCATTACTGAGGCTTCAGGCTTGTGTCTGATGGCCTGCAAAGGGTGCTCGTCGTCGCCGATTACCCCCTGGGACGGTGCTACGGATATAGACCCATTGCCCACTTCGTACCGGTCCAACTGGGCTTGGACCTTGTCGGGGTCTCCGACCAGCAAGACCTCAACGTCGTCGTGCTGCAGCGCCTGCACAGCGCCCTTGACCGTCTCCGCGGGGCCGTAGTCGCCGCCCATGGCGTCCAGGGCGACCCGCACCGGGGAGCTTCCTAGTCCTTTAGCATCGGGCATATAGAAGATGTCCTCACAAGTCCCGCGGGACCAACAGAATACCGAGGGCCCGAAAAAATGTTATGTAATGCAGCATCGCCGGCTGCGTTCGGCCGGCGGCTTATGTCTACTCCAGCGTCACCGTAGCGGAGCCGGCAATCAACTCTTGGCCCTGGTCCGGACCATGGGCCGCAACACTGCAGGTCAACCTGATCCCTGAGGGAGCAGGCTCTTCCCTGACGACCCTTCCCCGGGTCTCCACCCGTTCTCCGGGGCGGGCGGCGCCCTTGAAGCGGACCTTCAGGCCTCCGGTTTCGAGCCAAGCCTTGCCGAATTCAAGGGCCATCATCTCCGATATGAAAGCCAGAGTCAACATGCCGTGGGCGATGATGCCGCCAAACATGGTGGTAGCCGCGAAGGCCGCGTCCAGGTGCAGGGGGTTCCGGTCTCCCGAGACCGCGGCATAGGCATCGAGTTGGGCCTGGCTGATGGTCCTGGCCACCACCGGCAGGGCCGTCGCCTGCGGCTCTGAGTTGTTTCCTGGTTTCGCTTCTCCGACGGCTCGGTTGCCGCTATCCCTGCTGGCCGGCCTGTCGCTGGGAGCGGGGGAGGCTGAGGCCCTGTCAAGCACCAATACGGTGCTCTTGCTCTCCAACGCGGGGGCGCCCGCACGGTCTTGCAGGCTGAGACCGACGGCAAGCAACTCCATGTCTCCCCGGCGCTTGGCCGGGCCAACAATGGCCTGGGCTGTGACCTGCGCGCCAAAGGGAATGGGCTTATTGGTCTCGATTTCCTGAACGCTGTGGATGGCTCCGGGGGGAAGCTCCAGCTTCTCGAGCAACGAACCCAGCCCGCGGGCCGCCAGGGCCAACTGCGGCGCCAGGCGATGCTCAAAATAAGCAGGCGACCCATCGCCGACAGCCTTCAAATAGGCCGCGACGAATTCATCGTTCACCACCCAAGAGCCCAGGTCCAGCTCAAGGCGTTCCTGCCGGTCCAGGCTTACCACGGCGGCGACTGCCTCACTCGGTGGATTTGCGGACAACGCTGGGGATGGACAAAGCGGGCCATCGGCGCGTCAACCGGCCGGGCGCTCAGGCCGGTAAGTTTGCTGTCTGGGCTTTGCTGCTTAACTGCTTCCATTTGGGTTCGGTGGATTATACTCAGCCAGATATGGCCTATCAACTTTGTGGCTACGGGGCGCCGAAGGTCTCGGTCGCCAGGTCTACTATGTAAGCGCCGATAGCCAGGGAGGACGTGGCCCCCGGCGACGGAGCGTTGAGGACGTGGATTGCTTCCCGTCCCCGGAGAATGTGGAAGTCGTCAAGTATGGCCCCGTCCCGGGCCACCGCCTGAGCGCGAACGCCTGAGCCGCCTGGAGCAAGGTCCCGCTCCTGGATCTCCGGCAGAAGGCGTTGCAGGTCGCGTACGAACCGTTTCTTGCTGTAGGACCGCCGCATCTCGCTCACGCCCACACGCCAGTGCTTCGCCGACATCCTCCAAAACCCCGGGAAGGTGAAAGTCCCCCAGGAGTCCCGCGGGCTGAGGTCTGACTTCCGGTAGCCCTCCCTGCCCAGGGCCAGCACCGCGTTGGGGCCCGCTTCCACTTGCCCCTGGATGGTGCGGGTGTAGTGGACCCCCAAAAACGGGAACCTTGGGTCGGGCACCGGGTAAATCAGCCCGTTGACCAGGTCGCGGCGTTCCGGCTGCAGCGTGAAATACTCGCCCCGGAATGGGATGATTCTTACGTCCAGCCGCTCGCCCATCAACTCTGCGACACGGTCGGCGTGCAGGCCGGCGCAGTTGATGACGTGTCTGGCTTTCAGGGCGCCGCCGGTCGTCTCCAACACGACGCCGTCGGCGTATCGGGTTACCTTGTTGACTGGTGCATCTGTGTAGATGTCGCCCCCATTTTCCTGGAAGCGGGCGGCGTAGGCCGAGGCGACTTTCTGGTAGTCTATGATTCCCGTACGCGGCGACCACAGGGCCTGGACTCCGGCGGCGTGGGGTTCGATTTCTTTGAGCCGCTCCGGCCCGATAATCTCCAGCCCTTCCACTCCGTTGGCCGTCCCGCGCTGATAGAGGTCGTTCAATCTCCCCAGTTCCTCGTCCCTGGTGGCGACTATCACCTTGCCGCACTGCTGGTATTCGATTTCGTTCTCTTCGCAAAAGCGCAGCAGGGCCTGGACTCCCGCTACGCAAAACCGGGCTTTTTGGGAATCGGGACGGTAGTAAATGCCCGAGTGAATCACCCCGCTGTTGTGGCCCGTCTGGTGGCGGGCAATGGCAGGTTCCTTTTCCACCACCGCAACCCGCCAATTCGGGACCCCGCGGAGCTTGAGTTGCATGGCGGTAGAGAGGCCGACGATTCCGCCGCCGACAATCACCACGTCATAATCTTTAGAGTCCACCGGGCGTTGAGCCTCCTAGTGCTCCCGCAGGCGACTTTCGGTGTTCCTCGGCCGGCTGGACGCGATGGGAACGTTCCCCGCCGCCGCCGTTGGAAATCGGCGCTCCGGCGCAAAGGAGCCGCAACACGCTAAACTGCTTGACCCAGGGGACGCTCCCGGCAGCGCCTACTCGTACCGCAGCGCCTCGGCGGGATAGATTCGGGAGGCCTGGCGGGCCGGCAAGTAGGTGGTCAACAACGAAAACAGGTAAGCCACTGCGATAATTATGCCTATCTGCAACCAGGGAATGGAGAACCGGATAGACTCCAGCTGGTCTTGTATCTCGTTGACTATGTTGTAGGAGATGATGGTTCCCAGACCGACCCCGATGGCTACGCCCATCAGGACGATGAAGGAAGACTCGAACAAGAAGCTTAGCTGGACCATTATCCGGCGGTAGCCGATGGCCCGCTGCACGCCGATCTGCTGCCTGCGTTCCACCACGGCCCTCAAGCTGATTACGCCCACTGCTGCTATTCCCACCAGGAGACCCAGGCCCATAAACCCGGTGAACAGGTAGTTGAAGGCGCGGTTGGCCGCTGCCGATTCATCCACCAGCTCTTCCAGCACGTCGGTCTCCATCCCGTGTTCCTGGAAGGCGGCTTCGATGGAGCGCGCGGCCTGCTGCAGGTCCACCCCCGGCGCCGCGTTGAACCTGTAGGAGGTGATGGGGATCTGGAAGGGAACGGCATCGTCCAGGGCCTGCTTGGAAACGAACATCCCGACGTCGATTGTCCCGAAGGCGTCGGTGAGCTGGTCCAACACGCCGATCACCTTGAACTTTACGACTTCACCGGAATTGGGGGCCCGGACCTCTATCTCTATGGGGTCCATCATTTCGTCCTCGTAGTAGACGCCCTCCAGTTCGAATGGCACTTGGTCGTCATCGAACCCCGACCGGCTGGGCACTACCGAGGAGTCGACGACCGCCAGGCTGGGGTCGTCTTTCAGGGCTTGCCACACATCTTGCGCAGTTTCGCCGTAGCCGTCGGCGATGAGCTTCAGCTTACCTTCCGCGGCGTCCAGGAAGTCGCCGTCGGCCGCCCTGACCTGGTACCATCGCCAACGCTGGTTGTCCGCTCCCGGCTGGCGGGCCTCTATGGGTATCCGGGTAAAGCCGCCGATGGCTGCGAAGTCGGCGGGGTTCAGTTCGGGGTGGTCGGCGATGGCCTGCCCTATGTCGTCGATGGGCGTGTTGAAGTTCAACGTACCCTCGATGTCCCATCCCATGGTGCTGGTCTCGACGTCCGCTACCGCCGTGCTGAACGCCCTAGTCAGTATGGACATGACTATCAGGGTGAAAATCACCAGGGCGAACATCGCCAGGGTGAGCCCGGTGCGGAACTTCGCGCTCATGGGGTAGGCGACGGCGGTCACCAGCACCGGCCGCAAGAATCCCACCGGCCTGGTGATGAAAGTAAGCAGCTTCAGCAGCAGGTCGGCGTTATACATCACGGTCCAGACTGCCGCCGCCACCATTGCTATTCCTGAAATGAAGAACAACTCCGGGCCGCCTTCCAATTCCCCTGCCGCGGCCGTCAGCCAACTGAAGGGCATCACCCAGAAGGCCAGCATCAACACTCCCATGAAGGTGTAGGCCAGGCGGTCCCTAACGTCGGGCCGCATCTGCGCAGATCGCAGCAGGGTGCGCATGGTTAACCCCAGCCCAACGATCACCAGCGAGACGCCGATACGGAATAGTGATGCTTCGTCGTTAGCCGTCCCGGCGTAGGTGATGAGCACGCCCAGAACCAGGGCCAGCCATCCGTGCTGGAAGGGCCTCCACAACAGTTCCACTATCGTTTGGACGGTGACGACCGGGACCCGCAGCACGGCCCAGCAGGCTTGGTTCAGGTAGCCCAGGAACGAAAGTGGCTGAAGCGCCACCAGCGCTGCGCCGCTGCGCCCGACCATTTGAAACGGGAGCACGGCTGCCCGCGCCGGAGCCCCCGCAACCTGGCGCCATCCCGCGGACTCGCCGCCTGCCGGGGCCGGTAGCCCCCGTACGGCGGATACTATGTTGGTCCGGCTTACCCGGTAGGCCGACACGCCCACCGTAGCCAGCGTAATAATCATTCCCAGGCTGTAGGCGACGACCGCGCTGCGGACCTCGAAGTGGCGGGTCATCTGGAAGTCTTCCAAGTCTCCTCCGGCCCCGGCAAAAATCCGGTTTACGATGACCACTATGAGGGCGCTGGCCGCCAGTCCCAGCAACACCCCGACGGCGCCGGAAACCAGGGCGTAAGCGCTGCCCTCGAAGAGGAACATCTGCACCAGGTGTTGGCGACGCGCTCCCACGGCCCGGGCCATGCCTATCTCGGTCTGGCGGGCCGCCGCCAGCATCACGAATATCAGGAATATCAGCAGCACGCCCACCATGATGGAAAAAAGACCCATAATGACGAAGAAGGTTGTGACCTGGCCGCCGGTTTCGTCCGCGATTTCAATGAGCTGGGCCTTTATGTCAAGAACTCTCAACTCGCCCAGGTCGTCGAACAGGGTCACCGCCTGGCGCTCGGCGTCCCTCAGGCCGCTGCCGCCCAAAGCTTCCAATATCTCTTCTGAGACCTGCTGGTCGGCGAGAAGGCTGATAAGCTGATCGCTGAGGTCGTCCTTTGCCAGCTCTGCCAGGACAGAGGTGACCTCCGACTGCAGAGAGCCGGTCAGGCCCAGCTCCCGCTGCTCCAGGGAGTCCAGCGCGTCGTCCCGACTCAACAGGAGCTTGAGTTCTTGGGCAACCTGCGGGTCGGCGAACAGGACGCGGAGTTGCCGGGTCACTTCCTCGCTGTGGTCTGCGCCGGCGAACAAGCCGCCGCTGTTGGATACCGCAATGGAGTTAATCTGGCCCTCCCGGCCAAATATTTCCTGGGCCCGCTCCATGGGCATCGTCAGGGTTGGGTCGGGTCCGGCCAGGCCTCCATTCTCCAATATCCCCAGCACCCGGAAGGCCAGTTCCTCGCCGCCTATAAACAGGCGGACTTCATCCCCCGCGACGGCGTCCAGTTCATCCGCGGCTTCATAGTTCACGTAGACTTGTTCCGAACCCAGGTCTTCCATCCTGGCGGAGCCGCCGGAAGCAAGATTTAGGCCGCCGAATTCGGACACGGAGTCGGGGAATACCCCCACGATTCGCATGTTTCCTTCGCTGAGGGAGGTCCGGGTGTTCACCACCGGGGCGAATTCGGCTACCCCCGGCGCCAGGCCGTCTATATTCTCTATACCGGCCGTCTCGTTCCTGAGTTGAAGGAAGCGGTCGTAGGGCATGTAAGGCTCGCTGCCGAAGTTGTCGTCGGCGCTTGCCCTGGGCAACAGGACGATCTCGTCGATGGTTCCCAGGGCCTTTACGGCCTCGTTGCGTATCGAATAGCTGATGGTGTCGCCGGTGCCGAACGCAGCGGCCATAATCAGGGTGCTGATCATGATGCCCAGGATGATTAACACGGTCTGGGCCGGCCGCCTGGGGATATTGCGCAGGCCCATTTTCAGCATTACCCGGTTGCGCAAGGCCATCACGGCGACGATCACCAACGAGGGTATGAGAATCACCAGCAAGGCGACCATGATGGTGTTCATGGAAACGCCGAAGAGTTCTTCCATTAGTTCCGAGGCCCCTCGACGGTGTTCGCGGTCTCGCCAATTGGAGATCGGCCCCCGTCATCCTCGATCCTGCCATCCCTCATCCTGACAATGCGGTGGGCCCGGGCGCCGATCTCGTCGCTGTGGGTCACCAGCACGAAGGTCTGGCCGTTTTCTTCGTTCAACCCGCACATAAGATCCATGATGTCGTTGGCCGTCTCGCTGTCCAGGTCGCCGGTGGGCTCGTCGGCCCAAACAATAGACGGCTCATTGACCAACGCCCGGGCAATGGTAACCCGTTGCCGCTGCCCCCCGGAAAGCTCCGCGGGCAGGTGACTGGCCCGTTCCGACAGGCCCACCAGGTCGAGCATTCCCATGGACCGCCGGCGGGCCTGGGAGGCGTTGACCCCGGAGACAAGCAGGGGCATTTCAATGTTCTCCACCGCGGTCAGGACCGGGAGCAGGTTATATAGCTGAAATACGAAACCCATGCTGCGGGCCCGGTAGTCGCTGCGGGCGTCGTCGGGCAGGTCGTGGAGAACCGTGCCGTCGATGAGAACCCGGCCCGAGTCGATCTCGTCCAACCCCGACAGGCAGTTGAGCAGCGTGGTCTTGCCGCAGCCACTGGGGCCCATGATGGCCACCATTTCGCCGCGCTTGACCTGCAGGTCCACCCCCCTGAGGGCCGAGACGCTTACCATGCCGGTGTCATAGGTCTTATGGAGTTCTGTGGCGTTGACGATGTATTCTTGCATTTAACTTAACGAGTTCTCCTATCGCCGCATTCTGCAGCGCATTGTTAAGGGGTGCGACGGGCGCCGCTCGTCACACCCCTTAAGCTTTCCGGGTGCATTATCGTGTCTCTAAGGGTTATGTGAAGTGACGTTCGCCCTATGGGCCTTTGGGTCCGCTCCCTGCAGTTGTTCGCCCCAAATGGCTCGACAACTGCTCAACCGCCGCCCACCGGGCGCACTATCTCCAAAACATCCCCGTCCCGCAGCCGCACCGCCGGAAACTGTTCCTTTTTGACCACTTCACCATTATAGCCCACGGCTACGTGCTCCATATTAACATCGAAGGAGACGAGGTAACTCTCCAAGTCGGTTGTGTCTTCCAGGGATCTGGCCTTGCCGTTCACCGTTAGACGTATCATGCCCCGACACGACCTCCTTTTGGCTCTCTGTCCGGGACTGGCGCAGCGGCCTCCCAGGCATTCAGCATCTCCCGCTTCAGCCGCGCAGCCGCCTGCTCGGAGTCGGAAGCCGCCAATATGCTGGTGATGACCGCCACCCCCGCAGCGCCCGCCCGCATTACCTCGGCCACGTTACTCGTTGTTATGCCGCCGATGCCTAAAAGGGGGACTGGGCGCCCGTTGCGCTCCAGAAGACGGCGGATGTTTTCCAGCAGACCGGGCCCGACCGCTGCTACGCCCGGATGGGAAGCGGTGGGGAACATGGCTCCCACGATGAGAAAATCGGCGCCTTTTACTTGGGCGACGGCTGCTCCCTCCGGGGAATGGACCGACCGGCCTATGAGGCATTCGGGGCGCGTCACCCGCCGGGCGGCGGCCGGAGGCATAGCGCGCTCGCCGAGCTGCACGCCGTCGGCCCCGGCGGCTGCGGCAACGTCGGCCCTCTCGTTCACCATAAACAGAGCCCGGCCGTTTATCGTCTTCTTTATGGCAACGGCCAGTTCCAGCAATTCGCCGGCCGGAAGTTCCTTGTCCCTGAGTTGCACCATGTCAACGCCGCCCGCCACAGCTTCATCGATGCGCTCCAGCAGGCTGCGGCGTTCACCCCCTACGGGGCCGGTGACCAGGCAAAGGCATGGTTGAGGTATGGACGGCGGCATGGACTCAGCTTCGAGCCGGCGCCGGTTGTGGGACACCGGTAGTAGGGCTGCTGGCCGCTGCGTAGTGCTTGACCGCGATTCGGCCCGCCAAGTAGGCTTTGCGGCCGGCGTCGACACCTTGCTTAAAGGCCTCGGCCATCAATGCCGGGTTCTCAGCCTGGGCAATAGCCGTGTTGACCAAGACGGCGGAAGCGCCCAACTCCAGGGCCTGGGAGGCGTCGGAGGGCACCGCCAGCCCGGCATCCACCACCACGGGCACGGTGGCTTGCTCGATGATGATTTTCAGTTCCTCTACGGTGTGAATCCCCTGGCCGGAGCCGATTGCCGAGCCCAGGGGCATGACGGTGGCGCACCCCGCTTCTTCCAATTGCTTGGCCAGCACCGGGTCGGCGTGGACGTATGGCAGGACCACGAAACCCTCTTTGACCAGGATTCGCGCGGCCTCCAGGGTCGCCGCCCCGTCGGGGAACAGGTACTTGGGGTCCGGGATTACTTCCAGTTTAACGAAATCGGTCTTGCCCACTTCCCGGCCAAGGCGGGCTATGAACAGCGCATCTTCGACCGTAGCGCAGCCCGCGGTGTTGGGCAGCATCTGGTAGCGGTCCCAGTCGATGTAGTCCAACAGGGTCTTTTGTCCCGGGTCGTCCAGGTCGAGGCGGCGTATGGCCACCGTAATCATTTCGGCGCCGGAGGCTTCCACCGCCTGGACCATATCCTCCATGGTGCGGTACCGGCCAGTCCCCAAAATGAGGCGGGACTTGAAGCTCTTGCCGCCAATTACCAGTTCGTCCGACATTTGGCCATTTCTCCTTGGCGATGTCTAAGAAAAAGGAACCGCCAGGTTATGAGCCTGGCGGTCATCAAGTAGGCCTGGTTGGGCGTCTCTTCCCTGCGCCAGCATTACCTGGGTCAGGTACGGACGGTCGGCGACGTTCCTCGGCCACCCTCTCAGCCTGGCTTACCCAAGCTCCCGCCAAACAAAATCATGTTTGAAGCTGAAATTTATGGTATCACGGCCCTTCAAATGCGTCAACGAAGGTATTGCTGTTGTATAAACCCAACCCTGCGTAAAGGAATCCGGCGTAAACTGCTGATAAAAGACAGTTTCCAATATATAATACCGCTGGTCAAGGAGGTAGGCTATGGCAGAGAGCGCCCATCGGCACGAGGGTCACGGACACGACGAGCATGAGGGCCACGGGCACGACGAGCATGAGGGCCACGGGCACGACGAGCATGAGGGCCACGGGCACGACGAGCATGAGGGCCACGGGCATGACGAGCACGAAGCCCACGGGCACGACGAACATGAGGGCCACGGGCACGACGAGCATTCGGGCCACGGGCACGACGAGCATTCGGGCCACGGGCACGACGAGCATGCAGGCCACGGGCATGACGAGCATTCGGGCCACGGGCATGATGAGCATGAGGGCGACGGGCATGACGAGCATGAGGGCCACGGGCACGACGAGCATGAGGGCCGCGGCCATGGTGAGCATGCAGGCTACGGGCACTAAGGCCATGCCCACGGCGGGCCCGGTCACCACAATCATGCCGACGACCTGCGGGGCGCCAGCCGCCGAAGCCTGATTATCGCCCTGGTCCTGATTTCCACCTACATGGTGGCCGAAGTGGTTGGCGGAGTCATATCGGGAAGCCTGGCATTGATTGCCGACTCCGCACACACGCTGACCGATGCCGTCGCCATGGCCCTGGCCCTGGTGGACATGTGGATTGCCCAGCGACCGCCTTCAGTGGAGCGGACATTCGGGTATCACCGCACTGAGGTTCTGGCCGCGCTGGCCAATACCTTCGCCCTTTGGCTAATTGCCGGGTGGATTCTTTTCGAGGCCTGCCACCGGGCGTTCAGGGAAGACGTAGAGATAGTCGGCTTGCCGGTCCTGCTTGCCGGCATCGGCGGCTTTCTAATAAACCCGGCCACTGCATGGATACTGCACCGCTCCTCCGGAGAAAGCTTGAATGTGGAGGCGCATTCCAGCACGTCATAGCGGACCTGCTTGGGTCGGTCGGCGTCATAGTCTCGGCGATACTGATTATGGCTCTTGGCTGGCGCCTTGCGGATCCGATTCTGAGCGCATTGATCATATTGCTGATTGTGTACAACGCTCGGAAGTTGATAATCAGCGTACTAAACACCCTGATCCACGACGTCCATGTCTGGACCATAACCTCGGGGAACGAAGCCTTTACCGCCCACGTGCTGGTGAACCCAAGTAACCAGGGCGACGTGGACCAGTTGACTAAAAGGATGCAGGACATGCTGCACGGTGAGTATGGCATTGGCCACGCCACCATACAGTTGGAGCAGTCGCTGGACGGCTGTACGGACAACCATCACGTGGGCCGCCTGCTTGCCTTCGCCCGTTCTGAACGTTGATCAAGGGCTGCAACAAAGTCGGCCGGTTGCAGCCCTTGGCAATATCAAAAGAGGGAAACCAAAAGCCCCCGCTGTGTCCCAAGATACAGCGGGGGCTTTTCTCGGGTCAGAAGGTGCTATCTAGTGGGTGTGGCCCGCGCGGTCGTGGGCGTGATGCTCGTGGGTATCGCACTCGTGGACGCCGTGGTCGTGGGCCTCGGCGTGGTGTTCATGGCCATCGCACCCGTGGGGGTCGTGAACTGGCCGGGCTCGTCCCCGTGGTGCTCATGGGTGTCGCACTCGTGAGTATCGTGATGCTGCATTGACCTTCCCTCCAACGTGATAACTCATCGCACAACGCCCAAAAATAAGTTGTCAAGGGTATAACGGCTGTTATCCGGCTATGGACTTCAGTTAGCGCCTCACCCGGGCTTGCTGATTCTAAGGACCCGGAAACCGCGCCGGATTGGGCGTAGCGGGTGGTGAAGTCCCCTGGTGGGTCAATATGTTTTGGTCCCCTGAGTTGGGTCTCGGAACTGCCGGCCGCGATTTGGAAGTAGACGGGAACTTAGAGATGGTATTCCGTCAGGTCTGGGGCCAAAATCAGCCTGGGGCCGGTAAGTTGCTGCACCTCGTCAGGAGACCAGCCGGGCGCCACTTCTTTCAAAACAAGGCCCTGGCCGGTCCGCTGGATTACCGCTAAATCAGTGACGATCAATGACACGCACTCTTTGCCGGTGATGGGGAAGGTGCACTCTTCGACTATCTTCGGTTGGTTCCTACGGTCGGTGTGCTCCATGGCTGCGATAACGGTCTTGGCGCCCGCGGCCAAGTCCATGGCGCCTCCCACATTGCCCACCCCCCGCTGGGGCAGCAGCCAGTTGGCCAGGTCTCCCTTGGCCGAGACCTGGTGGGCCCCCAGTACGGTAACGTCTATGTAGCCGCCGCGGATCATGGCGAAGGCATCGGCGGAACTAGAGTATGCCATTCCCGGGGTGGGTTGTAGGAACTGCCCGCCGGCATTGATGAGGTCGATATCCTCTTGACCTTCGTCGGCCAGCGGCCCGCAGTTCAGTATGCCGCTTTCGCTGTGGTAGAAGACCGTCTTTCCTTCCGGCAGGAAATTGGATACCAAAGTCGGGATGCCGATGCCCAGGTTGACAAAGCCGCCATCGGGCAGCTCTTTGGCTACCCTCATGGCGATGACTTCGCGGCCCAGGCGTTCTTTATCGGTCGCTGCGCTCATCGCTGTCGGCTATGAATCCCGGCTCTCCCGCCGCGTGGCGGGAGCAAGACCCGTTATCTGGGCTCCGTTGAATTATAGGGATGATTGGCCAATTGGTCATTACACGTAAGGTGAGAAGCCGGCCGGCCGCTGTACTATCCGGTCTATGTACACGCCGGGGGTCACGATTTGCTCCGGCGTCAGCGTCCCGGGCTCCACAATCTCGTCCACCTCCACGACAGTTACCCGGGCCGCCGGGGCCATGACGGGGTTGAAGTTCCGGGAAGTGCCCTGGTAGACCACGTTGCCCAGCGTGTCGGCCTTGAGACCCCGGATCAAACAGAAGTCCGCGATGAGTCCCGTCTCCAGTACGTATTCCCTGCCGTCGATGGTCCGGGTCTCCTTGCCCTCGGCCAGCAGTGTGCCCGCCGCGGTGGGAGTGTAGAAGGCGCCCACACCGGCTCCGCCGGCCCTGAGCCGTTCGGCCAGAGTGCCTTGGGGGACCAGCTCCAGCTCCACTTCACCCTGCTGGTAGGCCAGCTCGAAGGAGTTGGGACTCCCAGCCCTGGGCGACACCGGGAAGGAGGCGATGCCCTTGGCCACCTGACCGGCGTCCACCAGGATGCTGTGGTCTATGGCCTGGAGGCCGGGGGGCGACCCGAATCCCACCACCCGGGCGATGCCGATGGTGTTGCTGATTATCGTCAGCCCCTTGGCCCCGTGTTCCACCAGGGACGTAAGCAGGTAGTGGGCCATGCCGCCGGGGCCACCAAAGCCGTCGACGTTTACTACGGCATTGTCGGGGAGGTCCCGTATGGCTTCCAGCCCGCTGCCGTACACCTTGTTGGGAACCTTCAAGTCCGGCAGGTCAAAGGTCATCTCTTTGACGTTTGCGGAGACGTGAAAAGAGGCGTGGGTTATGGCGGCCACGTCATCCACTCTCCAGCCTGGCGCAACTTCCAGCAGGGTCAGGCCGGCGTCAGTGATGCTGAATGCCGCCGCGTCGGTGATCACCATGCCGACGCAGCCCGCGCCGTCCAAGGGGAATGGATTTGTGTCAACGATGGTCGGCAACCCGTCCGCGTCGGTGTGCGGCATCATCGCAATAAACCGTCCGGAGCACGCGGCCCAGTCGACTGCCGATGACGGCGAAAACAGACCAGGACTCCCGGCCGTGGTCCAGTGGGTGAAGTCTCCCGACGGGTTGACCCGGGCCGGCTGCAGCACCGCCGCGTCTACGTAGCCCGCCCGGATCAAGGCCGCCGCGTCCACCACGCTCAGGGAAGACCCACCGGGCATAAATGCCGCTGGCCGGCCGTCGGAGTCCACCACTCCGTTAAATTCCTGCCCTGTCTCCGGCGTCGCGGCCTCGGCCGCCTGGAAGCCCAGCGCTCCGCTGTCGGACAGGAACCAGACCCCCCAGCCGGCCGGAGCCTGGGCGGGTATCAGCGATGGCATCCCCGGCCCCAGGCCCACCACTTCTCCGGCGCGAAACTCTTGCGCCGCCCTGCGGGCCAGCCGCTGCCGGTCTATTCTCTCTTTAGTAGCCATCTCGGTAATTCGCTGCCGGGCGAGGATTGGGTTTTAACGCCCCGTTTTGACGATGCGGTCGACGAAGATTCCAGGGGTGATGACCAGTTCCGGGTCCAACGCCCCAGGCTCTAAGACTTCGTCCACCTCGACTATCGCGGTCTGCGCGGCCATGGCCATGAGCGGGTTCCAGTTCCGCTGGGTGGCCTGGTACACCGTGTTGCCCATGGTATCGGCGGCCTTGGCCCGGAGCAAGGCGAAATCCCCCCGCAATGGCGGCTCGAACACGTGGTCCCGGCCCCCGATGCTCTTGACTTCCTTGCCGCGGCCGAACCTGGTCCCAAGACCCACGGGAAGGAACACCCCTCCCAGCCCCGCGCCGGCGGCCCTGATTCGCTCCGCCAGCGTTCCCTGGGGGACGACTTCCAACTCCAAGTCGCCTGCACGCCATTTAGCTTCCACCACCCCGCCGCTGCCGGGGAAAAATGGAAGGGGGGAAATCAGCTTGGCCACCCTCCCGGCAGCCACCAGTTCCTCCAGGGCCTTGGGGACTTGTACCCCGCCGTTGGGATCCGGCCCCACTCCCTGGCAGACCACGGTGAGGGAGTCCACCTCCATAGAGTGGAGGGCTTCGAGCAGGGTCTCCGGGCATCCGACGCCGGCGAAACCCGCGACAAACACCGTGGCCCTTTGGGAAATTCCGCCAAGCGCAACGGTTGCGGAAGAGCACACCTTGTCCTTTCGGGAAGGGCCCGGGCCCCCGTGATTAGGCTGCCCTTGTAAGCTGGTCACTCTGCTCCTTAGCTACGCGCTGCGGCCAACTCGCTGCGGTCATGGTGGGAATGTCAGATCCCCAGCGAACTTTGTAGACCGGGCAAGAAATTGGCATGCATTATGTCAACGCCGTGCGGGCTGCCCTTGTTCAGATGGCTATGGACTCAAGGAATTTTAGCAGTTGCCGGTGGGCAAGTGAAACACCGGCGCCGGTCTCCCGGACGGCGGGGCCTGCGTAGTTGGACAAAAAAGATGGGGCGCGGCACGCCGCGCCCCATGCTAAGACAGGACCTAAGGGGACTAGAAGTCCATTCCGCCGCCGGGAGGCATGGCCGGCATCTGAGGCTTCTCTTGGGGAATCTCGGCAATCATCGACTCCGTGGTCAGCACCATCGATGCCACGCTGGCCGCGTTTTGCAGGGCGGACCGCGTCACCTTGGTCGGGTCCACGATGCCCCGCTCCAGCATAGGGCCGTACTCGCCGATGTCGGCGTCGAAGCCGTAGTCGTCGGCCTGTTGCTTGACGGCGTTGAGAACCACCGAGCCTTCGAACCCGGAGTTCTCGACGATCAGCCGCAGGGGCTGCTCCAACGAGCGCCGGATGATGCTGGCTCCCACCGATTCGTCGCCGTTCGCGCCGGCAAGGGTGTCCAACGCCCGCTGCGCACGGACCAGGGCTACTCCGCCGCCTGGGACGATGCCCTCTTCCACGGCCGACCGGGTGGCGGACAGAGCGTCCTCTACCCGGGCCTTGCGCTCTTTGAGCTCGACCTCGGTGGCTGCGCCCACTTTGATGACGGCCACGCCGCCGGACAGCTTGGCCATGCGCTCTTGCAGCTTCTCCCGGTCGAACTCGGAGGTTGTCTCCTCGATCTGCGTCTTGATCTGGTTGATGCGGGCCTGGATGCCGTCTTCGGAACCTCGGCCCTCGACAATGGTCGTCTCATCCTTGGTGGCGGACACCCGCCGGGCTTGACCGAAGTCCTCCAGGGTGGCCGAGTCCAGCTTCTTGCCCATGTCTTCGCTGATGACGGTGCCTCCGGTGAGGATGGCGATGTCTTCCAACATGGCCTTCCGCCGGTCGCCGAAGCCCGGAGCCTTGACCGCCAGGGCGTTCAGCGTGCCCCTCAGCTTGTTGACCACCAGCGTAGCCAGGGCCTCGCCGTCCACGTCCTCGGAGATTATTACCACGTTCTTCTTGCCGACCTGCAACAGCTTTTCCAACGCGGGCAGCAAGTCGGAGACTGCCGAAATCTTCTTGTCGGTGATGAGCAGGGTGGCGTCTTCCAGCACCGACTCCATGCGGTCGGAGTTGGTGATGAAGTAAGGGGAGATATAGCCGCGGTCGATTTGCATTCCCTCGACGTACTCGGTCTCGTCGATCATCCCCTTGGACTCTTCGACCGTGATTACGCCGTCCTTGCCCACCTTTTCCATAGCGTCGGCGATGGTCTGGCCGATGGCCTCTTCGTGGGCCGAGAGGCTGGCGACCTGGGCGATGCGGGCGCGGTCGTCCACCGACTGGGCCATGCCCTCCAGCTCATTGACCACTGCGCCAACAGCCGATTCTATTCCCCTCTTGATGGCCATGGGGTCGGCGCCGGCGGTGACGTTCTTGAAGCCCTCGTTGATGATGGCCTGGGCCAGCACCACTGAGGTGGTCGTCCCGTCACCCGCGGCGTCATTGGTCTTGGTGGCGGCCTCTTTGAGCAGCTGCGCGCCCATGTTTTCGAAGCTATCCGGCAGCTCAATTTCCTTGGCGATGGTGACTCCGTCACTGCAGACCTGCGGGGGGCCGAAAGACTTGTCGAGAACCACGTTGCGTCCCTTGGGCCCCAGGGTTACTTTGACGGCATCCGCCAGCGTGTCGATACCCGTTCTGAGTGATTTGCGGGCATCTTCAGAGTAGGTTAGTTTCTTTGGGGGCATCCCCGTCCTCCTTGTCTATCTTACCTGGTGATTAGGTTATCTTGGCCAGTATGTCGCTTTCCCTAAGAATCAAATACTCGTCGTCGCCCTCTTTGTATTCGGTTCCGGCGAACTTGGAGTAGATAACTCGGTCACCTTTAGCGAGTTCCATGGGGATCCTAGACCCGTCGTCGGAAACCCGCCCCGGACCCACGGCTACGACCTCACCCTCTTGGGGTTTCTCTTTTGCGGTATCGGGCAGGAAAATCCCCCCTTTAGTTTGCGTCTCTTGCTCAATGGGCATTACGATTACTCGCTCGCCCAGCGGGACAAAGTTAGCCACGCTTGCCTCCTTTCTATGGTGCGTCCATGCTCGATTTTATTCCGTGCCAACACGCTCACCCCTTAATCGGGAGCGCAAATTCATAGTAATCAAGGCGAAAACTCTTGTCAAGGTACGCCGCGCGGCCCTACCATGGTGGCGTTGCGACAGCCTTTGGGCCGACAAATTTGTTGCCTTGGAGCGTAGCTAAATCAAGTACAAATCGTTGGAGTTTCAACAGCGAGAATCCGTCGCCACAGTAAGGCTCACGGGCGCCGACCCCAACAACCGTATCGACGGCGAAACGGCCGCCGAATTGAAAGAGATATGCTCGAATGTCGCCCAGGATGGGCGCGTTCGCTTGCTCATTGTCACGGGCGCCGGCGGTGTATTCTCCTCGGGGCGCACCAACCCGCCGCAGGACTTGCTCGCGGAAGGCGGGCCCGAGCTTGCTCGCTGGTTGTCCCGGATGCAAGTGGCGTCGGCGGTGGCGGACTTGCCCATCCCCGTCGTGGCGGTGCTGGAGGGAGACGCCTTCGACCACGGGTTGGAATTGGCGTTGGCCGCAGACCTTAGAATAGCTTCTGGAGACGCGCGGTTTGCATTAACCGACCTTGCTAACGGCACCTTCCCCTGGGACGGCGGCACCCAGCGGCTGCCCCGGCTGGTCGGCCCTGCCTGGGCCAGGGACATGATTTTCACCGGGCGGGTGGTGACGGCCGCCGAGGCCCTGGAGATCGGCCTGGTCAACCGGGTTGCCGATAAAGAAGATCTCTGGGAGCAGGTGGACCAATTGGCCGGGAGTATCGTTGCCGGCGCTCCCATTGCTGCCGGCTATGCCAAGGAGGCGGTGCAAAAGGGCATGGACCTGACGTTGCCCCAGGGGTTGCGGATGGAAGGGGACTTGAACATACTACTACACGGAACGGACGACCGTGCTGAGGGGATAAAGTCTTTTTTGGAGCGCCGCCGGCCGGAATTCAAGGGCGAGTGATTCGTTCCAGGGGCCGCCGTAGGCGCAATTATCAGCGGGCGGGAACACGGTGAAGGTAAAGTTGGACTTACATACCCACGTCTGGGAAGCCTTCAACTTCCAGGACCCCACCCCGGCTATGGCCCGGCAGGTAGTGGCCAAAATCAAGGACCGGGGTATAGACGGAATAGCCGTCACCGACCATCGCAACAAAGAGTGGTCTTTCCGGTTCCGGGACCTGGTGGAGCGGGAATACCCCGGCGAAGTCATCATCATCCCCGGTTGGGAGATCGAAGTCCGGCCGGCCCAAAGCCCCTTCTCCGAATACCAGATTGCCGAACTGTTTCTGCCCGGCGGCGGCACGTTCCGCAGCTACTGTCATCCGGGGTACTATTCCCCCGACATCATCATCGAAGACGGCATCCACGCCATCGAGATCGATAACTACATTCACAACTGGCACATCCGAAAAGCCCAGGTGTCCGAGGTCGCCGAAGCCCATGACCTGATGGTGTTGGAAGTCAGCGACGCCCACAACCTGGAAAACATCGGCCTGCGCTATACCGAGGTTGAACTGGAAGAGTTGTACCGCAGGGCCGGCGAGCCCACCGCAGATTCAGTCCCCAGCTAAAGCATGACCATGTCTGATTTCGAAACTCTGCTGTACGAAAAGCAGGGGCCGTCGGCCCACATTTCGTTGGACCGCCCAGACGTCCTGAACGCTTACAACATCCAAATGCGTGATGACTTATCCGAGGTCCTGGCCGCGGTGCGTGACGATCCCGATGTCGGCTGTCTGCTGATTACCGGTCAGGGGCGGGCCTTCTGCGCCGGCGCCGACTTGACCGAGTTCGGCACGGCCCCCTCCCAGGCGGTGGCCCGCCAGGTGCGGTGGGAACGGGACGTCTGGGGGCAGTTTCTCTCCCTGCCCGTGCCGGTGGTAGCCGCCATCCACGGCTACTGCATCGGGTCGGGAATAGAAATCGCGCTGCTTTGCGACATCCGCATCGGCGCGGAGGGCGCGGTCTTCGCCATGCCCGAGGTACAACTTGGTATGATACCCGCGGCGGGGGGCACCCAAATGCTTCCGAGGACCACAGGTTGGTCGTCGGCAATGGACTTGTTGCTGACCGGCCGTCGCATTGGAGCAAAAGAAGCCCTGTCCCTCGGGCTGCTCACCCGGCTGGCGCCTGAAAACGAACTGCTGGACCAGGCCTGGGATTTGTGCCGCCAACTGGCTGCGCTGGACCCTCGATTAGCCGCCGCGGCCAAACAGTCGATGCTCCGCGGGGCCGACCTGCCTCTGGCCGGGGCGTTGCAAACTGAGGCCAGACTGGCCGTCCAGGCGCTGGCTTAATGGCAGGCTTCCGATTTAGGGTTTGGCCCTGGTGATGAGTGCACTATGAGAACTACCGAGTTTCTTACCATAGCCGGCGCCATCGTGCCCGACCGCGCCGCCGTCTATTTCGACGGGGAGTCGCTCTCGTTCGCCAATCTTCAACGGCGGTCCAACCGGCTGGCCAACGCCATGGCCGTCCTGGGAATCGGCAAGGGTGACCGGGTTGGGGTTATGCAGGTGAACTGCCCGCAAGCCATCGAAATCTACTTCGCCGCCGCCCAATTGGACGCAATATACGTCCCCATCAACTTCCGCTCCAAAGAAGAAGAGCTGGCGCAGATGTTGGCCCAGGCCCAGCCCGGCGTCATGTTCATCGGCCAGCGCTACCTGCCGCTGCTCGACGCTGCTGCGGGAGTACCCCCGGAGCGGGTCGTCGTCCTGGATGCGCAGCCTCAGGAGTACGGTGTCGGCTACGAGGAATTCCTGGCCGGAGCCCCGGACGAAGAAGTCCGCTTCCCCGAAGCGGAAGACAGCGATACCACGGTTATTCTGTTCACCGCAGGGACCACCGGCGCGCCCAAGGGGGTGATGCTGACCCACGACAGTTTTGCGTCCTACCTGCTGTCCGCGGTGACTCCGGCGGACCCGGATATAGAGGAAATCAACCTCCTTTCCGTTCCCTTTTATCACGTCGCCGGCCTGCAGGCTGTCTTAGCCGCCATCTACGGAGGCCGCAGCTTGGTGGTTATGCGCCAGTTCGATCCTGAAGAGTGGCTGGCCGCGGTGCAGCTGCATCGGGTCAACCGGGCCATGATCGTGCCCACCATGCTGAAGCAATTGATGGACCATCCCGGCTTTCACGACTTCGACCTGTCCTCCCTGGATGTAATCACGTATGGCGGGGCTTCCATGCCCCTGGAAGTCATCAAGAGGGCCATCACGGAGTTTCCCGGCGCCCGCTTCATCAACGCCTTCGGTCAAACCGAGACCGCCTCCACCATCACCATGCTGCCTCCCGAAGACCATGTCCTGGAGGGCAGCGCTGAAGAGATCGAGAAGAAGCTGCGGAGGCTTACGTCCATTGGCAAGCCCCTGGACGACGTGGAGGTCCAAATCGTCGACGAAAACGGCAGTCCCCTGCCCGCCGGCGAAACAGGCGAGATTGTCGCCCGGGGCGGCCGCATGATGGCCGGGTACTGGAAGGAAGAAGGCGCTACCCGGGAAATCCTGCGCTCCGGCTGGGTCTATACCGGCGACCTGGGCTACCGGGACGAGGACAACTACATCTACCTGTCCGGCAGGAGCAAGGACTTCATCAAGCGGGGTGGGGAGATGGTCTCTCCTGAAGAGGTGGAGAATGTGCTCAGGTCCCATCCTTTAGTTGATGACGCAGCGGTAATCGGCGTGTCCGACCCCGAGTGGGGAGAGGAAGTCCGGGCGGTGGTGGCGCCCCGCTCCAGGGACTTGAAAGAAGGCGAGTTGATGGACTATTGCGCCCCGCGGCTGGCCGGATTCAAGCGCCCCAGATCAGTCGTGTTCGTCGACGAGCTCCCCAGGAACACCATGGGCAAAGTCCTGAAACGAGACCTGCGGGAGCAATTTGGAAGTCCCGGCACGCCCGAAGATTAGGCAGATTTGCCGCCGGCCGCAGGCGGGCGATGTCCTAAATTCAGGCCCATGAACGGCTCTTTCCCGTGATATACTCTATCCCGGTCTTCGAACCCCGGGGCGTCGCGGTCCTGCAATGCGGCCCTTGCCGCGCTGTAGACCCTGGACAATCTGTGTCACAGGAATCGCCGCCCCCGTGGTGAGATAGAGTCCGGGAGGAAGTCCACCGTTGAACACAGTTGACGCCATCACCGAAATCCTCAAGATAGAGGGCGTCGAATACCTTAGCTGCTTTCCCACTACTCCGGTGCTGGAGTCATCCGCCAAGGGCGGCATCCGCCCGATTATCTGCCGGCAGGAACGGGTCGGCATAGGGATTGCCGACGGGTTCAGCCGGGTCACCAACGGGCGGCCCACGGGGGTCGCTGCGGTGCAGTATGGGCCCGGCGCCGAGAACGCTTTTTCCGGTGTAGCCACCGCCTATTCCGACTCGACGCCGATTCTGTTTATGCCCACCGGCCACCCGCGGGAAAGGTCCGGTGTTCCGCGCCATTTCGACTCGCCCGCTAACTTTGCCGGGGTGACCAAATACGCAGAGCGGATCAACGCGGCCGACCAGGTCTGCCACGTTATGCGCCGGGCATTCGCCGCGCTGCGTCAAGGCCGTCCCGGCCCGGTGCTGGTGGAACTCCCTGTCGATGTTGCAATGGAGGAAGCGGCGGCAGAGGCCGTTGACTACCAGCCCAGCCGGACGGTGGTGTCCCAGGGAGATGCCAGAGACGTTGAAGCCGCGGCCAGGGCTCTTTGCGATGCGAAATATCCGCTAATTCACGCCGGCCAGGGGGTGCTGTACGCCGAGGCTACGGAAGAGTTGGTGGAGCTGGCCGAGTTGCTAAAGGCCCCGGTTATGACCACGTTGCTGGGCAAGAGCGGCTTTCCGGAGGTACATCCCCTGGCATTGGGAAGTGGATCGGGAGTAATGTCCGGAACGGTGCGCCATTTCGTGAGCCGCTCGGACGTTGTTTTCGGTATAGGCTGCAGCTTCACCAAGCACGGTATGTCCATGAACATCCCCGGGGGTAAGACGGTAATTCAGGCCTCCAACGACGCCGCGGACATAAACAAAGACTACAACACTGACCATCCCATATTGGGAGACGCCAAGCTGGTGCTACGGCAGATGATCGATGCATGCCGGGAGATCGTCGGTGACAGCCGGCGTGAAGACCAGGGAACGGAGCGGGAGGTCAAGTTCGAACGGGAGGCCTGGCTAGCGCAGTGGCAAGCCAAGCTGACGGACAACGGGGCTCCCATAAATCCCTACCGGGTCATTTGGGACTTCATGCAGACCATCCCGCCTGACGAAGCTATAGTAACCCACGATTCGGGCGGGCCCAGGGACCAGATTCTGCCTTTCTACAGGTCCAACGGGCCCCGCACCTACCTGGGGTGGGGCAAGTCCCACGGCCTGGGCACCGGCCTGGGACTGATTATCGGCGCCAAGCTGGCCGCGCCGGGGAAGGTGTGCGTCAACTTTATGGGCGATGCCGCCTTCGGCATGACCGGCCTGGATTTTGAGACCGCAGTGCGGTGCCGCATCCCCATCATTACGGTGGTGTTGAACAACTCCACAATGGCGGCGGAAACCCGCATCATGGCCGCATCTCACGAGCTTTACAATACCCGTGACCTGGGCGGCAACTATGCCGACATGGGCCGGGCCATGGGAGGCTATGCCGAGCGGGTTCAGGACCCCGCCGAGATCATCCCCGCTTTCCGGCGGGCCCGGCGGGCGACGGAGCAGGACGGGACGGCGGCGCTATTGGAGTTCATAACGTCCTCAGAGACCGAAGCGTCATACGGGCGGCCGTTTTGAAGACTTCGGCGCTAGGCTATAGGCCGTCGCATCTAATTTGATACCTGGAGAGACCACCAGTGCCTGACGGAGCTTTAGAAGGGGTGAAGGTCCTGGACCTCACCCACCACATTGCCGGACCATACTGCACCAAGCTACTCGCCGACTTTGGCGCCGAAGTCGTGAAAGTCGAACGGCCGGAGGGCGATCCCGCCCGCGGCATGCCTCCTTTGATTCACGACGAGGCCGGACCGGACAACAGCCTGCTCTTCCTGTACCTCAACACCAGCAAGCTGGGCGTCAAGCTGAACCTCAAGTCCGACCGCGGCCGGGAGATGGTCAGGGAACTGGCCAGGCAGTCCGACCTCATGGTGGAAAACTTCTCAACGCGGGTCATGCCTTCGCTGGGGCTGGACTACCAGTCCCTTAAGGAGTTGAACCCTTCCCTGGTCCAGGTGTCCATTTCCAACTTCGGCCAGACCGGGCCCTACCGGGACTACAAGGCCACGGACATCGTCGAGTACGCCTTGGGCGGCCTGATGTACATATTCGGCGAGAACCAAAGAGAACCGTTGAAACACGCGCTGCATCAGGCCCAGTTCCGGGCCGGCACCAACGCGGCCGGCGCCGCCCTGATCGCACTGTATCACCAGCGGCGCACCGGGGAAGGCCAGCACGTGGACGTATCCGTACAGGAGTGCGTCGCCTCCGGCTTGCGGGACGCCGTGGACATCTATACCTACACCGGGGCGGTGCGGCATAGGGCCCCCGAGGCCAGTGGAGACCTGAGACGGATGAGGAAGGCGTCCGACGGCTACCTCTTGCCCACTCCCAGCCTCAACACAAACCTGAACTGGCCGGAAATCGTCGACTTTTTCGGAGCCCCCGAACTGGCCGACGATAAATTCAACACGCCGACGGCCCGCCTAGTCAACACCGAAGAACTGGGGCAGATTCTGGACCGTATATTTCTGACCAAGAAGAAGGCTGAAATGTTCTACGCAGCCCATAAGAAGCGCTTTATCTTTGGCATGATCCAGTCCCCTGAAGAGATCCTGGCCGACGAACAACTCGAGGCCCGTGGCTACTTCGTTGACATCGAACATCCGGTGGCCGGCAAGATCAAGTACCCGGGGCCGCCCTACCTGACCAGCGGGCCCCCCTGGCAAGCCCGGCGTCCTGCTCCGACCCTGGGCCAGCACAATGGCCAGGTACTCGGGCAGCGGCTGGGATACTCCGGTGAAGACCTGGCCCAAATGCGGGCCGCGGAGGTCATTTAGCCATGCCAGGACCGCTGGAGGGTGTCAGAATCCTGGAGATGGGCCAGCTTATAGCCATCCCCTGGTCCATAAAGATGCTCGCAGACATGGGCGCCCAGGTCATTCGCCTGGAGTCCTGCCAGCGTCTCGAGGCCTACCGCCGCTCGACGCTGTACCGGGATGAGGTGGATGGCGAGTCTTGGAACCGGGGAGGCCTCTTCTATGAACACAACCGCAACAAGCTCGGCATCACCCTGAACCTGGCGGATGAAGCAGGCCGCGCCATTCTGCGAGACCTGGTGGCGGTCAGCGACGTTTTCGCTGAGAACTTCACGCCCCGGGTGATTAAGAATTTCCAGTTGGAATACGACGACCTGCGCCGGATCAGGCCGGATATCATCATGGTCTCTTCCACCGGCTACGGCTTCACCGGCCCGTGGGCCAATTTCGGCGCCACCGGGCCCAGCACCGAGGGCGCTTCAGGATTGGCCTTTATGACCGGATATAAAGACGGGCCGCCGGTGCAGCCGGAGATACCCTACGCCGATTACACCGGCGGTGAGATTACCGTTTTCGCGATTATGGCCGCCCTGATGCACCGTATGCGCACCGGCCAGGGCCAGTTCATCGACGTGTCCCAGGCCCAGGCCACCAGCTCCACCGTCCCCGAAGCCCTGATGGACTTTGCCGTCAACGGCCGAATCCTGCCCCGCATCGGCAACGGTCATCCATCCATGGCGCCCCACGGCTGCTATCCCTGCCGGGGTGACGACCGGTGGATCACCATCGCCGCGGAAGACGACCAGCAGTGGCAGGCGCTATGCCGGGTCCTGGGCAAGCAGGAGTGGCTGCAGGACGGGCGGTTCGCTTCTATGACCGGGCGATTGCAGCATCAGGACGAGTTGGACCGGCTTGTGGGTGAAGCGACCAAGGAATGGGAATCTCACAAGTTAATGGGCCTGCTCCAAACGGAGGGCGTAGCCGCCGGAGCGGTGCTGGACACCAAGAACGTGTTATTCAACGACCATCTCAAAGACCGAGGCTTCTACGAGGTTGTGGACCACCATCCCACCACCGGAATGCCCCCGTTGCCCTACGCAGGCCAACCCTGGAAGCTCTCAGCCACCCCGGCCGTGCCCGGCAAGGCTGCCCCCACCATGGGAGAGCACAACCGGTTGGTGCTGGGCGACCTGCTGTGCCGCACTGAAGAAGAGATGGCGGCCCTGGAAGAGCAGGGGGTCATCGGCTACGCCCCGACCAACCGCACTCAGCCACCCATCCAGCCTCCCCTGGACGAACAGGTACGCCAGGGAAGGGTGCAACGCTACGACACGGACTTCCAGGAGCAAATCGCGCGGCACTTCGACATAAAGTAGCCCCGCAGTTGGCCTAGCCGCCACGCCGCGGGCAACCCCCCTACATCACCGTCATTCCGGCCCCCAGGGAGGCCACTCCTTCACACCGTCATTCCGGCCCCCAGGGAGGCCACTCCTTCACACCGTCATTCCGGCCCCTAGGGAGGCCACTCCTTCACACCGTCATTCCGGCCCCCAGGGAGGCCACTCCTTCACACCGTCATTCCGGCCCCCAGGGAGGCCACTCCTTTACACCGTCATTCCGGCCCCCAGGGAGGCCACTCCTTCACACCGTCATTCCGGCCCCCAGGGAGGCCACTCCTTCACACCGTCATTCCGGCCTCCGAGCCGGAATCTAGGGACCTTGGGGGTACTGAGCCCGTTCGTGGCCAGCCTGCCGAACCACACCAACACGCGGGTAACGCGTCGTCAATGCCGCGAAGAGAAAGTCACACGTCTGCCCAAGGGGCTGCGGCGCCCCCTTCGTAGGGGCGAAAAATCTTTCGCCCATGTAATTCAGGGGAACTTGCACCGAACAACCTAAGAACCACCTGCTCAGGGCCAGCCTAACTAATCAAACGAACGGGCCCGGGCGAGAAACCCACTGCACAACGCCCACTGTCATCCCGAGCGAAGCCGCGGAATCTCAAACGCGGCGGACGGCGGAAACGGCCTCCCTCCCACGCGCCTAAATGCCCCGGCCCATCTCGTAGGCGGCTATTTTGTCCTCGTGCTGCAACGTCAGCCCAATGTCGTCCAGGCCGTTCAGCAGGGCACGGCGGCGGGCGGCGTCTATATCGAATGACACGGAGACTTCCCCGTCGTCGGTCCACACCCGTTGGCTTTCCAGGTCCACGTTCAGCCGCAACCCCGGCTGGGCGTTGGACAGGTTGATAATCCGGCGCACGTCCTCCTCCGGCAGGCGCACTGGCAGCAGGCCGTTCTGGAAACAGTTGTTGTAGAAGATGTCGGCAAAGCTGGGAGCGATTACGCACCGGAAGCCGTATTCTTGGAGGGCCCAAGGCGCGTGCTCCCGTGACGAACCGCAGCCGAAGTTGCGCCCCGTCGCCAGCACGGTGGCCGACTGATAGGCAGGGTTATTCAGCACGAAGTCGGGGTTGGGGCTGCCGTCGGCGTAAAAACGCCAGGGGGAAAAGAGGAATTGCCCGAACCCCGTCCGCTGTATGCTCTTCAGGTACACGGCGGGGATGATCTGGTCGGTATCTACGTTGACCCGGTCCAGCGGAGCTACCAGGCCGTTTAGCTTAACGAATGGTTCCATTGTCCTTTCACCTACTGGTTTAAATCAGGCTTGCCGGATTCCGATCTTGCTCAACAGCGTGCTCGTCCGGAGAGGCGTCCGGCAACAGGGCCATCGATTCGTCCTGAATGCCTTCTAGTTGGAGCGTTTCGTCGAGTCTGCGCTTGAACCGCTCGATATGTCCATCACCCACCCTGTACGCCTCTGCCGCCTGGCTTACTCGCCGTCCCATTTCCTCGTATTTCTTGTAGAACAAGTCGAACGACTTTTCCAGGTTCGACAACCCTTGTTGCAGCTGTTTGGCGCTCTTGATTACCTCTGTGTTCCGTATCCCGATGACGACCATCTGCAAAAACCCGTAGAAAGTATTGGGGCTGACGGGCATAACGCGGTGGTCTTGACAATAGGCCATGATGGCCGAAGGCTGCCCCAGGTGATTATTCTCCGCAATCGTCTCGTAGTAGATCGCTTCTGACGGGATGAACATCAGGGCAAAGTCGGAAGTCCCTTGCTCCGGCTTTACATACTTGGCTTCAATGCTGGTGGCCTGTCTTATGACCGAGGTTTCGAATGATCTCCATAGACTGGCCCTGTCTTCATGAGCCTCTGCCTCAAGGTATCTCAGGTAATCGTCGCGGGGAAATTTCGCGTCGATTGGTATGACCACGTCTTTTATCTTGACGACGCAGTCCACCCTTTCGCTCCCGTCCAACGAATACTGGCGCTCCCAGAATCCCTTGGGAAGCACCCTGTCCAGCATCTCCTCCAGGATTGCCTCCCCGTAGTTTCCTCGGAGCTTGGGCGCTTGGAGCAGGTCTTTCAAGGATTTGGCCAGTCCCTGTGCCTCCTCCTGCTGCTTGACTAGCTTTTGCGCCGTCTCGCGCACCGAGCTGATCTCGCTGAGAGTCTTCAGGGCATGGGAGGAAATAACGTCCTTAGCCGACTCTACGCTGGTCCTCGCGGTGTTCAGGTCCTCGCGGATTCCGCTCTGGAATTGCAGCAGTTCATCCCTGAACGACTGCCGGACCCGCGCCTCGACATCCCCGGTCCGCCCCCTCAAGAGCACCACGACAATCAGACCCAAAACCAGCGCGGCCAGGATTCCCAGGGCCGCAAAAATCAGTGCCTCCATTGGCGGTCACCTCCGGCTGGCGTGTTGCCTCAGTTGATTCGAGTCCACCCCAGCCCGTTCTCTTCTACCCTTAGCCCGTTCGCCTGATGGCCTCCCCTCCGTTCCCCGGCCTGGCGCGCTACTGCCGCCCTTGGGCTGCCCCGTTCGCTAGCCTAGTGCGCCACTGCCGCCCCTTGGGCTGCCCCGTTCGCCAGCCTGGCGCGCTACTGCCGCCCTTGGGCTGCCCCGTTCCCCAGCCTGGCGCGCTATTGCCGCCCTTGGGCTGCCCAGTTCCCCGGCCGGGCTCCCCTCTGTTCCCCGGCTGGCCCCCCCGTTCGCCTGCCAGACTCCCCCCGTTCGCAGACCAGACTCCAATCCGTTCGTGCTGAGGCTCTCGAAGGATGAACGGATTGGAGTCCGGCGCAACGTGCGTTCGGACGGTTCCAGGACCTCACCGCAAACGCACTCAGCGAGCCTCACCGCGAACGGCCGCGCCCGGCATATCGCGGCAATCCGGCAACCTTGCGGGAGTAACCCCTCACCACTCCCGGATGTCTACGAAATGCCCGGCGACCCCCGCCGCCGCCGCCATGGCCGGACTCACCAGGTGGGTGCGGCCGCCCTTGCCCTGGCGGTTTTCGAAGTTGCGGTTAGACGTCGAAGCGCACCGCTGCCCCGGCTCCAGTATGTCCGGGTTCATCCCCAGGCACATCGAGCATCCCGCAACCCGCCAGTCGAACCCGGCGTCGGTGAATATCCGGTCCAGCCCCTCTTCCTCGGCTTGCTTCTTGATGAGAGCGGACCCTGGGACCACCATGGCATAGACTTCCTGGTGCACCCTCCGCCCCTTGACCACCTGGGCTGCCGCCCGCAGGTCTTCCAGCCGGGCGTTGGTGCAGGCGCCAATAAAAACGCGGTCTATCTTCACGTCGGTCATCGCGGTGTCGGGTTCCAGGTCCATGTACGTTAGGGCCCGCTCCGCAACCTCCCGCTCGTTGGGGTCGGCTATGGACGCGGGGTCCGGCACCCTGCCCGTAACCGGGACGACCATTCCGGGATTGATGCCCCAGGTGACAAAGGGTTCCAGGCTTGAGGCTTCGATTTCCTCCACCCTGTCATAAGAGGCTCCCGCGTCCGTGGGCAATGCGCGCCACTGCTCGACGGCCTCGTCGAACGCTTTGCCCTGGGGAGCAAACCGGCGGCCCCGCAGGTATTCGAATGTCGTATCGTCGGGCGCGATCATCCCGGCCCTTGCCCCGGCCTCGATGCTCATGTTGCACACCGTCATCCGCCCTTCCATGGACAGGGAGCGGATTGCCTCGCCGGTATATTCGATGACGTGCCCCACGCCGCCGTTGACGCCGATCCGGCCGATAATGCCCAGGATCAGGTCCTTGGCCGTGACCCCCGATGGCAGGGGACCGTTCACCCGCACTTCCATGGACTTGGGCTTGAACTGGCGCAATGTCTGGGTGGCCAGCACGTGCTCGACCTCAGACGTCCCGATCCCCAGGGCATAGGCCCCCATTGCTCCGTGGGTCGAGGTGTGGCTGTCGCCGCAGACCACGGTCTTGCCCGGCTGGGTATACCCCAGGTCAGGCCCGATGATGTGGACGATGCCCTGCATGGGGCTGAACCGGTCGTACAGGGTTACGCCGAATTCTTCGCAGTTCTTAGAGAGGGCGTCCAGTTGTTTCTTGGATATCTCGTCGGTCACGGGAAGGGACAAGTCCCAGGTGGGGGTGTTGTGGTCGGCGGTGGCCACCGTGAGGTCGGTGCGCCGCACCTGCCGGCCCGTCAGCCGCAGCCCGTCGAACGCCTGCGCAGACGTCACTTCGTGGACCAGGTGCAGATCGACATATAGGACAGCGGCTTCGCCCGGCTCGGCATGCACCACGTGGGCGTCCCAAATCTTCTCGAACATCGTGTCAGGCGGCATATTGCTCCAAACTCCCGGCCTTAGTCTGCCAACCGCGCTGGCGGTCGGACGCCGTTACATCCACCTGGCGCCTCACCCTGCGGCCCCAGATGCGGCAGTGGAAATTATATCACCACACCTTGGGCACGGGCTGCGCCCGAGCTACCCTCCCATCGCCGCGATGCGCCGGGCCATCCACGTGACATACGATTCACGGCCCCCACCCAGCGCCGCCAACTGTCATCCAATTGCCCAGGGATTGACTACTTCGACCCCGCTCCCCTCAAAGTCATCCACGTCTCTTGTCACCACCGACGCCCCTCGGGAGCGGGCTATCGCAGCTATCTGGCAGTCGGTTTGGCTGATGGGATGCCCAGCGACACGGCGCGCGACTGTTATCGCGGCATAGGCTTGCGCTGCATCGCTGTCAAAGGGCAAGATACGTTCGGCGAACAGCACGCCAAAGGCGCGCTCCGCTGCGGCGTTCAGTCCTCGCTGGCGGTCCCCATCGGGTAAGACAGCGATGCCCGTTCGAATCTCAGCTTCGGTAATGGCGGTAATAAACAGAGCGCTCGTTAGCTGAGCGTCCAACCATGCACGGACTCTGGACGCAGGGGCTTCCCGCATGAGCTCTGAGACAACGTTGGTATCTAGGACGAACATTGACACAACCTCAATCGAACCTTGGGAGTTCACGCATTGGACCCCTGGCCGGGGTCTCCAACTCCACGCCGCCGTAGGGTCTGAACAATTCGTGAATCGCGGTTCCAAGGTTTCTGGCAGGGGCCGCCTCCTCGTCCAAGGCTGCTCTCAGGATGTCCCTCGCCTCTTGTTCCATGGACCTGCCGTTCTCTGCCGCCCTGATGCGCAGCCGCCGCTTCAGGCTGTCGTCAAGGTTGCGCACCGTGATACTGGCCATGAAGTTTCCTCCTTTTAGCATCTCATACTATTATAGCATGATTGCATTGCTATCACTGGGGTTTCAAGCCAGAAAGATCCTGGGGCCGCTTTACTTTGCGCAAGCTCCTCTCTCAGTGACGCCAGCCCCCCAGGGCAGACCGCCCGCCCCCTACGGTGGTAAACTACCAACGCAAAGCCTCTGCCGCTAAACGCCCGGCCCTGCCCAACGCCGGAGGACGGGCAAAGACCCTGGGTTATAACCAGCAAGGAGTCGTTATGTCAACTTCTAACGAGTTCGTTCTGCCGGCTACGGTCCGCCCGGCCAGGTATGCAATCAGCCTGGAGCCGGACCTGGAGCGGTTTACCTTCGATGGTGAGGAAACCGTCGCCATCGACGTGGCAGAATCGGTCTCCGAGATCGTTTTGAACGCCATCGAACTCGAGGTGCACTCAGCCGCCTTAAACCGGGACGGCGCTGCCGTAAGCACCAAAGACATCCGCCTGGACGCCGCCCGTGAGACCGTGACCCTGGACTTTGGCGAGACTGTCGCGCCGGGCCGCTACGACCTGGCCTTGACCTTCACCGGCGCCCTCAACGACAAGCTCCACGGCTTCTACCGCAGCCAGTACACCGGCCCCGACGGCGAAACGAGATATATGGCCGCCACCCAGTTCGAGGCCACCGACGCCCGCCGCGCCTTTCCCTGCTGGGACGAGCCGGAGTGCAAGGCGACGTTCCAAGTCACCCTCGCCATACCCGCCGGCCTGAAAGCCATATCCAATACCCCGGTGGAGGAGGAGTCCCAGCCGCGGCCCGGAGTTGCCGAGCTTCGCTTTGCCGAAACACCGGTTATGTCAACCTACTTGCTGGCCTTCGTGGTGGGCGACCTCACTGCAATTCAGGCCCAATACCAAGGCGCCGGAGGGCCGACGCAAGTAGCCGTCTGGACCACCCCCGGCAAGGAAGAGCAGGGACGCTTTGCCCTGGATACATCCGTTAGCCTCTTGAGCTTTTTCAACGACTATTTCGGCATTCCCTACCCCTTGGAGAAGTTGGACCACATAGCGCTGCCCGACTTTGCCGCAGGCGCCATGGAAAACTGGGGCGCGATTACCTACCGGGAGATCGCCCTGCTGGTGGACGAGGCCAACTCTTCGGCGGGCACCAGGCAGCGGGTGGCCGAGGTGGTGGCCCACGAGATGGCCCACATGTGGTTCGGCGACCTGGTCACCATGCAATGGTGGGACGACCTGTGGCTCAACGAGAGCTTCGCCTCGTGGATGGGCACCAAGGCGGTGGACTGGCTGTTCCCCGAATGGGAGATGTGGACTCAGTTCGTCAACATGGACACCACCCGCGCCCTCTCCCTGGACGGGCTCAAGAATTCCCACCCCATCGAACAGGAAGTCGACAACCCCGCAGAGGTAAGCCAGCTTTTCGACGCCATCAGCTATTCAAAAGGCGCGTCCATCATCAGGATGCTGGAGCAGTTCCTGGGGGCTGAGACCTTTCGTCAGGGTCTCCGGGAATACATCGCCGCCCACCAGTACGGCAACGCCCGCACCCAGGACCTGTGGTCCGCCCTGGAGTCTGCCTCCGGGCAACCGGTTACCTCCATCATGGATACCTGGACCAAGCAGATGGGATACCCCGTGCTCCAGGTCGAGGCCTCAAGTACGTCAGGCGGACGCCAGTTGACCGTTTCCCAGGAGCGTTTCGTGTATGACCGCTTGCTGGAAGACCGCGGCCCGGAACCGGAGGTATGGCCTGAGATATGGAAAATCCCCGTCCGCGTCTCCAGCGGGGGCGATGAACCGGCAACGATAGTGATGGACGGCCGCCAGGCCAGCCTCGCCTTGGATGGCCCCCCTGAGAACGGGGACGGTAAATGGTTCAAGATTAACCCCGAGCAGACCGGATTTTTCCGGGTCAACTACCGGCCCGAGGACTGGGACCGGCTAATTCCGGCCATCAGGACTAAAGAACTGTCGGCGGCCGACCGCCTGGGCATTCAGAACGATGCCTACTCCCTGTCCAAAAGCGGCCACCTGCCCATAACCCGGTTCCTCTCGCTGGCCCAGGGCTATGGTGACGAGACCGATGCGTCGGTGTGGGGCGACCTCTCCAGCAACCTGCGGGACCTGGAAGTGCTGCTTACCGGCGGGCATGTCTTCCAACGTTACCAGGGATTCGCCCGCGCCGTGTTCAAACCCGCAGCCAACCGCGTCGGATGGGAGGCCCGGAGCGGCGAGGGACACCTGGACGCCCTGTTGCGCAGCATAGTGCTGAGCCAGGCGGGCAGCTACGGCGACCAGGACCTGCTGGCCCGTGCCAGGGAGCTCTTCGAGCAACATCTCCATGACCGGGAAGCTGTGCCCCCGGACATCAGAGGAGTGGTTTTTGCCCTCACCGCCCAGGCAGGAAACCGGGCTGTATACGACCAACTGTGGACGCTGGAGAAAGAGGCTGAGCTTCAAGAAGAGAAGATGCGCCTTCTCATGGCGCTGGCCCGCTTCGAGGACCAGGAGTTGCTGACCGAGACGCTGGAACGGTCGTTGTCCTCGGACGTACGGCTGCAGGACACCATCAGCGTCGTGTCCAGCGTAGCCGCCAATTCCCACGGACGCCGGTTGGCCTGGGACTTCTTAAAGTCCAACTGGCCCGAGTTTGACCGGCGTTACGGCACCGGTGGGTTCGGCTTGATGCGGTTGGTGGCCATGTGCGGCAGCTTTACCAGCCAGGAGAGCCTGGACGACGTGGAGACTTTCTTCGCCGAGCACCCCGCGCCGGCCGCCGACCGGACCATCCGCCAGTCCGTGGAGCGAATGCGGCTGAACATCAAGTGGCTGGAACGCAACCAGGACGAACTCGCTGCCTGGCTCGACGGTTACCGGGACTGAGGACAAACGTCATTTATACGTTGAAGTACGGACATCGGGCCCCCCGGCCGCCCAAGCGTCGACGCCGAGGCCGTCCCAGCACAGCCCCGGTCGCCTTGGAGCCCCCCCGTTCGTCCTGTCGTCTGGAGTTCCCCCGTTCGTCTGGTCGCCTTGGAGCCCCCCCGTTCGTCCTGTCGTCTGGAGTTCCCCCGTTCGTCTGGTCGCCTTGGAGCCCCCCCGTTCGCCCTGTCGTCTGGAGTTCCCCCCGTTCGTCTGGTCGCCTTGGAGCCCCCCGTTCGTCTGGTCGCCTTGGAGCCCCCCCGTTCGTCGACATGGAGTTCCCCCCGTTCGTCGACATGGAGTTCCCCCCGTTCGTCGACATGGAGTTCCCCCCGTTCGTGCTGAGGCTCTCGAAGTATGAACGGGGGGAACGGGCGGAGAAGTCCACCCTCAAACCCGTCATTCCGGCCTCAAACCGGAGTCTAAAACCCCTGGCACACAGCAAGGTTCATCCGTTTCTGAGCAAAACATGGGCAAAACAGCACTAATCCCCCGCAAAAGCGCGGCTCCCGACCCATACCACGCGTTCGCCCTGAGGGAAATCGAAGGGCGCACGGGAGGACCGGAAAGGTTGCCCCCATGCTAAAGCTCCCCGTCTTCTGGCTGCGCTATCTGCTCTGGGCCCTCGGCAACCTCCGCCAACGGCTCAAACGTCCGCCCGACTACGTGGCCTTCATTCTCGATGGGGCATTTCCCGAGCTAAAGGCTCCCCGGGCCGGGTGGGTGCGCCGGCGGCTGTTCCCGGCGGCGCAGATAAGCCTGCAGGAGCTGGGCGAGCAATTCAAGTCCTTGCAGCAGGACCCCCGCGTAAAGGGCGTGGTGCTTCACTTGGGCAAACTGGAGATGGCCCCGGCCCAGGCGCAGACCTTGCGGGAGTTCATCGCCAATCTGCGTTCGGCGGGAAAGCAGGTCGTCACCTGGGCAACCGGCTACGACAACACCGCCTACTACGTGGCAGCGGCGGCCGACGAGGTCCTGTTGCAGACCGGCGGCGAGGCGTCTCCACTGGGATTGCACGGCGCCGCGGTGTTCCTGGGAGACGCACTGCAGCGGGTGGGCGTACAGGCCGACTTTATCCAGATAAGTCCCTACAAGACCGCCGCCGACCCTCTGATGCGCTCCAGCATGTCCGACGAAGCGCGGGAAATGAGCAACTGGCTGGCTGATTCCCATTTCCAAGAAGTTGTTGCCGCGATTGCCTCCGGCCGCGGTATAGATGAGACCGCCGCCAGGTCCCTGGTGGACGGCGCTCCATACACCGACCTGCGGGCCTTAGAAGCCGGTGTCGTTGACGGACTGATCAGCGAGGAGGACCTGCCCGAGTATCTCGGCGCCAAACTCAGAACTGATGGCAAGCCGGCCCGGTTGGCGACCTGGGAGGACGCCAAGCCCAAGCTGCTGCGTCCGCCGCCGGTGTCGGGCGGCCGCTACGTAGCCCTCATTCGCATCGAAGGCGCCATCGTAGACGGCCGCAGCCGCAAGCCGCCATTCAAGTCCCCCTTGCCCGCGCCCATCCTGTTTAATAAGCGGGCCGGAGACCTGTCGGTGGTCCAGCAGGCCCGCCGAGCACTGGCCGATGCAAGAGCGGCCGCGGTGGTGGTCTACGTGGACTCCCCTGGCGGCTCGGCGTCGTCGTCGGAAGCCATGGCGGCCGCCCTGCAGAAGCTGGCGGCTAAAAAGCCCTTAGTGGCGGTCATGGGCCCGGTGGCGGCCTCCGGCGGATATTACGTGTCCACTCCCGCCCGGTGGATAGTCGCCCGTCCCGGCTCAGTCACCGGCTCCATCGGCGTGTTGTCGGGCAAGATGGTGCTCTCCGACTTGCTGGACAAGCTTCTGGTGGGCCGCGAGTCTATTAGCAGGGGACAGCACTCTGACCTCGAGGCTTCCGACCGTCCCTTCAGCGATGAGGAACGCAAGATTATGTTGGACAGTATCCAGCGGGCCTACGACGTGTTCCTGGACCGGGTGGCCGCCTCGCGGTCCATGTCCCGGGACGATGCCGACGGCGTTGGAGGCGGCCGGGTGTGGACTGGCAGCCAGGCCTTGGAGAAAGGGCTTGTCGACGAACTGGGCGGGTTGGAGAGCGGTCTGGCCAAGGCCCGGGAGTTGGCCGGCATGCACCCCCGCGCCCGGGTGCGGGAAGTGCCCGCCGACCGAGGCCAGGAACAGCCTCCCATGCCGTCAGACCCCTCCTCCATCGTCGACTATGCCTTGGACGGCCTGCGCCTGCTGGGCGGCGGCAAGACCCTGTATCTGTGCGGGCTGGCAGGGTTTGAGGGCCATGCCGGCGAATGAAATCCGCCAAGAGCCTGATGGGTCAGGCGGTTCAGGTTTGATTTCACCGGGTGCCTCGTGAGGATTGCCGCATTCGCCCTGGATGGGACCATTACGCTGCGGCAGACCGTCTGCGAAGCCATCGCACATGAGGCGGCAGGCTAGTGCACCGACAATAGAGGTGCTGTTATACGCCCCGCGTGGGCGCCGCCCGGTTTGTCCCGGCGTTCCCTGCGATTGACACGGAGGTGCTCCGGCATATCATGTGAGGACGAACAGCCTGGAACCTGGATTAGGAGCGAACTATGGCCGAATACATACCGTCAACTGCCGCTTGGGTGCGTGAGCAGGTGGAGCTCTACGAGGGCAGCGGAGGGACCGCAGCAACGACGCTACGAGATACGGGCCTGCCGGTAATCATCGTGACGAACCTTGGGAACCGTACGGGGGCAATCCGCAAAACGCCTCTGATGCGGGTGAAGGACGGGAACAACTACGTGCTGGTGGGGTCCAAGGGCGGCGCGCCGACGAATCCGGAGTGGGTGCGTAACCTTCGGGCCGACGGCAGCGTAGAGATTCGAGATGAGACAGCGGTGTACGCAATGCGGGTCCGCGAAGTCGAGGACTCCGGGGAACGGGCGCGGCTCTGGGAGTTGGCGGTCGCGGCCTTCCCGCCCTACGAGGAGTACCAAGACCGCACGACACGCCGGATTCCGGTTTTCGTTGCGGAACCGTCGTAGCTTAGGGCTCTCGGCCTGCGGCGGATGGCGGACCCGCCCGCCGGTGGCTTGGAAGAAATTGAGGGTGCTCTCAATGACTAAGGGCGATCTCAGATTCGAGCCTGATTCATAGGGTGATCTGTGCCGGCTTACCGTCCCGACCAAGACTGTCTCCTGGCCTGAGTCCCCCGGCGGCCGGTTCATCGCCGCCCGAAGTGTGGTGGGCCCGACTAAGCAAAATCAGCACCTGGCTCCGCTTCTAGTTTTAACCCCGATGTGAAACTTCCCGATTTCATCAGGTTTGGTGCGCCTGCTTTTGACGATAGGCAGCGCTCTCTCTGCATCGCGGCGCTGCCTTACGCCCACTCGTCGCGGAGTCCTCCACCCCCCGTTCGTTGCGGGGCTCCCCCACTCATTGCGGGGTCCCCCCCGTTGGTTGCGGAGCCCCCCCACTCGACGCGGAGTTCCCTCCGTTCGTCCTGAGGCTCTCGAAGGATGAACGGGGGGAACGTGCAGGGAGGCCCCGCCGACGGTCATCCCCGCCCGTGCTACACTGGTAAATGACTTTCACTGGATGGCAAGCTAACTTATGGACCAACAGAAACGAATAGAAACACTGAAACGGTTGCTCCAAGAACGAGTCCTGGTATTGGACGGCGCCGTGGGCACGTCTATCCAGGCCCGCGACCTTGGGCCCGACGACTTCGGAGGCCCGGAGTACGAGGGCTGCAACGAACACCTGATCATAACCAGGCCCGACGTCATCGGCAGCATACACCAGTCCTTCCTCGACGCCGGGGCCGACATAGTAGAGACCAACACCTTTGGCGCCACCTCAGTGGTCCTGGCCGAGTACGACCTGGCCCCGGAAGCCCGCCAAGTTAACGTAGAAGCCGCTCGGTTGGCCCGCGGTCTGTGCGACGCCGCTTCCACGGCCGAAAAGCCCCGGTTCGTGGCCGGGTCCATGGGGCCGACCACCAAGTCCATCAGTGTCACCGGAGGGATTACTTTCGACGAGTTGGTCGCTAACTACCAGGAGCAAGCGGAGGGCTTGGTGGAAGGCGGCGTGGACGTGCTGCTGTTGGAAACCGGGCAGGACATGCTGAACATCAAGGCCGGGCTGGTGGGCATCGACCTGGCATTCGACCGGTTGGGCCGGACAGTGCCGGTGGCCGTCCAGGGGACGGTCGAGCCCATGGGCACCTTGCTGGCCGGCCAGGACGCCGAAGCCTTCTACACCTCCCTCGCCCACCGGGACTTGCTGTGGGTGGGGTTTAACTGCGCCACCGGGCCGGTGTTCATGACCGACCACATACGCACCCTGGCCGCGTTGTCCCGTTTCCCCGTTGCCTGCGTTCCCAATGCGGGCCTGCCCGATGAGGACGGTAACTACAACGAGACCCCGGAGATGATGGCCGCCACCATCGGCCGGTTCCTTGAAGCCGGATGGAACAACCTGATCGGCGGATGCTGCGGCACCACCCCGGAGCACATACGCTTGCTGGCCCAGCTTGCCGCCGGCAAGCCCCCCCGCAAGCTGGCAGCGACGGCCGAGACCAGGGTCTCCGGCATTGAATCTTTGGTGGTCAACGACGACGTCCGGCCCGCCATAGTTGGCGAGCGCACCAACGTGCTGGGCAGCCGCAAGTTCCGCCGCCTCATCTCCGACGGGTCTTTCGAGGAGGCGGCCGAAGTCGGCCGGCGGCAGGTGCGCAACGGGGCCCACGTGCTGGACGTGTGCCTGCAGGACCCGGACCGGGACGAGACTACCGACATGGTGGCCCTGCTGGACGTTCTCACCAAGAAGATCAAGGCCCCGGTAATGGTTGACTCCACCGATGCCGCGGTGCTGGAAACGGCCCTCAAACGCCTGCAGGGCAAGTCGGTGATTAACTCCATCAACCTGGAGGACGGCGAGGCCCGGTTTCAGGCTGTCGTTCCCTTGGCCCGGCGCTACGGCGCGGCCCTGGTGGTGGGCTGCATCGACGATGACAAGCAGCAGGCCCAGGCCATAACACGGGAAAGAAAGTTGGAGGTTGCCCGGCGTTCGTTCCAAATTCTGACCGAGAAGTACGGCGTCGCCCCCGAGGATATAATCTTCGACCCCCTGGTCTTCCCCGCGGGGACGGGCGACAAGAACTACGTTGGCTCGGCGGCGGAGACCATCGAAGGGGTCCGCCTGATCAAGCAGGCCCTGCCCGCAGCCAAGACCATCCTGGGCATTTCCAACGTGTCTTTTGGCCTGCCCACGGCGGGGCGGGAGGTCCTGAATTCCGTCTTCCTCTACCACTGCGTTCAGGCCGGACTGGACATGGCGATAGTCAACGCCGAGTTGATGCAGCGCTACACGTCCATACCACAGGAGGAACGGAAGCTGGCCGAAGACCTGATGTGGGACCGGGGAGACGATCCGGTGGCGGCCTTCGCCGCCCATTTCCGGCAGCGCCCCGCCAAGCCCCCCCCCGAAGAGCGGCAGCTCCTGCCATTGGACGAACGGCTGGCCTTGGCAATCATCGAGGGCACCAAAGAGGGGCTGGCCGAAGACCTGGATGAAGCCCTGGCCGACAGACAGCCCTTGGAAATAATCAACGGCCCCCTGATGGCCGGCATGGGAGAAGTGGGCCGGCAGTTCAACGCCAATCAGTTGATTGTAGCCGAAGTCCTGCAGTCCGCCGAGTCTATGAAATTCGCGGTCGCCCGCCTGGAGCTCCACATGGAGCAGGTCGACAGCGCAACCAAGGGCACCGTGGTGCTGGCGACGGTCAAGGGCGACGTCCACGACATCGGCAAGAACTTAGTCGACATCATCTTCTCCAATAACGGCTACCGGGTGATTAACCTGGGGATTAAAGTACCGCCCCAGGACCTGATAGAGGCCTGCAGGCAGCACCAGCCGGACATGATCGGCCTCTCCGGCCTGCTGGTCAAATCGGCGCAGATGATGGTCGAGACGGCCCACGATTTCCGGCAGGAAGGAATCAACTGCCCGATGCTGGTGGGCGGCGCCGCCCTGTCCAACCGGTTCACACGCTTGCGCATCGCGCCGGAGTACCAGGGGCTGGTGGCCTATGCTCCCGACGCCATGTCGGGCCTGGCCCTGGCCAATACAATTCAGGAAGCTGACGAGAGGGAGGAGTTGGCCCGGGCTTTGGTAGCCGAAACTGAGGAACTGGCCAAGGCTGTCGCAGCCCAGCGCCAGGACGCCGCCGCGGAGACCCGGGACGCGGCGTCCCAGGCGCCGCCGTCTCCCCAGGTGAGAACGGACATCCAGGCCCCCAACCCGCCGGACCTCCGGCTCCAGGTGCTGGATGACTACGACCTGGAGCGCATTTTCCCTTACATCAACCCCCAGATGCTGTACAGCCGCCATCTGGGCTTCAAGGGCCGCTTCCAGGATGCCGTGGAGGCCGAAGACCCCGACGCCTTACAGCTGCGGGATGCCGTGCGCCGGGTCGAGGAGATGATGCTGGCCGCCCCGGGCATCACTGCCAAGGCCGTGTTCAAGTTCTTCCCGGCCCAGTCCGACGGCCAGCGGCTGCTGATATACGGGCCCGACAGGCGCACCGTGTTGGAGAGCTTCTACTTTGGACGCCAGTCCCAGCGGGATGGGCTGTGCCTGGCCGATTACGTCCGGCCTAGGCCCGTGGGCTTAGGCGGAGAGGGCGACGTGGACTACGTGGCCATGTTCGTTACCGCGGTGGGGCCGGGTGTCATGGAGCTGTCACAGAGACTAAGGGATGAGGGACGGTACCTCGACTCCCACACCGTGCAGGCTTTGGCCCTGGAGAGTGCCGAGGCCTTTGCCGAACTGCTGCACCAGCAAATTCGGCAGATGTGGGGTTTCGGCGACCAGCCCGGCATTTCCTACCAAGACCTGTTCCGGGCCCAGTACCGGGGCAAGCGCTATTCCTTCGGCTATCCCGCCTGCCCCAGGTTGGAAGACCAGGAACAGCTGTTCCGCTTGCTGGACGTTGCCCAAAGCACCGGGGTCGAACTTACCGAAGGCTTCATGATGGACCCCGAGTCCACCGTGTCCGCCCTGGTCATCCACCACCCCGAAGCCAAATACTTCAACCTCAGCGAGTTGGACATAGAACGCCTCGAACGGGAAGTCGCTGGCTCCTAGCCGCCCCACAATAGATGCGGCACAACCGCTGCGGCCAGCCTCCCACTACTCCCGCCCCCAACCCGCTGCGGTCAGCCTCCCACTACTCCCGCCCCCAACCCGCTGCGACCAGCCTCCGGCTACTCCCACCCCCAACCCGTCATTCCAGCGAACGCGGGAATCTCGTCCCCCGGTCGCCCCTACGTTGTGGGACCCTCCCCGTTCGGGCAGGCCCTTGCCTCCCCCGTTCGTGGCAAGCCCGTCCTCCCCCGTTCGTGGCAAGGCTTTCCTCTCTCGTTCGTGGCAAGCCTTTCCTCTCCCGTTCGTGGCAAGCCTTTCCTCTCCCGTTCGTGGCAAGCCTTTCCTCTCCCGTTCGTGGCAGGCCTTTCCTCTCCCGTTCGTGGCAAGCCTTTCCTCTCCCGTTCGTGGTGAGGCTCTCGAACCAAACGAGCGGGCGGGTAATGCCCAGTCAATCTCTCGAACTATGAAGGCACACCCCAGCCACGGGACTTTGCGGACCCCTTCTGTAGGGGCGAAAAATCTTTCGCCCCGGCCATTCTTAGGCGCCCGCTTCTTGTCATTCTGAGCAGCCTGCGACGAAGAATCTAAAATGCCAAGCCGGCAACCACCGGCGCATGTGAGATTCCTCGTTTAACTCGGAATGACGGTAGTAGGGGGCGGGATTCCCGGCTCCTTCCCCGACCACCCCCCCCCACGCCGGTTGCCTCCCGCTACTCCCCACTCGTTCGTCCCGAGACTCTCGAAGGACACGAACGAACATTGCCAACCGCGGCCCGCGCAGTCCGTCCCTCCTAATCGGTTAACTCCTCAGCAGCCTGGTATTACAACGACGGTTCTAGAAACGACAGAATGGGTAGGCCACCCGGCTCAGTCTTCATCGAGGAATCGTAGCCTCCCATTTTCCTGTCGGACTTGAGGGCATGTTCGGCGTAAGCGAATCGGCGAAACCAACCGTGCAGGACGACTGGTCATCCCTGCGGTACTACGACGAAGGGGCAACCTGCACCGTGATAATATCTATGTCGTGGTACTTATGGTGCTGGACTGAAGATGCGTAATGACGCAGGAGGCGGAAGGAGATTTCACGCTCGTCCTGTATCTCAGGCTGTTCGTTCAGGTAGGCCATTTTGTCCTCCAGATTCCCGCCCTCGGTAGTCACTACAAATTCCATCTCAATGGCGGCGTCTGCACGGCGGGCGGCGACAATGAGGCGCCTCGTGGCATCTTCTCCCGACTCCTCATCCTGCGAAAGCAAGCTCGCCAGAGTTTCCTCCCCGGCTGACCTGAGCCGGTTTATTGATGCCTCATTCCACCCGACGCTTGTAGCGAATCCCTGGAGGAAAGAGTCAATTCTGGGTAACGACGAAAGGCTCATCGCCACATTCAAGCGCCTGCGACGCCTGGAAGTGTACTCCATCAGCAGGGCGAGCAAGATCACGCAGACCGAGCCGGTTGTCATGCCGTTGCTGAACAGAGTACCCAGAGTTCCAGTCAACAGGTCGGGCAGAATCACCTGGTTCTGAAAGCCTATGCCTATCCAGAGAGACACTCCTATCACCGCGGCTTTTCGCCCATCTACTCCGTCCCTGAAAACGGTCCTCATCCCCTCCACAAAGAGGAGCGACAACATAAATATCATGTACGCCACCAGGACAGGGGGTGGAGTGGCGACAACCAGGGCTATCAGCTTTGGAGAGAACGCCACCGCTATCAGAATCAGGCCTCCATAGATGCCCATGCGGCGCGCTGCGACACCGGTGAGCATGACCCGCGCGGAATTAGACGCTCCTATCCTATTGGGAAGAGTGCCCAAAGCGGCAGCCAGAAGATTCGTCAATACCAGCAGGTTATGCGCCCCCTGGACCACTCGGAAATCAGTCGCCTTCGGCCTGCGCCAGGCCACCTGCTGAATCACGACGGTGTCGCTGATCGAATTGATGGTGGTTGCCATGTTTACTATTACGAATCCCGGTAGAAGTCCCCAGAAGGCCGCGCCAAAGCTCAGGTCGAATCCAGGCCAGGTATAGCTGGGAAAACCAATCCAGGAAGCTTCCATAACGTGCTGCCAGTCGTACGCGCCGAGCGGGGCCGCTATTACGCAACCAACCACGATCGCGACGACCGGGGCCCATTGCTGCCACTTGGGCGACGCGAACAGCCTCAGCAGCATCAGGATGAACAGGGTCGTTCCTGCCAGGATGGGCGCCGCCACCGGGGGAGCGCCTTCCGGCAAGTCAGAAAGCCTGCCGAGTACGACGGTTATTATCGTCGATGCCAGCAACATGAGGACCGTTCCGGCGACCAATGGGCTGATGACACGCCGCAGCCAGGAGAGCCGGGAGATGAACACGAACTGTATCAACGACGAGGCGACGATCAGGCTCGACAGCAACGCCGGGCCGCCGGCCAACAGCGCCGAGATACAGATGGCAATAAAGGCGGATGCAGAACTTATGCTAAGGGAATATCCCGACCCGAATCTCCAGAATCGAAAGGTCTGCAGGATACCGCCTATACCGCAGACCACGAGGGCCGAAAAGAATATCCAGGACAGATAACCCTGAGGTTGTCCGCCTGCCACAGCGATGATCGACGTCGTGGCAGCCATTGCCGCCATGCGGGTCATGACACTCTGGAATCCATGGACCAGAGAGGCCGGATGGCTTGGCCGCTCATCCGGTTGATAGAGGATGTTTTCGTTTACCTGCGCCATTCGTAACGCTGGTTTGCCGTCATGTTGGTCTTATTGGACCAGTAATTCAACGACGGTTCAAGGCGGGATGTTTGGGGATGCGCTGAGGGCGGCACGGCGCTTTGCATGGGAGCGCCTGGCCCGTTCGTTGGATTCTTGCGTCTCCGCGAGCCACCGTAGCAGCTCAGCCGGCCCGAACCGTTCCCGGGGCAGCATCTCCCGCACCACCCGGTAGACCTGCGGCCTCGTGATCCGGGGCGTCTTTCCCCCCCAAGCCTGTTGCAGGCTCAGCAGAAAAGCTCCACCAAGCAGACACAGTGCCACGTGGTGATGCCAGCCCGGCCAAGTGCGGGTCTCGTACTCGTCCAGTCCCATGTCGCTCTTCTGCGTCTCGAACTCCGTTTCTATACGCCACCGGGAGCCTCCCACGTATGCCAGGATCTCCAACGGGGTATCCTCCGGAGCATTGGACAGGTAGTAGCGGGGTTCGCTGCCGTCCAGGTTCCGGCGGTAGACGGCCCAGTGGATTTCGCCGGGCTTCCGCCTGCTGGTCGGACGTACCCTTTGGGCACTGAACAGGTAGCTGCGAGAACCCTGGCTACCCTCGGCCACCGTTATCTCCCGCCAGGCCTTCTTCGGCAATTCATCGCTGCGCTCCTCCATAGTGCGCCGAGGCCTTTGCCGAACTGCTCCACCAGCAGGTCCGGCAGATGTGGGGTTTCGGCGACCAGCCCGGCATTTCCTACCAAGACCTGTTCCGGGCCCAGTACCGGGGCAAGCGCTATTCCTTCGGCTATCCCGCTTGCCCCAGGTTGGAAGACCAGGAACAGTTGTTCCCGTTGCTGGACGTTGCCCAGAACACCGGGGTCGAACTCACCCAAGGCTTCATGATGGACCCCGAGTCCACGGTATCCGCGCTGGTCATCCACCACCCCGAAGCCAAATACTTCAACCTAAGCGCGGCGGACATAGAACGCCTCGAACGGGAAGTCGCTAACCCTTAGCCGCCCCGCGGCAGCCGCGCCCAACCCGCCGCGGCCAGCCTCCGGCTACTCCCGCGCCCAACCCGCCGCGGCCAGCCTCCCGCAACTCCTCCCAACCCGCCGCGGCCAGCCTCCCGCTACTCCCACCCCCAACCCGCTGCGGCCAGCCTCCGGCTACTCCCGCCCCCAACCCGCTACGGCCAGCCTCCGGCTACTCCCCGCAACCCGCTGCGGGCGGCCTCCGGCTACTCCCGCCCCCAACCCGCTGCGGCCAGCCTCCGGCTACTCCCGCCCCCAACCCGCTGCGGCCAGCCTCCGGCTACTCCCGCCCCCAACCCGCTGCGGCCGGCCTCCGGCTACTCCCGCCCCCAACCCGCTGCGGCCAGCCTCCGGCTACTCCCGCCCCCAACCCGCTGCGGCCAGCCTCCGGCTACTCCCGCCCCCAAACCGCTGCGGCCGGCCTCCGGCTACTCCCGACCCCAACCCGCTGCGGCCAGCCTCCGGCTACTCCCGCCCCCAACCCGTCATTCCAGCGAACGCGGGAATCTCGTCCCCCGGTCGCCCCTACCTTGTGGGATCCTCCCCCGTTCGTGGCAGGCCTTTCCTCCCCCGTTCGTGGCAGGCCTTTCCTCTCCCGTTCGTGGCAGGCCTTTCCTCTCCCGTTCGTGGTGAGGCTCTCGAACCAAACGAGCGGGTGGTTAATGCCCAGTCAATCTCTCGAACTATCAAGGCACACCCCAGCCACGGGACTTTGCGGACCCCTTCTGTAGGGGCGAAAAATCTTTCGCCCCGGCCATTCTTAGGCGCCCGCTTCTTGTCATTCTGAGGAGCCTGCGACGAAGAATCCAGCCCGCCCCCCAGCTTGTCATTCCCGCGAAGGCGGGAATCTAGATTCACATTTCAAGTGCAACACCTGGTCCAAGAAAATCTCTGCCGGGGTCCTGTAGCCCAGGCACTTGCGAGGGGTATTCTTGTAGTCCTGAAGCATTTGTGTAAACCCGAATCCACCGAAGGAGGGCGTCGGGTTAGCGTCCTGAAGCGGCAAGAAGGTGCTCCTGTGCTTCTGGGATAATGGTTTTGTAGCAAAAAACCGACCCCGGAAAAGGAGCACCCAATAGATGCTGCCACGCAACCACCCCGACCGGATCCAAATCACCTTCGACGACCGCCGCTTGGTGGCCAATGCCGGGCTGCTCCTTCCGGCCACCCTGGCGCGGCACCTCGGCCTGCCCGAACTCGTCCGGCAGCGCCTCGACCTGGGCGATGCCCCGGGGCGGGCGAACACGAGCGACAAGATGATGACGCTGGTGGCGTCTGCGCTGGCTGGGGGCGACTGCATTGACGACGCCGATGTGTTGCGCACCGGGGGGACGGCCTGCACCCTGGGCGGCACGGTCAAGGCGCCATCCACCCTGGGCACCTTCCTGCGCAGCTTCCGGTGGGGCCACGTCCGTCAACTCGACCGGGTGAGCCGCGAGTTGCTGGCCCGGGCTTGGCAGGCCGGGGCGGGACCCGGCGACGGGCCCCTGACCATTGACCTGGACTCCACCATCTGCGAGACCTACGGACTGGCCAAGGAGGGCGCACGCCACCACGGCTATACCGGCAAGCGGGGCTATCACCCGCTGTTGGCCGTCGCCGCCGGCACCGGCGACGTGCTGATGTCCCGGCTGCGCGAGGGCCGCGCCAACACCGCCCGGGGCGCCGCCCACTTTCTGCGGGAGACGGTGGGGCGGGTACGCTACGCCGGGGCCAACGGACGACTCACGCTACGGGCCGACAGCGGGTTCTACACTCATGGCGTGGTATCCGTCTGCCGCAAGATGGATGTCCGCTTCTCCATCACCATCCGCCAGCACAAGAGCCTGCGCAATCTCATCGAGACGATACCCGAGGATGCCTGGACTCCCATTCCCTACTGGATGGACGGCGCCGCCGATGTGGCCGAGACCACCTGCACTCCCTTCCAGAGTGAACCTGACGCCGCGCCGGTGCGGCTCATCGTCCGGCGTGTGAAGCCCACGCCCGGTTCCCAGTTGGCCCTCTTCGCCAAATACAGCTATCACGGGTTCATCACCGACCGGGACGGGGAGTTGCTCGAACTGGAGGCTGACCATCGCCGCCACGCCGAGATCGAGAATGCCATACGCGACCTCAAGTACGGCGTCGGGCTCAACCATCTCCCCTCGGGCCGCTTCGCCGCCAACGGCGCCTGGCTGGCCGTCCAGACGATGGCCCACAACCTGGCCCGCTGGACCGCGCGGATCGGTCTGGGAGAGCGGATAGCCACCACCAAGACCCTCCGGCGGCGGTTCTTCTCCCTGGCCGGACGGCTCACCCGCTCGGCACGCCGGTTGACCCTGCATCTTCCGGATCGCTGGCCTTGGGCTGAGAAGTTCAGCCGCGCCTTGGCCCGGCTGCGAGCCATTCCACTCCCGGCCTGACGGCACCGTCGGCGACCGACCCACCCACCGGACAACCGAAGATCCCCGCAGACTCGCGCCAGCCCGGTCCGAGAGAGTTCCCTGCTGCGTATTCTCTCGCCATCCCGCGCATCGCAGCTCCTGCAGACGCCCATAGGGGCCCCTGTGCGGCGATGAAGACCGTCCGCCGACCTCCCTACCCCAAATGGAACCCAGGCTATTTCCCCTGTAGCTCCCTCATCCCCCTTCCGCTTTCCTCACGCCGTCCATCGGTGTCCTTCGGTGGATTCGGGCTAAACCGTTCTTGAGACAATGCGGCGAGGTCGGTCTTGCGGGGCAAGCTCCGTCGCAGCCGGCCGATGGCGTTCTCCACTCCGCCCTTCTGCCAGGGAGAATGGGTATCGCAGAAGAAGGTCTCGATGCCCAGATCGTGTAGTTGATGATGGCGGGCAAACTCGGTTCCGTTGTCGAAGGTCACCGACCGGCGCATTTCGGGAGGGAACTGTCCCAGCACTTGGGCCATGGCGTCGGCTATGCGGCCAGCCTCCGGCTACTCCCGACCCCAACCCGCTGCGGCCAGCCTCCAGCTACTCCCGACCCCAACCCGCTGCGGCCAGCCTCCGGCTACTCCCGCCCCCAAACCGCTGCGGCCGGCCTCCGGCTACTCCCGCCCCCAACCCGCTGCGGCCGGCCTCCGGCTACTCCCGCCCCCAACCCGCTGCGGCCGGCCTCCGGCTACTCCCGCCCCCAACCCGCTGCGGCCGGCCTCCGGCTACTCCCGCCCCCAACCCGCTGCGGCCAGCCTCCGGCTACTCCCGCCCCCAACCCGCTGCGGCCAGCCTCCCGCTCCTAGCCGCCCCCAACCCGCTGCGGCCAGCCTCCGGCTACTCCCGCCCCCAACCCGCTGCGGCCAGCCTCCCGCTACTCCCGCCCCCAACCCGCTGCGGCCAGCCTCCCGCTGCTCCCGCCCCCAACCCGCCGCGGCCAGCCTCCCGCTACTCCCGCCCCCAACCCGCTGCGGCCAGCCTCCCGCTGCTCCCGCCCCCAACCCGCCGCGGCCAGCCTCCCGCTACTCCCGCCCCCAACCCGTCATTCCAGCGAACGCGGGAACCTCGTCCCCCGGTCGCCCCTACGTTGTGGGACCCTCCCCGTTCGGGCAAGCCTTTCCTCCCCGTTCGTGGCAGGCCTTTCCTCTCCCGTTCGTGGTGAGGCTCTCGAACCAAACGAGCGGGCGGGTAATGCCCAGTCAATCTCTCGAACTATCAAGGCACACCCCAGCCACGGGACTTTGCGGACCCCTTCTGTAGGGGCGAAAAATCTTTCGCCCCGGCCATTCTTAGGCGCCCGCTTCTTGTGATTCTGAGCAGCCTGCGACGAACAATCCAGCCCGCCCCAAGCCGTCATTCCCGCGCAGGCGGGAATCTAGGCCAGCCCGTTCCCCTGCCGGCGGCTAACCCCTCAGTGGCCTAGCTGTAACGCCCCTCGGCAACCAAGGGATTGAACGTAATCCGCGTCATGGGAGTGTCCCCGTCGTTCCGCCACTGGTGCAGGACGTCGGGCGGCACCAAAACCGCATCTCCAGCGGTCACGGGATACGTCTTCCCCGCGACCACCAGGCTCGCGTGTCCTTCCAGGATATAGACCACGTGCTCCCAGCTATGGGTATGCCCGCCGGCGTCGCGATGGGAGGCGTAGCCGGGGTCTATTGCCCCGTTGTAAATCATTATGTAATTCGGCGCCCCGTCCGGGACGCTGATAATCCGGGTGTCCGGAGTGCCGGCCAGGTCCCTGTAATTGCGGATCACCGGGGCGACCCCTGTCCCCTTCTCGGTCCCTCCCGGCCGCGCTCCGCCTAGGCCGGCGCTGAGAGGGTTCACCTCGATGCGCTGCAGAGGCTCCGGGCCGCCGGCATTCCCTGCGCCGCCGTCATTCAAAGTGTAGTGGTCCACTTCAGGCGGAATCAGGACCGCGTCGCCTCCCTTTATCGGGTACGCCTTTTCGTCGCAAAACATCGTCCCGCTGCCCTGCACCACGTACACCACGTGCTCCCAGGTGTGAATGTGGTGCGGGCTGCTCTGCCCGGGTTGGACTTCCGAGAATAACAGGGTATTGGTAGGCGGGTTGTCGTCCCGTGAAATCATCATGGGCGACCGAGCATCCGGGGTTTGCATGTCGCGGATGTTTCTAATCACCGGTTCCATTCGTTTCTCCTCAATCTTTCGCGGTATAGGGTAGCTGGGTGAGTCGCTGGCTCAGGCTCTAAGGCCTATTGGGCCGTCGGACCTTACGCCGAGGCGCGCCTATTATAGCCGATGCTCCGGCATGGAGAAACGCCACTGACACAACGCCATTGACGCAGCCCTAACCCGGTGCGTAAGCTGGAACCACGTAGTTTGCATCCCGACGGCCAAACCCCAACGGCACGCCGTCGGCCCGTTAAAGCGGCCCGTTATGGTGGTACGAAATGGTACAGAATGGTACGGAAATCAAAAAATCCCGGCCCGCTGCCGGATTCCTCACTTGTCCGTTCAACCGAGGACGTAGTACAGCGCTGCGTGTCCCAACTCGCTGGCAAGCTGAAATGGGATGAAATGGTACTAATTGGGACGGAAGTCAAAATTGTAGCCCTTAAGGAATCCAACCCGGAGTGTCCCGGAGTGTCCCAAAATGTCCCAGAGACAAGAAAACCCCCTGGAATGAGGCCCATGGCCGGCTCCAACTCCAGAATGAGAGTAAATGGGAGGAAATCAAAGCAGAGCTAAAAATTTTGGCCTCTCAGTCCGTTCGTGCTGGGCTTGTCGAAGTAGACGAACGGACGGGCCGGCGTCGAATACAAAATATTGACACTGCCGGGCAGCCGTGGCACAATTCACGCGTCGGCAAACGCCGCGTTGCGTTGGCCCCACGCTGGGAATTGCCCGGCTTCAGGCCATCAGCGAGCCGGATTCGGCAGCGCCGGCCAGAGTTGAGCAATACGGCAACGAGAGCCGCGAAGATAGACCACTGGGAGGCCACTTATGTTAAGCCACAGAATCATATCTTCTGACAACCACATTCACGAGCCTGTAGACCTGTGGACTACCAGGATGTCCCCTAAGTTCAGGGGCCGGGCGCCTCACATCGAAAACCTGGAGGACGGCGACTGGTGGTTCTGCGACGACCGCAAAGTCATTGGCGGCGGCGGCGGGGCCGATGCCGGGGTCAGGTTTGAGGACCCCGACAAGCTGAGCGCCGCCCATAGGATGGAAGAGGGCCGTCTCGGTGGGTTCATCCCCGAGGAGCACGTCAAAGACCTCGATATCGACGGGATGGACGTAAGTATCATCTATCCCACCACCGGCGTCATGCTCTACGGCACCGAGGACAGTGACCTCCTGACGGACATTTGCCGGTCCTACAACGATTGGGTTTCCGAGTTCTTTAGCGCCATTCCCAGCCGGCTAAAGGGCATCGCCATGTTGAACCTCGATGACGTGGACGTGGGGGTCAAAGAGCTCGAGCGCTGCCACAAGCTGGGGTTTGTGGGCGCTATGATCTCCGTCTATCCCCTCGCCGGGCAGCTTTACGACCAGCCCAGGTATGAACCCCTCTGGGCCGCCGCTGAGGGCCTGGGAATGCCCCTCAGCATGCATGCCGCCACCAACCGCGCCGACGCCGGCAATAATTTCGCCAATCCCGACATCGGCAGGCCCGCCTTCATCTGCAACATGGACCACTGGGTACGGTGCTCTCTGGCCGACATGATCTTTAACGGAGTGATCGAGCGCTATCCCAAGCTACAAGTAGGCTCGGTTGAGATGGAGTTGTCTTGGGCGCCCCACTTCCTGGATCGCCTGGACTACACCTACACCCAGCGAGGTCCCGGCTCCGCCCGGCGGTACAGGTTGAACCAGGGTGTTCTGCCCAGCGACTACTTCCGTACCAACGTGTTCCTCGGTTTCCAGGAAGACGCCCTGGGCGTCAGGGACCGCCACATCATCGGCGTGGACACCCTCCAGTGGGGAGCCGACTATCCCCATGGAGAAGGGACGTTCCCCAGGAGCCGCGAAATTCTCGATCACATCCTGCAGGATTGCGCCGAGGATGAAAAGGCCAAGATCGTCGGCGGCAACGCTGCCCGGATATACCACCTGGACTAAGTTGCGCCGCCGGCCAGCCTTACCGGCCCCATCAACTCGATCATCAGGCCCTCCCGGTATCGCCGGGAGGGCCATTCATAAGGCGGAGCAGAGGCCCCCAGGGTCTGCTCCACAGATTCAGGGCCTCCACCGGAAACCCAGTTTTGGGTCAACGCCTTCGGGAACGGCCCCGGCATAGCTGCAATCGTGGGCGGTTAGCTCAGTTGGTTAGAGCGCCTGCTTTACACGCAGGAGGCCGCAGGTTCGAGTCCTGCACTGCCCACCAACGTTCTGAGGATTCCTCCTCCTGCCCACCAACGCCTGCCCCAAACCAGTGACAGTGCGAGAGAGGTGAATGCGAACATGCTCAGACTAGTCATAGCCGCGGCAATACTCGTCTCCCTCTTCCTGGCGTGCTCCCGAGGAGCCGATGAGGTGACGATGGGGACGGAAGGGGCCTACTCTCCCTACAACTACATCAACGAAGCGGGTGAGGTGGACGGGTTCGAGCGCGAGTTGGGTGACGAGCTCTGCCTGCGCGCCAACCTTGAATGCACTTGGGTGACCAACGAGTGGGACACCATCATCCCGAACTTGGTGGATGGCAAATACGACACCATCATGGCGGGCATGAGCATCACCGAAGTGCGAGACAAGATCATCGACTTCACCCAACCCTACATCCCGCCCGTACCGTCGGTCTACATCGCCTTGTCAGGCGCCGGCGGAGAGGCGATTGACGGCACTGTGGCCGCCCAGGTGGCCACCATCCATGCCGGTTACTTGTCCGAGTCAGGCGCGACTCTGGTCGAGTACGACCTGGCCGAGAACCTCATTGAGGCGGTACTGAGCGGCGAGGCGGATGCTGCCCTGGTCGACCGCGAGTTTGCCCATGAGAACATGGCCGCCCACGAAGGTCAACTTACCGTCGTGGGGCCCAATGTGCCGCTGGACTCAGGCATCGGAATCGGCGTCCGGGAAGAAGACGGAGACTTGAAGGACAAGCTGGACGGGGCCATCGCCTCCATGAAAGAGGACGGCTCGTTAAACGCCCTCATCAGGAAGTGGTTCCATGAAGACGCCTATACCTTCTAACCGCGGAGCCCCGGAAGCCGCTGCCCAGGCCGCCTCATGGGCATGTGGTAGGGGTGGGACCCCGGCTATTGCGCGTTTATGTGGACCTTAGGAGAAGAGTGACGCTGGCGCGTGGTGGTTTGAGTCCGGTCTGTGATAGACTCCACCGCGTCGCACGGACCACACGACCCCGCAGTGAGCGATAGTCTCGGTGACAAATACAGCGCGACAGGAAGGAATGCCAGCGCGCAAGCTCATAGTTGCAGTCTCGACGATTGCCCTTTTCATAGCGGCCATCGCCTGCCGGGGCGATGCTGGCCCGGCGGGGGATCAGGGGCCAAGCAAGTCAGATAATCTGGCCTACACCCAGGCTTTCGTAGACAGTGCGATAAACCGTTACAACGCCGTCGGCCGGGATGCCACGGTGGAGTATTACAATGATTCGGCAAGTGTGGATGGGCAGTGGTACATCTTCATCATCGACGAGAACGGCTACACCATAGGCCACCATAACCCGATGTTCCGTGGCCGTGACCCCAAAGAACGCGTCGATTCCACGGGCTACTTCTATGGCGACGACTTGCTGGGCGCCCCGGAATCCGGACGCTGGGTGGACTACGTGCTGTTGAACCCCGAGACGGGTGATGAGAGGCAGAAGCACACCTGGGCAGTGCGCCACGACGGGCTGATCTTCGCGTCGGGATGGTACGAATAGCCGGCAGCCCTTCAGGCAGCCGGGACTTGACACTTAGTCTTATGGTTACACATCACACATCACACCCGGATATCATGTCCGTCCTGGAGGACCGGGGTTACCGGACCACCGCCCCCAGGCGCGCTATCATCCGCATTCTGGAAGGGAAGCAGGAGGGCTTCACTCCCGAAGAACTCAGCAGGGAGCTTCCCGGCGTGGGCAGGGCTACGATCTTCCGAACAATCAAGCTTCTCATGGAAGTCGGCGTTATATGCCGGCTTAACCTCGTAGACGGTGCCCCCAGGTACAGCCTGTCGCGTGTAGGACACCATCACCACACCGTGTGCGTCAAATGCGGCAACGTAGGAGAGTTCCGCGCCGCTACGGTCGAGCGTTTGATAAGGGGGCTGGGAAACAACATCCCCGACGAAATCGTTGGGCACCGCATCGAGCTCTACGTTATTTGCGACAAGTGCAATAACGGCGAGGGCGCTTAGCTAGATTAACGGAACACCAACACCTGTCGGATCATGTTGATTATTGAGATGCAATATCATATAATCCGCCCGGACCACACCTAACGGTATCCCAAATCAAAAGGACAGAGACGTAGAGTGCGTAGGCACGTAATGATACTGAGTCTTAATAAGCTGGTATTGGGTCCGTGGAAGATAGCGCTGCTCGCGCTTTTCCTAACGCCGGTTGTGGTGTTGACCGCATGCACCGGCAACCCCGAAGCCACTGAACCGGCAGCCGATTCCCCTACAGTCAAGGTGGTGACAACCACCAACATAGTTGCGGACTGGGTTGAGAACATTGGGGGCGAGCATGTGGAAGTCTTCAGCCTGTTGCCAATTGGGGTGGACCCACATTCCTACCAACCGGGAGCCCAGGATGTCGCCAGAATAGCCGATGCCGACCTTGTGCTCAGCATTGGCCTGGGCCTGGAAGAAGCCTGGCTCCATGATCTGGTGGAAAGCGCCGCCCGGGACGAGTCGAGCATAGTGGAGTTGGCCGAAATCATCGACCCCATAGAGTTCGGAGAGTCCCATATTGAGGACGTTGAGATCATAGAAGAAATCAGCCACGTGGTCCACGAAGTTGAAGAGGGAGAAATCAGTCCTGAAGAAGGACTGGAAGAAATCAAGGAATTCCCGGAGACCATCGAGGGCGAAGAAGAGGCCGAGGACCGCGGCGACGAGGGCGAAGAAGAGGGTGAGGACCACGGTGATGAGGAAGGAGAGGGAGAGGGTGACCACCACGGTGAAGAAGACGAACTCGCTGCCATGGTCTTAGAGATCGTCAACGAGGTGGAAGAGGGTCACAGGGACGCCGACGAAGCCATAGAGGCAATCGAGGCCTTGGTGTCTGAAGGCGAAGATGCGCACGAAGGTCACGGACACGGGACCCATGACCCCCACTTCTGGTTCGATCCCATTAGGGTCAAAACGGCCGTCAACGAGATTGCCTCCCGTCTGGCCGCGCTGGACCCGGACCGGGCCGAGTCCTATGTTTCCAACGCTGAGGCATATAACGGCCAACTGGACGAGTTGCATACCTGGACGGCAGAACAGGTGAACGTCGTTCCGGAGGCTCGTAGGTTGCTGATAACCTCCCACGACAGTTTGGGATACTTCGCGACCCTCTATGGATTCGATGTAATCGGGGTCGTTCTATCTGGAACCACGGAAGTGGAACCTTCTCCTGAGGACCTGGCAGACCTGATTGAAGCGGCCGTCGAAAACCAGGTCCCGGCGGTGTTCGGCGAGACGACGGTCAGCGAACGTTTGGCCAACATCGTCGCAACTGAGTCGGGCGCCGAACTGGTCAGGCTCTATTCGGGATCTCTGGACACTGGAGACACCGACGCCGGGACATATATCGGCATGGTGAGAACCAACGTGGAGCGTATCGTAGCAGCCCTCCAATGAGGGGCTGACGCAGGGGGTGACGAGTTGACAACGATGGCGTACCAGCCGGGCATAGCCGTTGAAGACGTAAGTGTGGTGCGTGGAGGACACCAGGCTCTTACCGACGTGACGTTCGAGGTGGGACCGGGAACCCTAATGGGTGTCCTGGGCCCCAACGGCGCCGGCAAGAGCACCCTGTTTGATGCCATTGCCGGGGTGTTGCCGATTACCCAGGGCACCGTGACGCTGCGGGGAGCCGCGACCAAACGGGGCGCCCTGGCGTACGTACCCCAACGGGACAGCATCAACTGGGTCTTCCCTGCCAGCGTTGAGGACGTAGTGACCATGGGGTGCTGCCACGTCGGGCTGTTCCGGCGGGCCGGCAAGCGAGACCGTGAGTTGGTGCGGGTCTGCCTGGGCCGCGTCGGATTGTGGGAGCAGCGCTCTAAGTTGATGACCGAGCTTTCGGGGGGTCAACGCCAGAGGGTGTTCATAGCGCGAGCGTTGGCGCAGGAAGCCAGCATCATTCTGCTTGATGAAGCCTTCAGCGGCGTCGACGTGGGCGCTCAGGAAGAAATCGTGCAGGTCCTCCAGACTTTGCGCGACGAGGGCAGGGTGGTGCTGCTGGCCACCCACGACCTTACCAACCTCGCCGAACGATTCGACCAGGTTCTGTGCATCAACCACCACGTGTGCGCCTGCGGCCCACCCGACGTGGCGTTCACCTCCGAAGTGCTCGAAGAGCTGTACGGCTCCCACGGAATCGAGTTAGACCCCAATCACTTCCATGCCCCGGGGCGCATGCCATGATCGACTACATCGTCGGGCCGTTCGAGTACAGCTTTATGGTCCGGGCCCTGATCGTATCGGTGGTCGTGGGAGTGATGTGCCCGGTATTAGGGGCCTACGTGATTACCAGGGGACGGGCGTTCATGGGAGACGCGCTGGCCCACTCGGTGCTGCCGGGGATGGTGGTGGCTTTCCTGTTGGGGATCAGCCCTTTCTTCGCGGCTGTGCCCACTGGCATCGCCTTGGCGTTGCTGATGGGCGCCGTGGCGCGGCGCACCGGCATCAGCGAGGATACGTCGATCGGCGTCGTCTTCGCCGGGATGTTCGCCCTCGGCTTGGTAATGCTGTCCAAGTCCACCAACGTCAACGTGAACATCGAGGACCTGCTGCTGGGCCAGGTGCTGGGCGTGTTGCAGACCGAGGTATACGTTTCCCTGGGCCTGGCGGCGGTGGTGCTGGTCGGGCTGTATGCCTTCCACCGGCAGCTGGTGTACACGACCTTCGACCCGATTGGCGCGTCAGTGGTGGGAATCAAGACTAATCTTGTGGAGTACGTGCTTTTGACCCTTCTCGCCCTGGTCATCGTCATTGGAATCCAGGCCGCGGGAATAGTCCTGGTGATGGCGATGCTCGTCACGCCGGCGGCCACGGCGTACCTGCTTGCCCGGCGGTTTGTGGGTGTAATGGTCATTGGGGCAGTGATCGGCTCGATCTCGGCGGTGGCGGGCCTGTACCTTTCGTACTATGCCGATCTCCCCTCGGGCCCGGCGATGGCCTTGGTGGCCACCGTGGCTTTCGCGGTGGCGGCGGTGGGCAGGAAGTTGTGGCCAACAGTTCGAGGCTTGCGGATAGCGGCGACAGAGTCCGCCGGCTCAGGGGCATCCTAGCGTTTGCAGACTGGGCGGCCGCTGAGGGTTGAAGCGTGCAAGTTTCATCAAGGGCGGACGGTCTGGGCCTCGCCGGCTCCTGGAAGGGAGAGGGCAGGGCGCTGCTGGACTGCAGACCAAGCCTCATGAACGGAGTGGCGGGGTGTCCCAAGCCAACCCGGGCCGGTTCAAGACGCCTCAGCTCGAGGGCTCGGGGACGGCGTGCAACAGGGTGGTCCGGGCCCTGATTTGCTCGTCCCATCCCCGCTCCCTTATGTCAATCATCAGGCCCTCAGGTCCCTTGTACTTGCGGTTGGCGGCGGTGCTGCCGGGGCACTCGGCGCCGTTGGCGGCCTCGAAGCCGGCAATGGTCCGGTCCATGTCGTCCACGTAGAATCCGATGTGGTGGACGCCGGGGACGGTTGACGGTCCTTCCCCCAGGTTGGGGGTGTCGTCGCAGCCGTACTTTAGGATGGCGAAATAGATGTAGCCGTCGGTCAACCAGACGCCGTCGGCGCCGGTGTCTTTGGGCTTGCGGCGCAACTCCTCCAGGCCAAAGACCTGCTTGTAGAACTGGGCGGTCGCCGCCGGGTCGTCCGAAGACAGGGCGATGTGCTTAATGCGGGCCATAACTTCTCCTCCGTTGCGGGCGAATCACCTACGATGCATGGGGCCCGCTACACGTTGGGTATGACGTCGGCAGCCAGGGCTTCCAGGTGTTCCATGTAATCGTAGACGGGGTTGAGCATTATCATGTGGGCGCCGGCATGGGCTACTTCGGCCAGCTTCTCGGCGCAGGTGGCGGGGCTTCCCCAGACAGAGACCCGGTTGGCCATGTCGGGGTTCTTGTACATTTGGCCGAACCAGGTGCGAAGGCGGGCCTCGGCCCGGCTTTCATTGTTGTCGATGGCCAGATAGACTCGCTTGGAGACAGCAAAGGTAGCGGGGTTCCTGCCGGCTTCTTGGAGGTACGAACGCAGGCGCCCCATGTTTTCGACGAACTGAGAGGTGGAACTGGCGCCGGCGCCCATCCAGCCGTCGGCATGACGCACCGCCCTCCGCAGTACATTGGGGTGTCCGCCGCCCAGCCAGATAGGCGGGTGAGGCTTTTGGACGGGCTTGGGTTCCATGGAGGTGTTTTCCAGCTGCCAGAAGCGACCTGAGTAGTCAGCCTGAGGCTGGGTCCAGAGGGCTTTCATCACGTCCATGATTTCGACGAAGCGGCTCACACGGTGTTCGGCGCTGATGCCGAAGGTATCGGACATTACCTGATGGCCCAAGCCGATTCCGACTATGAGGCGGCCATCGTTAATGGTGTCGAGGCTGCCCAGGGCCTTGGCCAACTGCACCGGGTTTCGGTGGGGGGCGATGATTACCGAAACGCCCAGCTTGACCTTGTTCGTGATGGCGGACATATAGGACAGCAGGGTCACCGGCTCCAGAGTGGGCAGGTCGCCGGTGATCCCTTCCATGGTCCACAGGCTGTCGAACCCCAGTTGTTCGGCCCGTGGTATCCAGCGCCGGACCAGGGACATATCAATAGGACCGTCCGGGAATATCTGGGGGACGCCAATTCCCCAACGCAGGTCAGACGGCATAAGACTTTCCGGTCGGGAGACGTTCGAGCAATTCCCCGAAGAGGATATTTGGGGAGGATGAGAGGGATTTGCCCAACTTGGTTTGCGCTTCTAGATTCCGGCTCGGGGGCCGGAATGACGGGTTATGTATCTGGGGCCGGAATGACGGGTTATGTAAAGGCCTCAACGGCGCTGCAGTCATGCTTTGAGATAGCCCAGGCATGGTCGGGCTCACTGGGCGGTGCGCCCGCCGTCGATTACTAGCTCGGAGCCGGTGACGTAGGACGACTCATCGGAGGCCAGATATAGGACGCCGTAGGCTACCTCTTCGGGCCTGCCGCGCCGGCCCAGGGGGACCTGCCGTTCCATGATGCCCTGGACCAGGTTGCCCTCTTCGTCTACTTCCTGGGGGTTGAGCATTTCGGTGTCTATGGGGCCCGGGTGCACGGAGTTGCACCTGATGTTGTCTGGGGCGTGTTGAGTGGCGGTGGACTTGGTGAACAGGCGTACTGCGCCCTTGCTGGCGGCATAGACTGCGGGAGTTCCCCTGGTGGGCGTGATGCCGGCGCCGGAGGAGATGTTGATGATGGAGCCGCCGCCGGACTGGCGCATGAGGGGGATGGCGAACCTTGTGCCGAGGAACACGCCCCTGGTGTTGACGGTCATAACCCGGTCCCATATATCGACGGTGGTGGTTTCGATTTTGTTGCCGGCGCCGGGCGGTACAATCGCGGCATTGTTGACGAGTATATCCAGCTTGCCGTACTTGGAGACGGCGGTGTCCATTGCCTTTTGCCAGTCGGCCTCCACGGTAACGTCCAAGTGGACGTAGGTTGCCTCGCCGCCGGCCTCCCGGATCTGGGCCTCGACCTTCAGGCCCTCGTCATCAAGGATGTCGCCGAATACAACGCGGGCGCCTTCGCCGGCGAACAGGTTGGCCTCGATGGCGCCCTGGCCCCTGGCCCCGCCGCTGATTACAGCGACCTTATTTGCCAGTCTCATTTTGCCCCCTGAGCCCTAGATTTTGGAGGATTGTAGCAGGAAGGAGGTTTGGCGGGCAAAAGGCCGGAAAAATTTAGTCCCGTTCCGCTGGGTCCCATTTCGTCCCACTTTTGGATTTGGTGACGGGATGGCTCTCGGTTCAGGAGTTTTCGTATTTCCGAGACATTTTGCGCCATTCTACGCTGGCTTGATGCGAGAGCCTCACCGCGAAGGGAGGCGGGAACGCCCGCGGTTGGCGGCGGCCGGCGGCCGGCGGCGCACCACCGGGGGTTGGCTGTTCGGGTTTGCGTCATGTGGTCTCAGCTTACCGGCCTGGGGCGGGTGGGTCAACGGCCTGGTGTCAGTGACGGGTTGGGGTGAGGGGCTTTTTGGAGGCTGGACGCAGGGGATAGATTCCGGCTTGGAGGCGGGAATTGTAAGTGTCGGGTAATTCGTTGACATATCCAAACAGCGGAGTATAAGCCCCCGGAGTTCATAGCGGGCGAGGTCGGCTGTGTTCGGGCGGAGGCGGGTCAGTTCATGGCGGAAGCGGTGGTCTTGGAGCCAACGGTAGGGAGCATCTTGTCCTGTGCCGGAGGAGCGTGCGGCTTGAGCCAGGGTGGGAGCAGCGGCGATGATGGGCAGAGCTTGCTGCCGGTGGGAGGAAGGGCCGGATTTTTCGAATTCTGTACCATTCTGTACCATTTCGTTCCATTTTGGGGCGTCGGCAGCAGGCGGGGGAGGGTTGGAGGATTCGGGGCTGGAGCGGCGTTTGGTCACGACACGTCACGGGCCTCAGTGGCTGGTCTTGATTGGGTCCGGCGATATGGCAGGAACCTGACCTGCATCTATGATATGGGGAATCTGTGGGGGTGGGCAAGGGGGGAAATGTCAGTGGATTTGGGGTGTGGGTTGGGCCCTTCGACAAGCTCAGGGCAGGCCCTTCGAGAGCCTCAGGGCGAACGGAACGCGGCTACCCCCGGTTCACCCTTCGATTTCCCTCGGGGCGAACGGAACACGGCTCCCCCCGGTTCACCCTTCGAGAGCCTCAGGGCGAGCGGAACTCGGCTACCCCCGGTTCACCCTTCGATTTCCCTCGGGGCGAACGGAACACGGCTCGCCCCGGTTGGCCCTTCGAGAGCCTCAGGGCGAACGGTAGCCGGTTCCCCCCGGTTCACCCTTCGAGAGCCTCAGGGCGAACGGTAGCCGGTTCCCCCCGGTTCACCCTTCGAGAGCCTCAGGGCGAACGGTAGCCGGTTCCCCCCGGTTCACCCTTCGAGAGCCTCAGGGCGAACGGTAGCCGGTTCCCCCCGGTTCACCCTTCGAGAGCCTCAGGGCGAACGGGGAGGCAGTCTCAGGGCGGGCCCTTCGACGGGCCAGGGTGAGTGGGGGGGCTAAGGGCTGGCTGAGGGGGGCGGGGTTCGGGGCGACGGGGCGGTGGGGAAGGGTGGAATCGCCAGATGAAGAGGGAGGGTGGCAGGGGCCGCGGGACGGCGTGTGCTATTATCGGTAATAATCGAGCCTGACTGGGTAGGAAGCTATGCCGCACCAGACCGAACCCAATGTAAATAACGCCCTGGGCAACCTGCTGCAGAAGATGCTGCCCCGGGGCAAAGCGCTGTCGGAGAATACCCAGGCAATCGCGGGGCGTCCTGGGCTAAAACCCGACATCCTCATCACTGCGCCGGGGCGGTCGCCGGTGGTCATCGAGGCGGAGTATTTGCCTGCGGCAACCGTCGAGCCGGAAGCGAAGGAGCGGCTGGGGTTGACGGCGGCGTCCAACGGGAGGGTCATCGAGGCAGTAATCGCCCTTCGCTATCCGGAGGCTCTTTAAAGAGGTCTACGACCTGCAGGCCGCCCTCAAAGATGCCCGCCTTTCCTACTGCGTGTTCACCGAGGAGGGCGGACAGAGCCGCTTCCCGGAGTCGGGCTGGCTGGAGGGTCCGGTAGAGGACCTGGCCGACATGGTGCGGCTGGTGTCCGTACCGCAGCGGGCCGTGGACCAGGCAATCGCCACGCTCCAGGACGGAATCGACGGCGCGGCAAAGCTCCTGGACGAGGTGAACGAGACCAAGCCGGGCATCACTACGGCCATCGCTCGCCTGCTGGGGATGACCAACGTGCCACAGACCAGGCGCATGGCGTGTGCCATCATGGCGAACGCCCTGGTGTTTCACGGGCGGATTGCCGGGATGCACGAAGGGGTGCGGCCCCTGGCGATGGTGTGCGGCGACGGCGTGGCCAACCCGCAGGGCGAGACGCTGGCCGCCTGGAACGACATACTTAAAATCAACTACTGGGCCATCTTCGCCATCGCCAAGGACATCCTGGAGCAACTTCCATCGTCCGATGGGGCCAACGTCCTCAGGCTGTTGAGGAACACGGCCCAGTCGGTCAATGCGACGGGAGTGGACAACGCCCACGACCTGACGGGGCGCATTTTCCAGAGGCTGATAGCCGACCGCAAGTACCTGGCGACGTTTTACACGCTGCCGGCGTCGGCGGCGCTGCTGGCGCGGCTGGCGGTGGCCAAGATGGAAGGGGTGGACTGGTCCAGCGCCGAGGTCATCAGCAAGCTGCGCATCGGCGACTTCGCCTGCGGGACGGGCGCGCTGCTATCGGCGGTTTACGAGCAGATTGCCGCCCGGCACGAGCGAACCGGGGGCGACCTGGAGGCCCTGCATAAGGTGATGATGGAGGAGGTGCTGTACGGCTGCGACGTGATGCCCTCGGCGGTGCACATCACCGGCTCGACCCTGTCGGGCGTGGAGCCGTCGGTCCGGTTCAACAATTCTCACCTTTACACCATGCCGTACGGGCGGATGCAGGACGGCAGCGTGATGATAGGGTCGCTGGAGCTTCTGCAGTCCTCTAACGTGCTGACGTTATTCAACACCAGCGACCCGGCGATGCGGACGGGAAGCGCAGGTGAAGAGACGGCGGCGCAGATACAGGCTGAGATACCAGACGAGGGGTACGACCTGGTGATCATGAACCCTCCGTTTACTCGGGCCACAAACCACGAGGGAGCACATGCCGATATAACGAATCCGGCCTTTGCTGCTTTCGATGCGACCGCTGACGACCAGACTGCTATGGGAGGCCGTGTCAACAAATTGGGAGATGACACGTGCTACCACGGCAATGCGGGAGTAGGCTCCGGTTTTGCGGCACTGGCCCACAGGAAGTTGAAGCCCGGCGGAGTCTTGGCACTGGTGATCCCATTGTCAGCTACCATCGGCCTATCCTGGGAGAAGTTTCGTGAGATGCTTGCCGGTCATTACACGGATTTGACTGTGCTGAGCATAGCCGGCGCGGACGACCATGAGATCTCTTTTTCCTCAGACACGGGCATGGCTGACTGTTTGGTGGTCGCCCGGAGGCTTAGGCAGAATGAATCATCAGACGGAAGGAGACGCTTCACATCCCTCAGACATAGGCCCCGTGGATTCGCCTTCGCAAGCTCTCTGGCTGCGCGGCTGTTGGATGGAGGTCACGTAAGACGCATCGAGGACGGTCCTTTTGGGGGAACACCCCTGGCAGTAGGGGAAGAATCGGCCGGCGAAACGATAACCTCTCACTCTGGGACGGGCGGAGACAACTGGGGCGCGGTGCGCCTGTCAGACCACTCTCTAGCCCAAACCGCCTATGGCCTGTCCTGTTCGATACTATGGCTTCCAGGAAGCGCCACCTCTGTTGAATTGCCCACGGCATTGTTGGGTGATCTAGCCAAACTGGGCTGGCTTGACCGAGACATCACAGGGCCAGCTCCACGAGGACCATTTGACAGGGAATCGGCGAGTCCTACGGCCACCTTTCCTGCCCTGTGGAACCACGACGCTAAGAAGGAGACTCGCATAATTTGTGCCCCGGACTCACAGTTGCGCGTTAGGAAGGGCATGGAAGAGAAAGCGGCGAAGGGATGGGGTACCGCGAGCCGCTGCCATATCAGTAGAGGATTCCGTTTTAACTCCCAGCCACTGTCAGTAGCTTTTACCGAGCATCAGAGCATAGGTGGTCGGGCTTGGCCAAATGTCCAGTTCAGCAAGCCATCGTATGATTGCCCATTCGTTCTGTGGGCGAACAGCACCTTGGGGCTGGTGGCCTATTGGTGGCACTCGAATCGTCAAGTTGCCGGTCGTGGCGACGCGACGATCCGCTCGGCGGAGTCGCTTCCTGTTTTGGATTTTCGGTGCCTATCCGGTGAGCAACTGGACAAGGCCGAGGCGATATTCGAGGAGTTCAGGGACAAGGAGTTAAAGCCGGCGTACCTGGCGGATGCCGACCCCAACCGCGCTTTGCTGGACCGGCGGGTGGTGTGCGACCTGCTGGGCTTCGACGAGGAGGTCTACAAAGGGGTGCGGCGGCTGGCGGCCAAGTGGTGCGCGGAGCCTTCGGTGCACGGGGGCAAGGCGCGGCCGAAGGGGGCGGGGTTGGTGGTTTAGGGGCACAGATCCCTCACGCCGAAGGAGCGTTAAATGGAGGCCTCAAGTCCTAAGAGGATATTTCTGAGCCATAAAGGGGCGGATAAACAGATTGTAAGGGATTTCAAGGAAACCCTTGAGGTTTTGGGCTACGAACCTTGGCTCGATGAAGATGCGATGCCAGCTGGCACGACACTTGAACGCGGGCTAATACGGGGCATGCAAAGTTCCTGTGCCGTTGTGTTCTTTATAACGCCGTATTTCAAAGATGAGGGTTACCTAGAATCCGAGATAAACTACGCTATCCAAGAAAAACGAGAGAAGCAAGAACAGTTCGCAATCATCGCTTTACAGTTTGCCGATGAAGACGGAGTCAAGGCACCAATACCGGAACTTCTAAAGCCTTACGTTTGGAAAACTCCCAAAACGCCGCTTGAGGCGTTGCGTGAAATTGTCCGGGCATTGCCTTTAACAGCCGCAACCATCGGACGGCGAGACGATATCCCCGTTGTCACTCTTGAACCGACTATTCCGCACAGGGTGATGCTTTCCCAGGAGGCCAAAGCGATTTTGCTAGAGGCTGTCGCGGGCGACGGGGTAGTGATGTATGTCCGTACCATGGGGGGCCAATTCATCGAGGCGAGCCACAAGTCGATGATTCCGGATCAGGATCCCAGGACCGTCGCCATGTGGGTCGGCGGGCTAGAAGACCTCCAAAGACTAGGGTACGTCAAAGGACTTGGATCTGAAGGCGAAGCCTTTGAAGTTACCAGAGAAGGTTACCAAGCGGCGAGTGATCTGTCCGAAACCTAATTCGACTTGGGCGCTAGCATTTGGTGCTAGGTCCCGGTTGGTACACCGTGGTTAGGTCGGGGCCGAGTCAAGAAAATGCAGATTAATCTATTCCCAGATTCGCGCCCTTCGACAGGCTCAGGGCGAACGGGGCGGTGGGGTTGGCGGGGACATCTGGGAGGCTGGGGGCCAGGGATAGATTCCGGCTCGGGGGCCGGAATGACGGGTGGGGGGCCCTTCGATTTCCCCCTTCGACGGGCCCTTCGACAAGCTCAGGGCGAGCGGGGAGCCGGCTGCGCCGCCGTTCATCCTTCGATTTCCCTCAGGACGAACGGGGAGGTGGTCCTCCGGCGTTTGAGATTCCTCGGCTGCGCTTGGAATGACGGGGGTGCGGGGCGGGCCCTTCGATTTCCCCCTTCGACGGACTCAGGGCAGGCTCAGGGCGAACGGGGCGGTGGGGTCGGCGGGGGCGTCTAAGAGGTTGGATGCCAGGGATAGATTCCGGCTCGGGGGCCGGAATGACGGGGCGGGGGCCCTTCGATTTCCCCCTTCGACGGGCTCAGGACAGGCTCAGGGGGAACGAGAAGCCCAGGCCCAGGCTATGCAATGGTCTTCGTGCGCGGGGATGACGGGGGGATGGGACGGAGTGAAGGGATGGTTGTGGGGTGCGGTGGGGGCGAAAGATGTTTCGCCCCTACGAGGTTGGGGCGGCCGGGTTGGGGGCGCTGGGTGCCCGCTTTCGGAGACCCTTGCGTAACCCCGGCAGTCCGTGCGCCCTTCGATTTCCCTCAGGACGAACGGACAACCCAGGCCCAGGTTATGGCATGGTCTTCGTGCGCGGGGATGAAGGGGGGATGGGACGGAGTGGCGGGATGGTTGATGGGTGCGGTGAGGGCGAAAGATTTTTCGCCCCTACGAGGTTGGGCGCGAGGCGGGGTTGGTTCAAGGTGGCGCCGAGTATGTAAAGGGTGGCGCTAGGTGGCGGTGGGGCCCCGGGTTGTTCGAGGGGTGGCGCTAGGTGGCGGTGGGGCCCCGGGTTGTTCGAGGGGTGGCGCTGGGTAGCGGTGGGGCCCCGGGTTGTTCGAGGGGTGGCGCTAGGTGGCGGTGGCGAGGCGGTCCAGCTCTTTGACCTGGATGTTGGAGACGAGGACCATTAGCTCGTCCAGGCGGCGTACCTCGAACTCCATGAAGTCGTCTTCAACCACCATGTAGCGTGACACGACTTCCCAAATCTCCCGTTTCATGTTCTCCATTGTATCCGGGGCCAGGTCGAGCCGGTCGTGCATCAAGACCAAGCGCATCCGCTGCCGGGCAGTGTCTTTAGTGCGTTCCCGGTTCTTGTCCTGCTCCCGTTGGTTAATCAACCACCGCAAAAACTCAAGCATGTGAATAAGCACTCCCGTTCAAACCTACGAGTCCCTTGAACTTGCCGAGGAAGCCAGATTTGGCTTCAAATTTGACTAAAGGCACGTCGTCGCCGTCGACCCTGGCGGCGATCCTCAAGAAGGCTGCGCCGGACGGGGCTTTTTTATCGTGGACAACGGGGACGCCCTTGTTGGCCGCGGTGATGGTCTTTTCGTCGGCGGGCACCAGTCCAAGAACGTCGACGGCCAAGAGGCTGACCACGTCCTTCTGGTCCATCATGTCGCCGCGCTTGACCATGTCGGGGTTGATGCGGTTGATGACCAGCTTGGGTTTGTGGAGCTCGGCGGCCTCGAGCAGCCCAATTACCCGGTCGGCGTCGCGGATGGCGGAGACTTCGGGTGTGGTGATGATGATGGCCTCGCTGGCGGAGCCGACGGCGTTTTTGAAGCCCTGTTCGATGCCGGCGGGGCAGTCGATAAGGACGTAGTCGAAGTCCTCTTCAAGGCGGGCGCAAAGCCCGCGCAACTGCTCGGCGTCGATGCTGTTCTTGTCGCGGGTCTGGGCAGCGGGGATCAGGTAAAGCTCGTAGTCGTGCTTGTCGCGAATCATGGCCTGGTGGGGCTTGCAGTGGCCTTCCAGGAGGTTGACCAAGTCGTAGACGATGCGGTTCTCGAGGCCCATGATCACGTCCAGGTTGCGGAGGCCGATGTCGGAGTCGATGACAACGACTTTGTGGCCGCGCATGGCCAGGCCAGTGCCGATATTGGCGGTGGCGGTGGTCTTGCCGACCCCGCCTTTGCCGGAGGTTATTACTATAGTCCTACCCTTCATAAAGTATCCCTCTGGTGTATCTTGCGAACCGCCCCGCGAAGGGGGAGACGTATATGCTGTGCCGCCTGACGTAGGCGATCTTAGGGCCGGCGGTCTTGGACTTGGAACGGGAGCCGGCCGCCGGTGTAAGGCCGGTATAGGGGCCTATCTGAAGACGGGGAGCGTCGAGGTCGAGGGCGATGATGGCGGCTTTAGGGTCGCCGTCAACGCCGGCGTGGGCGAGCCCGCGGAGGCGGCCAAACACCACGATGTCGCCGCCGGCCATAATTTCAGCGCCGGGGTTCACATCTGCCAGCACCACCACGTCGCCGGGATATCGAATGGACTCGCCGGAGCGGAACGTGGTCTTGACGAACAACGCCTGAACGGGCTGGCCCTTGGAGGAGTTTCCGGGCTTGGAGTCGCTGTTGCGGCGGAGTATGGACCAGGGCCGGGGCGCTGTTTCGGTCTTGACGCGGCGGGGAGAAGGCCCCGTGGGAATGGAGGTCAGAAAGGGGGGAAGGTCGCCGGCGGGACTTGCATGGTCCAGATCGTCTGGAGAGCACCAGAACCGGCTGACGGTGAGTCCGGACTCGGACTCGATGACCTGCCTTATCTGGTCAAGCTCCTCCTGGGAGTGCACACGCCGACCGGCGTTGACGCTGATGCTGCCCCTGGACCAGAGGCCGCGGTTTTCCACGAGGTATTGACGGAGGTCTTGGGTTATCTGGTCAAAGGGCGCGGAATCGTCGATTATGAAATCGACGTTGGTGCCTCTTCCGGAAACTTGGACTACCGCGGACTTGGACGCCACCCTCACTCCCTACCACAACGCGACGTTATGTCATCTTCCTTATACCAGCGGGGATTGGGGACAATCAACCAATTATGCGACGAATTTTGGATGATTTTGAAAAGTTCAAAAATATCGGCCTTGGGAGCAAGTCGTGGAAGGAAAGCTCAAAGGGGCCTTATGTTACAATTTTTTGAGGAACAAAGGGGAACCGGTTGGGGAAGCCGCCGCTTTGGAGAACTCAGGCAAGAAGTTTGCGCCTGAGAAGCCCATGCCGGAAGAAGTCCGCATTCGAGGACTTCAAAGCTGCTAGAAATACACACCTGAGAAGTCGACGCCAATGTTGAAACATTTGATGCCGGGGACGGTAGTTGCCGTCTTGGTACTTGCCGGGGCGCTGCTTGCGTCCATTGGGTGCGAGGGGAACGAGCCCAGTCCGGGGCCGACGGCGGAGGAGACCCGCGAGGGCCTGCCTCTGGAGTTCCTGCGCATGGTGGAGGTGTGGGAACTGCTGGAGCGGGAGCACATAGACGGCGGGAACCTGGACGCGAAGGAGCTGAGCGACGGGGCCATCAGGGGGATGCTGGGGGCCCTGGACGACCCGTACGCGGGCTTCCTGAACGCGGCCCAGTATGAGCTGGAGTCGCAGGACATTAAAGGGTTCTTCGAGGGCATTGGGGCTGAAGTGGGCATGCGGGACGGGCAAATAACGATACTGGCGCCGATCCCGGACACACCCGCCGAAATGGCAGGCATACGCCCGGGGGATGTGATCTTGGAAATTGAGGGTGAATCTACTCGGGGGATGAGTTTGCTGGAGGTCATCGGAAAGATCCGTGGAGAGAAGGGAACGCCGGTGGAGTTGCTGGTGCGGCACCTCAACAGCAGCGAGCCGGAGCTAATCACGATAGTGCGGGGCGTGATCCCGTTGGAGAGCGTCAGCTTGTTGATGCAGGTAGGCCGAATAGGACTTCTGCGCATATCCAGCTTTACGGCAACCACCAACAACGAGCTGGAGGCGGCGCTGGCGAGGTTCGAGCGGTCGCAGGGCGTGGGGCTAATCGTGGACCTGAGGAACAATCCGGGAGGGCTTTTGTCTACGACGGTGGACGTGACCAGCCAGTTCTTGGAGGACGGGTTGGTGCTGTACCAGGTGGACGCTAAGGGAGACCGGACCGAATGGGAGGTGCGCAGCGGCGGCAAGGCCAAGGACATTCCCATGGTGGTGCTGGTAAACGAGTTCAGCGCGAGCGCGAGCGAGGTGTTTCTGGGGGCGATCAAGCACCACAACCGGGCAACGTCCATAGGTACTACCACTTTCGGGAAGGGCAGCGTCAACAACCTGTGGGCGCTGAGCGACGGGTCCGGGGTGAACTTCACCATTGCGCACTGGTTCACTCCCGACGGGCTGCAGATAGAGGGGGAAGGCATCCCGCCGGACATCGTGCAAGAAAGCTCGGAGGACGAGTCGGAGGACCTGCAGTTTGACCTGGCAATCGAGGTCCTGCAGGAGCAGATAGCCCAGGGCAGCTAAACAGTGGCCAAGAAGAAAGCATCGGACGGGAAACCTAAGAGTCGAGCCATAGCAACCAACAGGCGGGCCTTCTATAACTACGAGATACTGGACCGCTACGAGGCCGGGCTGGTACTGACGGGGACCGAAATCAAGTCGTTGCGGGCCGGGAAGGCGGACCTGGGGGACGGGTACGCGAGGCCGCTAAACGACGAACTGTGGCTGATGAACACGTATATCGCGCCGTATGACCCGGCCAGCACCTATAACCACGACCCCAGGAGGCCGCGCAAGCTGCTGCTGCACCGGGAGCAGATTGAGGCCCTGGCGGGCCAGGTTGCGGAGAAGCGGCTGACGATAGTTCCCCTGCGGCTGTACATCAAGGGCCACGTGGCCAAGGTGGAGCTGGCGCTGGCGCGGGGGAAGCGGCAATACGACAAGCGCCGGGCGATAATCGACAAAGAGTTGGATATGGCGGCGCGCCGGGCTTTGCGGTCGACCAACTAGCTTGGGGGGAGACTGTTGCATATTGCCTGGGCTGTCCGTTCGCCCTTCGATTTCCCTCAGGACGAACGGACAGCGCAAGACCAAGCCCATGCCCATACTAATCGACGGCTTAGTGCGCGGGATTCCCGCCTGCGCGGGAATGACGGGTTGGGGGCGTTCGTTCGCCCTTCGATTTCCCTCAGGACGAACGGGCGGTCCAAGCCCCAGGGTAAGCGAGGGTGTTGGTGCGCGGGAGGACGAACGGACAGCCTAGGCCCAGGCTATGCAACGGTATTCGTGCGCGGGAACAACAGGATTGGGCATTGGGAGAGGGGATTTCATGACACACTTCGGTCCCACTACAGAGTTCATGCGATGGTTTCCGGGGGCGGCTACGCCGGCCGCGCCCCTTAGAGCTTTCAGGCTATCGGCGGCGGGCGGCGGGTTGCGCGGGTGTGCGTCGAGTTGGGACGCGGCGGGACGTTATCGAGGAGCGAGTAGATGATCAGGGCGTTCAAAGGCAAGACTCCCAAGGTGGCGGCGACAGCGTGGGTCAGCGAGTTTGCCTACGTGGTGGGCGACGTGGAGATTGGGGAGCACAGCAGCGTATGGCCTGGGGCTGTCGTTCGAGGCGACGGGCAGGAAAAGATCGTAATTGGGGATTATGTAAACATACAGGAAGGGTCGGTGGTGCACGGAGACGGGCTGGTGATAGAAGACAACGTGACCATCGGGCACTGCGTGGTGGTGCACTGCAAGCGGATCGGAGAGGGTTCGCTGCTGGGGAATAACTGCACGGTGCTCTTCCGGGTGAGACTGGGGCGGGAGTGCTTGATTGCGGCGAACTCGGTGGTGCTGTCGAGGACGGAGATTCCGGACAGGTCGTTCGTTACCGGAGTACCGGGGGTTATAAAGCGGGAAGTGAGCGCCAGCCAGGCCAAAGAGATGAGGGGCACGGCGATGGAGAATGCGGAGCTGGCGCAGGAGTATTTGGAGAGCGGGTTGTAGGCGGTGGGGCTTGGGGGCGACGGGGAGATTCCCGCCTGCGGAGACCTTGCGTACCTACGGCTGTCCGTTCACCCTTCGATTTCCCTCAGGACGAACGGACGGTCTAGGCCTAGGCTAAGCAATGGTCTTGGTGCGCGGGAGGGCGAACGGACTGCCCAGGCCTGGGCTATGCGATGGTCTTGGTGCGCGGGAGGGCGAACGGACGGCCCAGGCCTGGGCTATGCGATGGACTTGGTGCGCGGGAGGACGAACGGACGGTCCAGGCCTGGGCTGAGTAATGGTCTTGGTGCGCGGGAGGGCGAACGGACTGGCCAGCCCAAGGTAATCGACGGTGTTGGTGCGCGGGGGGACGAACGGAGGAGGCGGGGGTTTGGGGCGCGAGATTCCCGCCTTCGCGGGAATGACAGGTTGGGGGCAGGGGACCCTATCATCCTACGCAGGCCAGGCCCTGCTGTTTGATCTCACTAAGCCGCACCGGGCCGATTCCTTTGACGCGTATCAGGTCGTCCACCGAGGAGAATGGGCGGTTTGCGATTATCGCCTGTGCCCGGGACGGACCCACGTGGATGATCCTGTCGAGCTGTGCAGCCGAAGCGGAATTGATGTCTACCTGACCAGCGCTGCAACCCGACCCGCTGGGGAAACTCTCCGGCGCTGTGGTGGGCGATGCGGTGGGTTTGGGGGTCGGTTCAGGTGTTGGCGCGGCAGTGGGTGCAGGCGAGGGTGGTGGTGTTGGCGCGGCCGTGGGTGCAGGGAAGGGTGTTGGTGCAGGGGAGAGAGTTGGCTCAGGCGTCGGCGCGCGGGTAGGAGTCGGCTCCGGCGTAGATGTTGGAGTCGGCGCGGGAGTTAGCTCGGGCGCGGGTGTTGATACGGCGGTTGGAGTAGGTGAAGGGGTTGGTGTGCCAGTAGGAGTGGGATCAGGTGTCGATGTAGGCGTGGACGTGGGTGTGGGTTCTGGAGCGGGAGTCCCAGGTGTGGTGGGGCTAGAAGTTGGTGTCGGCGTAGCTGCGGGCACCGGGGTAGGTGTGACCGGAGCCGTCAGTCCAGTCGCTCCAGTAGGCCCAGGCGGACCTTGTTTCCCTTGTTTCCCCTGTTGCCCTTGCTGCCCTTGCTGCCCCTGCGGCCCTTGCGGCCCTTGAGGTCCCTCGGCTCCTTTGTCTCCCTTCTCACCAGGAGGACCGGCCGGGCCCCTTGGTCCGGGCTGCCCAACTGGACCTTGTTCGCCAGGTAGACCGCTTAGCCCACGTTCTCCTCGCGGCCCCGGTTCACCTTGAGGTCCTATTGGCCCTTGTGGTCCTCGCTCACCATGCGGTCCCGCAGGGCCAGGTTCTCCCTGCGGGCCCTGTATTGCTTCCGCTCGAACGATTCGTCGCACATCATCTTCGGTCAGGGGACTAGAGCAAGCCATGGTTGCCAAAGCTAATGACCCCAGTAGAAGCGCTAGGACAAGGCGCACAGAAAACCCCCTGGTAGCGATGGACTGGGTAATTCGCCGCTGCCAATCGCGGCAAGCAACGAGGGAGCATGGGTAAATCCATGCTCATGCCTGGTGAGCCTCTGCGGCGGACCAATGGAAGTACTTAAACTTGGAGAGGGCCTGCCAAATTTGGATGGGGGTTGGTCCGTTGATTGGCTAATATACGTGATAGTTCCCTTTGAATGACTGTCACTCGGGCCCCTGAGCCGGAACCCAGATTTGGCGGGCAAGGTTGGAAAATGCGGAAGCGTTCTCTCGAAGTCATGCTCTTTGGGGAATTGTCCAGAGGATTCGGTTGCTGGAGCGAAGATCTCGATGCGGTAGTGACGATGTTGACGTGGGAGTAGTTGGGCTGGCGCCAGGCTGGACTTGAGCTTGTTCGGCGAGTTGATGCGGCAGTTGCGTTGGGTGGACACGGTTGGTATGATATTTTACAGCCGAAAGCGCCAAATTGGGGGCTGGAAGCAACGGTTCCGGGAAATCACTTGCAAGGTAGCGAATAGGAGGGCACCATGGAAAGAAAAGACGGCACTGTCGTACACGCGGGTCCCGTAGAGTTCCTGTTGAGGTACCGGGGGGAGATAATGGACGACCAAGGCTTGTGCCTTCAGGTCTATTCCAAGGTGGAGGACAAGGACACGGAGATTCTGCGGTTCGACTGTTTCGACCAGGCGCCCCACTATCACTACGGACCGCAGAACTTCAACATCCGGCTGTACCTGGACAAGACCACGGCGGGGAACCCGTTGAGCTGGACGCTGGACAACATCCGGAACAACCTGCCGGCGATGGTGCGCCGAGCCGGGTACGAGGAACTGGCCGACGACCTGGAAGCAAATCCGGTGCCGGAGGCCACGTTGGACGAGCTGGAAGCGACGTCGCGGAGGATTGCCCTGGAGGAACGCCGCACCGTACTGCATACGATGCGGGAGATGGCAGATGGCGACATGATCGAGTCGGGCAACATCAGGTTCGGCCTGGAGTTCCGCCATATTCCGTCTGTGAACAACGGAGGGGTAGCGATTCACGTGCTGGCGGACATCGCCGACCAGGAAGTGGAGATACTGGCATTCGACTGCTTCAAGGATGCTCCCCACTATCACTACGGCCCGCGCAACCAGGACGTGCGGATTTACTGGGACGTCACGACATCCGGGGACACCCTGCAGTGGACTTTGGACCAGTTCAAGACGGGTAAACTGCGGACGATGATCGAGCGAGCTGGGTATCCTACGGTGGCCGCCGACCTGGACGAGAGGCTGATCCAGGAGAAGATGGTCAAGATAGAGGAGCGGTGCATGGTCCTGGAAGCGGAGAACATGCCTAAGGTAGGGGCAGCCGCGTAATCGGTCTCAGGCCAGGCCGCCGGTCTTGCCGGCGAGATACGACAAGAGAGGGGCTCCGATGCGTCGGAGCCCTTTACTTTTGCAGCGCGTACAGGGGCCAGAGGGATGGAGGAGGGGCCTCCAAGTGTGGGTTCCGGGAAAGAGGGATTAGCTTGGGAGGACGTAGGGTGGGCTGGACCTCAGGGTTGGTCGTCGTTGGCGAGGGGAGGGGGAGCGATGCGGGGGATGCCGCCGAAGCGCAACCGCAGCAACCCCTTCAGGTCCTCAGCAGCAGTCCCGGCTATGTTGACGGTGGTGTTGGGGTCGTCGTCCCACTTCACCGGGACTTGCTTGATGCGGTAGCCGCGCTTGGCGGCGACGATCAGGAGCTCGGTGTCGAAGAACCAGTTGTCGTTCTTGACGTGAGGGACAATGGCCCGGGCGGCCTGCCGGGTCAAGGCCTTGAACCCGCATTGGGCATCGCGGAAGGGCGTGAAGAACATTGACTTAATCAGCAGGTTGTAGCTGCGGGAGACGGCTTCACGTTTGAGGGAGCGGGTGACGCGGGAGCCTTTGCTCAAACGGCTGCCGACGGCGACGTGGTAACCCTGCTGCAAGGACTCTATTAGCTGGGGGAAGTGGGACAGGTCGGTGGACAGGTCGACGTCCATGTAGCTGACGATGTCGGCGGTGCTGTCCAGCCAAGCCGCCCTGAGGGCGCGGCCCCGGCCCTTGCGGGGTATGTGGACGTAGTTGACGCCTGCATACCTCTCGCACAACATCTCGGAGACGGACTGGGTCTTGTCGGTGGAGGCGTTGTCGGCGATGACTATCTGCCAGGGGTTGCGAAGGTTGGTCTTCAGAAAATCGGCAAGGATGACGATGCTGCGGGGCAGGGCCTGTTCCTCGTTGAATACGGGAATCACGATATCGACTGTGGCCTTCATCCCTGCCTCCGACCCCGGTGTTGCCCCGTTGCCGAATGGGGCGCCTGCCGGTAACGCGCCTAGTGTCTCATGTCTTGGGTAACTTATTGCTCCAAAGGTCGGCGGCTAGTGCCGGAAGTGGCGCACTCCGGTGAAGACCATGGCCAAGCCGGCGACATCGGCCGCTTCTATGATCTCGGAGTCCCTGATGGAGCCGCCGGGCTGGACGATTGCCTCGACGCCTGCCTCGGCTGCCAGCTGGATATTATCGGGGAAGGGAAAGAAGGCGTCGGAGGCCAGGACGCTGCCGCGGGCCTTGTCGCCGGCGGTGCGCTGGGAGAGATGGACGCTGACCACACGATTGGGCTGGCCGGCGCCCATGCCTACCAAGGCGAGGTCCTTGGCGAAGACGATGGCATTAGACTTGATGTGCTTGGCCGCTTTCCAGGCAAAGGCCAGGTCCTGGAGTTCCTGTTTGGTCGGCCGGCGGGTGGTAACGGTCTTCCAGGCCGAGGGGTCTTCGCTGAGATTGTCGGGGTCTTGGACCAGCAGGCCGCCGCTAACGGGCCTCAGGTCATACCCGGCGGGCCCGTTGGCCTGTTCCACCACGAGAATTCTGAGGTTGCGTTTCTTTTGCAGGGTTTCCAGGGCCTCCGGCTCGTAGCCGGGGGCGACTACTACTTCGTAGAAAACCGGACCCATGGCCTGGGCTGCAGCCAGGGTAACGGGGCGGTTGAAGCCGACGATGCCGCCGAAAGCGGAGACGGAGTCGCCTTGATAGGCGAGGCGGTAGGCCTCGGCCTGGTCGTCGTTGCAGGCCAGTCCACAGGGGTTGCCGTGCTTGACGACTGCGACGGTGGAATCTTCAAAGTCGCTGACGGTGCGCCAAACGGCGTCGGCGTCCATTAGGTTGTTGTAGGAAAGTTCGCGGCCATGCAACTGGCGGGCGGCGGCGAGGCCGTGGGCTGGGGCGCCCGCAGGAGTGTAGAGGCTGCCCCGCTGGTGGGGGTTCTCGCCGTAGCGGAGGGCAGCTGTCCGGGTGAGGGAGAATGCCAGGCTGGCGGGCAGGTCGGAAGCATCCGGGGTCTCGCCTGCCAGGTAGGCGGCCACGGCGGTATCGTACTCGGAGACGTGCCGGAAGGCCTTGGCGGCAAGCCGGCGGCGGTCTTCCTCGGTAAGGCCGCCCCCGGCTGTTTGGTCGGTGATCTTGCCGGCCACCCAGGAGTAGTCGGCCGGGTCGACTACGACGGTAACGGCCGGGAAGTTCTTGGCGGCGGCCCTCAACATGGTGGGCCCGCCGATGTCTATATTTTCCAACGCCTCTGCCAGGGTGACGCCGGACCTGCTTATGGTCTCTACGAAGGGGTACAGATTGACGACTACCATGTCTATGGGGTCTATGCCGTGCTCGGCAAGTTGGGCCAGGTGGTCGGGGGAGTCCCGGCGGGCCAACAGGCCGCCGTGGATGACGGGGTGGAGGGTCTTCACCCGTCCCTCCAGGATTTCGGGGGAGCCAGTGACGTCGGAGACCTGGCGCACGTTCAAGCCGCCTTCCCGGGTCAAAGCGGTGTGGGTGCCGCCGGTGCTAATCAACTCAAACCCGGCCTGGGCAAGCCGAGCAGCAAACTCTACAATGCCAGTCTTGTCGTAGACGCTAAGTAGCGCTCTCAATTTTTGGTCGACTCCTTCGCTAATGGTCCAGGATACCAGGCAGCACGGATGACAGCCTTGGTCAACAGCCTTCCAGGATGACGAGGAACGGGAAAACCGGCCCGTTGCGAGGCCTGGGGGGCAATGGGAAAGTCACTGGAGAATCGGCGGATTGGAAGCAGCGCACGAGGGCAATCATCTAGCTACCGGCCAAGGATACCTGGGCGTCGCCTTCCCGGTCTATGATGCGGCCGACGACGGCGGCATCGGGGAGCAGCTTTTGGAAGGGGGCGACGTTTTCCTCGCTACAGACGGCCACCATGCCCAGACCCATGTTGAAGACGTTATACATTTCTTCTTGGGGAATGGTCCCGGTGCGTTGAATCAGCTGGAAAATAGGGGGCACCAGCCAGGACCCCATTTGGAATGAAGCGGCCACGTCCTTGGGCAGTATGGCGGGCATTTTGCCCGGCAGGCCGCCGCCGGTTATGTGGGCCAGCCCCTTGACCAGGCCGAGAGCGGGCCGCAGGTACGGGTAGTAGCACCGGTGGCGGAGGAGCAACTCTTCTCCCAATCCATGGCCGAGGTCGTCGTAGCGTTGGAACAACGCGGACGGATTTTCGTTCAGGTCGAAGACCCGGCGGACCAGCGAGAACCCGTTGGTATGCACTCCTGAGGAGGGGACGCCGAGCAGAATATCGCCGGGCTGGATGCTCTTGCCGTCGATGAGCCGGTCAAGCTCCACTGCCCCAACGACGAATCCGGCCAAGTCGAATTCGCCGGAGGAGTATACGCCGGGGAGTTGGGCCGTCTCACCGCCAATCAAGGCGCAACCCACCTCCCGGCAGCCCCAGACGATGCCGCGGATCAGGGTGTCCATCTGCTGCTCGCCGAGGGTGCTGAAGGCAACGTAGTCGAGAAAGAAGAGGGGGGCGGCGCCCCTGGTGAGGATGTCGTTGACGTTGAGGGACACGAGGTCCTGTCCGACAGACTCGAAGTGGTCCAGATGGGCCGCAATCTTGAGCTTGGTGCCCACGCCGTCGGCGCTGGCCACCAAGACGGGCTTTTCGTACCCGCTCAACCGGTACAGGCCGGCAAAGCTGCCTGCCGAGTCGAGGACTTCGGGGCCGTGGCTCATGGCGGCGAAGGCCTTTATGCGGTCCTTCAATCCATCCATAGCTTCCAGGTCAACCCCGGACAGCCGATAAGCGTCACTGGTCAACTCTACACACTCTCACCCACGCATCCCCCAACGGCAGGGCGGGGGCGTTACTGCACTACGGGCCCAAACGCTGAGGGCTAACCAACCTCATGGCGTCTTTGCCCCGGGGCAACTTGTTTCTCGTCAGCTTGTTCCAAGGCTATCTTGGAAAGCTCGAGCTGGACCGGCACAGGATAGTTGCCGGTGAAGCAGGCGTTGCAAAAGCCTCCACCGGCGCCGCCGACGACTTTCATGAGACCTTCGACGCTGAGGTAACCCAAAGAGTCGGCGTCGATCAGCGTCTGAATTTGTTTAACGCTTTTGTTGTTGGCGATAAGCTCGCGGCGGGTGGGTATGTCGACCCCCAAGTGGCAGGGGTGTTTGATGGGGGGAGCGCACACCCGCACGTGCACTTCCCGGGCGCCGGCCTTGCGGAGCAGCCCAACGACGTGGGGAGTGGTGGTGCCGCGAACGATGCTGTCGTCGACGACCACCAACCGTTGTCCCTTGATTACCTCGGCCAGGGGATTAAATTTCTGGCGCACGCCCAAGTCGCGCATCTGCTGCTCAGGCTCGATGAATGTGCGACCGACGTAGCGGTTCTTAATCAACCCTTCGCTATACGGTATACCGGACTCACGGGCATAGCCGACGGCAGCGGCGATGGAGGAGTCAGGTATGCCGATGACGAGGTCGGCGTCGACGGGGTGCTCCCGGGCCAGTTGGGCGCCCAGCGCCTGGCGGACCAGGTGGACAAGCTTTCCGTCGAGTTGAGTGTCGGGACGGGCGAAGTAGATGAACTCGAAGACGCACAGGGCCCGCTCGCCCTTGCTTCCCGGCCAAGTGGACGACCGGAAGCCGTTGTTATCGATAGCTATGACTTCGCCAGGCTCCAATTCGCGGAGGTAGGAGGCGCCGACGTGGTCCAGGGCGCAGCTTTCGGAAGCGACGACCCAACCGTCGTTCAGGCGGCCGAGACAGAGGGGCCGTATGCCCAAGGGGTCGCGGGCGGCCAAGAGAGTATCCTTCGTCAGGGACACGACGGAATAGGCGCCTTCGACCTGGCGCATGCAGTGGAAAAACCGCTCTTCCCAGGTGGAGCCGTTGGCGTTGGCCAGCAAATAGGCGAATACTTCGGTGTCGGTGGTGGAGGTGAAGGTGCAATTCCAGGACTGCTGGAGGTGGTCCCTGAGTTGCAGGGCGTTGGTGAGGTTGCCGTTACTGGCGAGGGCCACTTGACCGTGATGCCCCTGGACCAAAATGGGTTGAGCATTGCACAACTGGCTGCTGCCGGTGGTGGAGTAGCGGGTGTGGCCAATGGCGAAATCGCCGGACAGAGGATAGAAGTCGGGCTCTCTGAAGATCTGGCTGACGAGGCCCATTTCGGAGTGGACGTTGATGCCGGAGCCATTGGAGGCGGCGATGCCGGCGCTTTCCTGGCCCCGGTGCTGGAGTGCGAACAGGCCGAAGAAGGCCAAGCGGCTGGCCTCCCCTCCCGGCACATAAGCCGCCACGACCCCACACTCCTCATTGGGGTGGTCGAAGGGCGATTGGAGCTCTAAAGAGTCCAACTTTGTCCTCACGGGTCTATTGTATTTTCATGGAGGGCTTAGGTCAACCGCTGGGTTGGGGAGATGGTGGAGGGATTCTTGGTTGTTGAATCCCGTAGGGGCGAAAGATTTTTCGCCCCTACATAAGGGGGGTACAAGGTGTTGGGGCCTGTTGCCGTGGGGCCGCACCCGGCTGTTCGTCCTTCGATTTCCCTCAGGACGAACGGCCGGGCCTGGGTGTTCGTTTGGTTCGAGGGCCTCACCAGGAACGGGTCAGGGTGCGCGATTTCCGCTTTCGGGAGGATAACAGGTTGGGAGCGGGATGTGAGGTGGCTAACCGCTGGAGCCGGGACATCTGCTTACTAAGTGCGGGGGGCCGGCATGATGGTTACCTTTCGGTCGTCTCCCACGCCCGTGCTTTCGGTGCTGACGCCGGGGTAATCCGTCAAGGTGATGTGGATAATGCGCCGGTCGGCCGGTGACATGGGTTCGAGGGTGACGCTGCGGTTGGACTGGATAACCCGGCTGGCCACTTTGGCGGCCAGATCGCGCAACGAACTCTCGCGGCGCCGCCGGTAGCCTTCTACGTCAAGGATGACCCGTACATCTTCGCCAAATTGCTTCCTGACGATGAGATTGACCAGGAACTGAAGGGACTGGAGGGTCATGCCGCGGCGGCCAATCAGGAGGCCCGAGTCATCGCCGCTGAGGTCGATGATGGGACCGCCCGCTTCAGGGTCGTGAGCAGCTCTCAAGGTCCGGCTGACGTCCACCTGGGCGGCCCCCAGGATTTTGCTGAGGGTCTCGTTGGCCAGAGCCGCGGCGCTGCCACCCTTGGCAACTCTGGTAACTCGGACGCGGGCAAGCTCGGCCCCAATGCCGAGGAAACCGGACTTTCCCCTACTTAGTACTTCGACCTCGGCCTCGTCGCGGTCGGCGTCTAGCTCTTTGAGGGCCAGCTCTATTGCTTCTTCGACGGACCGGCCGGTCATTACTCGAACTTCCATGTTCAACCATCTCCTGGGGCTCTTCTTCCCGCGCCGGCTGGCTGGGTTCAGGCGCCGGCTCCGCCTTGGGGAAAAGCGGGAACAGAGGAGTCCATCCGATTATAAAGTATTGTATGCCTATGCCGATGATATTGGAGATAATCCAGTACAGGGCGAGGCCGCTGGGGAATGACAGCGAAAAGAAGGCTATCATCAAGGGCATCATCCACAGCATCATGGTCTGGTTGCCCTGCTGGCGGGGGTCTGTGGACGGGGTCATGGTCATCTTCTGCTGGACCCAGGTGGTAACGAACACGAGTAGGGGGATAGGCAGGGTGAGGGGGTCGGGTTCGGACAGGTCCAACCAGAGGAACTGGGGGGCCAGAGGCACAAAGGAGAAGGTGGAGGCGAAAGGCCAAACGCCGTAAATCTTTTCGGCCAGGCCGACCAGATCGTCGGGCCGGGTGAAGAGGGTCTGCACCAGGACGCGGTAGAGGCCGAAAAGGATGGGTATCTGGACGACCAAGGGTCCGAGGCAGCCGATGGGGTTCACGCCCCCTTCGCGATAGAGGCGCATGGTTTCTTGGGAAACCCGAGCCCGGTCCCGGCCGTAACGGGTCTGAATCTCCCGGAGCTTGGGCTGGAGGGTGCTCATCGCCCGCATCTGGCGTATCTGGCGGACGGTGAGGGGCAAGGTGACCAACCTGACCAAGACGGTGAAGAGGATGATGGCGATGCCCATCTGGCTGAAGCTGATGACGTACAAGACCATCAGGGTGTTCAGCATGGGCCGAATGATCAGGTCGGTCCAGGGGTTGAAACCAGCCTGCACTGCGGGGGTGGCGATGTCGATTAAGGCCGAAAAGGCCTCCAATTTATCCTACCTTTCAGGACACCCAGTCAAGCGATTGGGTCCAAGCTATTGTTGGCAACTGCTATCGGCCTTGGTGTCCCAGCACCAGGCCTCCTCTAAATTGGGACGCCCGGCGCGGTTGAGGACGATGTCCAGGCGTATGATGGTGCTGTCCTGGGTTCCTACGAACACGGTGTTGCCGTTGACGAACAATGGCGCCTTTATCTCAGCGTTGGTTACGAACTCGGAGTCGATCATGCGGTCTGATTCGGCTGTGCCAGGGTCGGTGTCCAACAGGGTTACCTGGCGGCCGTTTTTGGCGGCCACGACCAGGACGTCGGATACCAGCGCGGGCCGGGACACTATTGTCGAGCCTAGGTCGTGGGTCCAGAGAAGTTCGCCTTGGCTATCTACGGCGTAAATGTTGCCGTCCATGTTGGGTGCGAATATTGTGTTGGCGTTGGCAACCGCCCCGGCCCAAAACCAGTTGTCTCCTTCCAATTGCCACCTTACGGATCCGGTCTCGGCCTCGAGTCCGTAGAGATTCTTGTCGAAGGAACCAACGACAACGAGGTCGTGGAACAACAGCGGCTTTCCAGCCACGGCGCCGCCGGTGTTAAACCGCCATGCTTCCGTCCCGTCTACGAGATTAACGGCGTATACATTGTTGTCGTGAGAGCCGAAGTACACAAGCCCGCCCCTTAGCACGGGGGTGGACCAAATTTTGGCGCCGGTACGGAAAGTCCACAAGGGGTTCCCGCCTGCTTCAGCATCGTAGGCGTAGAGATTACCGTCTTCGGACCCCACCAGGACCAGGGGTCCATTCGGGTCGTTATGCAGGGCAGGGCCGCCCACCAGGGGCCGCAAGTCAAGCTCGTCTCCCACGGGCTGGGTCCAGCTACGGTCTTCAATGATATCCCCGGTTGTAAAGTCGAGGCCGATGGCCTGCAAATAGCCGTCGACTCCGCTGACGTATACCGTGCCGCCGGCAACCAAGGGCAGTTCGTAAGCGCCTTGATTATCGGACCTCCCGCAGCCGGTGAGGGCCAGGGACAGAACGGCAATCGCCGCTGCTAGAAACAGGCGGTTTCCGGGTTTCGTCGTCACCTATCGCCCCGGTCTTGCTGCAATTTCCGCTGGCTGCTGGGGTCCCCCAAGCCATCGTCTTGCAGGATCAGGAATTCTCCTTCCTTGGAGGCTACGAACACAGTGAACCGGTCGCCAATGGTGAAGATGGGGGCTTGGCCGGAGTGGGCCTGGCGCCTGGTGCCGTCCACTCCCCGGACAACCACCAGTTGCTGCTCCCTGGTTGCAGTTATCCGCATCCGCTCCTCGCCCAATTGGATGACCTGGCCCGGGTCGAAACGGGTTATGTCGGTCACCGTTATGGCAGTGTCCAGGGGGTCGACGTTCCTGGTCTGGTCGACGGTAACGCCGGTATCGGCGGGGATGGCTACGGCTACGACTGGAGACCATCCACTGCTGGTATCACCAAGGCCGGCGCTCTGGGTGCAGGCGGCAGACGCCAGGGTGAATGCGGCGCAGAGAAGCAACAGAATTACGATGCCGGCCGGGCGAGTCTTGAACCCTCGAGAGCCGGCTGCTAAACGGTGTTCGGGCATTGGGTTAAGGTGTATGGAGCTTTGCAACGAACTGAAAGGAAATGTTACAGGCATCTTTTCATGTCATGGCACCGGGTCGTAACCCATGCCGCCGAAGGGGTGGCAGCGGGCGAGACGTTTCAGCCCCATCCAGGCGCCTTTGACGGCCCCGTACTTCTCCACGGCTTGGTGGGAGTAGTGGGAGCAAGTAGGGGTGTAGCGGCAAGCCGAGGGCAAATAGGGAGATATGGTGGTTTGATACAGGGATATGGCAAACAAGGGGAGTCTTTTCATTGGGAACGTTCGGCGGTAGATTCCGCCTTGGGACCTTGTTGAGTAGCGTTAGCGGCGGTCTCCACCAATTGCTTGCGACGCAGCAGATTGCCAGCGGCTAGACTCAACGTCTGATAGTTGGCCTTCTCGGAACCTTTACGGGCGATGAATATGGCATCCCATCCCGCTTTGACGGGGCGGGTGCGGACTGCTTCCCGCAACCTGCGCTTCACTTTGTTCCTAACGACGGCGTTGCCAATCCGCTTGCTGACGACAAAGCCGAAGCGGGATTGGTCCGTTCCATTGGGTAAAATCCGAATCACCAGCAAGCGATTGGCTGTGCTGCTGCCATCTCTGTGGATCTGGGAAAACCGTTTGACACCGGTTAGGCGAGACCTGCGCTGCATTGACAGACCAATGTGGCGCGGGGCCTAGACCGTCAACCGGTGTCGTCCCTTGAATCGCCGCCGACGCAGGACAGCCCGTCCATCGGATGTGCTGGAGCGGGCCCTGAAACCGTGGACTCTGGCGCGGCGGCGCTTTTTAGGCTGATAAGTACGTTTTGGCAAAGTTGGACACCTTCATTAGGTGGGATTATATGGCCCACGAGAATCAAGAGTCAAGAGCATCGGGCGCGGTCTGAGGGCGTCTCCAAGGGCTTAGGTGGGAACAGGGCTTTGTTTTTCGTCGGCACTGGAACCGTGGGGGGCCAGGCGCAGAGGCCGCGGTATTGCCGGTGCCAGGCGGTGATCTGGGGCAGGTGCGGAACTTAAACTGCCGCCTTTCGCGGGAGTGACGGGCGGGGGCGATGGGTGGCGGGGGAAAGGGCAATATTCGATGGGAGACCTTGGCACCGCTACGGCTGTCCGTTCGCCCTTCGATTTCCCTCAGGACGAACGGACAGCCTGGGCCTGGGCTATGCAATGGGCGTCGTGCGCGAGAGTGACGGACGGGGGCGATGGGTGGCGGGGGAAAGGGCAATATTCGATGGGAGACCTTGGCACCACTACGGCTGTCCGTTCGTCCTTCGATTTCCCTCAGGACGAACGGACAGCCTGGGCCTGGGCTATGCAATGGGCGTCGTGCGCGGGAGTGACGGGCGGGGGCGATGGGTGGCGGGGGGTTGGTGCGAGACGCGGTGTTGGCGAATGAGGAGAGAATTGCCGGCTGAGTATTGTGCCCAGAAGGGGTTGGGCCAGGCGACAGGCTGACGAATTTGTAGTAAGATATAATATGTGATTGATTTAAAGATGTGGCTGCGCGGCCAAGGGCTGAGCGTGAGAGAGCTTGCCGAACAACTGGACGCGCCACAGAAGACGGTGGAGGACTGGGTTTATCGAAGGGTGGTGCCGTCGCCAGCAAATCTAGAGCGATTGACCGACTTCATCAATTGCGCCCACCACTGGGTGATCGATAGCGCCAACGGCCCACTGAGTGAGGGACGATGCCAACGGTGCGGCGAGACGCGGGAGTTCAGGAATTCCAGCGAAGCCACGACGCCGTGGCTGTACCGGCAATATCAACCAAAGACCTCCTGAGGCAGCCGGGCCTGATTTACTAGAATGCAGGCTGACTTAGGCGACCGGCAGCGGTGACCGCTCTGAATTTCTGCCAGCCAGCGACCTAATCCCAGGACTTCCCCACACGACCCCACCCTGTTCCGAACCCAGCGCAAGGCCCGTCAAGTTGCTCCGTATGGTTCTATTTGGGGACCGCGCGCGGGTGGCTGCGCTGGGTTGGAACGGGGATTCTCGCCGCCGAGGGCTTTGGCGTAGGTAGCAGAATCCCCCTAACCCTCTCCGACGGGGAGAGGGGATTTGATGGCCCGTTTCTATACCGCTTTGGAGGTTGTGTAATGGTCCCTACTTCCCGGGAGTGATGGGTATGTTTGTGTGCTTCGACAAGTTCAGCACGAACGGCGGGGATTGCGCGATTGCAACGGACTAGGGCACCTGCTATCATGGCCCGGAATTTTAACAAGGTGTTAACAAGGGAGGGCCAAACTATGCCTCTACGCGGCATTAAACTCAGTTGGCTCGGCGTAATCGCGGTGATGGTCGCGATTTTTGCGCTGACAGCATGCGGGTCCGACCCGACTCCAACGCCTGAACCCACAGCGGCTCCGACGCCTGAACCCACAGCGGCTCCGACTCCCGAGCCCACTGCTGCTCCCACTCCGGAACCTACTCCGGAACCTACGGAAGAAGCTATGGAGCCGCCGCCGGTCTTGGAGGACCTGCGAATAACTTCAGGGACCACCGGCGGGGAGCTGGTTGCCAGCTTAAGCGAGGAGGAGGCCGGCTGCCTCAGCACGGCCATGGGCTCCGCGAATTTCCAACTGTTCCAGGGTGCACCTCTTGGCTTGGCGGCCGCCGTAGATGAGCGCTTCTACCCGCTGTTGGCCACGTGTCTGGAGGCCGACAACCTCCTGGTGCTGGGCGTGGGCTTGATGGGCGCCAACCTAGGGGGATGGTCGGATGATGCCCTGGGATGTGTTACAGACCTTGCCAGGACACATCCTGAACTGGTTTACCTCGCCCTCGGTGTACAGGGACAGGCATCGGACCCCTCCCACGCCGGCGAAGTCCACGCGATTGTCTTGGACATGTACGAGTGCTTTGACACCGCAGAAAAGGCCTCGTTCCAGGTAGCGATGATGTCCACCTCGCTGGAAGCGACGCCGTTCAGCGGGCAAGACTTTCTCGATATTCTTCCCGAGGCCGAGGTGGAGTGCTTGCAAGCCAACTTGCCGGAGTCTGTGTTCGCCATGATCGAGAATGTGCCCTCGGTAGCAGGCGGAGAGCTCAGCGCAGCGCCTCCCCAGTTGATGGAGTGCATATCGGATGAAAGTCTGAGCCTCCTTCCAGGGGAGATCATAGCCCATGGCATGGGCGCCGAAACCGATGAGTCGCACGCATGCGTGGTCGCGTTCTCCGCTGAACACGGCCACTACGTCGAGTCGGTGCGCGCTTTTTCAGATCATGCAGAAGACCTGACGCCGGAGGACTTTGTTGAGATAGCCGAAGATGGGTTCAAGCTCTTCAGCTGCCTGACCGACGAAGAATTGGCGCAATTCCAGGCGACTTACATGCCCCTTTTGGTCCCGTAACGATCCCCTTCCACGTCCAGGCGTAGCGGTTACAGAAAAACGCCGAGATAACACGGCAGGCAGGCCCCCAACGAGGGCTTGCCTGCCGTATGTTATGTAATCTAATGGGAATGCCACGGACACCGTGCGAGGCACGGGCCGATTTAGCGGCGGTGCGGTGTAGATGCTTTTCAGGTTGAAGACGCCGTCCGCGTTCTAGCCGACGGGATTGGGAGCATCGGAAAGTGGTCAGCGGTCGGTACGTCGAGGGGGCTGGTCCGGGGGGAAGCAGGTAGTCCGACCCCTGGCCCGATGCGGGCGCACGACAGGCCGTAGCCATGCCGGGGTCCGGATGGACTGGCTAGTGGGCCAGGAGGTTGGCTGCCCCGGGTTTGCTAGCGGCCGCCGCTCACGTCGATGGTCACGCCGGTTATGTAGTCGGACTCAGCCGACGACAGGAAGGCGACGGCGTTGGCCTGGTCCACCGGTTGACCCAGACGCTTCATGGGTATGCGGTCGGTGAAGACCCGCTTCTCATCTTCCGTCTTGTTGGCCCAACTGCTCTGCGCTCTGCCGGTCAAGGTGACCCCAGGGGCGATTGCGTTGCAGTTTATCCCGAAGGGGCCCAATTCAGTGGAAACTTTCTTGGTGAAGGCAATGATGCCCGCCTTGGCCGCGACATAGGCGGTGTTCGTATCGCCGACGGCGTGGCCGGAAATGGAGGAGAAGTTTACTATCTTCCCGCTGCCTTGATTCTTCATGTGGGGCACGACGGCCCGGGTGCACAAGAAGGTCCCGCGGAGGTTGAAGTCAATGGAGGTATCCCATTCCTCCGGGCTCAACTCCTCCACTAAGGCTGCGTTATTAGCCATGAGGGCAGACTTGTTTCCGTCGGTGTCAACGAGCACGTTGCTGCCGCCTACCGCATTTACCAGGATGTCGATGCGTCCGAACTTCCCGACAATCGAGTCCACCATGTTCTCTACTTCTGCGGTATCCAGCACATTGGCCTGCATGGTGGTGACATCGCCGCCGGCGGCCTCTATCTCCTCGGCCATCGCTGCAAGGCCTGGGGCGCTTATATCCACAGCCACCAGCTTGGCTCCTTCGCCCGCCATGATCTTGGCGGTGGCTTGTCCTATACCGCTGGCAGCCGCGGTGATTACCGCCACCTTGTCTTGAAACCGCATTGCTCCATCCTTTTGCCGCATCCCGAGGCGGCCGCGCCGCCCCGGGGCAAGTTGAATTTCCTGAATTGGGCCCTTTGGGATGGCCCGGACTATACTACGGCGCCTGGGGCGCGTCAACCGCCGCCGGGTGGGCGCTGCGGGTGGAAAAGGGGGCGCGAGATTCCCGCTTTCGGAGTCCGTAGCACAACCGCGGCTGTCCGTTCGCCCTTCGATTTCCCTCAGGACGAACGGACAGCCCAGGCCCGGGGCAACGCAATGATCTTCAAGCGCGGGGATGACGGGTGTGCAAAGGTCTCCGAAAGCGGGGTTCTAAGACGGGTCAGGAGGCGAGATTCCCGCGCAGGCGGTAATGACGAGGTGGGGGCGGTAATGACGAGTTGGAGCGCGGGATTGACGGGTTGGAGCGCGGGAATGACTGGTTGGAGCGCGGGAATGACTGGTGGGGCGGGGGAATGACGAGTTGGGGGCGGGATTGACGGGTTGGAGCGCGGGAATGACTGGTGGGGCGCGGGAATGACGAGTTGGAGCGCGGGATTGACGGATTGGAGCGCGGGATTGACGGGTTGGAGCGCGGGAATGCCTGGTGGGGCGGGGGAATGACGGGTTGGGGCGGGGGAATGACGGGTTGGGGGGTGGCGGCAGTCGTTGATGGATGCCGTAGGGGCGAAAAATCTTTCGCCCCTACGATTCGCCCCTACGATGGGAGGGGCAAGGTGTTGCAGAGGCCTCGGGCCCAACCTGGAGAAGGCGGAGCTAGCCAGGACGTTGGCGGTTCGTTTACAATTCCCAACGGTCTTGAGGATGCCGTGTCCCCAGTCAGGGGGCTTCCTGTCGACCTAGAGTCGTGCCGACCCTGGAGGTATTGTGCCGGGTGGCTTGCTGGAGGACGTGAAAGTGTTGGACCTGAGCGAGGACATCGCCGGGTCCTTTTGCGGCCGCTTGCTGGCCGACTACGGCGCCGACGTGTTGAAGCTGGAGCCGCCGGAAGGGGCGGCTCTGCGCGGCATGGGGCCGTTCTTCGGCGACGACCACCACCCGGAGAAAAGCCTGTTCTTTTTGGTGATGAACCTGAACAAGAAGGGCGCTACGGTAAATTTGGAGACTGCGGAGGGACGGGAAATCTTGAAGGCGCTGGTCCCGCACGTGGACGTCATAGTCGAGTCCTTCAAGCCCGGCTACTTAGAGTCGATTGGGCTGGGCTACCAGGTCCTGGAGGAGTTGAATCCGGGGCTGGTAATGACTTCGATTACGCCTTTCGGCCAGACGGGTCCCTACAGCCGGTACCAAGGGGAAGAAATCGTCAACTACGCCATGGGCATGATCATGAGCATCAGCGGCGTGCAGGGGCGGGAGCCCCTGAAGCACGGCGGATTCCAGGCCCAATATGAAGGCGGGTTGAACGGCGCAGCGGCCACTTCAATAGCCCTGTTTGCGCGAGAACGTACCGGCTTGGGCGAGCACATAGACCTGTCGGTCACTGAGTGCGTGGCCTCGACGATGATGGCCACCCAGACCATGTACGCGTTTACAGGGGGGACGCAAGCCCGCCGCCGGGCCAGCGGCAGCAACTTCGGCAACCCGATGCCCTGCGCCGACGGCTGGATAATCGTGCAGCCCGGGGGCGGGGCGTCGTGGGAGGACATCGCCGGCTTTTTCGACGCGCCTGAGCTGCTGGAAAGCAGGTTTTCCGACCAAGCGCAACGGGCTTTACACGGAGAAGAGCTGGACCAGATCGTCATTGAGTCCATCAAGGACCAAAGCAAGTGGGACCTGTTTCCCAAGGCGGCCAAGGCGAGGATTCTGTTCGGGGTAGTGCAGGACCCGTTGGAGTTGGCCCAGTGCCCGCAACTGGAGTCGCGGGAATTCTTCCGGGAAATCCAGCATCCGGTGATGGGGAAAATCAAGGTCCCGGCCGTGTTGTTCAACATGAGCCTAACGCCCTACGGCGAGTGCCGGCCCGCACCGACGCTGGGCCAGCACAACCGGGAAATATACGTGGACGGCCTGGGTTACACCGGGCCGGAAATGTCCCGGCTCAGGGAGCTAAAGGTAATCTAGCCGGTTGAGAGTTACCGGCCTTAAACCGAGGTAGCATTTGACTTTGCCTTTGGATGGAATCCGCGTGGTGGATTCCACTTACGTCTTCGCCCTGCCCTATTGCGGCGGGCTGATGGCCGACTTTGGCGCCGAGGTAATCAAGCTGGAGGGCCCGGGGCGTCCCGACATATCGCGGACGGGGGGGCTGGCAGCCACGTTTCCCGACGGAGACCCGGGGGATGACTGGTGGAACCGGTCATCGACGTACAACCTGATGCACCGGGGCAAGCGGTCTCTGGCGCTGGACATGACGGACGAGCGGGGACGTGACCTGTTCAGGCAGCTGGCCAGCATCAGCGACGTGGTGATGGAGAACTTCACGCCCAGGGTGATGCGGCGCTGGGGCCTGGACTATCCCAACCTGAGAAAAATCAAGCCGGACATCATCATGGTCTCAAACACCGGCTACGGCCACGGGGACGGGCCCTATTCTTCTTATCCGGCCCAGGCGACGACCCAGGAGGCGACCCACGGGCACTGCTGGATTACCGGCTATCCCGGGGGGGCGCCGTCCAAAGCCGGGGCATCGTTCGTAGACTTTCTGTCTACCTGGTCCGCCATGTTCGCCATCACGGCGGCGCTGCGCTACCGGAACCGCACGGGTAAAGGCCAGTGGATTGACCTGGCGATGTACCAGTCGGGGGCGATGCTCACCTCAGAGTACCTGATGGACGCCATCGCCAACGGTCGGGTGGGAGGGCGGATCGGCAACCGGCATCCCTACCGGGCCCCGCAGGGCTGCTATCCGGCCCTGGGGGACGACCAGTGGATTACATTGTCGGTGGGGAGCGACGAGCAGTGGCAAGCGCTCTGCCGGTTGATGGACAGGGAGGATATGGCGGAAGACCCCGGTCTGGCCGGCATCCCAGGACGCCAGAGCAACCACGACCGCATCGATGAGGCCGTAAGCGGATGGACTTCGGGCTTCGACAAGCACGCGTTGATGCACACGCTGCAGGGCGAGGGCATTCCCGCCGGGCCGGTCTTGACTGGCAAGGACGTCCATTTCGACCCGCATTACCAGAGCCGCGGGTTTTTGGAGCGAGTCGCGTACCCTGCTGAGCGGAACATGGGGACCAGGTCCTTTATGGGCCGGCCATATAAGTTCTCCAAGACCCCGCTAAGTATAAGAGGTCCGTCTCCGACGTTCGGCCAGGACAACCAGCCGCTCATCGAAGACCTGCTGGGCCTTGGTCACAGCTACTATGAGGCCTTGGTCCAGGATGCGGTGGTAGCCACCGTGCCGACCAGCGGGAACCTGGAGGTAAGGGTCCCGCCTGAGGAGGCGATGAAACGGGGGTTGATGGCGGCGTGGGACCCGGACTACCGGGAACGGCTGGCGAACCTCTAGAGCTTGCTTCACGACCTGGCCAGGCAGCTTGCGGCAGGATGCGCGGCGCCACCAGCACGCTTCTTGACACCCGTAAGAGGCGGGGCATAATCTAACATCCCCGGGCCCGTAGCTCAGCGGCAGAGCAGCCGGCTCATAACCGGCGGGTCGCAGGTTCGACTCCTGCCGGGCCCACTGTCCCTGATGCGATCAGTTCGTTGGACCTACAATTTAGACTGAAGAACTCCCGATATTAGGAATATGGTAAAAGGCTGGGATGCCTGTGCCTCGAACCATTGTTAAGGGAGATGAAAACGGACCAAGTTGAGAAACTAAGCACTTCTTAAAGAGGCTCCAGTGACCGAAGGACTTGAAGCTAATCAGGTTATCGCCAGGGCAGACCTGATTGAAGACTCCGCAAGCCGTTTCAGACCAGAAGTGAGTATCGGCCTGGCACGGTAATTCGTTATCCCTATAGTCACTACGGAACTAATGTAGGTGTCAAGAACGCCCGTTGGGTCGTGACCTACGAGGTGGCAACCACAGTCGACCACAATTCGGTCGAGGTCGCCGCATAGGTCACCTATTGCGGAACACTCAGGAAGTCAACTAAGTACCGGGATGGAAGGGACCTTAACCCGAATCCACCGAAGGAGGGCGTCGGGTTAGCGTCCTGAAGCGGCAAGAAGGTGCTCCTGTGCTTCTGGGATAATGGTTTTGTAGCAAAAAACCGACCCCGGAAAAGGAGCACCCAATAGATGCTGCCACGCAACCACCCCGACCGGATCCAAATCACCTTCGACGACCGCCGCTTGGTGGCCAATGCCGGGCTGCTCCTTCCGGCCACCCTGGCGCGGCACCTCGGCCTGCCCGAACTCGTCCGGCAGCGCCTCGACCTGGGCGATGCCCCGGGGCGGGCGAACACGAGCGACAAGATGATGACGCTGGTGGCGTCTGCGCTGGCTGGGGGCGACTGCATTGACGACGCCGATGTGTTGCGCACCGGGGGGACGGCCTGCACCCTGGGCGGCACGGTCAAGGCGCCATCCACCCTGGGCACCTTCCTGCGCAGCTTCCGGTGGGGCCACGTCCGTCAACTCGACCGGGTGAGCCGCGAGTTGCTGGCCCGGGCTTGGCAGGCCGGGGCGGGACCCGGCGACGGGCCCCTGACCATTGACCTGGACTCCACCATCTGCGAGACCTACGGACTGGCCAAGGAGGGCGCACGCCACCACGGCTATACCGGCAAGCGGGGCTATCACCCGCTGTTGGCCGTCGCCGCCGGCACCGGCGACGTGCTGATGTCCCGGCTGCGCGAGGGCCGCGCCAACACCGCCCGGGGCGCCGCCCACTTTCTGCGGGAGACGGTGGGGCGGGTACGCTACGCCGGGGCCAACGGACGACTCACGCTACGGGCCGACAGCGGGTTCTACACTCATGGCGTGGTATCCGTCTGCCGCAAGATGGATGTCCGCTTCTCCATCACCATCCGCCAGCACAAGAGCCTGCGCAATCTCATCGAGACGATACCCGAGGATGCCTGGACTCCCATTCCCTACTGGATGGACGGCGCCGCCGATGTGGCCGAGACCACCTGCACTCCCTTCCAGAGTGAACCTGACGCCGCGCCGGTGCGGCTCATCGTCCGGCGTGTGAAGCCCACGCCCGGTTCCCAGTTGGCCCTCTTCGCCAAATACAGCTATCACGGGTTCATCACCGACCGGGACGGGGAGTTGCTCGAACTGGAGGCTGACCATCGCCGCCACGCCGAGATCGAGAATGCCATACGCGACCTCAAGTACGGCGTCGGGCTCAACCATCTCCCCTCGGGCCGCTTCGCCGCCAACGGCGCCTGGCTGGCCGTCCAGACGATGGCCCACAACCTGGCCCGCTGGACCGCGCGGATCGGTCTGGGAGAGCGGATAGCCACCACCAAGACCCTCCGGCGGCGGTTCTTCTCCCTGGCCGGACGGCTCACCCGCTCGGCACGCCGGTTGACCCTGCATCTTCCGGATCGCTGGCCTTGGGCTGAGAAGTTCAGCCGCGCCTTGGCCCGGCTGCGAGCCATTCCACTCCCGGCCTGACGGCACCGTCGGCGACCGACCCACCCACCGGACAACCGAAGATCCCCGCAGACTCGCGCCAGCCCGGTCCGAGAGAGTTCCCTGCTGCGTATTCTCTCGCCATCCCGCGCATCGCAGCTCCTGCAGACGCCCATAGGGGCCCCTGTGCGGCGATGAAGACCGTCCGCCGACCTCCCTACCCCAAATGGAACCCAGGCTATTTCCCCTGTAGCTCCCTCATCCCCCTTCCGCTTTCCTCACGCCGTCCATCGGTGTCCTTCGGTGGATTCGGGCTTAATGGTGTCTTCCTAGAGAGTATTTCGGATTGGTGCAAATGGGCTGCTCAGGGATGCCAGGAGACTGTCAACCGAAGCGGATTCATACGTGGAGCCAGCGACAGGCTCTGAGACCTTGCGACTACAGCCCGTGGCGGAGATTGCCTGGCTATCGCCCAGTGGTCCGAAAACTGGAGGGGTCTGAAGGGCAGTTGACTCCCATGCTTAGCCGGTATGTCGAACCGCCTAGAGAGAAACGCTACCTGGTCGTGCCCACACCATTGAGGACTAGTGGAGAAGTGACCTGAGCTTGGGACAAGTGACCGAGAAAAAGTTGGACCTCATGAGGTGCATGGCTTAATGAGTGGACCAACTGATCTCCTTGAAATCATAAGGGAGAACATCGAGCACATCAGAACCATAGTGCAAGACTGTTCCACCGAGAGTGTGGTGGGATACAGCATGGTCAAACAGCGCGATGGATTTCCTCAGTCTGAACTCTCGTCACCCGCGAAGCAAATTCGTCTGCTACTAGGGATAACGCTCGAGTCACCAGAGCCGCTCGATGCAAAGGAATTCTCTGGTCAAGAATGGGACGAAGTTGTTAATCCGCTGGAAGCCCTTAGCGGCGCGTATATGCAGTTGTACCTACCGACCGACGGAGCGATAGCTGACCGACCGGAGGACCACCGTAACATTGAGCAAGTTGCGATGACCGCCTTTCTTGACTATCACCTGAAGGCACTATTGGCCTCAGCCGAGCAGGTCAGTGATCGGATCCGCATATACCTAAGTCCTTTTGATAGCCAACTGTCACGTATTCTGGGAAGTTCTGCCTCAGATGCCCTAATGATTGCTTTAGCCATCGGCCAACAGCTCCAAGAACAAATAGACCAAGTGATCCGGAACGCGCCCACCTCCACACAGGCTGAGCCCGATGTCAAACTTGTCCGGGCGCTAAACCGACTCGGCAAGACAAGGCTCTCAGATCTTGTCGAGCAATATGGGGATACAGGGCGGGTCTTCTGGGATCTCTTCACAGTTCGTCGCGGTGAAGGACAGCGCATTGACTATCCTACTGACCGCAGCATAGTCGAAACGCGGCCATGGGTCTCCATCTCCAGTGACGAGGCTATGTTGTTCAATTTCAACATCTTGCTCACCGCTATATTGCTAAGAGGCGAGGAAGAGTTGGCTAAAGATCCCGTCAGAGAACAGTACTTTCGAAAGCGGGACAAAACCCTAGAAGATCATTCCACGGCCGTTCTACGCCGAATCCTCGGTTCCGAATCCAGGGTATACAGAAACGTATTTGAAACACCTGACAACCAGCGCGAACATGATCTTATTATCTTCACTGAGGATATCTGCCTATTCGTGGAAGCAAAGGCGAGCCCTATGGACGAACCTTTTCGGGATCCTGAGAAGGCCTTCGTCCGACTTCAGCGGAGCTTCCGCTCGGAATCTGGCATTCAGAAGGCGTATGACCAGTCGCTTCGCTTGTACAAGATGCTGCAAGATGAAGAACTGGTATTGTACGATGCGAAGGGTTCAGAGGTACTACGATTACCTTCAAGTGCATCGGACAATGCCTTCTGTGTTTGTGTGACTAGGGATAGCTTTGGTCCGCTCGCAACATTCTTATCACCTTTGTTAACGAAGACCGTCGTTGATCCTTACCCGTGGGTCGTGAACATCTTGGACTTGGAACAGATAGCTGAGGCCTGGCAGTACTTTAGATGGGATGGAAAGCAGCTTAGGAACCTATTGTCCCAACGAATACAGTTGCACGAGAATGTTTTCGCGGACGATGAATTGGACTACGTTGGAGCCTTTATCAAGCACTGTGGCTTGCATCACTTCGTGCGCAGAGACTACGATCACTTACAACTAGATCCAACATACGCCGATATATTTGATGATATCTATTTCCATGTACGTCACGGGCAACGAAGAGTGACGATTAATCCGTGTTATCCGGTGACGACTGATTTGCGGGAATCTCTGAAGGCAGGGAACCCGGTTTCAGCCTCTAATATAGCTCAAGGCCCAATATCAGTCGGACGAAATGAACTCTGTCCGTGTGGTTCTGATACAAAGTTCAAGAGGTGTCACGGCCGGTGAGTGAGTGAGCACGCGATTGGCCAGTCACCCGATGGGCGAGGCGGGATTGACGGTTGTGCGCATATCTACTAGCAGTAGGAATTCGGCGGTAACGCCATAGGGCTTATATGGCTCAAGATATTTCAAAAATTTTCAACCTGAACTACGACCTGCAGACTTTCCGCGGGGACCTGTTCGGCGGCGTTACGGCCGCCGTGGTGGGACTGCCGGTGGCGTTGGGCTTTGCCGTGGCGGCGGGGCTGGAACCGAAGGCGGGGATGTACGGGGCCATCGCAGTCGGTTTCTTTGCGGCGGTGTTCGGCGGGACGCGGTCGCAGATATCCGGTCCCACCGGCCCCATGGCGGTGGCCATGGCGGTCATCGTCACCAGCGCGGCGGACAACCTGGCGGAAGCCTTCACCATAGTCGTTATGGCGGGGTTGATACAGATCCTGCTGGGCGTAATGAGGGTCGGCCGCTTTGTGGCCTTTACGCCTTATTCGGTGATATCAGGGTTCATGTCCGGCATCGGCGTCATCGTGATGCTGGTGCAAACCCTGCCGTTCTTAGGGGCGTCGGTGGAGACTGGGGGCCCGCTGGGGTCGATCCGCGCCTGGCCGGGGGCAATCGGCGACGTCAACTTCAGCGCGCTGGCCATAGGGTTGGTCACCCTGGGCGTGGGAGTGGCCTGGCCGAGCCGGCTGAGGAAAGTTCTACCCCCCACGCTGGCGGCGTTGATCGCGGGGACGCTGCTGGGACTCCTGTGGTTGAGCGATACGCCGGTCATCGGCGAAGTGCCTACGGGCCTGCCTGGTATAGACTTGCCGGACGTCTCCCTGGGTGTCCTGGCGGGGGCAGTAGCGCCGGCGGTAACCATTGCTCTGCTGGGTTCAATAGACAGCCTGCTCACGTCCCTGATAGCCGATACCATGACCCGGACTCGTCACAAGCCCAACCGGGAACTGGTGGGTCAGGGGATCGGCAACATGATGGCGGGGTTCATCGGGGGACTGCCGGGCGCCGGGGCGACAATGGGCACGGTGGTGAACATCCGGGCCGGGGGCCGTACGCAGGTGTCGGGAGTGGTGCGGGCGGGGATACTGCTGGCGCTGGTGCTGGGGCTTGGGGGATATGCCGAGAAAATCCCTCACGCGGTGCTGGCCGGCATCCTGATGAAAGTCGGCTGGGACATCATAGATTGGCGGTTTATCACCCGCATCCACCGGGTGCAGCGGGAGCACCTTCTAGTGATGCTAATAACTCTGGGTCTTACGGTGTTCCTGGACCTGGTCACAGCAGTGGCGATAGGGCTGATAGCGGCAGGGATGGCCAGCGCGCGGCAGTTCGAGCGGCTGGAACTGGACAGCGTGGTGTCGACGCCTCTGCTGGACCAGAGCTTTTTGCCGGGGGACGCGGGAGGGGCAGAGGTGGACTCTTTCTCTGCCCGCGTTGGGTTGGTTGCATTGAGGGGGAGCTTTACAGTTGCGTCTTCAAGCAAGCTGATCGATACGATAAGCGTGGACATCCAGGAGCATGAGGTGGTAATCCTCGATTTCTCGGACACGGTATACATCGACGACAGCGCCGCCCTGGTGGTGGAGCAGTTAATCGACACCGCGATGGAAGAGGACACCCAGTGCATAGTCATGGGTCTGTCCGGCGCGCCTGCCGCGACCCTCGACACGCTGAACGTTCTACAGAGGGTGCCGCCGGAACACTTCGTGGACAGCCTGGACGAGGCTAGGGACACAGCCCGGAAGATGATCGAGGCTTAGGTTGCCCCCAAAGGGGCGCCACCTTCGCGGTGTTTGGGAGCTAGACGCGGGCCCCTAAGGCACGGACCCATCTCACTGGCTGACGGTGGGAATGCCGCAGGCCTCCTGGGCCGCCATTATCTCGTTCACTGCCGCCAGCACTTCCGGTGAAGGTGTTGGCGCCTCCAAGCCCTCCCCCAGGTCGACAAACCCCTGGTACAAAATGAACAGGTTCTCGAGGTCCGCCTGCTCGGATATGCAGCGGAGCTGGGAGGGGAGAGGCAACGGGTCGTCACCGCCGGACGCGTCAAGGGCCATGGCCTCCTCGTCGGTCAAGCAAAGCTGCATGGAAATGAACGAACGCATTGAGTCTGCCTCGGTCATGTTCTCGCCAGGCACGCCGAGGTCGGCGAAGACGTCCTTGATGCAGGCCTGGCCGTCATCGGAAAGCCCTCCTGCCTGTAGTGACATCATCGCCACGCTCAGGTCGATGGCGTTGGACTGCTCTAGGCAATGCAACGGGAAGGTATCGAATCCCAGTGGACTCTGGGACAGGGTCAGTGTTTGCAGCGCTCCATAGCCCTCGTCCCCGATAGTAGAGCGCAGGCAGTCGGCTTCGCTGTCTGAAAGGGCTGCAATGAGGTCGGCGCCCGTGGTGGAGTCGTCGACGTCGCTCAGCGACATTATTGCCGGCGTAGGCGTCGGGACCGCCGTGGGGGTTGGCTCGGGTGTGAGGGTTGGGACCGCCGTAGGCGTTGGCACCGATGTGGGGGTTGGGACCGCGGTGAGAGTTGGATGGGGTGTATTGGTGGGAACGGGTGTGGGCGTTGCGGTTTCACTGCACGCGGCGAACACGAGAACGACAGCCACCAACGCCGCCAGCAGGCCGAGCCATCGCAAATACAACCCCTTGGTTTCTGTGTTCCGACCAAACTTGTGGCGAATCATCCGGCACCAGTGAAGGAGATGTGTACCTGGCTTGCGACCCAGGTGCTGGACCGCCAGATGCTAGTCCCCTCCGATGCCCAAGAGGGCACCGACTACGGCAACGATGATGAGCCAGGGAATCGCGGCGATAAGAACCACGAAGAACGCCCGCCAGGTGGAGGTGTAGTCCAAACACTGCCGCACAGCGATCAGCATTGCAGCCAATTTCCAGATGAGAATCACCAGGCCGATAAGCCAGCCAATACCAGGGACGAAGACCAGGAAGGAGAAAATTCCTGGTGTCTGCGCGAAACCGGTCCCTCGGGCAAGCTGACCCCAGTTCGCCTCTGTGGCAGCAGTCTTCAGGATGGTGCTACCGACTATCCAGGTGGTCAGGGCCCAAACTGCCCATGAGACCACCCCAAAAATGACACCGAAGACCAAGGCATCCACTATGTCAACTTCGTCCTGCAACAGGGCGCCGACGCCACTGGAAATGGATACCAAAATTACCACCAAGAGGGCCTGCAACGTGGCGGAGCGGTCGTGCTCCACGTCCTCGTAGGTGTCCGAACGCAACAGGGCTGCGCCTATCATTCTGCTCAGCATTTTTCCGCTATCCCCTCACATAAGTTTCATTGAGTCTGATGCCGACGGTCCGGAAGCTTTTTAGAGCCCACAGTCGGAGATTATAACGACTTGGGCCGACTACACCAAGGCTGTAGTTGATCAGTGATGACAGGTTTATTGCGGGCATCAAAGTCCCGAGACCCGGCATGCCTTGGCAAGTCCATGCCCGGAGAGTGACGCAAAGCATTCGGATCCACAGTGTAACAAACGAGAATGATGCACGAAAGTGCCCGAAAGTGGCGGTGCTAGCACGAAGCGTGGAAGAGGCGGGCGGTGTTATTTTACATGGGGCGGCGCGGTGTGCCTGAAATGGCAGTCAGGGGTCGACGTTGAGCGACAACATTGCGCCAGTCGTCCTACACCAGACCTGAACTGGTACTCCGTGTAGAACTTACACCGCGACGCACTCTGTGTCCTGTTGGGTCGTCGGAATAGTGTTTAGGAAGGGTATGGCTCACAGAGCTCTTGTTGCGACCATAGTGGTGATGGTCGTCGTTGCCTTCGGAGGCCTGGTCGCGGCACTTTCGGTCATCCTCCATTCAGCCAGTCCAGTCTCTGCTCAGCAGTTCTCAACCGAGGCGACCACCCGAGAAGTCGACGAGAACACCGCTCCGTTCCAAGCCATCGGCGATCCGGTGACGGCTACCGGCGGCGGCAACTTGACCTACTCGTTGGAGAACGCGGGCACGTCGCATTTCGCCATCGGCAGTTCGACGGGCCAGTTGATGTCCGGGGCCCCACTGGACTACGAGTCCGAGGAATCTTACACTGTGAAAGTCATCGCTTCTGACGGCAGCCGCTCCGGCAGCATCACGGTAACGGTGAACGTCACCAACCTGGACGAGCGGGGGACGGTGACTCTGTCGTGGAAGCAGCCCCAGGTCAGTACGGCACTTACAGCCTCGCTTGCCGACCCAGACGGCGCTGTTTCCGGCCTGACGTGGCAGTGGTCCCGGGCGGACACCAAGAACGGCTCCTACTCTGATATAAACGGGGCCACGTCGGCGAGTTACACGCCGGTAGATGATGACGTGGACAAATTCCTGAGAGCGACTGCTTCCTATACGGACGGGGAAGGTTCCGGCAAGACGGCACGCATGGAGTCTTATAGGGACGTCAGGGCGGCGCCGTCGAACAATAGCGCACCGGCGTTTCCCGCAGCGGGTGATATCAACGGCGGCTACGGCTGCACAGGGACCGACGCTGACCGGGGCGTCTGTTTGTACGTCAGGAGAAGCTCGCCGATCGGCGCTGAAATCTACAACCCGGCGAGGGCCGAGGACCCGGACGGGGACGAAGTCCGCTACTCGCTGGAAGGGACAGATGCCGGGGCTTTTCGCATTGATGGGACGACGGGCAGGCTTTATACCAAGCAGCTTTTCAGAGACGTCGACGCCAGCTCCTACACCGTGACCATAAAGGCGAGGGACCCGTCGGGCCAGTCCGACACCATCAAGGCGACTATCACACCCTCAGGCAGCAAAGGGGTCCCGGTGGTAGAGGGGCCTGAAGATATCAGTTACCCCGAGAACGGCACGTGGCAGGTGGCCACCTACACCGCCGAAAATAAGGGGGGCCCCACTGGTGGTTGGATAGTCAGCGTGGAGCCCGGCGGGGGCGACGGCGATCATTTCACCATCGATGATGAAGGCGTGCTGACGTTCAACAGTCCGCCGGACTTCGAGACCCCTAAGGACGAGGGCGGGAACAACTCGTACTCGTTCTCGATCACCGCCTACGACGCCAATCCCCCCAATGGACAAAGGCCCCGCAAGACTATAATTTCGGTGACGGTCAGGGTTACGGACGCGGCGGCCCCGGAACCCCTGGGAACGGCGGCTGTCGACGTGGAAGAAGCGCCGGAGTTTGCGGCCAGCGAGACGGGCAACCGGAGCGTTCCGGAGAACACCGCGGCAGGCCAGAACATCGGCGAGGCGGTGTTGGCCATGGACGGCGACAGTGACTCACTGACCTATACGTTGGGCGGGACTGACGGCGGGTCTTTCGACATTGTGGCAACGTCGGGGCAGTTGCGGACGAAAGACCCCTTGGACTACGAGGCCAAGTCCAGTTACTCCGTGACCGTGTCGGTGCGCGATAACAAGGGCGCGGACGGCAACGCAGATACGGCGACGGACGCTACTGTTACCGTCACAGTCACCGTGACCAACGTAGAGGAATCGGGGACGCTGGAGTTGTCGGCGACGCATCCCCTGGTCGACACGGCGTTGACGGCATCCCTGACCGACCCCGACGGGAGCATTTCCGGGGAGAGCTGGGTATGGGAGAGTTCCTTAGATAGGAGCAACTGGACGGCGATCAGTGGGGCTACCGGAGAGAGCTACACGCCGGTAGTCGCCGACGTGGGAAATTACCTGCGCGTCACAGCGTCCTATACCGACGGCGAGGGGTCTGGGAAGACCGCGGCGGCGGTGTCGGGCAACACGGTGGCGACGGCGCCGCCGGCGAACAGGGATCCGGAGTTTTCTGCCGAGACTACCACCAGACAGGTCACCGAAAACTCGCCTGCGAATCTCAGCGTAGGTTCACCGGTAACTGCTACTGACGACGACAACGATACGCTTCAATACACACTGGGGGGTGATGATGCCTCCTCATTCGACATCATGGCGACGTCGGGGCAGCTGCGGACAAAAGATGCCCTGGATTACGAGACCAAGTCCAGTTACTCCGTGACCGTGTCGGTCCGCGATAACAAGGACGCGGACGGCAACGCCGACACTGCGACGGACGATACCATCACCGTGACCATCACCGTGACCATATCCGTTGCCGACGTGGACCCGTCGCCGCGGCGAGAGCCAACTTCAAGGCCTGTGTCCAAGTCGAACCAGAAACCGTTTTTTAACGAGGGGGACAACGCCCAGCGGTCAGTGGCGGAAAACGCTGCCGCGGTGACAGATATCGGCGAGCCGATTAAAGCCTCGGACTCTGACAACGACAAGCTTACCTACACCCTGGGCGGAGTCGACGGCGCATCCTTTGACATTGTGAAGTCATCGGGCCAACTCCAGACTAAGACTGCTCTGGACCACGAGGGCAAGTCCAGCTATGAAGTGACCGTAACAGTTAAAGACCCCTCCAACGCATCAGACAGGATCACGGTAACAATCACCGTCACGGACGTAGAGGAAGCGCCGGAGTTCCCTAGCAGCGAGGACGGCGCGCGGAGCGCGGCGGAGAACACCGGGACGGGGGAGAACATCGGGCACCCGGTGGCGGCTGAGGACGAAGACGAGGACTCGCTGACGTATACCTTGGGCGGCGATGACGCCGCGTCGTTTGATATTACGGCGTCGACGGGGCAATTGCAGACGAAAGGATCCCTGGACTACGAGGCGAAGTCGAGCTACTCGGTGACAGTGTCGGTGAGCGACGGTTACGACGCGGAAGGCAATACCGACACAGCTACGGACGACACAGTCGCAGTGACCATCACGGTGACCGACGTGGAAGAGGACCCGGAGTTTACGACCGGCGCGTCGGTCGTTCGAAGCGTGGCGGAGAACACTGCGGCGGGTGTGGATATAGGCAAACCGGTGACTGCAGTGGACGACCAGGGTGATTCGCAGACCTACACGCTAGGCGGTGACCATGCGGCGTCGTTTGACATTGCGGCATCTACGGGTCAACTGAAGACCAAAGCGGCCCTGGACTACGAGACGAAGTCGAGCTACTCCGTGACAGTGTCAGTGAGCGACGGCTACGACGCGGAGGGCAATGCCGACACGGCGGTGGACGATACCGTCGCGGTGACCATCACGGTGACCGACGTTGAAGAGGCCCCAGACTTTGCGACCGGCGCGTCGGTCGTTCGAAGCGTGGCGGAGAACACCGAGGCGGGTGTGGATATAGGCCAACCGGTGGCTGCAGTGGACGACCACGGTGACTCGCAGACCTACACGTTAGGCGGTGATCATGCGGCGTCGTTTGACATTACGGCATCGACGGGGCAACTGAAGACCAAAGCAGCCCTGGACTACGAGAGCAAGTCCAGCTACTCGGTGACAGTGTCAGTGAGCGACGGCTACAACGCGGAGGGCAATGCCGACACGGCAGTGGACGATACTGTCGCGGTGACCATCACAGTCACCGACGTGGAAGAGAGTCCGGAGTTTGCGGCCAGCGAGGACGGGGCCCGGAGCGTGGCGGAGAATACCGGGTCTGGTGAGGACATTGGGGGCCCTGTGTCGGCCATGGACAGCGACGGGGACTCGCTGACCTACACCCTGGGTGGTGACGATGCCGCGTCCTTTGACATAGTTGCGTCAACGGGGCAACTGCAGACCAAGGCCACATTGGACTACGAGGACAAGTCGAGCTACTCGGTAACGGTGTCGGTAAGCGACGGCTACGACGCCGAGGGGAACGCCGACACGGGGACGGACGACACGATCACAGTTACCATTGTGGTTGCCGACGTGGAGGAGACTTCGGCGTTTCCGGCTACGGAGACCGGCGCCCGGAGCGCGGCGGAGAACACCGGTGCGGGTGAGGACATCGGGGACCCGGTGGCGGCCACGGACGAAGACGGGGACTCGCTGACGTACACCCTGGACGGTGACGATGCCGCGTCATTCGACATCGTGGCGTCGACGGGGCAACTGCAAACGAAAGCCGCGCTGGACTACGAGAGCAAGTCCAGCTACTCGGTTACGGTGTCGGTAAGCGACGGTTACGACGCCGGCGGGAACGCCGACACGGAGACGGACGACACAATCACCGTGACCATTACCGTGACCGACGTGGAAGAAACGGGTGCAGTAGCCTTGTCGTCGGTACAGCCGCAGGTTGGGAGATCTCTAACGGCTACGATAACAGACCCGGATGGCGGGGTTTCAGGCACAACCTGGGAGTGGGACAGGTCTTCGGACAAGAGCGACTGGGAGTCGATAGACGGCGCTACGGGTTCCAGCTACACGCCGGTTGCCGGTGACGTGGACCACTACCTGCGTGCAACTGCGTCGTATAGCGACCGGCGGGGGTCGTCTAAGGAAGCGCAGGAGGTGTCGTTAAACGCGGTGCGGGCGGCTCCGGTAACCAACAGCGCCCCGGATTTCGAGGTTGATTCGGTTGACCGGGAAGTGGCCGAGCACACGGAGCCGGGAGAGAATATCGGAGAGCCGGTGGTTGCTGCGGACGAGGACGACGACCCGCTGACCTACACCCTGGGCGGGAGCGATGACTCTTCCTTTGACATTACGGCGTCGACGGGGCAATTGCTGACCAAGGCTTTCCTGGACTACGAGAGCAAGTCCAGCTATACGGTGACCGTGACTGCGACCGACCCATCGGGCGCGGCAGACTCCGTTACCGTGAGTATTTCCGTCACAGACGTCGCCGCCCCGATAGGCGCTTCGATTGTCCCGTTCACGCCGGGGGGAGACATCCCCGTCTTTGCGGCCGGCAACGCGAGGGCGCTAGATATTAAAGAGGCGCCCCCCTTGACGCTGGTGGCAATCATTATGATGTTCGTTGGGGCGCTGATGATAGCGGTGGGGTCATACCTCAGGAATTGGGCGTCGTGGCCCCAGCGGCCCAATTACGGGAGAAACCGAGGGTTTTATTTCCCGGCGTTGTCGCCGGCGCCCGCCGATTAAGGCAAGCTGCTTGGCCCGGGATGGGGGCGCCCCCGGCGGCGGAGGCGCGTCTGACCGGGTTGAGCCGCCCGGAGCATGGTCGAGCACCCCCCACAGTAGACAGGCGGACTATGCCGCCTACAGGTCTATGCGTTCGGGCCGGGATCCGGCGTTGCCGTTGTGGGGGTGTAAAAAGGGCCGATTTAGCTATAGAATAGGCCTGGGCCGAAGTGGCGGAATGGTAGACGCGCCGGTCTCAAAAACCGGTGGGGGCAACCCCGTGTCAGTTCGACTCTGACCTTCGGCACCACACGCTTCCTACTGCAGCCCGCTATGTCAGGCAGCACCGGCCGCCGACATTTTTGTCTACTGTCGTATAGGCGCCTGGACCCAGGGTAGTTCCTTCGGCCGCTGGTAGGCCGTGGAACTCAGGGTTCCGGGCAAGTTCATCGGAGAGGCATGGCTTGAGGGGTACTCTATGGTCCGGTGGGGCTCCTCGATGCAGCGGCGAACGAGGTGCAGCAGTACATTCCACTTATACCGGAACCCACTCCAGGGGCCAATAGCGACTACTCCAAATGACGAAAGAACGGGCAAACAAATGACGGCTGGAGGGCCTCTGAGGGGAAAGGTCGCCATAGTAACGGGCGCGGGGAGTCCCATTGGCATAGGCCATGCGATCACGGCGGCTTTCGTGCGAGCGGGCGCTCGAGTGGCAATGGTCGACATCAACCGGGAGTGGCTGGACGAGAGCGCCAGAGAGGTGCGGGGGATGGGAGGCGACGACTGCGTCTTGCCGATTGTCGCCGACGTAGCGGATTACGAAGCGGTAGAGGCGGCAGTGAACAGGACCATCGCGGAACTGGGAGGGCTGCACATACTGGTCAACAACGCCGGGGCCAACCCCAGGACCGTGGGGCTAGCGCCGGAGGGAACGGGCGCGGCCCCGAATGCGTGGGATGTGTCTTGGGAAGCGTGGGCCCGGGTGGTAGCGATTAACATGAGCGGGCCATTCTACATGGTCAAGGCCGCGCTGGGGCATATGCTGGGCCAGGGATGGGGGAGAATCATCGGGATTACTACGAGCCTGGACACGATGTACCGGAAGGGAGAGTCGCCCTACGGGCCGTCGAAAGCCGGTCACGAGGCTTTGGCGGCGACTTTGGCGCGGGAGTTGGAAGGCACAGGCGTGACGGTAAACCTGCTTGCGCCGGGGGGCCGGACCAACACCAATCTGCTGGGCCCGGGTGTAACTGGAGACAGGTCCCAGATGGTGCAGTCGGAGGTGATGGCGGCGCCGGCGGTCTGGCTTGCATCGGAGGATTCTAACGAGACCAACGGGCGGCGCTTCATCGCCCGAAATTGGGATGAGAGCTTGCCCATTGAGGAGCGGCTGGAGAAGGCGGGAGCGCCGGCCGCATGGCCACAGTTGGGCAGGGGCGAGGGCGGTGCGACAGCATAGGGCCGCGCAATCCGTACCGGCGGGTTGTGGTATAGGCTCTTAGCATTAAGGGCGGGGACTTGCAGAGGGTCGGGAGCCTGGCACTGCGCCCAGGCGCCAGCGCAACCAAGGATCGTCCGGCATCGCATGCAAAGGGTAGAATTCCTGTCACCCTGAGGGAGCGGGTTAGAAATGCCAGAAGCCGATGATCGGATATTGCTGGACTGGAACGCTTTAGAAGTGGGGGAGACGTTTGAGAAGTACGAGTACGTGCTGACGCAGGAGATGATCGATACCTACCGAAAGGGAGTGATGGACCCTGAAGCCAGCTTCCCTACTATTTCCCACAAGGTGGACATCAAGCAGTTCAGCGCCAAATACCGGGACGACGGGTCGGTGAACGCCCGCTGCGCGTTCCATTGCTACAACCCTCCCATAGCCGGCAAGAAGCTGACCGTCAGGGCATGGGTTGCGGACAAGTATGTCAGAAGGGGCAAGAACTACACTGTGACAGAGGCGGTCTCGGTTGACGAGGACGGGCGGCTAATCGACAGGGTGATAACCCATGAACTGAAGCAGCCGTCCGAAGTGGGCAAGAAATGGGGAGGGTAGCAAAAGCCCAACGGGTGGGCGACGAGATTGAGCCGTTGGTCAAAAACGTGACCCAGGAGGCGATTAATCTCTTCGAGGGAAGCTCGGGCAGGTCTGCTCCATCCCAGTTCACCGATGAAGCAACGGCCAGGGAGACATTGGGGACAGAGGGCACGGTTGCCTCAGGCAGAATGACATTGTCGTTTGCCTTGGAGATGCTGAGACGGCACTTTGGTAGCGACGTATTTAATCACAACGGCATGGTGGACCTGAGATTTCTCCGGCCGGTGCGTCCCGGGGACACAATCACGTTTTCCGGGACTATCAGCGACGTTTCCAGTGAAGCCGGCGGCAGGAAGGTTTCCGTGGACATCAAGATGACCAACCAACGAGGGGACACCGCCGTAGTGGGCACGGGATGCGCGATCGTTCCCAACGCTTTCTTTCCCCCCGAGGAGTAGGCGGTCAGGATTTAGCCAGGACCTCGAACGGTTTGGCATTGGCGCCTGCCGGGCTCGTGCGGCGGCGGGGTTCGTAGATTTTTCGGGGGGGGCGCCGGTCCTCTAAATGGGATGCGGCGACGCTCTATAATTTCCTAAGGTGGAGAACGACAAGGCCCTGCGGTGTCCGCCGCGGGGCCTTGTCGTATATATGGTCTTATGATAACGTTTATCATTAATCTTGTGGTACACCGAGGGTCATAGCACGTTCCTTGAGAGACCCCAGCCTCTTGGGCGTCAATGTCGGAGAACCATTAAATCCCCCAGAGGGTGTGTCCGATGCACCAACGGCCACAGGGCCGGGCAACAAGAACCTGAATTCGGAGGTGAGGGGATATGCAGAGGTTCCTTGTACGGCGGCTCTTAACGGCCATTCTCACGGTGCTGGCCGTGTCTGTATTTATCTTTGCCCTGGCGAGGTCTACAGGAGACCCCAGGAACCTGTTGATTAATCCAAGGGGGGGAACTCTCGACCAATGGGAAGAACTGGGGAAGAAGCTGGGTCTGGACAAGCCGCTGATTCAACAGTACGGCATATTTGTGAATGACCTGGCGCAAGGGGAATTGGGAGATTCCATAGTGCAACGACGCCCCGTGAAAGACATGATCGGAGAGCGGATCTGGCCCACAGTCGAGCTCGGGCTTGCTGCATTGCTATGGTCGACGATGGTGGGAGTACCCCTTGGCATTCTGGGTGCGGTGAGACGGGACGGGATATTCGACCGAATCGGGAAGTTCATAGCTCTGATCGGGCAATCAGCTCCTCCCTTCTGGATCGGAATTGTGCTCATCTTGTTCTTTGCAGTCAGGTTAGGTTGGCTGCCGCCTTCAGGCCGGGAGGAAGGGTTCAAGGCAATTATTCTTCCCGCGATCACACTGGGGTGGTGGTTCGTAGCAGTCAATATGAGGCTGATCCGTTCTGCCATGCTGGACGTACTGGACTCGGAGTACATCAAGCTTGCTAGGGTTAAGGGAGCATCCGAAAGGTCCATCATTTGGAAGCACGCCCTGAAAAACGCTCTAATACCGGCCTTGACCTTTGGAGGCATCAGCCTGGGCACACTGGTGGCCGGCGCTGTGACCGTTGAGTTGGTGTTCGCTTGGCCCGGTCTGGGACGCCTAGCGGTTGACTCCATGAATCAGTCTGACTACCCGGTGGTACAGGGGGTCGTGATCCTCTTCACGTTGATGTACATAGCGTCGGCCTTGTTAGTGGACATACTTTACGGCTACATCGATCCCAGGGTCCGCTATGCCTAAGGACCCGGCTCCGGCTATTGGGGCGGCGATAAGGCTATCTGACGGGCGCTCTTTGTGCGGCCTTGAACGAGAGGCATTGTTGTTGACAGGATTGGTATACTTGCCGATAACCTTGACCGCGGTAGGAGCGGGTATCGCAGTTCCTGCCTGATTGAGAGCGTGGCGAGCCACCGCCCCTTTCGGCAATCGTTGAAGCGTTCAGGGCGGAACTCCCGATCCAAACCGGTAGAGTCCAAGAAGCTTCGCACCCACGTATTCAAGGCGAGACCAAGTCCCGGATAGTGAGCACCTGATACCCTGTCGCGGCTTCTAACAGTTTTGGCGTTGCGTCGGTGAGAGGGGTTGACGATCAGCCCTGAAGTCGACGGCGAGGGGATATGCAGAGGTACCTGGTACGGCGGATTTTCATGGGCTTCCTGACGATCTTGGCCGTGTCGGTGTTCATCTTTATCCTTGCCAGGTCGACGGGAGACCCCAGAAACCTGTTGTTGAGCAGGCAGGCCCGGGACGTCGCCCATTGGGACGCCCTAGGGGAGAAGCTGGGCCTGAACAAGTCGTACCCTGAGCAGTACTGGATATTCATAACGGACCTGGCCCAGGGGGACTTTGGTGATTCGATAGTACAACGACGCCCCGTGGTGGACATGATCCAAGAGCGGCTTTGGCCCACCGTAGAGCTAGGGCTTGCCGCACTGATATGGTCGACCATGATAGGCGTACCCCTGGGCATACTAGGTGCGGTGAGACGGGACAGCATATTCGACCGAACCGGGAAGGTCATAGCCCTGATCGGGCAGTCGGCCCCCCCATTCTGGATCGGCATAATGCTTATCCTGTTCTTTGCAGTCAGGTTGGGATGGCTGCCGCCTTCCGGCCGTGAGGAGGGCTTCCAGGCAATTATTCTTCCCGCGATCGCCCTGGGATGGTGGTTCGTAGCGGTCAATATGAGGTTGATACGGTCGGCCATGCTGGACGTAATGGACTCGGAGTACATCAAGCTGGCCCGGGCAAAAGGGGCGTCGGAAACGTCGATTATCTGGAAGCATGCATTGAAGAACGCTCTAATACCGGCCATGACGTTTGCAGGGATAAGCCTGGGAACTTTGGTGGCGGGCTCGGTGACGGTGGAGCTAGTCTTCGCCTGGCCGGGCTTGGGACGCCTGGCGGTCGACTCCATGAACCAGGCGGACTACCCTGTGGTGCAGGCGGTTGTCATTATCTTCACTTTAATGTACGTAATGTCGGCCCTGTTTGTGGACGTACTATATGCATATATCGATCCCAGAATCCGCTATGCCTAAGGACTTGGAGTAGCTAACGATGGCGGCTGAGGTCACCAACGGCATAGTAGTAGCCCAGGAGGGACTGGGCGCCAGGGTACGGAGAACGGTACGCCGGCTGCGGCGCTTGCCCTTGATACCGGTGTCCATACTTTCGATCCTGGTGTTCTGCGGCATCACCGCCCACTGGATTTCTCCTCACGATCCAGTAGACGGCGATCTGTCTGATAGGATAGTGCCGCCTGCCTGGCAGGGAGCCAAATATCTGCCAAAGACAGTAGTAGAAAAGGTGGGCATAGGTCAAAATTTCAGAGAGGTGAGGATCGGAAGCGGCGATTTCGAGCAAGGCAAGGCGGCCGAGGATGCGCAAGCCATCGCGGAGGGCCGGCCTATCAGGGAAATTGCAGTCGGGGACCTGTTGGTTGTCGAGGTTAGAGAGGAGGGCACCAGCAGATTCCTGTTGGGAACGGACAAGCAGGGCCGGGACATCTTGAGCCGAATCTTTTACGGCGCCCGAATCTCCCTGATCGTTGCGGCGATAACCCTGGGGGTGGGGGGGACTATTGGCACTTTCATGGGCCTGCTGTCTGGATACTATGGCAGCTGGGTGGATGAGCTGATAATGCGCCTGGTGGACATCGTCCTTGCAGTGCCGTTGTTGCTAATTACGCTGGCGCTGGTTTCGGCGTTGAGCGCGTCTTTCGAACTTATCGTAGGGGTCTTGTCGCTGGTCATCTGGCCCCTTTTCACGCGGGTAGTGAGGGGAGAAGTACTCCAACTTAAGAACATGGACTACGTAGCACTGGCAAGGGTATCTGGAGCCAGCAGCCTGCGCATCATGCTAGCTCACCTTTTGCCGGGGGTTTTCAACACTGTGATAATCATCGCTACGCTGAACGTTGGCGTGGTTATCCTGGTGGAGGCCTCGTTGAGCTTTTTGGGTGCAGGAATACCGCCGCCCACTCCAGCGTGGGGGGTAATGGTGGACCACGGGCGGGACGTTCTGGCTGACGCCTGGTGGATTTCGACCATTCCGGGACTGGCTATTGCCCTTACGGTGATATCGCTGAACCTGTTCGGCGACTGGCTAAGGGATACGCTGGACCCACGGCTTCGCCAGCTGAATTAGCCTCCCTCAACAAGCCGACCCTATGCGGACAATGATCGAGGTGCCCCCAAGGATAGCTCCCGCCGGCGACAGCGGGTACCTTGAGGAGTTGACCAAGGCGATATTCCGGTCGGGGTTCAGTTGGCGGGTAGTTAGGCAAAAGTGGACCAACTTCCAGAAGGCTTTCGATGGGTTTGACGTTCGCACAGTTGCGAATTATGGGGTCGAGGAGATCAACCGGCTCTTCGAAGACCCTGGTATCGTCAGGAACAGGCGGAAGATTTTGGGGACCGTGGAGAACGCCGGGGTAGTCTTGGAACTGGCCCAGGAGCATGGGTCGTTCAGGAATTATTTGAGGTCGTTGGACGCGTTGGACTACCGCCGGCGGGTCAAGGAGCTAACCGGGCAATTCCGAGGACTGGGCCGGACCGGGGCTTTCGTGTTCCTGCACTGCGTCGACGAACCGACGCCTGAGTGGCACGACCGGTAGTTGGATAGCTGGGCCCACTGGGCCAGGAGACTGCTCTCCAGCCTTTGGACCTGGAAGCCCACGCGGTGCAAGAAACACAACAGGCGCTCTGTAACAGAGCGCCTGTTGTGCGATTTGCGGGAGTTGGGGCTGTCCGTTGGTCAGAGCCTGTATACCCTCTGAGCGTTGCCGCCGGCGATCTTGGCCTTTTCTTCCTCGGTGCAGTCGGCCAGGATGTTATCGAGAATCTCCCGGCTCCGGGGGAATGTAGACTCTGAGTGGGGATAGTCCGCCCCCCACATCAGGTTGTCCACACCTATGATGGCCCGGTCCCGGATGCCCAGGGCGTCTTCCTGAAAACCGAGGAAGCAGTTGCTGTGGAAATAGTCGCTGGGAAGGATGCCATCCTTGTACCGTACTATTGGGTGGCGCTTGTTGGCCTGAGACGGATCATCCTTGGGCGGCATCCGGTCGGTGTAGGTGTAGTCGAGCCGGTCCAGGAAGTGGGGCGCCCAGGACAGTTCGTGCTCGACAGATCCCACGTAGAGGTTGGGATAGCGTTCAAAGACGCCGCTAAAGATGATGTCGCCAAGAGACATCATCGGCCAATAGGCGGCGTTGCAGATAAAGGCGGGCCTATCGATGTCAGGGTCGGCAAGTTCCTGAACAGGGCTGTAACGATTGGCTGCGACGTGGAGGTTGAGGGGCATTTGCAAGTCCTGGGCGGCCGCCCAGAAGGGTTCGTAGGCCGGGTCATCGTAGTACTGAGACGTGCTGGGATAGACGGCGATCATTGCCCCGACTAGGCCCATCTTGGCGCAGCGTTCCAACTCCTTTACGCCCACGCTCACGTCGTCGGTGTTAATCATGGCGATCCCCTTGAGCCTGTCGGGAATGACGCCGCAGAATTCTCCAACCCAGTCGTTGTAGCTCCTGCAGAGGGAGTCCAGCAACTGGCCGTCGGGGATGCCGAAAAGCATGAACCCGACCGTGGGGAAGACGACACTCATGTCCTGGCCGTCTATATCCAGGTCTTTGACGTGCTCTTCTGGAATCCAGCCCCCTGGACGCACGTCCTCAATGCGAGAGTTTCTGACCTTGTTATCGGGGTCCAGGAACCTGTTGCCCACATTGGCCGAGCCCCCAGTAACGCCGATTATCTTGCGGCCGTCGCAGAACCACCAGTCGCCCTTTTCCCCCAGGTTTTCAACGTGAGGCACACGCCAGGCGAACTTGGACTCGGCCCGACTGGTCCACAGGTCTATCGGCTCGATAACGTGGTTGTCCTGGGAAATGATCTTATAGCTGGACATGATTGCCCTCCCAACGTTATGTCAACTGGCAGGTTTCTGCCCTGGGTCCATGGAGAGGTCTGATTGGCCGTGGATGACTAGAGGGGGAAACTCCGCCGCGGGCTTACACCGTGAATTGTGATAGTTTCACCGGGGCTTGTCAATATTCTTTGATAATTGTCATAGCCCGTGATGATTCTAACCGGGCCCAGCGGGACCGCCACGGCCACGTTGGGCCCGAGCGCTGGCGACGGCGGTGATTACTTCGAGCACTACCCGGTGGGCCTGTTCGGCGGTGACCGCGCCGGCGTCGTCGTAGGGAGGCGAGACCTCCACCAAGTCCATGGCGACCAGATTCACGCGGGGGACGATGCGCCGCATGGCCCGCAGCAACTGGCTGGGAAGTATGCCTCCAGGTTCAGGTGTACCTGTGCCCGGAGCGAATCCTGGGTCCAGGACGTCGATGTCCACGGAGAGGTAGATGTATTCCGGGCCGTCCAGGGCTTCGTTGATAGCCTGCTCGATGACCGTATCGAAGCCCCGGTCTTCTATCTCCGCCATGAGGTGCCAGCGCATTCCCTGGTCGCCCATCCATTGCCACACTTCCTCGGGAGGCCAATAACCGCGAAGGCCTATTTGCACGAAATTCTTGGCGGGAACAGCGCCGCTTTCTATGAGCCGCCGCATGGGACTGCAGTGGGCGATAAGGGTGCCTCCGAAGCTGTCGGGGCCGGTATCGGCGTGGGCGTCGAAATGTATTATTCCCACCTTTCCACGGCCCCAGCGGTCGGCTACCGCGGTGGCCGCAGGCAGGGTGATGGAATGGTCGCCGCCGAGAATGAAGGGCATGGCGCCAGCGGATAGTATCTGGGCGACTCTCTCCTTGATGGCCTGGTGGGCTTGTTCAATCGAGTGGGGGCTACAGTTGGCGTCCCCAAAGTCCACCACTTTCAATATTTGGAAGGGGTGCACCTGCATGGAGGCGTGGTACATAGGCTCCACGGGGGTGCCGCCGGGGTAGCCGGCCGCCTGGCGGATAGCCCTGGGGCCGAACCGGGTCCCAGGCCGCAGGGTGGCGCCGATGTCGAAAGGCGCTCCCATTACGGCGATATCCGGCTTGAGCCTGGCAAGCTCTTCAACGGTGGTCACATAAGGGAGCTTTAGGAAAGACGGGAGGCCTATGTACGATGGTTCGGCGTCTTGATCGGCTGGGCTTGCAGGGTGTGTCATGCCAGGTATTCTACAAGGTATTACAAGGCCGTGTTGGGAGGGGTGAGAGCGGCTAAGGGCTGGAGGGAGAGATTCTGGCGTTCGGAGACATTTGGATGACTGCTTGGATCCCCCCTCACCCTAGCCCTCTCCCATCTGGGAGAGGGGATTTCATAGCCCAGTTCTACGCTGCTTTTGAAGTAATGCAACGGGCTCCCCGCGCAGGAGTTGACGGCTGTTGAGCTGCTGGAATGGCGGTAGACCACGGGCGGGATGATGGTGTACCAAGGGCGGGGCTGGGGCGTCGCCGGGGGTCAGGGAATGACGGCGATGGCGTCAATCTCGATTAACAAGTCCTTGTGAGCCAGGGCTTTGACTTCCACCAAGGTGCTGGCAGGATAGTCACGCGGGAAGTACTTGGCCCGGACCTGGTGAATCTGGGCAAAGTGTTCCTCGAGATTGGTGACGAACACGGTGACCTTTGCAACGTCGTCCAGGGTGGCGCCGGCGGATTCCAGCACCGACTTGACGTTCTCCAAAGTCTGGCGGGTCTGGGCTTGGATGTCTCCTTTGCCTACAATTTCTCCCTGGGCGTTGCGCGCGACCTGGCCAGACACGAAAACCATGCGGCCGGCGGGAGTCTCCACCCCTGGGGAGTATATCCCTTTGGGACTGCTGAGCTTGGGGCTGTTCAGAATTGTCTTGGCCATTGGCGCGTCTCCTGAACGGGGCATCGGGTCGCAGTCTACCTGGTGGCTGGACTCCAGCCGGCCGGGGTCGCCGGGGCGGAATGGAGCGGTTGTTGACTGCAGAACAGCCGTCCCCAGCACGATGGAGGCCGTCCCCAAGTTAGGACAATCGGGGCCAAAAGTAAAGTCTCTAACGGGCCTGGTTAAGCTATGTCCAAAGCCAGGCCAGGGCCGTCGATTCGGCGTTGGCCTGCATGCATCCATGGGATTCTCCTGTTTCGTAGAAGCCGATGATGTCCTGTGGATGGAGTACGGAGATGGCGATTCGCATTTTTAGAAGGTTAATTTCTGAAAGGTACTGGTTAGCTGTCATGATAGCCTTGGCTCTTGTCGCTATGGTGGCGGCGTGCGGCGGGTCTGATGCAACGCCGACCGGTGACCCGAGTCCCGGCAGTTCGCTGGCCTCGCCAGCGCCGGGAGCCAGCGGGACTGCATCAGTGGGAGCCTTGGACTCGGACACGATTATAGCCGCCCACGAGGAGGTATTGGCCCGGATTTATGAAGCCTTGCTGCCGTCGGTGGTCCATATCAGGGTAATCCGGCAGATAGACTCTAACGGGGCCGGTCAGCCATTGCCCGGTGTTCCGGACGCGCCGTTGCCCGATTTTCCCGGAGAGTTTTTCCACCGGGGCGAAGGTTCGGGGTTTGTGTGGGACGAGGCGGGCCACATTGTAACCAACAACCACGTTGTCGATGGCGCCGACCGTGTAGCCGTAATCTTCTCCGACAGTACCGAACTGGAGGCGGAAGTCATAGGGACTGACCCGGACTCCGACCTGGCGGTACTGGAGCTGTCGGAGCCCAAGAGCGGCGCGTCTCCAGTGGACCTGGGAGACAGCGACGACCTCAGGGTAGGACAGATAGCGTTGGCAATCGGGAACCCCTTTGGCCAGGAATTCACTATGACTTCCGGCATCATCAGCGCATTGGGCCGCACGATTCGCAGTGGGGGCAGTCCTTTTTCCATCCCAGAGGTAATCCAGTCAGACGCGGCCATTAACCCGGGCAACTCCGGGGGCCCGCTACTGGACCGGCACGGCAAAGTGATTGGGGTCAACACACAGATCATCAGCCGCAGCGGGGCAAGCTCAGGCGTGGGGTTTTCCGTTCCCATCAATACAGCGAAGCGGGTCGTACCGGCTTTGATCGAGGAGGGCCGGTACGAGTATTCCTGGTTGGGAATCTCCGGTTCCACACTCCGGGCGGACCTAGCCGAGCTGATGGACCTGCCCCGTGATACCAGCGGCGCCCTGGTGAGCCAGGTAACGGTAGACAGTCCCGCGGACAAGGCCGGCCTGCGGGGGAGCGACCGGACCGCGGTACTGGACGGCGTGGATTACCCGGTGGGTGGAGATGTTATAGTGTCAATCAACGGTTGGGCCGTCGATGACATGGATGACTTAATCGCCTATTTGTCGAGCAACACAAGGCCCGGCGACAAAGTTGCTTTGGAAGTGATCAGGGATGGGGAGGGGGAAGATCTGGAAGTGTCGCTGGGCGCACGGCCCGACCCGGATGGGTAAGAGACGGGACAAGTGGCGGACTGGTACGAGAAAACCGGCATAGGCGACCTGGTAGACAGGGCGGCGCGCCTGTTTGGACCCAGTGAGGCGCTGTATTATCAGGGCGAGCGGTGGACGTTCAATCAACTCAAGGACGACGTCGACCGTTGCGCTCGGGCCCTTATCGGCTTGGGGGTCCAGCCGGGAGAGAAGGTCGTGCTATGGATGCCCAACCGGCCGGAGTGGCTGCACCTGTTCTTTGCGGTGTTGAGAATCGGGGCGGTCCTGGTCCCTGCAAACACACGGTTACGCACCATGGACCTGGAGTACGTCGTCCGGCAGTCTGATGCCGCCACCTTGATTACCGTGGACCGGTCGGGTCCCGTGGACTACCTGGATATGGTGAGGAGCCTGTGCCCGGAGGTGGATGACGGGAACCCCCGGAACCTGAGGCCAAAGAGGTTCCCGGAATTGAAGAGGGTGTTGGTCCATGGAGAGGGGCGCCATCCCGGGGTCTTGACCTTGGAGGACGCATTGGCGGGCGCAGCGTCGGTCCCAGTGCGTGATCTGGAGGCTCGCCGGCAAGGGGTCGACCCGGACGATGCGGCGCTGATTATGTACACTTCAGGCACGACGGGCTTTCCCAAGGGAGTGGTGCACAGCCACAAAATTCAGAGAACGGTAAACGATGCTGCCAACAGGCTGGGGATGACGCGCAAGGATGCGGTGTTGATGTATCTGCCGCTGTTCCACGCATTCGGCCTTTACAAAGGCCCGCTGATGGCCACCATGACCGGGGCCCGTATGGTGCTGACCACCCTGTTCGATCCTGAGGAGTCTCTTGGACTCATAGAGCAGGAAAGGGCGACCGTCCTTCACGGCTTTGATACCCATTTCCGGGAGTTGGCCTCGCATCCCAATTGCGCAAAGGTCGACCGGAGCAGCCTGCGCACAGGAATCCTTGCCAGCGGGATGGCCAGCAGCGAACCTACGGCGCGGCTGACGCAGAAGATGCTTTGCCACACCGTGTCGGGGTGGGGAATGACCGAGGTGGGAGTGGGGGCGGCCCTGTCATTCTTGGATTCGTCGGAAGACGACCGTTGCACGGGGTCCGGCTTTCCCCTGCCCGGTTACGAGTTCAAGGTGATAGACCCGGAGACCGGCGCAGGCCTCCCGGCGGACAGCCCAGGGGAGCTGTGCGTGCGCACGTACGGCATGATGCTGGGGTACTACAAGAAACCGGAGGAAACCAGCCGGGCGGTCGACACAGAGGGCTGGCTTCACACGGGAGACCTGGCGACTATTCGCGGCGACGGCCATATTCGCTTCATCGGCCGTATCAAAGAGCTGTTGAAAGTGGGCGGGGAGAATGTGGACCCGGTCGAGGTGGAAGCCCTGATGCTGGGTCACCCGGCGGTGAGTGGGGTACAGATCGTAGGGGTTCCCGACGAACGACTGAGCGAAGTGGCTTGCGCCTGCGTGATATTGAAAGAACGGCAGGGGGCCACGGCCGAGGAACTTATCGGCTACTGCCGGGTCAAGCTGGCCAGCTTTAAAGCGCCCCGCCACGTTCTATTCATGCAGGAATACCCTATGACTCCCAGCGGCAAGGTGCAGAAGTTCAAGCTCAAGGAGCTGGCCGAAGAGGCCCTGGGCCTTAGAGTCGCTTGAGCGACGGCAACCGACGGCTTGGCGCTGCAGGTCGTCCGGATACCTTAACGAAGGGCGGGCCTCAGATTGGCGCGTCCGGCGCCGCTTATCTGTAGAACAAACCGAATTTGTGGTAATCTTTATGGCCGTAAGACCGAACCGTTGGGATGTTATGTTGTGTGGGCCTGGGCAACTCATGGCCTGTGGGGAAGGTTGAATATGGTGTCAAAGAGTCTCGTCATGAATGCATCGATGTCCGGCACGCAGGAAGTCCGAGCGATACCGGAGACCGAGCCAGACCCGATTCGCTTGGACGCCCTGCAGTATGGGGAGCTGCGCCGGCTGGTCAGGGAAAGCGGGCTGCTGGACCGGCAGTTGGGATACTACTTCGTGAAAATTCCATTCACGGTAGGGTTGTTGGCGGCCAGCATAGCCTTCCTGGTGTTGGTGGACAATGCGCCGCTGCAGTTGCTGAACGCTGCCTTTTTGGGCCTGGTGTTTGCGCAATTGGGGTTGGTTGCACATGACGCCGGACACCAGCAAATCTGTGCATCGGCGAGGGGAAACCACCTGGTCAGCCTGGCGATGGGCTTCCTTATGGGGCTGGTGCCCAGTTGGTGGAACGACAAGCACAACATGCGCCACCACGTCAGTCCCAACAAGGTGGGAGAAGACGACGACATCAACGTGTCTATCCTTGCGTTTGCCGAAGCGGACCTGGCCGGCAAGAAGGGACTGCACAAGCAGATAGTGAAGTACCAAGCCTTCATGTTCTTCCCGGTGCTGACGCTGGCGGCGCTGAGCTTCTTCTTTGCGGGAATCCATTACATGGCCACCGGCGGCAAGCTGAGGTATCCTGCGGTGGAGCCACTGCTGGTGGTTGCAAACCTGGCCGCTTATTTAGGGCTGCTGTTCACTTTCCTGGGGCCGGTGTACGCCGTGTTGTTCATCATGGTCCACAAGGCTGTGGAGGGGGTATACATGGGGTCGGTATTTGCTCCCAATCACAAGGCCATGCCGGTACTGGCCCCGGACGCTGAGATAGGGTTCATGCGCCAGCAGATAATTACGTCCCGAAACGTCAAGGCCCATCCTGTTACCGACTTCATATACGGCGGCCTGAACTGCCAAATCGAACATCACCTGTTCCCCAACATGCCCCGCAACAACCTGCGAAAGGCCCAGGCAATCGTCAAGGAGTTCTGCAAGACGCACGGAATTTCTTACCATGAGACGAGCGTCCTGGGGTCGCACAAGGAAATAATTGGGCACCTGCACCGGATGAGCGCCCCTCTCAGGGGCAAGGCAGCGTAACAATCCCGGGTTGGCCCGGGCAACTGGTTATCGGGCTCATCAGGCGGGTAGGGGTTCAAAGCCGCGCCTTAATGGCGGGAGGCAAAAGCCCTGAGCGCGCCGCTGGCGAAGAGGCCCTTGCATAGCCTCGTTGAATCCCCATCGCCCCAGCCCTCCCCCGCGTTGGACAGAGGGGACTACATGGCCCATTGCTATGCCGCTCGGGAGGTTAGGAATAGGTCTTCCGTGGCGGTAAGCCGCCGGTCGCTGACCGGTTGCCGGTCCAGCTAGCGGACCCGAATTTTGACGTCCGCGGACGATCCGGGAATCAGCAAGTGGTGGCCTTCGTCGAGGGAGACCGTTACGGGAACTACTTTAGTCATTCTCAGGCTATTGTTGGAGGAACCCTGCGGTTGTTCAAGGGCGTCCTTGGTGGTCCGGGAAATGCGCTCCACCCGTCCAGTAAGCGGTGCGTCGGAACTGGCGACCCTTACTTCGACCTTCTGGCCGATGCGGACTTTTTGGATATCACCCTCTCGAATGTTGGCGACGACCCATATATCGTGGGTATCCAACAACGTAACGACACGCTGGTCCGCGGAAACCGTTGCTCCCTCTACCGCCCACCGGGCTGCGACGACCGCATCCATGGGGGCTGACAACACTTCGACTTTCCGCTCCGCGACCTCTTGAGTTTCGGACCCGGTTGAAGTCATGGCATCTGGGGTTGAAATGGTAGCTTCGATGTCCAATATAGCGATGACGTCGCCGATCGAGACGCTATCGCCTTCTTCCACGTTCATCTGGCTGATGCGCCCCGAGTTGATGGGGCCCACGTCAATCAGGTCAGCTTCGACTTGAGCGTTGCCCGCGGTGACAAAGGTACGAGAATTGTCCCACCTGCCATAGCCAAACAAACTGGCCCCGACAACGACCGCGATGAAACCCACGGCTAAGAGTAGAATGTACCGCTTTTTCATACTATTCCGAGCTTTTCAAATTAGACTTGCGGCGGCTGATTCAGGTCGGGTCTCATTGTAGCGGCATGAACTGCATTTAGATAGTGTGCGTAGCAAGGGGAGACATAGACCGGCGCGCCGGCTAATGGCGTCTATTCACCGAGGAGAGTATCTTGCCGACTTCTATCAAAGGTCGGCTGGAGGAATCTCTGTTAAGATGGCAATGCCCGTAGCCGGGTAAGTCCCTGGGCTTCAGAAAATGGGTCCTCCGGGCAGCCGCGGCCAGCGACGGCCGACCGGGCGGGACCGATCAACTACAGGTTAACTGCACTAGAGGCCAAGCGTCCGCATCATGACATCGAGCGTTCTGGAGATGCCCGCCTCCGTGTTGGCATCGCGGCCTTGGCCGCCGCCCGCGAAGTAGCTGCCACGAATGCGACGCATATTCTACGGCTGGTTCATGGTGGCCCTGGGCGCACTCCTCATGGCCCTGGGTTCCGCTCCCCTCTTGTACGGCTTGCCGGTATGGAATCCCGTGCTCCGGCATGCCTTTGGCTGGTCGGCCTTTCAAATGTCCGGTGCATTTGCCATCATGCAGATCGAAGGGGTTTATGCGCCCCTGCTTGGGTTGTTGATAGATAAGCTGGGGCCCCGGCGCATGGTGCTGATCGGACTGATTGTGCTGGGTTGCGGCTTCATGTTGTTCAGCCGGATACAGGAGCTTTGGCACCTCTACGCCGTGTTCCTCATCATGAGCGTGGGAGCGACCATCAGCACCTGGCTTCCCATGATGACCGTGGTGAACCACTGGTTCAGCAGACGGAAAGCCCTGGCAATGTCCTTGGTCATGGAAGGATTTGCCCTGGGAGGCGTTGTGGCGCCGTTGTTGCTGGCCTGGGCCATTGGAGGGAGCGACCCGGATATCTCGGAGCGCTACGGTTGGAGGAACACAGCGTTTTTCATTGGAGTAATTTGTATAGCCCTGGCGATTCCACTGTCCAGCCTGGTGCGCAACCGCCCGGAAGACCTGGGCTTGCTGCCCGACGGCGACCAGGCCCTATCAAATACGCCGTCCCCAGTCACGCCGGCCCCAGCGGAGGCTGCCGTTGCTCGCACGGCAGGCGGTGTGGAGGGTTATACCTGGCAGGAAGCAGTCAGGACCAAAGCGTTCTGGGTGATGAGCTTGGGACTGGGAGGCTCGTCCGTGGTCCTTTGCACGGTAATCGTCCACCTGGGGCTAATGCTGGATGACCGGGGTTTCTCACTAAAGACCATTAGCGCCGCCGCCGCGGTCTATCCAGCGGTGGCCTCGGTATCTATTCTCATTGGAGGCGGCCTTGCCGACAGATTTCCCATAAGGCTGGTGGCATTTGGGGCCAATGCCCTGCAATCGGCGGCGGTGATGGCGCTGGTGCTGGTCCGCAGTACCGAGATGGTCTTTCTCGTCGTCGTGTTGTTGGGAATGGGCGGCGGGGGCCGCTCGTCGGTGTCTACTGCCTTACGGGGCATCTACTTCGGGCGCAGAGCTTTCGGCGCCATACTTGGCCTGTCCGGGGTGCCTACGACCATAATGTGGTTTGTCGCCCCGGTCTACGCGGGACTGATGCGGGGCGTCACCGGGAATTACGACGTTGCGTTCCTGACCATTGGTGCGTTCGCTCTGTCGTGCACATGCCTGTTCCTGCTGTTGGGAGAGCAGGTGCCCCACAAAGGGCAAATACCGGCGAGTCCGGCGAGAGGAGAATAGGTGGTGCGGTCGTGTATGATGCTTCATGGTCGGACTCACGGAGCCAGGTCGCAACAGGGATGAGTTAAGCGTCGGCCCGGGCTGGCGTACCCAAAGGGGTCGAGGGCGGGCTGGATAGTTGCCGCCCTGGCGCCGAAATGCAACATTGATGAATGTGACGGCTTCCTCACAGTGACAGGCGGCGAAGTGCTTACCCCAGCGCATGGGCCTACGCTCGCGGCCGCGACCCGCCGGAGTAGAAGGGGAGATTAGGGCGAATCGACAATTGGGTGAAACTCGGCTGAGGAAATAGGGCAGGAGCTTACTAGAGGAGGATAGAGTGTAACCCTGAGAAGTGACGTGCGGTGGAGGGGATTTGCGTGGAACGTTGCGAGTTGAGCGCTGCTCAGTGGCGCCGGATAGAAGGCTCTTTGCCCGGGCGTCCCGGCTGGGTTGGCGTTACGGCCAAGGACAACCGGAAATTCGTAAACGGCGTCTTGTGGGTGCTGCGCAGTGGAGCCCATTGGAAAGACCTGCCCCCTGGGCACGGCAACTGGAAAAGCGTCCACAAGCGATTCACCCGCTGGGCCAAGACCGGAATCTGGGAGAAAATCTTCCAGGTGTTGCTGGATGACCCGGACAACAGATACGTGATGATTGATTCCACCATAGTCCGGGCCCACCAGCAGGCAGTCTGCGGGAAAGGGGGGGCCAAAGTGAGGCTCTGGGCCGCTCCCGGGGTGGACTGAGCACCAAGATTCATCTTGTGGTCGATGCTCAGGGCCGGCCGGTGCGCTTCTCTCTCACCGGCGGTCAGAAGGCGGACGTTTCTCAAGCCATACCCCTGCTGACCGGCCTCAAGGCCGGAGCTGTCATCGCTGACAAGGGGTATGAGAGCAACCGCTTGCTGGACTTCGTCAGGGCTTCGGGAGCCGAGGCGGTCATACCGCCCAAGTCAAACCGGAGAGAACCTTGGGAATACGACCGGGAACTCTATAAGCAAAGGAACCTGATTGAACGAGCCTTCAACAAATTGAAACAGTGGAGGCGAATCGCAACCAGATACGACCGCAGAAGTCTCTACCTCCTGTCGGCCCTGTATCTGGTCTCCTCAGTCATCTGGGGCTAGCAATTGTCGATTCGCCCTAGAGTGCGGGGGAAATTCTACGGCTGGTTTGTGGTGGGCTTCGGGGCATTGGTCCTGGCCATGGGCGGGGTGCCCCTTTTCAACGGCCTGCCGATCTGGACCCCGGTGTTGCGGAATTCGTTCGGCTGGACTGCAGGCCAGATGTCCTGGGCCTATTCTCTGACGCAGTTCGAAGGCGGGTTGCTGGGCCCTTTGATAGGCGCCATGGTAGACAAGCTGGGCACCCGGCGCATGGTGCTCATCGGGTTTACGGTGCTGGGATTGGGCTTTGCGCTTTTCAGCCAGATTGGAGAGCTATGGCAGTTGTACGTGGTCTTTTTGATAATGGCCATGGGCGTCAGCATGGGCACGTGGCTGCCCATTATGGCCGCGGTGAACAACTGGTTCATCCGGCGCAGGGGCATAGCTATGGGGTTGGCGATGGAAGGGTATGCAGTGGGGGGCGTCGCGCTGCCCTTGCTGCTGGCCTGGGCCATCGGCGGAACAGACCCGAGCGTATCGGAAAACTTTGGCTGGAGGACTTCAGCGCTCTTTATCGGCGTTTTGTGCCTGGTGTCAGCGGCGCCGCTATCCTGTCTCGTACGGAACCGGCCGGCGGACATGGGTCAACTGCCCGACGGAGACCCGCCGTCCGGAGTAGCGGAATCTCCTGTAAGGTCCGGCGGCGCGAGATCGGAGGCGAAGGAGGAAGGTTACACCTGGCAGCAGGCAATCAGGACCAGAGCCTTCTGGTTAATCACCTTTGGCCACGGGTTCTCGGCGACCATCGTCGTTACGATAGCGGCCCACCTGGGGTTGATGCTGGACGACCGCGGATTCTCGCTGGGGACCATAAGCGCGGTGCTGGCCGTTTATACGGCGGTCGCCGCAGTGTCCATGCCCGTTGGGGGTTATCTTGGCGACAGGCTACCCGCGAGGATAGTAGCCTTCTGGTTCTCAGCTCTACAATCGGTGGCATTGGTGGTGGCGGTGATGGGCCACAATACCGAGTTGATGCTTGTCTTTGCGGTGCTGTACGGCATTGGCTTCGGGGGACGCACGTCGATGATGATGGCGCTCAGAGGGGTCTACTTTGGACGTAAGGCTTTCGCAGCCATCACCGGCATATCTATCGGGCCGATGAATCTTCTACTGTTTGGCGCGCCGGTCTTTTCCGGGTTAATGAGGGACGCCAGGGGGAGCTACGACCTGGCCTTTCTGGCCATAGCCGCGTTGTCGTTCGCCGGCTCGTGTTTGTTCCTGTTCCTGGGGAGACCTCCCGGCGAGCCTGCCCCGAAAGGTGGGGGCGGGCAGGCGGCCTACTAGGCGGCCGGGAGCGGGTTACGGTGGATTTACGAACAACAATTTGGTCGGGTGCGCGTAGCCGAGATGAATTGCAGGGGCAGCCGGTAATGACAGCCACAGGCTTGGTGACATAGGCAGGGGGCCTGATTCTGACGGCGATGGGAGGAATTCTGTAGGCGATGCGCCCGGTGCGAGGGATGTTCTACGGCTGGTTCATGGTGGCGGTGGGCGCGCTGCTGATGGCCGTCGGGGTTGCGCCTCTGTGGAGCGGCCTGCCGGTGTGGAACCCGGTGTTGAGGAACGGCTTCGGTTGGACTGCAGGGCAGATGTCGTGGGCCTTTTCCCTGACGCAGGTGCAGGAGGGGTCGATGGCGCCGATGCTGGGCATCATAGTGGACAAGCTGGGGCCCCGCCGCATGGTGTTCTTTGGGCTGCTGGTCCTGGGCGCCGGCTTCATATTGTTCAGCCAGATACAGGAGCTTTGGCACCTGTACGTGGTGTTCATGGTGATGAGCCTGGGGTCGACCATGAGCAGCTGGCTGCCGATGATGACGGTGTTGAATAGCTGGTTCATCCGGCGCAAGACGATGGCTATGGCATTGGCTCAGGAAGGGTTTTCGGTGTCGAGCATCTTCGTGCCATTATTGCTGGCGTGGGCGATTGGGGGCGCTGACCCGCACGAGTCGGAACGGTTCGGGTGGCGGGCGGCGGCATTATTCATCGGGTTTGTATGTCTGGCGTTGGCGGTCCCCTTGTCGCGCCTGGTGCGGAACCGGCCGGAGGACATGGGCCTGCTGCCCGACGGCGATGCTTCGCCCCCAAGCGCCAGGGCCCAGGGGGAGAGCGGCGATCCTCCGACGGCCCGGGACGAAGAGGGATATACATGGCAAGAGGCGATCAGGACTAGGACTTTCTGGTTGATGGCCACCGGGCACGCGACGACGACGGTGACTTTGGGCACGACGTACGTGCACTTGGGGCTGCTGCTGGACGACCGGGGATTCTCCATTGAGTCGATAGGTGTGGTGGTGGCGGTGTTTACGAGCCTGACGGCGGTGTTCCTGCCCGTGGGCGGGTACCTTGGCGACAAGTTTTCGATCAGGACGGTGGCGTTCTCGTTCTCGACAGTGCTGACGCTGTCCGTGGTGGTGTTGGTGCTGGCGCCGGGGTCCGGGATGGTGTTCGTGTTTGCAGTGTTGTTCGGCATAGGCACGGGCGGGCGATTCGCCATCATGACGTCGATGAGAGGCAGGTACTTCGGTCGGAAGGCGTTCGCGGCCATCACCGGTATCTCGGTATTGCCGACGAGCGCCCTGATGGTGGTGGGGCCGGTGGTGGCAGGAGTAGTAAGGGACCGGACGGGGAATTATGACGCGGCATTCCTGGGTATTGCGGCGGTTTCCCTGGTTGGAGGGTTGGCGTTGCTGATGATGGGGGAGCCGACCAAGCCGCCGGGACGGCGTTTGCTGAGGTCGAAGACGGGTTAAATCGGGGGATCGCGGGTTATGCTGCATGCTGACACTTCGGGCAGCTAGCCTGCCCCAGGGACGGGCGATACCATTCTAGCTCGAGGGATGTTCTATGGATGGCTAATGGCGGCCCTTGGGTCGCTGATCATAGCCATGGGCGCAGCCCCCCTGTATTACGGGCTGTCGATATGGAACCCGGTATTGAGGAACGTCTTCGGATGGACCGCCGGCCAGATGGCCGGGGCTTTTGCCATAACCCAGGTCCAAGAAGGGGTTATGGGTCCAGTGGCGGGGCTTCTGGTAGAAAAGTTAGGGGCCCGGCGAATGGTGTTGATAGGAATGACGATCCTGGGGCTGGGCTTCCTGCTATTCAGCCAAATCCAGGAACTATGGCAGCTGTATCTTGCTTTCTTCATTATGGCCATGGGGGCGAGCCTGAGCAGCTGGCTGCCGGTAATGACCGTTCTGAACCACTGGTTCGCGCGGCACAAGTCCAGGGCGATGGCGATAGCTATGGAGGGTGAGGGGGTTGGGGGAGTAATCTTGCCGTTGTTGCTGGCGTGGGCCATCGGCGGGGTCGACCCTGACGTGTCGGAACGGTTTGGTTGGAGCGCCACGGCCCTATTCATTGGCGCCGTGTGCCTGGTCTTGGCTGTTCCCCTGTCCCGGCTGGTGCGCAACCGGCCGGAAGACCTGGGCTTGAGGCCCGACGGCGACCCGGCGCCGACAGCCGCCGCTCCCCAGGCCGAAAGCGCAATGGATGCTTCGGTTACTGAAGCTGCAGGAGGACTTACTTGGAGGGAGGCAATCAGGACCCGCGCCTTTTGGTTTATCAGCATAGGCCACGCCGCTTCGTCCACCGCGATGGTGACGATACTGGTCCACCTGGGATTGATGCTGGACGACCGGGGCTTCTCCCTGGGAGCGATAAGCGCGGTGCTAGCGGTTTTTACGGGAACGAACGCGGTATTCATTCTCGTAGGAGGCTACATCGGTGACAGGATGCCCATCAGGTTGGCGTACTTCGGATTCTCTGTGATGGAACCGGCGGCCCTGCTTGTCCTGGTGCTGGTCCCAGGTACGTGGGTGGTCTTTTTATTTGCAGTGATGTTGGGTCTGGGGACAGGATCCCGGATGCCGCTGGTGTTTTCAGTGCGAGGCGTGTACTTTGGGCGCAGGGCCTTCGCCGCCATCACCAGCTTATCCCTGGTGCCGGTGAGCATTTTCTTTATCATCGTACCCATCTTGGTTGGGGTTATGCGGGACATCACCGGGAGCTACGACAAACCTCTCTTAGCCGTGGCAGCGTTCTCCTTCTGTGGCTGCCTTCTGTACCTGCTGCTGGGAGACCCGCCCAAACACTTTGGACGCGGGGCCCTGACCGGTTTAACCGGGGCGGCCCACCGGGCGTAAGGGATGTTTTACGGCTGGTTCATAGCGGCCCTCGGAGCGCTGATCATAGCCCTCGGGTCTGCACCCGTCTTCTACGGTTTGCCGGTATGGAACCCTGTGCTGAGGAACGCTTTCAGCTGGAGCGCAACTCAAATGTCAGGGGCCTATGCCATCACACAGGTCCAGGAGGGGTTTCTCGGCCCTGTGGCAGGGTTTCTGACGGAAAAGCTGGGGCCCCGGCGCATGGTGTTGATTGGGATGGTCGTGCTGGGGTTGGGCTTCGTGCTTTTCAGTCGAATCCAGGAGCTGTGGCAGTTTTATGCCGCGTTTTGCATCATGAGCTTGGGTTCGAGCTTGGGCACCTGGCTCCCCGTGATGACGGCATTAAACTACTGGTTTGTACGGAACAAGTCCAGGGCCATGTCCCTGGGTATGGAGGGGTTTGCCCTCGGGGGAATCGCCGCACCGTTGCTATTGGCCTGGGCCATCGGAGGTTCAGACCCAGCGGAATCTGAACGGTACGGTTGGCGGACCACGGCCCTGTTCGTTGGCATCTTGTGCCTGGTCTTAGCTATCCCTCTGTCCCGGCTGGTGCGCAACCGACCGGAGGACTTGGGTCTCCATCCTGACGGCGACGCGGCGCCGGCGGACGAGGCGCCACAAGTAGACGCGGGCATTGCGCATCTGGGAAGCGAGGTGGAAGGATATACATGGCAGGAAGCCGTCAAGACCACGACGTTCTGGTGTATGAGTATTGGCCACGCCGCTTCAGCCACTGCAATCGTCACGGCATTCGTCCACTTGGGTCTGGCGCTGGACGACCGGGGGTTTTCGCTTGGGGCCATCAGCGCGGTGATAGCGGTCTATACCGCGGTGAGCGCCGTGTTCGTTCTGCTGGGCGGCTATGCCGGCGACAGGTTGCCGATAAGACTGACGGCCTTCGGGTTCTCTACTCTTCAGTCGGCATCCCTGGTGGTGCTGGCGCTGGCCGACAGCATGTGGATGCTGATGCTCTTCGCGGTGATGATGGGAGTGGGGAGCGGTGCGCGAATGCCGGTCGGGTTTTCAGTACGGGGCGTCTACTTCGGGCGTAAGGCCTATGCCGCCATCATGAGCATTTCCCTGGTGCCGATGAGCATTTTGCTGTTCGCCGCGCCAGTCTTTGCCGGGATCATGCGGGACGCAACCGGGAGGTGGGACTTGCCGTTCCTGGGCGTGGCGGGATTTTCCTTCTTCGGCTCTTGCCTGTTCTTGCTGATGGGAAAGCCTCCCACAGAGTTCGCCCGGACGAATGCGAGGTCCTAATTGACGCGCTTCCTCGGGCGGTATAGCTCCATACCGTATGGTCATGCTCCCAGCCTCAGGCCGGCAACTTCCCACTCAGTCGAAATTGGATGCCACCATGCGCGTTAGGGCCCAAGCTATATGAAGGCCGCCGGTCTATGGGCTCTGGCCTCCGGCCTTCCAGACGCTGTCCGGCGGGCCAGAGGGGTGTATTTCGGCTGGGTCATGGTGGGACTTGGCGCGCTAATCCTGGCGCTGGGGTCGGCGCCGATGTGGGGCGGACTGCCGGTGTGGAGCCCGGTGCTGAGGAACCAGTTCGGCTGGACAACGGTCCAACTGTCGTGGGCCTTTGCCGTGACGAGGATGGAGGGGGGACTTTTAGGCCCGCTGGAAGGGTTGTTAATCCAAAGGCTGGGGACGCGGCGGGTGGTGTTCTTCGGGATGATCATGCTTGGGTCCGCCATGGTGCTATTCAGCCGGATACAGGAATTGTGGCAACTGTATGCGACCTTCTTCCTGATGAGCATGGGGACGGCCCTGTGCACTTGGCTGCCGATAATGACGCTGGTGAACCACTGGTTCGTGCGTCACAAAGCCAGGGCCATGTCGTTCGTGTTGGAAGGGGCCGCTCTTGGCGCTATAGCATCGCCGGTGCTGCTGGCGTGGGCCATAGGAGGGAGCGACCCGGCGGTCTCGGAGCGGTTCGGCTGGAGGAACAGCGCGATGTTACTAGGGTTCTTGACTATAGCCCTGGCCTTTCCGCTGTCCAGCATGTTGAGGAACCGGCCCGGGGACATGGGGTTGGGACCCGACGGGGACTTGCCTATAACCCAGGCGCGACCGGCCACAAGAACGGCCGGAAGTTCGGCGAGAACAGCAAGGACAGCGTACAGCTGGCGGGAGGCAATCAGGACCCGTACCTTCTGGTTGATCAGCATCGGCCACGCTTGCTCAGCGGTTGTGAACGTCAGCATATTCGTGCACTTGGGGCTGATATTGGACGACCGTGGATTCTCACTCCAGGCGATAAGCACGGTGGTGGCAACACACACAGGCGTAAACGCGGTGTTCATCCTGTTGGGGGGCTACCTGGGAGACAGGGTGCCTATCAGGTTGATGGCCTTCGGGTGCACGTTGCTGATGTCGTCGGTGGCGGTGGTGCTGGTGCTGGCCCACAACGAGTTGACCCTGTACCTGTTTGCAGTGCTGCTGGGAGTGGCAGCGGGGCTGCGGGCCCCGGTGATGGTGGCGTTGCGAGGCCATTATTTCAGGCCCGAGGCGTACGCGGCGATTTCCGGGATGTCGATGGTGCCGATGAATATCTTCCTGTTCACTGGGCCGCTGTTTGCCGGATTCATGAGGGACGCCACCGGGGACTATGACTTTCCTTTCTTGGTCATCGCCGCGGTCTGCCTTTTTGGGGCGTTTCTCTTTCTGGGATTGGGGGAACCGCCTGGGCGTCTCGCCGGCCGACGTTGAGGCGCTAGTTGATTTACTGCGCACAGAGTGGCCTTGGGCGGCATGGCCGTGGCGCCACTGGACTTACTAAGCTAGGATTGGGCCTGGAGTTGCCCACTCAGTTAAGACAGGAGTCCGCCATGGACAGGGGACCCCAAATCCTATGAGAGCTATTGACCTGAGGGGCATGGCTGCCGGCCTTCCCAAGACCGCCCAGCGGGTCCGGGGGATGTTCTTTGGCTGGTACATGGCCGGCCTCGGCGCGGTACTCATGGCGTTGGCATCTGCGCCTATCTGGCATGGGCTTCCGGTTTGGAGCCCTGTATTGAGGAACGCTTTCGACTGGACAACGGTCCAAATGTCCTGGGCCTTTGCGGTCACCAGGGTCGAGGGCGGACTGCTGGGCCCTCTCGAGGGCCTATTGGTGCAAAGACTGGGGACCAGGCGGGTGGTGTTCATCGGGTTGACCGTGCTGGGAACCGGCCTCGTGCTCTTCAGCCGCATTGAGGAGTTGTGGCAGCTGTACGCGGCGTTCTTCATCATGAGCCTGGGCGCGGCCTTGAGCACGTGGCTGCCGATGATGACCCTGACGAACCACTGGTTCGTGCGGCACAAGGCCCGGGCGATGTCGATAGTGTTCGAAGGGTTTGCAATTGGCGGCATCGCCGTGCCGTTATTGCTGGCCTGGGCCATCGGGGGCGCGGACCCGGAGATTTCGGAGCGGTACGGCTGGAGGAACACTGCCCTGTTCCTGGGTGTGCTGACAATTGCTCTGGCCTTTCCCCTGACCAGGATGATACGCAATCGCCCCGAGGACATGGGCCTAATGCCTGACGGCGATTTGCCGAAGGAGCCGGCCACGGTCGCCGCCACCGCCAGGGCGGCGCCGGAAGCGGGAAGACATACATGGAAGGAAGCCCTCAGGACCAAGCCCTTCTGGATAATCAGCCTGGGCCACGCGTCGTCGTCCATCGTATCCGTAACCATATTCGTTCACATGGGGCTGATGCTGGATGACCGTGGATTCTCGCTCCAGACGATAGGCGCCGCGGTAGCCGTGTATACGGCGGCAAACGCGTTGTTGATTCCCGTGGGCGGCTACCTGGGGGACCGCCTGCCAATCAGGTTTATGGCATTCGGTTCCACCGCGGTGTTGGCGTCGTCGGTGGTGGTCCTGGTGGTGGCGCAAGACGCGAAGACCCTGTTTCTGTTCGGAGCGCTGTTTGGAATAGCCAGCGGCGTGCGTAGTCCGGTGACGACGGCGCTGAGGGGTCATTACTTCGGGCGGGAGGCGTTTGCCGCCATATCCGGCTTGTCGATGGCGCCGATGAATATTTTCCTGTTTGTTGCTCCCCTGGCGGCCGGATTCATGCGGGACGCCATCGGCGACTATACCGCGGCTTTCCTGACCATTGCCGGCATTTCCCTGGCCGGTTCGTTCCTGTTCCTGATGCTGGGGGAGCCGCCCGGCCGCCCTACAAGGACGGGCGCAAGGTCTTAGGCTGCGAACCAGACCGCCGGTGCGCGCTAGGGCCGGCGTAGCAGCGCTCTTTGAAGCACTGTTTCGAACGCCCGGAGAAAGGCGTCGATTTCGGCGCTGGTGAGGGCGGTGGAGAGGGCTCCGACGAGGTTGGGGGCAATCAAGATGCCCTCGTTCATCAAGCCAAAGAAGACCTGGGTACGCAGGTCGGCGTCTTCAGATGCCAGGTCCCGGTAGTTGTGCACGGAGCCTGCGGTGAAGTGGATGCCGAAGAGGGAGCCGAGACCGGTGACCTGGACGGGCGCTTCGGCGCGGGCGCAGATGTCCCGCACGCCCTGGCGCAGGTCCTCGGCGGCCCCGGCAAGGTCCCGGTAGACGTCGGGAGTAAGCTGCTCCAATGTGGCGGAGCCGGCGACCATGGTGACTGGGTTGGCGTTGAAGGTGCCGGCGTGGGCTACTCGTGGAACGTCGGTGGGGTTGTAGAGTTCCATGATGTCGCGGTGTCCGCCGAAAGCGCCTACCGGGAAGCCGCCGCCGATAATCTTGCCCAGGGCGGTCATATCGGGGGTGATGCCGTAGTATTCCTGGGCGCCGCCGGGGGCCACGCGGAAGCTAATCACCTCGTCGAAAATGAGGATGACGTTGTTCCGGCTGGTGAAGTCGCGGAGCATGGCCAGGAATTCGGGCGTGGCGGGGACCATGCCCACGGAGCCCATGACCGGCTCTACGATGACGGCGGCCAGGTCTTCCTTGTTCTCTTCGAGGATGCTGAGGGCGGCGTCGGGCTCGTTGAAAGGGAAAACGACTGCGCCTTCCAGGACGCCGCGGGGGAGGCCGGCGCTGCCGGGAACAGGGACCGGCCGCTGGGCGTCGCCGGCCTTGGCGGGGTCGACGCGGAGGCTGACAGCGACGGAGTCGTGGGTGCCGTGGTAGCCGCCTTCGGCCTTGGCGAAGCGCTTCTTGCGGGTAACGGCGCGGGCGGCGCGGAGGGCGTTCATGGTGGCCTCGGTGCCGGAATTGGTGAAGCGGACGAGGTCGAAACTGGGGACGCGCTGGCAGAGGAGCCGGGCCAATCGTACCTGGTGACGGGAGGGGGCATTGTAGACGACGCCTCGGTCGAGTTGCTGCCGGACGGCCTGTACAACAGGGGCGGGCGAGTGGCCTAGGATGAGGGTGGTCATGGTGTTGATGAAATCGAGGCGATCAACCCCGTCGGCGTCTATAACATGGCAGCCGGAGGCTGACTCGACGAATATGGGATAGGGTTTCCAGAAGACGGAGTGACGGCTGTCGCCGCCGGGAAGGAAGTTGCCGGCGTCTTCCCAAATTGAGCGGGACTCAGGGGTACGTTCCAGGTAGAGGGCCAATTCGTCTCGATCGCTGGTCATGTTGCTTTCTCCGGACTGGACTTGGGCCGGGGTCTGGAGCGGGAGCCGCGAGTCTGGCTGCGTGAGGCTTCGTAGAGCTTTATGAAGCCGGTGACGGAGGTGCGGGCGACGGCCTGGGCGATGAGGTCGAGGGGAAGGTCGTCCAGGGACTTGAAGCGGAGGCAGGCCTTGCCGAGGTCGAGCTTCTTGCCGCTGGCGGCGTACTGGTCGAGGAACCACCGGCGGGAGGTGTCGTCGGAGTAGATGCCCATGAGGTATAGGGAAATATAGTTCTTCTGGGAGGCGAGGGCGACGTAGGACAGGGGCTGCCGGTTGTAGGTGACGGGGTAGGTCTCCAAGGGTATGACGTAGTTGATCATGCCGAAGAGTATTGTTTCCTGGTAGCCGTCGGGCAGGTGCTGGAGGATGAGTTGGCGGATGGCGGAGATAGTCTCCAGACGACTGGGCGGCAACTGGGCCAGGTATTCGTCTACGGTTTGTGGTTTTGGCTGGGGCACGGTGGTGTGTCTCCTACGCACAACTGCGGCTGTCCATTCGCCCTTCGATTTCCCTCAGGACGAACGGATGGGGTGGGTGCGTGAAGGCGAACGGATGGGGTGGGAGCGTGAGGACGAACGGATGGGGTGGGAGCTTCAGGACGAACGGATGGGCTGGGCCTAGGCTATGCAATGCTTTTGCTGCTTGGGAATGACGGGAGTGAGCGCGAGATTCCCGCCTGCGCGGGAATGACGGGTTGGAGTGCGGGAATGGCGGGTTGGGTGGCGAGGAAGAATAGGCTAGGCCTGTCGGATGCGCCGTTCGTCCTGAGGGAAATCGAAGGGCGAACGGCTGGGTTGGGAGTGTCAGGACGGACGGGTGGGAGATGGACAGGCTCGGGACGAGGGCGGGAGATTCCCGCCTGCGCTGGAATGACGTGTTGGGGGGCGGGCATGATGGTGGGGGTAGCGGGAGTGTCGGGTTGGGTGGCGAGGAAGAATAGGCTAGGCCTGTCGGATGCGCCGTTCGTCCTGAGGGAAATCGAAGGGCGAACGGCTGGGTTGGGAGTGCCAGGACGAACGGGTGGGAGTTGGACAGGCTCGGGACGAGGGCGGGAGATTCCCGCCTCCGCGGGAATGACAGGTTGGGAGGCGCGAATGACGGGTTAGGAGGCAGGAGTGACGAGAGGGTGAATATGAATGGCGCCTTGGTCATGGGGCGGTGGTCCCGGGGCCCCAGCCTAGGGGAATGTTGACGAGGCCGGGGTCCAGTTGCTGGACGTCGGTCTGGCCGCAGAAGGCCATGCAGCGTTCGATCTCGGTGCGCAGGAGCTCGATGACGCCGTGGACGCCGTCGGCGCCGTCGACGGCGAGGCCCCAGAAAAGGGGGCGGCCGATGCCGACGGCGCGGGCGCCGAGGGCCAGGGCCTTGATGACGTCGCTGCCGCGGCGGATGCCGGAATCGACGTAGACCTCGGCGCGACCGGCGGCGGCTTGGACTACTTCGGGCAGCATTTCGATGGCGCCCATGAAGCCGTCCATCTGGCGTCCGCCGTGGGTGGAGACGAGGATGGCGTCGACGCCGTGCTCGACGGCGAGGTGGGCGTCCTCGCCGGTGCAGATACCCTTGAGTATCAGCGGGAGCCCGGTGAGGGAGCGGAGGCGTTCGAGTTCGTTCCAGGTTATGGGCGGGGACTTGGCCCCGTCCCAGACCGAGGACTCGTCGACGCCGGTGACAGCGGTCTCATGGTCGGGCATGCCCCGGAAGTTGCCCAGGGGAAAGCCGCGGGTGTAGCGGTTGCGGACGTCGTGTTCTTTGGGGCTGGCGACGGGGGTGTCGACGGTGAGGCAAATGGCTTTGAATCCGGCGTCCTCGGCCCGGCGGATGAGCATCTCGGTGATGTCCCAGCCTCGTTGGTAGAACTGGAACCAGAGCGGGCCGGAGGCGGCCTTAGCGACCTCTTCCATGCTATAGGCGGATGAGGTGGCGAGAATCATGAGGGCGCCGGACATCCCCGCGCCGCGGGCGGTGGCGAGTTCCCCGTCGGGGTGGGCGTTCTTGTGCATTCCGGCTGGGGAGGCCATGACGGGGAGGCTAACGGGTTGGCCCAGGAGGGTCGTGGCGAGTGAACGTTGGGAGATGTCCCGGAGAAAGCGGGGGCGGAGGGTGAGGTCTTCGAAGGCGGTTCGATTGCGGCGGGTGGTTATTTCGTCCATGGCGCCGGCGTCGATGAAGTCCCAGACGGGGCTGGGGAGGACTTGCTTGGCGCGGGCTTCATAGTCGTAGAGATTGACGGGGTCCATGCGCATGGGCGCCTCCGGCGGCAGGTGTCGGCTGACGGGCCGCCGCGTGGGGGTTCAGAGGGGCGGCGGATAGGGCGCTACCTACTCTAACCGCGGGGGATGGCGGTGGCAAGAGGTGACCTCAGGCTGTTGGACACTTTCTAACGGCGGCCATTAGGGGAGTGGTGAGCCGTCCATTGAGGGATGGCTTCTTCGACGCCCTGGAGGTCGGCCCTGAGCTGGGCGACTTCAGAAATCTGGATAGCGAAGGACATGGCATAGCGGGCGGCGCGGAGACGGATGGCTATATCGGGGTGTTCCAGGGCTTCGGCGAAGGTGGAGACGCTGCGGACCATGACGCCTTGGAGTTCCTGTTTGGCGAGATTGGCGGCTTCCTGGCGGAGGCGGGTCAGTTCTTCGCGGAAGCGGTCGTCTTGGAGCCAGCGGTAGAGAGTGCTTTCTCCGATGCCGGAGGAGCGGGCGGCTTGGGCGAGGGTAGGAGTGGCGGCGATGATGGGCAATGTGGACTGTTGGCGACGGGAGAGGCTGGAAATTTTAGTTCCCCTCTCAATGCCTCTCATTTCCTCCCGTTTGGGGGGATCAGCCGGAGGAGGGACAGGGTTGGTACGGTTGGGCGCGGAGCGTTTTGGGGACACAGCATATCACGGGCCTCAGTGGCCAGCGGTCAGATTCGGCAACGATTTAGGGTTGCCTGTAGATAGGGTAGAGGGTGAGGACGGGGAGGCGCAAGGGGGTAAATGTCAGTGGGGGGCAGACCGGGGAAGAGGTCCTGGAAGCGGTTACGGTTCTACTCCTATGCCGTCAGCGGCGGCTGAAGAACTGGCCGTTGTTGATCACAGAGTCGGAGAACACCCCTCGGCTAGCCTGCTGTGCTTATATTGGCGTTAGAGGTCCTCAACAAAATAGTTCTCATCCACCTTCTTCACGTGGTAGGTGGTTTCGGTCACAACGCCAACATCATATTCAATCATCAGACGAGAGAGCTCGGCGCCAGCGATAAGGCGTATGAACTGGGGTCCGGCAGAGATCCGGTCGGCTGTCTCCAGTGCTTTTGGGCCGAAGTTTGACGTGGTGATGAAGACGCCCGTGCTAGCGCCTTTGGCTTGTAGGCTACCGGAAAAGTTGCGTATCTCAGGTTCACCGACTCCGGACTGCCAACGCTTGGCCTGGATATAGACCTTTCCCAAGCCGAGCCGGTCTTGGTGAATTATCCCGTCGATTCCTCCGTCGCCTGATTGCCCTACTGCTCGACCTTTTCCATAGCCCATCTTCTCGAGTAGGCTGACCATCAATCGTTCAAACTGATCAGGAGATACTTTTCGAACGTTGTCCAATAGCTCGTCGGCTAATTTGTCGTTCAGTTCGCCATGAAGATCCCCCACCTGTTCGTCGGGCGTGACGCCACTGGTCTCCCTGGATTGCACGGTCTCCCCAACGTCTTGATGAGTTTGTTGACTCCCTGCGTCAATCAAACCTTTCAGCTGTGCGGTTCCAAGGTCGCCTGATTGGCTCGAAAGAATATTGAACCCAGGCTCCGTGATTCGAAAGCTTGCTTTCGAAGGTGAATGCAACAAGCCCGCCCGTCTCAGGTACGACACTGCCCAATGTAAACGATTAGTGAATCTGTTTTGGCCGGATGGCACCCTCTCAGCCAAGTCTTTGTGAGCAAGCGAGAACCGCTGTATAAGCGCGGCTTTGAGCTGTTCGAGAGGAACTACATCATCATTCGCTCCGCTCACGATCTCGAGAATTGGTCTATGCAGATCTTGCTGAGAGGGTACGGCCATGGTCAGCACTCCTGTTCCAGGGAGCTCGGACGTTCGTTACAATGCGTACAATAGTAGCACTTGTACGGAGTGTAGGGCATCAAGGTAGGGATATTGCTTGCCAGTGGGGGCTGGGCGGTGTGAGGTGGGAGTGGTCAAGCGGCCCAGTGTCTTCTGATTCCGAGTGCCAGGCACGGGGAACTCCCGTGCTTAACTGCACGCCTAGGGTAGACATTGCCCGACTTGCCCGTCTGCTGATTCAGGTGTTAAAGAGTCACCGCCGACTGGTTACAGTCGGGGTTGGAGGCTGTTGCAGCTTCTCGACTAGGAACTCCAGAATCGCTTGATGCTTGGTGCTCACGTTGTGCAGAATCGCAAGCTCTTTCGTCAACGATTCTCCGGCTTGCAAACTGAGGTCTGTATCAAGCCCAGACAACTCCCCGCTGACTTCATCCAACAACATGCGGGCTATTCCGATATTCGACACGAGACTCTCTCCTATTTGGGAACAAAGAAGTGAGACTCCTCGAAAGGGAGTCTCACTTCAGCGTTCAGGCCGAAGGTCACTTCTTCGGCGGATTAGGTGTACTGCGTACGTGCGCCGGGACCTTTGTTCCGTCACGGCGCACATGCGCAGGAACTGGAACCCACTTCTTGCCGTCGCCAGTTTTGGCCATAAGCAATGCCTCCTTTCAAAAGATTCGGCGCTATCTAGCACTCGTATGTATTGTAACACAATTACCACGTTATGTCAAGTTAACGAGAGTGAAAAACGGCAAACCCCCTTGGGAAAGTCAACTATATGACCCCCTATCATTTCAACGAGATGGGCGCAGGGAAATCAAGAGAGCATTGCTGCCAAAACGACAATGGCGGCAAGGAGTTTAGACCCCGAGCGTCAGCGAGGGGTGACGATCAAAAGGTCCACCAGCGAACCCGGCGCGACTTTTGTGTGAGGTCGACAAACGCTATACTGCGTCGGGTTCAGGTAGCTTGGACGGGACTGGGGCGGCCAGGAGATTCGGGGGCCGCTAGGAGTTGGAGGTTAATGGAATATCGCAATCTGGGACCAACAGGGCTGACGACTTCGGTGCTTGGGTTTGGCTGTTTCGACTACACAAAACCGAATCGAGACCCGTGGGGCGAAGAGTACATTGGTCACATGAGCGCCATGGTAAACCGGGCCATTGACGCTGGGATCACCTGCTTTCATACGGCTCCCCATTACGCATCGGGAGACTCGGAGATCATGCTGGGCAGGGCCCTCGGCACGCGTCGCAAGGACGTGGTGGTGGTTACTATGTGCGGCCTGGGGTTCGAGGGCTCGCAAGTGGGTAGGCCGGGCAGCCGGGACGGCCGGAGGGAGTCTATTCTTCCCCTGGTGGACCGGAGCCTGCGAAGGATGCAGACGGACTACATAGACGTGCTCCAGGTCCATGCGCCCGACGTCCACACGCCTTTCGAGGAGACGATGGACGCCATGGATGCGGCGGTGCGGCAGGGGAAGGTCCGGGCAGTCGGAGTGTCTAATTTTACATTGGACCAGCTCAAGGAATGCGAGGCGGCGAGACGGGTGGACGTGGTCCAGTACGACTACAACATGCTGGACCGGCGGCGGGAGTTGGATATTTTCCCATATTGCCGGGAACGGGGCATCGGCGTGATGATCTGGGGAACCATGGGCTTTGGCCTCCTGTCAGGGACATGGACGGCCGAGACGAGGTTCGGAGGGGACGACTATCGCGATAGGGGCGGCAGTGCAGACTGGGAGGCGGGCATATTGGACCTTGGCCTCAGGGAACGCCATGTGCAACTCGTGGATGACTTGAAACCCATCGCGGAGCGTCTGGGGAAGACGATGTCCCAACTGGCCATACGGTGGGCCTTGTCCTCCGGCGCTGTGGACGCGGCATTGGTGGGCAGTTTGAGCGTTGCAGAACTGGAAGAGAATTTGGGGTTCCTCGGCTGGGCGCTGTCAGGCGAGGATATGCGGCAGATAGACGAGGTGTTCGAAAAACACGGCGTCGATGCTTACCCCAACCGGGGGTTAAACCCGTAGGGGTGGCAAAGTGACGACCGGCGGTGCTGGACCGCAAAGAACGGGCGGCGATGAGGTTGGACGATGTTGAGAGTGATTGGCCCGCGAGACTTGGCGCCGATTCCGGCAATCGCCGTTACGGCCTTCCTGGCGTTGGCGATTTTTGCCTGGGTAGAGCGGACGGTGGTGGTCGACCCGGAGGGGATGTCGGTCTCTTACTGGCCATGGAAGCTTTGGCAAATCGGGGCGTTGCTGATGGCGCTGGTAGGGGTGTGGTGGGTCTGGTCGAGCACCCGGCGGGTCGCCTGGGTGCGGAGCCTGGCGCTGGGTTTGTTGGCGCTGGCGGTGCTGCTCAATGGTTACGGCGGCCTGTTCGGCGACTACTGGGGCGAGGTGTGGCGGACGGTGAATCCGCTGTTTATCGGGTCTGCGTCTGTGGCGGCGGTGACCCTGTGGCGGTGCGGATGCCCTGCAGGAAGGGCTGCCGCGGTGGTGTCGGCGGGGTTGGGGGGTCTGGTTTTCGCCAATGCTTACTTCGCAAACAATGGCGTTGTGTGGCAGATCCTGGACCCGGGGCGAATGCTGGCGGCGCTGGCCTGGGCCGCGGGGGCGAGCCAGGTGAATGTCGCCGCAGGTGAGGGAGGCGGGTAGGGCCTGGCCCTTCGATTTCCCTCAGGACGAACGGGAGTAGGGGACGGGATCGAGACGAAAGAGGGAGATTTTCGACTGTGGGGATCTTCCGCAAGCGAGCCCGTTCGTTCGCCCTTCGATTTCCCTCAGGACGGACGGGGGAGCTGGGATGGGCGATCGTGGCCTTCGACAAGTTCAGGGCGAACGGGGGATCTGGGATGGCCGATCGTGGCCTTCGACGGGTTCAGGTCGAACGGGGGAGATGGGATGGCCGTTCGCGGCATCCAACGGGCTTAGGACGAGCGGGCTTGGGCCGCGGGGGCGAGAGAGTCCTGCGCAAGCGGGAATTGTGTATCTTACGTAATTCATTGACGACCCGTGATCCCTGCTATCCTCCCAATCCGGCATCTCGCGCCCCGCGCCACGGTCATTCCGAGCGCAGCCGAGGAGTCTAAAGTCCCCTAACCCACGCTCGCGACCCCAGTGATATGTAGGGGCAACCCTCGTGGTTGCCCTGGCGCCCACGCTCGCTGCCCCGCGCAAGGAGGCCCTTGTGTAACCCTCAGTCATTCACTCCATCCCCCGGTCATTCCCGCGCACGAAGACCATCGCGTCGCCACCACTTAGGCTCTCAGTTCGTCCTGAGGCTCTCAGTTCGTCCTGAGGCTCTCGAAGGGCCTGTCCTGAGGCTCTCGAAGGGCCTGTCCTGAAGCTCTCGGAGGGCCTGTCCTGAGCCTCTCGAAGGGGCTGTCCTGAGGCTCTCGAAGGGCCACCTACTGACACTTGGCCCTTTTCCAACCCCCGACGTCATCCCCTACCATGGAATACCTCAGCCCCCATCCGGGACGGGCGCCAATTCCCGCCCGCCAACACCCTCCCAAACGGGAGGAGATGGGAGCAAATGAGAGGCAAACTAAAAGTTCCGGCTAGAGGTGAATCTAACCAATGAACCAGATTAGGTCTCGCATCAACGCCCTCCGCCGCAAGATGGCCCTCGAAATATCCGTCGTCCGCCTCCGGCCCTTGGCCGACGACTTTTGCCTCCAATGGTCCGTCGCCGTGTCCGACCGCCGGCCCGCCCCCGACGACCATACCTTCATCCGCCGGGTGGCCGACGCCGGATTCCGCCTCCCCACTTTCATGGCCGCCCACAGATACCTGACGCGCTGCCTCACCGAAAACATCGTCCCCGGCGTCGAGCATCTCCTGGGCGCCCTGCTCCCCTGGGCCGCAGTCCGCGGTCTTGTTGTTCTCTCCGACGATCCCCCTGCCACGCCCGGCCCCCAAAGCGCCTAAAGCGTGCGATTCGGTAGATTGGTCCAGGGAACACGATGTGCCCGAAACATCCAAAGTCCCCTCTCCCCGCGGGAGAGGGTTAGGGTGAGGGGGAGGGGGAGGGGGAGAGGGCCCCAGCCGGCCAACGCCACAGTCCGTCGTTGATGCAAGGGCCTTCGCCAGGGGGTTACGATAATTCGAATATGGCGACGAACTACCCGACACATACAGGAATGACAGGTTAGGCGGGCCGGACAGGATGATGTAATGGGGGTGGCATGGGGTGGCGGCAGGGGTCTGTATTGCCGGCTGTCCGCTTCGAGAGTCCGTTGGTTGGGGCCGTGGAGGCCGGGGTAGGTGATACCATAGGGTTATGAGGATGCATGGCGCTGTCAGGATTGTGTGTCTGCTGCTGATTTTGTTGGGAGCGGCGGGTCCGGTTGTGGGCCAGGTAATGGCGGAGGAAGAGGACTCGGGGGTGGTGGTAATCAAGGTGGAGGGGACAATCAACGGGGTGAAGGAACGGTACATTGGCCGGGCCATAGATGCGGCTGAGGAGGAGGGGGCGGCGCTGCTGGTTATTGAGTTGGACACGCCAGGGGGCCTGCTGGACTCGACTCGGAAGATAGTAGAGCAGTTGCTGCAGGCGCCGGTCCCGGTGGCGGTGTACGTGTCGCCGCGGGGAGCGCAGGCGGGGTCGGCGGGGACGTTTATCACGGCGGCGGGGCATTTTGCGGTGATGGCTCCGGGGACGAACATTGGGGCAGCGACGCCGGTTTCGGGCACTGGGGAAGAACTGGAGGAGACGCTGGCGAGCAAGGTGGAGAACGATGCGGCGGCGTTCATACGCAGCATCGCCCAAGAGCGAGGGCGGAACGAGGACGCGCTGGAGAAAACGGTGCGGGAGGCGGCGTCGTTCAGCGCCAACGAAGCGGTGGAACTGAACGTAGTGGACTTTATTGCGGACGACTTGGGAGACTTGCTGGCGCAGTTGGACGGCCGGGTGGTGGAGACGGCCGCGGGGGAGCGCACATTGGAGACGGGGGGCTTGACGGAGCGGAGGCTGAACAAAAACCTGCTGGAGAACTTTTTAGAGTTCATCTCGGACCCCAACGTGTCGTTTCTTCTGTTTACCATAGGCGGGCTGGGGATAGTCATCGAGCTCTTTAATCCGGGACTAATAGCCCCGGGCGTGGTGGGAGTCATCGCGCTGCTGCTGGCGTTCCTGGCGTTCGGAAACCTGCCGGTCACCTGGGCAGGGGTGGCCTTTTTGTTGTTGGCGTTCGCGCTGGCAGCGCTGGAAATTGTAGTGGCCGGCTTTGGCATCCTGGGCATCGGCGCCATAGTAAGCTTTATCGTCGGTGGAGTAATACTGTTTGGAGGAGAGCCGCCGACGATGCCTGAGGCGGAGGTCAACCGCTGGCTGGTGGGAGGGGTTTCCGGGGCGTTGGCGCTGACGTTGGGGTTTACGGTGTGGATGATATACCAGTCGAGGAGGGGAGGCAGGACGCCGTCGAGGCAGCCGCTGGAGGGAATGCAAGGGACGGTAACTGCGACGCTGGCGCCGCGGGGAGCGGTGAGGGTGAGCCACGAAACCTGGACAGCGATAAGCCAAGATGGTAACGTGATAAACGAGGGAGAAACGGTTAAAGTATGCAGTGTTGACGGGCTAATCTTGACCGTTATGCGCCCCGAGCAAGCAAAAGAGTGAAGAAACCAGAGGCGGGCGAATGAGGAGGCATACATGTCGGCTGGAGTCGTAATCGTGCAACAGTACCAGAGGATGGTGGTCCAGAGGTTCGGGACTTATATCGGCCTCAGACGGCCAGGGTTTCATTTCTTGCTTCCCGTCGTATACAACGGGACGAAGGTGGACCTGCGGGAGCGGGTTGCAAGGGTGCCGACCCAGAAGTACATCACCTCGGACAACGTGGTGGTGGACATGGACTTCGTGATCTACTACCGGGTGCTTGAAGGCGTGGCCGAAAGGGCCGTGCTGGAGGTCCAGAACTTTGAGCTGGCCGTGGTTAACCTGGCTTTTGCCACTCTACGTGCGGTAGTAGGAGCCACTACCCTTTCGGAAGCGCTGGCGGAAAGGGAAAGGATCCGAGACCAGTTGCAGGTCAGGATGGACGAAGTTACCGAGCGATGGGGAGTGAAAGTTTCCCAGGTGGAAATCAACGAGATTGACCCTCCCCCAGGAGTCAAAGCGGCCATGGAGCGGGAGAAGTCGGCCGAGGCCATAAAGACAGCTGACATCACCGAATCCGAGGGCCAGCGGCAAGCTCAAATCAACAGGGCCGAGGGTGAAAAGCAATCGGCGATCCTTCAGGCCGAGGGGCAGCGCCAGGCGGAGATTCTCCAAGCGGAGGGAGACCAACAGGCGGCGATTCTGCGAGCGGAAGGGTTCAGCGGAGCTTTGGACCGTATCTACCGGGTGGCCAATACAGTGGACGCCAAGACCATGAGTCTACAGTATTTCGACACGCTGAAGTCGTTGGGGCAGAGTCCGTCGACGAAGTGGATTTTCCCGATGGAGTTTACGTCGATGCTGTCGCCGTTCCTGGGAATGGGCGGGAACCAGCAGCAGAGCGACGGCGGAGACGGTAAAGCGCAGGGCGGCTAAAGGGCGCGCGTTAGAATAGCAAGGGCCGGGCGGCTTCCCAGGAAGGGGTGTCGCCCGGCCCTTTTTTTGCGCGTCGGAAGATGGTAGCACCCGTTCGGGTCCTTCGACGGGGCTCAGGACGAACGGACAGCCTAGGCCAGGCTATGCAATGCTCTCCCTGCGTGGGAGTGACGGTCAGGTGCGCGGGGGGCCTTCGACATACTCCGAGTTATTCTCGCAGATAGGGCTACCCCGTCGCAACAAATCCCGCCCTTTCCCCGAGTTTCCCCTGAAACCGTGCCTGAATCTCGGAATGTTGATGTCTTGACATTCTTTTTGGTACCATTTAATCTTACTGGAAAAGTTACACAGGGGGTTGCACACAAAATGCCGGCTCGAGCTGAGGGAAAGCCACAGATACTTACCGCCGCTTTCGTCAAGACAATCTCCAAACCGGGCCGCTACGGGGACGGTCGCGGTTCCTTCGGCTTGTTTCTCCGAGTTTGGCCGATGGCCAACGGTCGCACCGGCAAGAATTGGGCACAGCGTCTTCACATCAATGGGAATTATACACACCTTGGGCTAGGTCCTGTGGCGTTACTCTCGCTGGCCGAGGCCCGGGAAAAGGCCAAGCAAAACGCCCGGGCGATATTGGCAGGGGTTGACCCCCGGAAATCCCCCCGAAAATTGCGAAGGGTGGTTCAAACGTCTGCGTCTCCTACGTTCGGTGAAGCGGTCGACAGGGTAATTGACGTACACATCGGCGGCTGGAAGCATCCGAAGACGGCTAAAATCTTTCGGGCTACACTCGAACAATACGCCTTCCCGGCTTTGGAGACAAGGCCTGTCTCCCAGGTCACGTCCCACGATGTAATGACTATTTTGGAGCCCATTTGGACAAGCAAGCCTGAAACCAGCCGGAAGGTGCGGAAGGGGATAGGCAAGGTGATGAAATGGGCTATGGCCCAGGGGTACAGGAGCGACAACCCAGCTGGTGAGGTTATCACACAGGCCCTCCCCAAGCATGGGCGTTGTCAACATTACCAGACGTTGCCCTTCGCGGAGATTGGAGCGGCTATCGAGAAGGTGCAAAGCACCGATGCATGGCCTGCAACCAAACTCTGCTTTGCATTCATGGTCTTGGCTGCGGCCCGGAGCGGTGAAGCCCGGCAGGCAACTTGGGACGAAATCGACCTTGAAGCCGCAACTTGGAGTATTCCGGCGGAGAAAATGAAGAACGGCCGGGCGCACCGCGTCCCATTGAGCAAGCAGGCCATGAATATACTGGACAAAGCACGAGCATTGGGCGATAGGTCGGGGTTGGTATTTCCCTCACAGAGGGGCAAGATTATGGACGGCTCTACCCTGTCCAAGTTGCTCAGGGATCACAAGATCGGGATGGTGCCCCACGGGGTCAGGTCCAGTTTCAGGGATTGGGCGGCTGAATGCACGGACTTTCCCAAAGAGATTGCCGAACACGCCTTGGCCCACGTCGAAGGTTCGGCATCGGAGCTTGCCTACCGGCGCACCGACTATTTCGAGAAGCGCCGGGCACTAGTGCAGGATTGGGCAGATTACATAGGCCAGAGGGAGTAGAGAACTGACTACCCTAAAGGAGGATGTAACCCGGCATTGTGATCGTTGCCGCTGCAGTGATTTCCTTGTCTGCCTGGAAAAGCTATGCAAGTGCGCCGAGTGCGCTTGCGAGGCGGACGGCGAAGGCATAGAGGATATTACCCGATTTGCTCTCCGGGCTTGGAAGGTCAAGTACGGTGGGGGAGTCGAGGGGCAGAAGATTAGTTAGCATGAACACGGTCTATGAGCTTGTCTCACAAAGCTCCCTGGCAGGCTTCTCGCTTCTCCGTATAGACCGATTGCGGCGTGCCATCTCGTGGTTTGCTCGGAAATGCGTGAAAGACATGCGCAATACCAACGGACTTCGGAAGATAAAGATCGACGACCTAGAGTGCACCAGCTTTGTTAGACAGGCTCCTATGTGGTGATTGATAGGGACTGCACGGACGACTGTTGCACGGATTATTGCTCCGACCCCCGTCCTTACATTGAACACATATATGGAATTTTTGATAGCAGGGAGCAGGCCGAGGCCCATTTCAGCACCAATATCCTGCATAAGCCGCTTACGGTATAGGAATACGCCTTAAATCCCGATTGGCAACGGGCATGGTATGTCGTTGTGAGAATGAACCGCCAGGGCGAATTGATTGACACTCTCAAGCGCGACTTGTCGACGAGTCCGATGATAACGAGGGTCTTTTTCCCGCATGGATTCAAAGGGCCGTATTACTTGGAGTATTGGGCTTCGACGGGGGACGTTGATGCTGCCGTGAAACCGGCGGATGAGTACGGCAAGTTGGCCCTCGAAGCCCGGTGTTGGCCGAATGGCGAGCTGCGTCCGCTTCGGGCCACCGACGATTTGCACACTCACCTGGCAGGGATGGGGATCAACGTCAGCAAAGTGTAAAAGGCGGCGCTAAAGTGGACCACGTGGGCGGATCGACTGCCTGATTTGTGGCTGTCGAAGTTCAGGATAAATGTCCTTTACTTAGTCCGCGATGGTAACAGATGCTGGTGCCGGAGGAGTTGCCGGGGTTCGCCGCGTCGGCGGGCTCTCGGCGTCGATGTATCTCCTTACCGTCTCTCTGTGGATTCCCAACTCCCTGGCCATCCGTCGAATGGACATCCCCCGAAGCTTGGCCTGCTGCACCGCCTTCCATCTCTCTTGCTGGAGAAACGTCGGCTTCCGCGGCGATGCGATGACCCGCAACCAGGCTACGTCCGGACCGTCGATTGCCGCAGCGTGAGCATCTACTTCTTGATCCGGCCTTGCGCCCGGCAGTGCGAGAGCTGCAACCGAAGGTTTTGACGCGAGTTCGGGACCGGAGGGCGGGATGGTGGCGGCTGGAGAAGTCCCGTTGCGGCTTCGGAGAGATGCCGGACTGGGCGGCGCTTCCTGGGACGCAATGATGCGTCCCTCGTGCTGTAGCGACAGCCGGCCGTCCAGCCCCTTCAGCACCACCACAACTGCTCCGGCGTAGTTGCGGCGTTGCTGAGTGGGCAGTAACTGCAGGGTGTGCCTGTAATACTTCACGGTGTTGTCCCGCGCCACTCTCCTGCGGTGCTTGAAACACAGGATATGCCCCAAGCGCGACTCCGGACTCATGGGCCGGAATGCCGGCTCGGGACACTGGGCCGGAACCCCGAAACGCCGGTTGAAGTGGGGCAGGAACTGCTGCAAGACGGCCTTGGCCTGTGGGGCGGTGGTAGCACCCGCAAGCCGGAGCTCCGTGATCAACCGGTCCTGGAAGGTTCCAGCCGTCCGCTCCACGCGCCCCTTTGTCTGAGGCGACAGGGCGAAAATCAGTTGTGTCCCCAGTTCCTCCATGGCCCGGCCGAACTGGGTTGGGGTCCCGGTGGGCTGATATTCCGAACGGTGCTTGAAGACAGCGTGCCGGTCGGTATACAGGGCGAGAGGAATACCGAAGCGCCGAAGCAGTCCCTGCATCAGCAGGAAGTAACTGCCCGTATCCTCATGATCGCAGAACAGGGCGTTTACCACGCAGCCGGTGGCATCGTCCACGGCGAGCAGGATCGTGAACTGCGGTCCGTCTTCGCCCAGCCACCGGTGATAACTGCCATCCATCTGAATCAGCATACCCTCCCGGGGCATGCGCTGCCGGCGCACCCGGTGCTTGGGCGGGCGCCTTCGCCGCGGACTGCTGAGCCCGGCGTTGACCAGGATGCGCCGCAGCGTGGTCCGGCCCATGTCGAGTCCATCGCGTTCACTTAGCAACTCTGAGAGATGGGTGTGGTTGGCTCCCTCGTACACCGTGTGAGCCAGGTGAACCACCGCTCCTGGTCGTCTCGGGAATAGCGTTGGCCGGCTTGCGGCCCCGATGACCGTGGGCAAGGGATGCAGCGCCTCTCTTCCGGTAATCCGCCAGCATGCGCCGGGTGTGGCGTGGGCTCACTCCAATCAGAGTGGCAGCTTGGTCCAGTGTCATGTGCTCCGCGAGCAAGCTGTTGAGAACCTGAAGTCTCGTCTGTTCTTTGGGCTTCAATGTCACATTCCCCATGAGGCGAGTGTGACATTTATGCTGGCCAGTTAGTGAGGACGCTTTCGCTGGACGTCAACATTTTGGGAGGTACAAACCGAGTTTTGCACTTGCCTCCTGGGACAGGCCTGCGCAAGACCAACATTGACGCATGCGTGTATCAACCCTCCAGTGTATGGGATATAATGTCAGAAAATTACGTTAATGGGACAAGGAGATAGCGATGCCGTTGGGATCTCTTGGCAGAGGAATCAAAGATGCCTTGGTAGGCACCATACGGGGCGCCGGAGACGTGGTGGGAGCCACCATAGATGCTACCCGTGATACTACAGTTAAAGCCCTTCAGGGTGTCAGGGAGGCTGGTGGAGAGGTCTCCGGCCTCGCTGTGGATGGGGTTACCGGGGCGGTACAAGCGGCCAGTGAGGTCGGGTCAAGCGTCGGCTCTGCCGCCAAGGGCGCCGTAATCGGCGTCGTTCAAGGCGTAGGCGAGGTTGCAATCGTAACCGTGGAGACTTTGAGCGATACGGTCCGCGCCGCCGTCAAGGGCACCTCTGAAGTAGGAGGAGATGTAGCCGACGCTGGTAGAGGAGCCGTCGAAGGCGCACTTGTCACCAGCACGAGCATTGGCCTTACCCTACAAGACTCGGTTACCAGTCTTGCCCGCGGCGCCATAGAGTCGACCAATGAAATCGGCGGCGACCTGGCGAGCACGGCCAAAGGAGTCGTGCGTGGGACCATTCAAGGCGCGCACGAGGTGGGAGAGGATGCTCTGGGGGCTGTCCGCAGCAGCGCCGGTGAGGTGGTCAAGAGCGCGGCAGGCCTGGGCGGAGACGTGGCTACCGTGGCCAAGAACGCTGTGGAAGGAGCCATTGAAGGGGCCCGGTCTATTGGCATTACCGCCGAAGATGCGGCGTCTGCGGCGGCCACTGGGGCCGTCGAGGCAGCCAGCCAGGTTAGTAGCGCCGCAGGTACTGCAGCCCGTAACGCAGTGACCGGAGTGATTTCGGGCGTTCGCGTGGTGGTCCAGGCTCCCTTCGGAGGCGATGAGCGAAAGGAATAGCCCGGGGAGCGTTTTAGGAGCCTTTAAGGCGGCGGAGAGAATAATCTTCGCCGCCTTGTTTTTGAGGAATTATTAGTCCGATGCTTGCGTCCAAGTTCATATCCAGGCTGCGTCACGCCGCCGTTGTGCTCGGGCAGGGTGGGCGGAGGCTTGGATCGGAGTTGGCAAAGACCCGGCTGGGCGGCAGCGGCCCCGTCCGGCTGGTGGCCAGGGTATTTCATGAACTGGGAGAAGACGACGCTACCCATATGGCGGCCAGCGTCAGTTACTATGCCGTCCTCTCCCTGTTTCCCCTGGTGTTGGCGTTGAGCGCTATTATCGGCTGGATAGCCGGCCCCGAGTCCCGGCAAGACCAGTTGGTGGATTTCATCGTCGACAACCTCCCAGGCTCCGAGCAATTCGTGCGGGACACCATCGAAGGCACCAAAAGGTATCGCGAGGCCCTGGGAGTGGTGGCCGTGGTGGGGTTGATTTGGTCCGCCAGCGCCGTGTTCGGCTCCATCACTCGTGTTGTAAACCGGGCCTGGGACCTGCGGGAAAACCCGCCCTTCTACAAGAATAAACCCCGGCAACTGGCAATGGCCTTGGGCGTGAGCATCCTTTTCCTGGTTTCGGTCACGTCGACCAGCATCCTGCAATGGGCCGGCAGCATAGAGATCGGCGGCGAATCGGTAACGAGCATCCTGGGGGGCCAATTTGTTGCCGTAGCCCTGCGGCTGCCTGCCGTGTTCATTAGCTTCTCGATTTTCCTGATAATCTACAAGTATCTGCCCAGCATCAAGACCTATTGGCGCGATGTCTGGCTGGGCGCTTTGCTGGCGGGAGCCCTCTTTGAACTGGGCAAGTTCCTCTTTTTGTGGTATCTGGAGAACTTTGCCCGGTTCGAGCAACTCTACGGCAACGTAGCTTCGGTTGTCGTTCTAATGATTTGGACCTATTTCTGCGCCTTTATCCTGATTGTGGGCGCCGAGGTTTCATCGGAATATGGCCGGATGAAACGTGGCGTACAGCGCGGGGCAACTGATTTCCATGTCCGTTGATTCCCAAGGCCAGGCTTGGGGAATCAGCTACGGGACGTCCCCTGGCCGGCATCAGACCATTGACGTGCATAGGAGCATCACACTGAGACCCGAGAGACAGGAGTCGGATTGGGGTCTCGTAGGCTCCCCGACGGTCTACAGAGCCGGTCGGAGCGGTACGCTAGAGCGCAACACACTGGAAAAGAGTATCGAACCCAGGTATCCTGCCCCTGCACGGCCACGTACGTTCCAAATATGGAAGCGCGGGTGGGAGAAGAAGCGTTGGCTCTACTACTCGGCGTGCGCCTTGAACTCTCAGTCTACGGCGGCTGAGGGCATGCTACGGAGTTTCTTGGAGTTGAGGAGTAGGCCACACATAGTTTCCCGCACTACCTCAGCCCCGCTACTGGGTACTGGACATGACAATTAGAAGCATGCGCCAATCTTTGGTAAGACATATCCGCCGATCCCTTATAAGCGGACTATTGCTTCTTCTCCCAGTGGCCCTGACCTATGTGATCGTCCGTTTCCTGTTCGACCTGGTGGATGGCCTCCTAAGTCCCTGGATTCAGTGGACTCTCGGTCAGTTTGGCATCGAATGGACGCTGCCAGGACCCGGAGTAGTTGCCGCAGTAGTCATAGTCTACCTAATCGGAGCCTTTGCTACCTTCAGCCTGGGTAGCATAGTGCTCGACTGGGCTCGCGCATCTCTCTTGCGGATACCGTTCATTGGGACGCTCTATTCTGCCAACCGGCAGCTAATCGAGTCCTTTTCCGGTACCAGCGTCACCGGATTCAAACGAGTAGTCTTAGTCCAATTCCCCAGGGCAGAGGCCTGGAGCTTGGGCTTTCTCACCGGTGTAACGGATGCGGCTGGTGCGGAAAGGCTAATTATGACCTATGTTCCCACTGCGCCGCTTCCGAACTCGGGTTTCGTTGTGCTTATGCGGCCAGAAGACGTTCTGGATACTGATCTTTCGGTTCCCGATGCAATGCAGCTCTTATTCTCCGGAGGCATCATCTCACCCAGGACGATTAGCACCAGAAAGATAGACGTAGCTGAGGTTGAAAGGCAGATACAGGAGATGGAATAACCGGCTCGAGCGATAACTAAGGCAGTCGGGGCAAGCGTCTCCGCCGTAGCCTCCGGGGCCACCTCACCCGAAAGGGTGGAGCGTAGCTCATCAATCAAGTCATTGATCGTTGTTCCTCCCCCGGCTCTGTTGACAATCACGGAGACAATTGCAAGAGTTGTGCCTGTCGGCGGCAAAAGCTGGGTAAGTGAGTGTTGGCAACCAGCAAAAATGGGACTGCGATAATGCCACCCGGGCCACCTCGGCTCGGGCCTGACCCTAAATGGGACCGGCGCAATGCCCTCACAGTGATCTGTCGGCTCGTGCGCGAGGCGGCCCACCAAGCCAACCGACTGGATGAGCAGTGACCTCATAGGAGCTTGGCCATAGGCCCTCTCGCAGTCCTGTACGCTCTCCCGGCCGGCTGGAGCTAATCCCGCTGAGCATGAGGAGATAGCTATGACAAGTACCGACCTCCTGGGCACCACCAAAGTCATTGTCGGAGTCGACACACACAGAGACGAACACGTTGCCGTAGCAGTTGACTGGCTTGGCGCCCGGCTGGGTCAGCACCGGCTGGCCACTGCGCCCAGGGGTTACGAGAGTCTCCATTGCTGGGCGTCCGGCCTAGGCGAGGTAATTGCCTTCGGAATCGAAGGTACCGGCTCTTATGGAGCCGGACTAGCAAGGTATCTTGCCAGTCTTGGCCAGACCGTCATCGAGGTCAACCGTCCGGACAGGTCCACACGTCGTAAGATGGGCAAGAGCGATCCCGTGGATGCCGAGATGGCGGCACGCTCCGTCCTTGCGGGAGTAGCCAGGGACCAGCCCAAATCGGGCGTCGACAGGGTGGAGATGGTCCGGATGCTAAAGATCGTCAAGGACTCGGCCATCAAAGCCCGCACCCAGGCCGTGAATCAGATGAAGGCTCTGATCGTCACTGCACCTTTGGAGCTGAGGCACAAGTTGATCGGTCTAGGTGTCTCCCGGCTAGTTGCCCGCTGTGCCAGGTTTCGTCCCGGTGATCTGGCGACACCGACAGGGGCGGCGAAGTACTCCCTCCGGCTATTGGCCCGTCGCCACGGTCAACTCACCTCTGAGCTCGAAGGCGTCAACAATGAGTTGTTGCGCCTCACCGCAGAGACGGCCCCGGCATTGATGGAACTGTTCGGTGTCGGACCAGACACCGCAGCCACCCTCTTGGTGACCGCAGGAGGCAATCCCGAACGATTGAGGTCTGAGTCCGCATTCGCCGCTCTGTGTGGTGTGAACCCCATTCCCGCCTCATCGGGCAGGACAAACCGCCATAGGCTCAATCGAGGAGGCGACCGCCAAGCCAACGCTGCCCTCTTTCGCATCGTCCTGGGGCGGCTGCACTACCATGAGCCAACGAAGGAGTATATGAGCCGTCGGATGGGAGAAGGAATGACCAAGCCCGAGGTCATCCGTTGCCTCAAGCGCTATGTCGCTCGCCAGGTCTATGCCATCCTGAGGGACATGGGGCGCCGGAACCTGGCCACCTCACCGAATTGACAAGCATAGGAGCATCAGTGTGAGACCCGAGAGATCAGGGGGCGGGTCGAGGTCTAGTCAGCTCCCTGAGTTCCCTGTTGTGCTGTCTTCGCCGTTGGATTGTTTGGGCCTGCACCTCCTTCCTGCGTCGTAGGATCTCCTGGCGCCTTCCCTTAACCTGAATCCGCCCTCGGACGTGGTCCAGAACGCAAAGACGCCCCTGCCGGTCGATTTTCACCGCGTTAGGGTGTTCCAGGCGCTGTTCGAAGCCGGGATTGTGGGGATATGCCAGGGCCCGTTGGCAAATCATGTCCGGGTTGGCCATGAGTTTCTCTCTGCCCAGCCGCCACAGTTGGTGGTCACCAAGAATCGCTGTAACGAACCGGCCTTCGGGATTCAGCACCTGGACACGGTTGTTGAAACAGTCGGCCACGTAACCCATATTGGCCCGCATCTACTATCAAGTGCACCGCTGAGGTATGGCTGGCTGTTGTAGGCCGTCAGCGCCGCAGCCGACCTGACGTACCTCGTCGGGTCGGCTCGTCGGGGAGCTGCTGCTGAGTTAGCGCAGCAGCGAAGGGTCGAGGCCCCGCTCGTCAGCGCTCCGCTGTGAGCACGAAGATACGCCCCGCTGGCCGCTCGGCGTCGGGCCGGTACACGTACCTCCGACCGGGCGCAAGCTGCTCCTCATACAGCACCTCTTCCCGTCCCTCCGCCCGCACGACCAATGCGTACACGTCCTCCCGAGGCACGTAGCACCGCGCGTAGCCGTTGCCGTTCGTCTTGCTCCTGCCCAAACCCGCCACGGCGACTTCGGCATCCGCGATTGGCTTGCCATTCTCCCCGAGAACTTGAAGCACAGCCATCCTGCCCGCGAGACGGGCTGCTAGGAACTGCCGGAGACGCCGGGTCCAAGCCATCCGCTCAGCGGGGAGGTTATCGACGACGTCCTTCTCGTAGCCGATACGCTTAGGCGTCGCCCAGTTCGGTCCGTACTTGTAGCGAAGGTACTCTTCAGGTGGACTGGGTACGAGAAACCTCTCGCCAGCGAAGTCGACCTCTTGGAGGCGGGCAAACAACTCCACCGGGATTGGCACGTTCGGGAAGTGGACGACGCGGCCCTTGCGGACGCGGTAGCAGTACCAGTCGATCCGTATGTGGCGTTTCATGATGCCGAGCCATGCCTCGCCGCCGTACCTTGCCGCCTCAACGTGGAATCCGCGAGCCCTGAAGGCCTCGGCCACGGACGCCGCCGACCGCTTGGTTAGGCCGTGCATCCCATAGATGGAGCCGAGGTCGATATCGTCGTCCCAAGGGATGAAGGCGCCATCGCGGACCGCTCCGAGGCAGGTCCCCTGCCTCAGGAAGAACACAACCCCCAGCTCGTCGAAGACCTCCTTTGCCTCCCGGAGGAGGGCAGCTGCCACGGTGACGTCCATCGGCGGGGTGGTCCTCATCAGCTGGTCCATCTCCGCACTCCTGGCGGCGTCGCACTCACTCATCGCGCTCCTCCTAGTGTGGCTGCGCGGCGCTACCAGCCCTGGGCTCGGGCGCCAGGCTTGCATCGGTCACCACGAACCCGTTCATGCCCACCTCTCGATTTCCGCATCCCTGATCTCACGGGCCTCCCGGATCAAGTCGGCGGGATTCCCAGGAAGAGGCTTGCCTGCGAATATCTCTTGCCGGAGCTCTGCATACAGCTCATGGTCGGGCTTGTCGGACAAGAGTCCGCCCAAGCCGTTGTGTCAAGGGCGGACGGAAGTTGGACCATTAGGGTGTCGCTGTTCAGGATAAATGTCCGTTTAAGTGGCCGGCAGAAATGTCACTCGGTTATGCTGCCATGGTATCAGTGGGAATCACCTCAAGTCAGGAATTGGCCTAACCTAATTCGCCGTAGGCCGTCTCCGGCGGCTGTTTGCCATGGCATCGTACGACCTCTAGATGCGCTTGGCTCCAGCAATTAATTGATGGCGCGGTAGAACAGGTCCTCTTGCACTGGGCAACCGGCGTACTCAGGCCGCACCCGAAGGCTGCCTTGAGCCTTTGACGCGCTGGTACTCGAGGCGCGCAGCTACGTAGCTCCAGTCAACGTAGCCGGTCTCGAAGTCCCTGTCTCCCGAGGCTGGGTCGTATTTGCTGCGGCTGTGGAGGACCCTGAAATTCTGGAAGATCACGCAGTCGCCCCCCTCCAACCGGAACCGATATTGGTACTGGGGGTCGTTGAGGCAGCTGGAGAAGAGTCTGTATGCCCGGTAATACTCCTCCACCTGGTCGAAGGGAAGCTGCCAGTCAAGGTTCTTGGGACAATAGCAGACGGCTTCGACTTCCCCTCCATTATCGAGGAGCAAAAGGGGAGTGGAATGCTTGAATAGATATTCGGCCTGCCTGTCATATTGGCGGAATTGTATGCGAGTTGAGGCCAGCAGGTCGAACGCGCGAGGATGTTGCAGTCGAAAGTCCCGGGCCACGCGGAACCCGTCTACAAGGATTGTGTCGCCTCCGGACGTCGTGTTGCTGCGGGCGCAGAGGAACTGCACCAGCCTTTCTCCCCACCTATAAGAGCCATCGGTGTGGGGCGGCAGACTGTCACCGGCGTTGGACAGGGCCAGGTCCTTGGCTCCGGGCGTCGGCCTAACCCGGCAAGTGACGCCGTACTCAGTGGGGTGTATCGGGGCGAGGTCCGTGACCCAAGTATTCAGGTCGGTGTGGTGAAGGTTGTGAATTACTGCCAACCCCAGGGCAGCAAGTTGCCGGCCCCACGATTCGAAGGGAGTGGAGGAGGCATCGAAAAATCCAGGCGGATGGGCGTCCATGTAAGCCGCATCCCACAGGACTGTTTCGCTGGGTTGCTCGGGACCCGGCGAGGGGTCGTAGGAATGTTCAAGCAGCCAATGGATGGGAAATACACTTTCGTGGGGCTGGGCTCCGTTCCAGGAAATGCGCAGCTCTGAGGAGGTCTCTTCCACGGACCGCGGTTCCGGGGGAACCGGGTCCATGCTTATGTCGTAGATTTTTTGCGAGGAGTCCTGGTGGAAGCACTCAGGACACAAGCAATGGCCGCGCAGCCAAGTGTAGTGAAACCGCTTGCCGCGTATGGTCAGGTGGTCGCCGTTCTGCATGAGGATATTCTCCTGTCCGTTGGTTCTCTACGCGCCCATGGGCAGCCCGGAGTCCCAGGCCAAGACTTGGTGGGCAAAGTTGCAGGCCCATAGGCTGTAAGACCAGGATTCCCCATATTGGGAGTCTTCAGGCTCAAAGGGCAGCCTAAATGAGATGGTAGTATCATAGTCAGGTTCTGCAAGGCCAGTCAATCTCCGGTCTATCCAATAAGGGATGCGATTCCTGCCGTGAACTGTAGGTCGTCAGCGATAATGGGACTGCGATAATGCCACCCGGGCCTCCTCCGCTCGGGCTTGACCCTAAATGGGACCGGCGCAATGCCCTCAAAGTGATCTGTCGACTCGTGCGCGAGGCGGCCCATCAAGCTCACCGACGGGATGAGCAGTGACCTGATAGGAGCTTGGCCATAGGCCCTCTCGCTGTCCTGTCCGCTCTCCCGGCCGGCTAGAGCTAATCCCGCTGAGCATGAGGAGATAGCCATGACAAGTACCGACCTCCTGGGCACCACCAAAGTCATTGTCGGAGTCGACACATACAGAGACGAACACGTTGCCCGAGTAGTGAGTCAAACTTGATTTAGATGGTAGTGTAAAGAATTGACCGAAAGCGCTACCCTGACTCTGTAGAGTGTTGATGGGAGGTGGCGGTATGGTCAGGGGAAAATATGGAGTCCGGCTGACGTCGGAACAGCGGAACGAGCTCCAGCATCTGGTTCGTGCAGGGAAGGGTTCAGCCCGGGTGATCATCCGGGCACGGATTCTGCTCAAGACGGATGAGGGGTGGAGTGCCCCCCGGGTGGCGGAAGCGCTGGAGGTGGCCGAAGGCACTGTATTTCGGGTCAAGCGGCGCTTCGCAGAAGGGGGGGTGGACGGGGTTCTCAAAGACCTACCCCAAGCCCATCGGTACCGGAAGCTGGACGACCGGGGCGAAGCCCACCTCATTGCGCTGGCCTGCTCCGAACCGCCGGAAGGGCATGAACACTGGACCCTGCGCCTTTTGGCGGGCAAGGTGGTGGAGTTGGGGTTGGCGCCCTCCCTATCCCACGAGACGGTGCGGCTGCACCTGAAAAAAACGCCCTCAAGCCGTGGCAGAAGCAGGAGTGGTGCATCCCCAAGGTGAGCGCCGAGTTCGTGGCCCACATGGAGGAGGTGCTGGATTTGTACGCCGAACCCTATGACCCCCAGCGGCCGGTGGTCTGCTTTGACGAGACCTCCACCCAGTTGCTGGCTGACACCCGTCCCCCGCTGCCGGCCCAGCCAGAGAGACCACGGCGGCAGGACTACGAGTACCACCGGGCGGGCGCCCGCAACTTGTTCCTGGCCTGTGAGCCCCTGGCCGGCTGGCGGCACGTGGCGGTTACGGAGCGGCGCACCATGCAGGACTTCGCCCACCAGATGCGCTGGCTGGTGGATGAAGCGTACCCCCAGATACCCGTAATCCGGGTGGTCCTGGGCAATCTGAACACCCACAGGACAGCTTCCCTGTACGAAACCTTCCCAGCGGTGGAGGCCCGGCGGATTGCGAAACGACTGGAGTTTCATCACACGCCTAAGCACGGGAGTTGGTTGAACATGGCGGAAATCGAGTTCAGCGTGCTGTCCCGCTGCTGCCTGAGGCAGCGGCTCCCCGACGAGGAGGCCCTCCGGCGGGAGGTCCAAGCCCTGGTCACGGAGCGAAACGTCGCCCGAGCCACCATCAACTGGAGGTTCAATACCCAGGACGCCAGGGTCAAACTTCACCGGCTCTATCCCTTCGATTCCAAGCATGACTCACTACTAGGCCCGTCATTGCAACGAAGGGAGACCTTTGCATAACTCTACCGGAGAGGCTCAGGGTCCCTCTCCTACCTCCTCTCACTTGAAGGGAGAGGGCTGGGATGAGGGTGATTCGTGCCATGTCAACGCCAACTTAATTCTGAGCATTTTCGCCAATCTAAAATTGACCCAATCACCGTTGATGGTTGTTTCGCCAAGTTAGAATTGACCCACCTCCTGGTAATTGCTCAGGGACAATGTCAGCAGCTTAGTGCTCCGCTATTGCGTCAGAGGTCGGGACTATGGGAGCTGTCTCTGGCCTTGAGGGAAGATACTGCTGGGAAGGGAACAATCCTGCTTGCCGCTTCTCCCTGAGCCGGTAGCTCTCGCCCCGGATGTTGAGCACGTGGCTGTGATGCAGCAACCGGTCGAGGACGGCCGAGGCGATGACGGTGTCCCCCAGGAGTTCTCCCCACTCGCCAAAGCCCTTGTTCGAGGTCAGGATGATACTTCCCCGTTCGTACCTGGCCGACACCAGGGTGAAAAGGCGGTGGCCGACTCCCGGTCATAGGGCCAGATGCCGAACTCGTCCACGATGAGCACCTTGGGGGCGAGGTAGATGCGCATGCGGCGGTCCAGGTTGTGCTCGGCCCGGGCCTTCCTCAGGTCCTCCATCAGGTCGTAGGCGCGCACGAAGTAGGCCCCTTGTCCCCGCTCGATGGCCTTGAGAGCCAATGCCACGGCCAGGTGTGTCTTGCCCACGCCGGGCGGGCCCAGGAGCAGGATGTTGCTAAGTGAACGCGATGGACTCGACATGGGCCGGACCACGCTGCGGCGCATCCTGGTGAACGCCGGGCTCAGCAGTCCGCGGCGAAGGCGCCCGCCCAAGCACCGGGTGCGCCGGCAGCGGATGCCCCGGGAGGGAATGCTGATCCAGTTGGACGGTAGCTATCACCGGTGGCTGGGCGAAGACGGACCTCAGTTCACGATCCTGCTAGCGGTGGACGATGCCACCGGCTGCGTGGTAAACGCCCTGTTCTGCGATCATGAGGACACGGGCAGTTACTTCCTGCTGATGCAGGGTCTGCTCCGGCGCTTCGGTATTCCTCTCGCCCTGTATACCGACCGGCACGCTGTCTTCAAACACCGTTCGGAATATCAGCCCGCCGGGACCCCAACCCAGTTCGGCCGGGCCATGGAGGAACTGGGGACACAAGTGATATTCGCCCTTTCACCCCAGGAAAAGGGGCGGGTGGAGCGGACGGCTGGAACCTTCCAGGACCGGTTGATCACGGAGCTCCGGCTTGCGGGTGCTACCACCGCCCCACAGGCCAAGGCCGTCTTGCAGCAGTTCCTGCCCCGCTTCAACCGGCGTTTTGGGGTTCCGGCCCAGTATCCCGAGCCGGCATTCCGGCCCATGAGTCCGGAGTCGCGCTTGGGGCATATCCTGTGTTTCAAGCACCGCAGGAGAGTGAGGCGGGACAACACCGTGAAGTATTACAGGCACACCCTGCAGCTGCTGCCCACTCAGCAACGCCGCAACTACGCCGGAGCAGTTGTGGTGGTGCTGGAGGGGCTGGACGGCCGGCTGTCGCTACAGCATGAGGGACGCATCATTGCGTCCCAGGAAGCGCCGCCCACTCCGGCATCTCTCCGAAGCCGCAACGGGACTTCTCCAGCCGCCACCATCCCGCCCTCCGGTCCCGAACTCGCGTCAAAACCTTCTGTTACAGCTCTCGCACTGCCGGGCGCAAGGCAGGATCAAGAAGTAGATGCTCACGCTGCGGCAATCGACGATCCGGACGTAGCCTGGTTGAGGGTCATCGCATCGCCGCGGAAGCCGACGTTTCTCCAGCAAGAGAGATGGAAGGCGGTGCAGCAGGCCAAGCTTCAGGGGATGTCCATTCGACGGATGGCCAGGGAGTTGGGAATCCACAGAGAGACGGTAAGGAGATACATCGACGCCGAGAGCCCGCCGACGCGGCGAACCCCAGGAACTCCTCCGGCGCCAGCATCTGTTACCATCGCAGACTAAGTAAAGGACATTTATGCTGAACACTTAACCGGACATTTATCCTGAACTTCGACATGGCTTTCGTTCCGCTATATTCGTCACTCCCTTTCCCCAACTTTGATAGCAAAAACCATCTTATTCTTGGGTTAACGGTTCCGGAGAGTTGCCGCGCCCGCCCATCGAAAGGAAGTCCCTTTGGCGATTGGAACAGCTTAATATCTGCCCGTGCGAGTATGGGAAACTAAACCAAAGCCAAGTGGCATCTACTGGCGCGGGTCTCTGGCGGGAGGGTCATGGAGCGTCTAACTCTTCTTCCAGAACTGCCACCATCCTCTCGTTGATCGCAGGTCCGCCACCATCGACTGCGCCGGCTGGTCTGGCGTGCCCGCCGTGTCTGTTGTGGCCGCTGTGGCCGCTGTGTCTGTTGTGGCCGAATCTAGGGCGGGCCTAACTCCAGGGTCAACAGTAACGCCCTGGGTACCGAATAGCTCCCAAGGTCTGAAGGACTCCACGAAATCCTTGGCTTCTTCGATAGATGGGAACCCCTTCCGGGAGCGGCTCGGGTCGTAGCTAAAAGTCTTCGCCAACGCGTCGATGCCCCGTTTGGTGTCTCGGAACCCTCCAAGCTCCTCTTCATGGCCGTCGTTTTCGTCACTGAGAATCAGGTTCTCTCCCCTTTTTACCTTTCGCCAATACACTCTCATGCAAAGCACTCCTCGACTCCGGTTTCTAGCTTGACGGTTTTGGGACCTTGATAGTCGCTACTTCTAAAATTTGCTCGCTTGGTCTCGGAGAGGTGTGTTCTCTCTCCAGGTATGGCAACTCCTCGGCGATGGTCAAGTTCCTTAAGTGGCGTGCCCTTTACAAGTTGGGCTGTTGCCTCAGCCGACTGGTGTCGAGGGTGACTAGCCTACGCCTGGCTCGCTTCCACAGCGCCACCAGGAACATCACGCTTTTACCTTCCGCGTGGGGCGAGAAGAATCCGGATACTTGGTCGTCGTAAAACGTCAGGCCAGAGGCCCCAAGTCTTTGAGCATAGGCTGCCAGGTAGATTTTGCCCGCTGTGATACCGGCATCCAGCTGAGCCAACCGGTAACCCCGGTTACCAAAACGCTCCAGTATCGGATTCAGATTAGTCATGAAGACAAAGTCGACGCTGGCATCGGCCGGAAGCGGCTGATCGAGCCCCAGATGACCAGCTTGCCGACGGTAGTCTCCTTCTTTCAGCAGCTCCAGAGCCTTCAGGTCTCGGTGGAACACATATGCGCCAGATGGGAGGTCGTCCACAGTGTTCACGATCAGATAAATATCATTGAGAGCAGCGCCAGGTTGTCCTAAAAAGTCTGCCGGTATGCCCAGCGTGGCATTTTCCAGCACCGTCGACAGCCCCCGGAGGGTTATCGATTCGTGGCTGAAACGGCGTGCGGACCCGCGCCGAACGATGACCGACTCGATGGAGTCCTGGGGCGTCTCGCCGTCAGAGTAGCGATTTAACGGTACGAGGCGTCCCGAAGGATGGGGCATCAGCATTGCCGGGCCTTCGCCTCGCCAAGAAACCACCTCTGCTTCATCCGTCAGAGAGGAGGCACCGTGCATCTCCCAAATGGCGGGTAATTCTACCTCGTACTCCGAAATCGGCTGAGTATCCAGCGAAAGTGGCTCTAAGTCGGAAGAGGATCCGATTGACGGCTCGGGAACGAATCCAACTGGTACCAACACGAGAGCTACTTCCTGCCGGTTCTCCAGATCCAGCAAGCGGTTAACCGAGCTGTCCACGAATCCGGCCACCATCTTAGCAGGTAGGCCATGCGCCGCGGCTATGGCAAAAGTGTTCGCCAGAATGGTTCCGCTGTCCCAATAGGAGTGGCGGTATTCCCGGGCCTGGTACTTACAGGCGTTCCGCCAAAATACATCGGTATAGAGGATTATGGCGGGAGCATGGGTCAAGCTCGGCTCGTTGCCACCGGCAGCCACAAGGGTTCCCCGATAGTCGCCCGGCCGTAGCCGGGTTAGGGACGGCCCTCCGGGATTATAGTGGTAGACCCCGGCTGCTAAACCAGGCAGGTCTCCACATACCACATAAAGCTCGATGTGGTACAGAGCACCGGTACAGGCCGCGGCACGAAACGGCATGGATCCCCAGGGGAAGTTCAGCCTCTTGGTAATCCCAGCTGAGAAGTACAGAATGCTGCTCAAGGTGGTGATATCCAGTGTTCCGTCACTGACTGAGGGAATAGCCTCCATGGAGATCGCGGATAGCGCGGGCACCACCGTTGGCGATGCCTCAAACGGCAACGGAATCGGATCCAGGTCCGGGTATATTTTGAACAGCAGGGGTTGGCTCGACGGGTCAAAGGAGTGCCGAGGGTCCATCAGATTCCCGTGGGGGTGCTTGGTGCCGTTGTGGTAATACCAGGTGGCTTGAATTTCTCGATTTACCATAGGTCCCCCTGGTTCTCCTGCTGGCGTTCACCGAGCTATACTAGCATGGTTTCAATAGGGGTTCTCAAAGTGTAAACCCGAATCCACCGAAGGAGGGCGTCGGGTTAGCGTCCTGAAGCGGCAAGAAGGTGCTCCTGTGCTTCTGGGATAATGGTTTTGTAGCAAAAAACCGACCCCGGAAAAGGAGCACCCAATAGATGCTGCCACGCAACCACCCCGACCGGATCCAAATCACCTTCGACGACCGCCGCTTGGTGGCCAATGCCGGGCTGCTCCTTCCGGCCACCCTGGCGCGGCACCTCGGCCTGCCCGAACTCGTCCGGCAGCGCCTCGACCTGGGCGATGCCCCGGGGCGGGCGAACACGAGCGACAAGATGATGACGCTGGTGGCGTCTGCGCTGGCTGGGGGCGACTGCATTGACGACGCCGATGTGTTGCGCACCGGGGGGACGGCCTGCACCCTGGGCGGCACGGTCAAGGCGCCATCCACCCTGGGCACCTTCCTGCGCAGCTTCCGGTGGGGCCACGTCCGTCAACTCGACCGGGTGAGCCGCGAGTTGCTGGCCCGGGCTTGGCAGGCCGGGGCGGGACCCGGCGACGGGCCCCTGACCATTGACCTGGACTCCACCATCTGCGAGACCTACGGACTGGCCAAGGAGGGCGCACGCCACCACGGCTATACCGGCAAGCGGGGCTATCACCCGCTGTTGGCCGTCGCCGCCGGCACCGGCGACGTGCTGATGTCCCGGCTGCGCGAGGGCCGCGCCAACACCGCCCGGGGCGCCGCCCACTTTCTGCGGGAGACGGTGGGGCGGGTACGCTACGCCGGGGCCAACGGACGACTCACGCTACGGGCCGACAGCGGGTTCTACACTCATGGCGTGGTATCCGTCTGCCGCAAGATGGATGTCCGCTTCTCCATCACCATCCGCCAGCACAAGAGCCTGCGCAATCTCATCGAGACGATACCCGAGGATGCCTGGACTCCCATTCCCTACTGGATGGACGGCGCCGCCGATGTGGCCGAGACCACCTGCACTCCCTTCCAGAGTGAACCTGACGCCGCGCCGGTGCGGCTCATCGTCCGGCGTGTGAAGCCCACGCCCGGTTCCCAGTTGGCCCTCTTCGCCAAATACAGCTATCACGGCTTCATCACCGACCGGGACGGGGAGTTGCTCGAACTGGAGGCTGACCATCGCCGCCACGCCGAGATCGAGAATGCCATACGCGACCTCAAGTACGGCGTCGGGCTCAACCATCTCCCCTCGGGCCGCTTCGCCGCCAACGGCGCCTGGCTGGCCGTCCAGACGATGGCCCACAACCTGGCCCGCTGGACCGCGCGGATCGGTCTGGGAGAGCGGATAGCCACCACCAAGACCCTCCGGCGGCGGTTCTTCTCCCTGGCCGGACGGCTCACCCGCTCGGCACGCCGGTTGACCCTGCATCTTCCGGATCGCTGGCCTTGGGCTGAGAAGTTCAGCCGCGCCTTGGCCCGGCTGCGAGCCATTCCACTCCCGGCCTGACGGCACCGTCGGCGACCGACCCACCCACCGGACAACCGAAGATCCCCGCAGACTCGCGCCAGCCCGGTCCGAGAGAGTTCCCTGCTGCGTATTCTCTCGCCATCCCGCGCATCGCAGCTCCTGCAGACGCCCATAGGGGCCCCTGTGCGGCGATGAAGACCGTCCGCCGACCTCCCTACCCCAAATGGAACCCAGGCTATTTCCCCTGTAGCTCCCTCATCCCCCTTCCGCTTTCCTCACGCCGTCCATCGGTGTCCTTCGGTGGATTCGGGGTAAATAGACTGGAGCAAGTTGGTCTATGGCGTACCAGTCTGCGACTTCTGCATCCTGGCAATAGGCCAAACGCTTGCCGATATCGCTGAGCAAGTTTCCGATTTCAACGCCCATGAATTTGGGAGAAAAGGGGGTCAGGGCATATTGGGCGTCACGGAGCTTAGCTGTCCCTCCATGGAGGTTATGTCGCTCTAGCAGCCCGTCTGAGGATTAGCTGGCGTGACTTGGATACAGGTGGAGGTCAGACGGCGACAATTATTGTTGCCGGGTGCAGCCACTGACGGACCAATAGCTTCGTACGCCTCAGTGTGCTGACCACCTCGACTGTAGGTCGTCAGCGATAATGGGACACCCGAAGGGGTAGAAAAACCCGAGAGATGTGAGGTGAGGTCAGCTCCCTGGATGAGGTAGAGTACTTCAGATAGAGGAGTTGATATGTCCCAGACAGAAACAGGTAAAGCAACCGCCGCCGATGAACGCACAGAGGCGGCCAGGTCCTTCGTCAGAACGGTTAAGGCTGCTACTAGGCGCAAGTACACCCCGGAAGAGAAGATTCGCATTGTGCTGGAGGGCTTCCGCCGCGAGGTCACCGTGAGTGATCTGTGCCGGCGGGAAGGAATCAAGCCTCACTCCTATTACTCGTGGACCAAAGAGTTCATGGAGGCGGGGAAGGAGAGGCTTACCCGAGACAGCGTGCGAGACGCCACCAGGGACGAGGTCCATCTGCTAAAGCGAGAGAACGGAGAGCTGAAGCATCTGGTGGCCGATCTGTCCCTAGAGGTCTATCGTCTCAAAAAAACGGCCATACCCATGCCGCAGGGCGCCGGCGGTATCGGCGGATGAGTGGCGCAGAGAAGGCGGAGGTGCTGGACAAGGTGGCTTCCTCCGGCCTCCCTAAACGCAGGGCACTAGGTGAACTGGGAGTACCCAGGAGCACCTACTACCGGTGGCTGAGGCGGCAGGAGCAGCAAGGACTTGAGGACGACGCGGGAGGTGGCAATCCCCCATGGAACAAGCTGACTACCAAGGAAGTAGACTCTGTTCTGTCGGCAGCCAAGGAGATGCCAGACCTGAGCTGCCGGCAGTTGGCCGCATGGACCACCGACAACATGGGCTTCTCCGTATCAGAGTCTACGGTCTACCGCATCCTACGCAGGGAAGGGCTGGTGAAGAGGCCTGAGATGCGCCTGGCGGCGGGCAAGGAGTACCTGTCGTTTTTCGGGGACTATATACCACCGTTTTTCGCGGTCATTGACCCACCCTTTGGGGGCCGTGATTAAGACTTTTATCAGGTTTCAGCCGAGGGGTCAATCACCTCCTTTTTCGCCCAGGATTTTCCGGTGGGGCGACAGTTTCTCCCGGTAGCTGGCCCCCTCGATGACGATCTGGAAGCTGGCGTTGGCCAGGCGGTCCAAAGCGCTGTTTCCGAGGATGGGGTCGTCGAAGAGGCTGAGCCATTCCTCGACGCTGCGATTGCTGGTGATGACGAAGCTGGATACCCTGTGTCTGCCGATGATCAACTCGTAGAGGTCGGCGGACTGCTGGGCGGTGAGGCGGTGGACAGGACCGGCATGGACCAGATCCCGATAGAAGACCGGACCAGGCTACTGAGCGACAACGGCCCCGGCTATGTATCCCGGGCCCTCAGGGACTACCTGGGCATGGTGGGCATCAAGCACATACTGGCAACACCCTTCCACCCTCAGACCAACGGCAAGCTGGAGCGCTACCACCAGACCCTCAAGCGTGACGTGAACCAACTGCCGTACGAGTTGCCTGCAGACTTGGAGGCGGCCATAGTGGCCTTCGTCAGCTACTACAACTACCGGCGCTACCACAAGGCCCTGGGCAACGTGACGCCCTCTGATGTGCTGAGGGGCAGAAGAGAGAACATCCTACGACGCAGGAAGGAGGTGCAGGCCCAGACAATCCAACGGCGAAGACGACACAACAGGGCCCTAAGGGAGCTGACTAGACCTCAATCAGGCCCCTGATCTCTCGGGTCTCACACTGTCCCGTTTTTGCTGGTTGCCAACACCGCCATCCTCTCCGGCCGTCCAGGCTTCAAAATATCCCCGCTGGATAACGACACTAACGAAAGCACCTGCGATCGGGTGATTTCAGTTCGAACCCTTCTTGGTGGGCCATGCGGTACTGTACTACAAACTTTTGAGTATGTGATAGCCTTTTGACAAAAGCCCCGCTCGTGTCTGAAAGTGCAGTCCCATTTAGGGTTAGGTCCGAACCGAGAAGGCCCGGTTGGAATTATCGCAGTCTCACTTTTGCTGGTTGCTAACACACAACTTGGTAGATTCCTGTTTGACCAACTTCGACGGCGTTTAGAGCCTCGGATTCCGAATATCATGCATTATCCTGTCCCGGATTTTACTAACGGATTAGCGCCACTTTCTATTTTCATCGACCACGTCTTGGACACAGACGAAGATGATCCGATTCGCATGCTGTTCATACTTGATGAGTTTGACGAACTACCAATCGAGCTCCTGCGTAGGACCGAGCCAGCCACAGCGTTATTCCAATCCATCAGGCAGATTAGCACCAAGCCCAAATGTGGTTTTCTGTCAGTAGGTGGAGAGAACATAGGCCAACTGATGGTCCTGCAAGGAGACTGCCTAAACAAGTTCGAAGCCATCGGCGTTGACTACTTGAAACGGCCCGAGTTCTCGGATTGGATCCGAGAGCCGGAGTATTATCCGACGCTGTTTGAAGCTATAATCCGCGGGTATCGGCGCCATAACCCTGATATTCCCACATATAATCCCACACATATTATTGGATACTATGGGCTTACTTGGGACTATACCGTCATGAAGCTCTTGAATTGCCCTATTCCTGGGCCAAAGACAGGATTCCCCCAGATCTATCGGGTCCCAGGGTGTCCTGCTTTTTGCTGGTTGCCAACACCAGGCCTCTTGGAGGAAAGTCAACTTTGTACCTTGAACCACAATAGGGAGAGCGAGACCACGCCTACTATGCCAGCGGCTGCGCCAAAGACTGCGAAGGGGCTTCCGGTCGCCCAAAGCCATACTACTGCATAGACAGGAAGCAAGGCTAACCACGCTATGCCTATCAGTGGGTCTGGATAGAACACCGCCATGCCTGCAATTCCTGCAATCAGCCCGGAGGTACCAACCAACCGAGTTCGCATTGGTGGCAGGCCCCTTACCGGGCGCGGCAAACCGACACCAAGTGTGCCTCCTCGCCACATTCGACCATAGCTAGCAGCCTGTCCGAAGATTATCTACGGGTGCTTGCGGGTCAGCGACAGTGGATCGCGACAACTAATGTTGCCGGTTGGCCCGGCCGGGCCACAGATATCTTTGCGAATAGCGCCGTGCTCACTACCCCGGCAAAGCTCCTGATGCGTTGGGCTGGCGCAGCGACCCTTGCTTTCCTGTCCAGATGGACCCCAGAGCGGAACAGTTTGAGCAGGTTGTGGCCGGTGCAGATCAGCGACCATTCGCCGTTCACCTTCTCCAGCCCCCGCAGCAGGAACTGCCGGAATCCACGGCCCTGCTTGATCTGGCCGAATACCGGCTCCACAGTTTGCATCCTCAAAGCGTAGCGCTGCCGACCCCGTCTGGTCTGTAACTTCCGTCGCATCCGGTCCCTGGGAGACAGATGGCTGGGTATGCGACCTCGGGGCGCGGGTGGCACAACCCGACCGTGGCGGGTCTGCTCCGGCGCGACGAACGGGTCCACGCCCAGAGCATAGAGCTCGTCGACTGCCTTTGCCGAGTAATAGCCAGCATCGGCGGATACTTCCCTGGGGACTGCACCGACGTTGTCGATGGTCTCCTCGATCATCGCCGCAGCCTGTTGCTTATCCGAAGTCTGGTTGGTGGCCTGCGCCGCCACGATCACCTGGTGTGCGCTGTCCACCACCGCCTGACAGTTGTACGCTTGCAGAAAGTCCTTGCCTCCAGGTGCGGGCATGATGCGCGACTCGGCATCGGTGAAGTTACGCTGGGCCTTGTCGTCGGGCACCCTCGGGTGCTTACCACCTTCGGCCTCGGCCTGTTCGCCAGCCGCCTGCGCCTCGGCTTCCAGCGCCGCCATCGCTTCCCGTATCTTCTCCAACCTACCCTCTCGGAAGGCCAACTCCTCAGGCAGCTCATCTCCACGCTTGTCTTTGCCGTACTGCCGGTCTTCCTCATCGTCCGCTGCCTGGGCCTGTCGCAACAACTCCGCTACCTCCGCCGCCAACTGCGCTGCCTCCTCCTTCATGCGTCCATAACTCATCGCCTTGTGTTTGGAAGCGTTGGCCTTGACCTTCGTGCCGTCCAGCGCCATGTGCCCCAGCTTCACCAGCCCCGCCTGCTGGCACAACGCCAGTACCTCTACGAACAGGCCCGACAGCGCATCCAGATTGTCCTTGCGAAAGTCAGAGATGGTTCGGAAGTCCGGTGTGTTGTTCGCCGCCAACACCCTGAAGGCGATGTCCTCGTGGAGACGCTGGGCGATGCGGCGTGAGGACGACACCCCCACGCAGTAGCCGTAGAGCAACACCTTGACCATCATCCGTGGATGATACGGCGGCCCGCCACGCCGTTCCCGCTCGTAGCGAGCGGTGACCTCCGATATGTCCAACTGGTCCACGACGTCGGAGACGAAGTAAGCCAGATGGTCATCTGGCAACCACTCCCGCATTGCCGCTGGCAAAAGCAACTGCTGGTCTGGATCATAGGGACGGTAGGTCTTGCTCATCGCCGCCTCCCCACTACTCAACTGCGCCTATTCTACCCCAAACCACTCGCCTGCCGTGTTTCTCGGACAGGCTGCTAGTATTACAACGACGGTTGGCATGATAGGATGACGGGGTAGTTGGGGAAGGCTTGAGCAGGTGAGGCAGGGAAGTGGATGCAGCGGCTTTCGAGCAGGTATACGGGGCCTTTCAGGAGTTTCACGCTTACTTCGCTCCGCTGTTTGGCCGCAGGGAGACGCGGGACCACAGCCGCCATTATCTCCAGGCCCTGCTGGTCCAGTCCGGGGAGCGGCGCAACGCCGAGAATCTGTCGGAGACGGTTCCTGCGTCAGCCAGGGTGATGCAGCGGTTTCTCGCCGAATCTCCCTGGAATGACGACACAGTTATAGCACGTCTTCAAGAGTACTTGGGGCCCCGGCTGGGACATCCGGAGGCGGTGTGGGTGCTGGACGGCAGCGACTTTCCCAAGCAGGGCAGGAAATCGGTGGGAGTGGCCCGTCAGTACTGCGGCAGACTGGGCAAGGTGGCCAACTGCCAGGCCGGGATGTTCCTGGCCTATGTCAGCCCGCTGGGACGGGCACTGGTGGACAAGCGGCTGTATCTGCCGGAGATATGGACCTCGGACCAAGACCGGTGCGCGGCGGCGGGGGTGCCGGAGGAGAGGCAGGGCTACCGGTCGAAGACGAAATTGGCGCTGGATATGCTGCAGCGGGCACAGGAGCGGGGCCATCTGAGGGCTGGCTGGGTTGCCGGGGACGACGCATTCGGGATGTCGCCGTCCTTCCGCGAGGGACTGGCGGCCCTGGGGATGCGTTACGTCTTGGACGTTCCCGCGGGCTTTACGGTGTGGCCACCGGAGCCCGAGCGGACCAGTCCGGCATACCAGGGCCGGGGGGCGCCCCGCAAACCCAGGCTGGTGGGCGGGCAGCGGCGGACCATGACAGAGCACAGCGATGAGTTGCCTGGGGATGCCTGGCGGGAGATAACGGTGGCCGAGGGTAGCCAGGGTTCTCGCAGCTACCTGTTCAGTGCCCAAAGGGTACGTCCGACCAGCAGGCGGAAGCCCGGCGAAATCCACTGGGCCGTCTACCGCCGGAATCTGGACGGCAGCGAACCCCGCTACTACCTGTCCAATGCTCCGGAGGATACCCCGTTGGAGACCCTGGCATACGTGGGGGGCTCCCGGTGGCGTATAGAAACGGAGTTCGAGACGCAGAAGAGCGACATGGGACTGGACGAGTACGAGACCCGCACTTGGCCGGGCTGGCATCACCACGTGGCACTGTGCCTGCTGGGCGGAGCTTTTCTGCTGAGCCTGCAGCAGGCTTGGGGGGGGGGAGATGCCCCGGATCACGAGGCCGCAGGTCTACCGGGTGGTGCGGGAGATGCTGCCCCGGGAACGGTTCGGGCCGGCTGAGCTGCTACGGTGGCTCGCGGAGACGCAAGAATCCAACGAACGGGCCAGGCGCTCCCATGCCAAGCGCCGAGCCGCCCTTCGTGCATTCCCCGGCATTCCCCCTTGAACCGTCGTTGTAATACTAGAGGAGTAAAGAATATGGCCTCGTAGCTTCCGTCTTCGTTAGGACCGATGACGCCGGTTTCATCCGGGCTGGGGTCCCAGACGATCTCGGGACCGCGGCATACAACGCTGTGTTGCACCTTGCTCCTAGAGGTCCCAGACAAGAGCCAATAAGTATGCTTGTTACTGCCGCCCCCGACCACCTCGACAAACTCGCGCACGCTGCCTGGACCCTTAAAGCTAATCACAACCGGATGAACGCGATGGTTCTCATTGAGCCACGCCTCTACCTTCTCAAACCAGTGGCTGTCGTCCATATCCTCGCAGAAATGGGGAACCCGCGACGGGGGCAGGTCAAGAACGCACCCAAGTGCCGTGCGGAAGCAGTCGCCGACCATGCCCTGATCCGGTTTATGGCTGTTGAGTTGCTTATACGGTGTCATGTTTCAGGGCCTCCACGTTACTTCTCTCCCCGCAGCAGTCCCACCAGAACGTTCCCCAGTATCGACACCAGGGTTATCGCCGGCGCCGCCACCAAAGCTATGGTACCCAGGGCTGCGCTCCCGTCATCACCGTCGTCCATTCCCAGTATCTGCAGCCCGACAACCAGGGCGGCAGTGGTGGAGCCCGCCATCACCAGCACCAAGAATCCAGCAAAGACCAACCTCTGTATCGGGATAGGCTGTTTTTCAACAGATCCATAAAACGCAAGACACCCAAAGAGTTTGCTGAGTCTATGGCCGGACTCTCCTAGGCACCGATGCTGTTTTCAGTGGTAAGGTCAGTTGAACTCCATTTTTCCTATACTCGACTGAAGGTAAGTCTAGGATTTCGTAGAGTATCCCTTTTTTCGGCAAAGCAAGCTAATTTGTCGCTTTCACGAACTGTAGACCGCGAGAGTCAAGATCAGAACAAGTTGGTACTGCTACTTCGCTATGTCGTGCCCTTTCCAATCGGGCACATGAGCCGTCATGAGCGCCTTGAAGAGCTTGCCGTGGTTGGGCACGCGCAGGTGCAGCAGTTCGTGGGCTATCACGAAGTCCTGGAATCCGATTTCCTGGCGGCTCAAGTCGGTGGCAAGGGTAATTGTCCCTGAGGTCGAGCAGGAACCCCATTTGCGGGCCATGTCCCGGACCCGAACGCGCGGTGCGGGTACATGGAGGCGCTCCGCCCAATCCTCCACCCGGTTCCGCAGGTTCTGGGAAAGATCGTCACGCCTCGCCATCGGCGTCTCCGCCCAGCAGTATCTCCAGCGCTTGGTCTACAATCCGGCCCCGCTCACTGCTCGCTACCCTCAGCAACGGATTGTACAGCGAAGTCCTTAGTCGTCGCTGCTCGTCGGCGTTGACGGCGGCATTGGGGAAGCGCTCCACAAGCGCTTGGGCCTCTCCGGCGAACTCGATGGCGTTCACTCCGGCGGCCTGAAGTGCAGCATCGTCCTTCAGAGTCCAGTACACTCCGAACGCTCTCTGAGGAAGGTGGCTGTCCTTGCCGGCGGCGACGGCGGTCTCCTTTTCCTTGGCCAGGCCCTCCAGCAGGCCCAACGCCGCGAGGCCGGTTGTTTTGCGGTCTTGAAGGTCCCTCAGCACAGCTTCCGCCCGTTCCTTGAGAGGGCGCAGCACGGACTCTAAGTCCGGTTCACCCTCTGCTTCCGTCTGGAGGCCGCGCACTAGCAGCCCGTCTGAGGATTAGCTGGCGTGACTTGGATACAGGTGGAGGTCAGACGGCGACAATTATTGTTGCCGGGTGCAGCCACTGACGGACCAATAGCTTCGTACGCCTCAGTGTGCTGACCACCTCGACGATATTCCGGACACTTGTGGCAAGCCTGTTGGTCGGTGTTTCACGAGACTGGTCGGCCCCAAAGCGGAATAGTTTGAGCAGGTTGTGGCCGGTGCAGATCAGCGACCACTCGCCGCTGACCTTCTCCAGGCCCCGTAGCAGGAACTGGCGGAAGCCTCGGCCCTGCTTGATCTGGCCGAATACAGGCTCCACTGTCGCCATGCGCAAGGCGTAACGTTGCCGACCCCGTTTGGTCTGCAGCTTCCGGCGCATCCGATCCCTGGTGGGCATATGACTGGGTATGCGACCTCGGGGCGCGGGCGACGGCACTCTGCCGTGGCGGGTCTGCTCCGGCGCGACGAACGGGTCCACGCACAGCCTGTAGAGACCTTCAACCGCCTGTGCCGAGTAGTAACCGGCGTCGGCGGACACCTCTTTGGGCACTGCGCCGACGTTGTCTATGGCCTCCTCCACCATCGCCACCGCCTGCTGCTTGTCCGAAGTCTGGTTGGTGGCGTGAGCCGCCACGATCACCTGGTAGGCACTGTCCACCACCGCTTGACAGTTGTAAGCCTGCAGGAAGTCCCGTCCGCCCGGCGCCGGCATGATGTGCGACTCAGGATCGGTGAAGTTGCGCTGGGCTTTGTCGTCGGGAACCCCCGAATGACCCTTACCCGCAGCCACCTGAGCTTCGGCCTCTAACGCCGCCATCGCCTCCCGTATCTTCTCCAACCGCCCCTCCCGAAAAGCCAACTCCTCCGGCAGTTCATCCCCGCGCTTGCTCTGTCCGTACCATCGGTCCTCTTCGTCATCAACCTCCTGGGCACGCCGCAGCAACTCCTCAACCTCCCCCGCCAACTGCGCCTCCTTCTCTTTCATCCGACCATAGCTCATCGCCTTGTGCCTCGATGCGTTGGCCCTCACTTTGGTGCCGTCCAACGCCACGTGACCCAGCTTCACCAGCCCCGCCCGCCGGCACAACGCCAATACTTGCAAGAACAGCCCCGACAGCGCATCCAGATTGTCCTTGCGGAAGTCCGAGATGGTCCGGAAATCCGGCGTGTTGTTCGCCGCCAGTACACGGAAGGCTATGTCCTCGTGGAGTCGCTGGGCGATTCGTCGGGAAGATGCCACCCCGACGCAGTAACCGTAAAGCAACACCTTGACCATCATCCGCGGATGATACGGTGGGCCACCTCTACTCTCCCCCTCGTAGCGGGCAGTGATCTCCGATAGCTCCAACTCGTCCACGACGTCGGAGACGAAGTAAGCCAGATGGTCATCTGGCAACCACTCCCGCATTGCCGCTGGCAAAAGCAACTGCTGGTCTGGATCATAGGGACGGTAGGTCTTGCTCATCGCCGCCTCCCCACTACTCAACTGCGCCTATTCTACCCCAAACCACTCGCCTGCCGTGTTTCTCGGACAGGCTGCTAGGTTGAACACCTTGGCTTCGTCCGGCCCTGCTTTCTCCCGCAGAGCGGCAAGGGTGCGAAGGTCAAAGGTTACCGACTTAACCAAGTTGCCTAGGCTATGCATCTCGGCCGACTCTTCCACCAGTTGCTGGGTCTTGTGAGCCAGGTCTGCTACAAAGTCTGTGCGCTCGGCATAGGCGTTGCGGACGACGGCGTAGAGACGGGTCAGGCGTTTGAACGTATCGATGTCGTCCCGCAGCTCGGCGGAAGGCGACAATATCTCCCAAAGGGTCTCGACCTCCTTGTACGCTGAGAAAAACTCCTTGCGGGTTTCAGGCTCAAGGAAGCGAGTGTATACCACCTGCTCCAAGCGTTCATCCGCGCTTCCTCCTGCGACAGCATAGGCTGCCTGTGCCTCGGCCACCTTGCCCCCATTAGCGTTGTCCAGGTATCTTGCCTTCGCCTCGGCAATCTTGCCCTTGAAGTCCCACATCAGCAGGTCCAGGTCCTCGATTACTCCGCTCACGTCGGAGGAGTCGAACTGCAGGGCCTTCCTCAACTCGCGCAGCACGCCGACAAAGTCCACAACGAGTCCGATGGGCTTGCTAATGCCTTTCGCATCCGCGTAGGGGCGGTTGACTCGCGCTATCGCCTGTAACAGGACGTGGTCGCGCATCGGCTTATCTAAGTACATGCAGTACAGCAACGGAGCGTCGAAGCCCGTCAGCAGCTTATCGGTGACGATGAGAATCTTGGGGTCCTCGTTCGTCTTCTTGAAGGCAAGCCGGACATCCTTCTCCTGCTCATCAGAAAGCTGAAGCTCGGCGACGAGGGGCCTTTCCACAACGTCATTGGTATTCTCCGAATACACCGGCGCGGTCCATTCGGGCGGCAGCAGCTTGTCCAGCTCTCGTTTGTACTTGGCGCAGGCTTCCCGGTTGACTCCCACCAGGAACGCCTTGTATCCGAGGGGTAGCACGTTTTCTCGAAAATGCTGGGCGACGAACGCCGCGACTTTCTCGACCCTATCGTCGGCAGCGAGGAAGGTGCGCAAGCCTACGGCCCGGTCCAGCACGCGGTTGAGTTCGTCGATGTCGGTCACGCCTTCCATATCGGCCAGCGCGAAGAACTCCCGGTCGAGCTGCTCTGCCGGCACCGTCATGTCGCTGGGCGCCATCGTGTGGCGTATAGGCAGCGTCGTTTCGTCCTCGATGGACTCGGCTATCGAGTACTTGTCCAGATATCCCTGATCGTCGTCGGCCCCGAATATCATGAAGGTGCCCTCGCCATGCGCCGTTCGTGCGATGGGCGTACCGGTGAAGCCGATGATGGTCGACTCGGGCAACGCAGCCATAAGGTACGTGCCCAGTTCCCTGGCTACAGAGCGATGGGCCTCGTCGATGAACACGTAAATGTTGTCGCGGGGATTGGCGTCCTTCTCGATACCTTCGAACTTATGGATCATCGAGATGATCAACCCTCTCTTGTCGGTAGCAAGCAACTCCCGCAGTTCTTCCTTCGAGCCGGCGCGCCAGACTGCAATGTCCTGCTGTTGCATCTCCCCCAGCAGACGTTCGACCCAGCCCGCAAGCTGGCCCTCCAGTTCAGTGCGGTCCACCACCACCACCACCGTGGGGTTGCGAAACTCAACCTTGGCCTCCAATATCAGGCGGGCGGCGGTGAGCAATGTGAAGGTCTTGCCGGACCCTTGGGTGTGCCAAACGAGGCCCCGTCTTTTTCCGGTCTCGGCGCAGCGTTGGACGATGCTCTCCACGGCTCGTCGCTGGTGCTGCCGTAAGACGGTCTTCCGCGTCTCGCCGTCCTCAACGTAAAAGAGAATCCAGTCTCGGAGCGTACGCAGGAAGTCCGTTGGTTCGAAGAAGGACTGGACGGCAAAACGGTAGCTTTCCTCTCGGGTCTCCTTCCACCGGGCTATGAAGCGGCGCGACAGATTCCAGGTGACGCCGTACCAGTAGTCAAGGAGATGGGTCACGTTGAAAAGCTGTGCTGTGCCCAACAGTTCTGGGGTTTCGATTTGGTAGCGGCGCAACTGGGTGACACCCCGCTCGATGGCGTCGGCGTCCGTCGGGTTCTTGTGCTCGACGATGGCGACAGGCGCGCCGTTGACCAGGAACATCACGTCGGCCCGGTTGCCCTTGCGGGCAGGGGGTTTGAGTTTCCACTCCCAGGTTACGTGCAGGACGTTAGCCGAAGGGTCGACGAAGTCGACGAGCCTGACCTGACGGTGCCGCTGTTCGACCTCGTCGTACCATTGCCGCTCACCCCGCAACCAGGCTAGCATCTGCCGGTTGCCCTCAATAGTCGTCGGAAGCGCCTGGATGTTCTCCACTACCGACCGGACGGCGTCGCCCGTCATCCAAGAGTTGAACCCGCGGAGCGCGCTCTCGACCTCCCTTCGGAACAGCAGGCCAGCCTCGCCGCCCCTCAGCGCAAGGGCAGCTTTTGGCGATATCGGAGTCCAGCCTACCTCTGCCGCATGGCGAACCATGGGGAACTGGACAGAGCCTGCTTCGGTTATGCTCAGATTTGTCATCGTCCGGTCCTGGGAGGCCTCCACGAACCCTATCGCGGTCCCTGCTCGTTCCTCCGCCGCGTCATCAGCTTTGCATCGCGGCAAGAACGTTGTTATCGACCATCACTGTGGCGCCGGGATAGCCCGCATCCCTGACTCACGCGACATGCTCCGCAAGCAGCGCCCTGACGGCCGGCACCAGCGCCTTGGGGATTTCCATCACAGTCTGGGTGGCGTCCTCGAAGGCGTCCTCATCCTCGGCTATCTCTTCCTCCTCGGTCAACGAGTCGTAGTGCCCAAGGACGCGTTGGACCCGCTCCTCGTCCCATCCCGGCGGGAAATTATTAGTTTTCTTCATCTTCCTCTCCTTCTCATGCGTCTCCGAAAGGCTGCCAGCGGTTTTCCTCTTACCCCGTACGCGGTGATGACGAAGACTTGCCCGGGTTCCCGGTCGGGCACATAAATCACCCGGATATAGCGCCCACCGGACGTCCGACCCAGCGCAACGCGCGATCCATCCCGACCGGGCCGGTCTTCGCTGGGCGACGCCAATACATCCTCGACTTCGCTTTCGTCAACCCCGTGAGACAGAATATGGGGCAACCCAGTCTCCGGGTCAATATAGAACCTAACATTCACGTCCCGGACCTCGCACCAAGTTCTGGGCCCATCCTGCCGTGACTCCCAACGGCGCCTGCCCGCCGCCATGTTTAAGGGTCATTGGAGCATCTCTCTCGGTTAATCGCTTTGGCAACCGCAATTGCAGTCCACATCTTCATCATCATCCGCATAGCACTCGTGGTCAAAGATATCTCCTCCGCTCGTGCGGGCCAGCATATATGTGTACAGGATGTCATCGGTTTGCTCTCCCACCGTCATAGCGGCTGAGGTGGACCCGGTTAGTTGGACAGAATTAAGGCGGAGTTAAGTGAGGGTCCCGCCGCTCCCGCATAAGATACCACGTCTGCTTCCGGCGACCACCTCTGGGCTGTTGACTCTTCATTTTGGGGCGCCGTGCCTTCAGAGAACACTTCCCCGGGTGTCTTGTATCCCAAGGCCTGATGGGGCCTCTGGTCATTGTAGAACCGGAAGTAAGCTCCCAGTTCCCTCCGGGCCTCCCCCGCACCGGCGTAGGCTTTCAGGTACACCTCCTCGTACTTCACCGTGCGCCACAACCGCTCGACGAAGATGTTGTCTTGGTACCTCCCCTTCCCGTCCATGCTGATCTTCACACCGCGGTCCTGAAGGACCTGGGTGAACTCCTGACTGGTGAACTGGCTCCCCTGGTCAGTGTTGAACACCTCCGGCCTTCCCCTCTCCAGCGCCTCCGTCAGGGCCTCGGCGCAAAAGCCTGCCTCCAGAGTGTTGGACAGGCGCCAGGACAGGACATACCGGCTGTGCCAGTCCATGACGGCCACCAGGTAGAGGAATCCCCGGGCCATGGGCAGGTAGGTGATGTCGGCGGCCCACACCTGGTTGGGTCTGGTGATTTCGACCTTCCCCAACAGATAGGGATAGACCCGCACTCCCGGCGCCGGTTGGCTGGTACGAGGTCGCCGGTAGATGGCCCGCAGTCCCATGACACGCATCAGCCGCTGCACCCGCTTCCGGCTCACCACTATACCCTGCCGCTCCAGCCAGACCTTCATCCGCCGCGACCCATAGAAGGGGGTCGCCAAGTACTGCCGGTCTATCTCCCGCATCAGCGACAGGTCCTCTTCCGAAGCCCCCTTGGGACGGTAGTATATGCTGGAGCGGCTCACCCCCAGCAGGGCGCATTGCCCCACTATCGGCAACGAGGGATGCTCCCGGTCCACCATCTCCCGCCGCCGGGCCGGGTTCATGGACCGGACCTCTCCGCCAAGAAATCCCGCTCCACCTTCAACTGGCCGATCTCCTGGTACAACCGGGCGACCAAGGCAGCGTCGCTCTTGGCCTTGTGGTCCTGACCGTTACCGAACACACCGGCGGCACCCCCGGTCAGGACCTTCTTCCAGGCTTGAATCTGGCCCGGGTGGACTTCGTACCGGGCCGCCAGCTGGGCCACTGTCTCCTCCCCCTTCACCGCCTCCAGGGCCACCCTGGCCCTGAACGCCGGGCTGTGCTTCCTTCTTCCTTGCGCCATGTCCTTCTCCTTCCAGACAGCAACAGCTGCCCTTAGTTTAGGAGCAGGACTCTCACTTAGCCACCTGTCCAGTTTCCTGGGTCCACCTCAGACTATGCCGCGTTCACCAAGGGTTATGACCGAGTGTTCTTCGTAGAGCTAAAGACCGACATGGAATCACTTCGGCTCAAACAGGACGAATACCTCGAAGGAGCGGCGAGTTTGGACTTCGGGGAATTGCTTAATGGGGTGGATCTCCTAAGAATGAAATCGCGGCAGCGCAAGAAATACGACCGTTTGATACACCTGCTTTCTAACGGCCCACGGACCGCCGTTCACGCTAAGCCGAAGATAGTCTACATTCAACCCAAGGGCGACGCCAGGTGCGACACCAAGGGTGGCTGTGTCATCACCTTTGAGGAATTTGCCAAGGTGGTGGAACGGAGTGGTGATATTGGGAGACGGTTTGCTCAATCTCTCAGACGTTGGGCCAGCTAGCAACCTGTCGGAACAAGCCCCCTCAGTGCCGTGGTGAGACTTTCGGAGCAAGGCAACAGGGGGGTAAGGAGAGGCAGACTATGTCCAGGTATCGTCGGGAAGCAGACCCAACGGATTTCGAGTTGCCTTGGGTTATTCGGGAAGTCGCCAAGCTCACCGACAAGCCTTTCCACGAGATCGGGGAGGCCCTTGCTAACGATATGTTCGACAATGAGGATTCCCTGTCGGAGCTTGATTATAGATTGGGGGATAATGTCGCCGGGACATTGGAAACGCTTTGGCCGAGGGAAGGCGTGTTCAAGCCTGGGCCGAACGCGGAACGGGCATTAAATCTGATTAAGCGAGTGCTGTGATGGCTGAATTTACGGAAACCACGACCACGACCTACGCCGTCAACTGCCCGGACTGCCACGGCGACAAGGTGAAGAAGCACGGCTTCCAGAAGGGGGAGCAACGCTATTTCTGTAAGACCTGCAAGAAGGCGTTTCGGGCTGGCGGCAAGGCGCAGGGCCGGAAGATGGACGCGGAAATGATGGGGTCTGCGATCCGGCACTACTACACCGGCAAGAGCTACAAGCAGATAGCCGAAGGGCTGAAAGAGGAATACGACCTGGAGAAGGAACCGAGCAAGGCGACCGTCTATGAATGGGTGAGGGATTACACCACAAAGGCCATGAAGGAAATGGAAGGCCACAAGGCCAAGACAGGTGGGCATTGGGTAGCCGACGAAATGGCCGTCACGGTCAACGGGTACAAGGACAAGCTCTGGCTATGGAACGTAATGGACTCGGAAACCCGCTACATCCTCGCCTCGCACCTTACGCCCAGCCGCGACGCAAACGCAGCTCGGGCGGTCTTGCGGAAGGCCATAGCCGCCGCGGACAAGCCGCCCAAGACTATCACCTCGGACAAGCTCAAGTCGTACATCAAGCCTATCAGGGAACTAATGCCCGAATCCAAGCATATGCAGTCTCAGGGCATGGGAGCTGACATCAACAACAATATGTCGGAGCGTTTGCAGGGAACGTTCAGGGACCGAATCAAGACCTTGCGCGGCATGGATAGCCGCAAGACGGGCCAGCACTACCTTGACGGCTGGGTAATCACCTACAACCATTTCAAAGGGCATCGCAGCTTGCACAACAAGACACCGGCATACAGGGCCAAGGTCGATGCCCCGTTCAAGGAATGGTCCGACGTGGTAAAAGCCGAGGCCGCACCTCGCCGCAAGACGGTGAGAGTGCGGCCAGAATCACAACCGAAATTGAAATTGCCACGGCTCCAAGGCGTTCAGCAAAAGGGCAAGCCAAAGGTAGACGCTCCAAGGGTAGACGTTCCGCCAAAGGCCAAAAGGCAACGCGGGTTCAAGGCTCCCAAGCCGGTGTATCCGAAAACGGGCACCAAGAGAAGCCAGAAACGGGAATCGGTGCCGCCCTGGATGCGACGATTACCCAAGCCAATCCTGAGCCGAATCAGCAGGAATTAGATTTGAAGGGGACATAGGAAATGGCGAACTCTGAAAGCGACAAGAAACCGCAACCTGCACCGACGTGTACCTGCGGCATAGAGCGTCACAAGGCCCGCCGGATATGCACAGAACGGGATTGCCCTTGGAAGTAGTCGGAGCAACAAGGGAGTGGAGCTATGACATTCTTGGAAGGGGCCTACATAGTCCTTCGAGAACGGGGCGGCTATATAGAGATTCGAGACATCATAAAGGAAACGGAGAGCCGTCCGGGTTTTTTCAGGTCACGAGCAAAAAACAAATACAGTTCCTTATACGGCACCTTAATCAAGGCGGTTCAGGCTGGTGACCCTCGCCTTGAAAGATTCGAGGATGGCCCATGTTTTCGGGCCAGATAATCCTCAGAAGGCTTTTATGGGGAGGGAACCGTCAGGTATATAGTTCCCTTCACATTTGGGACTGGGACGCGTCCCAGTCCCAAGGGGTAAGAAGGCAACCACTAAAAGCAACTTAACCCATGGGAGGGCAAGATGACAGCCGAGAATAAACGACTCCTTTTGTGGAGCAAAGACGAGGAAAGCCCCGCACAATTGAAGGCTTCATACACAATAGCGGGAAAGCAGGTCGCCTACACGATCAGCCCCGCTCCGCTGTCGGGGCCTAACCCCGAATCCACCGAAGGACACCGATGGACGGCGTGAGGAAAGCGGAAGGGGGATGAGGGAGCTACAGGGGAAATAGCCTGGGTTCCATTTGGGGTAGGGAGGTCGGCGGACGGTCTTCATCGCCGCACAGGGGCCCCTATGGGCGTCTGCAGGAGCTGCGATGCGCGGGATGGCGAGAGAATACGCAGCAGGGAACTCTCTCGGACCGGGCTGGCGCGAGTCTGCGGGGATCTTCGGTTGTCCGGTGGGTGGGTCGGTCGCCGACGGTGCCGTCAGGCCGGGAGTGGAATGGCTCGCAGCCGGGCCAAGGCGCGGCTGAACTTCTCAGCCCAAGGCCAGCGATCCGGAAGATGCAGGGTCAACCGGCGTGCCGAGCGGGTGAGCCGTCCGGCCAGGGAGAAGAACCGCCGCCGGAGGGTCTTGGTGGTGGCTATCCGCTCTCCCAGACCGATCCGCGCGGTCCAGCGGGCCAGGTTGTGGGCCATCGTCTGGACGGCCAGCCAGGCGCCGTTGGCGGCGAAGCGGCCCGAGGGGAGATGGTTGAGCCCGACGCCGTACTTGAGGTCGCGTATGGCATTCTCGATCTCGGCGTGGCGGCGATGGTCAGCCTCCAGTTCGAGCAACTCCCCGTCCCGGTCGGTGATGAAGCCGTGATAGCTGTATTTGGCGAAGAGGGCCAACTGGGAACCGGGCGTGGGCTTCACACGCCGGACGATGAGCCGCACCGGCGCGGCGTCAGGTTCACTCTGGAAGGGAGTGCAGGTGGTCTCGGCCACATCGGCGGCGCCGTCCATCCAGTAGGGAATGGGAGTCCAGGCATCCTCGGGTATCGTCTCGATGAGATTGCGCAGGCTCTTGTGCTGGCGGATGGTGATGGAGAAGCGGACATCCATCTTGCGGCAGACGGATACCACGCCATGAGTGTAGAACCCGCTGTCGGCCCGTAGCGTGAGTCGTCCGTTGGCCCCGGCGTAGCGTACCCGCCCCACCGTCTCCCGCAGAAAGTGGGCGGCGCCCCGGGCGGTGTTGGCGCGGCCCTCGCGCAGCCGGGACATCAGCACGTCGCCGGTGCCGGCGGCGACGGCCAACAGCGGGTGATAGCCCCGCTTGCCGGTATAGCCGTGGTGGCGTGCGCCCTCCTTGGCCAGTCCGTAGGTCTCGCAGATGGTGGAGTCCAGGTCAATGGTCAGGGGCCCGTCGCCGGGTCCCGCCCCGGCCTGCCAAGCCCGGGCCAGCAACTCGCGGCTCACCCGGTCGAGTTGACGGACGTGGCCCCACCGGAAGCTGCGCAGGAAGGTGCCCAGGGTGGATGGCGCCTTGACCGTGCCGCCCAGGGTGCAGGCCGTCCCCCCGGTGCGCAACACATCGGCGTCGTCAATGCAGTCGCCCCCAGCCAGCGCAGACGCCACCAGCGTCATCATCTTGTCGCTCGTGTTCGCCCGCCCCGGGGCATCGCCCAGGTCGAGGCGCTGCCGGACGAGTTCGGGCAGGCCGAGGTGCCGCGCCAGGGTGGCCGGAAGGAGCAGCCCGGCATTGGCCACCAAGCGGCGGTCGTCGAAGGTGATTTGGATCCGGTCGGGGTGGTTGCGTGGCAGCATCTATTGGGTGCTCCTTTTCCGGGGTCGGTTTTTTGCTACAAAACCATTATCCCAGAAGCACAGGAGCACCTTCTTGCCGCTTCAGGACGCTAACCCGACGCCCTCCTTCGGTGGATTCGGGCTAACGTTTGGCAACTATAAATCTCAGCGGATGGTCTTGCAGGGTATCGTCGGCTAAATAGTTTGTCCTTGGACGTTGACGTGAATGAATATAGTAGTCCTGCCGAGGCTGCTGCTGCAGCGGAGCGCAATGTCGGAGAGCGCATTGCCGACGCAGAGAGCAATGCTACTTGGAAAACTGAGGCTAAGGCAGAAGTTGATGCTTTCCTAGAAGGTCAATCCGCTGCAGCGGATGAAGGTTAGGCTTAGCCAAATGCGCATCCGCGGTTACGTTTGAGCTTCGGGGGGAACGGAGCTAGATTTTGGGACGGGGCCGCGGCCCCGTCCCAAGGGGTAAAATTGACAGACCCTAAAAGCAAACGGAACCCTCCCAGCTGATTCTCGACTGATTGGAGGCTGACCTGCCGGTCGATATCCGTGAGGTTCTGTCGGAGGGGGGGGCGTTCAAATGACAACCGAGACATGACGGTTCTAGTGGCTCGCCAACCCTTGTTCCCATGTGCCAGGTTGATTTTCGGTGTTTAGGAGCGCAGCCTTGGCGATGGACGCTTTGGGCTTACGGCCCTCGGGGGTAGACTAGAGGAGCTATCTGAGAGTTGAGTCTTGATGACACTATGTGGACAGCTATATGGCCTTGAGTGTGTCGACGGGTGAGATACCGGCGGTTTCAGGGATCGACCGGGGGACGGCAAGCTCTCACGAGAGTTCGCCGTCCTTTTGCCCAATCTCCACATCCCGGAAGCGGTGTCAATTTTCGGCCTCTGCCCGTTCTTGGTTCCACGCTGCGATGTCAGATTCCCTCCACCGGACCGCCTTGGGTCCGAGACGGATAGGCCTAGGGAAATCCCCAGTCTTGACCCAACGCCAGACCGTTGACGCGTGGACTTTGCAGGCCGCGGTAACTTCCCTCAGCGACAGGTATTTCTCGATATCCGCTGTGAATGTCATATCCCACCCTCCCGATGCCGGTTGGAACTGATCCATCACACAGCGTAAAACACACACCACACTTGTCAAATCGTTGCCCCCCCCCCCCAATCGTAGCTAACTCAGATAGGCTTGGGGGGGGCAATTTCACTAAGCGGCCCATTCATGTCTGAAGCGACAGCGCGGGTGAATCAGGGGTCAAACCAGTGCTTACAGAAAAAGTAACATATTTTTATTTAGCGAGAATAGTCACGCCTAATCTGCGGGTAACCGGAGCCTTCGACAGGATCAGTACTACCGCAGGGGCGGATGCTGATTTGTGGAGGGCGGTCAGGGTTTGGGTTGGATGAGGCCGAGGTCGCCGTCGAGGCGCTGGTAGAGGACGTTGTGGGCGCCGGTTTCGTCGTTTAGGAACATGAAGAAGTGGTGGCCTAGAAGCTGCATCTGGATGGCGGCTTCTTCGACGGTCATTGAGGGCATGTCGAAGCGCTTGACGCGAACGAGGTCGCCTTGGGGTTGCAGGTCGGGTTCAGGGGCGGCAGGTTCGACGGACTGGGATTCGGAAGGGTCGGAAGGCTGGGCACGGCGCGCTCGCTCGCTGCGGTAGGCGCGGCTCTTGTAGCGTTCGATAAGGCGAGAGAGGACCTCTACGGCAGAGTTGATGGCGGAGCGGGTATTGGCGGCGCGCTGTTCGGAGCGGAGGATGGCGCCGTTGACGTCGAGGGTCACCTGGGCGACGACGCGGTTTTTCTGGGAACGGGTGGGTTCGGAGGCAAGCTCAACGACGGCATTGGTGATGCTTGGGAGCTGGCGGCCGAGCTGGCCCAGCTTCTGGGTAGCGTGGTTGCGGACCTGGTCGTTGAGGTCCAGGTTTTTAGCATGTATTTGGAGTTCCAATGCCGTGAGCCTCCTCTGAACCTTTTCTAATCGATTTGAATCTGGTTTGAACCTCTGGGCGGGTGAAAGCGATGCCGCGGCGGCCATTGGGGGTTGGGACCGGGGCGGCGAGAGCCTGGGGTGGGAGTCAGTGCGGCAACTTGGGTAGGACGAGGGTCCCCTCTTCGGGAGATCCCAAGATGTCGGTGGCGTCCTGAGCGTGGAGCAGGCCGGTGTAGGCGTTAAGTACGGCGTCGCAGCCGTTGCGGTCGAGATGGTCGAGATGGGGGGTGAGGCCGTCGATGAGGGGGGTGAGACGGCTCTTGATGAAGGCGACGCTGGCGGCGCTGTTCTTGGGCGGGACTTTGTCGCCGAACAGGATCACCTTAGTGGCATGGGGGTAAGTCTCGAGGACCTCGAAACCGGCCTCGCGGAGCCGGTTGCTGAGGGCGATGCCCCGGTAAACAAGGCTGCGAATGATGGAGCCCTTGTTGGTGAAGAAGCAGCTAATTCCCATTCGGGAGAGTTCCAACTCGAGGAGACGCCCCTTGCGCCGGGGGACGCCGTTGCAACAGGAGCAGGAGGTTTCCAGGCAGCTAATGCCGGTGGGTAGGCCGAGGGGCGCGCCGATGGTTATCATCTCGGGTTGGTGGGATTCGGCGATTTCCACCAGTTCGTCATCGTGGCTGAAGGGGGTCATGAAAAGAATGGACGACTGGCGGTCCAATGCTACGGCGGTACTTGGGTGCTTGGAAGAAGCCCTGAGATCAACGCCTAGAATAACCATATCATTTCTCCAGCCAATAAAGGGCGGTGGGATGGGGTTACGGGCGAGAACCTGGCCGCCGCGAGTGCGAGGATACGGGCGGCGAGGCGCTCACTGTGAAGAGCCCGGGGCGCTAATCGGGTCCTGCAGAGAGTGGAGTGAGCCAGTCGGACTGAGAGTGGCGGGAGTCAAGTAACCGGAGGGCGGCGGAGTAAGGTTCGGCCTTCCCCTCCGCCACCTCGGTCAATGCAGCGATGAGACCTGGGTCGCGTTTCACGAGTTCCCTAAAGCGGCGAGCCATTTCATCCTCCACCGTCTCAAGAAATTCCCTTTGCCGCCGCTCAGCGCGACGCATGGGCAGGAGCGATGCTGAGGTCAAATAGTCCCGGTGCTCCTGGATTTTGTCCCAGAGGTCGTGAATGCCCTGGCCTGAGTTGGCGGCGGTGAGCAGGACGGGCGGGGCCCAGTCCGGCTGGCCGGATGCCAAATGAAGGGCGCCGGTGACAGCGGCCGCCATCTGGGCGGCGCCATCCCGGTCAGCTTTGTTGACCAGGAAGATGTCAGCGATTTCCATGACGCCGGCCTTGAGGGCCTGAATGGCGTCTCCCGACTCGGGCATGAGGGCGACCAAGACAGTGTCAGCGACGTCGACGACACCCAATTCGGACTGGCCGACGCCGACGGTCTCGACGAAGATGACGTCTGAGCCGGAGGCGTCGAGGAGCCGAACAACGGCTTTGACGACCCTGGGAAGTCCGCCTGAGTGTCCACGAGAAGCGACACTGCGAATGAAAACTCCCGAATCCAAAGAATGGCGCTGCATCCGAATGCGGTCACCGAGGAAAGCGCCGCCGCTGAAAGGGCTGGTGGGGTCAACACCGACAACGGCGGCGGTGAGACCCTGGGAGCGCACGAGCTCGGTGAGCCGGTCGACGATGGTGCTCTTTCCGGCACCGGGGGGGCCAGTGACGCCTATGACGTAGGCTCGGCCAGTATGAGGGTCTATGGACTTGAGAACCTCTGTTGCGTTGGGGTCTCCCTGCTCCAGGAGGGTGATGAGCCTGGCAAGGGTCCGGCGGTCGCCGGCCAAGAGCCTTTGGGCGGGTTCCTCCATGCAGCAAGGACTCCAAGTCCCGTTGGTATGGGAAAGGGCACTCAGTGCGACTGTCGGACTTTACCATTCCGGGATAGTCGAGTCAAGGGCATTTGGGAGCAAAATGCGTTATGTTAATCAGGCGCTGAAAAAGCTATGGGGAATAGGAATTCATTATTAATTTCGTGAATATAGTAGCGATTATTCATAAAGAGGCAGAAGATATTGGTATATCGGAACGTCGCCAGAGGAATTGATTCTGGGGAATTTCGCTGAGGTGAATGGTTGGTTGTTGGGGGGCGGCGGGGGGCGAGATTCTCGCTTGCGCGAGAATGACAGGCTGGGGGCTGGGAAGGGGCGAAAGATTTTTCGCCCCTTCGTGGTTGAGTGTGTGAGGTGTCTGGGGGGCTTGGTTGGTTGTCTTCGACTGGGGCGCGAGATTCCCGCCTTCGCGGGAAAGACGTGTTCGGGGCGGGAAAGACGTGTTTGGGGCGGGAAAGGCTGGTTGGGGCTTGGGTGATTGTTGTGGGGACTAGGACAATGGGAGTGGGGGCTGGGGTGGCGGCGTGCGTGTCCTTCGACGGGCTCAGGACGAACGGGCTTGAGGGATTGAATCAAACGGACTTGGGGGATTGGGGCAGGACGAAGGAATGTTCGCCCCCACGTGGTTGGGTGTGTAAGGCGTTGGCGGACTTGGATGGAGGTCTTCGACGGGGGCTCGAGACTCCCGCGAAAGCGGGAGTAACAGGCTGGGTGTGGCGGCCCTTCGATTTCCCTCAAGACGAACGGACACCTAGGCTATGCCAAGGTCTACGTGGACGGCAATGACGGGGTTGGGAGCGAGAGTGACTTGTTTGGGTGGGTTAGTGGTGGAAGAATTCGTTGCCTACACCGCGGCCGGCGGGGGCCAGGAGAAGGTCGGGGCGGTTGCCCCAGCGTCTGAGGAAGCGGCCGAAGTTCTTGCGGCTGAGTTCGTCGCGCTGGTTTTCCTCCAACTCGATCCACTGCCGGTGCTGGTGCCGGACCAGGGGCAGGGTGTCGTCGGCTACGATGCGGAAACCCTTGTCCTTGAACTGGAAGCAGTAATCAATGTCGAGGTTACGGTAGAAGCGGAAGACCTCGCGCATGAGTCCGACGGAGTTGACGCATTCGCGGCGGAAGGCCATGAAATAGGCTTGCATGGCGTCGGCGTCGCCGCTGGCGACCTCTTCGTGGAAATGGCGGAGGTCGTTGGTGGTGAGTCCGTAGGGGCCGAAGATGCCTACGGTGGGGTCGGCAAGTTGCCGGGCGATGGGGTCAAGGACAGGGTCGACGATTTCGGTGGAGGTGTCGAGGATGACGATGCGGTCCCCGAGGCTTTGCTTGAGCCCGATGTTTTTTCCGGCGGCGTCGCCGATGTTGTGGTCGCAGTGGATGACGCGGACCGAGGGGTGGGAAAGGCGGAATGTCTCGAGCCACCGGCCGGCGCCGGCGGAGTCGCCGTTATCTACAGCGATAATCTCAACTGAGTTGCCCTGGGAGTGGTCCACAATGCTGCGAAGGCACCGGTCCAAGTCGTCGACATAGCCGTAGGCGTTGACAATGAAGGTGAAGTCATACTGCGAGGGGAGGTGGAGGAAGGACTTGACCTCGCGGGAGGAAGAGACGGTTGGCCAGGGCGGGAGGCTGCGTTCCAGCGCAGTCTTAGGTCGGACGTGAAAGTCGGAGGGGGTATCCTGAACGAGGTAGCCCTGGGACTCGAGGTCGGAGCGAATGCGGTCGGCGGCCGGATATTGGGCCTGGCAACGGAGGCCGGCGCGGCGCTGGACCGCGGAGAGGACAGGGTGGGGAATGTCGTAGGCATCCGGGATGGAAGCGAGGTCCAAGCCGAAGGCGCGGTCAAAGTCGACGAGGAGGGAGAGCTTGGCCTGGTCAGGCAGTGATGATGCGCAGAGGCCCCAGGTGATAGCGAGGGCTCGGGGAAGGTTGAGGTCGTCGTGGACGGCGGACCAGAAGGCGTCGCGCCACTCTTGGGCCTCCGGCGGAAGCTGGGTGATGGCCGGGAGGCGTTTCCACAGCCGGACGCGCTCGCGGAGGCCGGTGAGGGCCTTTTCGGCGGAGCGGAGGGCATTAAGAGTAAAGTTCATGCGGCGTCGGTAACGGACGGTGAGGCAGAGGTAACGGAAAGTGATGGGGTCGAAGCCGCGGGAAATGAGGTCGTCGAGCAAGAAGACGTTGCCGGAGGACTTGGCCATCTTGGCGCCGTCGACGAGGAGGTGCTGGGCGTGGACCCAATAATTGACGTGGGAACGGCCGAAGGCGGCCTCGCTCTGGGCGATTTCGTCTTCATGGTGGGGAAAGATGTTGTCGACGCCACCGGTGTGGAGGTCGAACCGCCGACCGAGGTATTTCTCGGCCATGGCGGAGCATTCGATGTGCCAGCCAGGGAAGCCCGGTCCCCAAGGGCTGTCCCACTTGAGATCGCGGCCTGGCTCGGCGGCCTTCCAGAGGGTGAAGTCGCGAGGGTCGCGCTTGAGCGGGTCTGCTTCGGCGCGGACGCCTTCGAGAAGGTCTGCGCCGGTGTTGCGGGAAAGCTTGCCGTAGTCGGGGAAGGAGGTGACGTCGAAGTAGACATTGCCGCCGGCCTGGTAGGCGCAACCGTTGTCCATCAGCTTGGAGACCATGGCTAGCATCTCTGGGACGTGCTGGGTCGCCGATGGGAATTCGTGGGCTGGGAGGATGTTAAGGCGGGACTCGTCGTGATGGAAGCGCTGGGCGTAGTAGCTGGCGAGTTCGAGGACGGAGCGGCCCTCTTGCAAGGCGGCGAGAACCATCTTGTCGCCGCCGGTCTCGACGCGGTCCTGGCGCATGTGGCCGACGTCGGTGATGTTCTTGACGTGGCGGACGTCCAGGCCGCAGGTTTCGAGAACGCGACGGAGCCAGTCGGCGAGGAGGTAGGTGCGGAGGTTACCGATGTGGGCGTCGCGGTATACGGTGGGTCCGCAGGTGTACATGCGGACGAGGCCCGGCTCGATGGGTTGTACCTGTTCGGTGCGCTTGGTAAGGGTGTTGTAGATGCGTAGCAACCCGGTCTCCCGGCGGCGGCTATTGGGCAGTTTAACACGGACTTGGCGGGTGTGCATCCAGTGGGGAGAGGAGGGTTGGCGACAGGGAAAGGGTAGGGGTAAAATCAAGAGGGAACGAGAATTGACGAGGACGCAAAGGAACCGGCAAGGATGCTGAGTATTAGAAAGGTTATCGAGGGGTAGCTATGCCAGTGTACGAGTATTATTGCGAGAGTTGCGAGAACGAGTATGAGATTATGCGGCCCATCTCAAACATGGATGACCCGGCGCCGTGTCCGAACTGCGACAAGCCGGGGGACAGGCTGCTGTCTTATTTCGCGTTCAAGACGAATACGTACGGGGACCCCAAGCTGAAGCCGCCGAAGCACAGTCCGTTCAGGTCGCATAACAAAGACCAGGAGTGAGGCCATGGGCCGGGCCGGGTGGTGGTGAATAGCTGAGAGCATCGGTGAGCCAATGCGCCGGGGCGCGGCGCGAGGGCGGGCAGGGATGCCGGGGCCGACCCGGCAGGGCAAGCAGGGGCAGGGCGGCACGTCAAGGGGTGTCGGAGGGTTCCCTTCGCTTTTGGCGTATGGTGTGCCTACGGCCAGATAGGCCGTACACCGAAAGCAAACGGAACCGAGGTCAAGACGACTCGGCTTACTCCAAGGAAACATGGCACTAGACCTATGCAACAAACACCGCGCGATGAAGTACTGTTACTTGCTACTTGCGCTAGCTTTCTTGCTAGTCATAGCTTGTGGAGGAGCAGACAATGACCAATTCCCACCATGCGACGGGGAGGTAAGTGCGGGACTTCTCGATGAACTGAGCAAATCTGAGGAAAAGGCTCTAGTGGCACAATGGGTGGCTGACGTACCACGACAGAATGCAGTCGTAGAGAAGTATAGCGACCTCATTCAGGGGTATCCGTATCACAGATCCACTGTTGCCTACTTCTTACAAAACTCCGCCGGAGAGCGTATTGAGACCTACGGGATTCAAGTCATCGTCGGTAAGGTGGTAGATCCTAACGTTCTACCAGAGCACAGGCGTCTACCCGAGTGTCTTGAGGGTGTTCCGGTTCAGATTGTTGAAGTCCGATAGTGTTGCTTACCCAATTTCTTCGACAATCAGGAGGCGGAGGTCATGAAGCACAGTCGGTTCCGTTTGGCGGACTATGATTGCTGGGATTGGTACTGAACGGGACTTGCTGGCAGAAGGGGAACACGAGCACATGACGAAGCAAAGGGGGGGCGAGAATGGCGGAGCGGTATCTTGAAGAAGAAGGGCTTTACTTGGAAGGGAAGGTCTATGGGCAAGGGGAGTTACTCAAAGTTCTTTATATGCTGCTTGCCAGTGAAGAGTTGAAGTTCACCAAGGGCTACGCGTTGAATCTGCTAGAGGTCTTTAGGGAAATGATAGACGGTCAAGAAGCTGTGGGGCACTATGACAATGGGTATCTGGAGGCTATCGCGAACGTGGAGGGATTGTCTAAGCCCGAATCCACCGAAGGACACCGATGGACGGCGTGAGGAAAGCGGAAGGGGGATGAGGGAGCTACAGGGGAAATAGCCTGGGTTCCATTTGGGGTAGGGAGGTCGGCGGACGGTCTTCATCGCCGCACAGGGGCCCCTATGGGCGTCTGCAGGAGCTGCGATGCGCGGGATGGCGAGAGAATACGCAGCAGGGAACTCTCTCGGACCGGGCTGGCGCGAGTCTGCGGGGATCTTCGGTTGTCCGGTGGGTGGGTCGGTCGCCGACGGTGCCGTCAGGCCGGGAGTGGAATGGCTCGCAGCCGGGCCAAGGCGCGGCTGAACTTCTCAGCCCAAGGCCAGCGATCCGGAAGATGCAGGGTCAACCGGCGTGCCGAGCGGGTGAGCCGTCCGGCCAGGGAGAAGAACCGCCGCCGGAGGGTCTTGGTGGTGGCTATCCGCTCTCCCAGACCGATCCGCGCGGTCCAGCGGGCCAGGTTGTGGGCCATCGTCTGGACGGCCAGCCAGGCGCCGTTGGCGGCGAAGCGGCCCGAGGGGAGATGGTTCAGCCCGACGCCGTACTTGAGGTCGCGTATGGCATTCTCGATCTCGGCGTGGCGGCGATGGTCAGCCTCCAGTTCGAGCAACTCCCCGTCCCGGTCGGTGATGAACCCGTGATAGCTGTATTTGGCGAAGAGGGCCAACTGGGAACCGGGCGTGGGCTTCACACGCCGGACGATGAGCCGCACCGGCGCGGCGTCAGGTTCACTCTGGAAGGGAGTGCAGGTGGTCTCGGCCACATCGGCGGCGCCGTCCATCCAGTAGGGAATGGGAGTCCAGGCATCCTCGGGTATCGTCTCGATGAGATTGCGCAGGCTCTTGTGCTGGCGGATGGTGATGGAGAAGCGGACATCCATCTTGCGGCAGACGGATACCACGCCATGAGTGTAGAACCCGCTGTCGGCCCGTAGCGTGAGTCGTCCGTTGGCCCCGGCGTAGCGTACCCGCCCCACCGTCTCCCGCAGAAAGTGGGCGGCGCCCCGGGCGGTGTTGGCGCGGCCCTCGCGCAGCCGGGACATCAGCACGTCGCCGGTGCCGGCGGCGACGGCCAACAGCGGGTGATAGCCCCGCTTGCCGGTATAGCCGTGGTGGCGTGCGCCCTCCTTGGCCAGTCCGTAGGTCTCGCAGATGGTGGAGTCCAGGTCAATGGTCAGGGGCCCGTCGCCGGGTCCCGCCCCGGCCTGCCAAGCCCGGGCCAGCAACTCGCGGCTCACCCGGTCGAGTTGACGGACGTGGCCCCACCGGAAGCTGCGCAGGAAGGTGCCCAGGGTGGATGGCGCCTTGACCGTGCCGCCCAGGGTGCAGGCCGTCCCCCCGGTGCGCAACACATCGGCGTCGTCAATGCAGTCGCCCCCAGCCAGCGCAGACGCCACCAGCGTCATCATCTTGTCGCTCGTGTTCGCCCGCCCCGGGGCATCGCCCAGGTCGAGGCGCTGCCGGACGAGTTCGGGCAGGCCGAGGTGCCGCGCCAGGGTGGCCGGAAGGAGCAGCCCGGCATTGGCCACCAAGCGGCGGTCGTCGAAGGTGATTTGGATCCGGTCGGGGTGGTTGCGTGGCAGCATCTATTGGGTGCTCCTTTTCCGGGGTCGGTTTTTTGCTACAAAACCATTATCCCAGAAGCACAGGAGCACCTTCTTGCCGCTTCAGGACGCTAACCCGACGCCCTCCTTCGGTGGATTCGGGCTAAGGGTGAAAAGAGCGGCAGCCGTGAACGGGAAGCGGGAAACTGGCGGGTGCCTAATGCATAGGGGGTTCCGTTCGGTTATAGGGTCTGGCATATCTAGGCTCAGGCTTAGCATACTCTAAAAGCAAACGGAACCCATCGGAGTCATTGCACCGCAGGGCGCGTCGCCCCAGGGAGACCGGGGCGCGGTTAGCCTTAGCCGGTGAACCGGATGATCAGAGGGACCAGGACGGCGGTGACCGCCAGAGTTCCAATCACGCCGGCCAAGAGAAGATAGCGAACACCGTAGTTGGACATCAGGGAAGGATCGTAGTACTTGTCGGCCTGGTTGTCACGGTACATGGCGACGAGACCATCCAGAAGCGTACGGCGGGTGCGTCTGCCCAGGACCAAGGCCGTGACCGCGACGACGTTGAGCAGCACCGTCACGACGCCCAATACGCCCAGGACCAGGTCGAACGTAGTGGCGGGGTCCTCTTCAATAGCCGCAGCAGCTATGCCCGAGTTGATCCCCAAGACAATCAGGTCGAAGACGATGGCAGTCAGCACGAAGATGGTGTCGGTGCGACTGCTTTCGCCTAGTTCCTTAACGACCTGATGGAGGACCTGAGGAAGGCCCGGGCCGAGCACAACCTGGACCGCCGCATGCGCATCTACCTCGCCCCCAAGGTGCTGGTGGTGGACGAGTTCGGCATCTGGCCCTATGAGAAGGAGTCGGCCACCGCCTTTTTCACCCTGGTGTCGGCCAGGTACGAACGTGGAAGTATCATCCTGACCTCGAACAAGGGCTTTGGCGAGTGGGTCAATTTTAGATTGGCGAAAATGCTCTGTTGCATTTGCAGGGTAGGGGTTGATAGGGGCTAGTAGTATGGCTATACGAGACCGTATCAACCATACGGGAAAGGTAGGCTAAGAGACATGGAAGAGCGAACATATACCAAGGCAGTGATAGGCTTGACAATAGCGGTAGTTCTCAACGTGTTTGTCCCAACGCTTAGCCGGAATGACGTTGCGACCGAAGCCGCAGCGATATAGAGGCTGGCTGTCGCGATTGAGGTCGAGGCCGCCGCGATTGATGAACTGGTCAAAGAGAATGACGTTGCGGCCCAAATCGCAGCCATAGAGCAGCTGGCTGGAGCGATTGAGGCCGATGCCGCCGCGATTGAGTTAAATGCGTCGGCATCCGCCAGTGGAACGATAAACGTCGGTGGGAGCAGTGAGCCAAAGTACGATGACATCTGTGACCGTTCAATAGCGATGCAGGAGGCGATTTACCGCGAAATCAGCGGGACCGGCAGGTGCGCGTTCATCAGTCCGCGGGAGCTTCCGTCAATTGAGGCGTTGGATGTGACGCAGACCAGCCGAGATACGGTGACGGCCAGTGATTTCGAGGGGCTTACGCGGTTAAGGTTCCTGTCTTTACGGGCGGATGACCTGGATGATAACGAGTTCGCAAGAATCCCGGCGGGGATAGGAGACTATCTCGAGGCTTCGGTGCACCTGGATATAGCAGCGTACAGTGATGGTAGGTATTCAATGTCTGGATTGGGGGCAACGATGGTGTCGCTGCCGAGCCTGCAATCGGTGGAACTGGACACTCCGCACGGCGAGGTTGACCTGCTGAGAGTGCAAGGGCCTCTCTGGTGCTATGATGGGTTCGGGAGTGAGTTGGATGACGACGAGCGAGCCTACCTTGGGTCATTGAGGTTGGCAATAACAGGTCGTGGGTCGGGACTTACACTCATTGAGTGTCCAGAGAGCAATTAATGGCACCATACAAAGGCCCCGAGAAGAAGCGGTTGAACGCCATGCAACAGCTCCAGTCCGGCAAGTGCTCGCAGTGCGGGGATATGGCGGAGCAGGGGCAGAGCCGTTGCGTCAAGTGCGCCGCCAAGACTAAATCGCTGCCATGCCCGACGTGCGGCAAGCCCTGGCGGAATCATCCAGCCTCACAGGTTAACGGCTAACTATGGGACACCGTTGCGGACCCAACTGCAAGCGCAAGCAGGGGCTTCCCTGTGCCACGTGCAGACATGGTGGTGGAGGGAAGGTCCTGGCAACGCCCCACGGCCACGCTACGCTCCAGGAGATCGGGGCCGCGGTCGCGGTCGATATGTACTTTGATGGCTTGTCCTACCGGCGCACGGCGGAGAACATAGGTGAATACTTTGGACGGCCAACCCACGCGGCCCACGGTGTTCAGATGGGTACAGGATGCCTCGCAAAAGGCTTCAGACGTTGCCAAGGGGTTAAAGCTCCGCACCGGCCCCGAATGGGTGGCGGACGAACTGGAAGTCAGGGTGGGCCACTGTCTCCTCCCGCTTCACCGCATCCAGGGCCACCCTGGCCTTGAAGGCCGGGCTGTGCTTCCTTCTTCCTTGCGCCATGTCCTTCTCCTTCCAGACAGCGACAGCTGCACTTAGTTTAGGAGCAGGACTCTCACTTAGCCACCTGTCCAGTTTCCTGGGTCCACCTCACTCTTGGGTAGTGGATTCGGACGGAACTGAGGTTCAACAGTGTTGGCAACTATGTCTCAATAGATTGCAGGCGGAATGGCAACTTGGACAGGTATTAGTGCGGTATCGCCGACGGCGGTTTGAGACCAGGGTCAACAGCTTCGGCTTTGAGTTGGAAACACGTCAAGCCGATTCCGTGGGCCCAAGCCCTGTCCGAAAATAAGCGCTCTGATGCCCCGGATTCGTCGGTATCAGTGGAGAACACCGCGCATAGCTCATAGGCCGAGTCTTCTACTACATTATATCCGTATTGATTGTCCGACTCCGGATCGTTAACCGATCTAATGGAGAATCTGGACCCTGACATTTCTTCAAAGCTCCTTGGCAGTGTCCCGTTGAGACTCCAATAGATGTCTACGTTTCTGGCAATGTCAACCAGATTGGAAACTCGCTCTCGGTCAAGCCTAAGATCCCGTTGCTCCCCCGGCGCGCCCAATAGAAATATCGAGTATCCGAGGGTAGCTATGACCAATACTAAAACTACGCCCAGAAGTGCTCGTAGGGCTGATTTGGTGTTAGGGTCCGCAACCGAGGTCTCGGTCCGTTTCATATCCCACATGTAGAACCCGAAAATGCAGGTGGTTATCAGGAGGATGACGCCGCCTTTCAAGAAGAACTGGAGGGTCGGGTCGCCCATTAACAGATTCGCCAGCAGCGCAATGACATCCCCAAGGATGATGCCTGCCCCGATTACAAGAGTGAGATAGGTCAGCCATCGTCGCACCAGGGATAGCCGCTTGTCAGGGTCCGCTGTCACCTCCGTGCTTAGCCGTTTCATCAAAAACAGATAAAGGGGGAAGGCAACAATGATCGAGGCTATGGAGGTCGCCTCTCCCCCTGATGGAAACCGGTCACGAAAATGGAGGGGATCGCGGAATGCATGGTCGATGAGACCGAACACTAGGTAGCCGAAGCTGTAAGCAGAGACGTATAAGGCAATAAACGAGATCAGGTAAAGAAACGCTTCGCGGGCATGAACGTATGGAGTTGGCCTAGGCACCGCCAAGGGGTAGTCTAGGTCAGCGAAGGCCGATAGCCCATTTCTTACCTCGTCGTCTTGCCATCCGGCTAGCGCCAGGACCTCTCGTATAGAGTCCTTAGACTGTCCCTGTTCCAGTGATTCTTTGATAAATGAGCGAAGTTCGCTATTAATGTTCTTAACTCCGGTGACCGGATGGCCCCAGCTTTGCACATGTGATAACCCTTTGACAAAAGACCCAGTCGGGTCTGAAAGTGCAGTTCCATTTAGGGTCAGGCCCGAGCCAAGGCGGCCCGCGTGGGATTACTGCAGTCCCATTTTTGCTGGTTGCCAACAATGTCTCGCCATGACTTAGGCCCAAAAGTTGAGCAAGCTTGTCGTTGCACTGGTCAGAGGCCGTTGGATACCCACTTCTAGTTTGTCGACATTCTGTCGACATTGGGGCAGATTCACTCTTGCGGTCAAGTCCAGCCAACGTCACTTCATGCAACCCTGTGCTATCTAATTCGGTGTTTCTCGATAGCGATGTGGTCGTGGACCTGCTGAAGCATTTTTATTCCTCGGTCTGACGCGGCATGATAGACATCCGGGAAGCGGATGATTGGGCGGCGACCGCCGGAACCTCCCCTACCTTCTGCGCGTGAGCGACAGCGACGCTAATTGGCGGCCTCCCCGGCTTCTCCAGAGCCGGCGTTGCAGGAGAGGCAGGTGCAGGCGGAGCGCAAAAAGTCGTAGGTGTAGATGCCGGTGTAGTGGGCATCGCTCCAGAGGAACTGCAGGCCATAGTTGCCGACCTGCATGTGGTCGACGGCCTTGAGGTCTTGAGGCACGGCTTCCGGGTCGAGGGTGGGGCGTCCGGTGATTTCGTTGATGCAGCCGGCGCACTGGCACCTGAGGCGGAGATAACGGTGGGGGTAGACGCCGGAGTGCCCGTCGTCCCAAAGAATGCGGATTGCCTGGTCGTCTATTCGGACGTCGGACGGGAACACGGGCTGCGGCATGTTTCACCTGGGTAAGTGGTACCTGGTTGGACAAGCTTACCACGGACTGGGGGTTTGTGCCCTATGGCCGGGTAGGTTGCTGGAAATGGGCGCGAGGGGCGACGAATGGATGGAGGGACTAGGGGCTTGTGTTGTTCAGGACACCCAGCAGATCGGCCCGACAACGCTCCAATGCCGGAAGGCCGGGGTGTCTGGGGTTCCTGGCCGCCAAGCTGCTGACCCAAGTCAACAGGCGGCGGGCATTCTCGAGATGGTGGGTTTTCCACCATTGACTATTGACGTAGAACAAGCCCGCGTAGGGTTCTGCCCAATACCTGGGGCGGCCAGCAATTGTCCTCCCTTCTCCTAGGTGGCGTAGGAGGGGAAGATTTCCGAGACGGAGTGCCAGGGTATTCCTGCAATAACCAGCATTGGTCAAGTTGGCCAGATCGGTATCTGTAAGAAAGGAGGGGTGTTCCTCCAACAATGTGCGCATCAGCCCGCGGACTGCGTCCTGAAGGCTGCCCCCTAGGGGCAGTTGAGGTTTCCGGGCTATAGGCTGCTCACTGGCCGAGCGCCTCGGATGGCCGTTGCAGGTGGGTGAAATCGAGACTTTCGTTGGCATCAATAATCCCGTTAGATTCAACAACTTGGCTGCACGGACGAACAACTCGGAGGTGTCGGCAACGTTGGTTGTTTCTTTAAGGGTTGGGCCGACGATCTCGCTGGTGAAATCGTCGTTGGTAATGAGATGCCAGGTGATTTCTGAATAATTGGTCTTACGCAGTTTCAAAAAGATGGTTTTTAGAGATTGCTGAACCGCTGGGTTGACCTTGGGGGACACGAAGTAGACGTGGCACTTCGTACTGAGTGGCAAGTAAGCCTGGAGAAGTATAGCTGTGCGGAGCAGTTTCTTGAGCACCCGCTTATCGGAAGCGCCGCCGTAGTTCAGGCCGCTTTCGTGGAAGGCGGCGTCGATAGCGTGGACTACGCCAACCTGATCGACGCCGACGACATCTATTTCGCCCTGCTTGAGAAACTGGGCTGCGGTTTTGGTCTTCTTGAACACGCTGTCGTCGGGGTCAAAGTCCTGGCGCATGGAGTCAAAGAGGGCCTCCAGATCAGGGTCGCTTTTTTTCTTGGACCAATGCTCTGATACTTTCCAATTTGATTGGACCAGCCAACACTTTTTGACGTGACGCAAGTACGAATAGCATAGGGATTCGACGATTTCGACCTTCATTTGTTCATCCACTCCAAATTGGGGTGTTGATTGAGGTTTGTCAAAAACAAGGCGGGTCAATGGACAGGTGCAGGACGAACGATTGAGGAGGTTGTAACCTGCGCGAGAAGAACAAGAGGGAGGAGGTCAGCCGGAGATGGTGCCCTTGGTGCTGGGGACTTGTACGGGAGCGCGGGGGTCGGGTTCTACGGCATCGCGGAGGGCTCTGGCCAGGGCTTTGCAGAGGGCCTCGGCCTTGTGGTGGGGGCTTACTCCGGCGAGGACCTTGGCGTGGAGGTTGATTTTGGCTTCGATGGCGAAGGACTCAAGGAAGTGGCCGATAAGGTCGCCGGGAAGACTCTCGACTGTTGCGCCGTCGAGGGTGGTGTCCAGCTCGGCGTAAGAGCGGCCGCTGCAGTCTACGGACACGAGGGCGAGGGACTCGTCGAGGGGAACGATGGCGTGGCCCATGCGCCGGATGCCCCGGGCGTCGCCGAGGGCTTGCCGGAATACCCTTCCCAGGGATATGCCGACGTCTTCGACCAGGTGGTGCCAGCCGGTCTGCAGGTCGCCCTGAGCGTGGAGGGTTATGTCAATGAGGCCGTGGCGGGCCAGCTGGCTGACCATGTGGTCCAGGAAGCCATTGCCGGTGTCGACGTCATGGACGCCCTGGCCATCGAGGTCAATGGAAATCTTGACGGAGGTCTCGCCGGTCTTGCGTTCGAGGGAAGCGGAGCGGAGTGCTTGAGAGTCTTGTTGCGGTTGGTGTTGGGTCATGGCGTCACCAGGTCTCAAAGGGTGGGCACGTTGACGGTGAGATAGATGGGATGGCCCCATGCGTGTCCTTCGACAAGCTCAGGACGAACGGAGGGGGGATGCGCGGGCTTAGGACGAACGGGGGGTAGGCGGGAGATTCCCGCTTTCGCGGGAATGACGGGGTGGCGGGCAGGAATGACGGGGTGGCGGGCAGGAATGACGGGGTGGCAGGCGGGAAAGACGGGTTAAGGGGGTGGGTGTGAGATTCCCGCTTTTGCGGGAATGAGGGGGTGGCAGGTGGGAATGACGGGGTGGCAGGCGGGAAAGACGGGTTAAGGGGGTGGGTGTGAGATTCCCGCTTTTGCGGGAATGGCGGGATGGCAGGTGGGAATGACGGGATGGCAGGCGGGAAAGACAGGTTACGGAGGAGGGTGTGAGATTCCCGCTTTCGCGGGAATGACGGGATGGCAGGGGGGAATGACGGGGTGGCAGGCGGGAAAGACGGGTTAAGGGGGTGGGTGTGAGATTCCCGCTTTCGCGGGAATGACGGGTTGGCGGGCGGGAATGACGGGGTGGCAGGCGGGGATGACGGATTGGCAGGTGGGAAAGACAGGTTACGGAGGAGGGTGTGAGATTCCCGCTTTCGCGGGAATGACGGGTTGGCGGGAGGGGATGGTTGGGAGTTTAGTTGGGGTTGGTGTTGGGTCACGGCTTCACCAGGTCGGAGAGGGCTGTGACGACGGCGTCGGTCTCGTTGGGGAGGCCGACGGACATCCGCAGGTGGTCCCGGAGGCGCGGCGAGTCGTAGTCGCGAAGGAATATGCCGCGGCTGCAGAGGCCGTCGTAAATCTCCTTGCCCCGTCCGGTGGGGAGTTGAATAAGTATGAAATTGGCCTGGGATGGCCAGGGCTTGATGCCAGGGACATCGTTCAAGAGGTCAATCATGCGGTCGCGCTCGGCGACTATTTTGCGGACGCGTTCCAAGAGAATAGAGCGGTCTTCCAGGGAGGCAACGAGGGCGACCTCGGCGGCCTGGGTGACGTTGAAGGGGGGCTTGACGCTGAACATTGTGAGGGCAATGTCGGGGTGCATGACGCCAAAACCGATGCGGAGACCGGCGAGTCCCGCCCACTTGCTGAACGAGCGGATGACGACAAGGTTGGGATGCTTTTCAAGCAAAGGGAGAAAAGTAGCCCCGCAGAACTCGTAATAGGCTTCGTCCATGACGACTAAAAGGCCGGTGTCAAGGAGCGAGCAGACGTGGGCCTGGGAGACGAGATTGCCGGTGGGGTTATTGGGAGAAGGTATGAAAAATCCCTTGGTATCAGGAGTGACGGCGCCAAGCATAGACGCCACGTCGAGGTCAAAGTTATCGTCCAAGGGCACGGAGACGGCCTGGGCCCCGTTGATGGCGGCGGAGACGGCATACATTCCGAAGGTGGGCGACGGAATGACTACGTTGTCGCCGGCACCGAGGAACATGCGCATGAGAAGGTCGATGATTTCGTCGCTGCCGTTGCCGACAACGACGTGGTCCGAGGGAAAGCCCACGTAGTCTGACAAGACTTGCCGGAGCTTCTTTTGGTCCTGGTCGGGGTAGTGGTTGTAGTTTTGGAAGTCGCCGAGGGCCTGGAGAGCTTTGGGGGACGGGCCGTATGGGTTTTCGTTGCCGTTAAGGCGGATGACCTTATCGGCGGGGACGCCCGACTGAATGACCATGGAGTCCATGGAGGCGACGCCCTGATACCGCTCAAGACCTCTAATGTGGGGGAGCATGAGGTTTTGCAGGCCGGCGGCGGTCTTCACAGCGGGTCAATCCGCCGCCGGGGAGTTAAGGCGGTCCAAACGGACCTGGACTGCTGCGGAGTGGCCGCTCAGTCCTTCGGTTTCGGCGATGTGGACGGCCGCCGGGCCGAGACGCTGGAAGTCGGCGGGGCTGAGGCCGACGACGGGCATGGTCCGCAGGAACTGGTGGACGCCGAGGGCGGAGCTAAAGCGGGCGGTGCCGCCGGTGGGCATGACGTGGCTGGGGCCGGCGATGTAGTCGCCCATGACCTCGGGCGAGTACATGCCGAGGAAGAGGCCGCCGGCGTGCTTGACGCGCTGGGCCCAGGGCCAGGGGTCCTGGAGCATGAGGCAAAGGTGCTCGGGCGCGATGCGGTCGGCCAAATCGACGGCCTGGTCGATGTTATCGACGATGACGACCCGACCCTGGCGTTGCAAGGCCTCGCGGGCAACGGCGCTGCCGGGCAGGGATAGGGTCTGGCGTTCGAGCTCGGCCTCTATGTGTTGGACCAGGGAAGGGGAATCGGTAATCAGGATGGCGGTGGCGAGGGGGTCGTGCTCGGCCTGGCCGATGAGGTCGGCGGCGCAAAAGGCGGGGTCGGCGGTGTCGTCGGCGATGACGATGGTCTCGGTGGGTCCGAAGACGCCGTCTGTGCCAACGACGGCCTGAACAAGCTGCTTGGCGTAGGCGACGAATACGTTGCCTGGGCCGCAAATCTTGTCTACCTTGGGTACGGACTCGGTGCCGTAGGCCATGGCGGCGACGGCGGGGACGCCGCCGATCTGGTAGACGGAGTGGACGCCGGCAATCTGTGCGGCGGCCATGACGGCGGGATTGAGGGGTTGGCCCGCCTTGCGGGGAGTGGCAAGGATGATTTCACCGACGCCGGCGACGCGGGCGGGGATGGCGGTCATAAGCACGGTGGAGGGATAGGCGGCTGTCCCGCCAGGGGCGTACAGGCCAACGCGGTCAAGAGGACGGATGAGCTGGCCGAGGCCCTGGCTCTCATCCATGAAGTCACGGGGCATGACAGCCTGGTGGAAGTTCTCGACGCGCCGGGCAGCGAGTTCCAGCGCTTCGCGCACGTCTGGGGAGACCTGGGCAGCGGCGGCGGCGACCTGGGCGGGGTCGACTAAAGTGGTCTCGAGATCAACGCCGTCAAGGGCTTTTACGTAGCGTCGAACGGCGGCATCGCCCTCTCGGCGGATGTCTTGGAGCATGGTGACGACGGACTGGGCGGGCGTCACGCCGGGGCCGAAGACTTGCTGGGTGCGCGCCAGGACGGAGCCGGGAAGGGAGGTCAGGTCGAGGGGGTCGGCACGGTCGAGGATCTGTCGGACATCCTGACTGCCTTTGATTTGCTTGAGTTTCACGACGGATAGTCCTATTGGGGACGGGACTGATTAATGTGTTGTGACGGTCTGGGCCTACATTGCATTACTGGAGGGATTATAGTCCGGCAAACACCAGGTTGGCGAGGGGCGGGAGGTGGTCCTTAGGCTAGGTTTGAGAATATTACCAACGTTCGCGAACCTGGGCCAGGGTCTCCTTGAGGGCTCCCTGGAAGTAGGCTTCTACCTTGACCTGGGGTATCTTGCTGTAGACCCGGTCGAGGCTGGCTGGCATGTCCTCAACAAAGGCGACGACGACGTCCTGGACAGCCTGGTCGTCGCGATACATGCGATTGAGGGAGCGCTTTAAGCGGTCCCAGCTAAATTCCCATGACAAGAAACGCCCAACCCATTCTGACCAGGTGGATAGCGTGTCGCGGTCCAGGAACTCGACCTCGACGCCGACGGGGGCCTGGTCCCAGGTCTGTCCGTTGCGGAGGAGGCGGCTTAGGGCGGGTAAGACGGTGCGGTCCATGTCCAACTGGAGGGTCCGGTCCCAGATGTGGCCTTGGAGCTCGGTGTCGACCGCGGCGGGGCTGCCCGGCGGAGGGTCGAAGTTGGGGCGGAAGACGTGGGAAATCCAGGACTCGTCGGCGACCAGATGGCTGACGTAGCCGACGAGGAAGGCGCGGGTGGCGGGGGACAAGCCGTTGGAGCCGGCAAGGGTAGGATGGAGTTTAAACATGGCGGCGGGACCGGCGCCTACTTCTTCGGAAGAGAGAGGGGCGAAGTGGGTGCGTTCCCGAGGCCACTTGGTCATTGCGCGCACGTCGGGGGCGGTGGATCCCAGGTAGAGACTGGGAGCGTGGTCGTTGAGCCAACCCCAGTTGAGGCGGTCGGCGACGCACTTGGCCAAATATATGTGCAACGGCAGATTAGGCATGGGGTTAGAAGTGGGCAGGCCACCGGTTCACGGGCCGGGGTTGCCCTCGAACAGGTTATGGTAAGCCTGGGAGTGGCCGTCGAAGAGATAGCTGACGCGGTAGGCGGCGATGTCTACGGCTCCACAGTCGCGCAGGTGGTCTACGGCTTCCAGGAGTTTTTCTTTTCTGACCAAAAGGCTGATGCTGTGCCAGTCCTGTTCCTGGGTATTGTAGACACGGGCGACGGTGGGGCCGCGCAGGCCGGAGACGTCAGGGCGGGCCAGGATAGCAGCGCTGACTTCGGCGGCGGACCTGCCCCGGACGTTGGCGGTGAGGCGGTAGAAAGGACCGGCCTGAAGGTGGGCTTCCATGAGCTCGAGCATGGAGCGGGCGAGGGGTAGGGCGGCAGAGGTATTGGCAAGGTTGAAGGTGTTGCCAATTAGGCAGGCCTGGGAGACGAGGATGGCGCCTTCTTCCAGGGTCTTGAGGCTGTTTTCGCGCAGAGTTGCGCCGGTGGAGGTGATGTCGGCGATGAGGTCGGCGTAGCCGGCGGCGGGGGCGGCTTCCAGGGAGCCGGAGGCCGGGACGAGGGTAAAGTAGTTGATGCCCCGGTCGAAGAGGTAGTTACGGAGGAGACGAGGGTACTTATTGGCGATGCGCAACTGCTTGCCGGCCTGGCGGAACTCAAGGGCCAGATCGGCGAGGTCGGCGACGGAGGTAACGTCGAGCCAAGACGATGGGACGGCCAAGACAAACTCGCAACGGCCGAAGTGGAGGTCGTCGATAAGGGAGACGACGCGGCGTTCGTCATTGCGGTACTCAAGGTAGCGGTCGAGGCCGGTGATGCCTAGGTCGGCGCTGCCTTCTTCGACCTTCTGCGTGATGTCGGCGGTGCGTTGGAAGAGGACCTCGACGCCGGGCAAAGACGGTATCTGCCCGGTGTAGCTGCGGGCGCTGGGGCGGCGGACGTTGAGGCCGGAGTCCTGCATGAAGTCGAGGGCGCCCTGATACAGCTCCCCGTCACTGGGCAAGGCGAGTCTGAGACGGGCAGAGGCCGAGGAGCCGTCGTTAGGCGGGGAGTCAGTCAACTGCATGGGTCACGCGGCGGCCGCCAGTGTGAACGAGGACGACCTGGGGAATATTTTGCTTCCTGGCGTAGGCCAGGGCCGGCTGCAAATCGAGGCCGCCGACTTCCAGTTGGTTGAGGACGCCCTGGGAGCGGAGGTCGCGGGAGGCAGCAAGGGCGTCGGCGTAGCTTTCGGGACCGGCGGCGACGACGAGGGTCTGAGGCCGAAGGACGGGTGATGCTGAATAGGTCGAGACAGCTCCGGGAAGGGCAAGGAGGGACTCGAGGTTGCAAGCAAATCCGAGGGCGGGAACGGGCTCCGCGCTGCCCAGGGAATAGGCGAGGGCGTCGTAGCGTCCCCCGCCTCCCAGAGAGGAGCCGGAGGCTGGGTGATTGAGTTCAAACACAATGCCATTATAGTACGCCGGGCCGCGGAACAGGCCGAAATTGAGGACCAGCGCCTCGCCGACTCCGGTGTGAGAGGGGAGGAGTTCGATGAGCTGGGAAAGGCGGTCAAGAGGCTCCGGGGCGGCGGCGGCGGCCTTGACCACGGCAGCTGCGGAGTCAAGGGCAGCGGGGGGGCTGCCGCGAACAGCTGCGAGATCGCAGGCCAGTTCAAGACCGCGTCGGAGGTTGGCCTCGGTGTCCAGCCCTCGCAGCTTGCGTAGAAGGCGGTCGACGACCTCTTCAGGTTGACGCTGACCCAGTTGGGTAGAGCCGCCCCATTGGAGGAGGCCGCGGAGGACTACCCTGGCTTGGGATTCGTCGAGCCCGGCAATGGCCTGGCTTAGGTACTGGTCTTCACCGTTGCTGCCGGTTAGGCGCCAACGGGCCGCCTCGGCCAAAGCAGCCGGGACGGCGGAGCGGCCGGCACTGAGGCGGTGGGCATTACTAATGATGAAGGACCTGGACCGCTGGGAGACGCCGACAGCGTCCAGGATGCTGTTGAGGACGTCGAGGTCGGCGAGTTCAAGCTGGCAGCCGTCGACGCCCACCTGGGAGAGGGTAAGGGCAGCCAATCCGAGGACTTCGGCGTCGGCGAGGACACCGGAAGCGCCGACCAATTCTGCGCCGATTTGGGTGAATTGACCGCCGGTCTGGGGGTTGGATGGGTCGTGACGAAAGACGGGGCCGGAGTATTGCCAGCGGGCGGGCAGGTCTATATCGGAGGCGTTCTCGAGATAGTACCGCATGATGGATGAGGTGAACTCGGGGCGGAGGCTAACGGAGGAACCGCCGGGATCGGTGAAGCTGTAGAGTCGCGAGGCGAGCTCGCCGCCGGACTTACGCAGGAATAGTTCGGTGGGCTCCAGGATTGGAGTTTCCAATTGGAGGTAGCCAAACCCGGCCATGAGGTCGGACAGGCTGTCCTGGAGTCCGCGCTTGATGCGCTGCCCCTGATTGGATACGTCCCGCATCCCCCGCAAACGGGATAGGGTTTTGGCAGGCCCGGCTGATTCACGTTGCATGGCTATTGGCGGATATTGTACAGCAGGGCATGAGAGGCTTCAATTACGCTAGGGATGGGCGTTGAGGCCGCCGTCTACGTACACGGGCTGGCCGGTGGCGTAGTCGCAGGCCTGGGATGAGAGGTAGACAAGGAGGGGGCCGACATCGCTGGGATGCCCCTTTCGGCGGAGGGGAGTAAAGCGGACCAGGAGTTCTTGCTGCTGGACTTCCAAGGGGATGTCTTCGGCAGTGAACCAGCCGAGGCCAAGAGCGTTGACCCGAATGTTGGAGCGGCCGAGTTCCAGGGCCAGGCACTTGGTGAGGGACAGGAGGCCGGCCTGGGTGGAAGCAAAGGCCGTGCTGTTGGCCATGCCGCGCTCGGCCAGTATGGAGACGAGGTTGACGATGCGGCCGTACTGGCTTGCCTGCATGCGGCGGGCGACCTCCTGGGTGAGGAAGAAGGTTGACCGGATGTTGCGGGAGTGGAGTTCATCCCATTCATGGGGGGTTATGGCGTCGAGGGGGCCGGCATGCAGGCTGCGGGTATCGTTGACGAGGATGTCCACGGGCCTGTCAAGCTGATCAAAAGAGGACATGGCCGCGGCAACGCCTGATGGGCCGTCGCGGCCGATGTCGGCCACAACGCCGCGATGGTCTGCGGGATAAGAGGATAGGGATTGCAATACCGGGTCCAGGAGTTCCTGGCGGCGAGCGATGGTGAAGACGAGGGCACCGGCCTGCGCGAGGGCCTGGGCGAAGAACGGGGCGTGATCGCTGCCGGTGGTGTGGAGGACGGCGACGCGGCCGGAAAGACTAAATTCTGGAAGCACGGGCATGGCGGGTCTCCTTAATTTATAAGGGGTTAAGGGGCCGAGACGGGATGTTCCGGCGCCGGCTAGGGTTCCAGGGCTTGGACGGGAGCGTGGCCGGTGGGAGCTATGCCGCCAGCCAAGCCGCCGCCGTCGGCGACTATCATCTCGCCGGTCATGTAGTCCGAGGCATCGGAAGCAAGAAAGACGGCGATGGGCCCCATGTCCTCGGGACTGCCGAGCTTGCCTATGGGAAGGAAGACGCCGGACCGGGGGGTCATGCTGGGGTCGTCGTCGGCGAGAATGTCGGTTGGGATGAAGCCGGGGACGATGGTATTAGCGGTGACGCCACTTCTGGCGAGGTTGAAGGAAAGGACGCGAGTAAGCTGGAGCATGCCACCCTTGCTACAGCAGTACATGTAGATGTCTCGGCCGCCGCGGAGGGCGAAGCCGGAGGCGACGTTGATGATTTTGCCCTTGCCCTGATCGACCATGGGACGGGAGACGGCGCGGGAACAGTAGAAAGCGCCGGTGAGGTTAACGTCCATGAGCCAGCGCCAATCGTCGTCAGTGATATCCCAGATGGGCTTGCGAAGGTTTTCACTGTTGGCTGCGCCGGCGTTGTTGATGAGGACGTCGATGCGGCCGAAATGGTCGAGGGCAGCGGCAACGAGGCCGTCGACCTGGGCGGAGTCTGATACGTCGGTGGGGACGGAGACGGCGCGACGGCCCAGTTCCTGGACCTCCTGAGCGGCGGCCTGGATGGGTTCGGGGCGGCGGCCGGCGATGCAGAGGTCTGCGCCGGCGCGGGCGAGGGCCCGGACCATGGCGAGCCCAAGGCCGGTGCCGCCGCCGGTGATGATTACTGTCTTGCCTTCGAGGCTGAGTTTTTCAAGCATGGGGTCCTCTTTGTTGGAAGGTGTGTGCTTGGGTTATTGGCGTTTGATTCGTGCCTGGCTGCGGGCGCGAGATTCCCGCCTGCGCGGGAATGACAGGCTGGGGGCGGGGATGGCAGGCTGGGGGCGGGAATGACAGGCTGGGGGCGGGAATGGCAGGGTGTGGGCGGGAATGACGGGAAGGGGGAGGGGATGGCAGGACAAGGGGCGGGAATTGCAAGTGTCGTGTAGTTCGTTGACGTAGCCGGACAATCGTCGAAAGTCCTTGGACCTGCGGCGGGTTGGGACGTGGGGTAGTTCGACGAGTTCACCGCGAAGCGCGGTTTTTGTCTTGCGGCGGAGGGCGTTGATGCGAAACCTGACCTGGTTCATTGGTTAGGTCCACCTGTAGCTGGAAATTTTAGTTTGCCTCTCATTTGCTCCCATTTCCTCCCGTTTGGGAGGGTGTCGGCGGGCGGGACTTGGCTGCCGTTCCTGATGGGTGCTGAGGTATTCCATGGTAGGGGATTACGTGGGGGGTTGGGAAGGGGCAAGTGTCAGTTGGGGGGGTGGGAGTCTGAACTGGGATTCACGGGATTCACGGGATTCATGGGATAGACAGGATGGGGGCATTTTCCTAGCTGTCGGTTCGACCTTCGATTTCCCTCAGGGCGAACGGAGCCCGGTTTCCCAGTTCACCCTTCGATTTCAATCAGGGTGAGCGGGGAATAAGTGCTCAGTAGGCCCGGGCCAAGTGCGCGGGCTGGAGGCGTGGGGACTCTAGAATCCGCGGCTTCGCTCGGAATGACAAAAGCGAGGGGCTCGGGGATAGAGAAGATGACGGTGGCGCGGGGGTAGAGGGGATGATGGGTTGTTGGTGGGTTACTGACATATACAAGAGGGACAGAAGGGATTGCGAAAATGCCTGCGTTCGCTGGGACCACGGGCGGGTGTCCTTTCGCGGGGATCACTGGGCTGGGGAGTCATGGCCTGGTTGCCTCTGGATCAGAGGGCTTGGGGTTGGTTGGCCCTGGGTTTGGGGTAGGGTCTTGGTGGTCCGTGAGGGAGACGTCGCCGGCGGTGAGGGTGAGGAGCGAGCCGTCGTCCAAGCGCAATAGCAGGTTGCCGACGTCGTCGATGTCCTCGGCGACGCCGGTATTGTAGGGGGCGCGGCCGTAGGTCTGGACGCGCCGGCCGACGGTGTCGAGCAGGGGCCGCCATTCGGGCAGGACGGAAACGCCCTGGACGGCCTGGTGGTAGAGGGCGTCGAGGTCGTGGAGGAGCTGGCGGAGGAGAGCCTCGCGGGATACGGCCGCGTTGACGGCCAGGCTGAGGTTGGTGGTGAAGTCGCGAATATCGCCCAAGGCGTCAAGGTCGAGGTCGACGTTGATACCGATGCCGAGAACGGCATGGGCTACCTGGTCTCCCTGGACGGCGGTCTCGACGAGAATGCCGCCTACTTTCTTGCCATGGAGCATGACATCGTTGGGCCACTTGATGCGGGGGTCTGCGCCGGTGCAGGCCTTGATTGAGCGGACTACGGCGACGCCGGCGAGGATGCTAATCATGGGGAGGGCCGGCAGGGGAGGCCGGAAGAGAACGGAAAAGTAAAGGTTGCCGGGGCTGGAGACCCAGCTTCGACCCAGGCGTCCGCGGCCGGCGGTCTGGACCTCGGCGACGACGACAAGGCCCTCGTCTGCGCCGGCCTGGGCCTGGCGGGCCGCTTCGTCCATGGTGGAGGAAATCTCCTGGAAGAAGAGGATGCGCTTGCCGACGACGCGGGTAAAGAGGCCGCGGCGGAGGGTTGCTGATACTAGGTTGGGCGGCATGGCAGGTTGTTGTAACTCAAGGATGAGGAGAGAGGTATGCGGTCCGGGGACAATGGCAGTTCAGGACGGTCGAGGATGGAGAAGGGCATGGGAGCGGGAGCTTGGATGCTACTCGAAGACGGCGGCATACAATGACTTAAGTACGGCCTGAAAGTCATCGGGGTTGAGCCGGCCCAAGGGCCGTATGACGAGGGAAGCTTTGACGGTGGCCAGGCGGGAGCGTACGAGGGATGTGGAGGACAAGTTGGCTTCCTGCCAGGTGAATACGGGAGAGTCGCCGATTCGTGGAGGGGCGGAAAGGCGGCCGGTGACCTGGGCGATGATAAGTTCCCCCGTGACCTGATTGTAGTTGGCAGAGCTGATGACGAGTGCGGGCCGTTGGCGGCCGGAGTCGGGCCGGTCGAGGGGGTGCGGAACGAGGACGAAATCGCCGGGCTCATAGCCTGTCATAGGCGGAGTCCTCCTGGCTGTCCCAATCTTCTGAGAAAGGCGACTGGGATTGGTCAGGTTGGCCGGATGAAGCGGCCATCTGGCCCAGGTACAGATCGCGGACGGCGCGCTGGGTGACGCGATACCAGGTGCGGCCGTCGGCGCCCTGCCAGACGTCGAGATACTCTGCGCCGACCTGGGCGCCAATCCAGGCGTGGCTGACGGACCGCTGGTCGAGCAAATCGAAGAGGCGGCGCTGGTCCATAGCGCCGGCTACGTGAACCTGGCCGAGGAGTTCGGTACGGGCGTCCCGGGTGGGGACTTTAGGAGACTGGGCTTCCAGGCGGCGCAGCAGGTCTTCGAGGCGGCTCAGGTTGCGCTGGATACCCTGGATGTAACGCTGGGCTTGGCCCCTGGGAGCGGTGCTCATGTGCTTACCTTACGGGCGAATTGGGCGGCCAGATTAGGACTAATTCAAATCGATGCGGGCTGCGGGAGCATCACCAGCCGTGCTCGAACTTGTCCTGAAGGACGGAGGCCAGGCGTTCTAGATGCGGGCTGCGGGAGCATCACCAGCCGTGCTCGAACTTGTCCTGAAGGACGGAGGCCAGGCGTTCTAAAGGAAGACGGGTCTGGTGCATTGAGTCGCGGTCTCGGATGGTGACTGCCCGGTCGTCGAGGGTATCGAAATCGACGGTGACACAGTAGGGCGTACCAATTTCATCCTGGCGGCGATAGCGGCGGCCGATGCTCTGGGCGTCGTCGTACTGGGTGTTGAAGCTGCGACGGAGCTGGTCGTAGACCTCACGGGCGGTGGGGACCAGGCGGGGGTTGCGGCTGAGGGGCAGGACGGCGACGGTTACGGGAGCGAGCCTGCGGTGGAGGTGGAGGACGGTGCGGACTGCGTCGCCGCCGGGCTCTTCGTCGTAAGAATCAAGCCAGAAGGCTAGGGTGGCGCGGTCGACGCCGCCGGAGGGCTCGATGACGAAGGGAAAGTAGCGCTGAGCTCCGTCCTCGGCGGAGTCGTCGAAAAATGTCATGTCCTGGCCGCTGGACTGGGAGTGCTGGCGGAGGTCGAAATCGGTGCGGTTGGCGATACCCTCGAGCTCGGCCCAGCCCCAAGGGAAGCGGTACTCGATGTCGTAACAGTCCTTGGCGTAGTGGGCCAGCTCGTCGGAGCCGTGGCGGCGCAGCCGGAGGTTTTCGGGGCGGATGCCGTAGGAGAGATACCAGGCAAAGCGGTCGTCGAGCCACTGGCGGAGCCACTGGTCGTCGTCGCCGGGCTTGACGAAGAACTCGACTTCCATTTGCTCGAATTCCCGGGTGCGGAAGGTGAAGTTGCCGGGTGTGATCTCGTTGCGAAAGGCCTTGCCAATCTGGGCGATGCCGAAGGGGAGCTTCTTGCGGGTGGCGTTGAGGACGTTGGGGAAGTTGACAAAGATGCCCTGGGCAGTCTCTGGGCGCAGGTATACCTGGCTGGCGGTGTCCTCGACGGGTCCCATGAAAGTCTTGAACATGAGGTTGAAGCGGCGGGGGTCGGTGAACTGTCCGCCGCATTGGGGGCAATTATCGAAGGCGAGGTCGTCGGAGCGGAATCTGAGGTGACAGTCGCGACATTCGACGAGGGGGTCGGAGAAGTTCTCGACGTGGCCGCTGGCAACCCAGGCCTGGGGGTGCATGAGGATGGCGGCGTCAAGGCCGACAACGTCGTCGCGCTGGCGAACCACGGAACGCCACCAGGCCTCTTTGACGTTGCGTTTAAGCTCGACGCCGAGGGGGCCGTAGTCCCAGGTGGAGGCGAGGCCGCCGTAGACCTCGCTGCTCTGAAAGACGAAACCGCGTCGCTTGGATAGGGAGAGGACCTTGTCCATATCGGCGTAGGGAAGGGACCGCGGCACTTGTGTACTCCTGGAAAAGGGCTGGTGTTGACGGGGTAATTCTACACCAATACGAGACGGTGCGGGGAGGTCAGGAGGAGGGCTGGGCCAGGCGTTGGACGAAGACGATGCCGTCGCGGCCTACGTAGCGGTCCCGGAAGCTTTCAAAGGTTTGCAGCTTTTCCGGCTGCAGGTCGGTGCGGTTGAAATCGTCGTCGAGGTATGGGTTGGGGAAGTAGGAGCGCAGGAGGGTCTCTTCCTGGGCGTTGGAGAACCGGATGTAGTAAGAGAGGAGGTCGCCGTGGGCGACGGCTTCCACGAACTGGATGCCGGTTACGATGTCCAAGTCCAGGTGGCAGTGCCAGTTGTCGGCCTCGATGGTGACGTTGCTGCCGTGGACTTCGGGCTCTTGGATGCCCTTGGAGTCGTTCTCGCTGACGACGGGGCCGGAGCCGGCAACCCAGAGGATGCGGTCGTCCTGGGCCAGTTCGCTGAGGATGTCCAGAGCGATGTCCATGGGCTGCCTCCGGTGGGTGCAGTTGGTGTTACTTGATTGTACGCTTTTTGGCCCGGGGGATGCCAGGGTCGGGTGGTTGGCGGGGGGTAGGTGGCGAACCCTGACGTTGGCTTTGACGAGAAATTGATTAACGAATTTTACTTTGCCGATCAAGCATTAGGTTGTTTTGTGGCTCGGACCTGCGGGTCTATGGCGGTGGTTTTTCATGAAACTGGGTATTGGCCCCGCAGACAGTCCAAGCCAACGCCAACATTAGACTACGTTACAATAGCCGCATGACCGGCGGCGAAGGACTACTCCACAAACAAGCCTGTCGAGATTGGCAAAAGTATCTTGTGGGACAGGTAAGTGATTGTGCAGAATGCCACATCATGGGCATCCACGTTGGGGACCATCTGCATCCATCGACGAACGTCGAGGGCAAAACGTCCTTGGCCCTCAAACACAGCAAGATCATCTGGCTATGCGCGCAGTGTCTCAAGCCGCACAAATGGGACTTACTGGACAATGGGGCCTGCGAGGTGCTCCAAAACAAGAAGGCGCCTGGGTTTTCAGTTAGGCCAGACATTACTCTCGTAAACTCTGAAGGACGCCCAACTGCCTTTATCGAGTTTCATGACAGCCACCTCAGCCGGAAAGCAGTTGCGGTGGCTAAGGAGCACAGCATCCCCTTGTTCGTGGTCGATATTAAGCGGACCCTGGACGAATTCCAGATGGGGCTTCAAAATCCCCAACGCGGTATGTGGCAAGCCTGGGCAGAGGCCACAGGTGTAAATCCCAATAAATCAGACCTGTGGGCCGACCGTATGAACTACCGGGCCATGGAAAGTCTATACGGTCGGGATCACAGTGCAGGATTACGGTTCGCAGCTATACCGGACGGGCAAGGTGGTTTGGCAGACGTGGTGCTTCACATTGTCGGTCAGTGTTCCCGGCTACCGATGCCGTCACGAGGCCCGTTTCTGTTGGGAAGCTGGTCTACTTTGTCTTGCGACTCTCAAAAACGCTGGTTAGCCGCATAAAGGTCAGATGGTTTTAAGAAACAACTGTCCTCGGAGTTTTGACCGTGCCTCCCTACTTCGAAACAGGTTGACATCTTAGATTATGGTTGGTAAAGTATTTAGCTGTTGTTCAAGGGGAACAGCGGGGATGTTTTGTGCCAACAGTGAACCAGTTAGTCAGGAAGGGACGCCAGCCTGTCCGTAAAAAGACCAAGGCTCCCGCGTTGCATTGGGTGCAGAACTCATTGCGCAACCGGGTGAAGTGGGGGCCGGGTTGCCCCCAGAGGCGCGGTGTCTGCATCCAGGTGCGTACGATGACCCCCAAGAAGCCGAACTCGGCGCTGAGGAAGATAGCGCGGGTGAGGTTGACCAACGGGGTGGAAGTAACCGCCTACATCGGAGGCGTGGGGCACAACCTGCAGGAACACTCGGTGGTGATGGTGAGGGGAGGCCGTGTAAAGGACCTGCCGGGAGTCAGGTACCACGTCATCCGCAGCGCCCTGGACTGTGAAGGGGTTCAAGACCGTCGTCAGGGCCGCAGCAAGTACGGCGCGGACCGGCCGCGCTCCGCAGTGTAACTGGGACTAGACCGGCCTCAATCCCCCCATGATTTCTAATTGAGAACCAGGATGGGTAGCGTAGCTATGTCTAGGAAACGGCGCGCCGAGGATAGAGTTGCGGCATCCGGTGAGAACCGGACCGGGGTGCATAGCTATGTCTAGAAGAAGACGCGCCGAACGGCGAATCATAGCGCCGGACCCGAGGTACAACAACGAGGAACTGGCCCGTTTCATTAACCGCGTAATGCAAAGGGGTAAGAAGACAACGGCGCAGCGAGTTACTTACGAAGCGTTTAACGCGATTCGGGACCAATCGAACCTGGACCCGTTGGAAGTGTTCCAGCAGGCGCTGAGGAATGCGACGCCACTGGTGGAAGTCCGACCGAAGCGCGTCGGCGGAGCGACGTACCAGGTGCCGACGGAGTTGCGGCGGGTGCGCAGCGAGGCCCTGGCGATGAGGTGGCTGATCAGGGGAGCGCGGGGCCGCAAGGGAGTGCCGATGAGGACTGGCCTGGCCCAGGAGCTGCTGGACGCAGCGAGGGGCGAGGGCACGGCGGTGAGACGAAGAGAAGAATTGCACCGGATGGCAGAAGCCAACCGGGCATTCGTTCATTACAGGGGATAAAGGGCGGAGGACGAGGGACCCCGGCATGAACGGGGCTTAGACATGAACAAGACAGAGTATCCCATAGATTCGATACGGAACATTGGGTTCATAGCGCACATCGACGCCGGCAAGACGACGTTGACGGAGCAGGTGCTGTTCATCACGGGCCGGATTCACCGGCCGGGCGGGGTGGACGAGGGCACGACGGCGATGGACTGGATGCCGCAGGAGAGGGAGCGGGGGATAACAATCACGGCGGCGGCGACCAGCGCGTATTGGCGCGAGCACAAGGTGAATATCATAGACACTCCGGGGCACGTGGACTTCACCGCAGAGGTGGAGCGGAGCCTGCGGGTGCTGGACGGCGGGGTGGTGGTGCTGGACGCGGTGGCGGGAGTGCAGTCGCAGTCGGAGACGGTGTGGAGGCAGGCGGACAAGTACCACGTTCCCAGGATTTGCTTCGTGAACAAGATGGACCGGGTGGGAGCCAGCTACGAACGAGCCATCGAGTCGATAGGCAGGCGATTGGGGGGCAACGCGGTGGCGGTGCAGATCCCCATCGGAGCGGAGGCGGAGTTCCAAGGAGTGGCGGACCTGCTGACCGGGGATGCCTCTATTTACGCCAATGGGAAGAGCAACGGAAAAAGCGCAGGCGCGCCGCAGCGGTCGGAAGTACCTGAGGAGTATAAGGAAACTTTCGAGCAGTACCGTCGGACGATGGTTGAGAAGATAGTTGAGACGGATGAGCGGTTGCTAATTCGTTACCTGGAAGGGGAGCAGATAGAAGAAGAGTCGCTGCGTAGCGCGTTGCGGCAGGCGACGATAGCCGGAGACGTGGTGCCGGTGCTGTGCGGGAGCGCGCCGTCGGGCAAAGGGGTGCATCCTTTGCTGGACGCAATCGTCGATCTCTTGCCTTCGCCCAAGGACATACCGGCCGTCGAGGGCGTGGAGCCGCGTAGCGGGAATACTGAGATGCGTTTCGCCGACGAGGAGGGACCGCTGTCGGCCCTGGCTTTCAAAGTTGCGACCGACCCTTATGTGGGCCGGTTGGTCTTTTTGAGAATATATTCGGGAAAGGTGGAGTCCGGGGCCTCGGTGTTGAACGTTACCAAGGGGAACCGGGAGCGGATGGGACGCCTGTTGCAGATGCACGCGAACCACCGGGAGGAATTGGAGGAATCGGGAGCGGGGAACATCTGCGCAACGGTGGGACTGAAGAACACGTTTACGGGGGACACGGTTTGCGGGACGTCCCAGCAGGTGTTGCTGGAGCCGCCGCACTTCCCCGATCCCGTCGTGTCGGTGGCCATCGAGCCCATGAGCCGGCTGGACCAGGACCGGCTGGGAGAGACGCTGAGGAAGCTGGCGGAGGAGGACCCGACGTTTGTCATCCGGTTCGACAACGAGACGGGGCAGACGGTGATGTCGGGAATGGGGGAGTTGCACCTGGACGTACTGGTGGACCGGATGCGTCGGGAGTTTCACGTAGAAGCGAACGTGGGTAAGCCGCGGGTGTCCTACCGGGAGGCGCTGACGAAGCCGGTGAGAGTCGAGGGCCGGTTCGTGCGACAGACGGGCGGACATGGCCAATTCGGCCACGTGTGGCTGGAGTTGGAGCCGTTGGAACGAGGCAGCGGAATCGTTTTCGAGACTTCCGTGCCAGGCGGACGAATTCCCAGGGAGTATTTCTCGGGAGTGGAAAAGGGCGTGCGGGACGCGCTGCAGAACGGTCCTCTGGCGGGATACAACGTGGTTGACCTGAAGGTGAACCTGGTGGACGGGAGCTATCATCCGGTGGACTCGTCGGAGATGGCGTTCAGGAGCGCCGGCATGCTGGCGATCCGTGAGGGCGTTCCCAAGGGGAATCCGGTGCTGTTGGAGCCCATAGTGGACCTGGAGGTGGTGACGCCGGGAGAGTTCCTGAGCGAGGTACTGGCCGACCTAGGGACGCGGCGGAGCCAGATACGGACTATCGAGGGGCAGGAAGGGGTGCAGGTGGTGAGGGCGTTGGCTCCCCTGGGAGAGACGTTCTCGTACACCAGCGCGTTGAGGTCGGCGACGCAGGGTCGTGCGACGTTCAGCATGGAATTCAAGCACTATGCGCCGATACCGGAGGCTGCAATCAAGTCGGCGGTTAAGGCAGGGTAGCCGAAAAGGGGCCGGGGTTTTTAGCGGATGGTAAGCAGTCAGAAAGTACGAATAATACTAAAGGCCTTCGACCACAAGATGCTGGACCAGTCTACGGGCCAGATTGTGGAGACGGCGGAGCGCACCGGGGCCAGGATAGCCGGGCCGGTGCCGTTGCCGACGCACATCCGGCGTTTTTGCGTTATCCGGAGCCCCCACGTGGACAAGGACTCGCGGGAACATTTCGAGATACGGACGCACAAACGGTTGATAGACATTCTGGAGCCAACGTCGAAGACGATAGACTCTCTGACGCGGCTGAACCTGCCGGCGGGCGTGGATATTTCGATAAAGCTGTGATGCGCGCCGGGACGATGGAAATGACAAGCGGGTACAAGGGATGATACAAGGATTTCTAGGCAAAAAGGTCGGGATGACCCAGGTGTTCGAGGAAGACGGCCGGGTGGTGCCGGTGACGGTGATTCAAGCCGGCCCGTGCACCGTGACGCAAGTGAAGACCCATCAGAAGGACGGGTATGAGGCCGTGCAGCTGGGCTTTGGGGAGACCAAGCGGCTGAACAAGGCCGAGGCCGGCCATTTGAAGGACAACGGAAACTGCCGTTACCTGCGGGAAGTGCAGGCGGACGACGTGAGCGAGTTCGAGGTCGGGCAGAAAATCGGCGTGGACATCTTTGAACCCGGCGAAGTCTTAGACGTGATCGGGCGGTCCAGAGGCCGAGGATTTGCCGGAGTCATGAAGAGGCACGGGTTTGGCGGAGGGCCCCGGACCCACGGTCAATCGGACCGGGCGCGGGCTCCCGGGTCTATTGGAGGCGGAACGACGCCGGGCAAGGTGTTCAAGGGGCTGAAAATGGCCGGGCACATGGGCAACCGGCGCATTACGACCAAGGGGCTGAAAGTCGTGAGAGTGGACCCGGACCGGAACCTGTTGCTGGTGAAGGGCGGCGTTCCGGGAGCCCCCAACGGGTTGCTGCAAATCAGGCGGAAGAAGAATCCGGCGGCGGGCCGATAACAGGCCAACTGAGAGTATGGAAATTCCTGTAAGAAACAGAGACGGAGACACGGTGGACAGCATCCAACTGAATGATGCGGTGTTCAACGTGCCCATGAACTCCTCGCTGGTGCACCAGGCAATGGTGATATACCAGACCAACCAGCGGCAGGGGACGCACAGCACCAAGACCAGGGCGCAGGTGTCGGGAGGCGGCCGGAAGCCGTGGATTCAAAAGCATACGGGCCGGGCCCGACAGGGGAGCATCAGGGCGCCCCAGTGGAGGCACGGAGGGGTGGTTTTCGGGCCGCATCCCAAGGAGTACCGGAAGGCGATTCCCCGGCGGATGAGGCGGCTGGCGCTGAAGTGCGTACTTTCGGACAAGGCGCGTCAGGACCGGCTAATCTGCCTAGAAAGCTGGGACGGGGTCGACGGAAAGACCAAGTCTATGGCCGACTTGTTGCAGAACTTACAGGTATCGGGTTCGGCGCTGGTAGTGACCCTGGAGCCGGAGGAGAACGTAGTAAGGTCGGCGCACAACCTGGGGAAGGTGTGGACGCTGCCGGTGAACCTGCTGAACGCCCATGAACTGCTGCGTAGGGATACCGTGATTATGACGGTGGACGCGGCCCGTTGGGCGGAGGTGTTCCTGTCGGCTGCGCCGCGGCGCAGAGGCGCCATTACCGTGGACGATACACCGAAGGACGCCGAAGCAGAAGAGTCGGTTACGGAGCAAAGCGCAACAGAGGACGCCGTTGCCGAGGATAGACCGGGCAACGAAACAGCGGAGGCCGTGGAAGAGACGGCGGAGACTGCGTCCGGGCCAGTGGACCAGGACGGTGTTGCAGAGGACGATGGGCAGGACGGCGCCGGTGAAGGTGATCAGGAATGAACATCAACCAGGTGCTGGTGAAGCCGGCGATTACCGAGAAAAGCACCCTTCTTCAAGAGTCGGGGAAGTACACCTTCCGGGTGGAGCCCCGGGCCAACAAGGTGGAAATCAAGGCGGCGATAGAGAAGAATTTCAACGTTACGGTGCTGGACGTAAACATCACCAAGACCCACGGAAAGCGGAAGCGATACGGCCCACGGCTTTCAAAGAAACCCGACTTGAAGAAGGCGGTGGTCACATTGAAAGCGGGGGACCGCATCAATTTGATAGAAGGGCTGTAATGGCAGACAGTCTGGACAAGAAATTCAGGCGAGGCCCGACGGTATGCCGCTGAAGAACTTGAGGCCGGTAACGCCGGGGACTCGGAATGCGGTGCGGCCGTCGTTCGAGGAACTAACGGCGCGTAAGCCGGAGAAGTCGTTGTTGTCCCCGCTTCCCAGCAGGGCAGGCCGGAACAACCGGGGTCGAATCACGACGCGGAGCCGGGGCGGCGGGTCCAAGAGGATGTACCGGGCCATCGACTTCAAGCGGATGAAGGACGGCGTTCCGGCCAAGGTAGTGTCGATAGAGTACGACCCGAACCGGACGACGCGCATAGCGTTGATTCACTATGCGGACGGGGAGAAGTCATATATCCTGGCGCCGTTGGTACTGGCGGTGGGAGACAAGGTGCAATCGGGGACGCAGGCGGAGATTCATCCGGGCAATTGCCTGCCGCTGCGGTCGATTCCCACTGGAACGGTGGTCCATAACCTGGAGTTGACCCCAGGCAGGGGAGGACAATTGGCCCGGGGCGCCGGCGTCGGAGCGCAAGTGTTGTCCCGGGAGGGGGAGTACGTATTGGTGCGGCTGCCGTCGGGAGAAATGCGGCGGCTATTGCTGGAGTGCCGGGCCAGCGTGGGGCAACTGTCCAACCCCGACCATAAGAACGAGAGCCTGGGGAAGGCGGGGGCCAAGCGGCACCTGGGACGGCGTCCGCAGGTGCGAGGCGTGGCCAAGAACCCGGTGGACCATCCCCACGGAGGTGGAGAGGGCCGGTCGCCGATAGGGATGCCGGGGCCCAAGTCTCCCTGGGGTAAGCCGACGCTGGGTTACAAGACCCGGCGGAAGAACAAGAGCAGCAGCAAGTTCATCATGCGCAGGGGCAGGAGAAGGTAGGATGTCCCGTTCGGTTAAGAAGGGGCCATACGTGCACCCGAAGCTGATGAAAAAGGTAGAGGCGGTGCAGCGGTCCGGGGCTAAGACGGTAATCCGCACGTGGTCGCGTGCGTCGATGATCATGCCGGAGATGGTGGGACTGACGATTGGAGTCCACGACGGACGGCGGCACGTGCCGGTGTTCATTACCGAGAACATGGTGGGACACCGCCTGGGAGAATTCTCTCCGACGCGGACCTACCGGGGTCACGTAGGGCGGACGGAACGCGCCACGAGGCCGAGGTAAGGGAATGCCTCCAGTACGAGCCGTGGCAAAGAAAATAGGGGCTTCGCAGAAGAGACTGAAGCCGATTTTGGACCTGGTGCGGGGCCAGCGGGTCGCGGACGCGGTGAACACGCTGCAGCTGTTGCCGTCGCCGTGGGCAAAGACGGTGGCTAAAGTGGTGCAATCGGCAGCAGCGAATGCTGAGAACAACATGTTCATGGACCGGGATGCGTTGCGGATTGTGCAAATCACGGCGGACAGCGCTACGCCATTAAAGCGGTTCCGTCCGCGGGCGCGGGGAAGGATGGGGCGAATAACCAAGCGTTCCAGCCACGTCACGGTAGTGGTGGACGAAGAGGAGGCATAGAGCATGGGCCAGAAGACCCACCCGTATGGGTTCAGGTTGGGGATAGTCAAAGACTGGAAGGCCCATTGGTTTGCTTCCAGCGGGACGGCGTACCGGACGCTGGTGCTGGAAGACTTGCGGTTGAGGGACAGCATCAAGAAAGAGTATGCGGCATTCTCGGATGCGGGGATCTCCAAGGTAGAGATAGACCGGGGGGCTCAGGACAGCGTAATCAACATTCATTCGGCGAGGCCGGGGATATTAATCGGGCGCGACGGCGAGCGAGTGAAGCAGCTGCGGAGCAGGCTGGAGGGCATAACCAAGCGCAAGGTTCAGTTGAACATTATAGAGATCGGGCAGCCGGAGATAGACGCCTACCTGGTCTCGAGGAACATAGCGGACCAACTGGAGCGGCGGGTGGCGTACCGGCGAGCGATGAGGCAGGCTGCACAGAGGGCGATGCAGGGGGGAGCCCAAGGTGTCAAGATAATCGTGAAGGGGCGAATCTCGGGGTCTGAGATTGCCAGGGTAGAGAAGCTGATGATGGGCCGGGTGCCGTTGCACACGCTGCGGGCGGACATCGACTTCGGAATAGCCGAGGCGAGCACGGGGATGGGCCGCATTGGGGTGAAGACCTGGGTGTACCTGGGCGAGATTCTGCCGCCGCCGCCGGAGGAAGTGGAGGAGCTGGAGTCGATCGAGGTGACGGTACAAGCGGACAGCCCAGGAGAGACGGTAGAGCTGGTCGACGACGACTTCTAGGGAAGAAGGAGAAGACCCAGGGTACGGGTCCGTCATGTTGAGAGCGATGAGGCGGTCCCAGTGGGCCAGAGGAGCTAGGGATGCTACAACCTAAGAGGACCAAATTCCGAAAGCTAGGACGAGGACGCCGTAAGGGACCGGCAACTACCGGGTCTTCGGTGAGCTTTGGGGAATTTGGACTGAAGGCCCTGGGGGCAGATTGGATCACCTCCCGTCAGATAGAGGCAGCCCGCGTTGCCGTCACTCGCCGGCTAAGGAGGGGCGGCCAGGTGTGGGTGCGGGTGTTTCCTGACAAGCCGGTGACCAAGAAGCCGGCGGAGACCCGGATGGGCGGCGGGAAATCGGGCGTGGACCACTGGGTTGCAGTGGTAAAGCCGGGCCGGATTCTTTTCGAGGTAGCTGGAGTGCCGGCGCAGGATGCGGTGGCGGCGTTGCGGCTGGCGTCGCACAAGCTGCCGATTCCTACCAAAACAGTGCATCGTGACCGGTTGACGGCCGACGCCGGCGTTGGGTCCTAAGGAGGCGTCGGGATGCGGGCATACGAGCTAAGGGAATTGACAGACGAGCAATTACAGGAAGAGTTGACCAAGAGCTATCGGGACTTTATGAACCTGCGGTTCAGGGCGGCGACCAACCAGTTGCCGGACTCGAATCTGCCGCGCGTGGCGCGCAGGTCCATTGCTCGTCTTCTAACGGTAATGAACGAACGCGGGTTGAGGGTGGACTAGGTATGGCGAAGGCTATGCGGAAGGTCCGTACCGGCTCGGTGGTACGGACCAAGACGGACAAGACGGTGGTCGTGGAGATGGTGTGGAAGCAACGGCACCGGTTGTACCGGAAGCAGGTACGGCGGGTGGCGAGGTTCCACGTGCACGATCCGCTGAACCAGTGCCAGTTGGGGGACACAATCCGGATTCAAGAAGCGCGGCCAGTATCCAAGAGCAAGCGATGGCGGTTGTTGGAGATATTGGAGCGGCGCCAGGTAGCGGACGTCAAGCCGATGGACCTGGAAGCGGATGCTGAGATAGAGGAAACGACGGTTGACGAGGCAGTTGCGGCCGAGGGAGTCGCGGCGGAAGCGCCTGTGGATGAAGCGGTATCGGTTGAAACTGTCCAGGCTGAGCCCGCGGCCGACGAGGCGCCGGTAGGCGAGGTAGTCGTTGACGATGAAACCGAGGTGGAAGAAGATGCCCCGGCGGAAGCGGTGGCGGATGAGCCGGCGGTTGACGAGGCCGTTGTAGAAGAGACGGCCCTAGAAGAGCCGGAAGCGGTCGCGGATGAGCCGGCGGTTGATGCAGCGGCTGCAGAAGAGACGGCCGTAGAGGAACCGGAAGCGGTGGCGGATGAGCCGGCGGTTGACGCAGCGGCTGCAGAAGAGACGGCCGTAGAGGAACCGGAGGCGGTGGCGGATGAGCCGGCGGTTGACGAGGCCGTGGCAGAAGAGACGGCCCTAGAAGAGCCGGAAGCGGTGGCGGATGAGCCGGCGGTTGACGAGGTCGTTGTAGAAGCGGCTGCCGTAGAGGAGCCGGAGGCGGTCGCGGATGAGCCGGCGGTTGACGAGGTCGTTGTAGAAGCGACTGTCGTAGAGGAACCGGAGGCGGTCGCGGATGAGCCTGTGGTTGACGAGGCCGCTGTAGAAGGGGCTGCCGTAGAGGAGCCGGAGGCGGTCGCGGATGAGCCTGTGGTTGACGAGGCCGTTGTAGAAGAGACTGCCGTAGAGGAACCGGAGGCGGTCGCGGATGAGCCTGTGGTTGACGAGGCCGCGGCAGAAGAGGCGGCCCCAGAGGAACCTGAAGCGGTCGCGGACGAGCCGGCGGTTGACGAGGCCATTGAAGAAGAGGCTGCCGTAGAGGAGCCGGAGGGGGTCGCGGATGAGCCGGCGGTTGACGAGGCCGTTGTGGAAGAGGCTGCCGTAGAGGAACCGGAGGCGGTCGCGGACGAGCCGGCGGTAGACGAGGCCGTGGCAGAAGAGACGGCCGCAGAGGAACCTGAAGCGGTCGCGGATGAGCCGGCGGTTGACGAGGCCATTGAAGAAGAGGCTGCCGTAGAAGAGTCGGAAGCGGTCGCGGACGACGGCGGAGCTGACAGCCAGGAAGCCGGCGAGGACACCAACGGGAAAGGCAAGGGTGCGGCAGAGTGATTCAGACCTATACACGCCTGCACGTGGCGGACAACAGCGGGGCCAAGGTTATCCGCCTGATTAACATTCCCGGCAGCAGCAAGCGGAAGTACGCCGGGATTGGTGACGTAGTGGTTTGCAACGTGCGAGAAGCGGCCCCCAACTCTCCAGTGCGAAAAGGAGAGGTGGTGCGAGCGGTGGTTATCCGCCAGGCCCAGGCGCATCTGCGGACAGACGGCACGTATATCAAGTTCGATGACAACGCAGCGGTGTTGATACAGGAGAACAGGCTGCCGCGTGGAACCCGGATTTTCGGACCGGTGGCCAGGGAGTTGCGGGAAAAGGGGTTCATGCGAATTATATCGCTGGCGCCCGAGGTAGTATAATGCGCATCCGAAACGGCGACACGGTGCTGGTAATTGGCGGTAAGGAGAAGGGCAAGACAGGCCGGGTGGACCGGCAGTTGCCCAAAGAGGGTCGGGTGGTGATCGAAGGGGTGAACCTGGTGACGCGGCACATGAAGCCGCGGCCCGGAGTAAGGCAGTCGGGGCGGATTCAACAGGAGGCTCCGATTCATATCTCCAACGTGGCGCTGATTTGCAACAAGTGCAATCAGCCGGTGAAACCGACATCGGTCAAGTTGGAAACGGGAAACCGGGTGAGAGGGTGTCCCAAGTGCAAGGAAGTGATTGACGATGCCCGATGATGCGCAGCCCGGAGCCGAGAACGGGGCAGAGGCAAAGCCGCCCAGACAGCGGAGGACTCGCCGCCGGACCGAGGATACAGCGCAAGCCGATGGCGACGGCGCGGCCAAGGCCGCGGCAGATAGTACGGCGGACGCTGGGGCTGACGGCGCGGCCAAGGCCGCGGCAGATAGTACGGCGGACGCTGGGCCTGACGGCGCGGCCGAGGCTGAAGTAAAAGCGGAGAAGGCGCCCCGCAGGCAACGGTCCGCCCGGACCGGACGGACGTCGCAACGGCAGCGAGCGGGAGCGGCTACGGCCGCGGTTGAAGAACTGGCGACGGAAGACGCTCCCTTGAAGCCCCGGCTGCTGGATACCTACCGGAAAGAGATAGTGCCGGCGTTGATGCGGGAGTTCGGGTATGACAACCCGATGCGGGCGCCGCGGATAAACAAGATTGTGTTGAACATTGGAGTCGGCGACGCCCTGACAGACGGAAGAGCGATGGATGGGGCGACTCGCGATCTTACAGAGATCAGCGGTCAGAAACCGGTCATAACCAGGGCGAGGAAGTCGATAGCAGGGTTCAAAGTAAGGGAAGGCAACCCGATAGGGACGGCGGTGACGTTGAGGGGGAACAGGATGTACCACTTCCTGGACCGGCTAATCAACGTGGCGCTGCCGCGCATCCGGGACTTCCGTGGGATCCCCCGGCGGGGGTTCGACGGGCGAGGGAACTTTTCAATCGGGATACGGGAGCAAATCATCTTTCCCGAGATCGACTATAACCAGATAGACCGAATCCGGGGGCTGCAGGTGACGATAGCGACCAGCGCGCCGGACGACGCTGAGGCGATACGCTTGTTGGAACTATACGGTATGCCCTTCATACGGCAGGCCTGAAGGAGGAATCTTGGCCAAGTCTTCCAAGATACAGAAGTGGTTGCGGACGCCGAGATTTCCGGTGAGGGTACATAGCAGGTGCAACCGCTGCGGGCGCCCACGGGCGTACATCCGTCACTTTGGCATCTGCCGGATTTGCTTCCGGGAGTTGGCGTTGACGGGGGAGTTGCCTGGAGTGAGGAAAGCCAGTTGGTAAGAGAGGTATCGCGGAGGCGAAGGGCCATCCTCAGGGAGAACGGAGCCAAGTCGAATAAAGGGATTATTGAATCATGCCGGTAACCGATCCAGTAGCAGATATGCTGACTCGGATTCGCAACGCTATCCAGATGCGGCACGAATCGGTGCTGGTGCCGCATTCCAAGTTGAAGCTGGAGATAGCGAAGATTCTGAAAGAAGAGGGATATATCAGGGACTACGACATGCCGAGGGGCAGAGTGCATCCGACACTGCGGGTGCATCTAGCGTACCGGCAGAACCGGGTACCGGCGATCACGGGTCTACGGCGAGTCAGCAAGCCGGGACTGCGGACGTACGTAGGTAAGGGAGAGATACCGAGGGTGTACGGAGGCCTGGGACTGGCCATTCTTTCTACGTCGAAAGGACTCATGCCTGGACGCCAAGCCTGGCGACAGGGCATTGGGGGGGAGTTGCTCTGCTATGTCTGGTAACGGCGGCAGCAATGGCAAGACCCACGAACGGACACTGTCGCGCATCGGCCGCAAACCCATCGAAATCCCACCGGGAGTAGAGGTAAGGGTCGGCTACGGGGAGGTCACGGTCAAGGGCCCGGGCGGGACATTGACGCAGAAATATCATCCGGAAGTGGCGGTGAAGGTGCAGGACGACGCCGTGGTAGTAGAACGGCTATCGGCCAGGAAGTTCCACCATTCGCTGCACGGTCTGACCCGGAGCCTGGTGTCCAACGCCATCACAGGCGTCACCGAGGGGTACACCAAGACCCTGGAGCTCATGGGAGTGGGATACAGGGTGCAGCAGGCAGGAGACGGGATTATCTTGAGCGTGGGATTCAGCCACCCGGTGGAGATTCACCCGGAGGAAGGGGTGAGTATGGAAGTGGAGGGGAACAACCGGGTGCACGTCCGGGGAATGGACAAGCAGAAGGTGGGCAGCCTGGCCGCCAAGGTGCGGAAGGTGAGGCCGCCCAATGCCTATAAAGAGAAGGGCATCAAGTATCACGACGAGGTCCTGCATTTCAAGCCGGGCAAGGCGGCAGGACGGAAGGCGTAGCTATGCCCAGAGACAAGGACGCGCGCAATCTGAGAATAGTACGGCACGTTCGTGTGAGGCGGAAGGTCAAGGGCAGTCCGCAGCGGCCCAGGCTGTGCGTATTCAGGAGCCTGCGGCAAATCTACGCGCAGGTGATCGACGACACCAGCGGGCGCACTTTGGCGGCGGCGGCGAGCAACGAGGCGGCGGCCGGAGCGGGCGAAAAGGGCTCGGGGAAGGTGTCGTTGTCGCAAGCGGTTGGGAAGCTGGTCGCGGAGCGGGCAATCGCCAAGGGGGTATCGCAGGTAGTTTTCGACCGGGGAGGGTACAAGTACCACGGTCGAGTGAAGGCCCTGGCGGAGGCTTCACGAGAAGGGGGACTGGAGTTTTGATAGCAGACTCGCGGCATGGCCCGCGATTCGGTTCGCAACGAGGGAAGGAGCGGTCTACCGATGGTTACGGCGTTCGATAGGACCCAGGGCAGGCAACGAGAGGAGGACGCCGGGGGGATGACGGAACGGGTGGTGTACACCCGCCGCATCGCCAAGGTGGTCAAGGGCGGCCGACGGCTCCGGTTCAACGCCCTGGTGGTTGTAGGAGACAGGGAAGGCCAGGTAGGAGTGGGCCTGGGAAAGGCGCTGGTGATTCCCGATGCGGTGAGGAAGGGTAACGCAATAGCAAGGCGGAACATGGTGCAGATCCCGCTACGGGGAAGTACGATTCCCCAGCAAATCACGGTGAAGAAAGGGGCCACGATAGTCCTAATTAAGCCGGCGAGAGAAGGCACCGGGGTTATCGCGGCGGGAGCCATGCGGGCAATGCTGGAGCTTGGCGGGGTCCGGGACGTGGTGGGCAAGACGCTGGGTTCGAGGAATCCGATAAACGTTGTGTATGCGACCATGGAAGCGCTGAGGCAGCTTCGGGACCCTGAAGGGGAAATGGCGCAGCGAGGGCGGGGCCGCCGGGATGGGGCGGAGAACAATGAGTAGACAATCCACGGTCTTATTCGGGCCTTAGGCAGGCCGAAACAGGCAGGTATGGCTTGACCACACAGTTGAAAATCACCTGGAAGAAGAGCTGCATCGGGAAGCCTGAGTCGCAGCGCAGGGTAATAACCGCGCTGGGACTGCGGCGGCTGCACCATTCGGTGGTGCACGGTGACACGCCCGCCATCCGGGGAATGGTGAAGAAGGTGAGCCACCTGGTTTCCGTGGAGAAACTGGAAGAACAGGGCTGACCGAGGTTGCAGACGCTATGATGGAACACCAATTGGCGCCCGCGAGGGGAGCCAGGAAACGGAGAAAGAGGGTAGGCCGGGGAGACGCGGCGGGGCAGGGAAGCACCGCTGGGCGTGGAATGAAGGGTCAGAAGTCTCGTTCGGGACCAGGACCCAGAGTCGGGTTCGAGGGCGGGCAGCTGCCGCTGACCAAGGGCCTGCCGATGAAGCGGGGATTCACCAACAACTTCAAGACCGAATACTCGCTAGTGAAAATAGGATCACTCGACGAATTCTCGGAGGGAGAAAGCGTAACGCCGGAGTTGCTGAGGCAGCGGGGACACCTGAGAAACCTGAAGCGGCCGGTGAAGATCGTCGGGGACGGCGAGGTCAGTAAGCCTCTGACTGTCGCGGCGCATAAGTTTACGCGTTCAGCCCGAGAGAAGATAGAGGCGGCCAAGGGAAGGGTGGAGGAGCTTCAGGGCAGATGATTGCGGCGGAAACCCAAGGTGGTGGACGCTTTCCCCGGCTGATACAGGCAGCCATAGACGCCTTCAGCCTTCCCGACCTGCGGGGCAAAATCCTGTTCACCATGGCGATACTGGGCCTGTACCGGTTCGTGACACAGATACCGATACCGGGCATAAACAGCGCGCAGCTGGACAACCTGTTCGACAATAACACCTTCTTGGGGTTCCTGGACCTGTTTAGTGGAGGGGCCCTGGGGCGGATGAGCATTGTGGCGCTGGGTGTGTTTCCCTACATCACAGCGTCGATTGTGATGCAGTTGCTGACGCCGGTGATACCGGCCCTGCAGGAAATCTCCCGGGAAGGAGAGGCGGGGCGGGCGAGGATGAACCGTTACGTCCACCTGCTGACGGTTCCGATAGCGCTGGCGCAGGGGTACGGACAACTGGTGCTATTGGAGCAGAGCAACGTATTCGTCAGCCCCGAGGGGGTGACGCTATTCTCAGTGGGGTTCACGGGAGACTCGTTGTTGCCCACGCTGGCGGCCTTGCTATCGCTGGTGGCGGGGACGATGTTCCTGGTGTGGCTGGGAGAACTAATCACTGAGAAGGGAATCGGGAACGGAATTTCGCTGATAATCTTCGCAGGGATAGTGGCCGGATTCCCTGGGCTGCTGTCGCAGGGCTTTATAGACCGGGGCAACGTGTTGGGGATCGGTTTCTTTGCAATTATCGGGGTGTTGATCATCGCGCTGATAGTGATGTTCAACGAGGCGCACCGGCGGATTCCGGTGCAGTACGGGCGGAGCATATTCCGGAGTGGGAGGATGTACCGTCAAGGCGGCGCGACGTACCTGCCGCTGCGCATCAACTCGGCCGGTATGATACCGCTGATATTCGCTTTTTCCATAGTGATCCTGCCGGGGACGGTGGCGACGTACTTTGCGACGAACGCCAGCTGGATGGGCGATGCGGCGCGGTTCTTCGAGGGGCTGCTGGCGCCGACGTCGGTGCTCTACTGGATTTTGGTGTTCATCCTGGTGGTGATTTTCACGTTCTTCTACACCTTGGTGGTGTTCAACCAGCAGAACCTGGCGGAAAACCTGCAAAGAAACGGCGGGTTTGTGCTGGGAATCCGGCCGGGCAAGCCGACGCAGGACTATCTGAACAGGGTAATTGTAAGAATCACCATGGGGGGAGCCATATTCCTGGGGTTCATTGCTATTGTGCCGTACCTGGCTTCACTGGTAACCGGAGTGCAGGCGATAGCGCTGAGCAGCACCAGCCTGTTAATCATGGTGGGAGTGGGACTGGACACGCTGCGGCAGCTGGAAGCGCAGCTGATGATGCGGAACTACGAGGGGTTCTTGAGGTAGCGGTGACTGAGGAAACCAGAATAGGTCTGTTTGGTCCTCCGGGCGCCGGGAAAGGGACGCAGGCGCAGCTATTGCGTGAGCGGTGGGGCGTGGTGCATATATCGTCAGGGGACCTGTTCCGCCGGAACCTAAAAGAGGGGACTCCACTGGGGTTGAAAGCGCAGGGGTATATGGAACAGGGAGCGCTGGTGCCGGACGAGGTGACCATAGACATCATCCTGGACAAGGTGCTGGCCCTGGGCAACGAAGACGGATTTATTCTGGACGGGTTTCCCAGAAACACCCACCAGGCGGAGGCGCTGGAAGAGGCCCTGGAGCAACAGTCGCGAGGGCTCGATGCAGTTGTGCACATAGAGCTGCCGGAGCAAGAGTTGTTGCGCAGGCTGGGAGGCCGCTACAGTTGCCGGCAGTGCCAGGCGCCGCACAACATCGACTTGCTGCCGTGCAGCGCAGTAGAGCAAGGAGCGCCTGGAAACGGGCATTTGACATGCGAGCAGTGCGGCGGAGAGCTCTACCAGAGGGCGGACGACAGCCCCGAAGCGGTGGGACGCAGGATTGAGGTGTACCGAAACGAGACGACGCCGGTGTTGGAGTTCTACCGGGAACGGGAGTTGCTGGTAGACGTTGAGGGACTGGGGAGCATAGAAGCCGTGAACGAACGTTTGCTGGAGGCCTTGAAACTGTGATGCCGAAAGCGCTGCCGGTTGGGGTTATCACATCCATCGCGTAAGGCGCAGGGGTGTCAAAGGTTCGGAATACAGAGTAGAATACACAGGGTGAAACAGAACCGGAAAATAGAAACGGCGTCCAACTCCGCATCGACGTATACCGGGGGGATTACGGTCAAGTCTCCCCAAGAGATGGAGATGATGCGGGAGGCCGGCGCAATCGTGGGCTCGGTGCTGACGCTGTTGAAGCGGACTGTGGAGCCCGGGATCAGCACCAAGGAGTTGGACCAGGTAGCGTACAAAGAGATAACCCGGCACGGCGCGAAGCCGACGTTCAAGGGATACCGGGGGTTTCCCGCGAGCATCTGCGCCTCGGTAAACGAGCAGATCGTTCACGGCATTCCGAGCAAGAGGGAGCTAAAAGAGGGCGACATAGTCAAGCTGGACGTGGGGGCGACGCTGGGGGGCCTGATCGGCGATGCGGCGGTCTCGCTGGCGGTTGGAGCGGTTGACGAGGAAGTAGAAGCGCTGATGGAGGCGACGCGACAGAGCCTGGAAGTGGGCATCGAAGCGTCGCGGGCTGGGAACCGAGTCGGGGACATAGGCGCGGCGATCCAGGAATTCGGCGAGGCGAAAGGCTACGGAGTGGTGCGGGAGTTCGTCGGCCACGGAGTAGGAAGGTTTCTACACGAGGACCCGCAGGTGCCGAATTACGGGCAGGCGGGAAAGGGGCCACTGTTGAGGCCCGGGATGTGCATAGCGATAGAGCCGATGCTGAACATGGGGGACTGGCGCACGAGGATACTTGACGACCAATGGACGGTGGTCACGGCGGACGGCAAGCTATCGGCGCACTTCGAACACACCATAGCCATTACAGAGGACGGGCCAGAGATTCTGACGAAGCACGTTTAAGCGGGCGCCAGCCGGCAGAAATAGAGGAAGCGTATGGCGAAGAAGCAAGCGATAGAAGTAGAAGCGAGCGTGAGGGAGGCGTTGCCCAACGGAATGTTCCGGGTGGTGCTGCCAAACGACCACAAGGTGCTCGCGCACGTTTCCGGGAAGATACGGAAGCACTTTATTCGAGTGCTTCCGGGGGACAGGGTGTTGGTGGAGCTTTCGCCCTACGACCTCAGCCGGGGCCGGATAACGTACAGGTTCAAGTAACCGGAAGGCGACGGAATTATGAAGGTTTCAGCATCGGTAAGGCCGAGGTGCGACAACTGCCGGGTAATAAAGCGGAAGGGCGTGGTTCGGATAATTTGCTCTAACCCGCGGCATTCACAGCGGCAGGGATAAGGTAGAGGCAGGCCAAAGGAGAGGGCGATGGTTCGAATAGCCGGAGTGGACGTACCCGACCGGAAGAAAGCCCACGTGGCGCTTCGGAGTATCTACGGCGTCGGTCCGACGATAGCCAAGGAGATATTGACGAGGGCGGACATAGACCCGGAGCTGTCGCCGCGAATGAGCGAGCTTTCCGAGGGCCAGGTGGACCGGATACGGGAGTTGGTGGACCGGGAGTACACGGCGGAGGGCGACCTGCGCCGGGAAGTGAACCAGAACATACGCCGGTTGATAGAAATCGGGTCGTACCGGGGCCTGCGGCACCGGCGTGGACTCCCGGTCCACGGGCAGCGGACCAGGACGAACGCCCGGAGCCGCAAGGGGCCGCGCCGCACGGTGGCGGGTCGGGGCCGGCGGACAGGCGGAAAGAAGTAGGGGAGAAAGGATATGGCCAGGACGAGATCCAGGCGGCGAGAAAGACGGAACGTGCCGCACGGAAGGGCATACATCTATTCGACGTTCAACAACACGCTGGTCAGCATCACAGACCCGCAGGGCAGCGTGATATCCGCGGCCAGCGCGGGCACGGTGGGCTTCAAGGGTTCGCGCAAGGGGACTGCGTTTGCGGCCCAGCGGGCTGCGGAGCAGGTGGCGCGCAAGGGCATGGACCAGGGTCTGCGGCACGTTGACGTGATGATCAAGGGCCCCGGAGCAGGGCGGGAAGCGGCCATCCGCTCGCTGCAAGGAGCCGGCCTGGTGGTGACGAGCATAAGGGACGTAACGCGGATTCCCCACAACGGGTGCAGGCCGCCAAAACGCAGGAGGGTATAGTCAAAACAACTTATGGGTAGGTATACGGGACCGTCATGCAGATTGTGCCGGAGGGCCGGCGAGAAATTGTTTTTGAAGGGAGAGCGGTGCTTTACGCCGCGATGCGCGTTCGAGCGCAGGCGAACGCCTCCCGGGGACCAGTCGCGCAGGCGCAGGAGGCCGTCGGAGTACGGCATTCACCTGCTGGAGAAACAGAAGGCCAAGTACATCTACGGAGTGTTGGAATCGCAGTTCCGGCGGTATATGAGCGAGGCGTTCGATTCGCCGGGGATAACGGGAGTGAACCTGCTGCGGTCACTGGAACGGCGGCTGGACAATGTGACTTTTCTTCTAGGATTCGCTGATTCACGCAAGCAGGCGCGACAATTGGTGCGCCACGGGCATTTGCTGGTGAACGGAGGCAAGAACGACATTCCGTCATACCAGGTGAGCGCGGGGGACGTGATTAGCTGGAAGGAGCGAGTAAAAGGGACGGACTTCTTCAAGGAACGGACGGGGGACATCCCCAAGCGTCCGATACCGTCGTGGCTGAGCCTCGCGCAGGCGGACATGAGGGGGACGGTCAACTCGTTGCCAGCGGATGACCACTTGCAGCAGAACATCAATTCCCGGTTGATTGTAGAGTTTTACTCGAGGTAGAGGACCCGATGCTGGATACCTATTTGATTCCCACCACGCCCATAGAGGAGGAACAGCCTTCGCTGAACCCGGTAATACGGGTTATAGAGTCGGACGAGACGTACGGTAAGGTAGCTGTGGAGCCTCTGCAGCGCGGCTTCGGCCTGACGATCGGCAATCCCCTGCGGCGGATATTGTTGAGTTCGACTAAGGGGAGCGCGGTAACCTGGGTGAAGATCAAGGACGTGGTGCATGAGTACACCGCGATCGAGGGCATAAAAGAAGAGGTGATGGAGCTGCTGCTGAATATCAAGCGCATCCGGATCCGGGCCCAGTCGGACAGGCCGGGGAAGATGCGGTTGGACGTGACGGGAGAAGGGAGGGTCTGCGCCGGTGACATCTCGACGTCGAGCGATTTTGAAATCGTGAACCCGCAACTTCACCTGGCGACACTGGACTCGCAGGACGCTCAACTGTCGATAGAGTTCAACGTGGAGCAGGGAATGGGCTACCAGAGGGCGACGCAGGTGGACGATGGAGCCAACCCGCCGCTGGGAGTGTTGCCGTTGGACGCCATCTTCAACCCGGTGCGGAAGGTCAACTACGACGTGAAGCGCACCAGGGTTGGGCAGGTAACCGACTATGAGCGCCTGGAGTTGGAGGTCTGGACGGACGGGACGATCAAGCCCGTGGAGGCGGTGCGAGAGGCAGCGGACGACCTGGTGAACCACTTCTTCTTGTTTACGAATTTGGACCGGACCGCGGAGGCAGGAGCAGAGCGGCCGCCGCTGTCGGTGTCGCCGGAGGTGTACCAGACGCCGATAGAGAGGCTGGAGTTGTCGCCGAGGACGCTGAATTGCCTGAAGCGGGCGCACATCAACAAGGTCGGCGAGGTCTTGGAGATGTCGGATGAGGAACTGGTGAAGATACGGAACTTCGGCGAGAAGTCGCTGAAGGAGTTGAAAGAGAAATTGGAGGGCCGCGGGCTCGTGCAGCGGCAAGACGGGGCTGATGCGGGAGACGGTGCAGGCTTCGAGCCGTTGGCGGCCGTCGCGGAGGATCTGTCTTCGGCGGACATTGGCGAGCTTATGGGCGACGACAGCGCAGCAGCGGCAACGGCAACGCAGAGCGGGGAGGACCGGCAGGGGTTGCAGGGAGAGGCCGGGCCCTCGGATGAGGACGAGGAAGAAGCGGACGAAGAAGCGGACGGGGCTGACGACGCGGAAGAGTAGAAGGAGTCCTACTAGAGATGGCATCGCACCGCATAGCGGGTAGAAAGCTGAGCCGTTACCGGGACCAACGGACGGCGTTACTGCGGGGACTGGCGGCGGACTTGATCCGACACGAACGGATTACGACGACGTTGGCCAAGGCGCAAGAGACGCGGACGTTTGCGGAGAAGCTGATTACCCACGGGAAAAAAGGCACGCTGCACCACCGGCGACTGGCCCTGGCAAAGCTGCCGAACAAGCAGGTAATCGAGAAGCTGTTCGACGACGTAGCCGGCAGATATGAGGACCGGGCGGGCGGCTATACCAGGATTACGAAGTTGGGACAGCGGCAGGGAGACTCGGCAGCAATGGCGATGATCGAACTGGTCTGACCCGGGACGTTGGATTAAGGGCAACGGGCGCCGGCATATGTCCCGGACATTGGCATCAGAACCTATGGAATCGGAGGACAAAGGCCCTGCGACCAGGCGGCTAGCGTTAATTTTGGAGTACGACGGGAGCGACTACGCCGGGTTTCAACTACAGGCGGGGCAGCCGACAATTCAAGGAGAGATCGAAAAGAGCTTGGTGAGGTTCACAGGGAAGCCTATCCGAATCCGCGGCGCGAGCCGGACCGACTCGGGGGCCCACGCCAAGGGACAAGTGGTGGACTTCGCGACGGACAGCAGACACCCGGCGGAGAGTTTTCCCAGGGCGATGAACTACTACCTGCCGGGAGACGTGCGGGTGTTGAAAGCCTACGAGGTGGGGCCAGACTTTAATTCCCGCCGGGACGCGATGGGACGGACGTACAGGTACAATATATTGAACAGGGAGTGGCCATCGCCGTTGGTTCGGCACACGCGGTTGTGGGTGAGGGAGAAGCTGGAGGTTGGAAGAATGGCCGCGGCGGCGAAGAGCCTGCTGGGAAGGCAGGACTTCAGGGTGTTCAGCGCGGGGCTGCCGCCGGAAAAAAGCGCGGTGCGGCAGGTGCGGCGCTGGGACGTTTGGAAAGAGGGAGAATCGAAGGTAGTAATCGAGGCTGAGGCGAACGGATTCTTGCGCCACCAAATCCGCAAGGTCAACGCCATGCTGATAGAGGTTGGCAAGGGTCGGCTTCCGGAGGACAGCATTGCCCGGACGCTGCGGGGAGACGCGGCGGCGGGGGCGACGATTCCAGCCCACGGCCTGTGCTTGATGAAGGTATCGTATCCGGACAAGTGGCCGGACGAAGATGATAGAGAGGAGTCCTGGGCGGCCCAGGGACCTACATAGCGATGAAACGAAACAGCACATATTTCCCCAAGCCCGGAGAGGCGCCGGCCAACTGGCGGGTTATCGATGCGACGGGCCAAGTCCTGGGACGCGTAGCTCGGGACATATCGGTGGCGTTGCAAGGGAAGGACAAGCCGACTTACACGCCGCATACGCTGGTGGGAGACTACGTGGTGGTGGTCAACGCGGCGAGAGTGCGGGTGACGGGGCGGAAGCTGCTACAGAAGATGTACTACCGGCACAGCGGCTACGTGGGGAACTTGAAATCGTTCCGGCTGAGGGACGTGTTAGAGAGCCACCCGGAGCGGGTGATAACCCTGGCGGTGAAGGGAATGCTGCCCAGAAACCACCAGGGGCGGCAGATGCTGCGAAGATTGAAGGTGTACTCGGGGGCCGAGCATCCCCACCAGGCACAGGTAGGCGCGGACCAGTCCGAAAATGAAGAATAGGGGTTGATTTTGGTACAGACGGCTATTGACGAGAGATACTATTACGGCACGGGTAAACGGAAGACGTCGGTGGCCAAGGTGCGGCTGTACCCTGACGACGACGGCGCGCTGGTGCTCATCAACGGGAAGCCGATGGAGGAGTATTTCAACTGGCAGCCGTGGCAGCAAATGGTGACGGAGGCGTTCAGGGCCAGCGGGACGAACACCAAGTTCCGGGTTGTGGTGAAAGTACAGGGTGGTGGGGTGAATTCCCAGGCGCAGGCCATCGGTCACGGGATTGCCCGGGCGTTGGTGGTCTTCGACGACAGCCTGAAAGCGCCGTTACGGAGGCGTGGGCTGATAACCCGGGATGCGCGGATCAAGGAGAGCAAGAAGTACGGGCTGAAGCGGGCCCGACGGGCGCCGCAGTACACCAAGCGTTAGTTCGGGGAAAGCCCCAGGTAGACTGGTACTATGGCGGTATCTTTAGATGCCGCCATTTTTGTTGCCTGGCTCAGCTTGGGGAGAGACCCAGATAACTAACGGCTGCATCCAGCAATGCCGCCACTTTCTCGGGGCTGCCGGCTTCTGCATAGACCCGCAGCAAAGGCTCGGTGCCGGAGAACCTAGCCGCGAGCCAGGCGTCGTCGAACATCAACCGCCGGCCGTCAACGCGGTCGGAGCTACGTACAGACATCCCCGCCAGCTCGGTTAACCTACCGTCCCCGAGGAGTTGTTCCAGGCGAGCGCGGTCTGCAGGGTCGAAGATAAGGTCTCGGCGGTGGAAGGAGTGGGGGCCCACGCGGGTGAAGAGGCGGTCCAGCAGCTGGGAGGGGGAGTTGCCGGTGCGGGCCATGTATTCCAGCAGGTAGAGGCCGCTGAGGATGCCGTCGCGTTCGGGAACGTGGCCGCGAAAGGCGAATCCGCCGCTTTCCTCGCCGGCAATCAAGGCGTCTACTTGAGACATCTGCGGGCCGATGTTCTTGAAGCCAACGGGCATTTCATGCACTTCTACGCCGAACTCCCGGCCCAACTTATTGAGCATTAATGACGAGGTGACGCCCTTTACAATGGGGCCGCGCAGGCCCTTGGACTCCAGGAGGTAAAGGGCGAGGAGGGAGAAGACTTCCAACGTGGTGATGAAGCGGCCGTTCTCGTCGACGGCGCCTATGCGGTCGGCATCGCCGTCAAGGGCAAGGCCAATGGACGATTTGCGGTCCTGGACGCGCTGGATCAGTGCGGACAGGTTTGTTGCGATGGGCTCAGGTTGGGCCATGCCCGGGAAAGCGGGGTTAGGTTGGCCGTGTATTTCGGTTACTTTGGTAGCGCCCCCGGCCAGGATGGAGGGCAGGTAGCCGCCGCCCGCGCCGAACATGGCGTCGACGGAGACGTTCAGGCCGGCGCTGCGGATGGCGGGCAGGTCGACGATGGAGTTGATGTGCTGCAGGTACGGTGGGGCAGGGTCGACGTCAACGACGAAGCCCTGGTCGCGGGCTTCTTGAAGGTCGAGAAATCGGGGTTCCGCGGCGGCGTTGATAGCGGACTCCAAGTGGTCGGTAATTTCCTGGGAGGCGCTGCCGGCGTATTCTGGTTTGAACTTAAAGCCGTTCCAGATGCCGGGGTTGTGGCTGGCGGTGATAATGGCTGCGCCCGCGGCCTGCAAGTGGAGGACGTTGAAACTGAGCACGGGAGTGGGAGCAGGGTCGCGGGAGAGGTAGACAGGAACGCCGTTGGCGGCGGCGACCTGGGCCACGGTTTCGGCAAAATCACGGGAGAGGAACCGGGTGTCATAGCCTACGACAAGGCCCCTGGATGCCGTACCCCGGGCGTGGAGGTAGTCGGCGAGTCCCTGGGCGCAGCGGGCGACGTTGTCAAAGGTGAAGTCCCGGGCAATGACGGCGCGCCAGCCGTCGGTGCCGAAGGTTATGTTGGTCATGGCATGAAGGGCCTTTTGTTGGCAGTGGGGGGTTGACGGTCTATGCCGTTACTACGCGGCGGAAAGGCCTGCCTCTCTTCGCAGCAAGTCGGCCTTATCGGTGCGTTCCCAAGGCAAGTCCAACTCGTTCCGGCCGAAGTGGCCGTAGGTCGCAGTCTGCCGATAGATGGGGCGCCGCAAGTCCAAGTCTTCTATGATGGCGCCGGGGCGCAGGTCGAAATGTTCCCGCACCAAGTCCTCAATAAGGTCGTTCCTAAAGTGGTTGGTGTCAAAGGTTTCCACGGACACCGAAATGGGGTCTGCGACTCCGATGGCGTAGGACACGATTACCTCGACGCGGTCGGCCAAGCCGGCTGCCACCAGGTTCTTGGCCACGTAGCGGGCCGCGTAAGCTCCGGAGCGGTCGACCTTGGTGGGGTCTTTGCCGGAGAAGGCTCCGCCGCCGTGGCGGGCGATGCCCCCGTAGGTGTCCACCAGGATTTTCCGTCCGGTGAGGCCGGTGTCGCCCTGTGGCCCCCCCACGACGAACCAGCCGCTGGGATTGACGTGGATTTTGGTGTCGTTGTCCATCATCTCGCCGGCGACGGGCTTGATGACGTGCTCGGTGATGTCGTTACGGAGCCGCTTGTTGAAATCGTCCCGGTTGGGGTGGTCTTCGTGTTGGGTGCTGATGACTACTGCATCCACCCGGTGGGGCTTCCCGTTGCGATACTCCACGGTGACCTGCGATTTGCCATCGGGTCCCAGGTAGGGCAGAAGGTCGTCTTTACGCACGCCGGCCAGCCGTTTCACCAGTCGATGGGACAGGTCAACGGTAAGCGGCATCAGCGCTTCGGTCTCGTTGCAGGCGAAACCGACCATCATTCCCTGGTCGCCGGCGCCTGTAGCGCGGCGGGCGTCGGACGCGGAATTACCCCGCTCTTCCAAGGCCGTAGTAACGCCGCCGCTGATGTCGGGGGACTGCCGGCTGACGTGGGCTACCACGCCACAGGAGTTACCGTCCAGCCCATACTTGACATTGGTATAGCCGATGTCCTGGATTACGTTACGAGCAATCTCGTTAAAGTCCAAGTTGGACTCAGTGGTAATCTCGCCTGTGACCATTACGAGGTTCTTCGTCGCGACAGTTTCGCAGGCAACCCGGCCCATGGGGTCGTCCTTCAACACTGCGTCCAAGACGGCGTCGGAAATCTGGTCGCACAGTTTGTCGGGGTGCCCCTCGGTTACCGACTCGGAAGTGAGCAGGTATTTAGGGGACGATTGAAATAGCAAGGCCATTTGTATCTCTCCAATATCTACGGATGATTAGGTCCGGTGATTTACGTTCCCTCGGTCCAACTTTCCTGGTACCGCTGTTGCTCGGGGGTTAGGGTATCGATGTCGATTCCCAACGATTGAAGCTTAAGCCTTCCGACCTCAGCGTCCGTAGCTTTGGGGACGCTGTGGACCTCAGGAGGGAGCTGGCCCCGGTTCTTGACGAGGTATTCGACGCTGAGGGCCTGGTTGGCGAAGCTCATGTCCATGACTGCGGAGGGGTGACCCTCTGCGGCTGAGAGGTTGATGAGGCGGCCTTCGCCAAGGAGGTACACCTTCCGGCCATCGGGCATCTTGAATTCTTCGACAAAGGGCTTCACCGTGCGGCGGGAGACGGCCAGGTCTTCGAGGGCGGGTATGTCGATTTCCACGTTGAAATGGCCGCTGTTGGCGAGGATGGCGCCGTCGGACAGGACCTGAATTTGTTGGCGGTCTACGGCGTGCATACCGCCGGTGACGGTGATGAGGACCTGGGCGATTCTGGCGGCGTCGATAGCCTTCATGACGGTGAACCCGTCCATGACTGCTTCGAGCGCGCGGATAGGGTTGACCTCGGTGACTATCACGTGGGCGCCGAGGCCCCGGGCGCGTGATGCGACGCCGCGGCCGCACCAGCCGTAACCGGCGACGACGACGCGGCGGCCGGCCCATAGGATGTTGGTTGCCCTGGTGATGCCGTCGAGGGTACTCTGGCCGGTGCCATAGCGGTTGTCGAAGAAGTGCTTCGTTTCGGCGTCGTTGACGGCGATGATGGGATAGCGCAACTGGTTGTCGTTGGCCATGGCGTTGAGGCGGACGACGCCGGTGGTGGTCTCCTCGGTGCCGCCGATAATGCCGGGGAGCAACTCGTCGCGCTGGCGGTGCAGGGTGGTGACAAGGTCTGCGCCGTCGTCCAGGGTTACCTGGGGTTTGGCGTCGAGGGCGGCGTTTATGTGGTCGTAGTAGGTCTGGTCGTCCTCGCCCTTGATGGAGAAGGTGGGGATGCCGTATTCCTGGACCAAAGCTGCGGCTACGTCGTCCTGGGTACTGAGGGGGTTGCTGGCGCAGAGATTGACCTGGCCGCCGCCTTCTTTGAGGGCAATGGCGAGGTTTGCTGTCTCGGAAGTGACGTGGAGGCAGGCGGCTAGTCTGATGCCGTCAAACGGCTTTTCGCGGCTAAAGCGCTCGCGAATGAGGTTGAGGACGTTCATCTCGCGGGCCGCCCATTCTATGCGGTTAACGCCTTCCGAGGCGAGGGATAGGTCTTTAACGTGTCCTGATGCCTGTATTGATGCCAATGGTGAACTCCCGATCTATCTGAGTGAGATGCCTGGGGTTAGTCGGGGTCAGGCAGGCGAGCGCTGTGTGCCTGCCTTGCGAGCCGAAACAGTTAAGGGTCGTCGCCGTAGGAGGTGGGGTGGTCGGCAGCGATCCAGGCGGGCGTGCCGTCTTCGATATTGAAGAGGTTTTCGGTGGCGTAACCCATGGAGGCGGCTACCTCGCAAGCCAGACCGCTGCGAACGCCGACAGCGCAGATGAAGAAGACCTTCTTGTCGCGCGGGACTTCGTCGATGCGGTCGGGCAGATCGTCTATGGGAACGTGGATGGCCCCACTAATGTGGCCGGAAACCCATTCGTCGTCGCGGCGAACGTCGACAACGACCGTGTTGCCGGGGTCGGCGCCGAGCATGGACCTGGCCTCGTTGGAATCCACCCTGTAGTAGGGCTCGCCTGGGTCTTGTCTGGGCATGATTTTACTCCTTGGGCGCTGAGTCTAAGTAGTTGCGGACCAGGGGGGCCATTTTGTGTTTCAAGTCTTCCGGAAGGCCGGCAAGGGATGAAATGATCGCGTTATCCAGGGCGGAGGCGCAGGCGCAATCGCCCAGGGCGTCGAGGCGGGGAACGACGCGGTGCAGGAGCTTCTTGGAGGCGGCGATGTTGCGGTTTAGGTTCTGGACTACCATCTCGGTGGTCACGGCCTCGGTTTCCATACGCCAACAGTCGTAGTCGGTGACCCAGGCCATGGTGGTATAGCACATCTGGGCTTCGCGAGCCAGCTTGGCCTCGGGCATGGCGGTCATGCCGATGATGTCGGCCCCCCAAGAGCGGTACATAAAGCTCTCGGCGCGGGTGGAGAAGGCGGGGCCTTCGATCACGACGAGGGCGCCTGCGGGGTGGACGGTGATGCCGAGTTGGCGGGCCTCACCGGTCACGACTGGACTTGCAGCGGGGCAGTATGGGTCTGCCAGCGAGACGTGGGCCACGATGCCTTCGTCGAAGAATGTAGCGTCCCGCTGCCTAGTACGGTCAATCAACTGGTCTGGAACGACCAGGTCCAAGGGAGCGAGTTCCTCTTTAAGGCTGCCCACGGCGCTGATGGAGATGATGCGGCGGACGCCGAGGGTCTTTAGGGCATAAATGTTGGCGCGGAAAGGGATGCCGGTCGGGTTGATGCGGTGGCCGCGGCCGTGGCGGGGCAGGAAGGCCACGGGGACGCCGTCAAGGGAGCCAACGGTAATGGCGTCGCTGGGACGGCCAAAGGGGGTGTCCAATTCGACGAATTCCAGGTTGGAGATGCCGTCCATCTCGTAGAGGCCGCTTCCGCCGATGATGCCGATGGTTGCGTTGGCAGGGGACATGGCTCAGGCCGCCGCGGCAACCCCGGCGGCGAGGGCCAGGCTTTGCAGATATGGAGGGCGGGCGACTCCCGCCTCGGTAATGATGGCGGTGACGTAGCGGTGGGGAGTCACGTCAAAAGCCGGGTTCATGACAGAGATGCCCTGAGGCGCAGTAGGTACGCCCTGGACTTGTAGCACCTCTTCGGCGGGGCGCTGCTCTATTTGGATCTGGTCGCCGGCATCCAGGTCAAGGTCTATGGTGCTGGTGGGAGCAGCGACGTAGAAGGGGATGTTGTTTTCCTTGGCGAGGACGGCGAGGGAATAGGTGCCAATCTTGTTGGCGGTATCGCCGTTGGCGGCGATGCGGTCAGCGCCGGTGATAACGCAATCGATATCGCCGGACTGCATCATCATGCCGGCGGCGGAGTCGACGATTAAGGTGGCGGGGATGCCCAATTGCTGGAACTCCCAGGCGGTGAGACGGGATCCCTGTAAGAAGGGGCGGGTCTCGGTGTTGAATACGCGGTAGCGCTTGCCGTCCTCCCAGCCGGCGCGGATAACGCCGACAGCGGTGCCGAACCCGGCGGTGGCCAGGGCGCCGGCGTTGCAGTGGGTCAGGACCGAGCCGCCCTGGGGCAGCAGGTCTTTACCAAAGGCTCCCATGCGGCGGTTGACTTCTTCATCCTCGTCCTGGACCCGCTGGGCCTCGGAAAGGAGCCTGGCCTGTATGGCGGTGACGTCCGAACCTTCGCGGGCGACGCGGAGCATTCGGTTGACGGCCCATTGGAGATTGACGGCGGTGGGGCGAACGGCGGCGATTTCTGCGGCGGCCTGTTCAAGGCCGGCGAAGAAGGTTTGCAGGTCATCGCATGGAACCTGACGGGCGGCCAGGACAATGGCGTAGGCCGCAGTAACGCCGATGGCGGGAGCGCCGCGGACGCGCATGGTGCGGATGGCTTCGACCGCGTCCTGATAACGGCTTACCTCCAGGCTTACCTGCTCCTGGGGGAGCCGGGTCTGGTCGAGGAGTTCCAGTTTGTCGCCCGCCCAGCGGATGGGCCTGATTTCGGTCACGGGTCGTCTCCGCAGGCTGGGGGGAAGCAGGACAAGAGGCCAATAAAAAAGCTTCTCGCGGAGAGAAGCTCAAGCGCGTAGCAGGCCCCTCATCTTTCGTCCCACCAGCCACTGGGCTGGCAGAACGCCGGATTTAGCACCGTGTACCGCCGGGGATGTAGGGGAGATTTGAGGCTCCATCTACGTCCAGAGCGTCACCGGTTGCCAGGCTTCGTCGGGCCGTCCCCTCTGCCGTTCTGGATAAGGGTCTCGTTCCCAGTAGGGTTGTCGACCGCCTCTATCGTACAAAGGGCATGGCGGCGTGTCAAGTTGGCCGGGACCGGGCCGAGCGGCTGGTGAGGATAGTACGGGTTTGGTTGACAGAGATTCCGGCAGGCCAAGATAATGAGACCTGCCACGCCTGGGAAAGGAATCAGGCAGACGGGTATAGGTCCGGGGCGAAGACACGGACGGGGGAAAATGGCGCATTCGATGCTCGGTTGGTCCGGCGATGATCTGGGGCTTTTTACGGACCTTTATGAGCTGACGATGGCGCAGGTGTTCTTCGAGCAGGGGATGTTCTCCACGGCGACGTTTAGCCTGTTCATTCGGAATCACCCGCCAAACCGGGGATACATGGTGTTCGCCGGGCTGGAAGACGTGCTGGAGTACCTGGAGCGACTGAGTTTCGACGGGGAGAGGGTCGAGTACCTGCGGACGGAGGGCATCTTTTCCGAAGAGTTCCTGGAGTACCTCGCGGGGGTGCGGTTCACTGGGAGTGTGCGGGCCATAGCGGAGGGGCGGTTGTTCTTCGCCAACGAGCCGGTGCTGGAGGTCACAGGGCCGATAATAGAGGCCCAACTAGTCGAAACGTACATCATCAACCAGGTGAATCTGCAAAGCCTGCAGGCCACCAAGGCGGCCAGATGCGTGTGGGCGGCCCAGGGCCGGAGAATAAGCGATTTCGGCTCCCGCCGGGCGCATGGAGTGGACGCGGGGTTGAAGATGGCCCGCAGCGGCTACATAGCGGGGTTCGAGTCCACCAGCAACATGTTGGCGGCCAAAAGGTACGGGATTCCGGCGGCGGGTACAATGGCGCATTCGTTCGTATCTAGTTTCCCGTCTGAGCAGATGGCTTTTCAGGCATACGCCCGATCGTTTCCAGAAAGGACGGTGCTGCTGCTGGACACTTATGACACGATAGCGGCAGCGCACAAGGCGGTGACAACGGGCAAAGAGTTGGAGGCCCAGGGACAGCGGCTCGCGGCGGTGCGCCTGGACTCCGGGGATTTGGAAGGGTTGAGCCGAAAGGTGCGGCAGATTCTGGACGACGCGAGACTGGAGTACGTGGAAATCTTGGCCAGCGGGGGATTGGACGAGGGCGACGTGGAGCGTCTGGTCGGGAACGGAGCGCCTATCGATGTTTTCGGATTGGGGACCAAGGTGGCGGTATCGGCGGACGCGCCCTGGTCGGACATGGTGTACAAGCTTGTCCAGTATGACGCGCAGCCTGTAATGAAGCTGAGCGAAGAGAAAGCATACCGGCCAGGGGCCAAGCAGGTGTTCCGGTTTAACGATGTTGCGGGGCAACTGGAGAGGGACGTGATAGGGCTGGAGGATGAGGCACAGGCCGGCGGCGATCCGCTGCTCACCCAGGTTATGGCAGGGGGGCGCAGGACTGAACGCGCCCCCGCCCTGGAGGAAGTTCGGGAGACGTTCCGGCAGGAATTCGCTGAGATACCCGAACGATACAAGAACTTGGAAGACCCGCCGGATTACCCTGTCTCGATCAGCCGGGGCCTGGAAGAGCTTAGCTCGCAAGTGCGTGGGCGAGTGCAAGATGACGTAAAGGACTGGAACCAATAGGGAGGACCTAGCGAGGAATGAAAATCGCCGTCTGCGTGAAATATATTCCGGTGCTTACACAAATCAAGTTCGACTACGAGCGCAAGACCATAGTGCGGGAGGGAACGCCCTCGGAGATAAGCCCGTTCGACATGCTTGGACTGGTGCGGGCGGTGGAAATGAAGGAGGGACCCGATGACGAAGTGGTGGTGATTTCGATGGGGCCTCCCAACACTAAAGAGGGACTGCTGGAGTGCCTGGCTCTGGGGGCAGACCGGGCGGTGCTGCTTACGGACCGGGCGTTGGCAGGCTCGGATACCGTGGCGACGGCGCGGGCGCTGGCGTTGGTGTTGGCCAGGGAAGAGCCGGACCTGATTATTTGCGGCCGCAACAGTATGGACGCAGAGACGGGCCAGGTGGGCCCTGAGATTGCTGAGTTGATGGGGATACCGCACATCAGCCACGTACGGAAATTGGAGCGGCGGCGCGGCGGCGGCGTATCGGCGGAAAGGGTCATTGACGAAGGATACCAGGTCATCGAGAGTCCGCTGCCGGCGCTGGTGTGCGCGACAGAGGGGATTGCGCCGGAGATGTATGCCGGGCCGGAGGAGTTGGAAGCGGCCCAGGAGAAACCGCTGGAAGAGTTGAACTGCTCGGACCTGTCGGCGGACGTATCACTGTTGGGCGCCGAGGGATCGCCCACCTGGGTGCAGGACATCCGGTTGGTGGAGCCGGCCCGGCTTGGCATCGTGATAGAGGAGGAGAGTCCAGCGGAGGCGGCGTCAAAAGCGGCGGGGATGCTGCGGGATCGGCTGAAAGAACTGGAAATGGCAGATGGCGACGGGGGGCCGGAGGCTACAGCTCCGCGGTTTCCTGGACAGCGGGAGAAAAGCATCTGGGTAGTAGCCGAGACCTCCCAGGGCGGGCTACGGCAGGTAACGCTGGAAATGCTGGGAAAGGCCAGGGAATTGACGTCGTTCACCGAGAGCGAGGTGGCAGTGGTGCTGCTGGGCCCGCCAGACCATGGACTGAGCACAGAGCTGGCAGCCTGGGGCGCCGACCGGGTGATTTTCATCGATGGGCCGAGCTTGGGCCCGGCGTGCAGCGCGGGGACGGCCAGGGCCCTCGCGGCAGCCATAGAGGCGGACAGGCCGTACGCGGTGTTGTTCGCTTCGACCGCCGACGGACGCGACCTGGCGTCACGGGCGGCGGCCCGTCTGGGTCTGGGTCTCACCGGGGATGCCATAGATTTGGAAGTTGACGAGCAAGGGAGGTTGGTGCAGCTAAAACCGGCGCTGGGGGGCAATGTGGTGGCGCCAATACTATCCAAGACGCTGCCCAACATGGTGACACTGCGCCCGGGGTTGCTGACGCCCGTGGGGCCGGACCCGGAAGCGGAGGCCGCGGTCGAAATGGTGGAGGCGCCAGAGTTCTCAGGGCCGGACATTACAGTGGTGGAAGCGCACTTGCAGGAGGACCTGGGAGCGGTGGAGTTAACGCAGGCGCGAGTCGTCTTGGGAGTGGGAATGGGCATTGGCGGGCCGGAAAATCTCCCGGAGATCCGGAGGCTGGCAAAGTCTATTGGTGCGACGCTGGCGACGTCGAGGAATGCGGTACACGCGGGGTGGCTGCCGCACCATATTCAGGTGGGCATCAGCGGGCGGACGGTTGCGCCCAAAGTGTACGTGGCGGTGGGATTGCGGGGCGCATTCAACCACACGGTGGGGATCCAGAAAGCGGGAGTGATCCTGGCGATAAACAACAATAAACGGGCGGCGATATTCAAGGCGGCGGACTTCGGGATTGTGGGGGACTGGCAGGAGTGCTTGCCGCCGCTGGTAGAGGCGTTGAAGCCGGTGCTGGCGGAGTTGGTCCACTGAGGTCATTGCACTAGCGGGCTGGGGAGGTTACGACAGGCCCGCTGGGCCAGGCCAGGACTTGGGCCGGTGGGCAGGGGAGGAGATGCTGGCTGGTTATGTCAACTGACGCGGGCGTGTTGAGCAGCGGGTTGGCCTTGACACGGTTGGCCGGGAACACGAAAATGGCAAGGAAGCGGGCCTACGTGTCGCCGCAAGCAAGTTTGGAAGATGAAGGAGGACCTGGCGGCCCTCGGGTTATTGAGGCTACCAGGGGTTTAGCCGGCGGTAAAGGGGTATCGGATGGACTTTGGATTCACAGCTGAACAGGAGGCCCTCCGACAGGAGGTCCTCGAGTTCATTCATGAAAAGGTCACGCCTGATGTGATAGCGGAAGTTGAGACCGCCTTGGAGACTGGCGTGGGACCGCATCACCAAAGGCTATTGAAGGAAGTCGCGGCCAAGGGATGGGTGGGGATCAGCTGGCCCAAGGAATACGGCGGCCAGGGGGGAAGCCGTATAGACCAGTACGTCGTGGAAGAAGAGTTCGCCCGAGCTGGGATAGCGGTGGGCGGCGCTGGCACGGGCGCCCCTGCAATATTGATGGCTGGGACGGAGGAACAAAAGCAACATTTTATTCCGGGACTTATCACGGGAGAAATTATTTTCGCCCAAGGGTATACGGAGCCGCAGGGTGGGGCTGACCTCGCCGGGTTGCAGTGCAGGGCGGTCAGGGACGGAGACGAGTTCGTCATCAACGGACAAAAGATGTATACGTCGTCGGCCCATTATGCCACGCACGTATATTTGATGTGCCGCACTGATCCCGACGCTCCGAGGCACAAGGGAATATCCATTTTACTGGTGCCCATGGGCACGCCGGGGATCACGGTACGGGCGTTGTGGACGATTCAGAACGACCCGCCGGCGCCGGCATCGACGACGTACGGTACGCCCCGGACTAACGAGGTGTTTTTCGAGGACGTGCGGGTACCGACATCGGCTTTGCTGGGCGAGGAGAACATGGGGTGGTACGTGGGGGCCATGGGCCTGAACCTGGACAGAGTAGGGGCCAGCAGGTATTTGATTTCGGTGCGCCGAGACGAGGACATTATCAACTGGATCAAGGAGAACCAGATTGACGGATATTCGGTAACCGATGACCCCGCCATCCGGGACCGGCTGGCGGAGCTATGGATAGAGGCCCAGGTGTGCCGGCTGATGACGATGCGCAGCATGTCGCTGGTGGAGACAGGCGGGAACTTCACGTACGAGGGATCGGCAGAGAAGGTTTGGGCTCCTGAACACGGGGTAAGGACCACTGAGACCATTACCCAAATTCTGGGGCCGTATGCCCAACTCTTGAACGGTTCGGAGGGCGCTATCAGGGATGGGTTATTTGCGCATAACGTAATGGGCGCGTTCCAGTCGGGAATCAACCACGGGAGCGTGCAGGTGATGCGGGACCAGGTGGCGCGGCGGGGCCTGGGGATGCCGAGAGGGTAGGGGTCTGCCGGGTTCACATCGCTAGCCCAACCAAGACAGACAGGAAATTGCCCCGGGAGCATTCCGGAGGGAATGCGGGGGACTGCCAATAAGCGACAGCCGGTGAGTTGATTTTAACTAGGACTTGCTATGGACGTATTGCCTTCTGAAGAAGAACAGATGCTGAAGAACCTGGCGCGGGAGTTCTTGGAGGCGGAGTGCCCTCCGTCGCTGGCCCGGGCCATGGAGAAGGACGAGCTTGGCTACCCGCCGGAGTTATGGAAGAAGATGGCGGAGTTGGGGTGGTTCGGGTTGGCTCTGCCGGAGCGGTACGGCGGGCAGGGCATGCCCCTGACCTACCTGGCCATCATAATGGAGGAGGCGGGCCGGGCCATCGCGCCAGTGCCCTTCCATTGCACCATGGCCACTGCATTGGCCATCGCTGAACACGGGACAGAGGAACAGCGCCGGGAAGTCTTACCCGCGATGAGCCGGGGAGACACGATTTTGACCTGGGCGCTGACTGAGACCGACCCCAGGTTGAGGCCGCAAGGGGTCAGATTGGAAGCCAGAGAGGATGGGGACGACCTGGTGCTGTCGGGGTCGAAGATGTTCGTGGACAGCTTCAGCGTTGCCGACAAGTGCTTGGTGGTGTGCCGCACTAGAGAGGCGTCGTCTGAAAACGCGGGGCTAACCGTGGTTCTGGTGGACGCGGGCAGCAGCGGCATTTCATACAAACCGCTGGTCACGCTGGCTAAAGACCGGCAGTGCCGGGTGACGTTTGACAACGTGCGAGTTCCCAAGGCGAACGTGTTGGGCGAGATAGACTACGGATGGCCGATTGCGGAGTGGATGTTGGAAAGGGCGACGGCGCTGCTGTGCGCCCAAATGGTGGGAGCGACGAGGAAGGATGCGGAGATGGCCATCGAGTATTCGAAGAACCGGGTGGCCTTTGGACGGCCGATAGGGTCGTTCCAGTCTATCCAGCATCTATGCGCGGATATGACGGTGTGGGTGGACGGAGCGCAGCTACTTACCTACGAGGCTCTGTGGAAGCTGGACCAGGGGCTACCGGCGACGGTGGAGGTATCGCAGGCGAAGTCGTTTTGCAACGAGAAGTGCGAGGCGGCGGTGCGGACGTCGCAGACGATTCACGGCGGTATCGGGTTCATGATGGAGTTCGACCTTCACCTGTGGTACCGGCGGGTGTCGGCGTGGACAATGCGGTTGGGCACCAGTTTTGAACACCGGGAGCGGGTGGCCAAGGCTTTGCTGGATCAGCCGGGACAGGTCCGGTTGGGGATGCCTCTGACGCCTGTGTCGTGACTGTACGGGCACAGGAATAATATTGTTGGAGATTGACTGATGGCGAAAGACCCGGTTTGCGGGAAGGAAATAGACGAGGAACGGGCCCGGGGACAAACGGGTCAGACAATGCAAGGGGCATCTGAGGTAGACCCGGAGCAGGGAACGCGAATGTTCCACAACGGCTCGTGGCGCTACTTTTGCAGCCTGGAGTGCCGTACCAAGTTCATTGCCAGACCCGACGCCTACGGCTAGGGCATAGCAGGGCCAAGGCCGCAAATAGGCGGAGTCCAGGGCACAAGCAACAAAAGAAACTACCCCGTCCACTTGGGCGGGGTAGTTTTCTATCAGCCGTTTAGTAACCTCGGAAGGGTTACGGTTCGAGGCCGGCGATGCCGCTGGTGGTGGGCCGTTCTCCCGCCCTTGGAGTGGGCTCGTAGGGCCTGAGGGGGAGTTCGCGAAGGGCGGGGATGACCTCTTTGCCGAACAGTTCTATGGAGCGCATGACGTCCTTGTGCGGCATGGGCCCTTCGTTGCCGTAGATGTGCAGGTAGCCGGGACCGACCTCGTCGATGATCTTGGTGAGCTTGCGGGTGACAGTGTCAGGGTTGCCGACAATGATATTGTCCACTGCCCGAAGTTCGTCGTAGGACAAGGCAGAGGCGGAGGCCGTCCGGCCGGAAGGGCGTGTGGCCCGCACGGCGGCGGCCACGCGGGACTGGTACCCGGGAGGGTCGTTGTGTTCCCTGGGCCCGCGGGCGCGGTGGCCGCTGGTCCAGAGGAAGTCCCGGGCGACTTCGATGGCCTTTTCGTCGGTGTCCGCGACGAAGGCGCGGAGCAGGTAGCCGAAGTGCTCCGGTCCCGCCTTGAAGCCTTCGTCATCGGCGGTGTCGATATAGATCTGCTTGAGCCACTTGGTGGTGTCGGTGAGTGCGCCGAGGTTCATGTAGGGGTGGCGATGCTTAGCGGCCCAGATGGTGCTTTCGGGGCTGCCGGAGCCGGGGAACCAGATGTCGGGCCTGGGCGTCTGCATAGGCATCACCCAGGGGTTGACCATGCGGTACTGGTAGTATTGGCCTTCCCAGCGGAATGGGCCGGGCTCTGTCCAACACTTGATGATTAGGTCGTGGGCCTCTTCGAAGCGGTCCCGGTTTTCGGTGGGCGACATGCCGCCAAGAAGAGTCTCGGCGGGGCTGCCGCGTACGAATCCGGAGATGATGCGGCCGCCGGAGTAGCAGTCCAGCATGGCTACCTGCTCGGCGATGCGTACGGGGTCGGCAACTGCGATGACGTTGCCGAGGATTGCGATTTTGACGTTCTTGGTGACCTTGGCGATGACGGCGGCATCGAGGTTGGCGGAGGGCTTCATGCACCAGTAAGCGCCGTGGTGCTCGTTGGTCATGATCCCGTCGAAGCCGACTTCATCTGCCCAGGAGTATTGTTCGTGGTACTCGTTGTAGAGTACATGGGCCTTGTCCGCGTCGAAGTGGGAATTGGGGAATCCGAGGCGGCCATACTCATAGGGTTCGATGTCTTCGTCGCTGACCGCGCTGTATGGCTGCTCGGAGAACCAGTAGACTTCGGCATGTTCCTTGGGCCGGGCTAGTTGGTCAACCATGTCGTCTCCTTTTGCGGGTGTGTCGGGTTGTGGCCGGTCGATGCCGCCTGGGAAGGCTCAGGGGCCCGCGATGTGTGGGTGCGGGGGCGGCCCTTTCGACCTTTCTGATTTGCGCGTTTAGCATTATAAAGTGACGTTGGGAAGGTGGCAACCCTGTGATTAGGGACAGATAGATGTCGGACACCAGCGAGAGAGATGAAAGGGAGGTATGCTGGTGTCAAGATGAGCGTATACGGGGCCATACTGCCGGGAAACAAGGGGCCGAAGGCGCGGTCTTGCTTGCAGCAGCGCCGGGTATATAATGGTTTTGGCGCATGGCCGGGCATCCTCGGCAGGGCTGGCAATGCTCCGAGGGCGGTTAGCTCAGTTGGTTAGAGTACTTGCTCGACACGCAAGAGGCCAGTGGTTCGAGTCCACTACCGCCCACCATAATACTGGTTAGAGCGCCGATATTGGCGGGTTGTCATCACGTCACCTATCCCTCATAAAGTTAACCTGTGTTGGCAACCAGCGAGAAGGGGACAGTGTGAGACCCGAGAGATCAAGGGGCCAATTAAGGTCTAGCCATCTCCCTTAGGGCCCTGTTGTGGCGTCTTCGCTGTTTGATTGTTTGGGCCTGCACCTCCGTCGTCCGTCGTAGGATGTTCTCTCTTCTGCCCCTCAGCGTATCAGATGGCGTCACGTTCCCCAGGGCCTTGTGATAGCGCCGGTAATTGTATTAGCTGACAAAGGCCACGAAGGCCGCCTCCAGGCCTGACCGCATCTCGTACGGCAGTTGGTTCACGTCACGCTTGAGGGTCTGGTGGTAGGCTCCAGCTAGCCGCTGGTCTGAGGAAGGAAGGGCCTTGCCAGGATGGGCTTGACGCCCGCCACGCCCGGGTAGGCCCTGAAGGCTCAAGAAACATAGTCGGAACCGTTATCACTCAGCAGCCTGATCCGGTCTTCTATCGGCGCCCGGCCCATGCCGGTCCTGTCCACGGCCTCCTAGACCATCTCTATGAAGGAGGCGGATGTCATATGCCTCTGAAGCCTGTGGGCCAGGGTGAAGCGTGAGGAGTCGTCCATGACGGTGGCCGAGTAGTAATAGCCCCAGCTCTCCGTTCTCTCGCTTTAGCAGATGGACCTCCTGCCTGGTGGCGTCTCGTAGGCTGTCGCGGGTAAGCCTGTCCTTCCCCGCCTCCATGAACTCCTTGGTCCAGGAATAGTAGGAGTAGGGCTTGATTCCCACTCGCCGGCACAGGTCACTCACAGTGACCTCGCGGCGGAAGCCCTCCAGCACGCTACGAATCTTCTATTCGGGGGTGTACTTGCGTCGAGTAGCAGCCTTAACCGTGCGGACAAAGGACTTGGTCTCCTGGCTACGCTCTTCGGCGGCCAGTGCTTTGTCAGTATCCGATTGGGACACCTCATTACGCTAGGGGATTGACAAAGTGCAGAGTTGATGCGACCCTTAACGAATTCTCCCAAGTGTCAGGTATCCTGAAACCACCGGAGCGAGGGATATTATGTTGTCTACGCGGATCTGGCTCGGGTTTACAGTGCTGGCGATAGCCTTTGGCTTGATAGCGGTGGCTGCTTGTGGTGGTGATGAGCCCACACCGGTGGTGATCGAAAAAGAGGTAGAGGTAATTAAAGAGGTAATTAAAGAGGTAATTAAAGAGGTAGAGGTGGAGGTGGAGGCGAAGGGCCCAGTGATCACCGGAGAGGCCAGGCCTGGTGGCACCCTGGTCTTCGGTGGCTGTGTTGATACCGGCACTCTGCATCCTCACATGCATTTTGTGGGCCACTGCGAGCCCGGGGCCATTGCCATATACGAAAGCTTGGTCGAGGGGAACTGGACCGAGGCCAGGTCGGAGCTCCAGACCGAAAATCCCCCAGCTGGACCTATACCTGTCCTTGCTGAGTCATGGGAGTTGTCCGACGATAAGCTCACCTTGACCTTTCACCTTCGCCAGGGGGTCAAGTTCCACGACGGAAGTGATTTCAACGCTGAAGTAGCGGAGATGAACTACCGGTCCTTGATCGACGAGGACTACGAATTTTACAACCCCCGCGGCGCGGGGTTCGTTTCCTGGACCACGGGATTTATCGATAGCGTGAGGGCCGTTGACGACTATACGTTTGAGATGAAGCTGACCCAACCCAACTTCGGCGCGATTGACAGATTTCAGGTCTGGCCTTGTTGCGCCATGATCAGCGGGGAAGCCATACGGACTATGACCCCTGAAGAAATAGGCGAGAACCCCGTGGGGACCGGGCACTTCAAGTTCAAGTCGTGGGAAAAGGGTGAGGCGCTGGTGTTGGAGCGGAACGATGACTATTGGGGGGAGAAGGCTCTTCTTGACCAGCTTGTTGTAGTACCGATCGTCGACGAGGTGGCTCGCTTGGCTGCGCTCGTCGCCGGTGAGATAGACATTGCCGTGAACCTCGCGCCCGAAAACCTGAACCTCGTTAGGGGTCTCCCGGGCTTTGAGGGCTATGCCCGTCTCTCTTGGGCCTACTATGGGCTGAATCCCAACCACAGGGAGCCGCCTTTCGACGACCTGCGGGTACGCCAGGCGACGAGTTTGTGCATTGACCGGGAGACACTTTCCAACGACTTGATGTCGGGGATCCTCAAACCCGGCAATCAGATCTGGGGCGTAAACCCAGGTAGAGACCCAGACGCGCCCCTGCTCCCCTACGATCCGGACCTGGCCAAGCAACTGCTGGCCGACGCCGGCTATCCCGACGGCTTCAAGACCAAGATGTACGGCACCGCGTCGGGGTTGCCAGCCCCGACGCTGAAGATCAATAACTATATTGCCGTCAAGTTGAGGAATGAGTGTGGCATTGACGTGGAGTTGGTCAATTATGAGTGGGAGACCTATGCGGCCTTGTGGGGCGGCGGCATCCCGAGCGGCGAAGGCATCGGCTTGTTTACCATGAGTATGGGAGTGGGCGATGTGTCTGGTTACGATCAGTATCTCCACTCCGAGAGTTGGCCCCCTGACGGCTGGGTCGTCGGCTACTACGCGAACGACGACGTGGATAGTCTGATAGAGAAAGCTCAGAATGCTACTACCTATGAAGAATATCTCACCGCTGAGAGGGAAGCCCACGACATCGCTCTGGAGGATTTCGCCTATATCCCCGTCCTCGATCTCTACCAAACCTATGGGATAAGTGATCGGGTCGGGGGGTGGACGGGCTCCGACAGCTTCGTCTCCAGGTTCAATAAGGCCTGGGTGGAGTACGAACGGTAATAACTTAGAGCATCTACATCGCAGTAGCCGATAGGCAATCAACTGAGGCTGAGGTGACGAATGTGTGTTCGTTGCCCCAGCCTCGTTGTTACTTACGGACAGTCACTCATCAGTAGAGACCTCAAGGGACAACAGAGGGTGCAAATCACTCATGGGCCTACGGATGATATCGCCTCTTCCCACAGGAGCGACGACATATATCAACCTGACAATTGCGGTGTGAAATGGTGCTACTGGGTGACGACAATCTTTGCGTTCATGAACGGATGCAAGAGGCAGGTGTAGGAGTACTCACCAGGCTCCTGAAACGTCAAGGCGGCGGCCTGGCCGGGCCCAATTAAACCAGAGTCAAACCCTGGCTCGGCTTGGCCATGCGACCCCGACGTGATCGTGTGGGGAACTCCGTCCACGTTGGTCCAAACCAAAGTCTCGCCCACCTTGATCTCGGCATCCCGGAGGCTAAAGCGATCGATGGTCAAGGCCACCTCGCCTTCTTGCGCGGGGGTATAGGTCTGGGTCTCCCGGATCCGGCCGGCGTGCATCACCGGCGGGATATTAGGGTTCCACATATGAAACACCCCAAGGGGGTTATCCACCCAAACATAGGCGTGGATCATCCACCCGAATGTGGAATACCACACACCACCCCGTTCTAGACAGTCCTCCTCCGTAGCCGAAAAGGTACCGCGGGCGCTCGCGCAAAAGCTGTAATGCGTGTGCCAGTTGTCGATTGGGCCGGCGAAAGCCTCGGGATGGTCTTCGCCCACCAGGTGGGTGGGTTGGAGGAAGCCGGTACCGACCAGCTTCCATTCCTTGACTTCATCCCGAATGTACAGAAGAAAGTCTGGCTCGGAAGGGTCGAACACGCCGTCATTCTCCCGGCCGCGGTGAACCCAGTGGGCCCCCATGTTCGGCACCTGATCACGCGAGGGGCTGAAGCCATCGCTCAGCGCTATTTGAAAATCCTGGTATTTCTCGGTGGCCTCCCGCAGCCTGTCCAACTGTCGCACCAACTCTCCCAACTCCTCCCTGTCCATCTGTAGCTCCTCGGGCGGCGGCCCCCCTTGATCGTAGAGCTGCTTCAGCTGCAAGTAAGAGAGGTTGGACCGGACCTGATCGTCCAATGGACCTTCCACCAGCGTGGTGATTAGCTCCCCTCCTATCTCCTCGAGGAAAAAGTGGGAGAAACCGAAGGCGCCACCGGGCCGGGCTGAGCTGTCGGGAGGCGGCACGGCGAGGTCTCCTTGGCCGACCAGGGCTCCCGGCTCCAACGGGACCGCCTGCACCCCCGAGGATACGGACGGCGTGGGACCGGCTTGCTGACCGCAAGCAGTCAGTAACAGGACAGCCACGGCGGCGCTGCCGAGGAATAAAGCGCTGAAACGCCCTACTTTACTCGCCATGCTTGTCTTCTACTGTCACGAAAGGTGTATTCTAACGACACGTGCGGTTAACTCGTAGATTATAGTGCTTGGCCCCCTAAGGCCTCAACCATAGGTTCCCGAATCAACAGCACAGAGGACTATCTCACCATGGGCCAAAAATAGGGGTGGGCATCTCTTAATTGCCTGGCTAATCCACGTAGATTTCGCCATCCCATTTCCCATAACGGAGGAACACTTCAAGGCAGCTGAACACCTTGTTTACCCACGTAATGACCCCTGTGGATTTCTTCGCCTTCAGCGTCACATCGCCGAAGCTTGATGAACATGCTAAGATGCTACCTGTTCGCCTTCATCCGATAGCAAGTAGAAAGGGCAAAGAGCCTTCCGGCCCCAAAGAGGTTAAGGATGAATCAAAATAGTCTACTTGAAGTCCAAGACCTGAAAGTCCATTTCTTCACCCGCACCGCGACCGTGAAGGCCGTTGATGGAGTGAACTTCAGCTTAGACTCGGGTGAAATATTGGGATTGGTGGGTGAATCTGGCAGTGGCAAGAGCGTAACTGCCCTCTCCGTGTTAGGCCTCGTGCGTTATCCGGGAAAAGTTGTTGGCGGCCGGATTCACTTCCAAGGCGAGAATCTGCTGGAAAAGTCTGAAAAGGAGATGAGAGGACTGAGAGGCGGACGCCTGTCCATGATCTTCCAAGACCCGGTAAACTACTTGGATCCGGTTGCCAAAGTAGGCAATGGGATCTCCGAGGCTTTGACCCTCCATAAGGGTATGAACAAAAAGGAGGCGCTAGTCGAGGCGAGACGGCTCCTGGGCATTTTGAAGGTGCCCTCGCCGGATGATGTGTTGAAGGCCTACCCCTTCCAGCTAAGCGGCGGCATGTGCCAACGGGTATTGATCGCCACCGCCATCGCCAGCGAGCCCCCTCTGCTCATTGCTGATGAGGCCACCACCGCACTGGACGTCACCGTGGAAGCCAGCATACTGCGGACGCTGCAAGAGCAGAGAGACCGCACCGGTACTGCTTTGCTCATTACTACCCATAACATGCGGGTGGTTCGAAAGGCGTGTACTCGCACCATCGTCATGTACTCAGGCCGGATCATGGAGTCCGGGCCCACCACTGAATTGATGGAGAAACCCCTGCATCCCTATACCGCGGGCCTCCTGAGTTGCATGCCCACCCTGGAGCGGCGGGGCCAGCCACTAACTTCTCTCCCAGGTGAGCCTCCCGTGCCAGGTAGCCTTCTGCAGGGCTGCCCCTTTGAGCCCCGCTGCCCCATTCGAAAGCCGGAATGCAAGGAAGTGCAACCACCGCTGGCAGAATTAGAGCCGGCGCGGTGGAGTGCATGTCCCTACTTGCAGGAGACCTACGCTTGACAACGGGTACCCAGCGGGGTCGGCCAACAGAAACGCATGTGTGATGCCCCTGCTGCCAGACAGAGCCGGTTTCTCTTCCGGTCATAGGGCAGGCGAATACACGCGATGTAACCGGAGCAACTTGTCCACAGCGCGCCTCTCTACCCTGGCGTCCACGGAAACTCGGGCCACAGCATGATGCCTGGAGTAGCGTAGTGATATTGACTCACTACTAGGGCCCACATTTAGCTATCTGGCGCATGGCAATCAACCCATGGCGGATATGGAACTCTTAGAGACGTTAAATTCCCTCCTGGTAGGAGTCCCGTATCCCGAACAAGTACAAGACAAGTACATCGTTGAGCAAAAGCTTTCCAGCTTGGACGACACGCATACCGATGGAAGCGGCGTCTGCTATTGGTCGCGCCTGCGGCCCATCCTGAACATGCGGCCCAAATCCGGCGCCGCTGAACTCAGTGGCTCTCCGCACCAGTTCAACGCGGACCTTCACTTGGTGGACGGGCTGGAAGCGATGGCCCACCCCTTTGACGTGGTCATCGATGAAGACCTACATCATGAAGGTGAGGACCTCCTGGCGCCCTACAAAGTGTTGTTGACCGACTCGCATCCCGAGAATTGGTTGGGGCAAATGTTGGATGGGCTGGAGAGTTATCTTAACGGCGGGGCCGGCTTTGAGCTGGACCGTCTTGACCATGCCTTAGGTTCGCCGCCACACGCCCTTTTGCTGGCAACGGCCTCCGGCTATTCCGACTTATATCAGCACGTCATTGAGGAAGTCACAGTTTCTAATCCAATTGAGGGAGGGACCAGACATCCTCTGGTGAAAGCGGACAGAGTGCATTTCGAATGCCCCAATGGCGGGGCTGTATTCTCTGTGAGCTCGATAGCCTGGTGCGGACCGTTATCCTATGGGGGATACGACAACAACGTTGCGCGCGTCACCGGGAACGTCTTAAAGAGGTACACTTCAGACGACCCGCTCCCCTGAATCCACCGATTAGTCAGCCCTCTCAGTGTCCAGGTTTGCGCCCTCCCGGCCGTCTCCACCGGTCAGCAAGTGGCAGGACGCCATATGCTCACCTCCGGTGGACAGCAGAAGGGGCTCCACCTCTCGGCAAACCGGCATGACATAGGAGCATCGCGTGTGGAATCTGCAGCCAGGCGGGGGATTATCGCGGCTAGGCGGATCGCCTTCCAGGATAATCTCTTGAGAGGACCCTAGCCATTTCCCCAGAACTGCGGCGGACAGAAGCGCTTCGGTATAGGGATGCTTCGGATTTTCGTAGATCTCCTCGCAGTCCGCTATTTCAGCGATCTTCCCGGCATACATCACGATGATGCGATCGCAAATATATTCGGCGACGTTCAAGTCATGGGTGATGAAGAGGTAGCTTATTCCCAACTCCCCCTGCAACTCTTTAAAAAGATTGAGCACCTGGGCCTGAGCAGACAGGTCCATGGAAGAGACCGGTTCATCGCAGATGAGCAGCTTCGGATTAACTGCCAAGGCCCGAGCGATGCCAACCCGCTGGCGTTGGCCACCACTAAGTTGGTGGGGGAGGCGGTTAGCATGTAGCCGGCTCAACCCCACCATTTCCAGCAGCTCTACAACCCTGGCCTGGACCGCCGGTCCGCTTAACAGGTGGTGAACCCGCATGGGGTATCCTATAGTGTCGCCCGCCGACATGCGAGGATTCAGCGAACCGTAGGGGTCTTGAAAGACGATTTGTATCTTAGTCCGGAGCTTTCTCAGCTCCTCCGAGTCCAACGCGGTGATCTCGTCCCCGTCAAACCAGATTTGACCAGAAGTCGGCTTGATGAGCCCCAGCACCAGTCTAGCCATGGTTGACTTGCCACAGCCAGATTCACCAACTAGTCCCAAGACCTCCCCTTCCCTCATGGAGAAGCTGATGTCGTCAACGGCCCGGACCGTGCGTTCCGGCCCGGAGAAAAACCAACCGCCTCCCAGCGAGAAGTACTTCTTTAACCCCTCAGCTCGTAGTAGCTCGTTGTCCATCGGTCTCCTCTGAGATTCCTGGGCCGGGCTGTTGGAGCGGCTCCCGCTGCGTATGCCAGTTATGCCCTAAGCCGGGGATCCAGGGCATCCCTCATGGCGTCGGCCATCAGGTTAAAGCCTGTGGCTACCCAGAAGATGCCCAGGCCGGGAATAGTGGACACGTGGGGGGCAACAACAATAACCGTTCGCCCCTCACCAATCATTTTGCCCCAGTCGGCGGTAGTCCCCTGTACGCCCAGCCCTATTAAGCTCAGGCCGGCGCCGAACACAACTATCAAGCCAGCCAAGGAAGCTGAGTAAGCCATGACCGGCGCAAGGATGTTGGGCACTATATCGTGAACGATAATCTGGCGGTTCCGGGCGCCCGTGGCCCGAGCGGCCTCAATATAGTTTAGTTCACGCACGACTACCGCTGCTTGATACGCCACTCGTGATATCGGAGCAACAAGCACTATGGAGATAGCCCAGATCATGTTCCACAGCCCTGGGCCCAGAGCAACCCCCACTAGCACAGCCATCAACACTGCGGGAATACCAAAGAAAACGTCCAGAACCCGCATCACTGAGATCTCTACCACCCGACCCATGAAGCCGGCCATGGAGCCCAATATCAGGCCCACAATGGTGCCTATCAGTACAGGCACCGTGGCTATGATCAGGGACGAGCGTGACCCCCAAATCAACCGGCTGAGGATGTCCCGCCCCAGGGTATCTACTCCCAGGACATGGCCTTCCGTGAGCGGCGGCGCCAAGAAATTGGCTGTATCCTGTTCATTCGGGCCGGGCACCAGAGGGAGCACGGGGGCGAGTACCGCGATCAGGAAGATCATCAAGATCATGGTGAAGCCGATCACCGCCGGCTTGTGGTAGGATACGGCATCCGCGACGAAACGTCGTACCTTTGGAACCACCCCCGACGGTACCACTTCACCCAAATACGGTTGTACTTCTTCCCGCTCTAGCTCCACTTGGAACTTGACCGTCCTTTTTTAGTAAGAGTCCACTGGAACAGGAGTGAATAGTCGTAACTAGTTCACGCGTGTCTCACTCGAGGATTAAGGAATTGGTACAGCACGTCCACTAGCAGGTTCATGAGAACGAAAACGCACGTGGCCAGCACTACTATAACTTGGATCATGGGGATATCCCGGTTGAAAACCGCCGTAAACGTCTGGAGGCCGATGCCCGGCCACGTAAAGATTATTTCTACAAAGGTCTCGGTGCCCAAGAGGAGGTAAGCAAGCTGAAGGACACACTTGCTCATCTAAACCGGTCTTATCCACGCAGCCTGGCGGGGCGAGGTTTCTTCCGAGGGTTCCGGTCATGACTATCTTCCCGCAACCGTGTGGCCGAGATAACGGAAACACACCACATTCTATACCCTGCTTGCTGGCGGTGCCACCAAGCAGGGGCTAGGCGTCTGTCTTCCGTCACCCCGGCCTTACGTGATTGACCGGTAGGTGTTACCTTTGTGCGGGGAGGCTAGGTTAGTACTCCAGCCACGCCTTGTTGAACCGTTGTATCCAGTCGGAGGAACCCGTCCAGCCCCCTACGCGGTCACTTACGCCAAACCCGAAGGAGATCTGGATGATGGGGATGTGGGCGTTATCCTCCAGGGTCAGTTGGTGGACAAGCCGCAATATCCGTCGCGGGGAGTGGCTGCCAAAGCCCGCTCTACCAAGGGATCCAAATTGTCATTGGCGTACCGGCCGACGCCCCAACCGGCGGGCGGCCAACCCGATGAGTCGATGTGCTGATTGAGGCCAGCAATATCGCCTGTTCCCATTCCCATGGCGAACAAGCCGGTGTCTTCTCCCTGGCGTATACCGTCGGCCCAATAGCCGGCGTAGGTCATCCATTTCATCCTCAGAAGCTCGACGTCGGTGCCGCATTCCCTCAACTGGGTCACCACGAAGTTATTGGTCACCAGCCGGGGTACGGCCAGCCCGGCGAGGGAGAGTACATCTGGGTCTTTAAGCCGTCAGGATTGGGGTTCCTCTATCAGAAGGACCTGATCGGCGTCGACATCCCTCAAAGTTTGTTGCCGGCCACTGGGCCAGAGGACTCGGATTTCCTTCACCCGGTCAGCTTGGCCTAAGCCAAACTCCAGGTCGATGCTATTCATGGACAAGTAGCTGGAGCCCCCCAGCACTGCTTGCACCTGCATCAATGAGTTGTCGGCCCCCTTGGGCTCGGCGGTAAGGTACACCAGCGCCCCAATGCCGTCAGCGTTACTCCCCGTGCCATCGATGGCCATGCGTCCCCTTAGGCGAAGGGTAATCCAGTGATTCTCGCCTCCGCCATTCAGCCAGACAAAGAGGGGTCCCGGAAATTCCTTAATCTCCGGGTGTAGCCGGATGTACCCCCGGCTATTGGTGCCGATGAGGTCGACGTAGCCATCGCCGTTCAAGTCTCCGTGGGCCAGCCCTTTGCCGTTCTCGTGAACCGTGGGGTCGATCCGCTGCGCCTCTGGGTCGAATCGGGGGTCCTCCGGGTCCAAGACCGAGTAGTCCACCCGGTCAATGTTCAGGAGCCGCGCCCGCACGGTGATGTCCCGGAATGTTCCTTTCCCATCGCCTTCCAACATGCGCCCAGCGGCAGGAAACGCCTGGCCTCCGGGTCCTTCGCCCCGCTCCACCGTGGAGCCCAGCCAGTAAAGGTCCTGGTCGCCGTCGTTGTCGTAGTCGAAAAAGGTGGCGCCAAAACCAAACTCGTAGGCGGACAATCCGGTGGGCACCGGCCAATCTGGGTGAATGGCGGTGGGGTCCAGAGATATCGGCGGCATTATCGGGCTGGGGACCACCTGAGTCTCGGGGGCGACATCGGTGAACCGGCCCAGGGAGCCGATGCCGGGTACTTCCTGGATGCCGTCGTTACGGAGCAGGAAGTTGAGGCAGCTACCCCAGTCGAACTGATCGTGATAGGCGCAGCTCCCGCCGGGAGCCTTGGGGCGCCACCGAGTGCGGTTGTGGAACCCCATGTTGGTGACGAAAATGTCCAGGTCAGCGTCGCCGTCGTAGTCTCCCGGAGCGAAGCCCATCCAAGCGCCAACCTGGTCCAGGCCCATCTCTCCGGCCACCGAGGTGAACCGGATATTCCCGGGCGTGGAGTCGTTGCGGTAGATGTACAGCCGATCCCCGTCGTTGGCCACCCACAGGTCGGGGTCGCCGTCTTCATCGTGATCGAAGAAAAAGACGGCGTGGGTCTGTCCAGTCGGTTCACCCACCTGGTTGCCGTTAGCATCTGCGGTTGTAGGGTCGTAGCCCTCGTACATCTCACCTGTCTCGGGGTCTTCGAATAGGACCGGTTCTCCGTCGGGATGCCGCATCAGAATCTGAGGACCCTTCACTCCGGCAGGTCCAGAGACATCGGTGAAGGTCAGGTCGCCGTTGTTCCGGTACAACACGTTGTAGTGGCCGGCATGGTGCGGTCTTTGGAGGTGCCGAAAGTCATGGTCCAGCAGGTTCCCCACGTAGATATCCAACCATTGGTCGCCGTCCACATCGGCACAGGCCATGGACATGGCCGAGCGCAGGTTTACCGCTTTGCCGAATGCAGCGTCGGTTATGTCGGTAAAAGTGCCGGCTCCGTTGTTCAAGAACAACAAGTCTTTGTTCCCCTGCCCGTGGGGAGGCGACCGGAAGTCCAGCCGGTCGCCGATAGCCCCTTGGGACCCAACGTACAGGTCCTGGTAGCCGTCGTTGTTGAAGTCACAGGCCACTACGCCGGTGCTGTTCCATTCGTTAGCTCCCACTCCCGCCTCCCCGGCCACATCCTCAAAATTGCCTTGGCCGTCGTTTTGATACAACACGTTGGAGTGGCCTTGGTCGGCGGTGATATAGAAGTCCAGGTCCCCATCCCGGTCATAATCAAAGACGGCGACCCCGGGACGCTGGCCCCAGATTTGCGCGGGCCCAACTTCTGGTGACAGCTCGAGGGCAGTAAAGGGGGTCACAGAAGCAGGAAAGGCGTCTTGGCTCGGCGGTGACCCCGTATACGTATTGGCTGCGTCAACTCTCAGGTCGTCGGCGCTCTGCCAGATAAAGACCCCGATCCCCAGCACCGCCAGCCCTCCCAGCAACCCTAATGTCCACGTCGCTGCCGCGAAGGCTGCTATCGCACGCTTCGGCATCGTCTTCGCCAACCCCCAGAAGGTGAAGGGCCCTCCCGCCGCCGCTGTGAACAGCAGCGTCGCCGCCGGCGCCGTTCCCATCCCAAATAGCAGCAATAGCGCCACCAGCGGTATCTCGAACAGCAGCGGCACGTTGATCAATATCCCAAAGGTGGCCGCTATCGCTATCCCCGTCACGTTGTTCCCCAGGTACGTCGATACCGTCTCCGGGCTTAGCCACTGGATCACCAGCCCGCTTATAAAGGCCGCCACCACCATCATCGGCCCCAAACGCACCAGATACCCCAAACTGGCTTTCACCCACTCCCGGCACGCCTCCACCAGCACCGGGCCCCATGGTCTACTGTCTTCTATCTCAACTAGCTCTACCGCTTCCCTTTCTTCGCTTGCCTCCTCTCGGCTTCGCCGTATCACCAGCGCCACTAGCGGGCCCAGCAGCAGTGCCCCAATTATCGCCAGGAACAGCCGGCTGAACCCCAGCATCGGCGTGAACACGAAGAACACCATCGCCAGCGCCGGTATGTTCATCGTCGCCGAGCTCTGCACCATGGCGATCGTCCCTTCTATCCCCACTCCCTTCCGGTGAAAGGCCGTCGACACCGGCACGATGCACGCCGAGCACAGGTTCATCACCGGCCCTACCGCCAGCCCCTTCACCGTTCGCTTGAATACCCCTCCAGACGCCAGCCCCCTGCCACTCCCTGTCGGGAACAAGAAGGCTTCTGCCAGCCCCGCTACCAGAAAGGCGAACCCCATGCCAATGGCCACCAGCCGCAGGTAGGTCACCGAGAAGACCCACCACTGCTCCAGCAGCCCAGTTCCCGCCTCCCGCTCTATGCAGAATCCTTGGAAACACTGCTCCGATGCCGAGGAGACGATATCCAGGTCCCCGCCAACGGCGTCCAGCTTGGGGAAGCGGTTCAAGGCGAAGAACAGCCCCACGATGACCGCCAGGAGCACTATCCCGGTTACTCGTTTCTTGCTAAGGGAGGTCGCAAACAATCGGGTTGCCTGTCAGCCGGTCCCACCTAAATCCACAGTTACGCCATCGTATCACAGCGTGCCGCAACGGTTGCAGGATTTGAAGGCGACAGTACTAGCCCGCCCCTGCGGGATTGACGGTCGTCTGGAGCCCTGCTAGCATCCCTTCTCTGGGAGGTATGGGGACGGCTGGCCTAGGGGTGGCCGCCACTACGTTAATTGGACACGGACCGCACCGACATAGGGGAAACAACTCTCGCCCACGGCCAGCGACCTGCGGTTATCCGGCGGCTGCTAGCCCGCAGAGGCGTGTTGCTCGCGGCGCTGGGCGCGGCTGTAGTCACCGTGTCGATGGGACTGTCTCTTTTCTACGTTTTCTACATTTCCGACGATTCTCCGGATGACTCGCTCCCGCAAATGGGAAGCAATCAGAAAGTATCCAACGACGCCACGGACACCTCCGACCTGGCCTACTACTGCAGGGCTCTTACTGATAGCTACGATCCGTACTTTGGGACGCTTCAGCGGCGCGACCTTTTGGAGTTAATTGAGAACCCGCTGTTTCAGAGCGACGTTAACATCCGTATGGCTGCAGCATTCGACTATCTGCGCTTCGGCGAGGCTGATGAGTCCATACGCATCTTGAGGGAGGCGCTGGAGATCGAGGAGCGCGAAGACCCTGAGAGCGGGGATGTGCAAAGACTGCTGGAAGAGCTCGCCGTCACCAGCCTCAAGGCCGGTGAACTCAGCAACCGGATCAACCCCACCGCCAGGCTGGTCTGCACCCTGCCTCTGGGGAACCAACAGGGCTATGCAGACGCGCAAGGTTCGACCAACGCCATCAGATACTTCCTCCGCCTTTTGGAGATGGAACCGGGGAACATCAAGTACAGGTGGCTTCTGAACATCGCCCATATGACCCTGGGCGCCTATCCGGCCGGCGTCCCAGAGCAATTCCTGATCCCCCGCGAGCTGCTGGCGACGGACTATGACATCGGGCGCTTCGAAGAGATCGCCTCCCAGGTGGGCCTAAACGCAGCCAACCTGGCCGGCGGCAGCATCATGGACGATTTTGACAACGACGGATTGTACGACATAGTAACCTCGACCTGGGATCCCGGAGGGTCAATCATCTACTACCACAACGACGGCAACGGGAAGTTTTCCGACCACACGGCCCGGGCAGGCCTGTCCGACCAGCTTGGGGGACTGAACATCGTACAAACCGACTATAACAACGACGGTATGTTGGATATTTTGGTGATGCGCGGTGGCTGGCTACATAAGAACGGGCAGATGCGGATGTCTCTATTGCACAACAGTGGCGACGGCACCTTCACCGACGTCACCCGTAAGGCCGGTCTTGCGCGCCACTCATACCCCAGCCAGACCGCCGTATGGGCCGACTATGATAATGATGGGGACTTGGACCTCTTTTCGTGTAGCGAGTCCGAACGCCCAATCCAGTTTCCCAGCCAACTCTTACGCAACCAAGGGGACGGCACCTTCACCGACGTGACCTTCGAAGCGGGAGTTCCGAACCTGCGCTACTGCAAGGGCAGCGGGTGGGGCGACTACGATAACGACGGTGACCCCGACCTTTACGTGTCCAACTATGGACAAGAAAACCGGCTATATCGCAACGACGGCGACGGGTCGTTCACCGATGTAGGTCCGGCTCTGGGGGTGGTGGAGCCGGTACGGAGCTTCGCCACCTGGTTCTGGGACTACAACAACGACGGATGGCTTGACCTGTTCGTGGCTGGCTATGGCACCAAGATCGAGGACGTGGCCGCCGACTATCTGGGCCTGGAAAACGACGGAGTGCGAATGCGCCTCTACAAAAACGACGGAAAGGGCGGTTTCATCGACGTTACCCGAGAGACCGGCTTGTACCGGGTCCACTTGACCATGGCCGCCAATTTCGGTGACATGGACAACGACGGCTTTCCGGACTTCTACCTGGGCACCGGATATCCTTCTTACGACGTTTTGGGGCCCAACATTGCTTACCGCAACAATGAGGGTCGGTCCTTTACCGACGTGACGTTCTCTGCGGGGTTGGGTCACCTCCACAAGGGTCACGGCATCGCCTTTGGTGACCTGGACAGGGACGGAGACCAGGACATTTTCGCTCAGATGGGCGGTTTCTACCCAGGCGACGCCTTCGAGAATGCCTTGTACGAGAATCCTGGACACAAAAACCGCTGGCTCTCGGCGCGGCTGGTTGGCGTCCAGTCGAATCGGGCGGGCATCGGCGCCCGAATCAAGCTCGAGCTGGCCATGGTAGGCGGGTCCCGAAGATCCGTTTACGCCCTCGTCAGCAGTGGTGGGAGCTTCGGAGCGTCGAGCCTGGAGCAAGAAATAGGCTTGGGGCAGGCAGACCGTGTCCTATCGATGGAGGTGTCATGGCCCACGTCGGGGATACGTCAAGTGTTCCACGACGTCCCTCTTGACACCAGGATTGAGGTGCGTGAGGGTGAGAAACAATATGAGGTGCTCAAGACACGCCGGATAACCCTGGGAAGAGACGAATGATTGTCAATGGGTGGCCGCTAGGCCCGAGCTACCCCTGACTCGAATAGGTACGCTCTGAGTTTCGCAAGAGCTAGAATGGTTGGAGGTGGCAGATCAATGGAATACCGTAAATTTGGAACAACTGACATTACGACGTCGGCAATCGGCTTCGGCTGTCATAATATGGGAAAACATTACTATTGGGGGGGGGAGTACATCGATCGAATGATCGACAATGTACACTGCGCCTTGGACCGGGGAATCACCTGTTTCGATACCGCCCCACATTACGGAGGGGGAGACTCGGAACGTATGTTGGGCAGAGCCCTGGGCCCACGCCGTAAAGATGTGGTGGTGGTGACCAAATGCGGTTTGGGTCCCGAGGGCCATGTAGTTGGCAGGCCAAAGGGCCGGGATGGCCGGAGGGAGTCTATCCTTCCTTTGGTCGACCAGAGCTTGCAGAGGATTCAGACAGATTATCTAGATGTCCTGCTGGTCCACGAGCCGGATGCAAACACCCCCTTTGAGGAGACTATGGGCGCCCTAGACAGCGTGGTGCAGCAAGGGAAAGTTCGGGCTGTCGGTGTGTCCAATTTCACCCTGGACCAGCTCAAAGAATGTGAGGCGGCTCGACGGCTTAACGTGGTTCAGTACGATTTCAACATGTTCGACCGGCGGGTGGAGCGAGAGGTTTTCCCCCACTGCCAGCAACAAGGCATCGGTGTGATGACCTACGGGTCACTGGGTTTTGGCATGCTGACGGGAACCTTCACTGCGGACACGAAGTTCGCAGATAACGACATGAGAGGAACGGGTCGCTCCACCGGGAGTAACGCGGGGCTTTTCTTAATTTGGGACCAGGAGCATCGGCAACGAAACCTGCGGGTTGTCGAGGATTTGAAACCCATCGCAAAGAGCCGGGGCAAGACAATGCCTCAGCTTGCATTGAGATGGGTCTTGTCCCACCCTGCCGTAAGCGTAGCCCTGGTCGGCAACCTAAACACTCGAGAATTAGAAGAAAATCTGGGAGCTGTGGATTGGGCGCTATCGGGAGACGATATGCGGCAGATAGACGAGGTGTTCGCCAGGTACGGCGTGGATACCCACCCCGATATAACCTTAGACCCTTAGTAATCACACCTAGTAGTGAGTCAAACTTGATTTAGATGGTAATGTGAAGAATTGACCGAAGGCGCTACCCTGACTCTGGAGAGTGTTGATGGGAGGTGGCAGTATGGTCAGGGGAAAATATGGAGTCCGGCTGACGTCGGAACAGCGGAACGAACTCCAGCATCTGGTTCGTGCGGGGAAAGGTTCAGCCCGGGTGATCATCCGGGCACGGATTCTGCTCAAGACGGATGAGGGGTGGAGTGCCCCCCGGGTGGCGGAAGCGCTGGAGGTGGCCGAAGGCACTGTATTTCGGATCAAGCGGCGCTTTGCAGAAGGGGGGTTGGACGGGGTTATGAAAGACCTACCCCAAGCCCATCGGTACCGGAAGCTGGACGACCGGGGCGAAGCCCACCTCATCGCGCTGGCCTGCTCTGAACCGCCGGAAGGGCATGAACACTGGACCCTGCGCCTTTTGGCGGGCAAGGTGGTGGAGTTGGGGTTGGCGCCCTCCCTATCCCACGAGACGGTGCGGCTGCACCTGAAAAAAACGCCCTCAAGCCGTGGCAGAAGCAGGAGTGGTGCATCCCCAAGGTAAGCGCCGAGTTCGTGGCCCACCCGGAAGCTCCGCCGTATTTGACCAATGGAGGAGGTGCTGGATTTGTACGCCGAACCCTATGACCCCCAGCGGCCGGTGGTCTGCTTTGACGAGACCTCCACCCAGTTGCTGGCTGACACCCGTCCCCCGCTGCCGGCCCAGCCAGAGAGACCACGGCGGCAGGACTACGAGTACCACCGGGCGGGCGCCCGCAACTTGTTCCTGGCCTGTGAGCCCCTGGCCGGCTGGCGGCACGTGGCGGTTACGGAGCGGCGCACCATGCAGGACTTCGCCCACCAGATGCGCTGGCTGGTGGGCGAAGCGTACCCCCAGATACCCGTAATCCGGGTGGTCCTGGACAACCTGAACACCCACTGCACGGCTTCCCTGTACGAAACCTTCCCAGCGGTGGAGGCCCGGCGGACTGCGAAACGACTGGAGTTTCACCACCCGCCCAAGCACGGGAGTTGGTTGAATCCTGTCCTGAGCTTGCCGAAGGGATGGCGGAAATCGAGTTCAGCGTGCTGTCTCGCTGCTGCCTGAGGCAGCGGCTCCCCGACGAGGAGGCCCTCCGGCGGGAGGTCCTGGCCCTGGTCACGGAGCGAAATGCCGCCCGAGCCACCATCAACTGGAGGTTCAACACCCAGGACGCCAGGGTCAAACTTCACCGGCTCTATCCCTGCGATTCCAAGCATGACTCACTACTAGCCTTCCCCCATCAATGGGGAAGGGATTGAGTGGCACATCCAGATTGGGAGGGGTTGTGAGAAAGTTCATCTGGAAATGGCTGCGCCGGCTGGCCATCGGGCTGGCGGTATTGTCGGTGGCCCTGACTATCTTTGTGACCCTGACCCCTCAGGGCCAGGCCGGGTTCCAGACCGCTCTCTTCGTGACTCAGGTTCTGGGGTTACCCGTTAAGCCCCAATCCTGGTTCACCGCCGACCCGGTGCGCGAGGCAGTAACCTATCCTCAAGCCCAAGGGACGGGTGTCGCCGACCTCTACCGCATCCCCGACGACAAGGAGCGGGCGGCGGTGCTGATCTTCCTGGGCGCCAACGCCGCCGGGCGCGACGACGAGGACGTGGTGAACCTGGGTAATGCCCTGGCCCGGGCCGGGTTCGTGGCCATGTTCCACTGGTCCCCCATGATGGCCCTGCAGCACAACATCGACCCCAACGAGATCGAGAACCTGATATGGGCTTTCCAGTACCTGGAACAGCGGGATTTCGTGGACCAGGACCGGGTTGGCATGGGTGGGTTCTGCGTGGGGGCCTCCTTCGCCTTGGTGGCCGCCTCCGACTCTCGGATCAAAGATGACGTGGCCTTCGTCAACGCCTTTGGCCCGTACTACGACGCCCGCGATCTGCTGCTGCAAGTCGCCTCCCGCTCCCGCTACTACCAGGACCAGACAGACCCTTGGAACCCCGACAGCATGACCCGGAAGGTATTTGCCAACGAACTGATCGAGGCTATGGACGACCCCCAGAGCCGGGACATACTGAGCCGTATTTTCGTGGAGAAGCAGCGGGTAGCCGACGAGGAAGTGGAAGGGCTATCGGACCAAGCCAGAGCGGTCCACCAGTTGCTAACAGGTACTACCCGGGAGGAAGCGGAACGCCTCTACCTGACCCTTCCTGCCGACTTCCGGGAGGACATGGCGGAGATTTCACCTCGCAGCTACGTCTCCGACCTGGAAGCCCGGATCATGATTATGCACGATCGAGACGACGACCTGGTCCCCTCGGCGGAGTCACGCCGTCTTGCCGACGCCCTGGAAAGCCGGGGTGACTTCCGGTATACCGAGGTGCTGGCCTTCGACCACGTGCGCCCCACCAGCGGGGGCGGCCTGGGGTCCCTGCTCAAGGAAGGCTATAAGCTGTTCAAGCACATGTACGGCATCGTCCGGGTTGCCACCTGACGGTGGTTTACTAGTAGTGAGTCAAACTTGATTTAGATGGTAATGTGAAGAATTGACCGAAAGCGCTACCCTGACTCTGGAGAGTGTTGATGGGAGGTGGCAGTATGGTCAGGGGAAAATATGGAGTCCGGCTGACGTCGGAACAACGGAACGAGCTCCAGCATCTGGTTCGTGCGGGGAAAGGTTCAGCCCGGGTGATCATCCGGGCACGGATTCTGCTCAAGACGGATGAGGGGTGGAGTGCCCCCCGGGTGGCGGAAGCGCTGGAGGTGGCCGAAGGCACTGTATTTCGGATCAAGCGGCGCTTCGCAGAAGGGGGGTTGGACGGGGTTCTCAAAGACCTACCCCAAGCCCATCGGTACCGGAAGCTGGACGACCGTGGCGAAGCGCACCTCATCGCGCTGGCCTGCTCTGAACCGCCGGAAGGGCATGAACACTGGACCCTGCGCCTTTTGGCGGGCAAGGTGGTGGAGTTGGGGTTGGTGTCCTCCCTATCCCACGAGACGGTGCGGCTGCACCTGAAACAAACGCCCTCAAGCCGTGGCAGAAGCAGGAGTGGTGCATCCCCAAGGTGAGCGCCGAGTTCGTGGCCCACCCGGAAGCTCCGGCGTATTTGACCAATGGAGGAGGTGCTGGATTTGTACGCCGAACCCTATGACCCCCAGCGGCCGGTGGTCTGCTTTGACGAGACCTCCACCCAGTTGCTGGCTGACACCCGTCCCCCGCTGCCGGCCCAGCCAGAGAGACCACGGCGGCAGGACTACGAGTACCACCGGGCGGGCGCCCGCAACTTGTTCCTGGCCTGTGAGCCCCTGGCCGGCTGGCGGTTACGGAGCGGCGCACCATGCAGGACTTCGCCCGCCAGATGCGCTGGCTGGTGGATGAGGCCTATCCCGATGTCCCGGTGATCCGGCTGGTGCTCGACAACCTGAACACCCACCGCACGGCATCTCTGTACGAAACCTTCCCAGCGGTGGAGGCCCGCCGGGTCGCCAAACGACTGGAGTTTCACCACACCCCCAATCACGGCAGTTGGTTGAATCCTGTCCTGAGCTTGCCGAAGGGATGGCGGAAATCGAGTTCAGCGTGCTGTCCCGCTCCTGCCTGCGGCAGCGGCTCCCCGACGAGGAGGCCCTCCGGCGGGAGGTCCAAGCCCTGGTCACTGAGCGAAACGTCGCCCGAGACTCCATCAACTGGAGGTTCAACACCCAGGACGCCAGGGTCAAACGTCACCGGCTCTATCCCTTCGATTCCAAGCATGACTCACTACTAGCAATCACACCCGTGGATTTGACGGGTGCAATGGGATTAAAATATAGTTAAGACTATCTAAAAATACCGAATGCCGTCATTCTTGTATGTGTTAGCTAATTCATTGACAAACCGTCATTCCCTCCTCCCAGCCGCCATTTCCTTTCCCCCTTAAGGAAAGTGTTACCTATGTTCATGGATGATCTGTTACCAGTCTCCCCGGTTTGTACCAAACCTGATCTCTCCCCCTTACGAAGGGGGAGATTTAGAGGGGGTGAAAATCCCCCCCAGCGCCCCCACCACTGACACTTGCCCCTTGCCCAGCCTCCCAGTCTCCCCTTATCATAGATGTAGGTCAGGTCCCTGCCATATCGCCGGACCCAATCAAGACCAGCCACTGAGGCCCGTGACGTGTCGTGACCAAACGCCGCCCCAGCCCCGAATCCTCCAACCCTCCCTCGCCTGCTGCCGACGCCCCAAAATGGAACGGAATGGTACAGAATAGTACAGAATTCGAAAATTCCGGCCTTTCCTCCCGCCGGCCCAGCCCCGAATCCTCCAACCCTCCCTCGCCTGCTGCCGACGCCCCAAAATGGGACGAAATGGTACAGAATGGTACAGAAATCGAAATTTCCGGCCTTCCCTCCCGCCGGCAGCAAGCTCTGCCCATCATCGCCGCTGCTCCCACCCTGGCTCAAGCCGCACGCTCCTCCGGCATAGGACAAGATGCTCCCTACCGTTGGTTCCAAGACCGCCGCTTCCGCCGTGGACTGACCCGCCTCCGCCCGAACACAGCCGGCCTCGCCCGCTATGAACTCCGGGGGCTTATGCTCCGCTGTTTGGATATGTCAACGAATTACCCGACACTTACAATTCTGAGCAAAGCGGAGAATCTTTATTCTATGGTAAGGGGTCGTTCAGTCGCGACGCTCCCTTCCCAATGACAGGTCATGAGTTTTGTTACAGGCTCTAACACTCAGCGGGTCGATTCGTCTCCTAGAAACTAATCCTGCTCTCAACCTATGCTTGCTATCCAGGAGGATATGTCATGCGCGCCGCCATAATCACTGAACTGGGAGGCCCCGAGGTGATTCGGGTGCAAGAAACCGAGGACCCGATAGCCGGGCCCGACGAGGTGCTCGTAGAGGTTAAAGCCTCGGCGCTGAACCGGGTAGACCTGATGCAACGCCAAGGCGGGTACACCGCTCCGCCGGGGGTCCGGAGCGACGTGCCCGGCCAAGAGTTTGCGGGTGTGGTGACCTCGGTTGGTGAACGGGTTAACGGACTGACTCCCGGAGAGAAGGTATTTGGGCTGCTTGCGGGAGGCGGAAATGCCGACCGGGTGGTTACCCACGAACTCATGGCTATACCCATGCCGCCCAACCTGGATTTCGCCCAAGCAGCCGCTATTCCGCATGTCTTCATCACCGCCTACGACGCGCTTTTTAATATCTGCGACCTGAAAATGGGCGAGTCGGTGTTGATCCACGCGATCGGGAGCGGGGTCGGCACCGCTGCCATTCAACTGGCTCACCAAGCAGGAGCATACGTGTTTGGGACGGCGGGTTCGGACGACAAGCTGGCCATGGCTGCAAAGCTGGGGCTGGACGTGGGTATCAACTATAAGGACAAGGACTTTGCTCAAGTCGTCCAGGAAAGGACCGGAGGCACTGGAGTAAACGTAGTTTTTGACATGGTTGGCGGGCCCTACTGGGAGCGCAACCTGGCCTCACTATCCCTCAAGGGCAGGATGGTCCTTTTTGGGCTGATAGGTGGAAATAAGGTGGAAGCCGACCTGGGAAATTTCTTCCCCAAGCGGTTGCAGGTGCACGGCACGGTGTCAGGTCGCAGGCCTTTGGAGGAGAAGATAGAGCTGACTCATCAGTTCAAGAGGCACGTACTGCCGCTGATAGTTGACGGCCGCATTCAGCCGGTTATCGACCGGACTTTTCCTCTGGAAAAAGTGACTGAAGCTCACGAGTATATGGAAACCAACGCAAATTTCGGGAAGATAATTCTTACCATGGACTAGCATTTCCTGATCTCCATGGGCTATCGTCAATGGGCCACTTGTGCGGCGCGGGTCCACGATGATAACCGGGAGCAAGTGCTCGAGCGCATCCTTATTGGCTATTTCGGTCCGGAACGGGGCCGTGCCTTACCCGCGAGACGCTTGTCTATGTGGCGCGGCTGGCCCCAAGAGGGCAGTGAATTTCTATAGTGACATCCGGCAGTACAGCAAGAATCAGCAGTCGACATTACGGTTGTCCGGTATGGTCGGCGGTGGTACCATCCAGTCATTGTTTCAGGGTCTTCGAATCTAGGATTCCTCATGGAGGATACATGTATGTTGTCATTTCGCCCATCCAAATTATTGAGGGGCACAAGGAAGAGCTTGTAAATGAATTACTGGAAGAAGCTAAAGTCGTGGCCACCGACGAGCCGGGCTGCTTACGGTTCGAGGTAATCCAGGACGCTGGGGACTCCAACCGGATTTGGATCTATGAAGTGTTTACCGACGAAGCAGCGTTTCAGGCCCACGCCAAAGCTCCCCATGTCACTAAATTCCTGGAAGCAGCAAAGCCCTGGACCGACGAACCGGTTCTCAAAGGCCCGGCCTTGGGCAGCTATAACATCTGGCCGGCGGACCCTGATTGGAAATAGTCAAGGGGACGCTGCCGTAAGTGTGTGAGCGCCCCCCTTCTAGCTACGTACTATTCTGCCGATTCACTACTTCCTAGCTACGGAGCCGTGAATCAAGTCCGGCTCTAACGGTCCGGCAGACTGACCTTTTACTGTCCGCCCTCAGAGTATTCCCCCCAGCTAGACAATTGCGGTTAATACGAAGAACTTGCGTTAATTTGTCTGAGCCGGTCCCGCCGCAACAAGAGAAGCACTTCGAATATATATATGTGATTGAATTCAGAACTTTCGGGAGATCGCAGAATGGACGAGAAGCTGATCGGCATAGCCGTCCGTGGAAGTGCCGGCCCTCCCAATCCTGACGCAAAAGAGGTGCTGACGGAGATCGAGCAAGCCGAGCGACTCGGTATTCAGGCGGCGTGGATGACCACCTCGGGCGCCCGGCTGGACAGCATCACCACGTTTGCTGCCGCCGCCGGACAGACGCAGAGCATCAAGTTTGGCACCTCCGTGGTGCCCACTTATCCGCGGCATCCTCTGGTCATGGTACAACAGTCCCTGGTGATGGCCCAACTGGCTCCCGGCCGCTTCCGGCTGGGGGTTGGCCCCAGCCACCGGCCCAGTTTGCGGACCATGGGCATACAGATGAATGATCCTCTGGGGCACTTGAAAGAGTATCTCCGCATTCTCAAAGCGTTGCTACAAAATGGCTCTGTGGATTTTGATGGAGAGTTTTTCCAGGCCCACGAGAGCATCACCGAGCCGGTAGACGTGCCGGTGATGGCTTCGGCCCTCCAGCGCGGCTCCTTCGAGCTTTGCGGCGCCGAGGCCGACGGCGCTATCAGCTGGGTGTGTCCTGGGTCGTACCTACGGGACGTGGCGCTACCAGCCATGAAGAAGGGCGCGGAACGAGCCGGCAGGCCGGTGCCGCCTTTGATCGCCCACGTGCCCCTTTGCCTCCATGACAACGCCGACGAGGTCCGCGCTGCCTTCCGGGAGCAGTTCGGCAACTACCCCACGCTGCCCTTTTACCGGCGCATGTTCATCGCATCCGGCTACCCCGAAGCGGCGAATGCTACTTGGAGCGACGCTATGATCGACGGCCTCGTCATTTATGGAGACGACGCCAAAACTGCCGAACGGCTTCAGGAATTGCTGAATTTCGGGGCTACCGAGATTCTGGCGCACCCGGTGCTGGTCGGAGCTGACCGGCCGGCATCATTGGAGCGTACCCTGCGGCTGCTGGGCCAGGTAGCTAAGTCAGCAGCTAAATAGACTTTGGAAAGCGAATTCAGATAAAAGCAATCGCGGAAGGCCTACCCATTCCTGCATGATCTCCGGCACGAGTAAAATGGCTTGACAGTTATCCTCAGGGGTGCATAATTGCGCTTGCAGTGTGCGACGGAGGATATATCTCACCTCATCGCAAAACTGCAAGCGGGAATCCCGGTTCGACTCCTCCAACGATGGACCGGAGGTGAGGTTGATGGTGACTCCTGAAGAGCGTCTCTACTATATGCCGCTCAACGACCGTCCGATTATCCGCTGGCCCAACAACGCCCGGGTAGCCTTCTGGGTGATCCCCAACGTGGAGTTCTGGGAGTACCGCAGGACGCGCGCAGCTCCGTTGGGTGGCGCCACGAATCCCACGCCCTTCATACATGGGTACGCGTTGAGGGACTATGGCAATCGGGTGGGGTTCTGGCGCATGCTGGATTCGCTGGACAAGTACAATATAAGGTGCACCGTAAATCTGAACTTCGCCCTTCTGGACCACCATCCCGAGCTGATAGAGGCCATGCAGGAGCGCGGATATGAATTCTGCTGTCATGGCTTCTATAACACGAGGACCGACGACCCCCGGCTGATGGAGGAGGAGGAGGAGAGGGAGTGGCTTCAAGAGAACATTGACCTCCTCAAGAAAAAGACTGGACAGCAGCTCTATGGGTTCAACGTGCTGAGCCGGTGCAGCGCCCGAACGCCCGACCTTCTAGCAGAGGCCGGGCTCACCTACCACGCGGACTGGCATCACGATGACCAGCCCACCCCGATCCGAGTTCGGTCGGGGAAGAAGCTAGTGTCCATACCCTACTCCATGGAGCTCAACGACGCTCTACTGCTGGGGTTCCAGTTCGAGCGTCCTTTTGAAGGAGACTCCTTCGTGCGCACCTGCAAGGAGAACTTCGATCGGCTCTATGAGGAAGGCGCAAAGAACGGGACTGTGTACTGCCTGGTTCTGCACCCGTACACCATGGGCTTCCCCTACCGCATCAAGTACCAAGACGAAATCTTGGAGTACATCATGTCGCACGACGGAGTGTGGCAAGCCACCGCAGCGGAAATTGCCAATTACTACACCGCCAACTACTATGACGAGGTGGTGGCCCACTGCGAGCGGTTGGCCGGGGCGAAGGCCTAGGGAACCGTGAAGGAGTAGGCGCATGGTTGACGAGCTGAAATGGCGGATGGACCACTATGGAATGGACCACGAGTACTACGATTGGGACCCATTCGTTAGGCGGGGAGTCCTCCGCTGGCCAGATAACGCACGAATAGCCTTTTGTGTCCTGGTTCGCCTGGAGCACTACGAGTGGGCTCTGGCCCCAGGCGCATTCCATAGTCACTCCCTCACTGCACCGATGCGGGTGTCACCGGACCCCGACTACCACACGGTGACCCATCGCGAGTACGGACATCGGGTGGGGATCTTCAGGGTCCTGGAAACCCTGGACAAACACGGAATCAAGGCCACGGTGGCCATGGACGCCCTTACGGCGTCGCGGTACCCCACGCTGGTTAAAGAATGCACGCAGCGTGGGTATGAGTTGATGGGGCATGGGATCGGCGTCCGGCGAATGATCACCAGCCAGATGTCTGAGGATGAGGAGCGCCAGTACATCAAGGAGAGCCTAGAGACCCTGGCCAATGCTACGGGGAAGAGACCCACCGGATGGCTGGGCCCGGAGTACGGCGAATCGGAGAGGACCCCGCGGCTGCTTGCTGAGGCTGGAATCCGATACGTCTGCGACTGGTGTAACGACGAGCAGCCCTACCCCATGAAGGTTCCGACCGGCAATCTCTACGCTCTGCCCATCCTGACCGAGCTGGATGATGTGGAAATGAGTTGGAACCGGAGGGTGCCTATCTGGCAGTGGTCCCAGATGGTCCGGGAGAGCTTCGACGTGCAGTACGTGGAGGGAGCCCAGAGCGGTCTACTCACCATCGTAAGCGTGAACCCGTTCTTCATAGGTCAGCCGCACCGGATTGCGTATCTGGACGAAGTGCTGACGCACATCGAGCGGAAGCAGGGTGTGTGGCAGGGCACGGGCTCGGAGATAATCGACTGGTACGCTGAGCATTCGCCCGCCCGGTAGAAATGGCGTAGCCCCACAGAGAGATCCGGCTGCGCCTGGGGGGCCAATAGGGGTTTGGATTAGGGCCAGTCATTTACGGAGTGCAGCTTGGCGGCACCGCTTTCGTTTGAATTTAGCGGATACGGATGCCCCCTACTCCAACCTTCCCCAGTCAAGGGGTGACGGCTCTTGCATTCCACATAGATGGCGGAAGGTAAGATTCCTGGTGTTAGCCGGCACATCTTGTCGGCCGGGTATAAATGGATAGCTATGCTGCAATCGCGATTGCAAGATAGCCCAGGCTTGACCCCAGGCGCCGAGTAGCACTCGGGCCGATATTCTCAGGAGGACGGATGGCAGCAGCAGAGCCCGTGTCCCAGGAAGCTCTCTTGTCCTTGGCCGCCGCAGCCGGGGTAGACCTGAGTGGCGGCCACGGCGAAGAATTAGTTGCTTTCGCTCGAAACATGCTGGCCAGCTTTGAGAGCCTCAAGGACATTGACGTGTCCCGCGCCGAGCCGGCCATGGCATTCTTGCCCCCGGGAAACTAGAGGGTCTCGGGCAGCTCCCGGCAACCGAATGAAGGGAATTTTGGATACCCCCAAAATCGGGTTCCCGCATGACGGCCACCATGCGAGTGAGCTAGGCAGAATCCCGCTTTCGTCGGATTGGACCTAGCAACTATCTCAAAACGTTTCCGGCTAGCACTATAGGTCCTTCGACAGTCCCTTCGACTAGCTCAGGACTGGCTCAGGGCGAGCGGCACCGAAAACTCTCCGTTCGTGGTGAGCTTATCGAACCATCTTTTTGAGATAGTTTGTTAGCGGAGACCGAGTCATTAGGGGAGGACCTATGGAGTCACTGGAGCTTTGCTACACGAGCGCGGGCCAGCTCGCCAAGCTGGTCCAGAGCAAGGAAGTATCTCCCGTCGAAATCATCGACGCTCACCTCGCTCGTATTGAGGCCACAGAGCCGGTACTGAACTCCTTCATCACCCTGTTACCCGACGAAGCGCGGGCTGAAGCCCGGCGGGCCGAAGCAGATATACAAAGAGGCAACTACCTGGGCCCGCTCCACGGCATCCCTGTGGGCCTCAAGGACCTGTTCAACACCGCGGGCGTGCGCACCACATCGGGCTCCAGAGTCTACGACACCTTCATCCCTGAAGAAGACTGCACAGTGGCGGTGCGGCTCCGGCAGGCCGGAGCCATTTTACTTGGCAAGTTAAACATGTACCAGTTTGCTTATGGCACCACGGGGGAGAACCCCGATTACGGCCATATGCACAATCCTTGGGACCCGGAGATGACAACCGGCGGTTCCAGTGGCGGGGCAGGGTCGGCTGCGGCGGCAGGACAGTGCACTATTACTGCCGGCAGCGACTCCGGCGGCTCCGTCCGTATCCCGGCCGCTCTTTGCGGCATTGTCGGTCTCAAGCCCACCTACGGCCTTGTCAGCCGCTATGGCCTGACGCCTCTGTCCTGGAGCTTGGACCACCCCGGGCCCATGGCGCGCACTGTGGAAGACGCCGCATTGACGATGAATGTCATCGCTGGCTACGACCCCAACGATCTGGCGTCGGCCGCGGTAGATGTGCCCGACTATACTACCGCTCTCACCGGAGAGGTGCGCGGCCTCCGTATCGGCGTCCCAAGGGAATATTTCGACATTCCGCTAGACCCGCAGGTTGATCAGGCGGTCCGCGACGCACTGGGGCTGCTGGAGTCGATGGGCGCTGTGGTCACCGAGGTTCCTTTTCCCATGTTCTCCCAGGCTCCGGCTATCTCCACACCTATCCTCATGGCCGAGGCCGCTGCATATCACCGGGACATGCCGGCCGAGGACCTCGACAAGCTAGAGCCGTCGGTGCGGCTGCGCCTTGAAGCTGGGCTGCTTATATCTGCCGCCGACTATCTGCGGGCCCAGCAAACCAGGTCTATATTCAATAGCGAAGTACGCCAACTGCTGCGGGAGGTCGACCTGCTAGCCGGGCCTACCGAACCTGTAACTGCTCCCAAGTTGCTGGGCACGGAGGTGCAGGTTGGAGAAAAATTAGTGGGAGCTGCGTCGGCTCTGATGCAGTATACCCGGCCCTTCAACATTACCGGTTCTCCCGCTATCTCAGTTCCCTGCGGCTTCTCCGATGCAGGTCTTCCCATCGCTTTGCAGTTGGCGGGCAGGCCCTTCGATGAGCTGACGGTCCTGCGAGCCGCACACGCTTACGAACAGGCCACCGAATGGCGCCAACGCCGCCCGCCCATCTGACCGATACAACTGCATTGATCCACAGAGAGCACATGGATGTCAGACAGAGATCAACTAGTATGAGCTTCTATAGCTATCGCCACCCGGGGTCGAAATTGTAAGCGGTCTCATAGCTGATTAATCTGACCGGAATATGGATAGCCGTCTCCCCAGGATTGCCGTCTCGATCGAGCCTGTCTCGCCTGGGGTGAGACAGGCTCATCTACTGGTGTAAAAGGTGCTGCCGGCAGGCCGGATGTTATTGGTTGCTCTACCAGGGACGGCTCGCCCTACAAGTTGTGAATACTGGCCTTCGGAGAAACGGAAATGTCTCAATCCCGCCGGACGCTGAACGATCGTATGGGGGCCTTCTGTAAGGATTCCGATGCTTATCTGGATGGCGCTTCGGAAGGGCCCCTTTCCGGACTGACTTTCGCCGCGAAGGACATCCTCGATGTGGCTGGGTACGTTACCGGCGGAGGCAATCCGGATTGGAAGGCTACCCACGACGCGGCTACTAGAACCGCTTGGGCAGTGCAGGAGTTGGTCGATGCCGGCGCTACCATGGTCGGCAAGACCATAAGCGACGAGCTTACTCGAGGGATATTCGGCGAGAACGTTCATTACGGCACGCCCATAAACTCGCGGGCGCCGGACCGCGTCCCCGGCGGGTCATCCAGCGGGTCTGTTTCAGCGGTGGCCGGGGGATTGGTGGATTTCGCTCTGGGTTCCGACACAGGCGGCTCGGTGCGGATACCCGCCAGCTTTTGTGGTGTATTCGGCTTGCGGCCGACTCACGGGAGAATTCCTCTCGACGGCATACTGATCCAGGCGCCCAGTTACGACACCATCGGTTGGTTTGCTCGTGACGCGGCACTTTTCGCCCGGGTCGGTGCGGTCCTACTCCAGAGTGAAATCCTGGAAGCGCGGCCCCGGCGTCTGCTGATCGCCCAGGACGCCTTCGAAGTAGCGGACCAAGGCGTGGCCGACGCTCTCGAGCCGGTCGTGAGCAAGGTTGCGTCCCTATTAGACCAATCGGTGACGGAACGGCTCGCGCCGTCGGGCCTAGCCGCTTGGTCGCAGCAGCAGCAGGTACTTCAGGCTCGAGAGTCCTGGGATACCGCCCGCGACTGGATCGACCAGGTTAACCCTCGGTTCAGCTTTTGGGTGTCAAACAGGTACGCCATGGCAAGTGTCATTTCGGAGAACGAGGTCGAAGCAGCGAAATCCCAGCGAGAAGCCGTCCTCTCGCGCATGGACGCTGTATTTGCTGATGGCACAATCGTATGCTTGCCTACCGCACCAACGCCGGCGCCCCCAAAAGGCCGAAGCCTGTCTGACCAGAACGATTTGCTGTCCAGGATCGGCTTGCTAACTTGCACCGCAGGTACTATGGGATCGCCCCAGGTCAACCTGCCCGTGACGGAAATGGATGGCCTTCCGGTCGGTCTATCGTTGATAGGGCCACGAGGCTCTGACGAGCTGCTAATCTCCTTCACCCTCCAGGTTGCTGCTGAGTTGGGTTCATAACAATTCCCCTAAAGTGGCGTACCGGAGCAGTGGAGCAAGGGGGTAAGTAGGCTCTGAACCGCACACGGCCGTCCTGCCACCGGTTCGCGGCCAAACAGGCGTGGTGGCGGCAGTTGACAACATCAACGGGTAGCTCATATAGTCTGGGCTAGCCCAGAACGCCGAGCGCATCAAGGTGGTGAGTTCCACCTGGGATATTCCGGCTCACTCTAGGAAGAGCTCAGGAGAGAGGAGTCACGAGAATGGAATTCGTTGCTATCTGTGACCATACCCCAGCGCAGTGCCCAGGCTCAAACAAAGAGATCTTTGACACTATTACCTCGATCATGCCGAAGGTGGCGGAACTGGAGCAGAAGAATCAAGTATCAATCTTGGGAATTCATGTGATGCTGGGGGCTCATAAGATCGTGTTGATTATGGACGCGCCCAGCTTTGAGGCGGCTGAAAGGCAACTGTGGGACTCGCGAATGATTAGCTGGAACACCGTGCAGCTATACCAGACCTATGGCCCCGGAGAGGCCATGGCCATTAACAAGGATTATCTGGATACTCACCATTAAGCGTGAGGCAGGCTCGCGGGTGTGTGGCGCCGCTGACTCTAGGTAGGGGAAGTAGAACTTGCCGACAATAACCATCGATGGCTGCAATGTCTTCTACCAGGAATCGGGCAGTGGCACACCCATCGTGTTGACCGCCGGCGGACGGGCTGGCCTGGAAGCTACGCAACCCCTTGCGGAGAAGTTAAGCGCAACGTGCCGCGTGATCCAGTGGGACCGGGCCAACGTCGGTCGCTCCGACGTGGCCTTTCACGGCCCTTCCGATCTGGATCTCTGGGCCGACCAACTATCCGAACTACTGCGGCAAATTGGCGCGACGACAGTCTACCTCGCGGGGGCTTCAGCGGGTTCGCGGATTTCCTATCACGCGGCCCGGCGCCACCCTCAGCAAGTGCGGGGGCTATTCTTGTGGCAAGTCTCGGCCGGGCCGGTCGCCCAGGTTCTCGGGATCAACTACTATGGTGCGTACGCGGACGTCGCCGAGAAGGACGGGATGCCCGGCGTAATGCAGACCCCCTTCTTTGCCGAGCGCATCGAAATGAACCCGGCCAACCGGGATTTGTTGCTCGCGATTGACCCCCAAGATTTCGTTCAGGTAATGCGTCGCTGGCAGGGCGTCTTTCGGCCTGAGGATCCGGTTATCGGCGCGACCGAAGAAGAGTTGGGCCAGATCAATGTACCCGCTATGGTCTTGGCCGGCTGTGACGATTCTCACCCCCGAGACCGGTCCCTACTGTTAGCCAAGTTACTCCCAGATGCCGAATTTGTGGACCCACCAGGATTTGCCGAGGAGTGGGTAAGAGTATCCGCGCTGGGTCCTCCGGGCACCATGTACGCCCACATGTCGCCTCTGCCGGAGCTTATCCGCGGCTTTATAGCAAAAACCGAAGCCCGCGACCCAAACTAGACCGGAATCTGAGCGCCGGCGGCTGACCTGGAGCCTTCCCTATGGCAGTGATCTAGTTCCGCCAACGTCAGGCATCGGGCTCCTCTATCAGAAGCACCTGGTCGGCGTCGACATCCGTCAAAGTTTGTTGTCGGCCACTGGGCCAGATGACTAGGATTTGATCGACCCGGTCACTCAGGCCCAAGCCAAACTCCAACTCGACGCTATTCATCGACAAGTAGCTGGAGCCCCCCAGCGCTTCCTGTACCTGCACCAGGGCTTCGTCGGAATCCTCGAGCTTGGTCGTCAGGTACACCCGCGCCCCAATGCCGTCGGCGTTGCTGCCCGTGCCATCGATGGCCATGCGTCCTCGTAGGCGAAGGGTAATCCAGTGATTCTCGCCTCCGCCATTCATCCAGACAAAGAGGGGCCCGGGCAGTTCGGTAATTTGCGGCCCAATGCTAATAAACCCTCTGGAGTTGGTGCCGATGAGGTCGACGTAGCCATCGCCGTTCAAGTCCCCGTGGGCCAGCCCTTTGCCATTTTCATGAAACCGGGGATTGATGCGATAGGCATCAAGGAGAGGAGTTGGATTTTCTCGCTCTAGGATCGAGTAGTCCACTAGGTCAATGTCCAGAAGGTGCGCCCGTACGGTGATGTCCCGGAAAGCTCCGCGCCCGTCGCCCTCCAGCATGCGCCCAGCGGCAGGAAACACGTCGCCGCCGGGACCCTCACCTCGCTCCACCGTGGAGCCCAGCCAGTACAGGTCCTGGTCGCCGTCGTTGTCGTAGTCGAAAAAGGTGGTCCCAAAGCCAAAGTCGTAGGCCGCCAGACCTGTTGGCACCGGTCGCCCCGAATAAATGGCGGAGGGGTCCAAAGATTCCGGAGGCATTATCGGGCTGGGGACCACCTGAATCTCGGGAGCGACATCGACAAACCAACCCACCGACCCTTCTCCCGGCGCCTCTCGGGCACTATCGTTGCGAAATAGGGCGTTGAGACAATTACCCCAATTGAACTGGTCGTGGTAGTTGCACATGCCCCGAGGTGTTTCGTCGGGTTTCCTCAAGCGGAAATGGAACCCCATGTTGGTGACGAAAACGTCCAGATCAGCGTCGCCGTCATAGTCTCCCAAAGCGAAGCCCATCCAGGCGCCAACCTCGTCCAGGCCCATCTCTCCGGCCACCGAGGTGAACCGGATATTCCCGGGCGTGGAGTCGTTGCGGTAGATGTACAGCCGGTCCCCATCATTGGCCACCCACAGGTCGGGGTCGCCGTCATCATCCTGGTCAAAGAAAAACACGGCGTGGGTCTGTCCGGTGGGTTCGCCTACTTGATTCCCGGCGTCATCAGTGACTGTTGGATCGTAGCCCTCGAACAACTCACCTGTCTCGGGGTCTTCGAATAGGACCGGTTCTCCGTCGGGATAGCGCATCAGAATCTGAGGACCCTTCACTCCGGCAGGTCCAGAGACATCGGTGAAGGTCAGGTCGCCGTTGTTCCGGTACAACACGTTGTAGTGGCCGGCATGATTGGCCAAATTCAAAACTCGGAAATCGTTGTCAAACAGGTTCCCCACGTAGATATCCAACCATTGGTCGCCGTCCACATCGGCACAGGCTATGGACATGGCCGAGCGCAGGTTTACCGCCTTGCCGAAGGCAGCGTCGGTTATGTCGGTAAAAGTGCCGTCTCCGTTGTTCAAGAACAACAAGTCCTTGTTCCCCTGCTCATGGGGAGGCGACCGGAAGTCCAGCCGGTCGCCGGTAGCCCCTTGGGACCCAACGTACAGGTCTTGGTAGCCGTCGTTGTTGAAGTCACAGGCCACCACGCCGGTGCTGTTCCATTCGTTAGCTCCCACTCCCGCCTCCCCGGCCACATCCTCAAAATTGCCTTGGCCGTCGTTTTGATACAACACGTTGGAGTGGCCTTGGTCTGCGGTGATATAGAAGTCCAGGTCCCCATCCCGGTCATAATCAAAGACGGCAACCCCGGGACGCTGGCCCCAGATGAACGTAGGCCCTTTAGCTGGTGAAAGATGCAACTTAGTAAAGGGCGTGACTGGGGTGATGGGGGCCGAAAATGGCTCCCCCATCACCGCGGGCGCTGTGCTCTTCTTGTAGGCTGCGTCAACTCTCAGGTCGTCGGCGCTCTGCCAGATAAAGACCCCGATCCCCAGCACCGCCAGCCCTCCCAGCAACCCTAATGTCCACGTCGCTGCCGCGAAGGCTGCTATCGCACGCTTCGGCATCGTCTTCGCCAACCCCCAGAAGGTGAAGGGCCCTCCCGCCGCCGCTGTGAACAGCAGCGTCGCCGCCGGCGCCGTTCCCATCCCAAATAGCAGCAATAGCGCCACCAGCGGTATCTCGAACAGCAGCGGCACGTTGATCAATATCCCAAAGGTGGCCGCTATCGCTATCCCCGTCACGTTGTTCCCCAGATACGTCGATACCGTCTCCGGGCTTAGCCACTGGATCACCAGCCCGCTTATAAAGGCCGCCACCACCATCATCGGCCCCAAACGCACCAGATACCCCAAGCTGGCTTTCACCCAGTCCCGACCCGCCTCCAGCAGCACCGGGCCCCATGGTCTACTGTCTTCTATCTCAACTAGCTCTACCGCTTCCCTTTCTTCGCTTGCCTCCTCTCGGCTTCGCCGTATCACCAGCGCCACTAGCGGGCCCAGCAGCAGTGCCCCAATTATCGCCAGGAACAGCCGGCTGAACCCCAGCATCGGCGTGAACACGAAGAACACCATCGCCAGCGCCGGTATGTTCATTGTCGCCGAGCTCTGCACCATGGCGATGGTCCCTTCTATCCCCACTCCCTTCCGGTGAAAGGCCGTCGACACCGGCACGATGCACGCCGAGCACAGGTTCATCACCGGCCCTACCGCCAGCCCCTTCACCGTTCGCTTGAATACCCCTCCAGAAGCCAACCCCCTGCCACTCCCTGTCGGGAACAAGAAGGCTTCAGCCAGCCCCGCTACCAGGAAGGCGAACCCCATGCCAATGGCCACCAGCCGCAGGTAGGTCACCGAGAAGACCCACCACTGCTCCAGCAGCCCAGTTCCCGCCTCCCGCTCTATGCAGAATCCTTGGAAACACTGCTCCGATGCCGAGGAGACGATATCCAGGTCCCCGCCAACAGCGTCCAGCTTGGGGAAGCGGTTCAAGGCGAAGAACAGCCCCACAATGACCGCCAGAAGCACTATCCCGGCTACTCGTTTCTTGCTAAGGGAGGTTGCAAACAATCGGGTTACTCGTCAGCCGGTCCCTCGTGAATCCACAGTTACGCCATCGTATCACAGCGTGCCCCAACGGTTGCAGCATTTTAGGGAAGGGGGCCGGCCCGTCGAAAAAATTGACAATAATGGGGTGGGTTACTATATTTGGTTCCGTGGCGGAATATTCCTACTTTAGGTGGGGATAGCTTCCAATGGGGAGCTACAACTGAAAAACCTGATTGAATCGACGCTACAGGAGCTTCAACCTTAGGCAGAACGCGTGTATCTGTCGTTTCCCCCCTAATGCAACAACGTAGATAGGATAAGCTCTTGATAGATAACCAAGCTGCACCAAAATGGCCTGAGGTCCCTGGCTGAGATGGCCAAGTTCATCCTCTTCCGAATGGCATTGCTTGTGCCCATTCTGCTGACCTCAACGATGCTGATCTTTGCTATTGTGCAGATTGCCCCCGGAGATCCGGCACGGGCCGTGGCCGGCGTTTACGCCCCTCAGGCCGAGGTCGACCGGCTGGCAGAGGAGTTGGGGTTCCGGGATCACCCAGTTAAGCAGTATTTCCGGTGGCTAGGCAATGCCTTAACCGGGGACTTGGGCATGTCTCTTGAGGAGGCATCGCCCGTCGCTCCCATCCTAATGGACAGGTTTAAGAACACCCTTATCCTGGGCGCAGCCAGCGGATTTTTGGCGCTGCTACTTGGCCTCAGCTTTGGAGTGATCTCGGCTCTTAAACCAAACTCTATTCTTGATAAGATAGTTCTCTTTGTCACCCTATTTGGCCTCAGTATGCCCGCTTACTGGCTGGGACTGATTCTAATATACTTGTTTGTGGTGAAGGTGCATTGGTTTCCCGCTTTCGGTATGTACACACTCTTTGGTGACCGTAACATAGTGGATTTGTTGAAGCACCTCGCCCTGCCCGCTGCGGCTGGCTGCCCTATCGCAGCAGGCATAATCGCTCGGGTTACACGGTCGGCAATGCTGGAGGTGCTGGGTCAAGATTTCATCACCGGCCTCCGAGCAAAGGGCCTCTCCGAGGCTGCTGTCTGGAAGCATGTCTTCCAAAATGCTCTCCCGCCCATAACGACCATGGTGGGCCTGCAGCTCGCTTATCTCCTCTTGGGCTCCCAGATCTTTATAGAAATAATCTTTACTTGGCCCGGCATCGGCATGCAAACTTTCTCGGCCGTTTTCAACCGGGACATTACCATGATTCAAGGTATCGTGGTGTTGACTACAGTGGTCTTCGCTCTCATCAACTTGCTTGTGGACGTTTTGTACGTCTTTCTTAATCCTCGCGCAAAACTCGTGTGAACCGCCACCACTCGGTCCTCGGGACTTCTTCGGCCATTGAGGTGAGGCGTGATGCTACCTTGGGAAAGGAAGCAGGGTTGTGGGAGGTGTGGTATCCATGGTGCAAGAGAAGTATGGCGTACGGCTGACGGCCCAGGATAAGGGGCGGCTCCGGCGGATGATCAAGGCGGGCAGGAATCCCACCGAGGCTATCACCCAGGCCCGGATTCTGCTGAAAACAGACGAGGGTTGGACCGCCGCCCGGGCGGTCGCCGCCATGGACGTGTCGCAGCGGACCGTGTTCCGCGCCAAGCGGCGGTACGCCGAGAAGGGACTGGATGAGGCGCTTCGGCGCCGCAACCAAGTCAACCGCTACCGGAGGCTGGACGACCGGGGCGAGGCCCACCTGATAGCCTTGGCCTACAGCCCGGCTCCGGAGGACGACGACCACTGACGCTGCGCCTGCTAGCGGGCAAGGCGGTGGAGTTGGGGTTGGCGTCCTCCCTATCCCACGAGACGGTGCGGCTGCACCTGAAAAAAACGCCCTCAAGCCGTGGCAGAAGCAGGAGTGGTACATCCCCAAGGTGAGCGCCGAGTTCGTGGCCCACATGGAGGAGGTGCTGGATTTGTACGCCGAACCCTATGACCCCCAGCGGCCGGTGGTCTGCTTTGACGAGACCTCCACCCAGTTGCTGGCTGACACCCGTCCCCCGCTGCCGGCCCAGCCAGAGAGACCACGGCGGCAGGACTACGAGTACCACCGGGCGGGCGCCCGCAACTTGTTCCTGGCCTGTGAGCCCCTGGCCGGCTGGCGGCACGTGGCGGTTACGGAGCGGCACACCATGCAGGACTTCGCCCACCAGATGCGCTGGCTGGTGGATGAAGCGTACCCCCAGATACCCGTAATCCGGGTGGTCCTGGACAATCTGAACACCCACAGGACAGCTTCCCTGTACGAGACCTTCCCAGCGGCCGAGGCCCGCCGGGTCGCCAAGCGACTGGAGGTTCAACACCCAGGACGCCAGGCTCAAACTTCACCGGCTCTATCCCTTCGATTCCAAACATGACTGACTACTAGTATGACCGGGAATCATAACTTTCTGGCAGCCGTGCCACTGTTTTGTTGCTAGAGGCCGGCGAACATGGGGGGGTGGTGTCCACGCCGTACCTGGCGGACACCTGGTCTATTTGCCTCATGTCCTCCGCCGATAGCGCCCAATCCAGAGCTCCTACATTTTCCTCCAGTTGTTGAGTGTTAAGGGTGCCGACCAGGGCGACGCTGATGGCAGGATGGGACAAGACCCATCTCAAGGCCAACTGAGGCATGGTCTTGCCCCGGTTCTCTGCAATGGGTTTCAGGTCGTTGACCAAGCGCACGTTCCGCTGGAAAGCGTCCTTGTCATAGATTCCGACAACCATATCGGGGTTGCCGCCCGTAGCCCGGAAGTCATTGTCACCGAAGTTCTGGTCCTCAGCGTAGGCCCCCGCCAGGATGCCAAACCCCATTGACGCGTGGGCCATCACACCCATGCCTTGTCGCAGGCAGTGGCGAAAAATCTCGTGCGCCATCCGCCGGTCGAACATGTGGTAAATGTACTGGACCACGTCTACTCGTCGAGCTTGCTCGCATTCTTTGAGTTGTTCGAGGGTGAAACAGAACAAGCCGACGGCTCGAACTTTCCCCTCCTGGACTGCCGTGTCCAAGGCGCCCATGGTCTCGTCGAAGGGCGTGTTTACATCCGGCAGGTGGACTAGCATCACGTCTATGTAATCGGTCTGCAACCTCTGCAAGCTGTTGTCGACGGACGCGAGGATCGACTCCCTGCGACTATCCCGGCCTTTTGGCCGGCCCGCGTAATTGACACCGCATTTGGTCACCACCACCACCTTTTTGCGCCGCGGGCCCAACGCCTTGCCCAGCATGCGTTCAGATTCCCCGTTTCCATAACCCGCCGCTGTATCAAAACAGGTGATGCCCAAGTCTACCGCCTGCTGAACAGCGGCGGCCATTTTATCGCCGTAACCCCCACCAGCCGCGTCATAACAGCCGAATCCAAGGGCCGAAACCGTCAGGTCAGTTGGTCCGAATTTACGATATTCCATGGCGCTGGCGCCTCCAACAGGCTTAGACTTTGTGATATTCACGGGCTGTCGGTTCGCATCAAATGGTACACCTACGCGGCGCCCGTTGAACACCCGGGTGAACAGGGTTCCCGGACGGCCATACGAGGATCGGGCGGATCTGAAGCAGTGTTGACACCCGCTCAAGGGCGCAATTAGACTGGCTCAGTTGTCGTCGAGACCATTCCTTGGAGGTAAACCCGGCGTGAAACCAGCTTTGCGACAGTGCTGCTCGCAATCCTACTGGCCGTGGCGTTGGCGTGTGACGGAGACCCAACACCGATGCTCGAGCCAACACAACCCCCTACGGCTCAGACGACGCCTGACCCTGCATCATCCCCTACGCCTGGACCGACGCCGGTGGGCCAGCCCGACTTGACGGGCATCCAACTGAACCCCTTCGAGGAATAAACGCTAAGTGGGGCGCCGACTGCAGACCGGCCAGTGCTGGAACGAGCCGTCATGCCCGTCTGTTCTCTATAAGAGGCGACTTCTGGTAGTCGCCTTAGGCCATGCTGACAATCGGTTGGCAACGTTCAAACATTGCCAGCCATCTGTTTAGAGATATCGGGAACGAATTCAACCTTGTTTCCGTCTAATTAACATTGGCAACAGGGTGTTGGCATACTTACACACAGGGGGCGACAAACTCACGGCAGAGTGAAGTGGGTGAGCGTTGACTCGAAACTACGAGCACTGAAGGAGTCAGGACATGAATAGACTTCGGACGCACACGGGCAAGGGCATCCTGCTGGCGGCAGTCCTACTGGCGCTGCCCTTGTTGATCATCGCATGCAGCTCCGATGAGGATGGCCCAGGCACACCAGAACAGGTTGAACAGGCGGCTACCAGGCTGGGGGCATACAGCGACTATACCGGCGTTAGCCAGACTGGCATTTGGGTGAACGGGTCGGGCCAGGTAACCACTGTACCCGACGTAGCAACAATCCGGGGAGGCGTCAACGTAACAAGGGAGACCGTGTCCCAGGCCCACAGGGAGGCCGCAGAACGGATGAACGCCTTGATGCAGGCCTTGACGGAGCGGGGAATTGCGGAGAGTGACATACAGACGGCCAGCTACAATATCTACCCAAAATACGAATACAACCGCACGACGGAAGAAGACGAGTTGGTTGGTTACAGGGTCAGCAACGAAATCTTGGTGACCGTTAAGGACCTGGACCAGGTGGGGACGTTGATAGACGACATGGTCACGACAGGCGGGGATGACACCGTCTTCCATGGGGTTACTTTCGGCCTGTCCGACTCAAAGCCACTAGAAGTCGAAGCCCGCAAACTGGCTGTAGAAGACCTGGTTGACAAAGCCACGCAATTGGCTGACAGCGCTGGGGTTAGCTTGGGCGATCTAGTCTACCTCAACGAACAGTCCCGCGGGTCACCCCGGACGTATGCATCAGAGGCAATGATGGCTGATGCATACGTGACCCCGATCAGCCCCGGTGAGTTCAACGTCGTCATCAACGTAACAGGCTGGTTCGACATCGAATAGACCGCTGGAGGTTGGTTGGGGATGTTGACTGAGCGAAGAACAGGACACGGGGCGGTCCTTGGCAGACGGTAAGATCGGCCGGCGCGGCAGGACTCGACTGAACACGCAGTCCTGTCAGCCCATAGATGGCTTTGCAATCCCAAGTATAGATGGCATAATCGTTTCGACGAATCCACGTCGCTTGGGGAAGCGTATTTAGTGTTCTAAGGCTGCCGAGAATTTGCGTATTATTTCAGGTTTGAGAGGCCGGTTATAAGCGTCGTTTCTGCATTCGCAAGACAATTGAGTCGCTGGTACGTGATAGCGCCGGTGATGGTAGCCCTGGGCATAGCTGCAGGCGCGTTGGCGTTTGTCTATCTGACTCCGGGCAAACCCAGTATCGGGGTGATCGAGGTGCCCTACACCGTCATCAACGATAGGTCGGCGTACGCTATAGGCCAATACCTCGACTACGCCCGCCAGGACGATTCCATAAAGGCCGTGGTTATCAATCTCAGCTCTCCCGGGGGAGGCGCAGCCGCGAGCGAACGGTTGTACAACGAGACTCGCAGGCTCCGGGAAGAGAAGCCGGTGGTGCTGGTCATGGGCAACCTGGTAGCCAGCGGCGGTTACATGATGTCGATGGGAGCTTCATATACTTACGCCCAGACAGCCTCCCTGGTAGGGAACGTCGGAGTGATCTATACCGGCGCTCCACCCGTTATCCCGGAATTGCCAGGAGAGGACCTGGTCTTCAGCAGCCCAAGAAAGCTGGATGGGGGCACTAGGAGAGAGTGGATTGGTGCGGTGGATATTCTAAAGGAGGCCTTTGTACAAACTGTGGTCAGCGAGCGGGGTGACCGGTTACGCATCTCCGGCGATGAACTCGGTGAAGCGCGCCTGTATCCCGGGTTGGTTGCGGTTAGATTGGGCCTGGCTGACGAACTCGGCAGTTACAGCGACGCCGTACGGAAGGCCGCCGATCTGGCGGGAATCTCCAGCTACGATTTTGTAGACGTGAACCTGGAGGTGTTGCGGGAATTTACCGAGGCCCTTGATTTTGTCCTCCCCGCTGACGATGAGGACGGCAGCATCATAGGCGCGCTGTCCGTCCTCTCAGGAGTCCCCGGGGATGGAGGAGACCAGTTGTCGGGTGGCGAACCCGAAGGCGCCCTAGAAGGGCTCCGAACACTGAGGGACCTGATGCTGGACCAAGGGCTTGGAGCAGAAGAGGAGGACCCCCTCCCGGGATTCCCCGTCGACATACACCGGCCAGATTTTTATTACCTGTACGTGGGGAATGACCCGTAAGCTAGTAGTATTGGCCTTATTGCCCATTGCTGCTGCCGCAACTTTTGCGGGGGTATTCTTTTCCTTTTACCAGGGAGGCTATGATGCTCCGCCTTCCATAGATGTTCCTTACGAGGAGATTACCTCGCCGGGAGTGGTTCCGGCGGCCGCCGATGACCCGGGCGCCCGCCAGGACAGGCTGGGCTTGTTGGTTGTGGACGCCATGCACGTCAACTCCGTTAGCGAACGAGAAATTGCCACGCTCACGTCCTGGGTAGCCGACCGAGGCTATGACGTGGAATTCATGGGCAACTTTGGTATCACGGCAGGGACCAGCAGGTTGGAACAGCTAGAGCGAAAGCTCCGAGAAGCCGATAGCTTCCTAGTTATGGTTCCCCAAGCCACTTACACGGAGGATGAGGGCGACCTGGTTGAACGGTTCGTGGATAAGGGCGGCAAACTGGTATTGGTGTCAGACCCGACCCGGCCCAGCCGGATAAACACGCTGGCCAAAAGATTTGGCGTGGAGTTCCAGGCCGACTACCTCTACAACACGGTGGAGTACGACCTGAATTTCCGGCACATTTTCGTCAGGGATTTCCAGCCTTCCCCACTGACAAACGGCCTGGGTACCCTGGCCTTGTATACCGCCGGGTCGATAGAGTCTGCGGGCGACGGCTTGGCCTTTACCGATATAAACACCGTGTCTTCATTGGGGGAAACCGCCGACGAATACAAGCCCATTTCGCTGGGCGATCGGAGGAACGTGCTGGCTATAGCTGACTTCACGTTCATGGTGCCCCCTTATAACGCTCTGTTGGACAACGACAGGCTGTTGTCGAATCTGGCGGACTTCCTGACTGACAATCAACGGGAATACGACCTTGGCGACTTTCCCCACTTTTATGACGGCAACCCGGGAGGCGACGTCGACATCTTACTTGGCCGGCCATCGTTGTGGGACGTTGGCCTGGAAATGAGAAACGGGCTGTCGACCTTCGCGGTGTCCTCGCGGATTGGCGAGGGGGAAAACCTGAGCCGGCATACGGCGTTTTTGGGCCTGTATGAAGACTCCCGCAAGGTTAGCCGGTACCTGACGGCGGCCGGCGTGAATGTCGATGACATGATCAGCCTGCCCTTTGCGCCGGAGGTTTCCAGTGAGGGGACAGCCATTGTCCTGCTCCACAAGGACCAAGACCGGTATGTTCTGGCAGCGTTGGGGGATACACCCGACACGTTGGCCGAGGCCGTGAGCAGCTTGTTCAGCGGTGAATTCAGAGACCAGCTAATCAGCGATTACCTGGGGTTGCGGAATAGTCCATGAAAAAACAAGTCCGTCTGTATCTGTGTCTACCCATCTTGCTTGCGGTGCTGGTGCTGATGTCGGCCTGTAAAGGCGGCGACGGAGCCGAAACAGTGCCAATCAGCCTTCCTATCGACCCGGCGCCCCAGGCCCCCAGCCCCCTGTCGGCCGCCGAGCGAATGGAGGTGGGTGAATTCGCGTCCCAGCAAGAGGCCTTAGAGTTGGAGTGGGACCAATTCCACCAGGAATTCGACGCCTGGCGCTCCGGTTTGACGTCATGCCACGAGAGCGCCGCTCAGAATGCCCTGAGGAGGTTTGCTGCGACATCCAGCAACGTTACCAAGCAGGCCAGGAACCTTCCAAGGTCCAGGGTTACCAAGGAATTCGCCGACATCCTGATAGAAGCTGCCGAGGCAGAGGAGACGGCGTTTCGGCGGTTGAGGGACCGGTGGCAGCCCAACAACCTGTCGTTATTCGAAGTGGTGGAGCAGGAACGTTCCAACGCGGCCCGGGCCCAAAATGAAGTCAAGGACCTGTCGACAGAGTTGCGGGAAGAACTCGAGGAAGCGTCCGACCCTGACGATATGCAAGCCAGGGAGGAGTTCTCGGCAACGCTGGATGTCATCAGTGAAGACTGGGAGGCTTTTCACGATGACTACACCGGACTTGTTCGGGAAGCAGGCAGGTTGACCCCTACAGAGATTCTTGCCAGACTTGACCAGCTGATCCAACAGTTCGACATCCTACTTGAAGCCATTGATGGGCTGCCAACGGAAAGCGCCGTTGAGGACCTGACCGAGACGATTCAGGGCGCGGCGGAAAAGGAGCAGACAGCCCTGACCGAGATACATGACATTCTGGCCCAAGCCATCGAGAGTACTGCCCAGGCCAGCAAGGCAACTCCTGAAGTCGGTGAGGACGGTGTTGTAGATGTTACGGAAGCAGAGACCGAGACCGGCCACACTGTGGAACCACTACTCAAGGCGATGGTTCCAGTTATAGACGGCGCTGAGGAAACATTGGAAGAGGTCGGCGGCACAATCAAAGAGATTCTTGACCGCAACGCTTTAGAGGACCTGGAGAAAGTCCAAGAGTTCATCCGCGGATACGAGGGACTTATTGGGGAATGGGTTAAGTTACACCAGCGCTACAACGATTGGCGAGGAGCCGACGGAGAGTGTGACCGAGACCAAGTGCTGCAATCGTTGGGACAGTTCAGCACGCGCATTGGGGAACTAAGCCGCAATGTGCGGGACCTCCCCCAGTCGGGCTACCTGCTGCCCATGTACAACCTGCTGGTGGAAGCGGCAGAAAGGGAAGAGGGCGCTATTCGGACCCTGCGCAACTTTTGGCAGCCCTTTACTGTTGACGCATTCATTGCGCTGGACCGGGAGCGGGACACGGTCAACAGGTTGCGACGCGAGGCGAACATAGCTCTGCAGGAACTTTTGAACCGGCCTTGAGGGCCTTGCCAGGTCGGTCGTTGACATCTCTCAGGGCCAGCGTTGGGTTGACACGAGCCGCGACTCCTAGAACCCTTTCGGAAATGCTTCATCGAGTTGGGAGGAGGTCTGCTCCAAATCGACGACCAGCCGACCGTCGACGACGCACTTGGTTTGTGAGTTTAGGCAGTGGGGTTTGAGGTATTGAAGACGCAGGACTTGTCATTGCAAGACTGCCCGTCAATTCCCTGGTATCAACCGCTGGCCGGGTCAGGCCTTTCTATGGCGAGCCTTCGCAATTGACGGGTAGGCCGCTGGGTCACCCACACTTCGCTGGAGGTGCTCGAGGCGGTCCGCGTCGCGCCAAAGGGGTCGGCCAGGGTGGCGGTAACCCTGAACTTGTGAACGGATGCCATGGTCGAGTCCGGTTGGTTAGGCATCTTCACGCCGATGTACTTCATTCATGCCCGGAAACCGGCATAGCGCCACAACAGCGCAAGACGGTCACCAACTGGTGAAGGCTGACCGGCTCATCCGCGGTTGGCCAGGCCTTTTAGACCGGCAGGACGCAAGACAGTAGGAGGCCGGTGGGTGGTCGACGCAGAGCAGGAGCGGGCGGTGAAGAAGCGTAGGAGTATCCGCTTCGGGGAAACGACTATAGAATACGAGGTCCTGCGCAGCAGGAGACGCCGCAAGACGGTGCGGATTGCCGTGGACGCGAGGGGTGTGCAGGTTACGGCGCCCATGACCACGCCCAATAATCTGCTTGAGGCCTTTGTGGAGGACCAGGCTCCCTGGATACTGGAGCACATAAACGACGAGCCGCCGGAGGCTGCTCCCAAGCGTTTTGCCAGCGGCGATACACTACCGTACTTGGGCCGTCACATGCGCGTGATGGTGGAACCGACGAGGGGTAACGCTCCCGAGGTCTGCTTTGACCACTGGCGATTCAAGATTGCCGCGCCTCAAGAGATGGTAGACGACGAAAGCCATCCAGCCATTCGCAACACCATCGTGGCATGGTACAGGGAGCGGGCTGCCGAACGGCTGGATGCTACTGTGGAACTTTGGCGCCGCCGGTTAGGTCTCCAGGAGAAGCCGCGGATACTGATTGGCAACCAGCGCCGGCGCTGGGGCAGTTGCGCGTTTGACGGGACACTGCGCTTCAACTGGAGGCTGGTGATGCTGAAACCGGACCTCATGGAGTACGTGGTCGTCCACGAACTAGCTCATCTCACGCATCGCAATCATTCTAAGGACTTCTGGTCCCTAGTATCGGAGTTGCTGCCAGATGCCCAGCAGCGCCGGCATCAGCTACGCGAGGAAGCTCTCACCCTCCCGTTGTAAGGCACGTCTGCCCCAGCCAACGCTCCGGCCTATTGCCTGCCAGTAGTCGTTGTTGCCGGCATCCTGGACCGGCAACGGTTGGATTCGTTCAAGGAAAGAGGCGAACCTGGCACGCGGGCGCCCACACACTGATCAACGGCCAGGAGACGTGCCTGGTCACCGGCCTGGCCGCGGCCCGTCAGCTAGGAGCGGACCACCCTTTCGACGACGACGAGGCGAGGCGCACGTTCAACTACTACGGGGGCATCATGTACGGGCCCGATTCAGGAAGGTGAAGGGCCGAGGGCGGTCGAGATATTTCTTCCGGCTCCACACCACGATGTCGTCCTGAACGTCCAGGTCCTGCCTGGAGGCCATGAACCAGTTCATGACGGGAGCCCGGAACATCACCGGAAGGAACCCCAAGCCTGCGATAAACCGCTTGGGCCGACGTATCTCCCGCACTTGGGAAACCAGGGACATATCGATGAGGTCGCCGTCTACGGGCGTCGCCAGTATCCACATCCGGGCTTCCATACCAATGGACTGTTCGTGTATCTCAACAAAGGAGTACCCGAGGCCTTAGATGAGAGTGTTCGCCGAAACGTCAAAGGTGAGGGACGCCACGCCACCGATTTCCTCTTACTGAGGAAATCGAACCGGCTCACAAGAAGGGGACCATCCATCGACAATGGGTCCCAGCGCGCGACGCTGTCGTAGCCGTGGACGAAGCGGAGGTGGGCCAGGTCGACGGAATTTTCCGTCGTTTCCTGGGGATGTCCCGAAGCCGGAATGTCCGAATCCGCAGGCTGCTCCAGCCGGCCTGGTCCGGCGACTCATTAGGCAGGCTCCATTGGGGCTCCCGGCCGTCTATCCCCCACCAGGCAAAGATGAGGCCGACCATTTCCCGCGCCGGGAAGACCCTCAGTCGGCAAGCCCTGGGCGGCTATGCGTAGGGAGTAGCGACGCATTGGCCCGTAGCAGCGAATTGAAAGCCGTGGAATGGACAGACCAGCCGGCCCTGGGAGATTCGGCCGCCGCCATCGGGCCCGAGATTGGCTCCCATGTGAGGGCACCTGGACTCGGCCACACACACGCTGCCGTCGTCGTCGGACCAAACGACGATGTCGACACCCATCCAAGTCTTCCGCAGAATGTTAGACTTGGTCCGCCGTAAGTCCTGTCGGCTGGCGACGTAGAACCAGCCTTGGGGAAATGGGTCGAGATGTTGGGCGTATTCGAACCTTCTGCGAACACTTGTCATAGGTCGAACCTTCTTGCGTTGCCAATAATTGTACAGATAGCCAGGACGTTGCTCAACTCACTGAGCTGGCGCCAATGGGGCAAACTGACCCTGGCGCAATGGTCTTTCCCCGGCGTCGTGGCCGGGGTTGGCCGGACGGTCCAGGCATGATAGCTGACCGGCGTCATGCACAAAATAGCATCCAAATGAGTCTGCTAATCGTATCTTATAGCTAAACGGCAATGCTAGCATTGATACTGTACAGGGCAATAAGTGTGAAAAGTTCGGACACAATTCGAGCTGAGGGGAGTGGCGTGAAAAGCTTGCTCTATGTGGCAATAGCCATGTTGCTGGTAACCGCATTCGTGGCCGCGTGCGGCGGCGGCGATGAAACGGCGACGCGGGCGCCGGATGCTGCACCCCAACAGGCCACGCCGTCCGGGGACAGCCAAGGCACGACCGACGAGGACGGCCAAGCCATGACCGATGAGGGTCATGCCCTTTCCCCGGAGTGCGTTCCAGGCGGGGCGTTGGACGACGCGGCGACTATTTCTGCTTGCAGCGCGGAAGCGGTGCAGGGCATCGGGTCTTTTGCTTTCGACGCCGAGTTCGATCTGGCTGCCGTGTTCCCGGTTGACCTGGCCATGGACGACGGCATGGACGGAGGCGGGATGGACCCGTTTGGGCAAAGCGCCATGACGTTCAGTGGAGCCGTTATTCTGCCGGACAGCCTCATGTTCTCGATCTCGTTGGGGCTGGGAGACGAAGCCCTGGAAATCAACGGCATAACCATTGGCGCTGACACCTACATGCAGGACCCTGAATCCGGCGTGTGGCTCTATGGGGATGTCCCCCTGGGGGAACTAATGGCAGTAACGTCGCAGCCCGGACTGATGTTGAACCCACAGGAAGATGGAGCGATGCTGACAGAGGTTACAGCGCTGGACGGTGTACAAGTCTACGTGCTGACCTACGAACTCGCTGAGGCGGCTGCAATGGACGACCCGTTAATGCCTGGACAAGCCGTCACCAGGTTTGTTGGAGTCGACGATTTCCTGCCCAGGGAAGTACGGATAAGGCTGGTGGGCCTGGGAGATGAGGACCGGGATATAGTGACCATCAGGTACCATAGCTACAACGCCGTAGGTGCAATAGAGCCACCGGCCAACGCCATCCCCATCCCGGCGATGCCCGAGGACTCCATGTCGCCAGGCAGCGAGGGAGCCCCCACGGTCGTTGGATTCGCTTCCAACGAAAGCGGTGACATCGAGGTAATGTTCAGCGAGCCCGTATACGTCGAGGGAATGGTAGGGCTGTACGTCATTGACCCCGCAACCGGAGGCTGGGAGCTTCCCCTTCTTGGCGGCGGCGGTACAGACACCCTCACTTTTGACGCCGATATAGACGGCAGCCCGCCCCTGGTCGCCGGCAAGAGCCAGATCGGCGGAATTACCTTCCCTGACGCGGACTCCGGGATAGCAGACTCCGACGGCAACCGGCCCATCTTGAACTCCGAGCCGTGGACCTACGAATAACGTAGAGCACGGCAACCGCAGGGCAAGCCCTCTCAGGCACGGGCGGCGTTGCTCCAGCCTGAGAGGGCTTGCTATAATCGGGCCGCTACCCGGCCCGGCGTTTTAGCCGCGGGGTCGAGACACAGTTGCTTAGGATGCGAGATGCCCAAGTTCATGATCAAAGCCTCATACTCTGCGGACGGCCTGAAGGGGCTGATTCGGGAGGGCGGCACCTCTCGGCGGGACGCTGTGAAGGCGGCGGTAGAGTCGACAGGGGGAGAGCTGGAGAATTTCCTATATGGCTTCGGTGACGGCGACCTGTACGTGATCGTCGACGTGCCCGATCCGGAGACGGCGGCGGCTATCTCCTTGACCATCGGGGCTTCTGGAGCGTTGTCTCCGCAGACGATAGCCATGCTGACGCCGGAACAGGTAGACGCGGCGGTGAAAAAGAACGTCAACTACCGGCCGCCGGGGGCATAGCAAAGCGGGCCGGTAGTTCCCGTTCGAGTCCCTCGGTAAGCGCACACCCCGGCGCGCTTTTGACACTGTAACTCAACGGATAGCGGGCGGACGGCGGGAGCCGGAGCAATGGGCGGCGCCTAGAACCAGTTGGCCTTGTCGACCACGTTGCGCAACGGACGGCCCTGGCTGAAGCGGACGCAGTTGTCGAAGAATACTTCGGCCCGGCGCTCCTCCAGGTAGGGACCGATACTGGCCACGTGGGGAGTGATAATCACGTTCTCCATGCTCCATAGGGGATGGTCTTTGGGCAGGGGTTCGGTCTCGAACACGTCCAGGCCGGCTCCGCGGACCTCTCCCTCCTGTAAAGCCTGGACCAAGTCGTCGAGGATTGCAGTCCCGCCCCGGCCGACGTTTATGAAGAATGCGTCGTTCTTCATGAGCCGAAACTTTTGGATGTCGAACAAGCCCAGGGTCTGAGGGGTCTCCGGCACGGTGACAATCACGAAATCTCCCCTGGGCAGCACCTGGTCGATGGCGTCGGGACGGTGGAGTTCAGAGACCCCTTGAGGCGGCTCGGAAACCCGAGGGTCGACGCCGAGAACGGTCATACCCAATTCGGAGCAAAGCCTGGCGGTCTCCCCGCCAATGCCGCCGACGCCGACCACGACGGCCGTCGCCTCGGGCAGGTGCACCACGTCGTAACCAATCTGCCAGCGTCCCTGGACCTGGCGGCGGAGATAGGTGTGCAGCCCCTTGGCCAAGGCCAAAAGCATAGTCATTATGTGAATGCTTATGTGGTCGTTGTGTATGGTGCGGGTGTTGGTGACGACGACGTCGCTGGCAACCAAGGCAGGGTGAAAATAGCCGGCTGGGGGACCTGAGTGGGGAGAGGCTATCCAGCGGAGCTTGCCGCCCTGGTTGAAAAGCTCCGGGTCTATGTTGCCGAAAGCGGCGTCGCACTCCCCGATAACTTCGATGGCCTCCCCGGGGTTGGTACAGAAATGGACCTCAATGTCAGGAATCCTTTGTCTGAGCAGGTCTGGCCAGGTAACCACGGACTCCTGGATGCCGAATTCTACGTCGTGAAGTATCAGGAGCTTAAAGGCCATCTATAGCCTCCCAAGGTTGGTGCCGGCAATGATAACATGCGCTGGCAGCCCAACGTGGCGAAGGGGACTCCGCGCTGAGGCGGCGAACACAGCGAGGAAACGCAGCGGATATAATTGCTCCGGCCGGTTTCGGCCGGGAAAAACAGGCTGGAGAGGATCACATGGTATATGACGTCATTATCGTCGGCGGCGGAGCAGCCGGGTCGGTTCTGGCCGGAAGGCTGGCGGAGAACCCGGATATCTCGGTCCTGTTGCTGGAAGCCGGCAACGACTACCCGGAATTCGCCCATCTGCCGGACGAGGTGAAGTTCGGGAACACCAGGTATGCGGAATCGCCGGACTCGGAGCACAACTGGAACCTGAAGGGAAAAGCGACCGAGGAGCAATGGGAAATCCAGTTGGCCCAGGGGAAGGTCATCGGGGGAGGGTCGTCCATCAACGGCCAGGCGATGCAGAGGGGGTTCCCAGAGGACTTTGACTCTTGGTCGAGGCTGGGCAATGACGAATGGTCGTTCGAGAAGGTCCTGCCGTTCTACCGAAAATTGGAGACGGACCTGGACATTCAGGGCGACTACCACGGTAGCGAGGGGCCAATACCGATTAGGAGGCGGCAGTCGGCAGAATGGGCGGACATTCAACGGGCGTTCTACGACGCGTGCCTGCAGGATGGGTTCAGCGCCACCGAGGATACCAATGGACCGAATTTCCACGGAGTGGGCGTGCCTCCCACCAACAACCTGCACGAGGTGAGGATGAGTTCGGCCATCACTCATCTGAACCCGGTGCGGCACCGCCTGAACCTCACGGTGCGGGGACAAGTCTACGTTCGGAAGGTGTTGTTGGAGGGCAAGAGGGCGGTTGGGGTAGAGGCGGAAAGCGGCGGAGAAGTCTTCATACTGCGGGGAAACCGGATTGTGCTGTGCGCGGGGGCCATCAGGTCTCCACAGTTGCTGATGCTGTCGGGAATCGGGCCCAGAGAGCAGCTAGAGAGGTTTGGGATACAAGTAATGCAAGATCTTCCCGGAGTGGGGGGGAGTTTGTGGAACCATCTGAGTGCCCAAGTGCCGTACAAGGTGAAGGACGGAAAGACGTTGACCAACGGTCTGGATGCGCCCCACTTTAGCCTGCATTACACCGCCCCAGGGTCGCAAGAGGCCACCGACATGGCGCTGAGGACCGGCCCGATGGTGGACGAACGGGCAGAACGAGTCGGCGGGGTACGCACGGCCTATATCACCGAGGGCGCGCCGCCGGAGCAGTCAGCGCGGATGTTGTGCACGTTGGGACTGCCGGAAGGGTCCGGGTACGTGAGGTTGGCATCGGCGGAGCCTTGGGTGCAACCGGAGTTCAATTTTTGCTACCTACAGCATCCCAACGACGCGCGGCGGGTAAGGGAAGGGGTCCAATACTGCATAAGACTACTGGAGTCAGAGCCATTCAAGAAGGTGGTGGAATACAGAATCAATCCGCCGGATGAGATTTTGTACGACGACGCTGCATTGGACCAGTGGATTCGCGAGACGGTAGGGACGGCGAGGCACCTGGCCGGCACCTGCAGGATGGGCCCCGACTTGGACCCAATGGCGGTGGTGGACCAATACTGCCGGGTGAAGGGGGTGCAGAAGTTGTGGGTAGCCGATGCGTCAGTGACGCCGCGCATCCCCAGATCTGGCGGCCTCTTTGCCACTGTCCTCATGATCGGCGAGCGAGTGGTCGACTGGATAGCTGCGGGATAATCCTTGGCAAACCTGACATCGGGCCAGGAAGGCGCAAATCCCGCGAACGGGCGCTACGTCAGCCGCTGTTCAGAGCGATGGCGGCCGCGCCGCCCACAATGAGTGTCGTAGACGCTACCTTGGCCGCGATGGCGCCCCTGGTGGTGACCTCGCCGAGGGCGCCCTTCCAGACGAGGGCAAGGGCGGTACTGTAAACCACCAGGAAGAAGGCCCTGGTCCCGCTCAAAGCGGTGACAAGGGCGGCCGGTCCCAACGATAGCGCCCATAGCAGCAACAGCAGGCTGGCGGTTGCGACGACCAGTTCATTGAATGCGACGAACCGCAGGGCAGGGCTGCGGTCTCGGACGAAACCGACAACGTCGCGCCAGGGGGCCGGGCGAAGATTGAACAAGAGCATTACCGCGGCCAGGGAGAGGGACCGGAGGGCATGGGTGGGAAGGACGGGAAGCTCGTCGACGGCGACCTTGGCAAAAATGTAAGAGCTGCCCTGGAGGGCGCTAGCGGCCATGAGGACCAGGAATGACGGGCGAAGGATGGAACCTGGGTAGTCTGACCCGGTCCGCACCGATAGGGCGACGGCTCCGACTACTACGGCGACGGTGCCCAGCCATTCAACGGGGCCAAGATCCTCGCCCAGGAAGAAGAATGCGAAGATAGCCGTGAAGATGGGAGCGCTCTGTATGATCGGGACGGCTCGGGAGACTTCCTCGCGGAAGAGGACGTACATGTAGAACTGGACGCCTAAGCCAAAGATAGCTCCCGAGGCGAGGGCGCCAAGCAACAGGGCCAAGGCCGCGTCATCCGGCACTCGCACAATTGCAAGGAGCACTCCTCCAACCACGGTCTGCCCCAGGCCCACCATCAGAGGCAGCGTGCGGGGAGAGGTCGCGTAGCGGTAGATTACGGTCTTGTCGAAAATGTTGACCAGGCCGTAAACCGCGGCTCCGGCTATTGCAATCCAGACCCAGGACAAACCTAACTGTCCAACACAACTATATTGGCTGGTAAACCGCTAATCCGTTTGCGATGAGCTTGCCCAACCTTACCGCACGAAATTCCGACAAGCTCCGAGCGAAGGGAGAATTTAACATCAATTCAAAGACGCCGGACTGCTAGGCGACCGTGGGTTCGTTGGTCTTGTTGTAAATCTGGATCCGCCCCTTCTTGCTGTCCACGACGCAGAGCCGGCCCAGCGGGTCGAGCTTAACGGAGCAGGGATAGCTGAAGTGGCGCTCGTAGTCGGGGTCGTTGGCGAAGGCCAAAGCCCGCTGCCGGACCATGTCCGGATTGGACATGAGCTTCTCCTTACCCAACCGGGACAGCTTGTGGTCGCCCGCCAACGCGGTGACGAAACGGCCGTCGGAAGTCAGCGCCTGTACCCTGTTGTTGCCGCAGTCGGCAACGCACACGTCCCCATCATCGTCCACGCAGACCGCCGAGGGGCGGTGGAACTGTCCGGTGCCGCTGCCGGACTGGCCGAAGCTGGCCTGCCATTCGCCGCCGGCAGCGAACTGCTGGATTCGGTCGTTGCCCCAGTCGGCCACGAACACCTGGCCGTCCTTGTCCAGTGCGATGCCCCAGGGCAGGTGCAGCTGGCCCGGACCGTCGCCGAAACTGCCGAACTTGCCCTTGAATCGGCCGTCCAACGAGAAGGCCTGAACCCGGTGGTTGCGGCTGTCGGTTAGAAACAGGGTCCCGTCGTCCCTGATGACGATACCCGCCGGGCGGTCCAGTTCGCCGTCTCCGCTGCCCGTCTGGCCCCAGCTATCCAGAAACTCTCCGTCCCTGCCGAAAATACTTATCCTGTTCAGCCACTGGTCGGCAACGAAAACATTACCCTGGGTATCAAGGGCAATGCCCGAGGGCCAGATCAGTTGTCCTTCCGCCTCGCCATAAGATGAGAACTGGGAGATATACTCTTCGTCCAGGGTCATAATGGTGACGCGGACGGCGTCGGGCCGGGACTCGTGGGGGCGGTTGATGACGTAGGCTACGTCGTCCTTCCCGACAGCCACGTCCACTGGATTGCGGAAGCCGGTGCCGCCGAATTCCTGCCGCCCTATCGAATGGCTATATTGGTAGGCCCGCTGGTTGAGGCCAAAAAAATGAGTGCTCATCTCCGGCTATCCAAACTGGTATTCGGCGGTAGAGGCTATCATCTGGAACATCTCGCCGGCCCGGCGGGTGAATTCGGCGTCTTCGGAAAAGGGGCCGTGCCGCGCCTCCCCTCCCCTGCGGGCGTGGGACGCCAGTTCCTCCCGGGTCTCGTCGTGCACCGGCAGCGGCCCGACGATTTCGAGGCACCCGTCCACCAAGGCTTCCGGAGACAGCGACGGGCCCAAGGCCTTCAGCCGGTCGACCAATGCCCGCACTCCCGGCAACTCGGTGTTGCCCAGCAGGTCAGAAGCAAAGTTTATGCGCTCCGCCAGCGTCCCGCTGTCTATCCACTCCCGCCCCGTATGCCACCCTTCCACTGTGGGCGGGTTCATCAGGTCCATGCCCATGTACCTTGGTTCTTTCGATATCTCGAACAGGCCGGGCTTTATCTCCCGGTGCTCTCCCACCAGCCTCAGCGCGCCCACCACCATCTCGGCGGGGCTCTTGACCTTGGAGTACATAACCGACTCAGACTTGAATGCGTCTGAGGTGAACAGCGCCCGCAGCATGGCGGTGATATCGTACCCGGACTCGAAGTAGGCCCTCTCCAACTTCTGCACCAGTTCCACGTCCAGCGGCGGCGTCAACCGCCATGAGGGCACCGGCGGTTCGTCGGCCAGGAAGAAGTTGCATATATGCCTGGCGATGAACCGGGCCGTGGCCGGCTGCCGGCAGATGATGTCCAGGATATCGTCCCCGTTCCACCGGCCCGTCTCCCCCAGAAAGGTCTTCTCGCTGTCGTCGTGGTCCGCCGGGTCGAACCGGAACTCCCACCGGCTGCGGCCATGGGGAAACACGGGGTGAGCGGGAGCGACGTTCCATCCGGTGAAGGCCCTGGCGCAGGCCTTGACGTCATCCTCCGTGTAGTTCATCTCCCCGTCCATGCCCACGCCCATGGAGAACAACTCCAGCAACTCCCGGCCGTAGTTCTCGTTGAGGGCGACCTTGTGGCTTTCGGTGTTGTCCAGGTAGTAGAGCATGCCGGGGTTGGTGCACAGCCGGTGGAGCAAGTCCCGGAAGTTCCCCATGCCGTGCTCCCGGAACATGGCAATCATTACGTCCATCTCCAAGCCGTCGTCTATCTTGCTGTGGCCCGCGCAGAAGATGGTGTGCCAGAACAGGGACATCTTCTCCTGGAGCTGGCGGGGATTGTTGATCATGCGATAGACCCAGTCGTGGACGCTGGACTCGATGGAGTTGGGAATATAGAGGGCTGGGTGCAGCCGGAACAGCAGGTCTTCATCAACGCCGGGCTGGCCGACGGGGTCGAGCAACTCGTCCAGGGTGGCGTCGTAGCCCTGAGCCACCCTGGCCTCTAGTTCGTCTCGGTCGGACCCAAACCCGGCCCGGCGCAGCAAGTGGGCCATCAGGTCAATGTCGTGATTGGCCATTGGCTCCTCATCGAGCGTTGCTCAAGATACGCCGTCCAATCCCTGCGCCGTGAACGGTAAGGGTACCGGAAAGCCCACCGGACTGAGAACCCGGTCCAGTGGGTTTGTGGACGCCAAATAGTCGCGATGCCGGGCCCTACTGCGCCTGCATAGCGGCAGTGGCGGCTTGCTGGACCCGCAGCGACTCATCCGCAGTCATGCAGGCGTACTGCAGGTTGCCAACTGCGATGATTCCCAGGAATTCGGCCGTAGGCATTGCCTCTATCCCGCTGCAGGCCGGATGAGAGCAGCGCCACGAAGGCCGGGTTAGTCCGTGCAAAGTTTTCGAGGCAACTCAGGGACTCGTCGGTCACACCACCGATGGACCATTGTATACCGTTGGCGAATATCTTGAAGTTGGTCTCAGGGTCGATGCAGTTGGCCGCGGTGGCGCCGGTGGACACTGCTTGCAGAGGCTGAGCGGCTACCATGATCTCGAAGTCTTCCGCGGAGAGGCTCTCCCGGACGCAGGCCGCTTCGGATTCGGAAAGAAGGGCGAGGATGTCATTCCCGGTGGCGGTGGCGTTCCTGTCGAGGCCAGTCCATAGACTCACCGTGAATGCTTTCTTCTCATCGTCGGTCAAGCACTCATAAATCTGCACGTTATGGGCAAGAGTCTCAGCGGGTTCGATGGGCTCCGGCCCCAATTGAAGTCCCAGCCTGACGAAAACCGCCTCCGGGTGACCCAAGCCGATTTCAGTAATGCAGGCGCGAGATTCGTCATCCCATCCGCCTGCCTGGGCATCGAGAAACGCGATACCCACGAGCACGACGTTTGCGGGGGTACGGCACTGGAACAAAGGCGCAGCGGCGGAGGGGTCGGATCCAGCCGACAAGAGCAGAGTAGTCGGCAATATTTGGAACACCCCGCTGCCGAAGGCACCCTCAATACAAGAGGTCTCGTCGTCGGTGAGGAGGTCCATCAAGTCCTTGCCGGTGGTAGCAGTGGTAACCGTAAAGTCCCTGAGTGATGCCGGCGCTTCGGGTGGGGCAGTCGATTCCGGGGTAGGTTCAGGAGTGGGAGCCGACGTTGCGGGGGGGGCTGACGTAGGTTCAGGCGTGGCCGCCGGGTCGGACCCGCCGGACGCGGCGGCGAACATCAATAGTCCAACAAGCCCGCCACAAGAGCAACCTGCCCTATGGAACGAATCCTGGCTACAGGTAGGAACATCTTCTCGTCCTCCAACATGATTTGTCCACCAGGGCGCCTTGCCCGCGCGCGAAGTTTAGTAGCTGCAAGGTCGCATTGCAAGCCGGGGCAACGGCATAGGCCAACCGTGGACGCTAAGTGCGCTGCGTAGGAAATATGGCGGCTTGGGCATTAACCCGAATCCACCGAAGGACACCGATGGACGGCGTGAGGAAAGCGGAAGGGGGATGAGGGAGCTACAGGGGAAATAGCCTGGGTTCCATTTGGGGTAGGGAGGTCGGCGGACGGTCTTCATCGCCGCACAGGGGCCCCTATGGGCGTCTGCAGGAGCTGCGATGCGCGGGATGGCGAGAGAATACGCAGCAGGGAACTCTCTCGGACCGGGCTGGCGCGAGTCTGCGGGGATCTTCGGTTGTCCGGTGGGTGGGTCGGTCGCCGACGGTGCCGTCAGGCCGGGAGTGGAATGGCTCGCAGCCGGGCCAAGGCGCGGCTGAACTTCTCAGCCCAAGGCCAGCGATCCGGAAGATGCAGGGTCAACCGGCGTGCCGAGCGGGTGAGCCGTCCGGCCAGGGAGAAGAACCGCCGCCGGAGGGTCTTGGTGGTGGCTATCCGCTCTCCCAGACCGATCCGCGCGGTCCAGCGGGCCAGGTTGTGGGCCATCGTCTGGACGGCCAGCCAGGCGCCGTTGGCGGCGAAGCGGCCCGAGGGGAGATGGTTGAGCCCGACGCCGTACTTGAGGTCGCGTATGGCATTCTCGATCTCGGCGTGGCGGCGATGGTCAGCCTCCAGTTCGAGCAACTCCCCGTCCCGGTCGGTGATGAAGCCGTGATAGCTGTATTTGGCGAAGAGGGCCAACTGGGAACCGGGCGTGGGCTTCACACGCCGGACGATGAGCCGCACCGGCGCGGCGTCAGGTTCACTCTGGAAGGGAGTGCAGGTGGTCTCGGCCACATCGGCGGCGCCGTCCATCCAGTAGGGAATGGGAGTCCAGGCATCCTCGGGTATCGTCTCGATGAGATTGCGCAGGCTCTTGTGCTGGCGGATGGTGATGGAGAAGCGGACATCCATCTTGCGGCAGACGGATACCACGCCATGAGTGTAGAACCCGCTGTCGGCCCGTAGCGTGAGTCGTCCGTTGGCCCCGGCGTAGCGTACCCGCCCCACCGTCTCCCGCAGAAAGTGGGCGGCGCCCCGGGCGGTGTTGGCGCGGCCCTCGCGCAGCCGGGACATCAGCACGTCGCCGGTGCCGGCGGCGACGGCCAACAGCGGGTGATAGCCCCGCTTGCCGGTATAGCCGTGGTGGCGTGCGCCCTCCTTGGCCAGTCCGTAGGTCTCGCAGATGGTGGAGTCCAGGTCAATGGTCAGGGGCCCGTCGCCGGGTCCCGCCCCGGCCTGCCAAGCCCGGGCCAGCAACTCGCGGCTCACCCGGTCGAGTTGACGGACGTGGCCCCACCGGAAGCTGCGCAGGAAGGTGCCCAGGGTGGATGGCGCCTTGACCGTGCCGCCCAGGGTGCAGGCCGTCCCCCCGGTGCGCAACACATCGGCGTCGTCAATGCAGTCGCCCCCAGCCAGCGCAGACGCCACCAGCGTCATCATCTTGTCGCTCGTGTTCGCCCGCCCCGGGGCATCGCCCAGGTCGAGGCGCTGCCGGACGAGTTCGGGCAGGCCGAGGTGCCGCGCCAGGGTGGCCGGAAGGAGCAGCCCGGCATTGGCCACCAAGCGGCGGTCGTCGAAGGTGATTTGGATCCGGTCGGGGTGGTTGCGTGGCAGCATCTATTGGGTGCTCCTTTTCCGGGGTCGGTTTTTTGCTACAAAACCATTATCCCAGAAGCACAGGAGCACCTTCTTGCCGCTTCAGGACGCTAACCCGACGCCCTCCTTCGGTGGATTCGGGCTTAAATGTTGAGCCGGGACAAGGCAACCGGGCAGCGGCTGGGACGGGCAGGGGCATCCCGTACGGAAACTGACGCGAGATTCCCGCCTGCGCGGGAATGACCTGGTAGGGGGGCGAAGGGGTCTGCAGCCAGGCAACGGCGTTGGGCCGCAAAAGGACCGCCCTTCGAGAGCCTCAGGGCGAACGGGGGGAGGGGTTCTGGAGCGAGGGGGATTGGAGAGGTTACCGTGAGACCGGCGAGGTTGGAGCGTATAACCAGCCCTCGAGCCTGGCGGCGTCGAGTTCGGTCATGTCCCCCACTGTGGGAGAGGCCCGGTCTAATCGTTTTGAGCCGTGCGCGGCATTCGCTACGGTTCGGCCGCAATCGGGCTCCCTAAAACCGCGTTTGGATTGCACCCACATCGCGGCTCCGACGGCTGCCACCAGTGAGTCGAGGCAGTCGTGGTTATCAAGGCACGTCTCAGTGATTTTGCCGTGGAAATAGCTCAGTGAAATGCCAGACTGATGCCTCAAACCATTCAAGATTTCCTCGCGACGTTCCAGAGCGTCCTTGGCCGTCTTATAGCTCTTGCCGCTGTTTTTCGCAGGCAACTTCAGCGACCACAGAATGGCCCCGGGCATGGTTTCCAGCAGCACCGGCCCATCGCGGTCTTCTCTAGGCAACGGGGGTACCTCCCCATACGATTCCCGGAGTCGGTTGAGCATCTTCATCCCGTAATAGGTCATGGGCACCATGTTGGGGTTGACGTCGTGCAGGCACGAATAGCAACCGGGAAAGTGAATGTCTCCCGCCCTTAGCAGTTCCCTTTGCCTGTTGTCGCCTACAAAGCGGTTGCGCTTGTCGATGAAATCGTCTAAGCACGTGTTGCCTACGGCAGCCCAAACCTCGGGCATTGTGCTAGCCCCAGGCGCCAAGACGCTGGCGAAATCCAACGGCACGCCAAAGGGGAAGTCCAGACCCGCGACGACGTTGCCGCCAAGGGTTTTCAGGAAGCCCGTTAGCTCATTTCTCTTGATTGAGCGGCTGCACTGGATGCGAAGGGTATTGCCGGTCAGCAAACCCTCCGTTATCCAAGTGTTCTTGTCGTCTTTGGCCCCGCTAAAATCCACGCCCAAAACCTGTGTGTCTGCCATCGCGCCTCCGGTCGTGCTAGAATTGGCCGGCAGTCATGGGCATCTTAGCATGAATGCCGCCTAGCAGCCTGTCCGAGAAACACGGCAGGCGAGTGGTTTGGGGTAGAATAGGCGCAGTTGAGTAGTGGGGAGGCGGCGATGAGCAAGACCTACCGTCCCTATGATCCAGACCAGCAGTTGCTTTTGCCAGCGGCAATGCGGGAGTGGTTGCCAGATGACCATCTGGCTTACTTCGTCTCCGACGTCGTGGACGAGTTGGAGCTATCGGAGATCACTGCCCGCTACGAGGGGGAGAGTAGAGGTGGCCCACCGTATCATCCGCGGATGATGGTCAAGGTGTTGCTTTACGGTTACTGCGTCGGGGTGGCATCTTCCCGACGAATCGCCCAGCGACTCCACGAGGACATAGCCTTCCGTGTACTGGCGGCGAACAACACGCCGGATTTCCGGACCATCTCGGACTTCCGCAAGGACAATCTGGATGCGCTGTCGGGGCTGTTCTTGCAAGTATTGGCGTTGTGCCGGCGGGCGGGGCTGGTGAAGCTGGGTCACGTGGCGTTGGACGGCACCAAAGTGAGGGCCAACGCATCGAGGCACAAGGCGATGAGCTATGGTCGGATGAAAGAGAAGGAGGCGCAGTTGGCGGGGGAGGTTGAGGAGTTGCTGCGGCGTGCCCAGGAGGTTGATGACGAAGAGGACCGATGGTACGGACAGAGCAAGCGCGGGGATGAACTGCCGGAGGAGTTGGCTTTTCGGGAGGGGCGGTTGGAGAAGATACGGGAGGCGATGGCGGCGTTAGAGGCCGAAGCTCAGGTGGCTGCGGAGCAGGCTGAGGCCGCGGGCAAGGGTCATTCGGGGGTTCCCGACGACAAAGCCCAGCGCAACTTCACCGATCCTGAGTCGCACATCATGCCGGCGCCGGGCGGACGGGACTTCCTGCAGGCTTACAACTGTCAAGCGGTGGTGGACAGTGCCTACCAGGTGATCGTGGCGGCTCACGCCACCAACCAGACTTCGGACAAGCAGCAGGCGGTGGCGATGGTGGAGGAGGCCATAGACAACGTCGGCGCAGTGCCCAAAGAGGTGTCCGCCGACGCCGGTTACTACTCGGCACAGGCGGTTGAAGGTCTCTACAGGCTGTGCGTGGACCCGTTCGTCGCGCCGGAGCAGACCCGCCACGGCAGAGTGCCGTCGCCCGCGCCCCGAGGTCGCATACCCAGTCATATGCCCACCAGGGATCGGATGCGCCGGAAGCTGCAGACCAAACGGGGTCGGCAACGTTACGCCTTGCGCATGGCGACAGTGGAGCCTGTATTCGGCCAGATCAAGCAGGGCCGAGGCTTCCGCCAGTTCCTGCTACGGGGCCTGGAGAAGGTCAGCGGCGAGTGGTCGCTGATCTGCACCGGCCACAACCTGCTCAAACTATTCCGCTTTGGGGCCGACCAGTCTCGTGAAACACCGACCAACAGGCTTGCCACAAGTGTCCGGAATATCGTCGAGGTGGTCAGCACACTGAGGCGTACGAAGCTATTGGTCCGTCAGTGGCTGCACCCGGCAACAATAATTGTCGCCGTCTGACCTCCACCTGTATCCAAGTCACGCCAGCTAATCCTCAGACGGGCTGCTAGCGAGGTTCCCAGATGAACTCGACCCCACGGCGGGAGCGGTTCCGCTCCATCTTGGACGGAGACAGGTGCGTGTACGCCGCCTCGGTGTTCGACCCCATCTCGGCCCGCATCGCCGAGGACCTGGGGTTCGAGACGGGAATGCTCGCCGGTTCGGTCGCCTCTGGGACAGTGCTGGGCGCTCCCGACCTTGTAGTCCTGAGTCTCACCGAGTTGGCCCAGCAGGTACGCCGCATCTGCCGCGCCGGCGAGCTCGGCCTATTGGTGGACGCAGACCACGGCTACGGCAACGCGTTGAACGTAATGCGCACCGTGGAGGAACTGGAAAATGCCGGGGCGGCGGGCCTGACCATCGAAGACACCATGCTGCCCAGATCCTTCGGAGACGGGGGCAGCCGGCAGTTGGTGTCGTTGGAAGAGGGTGTGGGCAAGATGAAGGCCGCCGTAGCCGCCAGGCAGGACCCGGCCCTGGTAATCGCCGCCCGCACCAGCGCCCTGCGTTTCTCGGGTGTCCCCGAAACGGTCAGGCGGGCCAAGGCCTACCAGGAGATGGGGGTGGACGCCCTGTTCCTGGCCGGAGCGCGCACCAGGGAAGAAGTGGAGGCGGTGCGGGCCGAGGTGGACCTTCCCCTGCTGCTGGGAGGCGCGGGTGATGAGCTGATGGACCCAGCGTTCCTGGCCGCCAACGGAGTGCGGATCGCTTTGCAGGGGCACCTGCCCTTTAGGGCGGCGGTGAAAGCAGTGTACGACACGCTGAAGGCCCTGCGCGAAGGGGTGCCTCCCCGGGACTTGGATCCCCAACTTGCCCCGGCGACCCTGATGTCCCAAGTCACCCGCAGCCATGACTACAGCCGGTGGGAGGCCGAGTTTCTGGATTAGCAGCGTTGGGAAAGCCGTTAGGGCCAGCGCAACCGTATGTGGAATATATTGCACTGGCCGCGGTGGGGGGGCCATTTCCGGGACATAGCCGGAAGAGGTTCGCGCCGGTCCAACACTGGCCGTTTCCGGGCGCAGGATGTGTTGGCGTTTTCCCGTCGAAAAGGGTAGAATTCCCGCAAGCATCCGCAACAGCCTTTCCGGCTTTGGAGCATTCCTGGTATTATCGTCTTGTAAACCGGCTCTTTAGAAACCATCGCAACAGCCGCCGGACGGTGAGTCGCTAAACCGGTCAGGCCAGACGATTGGAGACCGTTGACTAACACCAAGACCTCCAAGAACGGCGTAGTGGCTGACAGCGCCGAGAAGCTAATCGAACGGGTAGCCTCCTACCTGCCCGAGGAAACCACGGACCTGATCGGGCAGGCGTACGATTACGCCGACCGCTGCCACCGGGGCCAGACTCGCAAGTCCGGCGAACCCTACATCGCCCATCCTCTGGAGGCCGCCCTGTTACTCAGCGACCTCCGCCTGGACGGCCACACCATCATAGCCGCCCTGCTCCATGACGTGGTCGAGGACTGCGGCGTGACCCTGGAAGAGGTGGAGGCCCAGTTCGGGCCCGAAACCGCCAAGCTGGTGGACGGCGTCACCAAGCTGGCCCGCATGGACGCCCGCTTCTACGAGCCCAAGACCGCCGCCGGAGACGGGGCCGAAGACCAGGACAACTTGCAGGCCGAAAGCCTGCGCAAGATGCTGGTGTCCATGGCCGAGGACATCCGGGTGGTGCTCATCAAGCTGGCCGACCGCATGCACAACATGTATACCCTGGACGCTTTGCCGCCGGAGAAGCGGAAGCGAATTGCCCAGGAGACCCTGGACATCTATTCGCCGCTGGCCCACCGGCTGGGCATCTGGGACATCAAGTGGCGGTTGGACGACCTGGCCTTCCGCCACCTGGACGAGGAGCGGTACCACGAAATCTCCAAGATGCTGGCCGCCAAGCGGGGGGAACGGGAGGAATACGTCGAAAAGGTGGCCGGCATCCTCCGGGAGGCCATGGAGACGCTTGGACTGAAGGGCGAGGTGGTGGGCCGCCCCAAGGGGATCTACAGCACTCACCGGAAGATGCAGAAGTATGCCGAACAGGGGCAGGAACTGCGGGACATTTACGACCTGTACGCGCTTCGAGTCTTCGTGGACACCAACGAGGACTGCTACAAGACCCTTGGCGTAGTCCACCAGCTCTGGCACCCGATTCCGGGCCAGTTCGACGACTACATAGCAAATCCCAAGGAAAACATGTACCAGGCCCTGCACACCACGGTGATTTGCCAGGGCGGCAATCCCCTGGAGGTCCAGGTAAAGACCTACGAGATGCACCAGATTGCCGAATACGGCGTGGCGGCCCACTGGCGCTACAAGGAAGGCAACTCGGGGGACCTGCGTTTCGAAGAGAAGATGACCTGGCTGCGCCAGCTTCTGGACTGGCAGCGGGAGGTCGCCGGGACCGACGAGTTCATAGAGTCGGTGAAGCAGGACATCTTCCACGACCAGGTGTTCGTCTACACCCCCAAGGGGGACATCGTGGAACTCACCGTGGGATCTACGGCGGTGGACTTCGCCTACAAGATTCACACGGAACTGGGCCACCGCTGCATCGGCGCCAAGGTCAACGGCCGGTTGGTGGCCCTGGACTCGGCCCTGCAAAACGGCGATACCGTGGAGGTGGTGGCGTCGAAGTCGGAACGGGGGCCCAGCCTGGACTGGCTGAACCCCAGCCGCGGTTACGTGGTATCGGCCAGCGCCAGGCAGAAGGTCCGCCACTGGTTCCGGCGGCAGGCCCGCAGCGCCAACATCCGGCGGGGCCGGGAACTGCTGCGCCGGGAGATAAAGAGGTTCAACCAGCGCTTCGACGAAGCCGAAATCCTGACCCTGTGCAAATACGAAGACATAGACGAACTGCTGGCCAACCTGGGTTCCGGGGTATTTACGGAGAGCCAGGTGTCCCACCGGCTGGCCCAGGCGCGCCAGGATTCCAGCCAGCAAAAGGACCTTGTCAAACCCAACCTTCCTCTGTCCAGCCCCAGTTCGGGGATTTCGGTGCTTGGTGTCGGCGACCTGCTGGTGCGCATAGGCCGGTGCTGCAATCCGATTCCCGGCGACGCGATAATGGGCTTCATCACCAGGGCCAGGGGAGTTACCGTCCACAAGAAGGACTGCCCCGGAATCCGCAATGAAGACGAGCAGGAACGGGTGGTCAAGGTGGAATGGGGGGCGGCCCGGGAACTGCATCCGGTGAGGGTGAAGATGCGGGCCTACGACCGGGTGGGGCTGCTGCGGGACGTGACCGTCCTGGTGTCGGAGGAGCACGTGAACATCGCCGGGGTGATTACCAAGGAACACGCCGATGGCACCGTCACCATGGAATTGACATTGCACACGACCGGCCTGGACCAGCTGGGCAAGCTGTTTTCCAAGCTGGAGGCAGTGCGGGGCGCCATTTCCGTTACCCGGGACCAGTCCAGCCTGCCGGCCCCAGCTAGGGCTTAGTAGGGACTGCTGCCGGCCCCGGCTGCCTGCGGCGACGTTCCCATTCCGATTTCGACCGCCATGCCCCGTTTTGCTTTCAGGAAACCAGGCCCTGCTTTATCCCGAATCCACCGAAGGACACCGATGGACGGCGTGAGGAAAGCGGAAGGGGGATGAGGGAGCTACAGGGGAAATAGCCTGGGTTCCATTTGGGGTAGGGAGGTCGGCGGACGGTCTTCATCGCCGCACAGGGGCCCCTATGGGCGTCTGCAGGAGCTGCGATGCGCGGGATGGCGAGAGAATACGCAACAGGGAACTCTCTCGGACCGGGCTGGCGCGAGTCTGCGGGGATCTTCGGTTGTCCGGTGGGTGGGTCGGTCGCCGACGGTGCCGTCAGGCCGGGAGTGGAATGGCTCGCAGCCGGGCCAAGGCGCGGCTGAACTTCTCAGCCCAAGGCCAGCGATCCGGAAGATGCAGGGTCAACCGGCGTGCCGAGCGGGTGAGCCGTCCGGCCAGGGAGAAGAACCGCCGCCGGAGGGTCTTGGTGGTGGCTATCCGCTCTCCCAGACCGATCCGCGCGGTCCAGCGGGCCAGGTTGTGGGCCATCGTCTGGACGGCCAGCCAGGCGCCGTTGGCGGCGAAGCGGCCCGAGGGGAGATGGTTGAGCCCGACGCCGTACTTGAGGTCGCGTATGGCATTCTCGATCTCGGCGTGGCGGCGATGGTCAGCCTCCAGTTCGAGCAACTCCCCGTCCCGGTCGGTGATGAAGCCGTGATAGCTGTATTTGGCGAAGAGGGCCAACTGGGAACCGGGCGTGGGCTTCACACGCCGGACGATGAGCCGCACCGGCGCGGCGTCAGGTTCACTCTGGAAGGGAGTGCAGGTGGTCTCGGCCACATCGGCGGCGCCGTCCATCCAGTAGGGAATGGGAGTCCAGGCATCCTCGGGTATCGTCTCGATGAGATTGCGCAGGCTCTTGTGCTGGCGGATGGTGATGGAGAAGCGGACATCCATCTTGCGGCAGACGGATACCACGCCATGAGTGTAGAACCCGCTGTCGGCCCGTAGCGTGAGTCGTCCGTTGGCCCCGGCGTAGCGTACCCGCCCCACCGTCTCCCGCAGAAAGTGGGCGGCGCCCCGGGCGGTGTTGGCGCGGCCCTCGCGCAGCCGGGACATCAGCACGTCGCCGGTGCCGGCGGCGACGGCCAACAGCGGGTGATAGCCCCGCTTGCCGGTATAGCCGTGGTGGCGTGCGCCCTCCTTGGCCAGTCCGTAGGTCTCGCAGATGGTGGAGTCCAGGTCAATGGTCAGGGGCCCGTCGCCGGGTCCCGCCCCGGCCTGCCAAGCCCGGGCCAGCAACTCGCGGCTCACCCGGTCGAGTTGACGGACGTGGCCCCACCGGAAGCTGCGCAGGAAGGTGCCCAGGGTGGATGGCGCCTTGACCGTGCCGCCCAGGGTGCAGGCCGTCCCCCCGGTGCGCAACACATCGGCGTCGTCAATGCAGTCGCCCCCAGCCAGCGCAGACGCCACCAGCGTCATCATCTTGTCGCTCGTGTTCGCCCGCCCCGGGGCATCGCCCAGGTCGAGGCGCTGCCGGACGAGTTCGGGCAGGCCGAGGTGCCGCGCCAGGGTGGCCGGAAGGAGCAGCCCGGCATTGGCCACCAAGCGGCGGTCGTCGAAGGTGATTTGGATCCGGTCGGGGTGGTTGCGTGGCAGCATCTATTGGGTGCTCCTTTTCCGGGGTCGGTTTTTTGCTACAAAACCATTATCCCAGAAGCACAGGAGCACCTTCTTGCCGCTTCAGGACGCTAACCCGACGCCCTCCTTCGGTGGATTCGGGCTTAGGCGTCAAAAAACCCTGCACCACGCCGGGTCGGCCAAAAGCGGCGATAGGTGTAGGGCAAGTCTCAAGGCAAGTATGCTTGATAGTATGCGGTTTGGTGGGCAGTGCAACTCGAACCTGCGTCCTCCAGCGTGTAAAGGCTATAGCCCTAAACGGTGTGGCACACTTAGCTAGGCCCTGAGCGAAAGGCGTTCAGTTATGGTGTGGATATTATCAAGGATGCGGTTAGCTGCCAACAGTATTGATCACTAGTGTCCAGTCCAGTGGTTCAACGGTGAACTTAACCCCACCAAAGAACATTAACGGGCCCTTGACGTCCGCCGGATGCGGGAGGACCTGGGCTTCGAGCCCAAGTACGACATGATCTCAAGCCTCAGAGACTACGTAGAGTGGCTGCTACGGTCTGCGCGAGTTCGGTAAGACGCCGCCGGCGCACTTTAATGACCTGGGATTCTTGGGGCCGGAGGTGACCTGCGGGCACGGCGTCTGGCTCACGGATTCTGATACTGACCTCTTGGAGGAGACCGGCACCATGATATGCCACATCGCTAGTTCCAACCTGCGCCTCAAGAGCGGCATCGCCGCTCTCAACCAGTTATTAGAGCGGGATATTACGGTGGCCATGGGTATCGATGAGGCGGGTCTAAATGACGACAAAGACATGTTTCAGGAAATGCGCCTGGTCCAAAAGCTGCACCGAATACCCGGAGTAGACAGCCCATGTCCGACCTCACACCAGGTCTTGCGTCTAGCCACAATAAACGGGGCCAAGGCAACCCTGTTGGCGGACCGGATCGGTACTTTGGAAAAGGGCAAGAGGGCGGATATGATCTTGGTTAATCTAGACCACATGTTTGAGCCATACCTTGGTCCCGATACCAACATAGTAGACGCCCTTATCTACCGGGGCCGGAGCCAGGATGTGGACACAGTGCTTGTGGATGGTGAAGTGATCATGAGGGGCCGGGAGTTCACCAAGGTGAGGAAAGCCGAGGCGTGGGCCGAGCTTAAAGCACAACTCTCACTGGAGTTAACACCTCTCGAGGTGGAACGTAAAGACTTTTCTAGGCAGATATTGCCCTACGTACATCGGTTTTACCAAGGATGGTCTATGGACGAGGAAAAGCCCCACTATTTTTGCAACGCATCCGACTGACCTTCTTCCAACTTAGCCGCAGCTCTAGACCTTGAGCCGGGCAAACGAACCTATCTCGGAACTGGATAAAAAGAATACGACACCGGCTTACTAACGTATAAGCCGGTGTCGTATCTTATTCCCACCGGGTGTGGTAGGCCGAAGGTTAATACGCTGGCACGATGGCGACTCCCTAATCGTCCAGCCAGATGTCGGTGACGAGCAACCAGCCCAGCGGATGAGGATCCATTCGTACCTCGGTGCGGGCGCCGAGCAGGCGCGGCACGTTTGAGATGACAAGACGCGGCACCTCGTCGATCAGAAGGCGCTGGATCTCGGCGTAGGTTTCCTTCTGGGTCTCACCGGTCTGCCCCCTGGCGTTGATGAGCAGCTCCTCAAACGTCGGGTTGTTATAATGCGCCCCATTCCAGGGGGACCCACCTAGTAGCTGCAGGCTCAAGAGGGCATCCGGATTGGGCTCTATGGGCCATGTGCCGACGGTCAACGGCTTTATCGACCAGTATTCGTAAAAGTACCCGTCCGCAGGTACCCGCTCTACGCTGACCCGAATGCCCGCGGGTGCAGCACTCTCCTTGAATGCCACCGCCAACTCGATATACCCTGCCCCGATGTCGGATGTGTACAGGGTGACGTCGATTCCTTCTGGGTACCCGGCCTGCTCCAAAAGCGACATCGCCAGGTCGGGGTTGTAGGTCGGAGGTGCATGCTGCGGCGCGAAGAGGGAGCCGCTGGACGGAATAGGGTGGTCGTAAGCGCTGATGCCCAGCCCCTGCGATGCCACTTGGGTGATGGTTTCACGGTCCGTCGCGGCTTGCATGGCCTTCCGGACCAGCAAGTTATCGAAGGGCGGAATCGAGTTGTTCATTACCAACGCGTAATTTATCCCGCCGGCGAGGCTCGACTTCAACACCGTGGTCTCGGGATGGGCATCGACACCGGGGGCGCTCTGGGGGTTCAGCTGAAATACCAGGTCCACGTCGCCGTTCTTGAGCGCCTCCACCCGAATTGCGGCCTCGGGGATCAGTTGATAGACGATCTCATCCAGGTAGGGCCGGCCTTCCTCCCAGTAGTCCGGGTTCCGCACCACCACCGTGCGTTCGCCCGGCAGGTGCTCCTCAATCATGAAGGGACCGGTGCCGAACTCCTCCGAGGTCAGGCGCTCGACATCCACGTCGGCGGGGAGGATCCGCATAATATGGCTCGCTGTGGCGTCCGGGAAGAAGGCGTTGGGGGCGTCGAGGTCGAATCGCACGGTGTAGTCGTCGAGGGCGACCATATTCACGATACCTTCTATTAGCGGCCGCCCCGGAGAGCCCAGCGCGGGATCCAATATCCGGTTATAGGTGAAAATCACGTCCTCCGCCTTGAACTCCTTCCCGTGGTGGAATTTCACGCCCTCACGAAGGTGGAAGGTGTAGGACGTGAGGTCGTCGTTGGCTTCCCAGGATGTGGCCAGCATCGGCTTCCGGGAAAGGTCCGGCTGGACCATGAGTAGGTTGTCATAGAATGAAAGACTCATCATGATGTCAATGGTGCTAAAAAATAAGGCCGGGTCCAACCCAAAAGACTCGGCGTGCATCGCTATCTTCAGTGAGCCGCCGTACTTCGGTCCCCCAAGCTGGGCGGCGGCCTCCTCAGTGGCCTGGGCGGCGGCCTCCTCAGTGGCTTGGGCAGCGGCCTCCTCAGTGGCTTGGGCGGCGGCCTCCTCAGTGGCCTGGGCAGCGGCCTCCTCAGTGGCCTGGGCAGCAGCCTCCTCAGTGGCCTGGGCAGCAGCCTCCCCAGTGGCCTGGGCAGCGACCTCCTCAGTGGCCTGGGCAGCGACCTCCTCAGTGGCCTGGGCGGCGGCCTCTGCGGTCCCTACGTCTTCGGATACCGCAGGCTCCTCGTCATCGCCGCACGCTACGAAGAAGAGCACAGACACCAGCGCCACGGCGAGCAGGACCAGGACCGGATGCAGACTCGTTTTCTTAAATCTCACGGCGGTCTACTCCTTTTGTGCTGCAAACGTACTATTGGGGAAGCTACTGGGGCATCGGACCGGCAGCCTTCCATTCAGCCGCCGGGTATTAGACTACACGGGATATGTTTGCGGTGTCAACGTTGTGGCATCCTCAGCATTGATTTCGTGATATTCCTAATATTGTTACTCGAATCACAATTGCGAACTCTATTTTTTTGCGATATTCGTACACGCTTGATAGAATGAGCAACTAGCGGGCGAGAGTTGCGCAGACTCAACCCTCACTAACCTTTGCAGGGTAGGTCCCCCGGCGGGTCTACCGAGTACTGCACTCGTAGCGGCACGGATTGAAGTGCTCCAGTACGGTCTCAGCATGTTCGACCGGCGGATGGAACAAGAGATTTTCCCTTGCTGCCAGCAACAAGGCATCGGTGTGGTGGTCTACGGGCCTTGGGGGGGTGGCCTGTTGACGGGAACCTTCACTGAGGATACGACATTCGACGACTATAGAGCGACGGGTGGCGCGCTCGGACATTATGGGCTAATGTCCTTAGCAGGGGGGTGGTTACCTCATTAGGGTGGAGCAATTTAGTGACCCGGAGGGCAATTGGCGCGCTCATGGTACCGTAGTATAGTCCGAGCCGTCTAAGAGGACACATGTTCAGTGGAATCAAATTGATCTGGGAAATATCGGTTAAGGAATCCAGATGATGCCTTATTACGTTTACGTGTCTTTGCAGGATGACGACAAGATTCTGGTTTTCACAATGAATGCTGAGACCGGCAAGCTGACCCCGAAGGCAGCGGTGCCGGTATCCGGAGGCCCGGTCGGGTTGGCTGTGAACCCGGATGGGAATTTTCTCTACGTAGGGCGCCGTTGGGAGTATGACATCGCGAGCTTTCGCATAGACCAGACCAATGGCGGTATTACCCAGATCGGATCGGCGCCGGTGCAGGGAGAACCGTTGGACGTAGCGATCGACCGGAAAGGCAACTATGTACTATCGTATTACTACGCCCAGCGGACGGTAGCGGTACACCGGATCGAAAACGGCGCTGCTGTCACACCCGCCGTTGAATGGCTGATGACCGCATTCGGGGTCCATGATTTTCAGACCGACCCGACAAACCGGTTTGCTTTCGCGCCCCACATAGGTGACTGGGATGGAAGGGGAGCTAACCAGATCTACCAGTTCAAATTCGACGAAAACACCGGCCGCCTCACGCCCAGCTCTCCTCCGCTATTGGAACCAACAGAAGATCTGGGGCCGCGCCAAATTTGCTTCCATCCTTTCCTGGACACCGTTTACTCCGCCAACGAGCAGGGCTCCAGCGTTACCGCTTATCGTCTTGATACCGGGACAGGAACGTTGTCGGCGTTTCAAACGATATCCACCCTGCCCCAGGGCTATATTGAATTCAACGCCTGCTCTCAGATAAGGATAACGTCCGACGGAAGGTATTTGTACGCCGGCAACCGAGGCCATAACAGTATTGCCGGGTTTACTGTGGACCCTTCGAACGGAACCCTGTCAGCTGCCAGCCGCGTGGCCGCCCAAGCGGTACCCCGGTCCTTTAGCCTGGACCCGCAAGGCAAGTTCGTTTATGCCGTCGGCCAAGATACTGGCAACCTAACTTCGTACGAAGTTGACCAGGCCACTGGGGAGTTGACGCCCTCAGAGATTTATCCGGTGGGCAACCAGCCGATGTGGGTACTCGCCGTCAAACTGAGCGGCTAGACAAGTTCGGTCGAAGATTCTATCTGCGTAGGCCGCACGGATTTGCTGCTGCCACGCCCATATTGACAATAACTAACTATCTTCACCCGCTTCCGAATCAATTGACCGCTTCCTATCTCCAACGGCCCAGAGAGGCGGTGCTGTGATCTAGTCCGCATTGGACGTGCCTTGCATTTCTAGCGTGAACCACTTAAATTGGCGAGCGTCGGCTCAGACGAGTTTGTTCCTGATAGGTAGGTGCCCTTATGGTTAAAGCCAGTCATCAGATGGACTTGTTGGGTCGGGGAATCGTCGACTTCGAAGAACGGGTCAACATCCCTCGCTTAAAGAAAGAACGCTTGGAGCGTCTTCAAAGAGAGATGGCGAAGGCAGACTTGGGTGGCATGCTCCTTTTCGATCCAATGGCTATTCGCTACGCTACAGGTCGTAGGTGTCTGGGGTTATACGCAATGAGAGGTTTATACCATTACGTAATCGTCCCACAAGAAGGAACTCCGTATTTTCCAGAAGAGCACTACGACGACACCCCCCTTGAAGATCAAGGAGGATGGACGGAGTCTGATCAGCGAAGGAAAAGGGGCAGTGTCTGGGAGTTTCTCGTATGCGGGGGAAACGTGGAGGAGGCGGCCCGGCTCTGGGGCCAGACAGTAAGAGACCAGATGAACGAGCTGGGTATCGCTGGGGAGCGCTTGGGGATAGACCGGATAGACTACTACGGTATAGAGTCGCTGAAAGCTCAGAAGATCATTATTGCCGACGCTCGAGTGCCATCGCAGAGAGCCAGGGTCATTAAGACAGTGGACGAGATAATGTTGATCCGTCAGGCCTGCGCTGTCGCGGACATAGCCATCACTAGGACCCGGGACGCCATCAAGCCCGGGGTTACCGAAAACAAGCTCTTCTCCATCCTCACCGCCACCAACCTGGAGTTTGGCGGGGAGATCCTGGGCACGCCGTTTTTGTCGTCGGGCGGCAATACCAACCCTTGGGCAAAGAACTACAGTGACCGGATAGTGGGGCACGGAGACCTGGTAGCGTACGACACCGATATGGCGGGCCCAATGGGATACTACGCCGATGTATCCCGTACCTACCTTTGCGGCGATGGCAAACCCAACAAAGAGCAATTGGAAGCCTACAACGTGGCCTACAACTTCATCAACGAGTCCATGCAGTTCTTCAAGCCCGGCATGAGTTTCCGGGAGATCGCTGAGAAGTGTCCGGAGATTCCCGAAGAATACAAGGAACAGCGATATGAAGTTATAGCCCACAGCAACGGCATGTGCAACGAGTGGCCCACCATCTACTTCCCGGACCAAAGTTGGAGCGGCTTTGGCAACGACCCCGGTGTTTTGGAAGAGAACATGGTGATGAGTATCGAGGGATTGGGCAGTAAGGTTGGAGCTCGGGAGAGTGTCAAGCTGGAGGAGCAAGTCCTAATCACTGCTAATGGTCCTGAGCTTCTGTCCAAGGCGCCCTTCGACGAGCGGTTCCTGCCCTAGGGCGGCCGGCAACACGACATATGACCAACTGACCGCGATATCGGTGACCGCCGACGGGGTCCACCCCGGGCTGATTTAGGTTAGTGGCTTCACAACATTCTAGGCTTTCGTAGCTAAACCCACCCGCTATATTGGCCCTTTCCTCCTCGGTACAATCGCTTCGGCAGCGGGGCAGTATGACCCTGGAATGACCACACCGGCGGTAAAAGAGGACATGAGCGGGCCCTGGTTGGAATCAAGGCCGAAGACCCGGACTTTCAGTATGAGATCAAGATGCCGCCCCGGCCAAGTACAAGGTCAACACCGAGGTTATGGAGCCTTTTGATCTGCCCAAGACAAGTACATCCTGGAGGCGGTGTTGCGTCACTATCCCACCGCAACCGGTCGGGAGCCGGATGGGGTGGGCAGGTCTTACCGGGGTCATACAGCGGCGACGACACCTGCCACTTGTGGGGCGTCGCCCAATGCTCAATGGTAAGACGACGCCCTAGTCGTCCAACCAGCCGTCCTGCACGATTGCCCCAAGCGGGCCCAACGGATGGGGCATGACACCTCGTACGTTTGTGCGGACGCCGTAAAATATCGGCTTGAATGCCGGGACAATACGCGGCACGTCGTCGATCATTATACGCTGGATCTCGGCATAGGTTTCCTTTCGCTCCTCAAGGTTCTCCGCCCTGGCCCTGATGACCAGCTCGGTAAGCGTCTTGTTGTCGTAAGCCGCATCGTTCCAAGGGGCGCCGCTCAAGCTCTGGATACTCAGGGCCAGGTCCGGATTGGGCCGGCCTGCCCACCAGGTGACGTTGAACGGCGTTTGCATGGAGTAGTTGGACCAGTACACGTCGGTAGCGTGCTGTTGGACATCGACCCGAATGCCCGCGGGCGCAGCACTCTCTTTGAATGCCACCGCCAATTCGACCATCCCTGCCCCAATGTCGGATGTGTGCAGCGTAATGTCGATCCCGTCTGGGTACCCAGCCTCGGCCAGCAACTGCTTGGCCAGCTCGGGGTCGTAGCCCGGGGGTGCATACTGGGACGCGAAGAGGGTCTCGTTGGGGGAAACGGGGTGGTCGTAGGCGATTGTGCCCCGCCCCAGCAGCGCCGCTTGCCGGATGCTTTCCCGGTCCGTCGCGGCTTGAAAGGCCTGCCGGATCAGCTTGTTGTCGAAGGGCGGGCGGTCGTTCATCATGTTCAGCCCAATCCAGCTCCCGCTGGCGGCTTCTAATACCACGGTGTCGGGATGGGACTCGATATCGGCTACGCTCTGGGGTTCCAGGTCAAATATGACGTCAACGTCGCCGCTCTTGAGGGACTCGGCCCGAATTGCGGCCTCGTGGAGATTCAAGATGACGAACTCATCCAGGTAAGGCTTGCCCTCCTCCCAGTAGTCGTCGTTCCGCACCATCGTCGTGCGCTCCCCCGGCAGGTGCTCCTCAAGCAAGAAGGGCCCCGTGCCGAAGGCCTCCAGGGTCAGCCGCTCGACATCCACGTCGGCGGGGATGATCCGCACCTGCGGTAGCGAAAAGGCGTCCAGGAAGAACGCGTTGGGGGCGACGAGGTCGAAGCGGACAGTGTAGTCGTCGACGGCGACCATATCCTCGACGTTTGATTCGAATGTGGGCTGTAACGCGGAGCCCAACTCCGGGTCTATGATCCGGTTGATGGTGAAGAGCACGTCCTCCGCCTTGAACTCCTTCCCGGTCACCACCACGCCGTCCTCCAAATGGCGGAACTTCACGCCCTGGCGCAGGTTGAAGGTTAAGGACGAGTTGTCCTCGTTGAACTCCCAGGACGCGGCCAGTTCCGGCTTCCTGGTGCCGTCCGGCTGGATCATGAGCAGGTTGTCATAGAGTGACTGGGTGATGATCAAGTCAACCTGGGACGAAGTGAAGGCCGGGTCCATGGACCCGAAGTCCGCCACCATCGTCATCGTCAGCGTGCCGCCGTACTTCGGCTCAGCGGCCCCTACGCCTTCGGATACCTCGTCATCGCCGCAGGCTACGACAAAGAGCACTGACACCAGCGCCACGGCCAGCAGGACCAGAACCGGATGCAGACTGGTTTTCTTAAATCTCACGGCGGTCTACTCCTTTTGTGCTACAAACGTACTATTTGGGAACCTACCGGGGTATCGAACCGGCAGCCTTCCATTCAGCCGCCGGGAACTAGACTACACGGGATATGTTTGCGGTGTCAACATTGTGGCATCTTTAACATCGATTGCGTGATATTATAGCTATTGTTACTTGTATCACAATTGCGAACTCTATTTTTGTTGCGGTATTCGTACACGCTTGATAGAATGAGCATCAGGCGGGCGAGAGTTGCTCAGACTCAACCCGCAATAACCTTTGCAGGCTAGGCTCACCGGTGGGCCTCCGAGTACTCCCTTGGCAGCGACACGAATTAGTCCGGACGCGAACAACAGGGACCTCCTGCGCATCAATATAGCTTAAGTGGCCAGCGGACCAGGCCCGTGGGCTTCGCAGTACGGTGTGCGACCCAGGCATAATTGACGCCTATTAAGGCGAATGGTACTATCCGCGGCGGCGCCAGCCTGTCGGGATGGACTGGTGCGAAAAGATTGGGCTGGTGCAAAACAGGAGGCTGAAACATGTCCAGCTATAGAGTCATATCCTCGGATAACCACGTCATCGAGCCCGTAGACCTGTGGACCGGCAGGGGCGAGTCAAAGTTCAAAGACCAAATGCCTCACGTGGAGCGTTTGGAGGACAGCGACTGGTGGGTTTGTGACGGCCTGAAAGTATATCCGGTCTCTGCGGGGTCGAACCAGACCGGATTCAGGTTTGAAGACCCGGAGAAGCTGACCTTTGAGGGTCGGGTCGAAGACGCCCGTCCCGGAGGTTACATCCCCGAGGAGCACGTCAAAGACATGGATATCGATGGAATCGACCTGAGTATCGTCTATCCAACATTGGGTCTTGGGCTCTACAGCGCCGTGCCGGATAGCGAACTGCTAAGCTCCATCTTCAGGGCCTACAACGATTGGGTCGGCGAATTCTGTAATGCGGTTCCCAAGCGAATCAAGGGTATCGCGATGCTAAATATGGATGATGTACGGGATGGTGTCAAAGAGCTGGAACGCTGTGCCAAGATGGGCTTTGTGGGGGCTATGATCAGCATCTATCCTCCAGACAGGCGGTCCTACAATAAGCCTGAGTACGAACCCCTGTGGGCTGCGGCCCAAGACTTGGGAATGCCCCTTAGCCTGCACGTTGGCACCAATCGTCCGGGCGCAGGTCAGGAAATTCAAGAACTGAATCTGGATACCGTCTCGGCCGCCTTTACTTGTAATCTGGACTATTGGGTGCGGATGTCACTTGCCCATATCATCTTTAGCGGCGCTTTCGAGCGCTATCCGAAACTCCAGGTTGGCTCGGTGGAGCAGGAGCTATCCTGGGCTCCCCACTTCGTGGAGCGCCTTGACTTCACTTACACCCAAAGAGAGCAAGAGTTCACCCAGGAGTACCGATTTAAAGAGGGTGCGCTTCCCAGCGACTTCTTTCACAGTAACGTATTCGTTGGCTTTCAGGAAGATGCCCTGGGTGTAGAGCTGCGTCACCGCATAGGAGTGGACAACCTGCAGTGGGGTGCAGATTATCCCCACCTGGAGTCGACCTTCCCCAGGAGCCGGCAGATTCTCGAACAGATTCTGGCGGACTGCACCGAGGAGGAAAAAGCCAAGATCACAGGTGGCAACGCCGCCAGGATATACAACCTGAATTAGCTCCTGATACGGCCACGCCGACCTTTCGCTCTTTTCAACAGGTACTCCCTCGGGCGTACCTGTTGTTCTTTGCGCCGGGCATCTGACGAGAGCTGGCGCAGATTCCACAGTAAATGGTGATTAGGCAAGGGTTAGAAATAATAAGGACAGGGAAACGAAATGGGGCAGCGTCAACAGCACTAGTCAAGTGCCTGAGCTACGGAGCCCAAAGCCGGCGAGTCCTATTCACTCCTCAAGAACGGTAAATTTGAATACGGTGTCGCAGGCTTTCCAGGATATAAACCCGGCCTTCGCCATCGACCTGTACTGACATCGGCCCCCAGAAGAGCTTCTAGATACTCCCAGATTGATAATTTATGTAGCCCTGAACTGAGGTGGACCCAGGAAACTGGACAGGTGGCTAAGTGAGAGTCCTGCTCCTAAACTAAGGGCAGCTGTTGCTGTCTGGAAGGAGAAGGACATGGGGCAAGGAAGAAGGAAGCACAGCCCGGCCTTCAAGGCCAGGGTGGCCCTGGATGCGGTGAAGGGGGAGGAGACAGTGGCCCAGCTGGCCGCCCGGTACGAAGTCCACCCGGGCCAGATTCAAGCCTGGAAGAAGGTCCTGACCGGGGGTGCCGCCGGTGTGTTCGGTAACGGTCAGGACCACAAGGCCAAGAGCGACGCTGCCTTGGTCGCCCGGTTGTACCAGGAGATCGGCCAGTTGAAGGTGGAGCGGGATTTCTTGGCGGAGAGGTCCGGTCCATGAACCCGGCCCGGCGGCGGGAGATGGTGGACCGGGAGCATCCCTCGTTGCCGATAGTGGGGCAATGCGCCCTGCTGGGGGTGAGCCGCTCCAGCATATACTACCGTCCCAAGGGGGCTTCGGAAGAGGACCTGTCGCTGATGCGGGAGATAGACCGGCAGTACTTGGCGACCCCCTTCTATGGGTCGCGGCGGATGAAGGTCTGGCTGGAGCGGCAGGGTATAGTGGTGAGCCGGAAGCGGGTGCAGCGGCTGATGCGTGTCATGGGACTGCGGGCCATCTACCGGCGACCTCGTACCAGCCAACCGGCGCCGGGAGTGCGGGTCTATCCCTATCTGTTGGGGAAGGTCGAAATCACCAGACCCAACCAGGTGTGGGCCGCCGACATCACCTACCTGCCCATGGCCCGGGGATTCCTCTACCTGGTGGCCGTCATGGACTGGCACAGCCGGTATGTCCTGTCCTGGCGCCTGTCCAACACTCTGGAGGCAGGCTTTTGCGCCGAGGCCCTGACGGAGGCGCTGGAGAGGGGAAGGCCGGAGGTGTTCAACACTGACCAGGGGAGCCAGTTCACCAGTCAGGAGTTCACCCAGGTCCTTCAGGACCGCGGTGTGAAGATCAGCATGGACGGGAAGGGGAGGTACCAAGACAACATCTTCGTCGAGCGGTTGTGGCGCACGGTGAAGTACGAGGAGGTGTACCTGAAAGCCTACGCCGGTGCGGGGGAGGCCCGGAGGGAACTGGGAGCTTACTTCCGGTTCTACAATGACCAGAGGCCCCATCAGGCCTTGGGATACAAGACACCCGGGGAAGTGTTCTCTGAAGGCACGGCGCCCCAAAATGAAGAGTCAACAGCCCAGAGGTGGTCGCCGGAAGCAGACGTGGTATCTTATGCGGGAGCGGCGGGACCCTCACTTAACTCCGCCTTAATTCTGTCCAACTAACCGGGTCCACCTCAAACTATGACCGGGCAGTCTTGTTGCGAGCCTCCTCTACTAGGTAAGAATCCCAGTCCTGATCGGCGTAGCCGGAAGAATGGAGCAATTTATGTACTGCGATGTGAGTCAAGAAACTGCCAAGGGAGTCCAATAGTGAGCACACAGCAAGTTCTTCGTCGGTTCCTGTCAGCGATTCACACTTGTTCAGAAGCTCTTCCTGTGCCTGGATTTTCAGAGAGAATCCACAGCAGCCGGCGATGCAGTGACATAGTTCATGGGCTGCGTGGTGTTCGATTATTTGCGGCCGCAGGTTTCCATTTTCCCAGCAGTTCCTCAATGAAAGATTCGACGTGCTCTCGAGTAACGCTGTCAATCTGGGTTGGCATTCCTTGTCGGACCAAGAACTCCGTGAACTGACGCACCGACTCTGTGTAGGTGTCCTCGGTGCGCTCTGACAGATTCCGGGCTCGAAGTGAGCGGGCAAAGCCACTCAGCAGGAATTGAGTCTGGATGGTTTCAGCAGTAATGGTTGACCTAAGCTCACCCCTCTTTTTGTACAGTTATCATCTGGACCAACGGTGTGGCAATAACCAACTGCTAGCGGAAAGGGGGTGAGCGTCCAGTGATGGAGCGAAAACAGATACGGACATTGGCAAGTGGTGGAGCTGGAGGGGCTCGAACCCTCTACCTCTTCAATGCCATTGAAGCGCTCTCCCAGCTGAGCTACAGCCCCACTGCGAGCCGGGCGTAAATATACCACCTGCGGACATACAGCCGCAAGCGTTATGGCTCGCGAAAGAACTTCACAACGCGACGGCCGGCGCCCCAGTCGCCGGGCATCACGACGTAGAGGTCTTTTTGGGAGTCGACCCAAACGCCATGGCAAGACCGGTGCTGCGCGGCACCCCAACGGGCCAAGGGCTCCCCTTGCAGCGTGAGGATGCTGAACATGCCGCTGTTGTGCTCTGGAATGTAGACGGCGTCATCGTCGTCGACGAAAAACAGGGCGGGGCCAATAAGTTCCGTGGGCCAGGTTTCAATGTACTCTCCGTCCTGGGTGAACACTTGGACGCGGTCGTTTTCCCGGTCGGCTACCAGCACGCGGTCGAAGCGGTCAATCCAAACGCCGTGGGGCAGGTTGAACTCGCCGGGGCCCACGCCGGGCTCTCCCCAGGACAAGAGAAGCTCGCCCTTGGGGGAAAACTTATGGACGCGTGCGTTGGCGTAGCCGTCGGCGATGAAAATCTGGCCCTGTTTATTGAGGGCGATGCCAGCGGGCATGTTGAACGGGCCGCCGCCGTGGGTGACGCTCCGATAAGCAGTAGAGGAGAGTTCGTCGGGAGCGACGCCGGTATCGGAGCGGTAGCCCTTGACGCCAACGGTCATGAGAGGGCGGCCATCGGAAGTGAACTTCATTACCTGGTGGTCGTTGCGATCGACGAGCCAGACATTGTCGTACCGGTCGAGGAGGATGGCGTGGGCAAAGGAGATGAGGCCTGCGCCCCAGGACGAAAGGTAGTTGCCGTCGCGGTCGAAAATGACGACAGGATGGTCTGGGTCGCGGTTGAAGCAGAATATGCGGTCCTGGGAGTCTCCGGCTACGGCGGCGGCGGGCATATTCCAGCCGTCGGGCAGCTTGGCCCAGTCGCTGTCCATGCGGTAAGTGTACCGGCCTTCTCCGACGATTTGCGCAGCAGTCACAATTTTACCTCCACGTTGTGTTTTAGGGGCTGTTTGGGGGTCAACATGGCGTGGGCTTTCGCCAACACCGAGTCGTCGCCTTCCCAACGACATACTACGTTACCATTTTCCAGCGAGCACACGGGCAAGCCGTCCCGGAACACGATTTTGTTGCTCAGCGCCGCGGGAACCCTGGCCCCGAGAGTGAGTATTCCGACGAGGTTAAGTGGGTCGCAAGCCGAGAGCAGTACCAACTCGCCGGCGGGGACCTGCTTGCGTAAAGAACGCAACTCCTCGACGGCCTCCGGGAGCGCAAATTGCTCGCCGACGTGGCCGCTGACAAACCGGCCGCCGCGAATCTCGCCGCGGGCTTCGAGGCGGCGCAGGACTTGGACCAGGCTGCGCCACGGCGGAGCCATAGGCTCCCGGTGCAACAGCTCGGGAAAGAGGATGCCGTACCGAAGGAGCAACTGCCGCGCCTGAAATTCGACGGTGTCGGAGTCTACATTTTCCCGGTCGAACAGCCACCAGCGGCTGTACCCGGCCCTGGGCCGGTGACGCCCGGGCATGCTGCGGCGACGGCCGTTGGAATGCAACGGCGGCACCCTGGCCGAGGACGCACCGTTGGTCCGGGGGAGCCGATGGTTCATGCGTTCGGAGGCCCTGCCGGCGATGCGAAGGCGCAAGGGTTCCATGCCGTCGGCGGTGACCCGGCCTGCGGCGGCAAGCTGCCATAAGACCTCCTCAACATCTGAGGAAAGGCGTCCGGTGGCGGACAACAGCTCGGACAGAAATGAAGCCCCGCGCTGGGACAGGACCTGGACCAACTCCTGCGGCGCGCCGGAGAGGTCGCTGCCGGGCTCCGCGCAGCCGCCCAAAAGCCAGGGCAAGGACTCGCGGTGGGCGAGGGAAATGGGCGTGGCACGGGTCAAGCTGTGGAGTCCGGCAGGGCCGGCGCCGTTGTCGCGCCGGCCGGCGAAGCGGCCCCATACAACCTCTCCGCGCAGGCAGACCCGGTCGAGAATCCCGGGGCGGTAGTCAAATATGCGGGCCGGGAGCACCTCTTGTTCCCAAGCCCCGGCAGCCAACTCAAACCCTTGGAGCATCTCTACAACGTCCAGAACACCACCTTCTCCGTGCAACCTGGCGGAAGGGGCGGCATGCTGCCACCGGAACAGGAACCGAAGGAATTCAGCGGGAGATACCGGCGCTACCTGGGAGCGCAGTCCTTCGATGGTGGAGCGGTGGATACGGGCAAGGATGCGGCGGTCGCAAAACTCTTGTTCGGCCCTGCCGGGCGTGAAGCTGCCCCTCAGGACCGTGCCTTCATGCTCCAGCCGAGATACGGCGTATTCGACGTCGGCTGTGGGAAAGCCCAGCATACCGGAAAGTTCTGGGGTAGTGAGCGGGCCCGAGCATTCGACCCAGCCCCGGACAACGGAGAGGACTGCATCCGCAGCAACTGCAGGGTCGGGGGCAGGACCGGACAGGGTCGGCCAGTCACTTGAAACAGGCTCCAGCTTGCCCGAGGGAAAGACTGACCGGGCCAGGGACAGGCGCTCTGCGGCAACCCACACTGGGTCCCCACCGGAGGGAGTGACAGTGAAGACGCGGCCGGCTTGAACTAGATGGCGGAACCAGCTTTGGACGTCGTCGGGCGGTAGGCCGTCCCAGTGCTGCAGGGCTGCGCGTTGGGGCAGCAAGCCAAGGACCAGCAGAGCGTCGTGGAGTTCGTCGGCGTTCCGGACGCGCGGCCAGGCATTCCGAGCTCCTTCAGCTACGGCGTCGGGATCCAGGGCGCTGAGGTCGCGGGCATCGTCGGGAAGGGCGCGGCGAAGTGATACGGCGCGGGCGCGGCGCTCTTCCAGGGGAGCGTTGTCCAGAAACGCGTAGGGCATGGCGTTAAGCAACTGGTGGGCGAAGACCGAAGGTTGGACAGTGTCCCTGGCGTAGACCTGTATTTCTCCGGACTCGATGGAGGCGAGCACCGATTGGAGGCCTTCCAGGTCGGCGGCCTCGGTCAAGCAGTCGCGCATGGTCTCGAAGGTCAAAGGATGGTCTGGCACATCGACGTTGCCTATGGCTGCGTTGTCCCGGCATTCCACCTGTGCGGGGAATACCGCGGCTAGAAGGTCATCGGAGCGCATGCGCAACAAGGGCGCCGGGACCTTGCGGCCTCCGGTGTGTCGCAGGATGGCCAGGGAGCGGGACGCGTTCCAGCGCCAACGGACGGCGAACATGGGCGCCTGCAGGACGGCCTGGCGCAACACGGTTTCGGCGTTACGGGAGGAAAGGTAAGTGAACACGTCATTCACGGGAAACGAGAGGCTGGGGCCCAGGGAGAAGTTGATGCCGTCGTCGGTGGCGGAAGCTTGCAACTCAAAGTCGAAGCTCCGGCAAATCTGCTTTCGCAGGGCCATGCCCCAGGCCCGGTTGATGCCCGCGCCGAAGGGGGCGTGGATCACCAATTGCATGCCGCCGGTGTCGTCGAAAAATCGCTCGGCGACCACGCGGCGGCCGGAGGGCACCATGCCCAGGATGCGGCGTCCTTCTTCTACGTAGGCTACCAACTGACGGCAGGCCTCCGGGTCGATCCCGGTCTCTGAGTAGACCCAGGACTGGGCATCCTCTGGGCTGGAAATGCGCTCGGCGACGCCTTCCCGGAGGGCCGTGACGTGGTCGGAAAGCTCGCGGGTCCTGCCTGGGGCCTCGCCCAGCCAAAAGGGAACGGTGGGGGACTGGCCCTGAGCGTCCTCAACGCGGACGCGTCCGCTCTCGATGCGGCGAATTTTCCATGGGGTGTTGCCGAGGAGAAACACGTCACCGGCCATACTCTCTATCGCAAAGTCCTCGTTGACGGTGCCGACAAAGGCCTCTTCCGGTTCGGCTATGACGTCGTAGTCGGCGTTGTCCGGTATGGCGCCTCCGCTGGTCATGGCGGCAATTGCGGCGCCGCGCCGGGCCTTCAGCCGGTGATTGACGCCGTCCCGGTGGAGGAATGCCCCTTTGCCGCCCAGCCGGGAGGCGAAGCCGGCGGAGAGGACATCGACGACCTGGTCGAACTTGTCTCGAGGAAGATCTCGGTAGGTATAAGCCCGGCGGCAGAGGTCGAACAGGTCGTCCTCTTGCCACTCCTCCTGGGCGCAGGCCGCAACCAGCTGCTGGGCCAAAACATCCAGGGGCCAAGCTGGAAACCTAAGGGTATCCAGGTCGCCGCAGCGGACGGCCCGGGCCAGGGCGGCGCATTCGACAAGTTCGTCCCGCGTCAGGGGAAAGAGGCGTCCCTTGGGAGTGCCGCCTACCACGTGGCCGGAGCGGCCTACGCGTTGTAGGAGGAGATTGATGGAGCGTGGCGCCCCGACCTGGCACACCAGGTCGACCAGGCCAATGTCGATGCCCAGCTCCAGTGAAGCGGTCGCGACGCAGACCTTGACCTGCCCGGCCCGGAGCTTCTCCTCTGCGGCCAGGCGGGTGTTGCGGGAAAGGCTGCCATGGTGGGGGACCACGGCCTCTTCTCCCAGGCGTTGGGACAGTTGGTGGGCTACCCGCTCGACCAACCGGCGGGTGTTGGCAAAAACCAAGGTGACGCCATGGGTCTGGGTCATGGCGGCGATGGCGTCCAGGGTCTCGGCCCAAATCTCGTGGGTGGCTATGGGGCCCAGTTCCAGTTCGGGCATGTGCACGTCGAGGTCCATGGAGCGCGCGTGTCCGGAGTCGACGATGCGGCAGTCGGGGGCGCCGTCGGGAAGGACGTTCCGGCTGCCAACCAACAACCGTGCGGTCTCCTGGATGGGCCGCTGGGTAGCTGACAGGCCGATGCGGGTAACAGGGCCGGAGGCAAGAGCGCAGAGGCGCTCCACCGACAGGGTAAGGTGTGCGCCCCGCTTGTCTCGAGCAACGGCGTGGATTTCGTCCAGGATCAGGGTCTTGACGCCGCTTAGAGCCTTGCGGCCACTGCGGGACGTGAGCAGGATGTACAGGGACTCGGGAGTGGTTATGAGAATGTGGGGCGGGTTCTTGGCCATCCGCTGCCGCTGGTATGGCGGGGTGTCGCCGGTGCGGACGGCGGTGCGAATTTCGGGGAAGTCGGCTCCCGCCTCACCAGCCAGCGCCGATATCTCCTCCAGCGGAGCGGCCAAATTCTTGTGGATGTCGTTGGAGAGGGCCTTCAGGGGCGAGACGTATACCACCTGGGTCTCGTCGGGAAGGCGGCCGGTGAGCCCGTCCCGGACCAGGGTATCGATACAGGTCAGGAACGCGGCAAGCGTCTTGCCGGAGCCGGTTGGGGCGGCGATGAGGGTGTGGCGTCCGCTGGCGATGGCAGGCCACCCGGTTTCCTGCGCCGGAGTTGGGGCGTCGAACCGGCTATTGAACCATTGCTGGATGATGGGGTGGAACTGGGACAAGGGCATGGGCCAATTCTAGCATACGGAGCGGCGCCAATCCCGCCCCCGGCGTCACCTAAACAGGGAGTGGAGAAGCGGAAGTCAGGGGCCAAGGGCCTGTTGATATTCCTCCGGGGTGTTCAGGTCCCAAAGGACCTCGGCGGCCATCTCGGTGCGCAGGGTCCTGTCCTGATGGAGGCGGACGAGGGCTTTAACACCTTGGGTTTCCTCGTCTATGGCAAGTAGGTCGTCCAACAGGGACGAGTCTACTATGATGGGATGTCCTCCCTTGCCCCTGTGGGTGGGAATGGTAATCAGGGCCTGGGCCTCCTGATGGCGGCGCAGTAGAGTCTGGATGGTCTGCGGTTCGCGGGGTTGGTCAACGTTGAGAATCAATATGCATGAGGCGCAGCCGGGAGGAAGGGTCCTTAGGCCCGCCTTGATCGAAGTGGTCTTGCCCAGGGCATAATCGGGATTGACCACGGCTGTGACGCCGGGCCGGCTGCCGATGACGGATTCCAGATCGCCTGCCCGGTGGCCAAGCACGACGACCACCGTGTCTATCCCGGCCTGGCGCATCGCGGTGATTTGGTGGTCGAGGAGTGGGACGCCTCTCCAGGGGAGCAGGGCCTTGGTGGCGCCCATGCGCCGGGACTCGCCGGCGGCGAGGAGCAGGGCCGCGGTATCAGGCATGGGCGGTCTGGACGTGCTAGACCTGAACGGCGCGCTGGCCGATGTCGACGGCCCGTTGAATGTACCAGTCGTCTATTTGCATGGCCCCCCCGCCGCCCCCGCGCCGGACCATAATGATCTCAGACATGATGCTCACTGCCAGCTCCTCCGGCGTTAGGGCGCCGATGTCGAGGCCAACGGGGGCGCTCACCTGTTTCAGGCGCTCCACGGGAACCCCGCCGCGAGTAAGGCGCTGGTAAATCATCAACGTCTTGCGCCTGCTGCCGAGGAGACCGATATAGCGGGCGCGGGTCTCCAACGCCGTTTCAAGGGCAAGGTCGTCGAAGCGGTGGCCGCGGGTTGCGACGACGATGAAGGTGTTTACGTTGAGAGTCAAGTCATCGGCCCACCGATCGTACGGCGCGACGACAATCTGTTCGGCATAGGGGAAGCGCTCGGCATTGGCGAATTCGGGCCGGTCGTCGACCACGTAGACGCGGTACCCGAGCACACGGGCCAGGTCGGCAGTAGCCTTGCCGACGTGGCCGCCTCCAACCGTGACCAACGTCGGCGGTGTGGTGAACCCTTCTACGAAGACTTCCGTCCCGTCGGCGGTGGTCAGTGATACGGTGTTGCCTACTTCGGCCACGCGCCGGGCCGCTTCGATAGCCTGGGAGTCTAGAGCATGGTCGCCAAGAGAGCCCGATACCGAGCCGTCGATGCGCAACAGCAGCTTGGCGCCCATGTTGGTTGCGTCGTCTGGTACGTTGACGACTGTGGCGAGGGCCACAGGGTCACCGCCCTCGTAAGCGCCGACGATCTCGGAGGCGATGGGCAGGAAAGTAGCGGCTTCGCGCACGGGCTCCAAGTAGAAGTACATGGTCCCGCCGCAGACCAGGCCGTCGCGGGCGGCCACATCTTCGTTCAAAAAGTAGTCCTTGAACTCGGGGCCGCTGCCCCGGCGGAGCATTTCCCTGGCCGCGAACCAGATGTCGCCCTCGACGCAGCCGCCGCCCAGGGTGCCGGCTCCGGTGCCGTCCTGGCGTACCAGCAGCATTGCCCCAGCCTTCTGCGGAGTGGAGCCTTTGGTCCGGACGACGGTCGCCAGTACGCAGGGCTGGCCGCCGTTAAGCTCGTCAACCGCTCCTTGAATGACCTCTTTCATGCTATGTATCCGTTCAACGGGACCAGCGTCCCGGCATTGGGATGGCCCTTCATTGGCCTTACCTAAGATTAACAAAATTGGATGCCGTATACAATCGCAAGCAAAGGCTCTGCCCCTAGCTTTAGCCCGAATCCACCGAAGGAGGGCGTCGGGTTAGCGTCCTGAAGCGGCAAGAAGGTGCTCCTGTGCTTCTGGGATAATGGTTTTGTAGCAAAAAACCGACCCCGGAAAAGGAGCACCCAATAGATGCTGCCACGCAACCACCCCGACCGGATCCAAATCACCTTCGACGACCGCCGCTTGGTGGCCAATGCCGGGCTGCTCCTTCCGGCCACCCTGGCGCGGCACCTCGGCCTGCCCGAACTCGTCCGGCAGCGCCTCGACCTGGGCGATGCCCCGGGGCGGGCGAACACGAGCGACAAGATGATGACGCTGGTGGCGTCTGCGCTGGCTGGGGGCGACTGCATTGACGACGCCGATGTGTTGCGCACCGGGGGGACGGCCTGCACCCTGGGCGGCACGGTCAAGGCGCCATCCACCCTGGGCACCTTCCTGCGCAGCTTCCGGTGGGGCCACGTCCGTCAACTCGACCGGGTGAGCCGCGAGTTGCTGGCCCGGGCTTGGCAGGCCGGGGCGGGACCCGGCGACGGGCCCCTGACCATTGACCTGGACTCCACCATCTGCGAGACCTACGGACTGGCCAAGGAGGGCGCACGCCACCACGGCTATACCGGCAAGCGGGGCTATCACCCGCTGTTGGCCGTCGCCGCCGGCACCGGCGACGTGCTGATGTCCCGGCTGCGCGAGGGCCGCGCCAACACCGCCCGGGGCGCCGCCCACTTTCTGCGGGAGACGGTGGGGCGGGTACGCTACGCCGGGGCCAACGGACGACTCACGCTACGGGCCGACAGCGGGTTCTACACTCATGGCGTGGTATCCGTCTGCCGCAAGATGGATGTCCGCTTCTCCATCACCATCCGCCAGCACAAGAGCCTGCGCAATCTCATCGAGACGATACCCGAGGATGCCTGGACTCCCATTCCCTACTGGATGGACGGCGCCGCCGATGTGGCCGAGACCACCTGCACTCCCTTCCAGAGTGAACCTGACGCCGCGCCGGTGCGGCTCATCGTCCGGCGTGTGAAGCCCACGCCCGGTTCCCAGTTGGCCCTCTTCGCCAAATACAGCTATCACGGCTTCATCACCGACCGGGACGGGGAGTTGCTCGAACTGGAGGCTGACCATCGCCGCCACGCCGAGATCGAGAATGCCATACGCGACCTCAAGTACGGCGTCGGGCTCAACCATCTCCCCTCGGGCCGCTTCGCCGCCAACGGCGCCTGGCTGGCCGTCCAGACGATGGCCCACAACCTGGCCCGCTGGACCGCGCGGATCGGTCTGGGAGAGCGGATAGCCACCACCAAGACCCTCCGGCGGCGGTTCTTCTCCCTGGCCGGACGGCTCACCCGCTCGGCACGCCGGTTGACCCTGCATCTTCCGGATCGCTGGCCTTGGGCTGAGAAGTTCAGCCGCGCCTTGGCCCGGCTGCGAGCCATTCCACTCCCGGCCTGACGGCACCGTCGGCGACCGACCCACCCACCGGACAACCGAAGATCCCCGCAGACTCGCGCCAGCCCGGTCCGAGAGAGTTCCCTGCTGCGTATTCTCTCGCCATCCCGCGCATCGCAGCTCCTGCAGACGCCCATAGGGGCCCCTGTGCGGCGATGAAGACCGTCCGCCGACCTCCCTACCCCAAATGGAACCCAGGCTATTTCCCCTGTAGCTCCCTCATCCCCCTTCCGCTTTCCTCACGCCGTCCATCGGTGTCCTTCGGTGGATTCGGGCTTAGTAGGAGACTGTCTTTTCGGCGATAAATCAGGTACAATATGTTGTGGTATGGCAGTCGTGGCGCTTACTTCGGTTGACCCGCGTAATGCCCGCCGCTATCGAGAAGTTCTCGAGTCCCTGGGAGTCGAAGTGCGGCTCCTCTTGTCCACCGACGCCGGGACTAGACCAACGGAGGAGTTGATGGAGGGTGTGGGCGGTCTTCTGCTAACCGGCGGACCCGACGTTGACCCCGGAGTGTATGACGCCGTTCCCGACCCAGACGCGGGTCTGACACTGTGCCCCCCGTTGGACGACCTCGAACTGGGTGCTCTGCAGTATGCCCTGGACCGTGACATGCCGGTGCTGGCAATTTGCCGGGGCATGCAATTGCTGAACGTGGCATTCGGCGGCCAGTTGATTCAAGACCTGCCCCACCATCGGACCGAAATTGTCGACGGGAAGTGGGAGTCGGCAAGGCACCTGGTCTACCTGGCCCCCGGCTCCAAGGCGGCGGCGGTGATCGGAGCGGCAGGGTTCTTTAGAGTTAACAGCAGACACCACCAGGGGCTACGGGAGGCGCAGCGAGCGCCGCGCCTGATGACGACGGCCTATAGCGTGGAGGATGGGATCATAGAGGGGTTAGAAAGCCCGGAACACCGCTGGGTTATCGGGGTGCAGTGCCACCCGGAACGGCAGGACGAGACGCCGAGGCTCTTCGCGAATTTATTCGCCGGGTTATGTGAATTCGCTGCCGATCATGTTGCTGAGGATGAAACCCCTCTAAACGCACCAAACGACGGATAAAGGAGCGTCGATTCATGGTAACCACTGCGCCAACGCCCCCACAACAGCCGACCGCGCCGGTACGCATAGAAGAGGAGATGCGCACGTCGTATCTCAGTTACGCCATGAGCGTAATTGTGTCGCGGGCCCTACCCGACGTGCGGGACGGCCTGAAACCGGTGCAACGGCGTATCCTGTATGCCATGCACGAGATGGGCCTGCGGCCCAACTCGGCCTATAAGAAGAGCGCACGGATAGTCGGCGAGGTGCTGGGCAAATACCATCCCCACGGCGACTCTTCGGTATATGATGCCGCGGTACGGATGGCGCAACCGTTCTCGATGAGATACCCGCTGGTTAACGGCCAGGGGAATTTCGGCAGCGTGGACGGGGACCCGCCCGCGGCCATGCGGTACACGGAGGCCCGCTTGGCGGGGATTGCCGAGGAGTTGCTGTCGGACATAGAGCTGGACACCGTTAACTTTACGGTCAACTTCGACGACTCGCTGCAAGAGCCGACGGTGCTGCCGGCGCGCCTGCCCAACATGCTGGTCAACGGAGCCTCGGGCATCGCCGTCGGCATGTCCACCGATATACCGCCGCACAACCTGGGTGAGGTGTGCGACGCCATCTGCTACCTGATAGACCATCCTGACTGCGCCATCGAACGGCTGCTGCGGTTCGTCAAGGGCCCGGACTTTCCCACGGGGGCCCACATACGCGGCAAGGCCGGAATCGTCGACACTTACACCAACGGGCGGGGCCGCATAGTCATGGAGGCGACGACCGAGATAGAAGAGTTGCGGGGGAACCGCGAACGGATTCTAATCACGGAACTGCCGTACCAGGTGAACAAGGCCCGCCTGGTGGAAAAGATTGCGCAGTTGGTCCGGGACAAGCGTGTCGAAGGGGTATCGGAGATCCGGGACGAGTCCGACCGGCATGGAATGCGGGTGGTCGTGGAGCTTCGGCGGGATGCCGAACCCAACGTCGTGTTGAACAATCTGATGAAGCACACGGACATGCGCAAGACGTTCAACAGCATAATGCTGGCGCTGGTGGACAGACAGCCGCAGGTACTGTCGCTGAAAAGGACGCTGGAGCTATTCGTCGAACACCGGCGGGAGGTCATACGCCGCCGCTCCGAGTTCTTACTGAAGAAGGCACAGGACCGGGACCACATCGTTCAAGGCCTGGTGCTGGCCTTGGACCGGATTGACGAAGTAATCGCGATCATCCGGGGGTCGGCGGACGTGGAAACGGCCCGCTTCTACCTGATGGAGCAACTACAACTTACCCAGGTGCAGGCCCAGGCGATTCTGGACATGCAACTGCGCCGGCTGGCCGCCCTGGAGCGGGAGAAGTTGGAGAATGAACACAAGGACCTCCAGAAGACCATCGGCGAACTGGAAGCGTTGCTGGCGGACCCGGCCAAGGTTCTGGCCGAGGTCAAGACGGAGACTCGCAAGCTGAAAAAGTCCTTTGGAGACCCGCGGCGCACGGTAATTCACGATGAAGAAGTGGAAGACCAGAGCGACGAGCAATTCATCCCCCACCGAGACGTGGTGGTAACACTGAGCCAGCGGGGATATATCAAGCGAGTGCCGGCCGAGACCTACCGAACCCAGCATCGAGGGGGCAAGGGGGTCAAGGGAATGACCACCAGGGAGGATGACGCCCTGCTGGACTTGGTGGTGGTGGACACCCACGATACGCTGTTCTTCTTCTCCAATCGGGGTCGGGTCTACAAACTGAGGGCTTTCGAAGTTCGCGGCGATATGTCGCGCACTTCCAGGGGGATACCGTTGGTGAACCTGATCCCGTTGTCCAACGGTGAGCAGATTCAAGCCATGCTGGCCATAGCGAATCCTGAAGAGGACTACCTGTTGGTGCTGGCGACGAGGATGGGAGAAATCAAGGCGCTAAAGACCGGCCAGCTAGCCAACATTCGCTCAAACGGGCTGATAGCGATGGACCTGGAGAATGACGACGAGCTGGTGGGCGCGGCCCAAGTGGGAGACGCTAAGGACATAGTGATGGTGTCGGAGATGGGCCAGGCCATCCGATTCCCGGTAGAAAAGCTCACGCCGCGGTCTCGGGCGGCAGGAGGAGTACGGGGCCTGAAGTTGCTGGATGGGGACCGGGTTATAGCCATGAGTCCTTGCCTCCCCAACAGCCATCTGGTGATCGTCAGCCGACACGGTTACGGCAAGTCTACACCGATGTCAGGGTATCCCAGGCACTCCAGGGGAGGCCAGGGAGTTCGAACATTCAAGGTAACCGACAAGTCGGGGCGTGTGGCGTCTGCCCGGGTGGTGTCTAACGCAGCGGGGCAGGACATGTTCGTGATTTCGGCCAAGGGCCGCGTCATCAGGGTTACGCTGGAGGACTTCCGGGTCGTTGGCCGGAATACCCAAGGAGTGATCATCTGGCGGGACAGGGAGCCCGACGACTTCGTGGCATCGTTCGCTTGTTTCCAAGACCAAAAGCGCATCAACGGGAACGGTAACGGTAACGGTTCTCGCAACGGGCACTATTCGGCAAACGGAGCCGGAGCGACCGATCTGTTGGAAGATGACTAAGGCCTAGGTCGGCGATTTAGCCGGCGGTACGACGGTGGCCCACATAGCCAGAGGGAGCAGGGCATTGCCCCGCTCCCTCTCGATTTTCAGGAGGACCGGTAGTTCCAGGACGCCGTGAAACCGCGCAGGCGCTACCGAACGGTGGAGGGCTATGCGCCCTGGCCCAAGTTACACCACCGGCTCTGGAAAAACAGCAGCGGATCGTCGGAGTCGTTTCGCTGAATTTCCTCCACTTCGCCCAAGTACACGGTGTGGTCGCCGTAGACGTGGGAACCCACGACCTGACAACCCATGAAGACCATGGAGTTGTCCAGCACCGGCACTCCGTAGGCGGCGGTGCTGTAATGGTAATCGACCTGTCCGCGGCGGTCCTCAGGCTTTTTGGCGAAATAGGCGCCCAGTTCCTGCTGACCCTTGCCCAGGAAGTTGACGCCAAAGCGGCCGTTACGCTCGACGTAGCCGTGGGTGTGCGTCCCGTGGGCAACGCACACCAAGACCACCGGCGGTTCGAGACAGACGGAGGTGAAGGAATTGGCGGTCATCGAGTGGGGCTTGTTGTTCTCGTCGATGGTGGTAATAACCGTCACGCCGGTGGCGAACTCGGACATGGCGTTTCTGAAATCTTCTTTACTGATCAAGGTACCCCTCTACCTATCGATAGTAATTTAATACGGCCTCTGCAACGGTCACATCGCCATCCCGGTTGGTGTATTATAAACTACCGCAAAAGCGCATGAAAGTCCTGTCCGAAACGCGGCACAGTCCGGCGGTCGAGGCGTTGCCCCGGTGATACATTGGTTGCGGACGACGCCTGACCGCCGTTTTCAATGCCTTCCACGAATGCGGCGCCCCGCCCCGGAGACCATGAGTCAATTCGGCGCGCTGAGAGAGCCTTGGTTATACCTCATTTGGCGGAACCTTCCCGGTGATCCAGTCCACGTCTAGGAACCAATGGAGCCGGCTGGGCCTCCTGCGGCTTAGCGGGTTCGGGTTTGGCATGATCGGCATTCTACTAGCGATGGAAACGGTGGTGTTGCCGGTGCTGCTGCTGGAGGTGTCGCCGGAATCCCTGAAGAATACTTACCTGGGCGTGCTGGGAATCGGGGGGCTGATAGTTGCGGCCGTGGTGCAGCCCGTCGTGGGCCGGTACAGCGACCGGACGCGGTCTCCCCTGGGAAGGCGGGTGCCCTACCTGCTATGGGGCTCCGGGATGGTGTCCGCCGGACTGGTGGGCATTGGACTCGCGCCAAGCTACGCGGTCTTGGTGCTGTTATGGCTCTTCATCCAGGCCAACCTGAACATAGGTTATGGGCCGTACCAGGCGTTGATACGCGACCTGGTGCCTGCCAGCCGGATTGGAGTGGCCTCGTCCATCAAGATACTGTCCGAGGTGGTGGGAAGCACCCTGCTAATCGTGACCGCGGGGGTGTTGATACAGCGGACTGGGGGTCTGGACTTCATAAGCTGGAAGTGGATAACGCTGGCGTTGATGGTGATTGTGCTGGTGTCCAGCACGGTCGTCACCTCTATAACCGTTCGGGCCAAGGAGGCCGCGGCGGAAATCACCCAGCATGTGTCGGGACTGGCCGGGCAGACCGTGAAAGGTCTGCATCCGCAATTGAAATGGTTCCTGGTGTCCCGCCTGTTGATTATAACGGCGACTTACGCCTTCCCCACCTATGGCCTGTTCTTCTTGCGGGACTATATCGGGTTGGAGAACCCGGCGCAGAGTTTGAGCACGATGATACCGGCGATAGGCGGGGCCCTGGCAGTGGCGGCCTATACGACGGGATGGCTCTCCGACCAGGTGGGGCGCAAGCCGGTAATCCTATTGGGCGCGTTAGGGGCCAGCGCGAGCACGCTATGGATGGTGACAGCCGACAGCGGCGGGGAAGCCTTGATTATCGCCACGGTCATGGGAGCTTGCATAGGAACGTTGATGAGCTCCAACTGGGCGTTGGCCAACGACCTGGGCACCAGCGGCAAAGAGGGGCTCCACATGGGCGTCGTGAACCTGGCGACCACCGGCGGCGCGGCGACGTCGAAGTTGATGGGCCCCGGAATAGACCTGGTGAATCGGGTGTCGACATCCGAGGGGGACGGGTTCAGGGCCCTCTTGATAACGGCGGCGGCGTTGTTCTTCATCGGCGCCCTCTTGGTCATCCCGTTGAAGGTACAGCCGTCGGGTTCGTCCGGGGCGCGGCAGCAGGGCGTGGACAGGCCTGTTGAGGCGGGACATTAGAACTTCTCCGCTCAGTGGCGTAACTGCAGGCGGGCCGGCAAACGCGAATATACGCGGCAGGGGCTGCCAAGGGAAGAAGACCCAGTGAGAGCCCTGGTATTGTCGGACATTCACGCCAATTTTGAAGCCCTGACGGCAGTGCTGGACGACGCACTGACGCGGGGAGGATTCGACGCAATCTGGTGCCTGGGAGACCTGGTGGGCTACGGGCCGGACCCGGGGGCCTGCCTGGAACTGCTCGGCACTTACGACCTGCTGGCGGTTACAGGCAATCACGACATGGTCGCGGCAGGGAAGATGAGCGCCGAGGACTTCAACGGTGCAGCCAGGGCGGCGATCAGGTGGACTGCAGGGCAGCTCACGGAGCAAGAAAGGGAGTTCCTGGCCGGCCTGCCGGAAGTCACCGAAGTACAGGACTTCACCCTGGTGCACGGGAGCTTGCGGGCTCCGGTGGAGGAGTACCTGCTGGGACCGGAGGCGGGAGAGGCAACAATGCGGCGCATGAAGACCCGGTTCTGCCTTGTCGGCCACTCCCATATTCCTTTCATTTGCCGGGAGACCGGAGGACCGCCCCTGTTCCAACAGTTTACAGAGGGCCGGGTCTTTCCGTTAGGCCAAGAACGGTTGATAATCAACCCTGGATGCGTGGGCCAACCCCGGGACCGGGACCCTCGCCCAAGCTACGCGGTATACGACAGCGAAGCGGCAACCGTGGAGCGGCGCCGGGTTGATTACAGCATACCGGTGACGCAGCAGAAGATGCGCGAGGCCAACCTGTCGGAGTATTTGATCGACCGCTTAGAGCACGGCGTGTAGGCCTATCCTCGGCAAAGGTTGAACAGGACTAATGAGGACCGACTGGGGCAGACGGCGACGTTCAAGGCTTGATTGATTGCAAGATAGACTCTAGAATTTGATGGTAGCTGAACGGCCCGCTAGCTCAATTGGCAGAGCAACGGACTCTTAATCCGTAGGTTCTCGGTTCGACCCCGAGGCGGGTCACCAACCCCCCACACTACAATCCCCGATTCCGGCTTTTCTCATACATGATGTTGCCGCAAGACCAGAGCACCGCATTTTCCCGACAGAAGTCTACCCTCCGGGGTTTCTTACCAGACCACAATCGCCGGGAGCTGGGGTCCGGAAGCCGAATGCCATGGACAGGAGGTAGCGATGGCCGAACTAAGTAAGCAGGAGATCGCCGAGCTTTTTGCGGAGTTAAGCGTAGCCCACTTGTGTACGGTGCGGCCCGACGGCAGGCCGCACGTGGCGCCGGTTTCGTACATGGTGGAAGGGGACAAGGCCTACGTTGCGACGCCGCAGAACACGGTAAAGTTACGTAACATTCGCAAGAACACCAAGGTGTCCCTGTCCATCGCGACAGAGCCGAGTCCGGCGAAGTACGTGGTGCTGGAGGGAGAGGCCATAATTACGGAGGACAACGCGGCGAGGATCCTAGAGCACGTTTCAATACGCAACTACGGTCCAGAAGCGGGCCCGGCTCTGGCCAAAGAATGGCTGGCTGCTGGAGTGGTGACGGTAATCGAAATCCAAGTCAACAAGGTCTTGTCCTGGAAGTCAGACGGTAACCCTCCGCGCCCGAATCAAGATCCACCCCAATAGACGCCAGCGCGCCGCTGATGCTCAACCGGCCCGCAATAGCGGGCCATCGTCTCCCGCCGTGGAGGGCGGCTCTAGTCCAGCCGGTACACCCTGGCGGCGTTGCCGCCGACGATCTTGGCCTTCTCTCCCTCGGGACACTCGGCGAGTATGTCTTCCAGCACTGAGCGGCTGTTGGGGAAGGTGCCCGCCTTGTGTGGATAGTCCGAGCCCCACTGCAGTTGGTCTACGCCGATGACGTGACGGTCCTTTATGCCCTTGGCGTCTTCTTGGAAGCCAAGGAATACGTTGCTGTGGAAGAAGTCGCTGGGAACGGCGCCGTCTTCGAACCGGAAACCTCCGGCGTACATCTCGGGGTCTTCTTTGTAATTGAAATCGATTCTATTCAAAAAGTGGGGCGCCCAGGAAAGCTCGTGCTCTATGGAGCCAATCTGGAGTTTGGGGTGGCGCACGAAGACGCCGCCGAGAATCATGTCGGCAAGGGAGATGCGCACCCAATGGTCGCCGTTGCAGGCAAAGGAGGGCCTGGTGCTATCGAGGTCCATCCATTGCTGGCCAGGCCCGGCGCGATTGGTGCCGATGTGCATGCTTAAGGGTATGCCCAGGTCCTCGGCCGCGTCCCAAAGGGGTTCGTATTCGGGCTTATCGTAGGAGCGACCCTCAACGGGGTATACGGTTATCAGGGCGCCGACAAAGTCCATCTTAGCGCAGCGCTCCAACTCCTTCACGCCCTCGCCGACGTCGTCGATGTTCAGCATAGCGACACCCTTGAGGCGGGACGGAATGGCGCTACAGAATTCGCCTACCCAGTCGTTGTAGCTTCTGATATTGGAGGTCAGTAGGTCGCTGTCCGGACCGCTGTACAGAAAAAGCCCTATGGTCGGATAGACAAGATTGACGTCTACACCATCCATGTCCATGTCTTTGGCATGTTCTTCGGGGATATAGCCTCCAAGGCGCACCTCTTCCGACCTGGGCGCCTCCCGGGCGTTGCCTTCGACGCCCAGGACTCTGTTGCCGTCGCAGAACCAGAAGTCGCCGGCTTCCAAGCTTTCGACTCGAGGAGCCCGCTCCTTGAACTTTGCCTCGGCCCTACTGGTCCAAAGGTCCGGCGGCTCGAACACGTGGTTATCCGCTGATATGACCCTGTAGCTAGACATGGTGAACCTCCCAGCAGTTGACTTTAGGGTTTAATTTCCCATGCGTTGGCCCAGTGACGTGGCCGACTGGCGCAGAGAACCATAGACACTGACTCCCAAGGCTATACGGCTAAATTTACTGCCTGCATGACCGGGTGTCAACAATGCCCGGTTTAACTGGACCCTGACAGTAAAAAGGGGCGAGTCTACCGGGACAGGGCACGGGCACAAAAGCAACGGGACCGCCCCAGGGCGGTCCCGTCATTGCTGTGCTTGCCTGGTCGCCGGTGTGAGGCTATTGCGCCGCGGGCCTCCATTGGCCTAGCAGCCTGTCCGAGAAACACGGCAGGCGAGTGGTTTGGGGTAGAATAGGCGCAGTTGAGTAGTGGGGAGGCGGCGATGAGCAAGACCTACCGTCCCTATGATCCAGACCAGCAGTTGCTTTTGCCAGCGGCAATGCGGGAGTGGTTGCCAGATGACCATCTGGCTTACTTCGTCTCCGACGTCGTGGACGAGTTGGAGCTATCGGAGATCACTGCCCGCTACGAGGGGGAGAGTAGAGGTGGCCCACCGTATCATCCGCGGATGATGGTCAAGGTGTTGCTTTACGGTTACTGCGTCGGGGTGGCATCTTCCCGACGAATCGCCCAGCGACTCCACGAGGACATAGCCTTCCGTGTACTGGCGGCGAACAACACGCCGGATTTCCGGACCATCTCGGACTTCCGCAAGGACAATCTGGATGCGCTGTCGGGGCTGTTCTTGCAAGTATTGGCGTTGTGCCGGCGGGCGGGGCTGGTGAAGCTGGGTCACGTGGCGTTGGACGGCACCAAAGTGAGGGCCAACGCATCGAGGCACAAGGCGATGAGCTATGGTCGGATGAAAGAGAAGGAGGCGCAGTTGGCGGGGGAGGTTGAGGAGTTGCTGCGGCGTGCCCAGGAGGTTGATGACGAAGAGGACCGATGGTACGGACAGAGCAAGCGCGGGGATGAACTGCCGGAGGAGTTGGCTTTTCGGGAGGGGCGGTTGGAGAAGATACGGGAGGCGATGGCGGCGTTAGAGGCCGAAGCTCAGGTGGCTGCGGGTAAGGGTCATTCGGGGGTTCCCGACGACAAAGCCCAGCGCAACTTCACCGATCCTGAGTCGCACATCATGCCGGCGCCGGGCGGACGGGACTTCCTGCAGGCTTACAACTGTCAAGCGGTGGTGGACAGTACCCACCAGGTGATCGTGGCGGCTCACGCCACCAACCAGACTTCGGACAAGCAGCAGGCGGTGGCGATGGTGGAGGAGGCCATAGACAACGTCGGCGCAGTGCCCAAAGAGGTATCCGCCGACGCCGGTTACTACTCGGCACAGGCGGTTGAAGGTCTCTACAGGCTGTGCGTGGACCCGTTCGTCGCGCCGGAGCAGACCCGCCACGGCAGGGTGCCGTCGCCCGCGCCCCGAGGTCGCATACCCAGTCATATGCCCACCAGGGATCGGATGCGCCGGAAGCTGCAGACCAAACGGGGTCGGCAACGTTACGCCTTGCGCATGGCGACAGTGGAGCCTGTATTCGGCCAGATCAAGCAGGGCCGAGGCTTCCGCCAGTTCCTGCTACGGGGCCTGGAGAAGGTCAGCGGCGAGTGGTCGCTGATCTGCACCGGCCACAACCTGCTCAAACTATTCCGCTTTGGGGCCGACCAGTCTCGTGAAACACCGACCAACAGGCTTGCCACAAGTGTCCGGAATATCGTCGAGATGGTCAGCACACTGAGGCGTACGAAGCTATTGGTCCGTCAGTGGCTGCACCCGGTAACAATAATTGTCGCCGTCTGACCTCCACCTGTATCCAAGTCACGCCAGCTAATCCTCAGACGGGCTGCTAGCGACTGAATTGAGCGCTCTCGGTGGAGCCGGCGAGGGCGGTGGTGGCAGCCTCGCCGCCGCTGACCGTCATCATGACCCGGTCGAAGAACTCGGCGCCAACCTGGCGCTGGTGCCTGGTGGCGGTGTAGCCCTCGGTTTCGAGGGCGAATTCCCGGTCCTGCAAGCGGACGTACGCGGGCATTCCCTCTTCCTGGTAGTTCTTGGCCAACTCGAAGGTGTTGACGTTGACCATGTGCCAGCCGGCAAGGGTGATGAATTGGAACTTGTAGTTCATACGTCCCAATTCGTTCTGGAAGCGGGCTATCTCGGCGTCGTCCATCTTGTGCCGCCAGTTGAATGACGGGGAGCAGTTGTAGGCGAGGGCCTTGTCGGGGAAGTGCCGGTGTATGGCGTCGGCGAAGACCTGGGCTTCCTCCAAGTCTGGGTGGGAGCATTCGAACCATAGGAGGTCGGAATAAGGGGCATAGGCCAAGCCCCGGGCGACAATGGCGTCCATGCCGTTGCTCACTCGGAAGTATCCCTCCGGGGTGCGCTCTCCGGTGATAAATCCCCGGTCCTCGGAGTCGATGTCGCTGGTGAGCAAAGTTGCGTCGAGAGCGTCGGTGCGGGCGACCAAGATGGTGGGTACGCCGGCAACGTCGGCGGCCAGACGGGCCGCGTTCAGGGTGCGGATGAACTGGGAGGTTGGCACCAGGACCTTGCCCCCCATATGGCCGCACTTCTTCTCAGCGGCCAGTTGGTCCTCGAAGTGGACGCCGGCGGCGCCGGCTTCAACCATGTTGCGCATAAGTTCGTAGGCGTGGATGGGGCCGCCGAAGCCGGCTTCGGCGTCGGCGATGATGGGGGCGTACCAATAGATGTCGGTCTTGCCTTCGATGGCCTGAATCTGGTCGGCGCGCATGAGGGCGTTATTGAGACGCTTGACCAACTCGGGACCGCTGTTGGCGGGGTAGAGGCTCTGGTCCGGGTAGACCTGGCCGGCGGTGTTGGCGTCGGCGGCGACCTGCCAGCCGCTGAGATAGATAGCCCTGAGCCCGGCCTTGACCATCTGCACAGCCTGGGAGCCGTTGAGAGCGCCGAACGTGGAGACGTAGTCGGGGCGCTGGAGGAGGTCCCACAGGCGTTGGGCGCCGGCTCGGGCCAAGGTGTTTTCAACTTGGAGAGTGGCCCGCAGCCTTACGACGTCGGCCGCGCTGTAGACGCGCTGAATGCCCTGCCAACGAGGATTTTCGGCCCAGTCGCGCTCCAAGTCCGCTACCTGTTGATTTAATTCTATGGTTCGCACGGTCATGTTCTAAACCTCAATCCAAAATTGTTATTCCAGGCACCTATATCCCGGCAAGGTGAGAAACTCGACAAACGAAGGTGACGTGACCACGTGGTCCAATAGCTCGACGGCCCGGTCCAAAGAGCCGGAAGGCCGCCGGCCGGAGGAGGCCAGAAGCTTGGCCACCTCTTCCGTCCGGTATTGGTGATATAGGCTCTCCGTGACCTGGGTTCCGTCGGAGAGCTGAGAGCCGTTGCGCAGCCATTGCCAGAGTTGGGACCTGGCAATCTCAGCAGTAGCGGCGTCTTCCATCAAGCCGTTGATGGCGACGGCGCCGTTGCCCTGAATCCAAGCGTCAACGTATTGGAGGGTGACGCTGATGTTGTTGCGCAGGCCGGCCTCGGTAATTTCACCTCCGGGCACCCGGAGGAGGTCCTGGGCTGAGATTTTGGCCTCGGGTATACGGGAGAGCTGATTGTCTTCCTGGAAGGCGCTCTGGAACACGTCCGACACGGGCCCTACCAGCCCGGGGTGGGCCACCCACGCGCCGTCGAAGCCTTGCGAGGCCTCCCTTTCCTTGTCCGTCCTCACCTGCAACAGGGCCATTTCGTTGGCCTCCGGGTCGTCCCGGCGGGGGATGTAGGCGGACATCCCGCCCAGGGCGTGAGCGCCCCTTTTGTGGCAGGTCTGGACCAAGAGCTCGGCTGCGGCCAGCAGGAAGTCCGTAGCCATGGTCACCTGGGCGCGGTCGGGGAAAACGGCCCGGGAGTTCTGCGAAAAGGTCTTAATGTAGCTGAAGATGTAGTCCCAGCGTCCCAAGTTCAAGCCGCAAGGCCGGTCTCGGAATGCGTGGAGAATTTCGTCCATCTCAAAGGAGGCCAAGATGTGTTCAATCAGGACGGTGGGGCTGATAACGCCCTTGGGCAGGTCCAGGGTCTCCTCCGCAAAGACGAACACGTCGTTCCACATGCGGGCTTCGCGATGGGACTGGAGCTTGGGCAGATAAAAATATGGCCCGGTGCCCTGTCCTAGTTGTTTATGGGCGTTGTGGAACAGGGTGAGGCCGAAGTCGAAGAAGCTGCCGGCAATGGGCTGGCCGTCGACCAGTACGTGGCGTTCGGGAAGGTGAAGACCCCTGGGCCGTACGCACAGGGTCGCGGTCTGCTCGTTCAGGCTGTACTGCCGGCCGTCGGGGGCTTGGTCGGAAATAGTGCCCAGGACGGCGTCTCGGACGTTGACCTGGCCGTCAAGGGTCTTGCGCCAGGTTGGGGAATGGGAGTCCTCGAAGTCGGTCATGTATACCTGGGCGCCCGAGTTGAGGGCATTGATGACCATTCTGCGGTTGGAAGTTGGGCCGGTGATTTCTACCCGGCGGTTGGTCAGGTCGCGAGGTGCGGGAGGCACCCGCCAATCGGCCTCGCGGATGCTCTTAGTCTCCGGAAGGAAGTCGGGGGTCTCGCCGGCGTCGATGGCGGCCTGTCGCTGGGCGCGGGCCTCCAATAGTAAGCGCCGGGTGGGTTCGAATTTCCGCGCCAGGACGGCGATGAAGTCCAAGGCCGGGGAGGACAAGACCTCCGCGCACTCTTGGGGGACTTCCCCAAGTACCTGTACTCCTGCCGCCATGGGCCGGGCTCCTTTCAGTCAGAAAGCTTAATGGGGTTACACGGGTGTTCCGTAGTATAGATGAAATCAGTTCAATAACAAGGGGGGTTTTTTCTGTCATAGTAATAGCCTATGATTATAACTGCTGACAATGAGACGGCCGGCGGCGACGGGAATGGTCCCTCAGAGGCAGAGAGAGGTACAGCAATGGAGATACCCCAGCTAGAGGCGTTTCTGGAGGCGGCGAGCAGGGGAAGCTTCCGCCGGGCCGCGCATGCCCTGCTCCTGTCCCAACCTTCGGTGAGCGCGCGGGTGCAGGCGTTGGAAGACGAAGTTGGCGCCCCGCTGTTTCACCGCACTGCGCGGGGTGTACGGCTGACCAATCTGGGGCAGACCTTCCTCCCATTCGCCCAGCGGTCGATAGAGACCCTGCGTCGGGGGCGGGAGGTGGTGGAGAGCGTGAGGCAGGCGTCGGTGGGAGTGCTCAACATGGCCACGGCGCGGGTAGTGGGCACCTATGTACTCCCTGAAATTCTGCAGAACTTCCATGGGCTGTACCCTGAGACCAACCTCCGTATAAGAGTTGGAGGTTCTACCGACGTGCTCCAGATGGTGGTGGACGAGGAGGTGCAGTTGGGCTTGGCCCGGTTCATGCAGCATCCCGACGTAGACGCCTTGCATCTCTACGACGAGGAGGCGGTGCTGGTGGTGCATCCGGAACACTCCTTTGCAGCCGCGGGAGCCGCCGCGATGTACGAGGTGGCCCAGGAACCGTTGATCGTCTACGACCCGGGGGACCCGGGGTCGTCCTACTTCCAATTCATCAACAGGGTCTGCCGTGATGCCGGGGTCACCCCGAAAATCGAGATGAACCTGGACAGCGTGGAGGCGGCCAAGAACATGGTGCAGCTGGGCCTGGGCATATCCCTGCTGCCTCGCAGCGGTGTGCGACGGGAGTTGGAGTCGGGATCGCTGACCCGCATCGGGTTGCGGGAGATGCAGCCCGTGCTGCTGCCTACGTACCTGCTGCTCAGGCGGGGGCAGCAGCACGGTCCAACGGTGGCGTCGCTGCTGAGGCTGCTGCAGGACATATACGGCGTGGCTATTCCGGTGGAGGCAGCGTCGGGCTGACAGGGACAGCGCAATGAGCCGGACGGACATAGACTCTCGAAAGGAAGGCACAGTGGCTGTCGCTGCCATACTCCGCGTCAATTGACACCGCAAGTGCCCGTATATATACTCTGTGCCAACTCAAGGCTCGGGCCTTCCGTGAGAGGCGGGCCTCCCAGGGACCCCCAATCAACTCCGGTCCAAGGTATCCCAACCACCAGGTTTCGGCCGCATCGGGCGGGACAACTAGACTCCCATCTCCCAAGGCCTTGGGAGACGAAGCCCGGCGGCGAGCTTCCTAACCAGTGAACACCCGGGGAGCGCAGGTCAGATGAAGATTTACACCTTCGATGAGACCACATATCCCGGCATTCCCGACGAAATAGGCCCTGAGACCCGCCAGACAAACCGCTTTTGCGATCCACAGCTGGCCGCCCAGACCTACGCGGAGCACTTGGACGAGTGGGTAATGGGTGAGGAACTAGGTTTCGACGGGGCCTTCGTCAACGAACACCACTTCACCTACTTCAATCTTAATCCGTCGTCCACCGTGCTGGCCTCGGCCATCGCCGCCAGGACCAAGCGGATGAAGGTGGGGGTCATCGGACACGTGCTGCCGCTGCGGCACCCGGTGCAGACGGCGGAGGAGTTCGCCCAACTGGATGTGCTGTCCGGCGGGCGGTTCATCGGCGGTATTGTCCGCGGCTCCCCCCAGGAGTACGTCTCCTACAACGTTGACCCCTTTACTGCTAGGGCCCGGTTCGCCGAGTCCTACGAGATATTGAAGAAGTGCCTGACAGAGGAGCTGTTCGACTACGCCGGTCAATTTTACGAGTTGAAGTCGGTGTCGGTATGGCCCAGGCCTCTGCAGAACCCGTTGCCGATCTGGATGCCCGCGGCGTCTGTGGAGAGCATCGAGTTCGCCGCAGAGCGTCACATCCCCATCTGCAAAATCTGGAGTCCGGTGGGAGTCTTCAGAGTCGCCTACGACCACTATGAAGAGGTGGCGCAGGAAAAGTTCGGCTGGAAGCCCACGTCAGACCAGTATGTTGCGGCGCGGTACATTCACGTGGCGGAGACCAACGAGCAGGCCATTGAAGAGTGCCGGGACGCCGTAATGTACGTGCGGCGGTTGGGCACCTTCAGCCGGCCGGTGCAGGTCTCTGCGCCGGTGCCTGGACTGCAGACGGACCGGTCTTACGACTACCGGGAGAAGTTCCGGGGCCTGGAGTTGCCCGCTCCTGGGACGCCATTTGAGAAACTTCGCAACGACGGCTTCATAGTGTGCGGCGACCCGGACTACGTGGCGGACTACCTGGTGCGGGACATGGAAGAGGGGAGATACGGCCACTTCATGGCCATGTTCCGGGTAGGCAAGAACCAGCACCAGAACGTGATAAAGTCCAAGAAGTTGTTCGCCGAGCACGTGATGCCCAAAATCCGCCCCTTGAACGAGCCTGCCGCCGCCGAGTCCGTGGCCTAAGGAAGGGGTCTGGCGGTAGGCCCAGGCATCTACGCCAATTCTCAGCTAGAGGTATCAGGATGAGCCTTCCCCTGTTTGACGGGTGCAACTACACCCTGACCAGAGAGTCGCCTGAGATGGAGTTGGAGATTAAGGAGGCCGTCGCGCAGGGCCTGAAGGTGGGCTGGGAAATGCGGGTGCCCGAGGTGGGGCCGGACGGTGCGCCGTTTCAAATCATCTTCGTAGGGCCGACTTCCGAGCACCGCGGCACACCCATTCGCCTGAACGTGGCGACTAAAGACGGCGGGAAGATTCCGGATGATGCGGAAGTCGTGTTGGAGACTTATTACGCCACCGGCTCAGAGCGCACGGTAATGTTCCAAGGGACCTACGGCCAGTTTGCCCAAATTCCCGACCAGCAGGACCCGGACGCTGCAATCGCGGCCCAGAAGCGCGCCGAAGCCGGATCGGACTATATTATCCGCCTGTCACTCACGGTGTCGGCGGACGGCCCTCAGCCGGACCTTTTTGCCGGCGAGACCTACTTCGAGGTGGGATGCGTCAAGCTCTGGTGGAGTGAAAGCGGCTAGACCCGAGGCACAGCGGGCAGGTTCTTGGAGACATACGTATGGGAGCAGCGGACGGCTCGATATTCTCGCGTAACAGCCTGACGGTGGGAAGCCAGCAGGTCTACTACCTGAAGGGCGGCCGCGAGGGGGACATGGAGCCCTTGGTCTATATCCACGGCCTGGGGGGCGGCGGCAAATGGGAGTCGTTCCACATGGCCCTGGGCACTGCCACCGTGACCTATGCCCTGCATCTGCCCGGGTTTCAGGACGGCGCGCCGCCGGAGGGAATAGCCTCGGTCAGGGACTACGCAGACCTGGTGAAAGCGTTCATGGATGCCGAGGGGCTGGACAGGGTGATTCTCATGGGCCATTCCATAGGCGGTTGGACGGCCTTGGACCTGGCGGTGAGGAATCCGGAGCGCATAGCCCGGCTGGCGCTGGTCGACGCGATGGGAGTCGACGCGCCGGATGCTCCGTCCGCTGGCTTGGACTCGCTGGACGAGGATGCGTTCGTCACGGCGGTCTTCGCCAAGGTGGGCATGGTAGCCAGGCCCCAGGTGTCGGGCTTTGGGGCCACGTGGGAGAACGTTCGCAGCGGTCCGGAGTTCCAGCGTCAATGGCGGGGCCGGAACCTGCTGGTCGGATTGACGGGAGGCCAGTGCTTTGACCCGGCACTGGGAGGAGAGGCGGCCGACATCGCGGCAGACACCCTGCTGATTTGGGGCCGGGTGGACGGCATAGTCCCTCCCGCCCACGGAGAGTTTCTGCGCCGGGTCATCCCCAAATCCAGCCTTCACGTAATCGAGGGCAGCGGACATCTGCCCATGTCTGAGAAGCCCGAGACCTTCAACCGAATCGTTCGCGACTTTCTGCTAGGCATCAAGGAAGATATCCTCGACGTAGTCACCGTCTGAGACAGTGGCCCGGACGTCTCCGTCGCCCCTCTCCCTTCTACCCGCCGGAACTCTAACACGCTACTTTCACTCCCTACCCGCTCGTCACTCCCGCTTTCGCGGGAGTCTCGCAACCCTCGCGCCGGGCCAACTACAGAAAGCGGCAGGCATCCTAGCCCCCAACTTTGCGTTAGTGTTATAATACGCCAGCTAATTTGCCATAGGAGCGGGAAAAATGACGCAAGCAAGTCAGACTGCACCAGCTGATTGCGCTTATTGTGAAGGGAGCGGCCAGGTCAACTCTGAAGGATGCAGGGCCTGCGGCAGCAAAGGCTCGATATTGGTCCCGCAACCCGCAAGGGCCTGCGCCCACTGCCTGGGTAAGGGAAGGAAATCGGCCTTTCGTTGCAACTTCTGCCGGGGCACCGGTTGGGCCGGCGCCCTTCCGCCGGGAGCCTAACCTAAGCAGCAGAACCGGCAGACAATTTTGCGATGAGGCGAGTCGTACGGTGAATTGACTCTGCCTCGTCGTTGCCTGCGCCGACGGGCGAGATCAGCACCTCGGCAGCGCCCCACGCGAATAGCTCGTTGATTCGCTCGGCGACCTTGGCCTCGTCTCCCCACAAGACGATGGAATTAACCATATCGTCGCTCCATCCGCCGTTGGCAGCTTCCGGGAAGCCCGCATCGGCCAGCATCCGCTGGTAGAAGGGCATCCTGGGGTGTCCCATTTCCCGTTGTACCGCGGCCCGCACCTGGGAAAAATCCTCGTGGACGCAAGCCGGAGCGTGGGCTATCAGTGGCGGCGTACGGCGTCCTGCCTCCTTGGCGCCCCGTTCCATTGCCGGCAGGGCCACGTCCCTAAGGTACGTTCCAGGGCATATCCAGCTGATGGCCCCGTCGGATTCGGCCCCGCATAGTTCGAACGAGCGCCGCTGCAGCGCCGAGGCCATAACCGGCACGTCCAGGGGCTCCGGGATAGCCTCGTGGGCTTGGTAGAACTCCCCGTCGAAGTCCACCGCGCCGGTCTGAAGCAGCGACTTCAATATCCGCAGGTACTCCCTCAGGTGCCCCAGGGGGTCCCGCATGGCGATACCCATGGACCGCATGCTGGGGCGGTGGCTGGGCCCGATGCCCAGGCGGAAGCGTCCAGGGGCCAACTGGGCGACCACCTGGGCCTGTTGCGCCATTACCAGGGGATGGCGTGGGAAGATGGGCACGATAGACGTGCCGAACCTGATGCTCTTGGTACGCCCGGCGGCCGCCGCCATCACGGTAATGCTGTCCAACTGTGCCCCGCCGGTGGTCATCCATACGGCGGGAATGCCCGCCGCCTCGCTGCGTAGAATCCTGGCCAGCGCCTGGTCGGTATTGTTCCCGCTAACTTCAACACCTATCAAATTCTCCGCCATATCTTCTTGCCTCCGTTGAGTCGAGTGTGGTTACTTGGCCCAGCCTGTCCCATGGATTATAACGGGGCCTGGGCATCCGCGCTCCAATAAAGTTACTCATTTGGGACCACAACTTATGTCAAGTGTAACACCCAGCCGCTCCGGAGATTAGGCGAAAAGCGGCTGGGTGGAGACCGATGACGGCCGCCGGGACGTAGGGGAATATGCTGCCCCAGGGTGGGCTGGATATGTCTCCGGGGCGTCCCATTGGATATAATGACGCAGGGGGAAGTGTCGAAACTGGTAGACGAGCATGACTTAGGATCATGTGCCGCAAGGCGTGGGAGTTCGAATCTCCCCTTCCCCACTTTTCGTAGCTCTCAATCAGAGCGTATTAGGATACAGTTATCACTTACGCTATGCCTTAAGGCCGCATCCATTCCTCCAGGATTCCCGCACCTTCCTTGCAACGAGACCCCCATCACCTAGTCTATCGGAATCCCACTGTCCCGATTTTATCCCCAAGGTACGGTGTTCCGGGCTTTCAGCAATTTGCGCACAAATTCCATCCTCGTATTGAGGACATCTGACTACATTCCCTTGAAACTGACTGTGCCCTGTTTCGCCTTTGCGAGCCTCTTGAGGCTCCGGTAGAAGTCCACATCTTCACCGACCCACGCCTGCGCGTCGTAACCCCCAATTTCTTCGAAGGCGCTGCGTCGACAGAACTGCGCCGCCCCCTGGGCCATCCCAGTCAGACGCGCCAGCTGGCGCCATGTCTTCAAGTTAGAGCCTCATGGAAAGCCGCTGCGGCCTGTAATCGACGTCCACGATGCCCTCAACGCAGGCAGGATCATTCATTGCCAGGTATATCTCGTGGAACAGGCTTGAAGGCACGATGACGTCAGCATCGATGAAGACGAGTGCGTCAGCCGTTGCATGGCGGGCGCCGGAGTTCCGAGCGCGTGCAACGCCCCGCTTCGGCTCGTGAATCACCTTGGCGCCCTTTTCCAGGGCGACGCAAGCAGTCGCGTCGTCGCTGTCGTTATCGACAACGATCACGCCGACGTAGACTCCCGGGTCCATGTGGACTGCGACCGCCTGGATCGAGTCCAGGGTGGCAGGCAGATAGGCCTCTTCGTTGTAAGCGGGGATGATGATGGAGAGCTTCAACGGCGGCAGGGTCCTAGCCGTCCAGGGCCTGGGCCAGGTCTGCAACCAGGTCGTCCGCATTTTCCAATCCTACGGAGACCCGCAGCAGGTCCTGAGGAGTCGTGCTCTCCGGCCCCTCCACAGATGCCCGGTGTTCTATAAGGCTTTCGTAGCTGCCCAAGCTGGTGGCGCGGGTGAACAACTGCGTCCTGGAGGCCACGGCAAAGGCGGCGTCCCTTCCGCCCTTCACCCGGAACGACAGCATCCCGCCGAAGTCTTCCATCTGCCGGCGGGCAGTCTCGTGTCCAAGATGCCCGGCCAGGCCGGGGTAGAAAACTCTCTCAACTCGCGAATGCCCAGCCAGGAATTCGGCTATACGCGCCGCATTCTTAGTATGGGCGCGCACCCGGTACGGTAAAGTGCGTATGCTTCGCAGCAACAGCCAGCAGTCGAACGGGGACGGCACGGCGCCGCCGTCCTGCTGCAACTGGCGGACCCTCTCGAACAGTCCGTCGCTTCGCGCAGCCACTACCATGCCTCCCGTCACGTCTCCGTGGCCTCCCAGGTATTTAGTGCTGGAATGCACCACCAGGTCAACCCCAAGGTCCAGGGGACGCTGCAGCACCGGCGTCGCCCACGTATTGTCGCAGATCGTGTAGATACCCCTTTCGCGGGCGAACCCCGCTAAGGCTGCCAAGTCGGTAATCGTCAGCAGTGGGTTGGAGGGTGTTTCAATGAACACCATCCGCGTCGAGTCCTGAATGGCGCTGTCGACAGCCTCCGGCCCGGACATGTCTATGAAGCTTGTGCTCAGGCCCCAGCGCGCCATGATTTCCCGCAGCAGGCGGGCGGTGCCGTGGTAGATGTCCCGCGGGGCAATCACGTGGTCGCCAGGCTGCAGCGCTTGAAAGACGCTCATTATCGCCGCCATACCGGAAGAAAAGGCCGCAGCGGCCTCGCCCTTCTCCAGCGCCGCCACACACTCCTCCAGTAACCGCCGGTTGGGATTGTCCGTCCGCCCGTAGACGTATCCCTGGGGATAGGACCCGTCGGCGTCTCGCTCATAGGTAGTGGACATGTACAGGGGAGGCGTAACCGCCCGGGTCGACGGGTCCACTCCTCGCCCTTTGTGCACGGCCACGGTTTCAATTTCCATGTATTCTGATTTCTCCTTTAGCGGCCCGGCGACGCTTGCGTTCAAGTGCCGCGCTTGCAAACTCCGGGTATTCCGATGACAAGGCTTGAGTCCCAGCAGAGTCTGAAGACGCGGTAGAAGATCGGCAAGCTCTACTGACGCTGCGGAACCGTCCGATTCGTCGGCGATTGATCCGAGTCCGGTTCGGCGCCTATCCGGGACGGCTCAGCACACGGTGTTGAAGCCATCACCTTCGAAGATGCCGTGGGCGCGTTGCGTCTCCCGGATGTAGCAGACGATCTTTTCCACCTCATCCGGTGACACCCCGGCCACGGGCGGCATATCGCCGAAGAACCAGTGATGCTGCTTCACTCCCACTCGGACCGCGCTGCGAATGCTAACGTCCGAGTGGTGGCCGGGCTCATAGTATTGGTGGACCAGGGGTGGACCCACGTCGGTTCCAACGGCGCCCACTCCGTGACAGGCAGAGCAATTGGCGTTGAACAGTTCCTCGCCTGTCGGAGTTCCTTCTCCGCACCCAATCGTTGCGAGCAGGACAACCGTCACGACAACGGCGCCGGCTAAAGGCCTTACTGCAGATCTTGAACCTCTGTCCATAGAGGGATTTCCTTTCTTTGGTTGCCGTCCTTCTTAGGGCACTACTCTTAGCGCAGTTTTAACCCTTCACTGGGTCAGTGTCAATTGCCCAGCTAGGGCGGCGGAACCGCCGAATGCGCCGGCGACCCGCCGCGGCCAGTCTTGTCTTCTCAGGCGTACAGGGATGATAATATGGGCCAAGGCTGCCGTTAGCGCGGCACCTTGTCGAGAATTGCGGACGAGACCCCGTCTACACGGGCCGGGGATCGTGGCCCCCGAGGAGAGGCGTTGCCGGCACTGCTGGAAGTGAAAGGCCTGAAGACCCACTTCTTTACGGAAGAAGGCGCGGTCAAGGCCGTGGACGGCGTATCGTACGACCTGGAAGACGGGGAGACCCTTGGCCTGGTGGGAGAGAGCGGGTGCGGCAAGAGCGTAAGCGCGTTGTCGTTGATGCGGCTTATACCCAGTCCTCCGGGCGAGATAGTCGGCGGTGAAGTGTGGTTCGAGAACCGGGACATTCTGAAAATCGGCATGGACGAGATGCGGGCCATCCGGGGCGGGAAGATATCCATGATTTTCCAGGAGCCCATGACCTCCCTGAACCCGGTGCTGACCATAGAAAGGCAACTCACTGAAACGCTGCAACTCCACAAGGGTATGTCCCGGGCAGAGGCCCGAGAAGAGGCCGAGAGTCTGCTGGAACGCGTGGGGATTCCCGACCCGTCTAGGCGCATCAGGCAGTACCCGCACCAGTTCAGCGGGGGAATGCGCCAACGGGTGATGATCGCCATGGCCCTGAGTTGCAGCCCCCGGTTGATCATCGCCGACGAGCCTACGACGGCGTTGGACGTGACCATCCAGGCGCAGATTCTGGAGTTGATGAAGGGACTGACCGCCGAGGCAGGGGTTGCGCTGATCATCATCACTCATAATCTGGGGGTGGTGGCCCGGTACGCCGACAGGGTGAACATCATGTACGCCGGGAAGATTATCGAGCGGGGACGGGCGCGGGAGATTTACGGGAACCCCAGGCATCCCTACACGGTGGGCCTTCTGAAATCGGTTCCCAGGCTTGACCAGCCGCGCCGTGCCAGACTGGAGCCCATTGAGGGCCAGCCTCCCGACCTCGTGAACACCCCGGAGGGATGCCATTTTCGGCCCAGGTGCCGCTGGGCAGTGGCCCAGTGCGAGACCGAAGCCCCGCCGTTGATGGAGACGGGGGAGGGCCATTGGTCGGCCTGCTGGCAAGCGGACCAGTTGGGCATCCAGGCGCTGGAAGAGCTGAACGATGCGTCGGCCCCGTCGATTCCCACTGCCGCTGGTATGGGAATTGGGAATGCCCAACCCACGGACGAGCGTAACAGGGAGGGCGACCCGCTGTGAGAGCGATGGCGAACACTGAAGCCCGACCTGGAGACGGGATAGCCAACGGGGACGTGATGCTGGAAGTCAGGAACCTGAAGATGCACTTCCCGGTCAACTCCGGGGTGTTGTTCCAGCGGGCGGTGGCGCAAATCAAGGCAGTGGACGACGTCAGCTTCGCGGTGCGCCGGGGAGAGACGCTGGGAATAGTGGGGGAAAGCGGCTGCGGGAAAACGACCGTCGGGCGTTGCATCCTACAGCTGTACCGGCCCACCGCGGGTCAGATAGTATTCCTGGGAAAAGACCTGGCCCGGCTGTCGTCCAAGGAGATGCGGGCAATGCGGCGGGAGCTACAGGTCATTTTCCAGGACCCGTACAGCTCGCTGAACCCCAGGATGACGGCGGGGAACATCGTAGGCGAGCCGCTGCTGGTCCACAAGCTGGTGAAGAACAAGGCGGAATACCGGGAACGGGTGGCGGAGCTGTTGCTCAACGTGGGCTTGAATCCCTACATGGCCAACAGGTTTCCCCACGAGTTCAGCGGGGGGCAGCGGCAGCGAATCGGGGTGGCCAGGGCGCTGTCGGTGGAGCCCAAGTTCATCGTGGCGGACGAGCCGGTATCGGCCCTGGACGTGTCCATTCAAGCCCAAATCATCAACCTGTTGGAGAACCTGCAAGAGCAGCACGACCTGACGTACCTGTTCATCGCCCACGACCTGTCGGTGGTGAGGCACATAAGCAACCGGGTGGGTGTGATGTACTTGGGGCGCATCGTGGAGCTGGCGGACCGAAACGAAATCTACACCAATCCGGTGCACCCGTACACCCAGGCGCTGTTGTCGGCGGTGCCCATCCCCGACCCGGTGGCCGACGCGCAGCGGGAGCGAATCGTGTTGCGCGGCGAGGTCCCCAGCCCGCTGAATCCCCCCAGCGGATGCGTATTTCATACCCGGTGTCCGGCGGCGGTCGAGGAGTGTTCCCGCGTGGTCCCGGAATTGAGGGAAGTGAAGACCGGCCATTGGGCGGCCTGCATACGGGCGCCGGGCTATGGGAACGTCTAGGGGCGCTATGAGTCTCACGCAAATCCGCAACTTCTGCATTATCGCCCACATAGACCACGGGAAGTCGACGCTGGCCGACAGGTTCCTGGAGATCACTGGGACTGTTCGAGCCAAGGACATGAAAGCCCAGTTTATGGACCAGATGGACCTGGAACGGGAGCGGGGCATCACCATCAAGGGCAAGGCGGTGACCATGTCCCACCAGGGGCTCGACGGGCTGGAATACCAACTGAACCTGATAGACACGCCGGGCCACGTGGACTTCAGCTACGAGGTATCCAGGGCGCTGGCGGCCTGCGAAGGCGCGATCCTGGTGGTGGACGCCAGCCAGGGAATCGAAGCGCAGACCATCGCCAACACCCTGATGGCGCTGGACTACGACCTCTCGCTGATCCCGGTGGTCAACAAGGTGGACCTTCCCCAGGCGGAGCCGGAGAGGGTGGCCGCCGAGATGGAAAACGTGTTCGGCTTCGGGCGGGATGAGGTGCTGTTTGTCTCGGCCAAGGACGGGACCGGGGCCAAGGAGATCCTAGACGCAGTTATCCAGCGCATACCGCCGCCGGAGGGGGAGTCTGATGGAGTTCTGCGATCCCTGGTGTTCGACTCTCTCTACAACCCCTACAAGGGCATCATAGCCCACATCCGGGTCAAGGACGGTCAGGTCTCGAAGAACGACCGGATAGAAGTGATGTCCACCAGGAAGGTGACGGAAACGGTGGAGGTTGGCGTGTTTGCGCCGTTTCCACAGCCGGTAGAAGCGCTGCAGGCAGGACAGGTGGGGTACATCGCCACCGGGTTCAAGGACGTCCGGGAATGCAGCGTGGGCGACACGATCACGGAAGAGGACCGGCGGGCCGGCGAGCCGCTGCCAGGATACCTGCCGTTGAAGCCAATGGTATTCGCCAGCATCTATCCCTCGGACGGAGAGGAGTACAACAACCTGAGGGCGGCCCTGGAGAAGCTGCAGCTAAACGACGCTTCGCTGAGCTTCGAGCCGGAGAGCAGCAACGCTCTCAGCTTCGGCTTCCGCTGCGGGTTCCTGGGGTTGATGCACCTGGAAATCGTCCAGGAGAGACTGGAGCGGGAGCACGACGTAGACATCATCATTACTGCGCCGAGCGTGGGTTATCACGTAGAGTTGACCACTGGCGAGACGATTATGGTGGACGGGCCGTCGAAGATGCCGGAGACCCCGATGATCCAGGAGGTGCGGGAGCCGGTGCTGGCGCTGACGATTGTCACTCCAAGCAAACACGTGGGAGCAATCATGGAGCTGATGCACTCGCGGCGCTCGGAGTTCAAGCGAATGGACTACATCCAGGGCGCAGCGAGCCAGGGCGCAGAGACGGCGCAGGACCGGGTGGTGATGGAGTACACCATGCCGCTGGCGGAGATGCTGGCGGACTTCTACAACCAGCTCAAGTCCAGGACCCAGGGATACGCCTCGCTGGACTACACGGTGGACGGGTACCATCCGGCGCCGCTGGTCAAGGTCGACATACTGGTCAATCAGCTGCCGGTGGAGGCGCTGTCCATGATCCTCCACAAAAGCGCGGCGTCCAGCCAGGGCCGGGCGGTGGTGGAGAAGCTGAAGGAGTCGATACCCCGCCAGTTGTTCGAGATCCCCATCCAGGCAGCTATTGGAGGCCGGATAATCGCCAGGGAGACGGTGCGGGCCCTGCGAAAGGACGTGCTGGCCAAGTGCTACGGAGGGGACATCACCCGTAAGCGCAAGCTGCTGGAGAGGCAGAAAGAGGGGAAGCGGCGGATGAAGATGGTGGGAAGGGTCGAGATTCCCCAGGAAGCATTCTTGACGATGCTGAAGTTGGGCGGCAGTTAGGGCTGCAGTCCGGTCACATTCCCAGGGCGTCGCGCAGGGCCCTGATCTGTGCCAGGTGCTCGTTCCAATGAGCGCCTAACATGACTTCGAAGAAGCCCCCGAGGGTGAAAGGGTGGTCGACGCCGCTAGCCGGGTCGCGGGCCACTACAGACCTCTCTTGTAAATCCTGGTCGCCTGCGGCTTCCAAGGCTTCCTGTGCGGCGGTGAAGAACCAGTCTACGTCCTCCACGATTTGCTCCAGATCGCGGCTCGACCGCTCCGGAGTGATGTTGTCCACCCCGGACGATACCTCGAAATCTTCCAGTTCCCCGGAGACAGCGCCCCAAATGACATGGTGGATACCGCCGGGAGGACTCTCCAACAGGTGGTAAGTGACCTGACGGACCGACCAATCTGCCGGCTCGGGCTTCCAGTCCAGGCAATAGTCCATGCCCGCGAGCAGGTCCAGCAGCTGGCCCCGGGCGGCGTTCAGGTTCTCGAGGCGGGCGTCTTTACTGTTTAGGGTCATTTAACTGTTAGCTCTCTCGTTCGGCCTGAGCTTGTCGAAGGCCAGTACGTTCATGGTTCGAGAGCCTCACCACAGGTGGTTCGAGAGCCTCACCACGAACGGACTGAAGACGGGCGTCCGAACCACGGACTGAAGACGGGCGTCCGAACCACGGACTGAAGGCGGGCGTCCGAACCACGGACTGAAGGCGGGCATCCGAGCCACGGACTGAAGGCGGGCGTCCGAACAATTGGAAGGGTTTGTTTAGAGTCTGGCATGGGTGTTACAACACCTCGGCGGCTTGCTGTTGGGCGCTGTCCAATATAGCGGAAGCGGCGGCGCGGGTATCGTCCCGGGCCAAGGCAAACTCCAGCGAGGCTTGGAGCAGGCCCAGGGGGTTGCCGCCGTCGTAGCGTTTTCCCAGGAACTCGTAGGCAAATAGTTTGTGGCTGTCCAGCAACAGCCGCAGGCCGTCGGTCAACTGGATTTCGCCCTTGGCCCCTGGGGGGGTGCGGTCTAAGCAGTCAAATATCTCCGGGGGCAGAACGTAGCGACCGACTACGGTCAGGTTGGAAGGGGCTTCTTCCCGGGACGGCTTTTCCACGAGGCCCTTAATACGGTGGACCCGTTCCTGCTCCTCAGCGGTCGCATCTACAACACCGTAGTTGTGGACTAGTTCCCAGGGAGTGGGCTCCACAGCGACGACGCCCCCGCCCAGTTGGTCGGCGACGGCGGTCATCTGGGCCACGGCGCCGGGTGTATGGGCGATGATGTCGTCGGGCAGAATCACGACAAAGGGTTCGTCGCCTACGGCATCTTTGGCGGTCAAGACCGCGTGGCCGAGGCCCAGGGGTTGCTCTTGGATGACAAAGGAAACGTCGGCCAGGTTGGCGGCGTGTTGGACCTTGGCCAGCAGGTCCGGGGCGGCCGATTCGTTCAGGCGGCGTTCCAGGTCGGGCTGGGGCTGGAAGTAAGAGGCGATGGACTCCTTGCCGGGAGAGGTGACGATTATGACCTGCTCTACGCCGGCCTCGACGGCCTCCTCGACCACGTACTGGAGCATGGGCTTGTCCAAGATGGGCAGCAGTTCTTTGGGCAGGGACTTGGTCACGGGCAGGAAGCGGGTGCCCAGTCCGGCGGCGGGGATGACGGCTTTCCTAATCTTCACTCAGGCCCCTCCGGCAGCGCCCATCCCGTCATAGGCTCTGGAACGCGGCACGTAGGCATGAACCTGCCGGGGTCTTTTGTGTACCGGGACAACCTGGAACATTCTGGGACACTTTGATACATTGGGCGAGGGCAGCAATTCCAATTCTGTACCATTTTGTACCATTTCGTTCCATTTTGGCGGGGCGTCCGGAGACGGGTGGCAATTTTGGTTTCCCCACCATTTTCGCTCATTTCTTCCCATCCCGGCGGGACTGCCGGCGGCGGGTCTGATCCCGCCTAGTAACAGGGTAGGGGCAGTCACGCGAGAAGGCAAGGGGCAAGTGTCAGTAGGGAGGGGGTATCGTGGGGCGATATGCCGTGCGCGGAGCTGTTTCATTGCCGGGAACCGCAGTAAAGCAGTAAAATATCATTGGTAGAAACATGTCTAGAGAGAGCTTCCGATGAGCGATAAAGATACCCCGGCGCAAACACAGGGAGAGGGAACCGCGGCGAATGCGCGCCGCCCACGGGAAGAAACCGCCCGCCTCGGTAAAGAGCTATACGAGCGGGACATCCGCCGGCAGGTCGAAGCCGACCACCACGGGCAGATCGTCGCCATAGACGTGGACAGCGGGAGTTGGGCAATAGCAGACGGCGAGGCCATTGCTGTGGACCGCCTGCGGGAGATACGACCAAACGCCGTTAACGTCTTGTGCGAGCGGGTGGGGTATAGGGCCCTGCGTAGCTTTGGAGCACGGTCCCTGCGGGGGACGGAGTGATCCAGGGCGTGGTGAACGACGCCTATGAGGCAGTCGTGGCCATTTCGCTACAAGGCCCGGAGGGGCAAACCCAGGACATCGAAGCCGTCATAGACACCGGCTACAGCGGCTTCCTTACCTTGCCGGCTGCGTTGGTGACCGAGTTGGGGCTGCCCTTCGCTTACATAGGCAGAGCGCTCCTGGCCAACGACGACGAGGTGACCTTCGAAGTCCACGACGTTACAGTCCTGTGGGACGGCCAACCGAGACATATCAAGTCCGATGCTACGGGCAGCACCCCGCTGGTGGGTATGCTGTTGCTAGATAGGCACAGCCTGAACATCGAAGTCGAGCGCGGGGGCAGCGTCGTGGAACGGGCTTCTGAGGCGACGATTGGGGACATCCGCTCCATGATTGAAGGTTCCATGGGGTACCGTTTGCCTATGGCGTATGGCCTATCTGGCATCAGGCACGGTATACGCCGGAAGCAAACCGTACCCCAACGGGATTAGCCGTCCGGTGGACGCCGGCGCACGTTGCGCGCAATTGGTTGGTTGCGCCCCAACAAGTTCTGTGATGCTCTCTCGGCCCTTTGAGCAAGCGGGTTTTCCACCAACAAGTCCATGGGGCAAGGAGGGCGGCTCCGTGCCCCATGGACGACTTGTGGAATTCCGGTGGCTTGTGCAAAGACGCCCGATCCTGCGCCGGGAGGGGGCTCTTTTTATCGCCATGTGTCCGGACCTACGGCTCTCATTGACAATCAACTTTCTGTCCCTGTTCGCCCCGCCGGCAGGGGCATCTAAACAGCAAGCCAGGAAAGGAATCGCGATGCGCAGATTGGTCTTCCTATTGGCGGTCCCGCTGCTCTTGGCCTGCAACGCTGCTGACCCCTCGGTCATGCCCACGCCCCAGCCGGAGGAAATAGCTGTTGTGATCGAATTGTTCGACCGATACAGCGTCAGACGCTGGGACGCCACGCGAGCAGAACGGGCCCAGGCTTGCGACTTGTGGTTCCACCCACCCCCTGAGGGTGTTGAAGTCCCTTTTAAAGTCGGATGGATGGGCAGGAACCTATACGGCTACGCAGAGGATTCGCTTGACGATGCCAATTCGTATGCAGGGTACGCTGCCACTTTGTATGCTGACTACGGGGTGACGGACCCCGCTGGACCGCCTACGCTAGAACAATACGAGGACCTCGGCTGGGCAGTTGATGGCTGGGAAGATTATCAAGCCTGGCTGGAATGGAAGCTTGGCAAACCGCGAGAGGAGTGGGACTACTCATCCAAATCGGCTGACCAAGCCATCGTAAAAGAAGCCAACCACGCCAGGGCGCTTATGGTGCTGGAAATAGTCTGCGAGAAATACAGATGAATTTAGGCAAGGCTACCATGCCATTGTTGGTCGTCGTTGGTTTTGTTGTGGTAATCCTGAGTGCCTGCAACGGCGATGATGGTGACCCACTCGCGAAAATGCCCGCGGTGACTGAGAGAGAAGCCGACTATATTCGATCCTGTCTCGGCATCCCAACCAAGACATCGAAGCCACAAGAAATCTGGTGGTGTACCCCGGAATATGCTCAAATACGTCTGGCGCTTGACGGTCTTCCGGAAGACCCAGGGCCAGCGCTGGAATCGGCTTGCGGATATCTGCGCAATCACGGATACGACAGAGAGGCCGCGAAAGCTGCCCTGGAGAAAGATGGTAAAGACCCGGAAAAGAAGGTCGTCAACTCCATCGTAGGGTTCGTCTACGACATGATTCATTCTGTTCCACTATCCCATGGGCTTATTGACGAAGCTGTTCCGTGGCTTCAGTGGTGGGCTGCCATTGAACAAGGCGGGCCGCTGGAGTTGCACGGGCCGGCATTCGATGCCCGCATGCAGCAGTTCAACAAGATGCTTTGCGAGGGACCCTAAATGCCGTTCAAGCAGCTCTCTGGTGAAACCGAACTTGCCAACACCGGCGGTTCCGTTTGCTTTTAGCGTTTGCTACGCCTGGGACTAGATAGGCCGAGTCGAATTTAGCTGAGTAGAACCTGACGGGGGAGTGGTACAGGCGGACGACGGTTTCAAATATCGCTTTTGCTTCCACCCAAAGAGCGCAGCACTAATAGTCCAACATCGCTGAATGGCGGTTCGATTCTCCGTTCGCCCAAAGCCCGCTAGAGGGCAGTCCGTTCGAATGGTTCGAGAGCCTCACCACGAACGGGCTGCTAACCCTGCCAGACCGGGAATATTCGTTCTAAGTCTGTAGATTCGAAAGCAACGCATCTAATCCTTTCGACACCAAGCTGCGATGGGCCTCGTGTAAGTCGGCATACTTACCTCGGCCCACTAACGCTTCCACTATTGCTTGATCCTTAGACGGCAGATCAATACAACAATTACCATCGTTGGCGGCGGCATTTAGGTGCCGATCCGTCGCATCGTGGGGAGGTTGCCCAACTAAACTAACTGGTCGCTCGTCGATTGCGGTGGGCAGGGGGTTGTCGGCGGCTCCTTGCCCTTCAGGGAAATAGCGTAGTTTCCCGTCTCTCCCGATTTCCCTCTTCAAACCGTGTTCCCGATGGGTCTTGTGAAGTGTCGCGACCAAAGATGCTTCCGGAGTAGAGGACGCGCTCAATCGGATATTGGTTTGCCTAGCGTACTTGTCTGCCCGAGAATAGATTTCTTGAGCCGTGAGTCCTGGCTCATCCCTTACAATTTGCTTCGCCAGGGCCATAAATCCCGTGATCCGTTTTGGTCCAACCATCATTATCCTCCTAATTCTTACTTATAGATAGTATAGCAAGCTTAGTTAGGAACGTCAAGTTCCTTCTCAAGGCAATTTGGGAAGAGGAACGGACTAACCCGATGTATTGGGGCAACATGATGGCGGTTAGACAAAAAACTAAATATTTGACGCTTAGATATGGCTCGCCCACCACGATAGGGAGGCAGGACACGTTAGACGGGGAGCTAGCGGTGCCCTGCACTTGCAATTCGCTATAGCGGGGCCGAATTCCTCCCCCGGGCGGCGCCAATGGGCCTAGTTTTCGAGACGGCGGCGCAGAAGGTTGGATCCCACGCGGCGTAGTCCTGTGAACCCCTCCAGGTCCGGAAGGAAGCAACGGTAAACGGGATACTGCGGGCGTTGTGGGAGCTCCTAACCGGAGTCACAGTCCGGGGGGGGCATCCAGTGGTGGTCGAAGGGAGGTGCGCGGGGTCAATGCTTATTCCCAATAACCGCCAGCAGGTTGCGTCCATGCGGGGTTGTTCGCCCTTCGATTTCCCTCAGGGTGAACGGGAGGGGATGGATGGTAGGGCCGTTGGGGTGAGATTCCCGCCTGCGCGGGAATGACGGGTTGGGGGGCGGGGGACGGGGGGGGTCGGAAGGGCGATGTTAGTCTCGGGTGCGGACGCCGTTGCGGCGTTGACGTTTGCGGTCCAATGCGGAGAGTTCCGCCTTGCGGAGACGGAGATTGAGGGGCGTAACTTCCAACAGTTCGTCGTCGGAAACAAACGCCAGTGACTCCTCCAGGCTCATCCTCACGGTGGCGTTGAGGCGCTTCGCCACGTCGGCCGTCGACGACCGCATGTTGGTCAGCTTCTTTTCTTTGCACACGTTGATTTCGATGTCGCCTTCGCGACGGTGGGAGCCGACAATCATTCCTTCATAGACCGTAGCCCCCGGGTCGATGAATGTATCACCCCGGCCCTGGGCGTTAATCAGGCCGTAAGTAACAGCCACGCCGCCTTCCGACGCCACAAGCGCGCCGCCTCGTTGGGACTTTATCTCGCCCTCCATAGGCTCGTAGGACGTAAATATGCTGCTCTTCACCCCGTCGCCGCGGGTGGTCCTAAGAAAGAAGGCGTTGAATCCGATCAGTCCCCGAGTGGGTATCTTGTACTCCATGTCGACGTAACCGTTCTCGCCGTACCTCAAGTCCTGGAGCTGGGCCATATTGGCCGAGAGATATTCGGTGAGTACGCCCATATACTCTTCTCGAGCGCTAATGCTCAGGATTTCGTAGGGCTCGTACACCTTGCCGTCGACCATCTTTGTGACGGGCGCGGGGCGTGACACCTGGAACTCGAACTGCTCACGGCGCATTGTCTCGACCAGAATGGACAGGTGCAGCTCGCCCCGTCCGGCTACGACGAAAACATCCGGGCTGGAGGTGGCGTCCACTCGGAGGCTCACGTTGGTCCGCAATTCTCTATCTAACCGTTCGTGGAGGTTTCTAGAAGTGCAGTGGACACCCTCCCGGCCCATTAAAGGGGAGGTGCTGACGCCAAAGGTCATCCGTACCGTGGGTTCATTGATGGCGATAACCGGCAAGGCTGCCGGGCTTTCCGGCGAAGCAATGGTATCGCCGATGGACACGCCCTCGGGGCCAGTCACAGCCACAATGTCCCCGGCCCGGGCTTCCGGCACTTCGACCCGCTCCATACCGCGGAACACGAAGACGCGCTCAAGGTTGTGTGTGGCGGTCCCGCCATCGCGGCCCAGCACCGCAACATCATCCCGCAGCCTGAGGGCGCCATTGAAAATACGTCCGACGGACAGTTGACCAAGATAGTTGTCGTAGTCCAAGGCTGCTACCAACATCTGCAGTGGGGCGCTTGGGTCGCCGGCGGGCGGCGGCACCGACTCCAAGATCGCTTGGAAGAGGGGCTGCATATCCCCCCCTGTCGCGCCGGGGTCCGTGCTGGCGAAGCCCTGGCGGGCCGAGGTGTATAGCACTGGGAAGTCCAGTTGTTCCGCTCTCGTAGCCAGGTCCAAGAACAGGTCCTGCACCATCCCGACCACCTCAGCCGCACGGGCCTCGGGGCGGTCGATCTTGTTGATGACGACCATTGGCCTGACGTTCTGCTGGAGGGCTTGGCGCAACACATAGGTGGTCTGCGGCATGGGGCCGTCCACGGCGTCCACCAACAGGAGGCAGCCGTCGGCCATATTCATGACCCGTTCCACCTCGCCGCTGAAATCGGCGTGTCCCGGCGTGTCGATAATATTGATTCGGACACCGCCGTAGGAGACGGAAGCATTCTTGGCCAAGATGGTAATACCGCGCTCTCGCTCAAGCGGGTTGGTGTCCATTATCAAAGAACCCACTTCTTGGTGGTCCCTGAAGACCTGGCCTTGTTTCAACAACGCGTCTACCAGCGTGGTCTTGCCGTGGTCGACGTGGGCTATGATAGCCAGGTTGCGAATGTCGTCGTTTTTGCAATCGGTCAAATGTAATCACCCCTGATACTATAATAGCAGGAGGATGAAATCATTGCCTCAATATATGGTACGGCCTAGCGGTTTCTAGTGTTTTGGACTATAATCTATCTGCACGCTCGGATAACGCACAAAGGTTTGACACAAGAACGGACTGTCCCTCTGCCCTCCTCTTCTTGTTCGCTCCCCTGCTGATTCACCTGTGTTGCCACTCTAGATTGGAGAGTCCGTTCTCGTATGCCTTATAGCTCATCGCCACCCCGCTTGCGCCCAGCCAACCGCACCGGCCACCAAGCCGTTTGCGCCGACTGCGGCACATCCACAACCCTCTCTTTCCCGCCCCGCCGGGGTAAGGCAGTGTATTGCCGCCCATGCTTCAATACCCGTCGACATCGACCTTTGCCGGCGGTCAAGACCAACGCGCGAATATCGTCTACTGCCGGCAGGCAAGCCGTCGATAGCTCCCTACCGGATGGTCCTGTGTTTAGTGAGATGTCTCTAAAGGCTACCACCAAGCAGGCGATTTCGCGGATGAACATATCGAAGCCCACGCCTATCCAAGCAAAGGCTATCCCTCTGCTCATTGATGGACGAGACTTGATCGGCCAGGCGCGTACGGGGTCCGGAAAGACGCTGGCGTTCGCCGTGCCCCTCACGGAGCGGTGTGACCCGGCCATACGGCAGGTCCAGGCGCTTGTACTTGTGCCTACCCGTGAACTGGCCATACAGGTCGCCGGAGTAGTGGACGCCCTGGCTGCTCCACAGCAGCTCCGAGTGACGCTACTGTACGGCGGCCGGCCTTTGAAGCCGGAGTATTCGGCGCTAAGGAACGGACCGCACATAGTCATTGGCACTCCCGGGCGGACGCTGGACCATTTACGCCAGGGCACCCTGGACCTGAGTTCCCTGCAATTTCTTGTGCTGGACGAAGCGGACGAAATGCTCGACAGGGGATTCGCCCCGGACGTCGAATCCATAATCGGCCGAACCCCCAAGGAGCGGCAGACAGCGCTCTTTTCCGCAACCATGCCCCAGTGGGTCGAGCAGACAGCTGCGAAGCACCTGCGCAAGCCTGCAAGGGTGGAATTGGACGCAGGACTGCAGGCGCCGCCTTCCGTTGACCACCTGGTCTACACCATTCAGAAGGCTGACAAGCTGGATGCTCTGCGAACGCTGCTGGACGGGAGAGACGGAAGCCCGGTCATAGTCTTTTGCAAGACCAAACGCGGCGTCAAGGTGCTGGCAAGACGCTTGGAGTCGTTGGACTACCCGGTGGGGGGACTGCAAGGCAACCTAAGCCAAAGCGCGCGTGAGCGAGTTATGAAGGACTTCCGCTCCGGCGGCGCGTCAATATTGGTGGCAACCAACGTGGCGGCCAGAGGCCTGGACTTCGAAAGTATTAGCCAGGTTATCAACTATGACTTGCCTGACTCGGAGCAGCTCTTTACCCACCGCGTCGGCAGGACCGGCAGGATGGGCCGTTCCGGCGAGGCGGTAACGTTCGTCACAGATGAGGACGAGCGGAAGTGGCGCGAGATCGAGCGGGGCCTCGGCCGCCGGTTCAACAGAAAGCCTTGGTATGCGGTCCGTAAGGCGATGGCACTTCGCTAGGAACACTTGCAGGCCTCTGTTTTTGGGTCCAGACCACGCAGGAACCGGACTAGCAGGCATGGACACCCCTTTCGGCGGGAAATCATTTGACACTTAGATACGCCTCGCCTACCATGAAAGGGAGGCCGCGCTAGACGGGGAGCTAGCGGTGCCCTGCACTCGCAATCCGCTATAGCGGGGTCGAATTCCTCCCCCAGGCGGCGCCAATGGGCCTATTTTTCGAGACGGTGGTGCTGAAGGTTGGGTCCCACGCGGCGTAGTCCTGTGAACCCCGCCAGATCCGGAAGGAAGCAACGGTAAACGGGATACTGCGGGCGCCGTGGGAGCGCCTGACCGGAGTCATCGTCCGGAAGACGTCCGGTGGTGGTCGTCGAAGGGGGGTGCGCGGTCTCAATGCCAACTCTCCATTGGCCGGCAGGCTGCCGCCATGCGTCCCCGTTCGCCCTTCGATTTCCCCCTTCTACGGGCTCAGGACAGGCTCAGGACGAACGGCTGGGCCCGGTTATGCAAGTGAATTGGCGATATCGTCAACGGGATTTTTGATCGTTGCAGCCAAAGCCGGATTCTTGCGCCCTCGTTCACCCTTCGATTTCCCCCTTCGACGGGCTCAGGACAGGCTCAGGACGAACGGCTGGGCCCAGGATACAAGAACGATAGGCTGGGCCCAGTTATGCTAAGGTCTCTATCTCCCGGGCATACGCAACATACATAGGTCCAGTTATGCTAAGGTCTCTATCCCCCGGGCATACGCTACATACATAGGCCCAGTTATGCTAAGGTATCCATCTTCCGGGCATGCTCAACATACAAATGATGGTGGTATTTGACGACAGGCTCTGAAATCTCAGCTCAAAGTTCCAAGCATCTTAGGCCCCGCAAGGCCCTGGGACAGCACTTCTTAGCCGACAACCGGGTGTTGGGCCGCATCGTCGCGGCCGCGGAAGTCGGCTCCGACGACGTGGTGCTGGAGGTGGGGGCAGGACGGGGCGCCCTGACGCGGCGGCTGGTGGAGCGGGGGGCGCAGGTAATCGCCATCGAGCTCGACCCCAACCTGGCGGCGACGTTGGCCGAACGCCTGGGCAACCCCGCCAACCTGACCGTGGTGGAAGGCGACGCCAGAAAGATGGACCCCGGCGAGCTGGTGACCCCCGGGAGCAGCTATAAGGTTGCGGGAAACCTCCCCTACTACGCCGCCAATCCGATAATACGCCGGTTCCTGGAGGCGCAACACCGGCCCACGTTGATGGTGTTGACGCTGCAGGAAGAAGTTGCCAGGAACATCGCCGCTGCGCCGGGTAAGATGGGGTTTCTCTCGGCGGCGGTGCAGTACTATGCGTCGGCCAAGGTCGTGTGCAAGGTGCCGCCGCGCAGCTTTCGCCCGCCGCCCAAGGTTACGTCGGCCGTGGTGCGCCTGGACGTGCTGCCGGAGCCCGCGGTAGCGGTAGCCGACGGCCCAGCCTTCTTGGAAGTGGTAAAATCGGGGTTCCGCGCGCCGCGGAAGCAACTGAGGAACTCGCTGGCCCAAGGGTTGGGCGCGCCGGCCGGAGCGGTGGAGGCCGTGCTGAAGGACGCGGGGATGGACGGCAGAAGGAGGCCGGCGACGCTGTCGCTGGACGAGTGGTCGGCGGTCTACAACGCATGGGAGCGGCGGAGGAATATTGGAAGTCCCGGCTTACGCGAAGGTGAACCTCACACTTGAGATACTGGGCCGGCGGGACGACGGGTACCACGAGGTGAGGACCATCCTCCAGACCATCGATCTGGCGGACGCGCTGGACATATCCAAGTCGCCGCGGTTGCAGGTGGAATGCGACCAGCCGGAATTGAGCGGGAAGTCGAACCTGGTGTGGAAGGCGGCGGCAATCCTGGCGGAGCGGGCGGGAGTGGCCCCGCAAGCCCGGATTCGCATCCGGAAACGTATACCGGTGGGAATGGGCCTGGGGGGAGGCAGCAGCGACGCGGCGGCGGCGCTGTTGGCGCTGGACCGTCTCTGGGGGCTGGACCTGGGACGCGAAGAACTGAGCCGGACGGCAGCGGGACTGGGGTCGGACGTGCCGTTTTTTCTGACAGGAGGAACCGCCCTGGCCCAGGGCCGGGGTGAACAGGTGGCGTCGCTGCCCGCGCTGCCGCGGCTGCCACTGACGTTGGTATGCCCCGGCGCCACGGTGGCGAACAAGACGGCGGGGATGTACTCTCGATTAACGCTGGCGCATTACAGCGACGGCGGGGTGACCCGGCGCATGGTGGAGACGCTGGCCGGGGGGCAGTTCATAGGAGAGTCCGTGTCCGGCCTGGTGTACAACGCGTTCGAGGACGTAGCTTCTCAGGCTTTCCCGGACTACGATTGGCTGCGGCGGGACCTGGCGGAAATGGCCCCAGGCCGGTTCCGTCTTACCGGGGCGGGGCCGGCGATGTTTGCCCTGCCGTCGTCAGAAAACGAATATAAACGGGTGGAGCAGGCCTTGAAACCCTACCCGGTAGACGTGTACTTTGCCCATACGATAACCCCCTGCCAAGAATCGCGTTAGGCCATGGGAGAAAGGTAGGGGTCTTTGGAATGTTGGACATGGTGGGAGGGAATGGGTTTTAATCACCCTCACCCCAACCCTCTCCCTTCGCAAGGGAGAGGGGGTTAGAACCCCTTCCCGGCAAGGGAGAGGGGTAGTTGTATGGCCGACGAGTCTGTTTCATAGATAATAGAAAGGGCCTTGGGGAACAAGGGGAGCAATGGAAATACTAGCAACCATAGCCATAGGGATGGACCCGGACTTCGACATCGGGCCGTTGACCCTTTCCTGGCACGGATTGATGACGTTTTTGGCGGTGGCGATAGCGGTGGCGCTGGTGGCCCGCTGGGGAACGCGCGCGGGGTTGTCGGCGGACGGAATTTACGCGGTGGCGGTGTGGTGCATTATTGGGGGCATAATCGGCGCCCGGTTCTTGCACGTAATTGACAGGTGGGACATCTACGGACACGACTTGATAAGAGTGCTGTACTTCTGGCAGGGCGGCGTAACGATATACGGCGCGCTATTGGGGGGATTCGTCGGGGGGGCGCTGTTCATCATCATCCGCAACTCCCAGTGGTTCCTGGCGACGTGGGGCAACTATTTCTCTTTCCTGGGGAAGCCTGTCCGGGCGCCGCTGCCGGGGGTGGGACACCTGGCGGATATAGCCGCTCCGGCGATGCTGCTAGCGCAGGCCATCGGAAGAATCGGCGACATCATCAACGGGGAACACTGCGCGAAATTCACCGACCTGCCCTGGGCGGTGGTCTATACGCATGCGGAGCGGGGCAGCGTAGTGTGCGAACGCATTTTCGGGACCGGCGGAACGCACCCGGCGGTAGCCTATGAACTGCTGATGGACCTGGCGATACTGGCGTTGCTGTGGCCGCTGAGAGACCGGCTGCGGCCGCGAGGGATGTTCTTTGCCCTGTACCTGGCGACCTATTCGATGGGCAGGTTCTTCCTGAGCTTCCTGCGGAAGGAGTTCATCGAATACGGGGCGCTGAACGAGGCTCAGATAATCGCCTTGATAGTGCTGGGTATCACCGTGCCACTGCTGGTGTTCAAGGCGCGGTTCGTGAGGTCGGGGACTCAGGCCGCGTGAGGCCGGGGCTAGGGGCAGGACCGGGGTTCAGGCCTGGGCGGGGCCTTGGCATGACTCGTTGGATACCCCCTCACCCTAACCCTCTCCCCCAGGGAGAGGGGATGACACGGACCATGCGTTGGGGAGAGGGGATTTCGTGGGCCGGTTCCGTGCCGCTTTGTAGGTTAGGCAGGGTTGGCGGCCTGGGCGGGGCGAAAGTCCAGCAGTTTCAGGGTGAGCCTCTCGACTCCGTGCCAACGGTCTAACATCAGGGTGTAGACCAGGTCCACTTCAGGGACGCTGCCGTTCCATTTGTCCGACTGGTTAAAGGCCAGGGCGGTGCACTGGGAATTTCCCTGGGCCACTTTTAGCCTCACGTGCTGGCCGTCTGCTCCGACGCGCTGGGCGTCCAGCACCCTGGCGCGCCGGGTCAAGAACACCGGGCGCGGGTTGCCGATGCCGAAGGGCTCCAGACGGGAGAGCCAGTCCCGCAGGCCGTCGTTCAACTCGTCCAACCCCACCTCGACGTCGACGTTCAAGACGGGCTGAAGGTCGCGTTTGGGCAGGGCTTTCTCGATGAGGGCAGTGAGCCGTTCTTCCAGCAGGGGCAGATCGTCCCTGGGCAAAGTAAAGCCCGCCGCCTGGGAGTGGCCGCCGAAGCGCACGAACAGGTCCTCGCAGCCGGCAAAGGCCTGGAAGATGTCGACTTCCGGTATGCTGCGGCCGCTGCCGACGATAACGTCGTCTTCGACGGCCATGGCGACGGCGGGGCGTTGGAAGTCCTCGGCCAGACGACCGGCCACGAGGCCGGCAAGACCGCGGGTGATCTCCGGCCCCGACACCATCAGGACAGGGGGCAATTCCGAGGCCTCGGCCCGTGGCGGGACCTGGCGGTAGGCCGCATCCATGGCCGTCTGCGTAAGGTCGCGGCGTTTGCGGTTCAGGCTCTCGAGCTTCTCGGCCAGGGCCTGGGCCTCAGCAGGCGAGTCGGTGGTGAGTAGGCGGAAGCTGTCGATGGCATGGCCCAACCGGCCCGGGGAGTTGAGACGGGGCGATACCTGGAATGCCACGGTCTCGGCGGTCAACGGGCCGGACTGGACCCCGGCCAGGCGGAACAGGCCTTGGAGGCCCGGCCTGCGGGTTTCGGCCAGGGCGGCGAGGCCCTCCTGCACCAGGTACCGGTTCTCATCCACCAGGGGCACCAGGTCGGCGATGGTGCCCAGGGCGGCAAGTTCCAACATGCTGCGGTCCCAGGGTTGCCCGTGGAACTGGTAGAGGCCCTGGGCCAATTTGAAAGCGAGACCGGCGCCGCATAGCTGAAAGAAAGGGTAGGTCCCACCGCCCAGATGGGGGTTGATGATGCCGACGGCGTCGGGCAGGTCGGAGTGGGGCACGTGATGGTCGGTGATGATGACGTCGGCGCCCAGCCCGCGGGCATAGACTACCTCGTCCGACGCGGTCACGCCCGTGTCCACGGTGATAATCAGGGTCGCTCCCTGGTCGACCAGGCGGCGGACAGCGGCGGCGGACAGACCGTGGCCCTCCTCCATGCGATGGGGCAGGTAAGGCAGGACGGACAAGCCAAAGGCCTTTAGCGCCTGGGCGAGAATGGCGGTGCCGGTGATGCCGTCGACGTCGAAATCGCCGAAGACCCCAACTGTTTCACGACGGTTGACAGCCTGGTAAATGCGGGCCAGGGCAGGCTCCATACCGGCCAGCCGGAGGGGGTCGTAGGGCAGACTCTGGGGAGGCTCGAGAAATAAACGCAACTCTTCGGCGGTGCGGACGCCGCGGCGGGCCAGGACCTGGGCTATTGCCGGGGGAAGGCCGGGCGGCAAGGACCTGACGTCCAGCGGAGGGGGCAGGTCCCACCGCTTGCCGCCGGCGGACACGGGCCCTATAGGGCCACCTCAGGGTTGGTGAACACCAGCACCGAGTTGTGGCCGCCGAAACCAAAGGAGTTGCTCATGGCCACGTTAATCCGGGCCTGGCAGGCGCGGCTGGGGGTGTAGTTAAGGTCGCACTCAGGGTCCGGTTCCTGCAAATTAGTCGTGGGAGGAATCAGGCCCTTGCCCATGGCCATGATGCAGGCTGCGGCCTCCAGAGCTCCGCCGGCGCCGAGGAGATGGCCGGTCATGGACTTGGTGGAGCTTATGGGCACCCGGTAGGCGTCTTCGCCCAGGGCCCGCTTGATGGCGCTGGTTTCCTGGCGGTCGTTGAGTGGAGTGGCGGTGCCGTGGGCGTTGATGTAGTCGACCTCGGAAGGGTCTATACCGGCGGCCTTGAGGGCCATCTTCATGGCCCTGGCAGCGCTGTGGCCACCGGGGGAAGGCTCGGTAAGGTGGTGAGCGTCGGAGGTGGCGCCGTAGCCGCGCAGCTCGGCCAGGACGGGGGCGTCCCGGCGCTGGGCGCTTTCTTCGCTTTCCAGCACCAGGACGGCGGAGCCTTCGCCCATGACGAAGCCGTCGCGCCGCAGGTCGAAGGGGCGGCTGGCCCCTTGGGGGTCCTCATTGAAACGGGACAGGGCGCGCATGGAATTGAAACCGGCGACGGCGACGGGATATATGGGGGCTTCGCTGCCGCCGGCCACGACCACGTCTTCCATGCCGCGGCGAATCATCTCCCAGCCTTGGCCCAAGGCGTCGGCGCCGCTGGAGCAGGAGGAAACGGCGCAGTAGTTGGCGCCCATGGAGCCGGTTATCATGGAGACTTGGGCGGAGGCCATGTCGGCCAGCATCATGGGGATCAAGAAGGGGCTGACGCGTTTGGGGCCCCGCTGGCTGAGCACTTCGAACTGCTGGGACAGGGTGATGATGCCGCCGATGCCGCTGCCGATGATTGCGCCGACGCGGTAGGGGTCTATGGCGCCGGGGGCCAACCCGGCATGGCGGCAGGCCTCCTGTGCTGCGACGGCGGCGAACTGGGCGAACCGGTCCATGCGGCGGGCTTCCTTGCGGTCGAGATAAGCCTCCGGGTCGAAGCCCTTGACCTCGGCGGCAAAGCGGGTGTCGAAGCCCTCGGTGTCGAAAGCGGTGATGAAGTCGATGCCGGACCGGCCCTCTGCCAGGCCGTCCCAGGTGGACTGCGCGTCGAGGCCCAGGGGGCTAACGATGCCGATGCCGGTGACGAAGACTCGACGATTACCGTTCACTTAGATTCTCGGGGCGGGTGGCCCGGCCTCCTGCCGGATGGGCCGGGCGCTGCGATGCGCCGTATGCTTGGGGGTCATTCCCCTACGGCTCTGGTCTGCCGTGGGTCCAGGACCATGCGATTGAGCATGTCGGTAAGCTCGGTTATGCGGCCGGAGACGTTGGCGGCGAGTTCGTTGCGTCCGGTGTTCAAGGGGTCGGACAGGGCCTTGAGGGACTCGCTCAACTCGGTGATGCGGGCGCCGACGTTCTCGGCGACCTCCCGGCGGGTGTTGGCCAGGGGCTGGGAGTTCAGGCGCAGGGTTTCAACCAGCTCTGACACTCGCTGGGAGATATTATGGCCGAAGTCCTTGCCGGTCATGGACACCGGATCGGACCAGTTCTTGAGGGTTTCGGTGGAATCGGCGATGCGGGTGAACAGGTTGTCGCCCCGGCCGGTGGATGCCAGACGGAGGCGATAGCTGCGCAGGACGCGGAAGATACGGCCGTAGAGTTCGTCCACCGGCTTCAACTTAGCGGTGTAGCGGTCGAAGAGTTCCCGGCTTTCCTCCATGGTCCAGCGGTCGTCGTGGTGGACGAACTGGCGTCCAGTGTAGAGGTGGTAGGGGCGCATCTCGCCCTCGGCCAGGATTTCCCCGCGCTCGTCAAGGGGGACCAGGTCGTCCCAGTTGGAGGTGGCGGGCAGGGGTGTAAGCCAGTTGGCGGTCTGGTACCTGCTGATGCCGGTCACCCAGTCGGCCAGCTGCATGATGCTCTCTTCAGTGTCGTAGGGCAGGCCGATGATGGTCATGGCCACCAGGGCAAAGCCGCTGCGCTTGAGGCTGGTCATGTGCCGGTGCATCTCGCCGGGTTCCTGCCGTTTGCGGACCAGCTTGAGATTTTCGGCGTTGTCGGACTCGACGCCGATGTAAATCATCTTGATGTTGGCCTCGTGCATGGCATCGGCCAACTCCGGGTCCTGGCCGATTTCAGCGCGGGCCTGGCAAATCATGCTGATGCCCTGGACGTGTTCCTTCCAGCCCTGAAGCCGGGCCAGGCGCTCGTTGCGGTACTTGACGGCGCGCAGGGGCGGGGGATGAAGGTCGTCGGAAATAAACACCTGGAAGCTGCCGTTGCGGGAGGAGTGGATAAGCCCGTCGGCGGCCATGTCTTTGAGTTGATGGAGACGCTTGATTTCGGTCTCCCGGGAAATCAAACGGTAGCCGAGGAACTGCTGGATTACCTGGCAGTAGGTGCATTTTTCGGTGCAGCCCCGGACAGTCTCCAGGACGCCGCCGGCCATGGGATTGCTGGGAGTCAGGTCCCTGATTGACGAAAAGTCGGGAAGCTCGACGAAATCGGGGGGCACGAGACCGGAGCGGCGGGTCTGGACGACCTGGCCCTCGCGGCGGTAGCTGATGCCCGGAACCTTGTTCAGGTAGGGGTCGCGCTCCGAACCCTTGTAAGCGAGCAGGACGTCGCACAGCTGGCCGATGATGTCCTCGCCCTCTCGTTGGACAATCACGTCAAAGTGCCCGTAGTCGAATGCTTCTTCGGCCAGGGGGCTCATCTGGGGGCCGCCGCCGACGGAGACGATGTCGGGGTGGAATTGCTTGGCCTGGCGGGCGATCTGGTAGGCCCTGGGCGCCTCGTTGATGAGGGCCGTGACCAGGAGTATGTCGACGCCGTCCAGGTCCTTGTCCGGGTCGATGGGGCCTGAGCGGTCTTCAAACCAGATTTCCCGTTCGTAATGGAAGGCGCCTTCCCACTGGCCCAGGGCGCCGGAGAGGAACAACATCCCCTGGCGGGGGATGGCGATGTACTCAAAGTTGCCCCCGGTCGACGCCGGTTGCAGTAGCAGCACCCGCTTGGTTTTCGTCATTCTCGTTCCCATCCTCCGGGCGTATATGCTTTCACCGGATTTGCCGGTCCCGCAAGGGACACCCTGACAAAGGTGTCGGCCTCACCGGTCTGAAACGCCCGTCCCAACGGCACAACCATCGATTTTCGATCTATATTATACCGCATTTAAGTTACGTAAACACACATCCAATTTATTTCCGGGCTACGGGCATTCCCGCGGCCCCGCCCAAGTGGACCCGGGAGCCTGCAAAGGCCACTTTGGGTTCCCCAAGCCGTTGGGTGAAACGTCACCATCCATATTACCAAATTCAAGCCCGTAAAGGTACCGGCGCGCAATTGTTGGATAAGGCGGGGCGACGGCCGCCAAACTTGACAAGCAGAAGGGCTAAGCCGACAATCAGCGGGGTTGACCACCCGGCAAATCATACTACCCAGGTACGACGCCGCCAAGGAGAATGGACCGCATGACTACGACCGGCACCACTTGGACTGAAGAAACCGTCAACGCGGCGGATACCCCGTTGCAGTTGGTGACCGGGGGCGACGGGGAGCCCCTGCTGATCATCCACGACGAATTGGGGCATCAGGCGTGGCTGAACTACCAGGAGACGCTGGCCAAGAATTACAAGCTCTATATCCCGTCGCATCCCGGTTACGGGACCACTCCGGCGTTGCCCTGGATTATGAACATGAGGGACATGGCCGGCTGGTACCTTCATGCGCTGGACGATTTGGGATTGGGTCAAGTGAACGTGATGGGCCTATCGATGGGGGGATGGCTGGCCAGCGAACTGGCGACCATGTGCCCCCAGTTCTTCAAGAAGCTTGTCTTGGTGGCGCCAATGGGCATCAAGCCCCCGACGGGGCAGATATACGACATGTTCCTGGAGCTGGCTCCGACGTTCATTACCGAGGGATTCCTGAATCCCGACCAGGTTGAAGAGTTCAAGGCGGTTTGCCCAGACGATCCTTCGCCGGAGCTGCGGGAGTCGTGGGAGGTGGCCCGGGAGGAATCGGCCCGGCTGGGGTGGCGGCCGTACATGTACTATCCGGCGCTGCCGGACCTGCTGACCAGGCTGAGCGGCCTGCCGACGTTGCTCGTTTGGGGACGACAGGACGCCATCGTGCCGCTGAGCGCCGGCGAGGTCTTCCAAAAAGCCATCCAGGGCTCGCAGCTAGAGGTGCTGGAGGACTGCGGCCATCATCCGGAGATAGAGAAGGCCGACGAGTTTACGGCGCTGGTGCAGCGGTTTTTGTCGGGTTCTTAGGGCGCAAACGCTCTATAAGACATTCCCCGGTATCGGCGGAGCCAGAGGCCCAGGGCCGAGTTGCGCCGAGCAATGCAGCTTCACCGCAAACCCTATGGCCATTCCCGCGGTGAATCCTTCAAAGCCATAAACGGCCGATATGTCCAGGCATACCGACGCGCTGTCAGGCCTTAGCTGTTTCACCAATTGCGTTGTTTCTGACGCCTAACGCTTGATGATGAGCAGGGAGAAATAGTCCAGGTCTTCTTCGGTGAGCTGCTGGATGTCCTGGACCACTTCCTCCCGCTGGGTGGTGGCCCGGCGGACGTAGATGGCTTTACCGGCGAGGCCCAGGTTTTCCAGGTTGGCCAAGGCCTTGAGCAAAGCGTGATTGACTTCCATGAGGACAATGGTGTCGTAATTTCTTATGGCCTCCCGCAGGTCGTCAATGCCGTATACGGCGGGCAGGATGGCCAGCCGTTGACCGTGGGAGACCAGGGACACTGCAGAGCTGGCCGCGGCGGCCATCACGGACGAGACCCCGGGTATGACTTCTACGGCCAAGTCGGGATACTTGCTGCGGACGCAGGCCAGCAGGTTGGAGAATTCGCTGTATAGCATGGGGTCGCCTTCAGTGATGAAGGCCACGTCCCGGCCCTGGCGGAGATGCCCGCTGATGCGAGAGGCGGCGTCCTCCCAGGTCTCTTCGCTGACCGGTGTGTCGTCGGAAGGGACGATGATGGGGATAAGAGCGGGCTTGAGGTCGGCCAGAAACTCCTGAACGACGTTGAGGGCGTAACTGGGCCGCCCGTCGTCCAGCTGGGTGAAGCAGACGGCCGGGACGCTCTGGAGCAGGCGCTGGGCTTTTACCGTGAGCAACTCAGGATCGCCGGGGCCCACGCCGATACCGTAGAGGCGGCCGTTGTTTGCTGCTGGCGCTGGGTTGGTCATGGGGCAATCACTAGACGACCAGGTTCACCAGGCGTCCGGGGACGTAGACGGCCTTGCCCACCGGCTTCCCGCCGGTATAGGACTTGACCCGCGGGCTGGCCAGGGCCAACTCCCGAGCGTCGTCCTCTTGAATGTCGGCGGGGACCTGGAGACGGTCCCTGACCTTGCCGTTTACCTGGACGACCAAAGTAATGGTGTCTTCGGCGGCCAGGTCCTCGTCCCAACCAGGGAAGGGCTGTTGGTGGATGCTGTATTCGCGGCCGGTGCGTTCCCACAACTCCTCGGAAACGTGGGGGGCGATGGGGGCAAGCATCAGCAGGAACTTCTCGACGCACTCGCTCCAGGTTTCTGGGTCTATGCTCGCGTCGGCCCACACCCGGTTGAGGTGGTTGGAGAATTCCATCAGGGCGGCGATGGCGGTGTTGAACTTGAAACGGTCGAGGTCGTTGTGGCACTTGCGCACGGTCTGGTGCAAAAGGCGCTGGGTCTCCCGGACGGTCTGGTCCCGCTGTGCGCCCGCCTGCGGGGCGTCGCGGCTGTCGTCCAGCCGGGCGGGGTCGCGCTCCAGGATGTCCCAGACCCGGTTGAGCCAGCGGGCCATGCCGTTGATGCCGACATCGCTCCAAGGGCCGCCCTGGTCCCAGGGGCCGATGAACATCAGGAAACAGCGGACGGCATCGGCTCCCAACTGAGAAACAACCTCGTCGGGATTGACCACGTTGCCGCGGCTCTTGCTCATCTTCTCGTGGTCTTCACCCAGGATTACACCCTGGTTGTACAGGCGGAGGAACGGCTCGTCGAAATCGACCAGGCCCAGGTCGTGCAGGGCCTTGATGAAGAAGCGGGAGTAGAGCAGGTGCATGACGGCGTGCTCCGCGCCGCCGGTGTACTGGTCCACGGGAAGCCAGCGGTTGACCACCGACGGGTCCACGGGGCCTCTGTCGTAGCCGGGGCTGAGGTAGCGCATCATGTACCAGGACGAGTCCATGAAGGTGTCCATGGTGTCGGTCTCGCGGCGCGCCGGGCCGCCGCATTGGGGGCAAGAGGTGTTGACGAACCCCTGGTTCCCAGCCAGGGGGGACTCGCCGGTGGGCTTGAATTCGGCATCGCCCGGCAACAGCACCGGGAGCTGGTCTTCAGGCACAGGGACCACGCCGCAAGGCCCGCAATATACGATGGGTATGGGGGTGCCCCAGTAACGCTGGCGGGAGATGAGCCAGTCGCGCAGGCGGTAGGACACGGTGCGGCGTCCCCAGCCGTTGCGTTCCACGTCGGCGGCTATGGCTTCCATGCCCTCCTGGTTGGTCATGCCTTCGTAGCGGCCGGAGTTGGTCATAAAGCCGTCATCCAGGTAGGCCTCGGTAGGTGCGGAGCCGTCCCAGGACAGGGGCGCGATGACGGTGCGCACGGGGAGGCTGTATTTCCGGGCAAAGGCGAAATCCCGGGCGTCGTGGGCGGGGACGCCCATCACCGCCCCGGTGCCGTAGCTCATCAGGGTGTAGTCCCCGATGAAGATGGGCGCCCGCTCACCGTTGAGGCGGTTGACGGCGTAGGAGCCGAGGAACTCGCCGGTCTTTTCGGTCTCGGTGGACAAGCGTTCGATTTCGGAGGTCCGGCGGGCGCGGTCTACGTAGGCTTCCACGGCTGCCCGGCGGTCGCCAGTGGTAAGCCGGGGAACAAGGGGGTGCTCGGGAGCCAGCACCAGGAAGGTGACACCGAAGATGGTGTCGATCCTGGTAGTAAAGGTGCGAATTTCGCTGTCCCCGGCGTCCAGGTGAGAGATGTCGAAACTGACTTCTACGCCCTCACTGCGGCCAATCCAGTTGGTCTGCATGGTCAGGATTTTGTCGGGCCAGTCGGTGAGGCCGCTGAAGTCCAACAGGCGTTCGGCGTAGTCGGTAATCTTGAAGAACCATTGCTCCAGGTCGCGACGGGTAACGACGGCGTCGCAACGCTCGCAGGCCCCGTTGAGCACCTGCTCGTTGGCCAGGACGGTCTGGCACGAGGGACACCAGACCACGGGCGCCTTGGCCCGATAGGCCAGGCCGTGTTCGTAAAGCTTTAGGAAGTACCACTGGTTCCAGCGGTAGTATTCTGGCCCGCAGGTATTGATTTCCCGGTCCCAGTCGTAGATTGCGCCGACGGAACGCAGCTGGCGGCGCATGTTGTCGATGTTGCTCATGGTCCAGGTCTGGGGGTGGATGCCGCGGCTGATGGCGGCGTTCTCGGCGGGAAGTCCGAAGGCGTCGAAACCGATGGGGTGGAGGACGTTGTACCCCTGCATGCGGCGGAAGCGGGCGTGGCAGTCGGATGGAGCCAGGGCGTACCAGTGGCCGATGTGCAGGTCGCCCGACGGGTAAGGGTACATGGTCATCTCGTACCACTTGGGCCGGGGATCGTCATGCGCCACGCGATGCAGGCCGTCCCGCGCCCAGCGGTCCTGCCACTTGCGATCAATAGCCTCCGGGTCGAAGCGCCGCTCCACCTGCCGGGAACTAGCCGCCATGCACGACAACCTCCATACTTTAGACGCCCGCCCACCCCGCCCAATATATTAGCATACAAAGGCGGCGGGCATCCCCGGCGAAGATGGTCCAGTAACCGGATTAGGGGAACGCCGCGGAGGGCTGCCGGAGCGGGGTAGTAAGGGTGAGGGCGCCTGGTTGATTGACACCGGAACCACAAGATTCTAGAATCCGTGTTGTCAATCGGGCGCCAAGCCCCAGGTTTAGACAGCCAACCACCGGCGATTTTCGTGAGCGCCCAGGCTCCGTCAAGACCCGGCCCGGAAAAGTGACAGGCTCTCAGAGCCGTATCTACGGCGAATAGCCGACGGGGGCAACTTGCCGGCGCAGTCGTCAACCCCATACAGAGCAAGAGAAGCCTCTCCTCTTTTGAACCGCTGCACCCCAACCCTGTACCCTTCCGTACCCCCAGGGACGTTGTTCGATAGCGGGCACGCTACGGATGACGGCCTGGGGCCGGCATGGACCGAGCAAGGCGGCCGCCGATGGGCGTAGAGCGAAGGCGCAGCACGCGGGACATCGTCATACGGCAGGCCCGGCAATGGGAAGTTGCTCCCACGGTGGCGGAGGAGCCGCCCTTGCGGCGTCCCCAGCGGATGTTCAACTCTCCGTACATCCTGCTGTCCGGGTTCCTGTTCCTGAGCGTACTTGGCGCCCTGTTGCTGGCGCTGCCCGTGGCCAGCAATGAGAACGGTTTCACGTCGCCGGTGATTGCATTCTTCACGGCGATATCTGCGGTGACGGTGACCGGGCTGACCCTGGTGGATACGCACACCTATTGGTCCAGCTTCGGCCAGGCCGTGATTTTCTTCCTGATGTTGGTGGGCGGCCTGGGATTCATGGCGGTGGCAACGTTCCTGCTGCTCATCATGGGCCAACGGTCGACGTTGCAGGAACGGATGGTGATGCAAGAGACCCTGCACGCAGATCGGATGGTGGGACTGCGTCAGGTATCCAGCTACCTGTTCCTGGTGGCCTTCCTGATATATGCAGCAGGAGCGGCGGCGATTTTCTGGCGGACTGCCGGGCTGGACGGCATGGGTCTGGGAGAATCTATCTGGCAGTCGATGTTCCTGTCGGTTTCCAGCTTCAACAGCGCGGGGTTCTCCATATTGCCAGAGCTGCCCGTGGGCAGCGGTCTGACGCGGCTGGGTACGGAGGGGACGCTGCTGGGAATAATGATGGCGCTAATCATCCTGGGCGGCATCGGCTGGACCGTGCTGGTGGACGTTGCCCGCCACCGGAGGTTTGGCCGCTTTAGCCTGGACACCAAGCTGGTCATCGTTGCCAGCCTGTTTTTGTGGGGCCTGGGAGCGGGGGTATTCCTGCTGGCGGAGTTCGCCAACGACGGGACTATAGGCGGCCTGGCGGTGGGCGACAAGGTGATGTCGGCCGTTTTCCACTCGGTCAGCGGCCGCACTGCGGGATTTAACGCGGTGGACTTTGCCGAGACCCAGGACTTTACCAAGCTGGTGTATCCGGGACTAATGTTCATCGGCGGGGCATCGGGATCTGTGGCAGGCGGAATCAAGGTGGCAACGTTCGCGGTGATCGTGGCGGCGGTCGTCGCGTCTATGCGAGGCCGCTCTCAGGCTGAGGCCTTCGGGCGGGAGATCGCCCAGATACAGGTAATGAGGGCGTTGACCGTAGCCGTGGTGGGAGTCGGAATCATCGCCATGCTCCTGCCGGCGCTCACGTTGACCGACCCTGACATTCCCTTCGTGAACCTGCTGTTCGACACCGTGTCCGCCTTCGGCACCACCGGCTCGTCCACGGGTATAGTGAGGGACCTGAGCCTGGCAGGCAAGGCGTTGTTCATGGCCGCCATGGTAGTGGGACGGTTGGGGCCTATCACCCTGGCCCTGGCATTAGCGCCGCGTGAAGAGGGAAGTCTATATCGCTATGCCCAGGAAAGAGTTAAAATAGGCTGACGGAGGGAGGGCATGAAGAAGCAGGTCTGCGTCATCGGCGCGGCCCGGTTTGGCGCGGCGGTGGCCAGGGAATTGTACCAGTCGGGCCACGACGTATTGGTAATTGACACGGACGAGGCGAAGGTCCAGGACCTGTCGGGCCACGTGACCTATGCGGTGCGGGCCGACGCCTCCAACGAGGCGGTTTTGAGACAGTTGGACGTGGCGGACTTCGACGTGGCGGTGGTGGCGCTGGCCGGCGAGAACGTGCAGACCAGCATTATGATTACGGTGTTGCTCAAGAGCATCGGAGTTCCGTACGTCATCGCCAGAGCTGCCAACGAACTGCACGGGTCGACCTTGGAGAAAGTGGGAGCCGATAGGATAGTCTATCCGGAGATGGAGAGCGCCTGGAGGACGGCCCACATTGGGTTCGACCCCGGGGTCATGGACCACATGCCGATTCTGCCCAACTACGGAATCAGCAAGATACAGCCGCCGGAGCAGATGATCGGCCACACTTTGGAGGAAGTGGGGCTGGCGGGAACGCAGGACAACCAGGGGGTGTCCCTGCTGGCTATCCGGCGGGGCCGCAGTTCGTTTCTGCATCCGGCCAGGGACGAGCAAATACAGATTGGCGACGTGTTGATTGTCGCGGGAAGCAACTATCAAATCCTTCAGTTGAACAACGCTGCCCGAGAGTTGCCGCCGACTGCGCCCGCGGCGACGACGGCATAAGACCGCATTGACATCCAATCTAGATGCACCTTAGAGGCCAAACCGGGAAATGCGGATAGACGCAAGGCGCATGCTCGTTCCGGTCAACGGGAGCGAGATAAGTGAACTAGCCTTCCGTTGGGCATGCCGCACGGCCCGGGAATACAAGGCAGAGCTCCACGCGGTTTACGTTATAGAGGTGCCGCTGGGGCTGCCACTGGAGGCCGAGATAAGGGCGGACATCAACCGCGGAGAGGCGACTCTAAGCCGGATAGAGGCGATAGCGTCCAAAGAAAAGTGCAAGGGCGTTCAGGCGACGTGCTTGCGGGCCCGGCAGCCGGGCCCGGCCATCGTGATGGAGGCGGAGAACCGGCACGCAGACCTGATCATTTTGGGAATACCGTACAAGCAACGATTGGGCTCGTGGGACATGGGGCCGACGGCCGAGTATATCTTTCGGAACACCAACTGCCAAATGATCCTGTGGCGCCAGTCGGCCCACGTTCTGGAACCAGCCAAAGGATAGGAACGCCAAGAATGGGGATGACTGGAGCGGCAACCGAACGGACGCCGGGATGGCCGCGTCGAACCGCGGCCTGCGGGCTTCCCGGCGCCATGGACACAGTGGCCTAGCCTGATGAACACGCTGATATTGGGCTGCAACCAGCTGACGAGGAACCTGGCGCCGGACCTGGCTCAGGTAGGATACAACGTTACGGTGCTGGGCGAGGACCGTGAATCCCTGGCCCAAGTGGAAGACGGGGCCCAGGTGCGGGTTATCTGGATGGCGGAGCCGATGATGCAGGACTACCTGAGGCTGGGGGGCATCGAGACCGCAGAGGTGTTCCTCGCGCTGTCCGCCGACGACCATAAGAACGCCCTGGCGGCACAGTTGGCGGAGCATATTTTCAACGTGCCCAAGGTAATTTGCCAGATCAACGACCCCCGGTTGCAGGTGCTTTACTCGGGGCTGCAACTGAACGTGGTCGGCCTTTCGTTCGGACTCATGCAAGACATCCGGCAACAAATTGACAGGTAGCTCGAGGCCCAGATGTATTTCTTAATTGTGGGGTGCAGTGAGGCCGGGTACCACCTGTCCAAGGCTCTGCTGGCGTCGGAGCACGAGGTGGCAGTGGTCGAGAAGAACACGGCCAGGCACCGGATGCTGGCGGACGAACTCGGCAGCGTAGCGTTCGCCGGAGACGGCACCGACGAGGGGACGCTGAAGCGGGCCGGCATAACCAGGGCCGATGCGGTGGTGGCGGTGACGGGAAGGGACGAAACCAACCTGGTGATATGCCAAATAGCCAAGCACGTCTTCCAAGTACCTCGGACCATGGTCCTGGTGAAGGACCCCAAGAACGAACCCCTCTTTCACATCCTGGGAGTGGACGTAGTGGTCAATGAAGTCCACCAGATACTGCTGAGTTTCGAGGAAGGTGTCCCTGGACGGCCCTTTGTGCACCTGATGAACCTGCAGGCGCCAGGAAGGGAGTTGGTCAGCGTGTCCATACCGGAAGGGGCCAGCGTAGTGGGAAAGAGACTGCGGGACGTGCACCTGCCCCCCAACAGCATGATCGCCCTGGTAGTAAAGAAGCACAGCGTCGAGCTGCCTTCCGGCGTATTGGTGCTGGAAGCGGAGGACGAACTGGTGGCGGTGACGCAGACCAACGACGAACAGACCCTGTACGACATCCTGACCGAGGCGCCGTGATGGCCAAGCGCCTAGCGTATCTCGGGCTGGCTGGCATCTGTGGCGATGTCCTGTTGAGGCGCCGTGATGGCTAAGCGCCTAGCGTATCTCGGGCCGGCCGGCACTTATACGGAAGAGGCGGCCTTGCTGTACGACGCCGCGGCGGAATTGGAGCCGTTTCCCACCATTGGCGCGGTGGGCCTGGCGGTGTCATCGGAAATCACCGACGAGGGCATAGTGCCCATCGAGAACAGCCTGGAGGGGTCGGTCACTTTTACCCAGGACCTTCTGATTCAAGAGCCGCAGTTGTCCATCTGCCAGGAAGTGCTGTTGCCCATAGACCATTACCTTATGGTAAATCCCGGGACCAGGCTGGCGGACATCGAGGTGGTGTATTCCCACCCCCAGTCACTGGCGCAGTGCCGGGAGTTCCTGGAACGCTGCCTGCCCAAGGCGCAGCAGATGGCGTCATTGAGCAACTCGGCCGCGGTGACGGACATGCAGAAGAGCAGCGTGGGGGCGGCGGCAATTGCGCCCCAGCGCGCGGCGGAGCTGTACAAGGCGGAAATCATCGGGCGAAAAGTTCAGGACTCGGCCAACAACGTGACGCGGTTTGCGGTGCTGGCCAGGGAGGACCATTCCCCGACGGGCGAGGACAAGACGTCTATTTGCTTTGCCTACCGGGAGGACGCGCCGGGAATGCTGTACCGGACCATGGGGGAGTTTGCCACCAGGAACATCAACCTGTTGAAGATAGAGTCGAGGCCGACCAAGCAGTCGTTGGGGGACTATATCTTCTTGATAGACTGCGCCGGGCACCGGCAGGACGAGCAGGTGAAAGAGGCGCTGGAGGCCCTGCAGGGTTCGGTAAGCATGCTAAAAGTGTTGGGGTCATACCCCAGGTGGGAGAGCGGACGGGTAAAATGAGGCTGGCCCTCCCCGGTAATAGCCACCAAGTTTCCGCTGCACTTCAACCACTCCACACGTTGGCAGCTCGGCGGTACCGAGAAGGGCCAGCAGGCTTGGGCTCAGTTGCTATCGGGGCCAATTCCCAACACGCCGGGGACACACCCACACAGATTGACCCCGTTTTCTAGCCCCAGAGCCCTTTTGCCTCTGAATTAGCTGCACCTGTTATCGGGGCCAGGCGCACGCCCCAAAATTGTTAATATTTCGACTAGTCTTTTGTTAAGATTATTTTTAACCGCTGACTATATTAAAGCAAATCTAAACGGTTATGTCAACGGGTTGTTGTCAGTATTGTTACGACTTTTATGTCAACAACGGCCGGCTGGTACAAGGGAGTAGCAAGAGGAGGGTCAAGGAGGCCCGTCGACCTGGTATATGGATACTCCCTGGTTCCGGTACGCCAGGCGCATCAGCCCCTGGTTGGTGAATTCCTCGAATTTTTGGAGTCCCACGCCCGAGTAATAGAGTCGTTCCAACTCGCCGACGACGACGTACTCTACGCCGTAACTCCGCAATAGCGCCAGACCCAGGTCAACGTCGGCGGTGTCGTATATCAGCCTCACGTCCTCGGCGCGGCGAAAAACGGCATCCTGGTAGTCCCAACGCTGCTGCATCTGGTGCCAGGGCCAACCCACCACGGTGGGGAGGCCGGTGTAGGCGGAGATACGGCCGCTCCACGTGTACTCCAGGTTATGGGCCTCAAGGATCACTGGAGAGCCGGAGACGTTGTCCTGCAGCCAGCGGATGGCGGCGGCGTCCCACTTCAGATGGACCGGCGGCTGTCCGTCGCCGCCGCGGGGGTGATGGACTGCAGACTCCATGTAGGCGGCGCCGTCGAGAGTGAGCGGGATGGGGTTGAAACGCTCATCGACCCTGTCCTTGGAACCCCACACGGTGTAAATCAGGCTGGAACAGACCAGCAGGACAACCACGGCCATCCATGCTCCGCCGAGCCACCGCAGGCGGACGCCGAACAGTCCCCTGTCCAGCAAATTCCAGAGCATATAGGCCGCCGCCAAGCTCAGCAGGACCCAGACCTCCAAGTAGTATTTGAACAGGGTGTTCATGCGGCCGATGTCGCCTCCAACGGTGACGAAGTCAACCCCGATGGCGATGGCCAAGGCCAGGGCCAGGAGCGCCAGAGGCACGGACTCGAAGGGTCGTTCTGGCTTCCTGGAAGCCAATACCTCGTAAGCGGCCAATCCGGTGAGCATCAAATAGACAATGAGGGCTACGGCCGTCCAGTAGCCGGCGGCGGCCAATGCCGCGGCAACGAGCAGTCCCAGCCCCAGGCCGAGCCTCAGCGCCAGAAGGGTGAACGGCGCCATGAGGGGAGGTTCAAGATCGCCCCCAATGCGGGCGGCGGACAACACTCGGCTGCCGGCTACAGCCGCCAAAGTCCGGCGGGCGGTGTACAGCAAAAAGGCAGCGATGATGAATAGGAAGAGGCCATGAATTCCTAGGAAACGGTCAAACGGCGTGCGCCACCTGGAGGCGTCCAGGCCGGCGTTAAAGGTCTGGTAGTAATCGTGGTAGGGCACCCAGGCCAGCAGGCTCAACGCAAAGACGCCGGCGGCCAGGGCAACGAACAACAACAGCCTGGATGAAGGGCTGCCGGGCTTGAAGTAGACGGCCAGGGCCGACAGGGCAACAACAAGGATCAGGTACGCTGGATAGTCCCAGCTATTGGTTGCCCACAGGACGCCCAGCGCCAGGGCTAAGGCGGCGGACGCGGCGAAGGTCCAGAGCTTGCCGTTGTTCCGCAGGCCCACAACGAGGTTAAGGCCCAGGCCAATGACCAGAAGGGTGAACGGAATGACCATCATGTGGGCGTGAAGGTCGCCAAACAGGAAGGTAAAGAAGGGAAATTCGGTTATATGGAAAGACGAGTCACCTACGCCGGGGATCTTGTCGGGCAGCCAAAAGACCAGCGGAGAAGGGTCGAACCTGTCCTGTACGTCCAGCATCCTGCTGCTGCGCCAGAAATCGAAGGTTGGGAATGAGTCGCCACGGAAGATCCTGCCCCAAGCGCCCTGGAGCACCTGCACCAGGCCGTCCAGGTTGCCGATGACGGCGACGAACAGGGCGCCAAGCAGGCCGGCCCCGACGGGGCTTACCAGCCGGCTGGTCCAGATGCCGGGTCGAGACCGGCGTGCGGTAGAGCTGGCGACCGGGGTTGCCGGCGCGCGGGAGCGCCGCACGCCCTCGGCAAGGTTGTACACCAGGGAGTAGGCCCCGGTTACGGTTAGGGCAAAGAATAGGGGAATCGCCAGGTTGAATGCGACGGAGGGCACGATCCCGGTAAGGCGCACCAGTCCGGCCGGCACGAAGTATCCCCAGTAGTAGTAGTTCAGGTAGCCGCCCGAAAACCAGGGGTCGAAGGGCGGCAAAGACGTGGAGCGAATCACGGCGTTGAAGTAGGCGAACTCCATCTGCTTCTCGCCGCCTAAGAATGGATGCCACAGGTCGGGGTTGGCGGCGCGAATGCCGACAAAGGCCAGGAAGGCGGTGAGGAACAACACCTCTCCCAGCAACAACAGACGCCATTCCTGCCGGAGGAACCCGGTGATTTCACGCCACCGGCCAAGCAGCGCTAAAGACGACATGGCGGCGATTGTCAGAAAACCGACAATTACAGCCCAGCGCGAGAATTCGATCCAGCCAAGGCTCACCCCCAGCCACGCCACGTAGCTGACTCCCAGCAGACCCGCTATCCGGGCCAATACGATGCCCCGGTCGGGCAGCGGCCGAAAAATAAACACGCAAAGGGGTAAAGACACGAGAAAGGCGAGCTCGACCACCAGCAGCCATACCAGGACAGGCACGTCGTTGACCCAACCGTCCCGGTCGATGATGTGGGACCAGGTCCCGCCGGCCTGCTGTGCCGTCAGCTGCTCATCGGACAGCATCAACTCCTCGCCGGAGGCATCGGCGCCTGCGAATATGGGGGTTAATAGCAAGGAGCGAAGCCGCGAAAACGAGAGTTGCTCAACGTTGCGGAATAGAAGCACCTGGGGATGGTCATACCCCACCACGTTGTCATCGGCATAGCCCAGGTCCAGGACCACCGGCGGCAGATTCTCGGGGACTGACGGCGTGGGCCGAGGCAGGCCGGAGCGGCCAAAGGGGTCGTCGCGAAAGGCGATTCCCGCGAGTTGGGGATAGGACGTAAAAGTCCGTTCCAGGCGGTACCCTAAATCGCCATCGAACAGCCGGTGATAGTAAGAAGCGCTCAGCGGATAGCGCTCGGGAACGCGGGTGACGCTGGCGTAGGGGCGGTGACTGTAGAACACCAGGTATTCGGAGGCGGCGAGACGGAGGGCCAATGCGTCCATCTTTTCCAGACTGTCGCTGTCGTAGACGGGAAACTGCCAAGTGTCGTAACGATGGAGACCGGGGACGAATTCGTCCCAATGATTGTCGCTGACAATCGGCGTCCCAGCCGGGACATTGTCGTTGAGCCACTGGGAGGCGGTGACCGCCGGGTGCTCGTTGGCATAAACCCGTTGGAAAGCCAAGCTGTAGAAGACCGTTGAGCCGAGGACAACGGCCACCAGTCCGACCGCCAGCCAGCTCCACCGGGGCTCGAATCCGGGGAGATAATTGTGCAATATCCGGGGCAGCGCAAGCGGTTGCTTACTGAGACAAGAGAGTCGGTCTTGGAGAGCCTGTCCCGGCAACCGTAAGTTCAACCGGCCAAAAAGGCCGGCAATGGATGGGCCGCAAGGCTGCACGCCGCGGGACCAATCCACCAGGCACAACAGCATGCGGGAGGCCATCAAGATCAGGAAGGGTGCCAGGGGGAAAACGTAGCGCAGGAACCGAACCTCGAAGCTTTCCAACAGTAGGAAAGTGGGGACGACCCAGACCAGGAGAAGGAGGTCGTAGCGACGCGTTGCCCGGCTCCGGAACAGCATCAGGACAGTGAACGGGACGCTAAGCCAAGCTACTATTCCCAGGGGCAGTCCCAGACCCCAAACCGAGGACTGCTGAAGTTGGTAAAGGAAGGGCGGCGTGTCGATGTACTGGACGGTGAAGGGCCACATGCCGGCGTTGGAGGCCATCCTGGCCTGGGTCAAGACGTCGCCTACGAAAGCCCCAGCGTCCAGCAGAGCATAGGGGGCGGTCACGAAGAACACCGCCGCAGCCGCCAGAGCCGCCGCGGCGGCATGGCCTAACACCGGCCGCAGCACGGCGGGGGTGATCTGGTACCACCGGCCGTCTACCGAATCCATCACCCGGTACCAGTAGGCCAACGCCAGGGGCAGGACCAGCGGAAGTACGTTGACCTTGGGAGCGAGAGCCAACCCGAGCATCAGACCCAGAAGGACTGAGTCCCGCAGACGCTTTTTCTCGACCATGCGCAGCATGGCCCAGAAAGCGGCCAGCGAAAAGAACACCGAGAAGGTCTCCGGCCGGTAGAAATGGCTGTTCTGCACGTGGATGACGGCGACGGCGGTGAAGGCCGCCGCCAGCAAACCAACGCCGCTGCCGAACATGCGCCGACCGAGGACGTACACCATGATAATAGACCCGGTGTCGGCCAGAGATGACAGGATACGGCCAGCGTAGCGCATGTCCAGGGCGTTGACGTCGGCGAACAGCTCGATAATGGACCGGAAGAACACCATGACGTAGAGGAGGATGCTGCCCAGGGGGAACCAGTGGGGGTTTAGCGGGCTACGTGCTGGGTCCAAAAACACGCCCAAACCGGGCAGGCCGGGCTCTGCCTGTGGTTGGTCCCTGACGTAGCCGCAGGACTCGTGGCCCGGGGCTTCGGTTAGGAGGTCATACATGCACCCGGAGCGCATGTAGATGTCACGCTCGTCGGGGTGGAAGGCGAACCCGGAGTCCCAGTTCAAACCGTGCAGGCGGAGGGCAAGGCCCAGGGCGAGGATGAGCAACAGGGGAATCAGGGTCCAGGGAAGGCGTCCGTTAAGTGTCAGCCAGTGCATCAGAAGACAGTACGCATTCCTGGGAGGCTATCGGCCGGACATCACTGGAAGATGGAAACCCCGTCGCCGGCGTTAGTCACGACCGGCAGGCGGCAAGACAGGCTATTACGGGTACGGAATTCCCTTCTGTGGATACGTGCCGGCTGCCAGGTCAGATGCCCTTGTCGTGCATCAGGGCGCACAAATCGGCGGTGCGGCAAGAATAGCCCCACTCGTTATCGTACCAGCCCATAATCTTCACCATGCGGTCCGCCATGACTATGGTGGACAGGGAGTCAAAGATACAGCTATGGGTATTGCCGCGGAAGTCCGAGCTAACCAGGGGATCATCTACGTATTCCAGAATGCCCTTGAGGGGTCCCTCGGCGGCCTCTTGGAATACCCGATTGACTTCGTCGGGAGAGGCGTCCTTGGAGACGGCGGCGGTGAAGTCGGTGACAGAGCCGGTGGAGGTGGGGACGCGGAAGGCCACCCCATGAAGTTTGCCGTTCAACTCCGGCAGGACCAGGCCGACAGCCCTGGCGGCTCCGGTGCTGGTGGGGATTATGTTCATGGCGGCGGCGCGGGAGCGTCGAAGGTCCGAATGACGCTGGTCCGCGATCACTTGATCGTTGGTGTAGGCATGAATGGTGGACATGAGGCCGTGTTCGATTCCGAAAGCGTCGTGGAGGACTTTTACCATGGGGGCGAAACAGTTGGTGGTGCACGATGCGTTGGACACGACCTTATGCTTGGAGGCGTCGTAGAGATGGTCGTTGACGCCCAGAACGATAGTCAGGTCTTCCCCCTTAGCGGGGGCTGAAATCACGACTTTCTTGGCCCCGCCCTGCAGGTGCCCGGCGGCCTTGTCGGCGTCGGTGAAGATGCCGGTGGACTCCACAACCAGGTCCACGTCCATCTCCGACCAGGGAATCTGGGCCGGGTCCCGCTCCGAAAAGACCCTGATGTCCCGGCCGTCTACCCTGAGGCCGCCGTCGACTGCTTGGACTTCACCCGGATAGGCGCCGTAGTTGGTGTCGTACTTGAACAGATAGGCGTTGGTCTCGGCGTCGGTTAGGTCGTTGACGGCAGCCACCTGTATTTTGTCGGGGTGGCGCGCGGTCATGGCCCGCAGGACGAGGCGGCCGATTCTGCCGAAACCGTTAATGCCTACGCGGGTGGTCATGGCATACCTCCCAGTGCTAGAAGTGCCCGCAGCGGGCCAGGCCGTTGGATGGCGTCAAGGCCTGCGAGGGCAGTCCATATAATAAACCGCCAAAGACGGATTGAAAAGCTGTGGATGGACCCAGAGAGTTGGAGCCGCCCAATCTTGGGACACTAAGGGCGCTTCGCTCGCCCCCTTCGACAAGCTCAGGGCTAGCGGGAATCTAGTAAACGCCCGTAAGCATCGCGGCCGGCGTAGCGGGCCTGGTCTCCCAGTTCGGACTCGATGCGCAGAAGGCGGTTGTACTTAGCCACCCGTTCGGAGCGGGCGGGCGCTCCGGTCTTAATCTGGCGGACGTCCCAGCCCACGGCCAGGTCGGCAATCGTGGTGTCCTCGGTCTCCCCGGAACGGTGACTCATCACCGTGCCCCAACCGGCCCCACGGGCCAGTTTGAAAGCGTCCAGGGTCTCGCCTAGAGTCCCGGCCTGGTTGGGCTTTAGCAACACGGCGTTGCAGGCGGCGGAGTCCACCGCCCGTTGAATCCGCCGAGAGTTGGTGACCAGCAAGTCGTCGCCGACCAACTGCACGGAGTTGCCCAGCCGGGCGCACAATTCCCGCCAGCCGTCCCAGTCGTCTTCGTGCAGGCCGTCTTCGATGCTGATAATGGGATACTCGTTAACCCATTGCTCATACAGGTTCACCAACTGCGGGGCGGTCAGCCGGACGCCTTCCCGTTCCAGAACGTAGTCGCCGGACTCGCTGTCGAAGAGTTCGGAAGCGGCTACGTCCAAGGCAAGGTACACATCACGGCCCGGGGCGTAGCCCGCGGCCTCGATGGACCTAAGCACTAGTTCTAACGCATTGCGGTTAGACGGCAGGGACGGGGCAAAGCCGCCTTCGTCGCCCACGTTCAGGTTGTGCCCGGCATCCCTCAGGGCGGCCTTCAGTTGGTGGTACACCTCTGCCCCGGCCCGCAGGGCGTCGGAAAAGGTCGGCGCTCCCACGGGCAAGACCATAAACTCTTGTATGTCCACCGAATCTGAGGCGTGCCGGCCGCCATTGAGGATGTTGAACATGGGCACCGGCAGGGTCACCGGCCCGCCGTCGGCCAGGCTGTGCCACAGGGACGCGCCGGGGTCCGCCAGGGAGGCCTGGGCCTTGGCGAGGGCCATAGAAACGGCCAGCAGGGCGTTGGCCCCCAAGTTGCTCTTGTCCGGTGTTCCGTCCAGGGCGATGAGGTCCTCGTCCAAAGATGACCCCGGATGAAGGGTTCGGCCTGTGATGGCCCGACCGATGACGTCGTTGACGTTGGCCACGGCCCGCAAAACGCCGTTGCCGCCGTAACGTTGGGGGTCTTTGTCCCGGAGCTCCAGGGCCTCGTAGGTGCCGGTGCTTGCGCCCGACGGCACGGCAGCGCGGAAGCGAGCGCCGTTGGAGAGGGTGATTTCAGCCTCGACGGTGGGATTGCCGCGGGAGTCGAGGACCTCCCGGCCCTGTACGGCAGCAATGGTTACAGGGCTGTCCTGATGCGAAAGACTCACCGGTCTTCCGGTCCTATCCTCGCCCGTCCCTGGCGGCGGCGGCGGCAAGGGCCTTGTCCACCGCGTCGGCAGGGCTTGAGGCTGGTATGATGGCGCCGTCAACGGGCTGGCCGTCGCCGTTGCGAGTCAACTCCCAGGTCTCAAGGCCGACCACGGGGATGTCCTCGGCCAAGGCGTAGCTGATTTCGGAGAGGGTGCCATAGGCCCCGCCTACGGCGATGACGGCGCGGCCGGTGTAGACCACGATGGCGTTACGGGAATATCCCATGTTGGTGACGATGGGAATGTCGACGTAGCTGTTAGCATCGGCGGCGACGCTGCCGGGCAATATGCCGATGGTTACGCCGCCGGCGGACTTGGCGCCCCGGCAGACGGCTTCCATGACGCCGGTGAGGCCGCCGCAAGCCACCATTACCCCTCGTTGGGCCAGCTCGCGGCCCACGGCCTCGGCCAACTCCAAGTGCAGCTTTGTGGTTGGGTTGCTGGCTCCGATTACGGAAATAATCATGCCGGTAGACGCATTACGCACACAGAGAGCTCGCTTTTCGTAGCGGCTGCCATTATATCACCCGATGCTCGTTTCCATTGGCCTAAAGCCGATAGACCGTAGCAAAATAAATCAGTTTAAGCGAGCCACCCGGTCAAGGGTCTTTGGTGACGTATGCGATTCAGACAAAAGACAAAGCCTTCACTGGCTTGCCCACGCCGACGTGCCGTTCTAGGCAAACTTCAGCCCTCAATAATGTAACCACTGACACGACGCCCATCTTGACTGGTTCCCTCGAACCTCGTCAGTCGTTCAAGATACGCGGCAATCGTCAATGCTTGCTTACACGCCGCTGGGTTGTTGCAATCGTGGCCACTATCGACGCCCCTATGGTGGTCGCAGGCTTTAGACTTCGCCCATTCTGCCAAATCCTCAGGGTGCACAATTTTGCCTCCTCGCTTCGTTAAGTTCCATTTGCTTTTGGCCTAGGCACATCCGCGAACGTATTTAGCCAAATAGCTCTCTTAGAACTTCCATCTCAGTGAGCCCCGACAAATAGGCGGACATCCATATCGAGAGCCTAAATGTCCCTCCCATAACCGCCACGCAGACTATTGCCTTCCACCAACTCACAACAGAAGCGTCAAGTAAGCAATGACTAGCCAACCAGCATTTCAGGGAGCAAGGATGCCATTCACGAGAGCGCCATTGCTCATATCGTCACGCAGCCAGCCACAAGATCACGGCAGAATCGCCTGACTCGCGGCCTGGATGGAGTCGATAACGGGGCGGGGTACACCCCTATCCAGAACACGGCCGCGACGCCGACACCCACCACCGCCAGCAGCAGGACCGACGGCGCGGCGGCAAGGGCTGGGTCTGCCGCCCGGGCCAGGCTGGCATAGGACATGGCTCTGATCTACCTGTCGGCCCTCCGCGCCGCCTGGAAACCCTTAGGGTAGTCACTCTCCTTTGCACGATTATGGGAGGTGGGTCTCCTTAGTGAGATCCCCCGCGACTGCAGCTGGTCTTTGTCTCTGATCCTCCAAAGCAAGCCCATCTTGAATCAACCGGTGGATACTGACTTTCCACTCAATGGCCTCGCCATCCGTTTCCGAAGCCTCGGCCAGCTTCATCTTGTCAGGATGATCCCTCCAGATGTCATTCAATTCAAGGGACGCGTAGCCATATTTCTTCAGAATTGGCTTAGCAGTTCCATTCACAGCATACCTCTTTCCACTCGCTTCCAGCCAAACGGCCCCGAACCTGCAACATAGGGTCGCGGAATCTATCGTAAGGGGCCAATCCTTTCCATACTCGCTCGACTTCACCGTCTTGGAGTTGGCGCCCCTTCTGAACCTAAACCGTTCCACAAGCACCAGCAATTGAACATAGGGCAGAGTACCGATAGTCAACACTATGGGCAACAGGATGGCTTGTGTTGGAGAGCGCCAGGTGTTGACATCTCCCGCCAAGTCGATGATTACTCCGAGCATCAATCCGGCAGCATATGCTAAGAGCAGAACCCCAGAGGTGATCCTCAGACCGGTACTGCGATTCGCATACACCCCGTATGCAAGAACAAATAATATGGGTGCCAGAAGCAACTCCCACCAGAACGCGAGAATCGTAACACCAACGATCTCCGCCACAACCGTTGATGGCCCCAGCAACGTAACAACTCTCTTCTTGAATGCATTATTGGCCTTGAGGGATTCATCTAGGTTCAAGAGGAGTGAGAATCCAGTCGTGAATGTCCATACGGTTGCCGTCACTAGAGGTAGCGGCTCCCATAGTCCAACTTTCCTTCCTACAAGTACGGCCATGAAGGTGAGGAAGGTCACGTTTGCCAGGAGTCCGGCTATCAGCGGCGATATTGCCGGACTGAGGAGCATTTTCAGGAGATTGTAGGCCGACCTCCTAAGGTCTGGGGAGTTGGCAGCAGCAAAAACCAACATGGCGGCGAACCAAAGAAAGGTTGCCTCATGTCGGGCATTGAGATCGTGCCATTCAAACATTAAAGCACCAGAATCTCTTTATCGGGAACCTAGTTCTACAAGGTCTCCCGCACGTACGCACTAGATGAAAGTCCAACATCCCATGTACCACTCAGCCAGCGACAAGTCAGGGCAAGATTGCCTGGCTGGCCGCTTCGATGGGGCCAAGGAGGGGCGAGGGATACACGCCAATCCAGAACAGGGCCGCTACGCCGACGGCCATCACCGCCAGCAATAGCGCAGAGGGCGCGGCGGCGAGGGGGACTGACGGAGTCGGGGCTTCCAGGGTCTCATCAGATGCTTCGTCAGTGTCATCCGAGGCCGGCTCGATGTACATCTGCCGTATGACCTGAAGATAGTAATAGATGGAGACCAGGCTGCTGAAGATGGCCAGGCCGGCCAGCCACAGGAACCCCGCTTGGGCTATGGCGGTGAACAGGTAGAACTTGATGGCAAAGCCGGCAAATATGGGAAGTCCTCCCAGGGAGAACAGTCCAATGGCGATGGACGCCGCCAGGAAGGGCTGGCGGTCGGCAAGACCGGCCAGCGCGGTGACGGTCTCCCGCCGGGTGGTGTTGAAGAAAGCGATCAGCCCGGCAAATACCACAAGGCTGGCGATGGAGTAGCCAACCAGGTAGAGCATGATGCCGTTGGAGGCAAAATTGGAGTGGGCGGATAGGGCGGCCAGGCCGGCCAGGACGAAACCCCCGTGGGAGATGCCGGAGTAGGCCATGAGGCGTTTGAGGTTGCGCTGGGTCAGGGCAACCAGGTTGCCGGTCAACATGGTCGCCGCCGCCAGGACGGCCAGGATCACCTGCCACTGCTCCCAGCGGTCGACGGCGGGGACAAAGCCCTCGGCGGCCAGTCGCAGGACTAAGGCAAAAGCGGCGGTCTTGGAGCCGATGGCAAGGTAGGCTGTTATGGGAAAGGGCGAGCCCTCGTAGACGTCCGGGGCCCACATGTGGAAGGGCACTGCGGCGACTTTGAATCCCAGTCCCACCAGTATCAAGGCGACGCCCACCCAGAGAGACGGACTCACTCCTTCGACGACGGCCAGGGCGGCGCTGATGTCCTCGAAACGGGTAACGCCCAACGTGCCGTAGACCATGCTGATGCCGTAGAGCAGGATGGCCGAGGAGAATGCGCCGACGAGGATGTACTTCAGCCCCGCCTCGTTGGACCGGGGGTTGGCCCTGGCGTGGGAAGCCAGGACATACAGGCTGAAGCTGAGCAGCTCCAGGGAGATGTAGGCAGTCAACAGCTCCCGGGACTGGACCATCACGTTCATGCCCAGGATGGACAACAGGAGCAGGCCGTAGAACTCACCGGGGTTTTCCAGGAACTGCTTCACGTAGTCGATAGAGGCGAACACGATGAAGATGCCGATGCCCAGGAAGAACACCTTGAAGAACAGGGAGTAATCGTCAACCGCCAGCAGGCCGTCGTACAGGGTCTGGTCCTGGCCCCACAGCATGAGCAACGACAGGACGATGATGCCAGCTAGTCCACCGGCGGCCAGCCAGGGTATTACTGCTTTCCCGCCGCGGGGAAGAAGGAGGTCTACGGTCAAGACCAGGAAGGCCAGCCCGGCCAGCGCGAACTCAGGCGTCAGCAGTTCAAGGTTTGCGGTCAGTCCCGGCACGGTCGGTCTACACTCCCGGCAACGTTGCCACGCTGGCGTTGATGACCCTGGTCAAGGGGTCCGGCCACACGCCTACGAATAAGAGAATCAACACGAAAGCCCCGCCGACGGCCTTCTCCATCCCACCGGCGTCGGTGAGGTCTTGCCAGCGGACGTCGGACTCGCCCAGGAAAGTGCGGGCCAGCAGCCGCAGCACGTAAACCGCGGTCAAGGCCGCGCCGATCACGGCCAGCACGGCCAGGGGCAGGTAAGTGCGGAAGGCCCCGGTGAATACCATGAACTCGGCAATAAATCCGCTGAGTCCCGGGAGCCCCATGGACGCCAGGCCGGCGATGGCGAAGAAGAAGCTGGTGACCCTCATGCGGTTGGAGAGCCCGTTCAGCACGTTGATGTCCCGGACGTGGGTCCGGTCGTATATTGCCCCGACCAGTAGGAACATCAGGGCGGTCATAATCCCGTGGGAGAACATCTGCAGCACCCCGCCGGCGACGCCGACCCGGTCCAGGGTGGCGATGCCCATTAGCACGTAGCCCATGTGGCTGACGCTGGAATATCCGATGACGTACTTCAGGTCCTGCTGCGACATGGCCGACACCGCGCCGTAGAGGACGTTTACCGTGCCCAGGCTTATGAGCACCGGCATCCAGTTGGCTGCGCCGTCGGGCAGCAACACCAGGCCGACGCGGATGATGCCGTAAGCGCCCAGCTTCATCAGGACGCCGGCGTGGAGCATGCTGACCGCCGTTGGGGCCGCAACGTGGCCGTCGGGGGACCAGGTGTGGAAGGGCCACAGGCCGGCCAGTACTCCAAAGCCAATCATGAACAGCGGAAACACCAAGGTCTGGAAGGTCTCGCTGAACTGGCCTTCGGGGGCCAACTCGCCCAGCGCGGCAAGGGAGAATGTGGGGACGCCGGCGTCTCCGGCCTCGACGTACACGGCCAGGATGCCCACCCACACCAGCACGCTGCCGGCGATGAGGTAGAGCATCAGCTTCATTGCCCCGTACTCTTTGGTGCGCAGGAACGTCCCAAAGTCGGTGCTGCTGCCCCAGACCCCGATTAGCAGGTACATGGGCAGGACCGCCAGCTCGTAGAAGAAGAACAGGAAGAAGAGGTCCCGCACGGCGAAGACGCCGAACACCCCGGAGCCCAGGGCCAGCAGCAGCACGAAGAAGTCCCGGGTGCGGTAGCGGATGCTCTGGGATATGAGCACGCCGCCCAGGAGCACTATGCCGTTGAGCAACACCAGGGGAGCGGTGATGCCGTCGATGCCCAACGAAAAGTCGATGTTTAGGGGAGCGTCCAGCCACTCGAAAGTCCGGGTGAACTGGAATCCTCCCTGGCCGTAATCGTAGCGGGCGAATATCACCAGGGACAGGACCAGGGAGACGGCGGCGACAAACACGGAGAAGAGCCAGACTTCTTTAGATGCCCACCCGTCCCGGCCACCGGGGGAGAACATGAGGAGAATCGCCCCGGCCAGCGGGATTGCGAGAAGCAGCAGTAGGGCTATCTGGTCGAAAGAATCCATCACAGCCGCGTCATGTGGACCTCAGCCACCAGAAGATAGCCAGTCCCACGGTGCCCAGGGCCATGCCGAGAGCGTAGCTGTACACGTGGCCGGTGACGTGAAGCCGCAGGGCAAATCCCAGGCGGCGTATGGAGTGGGCCAGGCCGTTGACCGCCAGGTCGTTGACCACGGCCCGGTCGAAGAGGGCAACGAGGCCGGAAAAGGTCAGAACCACCCGGTCCACCGTCCACTGGTATACCTCGTCGAAGTAGTATTTGTTTTCCACCACCCTTAGGACTGGCGCGAGGCGCACATTGACCCCCTTAAGGGAGACCGCGCCACGGACGTAGACCAGGGCGGCTAACCCGAACGCGGCGAGGGCCAGGGCCGCGGAGAGGACGCCCAGCCACCAGGTGAACTTGAAGGCATGGGCCTGTGCAAAAAAGAGGAACGTTCCAAGCCCGCCGTAGCTGCCGGGCCAATTAAAGCTCAAGAAGCCAAACCCGGCCGCCAGTACGGCCAGCAGTAGCATGGGCCAGGCCATCAGGCGCGGGGCGTCCTGGACCTGTTCAAGTCCAGGCCTGGCTGTCCCAAAGAAGGCGACGAACATGGCTCGGGCCATGTACAGCGCGCTCAAGAACGAGGCCAACAAGGCGAAGACGAGAAAGGCGGCGTTGCGGTGATCGCTGACCGCGGCCAGCACCTCCTCCTTGCTCCAGAACCCGGCGAGGATGGGGATGCCCCCCAGGGAGAGAGCGCCGACGGAGAAGACCAGGGCGGTTAGCGGCATGACGCGCCGGAGGCCGCCCATGCGTCTTATATCCTGCTCTTCTGTGCTGTGGAGTACGCTGCCCGCGGCGAGGAACAGCAGGGCCTTGGCGAAGCCGTGGGCCAGCAGATGGAAAACGGCGGCGGTATAGCCGAAGGCTCCCAGCGACAGCATCATCAGGCCCAGGTGGCTGATGGTCGAATAGGCCAGGATGCGTTTGAGGTCGGTGGCTACCAGGGCAATGGAGGCCGCCATCAAGGCGGTGACCAAGCCGACAACCGCCACCACCAGCAGTGGGTCGGCGTCGTAGGCCTGGAAGATGGGAAACGCCCTGGCGACGAGATAGACGCCGGCTACCACCATGGTGGCGGCGTGAATCAGCGCGCTGACCGGAGTGGGGCCCTCCATGGCGTCGGGCAGCCATACGTGAAACGGGACCTGGGCCGACTTGCCCATTGCGCCGAGAAAGAGCAGCAGGGCCGCGGCGGTGGTTATGCCCTCGCTCATAGCCCCGGTCCGGGCGGCGTCGAAGGCATCGGCCATGCTGAACGAACCCACTTCCCGCCACAGAAGGAGTATGCCGATGAGCAGGCCCACGTCGCCGATGCGGGTAACGATGAAGGCCTTCTTGGCGGCTTCTCTGGCGGCGGGCCGCTCGTGCCAGAAGCCGATAAGCAGGTAGGAGCAGATGCCGACCAGTTCCCAGGCCACGTATAGCAGCAGGAAGTTGTCGGCCAACACCAGGGTCAACATGGCGGCGGCGAACAGGGAGTGGACGGCGAAGTACCAGCCGAAGCGAGGGTCGCCGTGCATGTAGCCCAGGGAGTATATCTGCACCAGCAGGGCGACGAAGGTCACGAGTCCCAGCATCACCACGGCCAGCGGGTCGATGATCATCCCCCAGAACAATTGGACGTCCCCGGCCTGGAACCAGGTGAGGCTGAACAGGCAGGTCAGCGACCCGGTGTCGGCGCTGGTGAAGCAGTCTGTGGACGCAGGCCCGGCGCCCAGGAAACCGGCCAGCACGACCCAGAAGAGGCCGAAGCCGGCGGCGATGGCGAGAATCGAGAGGGATGCGCCCTTACCTGGCAGGAACGGACCGGCAACGACGATAATCGGGGCGGCCGCAAAGCAGACAACCGGAATCAGCCAGGCCCATTCCATCAGCAGCCTACCGCGGGGAAGGCAGAGCCCGCGGTCATCTCACCGTCGTAAGGTGGCGGGCGGCGCATCGGCTGGCTGGACAATTTCTGGCGAGCTGTCAGTGGAACTACCATCGCATCAGGTCTATTTCGTCGACGTTTACGGTCTGGCGGTTGCGGTATATGCGCAGGATGATGGCCAGGGCCAAGCCCAACTCGGCGGCTGCCACGGTGATGACGAAGATGGCGATAATCTGGCCGTCGAACCGGACGAAGCCGCCGATGCCGTTGAGGTGGGATGCGGCGGCGATCAGGTTGATGTTGACCGCGTTGAGCATCAACTCGATGGACATCACTATGAGCACGACGCTCCGCCGCGCCAGGACGCCGTACAGGCCGATGACGAACAGGGCGGCGCTGAGCAGTTGGAAGTGAAAGAGGGATACCATGGGTCAGCCCTCGTCCCTTCCCGACCGGGCGATGATGATTGCGCCGACCAGGGCGACCAGCAGGACCAGGGAGGCGATTTCGAAGGGGATGGCCCAACGGGTGAACAGGGAATTGGCCAACTCGCTGAACGCGGGACTCTGGGCCTGGGTGTCATCGGGGCTGTTGATCAGGAAAGCCGGAACGAGCACCGCCAGCAATCCCAAAGCGGCCACGGCGGCCAGGGGCCACTGCCTGTTATCGGAGATCCGGGGGTAGTCCCCGCCTGGGGTGAGCATGAGGGCGAACACCACCACTATCGTCACCGCGCCGCCGTATATCAGCACCTGGACCAGGGCCAGGAACTCGGCGAACAGGACCAGGTATACCCCGGCGATGGCCAAGAGGGACAAGAGCAGGGCCAGGGCGGCATGCACCACGTTCCTCGTAAGCACCACGCCCAAGGCCCCGCCCAAGGTCAGGACGGCCAACAGGACGAAGACGAACCAGGACACTCTCAGCCTCCCCCTACAAATAAATAGTCCCGCCAGGCGGGACTAGAACGAGACGAATTTTCGCTAGAGAAGTAGCAGATGCCGGCGCACATGGCTTCCTATCCTGTCCATTCCCCAAGAATAATTTGAAGAATGAGGAAGGTCATCTACCCGGCCTCGGTGAAGTCTATAGAAGTCAACAGACCGCAGCTAACGCAGTCGCAGCCCGCGCGGTGGCGCTTGACCTTTTCCGCCGGCTTTGACTTCCTCCGCAGCCGTCCGGCTTTGATTTCCTTTTTCTTGAGGAACTCCTCCGTACAGTCCTGACAGGTGCACGCTTCCGGGTGCTTGCTGTTAAGGTTGCGGAACCGCTCATCTTCTCGCCTGGGCATTCCTCAGTCCTCTAGGGAACGGCAGGCAGGGAGAGGTCGAGGAAAAGGGCCGGATGTCGAAAGGGGCCAAACTCTTCCACCACTCCTGCTGCTCCCTTGTTTCGATTTATTATACGTGTCTTCACAGGGTGGTTAATATAGGGTGAACTTCCCTGCTTTCTCTCGGGATGCTTAACCTACTTTCTAGGGATAGGAGCCTCGGACTCTCCCTCATCATGTTCTTCCTGTAACCGCTCGTACGCTTCCTCGCTGAGTTCGCCTACCTCTACGACAGCTTCACAGGTTTCGTAGTCCGTTGATAACGTCCGGGACATCAAAGGAGGATCGTCTGGTCCCTTCTCCATGTAGGTCCCGAAGATGCAGTTGCCGTCCTCAGTCCGTGTGCCTTGGATAACCTCTATTGTGGAGTTGGCAAGCGGGATATCAGTAAGTGTCGGCCACTCGTCAAGTTCGAGGACTCTACGCTGGCTCTCGCTAACCTCGAACAGGTCTTTCAGGCTCTCTGGTGCGTTTTCGCTACAGTTAACCCAAAGTCTCGCAAAGGCTTGCGCCTGCTCCAAGTATAGCTGTTGCCACTCATGGTTGTTCTCGAACTCCGCAAGGAGGTCAGCATCCGCAATAGGTGTTGGGAGGTCAACCGAGAGGTCTGCCCAACGCTCTTGGTAGTACTCAGCGATTCCGAGCTGCTTCTCGATACACGCTTGCTCGTACTCGTCTGGTGGGAGGCTACCGCTTGGTGCACTAACGTCTGGCCCTTCGGCTGATGAGCAGGCTACTAAGAGCAGGATCGCTAAGGTTAACCTTAGCGCCAGCAACCGAACAGTGTTCCCATGTAACGGACGATTGCTCCCTGGTCAATGCCTGGAATATCCTCTGTCGCCGTAAAGCCCTCTAGCAGTTCGCTAGGGTCCATGAGGCCTATCAAAGCTGCCGGTGAGTCCGAGCCAAATATCCGGTCGGTGATGCAGGTTTGCAGGACTTCTACCGCTTCCTTGGCGGTTAGCCTATCGTCGTACTCAGGGATTACTTCGCCTTCCGGCTCCTGTGGTTCTAGTTCGTCCAGTCTCGTACCGAGAGCGTCTACCTTGACTCGATTTCCGCCAGACTGGACTGAACTGTGTCAATCCTTGGGTCTGGTGTCGGGTCACTAGCACAAGCCACTAAGAGCAGGGAGAGGGTAGCTACCACCAGTAAGAGAGCCTTGACGTTCGTGCCGTCCTCCAATCCTTGACATTATGGAAACCACCTGGTAAGTCGGTGGGATAGAAGCAGAGGACAATGTCTGCCTCTTTTTTGCGCCCTTCCGCCCTCAGAGGTCGGCGTTGGCCGTCTCACCGGCCGCGGCCTGGGTTCCGGTTTCCGCCGGGCTAACGTCGGCCTGCTCGGCCCGCTCGGCCCGCTTGGTAGGGGGAATCCACGCCGTGTCATCCTGGAACTTCCTGCCGATCTTCAACAGGGCCGGGAGGTCGACCCGGCTGCCGTTGCGTTGGTAGCCGCTCATCTCGTGCTCGTGGCTCATAACGATTGCGTCGAAGTTGCACACGTCGACGCAAATCCCGCACAGTATACACCGGTTGAGGTTGATTTCGAAGCTGTCGACGATCTTGCGCCGGTGGCTCCCGCCCTCGTCATGCAGGGGGTTGTCCTTCATGGTGGCGGTCATGCACAGGGTGGGACAGTAGCGGATGCAGACCATGCAGGCGGTGCAGTAGGGCTCGTCGACCTCGCCGTCCCAGGTCAGGGCCGGAAACCCCATGAAGCGCGGCTGCACCGGCGTTGGGGCCGGGGTCTTGGACCAGAAATTGCCGGAGGCCGGGTACTGGCGCGTAACCGGCTGCCGCAAGCCCTTGAGCGTAGACATCAGGGTCAAGCAGAGGCCCTTGATGCTGTTAATCATCGGCCTTCCCTGGGTGTCGCGTTGTTTCGAACACCGGCGGCCTATTGCGGACGTTCCCGCGCCGGTCCTGTAACGCCTGGCAAAGACAGTCTATCAGAAACGCCTCTCCATTCATCCGGGAAAAGCTCATGAGGCAGGCCCCTGGGTCCTGAGCAACTGTTGCCGCGCCCGCACCTGGGCCGCCAGCCGGGAGGGCCCGGTCGCCCGCCGGTAGATTACATACCCCACCACCGCCAACCCGGCCAGGGACATCAACGTCAGGGACCAGGCCGGCAGGTTGTAGAACCGGTAAACGGCGGTGGTCACTATGGTCAAGAACGAAAGAGGCACCATCACCTTCCAAGCAAAGGACATGAGCTGGTCGATGCGCAGACGAGGGAAGGTCCCTCTCACCCAGAAGATAACCAGGATGACGGCATAGGTCTTGGCCAGGAACCAGACGATTTCCCAATGCCCCGAGAGACCCGGGCCGGACCATCCGCCCAGGAAGAGCAGCGTGACCAGTGCGGCGACGGCAAAGGTGTTGATGTATTCGGCCAGGAAAAACACGGACCAGTGAGCGCCGCTGTACTCTACGAAGGGGCCGCCCACCAACTCGGATTCTGCGAGGTAGATGTCGAAGGGGGTGCGTCCAACCTCGGCGAGACCGGCTATGAAGAAAATTACCAGGCCGAGGGGTTGGACAGCCAGGTATGGATAGTCGGACTGGCCGGCCACGATTTCTCGAACGTTCAGCGACCCGGCCAGCATGGCGACGGAGACGGCAACCATGATTATGGGGATTTCGTAGCTAATCAACTGGGCTGCGGCGCGCAACCCTCCCAGGCGGCCGTACTTGTTGGCGGAGCCCCAACCTGCCAGCACCAAGCCCAAGATGCCCAGCACCGCAAAGGCGATGATGTAGAAAAGGCCCAGGTCCAGGTTCCTGACAACGGCGCCCCGGGCGCCCGGAATAGTGACCCAAATCATGAAGGCCGAGACCACGACGATTAACGGGGCAACCCAGAAGATGGCCCGGTTGGCCGATGCCGGGACAATGTCTTCTTTCAACAGCAGCTTGAATGCGTCGGCCAGGGGCTGCATTATGCCCATGGGCCCGGTGCGGTTGGGACCCACGCGGCGCTGCAGTCGTGCCAGCACCTTGCGCTCCAGCCAGGTGAGGCTCAGCACCACCAGGGACAGGCTAAAGAACATCAGGAACAGGGAAAGGAATATCCAGCCAAAGTCCGCTGCGCTGACGGCCAACAGGGGAACGCTGCCGCTCACCGGTCGACCTCTCCCAAGACTATGTCCAGGGAACCCAGGACCACCACGGCGTCCGCAATCCAAACGCCCTGGAGCAGGCGGCGTATGGCGGAGAGATTGCAGAACGATGGGGGGCGGACTTTCACGCGGTAGGGCTTGTCGGTGCCGTCGCTGACCAGGTGGACGCCGATTTCGCCCCTGGGGTTTTCGGAGCGCACGTACACCTCCCCCTTGGGAGGCCTGATCAGCCGGCGGCTCATCGGAGAGTCGACCTCTCCCTCGGGCATCTGCTCCAAGGCCTGTTCGACTATCCGCAGTGACTGGCGCATCTCCTCGACGCGCACGTAGTGGCGGTCCCAGCAGTCGCCGTCCAGGCCCACCGGCACGTCGAAGTCAAACCGGTCGTACACCGAATAGGGAACGGCCTTGCGCAGGTCGTAGTCGACGCCGCACCCCCGGAGGCACGGCCCGGTCAGCCCGTAGTCGATGGCCTCCTCGGCGGAGATGGCGCCCACGCCCTTCAGGCGCGCCAGGAATATCTCGTTATAGGTCAGCAGCCGGTCGGTCTCTTCGATGTCTTCCCGGAGTAGCGGCAGAAGCTCTCGAACCATTTCCCGGAAGTTGTCCGGAAGCTCCTCTTTGAGGCCGCCGATGCGGAAGTAGTTGTGCATCATGCGTGCGCCGGACACGGCCTCGAAAAGGGTCTGAATACGCTCCCTGCCCCGGAAGCAGAACATTGACGGCGTCATGGCGCCGGCGTCAAGGCCCATAGTGGCGACGTACAGCAGGTGGCTGGCGATGCGGTTCAACTCGCAGAGAATGACCCTGGCGTACTCGGCCCTTTCCGGCGCCTCCAGGCCCATGAGCTGCTCCACGGCGCGGCAGTAGGCGTGTTCGTTGTTGAAATTGGCGATGTAGTCGATGCGGTCGAAGAGGGTGATGACCTGGTTGTACTGCTCGCCCTCGCACAGCTTTTCCGAGCCGCGGTGGAGATAGCCTATGTGGGGCTGGCAATCGACTACCTTCTCCCCGTCTACCCAGAGCACCAGACGAAAGACGCCGTGGGTCGAGGGGTGCTGGGGCCCCATATTTAGGAGCATCTCGACAGGCTGCGCCTGGTCTGGCGCTTGCCGGGAAACCTCGGCCATAAACAGCCCTCGCCGCCGCTATTCCCACCGCCTGTCGTTTCAGGCCGCCGGCTCCTGCCGGGCTTGGAAACAGCCGGCCGTTAAAGAATTACTATGTTCGGGTCCTTGACGGGAACGACCTGGTTGCTAATCCAGGCTTCGCCGTCGAAATAGAAACCTGCCTCGATAAGCGTTTCGTCCAGAACGCCCAGTTGGTCGCAGTCTTCCAGGTACATCGTGACCTGGGACCGGAGGGCTTCCAGGGCCTCCTCCGGCGTATCGCCGAAAGCGGTGACATCCAGTTCCGGACAGACGGCCTGACACACGCCGCCGGACCTGGTCTCCTCCACCTGGTATACGACCCGTCCTATATCCCGCTCCTTATCTCTGGCCCGCCTGGGTTGCCGCTTCTTCATGGGCATTCAGAAATGGTCCGCTTCAGGAACAACTTCGGAGAACTCCAGCTGAAGCTCGGTGCTGTCCTCGACGCCGTGGAACCCGGCCTGGGCCAGGACATCGGCCAGCGCGCCCTGGCCGTCGTGGGCCTCGATCCACGAGCGCATGGCTTGAATTAGATGGTCCTGGGCTTCCTGCACCGAGTCCCCCACGCCCTCCAAGGGCAGTTCTTCGACCCTGGCCACGTAGCCCCCGTCTCCCATCACCACCGTCGCGGTCAGCACCAACCTCTCCAACCGTCTAATACTCCTTATAGTCGTGGAAGGGAAATTCCTTGCGTCCGGGATAGCCCTCGAATTCTTCGTACAACAGCAGCGGGGACAGGTCGGGGTGGCCTTCGAAGACCACGCCGAACAGGTCATGTGCCTCCCGTTCGTACCAGTCCGCCGCCCGCCAGATGCCCGTGACCGAGGGCAAGCGCGGGTCGTCGCAAGAGACGCGGGCCTTGACGCACAGCAGCCGTTCCGGGGAGAGGGAGTGCAGGAAATAGACCATTTCCATGTGCTCCAAATAGTCCACGCAGGACAGGCATAGCAGCTGGGGCAGCGCCAGCCTTGGGTCGTCCTTGGCCAACCGGCATACCCGGGCCACGTCGGCAGCGTCTACGGTGATTTGGGGCAGGTCTCCCAGCACGCCGGATTGGGGGTCGAACTCTCTTAACACGTCCTGGGCGGCGGCAAGCAACTCGCCTTGTTGCGGCGGCAGGGTAGGGAACCCTGGATGGGCCGGGGCCTGTCCAGCCCGGTCAGCCACGCTCTTTAGCGTCCTGCATTATCTTTTCCTGAAGCTGGAGAATGCCATAGAGCAGGGCCTCGGGCCGGGGCGGGCAACCCGGCACGTAAACGTCCACGGGAACTATGTGGTCGACGCCCATGACAACCGAGTAGGAGCGGTAGTAGGGCCCTCCGTTGGTGGCGCAGCTGCCCATGGCGATGACCCACTTGGGTTCGGGCATCTGCTCGTACAACAGCCTTAGCGGCTCGGCCATCTTCTTGACCACGGTGCCCGCTACGATCATCACGTCCGCCTGCCGGGGCGAAGGCCAGGTGACCACGCCGTACCGGTCCAGGTCGTGGTGGGCCATGTAGGTGGAAATCATCTCGATGGCGCAACAGGCCAGCCCGAAGGTCAAGGTCCACAGGGATGACTTTCGGGCCATCGCGGACAGCTGTTCTGTAGTTGCCAGCACGACGCCCGGCATCTTGCCGGAGAGCTTCTCGTCGAACAGGCTGGGAGCGGGGCGATTGCCCTGGCCCTGTTCTATTTCTGCCATTCCAGCACCCCCTTCCGCCAGGCGTAAATCACCGCGAAGAACAGGACTCCCAGGAAAAGCATCATGGCGTAAAAGGGAACGGGGTTAGCCTGGGTTATCTTTTCCTGAACGAAAATGACGGCCCAAGGGAAAAGGAACACCGCCTCGACGTCGAAGATAAGGAAGAGAATGGCAAAGATATAGAAGCGGATATTGATGTTGGACCACTCGTAGTCAGTGGGTGGGATGCCGCATTCATAGGGGGTGAGCTTGGTCTGGGAGCGGCGGCGAGAGGAAAGGAGGCGGGACGCCGCGAACACGGCGCCAATGGCCAGGACTGCAATAAATCCAGAGAGGGCAACCGCCGTCCAGTTCTCGGCGAAGAGGTCTGCGTTAAACGCTTGCAGCAGTACGCCCGTAAGCGAAGGCATGTTGTTAGAGGGAGTTGGTCCTAAGTGGCGCTCGTTATGTTAGGTCGACTAAGGCCAATATATCACCCCGCAGATACGAGTGTCAATTGAAAACGGGCTCAACTCAAAATGTGGGTCTCGAGTCAACGGGTGCATTTAAGTCAGGCCGCCAGGAGTACGGGGGAGGAATGGCCTAGGCAAGGTCAAGCGAAGGTTATCTGACCAGTACGGCCATCAACGCAGAATTCAAACTGAGTCAGCACGTCCCGTCCCACAATAGCATCCCAAATGTGACCGGACTGCTTCAACGGGAGTGCACACTCCGGAGATGGTACGAGCACATCCAACTGAGGAATGTGAAAGGCGAGCTCGAATGTTGGATAGGTTCCGTCGCCGGTTGCACCAGCTGCATCATGTTGGGCAACAACCGGAGCTTTTAGGCGCTCCGCTGCCACGATGTCCACATAAGAAAATGATGCCCCGGTATCCAATAGGGCCAAAGTTAGAGAGCCGTTGAGGGTGATGATGATACCAGGACCGCTCGAACGAAGACGATCCGGAGGAACGTGGTACTGGGCCACGGACTAGCTGCCTTGCGACAGGAAGATGGCGACGTCCACACCGACCTGGCGGATGTAGGAAGCGTGGACATCCAGACCCATGACGTGAGCGGCGGCGGCGGCATCATCATAGGAGTCGTAATCGCCTCCCGCCTTTTCACCGCCGGAGATAATAACCCACCGGCCGTTGTACTCTCTTTCTAAATCGGCTTTCATTCGGTCGTAGGCCTCCGCTTCACCTACGATAGGAAACTGCGACAAATCAAGCAAAGGAGAACCCTGCCCATCATCTATAAATATGCTCATTTGCCTGCCTCCTTTGGGACGCCCATCCGGGCTCCCGTGTGATATTCATAGCCGATACCATTATGGTATCGCAAGGGAATGCACGCTAAATTGCCGTGTGCCCAGCATCCTTTGCAGCTAAAGGCTCCACAGCTGCCCCAACGCTTTGGACCGGCCTTGACTCAAAATGGGGGGTTGAGTCAGGTGGGGGATTTTGAGTCACCGCCATTGAAGACGGGCCCGGCCCAAGATACCTTCGCGTAGGGGATGTCGGCTTGGCCGCGGTTTTGGTCGCCCGCCCCGGGACCGCCGTTAGACACTACACAGAGAGCCGGGCCTCGGCTGCTTGGACGAGAAATCCTGACCTGGTCTTGCTCTCCAGTTTGGCTTGACGGTCGATCCTGGCGAGGACGCGTGACGGGATAGTGACGCTGATTCTCACAGCAACGTCTGTTACAGCGTTCAAGTCAACGTCTACGTAGGCCCAAATACCGCCTTCGTAGTCCTCAGCGAGTTCGCCGTCCAAGTGCTCTTCGACGGACTTGACTTCGGGGGGCCCGTAGCCCCGGGACACCATGGACTCGACGTGGCCGGTGATGGCTTCCTTGACGTTCTCCAGGGCGTCGTCCGCGGTATCGCCCCCGGAGATGCAGCCGAGCAGGTCCGGGACCGTAACTCCGTAGCAGGCGCCCTCTTCCTTGTGGATTACTACCGGGAATCGCATAGTCTTATCTCCACTTCCGTCCTGCTTGCCGGAATATGCTTCGAAGCGTGTTCATTTAGCGGACTCAATAGACACGGAAGGCTCAAGTACTAGTGGGCGGTCGGTTTGGGTCCATTCAACATTGCTAGACAGTGGCGTGCCTGCCGGAGAGGGTGGGACCGTAGGGAACGGCGTGGCACGCAGCCCAGGTACCGAACCCAGCTAGGCCGTCCGGAGCTGAGCTAGACGAGCCGGGATAGATGAGTCGTCTCCCTCATAACTGGTTCGATCCCTGTCAACTGGACAAGATCGTCCGCCTGACTGTGTGGAACCACGGACCGGCCCCCGCCTCCGCGCCCTGGGCCCGCACTCGCCCATTTAATCAACCCCTTCGGGCAGCCAGACCATGGTGCGCGTGTCCAATGAGCCGCAACCTAACATTGCAGTTGGTACAGAGATGGGGGGAATACCAGCCCAGCCAGACGTTCTTGCTCCAGTCACTCCCCAACTCGCCAGCCAACTCCTCACAAGTCTCAACATTCATTTTCTCCCACCGACGTGATGGCAATGCCTAGGGGTACGTGTTCAATCCACCTGTAATTGCCGTTCAAACCACTCAACTATTTCTCGATAGAGAGCCGTCATATTCCTGAGCGCCAGCCTAGCTCCTTCAACCGCCCAAGGGCTTTCTACATTCGCTGTCAGGAGACCAACTGTCCGTAGCACCTGCCCAAGTTGCTCTAGGAGATAGAGGAACGTCACCTTCACTTGTACTGCATCGTAGTGACCGCCAGGGCGTACAGTCCGCCGTACAGTTGTGAGTGCCAACAGGCTTAGACGCCGTGGGTGTGCGGCTCTTTCGCTGAGGTCTCCGTATTTCTCATCCCACGCTTTTTTGGCTTCGGGTGAAATTCGTTCAGCCATTTTGCCGTAGGTCAGGTCTCCACTGCTGATAGATCCTTTATCGTCGAGTAGCGCGTCCAACGTTGGAGGATGGGTTTCTGCGTCTTCTGCAACAAGCTGGTCTCCATGGCCATGCGTATCAGTGCCGACGCCTGCTGGTAGTAGCCGCGTTCCAATAACTGTCTGGCAATGTGCAGTGAATTGAAACTTCTCACGGCAAGGAACATTTGGGCATCTTCCAGTCGGCTATCTGGTCGTTGCTTCACATAGGCGAAAGCATCTAAGCCTTGGAGAATCTGATCGAGGGCGGCATCGACAACTTCAAGCTCACGACCATGGTTCATTCGTATCTGAGATGCAACGTCGTTTTCGTTCAACCCAATCACTCTCATGTGGCGTTGTCTGAACTCAGCAGACATTGACTTTCCTCCTGAAATGCTCCCGCGATACGGTTCGATGCATGATCGGACGACATTTTCCCTGAACAGCGACACCGTGCCAGCACCATTCAACGCTGTCCTCCATCAACCGCGCGTGGCAACCCAGACGACATGATGTGCGCCTCCCTTGCGGCTGCTTCCACCACGCGCCCGCACCTTGACTTCATCCACCTCGAAGCCGGCACGGCGCAAACGTCTGACGAATGGCGGTTGAGAACCGGCAGACCATATCGCCAATACCCCGCCGCGCCGCAACGCCGCGTAGGTGGCGGTCAGCCCCGGCAGGCTGTAAAGCCAGTTGTTGCCCTTTCGGACCATCGCCTCCGCGCCATTGTCGACATCAAGCATGATGGCATCGTAGTCACCTCTGGCGGCCGTAATCAACTGGACAACGTCGGCTTCATGGAGTTCAGTCCGGTGGTCGTCAAGAGGTCGGCCAGCCAAATCGGCAAGCACTCCCCGGTTCCATTCAACCACGGCTGGCACCAGCTCCGCGACCACCACCCGGGCATCCTCGCCAAGGATGTCCAGCGCCGTTCTCACCGAGTAGCCCATTCCCAGACCGCCAATCAGAACGCGGGCCCTCGGCCGTTTTGCCAAGTTCTGACAGCCCAGTCTGGCCATGGCTTCTTCTGACCCATAAACCCGGCTGTTCATGAGTTCCAGGTTATCCGCTCTGAGCGAGAACTCAGAGTCACGTTGGTACAAAACGAGCTCCGCTCCTCCGCCAGGGGTTTGGGCTCGGCCGATCAACTGCCACGGATTCATTGCTGAGACTCTGGACGTTTACAAACTAGGACAAGAAGGTGCGCGATACATGCAGCACCCTCACTTTCAGATCGCGGACGAGTGGCTGGGCAAATGGCGTAGATGAGACCCTCGCCGCGCACTTTGGACAGGAACTCGTCCTACAGCACCCAGATTTCGGGCTTGTCCAGGCCGGCAGCCTTGACTGGCCCCCCTCCGACACCAGCTAGCGAGGACCAACAACATATAGACCAGGCACAGGCCTGATGTGGAGACAGTGCTTTGCCTTGCGCCGATTCGCATCCCGGCGGGAGATCAACCAGCCGTTGTAGATCATGTCTCGAATTCTGAAGTCAGCCATCACTTCGGCGATTCCGGCGCTAGCCAGGGCATCGTCCGAGCCATCATGTTCGCGAGTAAAGTATTGTGATTCGCTGTTCTCCATCAGGCGCGCTATCGTCTCCAAGTCGGCTATGTTCGACTGTAAAGATACGCGTGGGATCCGATTCTAGGCGATTGGCATAGCGGCGTTTGAGCCAACCGGCTCCAACGAAGAACCCTATGACCCAACCGACGAGTCCAATGAGGTCAGGCAGGTTGATTTCGTTCGTGAATGTGAATCCATGTCGATGCCCTCTCCTTACCGATACATTTTACCCCATCAGCGCCACTGACTTGTCTTATCGCGAGGGTCCGCCGGGTCTGATCAAACTGATGCGATAGGATTCTGCAGTGGTAGCCCCGCGGGGCTGCTACAGAACCTGCGTATTGTCACCAAACCTGACAAAATCGAGAACCTTCATTCGGCGGACTCAATAGACACGGAAAGCTTAAGTACTCGTGGGCGGTCGGTTTGGGTCCATTCAAGATTGCAGGACAGTAGCGTACCTGCCGGAGAGGGTGGGGCCGTAGGGAACGGCGTGGCGCGCAGCCTATGTGCCGAACCCGGCTATGCCGTCCGGAGTTGAGCTATTTCTCGATAGAGAGCCGTCATATCCCTGAGTACCGGCCTAGCTCCTTCAACCCAAGGGCATTCTAAATTCGCTGTCAGGAGACCAACTGTACGTAGCACCTGCCCAAGTTGCTCTAGGAGACAGAGGAACGTCACCTTAACTTGTACTTCATCGTAGTGACCACCAGGGAGTAAAGTCCGCCGTACAGTTGTGAGTGCCAACATGCTTCGACGCCGTGGGTGTGCGGCTCTTTCGCTGAGGAATCCGTATTTCTCATCCCACGCTTTTTTGGCTTCGGGTGAAATTCGTTCAGCCATTTTGCCATAGGTCAGGTCTCCACTGCTGATAGATCCTTTATCATCGAGTAGCGCGTCCAACGTTGGAGGATGGGTTTCTGCGTCTTCTGCAACAAGCTGGTCCTCCATGGCCATCCGTACCAGTACCGACGCCTGCTGGTAGTAGCCGCGTTCCAATAACTGTCTGGCAATGTGCAGTGAATTGAAACTTCTCACGGCAAGGAACATTTGGGCATCTTCCAGTCGGCTATCTGGTCGTTGCTTCTCATAGGCGAAAGCATCTAAGCCTTGGAGAATCTGATCGAGGGCGGCATCGACAACTACAAGCTCACGACCATGGTTCATTCGTATCTGAGATGAAACGTCGTTTTCGTTCAACTCAATCACTCTCATGTGGCGTTGTCTGAACTCAGCAGACATTGACTTTCCTCCTGAAATGCCCTCGCGATGCGGTTCGGCGCATGATGGGACGCTCAGTTCGACAGCGGGTATCCTAACAGGCTGCGGAAGAAAGGCAAGGCGCTCAGCCGCAGTGTATGGAGCCTCGACCGAGTCTGTACAAACTTTAGAACCTTCATCCGGCAGACACAATAGCAACGGAAAACTCAGGTACTCCTGGGCGGTCGGTTTGGGTCCATTCAAGCTAGGTCGGATTATTGGCCAGCAGCGTGCCCCACAACAGCCTGGCGGAGAGTGTGGGCCGTAGGGAACGGGCGTGGAACGCGAGCGAGCAAGCACACCGGGGCCAGCTAGGTCTGCCGGAGTTCAAGCTAGCGAGCCGGGATGGCTCGACTCCCTGTGATTGGTTCGATGCCTGTCGACTAGGCTAGGTCTGCCGGAGTTCAAGCTAGCGAGCCGGGATGGCTCGACTCCCTGTGATTGGTTCGATGCCTGTCGACTAGGCTAAGCCCTCGCAATCATCGAAGAGGGTAAATATGACCAAGGCCTTGCGGCACTTGTGGGTGTGAGCCTGGATTCCGCGCGAGCAGGCGACATAGGACTTTGCCAACTATTAGTGTTGAGGCCTTTTCAGTTGACTTACCAGCCATCCACTACGCTAGTTTGGCAAGGAGGAACTCAGCCCCAAGGAATATCATGAAAGAGGCGACAGGGGCGAGGAACGCAGTGAAGAACCGTCGGATAGAGGCAATATCGAAAGGCCAGACGGGAAAGGCCCTGGTTAAATCATAGAGGTCCTGTAGTGATTTGATCCTGTTGACGAGGTCAACACTAAGCAAGTCTCCAGACGGCGGAGCGTCCCGACTTTCCCCTTCAGCATTCAGAGCGCTGCGAGCGCCTATATACGCCTTGTCGAACTCTTCGGAAAGCAAGTCCAGCCGGTCCCTTTTGGTCCTTTCCATTGCCCTATGAGCCGGCCACAACGTAAGTAGGAACGCTAGCGGTGACAGCACTGCATACACGATCAGGCTCACCAAGAGCACAGGATCGCTAACTATCTCAGATATACCAGGGTCTCCCTCTGCCCTGGACACTATTGAGACGTAGGCCAACAAGATCAAAAGAAGTCCAATAACTGCGATAAACCACGTCATCCGTGTTGCAAACTCATGCAACGCCGAAAGTCCGCCACAACGATCGGGATGCCAAGGACGAAGCCGAACAATCTCTCCCGACCTGGATGTGAAAACTCGGAAAAGTCCCGTTATCGTCGCGATGTATCGAGCGGCTATAGAGGTGATTAGGAACCAGACCAGCCAAATAGCTGGGATGGCTATCATGTAGAAGAGCCAGATATCCCTTCCAATCCGGGGAGTTCTCTCCCAGATGTTATTGAATCCTTGAATGATGAGAGCCACCGTTACTACGATGGCCAACAATGCCGGGACCAAATGCCAGCCGGCCGCCTTCATGAGGCCCTCAATCGAACGTTCACCGCTTCTCACAATGTTTCTAACGTCATCTCCGATGACACCGTCTCGATCCAGTGGTAGACGGGCGAACAGGGTGCCGCTACTCCGCATGATCCACGGATAAAAGGCCGCAAGCAATGGAACCGTGACGAATTGATAGACCACAACGGGCCAATGCCCAAACTGCCAACTCACGAAGTCGTCAAAACGAGCCCCACCCTGCCACAGGGCATATCCCAAGACAGCTCCCAAGTGTAGAAACGCGACAATGATGAATGCGAATACGACTGCGCCGAGGGACGATATACGGAGTCGCTGAACCAGAAACCTCGCCACAGGGTCCCGGACGTAGGAATCAAATTCGAGGGCATTGCCAGACTCTTGAGTCTCCGATTGCCTCCTCTGCAACATGCTTCTCAAGACCATCTATCTCACCCCCGCGGAATGTGAATCACCTTAAGGCGCCTGTTGCTTTGGTCTATACTGAGGAGCAGGTCTTTGGGCCACCTATAGTGGGAGAGACTCACATTGGGTGCCTATTGCGAATAGTAGAATCTACAATGTCAACTCCAGAGAGAATATCGCCCACATTATTTTTGATAGGCGCCGCCATACTCTTGGTAGCATCCGTGGGCTGGGGTAATGTGCCGGCGATGCCGGCACATTATAGCATGGCCCTGGGAGTGCCCGGCGAAATAGTCACCGAACAACCATTGCTCCGGCTCCCACCCGAGGACTTGGAGAAGAATACCGGGATCCCGAAAGTGTTGTATTGCCAGAGTGAAAACCGTGAAGCAACCTATTTCACCTACGTTTACGTCTGGTCCTTCAGCGATTCACCCTTAGTCAGCCGGGCTCTAGGATACCCGGGCCATCGTTGGGACTATGAACCCATAATCGTAAGAGTCGATAAAGAGTCGCGGGCAAGAGCCTATATATATGATGCGGGACACTACCGCGCTCGATCGACCTCGAACGCTCATTTCGAAGTTGTATCCGGAACGCATGCATTCAAGCCGTCGCAGGAACCTGTAGGCGAGAAGCTCGGCAGCGGGCAGTTCGAACCTCTAACCTCAGACTCATTGAACATGATCAACTCACAACTGGAAAGGCTCCCTCGAATTCCTTTCAGGCCAGGTCTCAGCCTCTCCTGGGCCTGCAATGCTCCGTGGGAGGTGGAAAGGGTCGACGCCTTTTCAGGACCGACGGCCGTAGGCCGGATACCGCCTCAGGCAAATGTGCTCGGCGGCCTGGGTATTGGCATGATAGTGGCGGCTGTCAGCTGGCTTATCGTCCGGATGGTTCGTGACTATCGAACTTGGTACGGATCCCGGGTTGCGGTGTTCGGGCTATGCGGAGCTATCGTGGGTGGGATGGTCGGATATGAGATCGTCTTTGGAGTCACTGGCTCCGGTGTGCCTCGAAGTATAGCAGTGGTTCTGGGCGTTCTGGCAGGCACGGCCGCAGGGACTGGAGCTTCAGGTCTGGCAGGCGCGATTGCTAGAAGCGGGTTTCTCAGCTCCCTTGTTGCTGGAGCGATCAGTTCTTTGGCTGCCACTATATTGACGGCGGTCTGGTGAAGATCGACCGAACTGTACTGTTGGCGCCATTTCCAACTAGGTCCGTTCACATCTGAGACCAGGGCAGTCATTCAGATGCCGAGCAGGTATTCCGGCACTATTGTGCGGAGTGGGAGGACAATCAGACTCACTTGGAGTGGATTGAATCGCTGTGCTAGTATTCGCCTAGGTGTTTTGTACTCTGACAGTATCGGAGGGCAAGTTATGGCGTTTTCGTGCCAGAATTGCAGCCATTCAACGGGAAGCTGCGTGGTCTGGAGATGTCTCAGATGTAAGGGTCTGTACTGCAACTGTTGCATCAAGACTGGTTTCTTCTCAGGTCGATGCGCGTGCGGTGGCAAGATCAGATCAGGGGACGCTGTTCGAGGCTAGTTAGTTACTTACCAAGGACCTTGACCAGGCTCCCATTTATCACAGGGTATTTGGGGAATCGCAATCTTTCATTGCTCCGCTTGAGCCGGAGCCACCGTCGGTGGTGGGAGTGAAGGCCCCAGCGTGCGCTCCAAGAGCATCCTGAGTTCATCAAGATAAAGCAGCTGGCCCACATGTGTTGGCAATCAGCACAAGTGGGACAGATTAGGACCCGAGAAGATTATTATTATGAAGAGCTGCGTGGGAGCTCCCTGAGGGTCTTGTTGTAGCGTCTTCGCCGTTCTAACGTCTGGACCTGCACCTCCTTTCTCCGTTGGAGGATCTGCTCCCGCCTTCCGTTGAGCATGTCTGCGGGCGTCACGTTGCCCAGCGCCTTGTGATAGCGTCGGTAGTTGTAGTAGGCCACGAAGGCGGCGATTGCTGCTTCCAGGGCAGAAGGCATCTCGTAGGGGACCTGTTTGACGTCCCGCTTGATACTCTGGTGATAGCGCTCGAGCTTGCCATTGGTCTGAGGGTGGAACGGCGCGGCCAGAATGTGCTTGATTCCCACCAGGTGCAGGTAGTCTCTGAAGCCACGGGACACATAACCTGAGCCGTTATCGCTCAGCAGGCTGGTCCGGTCGGCCACTGGGACCTCAGTCATGCCGGTCTTGTCCACGGCCTCTTGGACCACCTCGATGAGAGAGTCGGTGGTCATGTCCCGCTGGAGCTTGTGGGCCAGTATGAAGCGGGAGTAGTCGTCCATCACGGTGACCAGGTAGTAGTAGCCCCAACCGATCACCTTGAAGTAGGAGGCGTCGGTAGCCCACATCTGGTGAGGGCCGCTGGTCTTGCGATGGTACTCTTTGCCGGCCTTGAGCTGCATCTCGGGTGACTTCACAAGACCTTCTCTGCACAGGATGCGATATACAGTGGACTCGGATACAGCGAAGGCCAGGTTGTCTGTAGACCACGCTGCCAACTGGCGGCTACTTAGCTCCGGCATCTCCCTGGCCGCTTCCAGGATCGACCGTTCCTCCTGAGGTCTAAGGCGGTTCCACGGTGGCTGATCGCCTCCAGGTCGGTCCTCAAGACCTTGTTGATGTTGTTGTCGCATCAACCACCGATAGTAGGTGCTCTTGGGAACACCCAGGTCTCTGAGCACCCGACGCTTGGCCAGCGGTGATGCGGCTACACTGGCCAGGACCGTCGCCTTCTCAACGGCGCTCATCCGCTGGTACCGACGCCGTTCTGGGGCATTGGTATGGCCGTTTTTTCAGACGGTAGACCTCGAGGGATAGCTCGGCTACCAGCTGCTTGAGCTCGCCGTTCTCCCGCTTGAGATCCTGGATCTCCTGCCGGGTGGCATCGCGCACCGTGTCACGGGACAGCCGCTCCCTGCCCGCCTCCATGAACTCCTTGGTCCACGAGTAGTAGGAGTGGGGCTTGATACCCTCGCCGCCGGCACAGGCTACTGTGGAGGACAGGCGTTCTTCGAGGATGGCAGGCTCGTGAGCACGATCCCCGACCAGGACCTGCACACCATAGACGACGAAAGCGACGGCGGACCGCCGGACAGCCTCCTCGAGGCGTTGCGTCTGTTTTATGTTGGAGTAGCGGTTCAGGCGTATCATCGTGGTCGAAACGAGCCCACGCAGGAGCATCGCTCGATGCTCGTCCATCCATCGATGCGCAAAATTGACCACTCTCGGTTCAAGAGGTGGGTTGAGGATGCGACGGAGTCGTGGATCGAGCTACTAGACCTTGCTCCTGGAGCTCCCGATCGCGAAGAGTTCGTGAGGGCCTTCCGCTATGCCTACGACGAGCTAGCCGACTCAGCGGAGATTCACCAGCAGCAGAACGACGATCACGAGACGCTCCCTCCATTTGAAGACGTCCTAGAATATTTGCCTCAGTCCATGCGTAGCACATGGACTTGGGAGGTGAACTCTCGCGTGTTGGAGGGGTGGACGCAGGACAACTGGAACTCAGCACCTTCGCACATACTCGTGGGCGGCGAGAACCTTGGAAGAGGTTTCACGGTCAATGGCCTGACAACCACCTACATGCCCAGGGGACGCGGAGTGGGCGTTGCCGACACAATCCAGCAGCGTGGGAGATTCTTCGGCTACAAGCGGGACTATCTGGGCCTCTGTCGCGTCTTTCTTGATGGCGATGTCAGAAGCGACTACGAGAACTACATTGATCACGAGTCCCACGTGATGCAGGTGCTCCGTGAGCTTACCCAGTCAGGGAGTTCGATGTCGGAGTGGCGGAGGCTAATGCTGCTTGCCCAGTCGCTCCTTCCGACTCGTCGCTCCGTGATGCCGGATATCTACCGGCACCTACAAGTCTCAGAGTGGACACAGCAGGTACAGCCTTGGACGCACGAGGATGATGCCCAGGTAGCCTCGAACTGGGACGTCGTTGAGGCATTCCTCGACGGGCTGGTGTTTCAAGAGGATCCCGGGAGCGACCAGAGGACGGTGGACCAGAGAAACGCACTCACGGAACACATTCCCCTTTTGAGTGTCCTGGAGAACCTGCTAGTGCGCATGCGGTTCTCCTGGCGTGATGCCCCAATCTTCTCGGCTGCGGAGTTGGCGATTCAGTGGCATCTCAGGAGCAATCCGGATGCGTCTGCCACTGTCTACCGCATGGCTGATCAGCGGTCCCCACTGCCAGGTGGGGGCAAACGCCGCCGGCAGATCGACGAGCACGGGCGGATCGTGAACTTGTTCCAAGGCGAGGCCCCCGTTCATCCTGTGACACTTCGCGGTAGCGTGTATCCAGGAGACCGGCGTATCCACGCCGCTGAGGCAGTTACCGTGCAGATTCACAACCTTGACCTAACCGACTCGGCTCAGCCGCCCGGCCTTCTACGTGGGCACGTACCCGCAGTCTCTGTCTGGGTACCTGACTTCATGCGTGTGGGCGTCTTCGCTGAGATGTCGACCTGACCATGAGGAGCGCACCTTGACTCGGGGCGCGAGAGCACGGGATCTAAAGAGACTTTTCGCTGGGCTCGGAGTGCCGGTGTCCAGCCAGGGGCGTGTCTATGAGACTGCGCGGATAGCTCGCAACTCTCGCTATCGCGTTGGCCGAGACAGTCAGGGGAACCCAGCTATTCTCATCGAGACGACCGGTACGGCTGGGGCTGCAGCCTTGTCGGACTTCGAGGGCCGGCACGTTCGGGTCGGGCATGGAGTTAGCTGCTCGGTTAGCGAGGCCGGTGTGGAGGTAGGGCGCGAACAGTTCTCAGTGGTGACTTGCGTCGACTCTGATGACGTCCTCAAGGACAGGTTTTTCGATGCAGCCGAGACTCTGCTGCGGTCCCTTGGAGAGACGCCAGCAATCGAAGAGCTTCGCCGAGTGGTCGCTGGGCTGATCGAACTGTTCCGACTGGCTAGTCAGCCTCCCAGGGGAACGATCCAAGGTCTTTGGGCTGAGTTATGGATAATTGCCCGGGCGCGCGAACCAGAGATCCTTCTGGATGCCTGGCACGCGGAACCCACAGATGTTTACGACTTTAACGGCGGGCCAGATCGTCTCGAGATAAAGAGCACCAGCCAAAGAACTAGGAAGCATACCTTCTCGCATCGGCAGTTGCAGCCGCCGGCGGGCACGCGAGTCGCAATTGCCTCAGTCTTTGTGGAGAGTTCAGGTGGCGGTCCGACAATATCCGCATTAGTCGATCGAATCCGACGCCGACTCGCCAAACCAAAAACGCTAGGAAGACTCGACTACGTCGTCGCCAGGACTCTGGGAGCCGAATGGCGCGACGGTGTCGAAGCGGCCTTCGATTCTGAGCTTGCATCAGAGTCACTGCGCTTCTACGCGGTCGAAGCCGTTCCGTCTCTTTCCTCGAACATTCCACCCAGAGTTTCCGATATCCGATACGTATCAGATCTCTCGGGAGCACGGGCCCTAACGCGCGAGGACATGGTTGGGAGCGGCGAGTTGTTCGCCGCAACCGCTCTTGCGGACCTGTAGTCTCATTCAGGGTGGGCAATTTACCTGCAAGCTTTCCAGCCACATCTCAGAGATAGTTCTATCTATCGTCAAAATAGGCCCACCAAGTTGGCCACAGCCTTCAACCTGCGCACTCTCTGTCGGGTGTGGAGCTCCAGCCCCTTCATCGGTCTATTCAATGGCCCGGAGCCTCGTCCCGTCTCCTGACCTGCAGTGATGACAGCAGTTGCCCCATCGCTCCGTCGCCTGTACTACCCGCTCAGGCCAGGGCCTTTCAGCGAACCCTCTGACCTCTATCCGCTCCCCCTATCTGCAATTTCCACTTCTGGGACAGGCTCTACTGCGAACTTTTTGAGTGGGTTGTGGCCTTGTAAGCGTCACCCAGCCTCGTTGGCGGGCCTAAGCGTAGGGTACAACCAGGCAATACCACGCAGGCTCTTTCAACTCACAGGGTCGGGTAGGTCTGGTGGCCAGGGTCTTCGATTTCACCATAGGCAGGGGGATCCATCAGGTTTCACTTTCTCAACTCTGTCAGCTCGGTTGGCATCGCATCGAGCCAGAATGCTCGATCAAACGGAAATTGATATGCCTGGAAACGCGCTGCCTCGCCGATTCTGCTCGGTAACCCTCGCGTGACACCGGCGTTGTAGACCAGGAGCCAGACCGGCGAGGGCAGGCTGACAAGCCGCTTATTGTCCGATCCCGCCCGGATGTCATGGTGATCCAAGTTACGGCCCGTTGCAGACCCTTTGATGCTCCAGAGTTCTGAGGCGGCGTTACAGGGCCGTATGGTGAAGCGGAGAATGTCCGTAACCTCTGATCTCATTCGGAATGGCTGGTAGTCACCCTCCGGATCGAATCCACTCACGTCAATAAGGTACTCAAGCTGACCAATCAGGTTGTGAACATCCCCTGTCGTAAACGGGCCAGATGTCGGGATACCCGGTTTGAATTGGAAGTGGACTTGCAGAGTCGGTCCGCCGCACTCCCGGAATCTTTTCCAAGCACCATAGACAGCTTTGTACCGGAGCACCTGGAAGTACAGCGGGCATCCATCGGCATCTTTGGGCTGCGCCTCGGTGACCTCCAAGCCCACCGATTGCCCCTCGTATTCGAGATAGAAGTCCGGTGCAGGCTCATCCCAAATCGGGTCAAGTTTGCTCTCTATTGATACTCCCAGCTTGTCCAGCATGAGGCAGACGTAGAACATCTCCTCGCGCTTCTGTTCCTCCAGCGTTTCATTTCCAGGCTCCGGTACCAGAGAGTCCAGTCGGGAAAGGTTCGATGGCAATGTCGTTTCCCTCTCTTACCAAGGTAACAACGCCAAGCTAAGCCTGAGTACGAAGGTTCTACCGGTGGGGCGATCGATAGAATAAAGGCTCTCCCGCGTAGCTCTCTAGAAGGCGCGGCACAGCATCCAATGGGCCGGGCGCGCAGGGGGATTGTGCTCGCGCCCGTTACTGGCGCCGCAGGTCGACTCGCTGCCCTAGCTGACGTTCAGGATGTTATTAGTATTCCGCCAAACAGACAGGAGCCTGTGACAGTGAGCCTGGCTCGTGGGTCAGAGGGTTCCGCTCGTTTAGATTCAATGCTTCCGAAGGCGGCGGACGAGCGCACATCAACCGCCCAGTCAGGCGGAACCCTGAGGTTGATGCGGCCGAATAGCGCATTAGCGTTGACCGTGGCCGCACCGTCAACCACAGCGGCATCGCGGAGATCCATCTCTACGCTGCCGATGGTGGCGGAGACGTTGCCCCCACGGAAGCGTTCGCTGGCGGCACTCTGGTTACTACCGGAGAAGAAGCTGGTGACGTTGAACTTGGTGCCTGTCTCATGAACTCTTCCGGCGCCGAAGCGCCAGTAGCCGAAGATGATGGCCGCACCGATGGCAATAAGCGCTACTGGCCAGAGAGATGAGACGTCGAATCTGAGAATGCTCAGGTTGTACACCAGGAATGCGGCCGCTATAGCAATGACCACGAGGCCGCCCCTCCGATTGCCGCTAGAGGCGCTGGCGAGGCCGACGATCATAAGGAATAGTGGCCACCACTGCCCCAGCGGGACTTCGACGTTGCTCACGAGCGGCAACAGAAACAATACCCCCAATAGGATGAGAGCAATCCCAAGGAATCTATTGTTGGCCATGGGGGAGTGGCTCCGCATTCCAAATTGCCGTCACGAGTATAGCATGGTCAACGAGGCGGGCCCACGTGTACTGTAGAGCGAACTCTTGAGTTGGTACTGTCTTTGTAAGTCCAGTAGGGATGTCGCGGAGGTTCCCTAACGGCGTGGTTCCCACCGGAAGAAGCGGACGCCAACAAGCAGCCCTGCCACCAGCCACCCGGCCATCACCAGCAAGTGCCCCCACTCGAAGCCTGCGCCCGTCTCAGCCAGGAACGACGTGTGCAGCGCGAGGGCGAAGTGCCGAACGGGGAAGATGTCGGCGAAGGTCATGAGCCAGGCCGGGGCCCCGTCCATCGGAATGAACACGTCCGATATGAATAGGAGGGGCAGTATCGAAGCATTCACAATGGCGGGCGATGCATCCGCGTTGGGGATAATCACCGTGATTGCCAGTCCGAGCGCGCAGAACGTGGCGGCACCGGCCGCCAGTGCTAAGAGGAACGCTGGAAGTGTGTTCGTCGGAACGTCTACGTCGTAGAACAGCACGCCAGCCACCGTAACGATCACGACCAGCAAGGTCGCAATGAGTACGGAGTGGGCTATCCGTCCGAACAGGTATGACCAACCGGGCAACGGCGTGCCCCGGACCCGCTTGAGCAAACCCCCGTCCCTGGAGAAGCAGATGCCCATGGCAACGTTGGTGTAGCAGGCGCCCACCACCGCGAAGACAACGATCCCCGGCACGAAGAAGTTTGCGGTATTCACCGGCTCGCCCTGCTCGTCGGTCCCCACGTCGCCGAACACCAGATTGAAGATCACCAGGAACATCAATGGAAACACGATGGTGAAAAACGCCGCGGCGGGGTTGCGCCAAAAGGCGGTATTCTCGTAGCGGACTTGCCTCAGAGCGAGCGCGAAGGCATTCATGCTTCCGTGCTGTCCTGCTCGGGAGAGTCGACGAGCTCGATGAACAGGTCCTCTAGTGACGGGCGTGTGACCGACAGTTCCTCGAGTTCGATCCCCTGTTCCACAGCCCAGCTCGTGAGGCGGTGCAGGCTATCGGTCGGCCCGTCCGTCGTGATGGCGTACCGGTCATCGTCGTCTGTGGGTACAGCGGTCAAGTCTTCGGGCAGGCGGGCCGAGCCGGATTCCACACGAAACCGGATAGTCGTAGACCTATCCTTGTACAGCAGTTGGCCCACGGCGCCTTCTGCGACGATCTTCCCCTCGACGATGATAGCGACGCGGTCGGCCAGGGCCTCCGCCTCCCCCATGTAGTGGGTGGTGAGCACCACCGTCTTGCCAAGCGACTTGAGATTCCGGACCATCTCCCATGCGCCGCGGCGCGCTGAAGGGTCGAACCCCGATGTTGGCTCGTCCAAGAACAGCAGCTCCGGGTTTCCCGCCAGGCCGATGGCAACGTCCAGCCGCCGCTGCTGGCCTCCGGACAGACGTTTCACGCGGGCACGGCGCTGCTCGCCCAGTCCGACTGCGTCCAGGATTTCATCGACGGGCAGCGGGTGAGGGAAGTAGCCGCGGAAGAGGTTGATCGTCTCCTCAACGGACAGGTACGGCTCCACGCCCGTCGACTGCAGTACGATGCCGATACGCTGTTTGAGCGCGCGTTCGCCTCGCCCAGGGTCGTAGCCTAGGACCGACACCTCGCCGGCGGTCCGGTCTCGATGTCCCTCCAGTATCTCCACGATCGTCGTCTTTCCGGCGCCGTTGGGACCGAGCAGCGCGAACACTTCCCCCTTCGACACGTGCAGGTCTACGCCTCGCACCGCCTCTGTCTTACCGTAAGACTTGCGGAGGCCGCGGACTTCAATCGCCAGCGTGGGCGATCCCCGGGTCTTCGACATTGACATACTCCAAGGGTAGCGAATTCTTGTTGATACTATGTTTCGGCTGCCAGCTCAGCGCGCGCTCTAGGTTGGAGAGATACTCGGCGAACGCGCGACGCCCTGTCGGTGTCGCCTCTACCCATGTGCGCGGCTTTGAGTCCAGGAATTCCTTGGTGGTGACCAGATAATCGGCGTCTTCGAGCTTTCGCAGATGGGTCGTCAGGTTGCCGCCGGTCAAGCCGAGCGTCTGCTGAATGAACCCGTAGGCGAGCCGGTCCCCTTCGGGCTGGGAGACCAGCATAGTCATGATCCGCAGCCGGGTGGACTGGTGGATGGTCTCGTTGAAGACGATGGGTTCGTCGGTCAATGGATCTCGCTCTTACGTATCCACCACGCACCCAGGGCCACCACGACCAGCATCAATCCCACCGACACCAACATAACCTCGTCGCTGTCCATTAGGTAGTTGGGAATGTAGAACGCTGCTGCGAACCCTACGCCCACCACCGCCAACACGGGGCGGTGCATGATGCCGAACAGGATGTATCCCAGGGACAATATGCCCAGGACGACGCCTGGTATGCTGTCCCCGTTTTCGGCATTCCACACTCCCGCTGCCGCCGGAATGAGGAACATCGCTACAACCACCGCGAGCCAGTAGAGGAACACCCGAATGCCAGCGCTGCGAGCGGCGTCGCCGGGCGCGATCTTCCTGCCGGCCCGGCGTCCTATGATCCCGCTTCCCACCATCCCCGGCACCATCAGGACGCCCCACAGCACCCCGAAGATCCACGGGCTGCGCTCCGCGAATTCGGATGCCAGCGTCAGGATGGCGTACTGCGAGCCGACTCCCAGAGAGGCTATCGCGGCCCAGAGGAGCAGTATCGTCGGTGTTCCGGCGACGTACATGGAGCTCTGCGCCCTGTACATTGTCTCGTGGATGTCGCGCCAACTCTCTTCGGGCGTGCCCGCCACCATCTCGCCTTCTGATACGCCCATCGGTCACCTCCCTGTCGTCGCGTAGGTCGGGGCGTGAGCATCGGTATGGAAACCACCCACTTGACTCTGCCCACGTTTACTAGCAATGACTATACGCCAAAATAGTCTGTAATGCAAACAAGAGGGACGCATGGGCCAGCCTCGCCAACCTGATGGGGCTGAATCTCTTCAGCAACCAGTTGAGCGGGGAGATAACGCCGGAGTTGGGCAGCTTCACCAGTCTGACAAGCCTGTTGCTCAACGACAACCAGGTGAGCTTCCTCCCGGAGGAGTTGCAGTTCTGCCCGTGAGGCCCCGGCGCCCGTCGTCAGAAGCGGACCGAGCAGCAGCGCCGCGACCACGACCGCTTGCGCCGCCGCAGGAATCCGCCCGCCTTGACCGCGAGTCCCGTGACCATTGGAACCAGTTCCTTGACGTGCATTGACGCCTCCTTTCCGTTGTTGACCCGCGCCGGCATCCGTGGCGCAGGTCATGTGTGATGGGGTTGACGAAAGACACACTCCGCCCACGGTCGGATGTCGGACGCGGGAGACGGAGCGGGGTTGAAAAGGACGCAGCTTGGCCAGGGTCAAATCAGGGGACTCGACTCAGGGGAGTTGCTGCTGCGTGGGAGATGAAGAGGACGCAGCCCGGCCCAGGTGATCCGTTGTGCATCGACCTGGGAGACTACGGAGAGAGGAAGCGCGGCCAGTCTACGAAGAGTTCATCGCAGACAGGCGCGTGGGGAAGCTGCGGCCAGTTCCACAGGAACCATGCCGCAGACGTGAGGAACCGGCCAGGGCGCACTCCAACCAGAGCCTGCCCCGTACTTGATACGGGAGTGTCCGAGGGGCCGAAGCGACAGAGCCGCTCCAACCGCTGCGAATGTGTCCTCCGGGGCGACTATCGGGAGAGCGAGGCTCAATCCTTCCGGTCTGACCCCTGGGTGACCGTTGGGAGAGCCTGGCTCGATCCCTCTGGTACATCCCGGGCTAAGGGAAAGGACCCCCAGGTTTCTAAGGCAAAGAAACACTGGAAAAGCCTGATAACAATCTCAGTATTACGCCCCATCGCCCCGTTGGCAATACCTTTTGGGCCTCACCGCCCAAAGTGTTCACTCCAGTTCGACAAAAGTTCCACGAAACCCTAACCACCACCCTGAAAGCGTCTACTTCCGCCACAGGCCCAGGGTGAGGATCCGGCGCACCCACCTGAGCAACTCCCGCTTGACCCGCGCCCTCTGGGTGTCGTAGAGCGCCGTCCAGCGCCAGGATAGCTGCCCTCTCCTCCAGTGCCCCGTGAGCGGCATGGGTTCAGGGGGCAAGGTCAGCCCGTGCTTCTCCAGCATGGCCAGCTCCAGCTCCAGGATACGCTCGTGCGTCACCAGCCACGACAGACTCTTGCCCCCGATGGGATGACTCGCTCTGAGCGTGCGCCACTCGTCGATCAGCGGCCACGCCGCACCGAAGACCGCCTCGTCATCGAGAGCAGGCTCGACGGTCACCAGCTCGGGATACCGCCGCCGGGTCACACCCGTCGTCACGGGCTGTTTCTCTGCGCTGGCCGCTGACGCTCCGCCGTATCCCGCCTCCACCTGGGCCAGACGCCGTTCCCACTGCCGCAGCGCCCCCGCGTGTTCGTCTTTGAGCGCCTTGATCTCGCCCTCCATAGTGGTCCGCATCTCTCCGAGGCCGCTGGTGATCTGTTGCTCGAACGCCTCCATGCGCTGCTCCAGGGCTTCGATGCGCTCCTGCTGTGCCGCCATCGCCGCTTTCTCCCTGGACAGCAGCTGGGCTTCCAATGCGGTCCGCATCCACTTGGAGAGCGCTCCTTGCTCCAGACACGCCTTCACCGTCCGGGGATCGACGCCCAGCATCTCCCCCGCCCCTTTGCGCTGATGCTTCCTCACCAGGTCGTGAAGCAGCGCCATGAGCCTTAGCTCGTGCAGGTCCTCGATGCTCCTCGTTCTTTCCAACGGCCTTCCTCTCGAACTCATAACAAACCCCTCCTTCCCTGCAACGATGTCGTTTTGACCCGCTTTTCCTGCAATGAGGCCCGTTTCCACGCCTCGCAGCGATGTCGGTCCCCACTACGGACTCTGCTGCCACCCCCTGGAACCAGCCCTTTCGACAAAGTGTTCACTGTTTCCGTCCTGTAGGGGCTGATTTACCCCTGATTTAGCTTGCTCAGGACCCCGATTTCCCTTTTTGGAACAAACTCAAATCTCTGTACACGGCTATGACATCACAGACGGCCCCCTCTTGGGAGGGTCTTATAAGGGGGTTCATGGGTGAACACCCCTATAGGGGATTACGCCCAATCTCCGGGGCGCTCACACTCGATTGCAGGAACCACTGTTCCATGACCCCCAAGGAGGTGAAGAGATGGCACTGAGATCGACCCTGAAATCCATAAAGGCGATGCGGCTGACGCCCATCGCCGGGGCGCTGCTCCTGGCGGCGCTGGCGGCCATCCCCGCAAGCAACCTGGTATTGGCCGCAAGCAGATGCTCAGGTGGCGGCGGGGAACGGAGCCATGCGGCGGAGCCTATCGCTCCCTGGTCCGCATTGCCCGGTGGGTTCCTGGGGGCCTGGACCTCATGGTCGGAGAGGACTTCTTGATCTCACTGAGGGAGGACTAAACCATTGCCTCGTCAACGCATCAACTACCGGAGGACGATTCACCACTTTCCCAACGACTTCCCGCGGAGTCTGGAGCGGTTCAAGGACGCCTCCGGCCTCACCTGGGGTGAGATGGCCCGCCGTCTGGGGACGAATACCCTCACCCTGAGGCGGTGGCGGGCTGGTACCCGGCCCAACGCACTGCACCTCCTTGCGCTGCTGGACCTGGCCGAGGAGTTGAAGCTCGCCCATTTGTTGTCAAAGGGTACCTTCCACCGCCGATAGATTCCGTCGCATCGCCCTCATCCCCTGGATCGAACTCCAGGGGCCTCCTCTCACGCCCCTCATCGTCCCTGAGAAACTCAAGCCCAAGCCATCGCCCATCCCAACCTTGGCAGTCGGCTGCCGCGAGCCACACCCGCCGTGCGTCCTGGCTTCTTTCATCAGACCCCTATAGGGGATTACGCCCAACTTTCCGGTCCCCCACACTGAAAGAGAACGGGAGTTCGCCCACAAAGATGAACGAGGAACCGAACGACACCAACAGACGCAGCGCAGGCTCGGTGCAACCGGCCCACATGGTCAGCGTCGGCGTCACTGAAAGACCGATATGGAAGAGACCAAGAACCAGCACGAACCCAAAGGCGCCAGGAAAGACCCCGGTGAGCTGCGGGTCGTGAGCATCGACTTCAACCCCGGACCCGACGCCCAGGACCGGCTGCGCCGCCTCTTCACCCTGCTCGTCAAGTACGCCGTGAGGGACAGGCAACTCCCGCCTCGTGCGGACTCATCTCCGGACGGCGGCGGGGAGGAGGGCTGATGCGTTTCACACACTCTCTGACGATCATCAGCCTGGGCGGAGGCGTCCAGTCCTCCGTCATGGCCCTCATGGCAAGCCAGGGAGCATTCGACGCCATCCCCAACTGCGCCATCTTCGCCGACACCCACTGGGAGCCTCCCAGTCTCTACACTCACCTCGATTGGCTCGCCGAGCGTCTCGGCTTCCCCGTGTACGTCGTGGACAACGGGCGGAGTCTCCGCGAGGACGTCAATACCCTCACCAACCACTCCGGCAACCACAGCTTCGTAGACCTTCCCGTCTATCTGAAGGGACGTGACGGAGGGAGCGACGGGATGGGTCGTCGCCAATGTACCGAGCACTACAAGATAAGGCGTGCGCCAAGAAGCGCATGGGTTGAACGTTCCGGATGCGGAACTCGGCCAGGAGTGGGCCGGTGGCTAGGGGAGCAGGCATGGGGGCCAGAGGCGGAACCATGTCTGAAGCCTCCCCGACAATGTGGCGACGGTGACCCTGCTAAACCGTGCGCTGCTAGCCAGAGTGTCGTTATGGTCACGAAAGGAACTGCCGACTGAAGCGTCGAATGTAGAACCACCTGCTCACGGTAGGGCGAGGGTGGAGTCATTGGAACCCCTGTCTGCCTTATACAGGGGCAGTCCTGTTAGGACAGAGATGCCGACTCCAATTTACGGCATCTCCCGATGGCGAGCGCGGCAGCGAGCCAAGCCAGGCGTAGAGGCAGGACCTAAGACGGCGCGACGACGCAACCTAGGCGAACTTGGGAACCACGACCGGCTCTCCGGCTACGGAGTAGGCCAGCCTTCGGCCAACGCCGGACGTGTGGCAGAGCCCTCGTAGTAGTCCGAGGCCGGGAAAGCCGGCCGCATGGCGAAGGGGGGCAGTCAGATGGGAGTGGAACGAAGCGAACTACGCCGGAGGCGGGATGTATGAACCCGACGATGATGGCGGAAAGCCGATGTTCCCGACCCACATAGGTCTAACCCACCTGATGGAGAGCCGGATGCGGTGAAAGTCGCACGTCCGGTTCGGTGAGGGGGATGGCGCAGACCAGCCGGGTCCGCCCGGCCAACGGCGGCGCCGTCCCCACTCAATCGATTCAGCGGAAGATACGCGAGCTGCTGGGACTCACAAAAGGATAACGTGTTCCGTCCGGCACCGCCGTCGAGCTGTGGCTGGGCATCTCTACCGACGAGGCCATCCGCATGAGGCCCTCTCGCGATAGATGGATACAGAACCGTTACCCCCTCATCGAAGCTGGGATGTCCAGGAAGCAATGCATTGCGTGGTGGCAGGCCCGCTACGACCGGCCACTGGAGCGCTCCGCCTGCGTCGGCTGTCCCTACCAGTCCCGTCAGCGGTGGGTCGAGACCAAGCGCAGATGGCCGGAGCTGTTCGCCGAGGCGGTGGAGATAGATTCCAACATGCGGGGCAGGCTGGCCTTCGCCAAAGAACCCTATCTGCATCCACGACGGGTGCCCCTCGCGCAGGCGGTCAGCCCCGATGAGGCGGAGTTGGGAACGGACGGGCAATCGGACGGGTTCGGCAACGAGTGTGAGGGTTACTGTGGCGTCTGACGGGGCGGACAGCCCGTTGACCATGCCGCGGCATTCGCGGTAAAATGCTGGGTAGAGGTTGGCCCGGCGATGCTGCAAACACCCCGGGCCGTGGCTCCACCTGTACGAAGCAGGTGATGCGATGTGATTGTACTACTCGCAGACCCGCTCCCGACAGGAGGCGGGTCTTTTTTGGTTTCACAGGGTACGAGAATGAAAGGAGGAAATCGTGGCGGGAACCAGGACACAGAGACAGGCAAACGGCAAGAGGGCGGTCATCTACGCCCGCGTATCGGACAAGAGCCAGGCTGAGGACGACAAGACCTCCCTCTCCGAGCAGAGCAACGAGATGGAAGCCTACTGCGAGGCCAAGGGCATGACTATTACCGCCCGCTACCAGGAGGTGGGCAGGGGCTGGTCCAAGAAGCGCCCCGAGTTCCTCCGGATGCTGGCCGACGCCAAACGCGGGCGCTTTGACACCATCGTCTGCTGGAAATCAGACCGGCTCAGCCGGGGGATGTACCCCGCCGCCGCCCTCATGGAGGTCGTCGAGGCCCACCAGATACGGCTGGAAGCCGTCATGGACTCCATCGACATGAAGACCTTCGGACTCATGGCGGCCATCGGCAAGATCGAGCTGGACAACTTCCGGGAGCGGTCCACTATGGGCAAGCGGGGGACGGCCAAGCAGGGACGGGTGCCCACCGGCGGCCTCCCCTACGGATACCGCATCGGGGACGACGGCAGGCCCGAGGCGATTGAGGAGCAGGCCGAGGTTGTGCGCCGCATCTTCCACATGTACGTCCATGAGGGGATGGGGTCCTACTCCATTGCCGTGCGGCTGACCGACGAGGGAATCCCCACTCAGACCGGCAAGCTGCTATGGCTTCAGTCCCGCGTGCACCACATCCTGGGGAATACCACCTACACGGGTACCTGGGTCTACGGCAGGTACCGCCACATCTCCACCGAGGACGGAATGAAGATCTACGACCAGCCGAGGGACACCTGGATTGAGATCCCGGTCCCGCAGATCATCGACGACGAGACCTGGGAGCGGGCGCAGGCGCTGAAGAAGCAGCGGAGCAGGAAGGCCAAGAGGAACACGAATGTGCTCTACCTGTTGCAGCACCTTCTGAAATGCGGCGAGTGTGGCCACAATTTCCATGCAAGATGCACCCGGAGCACCACCAACGTTCGCAACGGCAAGAAGTACCGCTACGACCTTCCCACTCCCAACCGATACTACATGTGCAACGGAATGCAGAGTATGCGCCTGCGCTGTCGGGAGCGTCCCTACATCCGGGCGGAGCGGTTGGAGGAGCCGATATGGAGCGAGGTGAAGCGGGTAATCCAGAACCCCGACCTGATCGTCGCCGGTATCGACACCCTCGATTCTCCAGAGGGCGGCGGATTGGAGGAGGAGATCGCCCAAGCCGAGCGAGACCTGCGGAGCATCCAGATGGAAGAGGACCGCGCCATCAGGCTGTTCGTGTCGGGGAAGATCACCGAGGCCCAACTCGACCATCAGCGCAAGTTCATCACCGAGCGGCTTGAGAGCGCCAGGGCGAAGCTGGACGATTACCATGCTCAGGAGGTGGGCGGAGCTGAGAAGCGGCGGCTGATGGAGGCTGTCCTAGCCTGGGCGAGAGAGGTCGGCCAGGGACTGGACGAGTTGACCCCCGAGCAGCGCAAGGAGATTCTCCAGATGATCGTGGAGCAGGTCGTCATCGATAGGGACAACAACGTGGACATCACGCTGGCTATACCCATCGACGGTGATTCCCCTGAGCCTGAGTCCGTCGCAATTGCGTCTAAAGAATCTTCATTCCCAAGTCCTTCCTGGGATGGGGAGCCGTAACAGAGCCCGGCTTTCCTGGGTTCGCAAAGATGTGGTGGCTCCCGTTCACTCGGTCAAGTTCCCAGCCTTCCCGGTCCAACCTTCGTATCACCTCTCTGCTGTCGATGCATATCTCATACATACTTTAGGGATGAAAGTCATGGGTTTCAGAAACAAACTGGGCGCGAAAAGCATTTTGCGCTTCTCTCACGTTGGGCCAGAAGGGAATTTAGGTCACAGCTATGGCAAACCTGCCGCGTATGACCCCGGGAGGTTGGCGTGGAACGCCGTTGGTGCGGTGGAGCAGACGCACGGCCCACGCCCGCCCCGGCCTCAGCCGTCCAGGTCCCGCAGGGCAGTGGAGGAAATGTCGAAGCGAAATACGGACTCGGGAATGCCCTGAAACAGGCTGTCGAATCCCTGGGGTACGCCCACGTCGGCCAGCGTCCGGAACCCGCCCTGTACCTGTCGGCCCGCCACCAGGAAGCGGCAACCCAAGGCCCAGATGTCCAGGAGGGCCGCGGTCATGGCAGCCTGGTCGCTACCGTAGTATCGGGGTTCCACCAGACGGACGGCGGTGTCCCACCCGATGACGAAGGTGCAGCCCGGAAAGAGGGCCGCCTTCTTGTGATAGGTGTCGGCGCGGGTCAGCACGACAGCCCCCTTGCCTCTGAACTGGGACAGCCTCTCCCCGGCCTCCTCGGCAGTTAGCGCAGGCTTATCGACGTTGGTGACGGATAGCTCGTAGGCAACATCCGTGCCCAGAATGTCGGAAGCTGCCTGGGCCAATGCCTCGTGCCCCTGGTGCAGCGGATTGAAGGAACCCGGCAGCAGGGCGGCGGGAGCCGGATGGTCGACGGTCATGGCGCCGTCGGCGCTCACCGTGACAAAGCCGGCCTCGCCGGAAAGCAACCGCTCCAAGGGAGGCGGGTGGGGATGCTCGATGGTATCTAGAGAATCGCCGGGAGTCAGGCCCAGGTCCGGGGTTTCCCGGACGCCGCAGGCCCCGGCCAGGGCCAGGAGCGCCAGCCTGCTGGCCATGTCCTCCTCGGCCTCCCGGTCTCTCCGGCCTTTTTCCAGGTGCAGGTCGTACGCGGTCCACCCGGCATCGTCCCAAACGGCGACGTGGCAACGGTGTTGGCCCCGCCTGACGCGGTCGGTGGCGATGGCGGCGGTACATGCCAGCCCCACCAAGGGTGTTTCGGCAGCGCCCAGACGCTGCGCCTGTTGGTAGGCCGCCTTGGCCATGCTGCGGGCTGTATCCCGGCTTACGGACTGCGCGGGCTCGAACCCCAGGAAGTCCAACATCGACTTCGGCCCGTAGGGAACTATGGCCTCGAGCACGGTGCGGGATGCTCCGGGGCGGCCCAGCAACCACGCCACCGCCTGGCTGCCCGCGCCGGCCACGGCCAGCACCGCCTGGTGAGGGGAGTCGTGAATCTTGGATACTATGTCCTGGACGTCGTCCACCGCGGCAAGCCCAAAACCCAAGTCAGGACTGGGGAAGGGACCCAGGGTCCCAGGAAATGGGGCTGATTTCCTTCATGCGAGGGCCGGAGAACTGGATTTCGCCCTGTATCTTGCGGTCCCACTCCTTCATCACGTCCTGGGGCAGTTGGCGGGCCGCGTCTCGCCACCATAGCGGGCCTTCTTCGTTCCTGCATTCCCCGGCTACCACCTCAGCCAAGAAGCAGGTCATGTCACCGCCGTCCATGGCGTTGACCACGCGGCAGTCCAGGTAGCCCCAGCAGTCCTCCAGCACCGGGCAGCCCGTGTCGCCCGGATGATGGGCAATGCCCGAGAGCTTGTCCTTGTCCCGGCCGGAGACCAGGCCCAAGGCCGGTATCAGGTGGAGTTGGTCTCGTCTGAGGAAGTTCACGGCTAAGACGCCGCTGCGGTAGACCTGGTCGTGGGTGAAATTGCTCTTGTAGATTTGCACGGCTACGCGCGGTTGGCTGGGCACAATAGAGGAACCGCCGACAGCCACGACTATCTGGGCGTTGACCTTGCCCTGCCATGAACTGGTTACCGCGGCCATGGGCGACCAGAGTTGGCTCATCATTGGCGCAATGGACCGGTATTGCATGGGTTACTCGCTGTCGCTAACCGGCCGGCGGACTTGTGAGGGGCCGCGTTCAGCCGGGCGGATGACGCGGGGAGTGTAGCACCCAAGGCGGCGGGGGTCTACCGGGAGCCTACGACCCAGGTGCGTCAGGACACCGGGGGCCTACCAGTCGGGCGAGTGGTCCTCCGCGCGGTTGTTGGTGACCCTCCGCTGCCGTCCCCCGTCGGAGTCCATGACAAAGAGTTCGCCCGCTCCGAAGAGAAAGGATACGAAGGCGATGCGCTGGCCGTTCTCAGACCATACGGGGGCAATGTCCTCGGACTCGTTTCGGGTGAGCCGCCGCTGGCCTGAGCCGTCGGCGCGCATGGTGTAAACCTCGGCGTTGCCGTCCCGGCTGGAGACAAACGCGATGGTCTCGCTGTCGGGGGACCAGGCGGGAGAATGGTCGGCAGCCTCGTGCTGGGTCAACCGGTTGAGCTCGGTGTCGTCCTGCCAGGAGGCGTCTTTCAGTTTTCTGACCACGTAGATGTCGGAGTTCTCCCCGTCGCTCCTGACAAAGGCAATGCTTTTGCCGTCGGGAGACCACACGGCCCCGGAGTCTTGCTCCGGCGTGAGCTGGACCAGGTTAACGCCGTCGGGATTGCGCAGCATTAGCCCCTGTTCCGGTTCACCCAGGGGGCGATAAAGCACCAGCCATTCCCCGTCGGGAGACCAGTCCCCGATGACGTCTCCGTTGGAGTTGGAGGTGACCCTGGTCTTCCCGCGGCCGGTGGAGGCCATGATGTAGACCTCGGGATTGCCGTCGCGCTGGGAGACGTAGGCCAAACGCAGCCCGTCGGGGGACCACAGAGGTGTTACTCCGGCGCCGGGCGAATCGGTGAGCCTTGTGACCGCTTCTCCCTTGCGGTCCACCAGGTTGACGGTCAGGTCTCCCGCCTCGTCGGAGAGGTAAACAACGCGCCTGCCGTCGGGCGACAGCCGTGGGTCGAAGTCCCGGGCCTGGTTGTCGGTCAGCTTGACCAGGTCCCCTTTGTCGGGGTCCAACAGGTATATCTCGTCGTCGCCGTCCATGTCGGACACGAAGACAATGTTATCCCCCGATGACCCGCCGCAGGCCAAGGCGGCGAAAGCCAGAAATGCAACCAACAGGAGTCCAAAGCAGCGAAAGAGGGCCACGCACTTCATCCCCTACCCCCGAGATGTCATTGGCCCTGTACTCCCGACGCCGGTTACGGCCTGTCGGCCAGGGCTTGTTCTATGTAGGGCCTACCACGCGTAGGGACTGTCTCGCGAAGGGCCCACACAAAATTATAGCCGGAATGGTTGTCCCCTTCCTTGCTTTTGGCAGAGGACTTTTGCCGGAAAAGGCGTTGTTGTCCGCCGGTACGCAGCGTCGAAAGACGGGAGGGGACGGGCCTTTCTTGACAAGGGAAAGTCGCTTGTCTAGCATCACACAGTCCCTCGAAAGCTTATTGTCGGTAGCTCTTTGCGATGCGCTTCCACGTCTTGACCCTCTTCCCCGAGGCCTTCGATGGGCCTTTCCAGTACAGCATGCTGGGAATGGCCTCGGCCGACGGCCTGGTGTCCATAGAAGTCACAGACCTGCGGGACTACACCAACGACGCCCACAGGACGGCGGACGACTATCAGTTCGGCGGCGGGCCGGGCATGGTGCTCAAACCGGAGCCCGTATTCGAGGCGGTGGACGACGTGTTGGGACAGTACCCCGCCGAGCAGCGGCCGCAGATCCCGGTGGTGCTCCTGTCGCCCCAGGGGGAGTTGTTCAACCAGGACATCGCCGAGGAACTCTCCCAGGCGCCCGCGCTGGTGTTGATATGCGGCCATTACGGCGGGGTAGACGAACGGGTAGCCCGTGGGCTGGCGACCCGGGAGATAAGCATCGGGGACTTCGTGCTGACCGGGGGCGAGCCGGCGGCGATGGTGTTGGTGGACTCGGTGTCGCGGCTTACGCCGGGGGTTGTCGGCTCCCCCGACAGCGTCTCTGAGGACTCGTTCACCTCGGGCCTCCTCCAGCACCCCCTGTACACCCGCCCGGCGGAGTACCGGGGCATGGACGTCCCGGAGATACTGCGTTCGGGCCACCATGAAGAGATAGCCCGGTGGCGACGCCGGGAGTCATTACGCCGCACCTTCGAACGCCGCCCGGAGCTGCTAAAGTCAGCCCAGCTAACCCCCGACGACCTGACTTTCCTCCGATCCCTCGGCTACACCCTCCCCCGCGACCCACCCGATTAGCGCCGCAACCTACCCCAGTAGGAATACCATGTCATTCCGAGCGTAGCCGAGGAATCTCAAATCTCTGGCTAGGGTCAATGCGGTCTGAACCGCACCACGGCACCGCTCCATCCAGGTAGGGGCGAAACATTTTTCGCCCCTACACTGACCCGGCAACCACTGCTCCACTCCTGTCCGACCTGATACGGCAAACTACTAGCCGCAACAATCACCGTGGCGCCCAACTGACAAACCGTCCTTGACAGTCCCGCAGTCCACTCCCAAACTAAGATGTGATGACCTATGCCAGGGCGCCTGTCACAGACTTGTCACATTTCGGTGACGCCGGGAGAGGAATGCCCAGCCCCAACCGGCCACTCGCAGGCCAGTCAAAATGGGACAGAATGGTACGGAATGGTACGGAATTTGAAATTTCGGCGCATTGACGGGTTCAGGTATCCCGGATAGACTTACCGGAGCGTCAGCCCCAGGCGGCGACGCCCGACCGGCAATATATGGCCAAACTGTTCGACCTCCACATCCACACTACCAAGGGGAGCAGCGACAGCAGCCTTAAGCCCGACGACCTGATTCTGGAAGCGGAGCGGCTGGGGCTGCGGGGTTTATGCATCACGGAGCACAGCGGCCCGTGGGACCGCCACGAGTTCCAGCGCTTTGCCAGCCTCCACAACATGGTGCTGGTGAGGGCAATGGAGGTGGAGACGGACATGGGCCACATGCTGGCCTTTGGCTTGGACCGCTTCCAATCGGGCTTTCACAAAGCCGCGCAGTTGCGGAAGGCCGCCGACGAGGTAGGCGGCTTCATAATAACTGCCCACCCTTTCCGGGCCGTGCTGACCCAAAACCGCAGGCACAACGCCCTCATTTACCAATCGGTAGACGACCCTCTGCCGGAGAAGCCCGAGGACGCCTTGGACCACCCGGTATTCAAGCTGGCCCATGCGGTAGAGGCGGCCAACGGCGGTACCCAGGACCGGGAAAACGAATTCGCCATGCGCGTAGCCTCGATGCTGGGAATGCCCGCGACCGGCGGCAGCGACGCCCACTCGGCCCACGGATTGGGTAGATTCGTGACCGCCTTCGATGACGAAATCAACAACGAGGAAGAGTTCCTGACCGCAGTCCACAGCGGAAAGTACCACCCCGCGGTGGGGCTGCGCTCCGGGTCGGTCCGGCCCTACGCGGTCTGACCAGGCCCATAAGTGTAAGTCCCGGCCGTGGAGAAAGGACCAGCAGGGGGGCGGCGTCATAGAAGCCGGCAACCCCTGCCAGGACGGACGGGCCGGGGCGAGTGCGGATGAGGGGAGCAGCCTGGAAATGTCTTTGCGGCAAGCCTATTGGGCCCTTACCCCATCCATGAATGGGAAAGAGCCTTCAGTATTCCCAGGTGGTTGAACTGCGATGACTTTGGGTATCTCCGCAACCTCTCCATTTGAATCGGTCCACGTGTCCATTGACCTGGAAACCACGGGTCTGGACCAGGGCCGGGACACCATCATCGAAGTGGGCGCGGTCAAGTTCCAGGGCGACCAGGTAATGGACACCTTCCAGACGCTGATCAACCCCGGTCGCAACATTCCGGAGTTCATCCAACGGCTGACCGGCATCAAACCCAGCCAGGTGAGCAGGGCGCCCTTCTTCAGTTCCATCGCCGGCGAATTGGCCGATTTCGTGGAACACCATCCGGTCATAGGCCACAACGTAAAGTTCGACCTGGGTTTTCTCTCCTCCCACGGGTTGCAACTGCAGAACCCGGCTTATGACACGTGGGACCTGGCGTCCGCGCTACTGCCCCACGTGCAGCAATACTCACTGGCCTACTTGTCGGACTACTTCAAGGTGGACCTCCGCAACCACCACCGGGCGTTGGCCGACGCCAGCGCGACGCACCAGGTCTTCGTCAAATTGCTGCGCCGGGCGGAGCAGTTGGACCCCGGCCTGCTGGCCCATCTGACGCACCTTTCGATGCGGAGCCGGTGGTCCATAAGCCCGCTGCTGTCGGGCATACAGCACAGTTTGCCCCAGGGGCCGGCGGCCGCAGGTTTGACCGGCCTGGACACCGAGGCCCTCGCGGCCAGGCTGGGCCGGCCGGAGAAGCGGCGGGCCGACAGCTCCAAGGCAGACCTTGGCGAGGACAAGATTATCAATCTGCTGGGGGCGCAGGGCCCCTTCTCCAGCAGCTTCTCGGGGTTCGAACTCCGGCCGGAGCAAGAAGAAATGTTGTCGGGGGTCACCCGGGCGATCTTCCGCAGCCGGCACCTGGCGGTGGAAGGGGGCACCGGCGTGGGCAAGTCGATAGCCTACCTGCTCCCGGCGGTGCTGTTCGCGGTGGCCCACGGACAGAGGGTGGTGGTTTCGACCAACACCATTAATCTGCAGGAACAGTTGATGCGAAAGGACATACCGGCCTTGCTAAAGGTGTTGGAAGAGGCCGGGCTGGTGGAGGAGGGCGCGGTAAAGGCGGCGCTGCTCAAGGGAAGGAACAACTACCTGTGCCTGCACCGGTGGAACTACCTGGCGAGGAGCGAGAACCCGACGGTGGAGGATGCCCGCGTTCTTAGCAAGACGGCGGTGTGGCTGCAGGACACGGTCACCGGAGACCGCGGGGAGATCAATCTGTCGGGGCGGGACGCCTTCGTGTGGTCCCGGGTCTCTGCCGGCGAGAAGGCGTGGTGCCCCGGATTGCGCGACGGCGGTCCCTGCTTCCTGCGCAGCGCTCGGGAGCGGGCGGACCAGGCCCACATCGTGGTGGTGAACCACGCCTTGCTGCTGTCCGACCTGGTCCGGGGCGGGGGCCTGATTCCCGACTACCGCTACCTGATAGTCGATGAGGCCCACCACCTGGAAGACGAAGCGACGCGGCAATTGGGGTTCAGCGTCACGAGGGACCGGCTGGAGGAGGCCCTGGAGCTGCAGGGGCGGCTGGCTATGCAAGTGCGCATGGCGTTGGGAGCCGAAGGTTTGACGTCGGCGGTCAGGCGGGAAGGCGAACGGGCGGTGTCGGATGCCGAGACCGGGGCCGCGACGCTGAGGGAACTGTGGGCACGTCTCTGGGCATCGGGAGAGGGATTCCTGGAGGCCCAGCGGGTTGAATCATCCGACGGCCCGGTCCAGGTGCTGGTAGACCACCAGGTCAGGAACAGGCAGACCTGGCAGGGGATCGCACTGGCCTGGGAAAACCTGGAAGTGCGGATGCTGCAGGCGTCGCAGGTGCTATCGCGGCTGCAGCGGTTCCTGGAATCAACAACGTTGCCGGCCGCCGGCGACCAACCTGCGTTGGCGATGGAGGCGGGAAACATCCTGGACAGCCTTGACGAGTTGCGGCGCCAACTGGGGTCCATTGTAGGCTCGCCCGACGACGAGACGATAATCTGGGCAGCGCGGGAGACCTCCAACGGCGACGCTTCGTTTCACGCCGCGCCGCTGGACGTTGGCCCCATGCTGGCCGAAGGGCTGTATGACCGGAAAGAGAGCGTGGTGATGACCAGCGCAACCCTCAGCACCGAGGGGAACTTCGCCTACTTCAAGCGGAGGACGGGACTGCCCGAGGACAGCGACGAGTTGTTGGTGGGATCTCCGTTTGACTACCAGAAGGCGGCCCAGTTGCTGATGCCCAGCGACATGCCGACGCCCACAACCGACGGCTATGCGAACGCCCTGGCCCGGGTGCTGGTTGACCTGGGAACATCACTGGGCGGCAGGACGATGGCGTTGTTCACCTCGTACTCGTCGTTGCGGGCCGTGGCCAACCGGATTCGAGCGCCGCTGCAGGCGGAGGGAATCCAGGTGCTGGCCCAGAGCATCGACGGCCCGCCGCAGCAGCTCATCGCCCGGTTCACCCACGATCCTCGCAGCGTCCTCCTTGGCACGGCGAGCTTCTGGGAGGGAGTGGACCTGCCCAACGGAGTCCTGCAGGCGCTGGTGCTAACCCGGCTTCCCTTTCAGGTGCCCACCGACCCGGTGGTCAAGGCCAGGTCGGACCAGTACGAGGACCCGTTCAAGCAGTATTCGATTCCCCAGGCCGTGTTGCGCTTCCGGCAGGGCATCGGCCGGCTGATTCGCAACAAAGAGGACAAGGGGACCATCGTGGTATTGGACCAAAGAATCACGGGGCGGTCGTATGGGCAGTCGTTCCTGAAGTCTATACCGCCGTGTACGATGAAACCGTGTAATCTGTCTACAGTGGGGGCCCTGGCGGCCCAGTGGGTTGGCGCCGGCGTTGGAGCTGACAGTTGAACACTTTGTTCAGATAGGACGTGTCAACAGGTTTCTTATCAGTGGAATAGCGTCTCACATCACAGCCTATTCAGCTTAACGTGAAGCTAACTCCGCCTGTCCACCGGCCCAATGGGGCTCATTTTTTAGTGTCTTGACAAGTTAATAGAGTATCATATATTATCACTGATATACCCATACAAGGAGTCAGCATAGGTGCGAGATAGGGAAACAAATCGGTTGAAAATTCTTACTGCTGCTTTTGTCCGCACCATATCCACCCCAGGCCGCTACGGTGACGGTCGGGGTTCCTACGGCCTGTATCTCCGGGTATGGCGCACGGCCAACGGGAGAATTGGGCGCAATTGGGCACAGGAGTTGAGGATCGACGGGAAAGCTACTAATGTTGGCTTAGGGCCTGTTGACCTAATATCCTTGGCCACGGCGCGAGAACGGGCCAGGGTTAACGCCCGGTCTGTACTCGAAGGCGTGGACCCTCGTAAGTCGGTCGTCCACCAGTTGACTTTCGCCCAGGCGGTTGATGATGCCATTGAGTCTCGCTCGAAAGGTTGGGGGGACAAGAAGACGGAGCGGGATTGGCGAACGGTACTTGGTTACGCACTCCCGTCCCTTGGTGCAAAACCAATAGCGGACATTACTACGGCTGATGTCTTAGCCGTGGTTGAGCCGCTATGGACTAAGAAAGCTGCAACTGGCCGAAAACTCCGAGAACGCATGGGCGTGATTATGGAATGGGCCATTGCCCAAGGGCATAGGACAGACAACCCAGCGTCAAAAGCGATAGTCAAGGCCTTGCCTCGGCAAACTCAACGAACCGAGCATCGGAAGGCCCTTCCATTCGCTGAGGTAGGCGCAGCCATCGTGGTAATCCGGGGTACTGATGCTTGGCCTACCACAAAGCTATGTTTGGAGTTTCTAGCCCTGACCGTAACCCGGTCGGGAGAGGCGAGAGGGGCGCGGTGGGACGAAATGGACCTCGAAGCGGCAACCTGGACGATCCCTGCGGCCAGAATGAAAAAAAACCGTCGTGAGCATCGGATTCCATTAACCCAGGCGGCGTTGGGAGTGTTGGAGAAGGCGCGACAGTGGAGCGATGATAGCGGGCTGGTGTTCCCTTCTTCAAAATCTGGCAAGCCTATCTCAACTGAAACCCTTAGCAGGTTGCTCAAGAGAAGGGGAATCGGCTGCGTTCCGCATGGCTTTCGCAGCAGCTTCCGGGATTGGGCCGCTGAATGTTCCGACGTTCCGAGGGAGATAGCCGAACACGCCTTAGCCCACGTCGAAGGTTCGGCAACGGAGCTTGCCTACCGGCGCACAGACTATTTCGAGAAGCGCAGGACCTTGATGGAGGAGTGGGCGGACTATTTGGGTCTGAACGGATAAGGAGTGGAGTAGAGAAATGACCACCAACACCGAAGACGTCATAACCCATTGCGACCGTTGCCGCTGCGGAGATTCCGTTGACTGCTTGGCGTCCCTGTGCAGGTGCACCCAATGCAGTTGCGAGGCGGACGCTGACGGCGTAGAGGATATTACCCGGTTTGCCCTGCGAATGTGGAAGCTCGTTTACGGCGGCGGGAAAGTGTGACGAAATGGGCCTGCTGCGGAATGTCTTGGCGGTGATAACCGGGGTAGGAATTCTCGTCTCCGAAGCCCTGTTGATCTTCATGGCCCTGGCTTACTTGGCTCAACTGTCCCTGGAGCTTGTGGTGGTGAGGTTTCGTTTGCTTCTAGCGTATCGCAATTTAGACTGTGCCGATCAACCGCCAGTGCGATTCTTTGCAGCCGCAGCCATTATAGTAAGACCGGCTCAATGGCCGAGGATTAGGGACGGGTGAAAACTCTATGCCCCGCTGCCCTAGAAACTTGACAGGACCGCCAGGCCCCCAATCTTGATACGAGTGCCACCTGCTAGGTTGGTGGGCAAGCGCCGTTAGGCAGGCGGCTAGACGGTCCCTCTGCCTCGGCGTCCACTCGTTGGGTGGGAGTGCAGTAATTTCCTTAATAGCACTTACCCCTCCCATATTCAGCTTGCCAGAGTCATTAGTTGTCATAGTTCCTCTTTCACATAGGGCATACGCTAGAAGCAAACGGAACCGGTGGTGATAACGGCGGCGAGAGTTGGTTACTTGGTCCGGGATTGGACGAACCGTTGACGGCGGGGTTGTCTTGTGAGAAGGGCAAGCTCGCGGGAACGAGAACGGGTGCCGGGTCGATACCCGGTTCCGCCCGGCATAGCCTTAGCGTGGCGCGGGAGCGAAACTTAGCTTTACCGCCTCCCATCTCCATCCAACCCCTTTAGTTTACCATTTTGCGGCCCTGCTGCCGCGACGTGATTCAAGCGTCTCAGGCGTGGTCAGGCGTGAAATCCCGGTTTCGGCTGAAACACCAGGCCCGGAGAGGCGATTTAAGGCCCCTGCCTTGCCAGGGGTGGCCCAATCCTCAGCGGAATACCCTATCTCCCCAGCGTTGGCTGATGCGGGGCCAACGGGATAGGGCTTTGCCTCGGGCCTACCCCGCAATTGGCGGCCATCTTTCCGTATTCCTTTGCGTGAGCCTCCGAAGGGGGTGGCGGAGGCAAGATGGTTAGGTATCGGCGCTGGCGACGGCGGTGGGGGCATTGTGACTGAGGGCGCGGCGGAGCCTGTCTTCATCGGGGATGACACCCTGGGTGCTGACCCTTCCGTTGATCGTCACGATGGGCGGGTGCCAACCTCCACGGCGCAGGGCGTCGAAGAGATGGTTGAACCAGGGCTTGATGCGAATTTCGACATGGGGGAGGTCAGAAGCAACGCGCTGGACGAGTCGAACGGTGAGGTCGCACTCCTCGCAGACGACGTGAGGAACCCTGAAGAAGAGTTGCCGACCTGTCATTGGATAGACAGTTACGACGGTCGGGGCTTGGGCATCTCTAGATGGGTCAGTCATTCAGTAGAGAGTACGGGAACGGACGATAGCTTGGCAAGTCTGTGTAATGTGAAATGATCTTGCCCCATTTTCTGTACGAGCCTGAGTGAGAGTGTTGCGGGTAGTTGACCCGGAGGACTCTCTTTGCCACTGCTACTGTTTTCGGGGGTAAGGTCAACGGCCTACACACTTCTCCATCAAGCGGAATTTACTAGCTGACCAATTTTTTCTTGTAACCGCTCTCTCCGCACTTCATAAAAGTCCATGAACTTGGTTATTTCCTTCGGAACCTCTCCTAGGAGATACAATTCGCTGTAATGCTGCCGGGCTTGTTCGTCTGTAAAGTGCTCATCCATCCATTCTGTCGGCATCTTGGCCCGTTTCTCAACATTTGGAATCCCTTCAAGTAGTTGCAAATTGCTTATTCGATTGGCGCGGTCGCTATAGGCATCCTGGTGTTCGTCGGCCACTCCGGCGTTGCGAAGTTGGGCCTTTGTAAAGCGGCTCTTGGGGAAAATGTGGTCGATATGAAAATGATGGGTCCGTACGTCTATAGAAGGCAACACGAGCGTCAGTAAAGCGAAAACCCGCCGGTCGTTGATGGCCATATCGGCAAGGTCCTCGAATTCCTCCTTTGAAAAATCTAAGTCCTTCCCTCGTAGGTGCATGACTTGTCTCATTTCCACCGCTGGGAAATGGCCGTTGTTAGTGCTGCGAATAACGTCACGGAGCGCAGTGAGCAAAGTGTCCAGCCCACTTCCCCAAATTCCTGACGCCTTCAAGATGGAGCGTATCAGCCAACCTCGAATTGCTCGACGGTCCTCTTGAAATCTGCTGTGGACATCAAAATCCGAGGGAGCTCCCAGTTGGTAGATGTAGTACGCGATAGGCAACAGAGCGCTATTGGCTCGGATGCTGTTGCTATCAAACCCGAACGCCGCTACCAATTGGACCGTCTCGATCAAAGCGGAGCTAATCTGGGACCAATTCTTTTCTAGGACTGCCATATTCGCCCGGGTGAAGTTCCGGACTTGAAATCCGACGCTTGCTATGTCTGTTAGCATCAGGCCGGCTTTCAATACGAAGTCTTTAGTTAGGCCAAGACCTGGCCCGATGCGATTCAGGTCGTCTACTAATTGGTGGACCTCTTTTCGAGCATCCAGTTCTTCCCATTGGGACGTGGCTATGCTGAGCAGGAGGTCCGAGTAAGAGAGAACCGTTCCGCCGCTATTGCGCCGAATGAATATGTTGAGTACGTGTTCAATGTCTTGGTTCTTCTCTTCGTAGTAGCAGACCGTTTGGTCGTTGTGCACAGCCTGATACAATCGATCGAGCCTTTCAAAAGCAAGATTCAATTCCGTGTCGCCAAGCTTGTGTTCAGTCAACCACTTGAGCATGGGTGGCCCAGATTGCATCGTTAGGATGTCCGAAACTTTGAACCACAGCCGTTCATTCTTGTGTCCAATCCTGTCTTCCTCAATGAACTCGAAAATGTAGCGATTGCCTTCCTCATCCGGTTCATTCGACGCCAGTAAATCCAGCGCTAGAACCCGCCTAGGAAACGCATCAGGGCTATTCCATCGCTTATAGGGCCGCTTGACAGCCATTGAACCGCGTAGGCCAATATTAAAAGCAGTCAAACGTTGCTGACCGTCGAGCACAGCCGTGATCGGCCTTCCCGGCATGATATGGGCCTCGGGACAATGAGGGTCGTCCCGTTGGTGATAATCAACGACAAGTCCATAATACTTGTACTCCGCAGAATGTCCCGCATCAATATTCCAGAACAGAAACTCTCCAAACGGATATCCTTGCATCAAGCTGTCGAATAATGCGCAGATTTTGTCGGGACCCCAGACGAACTCCCTCTGGATCGCCGGGAGTACGTATTCATTTTTTTCGATGCACCGCAGCACCTCTTTGATTGTTCCACCAGGGTGGTACATTAGACCAATCCTCCTGCGCAGAGTGGTTGACTGATGCCGGTGGGAGCTGTTTCAACGGCCACGTAGCTCACCGCCAGCAAAGAAACTGGGACATTCTAGCATCAACTGTCGCCGCAACGAGGCGGAACGGACGATCTTTAGGATGTGGCTGGCAATGTATGCCGAAACCCTATAGTCTCAGGCTTTCACACCAGCCCATCAGAACAGACGATACGAATAACCTGCGGCTCCCCGGTCTGGGAGCGGTCGGCGTCGTCCGGCGGGTTGAGGCGGTACCGCTCCCGGAGGGCCTCAAGCCGGGTTAGAAGCACGGAGCCCTCTAGCCTGAGATTCCTGATCTCGCCAAGGGCGCTTTCGACCGGTGGCGACACCTCGCCCAGGAATATCTGCCTCAGCACCTCAATCCGGCTCACCAATCCCGGGTCTTCACGGGCCTCACGCATAGCGATGCCGAGGTGTCGTGAGATGTAGCGGCGGGCCCTTGTGTCCCGCGGCCTTCTAGCCCTGCCCAACCGTCGCTGGAAGTCCGTCCTGAATGCCTCGAACACACACATCACCCGCTCATTCGTGTCGGCCGGCAACGGCTGGGCAGGAGTGTCGGGGCTGCACTCCGCCGCCGCGATGAATTGCGCCGGGCTAATGGCCCTCGGCTGCAGCCCGCTGTCTACCGCGTAGCAGCCTCTCACGCCTCCGGCGCTCATCAAGACCAGCGTTTCTCCCTGTTTGGGGTCGTCGAACGGGGAAATTACGGACGCCATCGCAGATGGTGACATAAGGGGGGCCTGAGCCCCCTCCACCGCAAACACGCCCTGAGCGTATTGGTCATTTGGCGCCGAAGGCTGTTCGGTGCGGGCCTGCAACGCTGATCTTATGCCGTCCGGCAAGCGGGTGATGGTCTGCCACAATTCCGGGTCTTCGTCCTGGATGCGCTGCAGCAGCGTGATCGCCCGCTGGTTCGCGGCCACCTCGTCCAACCCGTCGTCCATCTCTGGCAGGGTCTTACCTTCGTAGATGCGGTACATCGCATTGGCGTTCAGCCGTTCTGCATCGGAGAGCAGCTTGCTGTCCAATCCGATGAGGTCGTGGAACGACTGGATGCGCCGGTGAAGCCGATCGGTCAACGTCAACTCGGCATCTACCTCCACGTCTGGCCACATGTTGTGGAGGTTGATCACCTCGTGTTCCGTTCCAATCCTGTCGACCCGCCCGAACCGCTGGATGAGGCGGACTGGATTCCAGTGCAGGTCATAGTTCAACACGCAGGCGCAGTCCTGAAGGTTCTGACCCTCGGACACGATGTCTGTGGCCAGTAGCACCCGTATTTCAGGCCCGGGCATGGCCTCGCGTTCCTTTAGGTTCCACGTTGGGGAGAACCGTTGGACGATTCTCTCGGCGTCGTGGCTCGTGTTACCGGTTATCCGAGCGATTTCAGCCTGCTCGCCTTTGGGATTTAGCTCTCGGTAGAGATACTCTACTGTCGTCTCAGCCTCGGAGAATATCAGGACTTTCCCCGCCTTCACTTCAGGCCGCGCCAGGAATCCCCGCAGCGCCCGCAGCTTGTCGTCATCTTCCGGCCCGATGTCCTTGACGCGTCCCTGGATGTCCTTTAGCACGTCATAGTCCGCGTCCAGGTCTTGCATCCACTCTTCGGCCCGGAAATCGGCCACCGTGTGCACTAGCTTGTCACGCGCACTGCCCGTTTCCTGGCGGCGCTGTTCTTCCTGCTTGAGCACTTCCAGCAAGTCGTCCACGTCGAATGACTGCCCGGCCAGCAGGCGGGTCGCCGTGCTTCCAATGGGAACGAAGCCGGAGGCCAGGGCCTCGCGGAAGTTCCGGTTGCTGGATATCAGAGAGTTCAATGTAGACCGGAAGGCCTCGATGCTGGACTCCAATCGCTTAAGCAGCAATACCCCCATGAGCCGGGCGATCCTGTCCCCTGCTCGGAAGAGGTCCCTGTATTCCGGCTTCTTCTTGGCCTCCTCGCTTATGTACTCCGTCGCCCGGTACCGGACCGCCTGATGTTCACCCAGCAACGTCTGCAACTCTTCCAGAGACCCTGCCTTTGCGTACACCTTGTCCAACCGGTACTCCACGTTGTCCAGGACCGGCTCTGGGAAGCGCACCGGCTTGCCGTCCACCAGCGCCGTGTCTCCGTACTGGTCGCGTATGTCCTTGCGCCGGCGGCGTATGAACACGGGCGTCAGCACTTCGGTTATATCCGCCTTGGGGACTGTCGGCTTGGCGGGTGGTAGAGGCGGCGGTGCGGCTGATCTCGAATCCTCCCACGAACGGTACTCCGCCTTGTAGTTCTCGTCCTCCACTTGATAGGCCAGCCACCGCTGGGCGTTGTTGAAATAGGACTCCAGGCTGATTGGCTCGATGTTGATGCCATGCTCGGTGTCGTGGAGAAACAGCCGGAGCTGGCGGTATATGTCCATGGGTCCCAGGTTCTGCGGCGTAGCGCTCAGGAGAATCAGCTTGTGCTCGCCAGATTCCAGGTAGTCGATTAGCCCTCTGGAACGCTGGTTGATGTTGCGGAAATTGTGGGCCTCGTCCACCAGCACCGGCCCGCGGTTGCGGTATGTCTGCTCGAGGACAATGCCGTGACTCGACGGCTCCGCGCCCACGTAGCGGCCCAGTTCCTCGTCAAACTCGGCTTCCGCAGGCGCAGCGATCATGCTGTGGGAGACTACCTCGGCCCCCAGGGCGAAGCGCTCGTTGAACACCTCCCACATGGGCTTCAGCCTGGCGGGGCAAAGAATCAGCGGCGGCCCGTCGCTGGGGTAGGTCATCCGCAGCTGGCGCAGCAATTCCGCCCCGATGAACGTCTTGCCCAGCCCCACCACGTCGCCGACGTAGCAACCTCCGTGGGTCTCTATCATGGTCAGTCCCCGGCGCACAGCGTCCACCTGAAAGTTGGCCAGTTCCCGGTCGCGCGGCGGGACTGTCAGCTGCCCGCCGCCGACATCGGTGTAGTAAAGCTCGTAGAGGGCTTTCAAATAGACGTGGTATGGCGGCGTCTTGGCCAGGGCCCACGACCGCTCCAGCTCCGTTACCAGGGCCGCGCCGATGTCCTCCGAGTCTCCCCACAGGTCATCGAACCAGTCCCGCAACGCGGCCATTTCCCCATCTCCGGTGACGCGTACGTTGAGCTCGGTGTTGCCGGTGAACCCGGCCAGCGTGAGATTGGACGATCCGACCACCGCCGCTCCGGGTTCGGCGTGGTTGTCGTACCAGCACAGGTACGCCTTGGCGTGTAGGGGACTTCGCAGGTAAGCCCGCACCTCCACCTTGCCCAGGGCCACCATGTCCCGCAGCTTGGACACCGCTGCTTCCGTCGCCTTCTCCTGGGGGAGCACGGCCACGCCCTCTGCCACCCGGGCAACGGTCTCCTGGGCTATCTCGCTTCGCTGGCTGCGCCGCACCAGGGCGTCCGCGTCCAGCCGGGCTTGCAGGGCCTGGTGCTGTTGTAGCCCCACGGCCACCTCCTCCAGCACCTGCCGGTCGGTGCGCCCCACCAGGATGCGCACCTTGCCCAGCCGCGCCAGGTCGTCGGCCACCGCCTCGAACCCGCTGATGAAGAAGTAGCCGACGGCTATGTCCGCCCTGGCGGAACTGCCCAGCATCTCCTTCAGCCGGGTCAGCAGCGTCGGATCGGTGGTGGCGTGGAGAATATTACTTGGAGGCACAATGTTACTCTTGCAAAATCTAGACTAGGTCGGAAGAGAGGCTCCGCCATTCACTGCTGTCTATTGACATTACGAATATTGATCGTTACGCTGGTGAAGTAAGCACGGAGTGGCCGGGCAACGTTGTCCCGCTTCAGGGATGGACGCCGGACATAGCCGTGCCTCCCTTTGTGTGGCCCAGCGGTCTACCAAGCGCCACGATAAACTGTAAATCTGGAAGGCGATTCCCATTCCCTGGATGCGTTATCGCCGTCCAAAAACCTCTCTTTAGGCCGAAGCCCCAATCGGCTTTTAACAAAGTTCACCAGTTCTCGTTTCTCCGTCGCCCGGCGCGACCCCGCGCCGTAGAAGCCGTTAGCGTCTTTCCAATCGAACTGAACACAGCCCAGCAGCACGTCCACCAGTTGCAAATAGACGGACATATCGGACGTCGCCCGGAGACAGCCCTTGACGGTTGGCGCCGTGCAAAGAAGTTCCTCCAGATACACCGGTGAATAGTCCGGCTTACCTTGTAAGTCCACTATAGCGAAAACATCCCGGTCCACGCGTCGCTCCAGCAGGTCAAGGGTCAGGTGAGCATAGGCGTTCCATACATCGCCATTCCACCGATACAAGCTATAGTCGGGGTCTAGACGGTTCATCAACACCGCGTGAAACGCGGGTTGCGGGAACGCAAAATACAGATTCAGCAAATCGATGTACTGCTGAAGGTTGAAGCGAGTAACCTCTGTGAACTTGTACTCATGGTGGCGCGTCGAGTGCATCAGCCGGTCCACTTCCAACAATGTCGTTGGTTCGACCCGAGACTGAATCTCCTTACGCAACTCCTGACGTTGCTTCATTCGGTCGGCGCTAAAGTTAAAATGCAGGCGGTACAAACTATCCGTAATGGCCGTGGTGTCGGGGATAACCAGAACCCCAATCCCATAGACTGGTTGCTGCTGTGGGGGACCGGACAGAATTCCGGTTTCGTCAATAAAAGCGGGACATACCTCCATGCCTCAAGCCTATCCGTTTACCTGATTGACGTCAATTCAGGGACTCAATTGGACGGCCGTAACGGTAGTGCTTCTTGGTCGTCGTCAGGTCAGTGGGAAGATCGTCCCACGCATCTGGCGGCATTGAATTATGGATTTCTGTGATCCTCTCCACGATGGCAGCCAGTCCTAGCCTCGGCGCCGCCTTCCAGTCAGATACGACTGCGGAAGCCTTCTTCACTGATACCGTCACCGCCGCTCCCTCCACCAGGTCAAAGACCTCCAACGGTGTACGGGCCGAGTTGTTGTATCTGTCATCAAAATTAGCTTTCATACAATATCTCCTGTACCCATCAGACGTCATAATCTGAAAAACAAGATAATGTCCCCTATCAGCAAAGCGCCGCACACTACCCACGCGGCTCTGTTGACCAGTCGCCTTCGGTAAGCCCTCCAAAGTTGCTCTGGATCTCTACCGCTCTTGGCGCGCAGGTACACCTGATCCAGGCGTCCGCCCTTCCTCCAGAACTCGGTTTCCCATTGACTGCCTTGGTCATGAGTGACGACTACCGCTTCGCTCTTCCGAACCGGAGGGGCACCCTCTTTTAAGTGCACAAACGTTGGAACTGGAGCTTGGTTTGGGACCATAATTTCGTGCTTGTTGCTTATTATCCAGTTGCCGTCCTTCTCGGCGCGTTTGTCCTCCAATTCCCCTTGATCTCTCGTCATAAGTATGAGATGAAGTAATTCGCGTTTGGGCGGCCTGCCGTTTAATTTCGGTCTTTCGGCCTTTTCGTTGAGAGTTCTGATATCTTGCCAGGCAATAGGAAGCTCGCTCATTATTGAGTCCAGTCTCACGTTTCCCGACGCTATCCGCGCTTTTACTGACGTGTAATCAGTTCGGGGAGTGTTTGTCTCCAGATCGCGCGCTATGCTCCTGATCGCTTCTGTCTCTCGCCGCTTATGTTGCGCATAGATTTGAGCCTGGGGAGAAAAGTGCTTGTACTGTGACTGGTCCGCCTCTCCTTGCTCACAATCTTCAATCACCGCGAGCGATGTCCCTACGCTTTCGGCCTTAGATATCTCTGTCTCTCCGAGACCGCCGACCAGACGGGCCATCTGGCCACGGGACTCCTCTATCATCCCGTCCCTGTTATTGACGTAATGGTTGAACTGCGCAAACCCGCTTTCATAGAGGCGTCGCGCGAGACCTAACCTCCTGGCGTCCAAGTCCACGCCATCCGTCAACTGCGAGAGGGTGGGAACGCCGCTAGTCGCGTGGATTGCAGGATATTCTTTGCCGTGGTATGCCTCATACCTCTTGATTTCCCTGCTGGGATCACTCCTGGGACGCCGTGGTCTACGCCAAGCGAGGAGCGCAGCTATAAGTGTCATCATAGCAATCACCGCTGCTCCAGCAGGGATGATAACTACTAGCCATTCGTGCAGCGTCCAGTCAGGCATGACAATGCCTTCTACGTTCGCCGCGCCACCTGCTTCTTGAGGCCCCAGTACACCCAACCGTTCTGGCTGATGCCCGCTACGGCCTTGGCTGCTGCCGACAGGGAGGCGTACTCCTTGCCTTCCACTCGTACCCGGACGGACCGGCGCTTCGGGTCGACGTTGACCACTTTGGCTTGGACTTCACCTGGTCGTTTCCGGAACCGGTGGATAAGCACCTCTCCTACTGCGGGCATCCTGGCTCCCATGACTGCCTCCTGAGTGATAGTCATCCCAACCGCCCCTCGACCGCCTTGATCTCCTCTCTATTGAGCCCGTACAATCCATTCACCAGCCCATCGACCTCCGCCTCCAATTCGCTGGTGTCCGCCCCGGCGTCGGCGTCCTTGGCATCCAGGATGCGGTCCACGAGCTCAATGAATGGGCGTTGCTCGTCGGAAGGAATCTTGGGGATGGGAATGGTTTCGACGTAGACCTTTTTCCAGCGCAGTGTGCCCATGCCGGAGGTAGGAGCTACTTGCCTTAAGAACCAGCGGATTAGCGGGGAGTTCAAAACGGCGCACAAAAATTTGAGCCCCTCGCCAGTCATCACAAAGGTAGTCGCTTCTCCGTATATGCCGCTGTTGTCGTAAGCGAATCTCCCGTTGTCAACCAACTCAATCCAAAAAAGCTTTTCTTTGGCGAACTCATGGTAGTAGACGCAGTGACGCAGGTTGTACGGAGTGCTGCCCCTGTCCTGCCGCCTTTCAAGCTGGGGGTAGAATTGCACCAGATGTGCCTTAACCGCTGGGTAGCTATTGATGTTGATGCTCTCGACATCTCCGTATCCGTTGTGGGTCGCGACCAACCACTGGCCCTCCCATTTCGCCCGGTAGCGCCGGATGGCCCGCCCCTTTAGGATAGGCTTGATGATCTCCGCGGACTTCGGGTCCGTATCCACCAGCGCATCTCTGGTCGCTGTATCGATGATGAAAGCCTTGTTGTAGCCGGTCAGGATGCCGCGGTTGATCCGGACGTCCCACTCCGCCAGTGCCTTGCCCACAGACCGCATCTTGTACAGCACGCTTTGCTCCAAGGCCGACAGGATACTCCACGGAGCGTCGCCCTCGGGCCTCACCCGCCCCCACAGGTGCTCGGGAGGCGGGATTTCCCTGACGTTCAAACTCTCCATGTCCACGCCGGGGAAAACGTCGCCCGCTCCCCCCGTCTTCAGCACCAATACCCCGGAATCCACGATGGCTGAATCGAACACGTCCTTGCCCAGTTCCAGCAGCCGCAGGGGTGTGTGGCCTTCGGAGAAGTACCTGCGGGTGCTCTTGCCGTATTCCGCCTTCAGCCAACTATTGGAGGTAATATAAGCCAACAGCCCATCGACAGGCTTGAGCACTTGGCAGCCTCGCTCGTAGAACAGTTGGTAGACATCACCGGTGCGAGTGAGAGTACTGTAGCCCATATCCTTGTACTTGTTGGCCAGCAAGCCTTCGTTGTTTTGCAATTGCACGTACGGCGGGTTTGCGATGGCGATGTCGAATCCTCGCCGCTGCGCAAACACCTCCGCAAACTCTACCCGCCAGTTCAGCGTGCCTTGATCATCACCGGCTGCTCCAAACGCCTCCCTGACGCCAGCCTCGGTCTCCTGGATTTCCTTGCGCAAGCGTTCTTTGTCGGGACCCAGCGATGCCCGCATATAGTCGGCCTTTAGCCGGCCCAACTGCTTTACTTGCTCCACGTTGTACCCCAGCGTACCTTGGACTTCCACACCGGCGCTGGGGTCTGGCCCCAGCAGACTGTCGCCGCAGAGGACCTTGAAGTCGAGGTTAGGTAGGGGCTGTGGGTGTTCGCCCTCGTACTCGATGGCCAGGGAAAGCCACAGCCGCAGCATGGCGATGTTCACGGCGAACTCGTCGATATCCACGCCGTATAGGTTGCGCTCGATGATGTGCAGCTTCAGATCGTACAACCCTTTGGGGTCCACCCCGACGTTGAACAAAGCGGTCTGCAGGTCGATGAGTTCCTGCATCATTCCCAGCAGGTACGCGCCCGAGCCGCACGCGGGGTCGACCACGGTCACCGCGTCCAGGGCCTCGGCCACTTTGGGGGCCGAGGCAAGCGAGATGCCCGACGTGTCCCTCTCATCCACAAAGTTGGTGATGCTGTTAGACGTTAGTCCGGTGTTGCAGCTGGCCAGGTAGCCTTTCAAAGCCTCCCGGCACATGAATGAGACGACAGGACGCGGCGTGTAGTAGGAGCCCGTGTCGTGCCTGCCCGTGACCAGTTCCTCGAAGACCTTTCCCAGCATCTCCGGGTCCACCGCCACCTCGACATCGAAGGGCGTCGACTCCAGCACGGTGAAGTTGAAGCGGTCGAACAAGTCGTTCAGGATAGGCTTGACGGCCTCATCCGGCACGGTAACCCTGTCGAGGTTGGTCTTATCGAACAGCCCACCGTTGAGAAACGGCACGTCGCCGATAAGACCGTACATCACAGGGTTATCCCGCATCAGGTCACGAGACTGGGGATTGTTCAGCCCGACGAAAAAGACGAGGGCCAGCCTATTCTCGTAGAAATTGGTCTGGCTGGAATCGGAACCATAGTCGCGCCACAGGGCGGCGAGATAGTCCTTGTCGCCCTTGAAAGCGAGCCACCCCTTCCGCGACAAGAAATAGACGAACATCAGGCGGTTGAAAAGCGTCTGGACGAACAACTTCTTGTTTTCCAGTTCCTCCTCATCCTTGCCGAAACCCTCGACGCTGTCCATCGCTAAGTCGAACACCCGCTTGTACTCCTGGAAGAACGCCTTGGTGACCGCCTCGACGTCGAAGGCCTTGTCTAGCGCCGATCGGATGCTGCCGCTGTCTTGGTGGTTCCAGTAGATGCTGGAAACCTGCTGCACCGCCGTGCGCTGTGGCAGGTCGCGCTCTACGACCATGCGGCGCAGCGTCGGCCGCGTACCCTCGTAGCTGGGCTGGATCAGGTGAAGCTGGCTTCCTGAGGTGTTGGTGAAGACCAAGAGCAGGTCTCCGGCGAGTTGGTCCGAAACCTTCTTGACTGCAGCAAAGGCCTCCCCTTTTCGCACGCGGCTCGTCTCCGGTGTGTCCAGCGCAACGTACACCACCTGGACCCCGTCCAGCTCAGCGACGCGTTGGGCGGAGGATGGAAGCTCGGCATTACCCGGCGCGCCGGTGAGGTCCACATGTCCGGACGCTGGGGCAAAGTCCAGTTCCTCGACGAACAAGGCCCTAATCGCGGCAACCCGCTCATCCGCCGAGGCGGAGAAGATACGCCGGATGCGATTTTCAACTTCGACCGCGTCGTCGCGGTTTCTGATTGGCATGAACTTTCTTCTCCTTGAAAGACAGGAGGCCAGGGAGTATGTGACGCTTGGCGCTACCCTCTGTGTTGGCCTCACGAATCATACTTCAGTAGGGATGTTGGAAACAACCTGAAAGGAACGATACCATGGACCGAGGTGGACCCAGGAAACTGGACAGGTACATAGTGAGGGTTTTCTACCCCTGAAGCTGCCCCATTGTGTAGGCCGTCAGCGACAATGGGACACCAGAGGGGGTAGAAAAACCCGTCTTTTCAGACATTACCTTTCAGTCCGGGAAATTGGAACCTGTACACTGGCCGCCGGTGCAACCCTCGGTGCGCCCCAGCTATGTTCCTCGCTGGCCATCGGTACCCCATGATTTCCTTTTTGCGTTCTTTTGGAAACCCGGTTTTGGGACGGGTGTTCACCTGGACGATAGCGTAGATTTGGGCCCTGACCTTACCCCGGAATTAGTATCACTGGCTAGGAGAGTCCGGCCATTGAGTCAGCAAACTCTTTGGGTGTTTTGCCTTTCAGAGAGCTGTGGGGTCTGACCTCGTTGTAGTCCTGCCGCCAGGTTTCTATGATCTCCCTGGCATGCCTCACGCTCATGAACCAGTTGATGTTCAAGCATTCGTCGCGCAGCCGGCCGTTGAAGCTCTCAGCAAAGGCGTTCTCTACCGGCCGGCCGGGGCGGATAAAGCTCAACTTGATGCCCCTCCGATATGCCCACTCATCCATGGCCTTGCCTGCGAATTCCGGACCGTTGTCCACAGTGATCACCTCAGGTAGTCCCCATGTCTCTGCCAGCCTCTCCAGGACGCCCACTACTCTGGCGCCTCCCAAGGAAGTATCTACCTCGATGGCTGGGCACTCCCGGGAGTAGTCATCCACTATGGCCAATGCCCGGAAGCGCCGACCGATCACAGTGTTATCCGAGACAAAGTCCATGGACCACCTCTGGTTAGGGCGCACCGGGGATGGAACGGTCTCCCTGGCCCTTGCCGCGCCCTTGCGCCTTCTCTTCTTCCTGAGCGCAAGGCCCTCTTCACTGTAGATGCGCTCTGTACGCTTGTGATTGATCACCAGGCCTTCCCTCTTCAGCATGATGTGCAACCTGGGACTGCCGAAGCGCTTCCTCTCCCCTGCCAACTCACGCATTCTCAGGCGCAGGACATCATCATCACCCTGCTTCGGCTGGTACCGGTAGACCGAGGGCGAGACGCCGGTAAGCAGACAGGCCCTTCTCTCACTCAGCCCAAGGCTTTCTGTGGCATATGCCGCTGCCAGCTTCTTCACCTTGGGCTTCAGAAGTTTTTTGCCAGCAACTCCTTAAGAGACCAGTTGTCCAACGCCTGCTGGGCCACAATCTGCTTAAGACGCCGGTTCTCTTCCTCAAGGGACCTCAGCCTCTTCAACTCGTTCAGCGTCAGCCCAGCGTACTTGGCCTTCCACTTGTAGAAGGCGCCCTCGCTCATGCCGTGCCTGCGACACAACTCCCCAGTCTTGGCCCCTGCCTCCGCCTCGTTCAGGACCGCTATGATCTGCTCCTCGGTGTACCTCTTCCGTGCCATGAGTCCTCCTTCCATGTCCTATTTTACCCGGAGGACTCTCTTTGCCACTGCTACTGTTTTCGGGGGTACGGTCAGCCCGACCAACAATCGCCCGTTTTAAGCTTCACAGCGTCCATTACGCTGGGGCGACTATCGCGACTCCACCGGTTCCGTTTGCCTTAAGGGTTTGATTCCTTCCCTAGCTTACGGATAGGCATACGCCATTACTTCTGCGCCATACTTACCAATGGCCATCATAAACGGGTCGTCTAATTCCCCTTGGCTGTACAGTCCGGCGGCAGACAACCGTAGATAGGCCAAGCAATCCAGCCAATCCGATTTACTTAGAGTCCTGGCCTGGCCTTCCGGCATAAGCCGCATGGGCTGCCCCCAATCAGCATGGTCCCTTTGAAGTCCGACAACCTCACGATCTCCGTATGTCCATCCATTGTCGCCATCAGGCCATCGCTTAGTACCACCGTATCCATATTCCCTCACCCCTGTTGGGTAATGGTAATAGCCAATCCATGGCCAAAGCCCTTGCTCAAGCAGCAGGTTGTCCCAATAGTGGATTACATTGGTCACCATGGCTCGTTGAGCTTGGCCACAGTGATTTACCACCAAAGGCTCTACGAGCATCGGGTTGTAGTTTATCCATGTGCGAAAAGGCCCAATAATGTCCTTTAGGTCGAGCTTATAAGCCTCAACAGTCGATGCTTTGAACGCGTCAACCTTTCTTTGGCTTGGCTCGGACGTATCAACTACTTCAAACACGAAGGCAGGGTTAGGCTTCCCTTCTCTGTATATAGCTATGTCTGGCCGGAACTCTAGCCAATCACCTTCCACTCGCACCTCGCCTGTTTTCCCGACTTCTCTAACCAGGTCAACAAGGGTAATGCCTCCTTCGCACCCATCATGCGGCCGTTCGTTGTAACCTACATACCAAAAGGGCCATGTATCATTCCAGTTGACCGCAGCCCCCGGAACCGTGTCAACGATCGTTTGGACCATCCGCATCGAGGGGGAAGCGTAGCTGCGCGATTGTCGAGATGTGCTCGCGTCCAAGGAATGACGGATTTCTCGCGCAATTAGCTCCTTTGCACTCCAATGTGGGACTCCTTCAGGGTAATTTGGCGTTCCCATATTCATGGTCATACAAGCCTCCTGTGGGACAGGTGCCCGAAACTAAACACCCTAAAAGCAAACGGAACCACTCCACCGAATCCGCTGACCTCCGGCGGGCTTCGGTCGTTATTACTTTGTCGGGCCGGGTCTTATCCCGAATCCACCGAAGGACACCGATGGACGGCGTGAGGAAAGCGGAAGGGGGATGAGGGAGCTACAGGGGAAATAGCCTGGGTTCCATTTGGGGTAGGGAGGTCGGCGGACGGTCTTCATCGCCGCACAGGGGCCCCTATGGGCGTCTGCAGGAGCTGCGATGCGCGGGATGGCGAGAGAATACGCAGCAGGGAACTCTCTCGGACCGGGCTGGCGCGAGTCTGCGGGGATCTTCGGTTGTCCGGTGGGTGGGTCGGTCGCCGACGGTGCCGTCAGGCCGGGAGTGGAATGGCTCGCAGCCGGGCCAAGGCGCGGCTGAACTTCTCAGCCCAAGGCCAGCGATCCGGAAGATGCAGGGTCAACCGGCGTGCCGAGCGGGTGAGCCGTCCGGCCAGGGAGAAGAACCGCCGCCGGAGGGTCTTGGTGGTGGCTATCCGCTCTCCCAGACCGATCCGCGCGGTCCAGCGGGCCAGGTTGTGGGCCATCGTCTGGACGGCCAGCCAGGCGCCGTTGGCGGCGAAGCGGCCCGAGGGGAGATGGTTGAGCCCGACGCCGTACTTGAGGTCGCGTATGGCATTCTCGATCTCGGCGTGGCGGCGATGGTCAGCCTCCAGTTCGAGCAACTCCCCGTCCCGGTCGGTGATGAAGCCGTGATAGCTGTATTTGGCGAAGAGGGCCAACTGGGAACCGGGCGTGGGCTTCACACGCCGGACGATGAGCCGCACCGGCGCGGCGTCAGGTTCACTCTGGAAGGGAGTGCAGGTGGTCTCGGCCACATCGGCGGCGCCGTCCATCCAGTAGGGAATGGGAGTCCAGGCATCCTCGGGTATCGTCTCGATGAGATTGCGCAGGCTCTTGTGCTGGCGGATGGTGATGGAGAAGCGGACATCCATCTTGCGGCAGACGGATACCACGCCATGAGTGTAGAACCCGCTGTCGGCCCGTAGCGTGAGTCGTCCGTTGGCCCCGGCGTAGCGTACCCGCCCCACCGTCTCCCGCAGAAAGTGGGCGGCGCCCCGGGCGGTGTTGGCGCGGCCCTCGCGCAGCCGGGACATCAGCACGTCGCCGGTGCCGGCGGCGACGGCCAACAGCGGGTGATAGCCCCGCTTGCCGGTATAGCCGTGGTGGCGTGCGCCCTCCTTGGCCAGTCCGTAGGTCTCGCAGATGGTGGAGTCCAGGTCAATGGTCAGGGGCCCGTCGCCGGGTCCCGCCCCGGCCTGCCAAGCCCGGGCCAGCAACTCGCGGCTCACCCGGTCGAGTTGACGGACGTGGCCCCACCGGAAGCTGCGCAGGAAGGTGCCCAGGGTGGATGGCGCCTTGACCGTGCCGCCCAGGGTGCAGGCCGTCCCCCCGGTGCGCAACACATCGGCGTCGTCAATGCAGTCGCCCCCAGCCAGCGCAGACGCCACCAGCGTCATCATCTTGTCGCTCGTGTTCGCCCGCCCCGGGGCATCGCCCAGGTCGAGGCGCTGCCGGACGAGTTCGGGCAGGCCGAGGTGCCGCGCCAGGGTGGCCGGAAGGAGCAGCCCGGCATTGGCCACCAAGCGGCGGTCGTCGAAGGTGATTTGGATCCGGTCGGGGTGGTTGCGTGGCAGCATCTATTGGGTGCTCCTTTTCCGGGGTCGGTTTTTTGCTACAAAACCATTATCCCAGAAGCACAGGAGCACCTTCTTGCCGCTTCAGGACGCTAACCCGACGCCCTCCTTCGGTGGATTCGGGCTTATGCATCGCTGGCTGCCATGGCTTCCAATTCCTGGTGCACTTTAAGGAACGCCTCTCCAACTCCGTGCGTTAATGCTTCGATGACCTTGAGGATAACAATGCAATCAAGATCTGATTCGGTTGCCAGCAGATTAGCCGTTATCTGCCCTAGTGAGATCGCAGTGGAATGTCCCGGATCAGCCAAACCAAAAATGCTCGGACCAGCAAGAAGCACTGTCTCCTCTCGAGCTGGGTGAAGGCCCAAACGAAAATAAGCTCCGTGGGAGTTTGGATGCACATTGTCACTGGCCATCCGATAGTAGGGTCTTAGGTGGTCCAAGTGCACGTGTTGTTCGATGTCTCGCATCGTGGGTGAACCACCTTTCCGAATTACCGATGAGGCCCAGCCGTATTCTTCTTTGAACCTTTTACCAAACCTAGTTATCAGTTCGTCATGGCGTGCTTTCAAGGTGTCAAGGTCCTCTTGGGAAGGTGGCTCAACTCCCAGCCGGCCCCAAGACTTTTGGTACTCAACGGCCAACTTGTACTGCTGGACGGTTTCATGTAACAGATACCGTTCAGCCAATTCTTGGCCGTGTTCATGAATAATGCTGGCGACAGCAGCCATCTCGTGCAAAGACCGCCACCTGGCGTGTGCCCCATCGGCGAACCCAGCGTGCAATAGGGCGAGTACTTCGCTCGACACTTGACAGGCTCTGGCATGCAATCTACTGAGCGCCTCGAACTCTGCATCACCTGAATCCACCGCATCATTCTGGAATTTCTGATTGAATTCATCCCCGGCCTCCGTGTTCACTGCAATGGCCAGGTCCAAAAGGTCCAATGGGTGCTTCCAGCGACCATAAAGCCTAGTCTCAAAGTCTTTTCGGTCTTGTTTGTGGCTTCCCAATCCAGACTCGGCGTCTTTCTTGAGACTTACGAGCATGGAATCAGCGATTTCGGCGGCTAGGCCAAGAATCACGTCGGTAGACATTGACTCCATTGCGTCATCTGTGAGGTGCTCAAAGTCTCCTTTCTGCGACATGTCTTCAAGAGTAGATTCAAAGATTTCCTGTAATCCGAACATTCTTCTAAGTCTCCGCCCAAGCAGTAGGAATGTGCTTCCCAATCTTTGTACCATAGACGCCCCGGTTTCGGAACGCGCCGCCCCTGGACTTACTGTCCCAATTCCGTGTCCGTCCTGGGGCGTTCAGTGCATCATGCCCCTAGGCGACCGCCGAGGGCGCAAACGTCAAGACAACTGCCAGTGCCGCCGAAACCAGCAGGAGTATTCGTAATGGGCGCATCAATTCCCAGGCAGCGAGCCGCAGGAACCGTCCGCTTCCACGTCACAATCCACGCACCAGACAACGGGACCGCTCCCGTCGCCGTCCCGCAGTTCGTGCTTACAACCGCAATGGCAGCGTCCAGGTCCCTCAGGCACAGCCCCTCCTGCATGGCCCAATCCCCGCCCTCCCGCCGCTTCCGAAGCCCGCAACGCAAGGGCCGGTGGTAGTGGTCGTCGGCATCGTCCTCTTCACCTCCATCGATCCATCCGCCCTTCGGTTGCTCTTGAGGTTCAGGGGATGGGTGTGCCTTCGCTGGGTTGGCGCTCACCATGTCTTCTTTTGTCTCATTTTCGGAAATCCGGTTGGGCCTACTTCCGCCGCTTGATTGTCCGGTAATAGCCCAGCCCGTCCGCCTTGCCGATCCAGCGCAGCGCAGGGACAGCTTTTTGCCGAATTCCCTTCTGTGAAGCTGTCCCCCGACCCCGGGCGGTCCCGATCTTACCGCCTCGGACGGCCCGTTGCCGGACGGCCTTTTGTGCCGGTCTGACACTACCGATTTTCCTACCCATGATTCCTCCAACTAGATTGTTGGTTGGGCCTTACGCCCTCACTAGACGCTGCGCCTTCAGCGTGGCAGCAGCAACCCCCAGGGCTTCTATTAGCTGGTCCTCTTCCACGCCAAGCTGATTCGCCGTCGCTGCCAGGTTAGCGACCCCCCAGCAGGTCTTGCAGACGGCAGCCCCACCGGGGGCTGGACGAAGTAGCCCTAGGTCGCCGCATAGCTGGCAAGCTCTTAAAAGCGACATAAGCCCTCCAAGTTAAGTCTGCTCTTCACATTGCTATTGGAATCTCGGCCAATGCACACAAGCGATCTCCCGCCCGGGTCATCCACTCCATTGCTTCCAATAGTTCCATTGGGCCGTCCCCGTGATCCCTGCACCAGTCCCGAAAAGCGTTGTCCTCAACCATCCTTTCCGTAACCACCAGCAGTCGGGCTAGAATTTGCCCAACCTCGTGCGGGCACGTTAGGCTTCCCTCTTGCACGAGGCTGCCGCATACCATGCAAGGGTGTCTGTCCTGCTGAACGCTTAGGTCTTCTCTCGAAAGCCCGGCGTATGCGAACAAGAGATTGCCCGCCTCGCCCGTCCATTCCATAGCCTCAAACAGCGCCTGCGAGGCTGCCCCGCCAACCGCAAGTCGGCCACGAAATGAATCGTCGCCAGCCAGCGAGTCCACTATTGTCAAATAGGAATCCAGGACTTCCCCGATATTGTGAGGACAAGTCCCAATCCTCCCCGGCCTACCGCAGAAACCGCAAGGGCGTTCTCCCTGGTTTAGGTCTGGCATATAGCCTCCTGTAGTTATGATTTGTTCCCGGCGGCCAGGGCCATGATCCCGTCGATCTCCACCCGCCTCCTGGTGCAAGCGTCCGGCAGATGTTTCTGAATCGCCCGCTTGAACGCCGTCATCTGAACGCCCTTGAACGTGGCAGCGTCAAAGGCTATGGCCCCTTCCATCAATCGCTCGAACTCGACATACCCCTTTGCCAGTGAGTTGTCGTAAAGGTTTGTGTCGAGGCTCCACTGGAGGAAATCGTATGCCCGGGCGCTGAAGGTCAGGCCGTCCGAGTCGCCCGCGCCCTCGGCCTGATAAGCCGCCGCTCGGATTCGGTCGGCGTCGATAAAATGTTGGTCCGATACCGGAACGCGGCTAAAGGTATCGTAGAGCGCACTGGCGCAGTAGGCCAGTTGTGGCCACGGTGGGGCAACCTTAATCGGGTGCCACCGGGACAGGTCTACGTCCGGCCCTCTGCGATGCTTCGGAGCACGTGCCTTTCGTAGCTCCTGCTCGAAGTCCTCTTGGATTCGTCTCCGGTCCCACGGCACCTTCAATCCTTTAACGGTCATATAGCAGAACTCAGGAAATTCAAGCTCATGCCGCTTTAGAGGAACCCTTTGGCGTATCTCTTCCCATTTGCTCGTGTAACCCACCACCACGCTCTTTTTCGGCCAATACCGGGATGGCGTTATTGTCGCCTCGGCGGAGACGCGAAGATTCCCCGCTATGGCCCATTCCGCCGCGCTTGCACCCAGGACTAACCCTTGGCTTTTCCTGAACGCGGTCATCGACGCGCCCAAGGTCCGGTTCCGCATAGCCTGAGTACCCGAGGCGTCGGCCAGGGCCGCAATCTCATCACAAACCAAGATACTTCCCTGTGGAAGTATGTCGGGAAACTGATACATTTGTTCAAGCGTGATGTGACGGCCAAACAGCAGCCCGGCGCTCACCGGGGAGAACACCGGGATTGCCAACTTCGCATGGGCAGCAAGGGCCACTGAGACCGCGTAGAGGCTCTTGCCTGAACCCATCGGCCCCGACAGGATATAAAGCCCATTACTCACCGGATAGCCGGGGCTCTTCTCGCGGGACCGTTGGTGCTGCGCCTCGATTTTCTGCCACATTTCAATTCGCTTCTCAATGGTCCAGCGATCCCGGTGCAGGTCGTCGGGGGTCATGCTCCGAATCACGTCCGGGTCAACCAGACGCCCCGGCATTTCGTCCCACCGGCGAGTCGGTGGAATCTTGGGAGCCTGCCCAGGATGCGCGAATAGGTTCAAGTCGTAGGCCATTGAGCCTCCCTCAGTCCCCGCCAAAAGTGAAATAGTTATATAGCTTTGTTGGTCTTCTCTTAGACAATTTCCCCTTGCGTTGCGGGTAAATGGTTAACCACCTTTGCCACACTTTCCGTATCTGAGTGGTCAAGGTGGTCAAGTCGCCCTCAGATACGACTTGACCAGAACTTGCCCCCACGCGTGTCTGTTGGTAGCTAATTCTCATGCCTTCATGCCTGGCAGCCTCGGCGGGTTGAACCATGGCGGCCTGCGTCGTTTCGGCGCGTCGCCCTGGGAAACCGGCTGCGTCTCCGGTTTCTTGATCTTGATGCTCTTGATCCGCCTGGATTGGCCGCTCTTAATCCCACCACGCTGGCCGAGGGTCTGCGCCGCACGGTGAACCTTGCCATCGGGATCGTCCCCAGCCTGGAATTGTCGCCGTCCACGTTCGCGTTTCGCTGGACGGTCCACCAAGACCCCGTTGTCGCCGGAGTCGGGTTCCCCACCGCCATCGGGATCGGCGGGTTCCTCGCCCGGCACATTTAAGCCGAGCAGCCCGGCTCCAAGCCCGCCACTCAGCTCTGGGAAAGACGGGCCATCGTCTTGGGACCTCGCAACGTCGTCACTATCGGCGTCGGCGTCGGCATCCTCTTTGTCACCCGGGCCTTCACCACCCAAGCCAGCCCAGTCCAGCATTCCCCCACCCGCCGATTCCTTCATTTCGGAGTAGGCTTCTTGGTCTCCATCCTCCCCGTCTGCGCCGGCATGGTCGCCGCCGTCCTGATTCTCGAGCTGTAGCCGAGGGGCGGGTTTGGCCGTCGACTGCTGATTGGCGGGCTGCTGGGATTCGGCATCGCCGTCGCCCTCGCCCTGGCCGTCACCCTCGCCGTCACCGTCACTCTGGCCCTCGCCCTCGCCTTGCTCGCGGTTGGGTCGAGCATCCGGCTCTTGTGCCTTGTCTTGGGCAACAGTCCCACCTTGCCCATCGCCGCTCCCATTGGACGGCGCATCGTTTGTTGGCTGCTCCGGCTGCTGCTCCTTGGGCTGCTCCGGCTGTGAAGCCGGGGCCGGAGCTTCCGGCTGTGGCTGGGATTGCGTTTGATTAGCTGTGTTCGCCATGTCTGTCTCCTTATGCGACTGTCTTTTTGTCGGCCCTACGGCGGGCCTCTCTTATTCGGTCGCGGACTTCCATTCGGTCTAGGTCGAATTTGCGGGCGATCCGAGCATAGCTCCACCCACTGGTCCGGCTCCTCTGGCCTCGCCGCCCCCGCAAACGGCCGTCCCGCCAAGCCAGCATTCGAGCGTCCTGGTCCTCATCGTCTTGGCGTTTGCGAGCCTGGGCGATGGCGTCCCGGACTTCCTGTTTGCTCAACCCGAATTGCTCCGCCAACTGGCCTAGCGTCTTGGACCTGCTGGCTTTGCGTATTTCGTCCTGTAACTCAGTGTCAACGGCTCGCCTTCGGGCATCCGCCAATGCAGCTCCCACGCGGCCTATGCTTAGGTTGAACAAGGCGGAAAGCTCCCTGTAACTCAGTCCGAGCCGTTGTTGAACTCTCAGAATGTCGTCGTTTCGGCGGGCTTGACTGCCCTCTTGGCCCGCCTTATAGCCCGACCGCATCCCCATCACCATGAAAGCGAGATACTCGGGAGCCAGCCGCGCTCCCCGGAAATCGTCCATTGGTGTACCAGCGTAGAAAGCCGCCACGGGTTGCCCGCATTCCTCGCAACGGCCCTTGACAACGATAGCCCCGCGTCTCACAAGCGACGGCAGGGCCAGATAGTTCAGGCGGGAACGGCTATTGCACCGGCGACAATGGCCGGTGGGCACTGTGAGGGCAATTTGCCGGTTCCGCTCCCCGCTATCCGGCATGGGTCCCCCAGGCCAATAGAAAATTCCGGCCTCTCGCGGGGCCGGGATTTGAAGACGCGACTAACTCAGTCAGGTTCTCGCCTATTTCAGCGAGATTGGGGCAAGGGGCCACGGTTCTAGGCGGGGATAAACTGCCAACCCTTCCCCACAATTGCCAGCTAACCGAGGCGACCGCTCTCACGGCGTCGGTATGCTGGAACCAGAGGAATATCAACCTGGCGATGGCCGGTATACCAGGCGAGTGAGGGGGACGATGAACGACTACGCCCCAGCGGTCCGGGGCTGATTCAAAGCCCTGGATCTCGAGTCGGAGTATGGCCTTCAACGCTGCGAAAGCCTGGAACACCATTATAGCTTGTGATCCCATCCGTTTATCCTATCGCAGAACCCGTGAAAGCTACGTCAACCGCCTGGGGATACCGGGCCTAACGGCTTGTTCCCGTAACCCGCTTTCAGGGTGGATTGTTGAGTAGCGGACTAGCACCGCCTTGAACCGGATTCGGTCGCCCGGATTCAGCCCTTTGGACCGCCGCCCCGTGTCGATCCAGCAGTGATCCCGGAGCTGCCCTGGCCAGTATTCCGTCAACTCCGTCAATTCCGTAGCCAACAGGCGATTTATAGCTAGAGCTAGGCACTACGGAATTAACTCCAACTCCGTCAGAACTCCGTAGGAATCTACGGAGTTGGAATGGTATTAGGCATAAACCTCCGCAATTGACGTAATTGACGTAATACTGGAGCATGTTCACAATCTACTTATCCCCTCTATCGTCTCCGCATTGCCGATCCCTTTCCACCCCCTTGTCGTGCCGTCGCTGCTGTTCTGTGCTTTCGGCCAAGCCTGCTGAACAACTTTCGACTTAGCCTTGGTTTTGGGTACAGCCACACCAGCGTCTTTAAATGCCTGGTCAATTTCCTTGGACGGGATCAGTTCGTCAGGACTTCGATGCTGGAAGGTCTCGCGCAGCACCGTAACCGCCTGGGGGATGAACTCGGTTTTGAGCAACTCGCTCCGTTCCGGGGTGAGCCAGGGTTTAGCGTTCCGGGTTCCCCAGGTTTGCATAGCAAGCCATATGATCCAAGCTCGAAGACGTGCGGTCTGTTTGGCGGTGAGCCAGAGGTCCCGCATATCGGCGGATATAGCTTGCAATGAGGGGAAGTCCCAAACCGCCCCGACGCGCTGGTCGGTTCCCTGTTCGGACAAGTCGACGTCGGGGAAACTGTGCCCGATGAATAGGCCAGAGCCAATGCGTGGAGCACGTGCCATGTCCCTGCCCTTCTTTTCGATGGGAACATAGGGGTCAGACATGGAGAAAATCGAGCGGGTTAAGGATGCCTCACTGCGGCCCATTTCGTCGTAGACGACGATCCGAGCTTCGGTCAGGGGGATGAGTCCTGGGGTGAAGCGGCTGCGCCCTGGCTCAAAGTGAGTGGCTGCATCTATATGGACTGCTGCCCCCGGGAGGGCTTGACACAGGGCTAAGGCGAGTGCTGGCTTGCCCGCATCCGCTACTACGGCGCGCACGATGTCTTGCGCTTTCTGTGGGCCATGCAAGTACCGAGCCAGTAATCGGAACACCCCTTCGGGAAACTGCTCGAATAGAGTGGGCGGCTTATCGAGCAGCTCCCAATCAACGGGCGGGATGCGCCACCCCAAGTCTAACCACCCAATCCCATTTAGATCGCACCGGCAGGCAGCGGCCAGGTCTGGTCGGTCGAGGTGTTGATGAGAGCCATCGGAATATGGGACGATGGGCATTTGAGCCATCTCTAGCGGGTCCAATTCTTTGAACTTGCCGTCGCGCTTGGCGATGTGAACTTGCTCGATGATGCCGGCATAGACTTTCGGTGTCAGCCAGGGCTGCGCTTCCACGGGGCAGCCCGTTTCGGCACCGCGACTTTGGATAACGCTGCCGAGTGCCGATTTGCTATCAAGGGCGCGGCTTTGATATGGAACCCACAACCCGGCGGGGGTTTTTACCGCGAAGGTGTCCAAGTAGGACCGAAGCGAGTCGCCGCAGGTTTCGACTACCCAATGCCCGGAAATGCCGTCCCGCGGCTGGTCCGAATTGAACATCGAATGCGTTTTTTCCTTCGGCCTCTTGCCTCTCGTCTGATGGTTTGCGTCTTCCTGCATGTCTTGGCATTCGTCTCCCAAGGCATCGCGGAGGATGTCATCAGTGGACTGCGCCAGCCGCCAATCCATGTTCCACGCTAGCCCGATGATTGCGCTGTAATCATGATCGGCTGGACTGAGGGACTCCCAGCGTTGCTGCCGGTCGGTGCAGGAGCACCCGGCCTGGGCTGCCCAAGAGTCGAATTCGGCGAAGCGATGCCCCATGGCTTTAAGGCAGTTGGCGACGGCTAGAAAATGGGAATCGTCCTCGGCCACTTTCTTCTGGGCCAGATAGCCAAGTGCATCTTTGGCTTTGTCGGCATCTGTGGCCGTCGCTAGGTCTGGTGTATCGGGCGTATCTACCCTGGCCTGAGACGTGGGGAGAATCGGAGTAGGTCGTTGTTCCTCCGGGATGATATAGGGGTGCGGGTCCCAGGAGAGGAAACATAACCGGGATACATCCTTGCCGGACGGGTCAACGGTCTTTTGCAACTCGGCGGGCAGCGTCAAGATGGCAGATTGCCAAAAATCCAGGTGTTTGCGTCCCCACCATTTTGCGTTCGGGTTCTTGACGTTTTCCGGCGCAGTGCAGGCGATTAAGATTTTGAGGCCGGTGCCGCTGGGAGACGTAAAGACTGAAAGAACGGCTGGATTGGCGGCAAGCTGGGCTTTCAGTGCTTCGGGATCGTCCAGGTGGTCCAAGTCTAGGACTACAATACGGGAGTGCTCAATTAAGCCAGCAATAGCCCGGCGTTCAAACTTGCCGGAGAAAGTGACGGCGGGGAGCTGTGGCTTGGCCCGGTCGTACTCCGGCTTGTTTAGGGTCCGCAACCATTCGACGGTTTTTTTGAGAGCGCTGGACCTGATCTCATCGAGAATTGCTTGGAGATTCGATGGCTGTCCCTGATTGTCGTACGCGTTCGCGTACCGGGTAACGGCGATGCCGGAAAAGTCGGGAGGGGGCACAGCGCCGACCTGCGCGTCGGGCGCAGCGCCGATCCGCGCGGATTCCGGCCCGGTGCTACAATAGGTACTGGGCATAGCGAATCCTCGAATGGAACGGGGGGTCAAATGCTCTTGCGGCGTCCGGGTGCGACCGGGCGCCGCCTTTTGTCTCGACGTTTCTCTTAGCTGTCAACACCCGCATCCCGGTCCGCGCGCTTCTTCTCTTGCCAAGCCTTCAACTCGCTCTCGAACCAACGTGAGGCTCGGCGTCCTGCAAGGCAGGGGCGCGGAAATGGAGTAACCGGGTCCTTCAGTAAGCGGTATATCGACGGGCGACTGAGGCCCGTGATCTCCACTACCTGGTCGATGCTGTACATACGCTCCAGGCTGTCCTCCATGATTAGCCTCCGCTCTCACTGTTTGTAATGACCTCTTATGACGTTACGTAAAGTTTTGGCAGGTACTTAACTTTTGTCAAGTAGTTGCCCCCCCCCCCCCGCGTTGAAATCATAGGTCTCAGCGAACCTATGCTGGCCGGGGGGGGGGGGGGGAGCGATGGGGATCGAACTAGGGGATTGGTGGGCGGTAGTGCAGAGAAGGATCAGCCCTGCCTCCTATTTGTTCGAGTCACTGTTGCCCTCCGCAGTGGTATCATGCCGTTGCTGGGTCCAAGCATCCAAGAGAGATACAGTGTCCATACTCCTACCCATACATAACCCGTTACTTGGGCTATAATAGGCGTGGATGCGGCGTTGGTGGTAGTTGAACAACCTTTAGACCTGGCTGCAAGCCTGGAGAGCGGCCAGTCCCACCGTTGGCGGCGCGAGGACGGCTGGTATTTCGGCGTGGTCGGGGGCAACCTGGTCAAGGTTCGTCAGGCGGGCGGGGGCCTCGAGTTCCACAGCCGGCCCGGGCCCGAGACTCAGGTAGCTCCCCTGCTGCACAGCTACCTCCGGCTGGACGACGACATCAGAGAGATATACGCCGAGATTGGCCGGGACCCCCGCGTCGCGGCCATGATCGACCGTTACCCCGGCCTGCGGCTGCTCAGAATCGACCCGTGGGAGTGCCTGGTCAGCTTCATCTGCTCGGCCAACTCCAACATCCCCCGCATCCACCTGGTGGTGGAACGGATGTCGGAGGCTTACGGGAATCCCATTGAGTTGGACGGCCATACGAGGCACACATTCCCCACACCGCCGCGGCTTGCCGGGGCCGGCGAGATGGAACTCCGGCGGCTGGGCCTGGGCTTCCGAGCCCCCTACGTTGACAAGGCAGCCTGCATGGTGGCTGAGGGAGCGTTGGACCTGGCGAAACTGGTGGGGATTCCTTATCCGGAGGCCAAGGCCAGGCTAATGGAGTGTCCGGGGATAGGCTCCAAGATAGCAGATTGCATCGCGGTGTTCTCCCTGGAGAAGCTGGAGGCGTTTCCCATAGACGTATGGATACGGCGGGCGCTGGGGGAGTGGTACTTTCCGGGCCAGAAGACGCCACCGGACAGGGTATTGCTGGAGTGGGCCCAGGAGCACTTCGGCCGGTACGGGGGATACGCCCAGCAGTACCTGTTCCACGGCCGGCGGTTGGAGCGCCAGACGTCAAAGCAGACGTCTAGGCAGCCTTCTAAACGGTAAGGAGCAGCTTGCCGAAGAAGTTGGTCTGCTCCATAGTCCGGTGGGCGTCGGCGGCCTGGGCCAGGGGGAAGGTGCGGTCGATGGCCGGAAGTATCGCGCCCAGGTTGAGGACGGCAGTAATCTGCCTCATGTCTTCTTTGGTGCCCATGAAAGCGCCGTAAATCTGCTTTTGCTGACTGAAGAGCAGGCCAAGGTGCAACTCGGTACGCAGGCCGGTGGTGGCGCCGCAGATGCCGTAGCGGCCGCCGGGGCGCAGGGCGCTAAAGGCCTTGGGGAAGAAGTCAGCCCCCACGTGGTCGACCACGACGTCTACCCCCAGGCCGCCGGTCAAAGAGCGGGCCCGCTCGGTAATGTCCTCTTCGTTGTAGTTGATGACGGCATCGGCGCCCGAGTCGATGGCTTTGGCGGCCTTATTGGGCGTGCTGGTTGTGGCAATTACGGTGGCCCCGACCACGTTCTTGGCCACCTGGATGGCGGCGGCGCCTACCCCGGCGGAGGCGGACAGGACCAGCACGGTTTCCCAGGGCTTAAGCTCCATGCGCCGGATGAGTAGATTCCAGACGGGCAGGAACGTGGTGGGGACGGCGGCGGCCTGAAGATAAGAAACATTGTCGTCGATGGCGTGGAGGTTGGCCGCGGGAACGGCGACCATCTCGGCGTAGCTGCCGTCAATCGCGGTCCCCATGAACTCAGACTTGGGGCAAAGGTCGTCCCGGCCCGAGAGACAGCTGGGACATTGCTGGCAGGTCAACCTGGGGTTAACCAGCACCCGGTCTCCAGCCTGGAAGGGCCCGGCTTGGCTACCGGCGTCTACGACATCGCCGGCGCAGTCGCCCCCGAGAATCAGCGGCGGCGGGAAGTCCCGGCGCAGGCCGCGGCCCCCTTCCCGTGTGTATAGGTCCAAGCGGTTCAGGCCCGCGGCGCGAACCCGGACCTTGACCTGGTGAGGCTGCATCTCGGGTTCCGGCCGTTGACCATAGGTCAAGACCTCGGGGCCGCCGTGGGACTCTATGTAGACAGCTTGCACCTCGCCCGCCTTGGCCTACGCTAGGGCCTGCGCCCGTAGTAGCAGTCGTCACACAAGAAGACAATGGCCAGGGCCTCTTCGTGGCTGCCGATGCGGCCGCACTCTGGAATGTCGCTGTCCTTGCTCCAGGGTTGATGAAACCTGCCCCCGCACATCTGGCAAGAGGTCTGGTGGACGCCGTCCAACAGTTCACCACAGATTACGCAGGTCTCTTGCTCGTTTTCTTCATCCATGCCCGTTTGGACTCCCCTCGCGAGTAAGCGCCGACTGGACCAAGCGGCGTTCCTGGAGTTTAGTGGACACGCGGCCGTCAAGCTTGGCGTCCCGGAGTTCCCGCAGCAGCCGGCCGACCAACGGACCTTGGGGCACGCCCATGGCCAGCAGGTCGCTTCCGTCCAGGGCCGGGGCCGCGCCGCGTAGTTCGTTAAGATAGCCGGTAAGGCGTTGTGCCGCCGCAGGCGAGTCGGCAAGCCTGGAGACGGCCCACAAGGCTTCGGCGCTAAAGCCGTCCAACAGCCGGGCCACGGCGGCGGGGGCCAACGAGGGCCCGGCAAGGGTGCTCTCAAGTCCCCTGACGTGCACGGTGTCCCGGACCACCTGTGCCCAATGGGCGGGCATGTTCAGGCGGTGGATGACGGCCTCGCCTTGGCCCGTGGACAGAGAGTAGGCCAACGCCGACAAGTAGACCAGTGGGTCTGGTCGGTCTTCTCGACCGGAGTCTGGGGCGGCCACAGCGGCCAGGTGGGCCTCGACTTGGGGGCCCGCCAAGGACGGGTGTATCGCTGCCAGGACTCCCAGGGCGGCAAGCCTTTGTAAGGGCTGGCTGGGTTGGTCTTCCTGGAGCATCCGCTCTAACTCGTGCCGGACGCGGTCGGGGGTCAAAGACGCTATGTGTCCCTGGGCAACGGCGCCCTGGAGTTGGCCGAGGGTTTCTTCCTCTATGCTGAAGCCAAGGCGTTGTTGGTAGCGAACGGCGCGAAAAATACGGGTTGGATCGTCCACAAAGCTGTTGGCTTTGAGAGAGCGAATGAGGCCGCTGCTCATGTCCTCGACGCCGCGGTGGAGGTCGAGCACTTGCGGCCGGCTGTCTGCCAGGGGCAAGGCAAGGGCGTTGATGGAGAAGTCGCGGCGGTGGAGGTCGTCGGCGATGCTGCCCGCGGTCACGTCCGGCAACGCTGCGGGCCGCGTGTAGGTCTCCCGCCGGGCGGTGACCACGTCGACGCGCATGCCTTCCAACGCTACCGAGGCGGTGCCGAACCTGGCGTGGACAACGACCCGACCACCTAGCTCGGCAGCCAACTCCCCGGCCAACTGGGGACCGTCGCCCTCGACGACAAAGTCCAAGTCGGCGACGGGCCTGCCCAGGAAAACGTCGCGGACAGGGCCGCCCACGAGGTAAATTGACGGGGGGCCGGACAAAGCTCTTCGGCGCACGTGACGCAGGACGGACATTTGTTCGCCATCCAGGCTACTTTTCAGTGCGCTCAAAGGGGAAGAGATGTGCTGAAGCTGCGGCGTGGAGGGCCTCCTGTGGCGGCTATTATAGCATACGAGGCCCCTGAATCAGGCTCGGACTGCCCCCCGGTGGGTTGTAGGAGAACCACGGTTTTTGACAACAATAGCGGCTATGGATAGAATCTAGTCACGACGAAGACCAGGAGGGGCTAAGATGTCTGAACCAGAAGTAACCACTTACTACGACTTTCGTTGACCCTTCGTCTACAATGCCGCCGTGTGGCTGGCAAAAGTAGAAGAGATGACCGGAAAGCCGGTGGACATCGACTGGCAGCCTTTTAGTCTGAACCAGGCCAACAGCGATCGGGAAGAAGGCTTCAAGATTTGGGAACAGCCGGAAATCTTGGACGGTTCGGACCCCACGTTGCTGGCTCACCAGGCCGGCTTGGCGGCTAAGCGACAGGGCAAAGAGGCCTTCAAGTCCTTCTTCATGACTTTGCTCCGGGCGCGGCACGAAGACAGGGCCGACTTGGACGACGAGGCGGTAATTCTCCAAGCCGCGGCCAGCTCCGGGCTTGACCTGGCCCGCTTCAGGGAAGACCTGGCGGACCCCGACTTGGTAAGGCAAATTGGAGAAAGCCACACCAAAGCCGTGGACGAGTACGGGGCCTTCGGGGTGCCGACCTTCGTCTTTCCGGGCGGCCAAGCGGCCTTCCTGAAAGTGTTTGTTCCTCCCGACGAGCAAGCGGCTGAGATGTACGAGACGCTGTCCAAAGCAATGAGCGAGTTCGCTTACATGGGCGAACTGAAGCGGCCGCAGCCGCCCTGGCCCCACGGCATAATCTAGGAGAACCCTTGGAGAGCGGCAACCTGCAAGCAGCCCTGGGCCTGGAGTTCAAGGACCGGCGACTGCTGGATCAGGCCTTGGTGCATGGGTCCTACGCCAACGAGCAGGGATGGCCGCTCTCTTCATCTTACGAGCGGCTGGAGTACTTGGGCGACGCGGTGCTGGAGTTGGTCGTTTCTGAGGAATTGTACCGGCGCCGCCCCGACCTGAGCGAAGGAGAGCTTACCAAGGGACGTTCGGACCTGGTGCGGGGAGAGACGCTGGCCCGGGTTGCGAAGCGGTGCCTTCTCGGGGAGTTCTTGAAGCTGGGCAAGGGCGAGGAGGCCACCGGGGGCCGTGACCGTGAATCGACCCTAGCGGCCGTCTTCGAAGCCGTGGTGGCGGCGGTGTACCTGGACCGGGGATATGCAGGGGCGCAACAGTTTATCCTGAAGACCATGGCCCAAGAACTGCAAGGGTTCCTGGGCGGAAACATCCCCAGAGAGAACGCCAAGTCCAGCCTGCAGGAATTCGTGCAGGGGCAGGGGAGGCCGGCCCCGCAATACCGTTTATTGTCATGTGACGGCCCGGACCATGGGCCGGTGTTCACAGTGGAGGTTGTGGTCGACGACGAGGTGCTGGGGGTGGGCCGCGGGGGCAGCAAGGCCGGAGCGGAGAGGACGGCGGCGGAAAACGCCCTGATGCGGGTGGCGCCGGCCAGCGTCAACATGCGGTCTGAATAGCAGGACCCGCCGACGTTCAGAATCGGCCATGGTGGATGAAACCCAGCCCCCAAAACCCACATAAGCTTTGCTAAGCGTATTACCACCTGTCTAAGGATGGTCTGATGCTGCGCCTGTTCAAGCGCGACGGGGACTCTACCAAGAAAACCACGGAAGAGGCGGTCAAACCCACCCGCGAGCGGTGGCTGGGGCGGGTGATGGGTTTGCTGCGTTCGTCCAACCTGGACGAATCGGTGTGGGAAGAACTGGAGGAAGCCCTGGTATCCTCCGACGTCGGCGTGGAGACCTCGCTGGAGATCGTCGACGGGTTGCGGAAGAGGGCCAGGGAAGACCGGCTGGGAGACCCGGAGCATTTGTTTCAGGCCTTGAAAGAGTCCTTGGTGCAAGACCTTGACTCCGGCGAGCCGGAGGGCCTGTGGGCCCTGGACGGCGAACATACCGGCCCCTACGTGATTCTTATGGTAGGGGTCAACGGCGTCGGCAAGACGACCAGCATTGCCAAGCTGGCCTACCATCTCCAGCAAGCAGGCAAGAAGGTCATACTTGGAGCGGCGGACACCTTCAGGGCGGCGGGAGTGGAGCAGCTGGAAATCCTGGCGCAGAGGGTGGGCGTAGAAATAGTCGGCCACGCGTCGGGCGCCGACCCCGGGGCGGTGGCCTACGACGCCTACCAGGCCGGCAAAGCCCGGGGCGCAGACGTGCTGATCGTAGACACCGCGGGGCGGCTGCACACCAAGTCCAACCTTATGGAGGAGTTGCGCAAGATCCGGCGGGTGTTGAACCGGCAGGACCCGTCGGCGCCGCACCAGGTCATACTGACGCTGGACGCGACCACGGGCCACAACGGCCTGGCTCAGGCCAAGTCATTCCAAGAAGCGGTGGGCTGCACCGGCATTTTCCTCTCGAAGTTGGACGGTACGGCCCGCGGGGGAATAGCCCTTGCAATCAAACGGGAACTCCAGGTACCAATACTCTTCATCGGCACGGGCGAGAGCCTGGGGGACCTGGCGCCTTTCGATTCCAGGGAGTTCATCGACGCCCTGCTGGCCCCGGTACCGTGATCCGCCTCGGCTAGGCCCTTCGAGAACCTCAGGGCGAACGGGGGAGGGTTTTACAGAAAGGCGAACGGGGGAGGGTTTTACGGAAGGGCGTACAAGGGAGGACTCTGCGGACACCCTGCGGCTTTCGCGGGTCCACCGCCACCCCGCGTCTCCCGCTGGTCTGCCACAACCCGACCCCTTCTGCGCTGGTCTGCCGCAACCCGACCCCTTCTGCGCGGCTCTACCGCAACCCTGCGTATCCCGGGGCTCCACCGCTAGCCTACGCCTTCCGCCGGTTCTTAGCGGCGCACTGCTCATGGCGCTGCACCCTTGTTACCATTGACCCATGGTTGACGCCTTAACCTGGCTCTTAACCGTGGAGTTGCTGGGCGTCCTGGCCTTGCCGTTGTGCTTCGTGTTGTTCCGCAGGCTTCCCGACCGGGGAATAACCTTCGCCAAACCGATGGTCCTGGTGATGCTGGCCTACGTGCTGTGGATTGCCGGGTTGACGCGGGTGATTCCCAACACCCAATGGACGATCATCGCTATTGCGGTTGTGGCCGGGGTGATAAGCGCCCTGGTCTTCAGGGGAACTGCTAAGGAAATGTGGGCGTTCCTAAAGGAGGAATGGCGGACTCTCATAGCGGCCGAGGCGGTGTTCCTGGTCTTCTTCTTCCTCTGGCTATGGATTACGTCGGAGGCTCCGGCGATTCGGGGAACGGAGAAGCCGATGGACTTCGGTTTCCTGAACGCGGTGCTGCAGAGCCGGCACTTCCCCCCCGAGGACCCGTGGCTGTCGGGTCATTCCATCAGCTACTACTACTTCGGCCACTTCATCATGGCCTTCCTGGTGAAGTTGACGGCCATCCCTTCCAACGTGGGGTACAACCTGGCGGTATCGTTGGTGCCCGCACTCGCGGCAATCGGGGCTTTCGGCCTGCTGTACAACCTGGTGAGGCTGTCAGGGGGGAGCATGAGGGCGGGAATCGGGTTCGGGCTGGCCGCACCGGCGCTGATATTGCTGATTGGGAACCTCGAAGGGGCACTGGAGTTTGTCAACGCCAGGGGTTGGGGAGGCGACGGATTCTGGAGCTGGGTGGGCATTGCCGGGCTGGAAGCAGGCCCGGCCGGTTCGGGGGCATTCCCCGACGCCCCCAACTGGTGGTGGCAGGCAACGCGGGTAATCGGGTCCTTCGAGAACGGCCAGCAACTGGACTATACGATTACCGAGTTCCCAATGTTCAGCTTCCTGCTTGGCGACTTGCACGCCCACATGTTAAGCCTGCCTTTCCTACTGCTGGCCCTGGCTGTGGTGCTGAACCTGTTCCGGTCTGAGGAGCCGCTGGGCTTGGGATGGTTGCGGCGTCACCCGGTGGAGGCTGCAGCAGCTGCGCTGTTCATAGGGTCGTTGGGCTTCATCAACCTTTGGGACCTGCCTCTCTTGGCGGCGTTGCTGGGAGTCGCAGTCCTAATCAGGTGTTACCGGGACGCGGGCGGAGACCTGCAGCAGGCGATGCTGCGGGCGGCGGCTTTGGTGGTCCCCATATTGGCTCTGGCGGGGGTGCTGTTCCTGCCATTCTACTTGGCCCTAGATGGCCAGACAGGAGGGATACTGCCGCTGCGGGACGTAAGCACCCGACCGTTCCTGTTCTTCATAACCATGGGGCTTTTGGCGGTGCTTGCGGCGTCGTTTCTTGTGCGGCAGTTGCCGGGGTTGCGGCTGCCGGCGAGGGACGATGCGCCGCTGGCCGGGTTGGTCCTGGCGGCGGCGGCGGCGCCCATCTTGGTCTGGTCGGGCATCGTGCTGGCGCTGCACGTCCCCAGGGACGGCCTCTGGACTGCGTTGGCCGACGTTGCGGTACGGGGTCTGTGGGTATTGCCAGGGCTGGCCATCGCCGGAGTCGCGGCCTACAGCGCAGCGCAGCGAATCCGATTGGGGCGGGAGACGGGCGCGGCTTTCCCGCTGCTGTTGGCGGCGGCGGCCTTTTGCCTGCTGGCGGGAGCAGAACTTTTCTACGTCAGCGACGCCTTCGGCGGGGCGTTCCGGCGCATGAACACGGTGTTCAAGGTATACTACCAAGCCTGGCTGCTGCTGGGCGTCGCGGGGGTCTACGGGCTGTACTACTGGAGTTCCAGAAGACAGCCGGCGCAGGAGTCGGGCGGCGGCGGGGTCCCAGCGCGGACGCGACTTTCGGCCGGGTTGGGACGGTACGTTTGGGCCGCCGCGGCGGCGGTGTTGCTGGTTGCATCGGCGTACTACCCGGTAGGGGCGGTGTTGGACCGCACGGGAGTGTTGGAGCCAAGCAGCCGGCCTGGCGGGAATACGCTGGATGGTCTGGCGTTTATTCGAGAGCGGGACCCGGGGGAGTACGAGGCCATCGAGTGGCTGCGGGACGAAGCTCCCTGGGGACGCATCGTAGAGGCTGTGGGGCCCAACTACTCGGACTTCGGTAGGATTTCGTCTGCCACCGGCCTGCCGACGGTGCTGGGATGGAAAGGGCACGAATTCCAGTGGCGAGGCGGAAGCGAGGCTTTTGCGGGCCGGGAGGAGGATGTGGAACGGATCTACCGGAGCAGCGACGGCCAGGCAGTCCGCCGGTTGCTGGATGGTTACGACGTTCGTTACGTGTACGTGGGGGAGCGGGAGCAGGCGACGTATGGAGCCGAGCATCTATCTGGATTTGGCGATTTCCTTAAAGCCTCCTTCGAGAGGGACGGCGTAGTAGTCTACGAATTCAAGGCGGGCGACGGCTGAACAACAGCGGATGATGAACGAAGTCCAATCCGATAGCGCCGGCCGTCCCCGCAAACTGCTGGCCCGGTTCCGGCCAGGGTGGAGGCTGGGCTGGGTGGAGTGGGGCTTCCTTGTACTGGTGGCCCTGGCCTTGGGGATGAGGCTATGGGAGTTGGGCGGCCGGACGATGCACTACGACGAGGCGATACACATATACGCCTCGTGGAAGCTGGTCAACAGCGAAGGGCTCCTGGGCGGGTGGCCGTGGGTATTTGGCTCGGACTATATTCATTCGCCCTGGATGCACGGCCCGTTTCAGATAGAGTTCGCCGCTTTCATCTTCCGCATATTTGGGGACTCGGACTTCACCGCCCGCCTGGGCTACACCCTGTTCGGCGCGGCGCTGGTGGGGTTGCCCTACTTCTTGCGCGACTACCTGGGGCGGGCAGGAGCGCTGCTGGCCGGCGTGATGCTGGCGCTTTCGCCGGTGTTGCTGTATTTCAGCCGGTTCGGCCGTAACGACATACTGATGGCATTCTGGGCCTTGGCCCTGCTGATATTGATGTGGCGGTACCTGCAGGAGGGCAAGCACCGGTACCTGTACCTGGCGTCGGCAGTCCTGGCGTTCATGTTCGCCACGAAAGAAACCGCCTATATAGTCACCCTGCTCTTGGGGGCGGCGGTGTTTGTGATGGCCGTCCCGCAGCTGAAGTCCTGGGTACTTGGCCGCACTAGAACTTACCAGTTGGCTGGTGCTGCGGGGTTTCTGCTATTGCTGGTCACCCTGACACTTCCTCAATGGACTGCCTTGGCAAGCCTGGCGCAGGACGCTTTGGGACTGACGCTGGTGAACCCGGCGGGCGTGACGACGGGGATCGTAGGCGCGCCGGAGTGGGGAGCGCCCTTCATCAGCTTGCCGGTATACCACGGTGCTTGGTGGTTCCACTTACTGGTGGTTGGGGCGGCGGTCGGGGGTCTGGCGTGGCTGAGCCGCGACCGGGAATTGGCGGCCGGGTTTGGAACACTGGGGTTGGGTGTGACGTGTGCAGTGGCGGGAGCAGTTTACATCGCCATATTCCGCCCGTTGGACGGGGCATGGTCCTTCGGGCCACCAGTCTTGGACCTGGTGATTGCCGGCGCTTTGGTTGGCGTTGCAGTGGCTGAGATCATCCGGCGGCGGCATCCGTGGCAGACCGGCGCGCTGATGCTCCTCTGGCCGGCCCAGGCGGCCGCACTATACGCTTTCCTGTTCACCGGGGTGATAGACGTGGCCGCCACAGTCAACGGGGTGCTGCCCTCAGGCATCTCGGTGGAGGCCGCCGGAAACAGGGTGCCGGTAAATTACCTGGTCGCCGGCGGGCTGTTGCTGGCGACCTTCAACGCGTCGGTGTACCTGGGGCTTCGCTGGCTGGCGGGGCGGTGGCTGGTTGCGGCAGGCATATTCTACCTGTTGTGGGCGTTGCTATACACCACAGTATTCACCAACCTGTCGGGGATATTCAGCGGGGTGTGGCAGGGAATGGGCTACTGGGTGGCCCAGCAGGACTACGGTAGAGCAAACCAGCCGTGGTACTACTACTTTACGGCCCTGCCGGTGTATGAACTCTTGCCGCTGGCGTTCGGACTTGCGGGGTTGGTCTATTTCGTGCGAAGGCGCGAGTTGTTCGGCATGGTGCTGGCGTTCTGGGCAGTTGCGACGCTGCTAACTTACACCATTGCCAGCGAGAAGATGCCGTGGCTCCTGGTGAATCTGACTCTGCCCTTAATCTTGTTGGCGGGTAAATTCCTGGGGGAGTTGGCGGAACGGGTGGACTGGCGGCGCCTGCCGGTCGATGCCAGGGGGATGCTGCTGGTGCTTCCCTCGATAATTGCAGCGGCCTCTGTTTACTTGGCGTATCACTACACCAACCCCGAGGCGAGCTTTTCCTTGCCGCATTGGGCGTTGCTGGGCAGCGCGGCGTCGTTGGCGTTGGTGACAGCCTACCTGATTAGAAGGGCCCAGCCGGGTGCCGGGTCTGCGCTGGCGGCCTTGGGCCTGGCAGGGCTTATGCTGGGCTTTGGGACGGCGACGGCGGTGCGGGCGGCGTACACCTACGACGACTCCAACAACGAGCTTCTGGTCTACGCCCAGGGAAGCCAGGACATAAAGGAGACCGTTGCCGAATTGGACCGGCGGGTGCTGGCCCAAGAGCCGGGCGGGAACGCGGTGGAGGCGGACTACGACATTTGGTATCCGTTGAACTGGTACGTGCGCGACGCGCAGAAGGACGGAACACTAAAGTTCTCATGCTTCAAGGAGGAGGGAGAGGCGGACTGGAACTCGGGTTGCAAGCCGTTGGAGGAACGGGACGCCGAGGCGCTTGTTGTCAGCACATCCCGTAAGGGTGACGCCGATGCGCTGTCGGCCTACGAGAGGGACGGGCCGCTGCGAAGCCTGTTGTGGTTCAACGAGGGAACGTACCGGAGGCCGGAGGAGCAACGCATACAATGCCCGGAGGAGCGCCGGTTGTTGTTCTGCGCTCCGGAGGACGAGGAGGCCGAGGGCTGGCTGCTGGGAATAACGGGGCTGCCCAGCGAAGAACAACTTTCGAAGGATTTTAGCTATTTCAAGTCGTTGGCTGGGGACAAGGAGGCGTGGTTCGAGGCATTGGACTACGCGCTGTTCCGAAATCTGGTAGCCGACTGGCACAGCTCCGAGTATTATTCATACCTACCCCCGTGACGCATTTGACCGGCGGTGAACGGGTGTCAGGACGGGCGTCTGCCTTGTAGGCGCGTCGGCGGCTTTCGTATACTGTGGAGTCCGTAGCCGCTGCGCCATGGGGCCCTGCGACCATCTGGAACGGCGTTCCGGTAGAGGCAAGATAGGGTATTTTGATTAACCGCACTTGGCAGTTCTGGCTGGGGCTGGTCGTCAGCGTCCTATTGCTTGCGGTGCTGGCCTGGCAGGTGGACTTCACCGAGATGCGGGAGGCCCTGTCGGACGCCAACTACGTATACCTGGCCCCGTCAATCGCGCTGTATTTCGTGGGGGTCTACTTCCGTGCAGTGCGCTGGCGGTACCTGTTGCAGCCGCTTAGGCCGCTGGCGGCGAGCCGGCTGTACCCGGTGGTAGTCATCGGATACATGGCCAACAACCTGCTGCCGGCGCGCCTCGGGGAGCTGGTGCGGGCCTACTACCTGGCGAGGCGGGAGCAGCTCAGCGCCAGTTCGGCGCTGGGCACGGTGGCAGTAGAGAGGGTGTACGACGGGGTGACGCTGCTGGCGTTGGCGGCGGTTGCTGGGCCGGCCCTGTGGCTGCTGGGAGAATTCGACGGCGCAGGGGAGACCTCGCGGACCACCTGGGTGGTCTTGGCCATGCTCACCGTTGCGGCGTTTGGCGCGGCGTTGGCCGTCCTGACCGGACTGGCAACTGAGGGGCGGTTCAGGTCGTATATCTACTGGCTGACCGGGCTGGTCCCGGGGCGTTTCCGGCCCAAGGTGCAGGAGTTGGTGCAGACTTTCATCGAAGGCCTGAGCGTGTTGAACTCGCCCAAGAAACACCTGAACCTGTTCCTGTTGTCGCTGCCGGTATGGGCTTTCGAAGCGGCGATATTCTTCTTGATAATCTATTCATTTGGAATCGACGACCACTTCGGCTCGGCGGGAACCGTGGTGCTGGTGGTGATGCTGCTGACGGCCACGGCTAACCTGGCCACGGCGCTGCCAAGCTCCATTGGAGGAATCGGCCCATTCGAGGTGGTGGCCCAACAAACGCTAGTGGCGCTGGGAGTGGGGGCGTCGTCCGCCGGCGCCTACGCGGCGTTTTTGCACCTCGCGGCGTTGTGGCTGCCGGTCAACCTGGCGGGGCTGGCTTTCATGTGGCAACAGAACCTGTCGTTGAAGGGATTGGCGGGGGCGCTGAAGGCGGACGGGCCGATGCGCGAGGCGCTGGGAAGCAGTCTCGCGGGTGAGACCGTGGGGCCGGCGCGGGCGCGGAAAGGGAGGCAGCGGTGAGGGTAGGCATCATCGGCGGCGGAGCAGCAGGACTGGCGGCGGCCTACGAGTTGACGCTGCGGGGGCATTACGCCCAGGTCTTGGAGAGTGCCCCGTTCTTGGGAGGCCAAGCTTCTACTTTCGACGTGGGCGGCGGCCGGCTGGAGCGGGGATACCACCACCTGTTCGTAAGCGACAGGGACATGGCCGGGCTGATCGAGGAAATAGGCCTGGGCGATAAGCTGGCCTGGTTGGAATCCAAAGTAGGGCTGTATCACGGCGGTAAAGTGTGGGACTTCGGCACCCCCATGGACCTTCTGCGGTTCAAGCCCCTCTCGCCGACGCAACGGTTGCGCGTGGGCTTTTGGACTTTCTTGCTGCAGAAGACGAGGAACTGGCGAAAGTTCGAGCAGGTAACGGCCAAGGAGTGGCTGTCCAAGCACATGGGACAGCGGGCTTACGGAGTGATTTGGGAGCCGCTGTTGCGAGGCAAGTTCGGAGAACACCATGACCAGGTGAGCATGACGTGGTTGTGGGGCAAGATATATCTTCGGGTAGCCTCGCGGGGCAAGGGGCTGCAAAAGGAGCGTCTGGGTTACCCCATGGGCAGCTTTGGAGAGGTGTTCGACGTTCTGGGGCAACGTGTAGTGGAGCAGGGGGGAGAAGTCCACCTGTCTTCGGGGGTGCAGCGAGTGGTAGCGGAGAACGGACGCGCCACAGGGTTAGAGGCAGCGTTGGAGGGGCGGGAGGCCCAGGTCATAGGCTATGACGCGGTGATAGCCACCACGCCGTCATACATTTTCACCCGCCTGGCGCCCGGTTTGCCCGGGGAGTACCTGGAGAAGCTGGAACGGGTGAAGTACCTGTCGGCAGTCATGGTGGTGCTGGTGCTGGACAGGCCCCTGTCTGGGAAGTACTGGATGAACATTGCCGATGCCGACATGCCGTTCGTGGCCCTCATCGAGCACACCAACCTGGTTGACAAGTCCCTCTACGGCGGCAACCACGTTGTGTACATTAGCAACTATCCGAGCCGGGAGAGTCCCCTATATCAGAAGAGCGGCGAGGAACTGGTGGAAGAGTTCACGCCCTACTTGCGAAAGATCAACCCGGAGTTCGACCGATCCTGGATTGTAGAGTTTCATCATCACAAGGTAGACGGGGCCCAGCCCATCGTGGGAGTGGACTACGGACAGAACATCCCGGACCACCGAACGCCGGTGAAGGGCCTGTACCTGGCGAACACGACCCAGATATACCCCGAAGACCGGGGCACCAACTACTCGGTAAGAATGGGGCGGCGAGTGGCCCGCATGGTGTTGGACGACGCGGGCGAATAGGCTCCCCTGGGATCTAGCCCGGTATTGGGGATAGGGGATCACACCCGGGGGAGCGTCGCGGCGGGCGGATGGGATTGCAAATGCCAGCCCAAGGAGTAAAATCAATAGTTGGGCTAGCCCAAAGGGGATAGGGAGTGCAGGAGTCGACAGTGCCAAAAGAGTCTACTGAACCGAAGAATAACAAAGAGTCCCGCCGCAGCTTTCTGGTCAAGCTGGGAATCGGAGCGGCGGCGCTGGCAGCCGTGGCTCTACCGTTGGTAAAGCCGGGACAGAGTAGCCCGGACCAGGCGTCGGCAGCGGCGGACCAGTTTCCGGGGGAGGACTCGATCTTCCATCCGGCCCAAGACCCGCGCCTTCGAGGATAAGGCCGGTCAGGAAGAGCCCGATGCCGGAGACCGGCATAGTAGGGCCCGTATAGCTGCCGGAGTCAGCGGCGGCCGAACTCTCGCTCCATGTGGTAAGAACTGAAGTGAATCATGGTGGGCCGCCCGTGGGGGCAGGTGTGGGGATTCGGGGTGGCCTCCAACTGTTCCAACAGGGCCCGCATCTCGTCTTCTATCAATGGCTTGCCGGCGCGGATGGCGCTGTGGCAGGCAATGGACGCGGCCAGGATGTCCTCCTGCTGACGCACCAGCCCTTCAAATGCCACCAGGTCCAGCACGTCCAGCAACGACTTGCCCGGGTCTCGGGAGGCCAGCGCCTGGGGCACTGACCGCAGCAGGTATGCGCTGTCCCCGAAGACTTCCAGTTCGAACCCGTAGCTTTGCAAGAAATCGCCCTGCTCTCGCAGCACGTCTAGCTGGCTGGGGGACAACTCTACGGAGACAGGCTCCAGAAGAGGCTGGGATGGTGGTGTGCGCTGCTCGGCGTCGATTTTCAGCCTATCAAACAGGACCCTTTCGTGCGCGGCGTGCTGGTCCACCAGGAACATTCCCTCGGGGCCTTCAGCGACGATGTAAGTTAGCTTCAGTTGCCCAACCACTTTGAGCGCCGGCGGGAATTGTCCTGGCGCCGCGGCGTCGGGCGGAGACTGAACGGTTGGCCGGGGGGCGCTAAAGGCTGCCCGGCGGAAGAAGGAAGGGCCGGCGGCGGCGGCGGGGGAAGTGGCGGCTGACTGAGGACCCTGAGGTCCATTAGGAGGCCGCATCTGGGGCACGGGAGAGTCGGCTATCAAGGCCTCGCGCACGGCCCGTTGCAGGATCGAAAAGACCCTTCCTTCTTGACGGAGGCGGACCTCCCGCTTGGCGGGATGGGCGTTGACGTCCACTTCCTCGTATGGCAGGACTAGGTTGATGACGGAGATAGGGTAGCGTTTCTCGGTCAGCAGGCCGTAGTAGGCTTGTTCCAAGGCGTAGGAAAGGGTGCGGCTCTGGACCCAGCGTTGGTTGATGAAGAAGGTCATGTAGGTCCGGTTGGCCCGGTTGACGCTGGGTGGGCTGATGAAGCCTTCCACCGACCAGCCGTTTTCAGGGTCGTGGGCGCTTACCTCGAGCATGGCCGCAGCGACCTCGGGGCCGTAGAGGGCCAGCAACGTTTCCCTGCCCTTGCCGCTGCCGGGGGTCGTTATGACGGAGCGGCCATCGACTGTCAGCTGGAACCGGACCCCGGGGTAGACGAGGGCGTACCTGGCAACAACATCATGCACGCGGGAGGTCTCGGCGGCGTTGGACTTAAGGAACTTGCGCCGTGCGGGCAAGTTGCCGAAAAGGTCTGAGACGTTGACGGAGGCGCCTTGAGGGCAACCATCCGGTGTAGAGCGGGTGATGTGACCCCACTCCAGCTGCACCCGGTAGCCGGCATCGGCTCCGCCGGCGCGAGTGGTCAAGGACAGGCGGGAAACGGCGGCGATGCTGGGCAGGGCCTCGCCGCGGAAGCCCAATGTGGCGACCGAGTTCAGCTGTTCAGGGTCCTGAAGTTTGCTGGTGGCGTGGCGCTGGAAGGCTAACTCTACCTCGCCGGCGGGGATGCCTCCACCGTTGTCGGTAACCCGTATCTGGCCTACCCCGCCTGCCTGGATTTCCACGGTGACGCTGGAAGCCCCGGCGTCCAGGGAATTTTCCAGCAGTTCCTTGACTACGGAAGCAGGCCGCTCCACGACCTCGCCTGCGGCGATTTTAGAGGCGACGTCGGGAGGCAGGACCTTAATGGGCATGGCCCCGGCCTAGAAGAGAGGGACTTGGGAGCCCTTGGCCCGGTACTGGCTGTCGTCGGAAGAGCCGGTGGCAGCGAAGTCGCAGAAAATGCGGTAGACCCGGTCCATTTCCTCGTCGCCGTTGCGCTGGAAGAAATAGGGAGGCACCCACACCCCGCCGAATGCGGCAACGACCTCCGGGTAGTCGTCGATGACGAAATCGGGCTCGAAAGGGACAGCCAACTCGTCCAGACGTTCGTGGAAATGGTGGGTGGGTTTCTCGTACACGCCGCTGACCAAGGGTGTCAACTGGTGGCCTTCGACCACTTCCCATCGTTCCCCCATACCAGACCAGATATACACCTGGTGATTGTCGTCGTTGAGCTTTTGCAGGGTCTCTCTAGTGCCGGGGCGCAGGGTATCGTCCAGGCCCAAGATGGTGTAGTCCACGTCGAAGAAGATTTTCATGGGCAGGTACGGTGTTTCGCCCCTCAAGCAAGCAAATGTGTGACCGTAGAACAAATAGAGTAAAGGGCTGGGAAAGAGGATGTCAAGGAATGCCGCCAGGCCAACGGGATTCTTTCGCCGCTGCGGGGACGGTGGGTTATTCGCCTAGGCCGGGGGCAGGCCGTTATTCGCCGGCCAGGGCTGCTTGGACTGCCTTCAGGTTGGCGCCCACCAGCAGCCGTTCGCCCAGCCGCACCAAGGGACGCCGCACCAGGCGGGGCTCCTTGAGCATCAGGTCCAGCATTTCAGCGTCGGACAGTTCCGAGCCGGCCAGACCCATTTTCTTCAAGCTGGGGCTGCGGCTGGCAAACATCTGGGAGACGCCCGCGGATGAAGCAAGGTCGCGCAGTTCCTGCTCCGTAAACTGGTCCTTGAAGAAGTCCCGCTCGTGGACCTGAACGTCATTTTGCAAGAGCAACTCTCTTACTTTACGGCAGGAGGATCAACGGGGCCACCAGTACAATTCCGCTGTCGAAGTCAAATCCGCCTCACAATATCGCAGGTTATCGTTGACGACCGTTGGCCTATTCTAATGCCTGGACGCGGCGCCGTGAAGCGCCAACAGGCAAGGACCCGGACTAGTCTCCGCCGCCGCCGGCCTTCTCTTGTAGCTGGTATAGCAGGTTTATGGCCTGCAAAGGGGTTAGGTTGGGTATATCCAGGGACTTCAGCTCGTCCACCAAGGGTTGAGCGGGATTGAACAGGGGCATTTGCTGGGCGGCCGGCGCCCGGCGTCGGTTTTCCGGGCCATGGCCCGGGCCAGGGTTCTGCTCCAGGCCGGCCAGCACCTCCCAAGCCCGGTTGACCACGCCCTGGGGCAGGCCGGCCAGCTGGGCTACGTGCACCCCATAGCTCTTGTCCGCGCCGCCGGGAACGATGCGGTGCAGGAACACGACGTCGCCGTCCTGCTCAGTGACGGCCACGCTGAAGTTGCGGACGCCGGGCAGGGAAGCGGCCAGTTCAGTGAGTTCATGGTAGTGGGTAGCGAACAGTGTCTTGCATCCCAGGCGCGGGTCGTTATGTAAATGCTCGACGACCGCTCTGGCAATGGAGAGGCCGTCGTAGGTGCTGGTGCCGCGACCGATTTCGTCCAACACAACCAAGGAACGGGGCGTAGCCCGGTTGAGTATCGCCGCGGTCTCGACCATCTCGACCATGAAGGTGGACTGTCCGGTGGCCAGGTCGTCCTGCAGGCCCACCCTGGTAAAGATGCAGTCCACCAGGCCAATTGTCGCCTTGGAGGCGGGAACGAAACTGCCGATCTGGGCCATTAGCACAATAATGGCGACCTGGCGGATGAAGGTGGACTTGCCGGCCATGTTGGGCCCGGTGATAACCAAGACCTGGGGGCCGTCGTTGGCCAGGTCGACGTCGTTGGGGACGTATGATCCCGGGTCCAAGACGCTTTCGACCACTGGATGCCTGCCGCCCTCGATGGAGATGGCCCCGCCGGAGTCAAGCGCGGGCCGGACGAAATTTCCGCGCACAGCCACCTCGGCCAGGGCCGAAAAGACATCGACGCGAGCAACGGCGGCGGCGCGGTCGGCGATTGCGGCGGCGGCGGCGCTGACCTGGTCGCAAACGCGGCGGTATAGGGACCGCTCCAGCTGTTCGATTTGCTCCCGGGCATTCAGCACCTGGGACTCGTAGTCCTTCAGCTCGGGGACGATGTAGCGCTCGGCATTGACCAACGTCTGGCGGCGCACGTAGTCGGGAGGGACCTGGGACTTGTTGGCGTTGCTGACCTCGATGTAGTAGCCGAACACCTGGTTATAGCCGACCTTCAGACCCCTGATGCCGGTGCGGTCACGCTCCCGCTGCTCCAGGCCGGCAATGACGCCGCGGGCGTCGCGGGAGGTCCGTTTGAGCTCGTCCAATTCGGTGGAGAATCCCTCGCGTATGACGTTTCCCTCGCCCACGGCCCCGGAGGGATCAGGGGCCAGGGCCTGGTCCAGCAGGGCCGTCACGTCGGGCAGAACGCTCAAGCGGCGGGACAACCACGCCATGGGGCCGGTGGTTCCGTTGACAGGGGGTCCAGAGGACGAGTCTGAGTCTTCAGTGGGAGTCGCCAGCTGGTCGGCCAACGATGGGACTAGTTCCAAACCTTTTTGCAAGGCCTTGAGGTCGCGAGGTGCGGCCGTTCCGCCGTTGACGCGGCCCATGATTCGTTCCAGGTCAGCAATTTGGGAGAGCAACTGGACAACCGCGGCGCGTCGGAAGCCGTCTTGAAAGAAATAGTCCACGGCGTCCAGCCGTTGGTTCAATTGATCGAGGTCCAGGAGGGGGCGGCCGAGCCACTGGCGCAACAGTCGGCCCCCCATGGGTGTTTTGGTCAGGTCGAGACAGGCAAGGAGTGAAAACTGCTTGTCTCCCGAGCGGCCTCCCTCGAATAGCTCCAGGTTGCGCCGAGTCTGGCTGTCCAGGGCCATGTGGTCTGCGGTGGAGTAAACGGCCAATGCGGCCAGCTTGGGCTTGCCGGTCTTCTGGGTGGCGGCGAGAAAGTTGACGATTGCCCCCGCGGCCCGCACGGCCAGGGGCAGGTCCTGGCAGCCAAAGGACTCGAGGGTCAGGACGCCGTAGTGGTCGAGCAGGGCCTGGCCGGCGTCGGATAGGTCAAAGGAGGAAGGGTCTACGCCGGTGAGCCGCTGGGCGAGGGGCGATTCGGTGTCCCGGCCGGCAGTCCACGCCGGAGGGTCGTCGGTGCGAGGGAAGAGAATCTCGGCGGGAGCGATCCGCTCCAATTCGGGGAGCACCTGGGACGGATCAAGCTGGGTAGCGGCGAACTGGCCGGTGGTTATATCGACGTAGGCCAGGCCTGCGGAATCACCGTCCTCGACTACCGACGCCAGGTAGTTGTTGGCGCCCTGGTCGAGCAACTGCGATTCCAGGACCGTGCCGGGAGTCACCACGCGGACTACGTCGCGCTCGACCAGGCCCTTGGACACCGCGGCATCGCTTAGTTGTTCGCAGATGGCCACCTGGTAACCCTTTTTGATGAGGCGGGCCAGGTAGGGATCGAGGGAGTGGGCAGGCACGCCGGCCATGGGCACCCGGAGGTCCTTGCCCATGCTCCGGGAGGTGAGGGTTATCTCCAGCTCGCGTGAGGCGGTCTGGGCGTCCTGGTCGAAGGTCTCGTAGAAATCGCCCAGCCGGAAGAGGACGATGGCGTCGGGGTAAGCGTGCTTGATTTTGAGATACTGGCGGCGAATCGGCGTCAAGGCCCACCTTACCGTTAGCGGACTTCACCAGCGATTCTAACCCACTGGTCAACGGAGACGGGAGGGGCCGGGCAGTCTCGACGCGGTCTCCCATCGAAACCTCGGCCAGACCATTGCTGCCGACTGGTCATTCCTTCCAGAAGCGTTCTTCTTTGAACTTCCAACCCTGAGGGACTACCTTGGCCTTGACGGCTTCGATCATGCCTGGGTGTCCGCAAGCGTAGATGAGGGTATCGTCCTTGGGCAACTCGAACCGTTCCAGGTATTCCTCGAAGATGTCGTTTACCCTGCCGCCGGCGCCCTGCCAGCCGGAATTGCGGTCCTCGTTGGGGCGGCTGACGGTGGGGACGAAGTTTAGAAGGCCGGGATATTTCCCGGCCAGGCCGGATAGTTCGTCGTCGTAGGTCAACTCGTCGTGATAGCTGGCGCCCTCCAAGACGTAGAACTTGTGGCCGGGGGCCCCTTCTTCAATGCAGCTGCGCACCATGCTCATGGAGGGAGCGACGCCGGTAACGGTGCTGACCATGAAATGATGATGGACCTTTTGGTCCATGGTGAAAAGGCCCTTGGCCCGAGGGCGCAGGGACATGGAGTCTCCCAACTCCATTCGCCACATCAAGGGGGTCAACTCGCCATCGTGGACCAACTCCACGAAAATCTCCAGGCACGGCTCGTAGGGGGCGGACACGATGGAATAGGCCCGTTCGATGCCGTCCAGGCCCAAGGTGCAGTATTGGCCGGCTTTGAACTTGAAAAGGTCACCCTCCGGCTCCAACTTGATGACCATCAGGTCTTCGGTAACGTCGACCCTCTCCACCAGCTTCGCGGTGGGAAATCCGGGGATGGGCTGGGGTCTTGGGGCTTTCAATTGGGTCCGGGACGCGTCTTCCACCATGTTGCACTCCAGTTGAAACTACTATGCGGGAGAACTATCGAGAAGCCGGCGGGTGGGCCGGGTTGAACTTATGGCGATTCCAGGCCCGGGACGGCAACGCTAGGGCCGTTGGGAACCGGGCTTGGATATCTTGGCCGGCGCCACGTCGAGGCCGGGGGTCCGCGAAGCGGGCTCCATTTCCTCGCTGGCGGCCATGTCCAAGGCCAATTGGCCGAAAAGCCCGGTGCTGGCGATGACCCCGGTGGGCACCGAGTCCAGCAGGCGGGCGCGCCCCGCTATGCGCAGTCCTGTAGCCTCCAATTCCACTTCGTCTCCCTCCCGGATGTCCTGAGCGGCGGCGTCCTGGGGGTTAAGCTCCAGCCAGACCTCCCTTACGATGCTATTTCGTCTCCCCTTGATTACTTCCATTGGGCGGTCGTGCTGCAATAGCACCCGCCCGGGGACGTACCAGTAGGGGTACTGGGGGTCTGAACAGGGCTGGACAACGCGGAACTGGGGGGACTCGATTTCGGCCGTCCCCGATGGAAACCGGTCCGTGTACATGGTGGGAGTTCCGGCGGGGTTCTCGGCGTCGCAGGGCCACTGGATTCCCGGATGCTCGCGGCCCGAGTAGAGCACCTGGGTTGGTTGGGGACTCTCGAGGGTGGTGCGGAACAACGTGCGGCCCGGTTTATCCAGGCGCTGGTACGACACGCCGGCGTAAATGGGCGCAACTTGGGCGATCTCGCGCATGACCTCGGACGGGGCGGCGTAGCCCAGACCGCCTGCTCCCATGAGGCGGGCCAACTGGCAGAACACCCAGCTTTCAGGTTGGCGTTCAACGCCGTCAACCTGCAGGATCCGCTGCAGCCGTTGGATGCGCCGCTCCAAGCTGGTAAAGGTGCCTTCTTTCTCGGCAAAGGTGGACTTGGGCAGGACTACGGAGGCCCTTTGAGCGGCGGGGCTCAGGAACGTATCCAACACCACCAGGAAGTCGAGGTTGTCCAATGCGGCCAAGCCGTCTCCCAGCTTGCCGTTCTCCAGGTTGCCGCTGTCGCCGACGATGAGCATCGCCTTGACGCTTCCGTTCCGGGCGGCATCCAGAGCGGCGGCGGCCCCCAAGCCCGGAGCGGGCGGCAAAGTGCATCCCCAAGCGGCCTCCAGGCGGCCGCGGGCGTCATCGTCGCTAACCAAGGCGTAGCCGGGTAGGCGGTCGGGCAGGCACCCCATGTCCCAGGCTCCTTGCTCGTTGGCGCCCCGGCGCATGGGGTATAGGCCGGCGCCGGGCTTGCCGACGTTGCCGGTAACCAGGGCCAGGCCGACCAGGCTGCGGACGCAGTCCCGCTGAAGCTCGGCCGGAATATTGTCCAGAGCGTAGACTATGGCTGAAGAGGCGGCCTCGCCGTAGAGGCGAGCGGCCTCCGCCATGTCCTCCAGGGAAACGCCGGTAACGCGAGACACCTCGTCCAGGTCCAAGCCGTGGAGGACGTAGTGCAGGGTGGCCGGGCTCTCGCAGTTCTTGTCCATCCACTCCGACTGCTCCAAGCCCTGGTCTATCAAGCACCGCAGGATACCGCCCAGCAGCATGAGCTCCGTTCCCGGCGCGGGGCGCAGCCAAAGGCGGGCGTAACGGGTCAACTCGACCTCCCTGGGGTCGATCACCACCAGGTCGGCGTTCTTGCGGGAGGCCTTTTTGATGGGGACTCCCACGACGTTCTGCTCTTCGGTAAGGTTGCTGTTGAACACCAGGATGCAACCGGACTGTTCCAAGTCCCATATTGAGTTGGTGGCCGCGGGGTATCCCAAGGAGCGTTCCAAGGCCAAGACCAGCTCAGGTTGAGTGTTGGAGGTCTGGTCTATGTTGTTGGACTGCATCACCGCCCGGGCGAATTTTTGGGCCAGGTAATAGTCTTCGTTGGCGCCGTTGGGAGAGGTGAGCAGGGCAAAGGTGTTTCCCTTGAACTCCTCAAGGCTCGTGGCGACAAGCTCCAACGCTTCGTCCCAGGTGGCCTCGCAAAGTTGGCCGTCGCGGCGGACCAGGGGGGTCTTGAGCCGGCTCTGGCTGTTGACGAATTCCAGGCCGAACTTTCCTTTGAAACAGGCCTGGCCCCGGTTGGCGGGAGAGTTGATCTCCGGGACGGAGCGGATGAACTGGCCGGCTGCGTTGAGCTCCAGGTTCAGCTGACAACCCACGGGGCAGTGGGGGCAAATGGTGCGTTGTGTGCTGGCGGCTTTCTCCCACTTGTGGTCGCTTTCGACCAGTGCGCCAACGGGGCAGACATCGATGCAGGCCCCGCAGAACTCGCAGCCGGACTCAAGCAGGGAAGAGCCGAATGAGGTCCCTACCAGGGCTATACCACTGCGTTGGGTGAAGCCGATGGCGTCGTCGCCTCGAAGCTCCTCGCAGGCCCGGACGCAGCGGCCACAGACGATGCAAAGATTGTAGTCCCGGTCATAGAATGGGTCTCCCAACTCTAACGGGATGTTGCGGTACTTGTATTCCAGGGGCGACTCCAGGTCGACGCCCAGGTAGCGTACCGTGTCTTTCAACTCGCACCGCTCGTTCTTGGGGCAGGTGACGCACCGGTCGTTGACCGAGACGTGGCGAAGACAAACGCTGGTGGGGCCGCAGATGTCGACGCGGTGGCAGGTAAGGCAGCCGTTGGGATGCTCGGCGACCAGCATGTCCATGACGGAGCGGCGCAGGTCCTGAACGTCGCCTGCGTCGTTGCGGATTTTCATGCCGTCCTGCACGGGCAGGGCGCAGGCCGCTGGGTAGCCGCGGCCGCCCTCGACCCCCACGACGCACATGCGGCAGGCAGCGAAAGGCTTCATCCCCGGGTGGTAGCAGAGATAAGGGATGTAGATGCCGGCGTCGATGGCAGCCTCCAGCACCATCTTGCCGGGGGTGGTCTTGACCTCTATGCCATCAAAGCTGATGCTGATTTCGTCGGCCATATAAAAAGCTACCTCCGGGTCTGCCGGGGCGAATAACGGGGCTCCAGGCAGCGGCCCGTGGGACAGGTCCGGTCTACGATGTGGGCCCGGAACTCGTCGCCAAAGTGCCGCAGGGCTGAGGCCACGGGGTTGAATCCAAGCTGGCCGTGTCCGCACAGGGAACCGGCCTGCATGTCCTGGCCGACTCGGCGCATCAGGTCCAAGTCCTGGGGGACTCCCTCCATGCAGCAGATGCGCTCCAGGACTTCCAACAGATGGCTCATGCCCATGCGGCAGGGGAAACACTTGCCGCATGATTCGTATTGGCAGAAAGCGATCAGGGCCCGGGTCAAGTCTACCACGCAGGTGTCCTCGTCGGCGGCTATGATGCCGCCGGAGCCCAGGATGGCGCCCGCCTCCCTCAGCACCTCGAAGTCCAGGATTATGTCAACGCTGTCAGTATGTAGGACGCCTCCCAAGGGGCCGCCGGTCTGCACCAGCTTCAGGTCTTTGCCGCCGGGTACGCCTCCCGCAGCCTGGTACAGGACGTCTTTCAAGTTGACGCCCAGGGGGACCTCGATCATGCCAGTGTAGTTGAGAGCGCCGGAGAGACAAAGAATAGCGGTCCCCTTGCTCTGCTCGTGGCCAATCCCGGAGAACCACTCTGCGCCGTTGGCGACTATCTCGGGCACGTAGGCCAGGGTTTTGACGTTGTTGATATTGGAGGGCTTGCCGAACAACCCAACCTGCGCCGGGAAGGGGGGCCGGTACCTGGGCATGGCCCGGTGGCCCTCTATGGATTCCATCAGGCCGCTTTCCTCGCCAGCCACGTAGGAATCGCCGGTAAGGGCCACTTCTATGTCGAATCCAAAGTCGGAACCCAGTATGCCGCTGCCCAGCAGTCCCATCTCCTGCGCTTGACGTACGGCGACGCGAGTCCTTTCTATGGGGCCGTCATGGCCGTGGCGTATAAAGACATAGCCGTAGGTGGCGCCGGTGGCGTAACCGGCCAGTATCATTCCTTCGATCAGGGTGTGGGGGTCGCTCTCCAAAATGCCCTTGTCGTTGTAGGCGCCGGGGTCGCCCTCCTCGCAGTTGCACAGGATGTACTTGACGGGGGCGTTTGAACCGGCCAGGAACCGCCACTTGGTCCCGGTAGAGAAGGCTGCGCCGCCCCGGCCGCGGAGGCCGGAGTCGGCGACCTGGGCCAGGGTCTCTTCGGGGGTCATCTGGGTGAGGGCCTGATGGAGGGCGCGGTAGCCCCCGTTGGCGATGTACTGGTAGATGTCCAGGGGGTCTATGTTGCCGGCGTTGCGCAGGGCGATGCGGGTTTCCATGGCTCGCATGGGGTGCTGGTCCAGGTCCGGTATGGACGAGGGACCGGAGCCGTTGGTCAGGCCTTCTATGTCGCCCAGATAGCCCAGGGCCAGGTCTTCATCGGGGGACCCGCCGGCTACGTGGCCGGCGGCAATCTGCCGGGCAGTCTGGGGGTTGACGTTGGAGTAAAAGATTCTAGGTCCGCCCGGGAACTGGACGTCTACCAAAGGCTCGGCGAAGCACAAACCCAGGCAGCCCACCCGGCTGACGCTGGCGGCCGCGTTGTTTCGGTCCAAAGCCTCGGTCAATGCCTCGAATACCGCGTCGGCGCCGGCGGCCTGGCCGCACATGGCCGATCCGATGCGCACCCAAGGGCGGTCTCCGGCGTTAAGCGCCTGCCAACGAATCTCTGCTTGCTGTTGGAGTTCCTGAAAGCTGCCTGCCATCAAGGGGCCGTCCCGGGGGTCAGGGCAGGGTCTTCCGACGGGCCGCCGGAGTGCATGGGCGGGGCGTAGGGATCCATGCCGCCCCGTCTAGGGGTTGGGCTCCCCGCTGCGGCCTGATTCGGCCAGGAGTTGGGAGACCCTTGTCCGGGCGTCTGCGGGAGTAACCCGGCCCATGAGGTGATGGTCGAGGGAAATTACCGGGGCTTGTGCGCAAGCGCCAAGGCAGGTGTTAAGCCTGACGGTGACCTTGCCGTCGGGGGTGTCTCCCTCTTCCTGCAAACCCGAGGCGTCCAAAACGGCTTGAATCACCTCCCGCGCGCCGGTCAGGTGACAGGAAGCGCCCCAGCACACTTCCATCCGGTGCAGGCAGGGCGGTTCAAAGCGGAAATTGGGGTAGAAGGAGGCTACTGCCCAAACGTCGTTGACGGTGGAATTGGTGAAGTCCGCCACCTCGTCCACGGCCTCTTTGGGGATGTAACCCAGTTCATCCTCTACTGCGAGGAGTGAAGATAAAATAGTCTGCGTCGGCTGGACCTGGCCTCGAACGGCCTTGGAAATGCGTTGTTTCAGTCCATCCATACGCGGGGTTAGACCCTCTTCGTTCCTCAGCCCCCGGGGCCGCCGTTGGCGCCCAGCAGTATGGTTTCTACGTTCGGCGCTATGGTGGAGGCCATGTCCTTGCACTCCTGGTCAGTCAAGCTGGACAAGGGGTGTTGGGCGACGACAAAGTCGAAACCGGGGACTCCCGCCATCCGGGTCATGGCCTTGGCGGTATTGAGGAACACATGGGTGATTATGGACGCGGTTGGGATGCCGAGTCGCTCCATCTCTATCCCGTCGTGCACACTGCACGAACTGCAGGAGCCTCAATCGCCCACTCCGGTGATCAAGGCGTCCACCTCCTCCAAGGCCTGTTGGATGACTTCCGGCTTGGCAGGCATGGAAGCGTGGTGCTTGCTGAGATATACGACATCTCGCAAGCCGTGCTTTTCCTTCAGCAAGGAGCCAAGCTCGTGGAGGACCTTATCGGAGTTGGCTTTTCTGTTCTCCATGAGTCCGAGAGTCTTGCCGGCGAGGCTTTCCGGGCGGGGGGCCAAGTGGAAGGGGCCGGGCTCCAATTTCGCGCCCTGGGGATTGACCAGCCGCATATTTCGCACCGCTACAGTCTCCGCCATATTGGCCCTCCCGCGCACAGTTTCCAATGGTTTCGGGCGTTGCTTCTATGATACACGGCGGCAACAGTTTTGCAAGCTATGAAAGGGCTGGAAAATTGCGCCGTTCACTGCCCCGGAAGGTCCACTTTGCGGGTGCGGACACGGTAGCTGACCGTATCGATTATTGCGCTGTAACGCCCGCCGGTGCCGCCGGCCATGAGCACCAGGATGTCGTCTGGGTCATCGGCGCAACGGCGGACTACCTGCTGCGCGCCGGGGTCGGCAGGGCCTTTGGCTATGCCCAGGCGGACCAACTCGCTCAAGGGACGGGCTGCGTGTTCGATGAGATATTCCTGGATGTCCCGGCGGCTCCACCTGTCCTGCTGCAGCGTCAGGGCGTGCTCCGGACCTACGACGATAACCCATTGAGCCGGGAAGCGATAGGCCATGCAGGCCGACTTGAGGGTGTCGGCCAGGGCGGCCAGGATGCTCTCCCCGGTCTGGCCAAAAGAGCTTTGGACGGTAACGGGGTTGTAGGCAACGGCGACGGTTACGCAGCTGTCGTCGGACTGGAAGCCGCGGCTGACGTGCAGCGGCTCCCACGGGGAGTCCTCTTCGTTTTCGGCGATGCACAGGGCGAATTTACTGGGGTTGCCCAAGGTCCCCCGGTCCAAGATGCCGGGGCGGGCGTCGAAGCCGTTCATGAGGCATAACCGTACTGCCCGGCCCAGGCTGGCGTTGGCGCGGTTTCCGGGGCCAAATACGCCATCTTTGAAGTTGGCGCCAATTTGCCGGCGTAGGGGCCCGTTGAGAATCATCAACACGGAGGGAGAACTAGTGGAGGATGCCGCCATGTTTACGAAGTTCTTCTCCTCCTCCAGGGCTCTCAGGGCCGTTACCAGGACAGGGAAGTATTCCGGCAGGCATCCGGCCATGACGGCGTTGGCGGCGGCGCTTTCCGAAGTGATGACCCTCCGGCGCATCTCGAGAGACAGAAGGTCCTCCTCGCCGGTCATGCCAACATGGTCCAACATCTCGCGGACCTTGTAGTCGGCGGGCGGGACCACGGGCAGGCCGTCGGTCCATCCCATGCGGTAGCACTCTTCAATGGCCTCGATGGTGTCGCTGGCTTCCGCCGACGGGGAGCGTTGTGGTTCGGAGACCATGGCTGAACCTCCTTCTTGACCGGTAATGATTGGCTTGACCGGTAGCGATTATAGCCGCTGGGTTAGCTCAAAGGGGTTGGGCCGGGTTGACGAGAACGCGGAACCGGTGCACGTGGCAAACCAGGGTTCTTGGCCTGCCCCGCAGCAGAGCCTCGGCCAGCTTGGGAAGTTGGCTGGCCGGACTCACAAGACTTGCCAGTAGCGCCTGCCTTCCAGCCGGACTACTCTGCCGATGTTTTCCATGGGATGGAAATGTCCGGCGGCCACACCGTATCCCTCGGTCTCGGCGCGGTCCAACAGGTCCTGGCGGCTCCTGCGGCTGGCCTCCTTGTCCACGTCCACGCCGGCGGTCCACCCAGGCTCGGAGACCTGTACTTTGTTGTGAAGCACGTCGCCGACGATCATGGCTTTTTGGCCCTGGGAGCTAATAAGAACGACCTGGTGCCCCGGGGTATGGCCTGGAGTGGGCAGGGTGACGACTTCATCGGTGACGCGGTGTTCTCCTTCGATGAGGTCTATTTGTCCGAGGTCGACCAAGGGCTTGACCTGGGTTTCGATGTATGGGCTGGCAGCCAGCACCTGGGGCCGGTTGAAATACTCCCAATCGAGCCTGGGCGCGAGGTGGCGGGCGCGCCGGAAGGTGGGAGCGGCGCTGCCGCCGGAGTAGTCCACGTTCCAGCCGACGTGGTCGAAATGAAGATGAGTGTGGATGACGACGTCGACTTCGTCGGCGGGGGATGCGCCGGCCGTGCATGCCCGGCCGCCGGGGAGTAGGACGGGCCCAAGCTCCTGGTAGAGGTTGCCGGTGAGGTTGCCGTGTGTGGGATGAGGGCCGGGTCCAATGCCGGTGTCCACCAGGATGGTGCGCCTCTGGGAACGCACCACCCAGACGCCATAGTAGATTTGAAGCTGACCGTGCTCCAAGGCGTCCCGGTAATGGGTCCAGTCGCCGGGGGAGACATCGGGGAACATTCGATTGGGGTCTCTGGGGGGCGGCACCATATCCAGGACCGCGATGACTTCCGCGTTGCCGACGGTCAGCCGGTTAGCCATGCCGCCTCCTGTTTAGTCGATGGGCCTTGGGAGCCGTTGGATGGGGCCTTAATATTGGACCAAGGAGAAAACGCCGTAATCGTCCAGGCGGCGGCGGCCCTGGAGGTCTAGCAATTCTATTACCACGCCGATGTCCTGGATTACCCCGCCTGCCATCTCCACCAATTTGGCGGAGGCTTCCAAAGTACCGCCGGTGGCCAGCAGGTCATCTAGCAACAAGACCCTCTGGCCCGGAGTGACGGCGTCGACGTGAATCTCCATGGCAGCCTTGCCATATTCCAGGGTGTATTCGGCCCGGTGCGTTTCCCCCGGCAGCTTACCTTGCTTGCGGGCGGGCACTATTGGGACGCCCATCTCATAGGCCAGGGGCGCGCCGAAGACAAAGCCCCGGGACTCGACGGCGACGACAGCATCTATTTTGCTGTCCTTGAAACGGTCCTGGAACCTGCCGATGACGTGCCTGAAGGCATCCACGTCTTTGAGAAGGGGAGTTATGTCGCGAAAGAGGATTCCCGGTTCGGGAAAGTCAGGGATGTCTCGGATGTAAGACTTTATTTCCATACGATCGTGACCCTTAGGTACGGCGTTGCCGGGCCAGGCGAATGGACGGGACGGCGGGCAGCCTCGGCATGCCGCCAGAAGTTTAGAATATGGCGTTCACAGCGTCAAGCTGGGGCGGAAAGTGTGCTGGCAATTGACTTTTACCCTGGGGTTGCATATAATCAGGCTCGTTTTAACTGTCCCGGCTCAAATGGCCCCAGTATCAGGGGCCATTTCTAGTGCGCGCGCCTCCACGCCTGGTCTATGCCCCTGTGGCGCAATGGAAGCGCAGTCGACTTGTAATCGACAGGTTAGGGGTTCGAATCCCCTCTGGGGCTCCATTAGCGAATATTATCCAGCAGGCAGGGCGAAAGCCAGGCCTGGTGAAAGCGGAGGAACACTGTAAGATATGGAGGGGTGGGTGAGTGGTTAAAGCCACCAGACTGTAAATCTGGCGTCCGGAAGGGCTTCGTAGGTTCGAATCCTACCCCCTCCACCATGTATAATAGTAAAATAATCACAAATAATGGATTGCACCTGACCCCGGCAGCCAGCCCAGATAGCTCAGCGGTAGAGCACGTTCTTGGTAAGAACGGGGTCGGCGGTTCAATCCCGCCTCTGGGCTCCAAATAATATCTTTGCAACAAAATCGAAGGAGCGACACCTAAATGGCCAAACAGCGATTTGACAGGTCCAAACCCCACGTCAACGTGGGAACCATCGGTCACGTGGACCACGGCAAGACCACCCTCACCGCAGCCATAACCAAGGTTATGTCGGCGAAGGGCATGGCCAATTACCGCGACATGGACAGCATTGACAACGCGCCCGAGGAGAAGGCCCGCGGGGTAACCATCGCCATCGCCCACGTGGAGTACGAGACGGAAAACCGCCACTACGCCCACGTAGACTGCCCTGGGCACGCCGACTACATCAAGAACATGATCACCGGAGCGGCCCAGATGGACGGGGCGGTGTTGGTGGTAAGCGCACCCGACGGCCCTATGCCCCAGACCAGGGAGCACATCCTTCTGGCTCGGCAGGTCGAGGTGCCCCGCATCCTGGTGGCGCTTAACAAGGTCGACATGATGGACGACGAGGAGTTGCTGGAGTTGGTGGAGTTGGAAGTAAGGGAACTTCTGAACCGCTATGAATTCCCCGGCGACGACACTCCCATCATCCGGGTCAGCGGCCTGAAAGCCTTGGAGGGCGACCCCGAGGCGGAAGAAGGCATCGTGAAGCTGGTTGAAGCCATGGACGATTACATCCCGGTGCCGACCAGGGTGATAGACCGGCCGTTCCTAATGCCCATCGAAGACGTATTCGGCATCAAGGGCCGGGGCACCGTAGTCACGGGCCGAGTGGAGCGCGGCCAGCTTAAGCAGGGAGAGCCGGTGGAAATCATACGCTTTGGCGACGTCCGCGAGACCGTAGCCACCGGACTGGAGATGTTCCACAAGCTGCTGGACGCCACCGAGGCCGGCGACGCCGTGGGCGTCCTCCTGCGGGGCGTGGACCGGGATGAAGTGGAGCGCGGCCAGGTGCTGGTGAAGCCCGGCTCCATGAAGCCGTATACCAACGCTGAGGCTGAGGTATATGTTTTGAGCCGGGAAGAGGGCGGCCGCCACACTCCGTTTTTCCCCGGTTACAAGCCCCAGTTCTACATCCGGACCAGCGACATCACCGGGGAGATCCAACTGCCTGAAGGGGTGGAAATGGTGATGCCCGGAGACAACACCCAAATGACTATCAAGCTAATTACGCCGGTAGCCATTGAAGAAGGGCTGCGGTTCGCCATCCGCGAGGGCGGCCGGACCGTGGGCGCCGGCGTAATCACCAAGCTGTTGGACTAAAAGATGGCCAAGAAGTCTGGAGACGTAAGACAAACCATCACGTTGCAGTGCGGCGGCTGCCGGGAACGGAACTATACCTCGACCAAGAGCCGCCGCAACGACCCGCAGCGCTTGGAGTTGCGGAAGTACTGCTCCCGCTGCCGCAGTCACACGGCCCACAGAGAGGTGAGGTAGACCGGCATGGCTAGAGCGCCAGCAAGAGCGGCCCGGATCATCTCCCCCGGCACCGGAGGGAGGACGCGGCCCATCCAGTTCTTACAGGAAACCGTCTCGGAACTGCGCAAGTCAGTATGGCCCAGCAGAGAAGAGACGTCACGGTTGACGGTGATCGTTATCGCGCTGGCCTTGGCCGCGGGTTTCTTCCTAGGCGGATTGGACCGGATATTCGGCGAGACTTTCACCAAGTACGTGCTGTAGACAGGCCCGCATTGGCAAGTTGGAGCCTCCACCGCAGCTTGCCAGGGCGCCCTCGAAGGCAGGATACGCTATGACGACAATCAACGGACAAGAAGTGCAAGACCCGCAAGGACCGCGCTGGTACATTGTGCACACCTACTCCGGACAGGAGGACGTGGTCGAGAAGAACCTGAACCTGCGCATCCAGAGCCTGGACATGCAGGACCGGATACTTCAGGTGTTGGTGCCCACGGAAGAAGAGGTGGTGTTCAAAGAGGGCCAGCGCAAGTCGGAGCGGCGGAAGCTGTTCCCGGGGTATATCCTGGTGCAGATGTCTATGGACGACGAAAGCTGGTACGCGGTACGCAACACGCCGGGAGTTACCGGGTTCGTTTCCAGCGAAGACGAGTTGGACAAAAGGCCCAAGCCTGTGCCGTTGGAAGAGAAGCAGATTGAGGATATCCTCAAGCAGATGGAATCTGGCGCGACTCGGGTAAAGATAGGGCTGGAACGCGGCGAAACTGTGAGAATCACCGAGGGGCCGTTCGTGGACTTCATCGGGGGTGTCGGCGACATCGACGAGGGCAAGGGCAAGGTCCGTGTGCTGGTGTCCTTCTTCGGCAGAGAGACGCCGGTGGAGTTGGACTTCCTGCAGGTGGAACGGATCTAGGAGCCGGAATTGGCAAAGAAAGTACGGGCGATAATCAAGCTGCAATTGGAGGCTGGAAAGGCCACCCCCGCGCCGCCGGTTGGTCCTGCGTTGGGGCAGCACGGCGTTAACATCATGGGTTTCGTGAAGGAGTACAATTCGCGGACCGCAGTTCAGAGCGGGACTATAGTGCCGGTGCATCTGACCGTATACGAGGACCGGTCGTTCACCTTCGTCACCCGCACCCCGCCGGCGTCGGAGCTCTTGAGGAAGGCATTGGATATAGAAAAGGGCGCCTCTGACCACCGCCAGGGGCATGTGGGGACCATCACCCGCGGAGCGTTAAAGGAGATAGCCGAGGCCAAGCTGGCCGACTTGAACGCCTCTACGGTTGAAGCGGCAATGGCCATTATAGAAGGCACGGCCCGCAGCATGGGCATCAAGGTGACAGAGGAATAGAGCCCCGGAGCATCCACCGGGTCCGTAAGGACAGAGCATAGAATATGGTAAAGCACAGCCGGCGGTTTAGCGCGGTAGCGGAAAAGGTGGAGATTGACCGCCTCTACCCGCCGCAGGACGCCTTGGAACTGGTCAAGGAACTGGCGAACGCCAAGTTCGATGAGACGGTGGAGGTCCACATTGGGACCAATGCCGACCCGCGGCATGCCGACCAGATGGTCCGGGGTGTAACGGTGTTGCCCCACGGGTTGGGCAAGCAGATACGGGTCTTGGTGTTCGCCGGGGCCGACGCGGCGGACATTGCCCGGCAAGCAGGGGCGGACTACGTGGGGGAGGACGACCTGATAGAGCAAATTGAAGGCGGCTGGATGGAGTTCGAGGTGGGCCTGGCAGTGCCCCAGGTGATGCCCAAGATCGGCCGCCTTGGTAGGATATTGGGCCGCAGCGGGCTGATGCCCAATCCCAGGTCGGGCACCATGGTGCAACCGCAAGACCTGCCCAGGGCGATCCAGGAAGCGAAGGCAGGACGGGTGGAGTACCGCACCGACCGCACCGCCATTATCCACAGCCGGGTGGGCAAGGTGAGCTTTACCGTCGAGCAACTGACGGACAACTTGGCTACGCTGGCCAGCGCGATAGTTCGGGACAAGCCGTCGGCGGTGAAGGGGTCGTTTTTGCGATCGGCCTATTTGACTTCGTCCATGGGGCCTGGCATTCAACTGGACCTGGCGATGCTACAAGCATTGGAGGCACCCTAGGAGCCCATAGGAAACGAGTAACAATAGAATAACGCCAGAGACCGCAGGTCCCCGTGGAACGCGGGGCTAAGGGCCGACAGGCCGCCGGCGCAGGCGCAGCGATTCCCCACAGGGGAGTCTTGTGGTCCCTGCGCATTGGTCTTGGCGCAGGGATTTTTGTTAGCAGGACGAATACATTGCCAACACAGGAAAAGATAGACCGAGTTAACGCACTAAAGGAAAAGCTGGAGCAGTGCACCATTGCTTTGACGGCCAATTACACCGGCATTGGAGTCAACGAGATGGTGGCCTTGCGGCGGCGAATGCGGGCCGCGGACGTAGAGTTCACCGTGGTCAAGAATACGTTGTTGTACCTGGCGGCCGACGCGGCGCGGCGACCTCAGCTTAAGGACATAGTACAGGGGCCGACTGTGGTTGCCTTTGGCTACGGCGATCCGGCAGAGGTGGCCAGGGCAGTTTCGGAATACACCAGGGCAACCCGCTCGACGCTGGCGGTTCAAGGCGCGGTGCTGCAAGACGGCCCGGCGCTGCCCCCCGACCAGGTGAGTCGGCTGGCTACGTTGCCCAGCAAGCCGCAACTGGTGGCCAGCCTGATGGGCCAGCTTCAAGCGCCGGTGCAGAGGCTGGTCAATGCACTCAACGGACCGTTGCAGAGCCTGGATTCGTTGCTTCAAGCGAGGATCAGGCAGTTGGAGGCCGCCGAGTCAGGCGGTTGATTGGCTAATAACTTAACCGAAATAGGGAGGACCCATGACCAAGGACGAGTTTCTGGAAGCAATCAAGGGAATGAACGTGTTGGAGTTGTCGGACCTGGTGAAGGCGCTGGAAGATGAGTTCGGCATCACCGCGGCGACGGCGGTAGCAGTGGCCGCGGCTCCGGGCGCGGCGGCAGCGCCCGCGGACCAGGCCGATGGCGCTGGTGCGCCGGAGGAGCAGAGCGAATTCGAGGTGAGCATCCAGGAGATTGGACCGAACAAGATCAACGTGATCAAGGCGGTACGGGAGGTCACCTCGCTGGGGCTCCGGGAGGCCAAAGAACTGGTGGAGTCGGCCCCGGTACGGGTGAAAGAGGGCGTGGCCAAGGAAGAGGCCGACGAAACCAAGTCCAAGCTGGAAGAGGCCGGGGCCGTCGTCCAGGTCAACTAGCTGTCTCTGAGCATGGCCCTTAGATGGGCTCTTGCTCAGAAGAGCCCGGTGTACCGCGTGGCCGTTGGCATAGAAGGAGAGAACATTGAGCCGCCGCAAGGACCTGGAACGGTTCCTCCGCCGCAAGCAGGACAACCCCGACTACCAGGGCTTTAGAGGCGAAGACACGGTGACGGAGAGGACCCCTCCGGCCCTGGCAAGCGTTGTGTGTTCGATATGCGGGCGAAAGCGGAACGTGGCCAGCGACACCATTCCGGAGGACTCATCCACCTTCGTTTGCCTGAACTGCCAAGAAGCAGCCTAACGGAATGGCGGTAGTCGGGCGTCCAGGTACTCGTAGGCCTCGTTGAACTGGCTTTCTCGTCCGAAACCGTCGGGTTCGGGTTCGAAGGCGACCCAGACATCGGGGCGGACGCCGCCGTCTCCCAAGGGCCTGCCTGAGGGAGTGAACCAACGCCATACCGGCATATAGATGGCCGAACCGTCTTCCAGTTCAATAAAGTCGTAGGTCGAGCCTATCCCGAAAGTCTCGACGCCCATTACCACAGCCCGTTGGTTTTCCTGCAACACGGCCGCCACCGCCTCGGCCTCTGCCTTGGTATCTTCGTTGACCAGCACCACCATGGGCATGTCGCCCAAATCAAAGCGGTCCAAGTCCTGTCTTATGACGTGCTCCCGGCGGTCTCCGTTGCGGTCCTCCTGGTATATGAACACGCTGCCCGGCGAGAGGAACTGGCCAACCACGTCGCCGGCGGCTTCCTCGGACCCTCCGGGATTGGAACGCAGGTCCAGAATCAACGCCAGCATATCGAAGCGCCTCAAGTCTTCCAACGCCTCATAGAGCTGGTCCCCGGTGTTGTCCCGGAAGCGAGAGACGTAGATATAGCCGATGCCTCCGGGGGTCAGCTGACGCCCAACGGACTGCAGGATAATATTGTCCCGGAATACTTGGACCTCCAGTGGTTCGTCCTCGCCGGACCGGCCTAGGAGGAGTTCGACCTTAGTCCCCTCCGGGCCTGTAACGTCTCCCAGAACTTCCTCCATGCTCCTGCCGGCAGTGGCGATGCCCTGCACTTCCAAGAGGGCGTCTCCCGCCTCGATGCCGGCGCTTTCTGCGGGGCTGTCCTCAAAGGGAAAAATCAGGATTTGATCATCCTCGCTAATAACGCGGGCCCCGATGCCGAGATAGGTGCCTTCGAGGTTTTCGCTGATGGCTTCCCGGGCCACAGGCAATCTGTCGACGTCGAGGAAGGCGGCGGCCGGGTCATCGAGGCCGGCGATGAGGCCATCAACGGCGGCCGCGGCCAGGTCTGACGAGTCCACCCCGGGCCAGCGTTGCCGGTGCAGAAGCATGGCCCGCCACAGGTCGGCCATCTCCTCAGGAACACCAGGCTGCACCTGCCCTCTCAGTCGGCCCACCTCAGTCAGGAAAGGGTATGGCGCGGCTTGAGTCAGGTCGAGCATACCGCCGATAGCCCCGTTGACTAAGGCGTTAGAGTCGAGGGTGTCTCGTCCGGCGTACAAGAGGTCTATTTTCTCCCAAACGTCCCACACCAAGGCGGCCTGGCCTTCGGTTTCGGGCCCGTCCATAGGTTGCTCCTGAGTCCCGCAAGCGAAAATCAGGACGGCGGACAGCAGCGCCAAGAACAGGGTTGACTTTAGGAACCTGGCGGGCCGGATGGGCAGCATCTTGCACCGGAAATAAACTGGATTTGGCTGGTTGCAATCTAATTGTAGCAGATGGATTTCGGTCAAGCTTGGACTCCCGCCGAGGTCATGGGCCGGTCCCTTGAGTAGATAACCGTGACGGGTAGTGAATCTTCTGTAAGAGAAGCAAGTATCGCAGGCTGAGAAGTTCCGGAGGCGTGACGCAGGCTTAGTTCATGCACCTGGTATAGGGCGCTTGGTGTACAATGGCCTGAACCGGCTGAGCACGAATTCAAATATGGAGAATGGCAAGAATGATCCGAGTCACCTTTGCATACCCCTATGATGAAGGAAAGCGGTTCGATTGGGGCTACTTTTCCAACAACCACCTGCCCTTGCTACACGAACACCTGGACTCCCGCGGGTTGATTAAGGTGGAGACGGACAAGGGTATCTCGGGTACAGACCCAAGCTCCAACCCGCCGTTCACCGCGGTGGTGCACATGACCTTCGCAACAGTGGACGAAGTCCACCAGGCGTTCATGGCAGTGGGCAGGCCGGTTATGGGCGACATGGGCAACTACACCGACATCAAGCCGACAGTACAGATTAGCGAAATAGTGGGCTAGGGCGCCGGGCTGCAGGCCCAAGGTTAACCCTGGCAGCGACATCGACCCAAAGAGGCCGCCGCTGGACCTGCGGGCTTGGCCTAGATGCGGAAGGTCGCCTTTCGAAAGGCCTCGCCGTATTGGTAGTCCTGGTCCGCCGCTGTTTCCCGGGCCAATTGTTTCACCAGTTCTTCGACGTCCCCCGCGGCCTGGCCGGCAAACCGACTCCGGTGTTCCAGCAGAGCCTGGAGTTTCAAGTCCATTGACCCATCGATGTCAAAGTACGCGTCGGGTTGCTCGGCGCCCCACAGCAGGACGGTCCCGGTCTTGTGGGGCTCCAGGCCTTCCCGTTCCCAGAGGTCCTGGAAGTGCAGGTGGTCGCGGGCGTATGGAAACACCGCGTCCATAGTCACCTGGCCGGTTATTCGGTGGTCACGGTGCCAGGCCAGGTTCTTACGATAGGGCTCGGGGCAAATCACCACCTGGGGTTGCACACGCCGGATTTGCCTGACTACCTCTTTGCGGAAGTCGTGGCTGTCTTCCAATTCGCCGTCGGGCCGGTGCAGCATCACCACGTCGGTAACGCCAAGGATCTCAGCGGCCCTTTCCTGTTCCGCCTCCCGGACGGCAGCCAAGTCACCCTCGCCTGGGCCATAGCCGGCGCGACCGCCGCCGGTGCAGAGCAGAAAATGCACCGATGCGCCAAGCCCTACCCAGCGGGCGACCGTGCCGCCGCACCAGAACTCGGCATTTCCTGGATGGGGAATAACTGCCAGCGCCCGCTGCGGGGTATCTTCCATTCGTTGACTACCTCCAGTAATCCAGGGGGTTAGCGGCCTCTCAAGGCGTTGTCCACAGCTTACCCGGTGGCTCTATTCACATTGCTTCCAGCCGGGGGGGAGCGTGACGGCCGAGGCGGCATCAGGCCTGCTGGGACGCGAGCCGGGGCATATGGTACAAGCAGCCATCAACGGCGTCAACTTGCCCGCTGGCCGAGGCAAGTCCGAAACGGTGTTGCGCCTTGTGGGTAGTGGGGGGCTCTGCTAAAATCGAGCGACAGTGTCGATGACCTAGTCCCGCCACTAATCCGCCAATCTCGCCAGACCTGCCCTGACCAGCCGCCGGTTGGCAAACGCCGTCCCGGCAGGGCTGCTCAAGTATCCCGCCTCCTCGAGGACTCGCATTGCCGCTCCGCAACTATACCGGCGACCAGTTGCCGGCTCTATTGGACTTCGTGGAGACCTCCAGCGCGTGGGGAGACCCACACGGTGAACTGGGGCGGTGCATCTTCCAAGACAAACTGGGGCAACCGGGGCTGTCACCCCAGGAGAATTGCCTGCTATTGGAAGAAGGGGGGATAGTCCAGGGATACGTGCTGGTCTTTCCGGAGCCGCCCATAAGCCGCGCGGTTTTGGAATTGCAGTCGGCGGGTGGGCCACAGGGGTTGGAGCTAGTCCGTTGGGGGGTCCGCCGGGCCAAGGAACTGGGGGCCAAAGAGGTCCACCTTTGCCTGCCCGAAGGCTCGCCCAAGGCGGAGACCCTGGAAAGTGAAGGGTTCGCCATGGTGCGCCGGTACTGGAACATGGTGTGCCGGCGGAAGGATTTACCTGAAGCGGCGATGCCGGATGGCTTCTCTGTGCGGCAATTTCATCGCGACGATTTAGAGGCCTTGACTGAGGCCCAGAACGCGGCCTTCGAAGGCAGTTGGGGGTTCAGTCCCAACACGCTGGAGCAAGTCAGGTACCGCACCAGCATGGCGGATACGTCCCACGAGGGGATTCTGCTCTTGCAGAACGGGGCCCAGACCGCCGGGTATTGCTGGACAAATCTAACCCCGGTGGACGGCGACATCCGGGGGGTTATCGGGATGATAGGGCTATCGCCCGATTACCGGGGGCAGGGAATCGGAGGCGTCATTCTCCTGGCGGGCATGAAATACCTGCAGTCCCTGGACGCGGCGGACATCCGGCTGGAAGTGGACGAAAGCAATGTTCCGGCGCGGCGGTTATACACCTGGGCGGGGTTCGAGAAAGCCCGCGAGCTTCACTGGTTCGAGTTGGGCTCCTCCTGAGCCATGATTCCCATGCGGTTGAGGAGCGGGGTTAAAAGGACGCCGCCCGAGATAACGATTCGCATCGCTTCATCTACGCTGATGTCTGTAAGAGTCACTTCGGAGGCGGGGGAGAGTACCAAGAACCCCGATGAGGGTATGGGCGTGGTGGGAACGTAAATCGCCAGGACTTCTGACCCTTCTACGTCAGTCATGCGGGCGGTGATTAGCCCGATGGACTTGATGCCCGGGCGGGGAAAGTCGATCAAGACCACGCCGCTGTAGCGGTGGTTGTCCGCATTGGATAGCATGCCCACCGCGGCCCTGGTCGTGCTATAGATGCCCTTGACCAGGGGTATTACTTCCATGACCCGATGGGCCAGGTCTATTGCCTTGCGGCCCAGCACGAAGGCGGCAATGACCCCAGCCAGGTAAATGAGGATGAGCAGGGCGACCAGGCCCAGGCCGGGAATGTCGCGGTCCCAGAGCAGGTCTATGGGACCCTGGAGGATGGGGTCGAGCAGGTCGAAGAAGAATTTCAAGATCAGGGCAGTTATGGCGATGGGCAACATCACCAGGATGCCCGCTCCCAGGGTGCGCTCTAAGTGGACGAGGAGCGCGCCTATAGGGAAGAACCGGCCGCGGCGGGGGCGCTGTGGGCGCTGGTCTTGGGGGTCCAAAAATTCCTCCGAACTAGGATGCTCGTTAATCTAATGGCCGGAAGGCCGGCTGGACTATCCGGCGGAACGGCCGTTGCTTGAGCCTACGCGCCGTCGTATTCGCGGGACCCCTCCGGGAGCAACGCGTCATAAGCTTCGCTAATCTTGGCGGCGACCCGGTCCCAGCCCATGCCTTCTGCCCTGCGGCGGGCGGCCCGGCCCATGCTCTGCCGCAGGCTGGGACTGGAGACAATCATTTCCAGCGAGTTGGCGAAGGCCTCGGGACACCGCCAGGACTGAAGGTAGCCAGTGCGCCCGTGTTGAATGACGTTGGGAAGGCCTCCCACCCTGGACGCGACCACAGGCGTGCCGCAGGCCATGGACTCAAGAGCGGCCAGCCCGAAACTCTCGTAATAGGACGGGACTACGCAGACATCGGCGGCGTTGTAGTACACGGGCAGGTCGCTCTGCTCAACCATGCCGACGAAGTCGAATACTTCATCGACGTTCAGGGCCTTGGCGTGGGAGCGAAGACGGTCGACCTCTTCCTGATCTCCGGGACCGCCGCCCACCACCAGCACCCGTATCTTCTCGCAAGTATCCATGTGAGCGGGAAGCCGCAGCAGGAGTTCCAAGCCCTTCAGCGGGTCCAAGCGGCCCACGTATAGAAACACTTTCTCCCCGTTGAGGCCAAGGATACCCCTTGCCCTCTCCTGTTCCAGCGGGCGGAAGAGGGACAGGTCGACCCCGCAGGGGGCAAGGATTATCCGTCGGGGGTCAGCTCCGTAGAGGTTCACCATGGCGTCACGCTCGTGGGCGCTGAAGGCGATGATACGGCGGGCTGAAGCCATCAGGGCGCGCTCTGCATGCTGCCGTTCTTCAGGTTCCGCCTCCCCGGCCCGGGACTGCATCTTTATCAGCCCCAAGGTGTGAAAGGTAACCGCGTGGGGGATGTCCTGCTCTTCGGCAAACGCCTGGCCCGCACAGCCGGAGAGCCAGTAATGGGAGTGGACCACGCCGTAGTCTATGCGGTGTTCGCGCTGGAAGTCGGCCAAAGACGTCTGAAACTCGGGGAGGTGGCGGGACAGGGACTCCATGGAAGCGTCTACGGCGCCGCCCGGAAGATGGATGACCCGGACCATGGGAGTAACCTGCTCAACGGCGCTTTCGGTCCCGGCATGAGTTCGAGTGAAGACGTCGACGGGTCGGCCTCGTTCACCCAGGGCGCTGGCTAGTTCCCGCACATAGACGTTCATACCCCCGGACTTGGCCTGTCCGGGGGCAGCCAGTGGGCAGGCGTGATACGCGATGAAGGCGACTCGCTGCCGGGTCAAATCCGCTTCACTACCATCTTGTAGAGGTTTCTCCGGCGACCACCGAGCCGGAGCTTGTACGGCTCGCGACCCCTTAAGAAATCGAAGTACCCAAGCCCCTCCTCTATGGCTTGCATCAGACACAGGGCGTTCAGCAAAAGCCCCACGCTGTAATAGGCAAACTCGGGGTTGTATCCACTATTGTACAACAAGCGGGACCGCACATAGTCGAAGCACAGGCTGGCGGCTACCCGCTGCCCGTCTACGTCCAGGAAGAACAGCTTGACGGCCCCCATCTGGGACATTCGTTGGGTAATGCGCCGGAAGAAGTCCAGCCGCTCAGGTGTCAGGAATTGGTCTTTTTCAGCCCTGCTGAGGCGCATGAGTGAAATGAATTCGGGCAGGTTATCGGCTATGTCTTCCTGGGAAGTGAAAGCGCGCCAACTCCAATTCAGCGACGTGTCCAAACGGCGGAGTTTGCGGCGCAACTCGTGGCGGTCTTTCTTGGATAGGGCCGCCAGGTACTGTTCCCAAGTCTCGGGGAGATCGATGCCGGAGGTAACGTCCTCTATTTCCACATTGACCTGGTATCCCCGTTGTCGAGCGACGTCGGGCAGAAACTCCAGTGTGGGAGAGTTTTCCAGCAACGAGGCGAGGTACAGTTCGCCGCACCGCTGGTCTTCCAAGCGCTGGAGGAGGGCGTCGAAGAAGACAGTCTCGCAGCCGGGGCTGACCACGAAATCGTTGTAGTCGAATGTGTCCTCGCTGCCGACGAAGGAAAGGGTATCGCCGGAGCGGCGAAGAGAGGCGATGGCGGTCACACCGGCGGCGTCGCGCATGTAAAACCCGGCCATGCCCACGCCGCCGCCGAAGGTCTCCCACCACACTTCCTGCCATTGCGGGGTGAGGAAGATGCTGTTCGTGGGCGAAGCAGAGAGGAGACGCTCCCATTCCGGCTGAATCTCCTGGAACCCAGTGAGCGGGTTCACGCTCACTGCCCTACTCCCTTCTCAGCAGGGCGAGGAGGCCTTCCCGGCTCGAGGGCCACTTGGAGAAGGGGCCGCGGACAGCAGATGTGACGACCCGGCTGCCCGGCTTCTGTACCCCACGCATCGACATGCACAGGTGCTCCGCTTCTATTTCCACCGCCACACCGTCGGGGCGGAGGGCGCCGAACACGGCGTCGGCCACCTGGGCAGTCAACCGTTCCTGAACCTGGGGCCGCCGGGATGCCGCCTCCAAAGAGCGGACAAGTTTGCTGACCCCGGCGATCTTCCCATTGGGGATATAGGCCAGGTGGGCAAGGCCGAAAAAGGGCAGCAAGTGGTGCTCGCACAGGGAGTAGAAGGGAACATTGCCCAATACGACCGGGTCGTCGGCATCGGCCTGGAAGAGGGCGTCTATGGCCGCTTGAGGGTCGGTTCCCACTCCAGAAAAAAGGTCCCGGTACATGCGGGCAACCCGTTGGGGCGTTTTCTGCAAACCGTCCCGCAACGGGTCTTCGCCGATGGCCTCAAGCAGCTCTACAACCGCTTGCTCAATGCGTTCCAGTTGAATAACGGACCCCTTGTCTATTGGCTCTAGGCCAGGGCTGCCGCCTCCACAGCTTCGATTGTGGGTTCGATCTCGGTGGCCTTAGCGGCTACGCTACTCACGGCCAGGTCCGGGTCTTTCAGCCCGTTCCCGGTCAAGATACATACTACCCTTTGACTGGCCAGATTCAACCCCCCGCGGACTGCCTTGGTGAGGCCGGCAAAGGAAGCGGCAGAGGCCGGCTCGCAAAATATCCCCTCTAGAGAGGCGAGGAGCCGATATGCCTCAAGTATCTCGTCGTCGGTGACGGACTCGATTACCCCGCCTGAGGTGTCGCGTGCTTCCTCGGCGCGCGTCCAGCTTGCGGGATTGCCGATGCGGATTGCGGAGGCGATGGTCTGGGGATTGGCCACTGGGGCGCCGCGTACGATGGGCGCCGCTCCCTCTGCTTGGAAGCCCATCATGCGCGGCAACCGGTTGCTGCGGCCAACGTCATGGTATTCCCTGAAGCCCTTCCAATAGGCGGTGATGTTGCCTCCATTGCCGACAGGGATGAAGAGATAGTCCGGCGCGTCGCCCAGAGTATCAACCAACTCGAAGGCGCCCGTTTTTTGGCCTTCGACGCGGTATGGATTGACCGAGTTTACCAGGGTGACCTGGTGCCTGCGGGTGAACTCACGGGCCAGGTCCTGGGCGGCGTCGAAGTTGCCGTTCACCATTATGATGCGAGCGCCATAAGCCATGGCCTGAGCCAGCTTGCCCATAGCGACTTCTCCCTTGGGAATTAGCACGAAGGCAGGCAGACCACTGTAGGCGCTGTAGGCAGCGGCGGAGGCGCTGGTGTTGCCGGTGGAGGCGCACATGACGGCCTTGCTGTCCTGCTCCAGGGCCTTGGCGATGGTCAAGACCATGCCGCGGTCTTTGAAAGAGCCGGTGGGGTTGCATCCTTCCAGCTTGAAATAGAGCTCGTCGCATCCCAAGTCCCTGCCAAGCCGGTTGGACTTGACCAGCGGAGTATCACCCTCTCCCAGGGTTAGGAGGGGTGTATCCCCGGTCAAGGGTAGAAGCTCCTTATAGGTCCTCAGAATGCCCTTTGACATGGTCTTTAGTGCGCTGCGTCTCTCAACTTTAGCTGCACGCCTGGTCCGGAAGCCAGCGGCTATACCTCTATTCTCAGCAGGTTATTTACTCTCTTCACCACCGTCAAGTCTGCTATCTTCAAAATAGACTTCTGGACCGAGTCTTCCCTGGATGGGTGAGTAATGATTACAAGTTCGGCGGTTTGGGCGCTTTGATCGGCGCCCTTTTGCAACACCGAGGCGATGCTGATTTGTCCCTGGCCCAAAATCTGGGCGATGAGGGCCAACACACCTGGCTGGTCGGCCACGTTGAGCCGTAGATAGTAGCTGGACATGAGGCCGTCGATGGACCGGATAGGCGGCGGCTCCTCTGATTGTTTACCGGCTGCGGGATGGCCGGCATCGGCGTCGGCGTCGACAAGAGTGCTGGTATCTCCCGAGGAGCCAAAACCGCATGGGGATGCCATGCTGCGGCCAATTTCGATGATGTTGCCGATAACCGCGCTGGTTGTCGGTTCCCGGCCGGCTCCCATGCCGTGAAAGAGGACCTTGCCGCAGAGGCTGCCCTCCACTTCCACAGCGTTGTAGGCCCCATCGACCTTGGCCAGCATGTGGCCGAAGGGGACCAGGGCCGGATAGACCCTGGCGCAGACTGCTCCGTCTTCCAGGGCGGCGATGGCCAGGGGTTTGATGGCGTAGCCAAGCTCATTGGCGTACCGAAAGTCCTGGGGTTCCAGGCCGGAGATTCCCTGCCTGTACACGTCCTCTGGGCTGACGGGACGGCGAAAGGCTATGGAAGCAAGGATGCCGATCTTGTAGGCGGCGTCGAAGCCTTCGACGTCGTTGGTAGGGTCGGCCTCGGCATAGCCGAGTTCCTGGGCCTGCCGGAGGGCGTCGGGAAATGGAGTGCCTTGGTAGGCCATTTGAGTCAGGATATAGTTGGTGGTGCCGTTGATGATGCTGCGGATGGACCGTACCTGGTTGGCAGCCAGTTGGTTCGACAAGCAGCCCACGATGGGAATGCCGCCGCCGACGCTGGCCTCGAATAACAAGCTCACCCGGTTCTGCCGTGCCAAGGCCAGGAGCTCGGGGCCGTGCTTGGCCATGACCTCTTTGTTGGCGGTGACTACGTGCTTGCCGGCGGACAGGGCTTGTTTCAGGAAGCCCAGGGCCGGCTGGACGCCGCCGATTACTTCGGCGACGACGTGAACGTCGGGGTCGGAAAGAATCTGCTGCGGGTCGGCCGTAACCAGGGCGGGGTCCAGGTCGGCGTCCCTGGGCTTGTCGGGATTCCTGACCAGGACTCTCTTCAGCGATACCGGGTGGCCGACTTGGCGGGAAACGGCGTCGTCTCCCACCAGGCCCGTTGCCACGCCGCCGCCGACGACGCCAAGTCCCAAAAGGCCTACGTTGATTTCAGGCGGGATGGCCAAAGGCTATTACCTCTGCCCCGGATTCGCTCGCGGCTTGCTGAGCAAGACCTGTTCCGACACCCAATTGTAATACTTGGAGGCGAACCGTATCCTGGCCCACTCCTGCTCGAAGCCTTGGGTAAGGCGCTGGTCTTGCCAATCTTCCGTCGCCTGCTGTATGACCTTTGCCCGCATCTTGCCGGACAGGGGCTGCACCTCAGGGCCGGCAAGCTTTCTCACGATGTATATGTCGTCCAAGGTCCGTATGGGACTCCTGACCTCTCCGATCTCCAACGGAGGCCTGCCTGTGGCGGCGTCTCCGAACACTTCCCGGTCAATCTCCGGGAAGGCCCGGCGCGGCAGCCAACCGACGTAGCCATCGGCGTCGGCGTAGCCCGCCTGGACGCCGACGTCCTGCGCCACGGACGAAAACTCCTCGTTGCCCAACCGGTCAAGCACCTCGGCAATACTCACTGTGCCGGCGGGGTCCAGGCGTATCCACTCCACCTCCACCTGCTCCTGTGGGTCCTCGATATCCTCGCTAAGGCGCAGGCTGAGGAAAACCAGGCGCAACTGCTCTGCCACGATGACGCGGAATTCGCTTTCGGACAGTTCGGTGCGGGTGAGGTAGGACTGCAGGTTTTGTCGGTATTCCTGGTCCAACTGTCCCGGGGCGGTGTCCTGCCCGGCGGGAACATCGGGATAGAATCGGTCCCTGATAGCCAACTCGACGAGATCGTCCGTTACCTCGATACCCAATCCCGGAGCTTCTTGGCGGAGGAGTTCGGCGCGCAGCAGGTCTCGCATGTAGTCAAAGGGGCGCCGGCTCAGGTCCACCTCCCCGGCGATGGCCTGCTCGACCCGGATTCGTTCGACCAAGTCACCCATGGTGAATTCCACGTCGTTTATTCTGCCTGCCCAAAGTCTCGGGGGCTTGTAAAACTCCTGGTAATAACCGGCGGCCAGCACCCCAACGATTACGATTATGAGAGCGCCGCCTACAACCCAACCCCAAAGCCGGTGTCGCCGCTGCCTGGCTTCCTCAGGGGTCAGCCGCGGGGTATCCTCCGGGGGCGGACGGCGTATCCCGGAGCGCCGCCTATCGGCCCGAGTTGACCGGGCGGCTGAAGTGGTCCAGAACCTGGGGAAAGGCATCGTTAACCCTTAATACCGTAGCGCCATGAGCTGACGGGGCGTTCATTTGGGAAAAGGTGAAGTGTCTTGACGATGCGAGTTCACGATGCAAGTTCGACGTCGCGTCCGTTCAGGCCGTTAGCTGCGGACTCCGCCGGCGGCGGGATGAAATGCCACGAACGGCACCAGGGCCAGATGCCGGGCGCGTTGTATGGCGATGCGCAACGGGCGTTGGTGCTTGGCACAGACGCCGGTGCGTCGGCGAGGCTCTATCTTGGCGCGGTCTGAAATGAACCGGCGCAACTGGTCTACGTTCTTGTAGTCGATGTACTTGATGCGGTCGACGCAAAAAGAGCATACCCGCCTGCGAGGGGCGTACCGGCCCCTGGGCCTGCCTCCCATGCGGCCGCCGGGCCTGCCGCCCGGGCCTCTGCCGGGTCCTCCTCGCATTGGTGGTCTGGTCATAACTAGTGTTGTCCTCCAGCTAAATCCTGCTGATTAAAAGGGCAGGTCGTCAATATCGTCGGCCGGCGGCGCGTGGCCCTCGGCGCTGGACTCACCGCCATAAGGGGCAACGTCGCCGTCTGCTCCCTGGCCACCTCTGAGGAATTGCACGTCGGTCAGCCTGATGTCGTTGGAAAAGCGGGTCTGGCCGTCGCGGCCTTCATAACTCCGGCTACTCAACCGGCCTTCTACGTAGACCTGGCGTCCTTTGGTCAAGTATTGATTGCACAACTCCGCCAACCGGCCCCAGGCGCTGACGTTGAACCACTCGGTCTCCTCCCGCTGCTCGCCGGAGTTGGTGGTGTACCTGCGGCTGGAAGCCACGGAAAAGGAGGTCACGCTCTCGCCTGACGGGAGATAACGCATTTCGGGGTCCCGTCCCAGGTTGCCGATGACGATAATCTTGTTCAACGTTTCTCCCTCTAGGCCTGTTCTTCCTCGGCGTCCCCAGGCCCGGGTTGCTCCTCGGCGGGCGTCTCGGGTTCAGCGTCGGATTTTTCCCCGGTCTCAGCAGGCTCAGGCTCCTCCGCGGCAGGGGCTTCCGCTTCCTCCGCCGGTTCGTCTGCTTCCGCTGCCGTGTCCGAAGACTCTTCAACGGATGCTACGGCCTGTGCCTCCGTCGCCTCCGGCTCTTCTGCGGCGGGGGCCTCGGCCTCACTCGCCGGCGCGTCAGCCTCTGCGGTGGCCTCCGGGGTTTCGGCTGCCGGGGCCGCGGCTTCTGGAGCAGGGGCGGCCGCTGCCGGGGCCCGCGCCGCCGCGTCGGCAGCCGGCGGTTGACCGGCTAACGCGGGATCAGGACGACGCACCCTGGGAGGCGGGGGCTTCGGTTCTTCACCGGGGGCAAAGGTGGTAACTACCAGGGACCGGAGCACCTCATCGTCCAGGCGGAGGAAGGTGTTCAACTCCCTATTAAAGGACAACTCGGTGCTGAAGCGGGTCAGGTGGTAGTTTCCTTCGAGGAATTGGTACGACCCTTTGCGGATGGGATAGGCCAACCGGCGGGTGCCCCATTTTTCCTCGTGGGTAATATCCCCCTTCCGGTTACTGATAAAGTCTTTAATCCTACCCCAAACGTCGGTTACCTGGTCCTGGTTGAGAATCGGACTGAGGACTACTACGAGTTCATAATGGCGCAAAGGCGGCCCCTCTGTTAATTTCGAAACTTATGAGATTATAGCATTGGGTCGAGAGGCGCTCAACTACATGTCGAGGCCGGGTACGGGGAAAGTGGCTGCCATTTCCCTGACCTCCCCGGCGACCCGTCGCTGGACTTCCTCGTCGCCCATGCAAGTCAGGGTGTCGACGATCAGTTTTCCCACGCGCTCGGCCGCGGCCTCGTCGAAGCCGCGGCTGGTAATTGCTCCGGCGCCCAGGCGCAGCCCGCTTGCTACGCGCGGCGGCTTGGTGTCGAAGGGGATGGCGTTCTTGTTGGCGAAGATGCCGACTTGTTCCAAGGCCGACTCCGCCTGCTGTCCCGTGATGTCCATGGGAGTCAGGTCGACCAGCATCAGGTGGTTGTCGGTGCCTCCGGAGACCAGCCGCAGGCCGGCTTCGGAGATGGTGCGGGCCATGGCGCGGCTGTTGAGCACGATCTGGGAGGCGTACTGGGTGAACTCCGGCGCCTGGGCTTCGCCGAAGCACACCGCCTTGGCGGCCACGGCGTGCATCAACGGGCCGCCCTGACCGAACGGGAATACGGCGAAGTCGATTTTGCGGGCCAGCTCCTCAGCGGCAAGTATAAAGCCGCCCCGCGGCCCCCTGAGGGTTTTCTGGGTAGTGGAAGTGACCACTTGGGCATGGGGCAAGGGCGACGGATGGGCCCCTCCGGCGACCAGGCCGGCGATGTGGGCCATGTCGACCATGAGCAAGGCCCCAATGCGGTCGGCTATGGCGCGAAACTTGGGAAAGTCGATGGTCCGGGGATAGGCGCTGTAACCGGCAATAATCAGCTTGGGCTCGTGCTCCAGGGCCAGCCGCTCCACCTGGTCGAAGTCGATGGTCTCGGACTCCCGGTCTACGCCGTAGGGAATGAACTGGTAGAGCTTGCCGGAGAAGTTGACCGAGGCCCCGTGGGTCAGATGGCCGCCGTGGTCCAATTGCATGCCCAGCACCTTGTCGCCGGGCTCCAGCAAGGCGAAGTAGACCGCCATGTTTGCTTGCGAGCCGCTGTGGGGCTGCACGTTGGCGTGTTGTGCGCCGAATATGTCCTTGGCCCTTTGAATGGCCAGGCGTTCGACGATGTCCACGTTCTCGCAGCCAGCGTAGTAGCGGCGGCCCGGATACCCTTCGGCGTACTTGTTGTTCATGACGCCCGACTGGGCTTGCAACACCGCCTTGCTGGCGTAGTTTTCCGCAGCAATCAGCACGATGTTATTGCGCTGCCGTTCGTCTTCCTGCTGGATGGCCCGGGCTACTTCCGGGTCTCGCTCCGCCAAGTCGGGCATCCCAATCTCCTGACACCGCTCCAACTGTGGGCATGACGGCCGTAGGCCGCCCGCGCCGCCGCCATCGACCCGAGGCCGGCGACAAAACCAGACGGTAGTGTAAGCTCAGCTTGTTTGAGTGTCAACGAGGTCTGCGACGGGAGGTCCGGGCTGTGCGGCGTCCATTGTTGCGGTGCATTGGGTGATGTACATTGGTTGCAGTCTCCAGGAGACAGCGCAATGACATCCGAACCGATAAGCACCAGCGAGTTAATCCAGGGATTGCTGTCCCGCGAGCGGAGCGAAAGCCTGGACAGCTTTTTGATATTGAGCCTTAGCGAAATCAACCCTCACGACACCGTGGCGGATATAGGCTGCGGCCCCGGCTTCTTCACGGTCCCGCTAGCCAAGTGCCTGGTCAACGGCAAGGTGTACGCCCTGGACATCGACGATGAGATGCTGACCGCGTGCAGCCAGCAGGTGACCCAGGCGCGCATGGGCAATGTGGAGGTCCTCAAGTGCGAGGAGTTCGCGTTTCCCTTGGAGCCCGGATCGCTAGACGGGGTTTTCCTCGCCTTTGTGGTGCAACAGACTTCAGACAGGCCCAGGTTCCTGAGGGCCGTGCGGGAGTTGCTCACTCCCGGGGGCTGGTGCACGGTGTTGGAGTGGTACCGCAAGGAAACTGAGACGGGGCCGCCGCTGGAACTTCGTATCGACCCGTCCCATCTCGAGGAGACGGCGAGGGACGCGGGCTACCGGACAAGGGGATGGAGGGACCTGAACGGCGAACAGTACATGATGATGCTCAGAAATCAGGGATGAGCCAGCACGGGCCAAGCGTCTGCTGACGGCGGGGCGTCGCAATTGTTATGTAATCCTGCAGCGGAGTCTATATCCGCCGAGCGGCCCTATGTTGGTAAAATGCACAATGGTTGCACTTACGAGGAGGTGGTGTTGTGGCTAACGACTATGACGTGTTAGTAGTCGGCGGAGGCCTGGCCGGGCTGACCGCCGCTATGTTTGCCGCCCGCTACGGTCTGCAAACGGGACTCATCGAAAGGACGATGACCGGAGGGCAAATCGTCAACGCCGAGCGGGTCGACAACTTTCCCGGCTTTCCCAACGGAATCTCGGGGGCCGAGTTGGCGCCGGCGGTGCAGGAACAGGCCGAGTCTGCGGGCGCCGACATGATGCTGGCCGAGGTTACCGGCATCGCTAACGACGGCGCCTACAAGCGGGTGTCGGTCGAAGAGGGATCCATACGGTCGAAGACCGTAATCGTGGCCACCGGTTCGAGGCGGCGCAACCTCGGATTACCGGGGGAGGAGGAGTTCTACGGCCGGGGCATATCAGACTGCGCGGCCTGTGACGGCCCCCTCTATGCCCGGCAAGTTGTGGGCGTGGTGGGCGGAGGAGACTCGGCGGTGGACGAGGCGGAGGTCCTCAGCTCATTCTCCGAGCGAGTGCTGGTCTTCCACCGGCGGGGCCAACTCCGGGCCCACAAGGCGTTGCGAGACCGGTTGCAGCAGAACCGGAAGGTCGACATGGTCTGGAACTCCACGGTCCAAGAAGTGCTGGGAGAGGACCAGGTGTCGGGCGTCCGGATACACAACGTGGTCACCAACCTGGAGAGCACAATCGATCTGTCAGGCCTGTTCATCTACGTGGGCCTGGAACCACGCGGGAGCGTAGTACAGGGGCTGGTTAACGTGGACGGCGCCGGTCACATTCCGGTCAACGTTTCCATGGAGACCGAGGTCCCTGGCCTCTATGCAGCCGGGGACGTCCGGCAGCACTCGGCGTCCCAGCTAGTGTCGTCGGCGGGCGACGGGGCCACCGCGGCCATGGCCGCCTTCCGGTACATCGGGCGCAAAGAATGGTAGATGCCCGGTTCCCCGACGGGGACAGGACTCAGACATAGCCGGGGGAACCACAAGCCTGGGAGGGTAAGATGGACCTGGTTGAAGAGCAACTGACCAACTCCAAGACCATAGCCGTGGTGGGACTGTCGGACAACCCGGAGCGGGACAGCCACCGGGTATCCAAGTACATGCGGTCCCAAGGCTATCGCATCATCCCCGTGAACCCCATGATTCAAGAGTGGCTGGGCGAGAAGAGCTACCCGGACCTGAAGTCGGTGCCCGGGCCCATCGACATGGTGGACATCTTCCGGCGTTCGGAGCTGGTGCCGCCGGTGGTGGACGAGGCCATCGAGGTGGGGGTCAAGTACATCTGGATGCAAGACGGGGTCATCAACCCGCAAGCAGCGGCCAAGGCCGAAGCCGCCGGCATCCCGGTGATAATGGACGATTGAACCCTCCGCCAACACCGCCGCCGGTTCGGCGGCCAGGGGACGGGGGAGGGCCGGGGGTAGCGGGGGCTGCTGAAGGTTCGGTTTTGAGGCTTGGCGGCCACCTCTAGGCTCGGTGCCGGACTGGGGGGTAAGCCCGGCCTGGTTTACACCGGATGTCCATTAGGTATGCCCGGATCTTGCGGCATATATCCGGAGATATTGGGACCGTTGGTTGATTGAGAGGCGCCCCGAGGAGGCGTAGACGAAACGATCTGTAGAATACGAACTCCCGCCGACCAACGCTAGCGGCTAGGTTGATGTTTATCGGGGCTGGCTGGACGTAGGTTTGCCTTAGCGCAACGACTTGTTGATAGCTCTGATCAGTTCCTTCCATTGGGTTCGCTCGACATCCATAAGGTCTGTTGCTTCATGTTCCCGCGTCCACCGAAGAAAGGCTTTGGCCAAGTGGTACTTAGAGAAGGTTCCCTTGCCGATGACCTTTGTGAATATGTCGACAATGGGCCGTGTGGGTTGCTGGTTAGCGATTTGCTCAATGTCCCAATCAAGATCGGTCTTGGCCACGTGAATAAGTGTGTCCCTGAGCAGGTCTTCCACTTCCGGCCTTTGGACGGGTCCCTCGTAGGCATCCGCCGTCCTGAGGATGTTCTTGTTGCCCAAAGTGTGGACTAAAGTCTCTACTTTGGCAGCGGCTTCTCCAGCTGCGTCTGAGTCCAGCAGTGCTGCGACCTTGAGATTGTTGGCGTGAAGGATAGTTGCGTAATACACCACCTTGCCAGCGTTGTTTGCCGGGATTAGGGAAATCTTGTCGTTAAGCTCAAGGTCTCCGGCCGCCTTGAGAAGCGCAGCGGCCGCTTCAACGTACCAATAGTCCGTAAGGCCCTCAAGAACTAGGTTTCGCTGCTGAGTGAAGAGACTCTGGGCAAGGTCATAGCCGAGTGCCTCCTGAAGCGGAAGGAGTGCTGCGGAGTCGCCCGCTGTAATGGTGGTGTGCACCATGGTTCCCGCCGTTCGATTCTCCATCTCAACGACTCGGACAAGGTCAAGCTCGTCCGGCCCTACCATGAACGGCGAGTGGGTAGTGTACAGGATCTGATTAGCCTCTCCTAAACGTGAAACAGTGCTACGGAATTCGCGCTGCTTCAACCCATGAAGGCTGAGCCCGGGTTCGTCAAGTAGCAACACGGCATTTTGATGTCGGTCAGCTGCTTCCGCAAAGAAAACTACGAAGAACGAAACCAGCCACTGGAAGCCCTCGGAGCGCTGATCCAACTCGACTTCTACGCCCAGTTCATCCTCGACGACCACTTTGAGATACTGTTGGTCTGCTTCAACACGCAGGCGGTGAGCTTCGGATCTATCGGGGTTGGGCTGCCAAACCCTGTTGATATTCTCAGTTAGTCGAATGCTCGCAGCGTTAAGTTGGTAACGCCGCCTATCGAGTTGGTCTTGGTACTCTCTAAGGGCTTCTGCGTCACCGGGGTTCGGTTCTGGGGCTTTACCCAAGTCGGAGAGCTCGCGGGCTTGGAAGCCTAGGAGCTTGAGCAGGCACTCGTTCCCCCTGTCATATTCGTCATCATCCAGAATGTTATTCTCAAGCCGGTCAGCGAGATGTTCCAGATGGAGCCTTGGGCGAACCCTGAAGTAGTTCGAGAAGTACACGAAGACTGGCAGACGTTGTTTGAGCAGCCTCAATGCCTTAGTTCTCTTGCCGCATATACCAGCCAATTCGGTCAACTTATCGAGTCTCTCTTCCTCAAGTTTATTTCCCTCGTCGACTAGAGGAGTAACGTCATGGAGCCAGTCCATGATTGTCGTAGCTTCCTCCCCCGCTATGGGGGTTGTTTCGCTCCAAGCGGAGACGATCTCGTCCAACAGGCCACGCTGGGTTGGTGAAGTGGCTTCGTAGTCGCTGGCAGATGCCTTTGCATCAACATGCAACGCCAACCTTAAGAGATCCTTTTTGACAACTCCATATGTTGGAACCTCTGGGCCGCCTTGTATTCGGTGCCAAGTTGAATTGTCGAGGCGACGTCCCATCACATAGGTGGACCCAGCGTATCGGTCGTCTATTTGTGTGAGGGCCTCCATGTCATCGTCATCAAGTCCGAAGTGCGCCTCCACTACGGTTACCTGGTTCGGGGCTATCGTTCCGCCTTTGTTACCATCAAACTTTAGGTGGTTGAGTTCGGATCTAGGGAAGTCTCTAAGCCCGAATCCACCGAAGGAGGGCGTCGGGTTAGCGTCCTGAAGCGGCAAGAAGGTGCTCCTGTGCTTCTGGGATAATGGTTTTGTAGCAAAAAACCGACCCCGGAAAAGGAGCACCCAATAGATGCTGCCACGCAACCACCCCGACCGGATCCAAATCACCTTCGACGACCGCCGCTTGGTGGCCAATGCCGGGCTGCTCCTTCCGGCCACCCTGGCGCGGCACCTCGGCCTGCCCGAACTCGTCCGGCAGCGCCTCGACCTGGGCGATGCCCCGGGGCGGGCGAACACGAGCGACAAGATGATGACGCTGGTGGCGTCTGCGCTGGCTGGGGGCGACTGCATTGACGACGCCGATGTGTTGCGCACCGGGGGGACGGCCTGCACCCTGGGCGGCACGGTCAAGGCGCCATCCACCCTGGGCACCTTCCTGCGCAGCTTCCGGTGGGGCCACGTCCGTCAACTCGACCGGGTGAGCCGCGAGTTGCTGGCCCGGGCTTGGCAGGCCGGGGCGGGACCCGGCGACGGGCCCCTGACCATTGACCTGGACTCCACCATCTGCGAGACCTACGGACTGGCCAAGGAGGGCGCACGCCACCACGGCTATACCGGCAAGCGGGGCTATCACCCGCTGTTGGCCGTCGCCGCCGGCACCGGCGACGTGCTGATGTCCCGGCTGCGCGAGGGCCGCGCCAACACCGCCCGGGGCGCCGCCCACTTTCTGCGGGAGACGGTGGGGCGGGTACGCTACGCCGGGGCCAACGGACGACTCACGCTACGGGCCGACAGCGGGTTCTACACTCATGGCGTGGTATCCGTCTGCCGCAAGATGGATGTCCGCTTCTCCATCACCATCCGCCAGCACAAGAGCCTGCGCAATCTCATCGAGACGATACCCGAGGATGCCTGGACTCCCATTCCCTACTGGATGGACGGCGCCGCCGATGTGGCCGAGACCACCTGCACTCCCTTCCAGAGTGAACCTGACGCCGCGCCGGTGCGGCTCATCGTCCGGCGTGTGAAGCCCACGCCCGGTTCCCAGTTGGCCCTCTTCGCCAAATACAGCTATCACGGCTTCATCACCGACCGGGACGGGGAGTTGCTCGAACTGGAGGCTGACCATCGCCGCCACGCCGAGATCGAGAATGCCATACGCGACCTCAAGTACGGCGTCGGGCTCAACCATCTCCCCTCGGGCCGCTTCGCCGCCAACGGCGCCTGGCTGGCCGTCCAGACGATGGCCCACAACCTGGCCCGCTGGACCGCGCGGATCGGTCTGGGAGAGCGGATAGCCACCACCAAGACCCTCCGGCGGCGGTTCTTCTCCCTGGCCGGACGGCTCACCCGCTCGGCACGCCGGTTGACCCTGCATCTTCCGGATCGCTGGCCTTGGGCTGAGAAGTTCAGCCGCGCCTTGGCCCGGCTGCGAGCCATTCCACTCCCGGCCTGACGGCACCGTCGGCGACCGACCCACCCACCGGACAACCGAAGATCCCCGCAGACTCGCGCCAGCCCGGTCCGAGAGAGTTCCCTGCTGCGTATTCTCTCGCCATCCCGCGCATCGCAGCTCCTGCAGACGCCCATAGGGGCCCCTGTGCGGCGATGAAGACCGTCCGCCGACCTCCCTACCCCAAATGGAACCCAGGCTATTTCCCCTGTAGCTCCCTCATCCCCCTTCCGCTTTCCTCACGCCGTCCATCGGTGTCCTTCGGTGGATTCGGGCTAAGAGGGTCAAACTTGGGAACGTCGGCAGGCGGGTTTATCTGCTCAATGGCCTTGAGAAGCACTGTCTTTCCGGCTTCGTTGGGGCCGACTAGGATAGTCTTGATAGCTTCAACATCGAACCATCCACTGTCTCGGATGCTCCGGTACTGTTGAACTCGGGCCTTTTGCAATTTCATAGATACACCATCCAAGCCAAATTAAGGTGCACTTTGCCCGGGCCAGTGCACCAGGCGGTATGCCGGGCGCCTGGTGTCGCCGCTACGCATCAGAACAACTCGGCAATTTCTCGTTCTAGGCGTTGTTCGGGGGTTTCGCGGGTTGGGCCAGGGTCACGGGTTGGGCCGCGGCTGAATTCGGCGTAGGTCTGGGGGCCGTAGGGCCTGGTTCGGATTACGACGGGCATTGGGACGGCGTGGCCGAAGACCAGGGCCTGTTGCTTGGAGTCCAGGCGGGCCAGTACTCCCCGCAGCTGGCGGCTGCCGGGAGCGCCGGACAGCACCGCGTCGATGTCCCGGTCGTTGTCCAGCAGACAGGTCAAGCGGGTGCCCAACTGGCTCATCACCTCGCCGTCGATGACGCTGGGCCGCTGGTCGATGACCATGAGTGTCACGTTGTACTTGCGCAGCTCCCGGGCAATAGTCCCAAAGATGGTCTGGGACGCAATGGAGGGGCTGAGGAACTTGTGGGCTTCTTCTATGACGATTACTAAAGGCCTGGGTTCCCGGCCGGAGCCGCCCTCCGCTTCCTCTTTGCGGTTGACGTAGCGGGCGTGGATGCGGCGGGTGAGCAGGTTGCTGACCAGGATGTAGGCCGATAGGTCGTTGCCGAACCGTCCGAATTCCAGCACCACGTGCTTACCCCGGTCCAGGTGCTCGATAATCCGGTTGGCCGCGTCGTGCCCGGAGTCCTCCGTCAAGAAGCCAAATCTCTTCAGGCGGTTGAGCCTGCTGGACAGGGCCAGGAGCGCCTGGGGTTGCACCTGGATTTCGTTGGCGAGCTCGAAAACGGCGTCCCGCCCGTCGAGGTCGAGGAACTTCTTCATCCAACGCCCCGACCCGAATTTGCGCTCCAGGTTGTAGGCGGCCCCCGCGGCGACGTCGGAGAGGTTCAGGGTCTCCCGGAGCATCTCCACGTCTTCCGGCTCGATTTCCCCGTAGCCGATGCGGACGACCTCGTCGGTAGTGGAGCCCCTTCGCCGGGAGCTTTCCTCGTCCAGGGTGAAGGTGGCGACCTGGGAGGGGAAGAGTTGCTTCAGGCCCTTGATGAACAGCCTGCCATCGGAGTCCTGGCCGCCCCAGCCGTATTCGCTGTGCATGTCGAAAATCAACGACGAGGCCTGGCTGCCCTGCAGGATGCCCACCAGCAGGAGCCGGGTAAGGAAGGTCTTGCCAGTGCCGCTCTTGCCGAACACGCCAATTGAGCGCTTGACCAGTTCGTCCAGGTCCAGGCAGACCTTGGCCTCCATGTCCAGGGGACTACCGATGTTGAAGTGGCGGTCGTCCTCCTGCCCGAAGACCGCGGCCACGTCCCGCTCGGAGGCGGCATAGGCCCGGGAGAAGTGGGCGGGAATGGTCTTGGCGGCGGCGGGCGCTTCTTCGGGGTCTCCCAGGGCCAAGGGCATGATCAGGTTGGGCAGCACTGAAGCGGCGCCATAGGCCACGGTACCGGACAAGGCCTGGGATATGAAGGGGTCGCCCAGGTCCACCGAGCCGTGCTTTAGACGGGGGTCGGCGCTGCCCAGGGAAACGTCGGTAACCACGCCGAAGAACTGGTGGCCGCTGCCTCGGATGGTGATGAAAGCGCCGACTTTTACGTCCTCAACGGAAGCTTCCCTGTCGAGGCGAACCTCGATGCCGTTGGCGAGGGAGCCGTCGACGACCAAGCCAAGGAAGCCTTCTTCAGGGCTAGAGCCGCCGCCGGTAGCTTGATCGTTGGTCATGGGGCCACCCGGCGCAGGACGGCGTTGAGCCTGGGGAGGTCGCCGGCCAGCTCGGATGCCAGGGCCCTGCCCGCTCGCGCCAGGAAAGCGACCCGGTCGGGACAGGTCGAGGCGGCGGAACGCAGGCAAGCGCCAACCACCTCGTCGGCCACGGGGACGCCGGAGTTGAGAATCAGGGAGAGGAATCCCAAGTCGGCGGCGAACCGGTCGACTTCCTCCGGCGAGCACAGGTATACGAAGGAATGGACGGCGGGAGGCAGTGGGGGCAGGAACTGGCGCCAAGCGTCGTCGGACAGGTGGCCGATGACAATGGCCTCGAACCTGGTGACTAACAGGCGGGATAGCTGTGGATTGTTCTGGAAGACCTCGTCCTCGGTGGCCGCGGCCTCACCCCTAGCCAGGACGGGACGACTGGCGTCCAGCGGCTCGGTGGCGACGCCGGAGACCACCCCAAACACTGCGGAGGAATCGGTGCGCACGAAGCTGCCCAGGGGAGGGGACTCATATAGCCGGTAGCACTGGGCGGTGAATGACGCTGAGGAGGACTCCACGACCTCGCCAATCCTCCGGGATATGGCCTCTCCGGGATCAGCCACAGCCGCCTCCACAACATCGCAATCCGGGCAGTTTGGCAAATTCTAGCACACCGCCGAGCGGGGCTGACCCGGCGGGCCTTGCCAGCCATGGCTGCCCTGCCTCAATTTGCTCCACTATCATCAGCGGGGCTAAATTTTTCGATTCCTGTACCATTTTGTACCATTCTGTACCACTTTAGCTGCCTTCCAGGATGGGAGAGCCCTCCATCTACCGTCCGCGTGTTACGGCCTTACTGGGTCAAAGAAGGGACGCGGCGGCCGTAGGCTCGAAAATTTTCGATTCCTGTACCATTTTGTACCATTCTGTCCCATTTCGGCGGGCTCTGGACCGCGGCGGCGGACCTGCCTCGGTCTGACATTATGGTAGACCAGCGTTGACCGGTTTGGAAGGGGCCAACTGTCAGCGCGAATGCTCGTTTGTCTACCGGCGAGGCGTCGGGCATAATGACGACATTTCCCGCCACCGCGGCCCGGCCTATTGGTCTAGGAGGACTAGATGCGAGTGCTGCTCATTGCCACCAACCGGCACGACAGGCTCATGGGCCGGATGGACGCCCGTCCCTTGCCTATAGGGCTCGCCTACGTGGCGGGGCACTTGGACCCGTCGCAGCACACCACCAAGGTCATAGACTTGATGTTCGCCGACGACTATTTGGCCGAGGTCGAGGAGGCCGTGAGGGACTTCAAGCCCGACCTGGTGGGGTTGTCGCTGCGCAACCTGGACAACGGCAGCTACCTGGACCCGCAATGGGCCTTGCCCGTGACCCGGGAGGTGACGGAGCGAGTGCGGTCGGCGAGCGACGCGGTGATAGTGTGCGGAGGGCCCGCGTTCAGCATCCTGCCCGAGGCCTGCTTTGCCTACGTGGAGCCGGACCTGGGAATCGCCGGGGACGGAGGAGAGACCTTTGCCCTGCTGGCGGACCGGCTGGAGGCGTCAGCGCCCTATCACGACCTGCCGGGGCTGGTTTACCGGGAGGGCGGCAAAATCGTCTACGGCGGCCAACCGGCTGCGTCGAGCTTCGCCAAGCCGCCGCGGCTAGAAGACCTGGACCTGGCGCGGTACCGTCAAGCGGGCTTCGGCATAGGTGTGCTGACCAAGCTGGGGGACTTCTGGTGCCCCGCCGCGGGCTCGGCGCAGTCGGTGGAGGACCGTGCCTGGCGGGTTATAAGGCCGGTGCGGGACGTGGTGGAGGAAGTACAGAGCATGGAGCGGAGGCTGGGCTTGCGCAAGGTGTTCTTCATCGACAACGGGTTCAACATCCCGCTGGACCACGCCAAGTCCCTGTGCCGGGCGTTGATAGCGGCGGACCTGAAGCTCCACTGGAACACCGTCCTGGCGGCCCACACCTGCGACGCGGAACTGGTGGGCTTGATGAAGGAGGCGGGATGTGCGCTGGTGTTGATGGGCGGACGGGGCGTCGACAGCCGGGACGCGGCGGTGCTGGCCCAGGGCCTGGACGAGGCGGAGCGCGTGTGCCGATTGTGCGAGGAGGGAGACCTGCATTACACCATCTCCCAGGGGTTTGGAGAGCCGGGAGAGACAAGGGAGTCGGTGGAGGAAAAGCTGGCCTTCCTGCGGCGTTTGCGGCCGGCTATGGCCAATTTGCGGGTCGGCGTCAGAATCATGCCGGGAACAGCGGAGGCGGCGCTGGCCGCGTCAGAAGGGGCCATCGCCGGCGAGGATGAGTTAATCAGGCCCGCCTTTTACGTCGCGGAGCCCGTGCGAGATTGGCTGGTGGAGCATTTGCAGGCAGCGGCTGGGGGGAAGGCGCGTTGGAATGTGATGTGACGTGGGGTGAGTAGAGAGGCAATGCCGGACCCAGATGGCCTAAACGAAATGCTGCGCTACTACGAGGAGACGCCTGAGGAACCACGGCTGTTCAAGGGCACCGGAATTCTTGAGTTTGCCCGGTCCAGGGAAATCATCATGCGCTATCTCGCGCCTCCCCCGATGGTGGTGCTGGACGTGGGAGGCGGGCCCGGCGCGTATTCTCGCTGGCTGGCGAGAATGGGGTACGAAGTCCATCTCATCGACCCCGTACCAAGACACTTGTCCCTGGCCCAAGAAGCCTCCCAGCAGCAATCGAAATTTCCCATCGCCAGCGTCGGCCTGGGAGATGCACGTCGGTTGGACTGGCCCAACGAAAGTTGCGACGCAGTATTGCTGGTGGGCCCCCTCTACCACCTTACGGAGGCGGACCAGAGGCGAAAGGCGCTAATGGAATCCCATCGGGTTTTGCGGCCTAATGGTGTCTTGTTCGGGGTGGGCATCAACCGGTTTGCCGGACTCTTCGACGGTCTGGTCAACGGCTGGATCGACGACCCTGAGTTCGAGCACATCTTGGAGCGAGACTTGAAAGAAGGCCAACACCGCAACCCCACTTCGAAAGACTATTTCACCGCCGCCTACTTCCACCGTCCCGAGGAACTGGAGGCGGAGGTCAGCGGGGCAGGATTCACATTGTTGGACGTGGTCGCAGTGCAGGGGCCCGGTTGGCTGGCAAAAGGGTTGGAACAGCGCATGGCCGACCCAGAGGCCCGGGACCGCCTTCTTGAATTGGTAAGGAAGTTGGAGCGGGAGCCGTCTCTCGCCGGCGTCAGCCAGCACTTCATGGTCGTTGGGAGAAAGTAGGATACACTAGCGGAGCGGTCAAACATTCCGCCCGAAGTCACAAGCATAGGCAGGTTCCGTTTGGTTTTAGCGTATGCTTTGTAGTTCCGGAGTCACCCCACACCTCAAAAACAAACGGAACCGCTGGACTCTACTAGCCAATGATACTAATTCCGGGGTAAGGTCAGGGACAACTGGTGTTCGAGCAGTTGTTCGACAGCGTAGGCCGCGACGAGTTCCAGGAAAGACTCCGCACTCTCTACCCATTGACGGTTGAGGAACAGGAGCAAGACCGACTCCCCAGCGTCGGTGTGCTGCGCCAGGTATTCTCAGGCCAACTCGAAGTCGTGAACAGGCACTGGTCAGGGATGATGAATGCACCGGAGAACCGCCCATTTGACAAGGGTTATGAATATACCAGCCATGACCTCATCCAGTGGACAGTGTATCCGACCTACGAAAATGGGGTGGTGTCTTCTTAAACGGAGCAGAGCCTAGCTTCCGATTACCGCGGCCACGTGGTTTGACTACCTACCCCAACGGTTCCCTCCAATCGGCTAGATTACCACCAGTCCAGGTAACGTCTTACATGGTTTCGACCGAAGTCGCCCGTTGGCCCTCAAGTCCAGCGTCCGACAACCACCTGCCGGTCGTAGCAGGGCCCTCCGGCGGCGAGCACACCCGACCAAAGGTTACCAGCAGCGAGGGAACCTCAGACCGTCTGACCACCGTCCATGACCAACGACGCGCCGGTGACGAAGGACGCCTCATCAGAGGCAAGGAAGAGGACACCGTAGGCGATTTCCTTCGGGTCTGCGAGCCGTTTCATGAGATTGGCGCTGGCCCAGTCCCTAAGGGTCTCCTCTCTGTCTCCTGCGGCCAACTGGGGAAGTCGCTCGATTGCGGGAGTCATCGTTGAACCTGGGGAGACGCAATTGACTCTGACCTCGTGTGGCGAGAGGTCCATCGCCGTACTTCGCGTCAACTGGATCAACGCGGCCTTGGAAGCGCTATACGGCACGCTGGCGGGCCGGGCTGTGAAGCCGCCGACGGAACCCATATTAACGATGGACCCACCGCCAGCGGCCTTCATTGCCGGTAATACATGCTTTATGCAGTAAGCCGCTCCCATCAAGTTAACATCGATGGCAAGCCGCCAGTCTGAGTCCGTGACGTCCTCCACCGGCCGCAAGACGAAAGCGGCGGCATTGTTGACCAGGACGTCGATCGTGCCATAAGCGCTCAATGCCGTTCGCACCATCTCTTCTACCTCGGGCTCCTTAGACACGTCTGTCGGAACGAAGAGGGCTTCACCGCCGGCCGATTTAATTCGCGCCGACGTTTCCTGGCCTCCCTTGGGGTCGGTGTCTGCCACTACCACTGAGGCGCCCTCCTGCGCGAATAGCTCGCAGACCGCTCGCCCGATTCCGGACGCACCACCGGTAACTACGGTGACCTTGTCGGACAGTCTCATGCGAAACACCTGAAAATTGTGGCTCAAGTTAGCCAGAGGACATTGTCGAGGCAGGACATAGCGGAGCTTATTCTACAATGACTTCCAAAGGGGGTCAATTTGCCTCGTATCCACAAACTTGGGAGTCACAAACTCAGGAATCATCCTTGGCTCTCTGTGTCAATCAGGTCATCTTGTTGACTTCGCCACGACGGTGATGAACTCAGTGGGCCATCAATATGCCAAGCTACTAAGTCGAGATTCGTGAAATGCCCGTTGGCCCAAAGGGCCAGGCGGGTTCCAACAGCGTGAGGAGAGGCTATGAGATTCGATGGGAAGGTGGCTCTTGTCACGGGTGGTAGCGCAGGTATTGGCCGGGCCGCCGTACTGGCCTATGCCAGGGCAGGAGCACGGGTCGCCATTGGTGATATAAACGTCGCGGAGGGTGAGGAGACGGTTCGCGTGGTCGAGGAAGCCGGCGGCGAGGCTGCATTCATTCGAACTGACGTGTCCCAAAGGTCAGATGTCGAAGCGCTCGTCGAAGGCACCATCGCCCGCTTTGGCAGGCTCGACTGTGCTTTCAACAACGCGGGCGTCGACAACCGGCATTTCCCGGTGGGGGAGTTGCCGGAGGCCGAGTGGGACCGTGTTATGGGCATAAAGGCGTCTTAAGCAGATTGTGGCCCAGCAGGCGTTGGACAACTGGTCTCTTAAGGAGTTGCTGGCAAAAAACTTCTGAAGCCCAAGGTGAGGAGGATGGCAGCGGAATATGCCATAGAGAGTCTTGGGCTGAGTGAGAGGAGGGCCTGCCTGCTTACCGGTATCTCACCCGCGGTCTACCGGTACCAGTCGAAGCAGGGTGATGATGATGTCTTGCGCCTGAGAATGCGTGAGCTGGCCGAGGAGAGGAAGCGCTTCGGCAGTCCCAGGTTGCACATTATGCTGAAGAGAGAAGGCCTGGTGATCAATCACAAGCGTACAGAGCGCATCTACAGTGAAGAGGGGCTTGCGCTCAGGAGGAAGAGAAGGCGCAAAGGTGCGGCAAGAGCCAGGGAGCCCGTTCCATCTCCTGTGCGTGCCCACCAGAGGTGGTCGATGGACTTTGTTTCGGATAGCACTGTGGCTGGTCGGCGCTTCCGGGCATTGGCCATAGTGGATGACTACTCCAGGGAGTGCCCGGCCATCGAGGTGGATACCTCCCTGGAAGGCGCCAGAGTGGTGGGAGTCTTGGAGAGGCTGGCAGACACAAGGGGACTGCCTGAAGTGATCACCGTAGACAATGGCCCGGAATTCGCCGGCAAGGCCATGGATGAGTGGGCATACCGCAGAGGCATCAAGTTGAGCTTTATCCGTCCTGGCAAGCCGGTAGAGAATGCCTTTGCCGAGAGCTTCAATGGCCGGCTACGCGACGAATGCTTGAACATCAACTGGTTCATGAGCGTGAGGCATGCCAGGGAGATCATAGAGACCTGGCGGCGGGACTACAACGAGGTCAGGCCTCACAGCTCCCTGAAAGGCAAAACGCCCAAGGAGTTTGTTGACTCTATGGCTGGACTCTACTAGCCAATGATACTAACTTCGGGGTAAGGTCACCAGGTTTATGTGTGTTTTGCGGGGGGAATTTCGAACGTTGGGACCACCTTGTCTCGATCTCAAGGGGGGGGAGATACGAAGATCGGCAACATGGTTCCGGCATGTGGAGCGTGTGACGACTCAAAACAGAACAACAATTTCGAGGAGTGGATGACAGGGAACGCACCGAAGTCACCCAGAGCACGAGGGATCTCGGACCTTGAGAGTCGCATCGACAAAATCAAGAGGTACGCTAGCGAGTACGGCTATACGCCCCGACAGCCATCGGACCGGCTATGCGAGAGTGAACTCCGGCAGTTCGAAACTCTAAACGAAGACTTGGAAAAGTTGCGCAAGAGAATTGAGGCGTTTATCGAGGACAAGAAGGCACCTTCCAACCTGCCGAACTGGTTGAGTTGCGACGCACTATTGCTGATGGCCCCCTCTACCACCTTACGGAGGCGGACCAGCGGCGAAAGGCGCTATCGGAAGCCCGCCGGGTGTTGCGGCCCGGTGGAGTCGTCATCGGGGTGGGCATCAATCAGTTCGCCGGCCTCTTCGACGGTCTGGTCAACGGCTGGATCGACGACCCTGAGTTCCAGCACATCTTGGAGCGAGACTTGGAAGGAGGCCAACACCGCAACCCCACTTCCAAAGACTATTTCACCGCCGCCTATTTCCACCGTCCTGAAGAGCTAGAAGCGGAAATCAGCGGGGCAGGTTTCACTGTGTTGGACGTGGTAGCAGTGCAGGGACCAGGGTGGCTGGCAAAAGGGTTGGAACAGCGCATGGCCGATCCAGAGGCCCGGGAGCGGCTTCTTGCATTGGTACGGAAGTTGGAGAGGGAGCCGTCCCTCATCGGCGTTAGCCAGCACTTCATGGTCGTTGGGAGAAAGTAGGATACAACAGCAGAGCGGTCGAACACCTCGTCTGGAGTAATGAGCGTAGCACCAACCGCCAACCGAGGAGACCGGCGATGTTGACCAAGTACATCCAGTCCGCCTTACGCCAAGCCAAGTATGAAATCCTTGACGACGACGGCTGGTTCTACGGAGAGATCCCGGTGTGCAACGGCGTCTACGCCAACGCTCACACCCTCGAGGAATGCCGCGAGGGGTTGGAAGAAGTGCCGGAGGAGTGGCTATTGTTCCGTATATCCAAGGACTTGCCGCTCCCTGTAGTAGGCGGAATTGCGATTAAGGTTAAAGACGTCGCCTGATGCCGCGGATCGGGCCAATCAGGCGGCAAGACTTGATTCGATGTTTGCGCCTTGCCGGGATTGAAGGGCGCTGTCCTTGAGCATAGGACTTAATGCCGGAAACCGGCTCGTGCTGTAAGCGCTGCGGCTTGATCTACGGGTATGAGCAAGCAATTGTGCTGCAAGTGTAGCTCGGTTTCTTGCGTCCCGTCCACAAGAATGATTCAATAGAATCTCGTTGAGCGGGCGGCAGCTGTGCGTAAGATGACAGAACGTCAGGTACCCGTGCGCTCATCCAGCTCCTGCGGCAATGATGCGAAGCTCAATGCAGGCATCGCCCAACGTGCAGGTCAGGGCCGAGGTAGAACATGACCAACGGGGATAGTCGCCACGAGGAACGCATTCGCACCCTGGAAGAGTTCGCGGCCATAGGTGCAGAGCTAGCCGCATTAATGGCAGAAGGCCGCGAAGCCCTGGAAGAATGGACGCGAGAGTTGGCGGAACGCCAGCAAACATCGGAACGACGGCAGGACGCCAGCCGCGCACTATTACAGCGATTGTTGGAGAAAGCCCAAGACAAAGATGCCCGCGTTGTTCAACTAGAGACCGAGTGACCCTTGCTCGCAGCTAGACCCTGTCAGATTAGCCGTATTTCTAATTCGGTCTCGTCCCCACCGCGAAGGGCCTTCAACTGCGTCGCAGCCACTGTGAACATCGGCCTCTCTCCGCCGGAAGTTCATCAGAGGCATCCCCCTCAACATCGTCTTTAATCTCTCGGTGGAAGCTGTAATTGCCGCCGCCTTTTGTCGCCAATCATCCCGCCCCACCCCTGGCAGCAACTTCGCCTAGCAACTTTGCAGCCGCGTATACAGCCTTGGTGTTGGGCATGGGCACGTCGAGTATCTCTCCGAGCTCGATGACGGCCCCGACGATGGCTTCAAGCTCCATAGGCCTGCCGGACTCGAGGTCCTGAAGCATGGAGGTCTTGTGCTCGCCCACGGCGGCGGCCCCGGCGATACGCTGCTCGATTGAGACCGGCACCGTCACTCCAAGGGCATTGGCCACGGCGTCGGCCTCTTGCATGATGGACCGGGCCAGGGCAAGCGCCTGCGGATGGCCGGTTATTTCGACGAGCGTGGCGCGGGTCAGCGCGCTGATGGGGTTAAAGGCGACGTTGCCCAGCAGCTTCACCCACACGTCGGCCCGTATGTTAGAGCGGATGGGGCCGCGCAACCCCGACTCCTTCAGAGCGCCAGACAGTCTCCTGCACCGTCCGCTGGTCGAGCCGTCGGGCTCCCCTATGCTGAACCTGTTGCCCTCCACGTGGTCTATAACGCCCGGCTCGGCGATGGACGCGGAAGGGTAGGCTATGCAGCCGATAACGCGCTCGGCGGCAATGGCGGCGGAGACGGTCCCGTGGGGGTCCAGCCGGGCTATCTGTCTTCCCTCCCAAGGACCGCCGTGGCGCTGGAAGTACCACCAGGGGATGCCGTTCTGGGTCGAGACAACGGCCGTCTCCGGCCCCAATAGCGGTCCCAGCCTGGGGGCGACCTCCGGCAGGCTGTGGGCCTTGACCGTTAGAAAAACAAAGTCGACTTCGCCCACCGCATCGTAGTCGGCGGTCGCGGTGGGATGGGCCTGGAAGTCTCCTTCCGGGCTCCGCACGCGTACGCCGTGGGTCTGCATGGCCTGCAGATGCGGTCCGCGCGCGATCAGGGACACATCGTGCCCGGACACGCTGAGCTTAGCGCCCAGGTAGGCCCCGATGGCGCCGGCGCCGACCACCGCGAACCTCACGCGGGCGGCCCTCCGGTGACGGTCTCGGCGACGACTCGCCGCTGGACCTTGCCTGTCGCAGTGCGCGGGATGGAGTCGACAATGTGTATCTTCCGCGGCACCTTGAATGCGGCAAGGCTCAGCCTGCAGTGCGCGACGAGGTCCCTCTCCGTCGCTTGGGAGACTAGAACGACCGCGGCGGCGGGCTCTTCTCCGTGCGTGGGATGCGGGACTCCGAACGCCACGGCCTCCTCGACGGCGGGGTGCGACAGGAGCACCTCGTCGATCTCGGCAGGAGAAACCTTCTCGCCGCTGCGGTTGATGATCTCCTTAATCCGGCCCTTAATGGTCAGCGCCCCGCTCTCGTCAAGCCGGCCCTGGTCACCCGTTCTGAACCAGTCGCCGACGAAGGACGAGGCGTTGGCGTCCGGATTTGACTCATACCCCCGGATAACGTTGGGACCGCTTATCACCACCTCGCCAACAGCGCCGGCATCCAGAAGCTCGCCGGCCTCGTCCATGATGCCGATTCTTACGCCAGTGCCCTGTCCCACCGAGCCGGGCTCGCGGCTACCAGGGGGCAAGGGGTTAGACGCCATCTGGTGCGCAGCCTCGGTCATGCCGTAGGCCTCGATGACCGGCACACCAAAGGTGGACTCCATCTGTTCCATGACCGCCGGGGAGAGCGCCGAGCTGCAGGAGCGGATGAAGCGCAGGCTGTCCGCGTTCCTGGGAGTTCCGCCGCCGCGAGCCCTGGACAGCAGGGCCTGGAACATCGCGGGCACGGCGGAGAACCACGTGGCACGGTATTCGTCTACGAGCTGCCAGAACGCCAACGGGTTGAAGCGCGGCGGCACGACCACGGTCCCTCCCGAACGGAGGGTAGAGAGGGTAGACGCCAACAACCCGTGGACGTGGAACAGCGGCATGATGCAGAGGGATACGTCCCCGTCGGACAGGTCGTAGGTCTGGACGATGTTCTCCGCCGACGCGGTGAGATTCCGGTGAGACAGCGGCACGCGCTTAGGACGGCTGGTGGTGCCGCTGGTATGGAGCACGAGGGCCGCGTCGTCGGGCGACGGTACGGCCGCGTCGCATCTCTCTTGTTTGCCAACTCCAGGCCCGGTGAGGCCCACGTTGCCGTCCTGGTCGAGGGCTGCCCGGATGTCGATGATCGACGACGGCGCCGCGCCGCGGGCCTCTTCGCCTCCGGCGTCCGCGGTGATGAGCGCCTTGGCGTTGGTGTCGTCGATGTAGAACCGGAACTCGGCGGGCTTGTAGGCCGGGTTCAGGGGGGCCGCCGTGCCGGCCGCTGCGACGGCCAGGAACGTAACGATTGCCTCAATGCCATTGGGCAGGACGATGGCTACCCTGTCGCCGCGGCCTATGCCCATGGCCCGGAGTTGGTGCGCCAGGGTTCGCACCTGACGCCGCAGGGAGTCGTAGGTGATGACGGGCCCGCCGGGGGCCACTATGGCCGGGTGGGACGGCGCGCCCGATGCCAGAAGGTCGACAAGCGTGCCGGGAGGGGTCGTATCGGTCATGCGGTGTCTCCTGCCGCGGGATGCATCCAGTATAGCCAGATACGTCCACCCCGTCACGGAGCTATCGCCGGTGAGCTAACAGCGCAACGCGCGTAGATATCGGTGTGGAAAAGCTGCGCCGTTTGATTGGACGGTCCCGTTTGATATTGGGGCATAGGCCAAAAGCCAACGGGACCTGGCAATACGACGAGTCTCGATGAGATTTCAAGCGTTGGTTTATCTTATCGAGGTCTCCAAGGCTTCAAGGGCACTCTAGTGGTTGTTGGATTCCAACGAACATTTACTCTGGCCCATCCATCTCTCCTATCCAACGCACGTTGTCAATGCTTGGCCTTGCAACACGGTACAACCTCTCGTCGGCTGTCCAAAGTTCGCAACCGATAATTTCCGCCAGAGCCAGATAGTGAGCGTCGTAGGCAGCGTTCTGGTTGAGTTCATTTGCAAGCTGCAGCGCCCTGGCGTGGAGGCCCGGCGGCTGATGAAGTTCAAGGCTGGACTCAAGCAACCGTGCGATCATGCGGATACTGTTCTCGACGCTCAACTCCCCGCGCAACATACGCCGGTGGAGTGCGTTGGCGACCTCGAAGGGCATGAGGTACGGAGCCACGCGGGTTATATCCCGGTCTACCCAGGACTGAAGGGCGGCGTGGGCTTTGTCAGAGTCCTCTTCCTCAACCAGCCACTTGACTGCCAGGCTTGCATCAACGACGACTGATCCGGTCAAGCCCGCTCCCCCGTTTCGGCATCCCTAATCTGACGGGCCTCACGGATCAGGTCGGTGGAACTCCCGGCAAGGGGTTTGCCTCCGAATATCTCCTGCCGGAGGTCTGCGAACAACTCATAGTCAGGCTTGTCAGACAAGAGTCCGGCCATTCCATTGGCTTCGTCTTGTGCCAATTCCCGGTCGATGGCAGCTTGGCAGTACCCGCGCATGCTGACGCCTTTGAGCGCCGCGATGGCTTTTAGCCGCCTTTGAAAGGTGGGGGCAAGGTCCAAAGTAAGTCTCTTTCTCTTGGGTTCCATCGCCTATTCCTCTATGACATGATGTTTCATGGTAAGAATATAATAAACACAGAAAGATAATCAATACAGCTCGAAGGCATATGATGCCAAAAACGGAATCAGCGTGGGCAGGCCGTGGCTCTCAGGCAGTGTGACACTAGGCTGGGTTCACTTGCTTCTCAAGCCCCGCAATGCGGCAAACGGCAGCATTGTCTGACCCGGCCGGCTAACCCTGCGGAGGGTCACTCTCGCCGCCGGGTACCGATACGTCTGTATCAGGTCCCGCTTCGCCGACAGTTTCCTCAGCATCGGCTGCGGCTTCTAAGCCGAATGGGGGCGTGTATTCCCGGCCGTCGTCGGCGGCCAGGGCGCCTTCTACGGCGCAGATGGCCACTTCTATCTGGCCGTCGTCGGGCTCCCTGGTGGTCAAACGCTGCAGCCACAGGCCGGGCTGGGCAATAATCTGTCCGACGAGCAGGTGCTGGCGGGTGCCGCTGAAGCGGATTATCTCGTAGCTGATGGCGGCGATGACGGGAATCAAGACGATGCGGGAGGCTATGCGGTACTCCCACGGCGGGTCCATGAGCAGGATAAAGACGGCGATGGATACCAGCATGACCGTGAGCAGGAACGCGGTGCCGCACCGGGGATGGGGGGTGCCGAACTTCCGCACGTTGTCCACGTTAAGCGGCAGGCCGGCCTCGTGGGCGTGGACGGCCATATGTTCGGCGCCATGGTAGGCGAAAACGCGCTTGATATCCGGGAAGAATCCGATGGCCCATACGTAGCCGACCAGGATGAGCAAGCGCAGGGCCCCTTCGATTAGCTCGCTGACGATGTGAGACGGGACCACGGGGTCCATGGCCCAAACGATCAACAGGGGCAACAGGAAGAAAACGCTAAGGCCAATTACGAGGGAAGAAAATAGGGTTACAGCCATTGCCCAATTGGGGATTTCAGTCTTGGCATCTGTCCCAGGTTCTTGCGCGGCGAGGTTGGCCGACGTATGCAGGGCCTTGATTCCCAGGACCAAAGTTTCGGCCAGTACTATGAATCCCCTGACGAAGGGCAGACGGCGGGCTCGGCCGGTGTAGAAGGAGTTGAGACGGTTCGAGCGGCGCTCGATGCTCCCGTCGGGGCGGCGCACGGCCAAACTGAAGTGATTGCGGCCTCGAATCAAGACGCCTTCGATGACCGCTTGTCCGCCGTAGGCGAACCTTGGCTCTTCAGGCACTGATTTCTCCTTGAGTCAGGCCGGAACTCATCGGCAGACTGGTTGCAAGGCGATATTGCGGCCGGATGCTCGAAGTTCCAGAGAACCTACGGCAAATGCGAAGGGCGCCGCCGGCAAGGGTGCGCGCGTGTTAGCCCGATGGAAGTGCAAGGGAACGGCGGGAGTCAGCCCGCGGCAGGGAGGACGCGGGTCATTGGAGGTTGTAGCGGCGGCGCATACGCTCGATGCGCCCCTGGGTGTCCACGACCCGCTGCTCGCCGGTGTAGAAGGGGTGGCACTTGCTGCACACCTCGACCCTTAGAGTGGGCTTGGTGGCTCCCGTCTCGAAGACGTTGCCGCAGGAGCAGGTGACGGTAGACTTAAAGAACTTGGGATGAATTTCGGCTTTCATGTTCGTCTCTGTCGTTAGCTATTGTTGGAGCAGGGCCGCACCTGGTTAGACTCAGGCAATGAAGCGGCCGTGGATAACGGGCTAGTCCAGCGGGTAGACGCTGACACGCCGCCGGCCCTTGGCGGCCCATTCGAATTGTACCTGGCCGTCCAACTTGGCGAAGATGGTGTGGTCCCTGCCCAAGCCGACGTTGGACCCGGGGAGGATGCGTGTGCCCCGCTGGCGGATCAGGATAGACCCGCTGGTAACGCGTTCGCCTCCGTAGCGTTTGACTCCCAACCGCTTGGCATTGCTGTCGCGCCCGTTGTGGGAGCTTCCGCCTGCTTTCTTATGCGCCATCGCTCTCAGCCTTTGCGGCGGTACTTCGCTGGGCCCTGGGCCTGCGGGTCCGGGACGCGGGCTTGTCCACCTTGATATCTTGAATGAGGAGACGGGTGTAGTCCTGGCGATGGCCCCTCTTGCGCCGGTACCTGGTCTTAGCCTTGTACTTGAAGACCATGATCTTCTTGTCGGTGTAATGGGCCTGCACTTGGGCCAGGACCTTGGCGCCGGGCACGTAGGGAGAGCCGAAGGTGACGTCGCCGTCGTCGGAAATCGCCAGCACCTCGCCGAATTCGGCAACCGTGGCGACACCCACGGAAAGTTTCTCCACGTCCAAGGTGTCGCCGGGCTTCACCCGGTACTGCTTGCCGCCCGTCTTGAATACCGCGTAGTCCATGTTTAACCCGCGTAGCCCATGATTAAGCTCGGAATTCATGGTAAGCTAGGGTGTCGAAAGTGTCAAGGTAAACGGTGCGGCGGCAGCGGCAGTCTGCGGGGCCGTCGCAAACTCCGTAGCATATAATGGGACGAAAAGCGTAAGGTTAGGCGGGAACGGACGGGGTCATCGATGAGCGATTTAAGCGGCGGCGACCTGCGGCAGGCGTTCGTTGCGGCGACGCAATCCCTGGAACGGTACCGAGACGCCATCAACGCGCTGAACGTGTTCCCGGTGCCCGACGGCGACACCGGCACCAACATGCTGCTGACCATACGCTCGGCCCTGGAGAAGTGCCCCGGCGACGAGGCCAGCGCGGCGGAGGTATCGTCGGGGCTGGCCGAGGGGGCGTTCTGGGGCGCCAGGGGCAACAGCGGCGTAATCCTGTCCCAGTTGTTCCGGGGCTTGGCCGACGCCCTGCGGGAAGCTGAAACGTGCAGCGGCCGCGACCTGGCCCGGGGCTTGACCCTGGCGGCGGATGCGGCCTACGGCTCCGTCGCACAGCCGGTAGAGGGGACCATGCTCACCGTGCTGCGCTCCACGTCGACCTCGGTGCAGCAGTTATTGGAAGGGGAAGCAAGCCCGGAGCCGCGGCGGCTGTGGGAACAGGCCTTCCGGTCGTCGGTGGAGGCCGTGTACCAGACTCCCTCCCAGATGGCCATGCTGCGGGAGGCCGGCGTGGTGGACGCCGGGGGGATGGGCGTGGCGGTCATTATTGGCGGAGCGTTATGTCAACTGACGGCCAGTGAACAGGCCGTGTTGGACGAGGCGGTGGCGGCCGCCTGCACCGAGCCGGTCGTCAACACGGGCGGGGGCGGGACCGGCAGCAATATCGACCCGGACTTCCTGGACTCCACGCTGGAAGCACAGTGGGGCTATTGCATCCAATTCCTCATCGAGGGCCAAGGGCTGGCGTTGGAGGACATACGCAAGCACTTTGGGACGGAGTGGTCGGACTCGGCGGTGGTCGTCGGTGACCAGCGGCTGGCCAGGGTGCATCTGCATTCAGAGGACCCGGGGCCGGCGCTGAGTTACGGCGCGTCGCTGGGAGACCTGCACGAAATCAAGATCGAGAACATGGGCCGGCAGAACCGGGAGTTCGTGCAGAAAGGCCGGAGCGGACAGTCGACGCCTGCAGGGCTGGCGGTGGTGGCCGTGGTGCAGGGGCAAGGCCTGGCGCAGCTATTCAAGGATACCGGATGTTCGATGGTGATCAACGGCGGGCAGACCATGAATCCCAGCGTCGGCCAATTCCTGGAAGCGGCCCAGGCCACGGGCGCAGAATGGATCATCGTCCTGCCCAACAACTCCAACGTGGAAGCAACCGCACTACAGTCCGCCGGGGCCGATGCCCGCATCAACGTGGTGGCGGCGCGCACGGTGCCTCAGGGGGTTTCCGCGCTGCTGGCGTTTAATCCGGAAGAGCCGCTGGAGCGCAACCTGAAATCTATGACGGATGCCCTAGACGGTGTTTCGACCTTGGAGGTAACCCAGGCGGTGCGTTCCACCAGCATCGAAGGGACCAAGGTGGAAGCCGGGCAGTACATCGCCCTGTTGGAAGGAAACCTCGCTGGCACGGCAGAGTCGCCGGAAGACGCCCTGAAGACGGCTTTGGACGGCGTGGTGCAATCAGCTGACCAGATCGTGACGGTATACCGGGGAGCGGACGCTTCAGAAGCGAAAGCGGAGGAACTTTGCCGGTACCTGGAGACCCAGGCACCTGGGCTGCAAGTGGAGCTAGTGTACGGAGGGCAGCCCCATTACCACTATCTCGCGTCGGTGGAGTAGGCCATGGCAGTGAGAATAGTAACGGACAGCGCATCCGACCTGCCCCTAGAGTTGGCGAAGCAATGGGATATCACCGTAGTCCCAGCCTACGTGATAATCGACGACAAGCCCTATAGGGGCGGCGTGGACATCACGGCGGACGAGTTCTACAGCAAGCTGGAGGCCGGCGGACCTCTGCCCACCACGGCCCAGCCGTCGGTGGCCGACTTCACGGCGGCGTACCGGCAGCTACTGGGGCAAGGGCACGACGTGGTGTCGATGCACGTGTCGGGGAAGCTCAGCGGCACGGTGAATTCGGCGGAACAGGCGCGGGCGGCGCTGGGCGACGAGGCCGCGGGCCGCATCGAGGTAATCGATTCCCAGCTGGCGTCGATTCCGTTGGGGTTGATGGCGCTGTCGGCGGCCCGGCAGGCGGCGGATGCCCAGTCCCACAGCCAGCTGGCCGAACAGGCCCGGCAAGGGATTTCCCGGTACCACGGCCTTTTCCTGCTCGACACGTTGACCTACCTCCAAAAGGGTGGGCGAATTGGCAAAGCCCAGGCCTTCGTCGGGTCGGCGCTGAACGTCAAGCCCATACTGACGATTCAGGATGGCGTCGTACATCCGGTGGAGCGGGTGCGGAGCCGGGGCCGGGCCCTGCCGCGGCTGGTGGAGCTGGCGGAACAGCTCGCTCCGTTGGACCAACTGGCAGTGGTGTACAGCACCCAGCCAGAAGAGGCGCAGTCTCTGAAGACCAGGCTGGCGGCGCTGGTCCCCCTCGATGAAATAGTGGTCGCACGGTTTGGCCCCGCCTTGGGCGCCTACGTAGGCCCCGGAGGAGTGGGCGTGGCGCTGGCCCGCGCCGGCGATATGTCCAACTCCTGATGGCCCCTGCCGGCAGCGGCTCTCCAACCTGGCGGGACTCCCTGCGCAACATCCTGCGGCTGGAAGAGTCCCGGGGTTTCGACGACCGGGCCGTTGTAGGCGGCCTGGACAAATTCCTCCAACGCTGGTCCTCAGAGATGGCAGAGCTTGTTGCCGGCGGGGACCTGGCCGAGCAGCTCACGGGCCGCCTCTACAGCCGGATGTCGCCGGAGGAACGCCGGCAATGGGCCGGCGAGTGGCAAGCGGTGTTGAACGACGACGGCCCAGCGGACGCGGCGGCGCCGGTAGCCGCTGCCCCTGCTGCGCCAGCAAAAGCGGCCTTCAAGGGCCCTGGAGCGGCTTCCAAGGGCGGAACGCGCCGCAAGCCCCCATCAGGTCTGACCGTGGACTCGCCGGTGACCCGGCTGCGTGGCGTGGACACCAAGACCGCCGCCCGGCTGGCCAAGCTGGACGTGGAGAGCGTCCGCGACCTGCTGTACTTGTTCCCCCGCAGGCACGCCGACTACTCGAATTTCTCCAAGATATCGGAGCTTTCCCCCGGAGAAGAATGCACGGTGGTGGCCGACGTTTGGGACGTTCACATGGTCACCGGCGGGCGTCAAGGGAAGCGCAAGGACACCGAGGCGGTGCTCAGCGACGAGACGGGCAACATCCGGGTGATATGGTTCGGGCAGCGATACCTGGCGCGGACCATCAAGCCGAACACCCGGATAGCGGTCAGCGGCAAGCCGGACGTGTACAGGGGGCAGCTGGTGCTGGAGTCGCCGGAGTACGAGCTGCTGGACCAGGGGCAAGCGCCGATTCACGTGGGCCGGTTGGTGCCGGTGTACCCGCTGACCGAGGGTCTCACCGGCCGCAACCTGAGGCGGTTGACCTGGCAGGCGTTGCAGGAGTGGCTGGGCGGCGTGGACGAGCTATTACCAGATGACCTGCTGGCCCGCGCCGGCCTGATGCCGCTGGCGGACGCCATCCAGCAGGCCCACTTCCCGGAGGACGAGGGCCAGCGGGAAGCGGCGCGGACGCGCCTGGCTTTCGACGAGCTTTTCACCCTCCAGCTGGCGGTGCTGAGGCGAAAGAAGAGCCAGAACAGGTCGGTGCAGGGCATTGCTATCGGGAACCAACCGGAGGTGGCGGAAGGCTTCCTGTCGTCGCTGCCTTTCCAGCTTACCGGGGCCCAGAAGCGGTGCATCGAGCAAATCGACGGCGACCTGGAGCGGGGCACGCCTCCTATGAACCGGCTGCTCCAGGGCGAGGTAGGCAGCGGCAAGACCGTGGTGGCCCTGGCTGCCTTGCTCAAGGCGGCGGCCGGCGGATACCAGGGAGCGGTGATGGCGCCCACGGAGGTGCTGGCGGAGCAGCACTTTCAGACGGTGTCGCGCCTGCTGGGGGGCATGGCCAGGCCGGTCCAGTCCGACTATCTGCTGTCGGTGTACCTGAAATCGCTGGCCCGGCCGGTGTCGGTGGGCCTGCTGACCGGCAGCACCAGGGCGTCTCGGAAGCGGGAACTGACCGAGATGGCCGCCAACGGAACTCTGGACCTGCTGATAGGCACCCACGCCCTGATACAGGCGGGCATGTCGCTGCCCAAGCTGGCGCTGGCCGTGGCCGACGAGCAGCACCGGTTTGGGGTGCTGCAGCGGTCGGCGTTGCGGCAACGAGGATTGGAAACTCCCCACACGCTAATCATGTCGGCGACGCCAATTCCCCGCACCCTTACGCTGACGCTGTACGGCGACCTGGACATTTCGACCATAGACGAGCTCCCCGCAGGGCGGGAGACGGTGGCGACCCGATGGCTGGGCCCGGAACGCCGGGAGGCGGCCTACGGCTTTATCCGCAAGCAGGCTCAGGAGGGCAGGCAGGCCTTCGTGATTTGCCCACTGGTTGGGGAGTCGGAAGTCATCGAGGCCAAGGCCGCCACCGAGGAATACGAGCGGCTGTCTGCTGAGGTCTTTCCAGACCTGAAACTGGGGCTGCTCCACGGCCGGATGTCTTCCAAGGACAAGGACAAGGTCATGCGCCGGTTCCGCGACGGGGAAGTGGACATCCTGGTGTCCACCGCGGTGGTGGAAGTGGGCATAGACGTAGCCAATGCCACGGTGATGATGATAGAGGGCTCGGACCGGTTCGGGCTGGCCCAGCTGCACCAATTTCGAGGCCGGGTGGGCCGGGGCGAGCACAAGAGCTATTGCATCCTGATGTCGGACTCGCCTTCGGACGTGGCCAAGGAACGCCTGTCGGCCCTGGAGGAAATCCACGACGGCTTCCGCCTGGCCGAGGTGGACCTGGAGCTAAGGGGGCCGGGAGACTTCTTCGGCACCCGGCAGAGCGGGCTGCCCAACCTGCGAATGGCCCACCTGTCGGACCGGCAACTGCTGGAGTCGGCCCGGCAAGAAGCGGCTAAGGTGATGGAGCAGGACCCGCAACTAAAGCAAAAGAAGCACGTCGAGTTGGCCAGTCACGTGGCCCGCTTCCTCGATGCGGTGAGCGCCGAGGCAAGCTGACCCTGCCGCAGGACTGCCCTGCAGGGGCGAAAGGCGCCCCCATTTATCGCGTCGACATCGTTGACATCCCGACTGGGGTGTCGATACTTGAAAGCCGTGAAGAATCGGCTTTGATGACGTGCTCTAACTTGGACAGAATCCGGCCTGATGGCGCGGGCAGACGATGCTCGCATACCTGACCGACTTCGCGAGCAGCCGCCGGGGCAAGTGGATAACGCTCCTCGCCTGGGTCATTATTTCGGGCCTGTTAATCTCGCAACTGCCGTCCCTGAACCAGGTGCGGGAGAACGACCAAGCGTTTTTCCTGCCCAAGGACTCCGAGGCAACCCGGGCCTACGAGCTGGCGCGGGATCGTTTTCCCTCGACGGGCACGCCGGTCCTCGTAGTCTTCCGCGCAGAGTCCGGCCTTGGGCCGGCTGCGTACGGGGCGGCCGCCGAACTCGGCCGGTGGCTGTCGGGGCCCGATGCGCCGGCCAACGTGGGCCGTGTCCGCTCCCCGGAACAGGGCGCCGGCGCGCAGGGCGGCCTGGTGTCCAAGGACGGCACGACCATGTACGTCTTCGTAGACGTCACCGGCTCGGCCGCCGAGGAAGCATTCGCCGACACCGTGAACGAGATCCGGGACCGGACGGCGGCGTTGGGCCTGCCGGGCGTCGAGGTCGCAGTGGGCGGGGCCGGAGGCCTGCTGGTAGACCTGATCGGTGTTTTCTCGCAGATCGATACGCTGCTGCTGCTGGTCACGGTGCTGCTGGTACTGGTCCTGCTGCTGCTGATTTATCGCTCGCCCATCATGGCGGCGCTGCCGTTGCTGGCGGTTGGGACGGTGTTCATGCTGGCCAATGCCGTCGGCGGGGGGCTGGCGCAACGGTTGGACCTGGCGGTGTCGGCCCAGACCACGGGAATCATGACGGTGGTGCTGTTCGGCACGGGCACCGATTACGTGCTGTTCGTCTCGGCGCGATTCCGGGAGGAGTTAACCCGCCACCAGGACCGCCACGAAGCGATGCGGCAAACCATGCGGGGCGTCGGGGGCGCGGTGGCGTCGGCGGGGGCGACAATACTGATTGCGTCGGCGGTGCTCCTGCTGGCCACGTTGCGGTCCTACCAGGCCCTGGGGCCGGTCATTGCGGTGGCCGTTGCGCTCATGATGCTTGCCGCGATCACCCTGGTACCTGCGGTTCTCACCATAGTCGGGCGGTCCGCATTCTGGCCGGCGCGTCCGCGGCTAAGCACAGGGGCAGAGGAGGCCGCGCCCTGGCGGGGCAGCGTTTACGGCAGGATCGGAGCCGTAGTCCTGAAGCGCCCGTTAGCAACGCTGGCGGTAACTGGGATTGTTCTCGCTTTGCTGATAGTCGGGTTGACGCCCTTCCAGACCAATTACGACAGCCTGGCGAGTCTTCCCAAAGATACCGAGTCGGTCCGCAGCTTCGAGCTGCTCAGAGAGGGGTTTCCTACCGGAGAACTTGCCCCCACGCTGGTCTACATTTCATTGCCGCCCGGTGAGGGCGCTCTCGATCCAGTCTCACTCCAAAGAATCGATAAGATAACCGTAGACCTATCGGAGCATCCCGGCGTTGCCAGAGTGGCGGGGCCGAGCCGTCCATGGGGAGTGGACGTCCCCCCCGGTTCGGAGCTGCCGGAGGAGGAAGTGTCGCGCTTCATCTCCGAGGACGGCGGCACGGTGGTGATCCACGCTGTACTAACTGTCAACCCGTTTTCGATTGAGGGCCTCAACACTATCCCGGAACTGCGCACCCTGGCCCGGGAGAGCGCCGCGGCGGCGGGCCTTCCTGCTGGGAGCGTGCTGGTTGGAGGAGACACCGCCCAGGAGCAAGACACCCGCACGGCGAACACCCGAGACACGTTCGTGGTGCTGCCATTGATACTGCTGGCTATCGGCGTTGTGCTCGCGATACTGCTCCGCTCTCTGATTGCTCCTCTTTACCTGATGGCGACGATAGCATTCACCTATTTCTCGACTCTCGGGCTGGCCGTCTTGGTCTTTGTGGTGGCCATGGGTCACCCGGGGGTTGGCCAGGGCGTCCCGTTCTTCCTGTTCGTGTTTCTCAACGCCTTGAGCGTCGACTACAACATTTACCTGATGTCGCGCATCCGGGAAGAGGTCAGGGGGGCGCCGCTGACGGAAGCGGCCGGTCACGCTCTCGCCCGTACGGGTCCCGTGATCACCTCCGCCGGGATGATACTGGCCGGCACGTTTTCGGCGTTGATGGTCCTACCCCTTCAGGACCTGATGCAGCTTGGCTTTGCGGTGGCCGCCGGCGTGTTGATAGACACCTTCATCACGCGCACGCTGATAGTGCCGGCGCTGGTTGCCCTGTTCGGACGATGGAACTGGTGGCCCTCGCGGGCTGCGGCCCCGCGGGTCTAGTCCGGGGCTTTGAAGCGGTAGCCTACTTGGTAGATGGTCTCTATAAACGTGCGGCCGGGAGACTCTATCTTGGAGCGCAGGCGGCGCACGTGAACGTCGACGGTGCGGGTGCCGCCCAGGTAGTCGTATTCCCACACCTGGCTGAGCAGGGACTCCCGTGAATAGACCCGGCCCGGATTGGAAGCCAGCAGCACCAGCAACTGGAATTCCTTGTACTTCAGCGCAACTCGCCGGCCGGCGACCGTTACGTCGTAGCGTTCCAGGTCGATGGTCAACTCCCTGGCCCGCAGCAACTGGGAACTTGCGGGGCCCCTGACCCGATAGACGGCCTGCTTGAGCCTGGGGAACAGCTCGGCCTCGCGGACGGGATAAAAGACCAGCTCGTCGGGGTTCAGGGAGGGGTCGTACTCGGACTCGCCGTCCAGGGACGCTAGGGCCAAAACCGGTATCCGGAGCTCTTTGCACTGTTCAATCAAGAGCCTGCCCTGTGCCAGGTCGAGGGACGCCAGGTCGACGAGGGCGGCCTCCGGCTGCCGCTCCGCGCCGTCGCCGTCCAGATCGGTCAGGTCGGAGCCGCGCAGGCAAGCCAAGCCGGCACGGTCGAGCATGTCCACCAGGGGGCCGACGCCGTTGTCCTGGCCCGCCAGCAAGGCTACCCTATGTACCGGTAAGTCCAACACCGCAACTCGTTAATACTCAGGTTTGAAGACACAGCCGTAGCTTCATGCGATTCAGGAAGCGTCAGAGCACACAGAAAAGTATATCACCCGATACCACGGGCGTTTGGTGGGCGGGGCTGCGACGCAATATGACTTGATAGAATAAGGCCCAGCCCCCCGTTCGCCCTGAGTTGGTCGAAGGACACGAACATCTCCGCATCCGCCCGCTCGTTTGGTTCGAGAGTCCTGTCCTGAGCTTGTCGAAGGGCTCACCACGAACGGGCTATCGGACTTAGTGCCGCAAAACATGTCGCCTGCCATCTTCAGCGGGCCGTTGCATCACTATAGAATCATGCTACCATATTGTTAGCACACCACTCGGGGGGTAAGTCATGGGGACCGTACACGTGCGACGCCTGGACGATGACGTAGTCAGACGGCTGAAACTCCGCGCCGCCGCGAACAACCGTTCCCTGGAGGGCGAGGCGCGCCACATTTTGGAGGAGGCGGCGCAGGACGGGATGGAGGAAAAGGTCAGAGCGTTCCGAGACCTGTCCGAAAGATTGCGCAAAGAAACTCCCGTACTTCCTCAGACGCCTTCATACATGCTGATTCGTGAAGACCGCGAAAGCGGCCATAGGGATACATGATGCGCCTGGTGGTGGACGCCAGCGTAGCGGTCAAATGGTTTGTAGAAGAAGAGTACTCCGCCGAAGCCGGTCGGTTGCTTGAAAGCCGTCATGAGCTCCATGCTCCTCGCCTGCTGGCGTCGGAGGTCGGTAACGCACTGTGGCGCAAGGTTCGGACAGGGGAGCTGGAGCGCAGCAGAGCCGGAACCCTAGCGGCGGCAATTTCAGACGCACCTGTTCGTTGGTCAGAGGATGAAGAGTACAGTCCGGAGGCGGTCCGCCTGGCGCTTGCACTGGAGCGGCCGGTGTATGACTGTTTGTATCTGGCATTGGCGCATCGGGTGGGTGCGACGCTGGTGACGGCAGACGCCCGCTTCGCCAACGCGCTGGCAGCGACGGAACACGGCGACTCGGTCGTTACTCTTGACAACCCTGTCTTGGCCTGAACGCCCTCTCTTCCACTGTCAACTCTCCGTTGACAGCCCCGAAGGCCCGTCCTCAAACTAAGGCCTGATGGGTCTTGACGGGCGCAGATGGCCCATTCGTTCGCCATCCGTTGCAACGAAAACCAGCCCCGCGCCTCAACTCCAAGACCTCCGGCGACCCGAAATGGGAGGGGAGGTAGAATTTTCAGTCCCGACGCTCACATTGCCCCAACGCCGGATAGAGACAAATTGACTGGGCCTGGCTCTCTTATTATGATGACAGCTAAAGAAGACGCCTATGGTCTTTCTTGGCTGGCGGAAAGTCCGGCACAACCGGAACACCAGCGTCCCATGCCGGATACTGAGCGACGATAGAGGGGGACTTGCATGACGACCCAGGTATTGCCGGAAGCAGCCAGCGAGGTAAGGCAACTTATACGCTGTGGCCAGTGGCGGGGAGTGACGTCGGGCGTGGCCCCGGGACACGTGCAGGCCAACCTGGCCATCCTCCCCAAGGACCTGGCCTTCGACTTTCTGCTGTTTTGCCAGCGCAACCCCAAACCGTGCCCGTTGCTGGAGGTGCTGGAGCCGGGTCAGACGGAGCCCAAGTTGACGGCGCCCGGAGCGGACATCCGCACAGACCTGCCGGCGTACCGGGTGTACGAGCGCGGCGAGTTCACCGCACAGGTGGAGTCGCTGGTGGACTACTGGCGGGACGACCTGGTGTCCTTCCTGCTGGGCTGCAGCTTCTCTTTCGAGACCGCCATGGTGGAGGCGGGGATTCCCCTGCGGCACCAGGACAAGCAGTGCAACGTTTCGATGTACATCACCAATATCGCGACCACTCCGGCGGGGGTATTTTCGGGTCCGATGGTGGTGAGCATGCGGCCGATAAAACGCGACCAGATAGTGCGGGCGGTGCAGGTCACGTCCCGATTCCCCGCAACCCACGGAGCGCCGGTGCACATCGGCGACCCTGGGGCCATCGGGATAAAGGACCTGGACCGGCCCGATTTCGGAGACCCGGTGGAGGTGCTGCCGGGCGAGGAGCCGGTGTTCTGGGCCTGCGGGGTGACGCCGCAAGCGGTGGCGCTTAACTGCAAGCCCCCGTTGATGCTGACCCACGGCCCAGGCAAGATGTTCATCACCGACCAGCGGGACGTGGACTACGCAGTCCTTTAGGAGTCTAACGAGGCATTGGGACTTTGGGAGCCATAGGCCCGTCCACTGACCCCGGCTTCAGACCTATCCCATGGAGGATGACGACGCGGCTATGAGCCAGTCCATAGAAGACCTTATTTTGCAGCAGGACAAGCGGGGAGTGGCGGAGTTGCGCCCCCACCTGCCTGCGGATTTCTGCCGGGACGCGGCCCGCTACGTTCTGGAGCACCCGGGCCACGCGGTCATCGTCACGGGCTACTACATCACCATGTCGGGCGGGCCCGAAACGGACGGCCCCGCCGGGGCCATAGCCATCGGCCAAGCCCTGCAGTCCCTGGGCCGCCAAGTTACCTACGTGACCGACTCCTTCACGGTGACCGCGCTGCGGCAGCTGGCCGGCGACGGCGCCGAAGTGGTTGAGTTCCCCATCGCCGACGTGGAGACCAGCCGGCGGAACGCCGCGCAACTCTTGGAACGCTTGCAGCCCGACCTGCTGGTGTCCATCGAGCGCAGCGGCCGGACCAAGGACGAGACCTACCTGAACATGCGGGACGTGGACATTACTCCGCACACCGCCAGGGTGGACTATTTGTTCGAGTCGGAGATACCGTCGGTGGCCATCGGCGACGGGGGCAACGAGATTGGCATGGGGAACCTGGCGGAGGTAATTCCCGCCGTCGAACGCCTGCCCAACAACCCTTCGGTGGTCACGGTCGACAGGCTGATTATCGCCAGCGTCTCCAACTGGGGAGGCTACGGACTGGTGGCGGCGTTGTCGCAGCTTACGGGCAAAGACCTGCTGCCCTCGGTGGAACACGAGACCGAGGTGCTGGACCGGATGGTGGAAATGGGCATCGTTGACGGCACCACCGGCGAGGCGATTCCCGCCGTGGACGGCTTCAGCGCCGAGGAAAACGGGGCGGTGTTGGAGCAGCTGCGCCGGGCCGCGGGGTAACAGCCGCCTCTTACGACTCGACCCACCAGAAAACGCGACTACCGGTACGCACTACCAGGGCCTGTCGTTCCCGACCACGCCGCATACGTACTCGTCATTCCCGACCACGCCGCGTAAATACTTGTCATTCCGAACCCGCCCCAGGCGGGTGAGGAATCTGGGGTAGGGGGCCTCCTTGGCGCAATACTACGTATATATACTGGCCAGCTTTCGCGGCGCCCTTTACGCCGGTGTTACCAACAACCTTGAACGTCGATTACATGAGCACAAGCACGGCCTTGGCGGCCGGTTCACAAGGAAATACAAGGTTTCCAAGCTGGTCTATTTTGAGGCTACAGGGGACGTTTATTCCGCAATCACGCGGGAGAAGGAAATCAAGGGTTGGCGGCGAGCTAAGAAAGTCGCTATTATCGAGGCGATGAATCCCTACTGGCAGGATTTGGCTTCCGGGACAACCGGCTCCCCCTCATCCGCCCCAGACCCCTCGCTTCACTCGGGGTGACATTGGCTGGGTTCTTGGGAGGTGCACCGCTAGGGGTGGCGTGGGTTGGGGTTCGGGGTTGCATCGCTCGGGTCTGACGGTGTCACGGCTGCCCTAGGGGGCGGCGGACGCTTCCCCCTCCACCCCGGACCCCTCGCTTCACTCGGGGTGACATTGGCTGGGTTTTTGGGAGGCGCACCGCTAGGGGTGGCGTGGGTTGGGGTTCGGGGTTGCATCGCTCGGGTCTGACGGTGTCACGGCTGCCCTAGGGGGCGGCGGACGCTTCCCCCTCCACCCCGGACCCCTCGCTTCACTCGGGGTGACATTGGCTGGGTTTTTGGGAGGCGCACCGCTAGGGGTGGCGTGGGTTGGGGTTCGGGGTTGCATCGCTCGGGTCTGACGGTGTCACTGATGACTTAGTGGGCGGCGGACGCTCCCCCTCCACCCCAGACCCCTCGCTTCACTCGGGGTGACATTGGCTGGGTTTTTGGGAGGCGCACCGCTAGGGGTGGCGTGGGTTGGGGTTCGGGGTTGCATCGCTCGGGTCTGAGAGTGTCCCTGCTGCCTTAGTGGCCGGCGGACGCTTCCCCCTCGCCCCGGACCCCTCGCTTCACTCGGGGTGACATGGGTTGGGGGTTGGGGTTGTACCGCTCGAGGTGACATTGGCTGCGGGCACGGCTCGGGCTGAGGCGTGAACCAGCTCAGGAATAAGGGCACACCAGCCGTCTTCTGGTGCTGCCCCCTAGGCGTCTATTCGCCGCTGGTTTCCAGCGCCGCGGGAGCCAGGGTCTTTTCTTCCAGGGCCAGCAGGCGGCGCAGCTCGAAGACCTCGTCGCGGAACTGGGCCGCCTTCTCGAATTGCAGGTTCCTGGCCGCTTCCTTCATCTGGGTTTCCAGGTCCTTGACCACCCGGAACATGTCGGACCGGGACATCTCCTGGCGGGCGACATGGTAGCGGGCGCGGTTGTCGGCGATGCCCTTGATGCTCTCGGTGATGTCGTGGACTTCCTTCTGGATGCTCTGGGGTTGGATGCCCTTTTCCCGGTTGAAGTCGTCCTGGATAGTCCGGCGGCGGTTGGTCTCGTCGATGGCCCGCTTCATGGAATCGGTAATCCGGTCGGCGTACATGATGACGTGCCCGTTGGAGTGGCGGGCCGCCCGGCCGATGGTCTGAATCATAGAAGTGCCAGACCGCAGGTAGCCCTCTTTGTCGGCGTCCAGGATAGCCACAAGGCTGACCTCAGGCAAATCCAGGCCCTCGCGCAGCAGGTTGATGCCCACTATGACGTCGTAGACGCCCAGCCGCAGGTCACGGAGAATCTCCACCCGGTCGAGGGTCTGGACGTCGGAGTGCAAGTAGTGGTTGCGGATGCCCATCTCGGACAGATAGTCGGCCAACTCTTCCGCCATCCGCTTGGTCAGGGTAGTGACCAAGCACCGTTCGGTCAGATCGACCCGGAGCTTGATCTGCTGCAGTAGGTCGTCGATCTGGCCCGTAGTCGGCTTGACCTCAACGGTGGGGTCGAGCAGCCCGGTGGGCCGGATCACCTGCTCGACAACGGCGGAACTGTGCTTCAACTCGTATGGGCTCGGAGTCGCCGACACGTAGACGACCTGGTTGGTCCGCGATTCGTATTCATCAAAGTTGAGCGGCCGGTTGTCCAGGGCTGATGGCAGGCGGAAGCCGTACTCGACCAGGGTCTTCTTGCGGGACATGTCTCCGTGGAACATGCCGCGAATCTGGGGCAGCATCATGTGGGACTCGTCGACGAAGAGCAGGTAGTCGTCGGGGAAGTAGTCGAGCAGGGTCCAGGGGGTGCTGCCGGCAGCGCGCTGGGCCAGGTGGCGGGAGTAGTTTTCCACGCCGGAGCAAAAGCCCGTCTCTTGGAGCATCTCCAGGTCATAATTTGTGCGGCTCTCTAGACGGGCTGCCTCCAGCACCTTGCCCCGGCTGCGCAGAACGCTGAGTTGCTCTTCCAACTCCACCCTGATGTCTTTGACGGCCAGCTCCAGCTTTTCCTTGGGAGTGACGAAGTGGTTGGCTGGGAAGATGTAGATGTCCTGCTTCTCGCCCAGGAACTCGCCGGTCAGGGGGTCTACCTGGACGATGCGCTCGACCTCGTCGCCAAAGAACTGGATGCGAACCGCAGCCTCTTCGTAGGCGGGGACCAGTTCCAGGGTGTCGCCGCGGACGCGGAACTTGCCCCGGGAGAGGTCCATGTCATTGCGCTCGTACTGCATGTCCACGAGCTGCCGGACGAACTGGCTGCGGTTGCGGATGTCGCCCACTTTGAGCTGGGCCACGAAGTGAAAGTAGTCCTCGGGGTCGCCAAGGCCATAGATGCAGGACACGGAGGCGACGATCAAGACGTCGCGGCGGGTGAGAAGGGAGGTGGTGGCCGACAGGCGCAGCTTGTCCAGTTCATCGTTGATGCTTGCGTCCTTCTCGATGTAGGTGTCGGATTGGGGGACGTAGGCCTCGGGCTGGTAATAGTCGTAGTAGGACACGAAGAACTCGACGGCGTTGCGGGGAAAGAACTCTTTGAACTCGGTGGCGAGCTGGGCGGCCAGGGTCTTGTTGTGGGCCATCACCAACGTGGGGCGTTGCACCCTCTGGACGACGTTGGCCATGGTGAAGGTCTTGCCGCTGCCGGTCACGCCCATGAGGGCCTGCCGGTCGGCGCCCTGGACAATGCCGTCGACCAGGCGATCCACAGCTTTAGGCTGATCGCCTGTCATGCGGAAATCGGAGACCAACTCGAAGGGCCGGGCTTCCAGCGGAGGAGCGCCGGCGGCCGCGCCGTTGCCGCCGTTATGGCCGGCTTGCGGGTTGTCTGGTCTTTGAGCTTTAGAGACCATCTTTAGCCTTAAACGGTTGCTCCAAGAAATCTATGCTACGCCTGTGGTCGCGCACTAACTTATGTTAAGCCGTCCAATTAGAGCCAGAGCGCTTCCGTAGGCACAAGTTGCTGCGCCACCGGGTCAACTGCCATTAGGAAAGCTTCCAAAGTATGGGCTCCAATTAATGGTGGAGCATCCGGCGGGCCAAAAATGCACAATACAGTAGCCCTCACGCCGTCCAATTCCACCAACACCTCGCCCATTGGCTGCTCTGACACCTCTCCGTTGGCCAACTTCAGTCGCACCAAACGCTGAGGAGATACGCCCAGGCGTTGTAGAATTGGACTGGGGACCGACGTGAAGGTTGCCCCGGTATCCACCGGAGCGGTCAGTGTCTCCGAGTCAAACCCGGAAGCGGCTATTAACTTGATGTCGTGAGAAAAAGTACCCAGCGCTTTGGCTCCCTAGACCGGATATGCAGCGTACAATCCACGCAGTACCCCTGCATCCACGTAAATCATACCTTGAACCGCGCCTGTCACGCCAGCGGGCAAAGCCGGAGTAAGCGCCGGGGGCGACATCAGCCGCCGCCGAGTTGCTGCAAGACGAGGCGAATCCGGTCTTCGAGGGTCAAATCCTCGCCACGGTCCATATTGGCAACAGCGCGGCGGGCTTCGTTGTTGGAATAGCCAAGGGCGGTAAGGGCGGCTATGACTTCCACGTCGTCCGAGGCCTGTCCGGGCAAGCCTTCAGAATCGTAGGACTCGACTTTACCCTTGAGGTCCAGGACGATGCGGCTGGCGGTGCGGCGGCCCACGCCGGTGGCCGAGGCCAGGGAGGCGATATCGCCGGAGACGATGGCCTGGTTCAAGGTGGATGCGCCCAGCTTGGACAGCAGGGCCAGGGCCAGCCGGGGGCCGACGCCGGAAACACCGTTGAGCAACAGGAACAACTCCAGAGACGCGTGGGTAGTGAAGCCGTAGAGCACCGGCTGCTCGTCGCGCAGTCGCAGGTGGGTGTATAGACTTACGTGGCCTCCCACAGGACCCAACTCGCCGATGGCGGTCTCGGGCACGAAGACCTGCAGGGTTACGCCGCCGACGCGCAGATGGACCCAGTCGGGGCCTACGGCGTTAAGGGTGCCTTGAACCCCGACAATCACCCACTACCTCTCCATCCCATGGGGTATTTCCCGGCCCAGAGCCTCGGCCGTCCCCACCTGTACCAGGTGGCACAGGGCCACGGACAGGGCGTCGGCGGCATCGGAGGCTGGGACATCGGTCAATCCCAGGGTCGCCGCTATGGTGGTGCGCATTTGTTCCTTGGTGGCGGCGCCATAATCGGCCACCGCCAGCTTGACCTGGGCCGGGGGGTACTTGAACACGGGAACCGCGGCGCCGGCGGCGCCGATGAGCACCAGGGCCTGGGCCTGGCCGACGGCGAGGGCCGAGCCGGCGAACCGGCGCTCGCCTTTGCCTACGAAAGGCTCCTCCACCGCCACGGCGTCGGGGTTGAACACGTTGATCAGGTTCTGAACGTGGGTGTATAGCTGGTAGAGTCGTTGTTCCAAGGGCATTTTGCTGGGGAGGGAGACGACGCCGTAGTCTTCGGCCTGCAGCCGTTGGTCCTCTGACACCACGCCGTACCCCATGCGCAGGGTGCCGGGGTCAATCCCAAGCACCAGCATCGGCTTCCGCCCCTCCGCTCACCGGCTAAGACTCCTCCTGGTATCGTTTGAGCACCTCAGCAGGGAAGTCGGCGTTGGTGTAGGCCTTTTGTACGTCGGCCAGGTCCTCCAGACTGTCCAACAGCTTGAGGGTCTGCTCGGCCTCGCGGTCGCCCAGGGGCACGATGGACTTGGGGACCATGGATATCTCCACGGTCTCGGGCTTGGCGTCGGCGGATTCCAACTCCCGGCGTACTTCAAATAGTTGTTCGGGGGCGGTGTAAATCTCCAACATGCCGTCCTCGAAGTTCACGTCCTCGGCGCCGGCGTCGATAGCCAGCAGGCTTATCTCCTCGCCCTTGTCCGGGTCTGGGACTTCTACGGTAATAAGGCCCCGGGTATCGAAGTTCCAGGCGACGCAGCCGCTTTCCCCCAAGTTGCCGCCGCCCCTGGTGAAGGTAGACCGGACGTCGGCGGCGGTCCGGTTGCGATTGGTGGTGAGGGCCTGAAGCAGGATGGCCCCGCCGCCGGGGCCGTACCCTTCGTAGATTACCTCTTCGATGTTTTCATCAGCGCCGCCGTCGCCGCTGGCGCGCTTGACGCTCCGAAGAATGTTGTCCTGGGGCATGTTGCTGCTCTTGGCTTTGTCAATGGCCAGGCGAAGGCGGAAGTTCATGTCCGGGTCGGCGCCGCCGCCGTCGCGGACGGCCAGGGCGATGTCGCGGCTCAACTTGGTGAACAAGGCGCCGCGCTTGGCGTCGGCAGCGCCTTTCTGGTGTTTGATGGTTGACCATTTAGAGTGACCGGACATGGGGGCCTCCATCCGTATCTACTAGGCCGAATCTGCCAGGCCGTATCTTCGAGGAGATAGGTTATGGGGCGGACCTGGTCGAGAAGGACCTCAACCTGAGCCTATATCGCCAGGGAAAGAGAAATCGCTTACTGGGGATTTTAGCACCGGGCATTTGCCCGGTCAAAGGCGGTTAGCGGAGGCCTTCCAGCAGCTTTACGACCATGAGGCCCTCGTTCAAGCGCACCTCCCGAATTACCTCGGTCAAAGCGGGAATAAGCACCTCTCCCGATTCGCCGGAAACGACATAGACGTCGTTGCTGCCCGTCTCCAGGATCTCCCGCACGCGGCCAAGGCATTCGCCTTCTTCGGTGAGCACATTCATACCCAAAAGCTGGAAGTGGTAATACTCTCCTTCCTGCAGCTGAGGGACAGCGGCCAACGGGACGGTCACTGATTGCCCCACCAGGCCGCGGGCGGCGTCTAGGGAGTCAACGCCCTGGAGTTGGAGAATCATCTGGCCGTTTGGCGCGGGAGCGGAGTTGGTAATCGAGTAAGCATGGCCGCCGACGTGCAAAAGCCGTTCGGAGTCGAACCGGTGGGGAACGTCGCTCATTACACGGACCCTAATAGCACCGGAGACGCCGTGGGAGCCGACGATACGACCGACGACTATGTGGGAGTTGTCGGAATCGGGTTCAGGCACCTGGCGTAACCGCCGGCGGGCTTGGGTGGAACAGGCCGGGATGCAGAGGAGTTAAACGATCTCCAAAACGGCGTGGGCGCCGTGCTTTACTGCAGCGACCCTGAGGAGCACTCTCATGGCTTGGGCCACCCTTCCCTGGCGGCCAATGACCTTGCCCTTGTCATCGGGCGCTACTTCCAGGCGCAGGATGATGCGCCCGTCCTCTTCGACTTCAGTGACTTGCACCGCGTCGGGGTCGCTGGCCAGGGACCGGGCGATGTACTCGATAAGCTCTTTCATGCGGCGGGACCCTCTTCGGAAGACCCGTCAGGGGAAGACCCATCGGCGGGGGCTTCATCATCGGAAGCAATTTCATCCGCCGCCGGCTCAACGGCTGCCACTGCCTCTTCGCCGGCCTCAGCCTGCGCAGGCGGCGCATCGGACTCCTCGGCCGCTGGTAGGTCGTCAACGGCTGTGGCGGCGGCGACCTCCACTACCGAACCATTCTTGCTAATACCGTTCTTGTCGAGTATGCGCCTTACGGCGTCGGAGGGTTGAGCTCCGTTGCTCAACCACTGGACAGCCCTGTCAACCTTGAGTGACGTGGCGGGAGGGTCGGTCATGGGGTCGTAGTTGCCAATCCATTCCAGATAGGCGCCATCCCGCGGGGAACGGGCCTCGGCGACTACGATCCTATAGGAAGGTCTCCTCTTCTTGCCGACTCTTCTTAGTCGAATTCGCAGCATCTATTCTCCGGCGCATAACGCGCGCAGTGTGGGTATGACGGATTTTAAGCCGGGGGGGCAACGGATGTCAATTGATATGGGCGCTTACAAAAGGCATCGGGCCCAGCCACTCTGCCAGTGAGAGCGCCCTTTGACACTCGGGTCTAGGGGCGATGGTAGGCATTGGTCTGGGCCCGACGAACGGGTTCTCGTATGTAAGGGACAACTAGGAGACGATCACCTCGTCGTGTCCAGACAGATGCCTACCATCGCCCCTGGGTGCTAAACTAACGTCCATTCGCTATCACCTCCTTCTTAAATTCCGTCTCATTTCCGTCGAGCCCAAACTCCCGGCGGTGCAAACGTGGGGAGTTCGAGCTCCGGTAGACGGTTCCCTTATTCTAGCAACGGCGCAGCGTGACTGTCAAGGTGAAATAGGTAGGCGAAGAGCCGTCTAGGGGCCGAAATGTCCAAGGATAAAATACGCGTTGTGTTCATGGGGACGCCGGCGTTCGCGGCGCCGGTGTTGCAGGCCCTGACCCAGTCCGAAGTGGCGGAGGTCATAGCGGTGTATACCCGGCCGGACCGCCCCAAAGGAAGGGGCCGGGCGGTGGAGATGCCGCCGTTGAAGGGCTGCGCCTTGGAGCTGGGCCTCCCGGTGTTCCAGCCGGCCAGCCTGCGCAACGAGGCGGCGCAGCAGCAATTGGCGGGGCTTGGGGCCGACGCAATTGTGGTCGCCGCCTACGGCCAGTTGCTGCCGGCGGCGGCGCTGAACGCGCCGTCCCTGGGATGCCTGAACCTGCATCCCTCGTTGCTGCCCAAGTACCGGGGTCCTTCCCCAGTGGCCACGGCAATCCTGGAGGGGGAAACGGTTACGGGAGTGACTTTAATGCTGCTGGACGAGGGAATGGACACAGGGCCTATTGTCGCTCAACTGGCATATCCCCTGTCGGGAAATGAAACGGCCAACGACTTGACGCTGGAGCTGTTCCAAGCAGGGGCACGGTTGCTCCTGGACACCTTGGGCCCCTGGGCGGCCGGGGAAGTCACAGCGACAGCCCAGGACGCGGCGCTGGCCACGACAACCCGCCGGTTGGAGCGGAGGGACGGAGAAGCAGATTGGAAGACGCCGGCTTGGGAGTTGGAGAGACGACGCCGGGCGTTCAGCCCGTGGCCGGGGCTCTTCACCAACTGGGACGGCAAGACATTGAAGCTTCTGGAGGTTACGGCCCTGCCGGCAATGGGGGCGGCGGCAACGCCTGGAGAAGTGGTACGGCTGGAGGCGGGCGAAACGCCTGTGGGAGTAGGCACCGCCGACGGGGTATTGGGGCTGAAGTCGCTGCAACTGGAGGGGCGCAGGGCCTTGTCCGCAGCGGAGTTCTTGATGGGATACCCGCAGTTTGTGGGGGCGCGGCTATAGCACGGCCGGGGCAGACGGCCGGCTCGCTCGTCGCAGGGGCAGCCGGCGGGATGTCACCATTCCCCGGAATCCTGGGCGTCTGAGCTAGGCGGAGGTCGCTGTTCGTCGCCGGGGCTGTCCCAGAGGGAGCGCAAAGGGGACAACAGGCGGTCGACGAAGAAGGACGTTCCGAACACGACGACGCCTACGATCAGCACGACCAAGGCGGGGACATCGACACCGCCAACAAGTTGTCTCCCGAAAGAGACCAGAAGGTCTTCTCCAAGTTCAGTGATCGACGGCGGCACGTCGGTCAACTGGTCCGAGCCCAATTCCACCAGGTCCCGTACACGCCCGGGCAGTTGGGCCGCGGCAACCCTACCGGCGATGTAGAAGAACAGGCCGGTGGAAAACATGGTGAATCCCAGGAAAAGCAGGCCGTTCTTGAGTCTCGGAAAGTGAAGCAGCAGCATGAGAACAGAGCTAAGGACCAGCACGACTAAGGCGCCCCACTTGGCGGACTGCCTGCCGCGGGAGAATACGTCCCGGGCCGAGTCCAAGTCAGCCCGGAGCTCCTGCTCGTCGGTGTTGTTCCAGTCGGCGACGTTGCGAATCAGGTCAAACCGGTCCTGAGAGTCGAGGCGGTCCCGGATATCCTGGATGGCGTCATCGATTAACGGGCCGGCCAAGGGGCGGGCGGCCAACTTCAAGACTTCTTTCGCCTCTCCCTTCCTGAAGTGTTCCTTCAGGTCGCCCCGCTGAGCCCGCAGGTCCTGCCTCGCCCGGTTATCCAGGCCAGCCTTGGCGAGCAGGTCCTCGAAAGCTAACTCGAATATGGTCTCGCGGCACACTTCCTCGAATGAGGCCAGGGAAGGTATGCTCGAGGGCGCTTCGCCCTGGGACAGCCGCTGCCAACGGTCGCGGTAAATGTCGGCCACGTCGTTGGCCTGTTGTTCGGTGCACTGCAACCGGCCCAAGTCCTGCTCTTCCAACCCGTCAATGCGCTGGTCGATGTATGCGAGGACGACGGGCCTGACGTTGTCCAATGGAGGCCCGAGCGCCACGTAGATGTCCAACGTCTCCCGGTCGCCCCTGAAGTATTCGACGGTTCGCTGGATAGAAACCTCGGTCTGAGACTGGAGGTAGTCGGGAGGGAGTATGTCCCGGAGCAGGGCCGCAATTTCCGCCTGGCTCACCACCTGGACGCCGCCCAGCAAGTCCTGGGTCGTCTCCTCCAACTCCTCGTCCAGTAAGACCTGGTCGTATATGCGGTTGTAGGCGTCCTCCTGGGAGATGGTATCGGTATAGAACTCGGCGGTGAGGAGCTTGCCGGTGACGTTGTCCTGCAAGCCCCACCAAAGGAACGCGACGAAGAACAGGACCCCCAGGGCGAGGGTCAACACCGGCCTAAGCAGTATCAAGAGGCAACCACCCATGTCGTAGCCCGGCAATTATAGCGTAAGGAAGGGAATGGGGAGTGAGGCCGGAATAGCCGGAGTCGCGACGGGGCCGGGCCTGGGGGACTCCCTATCTTTTCCCAGCTGGAAACGGAGGAAGGCAGGGCCGTTCCTTACGATGGAAGGGAGGGCGACAGGGGCTAGAAGTTGGGCCGGGTATCCCGCAGCCGGCGCACCCGCTCCTGGATGGGAGGATGGGTGGAGAAGAGGTTGGCCATGGACTGGCCCCTGAGAGGGTTGACGATAAAGAGATGGGATGCGCCTTCGGACACCTTCATGGGGCGGGCCTGGCTGCCCATCTCGAGCTTCTCCAGGGCGCTGGCCAAGGCTAGGGCATCGCCGGAGGTGTGTGCGCCGGTTGCGTCGGCTTGAAACTCCCTGGTGCGGGAAATGGCGGCGCGGACCAGGGCAGCGGCCAAGGGCATGACTATGGCGATGACCAGCAGGCCAATCATGCTGCCGCCGCGGTCGCGGCCGCCACCGCCGCCAAAGCCTCCGAAGATGGCGGACATCTGGGCCATGAAGGCCAGCATGGAGATGGCGCCGGCGATGGTGGCAACCACGGCCATTATCAGAGTGTCCCGGTTGCCCACGTGGGCCATCTCGTGAGCGAGCACACCGCCCAACTCCTGGCGGTTCAGGATACGCCGGATGCCGGTGGTGACGGCCACGGTGGCGTGCTGGGGGTTGCGGCCGGTGGCGAAGGCGTTGGGAGAATCAGACTGGATTTCATACACCTTGGGCATGGGAAGACCGGCCAGCGAGGCCTGCTCGGAGACGATGCTGTACAGCTCGGGGTTTTCCTGCTCGGTCACAGGATGGGCGTGGGCCATTTTCAAAGCAATCTTGTCGCTGGACCAGTAGGCGAAGAAGTTGAGGGCCACAGCGAACACAAGGGCAATTATGATGCCGGTCGTGCCGCCAAAGGCCCCGCCGACGGCAACAAGAATGCCGCTGAGGAGCATCAACAGGAAGAAGGTCTTAAAGGTGTTCATGTTTTTCGAGACTCCACGCCTGGGTTTCGCTCTGGGCCCCCCGCCCGCGGGGCCGCCGCAAGCTAATTTATTGTACAATCCATTATATCACGCAGCGGGCTTTCCATTGCCCGGGTAGATAGGAGAACCAGGCACCGCTTCAAAGCGCACCGGGGGCGTCGGAAGGGGAGCAGGGGCAGCCAGTCCAAGGCCAGCCGGCGTTGACTACAGCGGGCGGGGCGCGGCCAGCTTCGTTGACACTGCGTCGAGCTTAGTGATATGTTTCACACACGGAAAGCGGGCGAGGAGAATCGGCGATGCCATTGAAAATTGCAGTCCTGGCTAAGCAGGTGATCGACCCGGAGATGCCCGCCTCCGCTTTCCAGGTTGATTCCGGCGCGAAAAAAGTGGTCACGCCTCCCAGCATAGCCCCGGTTGTGAACGGATTCGACGAAAACGCCGTAGAGGCGGCCCTGCTAATCAAGGACTCGCAGGAAGCGGCGATTACGGTCATTTCCAGCGGCACGTCGTTCGCTATGGACGTGATGAAGAAGCCCCTGTCCATGGGAGCGGACGAGCTGGTCCTCTTGCAGGACGATGCCTTCCAGAACACCATAGACAGCTTTTTCACGGCCCAAGTGCTGGCGGCGGCCATCCGCAAGCTGGAGGGGTTCGACCTGGTTATCTGCGGGCGGCAGGCCTCGGACTGGGACAACGCCCAGGTGCCCCTGGGAGTGGCCGAAATCCTGGGAGTATCGTGCATTGCCCTGTGCCGCAAGGTCGAGGTCAAAGACGGGACCGTGGTCGCCGAGTGCACCACGTCGGCGGGTTACACGGTGAACGAGGCCCCGCTGCCTGCGTTGGTCACCGTGAGCAACGAACTGGGGCAACCCCGTTACCCGACGCTGCGGGGCATCATGGCGGCCACCAGGAAGAGCCCTACCGTATGGACCGCGGCGGACCTGGGCCTGGACCTTGACGAGTTGCAGCCGCGGGTGTCGCTGCGGGAACTGTTCATACCGCAGAGTAGCCAGGAATGCGAAATCATCGAGGGAGACGATGCGGCCGACGCCGGACGTCAACTGGCGTTCAAGCTGAGGGAAGCCAAGCTCATTTAGAAGGCGATCAGGTAAAGGGCAATCACGGGAGATTGCGGACCGACGGCGCCGCAACTCCGACTATCCGGAGGAAAGCAGATGGCAGACGCAACGGGCGTGCTGGTGGTAGCCCAAACCGCGGGGGAAGACCTGAGTTCCACCGGCCAGGAATTGCTGGAGGCGGGACGGAGGGTGGCCGACGACCTCGGCGAGGAGCTGGCCGTGGGCCTGTTGGGGCAGAGCGTGGAGCGGGCGGCCCAGCAGGCGATTCAAGGCGGCGCCGACCGGGTGTACGCGGTGACCAACCCGTTGCTGGCAGACTACCAGGCAGACCTGTACCTGGCGGCCATCGAGACCCTTTGCCGGGAAACGGCGCCCAACATCATCCTGATTGGCCGGACGGAAGAGGGAAGAGAACTTGCTCCGCGACTGGCCTTTCGCCTGGGCGTGGGGCTGGCCCAGGACTGCCTGGAGGTCTCGGTAGACCCCGACTCAAAGCGGTTGCTGGCCAACCGGCCGGTGTACGGCGGCAACGCGGTGGCGGTGGTGAGTTGCGAATACACTCCGCAGATTGCGGCGGTGCGGCCCAAGGTTTACGAGCCCAGGGAGCCCGACCCTTCGAGGCAGGGAGAGGTGGTCTCGTTCCCGGTGGACCTGGAAGCCTCACAGGCCAAGAACCGCATCCTGGAACGCGTGGAGGAGGAGTCGACGGGGGTCAAGCTGGAGGACGCCAGGGTGGTGGTCTCCGGCGGCCGAGGCTTGGGTGGGCCTGAGCCCTTCGAGGGACTGGAGCAACTGGCCAAGCTTCTGGGCGGCGCCTTGGGGGCGTCCCGTGCGGCGGTGGACTCTGGGTGGATTCCCATTGCCTATCAAGTGGGGTTGACGGGGAAGTCGATCACCCCGGACCTGTACATCACGGTCGCGATTTCCGGGGCCAGCCAGCACATGGCCGGATGCTCCGGCGCCAAGGTCATAGTGGCCATCAACAAGGACGCCGAGGCCAATATCTTCAAAGAGGCCCGTTACGGGGTGGTGGGAGACTGGCAGCAGGTGGTGCCGGCATTCCAGGAAGCGGTGCGGGAGTTGACCCAAGCCTAGCTTCCAGGCCCCGTCTCGCTGGGGTCTACCCGCCGCAATGCTGGGGATTGGCGGTTAGGCGGCCTGGCCCGGGGGAAGAAGGATAGGCAACGGCTCCACGCCGTCCAAGCCGGGCGGGTTGATCCGGTCCAGGGATTCCAGCAAGGCGTTCAGGCTGTGCATGACTTCGGTAAGGTCGGGCTCTTGTATTTCCAGGCCGACGGCATGGCCCATAGCCCGGATTTCATCTCTACTCAGGTCCGCCACAACAGCCTCCGGCCTTTAGTCTAATCCCGAATCCACCGAAGGACACCGATGGACGGCGTGAGGAAAGCGGAAGGGGGATGAGGGAGCTACAGGGGAAATAGCCTGGGTTCCATTTGGGGTAGGGAGGTCGGCGGACGGTCTTCATCGCCGCACAGGGGCCCCTATGGCCGTCTGCAGGAGCTGCGATGCGCGGGATGGCGAGAGAATACGCAACAGGGAACTCTCTCGGACCGGGCTGGCGCGAGTCTGCGGGGATCTTCGGTTGTCCGGTGGGTGGGTCGGTCGCCGACGGTGCCGTCAGGCCGGGAGTGGAATGGCTCGCAGCCGGGCCAAGGCGCGGCTGAACTTCTCAGCCCAAGGCCAGCGATCCGGAAGATGCAGGGTCAACCGGCGTGCCGAGCGGGTGAGCCGTCCGGCCAGGGAGAAGAACCGCCGCCGGAGGGTCTTGGTGGTGGCTATCCGCTCTCCCAGACCGATCCGCGCGGTCCAGCGGGCCAGGTTGTGGGCCATCGTCTGGACGGCCAGCCAGGCGCCGTTGGCGGCGAAGCGGCCCGAGGGGAGATGGTTGAGCCCGACGCCGTACTTGAGGTCGCGTATGGCATTCTCGATCTCGGCGTGGCGGCGATGGTCAGCCTCCAGTTCGAGCAACTCCCCGTCCCGGTCGGTGATGAAGCCGTGATAGCTGTATTTGGCGAAGAGGGCCAACTGGGAACCGGGCGTGGGCTTCACACGCCGGACGATGAGCCGCACCGGCGCGGCGTCAGGTTCACTCTGGAAGGGAGTGCAGGTGGTCTCGGCCACATCGGCGGCGCCGTCCATCCAGTAGGGAATGGGAGTCCAGGCATCCTCGGGTATCGTCTCGATGAGATTGCGCAGGCTCTTGTGCTGGCGGATGGTGATGGAGAAGCGGACATCCATCTTGCGGCAGACGGATACCACGCCATGAGTGTAGAACCCGCTGTCGGCCCGTAGCGTGAGTCGTCCGTTGGCCCCGGCGTAGCGTACCCGCCCCACCGTCTCCCGCAGAAAGTGGGCGGCGCCCCGGGCGGTGTTGGCGCGGCCCTCGCGCAGCCGGGACATCAGCACGTCGCCGGTGCCGGCGGCGACGGCCAACAGCGGGTGATAGCCCCGCTTGCCGGTATAGCCGTGGTGGCGTGCGCCCTCCTTGGCCAGTCCGTAGGTCTCGCAGATGGTGGAGTCCAGGTCAATGGTCAGGGGCCCGTCGCCGGGTCCCGCCCCGGCCTGCCAAGCCCGGGCCAGCAACTCGCGGCTCACCCGGTCGAGTTGACGGACGTGGCCCCACCGGAAGCTGCGCAGGAAGGTGCCCAGGGTGGATGGCGCCTTGACCGTGCCGCCCAGGGTGCAGGCCGTCCCCCCGGTGCGCAACACATCGGCGTCGTCAATGCAGTCGCCCCCAGCCAGCGCAGACGCCACCAGCGTCATCATCTTGTCGCTCGTGTTCGCCCGCCCCGGGGCATCGCCCAGGTCGAGGCGCTGCCGGACGAGTTCGGGCAGGCCGAGGTGCCGCGCCAGGGTGGCCGGAAGGAGCAGCCCGGCATTGGCCACCAAGCGGCGGTCGTCGAAGGTGATTTGGATCCGGTCGGGGTGGTTGCGTGGCAGCATCTATTGGGTGCTCCTTTTCCGGGGTCGGTTTTTTGCTACAAAACCATTATCCCAGAAGCACAGGAGCACCTTCTTGCCGCTTCAGGACGCTAACCCGACGCCCTCCTTCGGTGGATTCGGGCTAATGCGCCGCGGCCCTATACTCCACCAAATCCCACGGCGCGTCAAGATTGACCCGTCGACCCGACAGCCCCGGCCCATAGGCTATACTGCGGACAGCCCTATCTGGGCTCGTAAGTCGCCCGCCGGCAGCAGAGAGGCGCCCCTCTGGAAGCAACCGATATAGACCTGGGCCTCGAGTCGTCATTCAGCAAACTCCCCACCCTCGTTACGGTGGATGAAGAGCATTTCTACCTTGTACGTGGGAGGAAGGGCTATCTGCTGCTGTCCATGGTGTGTCCCCATGCGGGCGGCACGGTTTCCAACGAGGGCTCGGTGTTTATGTGCCCCGACCACGGGTGGCGCTTCGAACATACCCAAGGCGAATGCATCAACGGCCCAATTGCCCGCATGTTCTCCTTCCCCGTGAGCGTCAGCGATGGACACTTGTTTGTCCGGTTGGATGACGCCTAGAGCCCGTTGGGCCCGAAGGCTCGTTCTTGCAAGTGAGTTTATCGGATATGGGACGGGTAGCAACCCGGTTGGGGTATCATCAAGTCGAGAAATTGGCAGGCTTTGCTGCCGACCGGGAGGAGAATGTTGACTGTCTGGGTAGTTAGAGCCGGGAGAATGGGCGAATACGAGGAAACATTTTTGTCCCAAGGGCTAGCCGGCATAGACTTTGGAGTAGGGTATAGCGCTGGCGGTTTCAACAGTAGAGAGTCGCTCCGAGAACATATGCCGACCAGGAACTCGGCGGACCAGGTGTGGAATTTCATCCACGAAATTCGCGTCGGCGACATGATTGTGCTACCTCGAAAGAGCCCGCGAGTCGTCAATGTGGGTAGGGCGTCTGGCGATTACCAGTATCGGGAAGAGTTGGAAGCCTCTCACGTGCGTTCGGTGGACTGGAAGACACCAGATGTTCCACGCTCCTATTTCGACCGGGATTTATTGAATTCCATGGGTGGATTGGCAACAGTATTTCGTGTACGGGCAAATAACGCCGAGGCACGTATCGACGGCATATTAGGCAAACATCTGAGTGGAGATATAGCAACCGACGGAGAGACTGTCTCTCCCGTCAACGAAGAGACTGAATTCCAAGTCGACTTGGAAGAGCAAATTTATGACCGAATCGTAGATCGCATCCGTGACAGGTTTTCAGGCACCCGGATGGAGTGCCTCGTTGCCGAAATCCTGAGAGCGTCAGGCTACCGCGCATTGGAAACTCGGCCTGGGCCGGACGGCGGCGTAGACGTCCTAGCTGGGCAGGGTGATATGGGCTTTGGAGATCCGCGGCTATGCGTTCAAGTCAAATCTGGCCGCAGCGCCGTAGATCTGCCCGACTACAACCGCCTCCAGGGCAATATCGGGTCATTCGGCGCCGAACATGGTTTGCTGGTTAGCCTCGGCGATTTCACAAAGGCGGTCCGGAATGAGAACGAAAGGTCTTTCTTCCAGATTCGCTTGTGGGGGCCTAACGACCTAGTAGACAAACTGCTTGAGACTTATGACGGCCTGCCGGATGACGTCCGAAGAGAAATACCCCTGAGAAATCGCAGAATTTTGATAGAAACGGCATAGTAGACTGAAGCCAAATTAGCGTGCATTCCAGTGATTGTCAAAGCCCAACACTCGATGTCGCTGAATCGAGAGACTGCGCCTACAAGCCGAGCAAGTTGATACCCGCGCATCCCGTCTCGGAGCGCAGGGGCCTTTCAGGGGCTCATTTGATGACGGCTCTTAGTCCAACTCCATCCCGCACATCCCAACCACGGCTGCTGGCGGCTAGTAGGTCTTGATCTCCAACACGTGGCCGTCGGGGTCATCGAAGTAGACCGCTTTGCCTTTGCCCCTGGCCCCAATGGTCATCCCGGGACCCTGCATATTGTCCCGAGCGAACGGGCTGTCTCCGTAGGCGACCCCGGACTCCCTAACCCTGGCGAAGGCCGCCTCGAACTCCTCCGGCTCCATGGCAAAGGCGTAGTGGATGCTCCGGAAGTCGTCGGACACGGCAAAGTCCAGGTTGAAAGTCTCATTGACCCGCACCACCAGAAAGTGGCCGGTTGCCCCCAGGTTTTCAAAGCCGAAAATGCGCGTATAGAACTCCGCCGACTTCTCCCTATCCCGCACCGGGACTATCGTGTGATCGAGGACTGTCGCCATCCTGCTGCCTCCCGCCAAAAACTGGCAAGGTCGACCCATGCCAAACCCTGTGGAACTGGGAGAACCGTGCGACTTTACTCTATTTTCCGATGGCTGGAATGTCAATTCCAACCCCCCTTCGCGCTGAGGCTCTCGAAGCACAGGCACGGGCGGCGGGCCCTTCGACCGGCTCAGGGTGAACGGGAGACTGGGTAGCCCGTTCGTGCTGAGGCTCTCGAAGCACACGCACGGGCGGCGGGCCCTTCGACACGCTCAGGGTGAACGGGAGACTGGGTAGCCCGTTCGTGCTGATGCTCTCGAAGCAGGCGAACGGGCGGCGGGCCCTTTGACCGGCTCAGGGTGAACGGGAGACTGGGTAGCCCGTTCGTGCTGAGGCTCTCGAAGCACACGCACCGGCGGCGGGACCTTCGACCGGCTCAGGGTGAACGGGAGACTGGGTAGCCCGTTCGTGCTGAGGCTCTCGAAGCACACGCACCGGCGGCGGGACCTTCGAACCGGCTCAGGGTGAACGGGAGACTGGGTAGCCCGTTCGTGCTGAGGCTCTCGAAGCACACGCACCGGCGCCTGTCCTTAAGCCCCAAACTCCTGACACCGAGCCCTTGCCCCGTCCGGCGGCCTTCCATACACTGTGGATGGCCGCTCTTGCCGCCTTGCCAAGGCCCATCGATCACCGCCCGGCTCCGTGGCTCAAAATGACACAGAAACAAAAACCCTGCCCGCGCCCCCTGGTGGGAGGGAATGAGCGGGAATGAGAGGCGAACTAGAAATTCCTGGCTCCAGGAGTAGCAATGGCAGACAAGATCCGGTTGGGCATCATAGGCGCCAATAGCCGGAAGGGATGGGCTTCCCGGACCCACCTGCCGGCGGCGGCCGCCAGCCCGGACTTCGAGTTGACCGCGGTTTGCACCACCCGGCGGGAAAGCGCCGAAGAGACGCGCCAAAAATACGGGGCCATACTGGCATTCGACGACTACCGGAAGATGTTGGACCACCCGGACATCGACGCCGTGGTGGTGAGTATCAAAGTTCCCGCACATTACGAAGCGACGATGGCCGCTCTCCACGCCGGCAAGCACGTGTATACCGAGTGGCCGCTGGGACGGACAACCGCCGAGGCCGAGGAAATGGCCAAGCTGGCGCAGGCCAAGGGAGTCCGAAACATGGTAGGACTGCAGACCCGGGTCAACCCCGGGTTTCTGTACGCCAAGCGCCTGGTGGAGTCCGGCTACGTGGGCGAGGTGGTGTCATGCCGCGCAAGCCTGATTTGGGGCGGGATGTTGCAGTGGCCTCCGGAAGATTTCTGGCAGCGGCGCTCCGAGCTTGGGGCCAACGCTTTGACCATCGGCGGCGGCCACATCATAGACGCTCTATCCTACGTGGCCGGCGATTTCAGTCATGTTTCCTCGGTAGTGAGCACCCAAATCAAGGAATGGCTTGAGATAGACTCCGGGCAGATGGTGGAGGTTACTTCACCGGATACCATCCTGGTTAGCGGCAAACTGGCCAACGGGGGGGTGAGTTCGGTGCACGTCGCCGGCGCTCCTTGGGCAGGCAGCGGCTTCAGTATGGAGGTCTACGGCATGGAAGGCACCCTGGTCGCATCTTGCGACGTCTCTCCCACCAACTATGCGGTCCGCCTGCAAGGCGTTAGAGGGGGGCATTCCCTGGAGGACCTGGAAGTCCCCGAGGAATATTTCTTTGCGCCGGAAGGGATGCCCAAGGGAGAGCCTTATAACGTGGGGCAGATGTATCAGAGGTTCGGGCAAGCAATCCTCTCGAGAGAAGACTGCCGGCCCGATTTCGCCGCGGCTGTGGAGCTGCATCGCCTCATCGACGACATCGTGCAAGCATCGGAGCAAGGGCGCGAGGTTGTCGTATCATCTGCCGGTTAACGCTAGTTGACACCCGGTTTGCAGCTTCATACAATTGTAGTGCCATCCACCCTAATTGGGGGGTGAGCTCTCTAAGCTGACCTTGGTTGCAGCATTGGGTGCGCCGCTGGGATCTCATGGGGACCGAGACGGCCGGGAACATAACTGGGTCTATTGAAAACGCCCCGACGCGTCGGGGCTTTCCTTTTGTCCGGCACAGGCGGGTTGTCCGGCATAGACGGATGCGGGGCTTTGGGAGGACGGTCTCTTGAACCGGACGATAACGGCCGTGGCAGGACTGGAAGCCGGGCACTATACAGACATGGCCCACGGCACCGGATGCACGGTGTTCATCTGCCGGGACGGGGCAGTTGGGGGCGTCGACGTGCGGGGCGGGTCTCCGGGCACTCGCGAGACCGACCTGCTGCGCCCGATGCACAGGGTGGACAAGGTGCATGGGGTTCTCCTGAGCGGTGGCAGCGCCTTCGGGTTGGAAGCGGCAGCTGGGGTGGTCAACTATCTGGCGGACCTGGGCATCGGATTTCAAGCTGGCCCGGCGGTGGTGCCCATAGTGCCGGCGGCTATCCTGTTCGACCTGAACGTAATCAACCCTCGGGTGCGGCCCGGTCCGGCGCAAGGCCTGGCCGCCTGTCAAGCCGCCGGGAGCAGTCCTCTTGAAGAGGGGAGCGTGGGCGCGGGCACCGGCGCCACGGCGGCCAAGGCCATGGGGCCGGAGGCAGCAGTCAAGTCGGGTTTCGGAACGGCAAGCGTGACGTTGCCCGACGGCGCAACGGTGGCGGCGGCGGTGGCGGTAAACGCCTACGGGGGAATTTACGACCACCGGTCGGGCCGGCTGATAGCAGGTCCCCGGCGAGACGACGGCTCCGGCTTTCACGACCCGGTGGAAGTCATGCTGGCGGGTGAGGCATGGCGCCCAGGATTGCCCATGACGAACACGACGATTGGGGTGGTCGCGACGGACGCCCCGCTGACCCGGGAAGAAGCCAACTACCTGGCAATGGCCAGCCACGACGGCCTGGCCCTGACGATACGCCCCTGCCACACCATGTACGACGGGGACACGATGTTTGCCCTTTCCACCGGCCGGTTCCCGGGGCAGGCGGACGTTTCCCGGCTGGGGGTAGCGGCGGTGGAAGTCACCGCTCAGGCGGTGCTGAGGGCTGTGCAGACGCCCTCGGGACTGGGGGGCTTTCCGGCAATCTCGGAGTTGAATCGTGGATAGGCGCGACCCTGCCATAGGCTTTATCGGCGCCGGGGTGCTGGGCAGAGGGCTGGCGTGGGCCCTGGCGGCCAAGGGCTATCGAGTGGCCTCGGTCTGCAGCCGGAGCAGAAGCTCCGCGGAGGGGTTGGCCAACGGTATTCCCGGTTGCTTTGCAGTGAGCAGCGCGCAGGAATTGACCGACGCCGTAGACCTGGCGTTTATCACCACGCCCGACGAAGCGATAAGGGAAGTTGCCGGCTCGGTAGCGTGGAGAAAGGGGCAGGGAGTTGTTCATTGCTGCGGAGCGGCGTCGACCGAATTGCTCGAACCGGCAACGGAGCAGGGGGCAATCGCGGGCGCGTTTCATCCGTTCCAGACCCTGGGGGGCGTCGCTTCAGCGGAAGAGGCAAAGGAGCGGCTTCAGGGGATAACCATTGCGGTGTCGGGGCAGGGATGGCTGAACGACTTGTTGTGGGAAATGGCGAGCCGAATCGGCGGCCTCCCCGTTTCGATTCCAGACGCCGACCGGCCCCTGTACCACGCCGCGGCGGTCTTGGGCTGCGGCCACCTGACGGCTCTTTTGCAAGCAGCGGTGGAGGTGTGGCAATCGATGGGGTTTACGGAGCGGCAGGCGATGCAGTCGTTGTATCCCCTGTGCCGGGCGACGTTGGACGCGGCAGCCGCGCAGGGGACCACGGCAGCGGCCACCGGCCCGGTAGTCCGAGGGGACGCCGGCACAGTCAGGACTCACTTGGAAGCGTTGTCTTTGCGGTTGCCGGAGCTGGCGCCGGTCTACGCTGCCCTGGCCGCTGCGTCGCTTCCCATGGCAGCAGAACGGGGCGTCGACCCGGGCCGAATCGCCGCCATGAGAGAGTTAGTTGACCGATATGCCGATGGGGCAGCAACTGTCCCCAACCGCGAAGGGCATCGCGTTTAATCAATAGCCGGGACGCCTCGAGGAGGAGCTAGACATGCCCAGGGTAACCATCTGCGACGTTGCCAAGATGAAGAGGAAGGGGCAGAAGATACCCGTGGTCACCGCCTACGACTACACGTCGGCGCGGCTGGCTGACCGCGCCGGAATTCCCATCCTTTTGGTGGGAGACAGCCTGGGGATGGTGGTGCTGGGCTACGATTCGACTATTCCGGTGACCATGGAAGACATGGTGCACCACGTAAAGGCGGCGGCCCGGGGGGCGCAACGCGCCATGATCACGGCAGACCTGCCGTTCATGTCCTACCAACTGGACGCAACCCAGGGACTCGCCAACGCCGCCCGGTTGGTGCAAGAGGGGGGCGCCCAAGCGGTGAAATTGGAAGGCGGAGAAAAGGTAACGGAGGTTGTAGCCCGGATAGTTGACGCTGGGATACCGGTCATGGGGCACATCGGCCTGACGCCTCAGTCAGTGCACGGCCTGGGGGGCTATCGCGTCCAAGGACAAAGCCAGGCCGGGGCGTTGCAGTTGCTGAAGGACGCGCAGGCCCTGGAGCAGGCTGGGGCCTTCTCCCTGGTGCTGGAGCTGGTGCCTGCGCCGCTCGGCAGGATGATTTCCGAGCGGCTGACTATTCCCACCATCGGGATAGGTGCGGGCGGCGGCTGCGACGGGCAGGTGCAGGTGTTGCACGACATGCTTGGCCTGTACACGGACTTTGTGCCTAAGCACACCAAGCAATACGCCCGTCTCGCTGAGACGATAGAGGGTGCTCTGACCCAGTACGCACTGGAGGTCAAAGAGGGGTCGTTTCCCGCCGAGGAGCAGAGCTTTGCAATGGACCAAGGCATCCTGGAAGAGTTGGGTTATATCCAGGGAACACCGCTCCCGTGAAGGTCTTGGAAATCGGGCAGGACCTGGCCCGGGCCTGCCGCGAGGCGGCACAGCCCATGGGGTTGGTTCCGACTATGGGAGCGCTGCACCGGGGTCACCTGGCTCTGGTCCGGCAGGCCCGGGAAGAGAACAAAACCCTCGCGGTGAGCATCTTCGTGAATCCAACCCAGTTCGGGCAAGGGGAAGACCTCGCCCAGTACCCCAGGGACCTGAACCGGGACCTGGCGTTGCTGCGAGAAGAAGGGGCAGACCTGGTGTTCGTCCCCGCGGTGGAGGAGGTATACCCTCCTGGATTCGACACGTGGGTCGGCGTGGAGGGACTCTCGGGCAAATTGGAGGGCGCGCACCGGCCCGGCCATTTCCGGGGGGTAGCTACCGTGGTGACCAAGCTGTTGAACCTCACCCGGCCCGACCGGGCATACTTCGGCCAGAAGGACGGGCAGCAGACCGCGGTGGTCCGGCGTTTGCTGCGGGACCTGGACTTGGGCGTGAAGTTGGTGGTGGTCCCCACGGTTAGGGAAGGCGACGGGTTGGCGTGCAGCAGCCGCAACGCATACCTGGACCCGCAGCAGCGGCGGGCAGCTCCCGTGGTCTTCAGGGCGTTGACGTGCGCGGAGACACTATGGCGGGCCGGCGAGCGGGCCGGCGACAGGCTGCGTTGCGAGGTGCGGCAGACGCTGGAGCAAGAACCGTTGGTGACTGGCATCGAGTATGTCAGCGTTGCCGACGCCGACTCGCTGGAGGAGTTGGAGCAGGTGACCGGCCGGGCCATGGTATCGACGGCTGTGCGCCTGGGCCGGGTGCGGCTCATCGACAACATCATCCTGGAATAGACGACGCACGCCGGGGAAGACCTGCACAGGCGCTAGGCGTAACTGATTATGCTGCGGGCCACTTCTCCACGGTCCAGGAGATCGAAGGCAGTGTTGATTTCGTCAAGGGGGAAAGTCCGGGAGATGAGCTGGTCCAGTTTCAGCTTGCCCGCCATGTACAGGTCGATCAACATGGGCATGTCCGCCCTGGGATAGCAGGACCCGTAGGCGCAGCCCACCAGCGTGCGGCCCTCCTGCAGGAAGTTGGGGTCGATGGTAAGTTGGGCGTCGTCGGGCGGAGCGCCCACAAGCACCGTCACCCCGCCCGGACGGGTTGTGCCCAGCGCCTGCTTCATCGTGTCAACGGTCCCGATCACCTCGAAGGCATAGTCGGCCATCTCCCCCTTGGTGACGTCCCGGACCCGTTCGGTGACGTCTTCCGCGGCAGCATTGATCAAATGTGTCGCGCCGAACTCCACCGCATGTTGGAGCTTGTGATCCCTGATGTCCACGGCAATGATTGCCTTTGCTCCCGCCAAGACCGCTCCCTGGACCACGTTCAGGCCTACGCCGCCAACACCTATGACCACCACCCGGCTGCCCGGCTTGACCTTGGCGGTGTGGATGACGGCTCCAACCCCTGTGGGAACGCCGCAGCCAATCAAAGCCAGCTTGTCCAGGGGCGCATCGTCTCGCACCAGCACCAGGCTGTCCTCGGGCACAATGGAGTATTCGCCAAATGACGACACTCCCATGAAGTGGTTGATCTCCCGGTCTCCTTTGCGCATCCGCCTGGTGCCGTCCATCAGGGTGCCGATGAGCTTGTAGGTGTCGTCGCACAGGTGCTGCCGGCCTGCGATGCAGTGAGAGCACCGGCCGCAATTGGGAATAAAGGACATCACTACGTGGTCCCCGGGCTTGGCGTAGGTGACGTCTGGGCCAACTTCCTGGACGATGCCGGACCCTTCATGGCCCAGCACCACGGGCAACGGGAATTCCTTGACTCCCTTGATGTAATGCAGGTCGCTGTGACAGACGCCGCTGGCGGCGACTTTTACCAGCACCTCCCGCCGCCCGGGGGCGTCCAGGGTCAACTCTTCAACCTTCAGGGGTTGGTGTGGCTCGTACAGCACCGCTGCTTTCATGTTTATCCTCTGGCTCCGGCTAAAGTCCCGGGGGACGGCTCACTCCCATCGGGGAGCGAAGCACAGACAGGGTATCGCTTGGGGTAAAAGGGGTCAACCCGCGGGAGGCGATGGGCGGCCGGGCCTAGTCGTCCTCCTCGACGATCTCCTGGGCAAGCTGGATCATGCGCTCCCGCCGGTTGGGGTCGATGTCCCTGCTGTCCAGATACAAGCGCAGGGCCTGCATGGGTTGCAGGCCCTCGGCCTCACCGGCTGCCAGGCGGGTGCGGCGGGTCTCCTCGGAAGATTCCAAGTTGATGGAGGCGATGTAGTGGGCGGGGGCCAGGGCCTCGCGGACGTCGGCCTCCCGAAGGTGCGGCTCCAAATCGGGTGGTAGGGTTACGCGCACTCGCACCACTGCGTTGGCAACATCCTTTCTGGCGATGGCGCGCAGGACCGACCGGGTGGGATCGGGGTCCCCGGAAACCAACGTCGTTTCGATGGTGACGAAGGGGCGGGCTTCCAAGGCACGAAAGTCGAACCCGGTCAAGCGCCGGCCCTGTGGTGCGGCAGGGTCGAGGTCGACGACACAAAAGCCTTTCTCGTCGCCCTCTTCGCTGAAGTCCACCCGTTGGAGGCTACCGGAATAGGCCATCATGGGGGCTTCCGTGCGCAGCACCTGGTGTTTGTGGATGTGGCCCAGAGCTACGTAGTCGACCTGGGGGCGTACCAGGTCGCCGGCCATCAACACGTGGTCCTGGCCGAGCATCATGGACCTTTCGGTGCCCACGGTGGCGCCGTTGACGGTGAGGTGGGCGGCGATGACGGCGGGCATTTGTGGGTCCAACTCCTGGGCACGGGAATAGATGGCGGAGGTCATCCGCCTTTCCACTTCTTCGCGGACTTCATCTATGGACTTGCCGCGGGAGTCCTCCCGGCTCAACATGCCGCTGCGGCGGGGCCAGGGCACAGCCAGTATCTGCAGGGGCCCGGACCGGGTGGCAATGGTGTAGTTCTGCAGGGACGAGCCCACGTGGACGTTGGGCACCCGCAGGGTGTGGAAGATTTCAACGGCGGTGGCCCGGCCCACGGCGTTGGGTAGATCGTGGTTGCCCACCAGGAGGAAGGTTGGGATGTTGGCCTCGGACAGGCGGGCCAACCGCTTGGCGAATTCCCGCTGCTGGGTCTGGGATGGGTCCCGGCCCTTGTAGGCATCGCCGGCGAGGAGCACCAGGTCCACGTTTTCCGCCAGGGCGAACTCGACCACCTGGTCGAGGGAGGCCAGGAAGTCTCCCAGCCTGGTGGACAGACCGGTCTCAGGGTCGGTGCGGCCATAATTTTCGACGCCAATGTGCAGGTCGGAAAAGTGCAGTATGCGCACGAGCGGGCTCCGTTAGGCGGGATCCTGCTGGCCCTCCAATATACATCAGAGCAACGCCAACCGGGAAGGCAGGCGGCAACGGCGGGGGAAATGCGGAAGAGGCGGGTGGCCTGGCGCCGGGTGCGGTGGCGTTGACAAGGCAGGTGCATCTTTCTAGAATCAGACCTTAGTGTAGAATAAGGATGGGGAAGGGAGCGGCGGCGGTGGAAGCCCAAGCCCAAACAGGGGAGTTGCGAGCGTCGATTTATGACCACGGTAAAACAACTGTACTTGCTTCAGGAGATGGACCTGGCCTTGGACCGGATTCATAAGGCCCGGGCTAAGGTAGAGGCGGAGTTGAGTTCCGGGCCGTTGATGGGGCAGGTGGAGACGTCGTTAGAGGAAGAAAGGGAGCGGCTGCCCCAGGTGCAGGGCGAACACAAGGTGCGGCAGTTGGAGGTGGAAACCCTGCGGGAGCGTTCGACCCGGCTGGAGCAGCAGCTGTACGGCGGCGAGGTCACGAACGCCAGGGACCTGAAAAGCCTGCAGCAAGAGGTTGAGAACGTCCGGCAGTCGCTGGAGCAACAGGACTCGGAGCTGTTGGAGCTGTCGGTGCAGGCGGAAGAGTCGCAGCAGCGGGTGGACTCGCTGGCCCAGGAACTTTCGGACGGTCTGGCAACGTGGAAGGCGCGGAAAGCGGAGTTGCAGGCCGAGGCGAAAAGGTGCAACTCAGAGATACAAGAGGCGTCGGCAAGGCGAAAGGGCCTGGTGGCCGCGCTGGATGCCTCGGCAGTACAGCGCTACGAAGGCCTGCGTCGGGCGAAGCGCGGGTTGGCGGTGGCGAAAGTGGAACGGGGTCTGTGCCAGGCCTGCCGGATGGCGCAGCCTACCCAGATACAGCAGCGGGTGAGGTCAGGGACGCAGACTGTGCTGTGCAGCAGCTGCGGGCGTATGCTAATCCCGGCTTAGGCCGGCCTAGTTGGGCAGCCAGGCCAGAGGCCCGGAACCTCTGTAAACTCTTTCTTCAGCTTCTCCCAGGAATCCCCCCATCGGCACTGCGGAACAGGCTCGCGCCGGTGGTTCCCACCGGGATGCCATACGCTCCGGTCGTCACCAGGGCCTCCTCGCAGGGTTTCAGGGGGGACGGCCGGTTGTCGCTAGCGGCAAGGGATATATAGAATTCCGGGAACACCTGGTCGGCCTCTTCAAGCGCCGTTACCTTGAAGCCCCTATAGGAAACGCTTCCGTACCCGGAAGAGATGCTGACTTCGCCAGCCATAGTAAAGTCTGGCAGGTCAACGCAGGCAGCATCCTCACCGTTGACAAACAAGCACACTCGCTCCCCCATGGCAGTAATTCGAACATGATTCTCACCCCGGTCGCTGGTATCAAGCGGAACGTCCAAACTCCCCCAATCTTGAGAGGCGGCCTCGTATACAGTGCTTCCATTACGGTATTCAGTCCGCGCCCAGACGACGACCTCCCAGTCGCCGTCACTGGCAACGAAAATTGCGATGCGGTCAATCCCGTCGCATTCACGGATTACAAACCCGTACTCAAACTGGCTTGTATCAGTTGGGTTGGTAAACGTGGCTTCAGCGGCGAGGTTCGCCAAGACTGTGGACGGATAGCGGTCCTCAGCCTGGGAACATGATGGGGTAAAACACGATATGGCGCCGGTAAGTAGAGGCGGAGGGGAAGGCGGGGTTGGGGACCGAGCAGCACTAGCAGACCTACAACCTCGTCAGGCCTCGCAGTCCTCTGGACTACAGCCCGCCGAATCCTGAGACGCTTATGTGAACTTCTCCGTCATTGCCGAGTCTAAAGTTGGCCAGACATCCTGTTGACACTGTAGCCCTTGTCGGCCATAATTTGAGTAAGACCCGGTAACAACGAGGCAATCATGCCGCGAACGACCAAGACGATCACCTTCTCTCTTCCGGAGGAAATGGCGGACCGTGTGGACGAAGCCATGAGGCGGCTGGGCCAGTCGAGAAGCGAATTCCTGCGAGAAGCGGCGCTACGCTACATCGAAGAGTGCGAGTGGCGACAACTGCTCCAATACGGCGAGGAGCGAGCTAGGGGGCAGGGCATCGGCCCAGAGGACGTGGCCCGCCTTGTCGAGGAGTACCGGGCCGATGCCGAGCATCATCATACGTGAGGGTCGTTTTCGACACTAACGTAATCGTCTCCGGCCTGAACTTTCCCGGCAACGAACGCTTGGCGTTGGAGTTGGGCTTGCGGGGACGATTCCAATTGGTGCTGTCCCCGTTCATACTTGAGGAGCTGGCCGGAGTGTTGCGCCGCAAGTTAGGCTGGGCGGAGGACCGTGCGGCCGCGGCGATAAGAGCCGTTGAGAAGGCCGCCCTGGTCATCGATCCTCCCCGCCTCGCAGACGTCATCGAGGGCAGCCATGCAGACAACCGCATTCTCGAGTGCGCGGCGGCCGCTTCCGCCGACTACCTGGTGACCGGTGACCGCAGGCATCTGCTGCCCATAGGGACATACCTCGGCGCCAGCATCGTCAACGCACCCCGCTTCTTGTCGGCGTTAGCGCAGGTCCCATAACGTGGCCTCAAGCGAAGGTTGGCCAGGCCTGCCGGATGGCGCAGCCTACCCAGATACAGCAGCGGGTGAGGTCAGGGACGCAGACGGTGCTGTGCAGCAGCTGCGGGCGTATGCTAATCCCGGCTTAGGCTGGCTGGTTGGGCAGCCAGGGCAGGGGAACTAGGTCGTCTTGACGGCGGTCCCGTAAGCAACGATTTCGGCCGCCCCCTGGGCCACGCTCGCGGTGATGAACCTCGTGCCGACGATGGCATTGGCGCCCATGCCCTCGGCGTTCTCGATCATGCGCTGAAGCGACTCTTCGCGGGCCTCCGCCAAGAGCTTGGTGTATTCGTTGACCTCGCCGCCGATGATATTGCGGAGCCCAGCCAGGATATCCCGTCCGATATGACGGGCGCGCACGGTGCTGCCCCGCACGAGCCCCAGCGTTTCGGCGATCGTAGCTCCCGGAATGGCGTCGGTCGTTGTCACGATCAATTGTCAACCTCCAGAAAGTTCTCTTTCTTCTTGTTAATGATTCTGTCTCGTATGACCGCGGTCAACAAGACGGCCAACCCGACCGGTATGGCAATGAGCGCGAGCATGAGCAATGTCGGCATGTCCTCGGCCGTCGTGATCGCGTACACCCAGAAACCGCCGATGACCACAGCCGCTGCGACGAGAATTGCTCCGCCGATCCACAACAACGGGCTGCTCCTACTCTCCGGTCTTGCCACCTGATTCCTCCATCAGCCGCATTAGCGAACCTACCCCAGAAATTCTTGCATACTTATAGGGAGTATGTCATCAGACCATTCCAATATCTTGGGGAACGGGGCCTGTGTCAAGCCGGCCGGGCGGCGGCGGCCCAGTCAGGCACAGCCGCGGAGGTGCGGTCAGGGACGCAGGCGGCGATGTACAGCAGCTGCGGGCGTATGCTAATTCTGGCCTAGCCGGCCTAGCTGGGCAGCCAGGCTAGGGCCCGGACCTCGGTAAACTCTTTCTTCAGCTTCTCCCAGGAATCTCCCCCGTCGGTACTGCGGTATAGCTCGCCATAGATACTGCTGGCCAGCACCAGGTTTGGGTCGGCGGGATGGGTGGCGAAATTCCACAGGGGCGAGTTGGGCTCGACGGGCAGGGGCCGGGTTTCCCAAGTCCTGCCGCCGTCGATGGAGCGTTGAATGGTCCCGGTGTTGCCGATGGCGCCGTCGCCGTTGGCGGCGAAGACCACCTGCGGGTTGTCCGGCTTCACGGCAATCCAGCGGCAATAGGGCAGCGCCCAGGATGAGGTGAGGGCGAGGGACTGGAAGGAATCGCCGTCGTCGCTGCTGGCGAAAATCTCAGCGGGAGTGCTTACCAGAACTGTGTCGCGCTGTCCCAAGCTGAAAGCCATACCGTGGATGTCGGGGTTGGTGATACCGGTATTTAACCTGGCCCAGGTGTCGCCGCCGTCCCGGCTGCGGTGGACCCCGTCGATCTCGACTCCGGCATAGACGGTGTCAGGGTGCACGGGGTCAACCGCCATGGCGGTGACCCGGGGCAAGCCGATGGCGCACTCCTGGGCGATGTCAGCGGGGAGCTTCTGCCAGGTGTCGCCGCCGTCCTTGGACCGAAACAGGAAGGGCGGGCTGGTTCCGGCGAACAGGGTGTTGGAATCGGACGGGTCCACTGCAATGGACCAGATATGCAGCCCGTCCATGGGCGAGTCCAGCTTCAGCCAAGTTGCCCCGGCGTCGTTGCTGCGGAAGATGCCGTAGTTGGAGCCGGCGTAGACCACGCTGGGCCTGCTGGAGTCAACTGCCAGGGCCCTGACCTGGGAGTCGCCGGGGAAGGGAGGGCCGAGGCGTCCCCAGGTCTCGCCGCCGTCGGGACTGCGGAACAGGCTTGCGCCGGTAGTGCCCACCAGGATGCTATAACTTCCAACCATGACCAGGACCTCCTCGTATAGGGGTTTCAGGGGAACGGACGGCGATCATTAGTGGTTAGGGATTATATACAATTCCGGGATAGCTTAGCCGGCCTCTTGAAACGCTGCTACCCTAAAGCCCCTATAGGGAACGCGTCCGTACTGCGAAGCAATGCTGACTTCGCCAGCCATAGTAAACTCTGGCAGGTCAACGCAGGCAGCAGCTTCACCGTTGACAAACAAGCATACTCGCTCCCCCTTGGCAGTTACACGAACATGATTCTTGCCACTCGGACTGGTGTCAAAGGGAACGTCTAAACTTCCCCCAGCGGTAGAGGCCACCCGCCAGAATACGTTAAGGGAGTCACTCCGCGTTTCCCTTGCCCAGGCGACGGCCTCCCAGTCGCCATCACTGGCAACCCAGATTCTGATGCGGTCACGAATCACAAACCCGTACTGAAATTGGCTTGCATACCTTGGGTTGGTAAACGTCGCTTCTACGGTGAGGTCCGCCAAGACCGTGGACGGATAACGGGTCTCAGCCTGAGAACATGACGGGGCGAAACACGATAAGCTGCCGAAGGTCCAGGATGGCGGCGGGGGGGAGGCAGTCGGCGTGGGGGTTCCAGTTGGAACGGGGGTCGCCGACACGGTTGGGATTGGAGCCACCGTAGGGGGCGCATCGGTGGGCGCCGCTGTATCAGGAGGCAACGGCGTGCGCGTGGGAGCAGGTGTAGCGGTTGAAGTAGGTCCGGGATCAGAGGTAACAGTCGGACCGGTAGTTGGCCCCGGTGTCAAAAGAATCCTGCCGCAAGCCAAAGCCAACGGCACCAAGACTATGAGAATCCATACCGAGTAGCGGTACACGGGTCACTGCATGTCCATTCTGTTAAGGGTCATCCGCCATTTGGGACAGACCAGCGTCCTCCTCCTTGGCGGGTTGTTGTCTAACCAGAGGTTCAGCGACGTTCGAGAACGCTCCCGGAAGACATTATACATGGTCAGTGCTTGCTTGCCGCGTTTCGCTATTGTGGGCACGAAACAGCGGATTTGCCACGGCAAGTGTTCTGCCCGATAATTGCCGGGCCTCCTCCTCCGTGCATCATGAGACTACTTGTAGTACTAACATCTGTGACGGTGCTTTTGACGGCGGTTGGCTGTGGCCTGGTGGCTACCGTTACGCCGGGGCCAGGGAGCGTTTCTACCCCTGAGCCAACTGTCGCCGTTATTGATACGCCGCCCCCAACGGCAGTCGTCCAGGAAACCGTCAACGAGCCAACTTCGGAGGCCACTGAAGCCCCTACAGCTACGCCTGGGTCAGTGAGCATTTCTATTCCTGTGCCGACCGTCACGGCAACGGTGCAGGAACCCATCACCGAATGCAACGCGGGGACTATGGAAGCCCCACCCGAAGCCTACGCCGACTTCGTCGACTTGCTTACGAAACTTTGGCTGTTTGACGCCGAGCTTTGCAGCGCCATCGTCAAAAAGCCTTGGCTCTTAGGCCAGAGCCAAGCTGGCTACGTTTCAGTAACGGTTGACGGCAAACGGCTCGTGCTCGAGAGCCTGTACGGGCTCGCATTAGCGGACCGCGGGCTGGCCCAAGACGTGGTGAGCGTCTCCTGGCTCGCCGATGAACTGACCTACTGGGAAGCCAAGGTCCTTATTGAAGTGGACAACCTCGCCACTAAGGACGCGGACCTGGCAAGAATGATCGCCGGCTTTTCTTGGTTCATAGGCGGTTTATTTCACTTATCGAAAGCCTCAATCGCTATCTCCGATTTGCATGAGCATGGTCTAATATCAGCGGACATCGAACTTGCCAAGACCGTAACGCGTCTCTGGTTGGAAGATGGAGTTTCGGAGATCCCTCCTTTTGGCGCCTTAGGCAAACTTGCGCTGGCGGACGTTGAATTGGCGCGGCGCATAGTAGATTTCTCGTGGGCGACTAACGGCATCACCGAGAATGGGTCCAGGGCCATCGATCGATTGGCCGATTTGGCGTCAAAGGACGTTGACCTTGCTCACGAGACGATTGGTATGTCGTGGTTTGCGGACGGCATCACCTATGGGGAAGGGGAGGCTATCCGTAGATTAGGAGTCCTCGCGACTGCAGATATTCAGCTTGGACGAACGATAGCGGCCCTGCCGTGGTTTACCGACGACATGACCTATGGGGAAGGGGAGGCTATTCGTGGATTGGAAAACCTCGTGGCCGCAGATACCGAGCTTGGGCCAAAGACAGCAGCTCTTCCGTGGTTTGCCGACGGCATCATCCAAGATGAACGGTTGGCGATTAACTACTCGGGAGACCTTGCGTCGATAGATGTTGAGCTTGCCCGGCATGTAATTGCGCTATCATGGTTTACCGACGGCATCACTGCGGAAGAGGCGAAAGCCCTTGAATCGTTGCCACAGCTGGCGCACCAAGATATCGAGCTTGCGCGGCAGACGGTCGTCCAGTCCTGGTTTACCGACGGCATCACTGCGGAAGAGGCGGATTCTATCCGGCCTTAAGGGTGTTGGCAAGAAAGGAGGTCCGCCTATGCGAGCGGCGCTGATTACGGGGCCGGGAGGCCCGGAGGTACTGCAGGTAAGGGAAGTCGACGACCCGGTTCCCTCTCCGGATGAAGTCCTTGTCGATGTAAAGGCATCGGCCCTGAACCGGGCCGATCTGCTGCAGCGCCTTGGAGGCTACGCCCCGCCGCCGGGGGTGCGGGCCGACGTGCCCGGTCTGGAGTTTTCCGGGGTGGTGCTGGAAGCGGGCGAACGGGTGACGGCAATGGCTCCGGGGGACAGGGTGTTCGGGCTGCTGGCGGGAGCAGGGTACGCGAGCCGGGTAACGACGCACCACCTGATGGCCATGCCCATGCCGCCGGAGTTGGACTTCGTCCAGGCCGCGGCCATACCGGAGGTATTCTTCACCGCATACGATGCCCTGTTCAACCATTGCGAATTGCAGATGGGGGAGTCGGCGCTGGTGCACGCCGTGGGCAGCGGCGTGGGCACTGCCGCCCTGCAACTGGCGCACCAGGCCGGGGCCTACGTGTTCGGGACGGCGGGATCGGCGGAGAAGCTTGCCAGGGCGGCGGAGTTGGGTCTGGACAAGGGCATCAACTACCGGGAGCAGGACTTTGTCCAAGTGGTGAAGGAGGCGACGGGCAGGAAGGGCGTCAACGTGGTCTGCGACCTGGTGGGCGGTCCGTACTGGGAGCGGAACATCGCCGCCATGTCGACCCAGGGGAGGATCGTGTTGGTGGGGTTGATGGGCGGAGACAAGGTGGAAACCAGCCTGGGACTGTTAATGCCCAAGCGGCTCCGGGTGCACGGCACGGTGCTGAGGCCCCGTCCCCTGGAGGAGAAGATAGGGCTGACCCACCAGTTCATGAGACACGTGCTGCCGTTGATCGCCGACGGCAGGATTCGGGCGGTGGTGGACCGCACTTTCCCCCTGGCGGAGGCGGGAAAGGCCCACGAATACATGGAGACCAACGCCAACTTCGGGAAGATTGTGCTAGTGGTATGAACTGGACACGGCAGCGGAACCGGCTGGCCCTACTGCTCCAGCCAGACCGTTTCGTAGTAATAATTCGGACTTAGCGGGCTTAGCGCCAAGCCCTGCACATGATTCCCTGCTCCGGCTATCTTGGGACGAGAGGCTATGACAAGCTGCGGCACCTGTTCCGCCAAGAAGGCCTGTATCTCCCGATAGGTCACCTTTTGCTGTTCCAGGCTCTCCCCCCTGGCCCGTTCGATGAGCGCGTCCAACTCTTGGGCCAACGGGCCTACGGTGAAAATTTCGGGAATTATATACCTAATTACACAATTGGGGCAAAAACCCTTGACTTTGAAGGCCCAAATGTGTAAACTGGTACTATCAACCAAAGGATAGTGACCATGACTAAATCAGCCCCCGGCAAGTCCTTTCGCAAGGGTATCTCCCTAGTCCAAGCCATCCAGCGATTCTCCAACGAGGCCGACGCTGAGGCGTGGTTCATGGAAACCCGCTGGCCCTCCGGGATATGCTGCCCCTTCTGCGGCGGACTGGATGGCGTGAGAGAGCGCAAGAACCGCAAGCCCCAGCCGTTCCGGTGCAAGGATTGCCGCAAGGACTTCTCCATAAAGACCGGCACATTGATGCAAGGTTCGAAGCTCCCCCTGGGAACCTGGGCCATCGCCTTCTACCTGTTTTCTACACATCTGAAGGGCGTATCGAGCATGAAGCTACACCGGGACCTGGCCGTTACCCAAAAGACGGCTTGGCACTTGGCCCACCGCATCCGGGAAACCCTCAAAGAGAATCCCGACCAATTCTCCGGCCCCGTGGAGATCGACGAGACCTACATCGGCGGGAAGGAAGGGAACAAGCACCAGGACAAGAAACTGAACGCTGGCCGCGGGCCGGTAGGCAAGGCCGCGGTTGTGGGAGCTCGCGACCAGGAGACCGGGCAAATCACCGCTAGGCCCATCGCCTTCACCGACAAAGAGGCCCTCCAGGGTTTTGTCCGGCAAACTACCGAGATTGGGGCCGTGGTCTACACCGACGAAGCCAAGGCATACGAAGGGATGCCCCACCGCTCCCACTGGACGGTCCAGCACAGCGCCGGGGAGTACGTCAAGCATGAGGCGACCACCAACGGGATAGAGTCCTTTTGGGCCTTGCTCAAGCGGGGAATCAACGGGACCTACCACCATATCTCGGCCAAGCACCTGGGGCGCTACGTAACCGAGTTCTCAGGCCGTCACAACAGCCGCCCGTTGGACACGGAGGCCATCATGGGCCGCATGGCCAGGGGAACAGCTGGCAAGCGGCTTTCATACGCTGGCCTGATAGGGCCGGAAATCACCCGACAACCACGGATGCTTTAGCCTGGGCGACCGTCCCAATACAGTCAATACAGTCTTTCTCGCCTTGATGGTACAATGGCTGTAATGACTGTATTGACTGGAGGTAGCAATGGCGAATGTCAAGGAAGTTTACGAGAGTGCATCAGAAGCCGCTGAGGTCATTGGGACTAAGCAGCAAATAGTTTCTGGTTGGATAAAGTCCGGGAGGCTGCAGGCTGTCCGCGTGCCGCGGGCCGGGAGACCATCATACCGCATCAGGCACGTAGACCTTATAGCGGCAAGCCGCGGCACGATGTTTGAAGATAGGATTGCGCAGCCGCAGCTGAGTGCGTTTGACACCTTGGAGGACGCACGGGATGCAGCCCTGAGCCTGGAGGTTATTTGGCCCTACGAGCACGACGTCACAAAGTTCACGACAGACATACTGGCCGGCTTCGAGACGTTTCGGGCGCTGACCTACACTGTGTCCCTTCCCTCGATTCTCAAGCTCCTGACCATGCAAGAGTACAGGGAGGCGGAAATCCTATTCGGGTCCGAAGGCCTGGTGCGAGAAACCAGCGCCGAGAAGGTAGTGCTCTTTCAGCAAGCCATCGAGGACGAGCTTGCGCGAGGCTATCTGGGGATCGGCGGGGCCACAGACGAACAGACGGCGCATTTGATGGCGTGGCAAGCAACTGGGCGGGCCAGGTTCTACGTCACGGGCGGCGGCATCGTTCATTCCAAGCTGTACTTCCTGGAGAAGCCGGGGCTGCGCCGCGTCCTTGTAGGAAGCGCCAACCTGTCCGATAGGGCTATGTCGGGACGCCAGGGTGAAGTCCTGTTAGCGTTCGACAATGACGACTGGATGTGGGGCTGCCTAATGCGGAAATATGAGGCAGCCTTGTCCCTGGCAACTGGGCTCCAACTCAGGCCGGAAACGAAACCGGCCCACCTGGTCAAGGCGGAGGACCTGCCGGCCGGACGGGAAGCGAAGCGGAAGGGCGAACACTTCACCCTCTTCTTCTCGGGAACCGATATGCCGGGCGACCCTGAGTATATCGCTGTGCGGGCTGCTGACTTGGAAACCGCCATGTCCGAGGGGTTGCGTGAGAACATTCACGTTTTACCCGAAGGCAAGGCGATTCTTGACGAAGCGGCGCTTCGGCCCATCAACTATGCGCTGGCCTCCAAGAGGCCGGCGACACCTGCCAGGTGGCATAGCCTGAGTCGCATTAGTGACCACTTCATCTATGATGGCCGTTCGGTGGAGGTCGCCGGCTCCAATGAAGGCATTGCCAGCGACGCATTGCTTATCAACCAATTTATCGACAAGTTTCATGAGTTTGGGAAGGGGGCCGACCTTCTACAGCGCAACTACTTCGGGCTGATGGGCTGGCTATACTTCACGCCGTTCATGCCCGCCTTGGCCCGAGACATCTATCTTGCCGGTGGCAATGCTTCCAAAGAGATCAAGCACGTGGCCATTGTTTACGGCCAGTCGCATTGCGGGAAAAGTGCACTGGTAAGGTTCCTCTTGACATCTATGTTCGGGCCGCCCACTGTCCTAGATAACAGCGATTTCACCCAAACGGACTTCAAGGATGCAGCCCGCCATGTTGGAGTACTGCCCCTGTTCTATCAGGACGTGGCCGCGGAACGCTTTTCTGGTAGAAACCAGAAGCAAGGCGAGCTCATCATAAAGCTGTATGACGTGATGGTGAGTAATGGGGGGCATTATCCATGCACGATAGTTACGCTGAACCCCGACGCGACCGAGTTCGCCAACGAAGTCAGGAATAGAGCGTTTCTGGTCTACACGCCAAAAGGGTTGCCGTCAGACGACGAGGACACCCGCAGACGCCTAGACAAGGAAACCCTGCCCTTCATCAATCGCCTTGGGCAAGACTTCTACTTAGAGTATTTAGACCGGATGACGGAGACCATAGCCTCCGTCAAGGACCCTGCCAGCTTTGACTATCTATTGGAGTCCACAAGCCTTATACGGACATTGTTGGTCGAAAACCTTATAGGTGATGAAGTGATAGCGGCCTGGGCGAAGCCGGTTACGGCCAGCGATTTCAACGGCTGGGCCTGGGAGTTGAAGCATCAACAGATGGCCAGCCGGTTAGTTCGAGAACGGTACACCAGGAAGGCAGTTCCCACGCAAGGGTATTGGACAGCCACTGACACTGACATTCTGATAGGCGTCGACAATGTGCGCGACATTCTGCGAATGCGAGAGGTGCAGGACCACTGGGTGAACCGGACGGCCACTTATGGAAGTGGGAATGTGCTTGTCTTGGATCGGGACGCTGTTGTGGACTCAATCCGAAGGACAGACCCCGCCTGGAACCTGCCGGCGCCCCGCTTTCCCAGGGTTGCGGAGCTTTTCAGGCGCATCTAGACCTTCACCATAGCCGACAGTAAAAGGACTGTGATATGGCCAAGAGAGAACCACTAGCCGACAAGAGGATTGGGACGTTGTGGGACCCGGTAGACGCATCGCCGGAGGAAATAGCCCTTGCCTGTATGCAGGGGCCGCCTAAAGAGACGTGGGACTATCAGAGCAAGGAAGTGGAAGCGGAGCGGGACAAGGCCGAGGATACGGAGTAGGAGCGACCTGGGAAGTCCTAAAACTCACCCTGGCGGGCATTGTCACCGGAGAGTGACTCCCCTCACCTGAGCAAGTGGCTAAACTGCCCAACTTCAATTGTGTAAACAGGTATATAATTCCCAAAATTTCCCTATCGAACGGAGCGAATTCGGCGCCCTCAACCAGTTGTTTGCCGAAGTAGGTCGTGTTCCACCGTGAGCCGCTGTGGAAGATTATCGTCAGGGAGTGGTCCGGGTGGGGCCGGACCAAATTCCAGAAGACAGTCAAAGGCCCGTAGGGATATATCTGACTCCAGAATTGGGCCGACGAGTGACTTTTGATGTCGACCCGGATGCCCGCCGCCGCCGCGCTCTGTTTGAATGCCGCGGGCAACTCGATCATTCCTGGATCCAGGTCAGCCGTGGCTATGGTGATATCGATGCCATCCGAGTAGCCGGCCTCCGCCAAGAGCTGCCGTGCCTTTTCCGGATCGTACTCAACCTCATATTCTGGAGCGTAGAAGCGGGAGTCCCCGGGCCAAACCGGGCTGTCGTTGTTGGGGGCGCCCAGGCCCAAGAACGCCATTTGGTTGACCAGATCCCGGTCGACGGCGTATCGCAACGCCTGCCGCACAAGTTTGTCGTCAAAAGGCCGTATCAGGTTATTTATGGCTATCCCGATCCAGCTTGATGACACAACGCTATGCACCTGGGTGTAGGGACCGGCAGAGATGGCGTCGACTTCCTTTGGTTCGACACCGGGCAATACGTCCACATCGCCGTCCAAGAGCGCCTCACGCCGGGCTGAACGTTCCGCGATACCCACGAAGACCAACTCATCCAGGTAAGGCAATCCGCGGTCCCAATAGTCGGGGTTGCGGACCATGGTGACCCGTTCTTCCGGCAGCAACTCTTCGAGCATGAATGGGCCTGTGCCGTAGGCCTCCTCACCCACTGCCAACTTGTCGAGATCCGTATCGGCGTCCAGGATGGCCGATGGCAATAGCTGCAGGACGTCCAGGAAGAGGCCGTTGGGGACATCGTGGTCAATACGAACGGCATAGTCGTCGACGGCGACGATATCATCAACACTGCCAAATAGGGCAGCCTGCGAGGAGATGTCAGGATCCCGAGCCCGGTTAAGGCTAAAGACCACGTCGTCTGCCGTGAAGTCGGCCCCGTTGTGGAACTTCACCCCTTCCCGCAGGGTGAAGGTGTAGGACATAAGGTCGTCGCTGATTTCCCAGGCCGTGGCCAGAATGGGAACGTACGAGGCGTCGGGAGCGATGCGGACCAAGGGCTCGAAAATTTGACCGACCGCGTCGGTTATGATTACGGCCTCGGCTTGGACTGGGTCCAGAGTTGAGTGGTCAATAGGATACGCCACCCTGAGAGCGCCGCCGTAATAGCTCTCCGTTTCCGCCTCGTCCGTGGGGTCCGGCTCCGTCACGTCTGTCGGTTCCGGCTCCGTCACGTCTGTCGGTTCCGGCTCCGTCACCTCCGTGGATACGGGCGTCACTACCTCCGTGAGTTCGGGTGTCATGGCCTCTGTGGGTTGAGGCTCGTTCATGTTCGTGGGCGTCACGGTGGCTTCCGGAGGTGTCGTTCCCAGTGCGTCGGGCACACCGCAGGCTATCGCCAGCGCCAGCAATAACGCCGCCAGCGGCGCCAGGCTACACAAGAACCGCTCTACCATTGCTTCGTCTCAACTCTCCCTGGTTGATACTCGTTCTCCCAACGCGGTTCGGGCCGGATTATACCACCAGGTCTGCCGTTGCCCTCCACTTGCCGCCCAACATCCGGCCATTGCCAAGTAGCGGGTCCTCTTGGCCACCCGGAGGCATAGTGAGGTCGCGAAGCAACACCAGAGCGGGAGTTAGACCCCGGCCGGAAATGCTACCGGCGTCACCGCAATGTCTCCTTACCCTGCCAGTTATTGGTGTACAATGCTGAAAATCGGGCGGGCGGAGAACCGGACGCCCAGCCCCTGAGTTTTCCAATAGCCAGGCTGACTGGAGGAGGCAGACCAATGGAATACCGCAGATTCGGCCCTACGGACCTGACCGTGTCGGTGTTTGGGTGCGGCGTATGGGACTACGAGAAGGCTTACGGCGATGAAATGGAGACCGCCGTAAAGCGAGCCTTGGACCATGGCATAACCTGCTTCGATACTGCGGCCCAGTACGGCGACGGGGAGTCGGAGCGAATGCTGGGCAGGGCATTGGGCGCCCGGCGGAAAGACGTGGTGGTGGTGACCAAGTGCGGCCTGGGCTTCCAGGGTTCGCAGGTCGGCAGGCTGAAGAACCGGGACGGCCGCAGGGAGTCTATCCTACAGCAGGTGGACCAGAGCCTGCAAAGGATGCAAACGGACTACCTGGACGTGCTGCTGGTGCATGCGCCGGACGTGAGCGTGCCTTTCGAGGAGACCATGGGGGCGCTGGAGACCGCGGTGCAGCAGGGGAAGGTGCGTTACACAGGCGTTTCAAATTTCACCGAGGAGCAGGTGCGGGAGTGCGAGAAGACTCGCCCGGTTAGCGTGGTGCAGCACGACTATAACATGTTCGACAGGCGCGTCGAGAAGGCGATGTATCCCTATTGCATGGAAACCGGCATAGGGGTTATGACCTACGGGTCAATGGGTTTCGGCCTGCTGACGGGTACTTTCACTGTGGACATGAAGTTCCAAGAAGGCGACTATCGAGGGATAGGAGGCAGCGCCGGATTCGACGGGGGTATGCTGGCCCTGGAGCACAGGGCACGTAACATCCAGGTGGTGGATGAGCTGAAATCCATTGCGGCCAAACTGGGCAAGACGATGCCCCAGCTTGCGCTCCGGTGGGTGTTGTCCAACCCGGCAGTAAGCACCGCCCTGGTCGGCACCCTGCGCACCAAAGAGTTCGAGGAGAACATGGGTACGCTGGGTTGGGCGCTTTCCGCCGAGGACCTGCGGGAGGTTGACGCGGTATTCGCCAAGTACGGCGTGGAGACTCACCCTGGCATTGGCCTGGACCCATAGGCTGCTTCCGGGCTGCCTGCCTGTCCCCAACCTGTCATTCTGGGGCGACGGCCCCCCCCCCCCCCGTCATCCTGAGGAACACCCTCCCCCAGTCATTCTGAGGAGCCTGCGACGAAAGAACCTAAAATGCCTGTCCTGAGCCAGTCGAAGGGGCCTGTCCTGAGCCAGTCGAAGGGGCCTGTCCTGAGCTTGTCGAAGGGGCGGACCGCCAGCCGCCGCGGGATTGCAGATTCCTCTCTCCGCTGCGCTGCGCTCGGAATTGTATGTGTTAGCTAATTCGTTGACAAACCGTTATTCCCTCCTCCCAGCCGCCATTTCCTTTCCTCCTTGAAGGAAATTGTTACCTATGTTCATGGATAATCTGTTACCAGTCTCCCCGGTTTGTACCAAACTTGACCTCTCCCCCTTACGAAGGGGGAGATTTAGAGGGGGTCATAATCTCGCCCCCAGCGCCCCCACCACTGACACTTGCCCCTTGCCCAGCCTCCCAGGCTCCCCTTATCATGGATGCAGGTCAGGTCCCTGCCATATCGCCGGACCCAATCAAGACCAGCCACTGAGGCCCGTGACGTGTCGTGACCAAACGCCGCCCCAGCCCCGAATCCTCCAACCCTCCCTCGCCTGCTGCCGACGCCCCAAAATGGAACGGAATGGTACAGAATGGTACAGAATTCGAAAATTCCGGCCTTTCCTCCCGTCGGCAGCAAGCTCTGCCCATCATCGCCGCTGCTCCCACCCTGGCTCAAGCCGCACGCTCCTTGGGCATAGGACAAGGCACACCCTACCGTTGGCTCCAAGACAACCGCTTCCGCCATGAACTGGCCCGCCTCCGCCAGGAGGCCGCCGACCTCGCCCGCTATGAACTCCGGGGGCTTATGCTCCGCTGTTTGGATATGTCAACGAATTACCCGACACTTACAGGAATGACATGGTGGGTGCGCTGGGATTGTAGATGACAGGCGGTGCGCCAGCGGTGGCCAGGGGGTGCGCCGGGAGTGACAGGAGGCGTGCCGGCATCAAGCCCGGGTATTCGTAGTATCCAGCCTTATGGAGGTGGCAGAGAAATGGAATACCGACAATTCGGACCAACGGACCTAACGGTATCGGTGCTGGGCTGTGGTTGCTGGGATGCCAGCGTACCGCAAGTAGCAGGCGGCGGAGGCTACGGCGACGAAATGGGCGCGGCGGTTCGCCGGGCCCTGGACCTGGGAATCACGTGTTTCGACACGGCGCCGGTGTACGGCGGCGGCGCATCGGAGTTAATGTTGGGCAAGGCCCTGGGCCCGCAGCGGAAGGACGTGGTGGTCGTGACCAAGTGCGGGTTCGGGTTCGAGGGATCGGCGGAGGGCAGGCCCAAGGGCAGGGATGCCCGGAGGGAGAACATACTGCCCCTGGTGGAATCAAGCCTGCAAAGGCTGCAAACTGACTACATAGACGTGCTGTTGTGCCACTTCCCGGATACGGGCACGCCTTTCGAGGAGACCATGGACGCCATGGACACCTTGGTGCAGCAGGGGAAGGTTAGATATTTGGGGGTGTCCAACTTCGCGGAGGCCCAGATCAAGAAGTGCCACGAGATCCGGCCGCTGGAGATCGCTCAATACCAGTTGAACATGTTCGACCGTCGGATGGAGCCGGAGATATTCCCCTGGTGCCGGGAGCAGGGCTTGGGGGTGATGGTGTGGGGCTCGATGGCGTCGGGCTTGCTGGCGGGCGCATTCACCGCGGACACTACGTTCAGCGATTCGGACTGGCGGGCAAAGGGAGACGCCGCCGGCGAGATTATGAAGGGGCAGTATGCCCATGACATCTTCCAAAGTAACATACGCCTGGTGGACGAGCTTAAACCCATCGCAGAGAGGCGGGGCAAGACCATCGCCCAGCTATCCTTGAGGTGGGTGCTGTCCAACCCGGCGGTGAGCGCGGCCCTGGTGGGGACGATAAACAGCCGGGAATTGGAAGAGAACCTGGGGGTGCTGGGGTGGGCTATATCGGGCGAGGAGATGCGCGAGATAGACGAGGTGTTCGCCAAGTACGGCGTCGATACGCACCCGCCCGTGATGGTAGACCCGTAGCGGCGGGCCCTTCGACTAGCTCAGGGTGAACGGGTGAAGATTGGCAGCCCGTTCGTGGTGCGCCCAGACTGGCAGCCCGTTCGTAGTGCGCCCAGACTGGCAGCCCGTTCGTAGTGCGCCCAGGATGGTAGCCCGTTCGTGGTGCGCCCAGGCTGGTAGCCCGTTCATGGTGAGGCTCTCGAACCAGACGAACGGGCGGCGGCGCACTTCGACAAGCTCAGTGTCAACGGGTGAAGATTGGCAGCCCGTTCGTGGTGCGCCCAGGCTGGTAGCCCGTTCGTGGTGAGGCTCTCGAACCAAACGAACGGGCGGCGGCGCACTTCGACAAGCTCAGTGTGAACGGGTGATTTGGACAGGCTCACGGTGAACGGGGAATTCGACGTTAGCCTAAGGCAGTTAGCCTGCCAGGGGGCACATTTATCCCCGCCCCCTACGCAGTTTTGGTCACTGCTGCCGGCTAACTAGTGCATGACCAGGCAGAACTCGTTGCCGTCGGGGTCTTCCAGGACTGCAACGTGGGGTCCGCCTCCGGGGATAGTCCGGGACCTCGTCGCGCCCAGGGCAAGCGCCCGGTCGACGCCTACATCCAGGTCTTTGACGGCGATGTCGAAGTGCATCCGGTTCTTGATGATCTTTTTCTCCGGCACCTTTTGCAAGTAGATGATGGGCTCGCCCGGACGCCTGACGAACAACAGGTATTCGGGGCCCCGGCTCTCTTCCTCTAGCCCTAGGATAGCGGACCAGAACTCCTTGGCCCGGTCCAAGTCCCCCACGTCGATGCCTACCATGCGCAGGACGCCTACTGGGCCATCATTGGAACTGCTCATGTTGTTGATTCCCCCTCGTCTTGGCTGTACGCCTGTAGAAGCTTATATCAATTTGAGTCTGTCGTTGTCAACGAGACAGGGTGGGTGCCGCGCCGAGAGGACCGTTGCTCCAGGGTTGGTTGGCGGCGGAATGAGCAGTTGGTGGATTGGGCGGCGGTGATTGATGTACTATTGGACGACCGGAGCCGGGGACAACCGGTCAGGTCCCATGATTGCGCAGGAACCCAACTCGTTGGAGGCAGCAGAGCGATGGAATACCGCAAATTCGGAGCAACGGACATCACGGTGTCAGCCATAGGCTACGGCTGTCATGACGCGTCAAAGCCGACCAAAGGACTGTGGGGGGACGACTATATCGACCAGATGTGCGCCACGGTAAACCGGGCCATCGACATGGGCATCAACTGCTTCGATACCGCGCCCCACTACGGACTGGGGGACTCGGAAAAGATGCTGGGAAGGGCCCTCGGCACGCGCCGCAAGGACGTGGCGCTGGTGACTAAGTGCGGCCTGGGCTGGCAGGGATCGGAGCTCGACCGGCCGCGGCCGGGCCGGGACAGCCGAAGGGACTACATACTGCCCCTGGTGGAACAGAGCCTGGAGCGGATGCAGACCGACTACATAGACGTGCTGCTGGTGCATTATCCGGACCCCCACACGCCTTTCGAGGAGACCATGGAGACCCTGGACAGCCTGGTGCAGCAGGGGAAGGCGAGGTACGTGGGCCTCTCGAATCACAGCCTTGCCCAAGTCAAGGAATGCAACGCTATCCGGCGGGTGGATGCGGCGCAGTACCACTACAACGCTTTCGACAGGCGGGTGGACACAGAGATCATCCCCCATTGCGAGCAAGAGGACATTGGAGTGATGGGCTGGGGGGCATTGGCCTCCGGCCTGCTGTCCGGGACCTGCACGGTGCCGAAGAACTTCGAGGAAGTGGACTGGCGCATGAGGGGAGACGCGCCGGAGGTGGTGGTGGACATTTTCGACGATTCGGTGTGGAAGCGAAACGTGAACCTGGTCGACGACCTGAAACCCGTCGCGGAGAGCCTCGGCAAGACCCTGCCGCAGCTCGCGCTGAGGTGGGTCTTGGCAAACCCTGCGGTTGGCACTGCCCTGGTAGGCATCCTGAACGACCAGGAGCTGGAAGAGGACCTGGGGGCGCTGGAGTGGGCCCTCTCGGCCGAGGATATGCGACGGATAGACGAGGTTTTCGCCAAGCACAGCGTGAACCCCTACCCGCCGCAGTACGTTAGCCCGTAGGGCTAGTACCGGCTCCGCTGAGGGCTCTGTTCGGTTATGGGGTCTGGCATATCCAAGCTCGGACGTACTCCAAAAGCAAACTTCGTTGCTCACCGCGTCCGTTCGACGTGATGGCCATATACGCCCTATACCAAAGCAGGTGAATGGGGAGATAATTCATGTGTTCTACAAAAAGTTCCGCTGGACCGGCTGCTATTCTGACAGCGCTGTCTTTCCTGATGGTCTTAGTCGCGTGCAGCGACGGCGCGGGGAACAGTAATCAACCTTCTCCAACATCTGCTCCAACATCTACCCCAACGTCCGCTCCAACACCTACCCCAACGTCTGCTCCGACGCGTGAGCCCGCTTATGACGTCGACTTTGAAAAGGAGAAACTTGCCGAGGCCAAGGACAAATGGTACGCCAAAGGCTCAGCCAACTATAATCTGGAAATCGAGGCGCTGTGTCTATGCCCGGAATCTTCAACGACCCTCAAGATCGTTGTCAGGAACGGCGCCATCGAGTTAGTTATTGACTTGTATTCCGGAGAGGCGTTAACCGAAGATGAGGTCGTCTACGCCAACAAGACCATTGGCGCCCTGTTTTCCGAGATCAACAGCGCCTTGCGCACCAGGGCCTACAGACTGGGTGCGAAATATCATCCCACCTTGGGCTATCCCACTTCCTGGGGGGTAAGTGATACGAACACGCCCGACGATGGATATAGCCTGACGTCGATTGTCTACGAACCCGTCGACCCTTCGAAACCACAGGAACCACTGTATGACGTTGATTTAGCGAAGGAGGAACTCTCCTCAGCCAAGGACGAATGGTACGCCATGGGCTCAGACAACTATGATTTGAGAATCAGGCCGCTGTGTGAATGCCCGGAAGATTCAAAGGACCTTAAGATCGCTGTCAGGAACGGGGTAATCGAGTCGGTCATCGACGGGGAGTCCGGGGAGACTTTAGCTGAAGAACATGTTTCCGACTACTCCTACAGGACCATCGACGACCTGTTTGAGCATCTTGAGCATGCCTTGAGTTCTAACCCGCCCCGCTATCTGCGTGTAACGTACGACCACATCTTAGGCCATCCCGCAAGCTTGAAGGTCATCTACCAATATGGCGTCGATGGCGCCGCATACGACGGCTTCACTTTGGAAAATATTTACCACAAACCATTTGAACCTTTGCTACCCGCGACAACCCCGGAAGCGTCAGCGCCTCCAGTGGATCTCGGGGAGCGTGATGTGAGCGCCATCGACCTGTTCTCCGACCGCCCCGGCAGCGGCGACGTTGCATACAGTATTGGCCCGGCTTACACGGTGGCTCCGTTCGGTTATGGGGGCTGACATATCTAGGCTCAGACATAGCCTACTCTAAAAGCAAACGTATCCCGGTTGGGGGTTTAGGTGGAGGTTAGTTGCCTGGCCCCTAGACCTCGATGCGGTAGGCGCGGACGGCGTTGTCGTGGAACATGGCGCTGCGCTCGGAGGGGGAGTAGCCCTTGGACAGGCGCTTGAAGGCGTTGTACATGACGTTGTAGGAATAGGAGACCTTGTCCACGGGGAAGTTGCTCTCGAACATGCAGCGATCGGGGCCGAACTTGTCGATGCAGTAGTCCATCAAAGGGGCCATGTCGCGGGCCAATTCTTCCGAGCCTATGGGCTCGCTGCGGGCGGACCAGTCGAACCCGGTGCGGGGCATTCCAATGCCGCCCAACTTGACGCTGACGTTGGGGCACTGGGCCACGGCGGCAACGCCGTTGCGCCACGTCTCCATCACGTCGTCCCGGCCGGCGTAGGGGCCTGTCCGTAGCAAGCCTCCGACGTGGTTCAGGATGATGGTCAGGTCGGGAACGGATTTGGCGAATGCGGCCAGGTCCGGTAGCTGGTGGAAAAACATCCAGGCCTCGAAGGACAGTCCCATAGCCTCCAGGACCCTGGCCCCGGCGCGGAAATTATCGCCGCCCATCATGCCTTGGGTGGCTCCTGCGGCCTGGTTTTCAACCTCTGGGTGGGGGTCCCAGGTAACCGAGTGGCGGATGCCGCGGAAGCGGTTGGGACTGGCGGCCTGCAAGGCTTCCAGCACGGGCTTGACTCCATCGCCCATGTTCAAGTCGGCCTTGCCAACGATGGCCGCGGCAGCGCGGCCGGGTCCGTATAGGCCGCTGGCGCTGGCGGCGGCGAGACCCTGGACGAATTCGACCTCGCCGACGCAGCGCAACTCCTCGGGCCCCGTGTCGCGGTACATGGAGCGAGCCTCGATGAACACGGTGGAGCGCACGTTGTGGCCGCTGTTGATATCGTCGGCCAGTTCGTGCAGCAGGTATCTCTGGTACGGGACGCGCGCAGTGCGCAAGTCCCAGAAGTGGTGGTGGGGGTCGCAGATGGGAAGGTCCGGCTCCAGGGTCTCTTCCCGGGTCAAGGCCAGCCAGTCATTGCCTCCAAATGGCATGGTGATAACTCCTTTGCAGCGTGTTGGAGGCCCATAATAGCACACGGGCTGGGGCCGGCGGCGGCGGGGATCCGGCAATGGTGGAGGCGTCTCTCCGTTGGTACTTCGATTTCCCTCAGTACGAACGGAGAGATTCCTGGGCCAGGCGGCTGGGCGGGGCTAAGCCGCTTCTTGCGCCAGGCGGCTAGGCGGGGCTAAGTCGCTTCCTGGGCCAGGCGGCTGGGCGGGGCTAAGCCGCTTCCTGGGCCAGGCGGCTGGGCGGGGCTAAGCCGCTTCCTGGGCCAGGCGGCTAGGCGGGGCTAAGTCGCTTCCTGAGCCAGGCGGCTGGGCGGGGCTAAGTCGCTTCCTGGGCCAGGCGGCAGGGCGGGGCTAAGCCGCTTCCTGGGCCAGGCGGCTGGGCGGGGCTAAGTCGCTTCCTGAGCCAGGCGGCTGGGCGGGGCTAAGCCGCTTCCTGGGCCAGGCGGCAGGCCAACTGGGCCAGGGTGCGGACGGGCACGCCGGAAGCGCCCTTGACCTGGTATCCCTTGGTGCTGGCAGCGGTGGAAGTGCCCGCAATGTCCAGGTGGACCCAGGCTGCACCGTCGACGAACTCGGAGAGCAGGAAGGCGGCGGTGATGGAACCGGCCTGGCGGCCCCCTGAATTCTTCATGTCCGCCACGTCGCTCTTAATCAGGTCTTTGTACTCGTCGAACATGGGAAGCTGCCAGAATCTCTCCCCTGCGTCGTCACCGGCGGCGGCGATCTGGTCCACTAAGGCCTGGTCGTTGCCCATGACGCCGGTGCAGGCCTTGCCCAACGAGACGACCATGGCCCCGGTGAGTGTGGCCACGTCGACCAGCCGGGTGATGCCCTTCTGGCGGGCCCAGCACAGGGCGTCGGCCAGCACCAGGCGGCCCTCGGCGTCGGTGTTAATAACCTCGATGGTCTTGCCGTTCATGGCCCGCACCACGTCTCCGGGGCGCTGGGCCGAGCCGCCGGGCATATTCTCGGTGGCGGCGATGATGCCGGTGACGTTTATTTTGGGCTGAAGGCGGGCGATGACCTGCATGGCTGCGATAACGGACGCGCCGCCGGCCATATCGCCCTTCATGGCTTCCATGCCGCCGGGCTGCTTCAGGGAAATGCCGCCGGTGTCAAAGGTGATGCCTTTGCCCACCAGCCCCAGGTTGTTCTCAGGGCGTTCGGGGTCGCCTTCGTACTCCAAGACTATTAACTTCGGCGGTTGATCGCTGCCCTGGGCGACGCCGAGCAAGGCTCCCATGCCCATTTCCCGCATTTGGGACGCCTCGAACACGGTTAAAGACAGGCCATCGGAACCTGCAACCCGTTCGGCGGTCTCGGCCATCCGGGTGGGCGTCATGACGTTGGCCGGCTCGTTGACCATGTCCCGGGCCAGGATTGCGCCTTGGGCCATGATTTCACCGGCGGCAACTCCGGAGCGGATGCCGTCCGCCCGGTCGGCGTCCCGGTCTACGATGACCAGTTCTTCCAAGGAGCTTTGCGGCCGGTCGTCGTTGGAGGAGAGATAGGAATCGAAGCGATAAAGGCCGAGGAGGGCGCCCTCGGCGATGGCCTGGCCTGAGGCGGCGGGGTCCATGCCGCCAAGGCCGGCGCCGTGGGCTATAGAGGCGGCGCTGGCGATGCCCCGCTGCCTGAGATAGCGGGCCGCGTCGCCTGAAACCTGGCGCACAACCTGGGCGTCGAGCTTGTCGGCGGGCCCCAAGCCGACAACCACCACCCGTTGGGGTGCGATTTTGCCCATGGTGTGCAGCAGGCTAATCGAGCCCTGGTTGCCCTTTATCTCGCCTTCCTTGATGAGCCGGGAGATGGCCCCGTCAAGGGCCTTGTCCACGGCCCCGGTAGCGCCGCCTGGCTCAGTGACGCCTTTGAACAGATTGACCACCAGGGCCGGGGTATCGACTTGGGTCACTTCGTCAACGGCTACGGTTATTTTCATATCTCCAACTTTCTTTTACAGAGTGGGGTCAACGGACAACGGGGTCGCCGGAGGCCGAGGCCTGGCGGGCGATCTGGTCGACTGCGCCAGTGATGTCGCCGGATGAATCGACGTTGAAATGCGGGCCTTTAATAGGTTCTTCGCCGGGGGCCATGCGGCAGTAGACGTCCCACCCGGCATCGGAAAAGCCGTCCGGTTCCCCGGCGTCCCTTCCGGCCAACCGCTGTTTCACAACATCCAACGGGGCGGTGACGCGCACCCACAGCAGGGGAACGGACAAGCGGCGGCAGATTCGCCGCAGGGGGCGGCGGACAGCCTCGCTGAGATTGGTGGCGTCGAAGACGACGCGATGGCCGCGGGCCAGGCATTCTTCCACGAGGAGATGGCATACGGCGAAGACGCGGCCGTGCTCTTGCCCGGTGTACCGGGGTTTGGCGACCAGGAGCTTGCGAATGCGGTCGCTTTCCAGGACGACGCAGGGGAGTTTTTCGGCCAGCTGCGCGGCGAAATGGGACTTGCCTACGCCGGGCGGGCCGCTCAAGGCGACCAGGACACCCGCGGGAGGGCCGCCCTGGCGGGGCGGGCGGTGGAGTTCCAGCGCGTCCCTGGCTAAGGCGGCGTCGCGGCGCGCCCGATCGTTCAATTGATCGTTCATCACGGGCCCTCCGGCGCTCCGCCGTCTCCGTCATCAACGCCGTCATCCACGTAGAATGCAACGCCCAGCAACCCTGGGCCGGTGTGCAGGCCCATCACCGGGGTGAACTGGCTGTTGATGATTTCTCGGCAGTCGAACTCAGCCTGGATTTGCCGGCAAAGTTCCTGGGCGTCTTGAGGGGCATCGGCTTCCATGACGTTGACGACGACAGGCTTTCCGGCGACCCGCTGGCGCATCACGTCCAACAGGCGCCGGGCGGCATTGGCCCGTCCCCGGGGCTTGTCCAGCATACGGGCCTCGCCCTGGCGCAGCTCGGTAAGGGGCTTAATGTTGAACAGGGCGCCGGCCCAAGCGTCAAGCGCCCGCACGCGTCCGCTGCGTCTAAGGTAGCGGACGGTGTCCAGAAAGGCCAGGAGACCTACCCGGGGCGACAGTCGCTGGACGCGGGCCGCAATATCATCCAGGCGCAAGCCCTCCGCGGCCCAGCGGGCAGCGGCGAGAGCGACCAGGCCGGAGCCTCCGGCGGCGGCGCGGCTGTCCAAGACCTGGACCTTGGCGCCTGCCAACCTGCCGTCGGCCGCCTCCGCCGCGGCGCAGGCGGAGCGGTAGGCGGCGCTGAACTCGGTGGGGAGGGTCAAGCACAGAACGTTGGGCGCCAGCCGACCTGCGGCGAGGAATCCCTCCAGGAAGTGGCCGGGCTGGGGAGCGGCGGTGGACAGGGCAGTGTGATCATCCCGGGCGAGCAGGCGATAGAACTCATCGGGCCGGATGTCTACGCCGTCTCGAAAAGAGCGGTCGCCAATTACCAGTTGGTGGGGAACGACGGTGATATTCCACTGGCGCAGGAGTTCCGGCGGCAGACAGCAACTGCTGTCCACCACCACGGCTACGTCATGTCGCTGAACCAATGGGTAACTACCTGGCCGCCGGATGCGTCCAGCGTCCGCCGCGCATAGCGGTCATTCAGGCGCGACTCCAGCACCGCAGGGCTGAGGAGAAAAACGACGGAGGCCACTATTATCAGCAAGATGGCGAGGAAGCCCAAGGAGACGGGAAGAGAGGCGGCGGAGATGGCAACCAAAACGGCAGTAATCAGTGTGAGCAGGCCAATCTTCAGCGGGCGAGGGCCGACTTTGAGGAATACCGCGGTGGTGACAGCCAAGGCCAGGAAGATGAAAGCCTGGGCTGTATCGGTGCTCTGCATCCGCTCGGCGTGGTCCCGCCAAAGGCCGCCCTGCCAGTTGAGGAAGAGCACCCAGGAAGTCAAGAAGGGGAAGGGCAGAGCGGTGAGAGAGGCCAGAAGCCAGTCGCGCTGCATGACCTTACGGGCCGCGCCAAAGACAATCCACATGGAGAAGGGAACATAGCCGATGAGCAACACAAAGAGAACTACGTTGAAGGGCAGGCTGCCAGTGGTGACCAGCGTCCAACCGCCATAGGCCAGGGTTATCAACGAAAGCAACCAGGACAGGGTGGGGGCTGCCAGGGTATAGCCCATCCAGGAGTAGGACCACTTGCTGGGGTTGCCGGCCCGCCAATTGCGCCAGGTGACCAGGGCTATGCCGATTAGGAGCAAGGCAACCAGGAAATAGTGGCTCCAGAGGTGAAGGGCGAAGAGGGAGGCCAGCAAGAAATGGGGTACGACCGCCAGCACAACGTCGCGCCACACGCCGGGGCTGTGCACGGTATACATGCCGCTGGCTACCGTCTCGGGGGCTCCCATTTCCTCAACGGCGATTCGCGATGCGGCTTCCCGGCCATGGCCCCTGGCTTCCAGGTCGGCGACCTTGTCCTCCAGGTGGCCCTCCAGTTCGAGGATAATGTCCTGCTCCTGGTTGGGCTCCAAGTGAAGACGCCGTGCCAGGGAATGGAGATAGTCAGTAAATTCCACTGCCATGGTGGGCCTATCCCTGGGTCAACGAACTGTCGGGAAGCATGATGGAGTCCATGGCCCGGCTGAAGCGCTGCCATTCTTGGAGGCGGTCCATCAGGGCCTGGCGGCCCCGGACGGTGATTTGGTAGTATCGGCGGCGAATGCCGTTGGCAGTGTCCTGCCACCGTCCTGCAATAAAGCCGGCCCGCTCCAGGCGGTGCAGGGCGGGATAGAGGGTGCCCTCTTTGAACTCGAAGTAGCCGCTGCTGCGCTGCTCCACTTCCTTGACGATTTGGTAGCCGTACATCGGCTCCGTTTCCAGAAGGGCCAGGAGCACGCTCTCGGTGTTGCCCTTGAGCATTTCTTGTTGATGCATGACCGCTATTCGCCGGAGGGGGTTTGAAAATCGATTGTATAGCCGCCCGGATACCGGGTCAAGGCGCAGGGGCTATATGCTGCCGGCTATCGCCGCTCGAATCAACCACAGAATGACAAGGGCAACCATGGGGCTGAAGTCAAACATGCCGAGGGTAGGCAAGACGCGCCGGATGGGTCCCAGGATAGGCTCAGTTATCTGGTTGACCACCTGGTTGATACTGAGCAGCAAGGGGTGGGGGCGAGCGCCGGCCATGGGGATGACGAAAGAAAGGATTACCCTGGTGAAGATGGCAATGGTGAACAGGATGATGATGTAGTCAAGAATGACGATCACGGTTTACCCTACTATGATCCCAACGTGAGGGACTTCCGGTAGGCGGCGTCGACAGCCTCTACGAAGGCTGCGGGGACGCCTTTCCGCTCCAATACCTGCAGGGCCTCGGCGGTGGTGCCTCCCGGGGATACCACCATGTCCTTTAGCAGAGAGGGGTGCTGGCCGGTATCCAACAGCAGCTTGGCGCTGCCGTAAACGGTCTGCAATGCTATAGTCCGGGCCATGGGCCGGGGTAGGCCCACGTACACCCCGGCGTCGATGAGTGCTTCGACCACCAGAAAGAGATAAGCGGGACCGCTGCCGTTTAGGGCGGTGGCCATGTCCAGGTATTTTTCGTCGTCCACGTAGATTTGGCGGCCCACGGTCTCAAGTACTTCTTGGGCCAGTTCGCGCAGGGGCGCGGGGACGGCGGGGCTGCAGGTCCATACGCTCATGCCCTGACCGACCTGCGCAGGGGTATTGGGCATGGCGCGAATGACGGCCTCGAAGCCGAGGCCCCCGGCCAGGGTTGACATCTTTGCGCCGGCCACGATGGAAAGCACGGCCTGCTCCTGCGTCAAGACGCCATTGAGCTGCCGGAAGACTTGACCCAAATCCTGGGGCTTGACCGCCAAGATAACCAGCTGGGCGTCGCCGGCCGCGCTGCGGTTGTCGTCTACCGCGGTTATACGGTAGCCCTCGCTGAGGTAGTGGCGGCGGGCAGCGACAGGTTCGCCGACGCGGACGTCATTGCTGCGGGCCAGGCCGGCGGCCAGCGCTCCTTTGAGGATGGCTTCGGCCATAACCCCTCCGCCTATAAAGGCCAGGTTCATAAGCGGCCGCCGGCTGAATAGAGTCGATGGGAGGTCATAGCAGTTTTCATTATAACTTACGGGGAGGGCCCATGGGGAGGGAAATTGCGGCCCATCGGGTGTTGTTCCGTTCGTTTGCTTCAAAGAGTTCAGGACGTCCGGCGAGTCGGCCGGGCCAGATCCCCGCACACTTTCCCCGTCACCCTCCTGCTTGCACCCGTCACCCCCGCGAAGGCGGGGGCCTAAACTCACAAACGAAGTGCAACACCTGGTCCAAGAAAATCTCTGCCGGGGTCCTGTAGCCCAGGCACTTGCGAGGGGTATTGTTGTAGGCCTGAAGCATTTGTGTAAACCGTTCTTGAGACAATGCGGCGAGGTCGGTCTTGCGGGGCAAGCTCCGTCGCAGCCGGCCGATGGCGTTCTCCACTCCGCCCTTCTGCCAGGGAGAATGGGTATCGCAGAAGAAGGTCTCGATGCCCAGATCGTGCAGCTGATGATGGCGGGCAAACTCGGTCCCGTTGTCGAAGGTCACCGACCGGCGCATTTCGGGAGGAAACTGTCCCAGCACTTGGGCCATGGCGTCGGCTATGGGGCCGGACGCCTTGCCAGGGGGTCTGAGGGCTATGAGGATGCGGGAGTGGCGCTCGTGCATGGTGAGCACAGCATGTCCGTAGGTTCTGAACAGCATCAGGTCCGCCTCCCAATGCCCTGGGGTTCGGCGATCAGCGGCGCTCTCAGGGCGTTCGGCGATGGGGCGTCGCTTAGCCATGAAAGAGACAGGACTGCCTCCCCTACGCCCCCGCCAGCCCCGCTTCCACTTGCTCCGAGGCAGGTAGCGGCGCCAGGAATAGTCCTCCTTACGGGCCATCTGGGCGTAGACGAAGCGGTAGATGCTCTCGTGGGAGATGACTTTCTTACCTGACTCCCGGGCCATGCGGCCGGCAACCTGCTCAGGAGAACAGCCCAGTTTGAGGCGTGCCAGAACCTGCTCTCGCAAAGCGGCGTCCCTATCCAGCTTGGAGCCACGCCAGCGGCGGGCGTGGGCTGGCTGGCTGGCGTACACCGGCTGGTATCCCTGGGTCCGTGAGCCATTGCGCTTCAGCTCCCTAGCAACTGTTGATGGCGCGCGATCCAGACCTGCCGCGATTTGGCGGACTGTCTGTCCCTGGGCTCGTAGACGGGCCATTTCACACCGTTCGTCAATGGCGACATGCTTATAATGTTTTCCCATGCCAACACCTTAACAAGGTGTTGCACTTCGTTTGTGAGTTTAGGGGGTCTACGCCCCAACCGACGACGGTCCGATTCAGGGACGAGAGATTCCCGCCTGCGCGGGAATGACGGGTAGGGCGGGTGGTAGGGCGGGTAGGGCGGGTAGGGCGGGTGGTAGGGCGGGTAGGGCGGGTAGGGCGGGTGGTAGGGCGGGTAGGGCGGGTAGGGCGGGTGGTAGGGCGGGTAGGGCGGGTAGGGCGGGTAGGGCGGGTAGGGCGGGTGGTAGGGCGGGTAGGGCGGGCGGCCCGTTCGTCCTGAGGGAAATCGAAGGGCGAACGGGGGGTCACCCCTTCCCCATTCTAAAGGGGGAAGGTTGGAATGAGGGTGACAACGCCGGACTTTGCGGAAATTGGTCGCTAGGCGGCGGGCAGGCCCTCTCCCCTGGCCAAGGCTACGGCCAGGCGGATGGCTTCGAGCATGCTGGTTGGATCGGCGACGCCCTGGCCGGCGATGTCGAATGCCGTGCCGTGGTCTACGGAAGTCCTGACAAAGGGCAGGCCCAGGTTGGCGGTGACGCTTTCTTCAAAGCCGTAGACCTTCACCGGGATGTGGCCCTGGTCGTGGAACATGGCCAGGACCACGTCGTAGAGTCCTTCAGTCGCCTGGTGGAAAACAGCGTCGGCTGGGACGGGGCCGATGGCGTCGATTCCCTGCTCCCGGGCCGCCTGGACGGCGGGGGCTATTTCCTCCTCTTCTTCGCTGCCCAGCAACCCCCCGTCGCTGCCGTGGGGATTCAAGGCGGCCACGCCGATGCGAGGGTTAGCCGTGCCCCAGCTGACGAAGCTGTCGTGGGTAAGTTGCAGGAATTGGAGAATTCGCTCTTTCTTGACGTAGTCGCAGGCCAGCCGGAGGGAGCGATGGGTGGTGAGGTGGACTACCCGCAGGTTCTTGGCCATCAACATGGTGGCCACGGTCTTGGCGCCGCTAAGTTCCTGCAAAAGTTCCATGTGGCCAATGGCCTGGTAGCCGGCCAGAGAGGCGGCCTCTTTATTCAGTGGGGCCGTAGCCAGAGCTGCAACCTTGCCTTCCAGGGCCAATTGGCCCGCTTTGGTGACCCACTCCATGGAGGCGCGGCCGCATGGAGGGCTGATTTGGCCGGGGGTGATGTGCGCGGGGTCGAGGTTGCCCGGGTCTAACAGGTCGAGGACTGCGGGGTCCCGGCCGGCGTCCTTTGGGTCGGCTAATGAGTTGACACGAAGAGTGGCGCCGGTCAAGGCGACGGCTCGCTCCATGGCAAAGGTGTTGCCGACGACCAAGGGACGGCAGGCGGCGTAGACCCAGGGCTGGGCCAAGGCCTTGGCCACAACCTCGGGGCCAATGCCGCAGGGGTCGCCCATGGTGACGGCGACGGCGGGGCGTGTATCGCTAGTCATGGCTTAGTGTTCAAGCATTGTGTCTCAGGAGCGCAGTATAGGAGCGCTGGGATTGTAGCACGGCAAATGGTCGATTGCGCCGGAAAGAGAAGCCCCCGGCTTGCGCCGGGGGCTTCCGAGAGGGGTAATGGCTAGCGGCGGAACGCGGCGATCCCACACCACACGTCATTCACATTTGTTCCAGCCGCAGGCCACGCACATTAAACAGCCTTCCTGGTAGACGATGTCCCCGTTGCAATCGGGGCACTTCCTGGCCGGGCCATGGCCATTGCCGTTACCGTTGCCGTTGAGAGCGGGCCGGTCAGGCAACTCCATTTGGAAGGCTTGCCGGGGGGAATGGGCCTCTGCACCATGTTCTGCCGTAAGGTGCCGCTCCAGGGCCAGGGCCACGGCGTCGGGGCTTGAACGCACCAACGTGCCGCTGTCCCAAGCCGGGCAGCAGGTGATTCCCCTGAGTTGTTGGATGATGTGCCGGGGGTCGACGCCGGAGCGGAGGGCGAGGGAGACCAGCCGGGAAATCGCCTCCAACTGGGCGGAGTCGCAACCACCGGACTTTCCCAGGGTGCCGAACAACTCGAAGGGCTGGCTCCCCTCTTCGAAATTAATCGTGACGTACATGTTGCCGTGCCCGGTGCGCACCCGCTCGGTGACGCCATAGGTGGTGCGCGGGCGCTCCCTAGGGGTCAGGTAGGTTTCGGCTTCGGCGGCGTCAACGGGGGCCTGGTCCGCGGATGCGCCTGCCTCGCCGGTGCTGAGCACCTGGCCGGCCTTGCTGCCATCCCGGTAGACGGTGATGCCCTTGCAGTCCAGTTCATAGGCCAGCATATAGGCCTGGGCAACGTCGTCGATGGTGGCGTCGTGGGGGAAGTTGATGGTCTTGGAGACGGAGTTGTCGGTGTGCCGCTGAACGGCGCCCTGCATCTTGACGTGCCATTCGGGGTTGATGTCGTGGGAGGTGCGGAATATCTCTTTGACCCACTGGGGCACGTCCAGGGTTTCCAGGCTGCCCTGCGCGGCCAGCTGCTCCATCAGCTCCTGGGAGTAGAAGCCCTCCTGCTTGGCCACGGCTTCGAAATATGGGTTGGCTTCCACCAGACGGGTGTTGTCCATCACGTTGCGGACGTAGCTAAGGGCAAAGAGGGGCTCGATGCCGCTGGAGGCGCCGGCGATGATGCTGATGGTGCCGGTGGGGGCGATGGTGGTGGGAGCCGAGTTGCGCATGGGGCGGCCCTCTCCCGCGGCGCCCTCACGGCTATAGACGCTGCCTTCCCAGGCGGGGAACGGGCCTCGTTGCTGGGCCAGCGCGGAGGAGGCCCGGTGGGTCTCCCGGTAAATGCGGCCCATGACCTGGTCGGCGAGGTCCAGGGCCTCGTCTGAATCGTAACGTATACCCAATTGGATGAGCAGGTCGGCAAAACCCATGACGCCCAGGCCGATGCGGCGGGTCTTCTTGCTCATCTCCTCGATCTCGCGTATGGGGTACCGGTTCATGTCGATGACGTTGTCCAGAAGATGGACGGTGGTCTCGACGATGCGGTCGAGGCGCTCCCAGTCGATGACGACGTCGTCTCCCTCGTACTTGACCATCCGGGCCAGGTTGATGGAGGCCAGGTTGCAAGACTCGTAGGGGAGAAGAGGCTGCTCGCCGCAAGGGTTGGTGCTTTGAATTACTCCCAGTTGAGGGTTGGGATTGTCCCGGTTGATGCGGTCCATGAAAACCAGGCCGGGGTCACCGGTCTTCCAGGCCAGTTCAGCCATCAGCTCGAAGACGTCCTTGGCGTTCAAGGGGCCGGTAACTTTGCCGGTTCGAGGGTTGACCAGGTCATAGTCCTCCCCGGCCTCAGCCTTCTGCATGAACTCTTCGGTCACGGCCACAGAAATATTGAAGTTGTTGAGATGCCTGCCGTCTTCCTTGGACTGGATGAATTTGAGGATGTCAGGGTGGGTGACGTCGAGGATGCCCATGTTGGCGCCGCGGCGGGTGCCGCCCTGCTTGACGACGTCGGTGGCAGTGTCGAAGGCGCGGATAAAGCTGACGGGGCCGCTGGCCACGCCGCCGGTGGAGCCGACCACGTCGCCCTCGGGCCGCAGGTTGCTAAACGAAAAGCCGGTGCCTCCTCCGCTCTTGTGAATAAGCGCGGTCTGCTTGACTTCGTCGAATATGGATTCTAAGGAGTCCTCGACGGGCAAGACGAAACACGCGGAAAGCTGTTGAATCTCGCGCCCGGCGTTCATCAGGGTGGGGGAGTTGGGCAAGAGTTCCAACCGGCGCATGACCTCGTAGAACTCGTCCTCAGTGGCCTGGCGGACCTCCTCCGAGGCCCCGTAGGAAATGTCTGCCTGGGACAGGTTGCGGGCTACCCGCCGGAACAGGCCGTCTGGGTCTTCCAGAATGTTTCCTTCCCTATCCTTGGAGAGGTAGCGGCGTTCCAAGACGACCCTGGAGTTCTCGGTTAGCTCCGTAGAGCGGTCTCCGATTTTCTGGGCAAGGCCTGCGGAGGCCAAGGCCGCCGAGACCCGCCGGCGGCGTTCTACGACGGGAGTGTTGGCCATATCCGAATCATTGCGAGTAATCGTCATTTCTCTGCCACCCCTCCACTTACAAACCCTTCCCAAACCCCGGTGAAAGCCAATCGAAAAGCTCAGGTCGAGCGGTTGGATATAACACGAGTATTACGTCGGATGGACCGGCCGTCCGGCCCTAAGGCGCCGCCCAACTGTCAGTACGAAAGACAGTGGGGGCTGTTGATGCTACTAAATATTGTAGCAGGTTGTCTTGGTACTACAATATCTAGGTGGGCGATTTTACGGTGGTTTTCAGCGAAAGTCAAGGTTCGACGCGACCAATTTCCCCGCCGCGTTGGAAAACCTACGAAACGAAACCCGTACGAAGAAAGCCCGTTTCAAGTCCGGGCCAACCAGCGATTACACCCCACGTCCCAACACCCAATTCCATTTCTCTACCTTATGGTCCCTTCACCACCCGTTGTGCCTCGGGGCTACGCCTGAAAGTCGTCCTCGGGCATGCTCAGCCAGCAGGCGATGAGGCTGGCTCGGGCTCCCCGGTCGATCTCCTCTTGCAGCCCGGCGATGGCGCTGGCCTCCCAGATGGACACACCGGCTACCGGCTGAAGGGGCGCTCCCGGCACTACCACACCCAACAACTCTTTTTCCAAATCGTGCACCTGGTTGTTCAGGGCCAACAACCTGGCAAGGGCAGGATATTGCGGGCTAGATTGCATTGAAGGGATTCCCTCCGTTGTCGTCTGATTCGGTGGGGCGGTTGTCATTTCCGTAGGGATTGACATTCCTGGGACGGTATCGGGCCACGGTGGCCGTGTTGCGGCGGCGACGCCGCCGGGCAACTTCCCGGGGACCTTCGGGCAAGGGGAGTTGGGGGCTGTCGTCCCGCAGGTCCTTAACTGCCCGCTCGAAGCTCTCGATGTCCTGGAAGTCTCGATATACGCTGGCGTACCTGATGTACGCCACCCTGTCCAGGTTGCGGAGCCGCTCCATGACCAGGGTGCCCAGGATACTGGTGGGCACTTCCACCTGGCCGAGACGCTGTAGCTCGGTTTCTATGTCCTCGATCATCTTTTCTATGGTGCGGGAGGGGATAGGACGCTTGGCGCAGGCTTTGCGGACCCCGGCCATTAGCTTCTCGCGGTCGAATTCTTCGCGACGGTTGTCGTGCTTGGAGACAACCAAAGCGGTAGTCTGGATACGCTCGTAGGTGGTGAAGCGCAAGCTGCAGCGCTGGCACTCGCGGCGGCGGCGGATGCCGTTCTCCACGGTGCGGGAGTCGGTGACTTTAGAGTCGGCGTAGGAGCAGAACGGGCACTTCATGACTCTAACGCTTTCTTAAATTCCTATTAAATTAATTTAAGATACTACATAATGTGTTATGGTTAACCATAGCCACTACCTGTAGTAGGCGGAGATTTTATAATGGGCGGCCCTGAAAGTCAATAGGCAAGTTGTCGCTCGGACAGGTGTAAAACGACGAGGCGCGAGATTCCCGCCTGCGCGGGAATGACTAGTTGGGGGCGGGAATGACGGAGAGCGCCGGGGTGACACGTTGGCGGGCCAGGTGACGGGCTGGGCGGAGGTGACGGGCTGGGCGGAGGTGACGGCCTGGGCGGAGGTGACGGGCTGGGCGGAGGTGACGGCCTGGGCGGAGGTGACGGCCTGGGCGGAGGTGACGGCCTGGGCGGAGGTGACGGCCTGGGCGGAGGTGACGGCCTGGGCGGAGGTGACGGGCTGGGCGGAGGTGACGGGCTGGGCGGAGGTGACGGGCTGGGGCGGAGGTGACGGGCTGGGCGGAGGTGACGGGCTGGGCGGAGGTGACGGGCTGGGCGGAGGTGACGGGCTGGGCGGAGGTGACCGGCTAGGCGGAGGTGACGGGCTAGGCGGAGGTGACGGCCTGGGCGGAGGCGCGGGAGGTTGGCCGCCAACGGCTAGGGGTAGCCGGGCCAAAGAGAAGAGGCCGTCCTCCCGAAAGAGGACGACCTCATGACGATTCTCGGCCGCCTGGGGTTAGAGATCCCAGACAAGGGATAGTAGTGCTGCTAGGCCTCCGAGAACATTACTCTAGTGAACCGGATTGAACCGGCTGGCCGGCCGATTCGGCTATCGGAACAGTCCGCGGTTGCGGGTGCCCGACTGGCGGCGAAGGAAGCTGGGAACGTCGAGTTCCTCCTCCGACTCGGGGACAACGTCCTGCAACAAGCGGTCCAACTCGGCCTCGCGCATCTGCTGGCTCTCATAGAGGACCGGGAAGGCGGCGGCGACCATGGTGATCTTGAGCTCGTCTTCCAGCCTGGAGTCCCGGCAGGTGCCGAAGATAATGTTGGCGTCCGGGTCGGACATGTCCTGGATGATGTCGGCTGCGTCCTGGACCTCTTGCAAAGACAGGGTGGCGCCGCCGCTAACCACGAACAGGACGCGCCGTGCGCCGTCCATGGCAATGTCCAAGAGGGGGCTCTTGGTGGCCATCCTGGCGGCATCGATGGCCCGGTTCTCGCCCTTGCCGCGGCCAATGGCCAGCCAGGCGGGACCGGCGTTGTTGAGGATGGTCTTGACGTCGGCGAAGTCGACGTTGATCTCGCCGGGAACGGTGACCACCTCAGCGATGGCCTGGATGCCCTGATGGAGGACCGAGTCGGCCATCTTCAGAGCGTCCTCCCAAGTGAAGGTCTGTTCGCCCTGGTGGTTCATTTGGAGCAGGCGGTCATTGGGAATGACGATGAGAGTGTCGACGTGGTCCTTCAGGCGGTTGATGCCTTCCTCGGCGTTCTTCCGCCGGGTGGCGGCTTCGAACGAGAAGGGTTTGCTTACCACGGCTACGGTGAGGGCGCCGACCTCCTTAGCGACCTGCGCGACCACCGGGGCAGCGCCGGTACCGGTGCCGCCGCCCATGCCCACAGCCAAGAATACCATGTCGGCCCCTTCGAGGGCTGCTTCGATCTCTTGGCGGCTCTCCTCGGCGGCCTGTCGGCCAAGGTCAGGCTGGGCGCCCGCGCCGAGGCCGCGGGTCAAGTTGCGGCCGATGGCCAAACGATGTGCCACGTCGCACTTGAACAGGTGTTGAGCGTCGGTATTCACGGCGTGATACTCGACGACGGGGAGCTTTTCCTTGAACATGCGGCTTACGGCGTTGCTGCCGCCGCCGCCGATACCCACTACTTTGATGAGCGGGGTTGCGGCGCCGATCTCAGGCACTCCCTTGTAAGGGTCGTTGACGTCGAATCCGGGTTCCCACGAGGCTGAACTTTCAGAAACCATGCTATCTCCTTTCAGAACATCTGCATCTCAAGATTGGCCTAGACTTACAACCGATTCGCCACAGCGGGCCGGGCAATGTCGGGCCCGCCGGATTTATGGCCGCTGTTTGTATCCGCCGCGGAACCACACGGCCCACGGCACTAATCTTGCCGGTAATTGCTGGACCCAAGCCCCGCCCCGGCGCATTGGATGACACTTGTCTGCCCAACTCTCCCCAAAGATGGGATTTTCTCCCTCCTTTCAATGCCCGCCCGCTTCCCTTATCAACAAGGTGTCTGAAGGCCGCATCCCATGGACCAAGCCGACCTCAGGCCCCAGTTAAGGTGCGGAGAGGCATTCACCCCACCTGGACTTCCGTCCGCTCCCGAGACTCCTCCCGCTTGGGCCAGCCGAACAGGGGTTTGCCCTTGGAGACGGCCCGCTGACGGCTGCGATACGGGCGCTTCTCGCCCTGGTGCTTGATGCCCCAGAGCAGCAACCCCACGGCGGCCGAATAAGCGGGTTTGCGAAGATGTGTGGGCAGTCCGGAAATACCGCTGGGATAAGCGATGCGTACCGGTCCACCCATGGTCTGTTTGGCCAACTCTTGTATTCCCGGGAGCTCGGAGCAGCCGCCGGTAATCACCAACCCACCTGGGGGGAGCTGGCGCAGACCGGACTGCCGCACCTGGAGAAGTATTAACTTGAGCAATTCCAAGACTCGGGCGTTCAACGGCTCGGCGATTTTCTTCCTCTTGAAGACTCGCCTGGGTTGTCCCTGGAAGCCGGGGATCACCACCTCTTCGTTCGAGGACAGAGCGTCGGGCATTGCGTGGCCCCACTTAAGCTTGGTCTCCTCCGCCAAGTAGACGGGGACCCGGAGGGCCACCGAGAGGTCCTTGGTAAGCTGGTCGCCGCCCACCGGTATGACTGCCGAGTACCAGGGGCTGCCCTGGCGATAGATAATCATGTCGGTGGTGCCGCCGCCGATGTCGACGAAAACGGCGCCCATCTCCCGCTCATCCCCGGTGAGGGTAGCCTCGGCCGAGGACAGGGACTGGAGGACCAGGCTCCTAACAGTGACTTTGGCCGATTGCACTGCTTTGACGGTGTTCTTCAAAGCCATGGCGTCGCCCAAGACCACGTGGGCCTCGACCTGTACCTCGTCGGCATGCAGTCCCACGGGGTTACGCATGCCGGACAAGCCGTCGACGTTGTAGCTAATGGGGATGACGTGGAGTATCCGCTTACTGCGGTCGACGCGCGGCAAGGAGGACTGAATCAACTGTTCCAAGAGATGGTTGTTGACGTCCTTGACCTCTCCGGGGTTGCCGACGGTGTCCTTGGTGTTGATGCAGCTGATGTGGCTGCCGCTGACCCCGGCATAGACGTTGCCCGCCACGCCGCGCCCGATATACCGCTGGGCTTCTTCCAGGGAGGCGCGGACGGAGGCCTGGACTTCGCCGATTCGCTCGATCCGGCCTTTATGCATACCCTGGGAGGGGACGATGCCCGTGCCGACGACCTTCAACTCTCCCTCGGTGCCCACCCGGGCTACTATGGAAGCAACCTTGCTGTTGCCCAAATCTACAGCTGTATAGAATGTGTCTCTAGCCAAGGGTCCACCATCCTTTCACTGGATTTTGTGTCATCGGATTTTGTACGATGCTCGCTTCACGGCAAGTCAATCAGACGGCCGCGGCCCTAGTCTTCATTGAATTTAACGTTGATTCTTGCCGGGTTTCTTGGTCGAGTACGGACTCGGCATCCGGCTCACTCACAACCGCCGAGCAACGCGCATACGGGCGCTGCGGCTCCTGGGATTGGAGGCGATTTCCGCGTCGGAGGGCCGAATGATGCGCCGGTTGTCCTGGCGCAGCGTTGGTTGATGGCCGCAGCGGCACTCCGGAATACCGGGAGGGCAGATGCAGCCGACCCGCTCCCTGGCTATGAAGTTTTTCACCATCCGGTCTTCGAGACTGTGATAGCTGATGACCACGAAAGCAGCGCCGGGGGACAGCAACCCGATCGCTGAGTCGAGTCCCGATTGCAGGTTGCCCAGTTCGTCGTTCACAGCAATACGCAAGGCTTGAAAGGTGCGTGTGGCTGGATGCAACCTGCGGCCCCGTTTGGGCCCCACAACAGCGGCGACCAGTTCGGCCAAACTGCCCGTGGAGCTGATGGGCCGGCTGCGGACCACAGCCCTGGCAACCGCCCTGGAGCGGGGCTCCTGGCCGTATTGGAAAATCAACTGAGCCAGGTCCCTCTCGGAAAATGTGTTGACGACGTGATCTGCGGTTAACGACGAAGCCGGGTCGAAGCGCATGTCCAACGGTTCGTCCAAACGAAAGCTGAAGCCGTAGCCCGGTTGTTGCACCTGCCGGGCGGAAAATCCCAGGTCCATGATCAGGCCGTCGACCCGGGCAAGGCCGTGGGCTTGGGCCAGAGCCAACATATCGGCGTAGTTGCCCTGAACACAGTCGAAGCGCCGGCCGTAGGGGCTGAGACGCTGCCTGGCATGGGCCAGAGTGCGCGGGTCCAAGTCGATGCCGAAGACCCTGCCGGTCGGCGAGGAGCTTTCGAGAATCGCCGAGGCGTGTCCGCCATCTCCCAAGGTGGCGTCCAGGTATACACCGTCCCGACGCGGGTCGAGCTGCCGGAGCGCCTCCACCGCCAACACCGGAAGATGAAGCGCCGGCGAGTCCATCTCGGGTTCCCAGCCCTCTGTCGCCATGACAACCTACCGCCGCGCTCTCGCGGCGCCGTTCACCCAGATCGTCGTGTTTAAAGCCGTGGCGGCTCACTGTACTCCTCAATAAGGACGTATTGTCCTGTAAAAAGTCACCTTTATCGGAGGGCCGGGTATGGACTGGATTGGGACAATCGCCCGGCGCCACGCTGGTAAAACTCTTGAACAAAGCCCCTTTTTATTAGAATACGGCCTCGCCTGGTGAGCCCTTGGGCCGGCCCAATCGCCAACCGGCAGGGCGGCCAGGAAAGAGTGGAACGGACAATGACGCTTGGGCATTGACCCAGAAGCGACGCTATGGAGAACCAGAGGACTACGCCCGTCGCCCCCTCCACACTTCCATGAACCCCAAAATAACAACCGCGGCTCCTAAATGTCAACGTTTTTTTAAACCGTTTTTAGATATATTCCTGTTTTTCAACCAAATTTGGTCCTTTAGTTACTCGTAGGCATCGAGTCGCGACATGGCAGTCCGGGGACCGAGGTTATATGAGGTGATGCAGCTAGGAAGGAAGATTGTTTCAACCGTCTGGCGACTATGTTATACTTGAAACCGTCCCAACCGAGCACTTGGCAATCTGGCCTGCCGTCTAAATGAGCAACCAGCATTTATCCCAAATCCAACCGGCCCAAACCCAAATGGAAGGTTGTCGGTGAACATCACCAAAGAGTCGGACAGTCCGACGGAGATCGTCCTGAAGGTGGAATTGGCGCCGGAGGACGAAGAACCTTTCATCACCCGGTCTTATCGGCGCATCGTCTCCAGGATCAACATCCCTGGTTTCCGCCGCGGCAAGGCCCCCCGGTCGATAGTAGAAAGCCAGGTAGGCCGCACTGCGTTGGTGCAAGAAGCCTTGGAATTCATGGTGCCCGAGACCCTGGACCAGATATTGAAGCAGGAAAACCTGCAAGCCTTCATGGAGCCCGACCTTGAGGTCTTGGACATCGAGCCGGTGTCGTTCAAAGCGGTAGTGACACTGGAGCCTATGGTGGAACTGGGGGACCTGCGTTCTATCAAAGTAGAGCGCGAGCCAGTAGAGGTAGCCGACAAGCAGGTAGACGAGGTAATCGAGCAACTGCGCTACGAGTCGGCGCCCTGGGAGCCGGTAGATCGCCCGGCGCAATTCGGAGACCTTCTGAGCCTGGACGTCACGGGGACCATAATCGGGGAGGAGGTCATCCGGGACGAGAACATAGACTTCATTCCCCAGTTGGACAATCCGCTGCCGATTCCCGGCTTCTCGGTATACCTGGAGGGAATGGCTGAGGGGCAGGAGAAGGAGTTCACGCTGACCGTCCCCGAAGACCATACCCAGGAGCAATTCGCAGGAGGAGAGTGCCACCTAAAGGTGGCGCTTCTTTCTGTCAAGGCCAAGACGCTGCCGGAACTGGATGACGAATTCGCCAAGGGAATTAGAGACGGCTACGAGAGCATGGAGGCGTTAACCGATTACGTGCGGCAACAGCTAACCGAGGCGGCAGAGAACGCTGCGGCTCGGCGCTTGGAACAGGAAGGGCTGGAAGAATTGTTGAAAATCTCTACTATCCAGGCGTCTGACCTGATTTACCAGCGGGAAACCAACAGACTGTACGACGAGCAAGAGCGGGCGGTACAGGAACGGCGGCTGGACATGGACACCTATTTGAGCCACCTGGGAAAGAGCAAGGAAGAGTGGCGGAAGGAACTCGAGCCGCAGGCGGAACGGCAGCTAAACAATTTCCTGGTCGTCAGGAAACTGGCCCAAGACCAGGGCATAGAGATAGAGCCGGACGAGGTGCAGGCGGAAATCGCCTCGATGCTGAAGGACGCGGGCGACGCCCAAGACCAGATGCGGCGGATACTGGGTTCGTCGAATGCACAGGAATCCATCAGGTCGAACCTGCTCAACCGCAAGGTTATGGGTCGCCTGGCGGAGCTCATCCAGGGAGAAGACGCCGACGAGGGCGGCGACGACAGCCAGACCGCGGAACAGGAAACGGCATCGGCCGCCGAAGCAACCGAAGAATCGGACGAATCATCAGAGGAATCAAAGGAAGGAGCAGGCCCCAATGCAGAGTAACCCGCACGATTCACCGCTTTACCTACCGCAAAGCATCATACCCATGGTCATCGAAACGAGCCCCCGCGGTGAGCGGGCCTTTGACATCTATTCATTGTTGTTGAAAGAACGGATAGTGTTTCTGGGCACGCCCATAAACGACCACGTGGCCAACACGATCATCGCCCAGCTTCTGTATCTGGAGAGGGAAGACCCGGACAAGGGAATCAACCTGTACATCAACAGCCCCGGGGGCGTCATCAGCGCCGGCCTGGCGATATACGACACGATGCGGTTAATCAACTGCGACGTGTCGACCATCTGTCTGGGCATGACGGCCAGCATGTCGACGGTTCTGCTTGCAGGCGGGAAGCACGGCAAGAGATATGCCCTTCCCAACTCGACCATCCACATGCACCAGCCGATGGGCGGCGCGCAGGGCCAGGCCAGCGACATCGAGATAGCAGCCAGGGAAATCCTCCGGCTACAGGATAAAATCCGGAACATACTGGCCGAGAACACCGGGCAATCCTATGACAAGATTGCCCGAGATACGGACCGGGACTTTTACCTGACCGCGGAGCAAGGGGTGGAATACTCTCTGGTGGACGAAATCCTGGGGACAAAACCGAAGACAGACTCGACGGCCAAGAGCGAAAGTTAGGTAAGCTCGTCGGCCCAACGAGCCGGATTGGAGGGTGAGTGTGGCTAACGCAACCAGAGGCTCCAGGCCCAGCCGTTGTTCGTTCTGCGAGAAATCCCGGGCGCGCACGGAAATGATCGTAGCGGGTCAGGCCAAGACTACGGTGTGCTACGACTGTGTGCGTGTGTTCGCCCACCTGGTTAACGAAGAGACCTCCGGGCAAGACGAGTCACCCAAGCCCCGGGGCCCCCTGGTGCCACGGGACATATACGCCAACTTGGACACCTACGTGGTATCCCAGGAACGGGCCAAGAAGATCTTGAGCGTGGCCGTATACAACCACTTCAAGCGAGTCTGGACCGACCTGAACGGCAAGGATGTGGAAGTCCAGAAGACCAACATCCTGCTGATGGGCCCCAGTGGCTGCGGCAAGACCCTGCTGGCCGAAACACTGGCCCGTACCCTGGACGTTCCGTTCGCAATTTGCGACGCCACGTCGTTGACCGAGTCGGGATACGTCGGGGAAGACGTGGAGAACATACTGCTGCGGCTGATTCAGGCAGCGGACTGGGACGTAGCGAGGGCCGAGCACGGCATCATATACATTGACGAACTGGACAAGCTGGCCCGTAAAGAGGGGGCCAACCGCTCCATAACGCGGGACGTTTCGGGGGAAGGCGTACAGCAGGAACTGCTGAAGATAATCGAGGGCTGCATCGCCAACGTGCCGCCGCAGGGCGGACGCAAACACCCTCACCAGGAGTTCCTGCAAATCAACACCCGGAACATCCTGTTCATTTGCGGCGGGTCCTTCGATGGCTTGGAAGAGATCGTGTCCCGGCGGTTGGCGTCGGGGAATCCCCGGCTGGGATTCCTGGCGGAAACCCGAACGAAGGACGAGCCCACGGGAAGCAATCTAAACCACGTGACCCCCGAGGACCTGTTGGACTTCGGGTTCATAACGGAGATAGTCGGCCGGTTGCCGGTGACAGTAGCACTGGAGCCATTGGACAAGGAATCTCTGATGCGGGTACTGACCGAGCCTAAGAACGCTCTGGTCAAGCAATACCAGCAGTTGTTCAGCATTGACGGCGTGGAACTGGAGTTTACCCACGACGCTTTGGAAGCCGCATCGGAGAGGGCATTGGCGCACCCCACCGGCGGACGCTGCCTGCGGTACGTCATCGAAGAGGCCCTGTTGGACGTTATGTACGATATGCCGTCGCTGCCGGACGTTGCCCGGTGCATCGTTGACCGGGACGCAATCGAAGGAAAGAGTCATCCCAAACTGGTTGCCAAGTCGGGAAAGACCCTGAACATTGCCCTGGGACCGGTACAGAAGACCGCCTAGCGCGTTGCCGCCAAGGCGTCTCATAGTAGGTCGCAGGATGGCCGGGCTTCGACTTCTCACGTAACGACCCAGGCCGCCGAACCGCCTCCAATCCACCAGGATATCTTCCCTCCGCGGGCCGCGAGGCCCAGCACGGCGGGAGACGGGTATATGACGGGAAAGATTAAGGCTAGGGTAAACCCAGACCTGTGTGTGGGAAACGCGATGTGCGTTGTCATTGCGGGCGAGGTGTTCAAGCTCAACGCCGCCCGCAAGTCGGAAGTGATCGACGAAGACTCGGCCAGCGGTGAGGCGGCGCTGGAGGCGGCGGGGGCATGCCCGGTGGGGGCGATCACGGTCATCGACGCAGACACCGGGGAGCAATTGTTTCCTTAGCAGCGCTCGAGCGCTTGACCTTGTTCTTGATTTTTTGAGTGACTACTCAGCGCAGGGGTAAGGGACTGGGGCCCAGGCCTGGACCAGCTATTGGATTGGCGCAACGCCGTCGGCGGACATGGCAAGGCTGATCTCAGGGTCCAGGCATAGGCCCGCAGGCTGGGTCAATTGCAGAGGCCGCCCGTCCGGGTCCAGCACATTACCCCCGGCAAGGGTCACCCGGCCATCAGCCACCGCGCGCAGGGTCTCGAATAGCAGATAAGGCTCCCGCTGGTATTCGGCCTGGCGTATGAGTTGGAACAGGGGGAAATCCTCGCCCTGCCTGGACCTAACCTCTGGCAGGTCGCGCCCCTCCAAGTCCTCCCAAAGAGGGGCGAAGGCCCCGCCGGAGAGGGGCACGATGGAGTGGGACACCACGGGACCCCGGTCCACGTCTTCCGTTGCCAGATGAATCATGGCCCCGGTGCGCGCGGCCCGGGTCTCGATCAAGCTCCAGACGACTTCCTGCCATGTCCCAATAGGTCCGTCTGGCAGCGCGGGGTGGAGATTCAGCAGAGGATACGCGCGGCACATGGCGCCGCCGACAATGAGCATGTAGCCGGCCAGGACGCAGATGTCGGGACTGAAAGGCGAGAGCAAGTCCATCACCTGCCGGTCGTATTCATCCCTGTGCCGCGTAAAGGGGCCTGAGCGGCCGCGGCGGAACGCCGCAGAGGAGACGTTGACCAGGGGCAGCCCGTACTCGTTGACCTGGGCAAAAAACCGGTCGGAGCCCTCGGTTTCTCCGGGGGCCCGGTTGCTGAAGATGAACTGGATGCGAGCGTCGAGCTTGCCGTCAAGGATGCGGTCCTGGACGAAACGCAGCAGACCCAAGGAGCCTTCACCCCGGCCCGTGGACAGCCAGCCGACGTTGAGCATAGCTAGGCGAATGCCTTTCGTAGCCTGGCGTAGCCTGGAGCCAGGTAGAAGAAAGGGTTGGGGTATTTGCCGTTGATGCGCCCCTGCTTGACGGCCCGGAGCAGGCCCTGGGGGGTGGCGTCGAATCCGGCGGCGGGAACCTCGGTGTAGGTGCGGCCAAGCTCAAGGGCCGAATGGGCGTCGCTGCTAGCCACGACGGGCAGGTCGTGTTCCAGGGCGAACCGCCCGGCCCGGTGATTGTCCCAGGGTATTACCGTGTGGCCGTTGAACCCTTCTATCATGTCTACCCAGGGAAGGGCTTCCAGCAGGCCGCGTTCGCCAAGGGCGGTGGGCCGTAAGCGGCAGAAGGGATGGGGAACAACCACCAGCCCGCCCTGTTCTTTGACCAGTTGGGCCGTCTTGGCCGGGGGCAGGCCGCCGGGAACGGCTTCTTGCAAGAACAGTCCGATTATGTCGCCGGCGGCCGACGTGATCTCCTCGCCAATTATGACCTGGAAGGGAGCAACATTTCGGACATCCAGGGCTCCCCGGATGTTGTCGTGGTCGGTGACGGCCACCAGGTCCAGCCCTGCTTGCAGGCAACGGCGGACAACGGAGGCAATGGGAGCGGAGGAGTCTTTGGAGAAACAGGTGTGAACGTGCAGGTCCAGCCGCAACGAGCTATTCCTCTTGGTCCCAGATATCCTCGTCCTGGGCAGGGGCGTGGGCGTCCTGAAGGCTGGAAATCTTGAGTTCCGCCTCGTTAAGCAGTCGGTTGCAGCGGAGGACCAGCTCCATGCCCTCCTGGTAACGGGCGGTGGCCTCGGCCAGAGTCAGGCCGCCCTGTTCCAGGGACTCGGCCATCTCGCCGAGACGCCGGAACGCCTCCTCGAAGGACAGGGAGTCGACGGGCGGAACCGGCGAGGTCTGACCGTCTCCGGGAAGCTCTGAACCTTGACTCAAGTGATTATCTCCAATCCCTGGTTTTCGGGTTCACCCGCCGCGAACACCGGAGACCAGACCGGGTGAGCCGGCGGGCGGCGGACTCTGGAAAGGTTAACGCAACGGCTTGGCAGGTTGACAAGCCCGGGGGCCTTGCCAAGAGTGAGCCGGTAAAACAGAGTGAGCCCGTACGGGCCATTTTGAGACATTTGCCGGTGCGAGGCAAGGGGCTGTTTACAGCAGGCGTTCCATAAGCTGCTTCCGTTCTTGGGGCCTGCTTTTCTTTCTGGCCTCTCTTTCGCGGGGCTTGTCGCCGTTGCCGCCGGCTGTGGCAGGGATGGCGCCGTCGGCCACGGTGATGGACAGAGGGTCGCCTGGGGCCGCCTGGCTTACGCCGGTAACCACCTGGCCGGAGGAAAGGTTCTGGACCACGGAGAACCCGCGGGCCAAGGTAGCCGCAGGATCCAGGGCCCTCATGCGCTGTGTGAGGCCATCCAGGGAAGAAGCGGCTAGCCGAAGATGGCCCTGGACACCGGACTGGACAAGCCGTCCTAAGTCGTCGACCCGCCGTCGCCATATGTCAAAGCTGGGAAGTCCCGTTTCCAGGCGGCGCATCAAGCCGGCAAGCCCGGTCTTCTTTCCCTCCAGCAGGTAGGCGACGGCCCGGCTGGACTGGTCGGCCAGTTCGGCAAGCTGTCGCCGCAGAACGTCCTGGCCGGGGACGACAAGCTCGGCCGCGGCGGACGGGGTTGGGGCCCTGAGGTCGGCAACGAAATCGGCGATGGTGAAGTCGGTCTCGTGGCCGACGGCGCTGACGACCGGGGTCTTGCTGGCGTAGATGGCGCGGGCGACCACCTCCTCATTGAAGGGCCAGAGGTCTTCAAGGGACCCGCCTCCCCTGGCGATGATTATCACGTCGGCCCGGCCGTCGCGGTCCAGCCGGTCGAGGGCCGCGGCAATCAGGGGAGCGGCGCCGTCTCCCTGGACCGGCGTGGGGGAGAGGAGCAGCTGGGCCAGGGGGTAGCGGCGTCTAATCACGTTTTCGATGTCGTGGAACACGGCTCCAGTGGGTGAGGTGACGAGTCCGACGACGGTGGGGAAGGCGGGCAAGGGCCGCTTGCGGGACTCCTCGAAAAGTCCTTCGGCTTCCAGGCGGAGGCGCAGGCGCTCCAGCTCCAGGGAAAGCTCACCGACGCCCTGGGGCATCGCCAGGTCGACCATGAAGTCGGTGGAGCCTCGGGGCTCGTAGAAAGTGATGCGGCCGTGGACGGACACAGCGGTCCCGTTGGCCAAGAGATCTGCGCCGGGCTGGCCCCGGAACATGACGCAGTTGAGGACTCCCTGGCCGTCCTTTAGCGTGTAGTAGGAGTGGCCGGAGGAGGAAACCCTGAGGTTGGAGACTTCGCCCACCACCCAAAGGTCTGCCAGCAGCGGGTCGCTTTCCAGGGCTTGCCGAAGGTGGCCGGTGACCTGGCTGACGGAGTAGACGGCCACGGGGCTAACTGACCCGTTCGGTATATGCCCCGGTGCGAGTGTCGACGCGGACCACGGTTCCCGGCGTGATGAACATTGGGACGTTGATGCGTAGGCCGGTTTCCAACGTGGCAGGCTTGTTGCCCCCCTGCGCGGTATCTCCGCGGAAAGCCGGGGGGGTTTCGGCCACTTGGAGCTCTACGTGGGTGGGCAGGTTGATGTTGATGGCCGCGCCGTTGTAGAAGACGACCTCGACGACCATCTGTTCTTTGAGGTAGTCCAGTGTGCTGCCGAGAAGCTCTTTTGTCAATTCGTGCTGGTCGAAGGTCTCCTGGTCCAGGAAGTAATAGAAAGAGCCGTCGTTATAGAGATACTGGGCCTGGCGGTTGTCCATGTCGGCCAGGGAGAACTCGGTGTCGTAGCGTTGGAATGTCCGCTCTACGACCGTGCCGGAAAGCAGGTTCTTGAGTTTGATGCGGGTGACGGGCGCCCGCTGCTGCATCTTGTGCCGCTCGTAGTCCATAATCTGCCAGGGCTGGCCATCCAACTCGATCACCAGGCCGCGGCTCAGATCGCCAAAGTTGATGCTCATTTACAATTACCTGCCGGTGTCATTCGAGGGCCACCAGGGTCCGGCCGCCGGGACTACTTGGAAGCCTTGCTGAGGGCCACTGCGCCGTCATCTTCCAAGGCTACGATGTCTTCTATGCGTACTCCACCCCAGCCGGTGATGTAGATGCCCGGCTCGACGGTGAATACCGTGTCCCTCTGGAGGACATCGGGGGAGCGGGGCCCCACCCGGGGAAATTCGTGGACGGCCAAGCCAACGCCGTGACCCAGGCTGTGGCCGAAGTTGTCCCCGTAGCCGGCCTCGGCGATGACGGTGCGGGCCAGGGCGTCGCATTCTTCGCCGGTCATGCCCGCCTTAACGGTATTGATGGCGGTCAATTGAGCGCCGAGAACGGTGTCGTAGACCTTGCGGAAGGTGTCATCGGGCTCGCCCACGACAATTGTCCGGGTAATGTCTGAACAATAGCCGCCGACCCTGGCGCCCATGTCGATTACGATGGGCTCTCCCCTAGAGATGGGGCGGTCGGAGGGGCGGTGGTGGGCCATAGCGCCGTTGGGCCCGGCGGCGACGATTGTGTCGAAACTGATGCCGTCGGCGCCGAGGTCGCGCATTGCTACTTCCATGCGCCAGGCCACCTCGCGTTCGGTCATTCCCTCCTGAATCTGGGGGCATACGGTCTCCATGGCCCTGTCGGAGGCGTCGATTGCTTTTTGAAGCATGGCCCGTTCAAGGCTATCTTTGACGGTGCGCTGGTCTTCGGCCATGCCGGACGCCGCCACCAAGGACACCTGAGCGAGGGAGTCGCGCTGCTTCAAGGCGTCGAGGATACTTTCGTAAGAGGCAACGGTCATGTCCTGGCTCTCGAAGCCCAAGCGACGAACGCCGGTCTCGTCCAGCCAGTCCATGAGCCAGTCCCAGCCGCTGCGGACCTGGCGGACCTGCCAGCCGGCGGCCTGGTTGGCGGCCTGTTCCGTGTACCTGGAATCGGTGACCAGCACGGCCTGGTCCTTGGACACTAGCAGATAGCCCGCGGAGCCGGTGAAGCCGGACAGGTATTGGCGGTTCTCGGGGGCCGACACCAGTATGGCATCCAGGTCTTTCTCGGGGAATTTGGATATTAGCTGCTCCCTGCGTTCCCTCACTATTTCTCCTCGTTGGCTGTATCTGCGGATATAGCTGCGATTATCTCCAGGGCCGCAGTATAGCTTCTCCATCCGAAGCCCGCAATCTGGCCCTGGGCGACGGGGGCGATAACCGAGCGGCGGCGCCATTTTTCCCTGGCGTGGATGTTGCTGAGGTGGACCTCGATGACCGGCACGGCGGCGTCGATGAGGGCGTCTCTCAGGCTGTACCCGTAGTGGGTGAGGGCGCCGGGATTGATGATGATGCCCTGAATCTGCCCCCAGCGCTGCTGGATGCAATCGATCAACATGCCTTCGGAGTTGGCCTGGTAGAACTCGACCTGGACGCCGAGGGTCGCGGCGCGGGCCCTGACGTGCTGGTTGAGTTCCTCCAGGGTTTCAGAGCCGTAGATGCCGGCTTGCCGGCGGCCGAGGACACCCAGGTTGGGGCCGTTTAAGACCAGGAACGTTGACACGGTCGACTAACCTCCGCGGTCGTGGACTGGGAGAGTAGAGTCCCGGGGCAGGACCTCAGCCTCGCTGCCGTCAAGCCCGTCGTCATCAATTCCATCCGGGACGCCGTCCGGCGACGGCGCGCCGTTGGGGCCAGGATTGTCGCCCGGGGCGGGAGTGGACACATCGGACCTGGGATGGTGGTTGAGATAGGCGGCTAAGGCCTCTTTGTTGGTCACGTGGGTATAAATCTGGGTGGTGGTGGGGCTGGAGTGACCCAGCAACTCTTGAATAACCCTCAGATCGGCGCCGCCTTCGAGCATGTGGGTAGCGAAGGTGTGGCGCAGGGTATGGGTGTGGACGCCGTTCCTGGTTGCAGCCTGGGCCGCGTACCGGCGGACCAGCTTTTCGATGCTGCGCCGGGACAAGCGGCGGCCATAGCGGTTGAGGAACAGGGCAGTCTCGGACCTGTTCCTCAACTGGGGTCTGGCCTGGTGTATGTAGTGAGTGAGAGCCGCCTGGGCGGGCCGCCCGAAAACAACCCAGCGTTCCTTGGAACCCTTGCCGCGAACCAACAGTTCCTGTTGCTCCAAGTTGACGTTGTCCAGATCGAGGCCGTGAAGCTCTGCCAGGCGCACCCCGCAGGCGTAGAGAACCTCCAGGATGGCGCGATCGCGGACGCCGACGGGAGTTGTATCGTCGGGGGCTTCCAGCATACGCTCGACTTCCCCTTGCCCCAAGAATCCGGGGAGGGGACGGTCTACTTTGATGCGCAGGCTACGGCCGGAGGGCACCGGGGTGGACGTGAATAGGCCCTCTTGGACGAGGAACTTGTAGAACGCCCGGAGCACGGTGAGCTTGCGGACGACGCTGACCCGGGAGTAGCCGCGACCGCGAGCGCCGGCCTCGGTGACCAGCCAGGATAGATAGCCGCGCAGCAACTGGCGGTCCATGTCGGTGAGGCTGAGGCCTTCCCGGTAGAGATAGTCGTGGAAGGACGCCAGGTCGGCCAGATATATGCGGACGGTATTCTCGGAGAGGCCCCGCTGGCCCAGGAGGAACGCGGGGAACCGCTCCAGCAGGGCGTCGAACTGGGCCATGTCCGAGGAGGAGGCGGGACCGGTGAGAGAATCACTCGCCAACGGTCGCCAACTCCTTGGCGTCTGGCAGCCGTTCTTTCCAGTCGCAAACGGTACAGGCGGCCATGTTGCGGCCGGAGTGGGCCATGAGGCCGCCGCACTCGGGACAGGGTTCGGCCAGAGGCCTCTGGTTCATAATGAAATCGCAGCGCGGATAGTTGGAGCAGCCGAAGAAGGTCCTGCCCTTGCCGCGGGCCCTGCGCTCGACGATGTCTCCGCTGCAACGGGGGCAGGCGGCGCCGGTCTTTTTCAAGATGGGCCGGGACGTGCGGCATTCGGGGAAGCCGGTGCAGGCGAGGAAACGGCCGAACCTGCCCGTCTTGATCACCATGGGTTTGCCGCAGGCGTCGCAGACCTCGTCGGTCTCCTCTTCGACTTTACGCCGGGGCATGGACTCCTGGGCCTCTTCCAGGGCTTTCTGAAAGGGGCCGTAGAACTCGGTCAGCATGGGGACCCACTGGCGCTCGCCCCTGGACACGTCATCGAGTTCCTCTTCCATGTGCGCGGTGAATTCCAAGTCCATGACCTGGGTGAAGTATTCGACCAAGAGATCGGTGACGGCGCAGCCCAAAGGCGTGGGCACCAGGCGGTTGCGCTCCTTGCTCACGTAGTGACGGTCCAACAGGGTGCCGATAGTTGGGGCGTAGGTGCTGGGGCGGCCGATGCCTTTTTCCTCCATAGCCTTGATCAACGTGGCCTCGGTAAAGCGGGGAGGCGGCTCGGTAAAGTGTTGAATGGCATCGAGCTTCACGCAGTCAAGGGGTTCGCCGCCAGCCAACTCGGGCAAGGGCTGGCGGCCGGAGTCCCCGGCGCCGTCGTCCCTGCCCTCAAGGTAGACCGTCCTGAAACCGGGGAACTTGAGCACCGAGCCGGTGGCCCGGAAGTTGTAAGTCTTGGACTGGTCCCGGCAGGCGGCGTCTATGTCGGCGGTGGTGGCCTCGGAGCGGGCGTCGGACATCTGGCTGGCCAGCATGCGCTCCCAGACGAGTTTATAGAGGTTGAACTGGTCGGCGGTGAGATGGGGTTTCATCGCCTGGGGTTCGCGTCCGATGGAGGTGGGACGGATGGCCTCGTGGGCTTCCTGGGCGCCCTTGGAGCGGCGGGTATAGAACCTTGGCTTGTCGGGCAGGTAATCTTTACCGTAGCGGCGGCCGATGTACGCCCTGACTTCGCTCAGGGCCGATGCGGCGACCTGGGTGGAGTCGGTGCGCATGTAAGTAATCAGTCCCACGGACCCCTCGTTGCCCACGGGCAGGCCCTCGTAAAGCTGCTGGGCAACGGCCATGGTCCTCTGGGCGGTAAACCTGAGCTTGCGGCCGGCCTCTTGCTGAAGGGTGCTGGTTATGAAGGGAGGCGCGGGCCTCTGGCGCACGTCCTTCTTCTTAACAGAGCCTACGGCGTAAGAGGCCCCGTCGAGTTGGGCCTGGTAGGACCGGGCATCTTGCTCGTTGGAGATGGTGAGGCGGCCCTTCTGCCCTTTGACGGAGTGCAGCACCGCGGTGAAGGAGTCTTCTGCGCTTTGGGCCGGCTTCTTCTGGAGCTGGGCTTCCAGCGTCCAGGACTCAACGGGAACGAAGGCCTGAATTTCCCGCTCCCGGTCCACCACGATGCGCAGAGCCACTGACTGGACCCGGCCGGCGGACAGGCCCCGCTGCACCCTGCGCCAAAGCAGGGGGCTAATTTGATAGCCGACCAGGCGGTCGAGAATGCGGCGGGCCTGCTGGGCGTTGACCAGTTGCATGTCGATGTCGCGGGGGTGTTGGAAGGCTTCCTGAACCGCCTCTTTAGTTATCTCGTGGAAGACCACTCTCTTGGGCGGGGCGGGCCAACTGCCCCAGTCAGCGGCGGTCTGCAGGTGCCAGGAGATGGCCTCGCCTTCCCGGTCTGGGTCGGTAGCCAGATAAACGTTGGCTGCCTCACCGCCGGCTTTCTTGAGGGCGTTAACGATGGCCCGCTTGTCCTGCATGATGACATAGGACGGGGTAAAGTCGTCGTCGACGTCAACCCCAATCTTGCTCTTGGGCAGGTCGCGGACGTGGCCCTGGGAGGCGGTCACCACGTATTTGCTGCCCAGAATCTGGCCGACGGTGCGGGCCTTGGCGGGAGATTCGACAATGACCAGGCTCTTGCCGGAGGCGTTGCGGAGCTGGCTTGCGCTGCCGCCGGACTTCTTGCGGGCGGCGCCAGACCTGGTCTTGGACCGGGGCTTTGCCGTGGACTTGGTGCCAGACTTAGTTACCATAGGACGAGGCGGGTTCCCGCACGCGGATGTAGTGCATGCAGCCCACCTGCTTCACCTTTCCTTTCAATTCCAGCATGGTCAACATGCTGCTCACCGAGGTTATGGGCATGCCGGCGTTTCTCATGATGTCGTCTATATGCTGAGGTTCGATGTCCAGGTGCCGGAGCAGGCCCGATTCATCTTCGTCATCGTCATCGTCATCGGAGTCGGACACCGCCGGCAGGGGCATGTCGTACTGATGACCGGCAACGGTCATATTGAGCTCTTCCAGTATATCTGTATATCCGGCCACCAGCTTGGCCCCTTCTTGAATCATCCGATTGGTGAAGCGGCTGGTGGGAGCGAAGATGCTGCCGGGCACGCAGAACACCTCCCGGTCCTGCTCCAAGGCGTGCCAAACGGTCCAGCGGGCGCCGCTGCTTTCGGGGGCTTCAACCACCAGCACGCCCAGGCTAATGCCGCTGATGAGGCGGTTGCGGCGGGGGAAGCTGCGGGAGTCGGGGCGGACGCCTAGGGGGTGTTCGCTGATCACTGCGCCCTGGCCCTGCGTCCGCTGGAAAAGTTCTTTATTTTCCCGCGGGTATATTATGTCAAGTCCGTTGGCCAGGACGGCGATGGTGCGGCCGCCGTTATCCAGAGCGACGCGGTGGGCAACGCTGTCGATTCCCCGGGCCAAGCCGGAGACTATGGTGACGCCCATGCGGGCCAGGTCGCCAACCAAGGCCGCGGCAGCCTCCCGGCCGTAGACGGTGGGCCCCCGGGTGCCAACGACAGCGACGGAACGCTCGTCGGCAGGGAGCAGGTTGCCCTTGTAATAGAGCACAGGGGGCGGGTCTGGAATCTCTTTGAGGCGGGCCGGATAGCCGGGATGGTGCCAGTTTAGCGGCGTGACGCCCGCCTGGGCCAGACGCTGCACCTCGGCGTCCGGGGAGGTTCGGGTGCGAACTGCGGCGATTTCACGTGCGGGCCGATCTTCTATGCCCGCCGCCCTTAACTCGCTGGGCCCCGCATCCCATGCCTTGTCCAACCCGCCAAAGTAGTCTTCCAGGCGGCGGAAGCGGACCGTTCCCAGCAGGGGGACCCGGTCTAAAGCCACCCAGTACTTCATGTCGTCCATGCCAGGGATTCTAGCACACCATCTAAAAGGCCAACAACGAGCTTGGGACACCCTTAAATGTTATTCCGCGGCGTCTTGCCGGGGGTGCCGAAGGGGGTATTGCACCTATTGCGCATTGCAGCGACTGGGGCTATCCACGGCTAATTGAGGGATTGGGAGGCTTCAAACTCAATTGACAATGCCGAATTCGTAATGGTATATTCGAGAAGCTGACTTACGGCCATGCGAAGGGCCGGCGAATTTGTTTCCATACGCTCGAACACCGAGCCAAGCCCAGGCCACCAGGGCCCCAGCCGACCGGAAAGGTCTTTGCCCCAATTGTCATCATGACGAAGATCCCGAACACAAGACGCCTGTCTCCCTCTCGCCGCGCTCTCATTTCATTCGCAACCCCCCCATCGAGACACCAGGGCCTGGGAACCTCCCCGGCAAGCCGGGCTACTAAGGTCTCCCAGTCCGACGTTCAGGTGATGAGGTCCCTATATGGAAACGCGTGATTTTGTCGTCCGTTTTGCTGGGGAAGGCGGGCAAGGGGTAGTAACCTCGGCGGAGGGCCTGGCGCAAGCCTCCACCCAGGTTGGATATCACGCGTTGACCTTTGCCACGTTTCCTTCCCAGATCCTGGGAGGTCCCACCTGGACGCAGGCGCGTATTTCGGTGGCTCCGGTGCGGGGCCCGGGAGACGAGGTGGACGTGCTGGTGGCCTTCAACCGAGAGGCGTACGACAGCCACCGGCCAGAAGTGAAAGCCGGCGGCGTAATCATCTTCAACTCCAACGAGTTCGAACTGGATGGCGACGACCGAGGGATTGGGCTGCCAATAGACCAACTAGCCAAGTCGACGGGCAACAACCGAGCGGCGAACATGGTGGTCATCGGAGCGCTGGCCCACCTGGTGAACATGCCCAAGGAATACCTGGAGCAGTTCGTGACCAAGAGGTTCACCCGGGGCCGGGCAAGCGACGAAGAGATAATCAAGTCCAACATCCTGGCTATGAACCTGGGGCGGGAGCACGTGAGCGCCAGCGAGTTCTCGCTTGGGGAGCTTGCTCCCGCAGAGCCGCCGGGCGGGACCCAGCTTATGTTGAAGGGGAACGAGGCGTTGTCCCTGGGCGCCATAGCGGCAGGGCTGCAATTCTACGTCGGCTACCCAATCTCGCCGGCGACACCGATTCTGCTGTACATGGAACGAAACCTGGTGGGAGAGGGCAAGTTCGCCTACCAGGTAAGCTCGGAAATCGAGTCCATCACTGGGGTTTTGGGAGCAGGGTTCGCCGGCAAGAAGGCTATGACCGCCAGCTCGGGGCCGGGAATATCGCTGATGAGCGAGGGCTTGGGCCTGGGTTGGATGGCGGAAATTCCCTGCGTGGTTGTGGACGTGCAGCGGGGCGGTCCGGCCACTGGGCTGCCCACCAAGACCGAGCAGTCGGACTTGCTCAGCTGCATGTGGCCGGCCCACGGAGACGTGCGTTTGCCGGTAATCGCAGTGGGTACCGTGGAAGAGTGCTTCTACGGGGCCGTTATGGCCTTTAACTGGGCGGAGCGATACCAGGGTCCGGTGATGCTGCTGAGCGAGATGTCGCTGGCGGAACGAGCGCAGAACATCCCCAAACCGGACCTGTCCAAGGTGCTAGCTGAAGACCGCGAGGTGTACCAGGGCAGCAACGGCTATCAACGCTACGCTGGCCGAGAACTGTCGGCCATGCCGTTGCCTGGGAGTCCCGGCGCGTACGTGGCCAACGGGAGCGAGCACGACGACATAGGAGACACAACGCACCTGCCCGAGCGGCACGTCCAGATGACGGAACGGCGTTTCAGCAAGTTAAAGCTGCTGGAAGAGAACCTCTACGAGCGGGACAGGCCGGAGGCTCCAGTGGCCATGGTCCCTTGGGGCGCGACCAAGGGTCCGGCCCGGGAGGCCTACGACAAGCTAATCGAGGCAGGAGTAGACGTCGGCTGGTATTACACCATGCTGCTGAACCCGTTGCCGCCCAAGATGCTGGAGGAACTGAGACAGAAGGAACTGGTGATAGTTCCGGAACTGAATTACCAGGGTCAGTTCGGAAGCATCCTTCGTTCGTTGGGAGTGAAGGCCGAGTCAATGACCCAATACACGGGGCTGCCATTCAAGGTGGGTGACCTGGTGAGCCGGATATCGGAAATGGTCAACGCCTCTCAGAGAGAGATGGTAAAGGCATGAGCAAGAAAAACCCAGAGTACGATTTCAAGTGGTGCCCGGGGTGCGGCGACTTCGGCGTGCGGCGGTCGTTGGAACTGGCGATGATAGACCACCTGGAGGAGTCGGGGCTTCCCATGGAAAACAACGTGGTGGTGGCGGGCATCGGATGTTCCGGCAACCTGGTGCACCTGTTGGAGGGGTCACAGCCCTACGGGTTCCACGGCATCCACGGGAGGTCGTTGCCCATTGCCCTGGGGGTAAAGATGGCCCGGCCGGAATTGAACGTGGTGGTTGTGGCCGGGGACGGCGACTTCCTAAGCATCGGGGGCGAGCACATAGGGCCACAGGCGTCCCGCAACCTGAACATCTGCGCCGTCGTCATGGACAACGGAGTCTATGGGCTGACCAAGGGACAGAGCTCTCCCACCACCAAGCTGGGGGAGATTACCAGTTCGACCCCTTACGGAAAGATGGAGGCACAGCAGAACCCCCTGGAGTTGTACCTGACCTTGGGGGTCTCGTTCATCGCATCGGGGTTTTCGGGCCAACCCAGGATCCTGGCCCAGCTGATCAAGCAGGGAATGGACCATCCCGGCTTCGCCATAGTCCACGTGCAGTCGCCCTGCACGACCTACAACGACACCTTCGAACTGATAAAGGGAGACCCAAAGAAGGGCATAGAGCCGTCGTTGTGGCAGATTCCGGACGAGCACGACGCGACGGACCGGGCTTCGGCCTACGGGCTGCTGCAGCGCGGGGGTCTGCCGGTGGGGGTTGTCTACAGGGACGAGGCGAGGCCCGCTCTGGACCAACGATTGCAGGAAAGCTGGGAGAAGGCCCGAAGCATGACAACCGAGGAGTTGATGAGGGCCTTCGAGTTCTGACTTTAGGGCTCCGCTGGATTGAAAGGCGAGTCCCCCGCTTTATGCGGGGGACTTTGATTTTCTGGACCACCGGGTTAAAGCCCCTAGCTACTGGCTTGTTGCTCTTCCTCCAGCGAGCGGTACTTGGAGGGGCACTTGACCAGGATGGAGTCGGCGTGGAACACCTCGCCCGGGCTGTAACTGCCCTGAAGGACTATTTCCGAGTGAGGGTTGAAGAAGAGGTCGGGCACCACGCCGTCGTAGGAGGCGGCTAGATGGGCTGCCGAAGCCGGGTCTTCTTTGTCGATAAGCTGGAAGGTTGCCAGGGTGGAGTCTCCCTCCCGGAGGAACGAGTCCTCCACCAGCTTACCGGAGACCCGGACGATGCGACCGTCCTGGGCCTCGACCTTGTTGAAGAACTCATTGACAGTCAAGTAAAAGAGAGCGTTGCCTGGGAAGGCGGCATAGACCATGTACCCCAAGGCCAGGCCGACCACCAGCAACACAATGATTAGCCGCATCCGGTTGTTGGGGCTGCCGGAGCGTTCTTCGTCCAGAACGTCTTGGTTGTCGAACTCCGCCTTTTCCAAGAAGTTGTCTCCAAGTGTGGGTTAAATGGGGCTAACCGCCCCTCTCGCATCGATGGTATCACGCCTGCGGGCCGCAGCCAACAGGCATCGGGGACGCTCAATGGGCATATCCAGGGCCATCTGGCAAGAGAAGGTAGACCTTGGAGCCGTCGTAGCGACGGGCCTACAACGGTTCGCCGTTGCCATGCGAGGACTCTCGCTCGGCCAAGGCCTGGCGCAGCTCCCGGATTTCGGTTTGCAGCTCCCGCTGACGGCGGGTGACGAAGAAGGCGTAGAGGAAGAAAACGGCCCAACTGACGGCGAATGCAGCAAACAGGTAGGGCAGGTTGGATGGGGGCAGCTCGGTCTGGAGAAGGTTCACTAGCATAACGCCTCACTCTCTCGCGGCTGCGCCGGCACGCGACCGGCGCAGGGAAAATCGAAGGGACTTGATGCCGTCCTCGCTGGAGCGCAGGGACACGCGCTCGGCAACCAGGTAAATCAGCAGGAATATAAAGGCCAGGAACGAAAAGCCCAATACGCCCTGCATAGTTCTTTCCAATGAGTCGCTTTCGGCCAGAGGGCCGACGACGGGGGCCGGATGGATCCCGGGCCACCACTCGACGGAGAAATAGACGATTAGCACGTCGATGAAGCCGATGAGGCCCATGACCGCACCGTAGACGGCGGCCTTGCTCTCGTTGGGGGCGTAGGCCCGAATCATCATGTAGGCCACGTAGATGAGCCACAGAATCAAGGTTGTGGTCAGGCGCGGGGTCCAGAGCCACCAGGCGTTCCATACCGGCTTGGCCCAAATCACGCCGGTGAGCAGCGTGAGGGTTATGAATACGACGCCGACTTCGGCTGCGGCGTAGGACAGGTTGTCCCAGCGGCTTTCGCGGCGGAAGAGGTAGACAACGCCGCCCACGAATACGGTGAAGAAGGCCAGGAACGACATCATGGCCATGGGGAAGTGGAAATAGAAGACGCGCTGCACGTGCCCGAGGTTGGCGTCGGTGGGCGCGACCATGAATATCATGTAGATGTTGACCAGCATCAGGACGCCGGTTACCAGCAACAATAACTCTCTGGCGTTGCGGCGCACCACGCCCGGCAACAGCCGGGCGCCTTCTTTTCTTTCGCTGCCGGCAACAGACATTTATTCCTCCACCACCAGGGAAAATACCCAGGGACAAATTACAAGAAACACCGCGTCGAAGGCGCCGATAAGGGGCAGCCAATGGCCGATGCCGACTACGGATTCACCGCCGATGGCCAGCTTGGTCGCCTGGACTGCGCCAACTATGACGGGAAGAACCACCGGGAAGAACAGCACCGGTAGCAGGATTTCCCGGGACTTGGTTTGCACCGCGATTGCAGCAAACAGGGCGCCGACCAGGGCGAAGCCGGCGGTGGCCAGCACAATGGTCAGCAGCAAGGTAAAGGACACCGCGGAGAAGCCCATGAGGCCGGCGAATATGGGCAGGAGAATGGCTTCCACCAGCAGCATGAAGAGGAAGATGGCCGCGGCCTTGCCCAGGAATATCGCGTCGCGGCTCACCGGGGTAAGCAACAGTCCATCCAAACCGCCCTGTTCCCTTTCCCTGGCGAAGGCCCTGCTCATAGCCAGGACGCCGGCAAAGGCGAAGGAAGCCCAGAGAATGCCGGGAGCTACGGTGGTCACCCGCTGGGGAGTGACGCTCAGGGCAAAGTTGAAGACCACAACCAGCATCAGGCCGAAGACCAGCATGGAGACAACTAGCTCGCGGGAACGAATCTCTAAGAGGATGTCTTTCCACACCAACACGCCAATGGGTCTGAGGAATTGAATCACCCGCCGGGCTCCACGGAAGCTGCCAAGAGCCGGCGCGATGCGGCGTCCTCAGCGTATTCGTCGGGGTCAGGGAAATGGATTCTCCCGGCGGAGAGGACAGCGGTGCGGTGGGCCCAGGACAGGCCCAACCCGGTGTCGTGGGTGGTCATCATCGCGGAGCCGCCGGACTGGGTCCACTGCTGCAAAAGCTCACGGAGGATGCCCAGGGATTCCCGGTCCAGCCCTGCCTCGGGCTCGTCTAGCAGCAGAAGCCGGGGCCGGTGTTGGATGGCACGGGCGATGGACAGGCGTTTTTGCATTCCGTTGGAAAGGGTGCGGACCCGGCGGTCGGCGCGGAGCTCCAGCCCCAGCATGGCCAACACCTCGTCGGCGCGGGCGCGGTAGTCTTTGAGGCCGAACAGGCGGCCGTAGTAGTGCAGGTTCTCCCGGCAGGTGAGGTCGTCGTATTGGAAGGTCTGATGAGCCACGACGCCAACGCGGCGGCGGACGGCCTGGGGGTTGCGCCGCTGGTCGTAGCCGGCGACCGACAAAGAGCCGGCATCGGGCCTGGCCTGGGTGGAGAGGATGCGGAGCAAAGTCGTCTTGCCCACACCGTTGGCGCCAAACAGGACCAGAAGCTCTCCCCAGGGGACGGTGAGGTTAAGGTCCCAAAGGACAGGCCAATCGCCGAAACTCTTGTGCAGCCCACGAACGGTGACCGCGTCGCTGGACGGAGGAGTCAACGCCGGATGCTCCGGACCAACGGGGCTTGCCCGGCAACCGCGCATTTGAGCGGTCCCGGAGAGGGGAGCGGGCACAGATAGCGTCCCATGAATTCCATAGTACCGGACTGGCAAAATTCCGGCAAGACGGCAGCCGTTGGGATTCCGAACCGGCGCCGTGGGGCCGGCAACAAAGACCGGTTTCCATGGGAGGCCGTTCTATTCTCCATGCAGACCACTTTTCTCAGTTCACCCTGACTTTGTCGAAGGGCAGTCCATTCATGGTTCGACAAGCTCACCACGAACGGACTCCTGCAGCGGCGACGGTTGGATGTTGGGAGTCTGCCGGTAGCCAAGACGGATGCCAGTAGATACAATTAGCCCGGCAGTACACCAGACAAGGAGCAGCAATCATGAAGATCGCCAGGTATCTTGCCCACGGGCAAATCAGCTACGGAGTGGTGGAAGATGGAATGGTGAAGGAGTTGAGCGCCAGCCCCTTCGAGCCATATCAAGTTACCGACCACACCCATCCGGTGTCGGAGGTCAAACTGTTGGCGCCGTGTCAGCCCGGGAAGATACTGGCCATCGGCCTGAACTACTCCAGCCACCTGGGGGACCGGGAACCGCCCGCAGAACCCATCGTGTTTTACAAGACCCCCACGTCGATGATCGGCCCCGACGACGTAATCGTCCGCCCCAAGGGGACAGCCAAGATGGACGCCGAGGCGGAGCTGGTAGCGGTGATCAAGGACAGGTGCCGCAACGTCCTTAAGGAGGAAGCGCTGGAGCACGTCCTGGGCTATACCTGCGGCAACGACGTAAGCGCGCGGGACTGGCAGAGGGACGACCGTAACTGGTGGCGGGCGAAATCATCGGACACTTTCTCGCCGGCGGGGCCGTTTATCGAAACGGACATCGACCCCGGCAACGTGCGCGTCTCCTGCCGGATCAACGGCAACGAGGTACAGGGGGAGAGCACCAAGTACCTGATCTTCGACATCGCCGCCGTCGTTGCTTTCACGTCGCAGTTCGTCACTCTGGAGCCCGGGGACATGATATACACCGGCACTCCAGGGGTTCCCGGAGAGATGAAGGACGGCGACGTGTGCGAGGTAGAAATCGAGGGGATCGGGGTGTTGAGAAACCCGGTGAAGTTGGAGGGGTAGGGGAGAGGGGCGGAACTCGGGGATGATGCGGTATGAACGAAGCGACGGCGCGAATAAAGATTAACCGCCTGCTGGAAAAGGCGGGGTGGCGCTTCTTCCCGGAGGGGGATAAGCCCGCCAACATTCAGCTTGAACCTAGCGTGGCCGTAACCCAAACCGAGCTTGACTCTCTCGGCGAAAACTTCGAGAAGACGACGAAGGGCTTCATCGACTTTCTGCTGCTTGATTCCAAGGGATTTCCGCTACTGGTGCTGGAAGCCAAGCCAGAAGAGAAGAACCCACTCGTGGGAAAAGAGCAGGCCCGCAAGTACGCCCGTTCCCAAAACTGCCGGTTTGTAATTCTATCCAACGGGAACTGGCACTATTTCTGGGACCTTGACAGGGGCAACCCCCATATCATCCCCGCTTTTCCGGCCCCTGAGTCGGTCGTCGGGTACAGCAGGGTCCAGCCGGACCCTAAGCGTCTGGTCGACGAGGAGGTAGGAACCGATTACATCGTAGTAACCCAACGGCCCCAGTACGCATCCGAAGCAGCGTGGAACAACAAAGACGAGCGGCCCGGCTTCATCCGGGCAAATAATCTCCGCTTCTTGCGCAGCTACCAACTTCGGGCGGTTCACGCATTGCAGAGGGCGGTGAAGGACGGCAACGACCGGTTTCTGTTCGAGATGGCTACGGGCACCGGCAAGACTCTCACAGCCGCCGCCGTCATCAAGCTCTTCCTTCGTTCCGGCAACGCCTCCCGGGTGCTGTTCCTGGTCGACCGGCTTGAACTCGAAGAGCAGGCCAGGAAGGTATTCTCCGCCATCCTGTCGGCGGACTACTCGACGGTGGTCTATAAGGAGAAGCGGGACGACTGGCGTTCGGCGGAGATCGTCGTCAGCACCGTCCAATCGTTGCTGTTCAACAACAAATACCAATCGCTCTTCTCTCCCACGGATTTTGACCTCGTGATTTCCGATGAGGCACACCGTTCCATCAGCGGAAACGCCCGCTCAGTGTTCGATTACTTCGTTGGATACAAACTGGGCCTCACCGCAACCCCGAGAGACTATTTGCGAGGGTTCAATAGCTCAGGCCCAGGGGTTCACGACCCACGGGAAGCCGAACGTAGGCTCCTCCGGGACACCTACCGCACCTTTGGCTGCGAGAGCGGAGATCCCACGTTCCGGTACTCCCTGCTCGACGGCGTGAAGGACGGCTACCTGATCAATCCAACCGTCGTGGATGCCCGCACCGACGTTACGACCCAGCTCCTGGCCGACCAAGGCTTCGTGGTCTCATTTACCGATGACAGCGGGGATGAACATGAAGAAGCCTTTAAGCAGCGAGAGTTCGAGAAGCGGTTCTTCTCCGATGCGACCAACCGGGTGTTCTGCAAGACCTTCTTGGAAAACGCATTACGTGACCCCGTTAGCGGGGAGATTGGAAAATCTATCGTCTTCGCAGTTAGCCAAAACCACGCTGCCAGGCTCACCCAGACTTTGAATCAGATGGCCGACGTGATGTTTCCCGGAAAGTACCAGTCGGACTTTGCAGTCCAGGTTACTTCCCAGGTGCCGGACGCCCAGCAGTTCACCATTAACTTCGCCAACAACAACCTGATGGGCTCAGCCAACTTCCTGCCGTCTTACCGGACCAGCAAGGCCCGTATTTGCGTGACCGTTGGGATGATGACCACCGGCTACGATTGCACGGACATCCTTAACCTGGGCTTGTTCCGGCCAATATTTTCTCCCACGGATTTTGTCCAGATCAAGGGCAGGGGCACCCGCCCCCACGACTTCCTGGAGCAGTCATCCAATTCGAGCACGGTCGATACCGAGGCTGGGCCCAAAAAGACGGTGTTCAAACTATTCGATTTCTTCGCCAACTGCGAATACTTCGAGCAAGAGTTCAACTACGACGAAGTGCTCAAGTTGCCCCAAATCCACGCCGGTAATGACGGCGGTGACGGACCGTCCAAGGTCTTTGCCTACGAACACATGGGGCCGGACATCCTCTCGACGATGAAGGAAGAGACCATCGGTCACCAGGGAATGAAGATCGACCGGATGCTATTCGACAGATTCGCGGACACTGTCAAGGCCAACGAAACGGTCAGGAAGGCCGTGGAAGCGGGCAATTGGGACCTCATCATCGACTACGTGAACCGGGAAGTGTTCGAAAAGCCGGGGGAGCATTACACCCTGGAGAAGCTGCGGAAGGCCGCCGCCGTGGACCGCCGGATTAGCCTTCGGGAGATTCTGGAGAAGGTATTTGACCTCATACCGGACTTCAAATCAAGGGACGAACTGCTGGAGGAGGAATTCAGCAAGTTCGTAGCCGGCCATATTCCCCATCGCTCCACTTCCGTCCCGGCCATCAAGACATACTTCAAGGCCTACGTCACCGACGTTATGACTCGCACTGCCATCGACAAGAAGCAGTTCACCTACCTAGCCACCAATCCAGTGTTTTCGATAGATGAGTACAAGGCGGTGCCCGAAAAGTACCGGGCCCTGGTCCCCGAATACGTCAAAGACTACGTAGTGCTCAACCAGTTCGTCGCGTGATTGTCTGAACTGTGATTCTTGGGATTTTCGCACTATGATTTTTGGGATTTTGGGCTGTGATTAATAGGGAGCACAAGTATTCGGGGTTGACGGGGAGGGTGATTGGTTGCGCCATGACGGTGCATTCGGCTTTGGGCAGCGGCTTTCAAGAGGTGATTTATCAGAGGGCCTTGGCGATGGAGATGGCCGATCAAGGGCTGTCGTTCAGCCGCGAGCATGAAATGCCAATCTACTACAAGGAACGGCAAGTCGGGACCAGGCGGGTGGATTTTCTGGTCGACAACGTCGTCTCCGTGGAATTGAAGGCCCTAGCGAGGTTGGAAGATGTCCATTTAGCCCAGGCCATCAACTATCTGGAGGCATACGACCTGGAAGTCGGACTGCTAGTCAACTTCGGCACACGCAGCCTGGAGTTCAAGAGAGTAACCAACAGCAAACTCAAACAAAAGAATCAGGGCAATCCAACAATCCCCTAAATCAAAGTGCAGACAATATGCTCAACTATCTGGAGGCATACGACCTGGAGGTCGGACTGCTAATCAACTTCGGCGCACGCAAGCTGGAGTTTAAGAGAGTAACCAACAGCAAACTCAAACAAAAGAATCAAGGCAATCCAACAATCCCATAAATCAAAGTGCAGACAATATGCTCAACTACCTGGAGGCGTACGACCTGGAGGTCGGGCTGCTAATCAACTTCGGCGCAGGCAGCCTCGAGTTCAAAAGAGTGACCAACAGCAAACTCAAACAAAAGAATCAAGGCAATCCAACAATCCCATAAATCAAAGTGCAGACAACATGCTTGACGCCGACACCAAACGCCGCATAGACACCGCCCGGGACATCCTGGTGGGGAAGGTGCCCGACCCAAAGAGCCAGGTTGAGCAAATAACCATCGCCCTGATATACAAGTTCATGGACGACATCGACGCTGCGAGCGAGGAGTTCGGCGGGCAGCGAAACTTCTTCGCCGGCGAGTTCGCCAAGTACGGCTGGGCCAAGCTGACGGGGCCGGGGATAGGCGGCCACGAAACCCTGAACCTGTACGCCGAGGCCATTACCAGGATGCCTGAGAACCCGGGCATCCCGCCGCTGTTCCGGGACATATTCAGCAACGCCTACCTGCCCTACCGGGACCCGGAGACACTGCGGGCATTTCTCAAAATAATCAACGAGTTCACCTACGACCACTCGGAGCGGTTGGGAGACGCCTTCGAGTATCTGCTTTCGGTCTTGGGCTCCCAGGGCGACGCGGGACAGTTCCGGACCCCGCGGCACATCATAGACTTCATGGTGGCCGTGGTGGACCCGAAGAAGGACGAGGTGGTGCTGGACCCCGCCTGCGGCACCGCCGGGTTCCTCATATCGTCGTACAAGCACATAGTGGCGGCCAATACGGACGAGAACGGCCTAAGCACCCTCACGCCCGACGACCGCAGCAGGTTGCCCGACAACTTCAAGGGCTACGACATCTCCCCGGACATGGTGCGCCTCTCCCTGGTGAACCTGTACCTGCACGGCTTCCGGGAGCCCCACATCCACGAATATGACACCCTCACCAGCGAGGACCGCTGGAACGAGTTTGCCGACGTGATCCTGGCCAACCCGCCCTTCATGTCGCCTAAGGGCGGCATACGGCCCCACAACCGCTTCTCCGTGCAGTCCAAGCGCAGCGAGGTCCTGTTCGTGGACTACATGGCGGAGCACCTGACCGCCAACGGACGGGCCGGCATCATAGTGCCGGAGGGGATAATTTTCCAGAGCCAGACGGCCCACAGGAAACTGCGTAAGTTGCTGGTGGAAGACTACCTGGTGGCGGTGGTTTCCCTGCCCAGCGGCGTGTTCAATCCTTACTCAGGGGTCAAGACGTCCATCCTCATCCTGGACCGGGCCTTGGCCAAGCGGGCTGGCTCCATAGCCTTCTTCAAGGTGGAGAACGACGGGTTCGACCTGGGCGCCCAGCGCCGCCCTATAGAGGCGAACGACCTACCAAGGGTTCAAGAAGAGCTTGCCGAATACCTAAGCCGCTTGCGGGCGAACCGGAGCATGGACGATTTCCAGCCCGTGCTGGGGATGGTCGTCGTAAAGGAACGGATTGCTGCTGGCGGGGAATACAACCTGAGCTGTGAGCGGTACCGAGACAGCAAAGCGGCAAGTGGCATATGGCCGATGGTTTCATTAGGGGAAATCGTCGAGATTCTAGATTCGGTTCGAAGACCGATAACCAAGAGCGACAGGAAGCCAGGCCCCTATCCTTATTACGGGGCAACCGGGGTACTGGATTACGTAGAAAACTATTTATTCGACGAACCATTGGTACTTGTCGGTGAAGATGGAGCAAAATGGGGGCCGGGGGAATCAACGTCTTATGGCGTCTACGGTAAGGTATGGATTAACAACCATGCTCATGTCTTAAGGCCAAGACGCGAGCACCTGGTAGACACTTTCTTGATTGAAGTGCTGAATCAAATGGACTTAAGTCCGTATATCACCGGAGTGACTGTTCCCAAACTAAATCAAGCGCGGCTAAGGAGCATTGCCATCCCCGTTCCTCCGCTGGAGGTACAGCGGGAGATCGTGGCGGAGGTTGAGGGCTACCAGAAGGTCATAGACGGGGCGCGGGCCGTGGTGGAGAACTACCGGCCGCGGATTAATATTGACCCGGAGTGGCCTATGGTGGCGTTGGGGGAGGTGTGCGAGATTATTATGGGGCAAAGTCCCCCGGGGACAACGTACAATACCAATGGCGCCGGTGTCCCGCTCATTAACGGGCCCGTTGAATTCGGCCCGGACCCTTTTGCAGAAACTGTCGTTAACCAATACACTACTGCACCAACTAAGATGTGCAAACGGGGCGACCTTATTTTGTGTGTGCGCGGGTCAACGACCGGGCGTATGAACATAGCCGGTTATTCGGGTTGTATAGGCCGCGGGGTTGCCGCGATACGATGTGATTATTCGCAATCGTGGGTGAATTTCGTCATTAACTCACTCAGGGAGCAAATCTACCAACTTGGTTCAGGTTCTACTTTTCCAAACATAACATCTAAGGATCTGCTTAGCCTTTTGATTCCAATGCCAACCTTAGACACCCAACGACAAGTCGTGGCAGAATTGGAAGCTGAGCAAGCGATTGTCGAAGCTAACAGAGAGCTGATACGGCGGTTCGAGGGCAAGATTCAAGGGGTGATTGGACGGGTGTGGGGGCGGAACCAGCTGTAACGTCGGATGAGTAGGGTCTTTGTCCGTCCACTTCCACTTTTTCTTTTTCGGTTAGGTGTGCGATAATGCCCTATACAACACTAGATGATGTTCTAGTCATGACAGTATGATGTTTCCCTCCAGCGCCCGCGAAATCTATGATATTAACCCGTTATTTCAGGTTGTCTGCCAAATACGCTACCCGGCTATACTATCGATCTCTGCGAGTAGCCCCGCTCAATTTCAGGATGGCATAAGAGATGCCTATCCTCTATACGAGGAACAGAGCAATTCATTCGTCCCGCCTCTTGCAGGAGTGCCAAAGGAAATCGCTAACCTAATAGCCGCGACACCTTTTCCACAACTACCGGTCCCACCACAACCGGCGTATCACTTCTTCACGGAGAGCCGGGCCAGGCAAATATCGCTGACTCAGGAGTTCATAGCGGTTACTGAGCATCAATACAGCCGATGGGGAGACTTCAAAGAAGAGGTCAAGCTCGCTGAACGAGTGCTGTGTGAAACCTATGCCCCCGCTTTCTACAGACGCGTTGGACTGAGGTACGTTGATGTTCTAGATCGACGCAAGCTGGGGTTATTGGATACGCCATGGTCTGAACTTTTCAATCCGTCGTTTATCGGATTGTTGGGCGGTGGCGACTTTGCCAATCATGTACAGGAGTTACAAGCCGAATCTTTGCTGAGGATTCCCGGAGAGGATCAGGGGCAGGTCCACCTCAGACATGGCTTGGCGAGATCTAGTGAGAACGATGACCAGGTGTATCTTATCGACGCCGATTTCTACACGGACCAGAGGAGCAAATCAGATGACCTCTTTACAACATTGGACAGATTCAATAGGTTGGGGGGGAATCTCTTCAGGTGGGCCATCAGTGAGAAGCTACGCACTGCCCTCGGCCCAACCAAAATATAGCATCGGTTCACACATTGTGGAGCCGTTCCTCCCCTCCTTTGGGGCGGTCTTTTTTGGTCCCGGGACTCGGACCTCGTTTACCATTGAAGGCGTAGATGAGTATTGGCGAAAACGCCTTCTAGCCTCTCTGGCCGCCCTACTGATGCCCGATGAAGGCGTTGACGATAACCTTGATTCTACGATGTACAGACTTCAGTTTTACCGCGACCAGGCTGAGTTGCCACCCCCGCCACCGCGTCACTACCCGAACAAGATCACCAGTTCCCTAGGCCGAGTGACTCGACGGCCTGACCTCGTACTTTCCGATTCGTAAACATGGTCTTTGCGTACCAGCCTTCCAGTCTTGGAGGTCGGCTGCTGCAAGGGGAACTCCTCTCGAATGTGTGGGAGATGCAGGTCGACCATCCAGGCGTCGAGATTTCGTCGGACCCTGCAAGTTTCCAGCATAATCCGGCGGAGCATCCCAAGGTAGTGATTCTTACTCCAGACTGCGATCTGCTTACTGACCATTTGGCTAGGTACGACGCCAATAACCCAGGGGATGACAGTAAGCTCCTCCAGCACATACAGTGTTGCGACGTTTATGAAGAGAGCGAGATAAGGCCTGGGCGGTTCGGCAGTGATTTATGGAGGAGGGTCAGGCAGAATCAAGACGAGCGGTATCATTGTCTGCCATCTGGGGAAACCGAGAGAGAGTTTCAACATCCTACCTTTTTCTTGGACTTCAAGCGTATGTTTTCCCTACCCACCCAGTTCCTGTACGACTCTCTTGACATTGGGGAAATTGTGCGCGAGGGGGTTATCCCTCCAATTTGGCTACACTCCTTGATCCAGCGATACTTCGCTTTCCATAGCAGGGTCGGCATTCCAGACCCTGATCATCAGAACCGATAGTCGCACCGTACACAACGCCAGTCTCAAGCCTGCGGCGATTTAGTGGCCATGATCAAGGCCTCCCTTAACCAGAAGCGTCGGAGTGCGCAATGGCGAGACAGTTAACGGCAATCATTGAACGGGAAGGCGACGGCTATGTGGCCCTCTGCCCCGAATTGGACATAGCCAGCCAGGGCGATTCGGTCGACGAAGCCCGGAACAACTTGAAGGAGGCGTTGGAGCTCTTTTTCGAGACGGCTTCGAATGCGGAGATTCAGCAACGACTGCACGACGAAGGGTATGTAACCCAAATTGAAGGTCTTCTCGGTGACGGCTATGAATGACGCCCCGGTTGGCGACAATCCTGCCCTGAGCTAAGGCAGCCCCACCCGCCGGAGGAGGTAGGCGTCGGAGGTCATGATTTCCGGGATGCGGTGTGGCGCGTCTGGTAAGTCGTCGCGGGTGGTGACCAGCCTGCCGCTGAGGCTTCCGGCTTCGTCACTTGCCAGGAACACGGCTAGTTCAGCGACACGCTCCATGGACTCCCCGCCGCCGCTGGTCACGATCCGGCTTTGGTCGTGTATCTCGGCGCTGCCCGACGCGGCGGCCTCTTCCTGCATCTCCTCCACCAACCGGGTGTGGATACCGCCGGGACCCAGGGCGTTGACGTGGACGTTGGTCCCGTCGAGTTCGAGGGCCAGGCATTCGGTTAGGCGGACCACGGCCGCCTTGCTTGCGCAATAGGCGGATATGTGGGAGGCGGCGGTGGAGCCGCCGGAGCCGGAGACGTTTATTATCCGCCCGCGGTCCTGCCGGAGCATTACCGGGAGGATCGCCCGGCAGCATAGATAGGTCCCGATGAGGTTCACCTGCAAGGTATCGGCCCAATACCCGGGGTCGTTGTCTTGGAGAGCGCCCACCGGCCCGCCAATCCCGGCGTTGTTCACCAGGATATCGACGGACGAATACCGGTCGACGACCTGCGCGACCATGTCGTCGACCTGCTCCTGGTCGGCGACGTCGGTGGGGAAGACCAGGGCGGAAGCTCCCAGGGCGCGGGCCTCCTGGGCGACGTCGTCGAGTTCGGCAGCGGTCCGGGCCGCGAGGGCCAGGTGTGCTCCTTCTTTGGCGTAGGCGAGGGCGATGGCCCGGCCGATGCCGCGGCCGGCGCCGGTGATTATTGCGGAGCGATTTTCGAGACGCATGGCGGTCCTCCTTAGTTAGCTGTCAGCGGAGCGGGTTTGACTCTTATCCCATCCGGGCCAAGGATACACCAGGGGGGCTTGGCGCTGTTCAGGAGGCCACAGGATGACTTTCCGGCCCTGTTGCCACTGGACCAGCAGGGTGGAGCGGCCCACCTGGCGTCCGGTGGCCGGGTCTATCTTGAACCTGCCGTAGAAGGTGGAGAAGTCCAGCTCGGACGCGGCTCGCCGCAACGCCCCGTCGTCCAGCGACCCGGCGTGCTCCAGGCAACGCTGGGCCACCAGGCCGGCGGCATAGGCCTGGGCCATGGGGTAGTCTACGGGGCCCTGACGCTGTTTGGCCAGAGACTCCAGGACCTGTTGGGCAGATGGGCCGTAGTCGTGGGGATATCTGCCTACGGGTTCCCACTGGCTGGGGCCGATGAAGCCCTCCACGCCGTCTCCCAGGGTGTCGCGGAACTGCTGGATGGGAGCGGCGACTACGGCCGCAGCGCGCAGGGCGATGGGCCGGCGCGCCAGGGCCCGGGCGAACTCGAGGTCGTTATTGATCCGGCCGACAGCTACCAGCACGTCGGGGCCGGCCTCCCTGATCTCTTCCACTATGCCGCTGAAGTCGTCGAGGGAGGCGGGGTACTCTCGAAGGTAGGACACTCGAAAGCCCAAGGCGTCCGCCTGTCGCTGCACCTCCTGGGCGATTACTCGGGGGAAGGCGCCCGTCGCGGCCCGCAGCAGCCCAAGCGACGAAGCATCGGGGTCGGCGTCCCGGACCAACGGGAGGAGGCCGGTCAGGTATTGGCTGGCGGGAGTGAGGACTCCCACGACCCAGCGATAGCCCTGCTGGTATATGTCGTCGGTGGCGCCGCCCTGGTTCCAAAAAACCCGTTGCCGGGACTCGGCGACTTCGGCGGCGGCGCGGGCAAGGACGCCGGAGTAGGGGCCGAAGAGCAAGTCCACCTTGTCCTGGGAGATTAGATGTTGCGTCGTTTGCTTGGCCAGGTCCGGCTTGCTGGAATCGTCGTGGTGTATGACGGAAACCTGGGCCCTGGCGCCGGTGTTGCCCAGGGCGATGCCGCCGGCCTGGTTGACGTCGACGGCCCAAGCCTGCAACCCGGCCAACGCCTGCCGGCCCTGGACCTGGAACTGTCCACTCAAGGACGCGGAGATGCCGACTTTAAGCAGGGGCGACGCAGGCATGGAGACCAGCGCGGCGGGGCCTAATACTTGGGACGGAAAATGCCGAAGGAACTGGTGTACCCATGAAGGAAGGTGGTGCCGCTGACGGGGCCGATCTCGCCGTTGCAGAAGAACCCGCCCAGGGGCACCCGGCCAAGCTTCTCATGGAACAAGTCGGTATCGTGGTTGGGCCTGCCGTAGAGGTACTGTCCCCGTCCCAGGCAAGAGAACAACAGGGCGCCGTGAACCTCGTTCTCCCGGTTGTCGATGGCGTAACGCTCCAAGACGGCTGTGAGGTCTTCGGCGGAAGTATCGGCGTCGCGAAGGTGGAACTGGACCAACTGGCCTTCCTTGAGCATTTCGCCAATGGCCAGGGTCCCGGTGTTCGGGTCCATGCCAGCGACGTTTCGAATAAGGAAGTCCCCCTGCTGGGGGGTCTCCAGGAACTCGTCCATGACGACGCCAAGAAACAGGGAGTGCTGCATGAGGCCCTGGTCCCGGGTGGTCATGGTCTGGAACAGGCCCTTCAGGTATTCCAGGGGCGGCTGCCCGTCCAGCTTCATCAGCATGTTTCGTTTGCTTTCGGTTATGCGCATGGGCTTGCCAATGGGGCGGCAACCCTGGGCCACCACGGTATCGACGGTGATGTTGCCGTGGAGGGCCAGGCCCACGGCCCCGGAGCGATAGACCCCGTTATCGAGGAAGAGGGCGTTGAGGCCGGGCCGTTCGGCCCCGCTGGCCATGCCGCCGATTTTCACCGACTTGCTGTAGGCGAAATCCAACCCCATGAGCAGGTTCTGCACCGGGAAGGAAAAGGGGTCGGCCAGCATGACGAACTGGGGGTCCTGGTCTGAGGATACGGTCACCATTTCCTCCCAGGAGTCGGGGCCGGCATCCAGGTCGGGCAGGCTCTCGGCTTTCAGGTGAAAGCCGACGATTTCGACGGCGGGCAGAGAGGCGACGGTGATGGACAATGCGGGGCGCTGCTCGATCTCCTCGCCGTTGCCAATGATGCCGCCCCCGGAACAGCCGAATACTTTTATGGGTTGACTTCCGGGGGCAGACGGCATGTGTTGCTTTACCAGGGCCGGGAGGTTGTCAAACCCGGCGTGGTGATGCATGGAAGTGAAGATCACCGCCAGGTCGGGGGCAATGCCCTGAAGCCCGGACAGGGCGCTCTGAGCGCACTCTTGGATCGCCTCTTCCAGCTTGGGGTGATCGGAAACGGCTGAAGCCCACTTCATATCGTCCACCTCTTGGGTGAGATATGGAAAACTGGCGCCAGTATACCAAGGGGGCGGCTGCTTGAGAACCGGGGAGGCATTTGGGGCCTATGGGCGGGGAGGCAAGGCCATGCCTGGGGGAGCGGCCCGGGAGCTAAGCGTCTTTGTTGAGGTTCATCAGGAACTCCCGGTTGGTGCTGTACTTGGCCATGCGTTCCAGCACCCGCTCGGTGGCATTGGCCGAGCCGTCGTTGGAAATGAGGCTGACCATGCGGCGGAGCAGCTGGATATACTTGAACGTGTCGTCGTCAAAGAGGAGTTCTTCCCGGCGGGTGCCGCTGCGGAGAATGTCGATGGCGGGGAAGTAGCGGCGCTCGGCCAGGCGGCGGTCTAGGTGCAGCTCCATGTTGCCGGTGCCCTTGAACTCCTCGTAGATGACCTCGTCCATCCTGCTGCCGGTGTCGACAAGGCAGGTGGCGATGATGGTGAGGCTGCCGCCGCCCTCGATGTTGCGGGCGGCGCCGAGGAACTTCTTAGGCGGGTAGAGGGCCACGGGGTCGATGCCGCCGGAGAGGGTGCGGCCGCTGCTGGGCACGGCGAGGTTGTAGGCCCGGGTGAGCCGGGTGATGCCGTCCAGGAGAATTATTACGTCCTTGCCGAACTCCACCAGGCGCTTGGCCCGTTCCAGGCAAAGTTCGGCCATGCGGCACTGCTCCTCGACGGACTCGTCGAAGGTGGAGGCGTAGACCTCTCCATCCACGGCGCGGCGCATATCGGTGACCTCCTCGGGCCGTTCACCAATGAGGGCGACCATGAGGAGGGCCTTTGGGCAGTTGCTGACGATGCCGTTGGCGATTTTCTTGAGTACGGTGGTCTTGCCGGCCTTGGGCGGGGAGACAATCAAGCCGCGCTGTCCCAGGCCTATTGGCGAGAAAACGTCGACCATGCGCATGGACAGTTCGGCGCCGTCGGTCTCGAGAATGACCTGTTCTTCTGGGAACACCGGGGTCATGTGTTCGTACTGGATGCGGAAGCGGCTGTTGGCCTGATCGGGTTCCAGGCCGTTGGCTTTTTCCACCCGGACCAGCCCGAAATACCGCTCCCCTTCCTTGGGGGGCCGGACCTGGCCGGAGACGGTGTCGCCGGTGCGCAGGCCAAAGCGGCGGATCTGCGACTGGGATATGTAGACGTCTCCGCCGGAGGTCACCGGATTGACCTGGCGGAGGAACCCGTATCCCTCGTCCATAACCTCCAGGATGCCGGACGCAACCAGCGACTGCTGGGCCGAAGCGAATTGGAAGAGCCGGCTGAGCAACTCTTCCCGGCGCAGGCTTGTCAGGCCCGACCCGTCGGCCAGGCCTGCTCCCTGGGCCATGTCCAGGAGTTCGTCTTTTGTCTTGTTTCCCATTTCCGCAACATCCAAGTTGCGTTGTGTAGCCGTCATGTTCACCTCGTTGCGGTATCCGCAATATTTTGCCCGGAGTCATGTCGTCCGGGTCTTGACAGATTTCCAGGAGTGTTCAGGGTCCGCCGGCCTTTTTCCAGTCGGCCAGGAAGCGAGCCACGCCGGCGTCGGTCAGGGGGTGTTGGGCCATTTGCAGCAGCACCTTGTATGGTATGGTGGCGATGTGGGCGCCGGCCTTGGCGGCCAGGTTGCAGTGGAGGCTGTGCCGGATGGACGCGGCCATCACCTGGGTGTCAATGTCGTTGTCGCCGAATACGGAAACGATTTCGGCCACCAATTCCATGCCGTCGTGGCCGATGTCGTCCAGCCGTCCGACGAAGGGGCTGACCACTGTGGAGCCTGCCTGGGCGCCCAGCAAGGCCTGGTTCAAGGAGAAGCAGAGGGTCTGGTTGACCTTGATGCCCTCGCCGGCCAGGACGGATATAGCCTCGAAGCCCTCGTTGGTGCTGGGAATCTTCACCCAGGGGTTGGGTATCCAATCGGCGATATCGCGGCCTTCGTCGATCATACCGGCGGCGTCCTGGCTCACCACCTCCACGGAGATGGGGCCGTCGACGATGTCGGCGATTTCCCGGACGGCGGACTTGTAGCTTTCCTGGTCGCCGATGCCCTGGGAAGCGGCCAGGGACGGGTTTGTGGTTACGCCGCTAATCACGCCCATGCGGGCTCCGTTGCGGATTTCCTGGATATCGGCGGTGTCTAAGAACAGCTTCACGTCGTCACCACTTCAAAATATGTGTTTCGGGTATCTTTAACGGTCACGATTCTACTGCGGTGCTTCATGTAGGGGTTCACGCCGGCCAGCGCCATTGCTCCTGCGGCCTTGCCTAGGCTCAACCGTTGAGACCCAGGGGCAGGGGCCGCTGGACGCCTTCCCTAATGGTCTTCTTGGCCGCGCCGATAAACTCGGTAAAGAGGGGATGGGGCCGGTTGGGACGGGATTTGAACTCGGGGTGGAACTGGACGCCGACCATAAAGGGGTGCCCGCGGACCTCGCCGACTTCCACCAGGTTTCCGTCGGGGGAGAGGCCGCCGACGATGAAGCCGGAGTTGCCCATGGCTTCACGGTAATCGTTGTTCAACTCAAACCGGTGGCGGTGCCGCTCGCTGATTAAAGAGTCACCGTAGGCGGCCATAGTCCAAGTGTCTTCCTGGGGCAGGCAGGGATAGGAGCCCAGCCGCATGGTGCCGCCCTTGCCCGATACCCAGCGCTGGTCTTCCATGATGTGTACGACGGGATCCGCCGTGTCAGGGTCTAGCTCGGAGGAGTTGGCGCCCTTGAGGCCCAGGACGTCGCGGGCCCAGTCGATGACCATTACCTGCAACCCCAGGCACAAGCCGAGGTAGGGGACCTGGTGCTGACGGGCGTAGCGGACGGTCTGGACCATGCCTTCGACGCCGCGGGGGCCGAAACCGCCGGGGACCACGATGCCGCAGGCGGTGGACAATAGGGCGTCGGCGCCCTGGCGCTCCACGTCTTCGGAGTGGACCCATTGAATGTCGATGTCCCGCCCGTGGACGACACCGGCGTGGCGCAGGGCCTCCCTGACCGACAGGTAGGAGTCGGGGTATTCGACGTACTTACCCACCAAGGCGATGGGCATCACCTCTCCCAGGTTTTTCATCCGGTCAACCATGGCGGCCCAGTCAGACAGGTCCTGGGTGTAGCCCCGCAGCTCCAAGGCTTCGAGGACAATCTCCCCCAGCCCTGCCTCTTCCAGAATCAACGGTATTTCGTAGACATTGTTTACGGTTTCCAGGGGTATGACGGCTTTGCCGGGAACGTCGCAGAAGGAGGAAATCTTCTCCCGGATGGCGTCGGGAACGGGGAAGTCGCTGCGACAGATGATGGCGTCGGGCTGGATGCCGATGCCCCTGAGCTCCTTAACGCTGTGCTGGGTTGGTTTGGTCTTCAATTCCATGCCGGCGGCCAGATATGGGAGTAAAGTCAGGTGAATATAGAAGACGTTGTCGCGGCCCACGTCGTTGCGCATCTGGCGGATGGCCTCCAAGAAAGGAAGGCCCTCGATGTCGCCGACGGTGCCGCCCACCTCGACGACGACCACGTCGACCTGGGTGTCCTCGGCAAGGCCGATAATCTTCTGCTTTATTTCGTTGGTGACGTGGGGGACGGTCTGGATGGTGCCTCCGAGGAAATCGCCCCGCCGTTCCTTGGGAATGAGGCTGAGATAGACATCCCCTGCGGTCAGATTGGAGGCCCGGGTAAGTTCTATGTCGATAAAGCGCTCGTAGTGGCCTAAGTCCAAGTCGGTCTCGCCGCCGTCGGCGGTCACGAAGACCTCGCCATGTTGGTAGGGAGACATGGTGCCTGGGTCGACATTGAGGTAGGGGTCGAGCTTAATAACGGAAACGGAAAGGCCCCGGCTTTTGAGGATGCGTCCGATAGAGGCGACGCTAATCCCTTTGCCGACTGAACTGACAACTCCCCCGGTGACGAAAATAAACTTAGTGGGCATACGCCTACGCAAACGAAATCAAGCGGGGAGGCATCGCGATTTTGGCAACGTAAAAGGCCGGAACAATAAGCAATCGGGTCTGACAAGAACGGTGGCGCGGGGAACACGTGCGGGCAATGAAGAAACGCTGGCCGCAATTATAGCTGGGGACTCCCGCAAGTGTCAAGTGGCCAAGGGCCGGGGCGCGGGCCGGACTCGTTTTTCGGTAGAAGGCAACATTTTCAGTTTCTGTCCCATTTTGCCCCATTTCTTCCCTTTTTAGAGGGTTGGGCATTGGGTGCGACGGCAGGGCCATCAATTTTTTCGCCGGAGACTTCAAGTCCATGGGGCACAGTTTGCCTGCGGGCGTTGGGGTGCGTCAAGGGGGATTTGTCAGTAGCAGGGGCTGGGGCGTCCATGACTCCGCGCGCCCCCTGACATTTGTGCTTGGTGAGGATGGAGTGTCAGGGGGCGTCATTCAAGAGCCCCGGGCGATACTTAGACCAACGGGCTGGGTCTCTGCGGTTCCAGTGCTTTGATGGGCCTCGCTCCAAGAAACCCGGTTGTTCTCAACAGCGGCCCATTAAGATTCCGGCTCCACCCGGATGCGGGCATACCCCAGCAGGTCTACTTTATCGCCTATTGTTGCTTCCCTGTCTGCATTCTGATACCCCCACACGCCTATGACCACGTCCTCCGGTGCACCCAGGGCTGACGGGAAGGTGAACTTGATGTGGAAGCGTTTGTCAGCTTGGAAGATGACGAACGTTGACGCTTGAACGTCACCGGGAGTATTGAAACTCCATTGCCATCCTGTTGCAATCTCGTATGGCAGAATACTACCTAGATGTTCCCGGCCGTCTACCGGCACAAACGTGAAAGCAAGGCGTTCGTATTTGATTACGTCACGCATGCTTTCAGCGACGTAAATAGCATCCTTTAGCGGAGTGCCTTTTAATGTCACTTCGCCGTCTAAGAACGTTGGGTATTGGTCCCATTGGATGAGGTCATGGCTAGTACGGTCTATTCCCTCGTCAAAAGGTCGGTTTGCGGGTGCGTTCAGCTTACCCGACCAGTGCTTCTCGACGACGTCTGTTTGGTCGTGGAACGCCCTCCGCACTTCGGCTATGCCGGGAGTTCGGTCGTCCTCCTTTGCGGCGATGGACAGGCGGTAAAGCTCTCGCAGCCTCCCGTTGAACTCCTCTTCGCCCAGGTTTTCCAGCATTTCCAGGAAGAGCATCTGGCCCAGGAAGTAGTTGCAGTGGAACTGGTCAAAGTCTTCCTCCGGGTCAGGGATCAACTCCGTCAGCGTTTCCAGATCGTGAATCTCGCAGTCCTCGCGCCGGGTTTTCCCCACCAAGCCGGGGCTTACCCCACTTTCGACGCCGTACATATACTCGAAAATGTTTGCCACGCCTTCGTCGATCCAGGCTGAGTGGCCCTGCCAGTAGTAGTGGGCGGTCTCATGGACCAAGCCTGAGAGGAACGTGTGCCTGTCATGGGGAGTCTGCCCCTGCTCTCGCTCAGGATTATAGCTGAAGGCGATACCATAGTTAGCACCCCCGTATTGTGGGGGTACGGCTTTTTCGTTTAGCACGACTATCCCGTGGCTGACGGGCAGCGGCAGTTGCATAATCTTTTCGGCGAACTCCACCGCATCCCTTGCGCCCTCTGCGGTCCAGGGCTGGGACTGGGTTCCAGTGCGTACGATACTAACTTTCAGATCGGGCGTCAGCATCGTACTGCTGGACAGGATTTCGATGTCGGCGTAATCGGGGTTAAGCAGCCGGTGGATTTCGTCGGCGTCCCACATCGTTCCCGCGGCGGTGACCAGTGTGGTCTGCGCGTCGGTGATGCCGTTGCGCAGCGACGGGTGGTTGATCAAGGTAGCGAGTAGGCTGTCGTCGTCGTCGGTTGCCAGGCGGAGAATTCCACGTACCGCCAGCACGTCGTCGGGTTCGAGAGATTTGAGGAAGGGCATGGCGATGATGGCGGCGGCGGCCTTGTCGCTGTCATGGGCGAGCCAACGTATCCATTCGAGGGCATCCCGTTCAGTGCCGGTGATGTCGTCCTGTACCCAGGGCATAGTGGCTACTGCGACGGCGGCCTGTTCGCTGTAATGGGCGAGCCAGCTAAGCGATTCGAGGGCACCTCGCTCGGTGTCGGCGATGTTGTCCTGTACCCAGGGCAGGGCGTTGATGGCGGCGGCGGCTTGTTCGCTGTTTTTCGCCAGCCATCGTATCCATTCGAGGGCATCCCGTTCGGTGCCGGTGATGTCGTCCTGTACCCAGGGCAAAGTGGTTACTGTGGCGGCAGCCTGTTCGCTGTCCTGGGCGAGCCTACTAAGCCATTCGAGGGCATCTCGCTCTGTCTCGGTGATATTGTCCTGTACCCAGGGCAAAGTGGTTACTGTGGCGGCAGCCTGTTCGCTGTCCTGGGCGAGCCTACTAAGCCATTCGAGGGCATCTCGCTCTGTCTCGGTGATATCGTCCTGTACCCAGGGCAAAGTGGTTACTGCGACGGCGGCCTCTTCGCTGTAATGGGCGAGCCAGCTAAGCCATTTGAGGGCATCTCGCTCTGTCTCGGTGATGTTGTCCTGTACCCAGGGCAGGGCGTTGATGGCGGCGGCGGCTTGTTCGCTGTTTTTCGCCAGCCATCGTATCCATTCGAGGGCATCCCGTTCGGTGCCGGTGATGTCGTCCTGTACCCAGGGTAAAGTGGTTACTGTGGCGGCAGCCTGTTCGCTGTCCTGGGCGAGCCTACTAAGCCATTCGAGGGCATCTCGCTCGGTGTCGGTGATGTCGTCCTGTACCCAGGGCAGGGCGTTGATGGCGGAGGCGGCCTGTTCGCTGTTTTTCGCCAGCCATCCTATCCATTCAAGGGCATCCCGCTCGGTGCCGGTGATGTCATCCTGTACCCAGGGCAAAGTGATTACTGTGGCGGCAGCCTGTTCGCTGTCGTGGGCGAGCCTACTAAGCCGTTCGAGGGCATCTCGCTCTGTCTCGGTGATGTCGTCCTGTACCCATGGCAAGCCCAATGAGACTTCCAGGTTGTTGAGGCCGCCAACAGCTATGTAAAGGAGTTCGTCGATGGCCTGACGCTCCAAATCGGACAGGCCGTCTTCAACCCATCGTAAGGACTGAATCCGGCCGGCCAGCGCCGGACTTTTCCTCACCAGCCATCGCGTGTTCTGTGTTCCGTACAAAGAGGCCAAGGTTATCACCGGAACCGGGGTCGCCGTCTCCGTCGCCGTGTCCGTTGTTGAGAGTGAAGGCATCCGAACCCGAGCGTAACCCAGAAGGTCTGTGTATTGGCCGCTGTCGCGGTAGGTGTCAATGGTGGGACTGCGGGTTCCATCCTGGAACCCGTAGACGGTGATCACGTAATCGGATGGAGCGCCTTCCAGGCCCTCAGGAAAGGTAAAGGAAACGGTGAAGGATTGGCCGTCCAGTTGGTAGCTGTCGGCAATGACGTCGAAAGGGTACAGTCGATAGCCGCTAAGGGGTAGTGTGGAGCCCTGGGGCAGTACGGAGCCCAAATATAGGCGGTCACTCGCCAGCCGCCCGCGAAAGTTGGGGTAGACCTCCGTACCTTGCCGTGGGGTCGAACCTGGATGCGAGAAGACCGCATCATTCAACAACGTACCCTTGAAGTTCACCGTCCCATCTTGGTAAGTGGGATATTGGTCCCATTGCACCAAAGCATGGGTAGGCCTGTCTATCCCCTCGTCGAACCCGCTGTCCTCCGGGATAGGCGTCGGAGTGGGTGTCGGCGTCGGTGTTGGTGTTGGTGTCGGCGTCGGTGAAGGCGTTGGCCTTGGCGCCGGCGTAGGGGTCGGCGTCGGTGTCGGCGTCGGTGTGGGAGTGGGCGTCGGCGTCGGCGTCGGCGTCGGTGTTGGCGTGGGTGTCGGCGTCGGTGTCGGTGCAGGCGTTGGCGCTGTCGCTGGCGTTGGAAGCGGGGTTGCAGTCGGTTCTGCCAGTTGCTCCGCGGTTGGAGACGGTGAGGGAATAGCCGTCGGGTCCCCGGTTGGGGTTGCTATGGAAGCAGATGTGGGATGAGGCGTATAGGTCGGGTCAGGAGTGTAAGCCGGCGCCGGGGCGATGGTAGCCGTATCGCCAGTGCAGGCAAGGGCGGCTATCAACATAGTGGCGAACAGAATCAATAGTGATCGTGGTGACAACATGGGTTATCTTGTGCTCCCTGTTATAAGTGAAGCGGCGGGCGGAGCCGTTCTATATGGCGGTTCTCCCCACAATATCCTGGACCGTCCATTTTCCTGCATCGCTAAAAACATCCTGTGGCAAGTAGGCAGGGATGTCCAGTATCTCCCATTCCGGCCCGTCACCCGTGCCCACTCGCCCAATCCATCCCGTTGCCAACGCCCACGCGATGCCGGCTTCCATAGCGTCTGTAATGGAGCGGCATTCGGCGAGGGATATCACCTCTTCCAAACCATCCACGCCAACGCGCTCCAGGACAACTTCATAGTAGGCCCACGCTTCTTCGGAGGACGGCCAATATCTCAATACCAAAGCCCCGCGGTCCTTCCCCAGCGGGAATACCTGGCTATACGCTCCAGACATCTCCTCAGATCGAGTGTCTGCGGTCGGGTCCCATTTGATTGTCCACCTGGTCTTGTTCATCACTTCGCCTCTTTCTTGGGTTCGTTTGCTTGTGCCTATGCCGGAGTGAGGATGGGTTGCTTCTTATGACGAGCCGGTTATGGTTGCTTGTGCCGTACGTCCCTACGTATAGCCACTACAACCGTAGCAGCTTTCGTAGTTACCTGAGTGCCAGGCACCACATGAGCATATTGCCCATCCACTTGCTTCGGCTTTGCAATCAACTGAGCAAAATGTTCCTTTGCTGGTTGTCTCGGTCCCGCAATTTTCACAAGGATGTAGCGCACATTTGTAGCAGAGCACAAACCGACCCTTCACCGGCGCACCACAACTACGGCATGGTCGTCGGTTATCCTTGCACCTTTTGGAAAGGGTTTGATTTGCGATACGGGAAGCCTGTAGGCCATTGCCAATACTTGCATCCACCATCCGCAGGTCGCTTTCGTCAGTCAGCCAAAACTCTAAAACGGGTACGCCGTACTCGTATACGGCCGGCTCGGGTTTGTGAGTCACGATGACTTCCAACAACATCAACACGCGACCGCGGGCTCTCACAGCCAAGTCTGGTCTTATTCCTTGGAGCTGGGATTCCATGTCTACACTGTCCGCTTCCCTAGGAATCATATTGGTCACGAAGTGGGACTTATGGTAACAGTCGTTCTCAAAAGTCAACGCCAGCGCAACCTTGTTTTCGATCGATTCGGCAATGGACTCCCTCAGCAACGCTTTGCCTGCGCGATGCAACCAAGTCTCTTGGGTGCAAAGCGGGACGGCTGGTAGCTCTCCTTGTCGGATGGAACTCAAACGGGTCCCCGAGGGGAGATCACCTTGATGGGCGAAATGCCACTGGTTGATCGATCCCTGTTTGGCGACAACTGGATGACCACAACAAAGGCAGACCGCATCAGCCGAAAGGCCGTTGTTTGAGTCTGCCACTCTAAGCGGTTGGCCGTCTCTACCTAAGCCCGAATCCACCGAAGGACACCGATGGACGGCGTGAGGAAAGCGGAAGGGGGATGAGGGAGCTACAGGGGAAATAGCCTGGGTTCCATTTGGGGTAGGGAGGTCGGCGGACGGTCTTCATCGCCGCACAGGGGCCCCTATGGCCGTCTGCAGGAGCTGCGATGCGCGGGATGGCGAGAGAATACGCAACAGGGAACTCTCTCGGACCGGGCTGGCGCGAGTCTGCGGGGATCTTCGGTTGTCCGGTGGGTGGGTCGGTCGCCGACGGTGCCGTCAGGCCGGGAGTGGAATGGCTCGCAGCCGGGCCAAGGCGCGGCTGAACTTCTCAGCCCAAGGCCAGCGATCCGGAAGATGCAGGGTCAACCGGCGTGCCGAGCGGGTGAGCCGTCCGGCCAGGGAGAAGAACCGCCGCCGGAGGGTCTTGGTGGTGGCTATCCGCTCTCCCAGACCGATCCGCGCGGTCCAGCGGGCCAGGTTGTGGGCCATCGTCTGGACGGCCAGCCAGGCGCCGTTGGCGGCGAAGCGGCCCGAGGGGAGATGGTTCAGCCCGACGCCGTACTTGAGGTCGCGTATGGCATTCTCGATCTCGGCGTGGCGGCGATGGTCAGCCTCCAGTTCGAGCAACTCCCCGTCCCGGTCGGTGATGAACCCGTGATAGCTGTATTTGGCGAAGAGGGCCAACTGGGAACCGGGCGTGGGCTTCACACGCCGGACGATGAGCCGCACCGGCGCGGCGTCAGGTTCACTCTGGAAGGGAGTGCAGGTGGTCTCGGCCACATCGGCGGCGCCGTCCATCCAGTAGGGAATGGGAGTCCAGGCATCCTCGGGTATCGTCTCGATGAGATTGCGCAGGCTCTTGTGCTGGCGGATGGTGATGGAGAAGCGGACATCCATCTTGCGGCAGACGGATACCACGCCATGAGTGTAGAACCCGCTGTCGGCCCGTAGCGTGAGTCGTCCGTTGGCCCCGGCGTAGCGTACCCGCCCCACCGTCTCCCGCAGAAAGTGGGCGGCGCCCCGGGCGGTGTTGGCGCGGCCCTCGCGCAGCCGGGACATCAGCACGTCGCCGGTGCCGGCGGCGACGGCCAACAGCGGGTGATAGCCCCGCTTGCCGGTATAGCCGTGGTGGCGTGCGCCCTCCTTGGCCAGTCCGTAGGTCTCGCAGATGGTGGAGTCCAGGTCAATGGTCAGGGGCCCGTCGCCGGGTCCCGCCCCGGCCTGCCAAGCCCGGGCCAGCAACTCGCGGCTCACCCGGTCGAGTTGACGGACGTGGCCCCACCGGAAGCTGCGCAGGAAGGTGCCCAGGGTGGATGGCGCCTTGACCGTGCCGCCCAGGGTGCAGGCCGTCCCCCCGGTGCGCAACACATCGGCGTCGTCAATGCAGTCGCCCCCAGCCAGCGCAGACGCCACCAGCGTCATCATCTTGTCGCTCGTGTTCGCCCGCCCCGGGGCATCGCCCAGGTCGAGGCGCTGCCGGACGAGTTCGGGCAGGCCGAGGTGCCGCGCCAGGGTGGCCGGAAGGAGCAGCCCGGCATTGGCCACCAAGCGGCGGTCGTCGAAGGTGATTTGGATCCGGTCGGGGTGGTTGCGTGGCAGCATCTATTGGGTGCTCCTTTTCCGGGGTCGGTTTTTTGCTACAAAACCATTATCCCAGAAGCACAGGAGCACCTTCTTGCCGCTTCAGGACGCTAACCCGACGCCCTCCTTCGGTGGATTCGGGCTAAGGCGATGGGCATCCTTGCCTCACTCGCCACTTGAAAACGGTTGGCGACGGTCATTTTGACGTCCTTGCTCAATTGGCGATTGAATTCTCTTGCAGATTGGGACATGTTCTTACCCAATGGACCTCTCGAAACGTTTCCAAGCCCTCTTTGCCTTGGTGGCCAAATCCTTTGCTTTTTCGCCGGGATTCGCCGGTCTGAACCGTCCTTTCCGGTCTCGTCTAGGTTTGCCTGGGCGTTTTCTTGGCATATTTTCTCCTTGATGGTCGAATGGGAACGAAGTCCTGCCGAATAGGGCAACCACCGACGGCATTACAACGACGATCGTCCGCCTAACAGGCCTCACGGAAAGGGGGCATTCAGCCGCAGCAGACAATCCCTACGACGCCACGCAGGGTCGCTGACCGTTACGGCCTACAGTGGAGACGGGGGTTATTCCAGCAGAGGAGAGGCACCGGACAGTACTGCGGCGTTGGGGGTCGCCATTCGGCGACTAGAGGAACCGAGGATGGAACCGCCCAGCTCGACGAGATCGAGGCGGCCAGGCAGGGGTCCTGGGAATGGTAGCGATGAGGCAATGGCCTCAAACCGCCGCACCAGCGACAAAAGCGTAGTGTCCCGAGTAATGGTCGGCTTCATCAAGAGGCACCAATGGCCGAAGCCAGCGGTCACGGCAAAGAGGGATACAGCCACGGCCAGCCAGAACAGGGGTAGGAGTAGCGCAGGGAGCACTGCCACGGCGAAGCTGTGAGCGGGGTCCCAAGCGGCTGGGCCTGCCATTGGGTACAGCAGCAAACCCAAGACCCAGAGGACCGCGATGCAGGCTACCGGGATGCCAAACACGCCGACCACCGTGCCTGAAGCTAGGTCGCCCGCTATTCGCTTAGGGAGACGGTAAATCATCGGCATTTTGACATTTTAGCAGAATATGCGGATGACGCCAAACTTACTTTACGATCATTCCCGAGACCAAGCAGGCAGGGGCGGCGTGGGGTTGTATGGTTAGTGTCCTTCAAGACCCAGGACGAAGCGGTCTGTCCCGTCCATGGTTAAGATACAAGGACGAACGGGGGATGATGGCGGCTGACGGGCAGGCATGGTTTCCGTCTCACGCAGTGAGGTGGTGCGGCCAGTGGAGGTCGGTATCTGATTGGGATATGGGGCCACGCACTTGGGCGTTGCTTAGGCCTGATTGGCTATGGATGTGCTTTAGGTTCGCGTCGGGCAGGAGACGCCTCCGAATTAGTCAGAGTTTGAGCGACGGGCGGGCTTCAGTTGGACAGGTTAGCAGAAGTTTGCGCGACGAGCGGGCGGCAGTTGGGCCTGCATTATAATCATCACAAAGCGCCAATCAATTCGAAGGGAGCAAATAAATGGACTTGAAGGGGTTTATCGAGGACGCTTTGGTGCAGGAACGTGAGGCGCTCATGGAGACTATCAGCGACCTAAGTCCACAGGAACTGGCCTGGCGGTCCGGGCCGGAGGCCAACCACATCGGCTGGATTCTGTGGCACACGTTCCGGGTGGAGGACATGTGGATACAGTTCTTCATCCAGAACCGCAACGAGATTTGGGAGCGGGACGGGTGGAACGAGTGGTTCGGGCTGCCGACGCGGGACAACGGTTTCGGCCACACTGCCGAGCAGGTCGCCGGCTTTCCCGCCCTGGAGCTGCAGCAGTTGCTGGAGTACGCCCGTGCGGTGAGGGAACAGACCCTGGACTACCTGAGGGGGCTGGCGCCGGAGGACTTCGACCTGGTTCCCAGGGAACGGCGGCCCGAGACGTCGGTTGGGGTGGTGTTCAGGTTGCTGGTCGCGGAGTTCCACCAGCACCAGGGGCAGGTGGCCTATCTAAAGGGACTGTTGCGGTCGGAAGTCGTCAAGGGCTGATTTAGAGGGTGTTCAACCAGTCCCTCCCCCTGCGAAGGGGGAGGTTAGGGGTGGAGTGACCCCCTCTAAATCTCCCCCTTCGTAATGGGGAGAACTTAGGTTTTTCGACGCTTTCTGAATAGCCTGCTACGGTCAGGAGCTGCCGAGGGCCGACCAAATCACACCTTCCCGGACCATCGGCGTAGCGCAGCCGCCGGTCCTGCGGCGGGCTGCGGCGTTGCAATTTTGGTCATAGTTTGCAGGGGGCGCAGCTTGGGAGTGGCGGCAGGGTTCCCTATAATTGTATATCTGCGCTATTGCACGGCTGAGCCGTTAGACGGTCGAGATACTAGACGTCCGCCGCGCCGAACGGCGGTCGCCGGGCGGTCCGGGAGGGGGAATGAGGCACCTAGCCAGACTCGTGACAATCATTGGGCTGCTGCTGTTGGCGGCAGCCTGCCAATCCGACAGCCAGGCGCCGGCAACAGAGGAAAGCCGGCCGACGGCGACGCCTGACCCTACGGAGACCATTCAGGCCACGGCCACACCGGCGCCCACGGCCACACAGGCGCCCACGGCCACGGCGCCTGCGGCCACTCCGGCGCCCACGCCGACTCCAGAGCCCGCGGCGGCATGGACTCCGGCTCCCCAGGGCGAAAGGGGAGGGACGCTGAGGGTGGCGGGTTTCGCCGACGTGCCCCACCTGGACGTGCACCAGAGCGTTCAGGAGACGCTGGCTTCCCTGGGGCCCGGCCTGGCATACAGCCGGTTGATGAAGCTGCAGCCGGGGCCGGAGGCGGGCCAACCCAGCATGGTGCTGGAGTGCGACCTGTGCCAAAGCTGGGAGCTGACCCAGGACTTCGCCTACGAGTTCCAGCTACGGCCGGGCGTGACTTGGCAGGACATTGGGCCGGTGAACGGACGGCCTCTCGAAGCCGAGGACATAGTGTTCAGCTACGAGCGGCTGCGCACGCCGGGTTGGCCCAACGCACACCTGTTGTCGTCAGCCGGGGACATCGAGGCCCTGGGGCCTAACACGCTGAGGGTGGAGCTGGGGCTCCTGGATGCGGACCTGCTGGCGTCGCTGGCCGACGGCCACGCCAAGATCGTAGCGCCGGAGGTGGTGGCGGAGTACGGCGACCTGCAGAGCAGCCCGGTGATCGGCACCGGGCCGTGGATATGGGAAGAGAGCGTCCCGGGCGTGGGCACCAATCTGAGGCGCAACCCGGGCTATTTCGAGGACGGGCTGCCGTTCCTGGACCAATTGCAAATCAAGGCGGTCCGGGCTTCCCAGCCAGGAGCGTCCGACCTAACGCAACTGGCGGTGTTCCAAAGCGGGCTGGTCGACGTGGCGCTGCTGTCGCCGGAAGAGTGGCGAATGCTGGACCGCTCCGGCGCGGGCGTGGGCTCGGTTATTTCCAAGCAAGCCGGGACGGGAATCGGCCTGTCCATGAACGTGCAAGCTGCGGCCCTGGAGTCCCTGCCGGTGCGGCAGGCCATCCTGGCGGCCATAGACCCGTGGGACTACGCGGACCTGCTGTGGTCGGGGCACGGCCTGTCCAGCGCGGGGGTGCCGGTGCAGGACCCGCAGTGGCTTCTGAGCCGGGACGAGATGCGCGGCCGGTATTTCGCCGACCCGGAACAGGCGCGGCAACTGCTGGCGGGCCTGGACGCGGCTGCCCCGTTGGACATTGAGATTGCGGTGCGCACCCCCGGGCAGACGGGGATATACGTGGACATGGCCGAACTCATAGCCTACGACCTGACGCAGGCGGGGTTCAACCCGGTCATCAGGCGTCTCAACCCGCAGCAGTTCAGCGAGGAAGTCTACGATTACCGGGACTATGAGTTGGCCTTGGGGGCGCTGCCGCCCACGTCGACTACCAACAGCTACCTGATGGGCCTGCTGCACAGCACAGGGCAGTGGAACGTGACGGGACACCAGGACCCGGCACTGGACGCCATGATACAGGAGCAGGCATCGGAGTTTGACCCGGTGAAGCGGAGGGCGCAACTGGAGGAAATCCAGCGGTACTTGCTGGAGCGGGCCTACCTGTTCGTGCCCATCAGCAGCGGCTTCAGGTGGGTGTTCGACGAGAGCGTGAAGGGGTTTTACCCCAACACCGCGCTGTCGGAGTACGGCTACTGGTCCCGGGTGTGGCTGGACCTGTAGTTTTCCAGGCCCACTTCCAAAGCGGTCCAGGGAAGAAGGGCGCACTTGATGCGTACGGGATAGGCCCGCACCACGGTCAGCGCCTTGAGGTCGCCCAAGCCCTCTTCCTGAGCAGACGATAGGGAATTGCCCCGCATCATGTCTTGGAACAGCCCGGAGAGGGAGGCCGCCTGGTCCAGGTTCTTCCCCTGGAGCGCGCCGGCCATCATGGAGGCCGCGGCCTGGATGATAGAGCAGCCCTCTGAGTTCGCGCCCGCCTGAACGATCCGGCCGCGTCTGTCGAGTTTAAGGGCCAGGCAGACCCGGTCGCCGCAGAAGGGGTTGTACTCCTCGGCCTGCACGTCGGGGGAAGGAATCGGGGCGCGATGGCGAGGGTTGCGGTAGTGGTCGAGGACGGCGTCCCCGTAGAGGCCTCCCAGGGGGACATCGGGGACTTGAGTCATTTCAATCTCTTGCGTATCTTTCGGATTTGGCCGGCACGCTGCGTCCGCCAACCAAGCACTCTTCGGCGTTAGCCATCGGGACTCAGTCCCTCATTCTCCAACTGTCCAAAAGCCGCATAGGCGAACTACTCGGTGGTTACGGCGTCGCCCCGGCCCTCGATGGCCGCCTTGAGGGTGTGCCAGGCGAGTACGGCGCACTTGATCCGGGTGGGATATTCCACCACGCCGGACAGCGATTCCAAGTCTCCCAGAGTGTCGTAGTCGAGGTCGGCATCCGGGTCGGTCATCATTTTGCGGAAGGCGTCGGAGACCTCTCCCGCCTTCTCCAAAGTCTGGCCCTTGACGCTCTGGGTCATCATCGACGCCGAAGCCTTGGAGATGGCGCAGCCGGATCCCTGGAAGCCGGCGTCGGTGATCATGCCGTCTTGGATTTTCAGGTACACGGTAACCTGGTCCCCGCACAGGGGGTTGTAGCCCTCGGCCGTCTCGCTGGGGTCGTCCAGCTTGCGAAAGTTGCGGGGCTTGCTGTTGTGCTCCAGCAAAATCTCCTGGTAGAGGTCTCCAAGGCTGGACATTATTAGCCAAAGACCTCTGAAACCCGGTCCAGGCCCTTGACCAGGGCGTCGATTTCCTCCCGGGTGTTGTAAAAGGCGAAAGAAGCGCGGGCGGTGGCGGGTATGCCGAACCGCTGCATGACTGGTTGGGCGCAGTGATGGCCGGTGCGTATGGCGATGCCCTCGGCGTCGAGGATCGTGCCGACGTCGTGGGGGTGGACGCCGTCCATGACAAAGGACAGGATGCCGGACTTCTGGGAAGCCGTGCCGATGATGCGGACGTTGCTCATGCCGCTGAGCAGCCGGGTCCCGTACTCCAGCAGGGAGGCTTCGTAGGCGCCGATGCGGTCGAGTCCCAGGCCGGTTACGTAGTCGATGGCAGCGCCCAGGCCGATGCCCCCGGCGATATTGGGGGTTCCCGCCTCGAACTTGAAGGGCAAGGCGTTGTAGAGGGTTTCCTCGAAAGTGACTGACTTAATCATTTCGCCGCCGCCCTGGTAGGGGGGCATGGCATCCAGCAGATGGGCCTTGCCGTAGAGGACTCCTACCCCGGTGGGGCCGTAGAGCTTATGACCGGAGAAGGCGTAGAAGTCGCAGTCCAGGTCCTGGACGTCCACGGGGCAGTGGGGCACGGCCTGGGCCCCGTCCAACAGGACATGGGCGCCATAGCCGTGGGCCATCCGGACCATGGTCTTGACGGGGTTTATGGTGCCCAGGGCATTGGACACGTGGGCTATAGAAACCAGCTTGGTGCGGGGGTTGAGGAGCTTCTCGTATTCATCCACCAGTAGTTCGCCGGCGTCGTTCATGGGAATAACGCGCAACTGGGCGCCCGTTTGCTGGCAAAGCATCTGCCAGGGGACGATGTTGGAGTGGTGCTCCATGGCGGAGACGACAATCTCGTCGCCGGCATGAAGGTTGGCGCGGCCGAAGGTCTGGGCAACCAGGTTGATACCCTCGGTGGTCCCCCGAACAAAGACGATTTCGTGCAAGTCTGGGGCGTTGATGAAACGCTGGACCTTGGAGCGGGCCGCTTCGTAGTCGTCGGTGGCCATCTGGCTGAGGGTGTGGACGCCCCGATGGATGTTGGAATTCTCGGTGGCGTAGTACCGGGCCACGGCGTCGATGACAGAGCGGGGTTTCTGGCTGGTGGCGGCATTGTCCAGGTAGACCAGGGGCTTGCCGTTGACGGTCTGTTCCAAGATGGGGAAGTCCTGCCTTATGCGGGCAACGTCGAACGCTGCGGCCGGCGGTCCTCCCGGCGTTGAGGGGGCGGTGTTAGTCATGACTTGCCCCCGAAGGGCAGCGGCCTGGCGGGAATGGCGTCCAAAAAGAGGGCTTCCATGGACTCGCGCAAGGGTTCCAGGCTGACTGAATCGATGATTTCCCTGGCGAAGGCGTGAATCAGCATCCGGCCGGCAACGTCGGGGGACAGGCCGCGGCTTCTCAGGTAGAACAGTGAGTCCTGGTCGACGTGGCCGGCGGTGGCGCCGTGGCCGCACTTGACGTCGTCGGCGTAAATCAAGAGGCTGGGCTTGCTGTCGATTTCGGCCTGGTCGGAAAGCAGCAGGTTTTTGTCGGTCTGCTGGGCGTTGACCTTTTGAGCGTCCTTGCGCACCAGGACCTGGCCGCCGAACACGGCCCTGGACTTGCCATCCAAGATGCCCTTGTAGTTCAGCCGGCTGGAGGTGTTTGGCTTAGCGTGGTCGATGCCGATCAAGTTGTCCACGTGCTGCCCCTCGGCGGTGAGGTACAGGCCGCTGAGAGCGCAAGAGCCGCCGGGCCCATCAAGCAAGACCTCGAAGTCGTTGCGGCCCAACGTGTTGCCCAATGCCAGAGAGACGGAGGAAAAGGAACTGTCGCGGCCCTGGCGCACTCGCCCGAAGCCCACGTGGTAGGAGTTGGCGCCTTCCAGCGACAGGCGATGGTGTTCGACGCGAGAGCCGTCGCCCACGGATATTTCAGTGACCGCGTTGGTGAAATATTGCTCGTTGGACGGGCCGGCATAGGTCTCGACCACTGAGAGAGCGGCGTTTTCTTCCACTACTATCAACGTTCTGGGGTGTACGGCCCGGGGAAGCTCCCGGTTGGTGGTGAGGAAGACCAGGTGCACCGGGGGTCCTGAACTATGGTTCCGGGGCACGTGCACGAAAGCGCCGTCGGAGAGGAAGGCGGTGTTGAGAGCGGTAAAGCCGTCGTCCTGAAAGCCGGCGTACTCAGCCAGGTGCCGCTGCACGATTTCCCCGTCGCGGCTTACGGCCTCGGCCAGGCTGGTGACGTTGACGCCTTTGGCCGTCTCCGGCCTGTTGGACAGGGAGCCGGAGAATCGTCCGTCGACGAAAACCAGGTTAATCCAGGCCTCATCCAGCAGCCCGAAGTGGCGGAGCCGGCCGGCCGCCGGGTCTTCGTCGGGGTCCAGGTCCCAGGCATAGCCGAAAGCGGCCCTGGCAATGGGGGCGACGTTGGTGTACTTCCACTTTTCGTTGCCGCGCCGGGCGGTGGGAAAGCCCAACTCGGTGAACCGAGCCCAGGCCTGGTCGCCCAGGTCGGCAAGCCACTGGGGGCTTGCTTGGCCGCGGCTATGCCGGAGGGCGTCAAGGGCGGCGGAGTAGGTGGCGGGCTTGGTAAGCGATTGAGTCATGGTCTAGGCGCGAGAGGATGGGTCACGCGCTTGCGCCGACGGATTCCTTAACCCAGTCGTAGCCTTTTTCTTCCAGCTCCAGGGCCAGCTCGGGGCCGCCGGAGCGGGCGATACGGCCTTCGAGCAGGATGTGGACGTAGTCCGGGGCGATGTAGTTGAGGATTCGCTGGTAGTGGGTAACCAGCACGACGGCGTTGGAGGGATTCCGCAAGCGGTTGACCCCATCGGCCACGACCCTCAAGGCGTCGATATCCAGGCCGGAGTCGGTCTCGTCCATCAGGGCCAACTTGGGCTCCAGGACAGCCATCTGGAGCACCTCGTTCTTCTTCTTCTCTCCGCCGGAGAAGCCCTCGTTTACCGCCCGTCGAATCAAGTCGGGGTCGATCTCGACCATCTTCATCTTTTCTCGAAGCAGCCGGTCGAACTCACGGGCCCCCATCTCTTCGTCGCCCCGGTATTCGCGCAGGGCGTCCACCGCGGCTTTCAGGAACTGCCAGGCGCGCACGCCGGGAAGCTCCAAGGGGTATTGGAAGGCGAGGAAAACCCCCTTGCGGGCGCGGACTTCGGGTTCCAGGGCCAGCAGGTCTTCGCCCTCATAGATGGCTTGTCCGCCGGTGACGGTGTAGCCGGGTTTGCCCGCCAGGACACTGACGAGGGTGCTCTTGCCGGAGCCGTTGGGGCCCATGATAGCGTGGACCTCTCCGGGTTTCACGGAGAGGTTTACGCCACGTAGTATTTCCAGGTCTTCGACCGAGACGCGCAGGTCTCGGACTTCCAGCAAGCTTGTGCTTCTACTCATCACTCTCTGCGACCTTGGTTTAACAGGTCGATTATGGAATCCAGCAAATGGTTGAACACCTCGGCTTTTAAGACCCCTGCGTCTCGGGTCACTAAATCTCGCTCAGCAGTGAACAGCTTGCCCGGTCTGGCATAACGCAGATGCCCGGAGTCGAAACTGTCGTCGCCCAATTCTATCGCACGTTTATCTGCGTAAGGGCTGCTGGTAATTTGGCACAAGAGCCAGTCTCTTCTGCTTGTTCGAGCTATGACGACAGCGGGCCGGCGTTTCACCCGCGACAAATTCGAGAACGGGTACTCTACAATGACTACCGTTCCCGTTCTTCTTCCTGCAGATATGCCCACGCTTCATCTTCTTCCGGCCGGTCCCAGTCTTTCGCAAGGGCTTTTTCACTAAGGAGAGTTATGTCCGATACATCAGCCGCCGGCTCTTCGTCCAACACAGTCACCAGCACCGGGCACTCGGCCGCCAACTTTACCGGCTCAAGCAACCGCACATTCCCGTGTTCATCGACCGTTCCTTTGAGAGTCCGAAGCACCGGCCTACCTCCAGCCTATCCTATTCGCTTATGCGGTTGTAGTCCTTCAGTTATTGTAGCATCCACGCTCATCCCACGGCCCCTTCGAGGCTCACCTTGAGCAGCTGGGAGGCCTCCATGGCAAACTCGAAGGGCAATTCCTGGAAGATGCCGCGGCAGAAGCCGTTGATAATCATGTAGTGGGCGTCTTCCATGGAGATGCCCCGCTGCTGGCAATAGAAGAGCTGGTCGTCGCTGACCTTGGAGGTGGAAGCCTCGTGCTCGACGTGAGCGGTGGGATTGCGGACCTCGATGTAGGGTACTGTGTGGGCGCCGCACTGGTCGCCGATGAGCAGGGAGTCGCATTGGGTGAAGTTCCTGGCGTTGGCGGCGGAGGGGCCCATCTTGACCAAGCCCCGGTATGTGGCGCTGCCCCGTCCGGCGGAGATGCCCTTGGCGATAATGGTGCTGCGGGTATTCTTACCCTGGTGAATCATCTTGGTGCCGGTATCGGCCTGCTGGTAGTTGTTGACCAGGGCCACCGAGTAGAACTCGCCCACCGAGTTGTCGCCCTTGAGAATCACGCTGGGATATTTCCAAGTGATGGCGGAGCCGGTCTCAACCTGGGTCCAGGAGATTTTGGAGTTGCGGCCCTGGGCCTTGCCCCGTTTGGTTACGAAGTTGTAAACGCCGCCATTGCCCTCCTTGTCGCCTGGGAACCAGTTCTGTAAGGTCGAGTACTTGATTTCGGCGTCGTCGAGGGCCACCAGTTCGACAACGGCTGCATGCAACTGGTGGGTCTTGCGGGCGGGGGCGGTGCAGCCCTCCAGGTAGCTGACGTAGCTGCCCTTGTCGGCGATTATCAAGGTGCGTTCGAACTGGCCGGAGTCGGCCTGGTTGATGCGGAAGTAGGTCATCAACTCGATAGGGCAGCGCACGCCGGGGGGGATGTAGGCGAAAGAGCCGTCGCTGAAAACGGCGGAGTTCAAGCCGGCGTAGAAGTTGTCGGCGTAGGGGACCACGGAGCCGAGGTATTTCTGCACCAACTCGGGGTGCTTCTGGATGGCCTCGCTGATGGGGCAGAAGATGATGCCAGCCTTTTCCAGCATATCCTGGTAGGTGGTGGCGACGGACACGCTGTCGAGCACGGCGTCGACGGCCACGCCGGCCAGCTTCTCCCGCTCGGCCAGTGGTATGCCCAGCTTGTCAAAGGCCTGGAGGAGCTCCGGGTCCACCTCGTCCAGGCTCTTGGGCCCGTTCTGTTGGGATGAAGGCGCGGCGTAGTAGATGATGTCCTGGAAGTCGATGGGCGGGTGCTGAACCATGGCCCACTTGGGCGCCTCGTAGTTGAGCTTGACCCAGTGGCGGTAGGCCTTGAGGCGCCATTCCAACATCCACTCGGGCTCGCCCTTCTTGTGGGAAATCAAGCGGACTATGTCTTCGTTCAAGCCCTTGGGGGCGACATCGGCGTCGATGTCTATAGTAAAGCCCCACTTGTAGTCGGTATCGAGGTCATCGGACGTGGTGCCTGTCCTGGAGATGACCCTGGGTGCGACCATTTATACCTCCTCTGATTATCCGTCGGCTGGGCCTAAGCCCAACTCAACATTTGCAAATATCGTGGGCCGCCGGGCCACAGGTGAGACAGCAATAATTGTTGACCCATTTGGTCAACAATTATGGTAGCACCGCCCCATAGGGCTGTCAACGATTTTCGGCGGCGCGGGGATCCTCAGTGACAAGCGGAACCGTTCCCGAAGAAAACTACTCTGGGGGCATCCTAGCCCCGAGGACTTTGGCTATAACCTTTAACTTCGATACCACGTCGTCCAAAACTGCAAAATATTCCACGCCGACTTCAAGGTGTAACGGGACCCACTGACCGTGGACCTGTACGCCAAGTTCTTTGCCGATCTCATCCATTTTGATATTGGGATGGCTGCTGACCCAGAGCCACAATGGGGTATCGGCTCTGCCGGCCCACATCTGGTGGTTCACCCCAAACCAGATATCGGCTGGCACTTGCGGAAATCGGAAATACCTCCCGTACCCGTACTGTTGCGGAGTCGCTCTTAAACCCTTAGTGGTCATCCATCCTTCCGGGACTCCCCTGGAATCGACCGCATCGTCGGCAATTTGGTTGTATTGAACGACACGGCGCGGATAATCAGGGCTTAGTTCTTGAGCGTCCAACGGTAAGAAGGCTTCGACATCTTGCCTTTGTGCAAGCCCTCGAAGTTGGCGAACGTCCGCTTCGATGCCAGGGTCTTCGGCCAAGGCAGCCATGCTATCAAGTAATCGGGCCCAACTGACCAGCATCACGCGTCGCTTCGTGCCAATCACGCCAGCTGTATGCACCCCCGACTGGGCGTCAATCCATTCCAATTGGCCTTGCATTTGCCGTCTGATCTCAGTCCACAGTGTCGGAATTCTCAACTCGGGAGCAATAAACAGGAGGACCGATGGACCGCAGTGGTCAAACTGTCTGACGTACCCGCTCGCTTGACCTTCCAGGAGTGCAGCCCAAAATTTGGCTTCCACAAGCAAGCGCTTCACGTCGTTCCTATCGTAACCTGCTATGTCAGGCCGGGAACCATCCTCGTAGGTCACCTGCGTTTCAACGTTGACAATGGGTTCAATGTCGAATCCGTCCCCGCGGAGCAGGTCGTTCAGAGCCTGCATAGACCGGGTGGACTTATTTAGGATGTAGCCCAGCGCGTCGGTGGCGGCATTCTCGACTTGTCTGGTAAGCCTTGGGACCAGGTAAGCCAGCAGAGTGTCGTTGTTGGACATTGGAACACCTCTGTATCCTCTAACTTTCCCGCGCTGGGGTTGCCGGGTAGTCCTCCGGCTTGCCGGTGTCACCGGGTTGAATCACGAAGTCCCGCCGGTCGCGGTAGAGCCTGGCGCGGTTAATCACGTAGTCGCCTTTGTCGTTGTAGGGGTCTATGTCTTTGTAGTCTGTCATCAGCCAGTACTTGTAGTCGCCGATGAACAGATAGGTGTTGTTCATGGCGAAGAAGCGGCAGGCGACGCCCTCGCCGGCGCGGAAGCGGACACAGATAGCATCCAGCAACTCGCGCTGGCCATCCTTCTCAGTAAGTACGTACTCGTGGGGCCACGTATCGCGGTAGGTAACCGCCTCCCTCCACCGCGCCCGTCGGATGAGTTCGGTTATTGTTAGCGCCATGGGCTCAATGTCCTGACTCCAATGGTGTTCGGTAGAAATCGTTCATGCCAGCATCGGCAGACCCTGCGATGCAAAGCGCATTCTCTGAGGGAAGGGCAATGTTGGGCGCTTACCGGGCCATGCCGGGTTGAACCGGCAGTCCGCGGCGTTGACCTCCTCTACGGGGACGTCTTGACCAAGGGCTTGATTCCGCTGGTGTCCGTACTGACCCGCGCGACGTCCAAGTCGTACATGCGCTGCAGGTTCAGCCAGAACTCCGGGGTCATGCCCAGAGCCTTGCCTATTCTGAGCGCCGTGTCCGGGGTGATGGCCCGTCGACAGTGGACGATGTCGTTGATGCGCACCGGCGGAACGCCGCTAGCCTTAGCCAACCGGTACTGGCTCAAGCCGAGGTCTTCCAGAATGTCCTTCAGGTGTTGGCCTGGGTGGATGGCTCCGGCTGTAGTAGCCATGGCTTCCCTGCCTCGCTTTCCTGGTTAGTGGTAGTCTATGATTTCGATTTCCATTGCCCCTTGTTCCGTCCAGAGGAAGCACACCCGCCACCGGTCGTTGATGCGAATACTGTACTGCCCTGCTCGTTCGCCGCGCAGGGCCTCGAGTTGGTGGGAAGGCGGGACTCTGAGGTCGGTCAACGACGCTGCCGCCACTACCCTCTGTAGTCTCATTCGCGCCCTGCGTTGAATATCCGGGGTCAAGCGTCGTGGGTGCTGCCCGTCAAATATCCGTGCCGCGTCGCTGTCCCTAAACCGGTTCAACTCTACATATAGTAACGCTGCACGTTAATACTGTCAAACATAAAGCCTGGGCGAGGCGCGGGCCGTCAACAGCTAGAGCTTCACATGCATAAAGCGCTAGAGCGAAACGTCATCGAGTCTACCTCACAACTCCTAACGCACAATTTCTAACCCCGAATCCACCGAAGGACACCGATGGACGGCGTGAGGAAAGCGGAAGGGGGATGAGGGAGCTACAGGGGAAATAGCCTGGGTTCCATTTGGGGTAGGGAGGTCGGCGGACGGTCTTCATCGCCGCACAGGGGCCCCTATGGCCGTCTGCAGGAGCTGCGATGCGCGGGATGGCGAGAGAATACGCAACAGGGAACTCTCTCGGACCGGGCTGGCGCGAGTCTGCGGGGATCTTCGGTTGTCCGGTGGGTGGGTCGGTCGCCGACGGTGCCGTCAGGCCGGGAGTGGAATGGCTCGCAGCCGGGCCAAGGCGCGGCTGAACTTCTCAGCCCAAGGCCAGCGATCCGGAAGATGCAGGGTCAACCGGCGTGCCGAGCGGGTGAGCCGTCCGGCCAGGGAGAAGAACCGCCGCCGGAGGGTCTTGGTGGTGGCTATCCGCTCTCCCAGACCGATCCGCGCGGTCCAGCGGGCCAGGTTGTGGGCCATCGTCTGGACGGCCAGCCAGGCGCCGTTGGCGGCGAAGCGGCCCGAGGGGAGATGGTTCAGCCCGACGCCGTACTTGAGGTCGCGTATGGCATTCTCGATCTCGGCGTGGCGGCGATGGTCAGCCTCCAGTTCGAGCAACTCCCCGTCCCGGTCGGTGATGAACCCGTGATAGCTGTATTTGGCGAAGAGGGCCAACTGGGAACCGGGCGTGGGCTTCACACGCCGGACGATGAGCCGCACCGGCGCGGCGTCAGGTTCACTCTGGAAGGGAGTGCAGGTGGTCTCGGCCACATCGGCGGCGCCGTCCATCCAGTAGGGAATGGGAGTCCAGGCATCCTCGGGTATCGTCTCGATGAGATTGCGCAGGCTCTTGTGCTGGCGGATGGTGATGGAGAAGCGGACATCCATCTTGCGGCAGACGGATACCACGCCATGAGTGTAGAACCCGCTGTCGGCCCGTAGCGTGAGTCGTCCGTTGGCCCCGGCGTAGCGTACCCGCCCCACCGTCTCCCGCAGAAAGTGGGCGGCGCCCCGGGCGGTGTTGGCGCGGCCCTCGCGCAGCCGGGACATCAGCACGTCGCCGGTGCCGGCGGCGACGGCCAACAGCGGGTGATAGCCCCGCTTGCCGGTATAGCCGTGGTGGCGTGCGCCCTCCTTGGCCAGTCCGTAGGTCTCGCAGATGGTGGAGTCCAGGTCAATGGTCAGGGGCCCGTCGCCGGGTCCCGCCCCGGCCTGCCAAGCCCGGGCCAGCAACTCGCGGCTCACCCGGTCGAGTTGACGGACGTGGCCCCACCGGAAGCTGCGCAGGAAGGTGCCCAGGGTGGATGGCGCCTTGACCGTGCCGCCCAGGGTGCAGGCCGTCCCCCCGGTGCGCAACACATCGGCGTCGTCAATGCAGTCGCCCCCAGCCAGCGCAGACGCCACCAGCGTCATCATCTTGTCGCTCGTGTTCGCCCGCCCCGGGGCATCGCCCAGGTCGAGGCGCTGCCGGACGAGTTCGGGCAGGCCGAGGTGCCGCGCCAGGGTGGCCGGAAGGAGCAGCCCGGCATTGGCCACCAAGCGGCGGTCGTCGAAGGTGATTTGGATCCGGTCGGGGTGGTTGCGTGGCAGCATCTATTGGGTGCTCCTTTTCCGGGGTCGGTTTTTTGCTACAAAACCATTATCCCAGAAGCACAGGAGCACCTTCTTGCCGCTTCAGGACGCTAACCCGACGCCCTCCTTCGGTGGATTCGGGCTAACGCAACCGGGTGTAAGATAACATCAGGCAAATAAGGGGGGAGACTATGGCGGCTGAATACGTATTGGGCGACTGCCACACTCACCTGGACAAGTACCCGGCGGCGGAGATACCGGAGATCCTGGAGCGGGCCGGGGAGGCGGGGGTGGGGATGGTGGTGTGCGCCGGGACGACCGTGGAATCCAGCGAGGCCTGCGTCGAAATGTCTCACCAGTACGACGCACTATATGCCGGTGTGGGTATTCATCCCATGGAAGCGCACCAACCCGTGGACGACAGCGTCTATTCCCGGCTGGAGGGGCTGGCCAAGGACAACCCCATGGTGGTGTGCATCAGCGAGATAGGCCTGGACTTCCTGCCCACCTCGCCTGACCGCCCAGTGCAGTACCAGGTGTTCCGGGAACAGATACGGCTGGCCCGGCAGTTGAAGCTCCCCATCATATTCCACTCCAGGGAGTCCCACCCGGAAGTGTTCCAGACATTGCGGGAGGAAGGAGCGGAAGAAGTGGGCGGGGTGATGCACTACTTCCAGGGAGACGAGCCCACGGCGCGGCAGGCTATCGAGCAAGGATTTTTCATATCACTGGCCAGGCCGCTCCTTAGGTTGCCCGAACTACAGGAAGTAGCCAAGGCCATCCCCTTGGCGCACATCGTCTTGGAAACCGACGCGGCGCCCCAGCCCTTCAAAAAGTACCGCAGCAACTGGACGGAGCCCCGGCATACCCAGGACGTCGCGCAGCGGCTGGCCGAAATCAAGGGCCTGAGCCTGGAAGAGGTCGCCGATGCGACCACCCGCAATTTGAACGGGCTGTTGGGGCTGTCGGGCGTTTAACGCTCGGCACAGCCGAAGAAGCCCCCGGCCGTCGCACCACATTCGAGCTTCGGTAAGTCCGGCCCTTTCCTGCCGTTCTACTTGTGCCCCCACACACTCGCGGCAGGCCCACACCGCCGCCCGTTCGTGTCCTTCGACGAGCTTAGGACGAACGCGCGGATATGCGGTCGGGACAAGCTACGGGATTGAACCTGGGTCTGAATGCATGAGCTGTAGATTCCTCGGCTGCGCTCGGAATGACAAGTGCGGGGGGATGGACGGAAGTTGGCGTGTGGTTCGCCGTTCGTTTCCTTCGACGGGATGAGGACGAGCTGGCAAATCTAGCCAACGCCGCCAGTCCATTGGAATGGTTCGAGTAGCTCACCGCCAATGAGCTGTCGGCCTGTCCCATATCCGGAGTCATGGGCTTGGTGAAGAACCGGGGGAGAGAGACATCCCAGGCCGTGTGAGAGCGGCTATTACGCACGCCTTAGGCACCAGGGATTGAGGCCCCAACCGCCAGGTGTTAATATTAGCCGGGTGAACCTGTCTTTGGGTCAAGGGGATTGAATCAATCATGCCGGAAGCGTGTCACATAGCCCTCAAGGAGTGGGCAGTCACTCTCGAGGCCTTGGGTCGCGGCAATCAGGTGCTGTTGCTTCGCAAGGGGGGCATTAGTGAGTCCGGCAAGCACTTCCGCGTTGCACATCCCGAGTTTCTGCTTTACCCGACCTTCGAGCACCAACGAGAAGACCTGCTGAAAGACGCCCATCAGCCAGCCCTCCGCGCCCTGCTGGAGCAACCGCATGACGACGGCAACATCACCTTCTCTTACTGGGCCCAGGCGGCGGAGACAATAGAGGTCTTGGAACAAGAAGTGGCGGAGGCCCTGTCGCCGCATCACATCTGGACCGATGATTACGCCGAATCGCGGCTGCGGTGGAAGCCCAGGTTTCCTCTGTCCATCATCTTGCTCAGGGTGTACCGGCTGGAGCAGCCGGTTACCGTGCCGTTTTTGCCCGAGTACAAGGGCTGCACGTCGTGGGTGGAATTGTCGGAGCGGGTGGCCCTGGGACGCATGGAGCCGGTGCTGGACGACGAGGAGTTTCGGCGGCGGGTGGACGAAATCAAGGGAGCCTTGGAAGTAACGGTCGCGGCTTAGCAGCCAGTCCCAGGATGCGGGCCCCAGCGAGCTGGGGCCATTTTATTCTCGACAGGTCCGGTAGAAAGGACGCCATCCGGATGAAATACAGGCAGTTGCCCAGGACAGAGTTGGTGTTGCCCGAAGTGGGATTCGGCGTTTGGACCGTAGCGACCAACTGGTGGGGCCGCAGGACGCCGGAGGAACGTAAGGCGCTCTTGGAAAACGCGCTGGACCTGGGCGTGACCTTCTTCGACACCGCCGATACCTACGGAGAGGGGTACGGGGAGGAACTGCTGGCCGAGGTGCTGGGCCCACACCGCAATGAAATTACGATAGCCACCAAGTTCGGCTATGACTTTTACGACAAGACGCCGCGAATAGGCCACCGGGAGCGGCCGCAAAAGTTCAACCGGGAGTTCGTAACTTTTGCCTGCGAGCAGAGCCTGCACCGGTTGAATACCGACTACATAGACCTGTACCAGATCCACAACCCCCGGTTGGAGGCCTTGGAACGGGACGATTTGTTCGAGACGCTGGAGCAATTGCAGTCCGAAGGCAAGGTGCGCTACTACGGGGCGGCGCTTGGTCCTGACATCGGCTGGTTCGAAGAGGGCGAGGCGTCGATGCGGGAGCGGCAGGTTCAGAGCCTGCAAATCATCTACAGCATTCTGGAGCAGGACCCGGCACGGGACTTCTTCCCGATAGCCGACGACGAACAGGTGGGGCTGATATCCAGGGTGCCCCACGCGTCGGAGGTGCTCACCGGCCGCTACCTGGAGCCGCCGGAGTTCGACCCCAGCGACCACCGGGCCAGCCGCAAGGCGGAGTGGATGGAGCAGGCGCTGGCCAGGGCGGACAAGGTGAAGTTTTTGGCCGGAGAGGACGCGGGCCGCACAATGAGCCAGGCGGCCATAAAGTTCTGCCTGGCCCAGCCGTGCATCGCGTCGGTGCTGCCGAATTTCACCAACCTGGACGAACTACGGGAATACACCGACGCCAGCGAGGCCCCGGACCTGACCCGGGACGAGCAAAGCCGGTTGGACGACCTGTGGCTGAACAGGTTCGATCTGGAGGACCCGGCGCCGCAGTTCAGAGAAATATAGTTTCGGCATGTCCCGGCGTGCGTGAACACCCGGCCGGGGGCGGGGCCAACCAATGAGATCAAGCGAGGACGTAGATTCCATAGCGGTGAGGGGGTGAAGGGCATCAGGGCGCCGGTTTTCCGTTGTCGTCCACAGAGCAAGGGAGGTTCCAGTCTGTGATGGGTCAAGTTTCCCGGGCGAAAAAGCTAGTCTACCGGTTCGACGAGGGCGATGCGTCGATGGTCGACATTCTGGGAGGCAAGGGCAGCAACCTGTGCGAGATGGTCCGCCTGGGGCTGCCGATACCCCCCGGATTCGTCATTTCCACCGAGGCCAGCCGGGAGTATTTCAGCCTGGGACACCAGTGCCCGGAGGGGTTGGAAGATAGCGTCCGGGAGAACATGCGGGCATTGGAGCAGATAATCGGCCGGGACTTGGGCTCGGTGGAACGGCCTTTGCTGCTTTCCGTGCGGTCGGGGGCCAAGGTCTCCATGCCGGGCATGATGGATACGATACTGAACCTGGGGTTGAATGACCGGATAGTCAAGGGCCTGGCAGCGATGATGGGAGACGCCCGGCCCGCCTACGACGCCTACCGGCGGTTTTTGCAGATATACGCCGAGGTGGTGCTGGGCGCGGAGGCCGGGATTTTTGAGGAAGTATTGACCGCCCACAAGGAACGGGCGGGGGTGACCGAGGACCACCAATTGAGCGCGGAACAACTACAGGCGGTGGTCCAGGAATTCAAGGACGCCATCTGGAACGCAACGGCAACCCGGGTCCCCGAAGACCCTTGGGAACAACTTATGGCGGCGGTGGAGGCGGTGTTCAGAAGTTGGAATACCCCAAGGGCCGTGTTCTACCGCAACCACGAGGGCATCGACCACGACATGGGCACCGCGGTGACGGTAATGACCATGGTTTTCGGCAATTTGGGGCCCACCAGCGGCACCGGCGTGCTGTTCACCAGGAACCCGGTAAACGGTGAGCGGCAGGTGTACGGGGAGTTCTTGTCCAATGCCCAGGGCGAGGACGTGGTGGCCGGCGTGAGGACTCCCCAGCCCATATCCGAACTGGCGGCGGTGTTGCCTGAGGCATCGGCGCAGTTGATGGACCTGGCTGGGGGCTTGGAAGCCCATTACCGGGACGTTCAGGACGTGGAGTTCACCATCGAGGACGGGCGGCTGTTCATCTTGCAGACGCGGAGCGCCAAGCGCACCGCCGGGGCGGCGGTGAAGGCCGCGGTGGACATGGTGAAGGAAGGTTCGATCAGCCGGCAGGAGGCCCTGCTGCGAGTGGACCCCGAGGACGTGGGGCAATTGTTGGTGCCGGTGTTCAAAACAGACGTTGACTCTGAAACCGTGCAGGCTTCGCTGATGGCCCAGGGTTCCGGCGCATCGCCGGGAGCGGCCACCGGGAAGGCGTACCTGGACGCGGACCGGGCCGCGGCCGCAGCAGGCCAGGGGGTGGACGTAATTCTAGTCCGTCCTGAGACCAAGCCGGAGGACATCCACGGCATTGCAGCGTCGGCCGGGGTATTGACCAGCCGGGGCGGCGTTACCAGCCACGCGGCGGTGGTGACTCGCGGGCTGGGGAAGCCGTGCATAGTGGGATGCGAGGCCTTGCAGGTGGACCTGGAGCGGCTGACGTTGACGGCGGACGGATTGACGCTCCGCGAAGGCGAGGACATCAGCATCGACGGCGCGAGCGGGAAGGTGTTCCTGGGTACGCTGGAAACGGTAAAGCCCAACCTGGAGAGCCTGGAGGAAGCCAACGAGCTGTTGAGTTGGGCGGATGGAGTTCGCAGGCTTGGTGTGTGGGCCAACGCCGATACGCCGCACGACGCCGCGCAGGCCATTGCCCTGGGGGCCGAGGGCATCGGCCTGTGCCGCACCGAGCACATGTTCCTGGGCCGGCAACGGTTGCCGGCGGTGCGCCGGGTATTGTTAAACGCCGAGGCGGCGGAGCAGTGGCGGCGGGAGCATCCGGAGTCGGTATCCAACCCCCAGGACGGATCGGGGCTGCCGGGGCAGGTAAAGGAGTTCTACGACGCCCTGGCCCAGGTGCTGCAACTGCAGACGGATGATTTTACCGGGATTCTGCGAGTCATGGGCCGGCGTCCGGTGATCATAAGGCTGCTGGACGCGCCGTTGCACGAGTTCCTGCCGCCGTATGAGGAGCTGCTGGCGGAGTTGGTGGAGCTCAGGGCCAATGGATGTCCCCCGGCGGTACTGAAGGAAAAGGAGCGGTTCTCCCAATTGGTGGACTCTCTAAGAGAGGCCAACCCCATGCTGGGACACCGGGGATGCCGGTTGGGCCTCAGCTTCCCGGCGATCTACCAGATGCAGATGGAGGCCATAATCACGGCCAGTGGCAAGCTGACCAAGGAGGGCCTTGAAGTCCGGCCCGAGATTATGATTCCGCTCACCGTAGACGCGGAGGAAATGCGGCGGCTGAGGAAGGACCTGACCGCGGTTGCCGCCAGGGTGCAAGAAAGGCTGGGAACCAACGTCGCCTACAAGTTCGGGACGATGATCGAGACACCCCGGGGAGCGTTGACCGCCGGGCAGATCGCCCGGGAGTCTGACTTCTTCAGCTTTGGGACCAACGACCTGACGCAGATGACCTACGGCTTCAGCCGGGACGACGCGGAGTCCAAGTTCCTCAGGTTCTACGTGACCGAAGAGGTGCTGGCAGCCGACCCGTTTGTGACCATCGACGTCGACGGGGTAGGCTCGCTGGTGGCGATGGGGGTAAAGAGCGGCAGGGAGACCCGGCCGGACCTGGAAATCGGCATCTGCGGGGAGCACGGCGGCGACCCGGCCAGCGTGGCCTTCTGCCACCGCATCGGTCTGGACTATGTAAGTTGCTCGCCCTTCAGGGTGCCCGTGGCCCGGTTGGCCGCCGCCCACGCTGCGCTGAAGCAGAGCAACTGAGCCGCGCAGGGCCGTACAGTCCTGCGGCGCTAGACGATGCCCACTGGGCCATCCTGGTCGCTGTACAACAAACTGGAGTTGGCGAAGGCCGTCAGGGTTTCAAACGATGTGTGGCGGCAACGGTAGCCGGTAGTCCGGCGCAGCTTGCTGGCGTCCAGAACTATCGGATAGCGCGCCAGGTCTAACCCGGCAGCAGTGGACTCCCGTTGGATTCCCAGGTTCCAGGTCAACTGGACCAGCGGATAGGCAAGGAAGGCGGGAAGACTGACGAGTTTGCTCTTGATTAGTTCGGCAAGCTCCCGGTAGAACACCACTCCTTCACCGGCTACGTTGAACGCCCCCGGAATTTCCCGGGCTATGATAAGGCCCAGGATACGGGCGAGGTCATCTTCGTAGACGAACTGTAGGGGCGGGTTGTAGCCATTCACCCCGAGTAGCCGCGGACGGAACAGCCCCTGCGCAATCGAGTGGTGGGTGTTCGGCCCCAATACGGGGCAGGGACGAAGGACGGTTACGGCGATGTCCTCGTGTCGCGCGGCGAATTCCCGGACCATATCTTCAGATAGGAGTTTGTCGTAGCCGTAGGGAAAGTGGGGTAAGGCGCGCAAAGGGGCGTCGTCGGGCAATGGTACGGGGTTGTCTGCGTAGGCTCCATAGGCCATGTGGGAGCTCAGGAAGACAAAATGACGCACTTGAGCCTTGGCGCTGGAGTCCAACACCGACCTGAGGGCGGCCAGATTGTTTTGCCTGATGGCGGTGGCCTCGAGCTGGCTCCGGCCCCGCCGGCCGTCGAAGGCCAGGTGGACTACCGTGGTAACGCGGCGGCCCTCAAGGATGTCGCCAATGGGCTCGGTTACGTCCCGCCGGTAGGCCGACACGTTGTGTACCGGGAAGGCCAATGGCCTGGTATCCAATGCCACGACTCCCCGTTGGCCCCCGTTCTCCTCCAGCTCCAGAAGCAGCCGGCGGCCAATGTGGCCCGCTGCACCGGTGACGGCTGTTACCCTTTCGGTTTGCTGCATGACTAACGGTTGTCTCTACTGGTGAGGCCGGTGGAGTCCTTGCCCCGGCCAGAGCGCCGGTACGTTGGCTTCAAATTCACGTCCCCAGGGTACGGCGGCTTTGCAGTCCCGTTGCAAGGGCCGGACGGCGCAACCGGGAATTGCCCGGTAGATTGTCAGGTAGATTGTAATCTAGGCCCTGCGCCGGCCGTCAATGGGCAGAGCGCGGGGCAAGCAGAAGGGTCCGGTCGGGTTGACCGATGGGCGTCGCCGGAAATCTCCGGGCTGGTGAGGGCCAAGTCGCGCCGGGTCCAAGGCAGGGCAATTAACCCCGGGGCAAGGGCGCCAGGGGCATGACGGCGGCCAGCCAGGTCTGCGCGGTGACCCGCAGCTTTCGCCGGGTGCTGAGGGAGACCCGGTGGTGCAAAACGTCGTAATCGATGTCCTCGATGCCATTCAAGATGTTGCGGTAGAGCTGGCCAAGGACGGCCGGGCAGGCCCGGGACCGGCGAGAGAGATAGGGCAGCAACCGGAAGCCGCTCCGGAAATATTCCTTGGCGCGCTGCACCTGGAACTGCATAAGTTGGATGAAGGCGTCGTTGACCACTCCGGAGCGGAGGTCGGCCTCTGAGTAGCCGAACCTGGCGAGTTCATCCTGGGGCAGGTAGACCCGGCCGAAGTCCAGGTCTTCCCGCACGTCCCGGAGGATGTTGGTCAACTGCATAGCCAAGCCCAAGTCCACGGCAAGGGGCTTGGCGGCATGGTCTTGATAGCCGAAAATCTGTATTGAGATGAGACCGACGACGGAGGCGACCTGGTAGCAGTAGCGGCGCAGCTCCTCGAAGTCGGCGTAGCGGTCTTTGACCAGGTCGCTTTCAACGCCGGAGATGACCTCGGCGAAATATTCCCTGGGGATGTCATAACGTTGGGCGACGTCGGCTAAGGCGAGGAAGACCGGCGCGGCGGCCCGGCCGGCGTAGGCGTCGTCCAGGTCTTTACGCAGGACCTGGAGCGTTGAGAGCTTGTCATCTGGCGAGGCGACCCGGTCCACGGAGTCGTCGCAGTGGCGGCAGAAAGCGTAGGCCACGTAGATGGCCCTGCGGCGGGGCGCCGGAAGGGTGAGGAAGGCGTAGTAGAAGTTCTTGGCTTCCCGCTGGGTAATCGAGCGGCATTCCTCATAGGCCGCCTCCAATACAGTCACGGCGCTACTCCCTGGCGCGGCATACAAGGCCGGAGGAACTACTATACCCGGTTGGCCGGGGTAAGGGGAGACGGGGCATTGCCGTTCTTTCCCAGACCGCTTTGAAACACGGGTACGCCGGGCGACAGGGATGCCGACCCGTTGACGTGATTGACGCGGGACTTCTTTTCTGCACGGTTGGACAGGCTGGAGAACCTTCCCAGGGCCATGAGCGGCCAGTAATAGCGGTACAGGCGGTAGTTAATCATAAAGGCGACGGGCTGGTCTAAACCCTGGTAGCCATTCTCCCCCGGCTCGGGCGGTTGCTGCAGCCGTTCGCCGATGCCGTAGCCGGGAAACCCGGTGCCGGTGAAATATGGCTCGTCCCAACCGCCATCGTCTTTCTGGTGCTCGATCAAATAGTCTACGCCCCTCATGACAGCCGGGCTGTCGTGCTGGCCGGCCGCCATCAAGGCCAGCAGGGCCCAGGCGGTCTGGGAAGCGGTGCTGGGGCCAACGCCGCGGAGTTCGGGTTCGACGTAGGAGCCGCAGCTCTCGCCCCAACCGCCGTCGGGGTTCTGGTGAGACACCAGCCAGTCGACGGCGCGGCGAACGTAGGGTTTTTCCATGTCTTCGCCCACGGCGGCCAGGGCCGGGAGCACTGCGCCGGCGCCATAAATGTAGTTGACGCCCCACCTGCCAAACCAGGAACCGTCTTCCTCCTGCTCCTGCCGGACGTACTCGTAGGCCCGGATGACCGCCTGGTGGTCGCGTGGATAGCCCAGCTTGCCGTACATCTCCAGGATATGAGCCGTGACGTCAACGCTGGGCGGGTCGAGGGTCTCGCCGAAATCGGAGAAGGGCAGCTTGGTGAGGTAGTAGGCGTTGTTGTTCTTGTCGAAAGAGCCCCAACCGCCGTTGTTGGATTGGAGGGCTTCGAGCCAGGCCACGCCCCGGTCAATGGCGGGTTGACGGCGGGGCTCATCTCCGGACTGGAGGCGGGCGCCCGCCAGGGCCATGATGACCTCTGCCGAGTCGTCGATATCGGGGTACTGGTTGTTATGAAACTCGAACGCCCAGCCTCCGGGTTGGATGTCCTTGACCTGGACTTGCCAGTCCCCGCTGGCCAGGATTTGCTGGTCCAGCAACCATGTGGTGGACTGTTGAATTATGGGATCGTCCTCAGCAACCCCGGAATCCAGCAGGGCCAACTGGGCCAGGCAGGTGTCCCACACCGGAGACATGCAAGCCTGAACAGTGCAAGTGTCATCGTCTTCTATCACAAATCCTTCGAAGCCGGCAAACCCCTTCTCCACGGCGGCCTTGTTTCCGGGGCCGCCCAGGTGGTGGAGGGCGATGAGGGAGTAAACCCACGGAGGCTGGATGCCCCCCCAGCAACCGTCTGCCTCCTGATGGTCCAATATCCACTGGACGACCTTCCTCTCGGCGCGCCGGCGGAAGGGGTGCAGGGGCAAGCGCTTGTAAAGGCCGACGAAACGGTCCAGATGATAGAGGAACCTGCCCCATCCCCAACCGCCGTCGGGCTTGGGCAGGGAGTAGTCGGCCTGGCTGCGCCCGTCCGGGTAGAGTTCGTCGATTTTGGCAGGCTCGGGCACGGGGCAGGTGGGATGGCGGGTAAGGATGATGAGCATGGGGGCCACGGTGGCCCTGGCCCAACTGGCGAACCGGTAGAGGTTGAAGGGGGCCCATGACGGCAGGAAAATCAGCTCCGGCGGCATGTTGGGGGTGCCCTGCCAGTCCCATTGGCCAAAGAGGGCCAGCCAAATTTTGGTGAACACCCGGACCCCCGGAACGCCTCCCATGGAGAGGATGAACCGCCGGGCCTTGCGCAGGGGCTCGGAATCGGCGGAATAGCCCGCCAGCTTGAGGGCAAAATAGCTTTCAACCGAAGTGCTGAGGTCGCCCGGAGAGTCGAAATACTGACCCCAGGAGCCGTCTTCCCGCTGTTTGCTTAGGATATAGTTGGCGAGTTTGCGCCAGCGTTCCGGGTCCACGCGACCCAGGAAGTGGGACAGCATGAGATACTCGGCTTCCATAGTGGTGTTGGACTCAAGCTGACCGCACCAGTAACCTTCGCGATGCTGGCTGAGCCGAAAATAGCCCTGGCTGAGCCGGATGGCGCGTGCCAGCGCGTCCTCTCCGTATTGCTCTTGCTTAATGTTCTGCGTGGTTGTTTTCTGCGAACCAGCCACCACCGCCATGCTCCTCTAACTTGCCAGAGTTTGGGGTTGTACCTGGGTTGTATTGCGGGTGTAACCGTGGGCGTGGAACCAGTCAATAGCCTTCTGCAGGGCTGCCTCTACCGGACTTTGGGGGAAGTCCAATTCGGCTACGGCCTTGCTGCAGCTTACGTACATAGGAGTGCGGGACACTTTGACGCCTTCCAGGGGGATGCGAGGCTCACGGCGTAAAAGGCCTCCCTCCAGAAATTGGTCCAGGTATCCGGCGCCCATGGTCAGCCAGTAGGGCACGCGCCACCGGGGCGCCGGGATGCCGGCAGCCTGCTGTAGCATTCCGAAAACCTCTTTCAAGGTGAGGTTGCGGTTGCCCAGCAGATAGCGCTGCCCCGGTTGGCCGCGCTCCATGGCGGCCACGTGCCCCAGGGCTACGTCCTCGACGTCGACGACGTTCATGCCGGTGTCCAGGTAGGCGGGGATGCGGCCCAGCAGGAAGTCCAGCACGATTCTGCCGGTGGGCGTGGGCTTGACGTCCCAGGGGCCGACAGGCGCGGTGGGGTTGACGACGACGACGGGCAAGCCTTTAGACGCCATATCCAGGGCGACGGCCTCGGCCTGGTACTTGGACTTCTTGTAGTGCCCCGCCAGGTGGGCGGGGTCGAGGGGCGTGTCCTCGTCGGACGAATGGCCGTTGGACAGGCCCACAGTAGACACGGTGCTGGTATAGACCACACGGGAGACACCGGCCTGAGAAGCCGCCGAAAGGACGTTGGAGGTTCCCTCCACGTTGGTGCGGTATACCTGGCGGGGGTCCCGGGACCAGAAAGTGTAGGATGCGGCGCAGTGGAACACGGCCTCGCATCCCTGGACGGCGGAATCAACGGAGGGCCGGTCGAGGATATCCCCCATCACCGGCTCTACCCCGGTCCCTTCAATAGCCAGTAGGTTGCTGCCGGAGCGAACCAGGGCTTTCACCTGGTGGCCTTGACGCCACAGCAGCCGGGCCAGGTTGCCCCCGACAAACCCGGTTGCCCCAGTGACCAGGACCTTCATGCCGCGGCGCTCCGGCTGCCGGCGGTCGCTGCGGCTGCGGTGGCCCCGGCCGGGGCTGGGAAATCGCCGGTAGCCTGGGCAAGGAAGTTCACGGCGAAGTCGGTCAAGGTGCGCTGGGCTATGCCAAACCGCCGCCAGAGGCCAAGAAGGACAGGCAGACGCCACGGCACGGCAGATGCGCCGGCAATAGCGCCACGCGGGGAACCGGCGATGCGGCACAGGTAGCTGGGCAGCGATTGCTGGGCCGTGTCCAGGACGGCTCTTGCCGCGATGAAGGGAATGCCAGCCTCGCGGGCGGCCCGAGCGGCCCAGTAGTCTTCCATGTTGACTACGGCCGCGGGATAGCGCCGGTGGATGTCCCGTTTGGCGTTGGTGGTCGTCACCAAGCCGCTAACGGTGAGGGAGTCGGCATATACGACGGGCTGGTGCATATCGCCGGCTGCAGCCAAAGCCCATCGCCACAGGCCTGGGTCAGGCTCCAGGAATTCCGGCTGAGCTTCTCGGTCTAGCCGAGAGTCAAGCAAACGCGGCGAGTCCGGCGGCTGCTCCTGGGACCAGAATGGAAGGGTCTCGTCGAGGCGGGGGCGGTAGTAGCGGGAAGAAAGCACCAGGTCTCCGGTTTGCAGGCCGGGCTGGACAGCTCCGGCGACGCCAAGCATCAGCAGGCTCAATGGGGCCGTGCCGGTGTCATACCGGCGCTGCAGCAGGGACCTGAGGGCCTGGCCGGCATCATATCCCATGCCCAGTACGTGCATTTCAGGGGCCGAGGCCCCCAAGCTGTCGGCAGACCGAGGCATGCCCTGCCGCACCCGGCTGCGGAGCCCGGCCAGTTCCCGTTCCATGCTGGCAAGGACAATCAGCACGGCGCTTCCAAACGCCTATCCGACGGCCGCTTATCCAACCGAAATCCCGCCCTTCCGGGCGGCACCCGACCGGATCAGGGTAGCCCAGTCTTTGGGGGTGGAAACGGCTTGGAAGATGGTTGCAGACTCGAAGCCGCAGTGCATCATACAATTGGCGCAGCGCGGGTCTTTGCCCACGCCATAGCGTTCCCACAGCTTGCCGTCATAGAGCTCGTTAACGTCTTGAACGTGTTCGTCGGCCAGAGGATAGCAGGGCTTGCGCCATCCCATGATGGTGTAGGTGGGATTCGACCAGGCGGTGCACTGGTACTCCCGCTTGCCCTGGAGGAAGTTGAGGTAAAGGGGGTTGTTGTAGAACCGCATGCCACCGGTCTTTAGGGGGTCCAGGAGCTTCTTGAATATGTTGTGAGACTCCTGCCGGTTGAGGAAGAGGTCCTGGTCGGGAGCGTCCTCGAACTCGTAACCCGGAGAAATCATGGAACCCTCGACACCGATGTCGCCGACCAGCCGGAACATGTCCCACAGGTCTTCAACGTCGCTGTTGCGGAAGATGGTGGTGTTGGTGCATACGCGGTATCCGTTGTCCAAGGCCAGTTGGATACCGTTGATGGCCTTTTTAAAGACGCCGGTGCGGGCGACGGACTCGTCGTGCTTCTCCTCCATGCCGTCGACGTGGACGACCCAGCACAGGTGCTTGGAGGGCGGCACCTTGGCCATGACCCGTTCCAGCAGAAGCCCGTTGGTGCAGCAGTAGACGAAGTACTTCTGGGCCACGAGGCTGTTGATAATCTCATGGATTTTGGGATGAATAGTCGGCTCGCCCCCGGCCACGGACACTATGGGGGCGCCGGACGCCTTGACGGCGCTCATGGCCTCGTCCACCGGCATCATCTTGTCGATGACGGGCTTGTACTCCCGGATTCTGCCGCAGCCGACGCAAGCCAGGTTGCACATTTCCAGGGGTTCCAGCATCGTGACAAGGGGAAAGCGTTTCCGCCCCCGCAACCGGTTCTTCAACACGTACCAAGCCAACCGGAAGGACATCTCCAGCGGCCGTTTAGCCCGCTTCATCTGATCCACCCCAAATTAAAATTTGCTCGACAGCCCATCACACAGGGCTCAATGGCCGGCTCGCAACGTCCGGCGTCAGGACTCTCTCCGCGTCAGGTAATCCACCAGACCCTCGGCCTCGTCCCGGGCCCAAGGGGGCAGGGACACCTGTTCGAGGGCGCTCAAGGCGTCGGCGGCATTGTCGTCGATTATGCTTTGGGACTGCTCCCGCGCGCCCGCCTCGTCCAGAATTGACATGACCCTCGCCACGTCGTCCTCGTCCAACTCAGGCCTGCTGTATATCTCCAAGAGGTCACTTCTGGACCGGGGGCTGGCGTGGTTGAGGGCAAGGACGACGGGAAACGATTTCTTGCGCCGCCGGATGTCGTTGCCGGTGGCCTTGCCGGTGGCGGACTCGTCGCCCCAGATACCCAGGAAATCGTCGCGGATTTGGAAGGCCCGCCCCAGGCAGTCGCCGAAACGGGAGAAGGCCCTGAAGGCGGCTGGGTTGCCGGTCGCGGCCAAGGCGCCGATTTCCAGGCCGCTGCGGATCAGGGCCCCGGTCTTGCGGGCGATCATGTCCAGGTATTCTTCGGTGGTGATTGCCGTCCTGGACTCAAACGACAGGTCCAGGCACTGTCCTTCAATCATTTCCAGGTAGTTGTCGGTCAACAGCCGGGACACCCTGACGGGAATTTCCGAGGATGGGTCCCGGTAGTCCGTGCTGAGCAGGGCCAGGTCGCCGGCGCACTGCATGGCGTTGCCGGCCACCAGGGCCTTGGGTACGCCCCAGAGCCGCCAGGCGGTGGGCTGATGCCGCCGCTCTTGGTCCTGGTCTTGAATGTCGTCGTGAATTAGCGAGAAATTGTGAATGAGCTCCAGGGCCGCGGCCGCGGCCATCGCCCGGGTAAAGTCCTGGGACAGGGCCTCGCAGGCGAAGAGGCAAAGAGTCGGCCTGAGGGCCTTGCCCTGGGAAATTGGGGAGCCGGCCCGATTACCCCACCGGTCGACCCACCCCATGTGGTATCTGAGCAAGATGTAGACGCCTAAGCTATCTGAACCCAATGCCGAACGGGAAAGCTCGTCCTCCACCCGAGTTTTGTACCGGGCGAACATCTCCGGAAGTTCCGGCCCTGATTGCGGCTTGGCGACCGGTTGCTGAGACATATCTTGCTCTATGGCCTCATCGTCAGGGGTGAAGCAGGTTGGTGCGCGGTCGATTGGCCCGCAGCACGGATGATACATCGTAAGCCGATGCTGTGCATCCTAGCAAAGGGTAAAGAAGGGTGTCAAGGGACGTTCGAGATGGGCGCCGATCAGCCTTTAGGGGACAGGTCCGGCACGCGAACACGCGGGAACGGGAAGGCGTGCAGGGAATGAGGAACGCGGCAGGAGTAGGTAGGAGGATACAGCGGGTGTCAACTGTTAGGAACTAGACTGTAACTGGTCACGCACAATCGTAATGGACGCTACTGGTATATTAGGCGACCTTCCGGGCACTACAGACGGGGGAAGTGCAGCAGCCAGCAAATCCCTTAGCGCCATCGCCATCAGTTGTAAGTTGCCGTCGGAGTCTCGCCTGAGCATCAATGTCAATGCCGGTATATCAGCGGGTCCAACAGCCTCATAGCCTTCCGCTTGATTAGCCACACTGAGCCAGCGGTCCGTCAACTCGTCTAGTGCTTCCCAGTCGATGCCTTTGGATTCGGTGATTTTGATGCTTCTTCTGTCGTCCATGGTCACGTCAGCCGCAGGATGGTGACGGCTATTGCTCCCACAGCAATGATGGCGCCTACCGTCCACCTCGTTTGCCCCAACAACATGTCGGACAGCTTAGTTTCCAGGTTGCTAAGGTCGGCCTTGGTCGCATAGTGTTGTTGCAGGTCATCCCGAACCCGCAAGATGTCCGACTGCAATTCCGTACGGGTGACCGGGGAGTCCATCGACATCTCCCTGCGGCGCGGGGCGCGAGTTGGAGGTTAATTTGGTGCTTGTATGTTAGTGAATGGGGTGAATACTAGTCACCCTCTGTGGCGGGTGCTCAACGCTCGCGCCGAGGAGCCGGCAGACACTGTTGACAAGGCAAAAGGCGTTATAATATCGTTAGCTCATCTGGTTGGTTGTTGCCAACGACTTTGGTTGACTTTAGCCAAGCAGACCCAGGCCCAATGTTGGGCAAGAGCCAGACTCCGGCAACGGACCCTCAAGCGCAGGCGCGGCGCCGTCGTCGCCGCCCACCCTTGAGGCACACCAGGGGAGGAGCACATGGCTGACCACGACATTTCGCTCATGGCCCACCTGCTCCGCCGGGCCGGATTCGGGGCCGACCGCGACGAGTTGGAGGCCAGGGCGGCCCAGGGCTACGACGCCACCCTGGACCAGTTGCTCGACCCCCTTAGCCAGCCGGACATCGACGAATTTCTGCTGTTCAGGCTGCACCCTGGCTTTTATTTGCCCAACGCTATCGAGTCCAGCGTCCATGACTGGGTCTACCGGATGATCAACAGCCCCCGGCAGCTCCAGGAGAAGATGTCCCTGTTCTGGCACACCATCTTCTGCGCCGGTCACAGCAAGATAGACCACGGCCTGGAAATGGCAGTCATGGTCGCCATGTTCCGCGAGCACGGCATGGGGAACTTCAGGGACCTGCTTTACCGCCTGTCCGTAAATCCCGGCATGCTCTACTATCTGGACAACACCGAAAGCCACAAGGTCGCCCTCAACGAGAACTACGGCCGGGAGTTGCTGGAGTTGTTCTCGATGGGCGTGGGCATGGACGAGGAGATGAACTACACGGAGGACGACGTCAAGGCCTGCGCCCGGGCCTTCACCGGCTGGAACGTCGCTCCGGCGTATCCCCCATTCCCCTACGGTCGCAGCCGGTGGGAGTTCCGGTTCGACCCGGCGGACCACGATGACAGCGAGAAGACCTTTCTGGGAGAGACGGGCCGGTGGAACGGCGACGACATCCTGGACATCATCTGCCGCCAACCAGCCACCGCCCGGTTCATCGCCAGGCATATATGCAATTTCTTTGTGGCCGACGAGCCGCCGGTGCCCTCATGGCGGTTGATGCCGCCGGTGGACGTGGAGCTGGCGCAGACGCTGGAGAAGACGTACTTCGAGTCCGGGTACGATATCACCGCCATGTTGCGGGTGTTGTTCACGTCTGAAGCATTCAAGTCCGAGCCGGTCAGGTACTCCAAGGTCAAGAGCCCCGCCGAGATGGTGGTTGGCGCGCTGAGGTTGGCGGGGGAGCACCGGGAGATCAAACCCGGCCTGTTCGAGATTTCCATGGAGCCCAAGTACATGGGCATGGACCTGATGAACCCGCCGACGGTGGAGGGGTGGCATACAGGCCGGGAGTGGATAGACAGCGGAACGCTGGTGGAGCGCATCAACTTTGCTTCTGACCTGCTGGGCAACACCGAGTTGCCGGGAGTGCGGGCACTGGTCGACCGGCTGAAGGCCCTTGGGCCGGTGTTGACGCCGGAGGCCTTGGTGAACGGGTGCCTAGACATAGTCGGCCCGCTGCCGGTGCACGACGAGACCCGCGAGGAACTGTTAGGCCACGCCCGCAGGGGCGGTGAGGCGCGCCATGGCGCCGATGGCCAGGACGCCGAGTTCACCCGCCGGGCCGGCGAAATGTTCCAGATGATAGCCTCTACCGCCGAATACCAGTTTGGATAGCCGGCGGAGATAAGACCTCAAGGGAGGAATCACATGGTTTCCACCAAGAAAGACCCCGTCCTGGCGGTGCTCTCCTTGTCGGGGGGCAACGACGGGCTGAACACGGTCATTCCCCGGACCAACGGGCTGTACTGGGACTCCAGGCCCACCCTGGCCATAGCCGAAGAACAGGCGCTGCCCATAACCGACGAGTTGGGGTTTCATCCGGAGATGGGGCCCATTAAGAAGTTCTGGGACGATGGCAAGCTGGCCATCTTCCTGGGCGTCGGCTACCCCAACGCCAGCTACTCCCATTTCCGGTCCATGGACATCTGGCACACCTGCGAGCCCGACACCCAGGGCACCGAGGGCTGGCTGGGCCGGGCCATCAAGGAGTTGGACCCCCAAAGTGAGAACGTGCTGACGGGGGTCAACTTCGGCAGGGGCCTGCCGCGGGCATTGGCCAAGGACGGCGTTCCGGTGGCCTCGGTTGGCGACCTGGAGACCTACGGGCTGTTGACCAAAATTGCAGGCCAGGACCAGCGGGCCCAGGCGCTGGACGTTTTCGGCCGCATGTACTCCCCGGCCATCGGCCGGGGCCCGGTCATCGACTACATTCGCAGCACCGGCACCGACGCCCTAAAAGGGGCAGACATCCTCTCAACGGCGCCCGGCAAGTACAAGTCCAGCCTGGAATACCCCAAGAGCGCCGTCGGCCAGTACATGAGGAACATCGCCCAGACCCACCTGGCCGGGTTCGGCTCCCGGGTGTTGTTCACCACGTCGCCGTACAACGGCTTCGACACCCACGCCAACGAGGCGGTGAACCACGCCGGGCTTTGGCGGGACGTATCCGCCACGGTGGAAACGTTCATGGCGGATTTGCGCCAGCAACAGCAGAGCGACAACGTGCTGTTGTTCATGTTCACCGAGTTCGGCCGCAGGATCATGGACAACGGCTCCGGCACCGACCACGGGGCGGCGGGCATTGCATTCGCGCTGGGAGAGGGCGTCAAGGGCGGCATCTACGGCGAGTACCCGTCGCTGGAGCCCGCCGAGCAGGAGGAGGGAGGCAACCTGAAGTACAACCTTGATTTCAGGTGCGTTTACTCCAGCATCCTGGAAGACTGGCTGGGCCTGGACCCCGAGCCCATCGTGGGCGGCAGCTTCGAGCGAGTCAAGTTCCTTTAAAAAACGACCAGTAAAAAACGACCAGTAAAGAGCGACCGGTAAATAACGACCAGTAAAGAGCGACAGGAGAAGAACTTGGATGAGCACCCACTTCTTCGGCCTTAACCAGCGGGCCTACGAATACAGCCACTCGGTAGGGCGGCAGGAGTTCTCCGGCACCGGCTTCCGCATGCCGGTGGACATGGCCGTCGGCGAGGGGGACCTGGCCTACGTGCTCAACCGGTCGTACGAGTCGCGCACGGACGGCATCCACGTCACCATGATGACCCTGGACGAGGAGTACGTATCCGAGTTCGGGTCACACGGCGAAGGGGACGGGCAGTTCGTCTGGCCGGCGGCCATTGCCCTTGACCCTGAGGGCAACGTCTACGTGGCCGATGAGTGGCTGAACAGGGTTAGCATTTTCGACAAGGACGGCCAGTTCCTGAGTTCCTGGGGCAGGCCGGGCAGCGGAGACGGGGAGTTGGACCGCCCGGCGGGCATAGCCATCAGGGACGACGGGACCTTGTTTCTGACCGACAGCCGCAACCATAGGGTGCAGGCCTTCTCGTTGGACGGCCAGTTCAGGAGCAAGTTCGGCAGTTTGGGCGACGGCCCGGGCCAACTGCACCTGCCGTGGGGCATTGGCCTGGATAAGGACGGACAGGTGTTCGTAGCCGACTGGGGCAATGACCGGGTCCAGCAGTTCACCGCCGACGGCGAGTGGCAGGCAAGCTTCGGCAAGCCGGGCAGCGGCGTCGGCCAGTTCCGCCGGCCTGCCTCAGTGTGCGTGGACGACGACGGGGATATATACGTGGCCGACTGGGGCAACAACCGGGTGCAGGTGCTCACTCCCGACGGCCGCTTCGTCACCGCCATGCACGGCGATCACGAACTATCGAAGTTGGGCAAGGAGAAGCTTCTGTCCAACCCGGACATGATACGGCAGCGGGCCCTGGCAATGGCCCACAATCCCTACTTTGACCGGCGGTTCGAGCACCCGTCCTCAGTGAAGCTAGACCTGCAGGGGCGGATCTGCGTCTTGGACACCAAGATGGCGCGGATACAGATATACACCAAGACCAAGGAACCGACACTGGTCTAGCAGGCAGGGCGGCGGCCAGGGCCGCCTTCTTGGGGCAAAAAAGACCGCCGGAGCAGGCGCAACGAGACGCAGCCACCGGCGGTTTGTTATGTCAATCACTACTAAGGTGTGGTCTGCGGCAAAACCCGCGGTTGCAGTTATTCTCTGGCTTCGGCGGGGCTAGTCTCAGCCGGCTGCTCCCCGCTTCCAGGCGGGCCTTTGGGCATGCCGTTGTCGATCCAGGCGGCTATTTCGTCGATCTCCCTTTCCGGGAGGAAGGGGCCCCGCATGGGCATTCGGCCCCAATTGCGTACGGCTCGCGCCAGGCTCCGCACAAACTGGGTCTCCCGGCCCGGAATACCCGGCTCGATAGCCGGTACTCCGGACAGCACGTCGTTGGCCAACTGCTCCGGCGAGTCCCAGTAGTAGCGGTGAACGCCGAGGGCTCCTTCTCTGCCCCAGCGTTCCTCCCACCGGTACATGATTCCGTCCAGGATTTCCTTGACCCTGGGCCAATAGACTTCCTTGATCTCTGGCCTGTCTTCTTGGCTGCCTTCCTTCATCGATTAAACGCTCCGGTATGTTGTTTGTCCCTTGTAATTTGCCCTAAGGGGCCTATCTTGCCGCGGCGGCGGGGCATCGGCTTAGCGGGGGTGCTCGCTGACCGACTCGCTCTTCAGTAGTTCCAGGGCATGAGCAAGCACGGGGCTAACCACGTTCAGGCACTCCCTCACGCCCTTGGTGCTTCCGGGTAAGGCGATAATCAGGGTGCTGCCGCGAATCCCCGCCACGGACCTGCTCAACATCGCCATCGGAGTAAACTGCAAAGTGCCGGCCCGCATGGCTTCAGCCAGACCGGGCACCTGTTTGTCGAAGACATCCAGGCATGCCTCGGGGGTCACGTCATAGGGACCCAGGCCGGTGCCGCCGGTGGAAACGATCAGGTCGACCTCGGGGTCGTCGGCCCATTCAGAGAGGCGGCCGGCAATCACTTGCCGGTCGTCTGGGACGATTTCGTAGCGGACGGCTTTGTATCCCTGGGGGCAAAGGGCATCCTTGATGGCCTGTCCGCTGGTATCTTCGCGGTTGCCCTGGTGCCCGGAGGTGCTTACGGTCAAGACGGCTAGGTTGAACACGGCTTATTCCGCTGACAATGATAACATACCACAGGGGAGGCGAAAACGCGGAATAGCAGGCGGGGGGGGGTACGCCCTCCGGGCCGCGTTGACAGTGCAACGGGCGCCCAATTATATTCACAAAGCCATGCCCCCGGCCATATCCAGCCGACCAAGAGGATGCATTTGAACGCGCCAGGCTACTGCGTATTTTGCGAAATCGTCGCCGGCCGGTCGCCGGCCAGGGTGCGCTACCTGGACAACGAGATTATCGTCATAGTCAACAAGTTGACCTGGGTTCCGCTGATGCTCCTAGTGATGCCCAAGCAGCACATGGAACAGAGCGAGATGTGGAGCAGCGGTCTGATGGGCAGGCTGGGCGAGGTGGCAGTGGACATGGGATGGTGGCTGGCCCCCAACGGCTTCAGGGTCTTGTCCAACTTCGGTCGAGACGGGATGCAGAGCCAGAGCCACGGGCACCTACACGTCATAGGCGGGGTCCATTTGGGAGAGTACGCCTGAGCCAAGGCGCCAGAGGTCAACCACAACACCCTGCTGGTCATAATCTCAGGATACACGGCTCGCCGCGCCCGGTGTGAAGAGCCTACTACCAAAAGGCTTCGACTCCTGATTCTGAATCGGGTCTCCGCCTCGGCTATAATGCTGGTCATGGTCAACGCAATGCGCCGCATAGCGACAATCGGAGCGGCCTGTGTTGCCATTGCCGCATTGCTGGTAGCTTGCGGCAGCCCACCTGAACCCACACCTACGCCGACATCCACCGTCTCCCCGGCTGTCACTCCAGCCGCAGCGTCGACTGCGACTTCTACCACCACTCCGAGTCCTACACCAATCCCATCTCCGACTGTAGCTCCAACACCCCCCTTGCACCAGGGTGCGGATGAGCGTCTCGGTGACACCCTATCTTGGTTCGCCGATCCCCCGGACAAACACCACTCCTTAGCTAAGGACCATATCCTGAACATTCAACTCCTAGACCCCAACGCGGGGGATGCCCTAGCCCGTCTGCCGTGGGTTGCCGACGGCATCGTCGACGTGGAGTCTTCCGTATTGGAAAGCCTGCATAAAATTGCCACGATCGACGACGAGTTGAGCAGGCGAGTGACCGCCTACCCCTGGTTCGTAGACGGCGTAACCGATGAGGAGCAGCGCACCCTGGAAAAATTGCTTGAACTGGCGGAGATAAATCAGCCGGTAGCGAGGCTGACGGCTGCATTCCCTTGGGCAGCCGACGACATTACCGAAGATGAGCGGCGGGCGATTTCCGCGTTGGCAGGGTTGGCCAACGCAGATCCGCCGCTGGCACAACTGGTGGCGGGCCTTCCTTGGGTAGCGGACGACATTACCTGGGTTGAACAGGCGGTGATGGACGCAGTGACGCGGCTTGCCAAGACACACCCGGCGCTGGCACAACGGATAGCCGGCCTCCCTTGGGCAGCGGACGACATTACCTGGTTTGAGCAGGCGGCGATTGACGCATTGGCGGGTCTGGCTGCGGTCGACCCGGCGCTCGCGCTACGGGTAACGGGCCTCCGTTGGGTAGCCGACGATATTACCGACGCTGAGCGGTCGGCAATTTCCGCAGTGACATGGCTTGCCCACGCAGATCTGACGCTGGCGCAACAGGTAGCCGGCCTCCCCTGGGCAGCGGACGGCATAGGCGAATTCGAGCAATCGGCGATCAACGCATTGGAGAGGCTGGCTACGGCAGACCCGGCGCTGGCCCAACGAGTAGCTCGCCTCCCTTGGGCAATTGACGATATTACCGAAGCTGAGTGGAAGGCAATTTCCACATTGGCGGCGTCTGCTGCGACGAGAGATACCATCCTCGCCCAACGAATGGCGGCTCTTTCTTGGATTACAGACGACATTACCGAAGATGAGCAGTGGGCGCTTTCCGAACTGGCAAGCCTCTACGCCAAAGATACCACGCTCTTCCAACAAGTAGCGGCTCTCCCTTGGACGACCGACGACATTACTCAAGCTGAGCGGCAGGCGATCTCCGCACTGAGGTGGCTCGCGGATGCAGACCCGGCGCTGGCCCAACAAGTAGCGGCTCTTTCTTGGATGGCAGACGACATCACCGAAGATGAAAGTTGGGGAATTCCCTCATTGGCGGCGCTTGCCAATACAGACCCGGCGCTGGCCCAACGCGTAGCGGCTCTCCCTTGGGTGACTGACAATATTACCGCAGCGGAGTACCGGGGGATTTCCCAACTGGGGCACCTTGCCAAGATAGATCCTGCACTCGCCGAACGCGTGGCGAGCCTGCCCTGGGTGACTGACGACATCATCATAGCTGAATGGCAGGCGATTTACGCACTGATGCGACTCGCGGAGGCAGACCCGGCGCTGGCCCAACGCGTAGCGGCTCTCCCTTGGGTTGCAGACCACATCACCGAAGATGAGAGGAAGGCAATTTCCTTATTGGGGACGCTTGTCGATATAGACCTAGCGCTGGCCCAACGAGTAGCGGCTCTCCCTTGGGTTGCAGACGACATTACTGAAGATGAGCGTCGGGCGATTTCCTTATTGGTGGCGTTTGCCAATACAGACCCGGCGCTGGCCCTACGCGTAGCGAGTCACCCCTTGGCAGTAGACGGCATTACCGGAACTGAGCCCTGGGTGATTTCCGAATTCGCAAGCGTTGCCGAGTCCGAATTGGCAAGCGTTGCCGAGACATATCCTACTCTCGCCCAACGCGTCACTAGCCTGTCTTGGGCGACTGACGACATTACCCTAGCTGAGTGGCAGGCAATCTCGGCACTGGCGAGGCTCGCGGATGCAGACCCGGCGCTGGCCCTAGGCGTGACGAGCCTGCCCTGGGCGACTGACGACATCACCCAAGGTGAGTCGCGGGCAATTTCGGCGCTGGCGAGCCTCGCGGATGCAGACTCAGCGCTGGCCCAAGGCGTGACGAGCCTGCCCTGGGCGACTGACGACATCACCCAAGCTGAGTGGCAGGCAATTTCGGCGCTGGCGAGCCTCGCGGATGCAGACTCAGCGCTGGCCCTAGGCGTGACGGGCCTACCCTGGGCGACTGACGACATCACCCAAGCTGAGTGGCAGGCAATTTCGGCGCTGGCGAGGCTCGCCGATGTAGACCCGGCGCTGGCCCAACGAGTAGCGGCTCTCCCTTGGGCAACTGACGATATTAACGTAGTGGAGTGGGGGGCGATTTCCGCATTGAGCGCGCACGACCCAGAGACAGCAAGGACTTGGTTGGACAGGATAGCCGATGAAGCAGACGACAACGCAATGGTGCTCCTGGCCGTCCTGGGGCGGATCAGGGCCTCTGTAGACGGGTCGCTGCTGTACAACGACTTACTACATGCCCACTTCGTCCAGATCACGACAGCGTCGCTGCCCCTGGCGGGAGAAATCAACCTGTGGGCCTTCCAGTCCACGCCCTTCCCTCCAGACGAAGACCTGCTGGCAATGATGGAAGACGCAGTACGGGCCACCGAGGGGTTCATGGATGTCCCCTTCCCCGTCACAGACGTTATCATGGTAGTCCCCATCGTAAGCCCTCAAAAGGACCACGGAATCGGCGGCGGAGCACACTGGGGCATCTTCATCGGACTCACGCGATACGAGCCCAACCCGATTGACCGGGGCGCTATCTATCACGAAATAGCCCACTACTACTTCGGATTCGGCCCTCCGTGGCTCGTTGAAGGCGGGGCCGAGTTCATGTGGTTGTACACCAACGACCGGGTCGGCCTGAAGAGCCTCGAAGACCAAAAGCCCGCAGCCCTGCGGCGGCTCGAGGAGAACTGCTTCAGTCAAGGTATAAGAAACCTCCACCAGTTGAACGCACGACAATCCCGAGACCCCGATTATCAGACCACGTGCCACTACAGTCTGGGGGCGTATTTCCTGCTGGATCTGTACGAAGCGTGGGGCGAGGAGGCTTTGTCGGCAGCAATGCGGGAACTCTACCTCAGGCTCGGTGACGAGGGCCGCCCTGCGACCGAAGAGGAGTTCCAGCAGGTCGAAGAGGTGATATACCAGATCTTGCTCAGCAACACGCCTCCCGGACTGGAAGATGCCTTCCGAGGAGTGTACGGGCGGCTCCACGGCGGGCCGTACGGGGACTAGGCACCCGCGTTCTGCCGACGTTGCCCTGGCAACTGACCCGTAGTGCGGCGGGTCAAGGTTCCTACGCGATAGGAAAGTAAATCCCGGCGTGATTAACTGCTGAGCTTGCTGACATCTTTGCCCTATCTGCGAACGACGACCGGATGAAGGAATCGAATTTATTCCAGATTCAGCGGCAATGGCGGGCAGGGCGGAGGAGACAGCGCGGTAGTCGGAACGACGACATAGTAGAATAACGCCATACCCATTCAGAGGTTTAAAAGAATGAGCGAGACAGTACTTTACGACAGGCAAGACAACGTGGTGGTCATGACGCTGAACCGTCCGGATTCTTTGAATTCGATTAACCGGCAGTTGCGGCGGGAGCTGGACGAGGCTATTACGGAGTTCGACGAAGACCCCGAAGCCTTTGTTGCCGTCATCACCGGGGCGGGCAGGGCCTTCTGCGCGGGACGGGACTTGAAGGAGCGGGCGGACGACAACGCCCAGGGAATCCAGGCCAGGGCATCGGCCAGCTTGTCTCCGGACCGCCCCTACCTTTGGCGGCAGACTTGGAAGCCGCTGGTAGCGGCGGTAAACGGGTTCGCCCTGGCCGGGGGCTGGTCCATAGTCCAGATGTGCGACCTGAGAATCGCGTCGGAAGACGCAAAGCTGGGCATCACCGAGACCAAGTGGAGCTTGTTGCCGCCCTTCGGGACGATTCTCCCCAAGATGATGCCCCTTTCGGCGGTGATGGAGCTGGTGTTGACCGCGGAGCCGGTAACCGCGCAGCGGGCCTACGAGATGGGGTTCTTGAACAAGGTTGTGCCCGCAGACCGGCTAATGCCCGAGGCGTTGGCCATGGCCAACAAGATAGCCGAGAACGCCCCGTTGGCAGTGCAATACTTCAAAGAGCTGGCCTACCGGGGTCTGAACATGTCGTCCCAGGACATTTCGGCCCTCACCTACCACATGTACGACCAACTGCTGGCGACCGAAGACGCCAAGGAGGGCCCCAGGGCGTTTGCGGAGAAGCGGAAGCCCCGCTGGCAGGGCCGTTAGCTACACCTGGTATTCGGGCCGGCGCAGCAACTGCCGGGCTATAACCAGACGTATGATTTCGTTGGTTCCCTCGCCGATGACCATAAGGGGGGCATCCCGGTAGTAGCGCTCCACGGGAGAGTCCTTGATGTAGCCGTATCCGCCGTGGATGCGCAGGGCCTCCAACACCACTTCCTGGCAGGTTTCGCTGGCGAACAACTTGGCCATGCCCGCCTCCAGGTCGACTCGCTCGCCCAGGTCTTTCTTGGCGGCGGCGTCACGGGTAAGCAGGCGGGCCGCCTGAATCTTGGTTGCCATGTCGGCCAGCTTTAGCTGTATCGCCTGGTGCTGGGAGATAGGCTTGCCGAAGGTCTCCCGCTGTTGGGAGTAGCGTATGGCGGCCTGGAAGGCGGCCTGGGCCACGCCCACGGCGCGGGCTGCGACGTTTATCCGTCCCGCTTCCAACCCGCTCATCACCTGCCCGAATCCGCGGCCTTCCTGGCCTCCGACCAGGTTGTCCGCCGGAATGCGATAGTCGTCGAAGCGCATCTCGCAGGTGTCCAGGGCCCGGTATCCCAGCTTGTCCAAGTTTGGCCCGACGGTCAGGCCGGGTCCGCCTTTTTCCACGACAAAGCAGCTAAGGTCCTGGTGTTTGGACTCGCTGGACCCATTGGTGCGGGCCAGCACGCAAAAGGCGTCCCCGTGGCGGGCGCTGGTGACGAACATCTTGGCGCCGTTTAGGACGTACTCTTCCCCGTCTTTGACGGCCGATGTCTGGGTATTGGCGACGTCACTGCCGCCGCCGGGCTCGGTCAGCGCCAGGCCGCCCCGTTTGCGTCCTGAAGCCAGGTCGGGCAGGAAGCGCTGTTTCTGCTCCTCGGTGCCGTAATGGGTCAGAACGTAGGTCAGGATATGGTGGGTGCCTATAACCCCGGCCAGGCTCATGAAGCCCTTGGCCAGCTCTTCGAAGATCATGGCGAAAGTGGTGTAGTCGAGCCCCATACCTTCGTATTCCTGGGGAACGACAATTCCGAACAGGCCCATCTCCTTCATCTTGTCGATCAGGTCGAAGGGAACCCGGTCCTCGCGGTCCAGTTGCTGGGCCACCGGCTCGACGTCCCGGCGGACGAAATCCCGGACAAGGTTGACGATCTGGATGCGGGCTTCTATGGGGGTTGCTACGGTCACGGACGGCTCCTTGGCTGGTTTGTCATAGGCGATGTGCCTGGAATTATATCACGGGGCCGGACTGGGTCGAGCCGCTGCGGGGCCCCACGAGGCCACTAAATCAGCCACCGTCGAGAGCATTTGGAGGGGGCGAATCACGCAAGGTGCAGCCGGCGAGCGGCCCCCAATACTCGAACGGTGATAGGCTCGATGGCCAGCATCCCCAAGGTGACCAGGCACGCAACGAGGACGCCGATGAGGGCGCCGCCCAGCACGTCGCTGGGGTAGTGCAGGCCGTTGTAGATCCTGGCCAGGGTCCACAGTGCCGCCAGCAAGAACAACGGGGCGGCGGCCCAGCGGTTCTTCAGGCAAACGCCCATGGCGAACGCAAAGGCCACCGCGGAAGGATTGGCGGGGAAAGACGAGTCGGTGGGAGCGTACAGGAGGTTTGCGAGGTCGAGGTCAACGAATGGCCTGTCCCTGAAGAAGTGCTGGTTCAGGAGCAGCACCGCCAAGTTGGCAAAGCCCAGGGAGATTGCGGCGGCCAGAACGCCCCGCTGGTTGGCTCCCCTTGCTGCCGCGTCCCTGCCGTGGAACCAAAGCCCGACTCCCCAAAGGGCCATCAGCAGGGGCAGGAAGTAGTCGCCGACCAACAGGTAGGCGGCCCGGTCCAGCAGGTAGGACATGCCGACACCTTGGTTCATCCAGGTGACGATTTCCGCTTCCAGCGACACGGCCGTTTTCCCGCTCCGCCGGGCCTACGGGCCGGTATTGGGCCGCTCGACGCTCGGGCAATTCGAGGCCGGCGAAGGGTTTTTCGGTCGCACCTGTCGGCAAGTGTGGTAGACAGCTCGCAGGTAGTTGCTCTGCCTCAGGGCATCCAGGCCCGGCTCTGGAGGAGGGCCATTGGCGCCAAGCCGCCGGTTCAGCAATGAGGAAAGCGCGAGGGTGAAGGCCAGGGCAGCTCCCAAGCCGGCGAAGAAGAAAGCGAACTGCTGGTTGCCGTCCAAGCCGCCGGCGGTATCGGGAACGTTGCGGTCATCGGATAGGTAGAACCAGGTGAAGGCGCCGACCAGCAGGGCCACCCCCAGCAACAACGATCCGGGACGGCTTCTGAGCAATAAGAGGCCCCACAGGGACTTCCACGCTGCGATTATTTGAAATAGCCCGGAAGCGGCGAGGAACACCAGGAGGCAGTAGTCCAGGATGAAAGAGCCGGTCACAGGGCAGGCTAACCTTGCGGCAACATTCGTTCGTCCCTGTGTTCCGTCTCCCTATCCATCCTTCCTCGAGGAGGAAGGTCCCTGATGCTTAAGAAGTGGGTCACGCCCACCAGCACGGGAACGGCGGCCGAGTAAATCGCCAGTAGGTAAGGATAGTCGTAGGGCCACCAGGCCAGGACTGCAACCGGTATAAAGAAGCAAGCGATGGCCAGGGTGGCTCTCCGGCAAAGCAACAGGACAGCAAAGGCTATTGCGCCCAGGGGTACGGCGAGGGCCGGCACGGTGGCCAGCATAACGCCGATGCCCGCGGCAGCCCCACGGCCCCCCCGGAACCCCAGGTAAACGGGCCAGTTGTGGCCGGCCAAAACCGCCAACCCGGCCATCATCTCCAGAGCGGTGGAGTCAACCAGGGCCCGGGCCAACAGGATGACCGCGGCCCCTTTCAGGATGTCAACGGCCCCAACCAGTACGCCAACTTTGGGGTCAACGTTGCGGAAGACGTTGGCCGCGCCGGAGTTGTGGTCGCCGAGGCTTCGGATGTCGCGGCCGGCGAGCACGCGGGCTGCGAAATAGGCGGGGTGTATCCCTCCTATCAAGTAGGAGAGGGCAATGATGCTGAACCAGATGAGGGCGTCCCAAGACACCGAGGAGACTCTCCTAGTGCAGTTTGGCCGGCTTTCTCAACCGGAGGGAATCAAAGAGGCCCCGTTTCGAGACGGGCCCCGACCGCGGCGGCAAGCAGGATTGCCGGCCCGGTTCCGCAGGACGGGTCAGGCGGCGACCATGCGCGGTGCGACCGCGGTGCACCAGTGCAGGAACTTCGGATTCCGGCCGAAGACAACGTCGAAGTACATTTTCTGCAGTTGGACGCTGATGGGGCCGGATTTGCCGTCGGCGATGGGCCGGTTGTCGAGTTCCACGACAGGTGTCAGGTGAGCGGCCGTGCCGGTAAGGAAGAACTCGTCAGCCAGATAAAGCTCACTGCGGTCCACACTGCGTTCGACCACCTCCAGTCCCAACTCGCTCCGGGCCAGGCGGATTACGGTGTCGCGGGTAATACCCGGCAGCGGGTCATCTGTCAGAAGGGGAGTTACCAGACGGCCCCCGGAGACTATAAACACGTTTTCGCCGGAGCCCTCGCTGACGCGGCCTTCCTGGTTCAGGACTATGGCTTCGTCGAACCCTGCCATGGTTGCTTCAGTTTTGGCCAGGATGCTGTTGACGTAATTGCCGGAGACCTTGATTCGCGACGGGATCATGACGTCGGAGGTCCTCCGCCAAGAGGACGTGCAGCAGCGGAGCACGTCGGTTCCCAAGTAGTTGCCAAAGGGCACGGTGATCAACGTAAAGTCGGCGGCAAGCTCATGTAGCTTGAGGTTGGCGACGACCTCGGCGCTCTTGTAGGCCAGGGGCCGGATGTAGATGTCTTCCCGGTGGCCGTTGCGTTCCACTAGGTCTACGGTGATGGCGCACAAATCGTCAACGGAGTAGGGGATGTCTATCAGGAGAATCCGGCACCCCTCCAGCAAGCGATTAAAGTGCTCGCGGAGCCGGAAAATGTACACGGTCTCTTTTTCCTGGTTCCAGTTGCCCCTGATCCCTTCAAACACGCCTGTGCCGTAGTGCATGGCGTGAGTCATCACGCTCACCTTGGCCTGGCTGATGGGAACTACTTTTCCCCTGAAGAAGGCATGCAACTCACTCTTGCCGTCGGAAGATGGTCGAGCGGTAGTCAAGCGATGCTCCCCTTTTGTCTGAAATTGGGCTAAATTATAATCGGACGCTCGATATTAGCACAAGCGACCATACCCTATCAGGGAGCCCGATGTCGTTCTTGGCCAATCGGACACTGGTGACGGCGGTGCTGTCCGCCATAGTCACGGGCCTGGCGCTGGCGGGAATTTTCCTGCTGTTCCGCGGGGATGACAACGCCCCCATCCAGGTGCTGCTGCCCACGCCGGAGGCCGCAGAAACCCCGGTCGTCGAGGCCGTTCCCTCTGCTGACGTGCGGGTCCACGTCAGCGGAGCCATCGCCGCCCCCGGGGTGTACCGGTTGTCGGCGGAGGAACGGTTGGCCGACGCCGTAGCCGTCGCCGGCGGAGCGACCGCCCATGCCGACCTGGACGCGGTGAACTTGGCGCAGTGGCTTCAGGACGGGCAGCAGTACCACATCCCGAGAGCCGGGGAGACACCACCGGCCCGGGCTGCCGTTACCGATGCCGCGGTCCCGGCGGCGGTCCCGGCGGCGGTCCCGGCGGCGGACCCTGGGTGCGGAGGCCTCATGGACCTGAACGCGGCCTCTGAGGCGGATTTGGACACGCTGCCCCGCATCGGACCGGTGCGCGCCGGGGACATTGTCGCCTACAGGGAGCAGAACGGCCCGTTCACGTCGGTGGACGAAATTACCGAGATTTCCGGTATAGGGCCGGCGACGTTAGCGGGGATTCGGCCGTTGGTTGCGGTGTGCAGCTGACCTTGACCGGGAGCCCGGAACATTAGGGCCATGAGGCCGGGCCTGCTGGCGGCCGCGTGGCTGGCCGGGACGTACGTCGGCCTGCAGACCGGCGCGTCGACCACGGCGTTGCTGCTGCTGTTGTCTGCCGCGGTATCCGGTGCTTTGTTGTTGCGTCTAAACCGGTTGCCGGCGTGGCCCCTGGTGCTCGCCTCGCTATTGCTGCTGGCCCTGCTGCGGGTGGAAGCCGCCGGAGGGCCACCCCCGCCGCTGGCAGTAGTGGAAGCGGAGCCGGTAGCGCTGCGTGGCAAGATTGCCAACGACCCGGAGGCCACCGCGCGGAACATCAAGTTCACCTTTGCCGTGGAGGCCATAGACCGGGGCGGCGGCATGGAACCCGCCGAGGGCAGGGTCCTGGTCTACGCCGAGCCTCCGCAGGACCTCGTAGCTGCCCGGGATCCTCCCTTCTTCCGCTACGGCGACGCGCTGTTGCTACAAGGGGAGCTGCAGCGGCCCCAGCGGTTGGAAGATTTCGACTATCCCTCTTACCTGGCCAGCCACGGGATATCGGGCATTGTCTTCGCCCGCACGGCGGCGTTGTCGGACCCGGAGGCCCAGGCTGAAAGCGGATGGCGCGGGTGGATATTCGACCTGCGCCGGATGCTGTCGAAGAATCTCGATGAGGCCCTGGCCGTCCCCCACTCGGCGGTGGCCAAGGCGCTGCTGCTGGGTCAGAGGGGACAGCTGCCGGACAGCGTGGTCCAGGACTTTCGCGAGACCGGCACGTCCCACGTGCTGGCAATTTCCGGGCTGCACGTGGGGGCTTTGATGGCCATTGCCTTGACGGCGGCCGCGGCCGTGCTGGGCCGTCGGGGGATGGTATACCTGGTGGTGCCCCTGCTGCTGATCTGGATTTACGCCCTGGTAAGCGGCCTTCCCGCGTCGGTGCTCCGGGCATCTATCATGGGCACCGCCTACATTGCCGCGCTGACGTTGGGACGCCCCCGGAGCGTGCTGCCGGCATTGGCGCTGAGCGCGGCGGCCATGACCGCATTCGAACCCAGGGCGCTGCTGCAGGTGTCCTTCCAACTTAGCTTTGCGGCGATGGCCGGCATCGCCGTAGCCCTTCCCCACCTGGGCATGTTCTCGCCCGCCATTGACCGGAGAGCCGCGGCGTTTCCGGAGTGGGTGAGGCCGTGGGCAGCCCAGCTGTTGAAGGGACTGGCTGCGGCCTTAGTAGTGTCAGCCGCGGCCACTCTCGCTACGTGGCCCTTAGTCGCTTTCAATTTCGACCGGATACCGGTGCTGGGCATATTTGTGACGGTCCTGGTCTTGCCCGCCCTGCCGCTGGTGCTGGCGGGATCGTTGGTGACGGCGGTTGCGGGATTCCTGCACCCTGTCATCGGGCAGTTCTTCGGGTGGATGGCCTGGGCTCCTCTCTCGTATCTCATCGATCTGGTTGCCTGGGCTCCGGGCTACACCGTATCCGGGACATGGGTCGGAGAACGCCTGGTATGGGCCTGGTACTTGGTGTTGGGGGCGCTGTTGCTGGCAGCAGGGAGCGGGTTCCGGCTGCCGCGGCTGTGGCGGCGCATGGGCCTGGACAGGAAAGAGCCGGAGTCCGCTGAGGGCGTCCCTACAACGGGTCAGGGAATGGCGTTGGGCCTGGGATTCCTGGCGCCGGCGCTGGCGGCAGCGGCCGTGCTGCTCTGGATGCAGGTTTTGGCCGCCGGAAACGACGGCAGGCTGCACGTTTATTTCTTCGATGTAGGCCAGGGCGACAGCGCCTTGATCGTGACGCCCAAGGGCCGGCAGGTGCTGGTGGACGGCGGCCCGGATGCGGAGAGCGCCACCCGGGCCCTGGCCGACGCGCTGCCCCGGGGCGACCGCAGCCTGGACATGGTGGTCCTGACCCACTTGGACGCCGACCACAGCCGCGGGCTGCTGAGGGCGCTGGAAGACTACAGCGTGGCCGCGGTGCTGGCGGGTCTGGAAGACCCACTAAGTCCCATCTATCCCCAGTGGCGGTCCCAGTTGGAGCGGGAAGGCTACACGCCAATATACCTGCGGCAGTGGTACCGGATAGAGTTGGAGCCGTCGGTGAGCCTGGAGGTGCTGAACCCGCCGGAGAGGCCAATCGGAGGTTACGCTGCCGACCGTAACAACAACTCCGTAGTGCTGAGGCTGGTCTACGGCCAAGCCAGCGTCCTGCTTTCGGCGGACATCGAGGCTGAAGCTGAAAGCCACCTCGTGCGCAACGCCCAGGTATTGGAAAGCGCCGTGCTGAAGGTGCCGCATCACGGCAGCAGGTCGTCGAGCACCTCCGCCTTCCTGGCCAAGGTCGACCCGGCGTTGGCGGTGGTCTCGGCGGGGGCGGACAACAGGTATGGCCATCCGCACCGGGAGGTCGAGGAACGGCTGTCGCAAGCAGTGGGAGACGGCCTGCTGTACCGCACGGACCGCCACGGCACCGTGGAGCTAATCAGCGACGGCGAAAGCCTGTGGGTGCGGACGGAAAGATAGCCGCCGGGTCATGTATACTGGACGCCGGTCCCATTGGCGGCAAATGGGGGGCTGGATTCGGACTAGCAACAGGAGCATCACCCATTGCATAGAAACGACGGCAGGCTTTGGGACCAGCCCAGGCCCACGGCCATTACCACCAGCTACCAGAAGTTCGCTGAAGGCTCGGCGCTCATCGAGATGGGCGCCACCAAGGTCCTGTGCGCCGCGTCGTTAGAAGAGCGGGTGCCGGCCTTCCTGCGCGGCCAAGGCAAGGGCTGGGTGACCGCGGAATATGCCATGCTGCCCCGCGCTACGAACACCAGGACGCCGCGGGACAGGGACGCCGGGCGGATCAGCGGCCGGTCGCAGGAAATCCAGCGGCTCATCGGACGGGCGCTGCGGGCGGCGACGGACCTGCAGGCGTTGGGAGAGCGCACGGTGCACATAGACTGCGACGTAATCCAGGCCGACGGCGGGACGCGTACCGCGGCGATTACGGGCGCCTACGTTGCCCTGTACCAGGCGATGCGAATGCTGGTCAAGCACCGGGTGCTGCCCCGGGAGCCCCTGCGGGGAGCGGTAGCCGCGGTCAGCGTCGGCGTGCTGGACAGAGAGTTGCTGCTTGACCTGTGCTACGAGGAGGACTTCCGGGCGCAGGTCGACTTCAACGTGGTGCTCACCGACCGGGGCGAAGTGGTCGAGGTCCAGGGAGCGACGGAAGACGCTCCCTTTTCCCGCCAGACCCTGGCCGAGGTGATAGCCCTGGCAGCCAGGGGCATGGAGCCGCTGTTCCAAGCCCAGCGGGAGGCCATCCGCGGGTTGGATTAGGCTGGGCTGTCGCCCTTACCTGATGAGTGGCCTCGCTAGTCCGAAATAATCGCCCCGTCAACGTCCAGCAGCGCCAGGGGAAGGTCCAGGTCCCGGAGCCTGCTTTCCACCTCGTTGCGGTCACCCACTACCAGGACTGAGAGCCTGTCCGGCTGGACCAGCTCGGCGCCTATGCGCCGCACGCCGTCCAAGGAGACTGCCTCGATGTTGCCCTTGACGGTGCTGAAGTAGTCGTTGGGCAAATCGAACAGGGCCATCTGCAGCAGGTGGCTTATGATCTGCCCCGGCCGCTCGAAGCTGGCGGGGTAGCCCCGCAGAATGCCCTCTTTGGTGGCGTCCAACTCATGCTGCTCCAGGGGCCGGTCCCCGTGAATATCGCGAAACTCCTTGAGGGTCTCAGCGGCGGCTTCCTGTGTCACCGCAGTCTGCACGCTCCCTCCGGCGGCCAGCAAGGACGGTCCGCCGTGCCACTGGATACCGGAGTGGTATCCGTAGGTGTACCCCTTTTCCTCGCGCAAGTTCCGGTTCAACCGGGCGGTGAACTGCCCGCCGAAGGCCGAGTTCAGCACCAGCAAGCCGAAATAGTCTGGGTGGCGGCGGGGGATGGTGGGCTGGAGGGCCCGGATCACCGATTGGGCCGCTCCAGGATGGTCAACCAGATAGATGGTTGCGGCGTCCGGGGCCCCATTCTGGGCGGCCTGTTTGTTGCCGCCGTCCGCTTCACCGGCCTGCCAGTCTCCCAGGACGGCCTGCACCTTGGCCGCGACTTCGTCTATCGACAGGCCCCCGGCAGCGATAAAGGTGGCCCGGGCCGGTGAATAGGCCTGGCGATAGTGGTTGACGACGTCGTCGCGAGTCAGCGCGGTCGAGGCGGCCTCTGTGCCGTGGATGGGATGGCCATAGCCGGAGTCTTTGGCAAAGACCAGGCCGGACGCCAACTGCTCGGCGACGGACGTGGGGTCGTCTTTGATTCGGCGCAGGTCGGTCAGGTGCTCCCGGCGCACCCGTTCCAGTTCGTGCTCCGGGAACGACGGATGCTTCACGAGGTCGGCAACCAACTCCAGGGCCTGGGGCCAGTGCTTGGATAGGGTCTCGGTGGCCAGCAGGGTGTATTCCCGGCGGGCCTCCGCGGAGATGCGCGCGCCGATAAACTCGGACTCTAAGGCAATCTGCTGGCTGGTGCGGGAAGTAGTGCCCTCGGTCAGCATCTGGGCCGTGAAAGACGCCAGGCCGGGCAGGTCTTCCGGGTCGGCGGCAGCGCCGGCGCGCAACATCAGCCCAAATGCGACGATGGGCGTTCCGGGTTGCTCCACCACCAACAGCTCCAAGCCGTTTTCCAGGCGGCGGCGCACCGGGGTCGGCGGCGTAAAGGAAGGCTCCTGGGCCGGCGGGGGCATGACCGAACGGTCGATCTCCGCAACGGCAGCCGGCTTATAGGAACCTTCCGGCAGGACCCTCATCCTTACCTGGCCGGGGCCGAGCACGGACTCGGCTACTCGCAGGATGTCGTCCTGCTGCACGGACAGATACCGGTCGAGGCTGGAGTTAACCAGGGCCGGGTCGCCGCCCAGCACGTTGTAATGGTTGAGCTGGTCGGCTCGGCCGCCGAAGCCGCCCACCCGGGCCAACTGACGGTAGTGGGCCGCCTCGATTCGGTTCTTGACGCGGGTTATCTCTTCGTCGGTGGGTGGTTCCCGCAGCACCCGCTCCAGTTCGGCGTCCACGGCAGCTTCGATCTGGTCCAACCCGTAGCCGGGAGCGGCGGACGCCTGGACGGTGAACTGGCCGGCTATCTCCCCGGCGTAGTAGCGGATGTGGGCGCTCTGGGCAATCTGCTGCTCGTACACCAGGGAGCGGTGGAGCCGGGAGCTGAGGCCGTCGGACATAATGGCCTGCAGCAACTCCAGGGGCGGGTCGTCCTCGTGGAAGTCGGGGGGAGTGGGCCAGGAGATGTATAAACGCGGCAGGGTCACCCGGTCCCGCATCTCCAGTTCCACCCGGCCGGCCAGGGCCGAGTCCATCCTGCCCTTGCGGGACGGTTGCGGGCCGGGGGCCAGGTCTCCGAAATAGCGGTTGACCAACTCCAGGGCCTGGTCGGGCTGGAAGTCGCCGGCGATGGCCAGGCTGGCGTTGGAGGGGGAGTAGTAGCGCTTGAAGAAGTCCTTGATGTCGTCCAGGACGGCGGCGTCCAGGTCTTCCTGGGAGCCGATGGTCATCCAGTGATACGGGTGGGGCATGGGGAACAGCGCCCCCTGGATGTGCGACTGGGCCATGCCGTAGGGCCGGTTTTCGTAGGACTGGCGCCGCTCGTTCTTGACCACGTCCCTCTGGACTTCAAACCGCTGCTGGTCCAGGGCGTCCAGCAGGAAGCCCATCCGGTCGGACTCCAGCCACAGGGCCAGTTCCAGGTAGTTGGACGGGACGTCCTCCCAGTAGTTGGTGCGGTCGGGGGTGGTGGAGCCGTTGAGATTGGCCCCGGCCTTCTGCAAAGGTTCAAAGAAGCTCTGGTTGTGGTGCTTGGAGCCTTCAAACATGACGTGCTCGAAGAGATGGGCGAACCCGGTGCGGCCCTGCTCTTCGTCCTTAGAGCCAACGTGGTACCAAACATTGACCGCCGCCACCGGGATAGACGAGTCCCGGTGCAGAATCACGTCAAGCCCGTTTTGGAGAGTGTGCTTTTCAAAGTCGATGGTCACCATCAGCTAGTTCACCTCAAATCTGGTAGTCAATGGTCGGCATGACAGGAGCCCACTTCTGTCGTTCTAATGAACTCCCATCTCAGTCATTCTTAAGAACCCCCTGCCACTGCCGTTCTGAGGACTCCTTCCCCCTGTCATTCTGAGGAGCTTGCGACGAAGAATCTCAAATGCCTGGTCGGTTGCTGCCCCCCCATCCCCAGATTCCTCGCTTCGCTTCGGAATGACATGGGGGTGGTGCGCTGCGGTTCGGAATCACATGGTGGTGAAGGCAGCACCTCGGGATGACGAGGGGGTGAAGAAGGGAAACATTCATCGGGACCACCGCGGGTGCGGGCAAGGCGGCCGTGGGCGGCGGGACTTGTCGGCCGGTGTACTGTCACACGTGGGCAGACTTGTCGGGGACGGGGCGGGCGGCCTGGTTGGCGGCAATTTCGTCCGCGTCCCACAAGCGGGAGAATTTGAAGGCCCGCGGACAGTGACCGTAGGCCTCTTTCACTTCTATGAGCATTCCCTGGAGGTGCTTGGAGTTGTCGTCGTACTCGTACAGCGACAAATCGACGTTGCGCCGCTCCAACTCCTCCTTGTCGATAATGGTCACTTTGCCGTTGACCCGGACCGTCTCGTTCATGCCGGGGATGACAAACAGGAGGCCAACATGGGGATTGGCTTCGACGTTCTGGTAGGACTGGAACAGCTTGTTGCCGGCCACGTCGGGAAAGAGCAGGTGTTTGTCGTCCAGCACCCGTACAAATCCCGGCTTGCCGCCCTTGGGCGAGGCGTCGCAATTGCCCGCCGCATCGCTGGTCGCCATCACGACAAACGGCGAGTGCTTGACGAACTCCTGAACGTACCTGGTCAGGTAGGGCTTCAGCTTGCCGACCACGGTGTCCTTGGGGTAGCCAAAGGCTACAGAGAACCGGTTCCGCTCGACCGTTTCACTGGTTGTAGACATTGAAGCTCCTTGGGGGAATCTTTCAAGGGGGATGTTCAGGGAGAGTTTCAATTAATTCTACTTAGGCCGAAGGAAAACGGCAAGGGAAAGAGGGGGCCTGTTGCCCACGGACGGTCACTGTGCTTAAATTCAGGTCTGTGACTCTGAAACTGGATGATGTCCCCGCCAGCCGTACCAAAACGCCGGCCCGTTTCAAAACCGCCCAATGGAGGCTATGATGCCCACCTACACCTACGACCACATTCACCTGCGCAGCCGCGACCCTATGGAAACCGCTCGGTACTACAACAGGGTGTTCGACGCCAAGGTCATTGAATCGGTCCAGTCCAACGGCCAGCCGCGTGTGGACTTGGACGTCAACGGTCTGACCATCTACATCGCCCAGGCCGACGAGCACCAGCCGCCCGGGCCGGTGGACCCCCACCTGGGGCTGGACCACTTCGGGCTCAGGGTCGAAAACCTGGAAGAGGCGGCAGCCCAGCTAAGAGAGCGCGGCGCTGCGTTCTCCACAGAGCCCCGCGAGCTTCGGCCCGGATTGAAGATCGCCTTCGTTCGCGGCCCCGACGACGTGCGCATCGAGTTGTGCGAGCGGAGCTGAATCGGCAGGTCCGGCGCCGCCCGCCTTAGGCTATGGTTCAAGGCGGCCTATCCTATGCGACCCCCCAGGTTCGAGTGGGGCACCGGCGCGTTCTAAGACCGTCCAATGGAGGCTGCGATGCCGACTTATAGCGTCGACCACATTCACTTACGAAGCCGGGACCCTATGGGGACCGCTCGATACTACAACAAGATGTTCGGCGCCAAGATCGTTGAATCCGCCGAGTCAGACGGTCGGTCGTGGATACACCTCGACATCAACGGCGTCACCATCTACATCGCCCGCGCCGACGCGCACCAGCCTTCCGGGCCGGCCGACCCCCACGCGGGACTTGACCACTTCGGGCTCAATGTAGACAACCTGGATGAAGCAGTAGCCCAGCTAAAAGAGCGCGGGGCCGAGTTTTACATGGAGCCTCGCGAGATCCAGCCCGGGGCGAGCATCGCCTTCATCCGCGCCCCGGACGACGTGCGCATCGAGTTGCTGGAGCGAAGCTGACGCGGCAAGTATGGCGCCCTAACCCGTCATTCCCGCTTTCGCTGGAATCTCGCAACCCTGTCCTGAGCCAGGCAAAGGGCCCCTGGGCATAGATTCCGGCTCGGGGGCCGGAATGACGGAAGGTGGTGTGCCCTGGGCCCTCGCACGTTCGTTTGGTTCGAGGGTCTGTCCTGAGCCAGGCAAAGGGCCCCTGGGCATAGATTCCGGCTCGGGGGCCGGAATGACGGAAGGTGGTGTGCCCTGAGCCCTCGCACGTTCGTATGGTTCGAGAGCCTGTCCTGAGCCAGTCGAAGGGCCTCACCACGATCGGGGACCACCATGACCTCACCACAAACGGGGTTGTCGGCGTTATCGGCCGGTTAAGCCCGAATCCACCGAAGGAGGGCGTCGGGTTAGCGTCCTGAAGCGGCAAGAAGGTGCTCCTGTGCTTCTGGGATAATGGTTTTGTAGCAAAAAACCGACCCCGGAAAAGGAGCACCCAATAGATGCTGCCACGCAACCACCCCGACCGGATCCAAATCACCTTCGACGACCGCCGCTTGGTGGCCAATGCCGGGCTGCTCCTTCCGGCCACCCTGGCGCGGCACCTCGGCCTGCCCGAACTCGTCCGGCAGCGCCTCGACCTGGGCGATGCCCCGGGGCGGGCGAACACGAGCGACAAGATGATGACGCTGGTGGCGTCTGCGCTGGCTGGGGGCGACTGCATTGACGACGCCGATGTGTTGCGCACCGGGGGGACGGCCTGCACCCTGGGCGGCACGGTCAAGGCGCCATCCACCCTGGGCACCTTCCTGCGCAGCTTCCGGTGGGGCCACGTCCGTCAACTCGACCGGGTGAGCCGCGAGTTGCTGGCCCGGGCTTGGCAGGCCGGGGCGGGACCCGGCGACGGGCCCCTGACCATTGACCTGGACTCCACCATCTGCGAGACCTACGGACTGGCCAAGGAGGGCGCACGCCACCACGGCTATACCGGCAAGCGGGGCTATCACCCGCTGTTGGCCGTCGCCGCCGGCACCGGCGACGTGCTGATGTCCCGGCTGCGCGAGGGCCGCGCCAACACCGCCCGGGGCGCCGCCCACTTTCTGCGGGAGACGGTGGGGCGGGTACGCTACGCCGGGGCCAACGGACGACTCACGCTACGGGCCGACAGCGGGTTCTACACTCATGGCGTGGTATCCGTCTGCCGCAAGATGGATGTCCGCTTCTCCATCACCATCCGCCAGCACAAGAGCCTGCGCAATCTCATCGAGACGATACCCGAGGATGCCTGGACTCCCATTCCCTACTGGATGGACGGCGCCGCCGATGTGGCCGAGACCACCTGCACTCCCTTCCAGAGTGAACCTGACGCCGCGCCGGTGCGGCTCATCGTCCGGCGTGTGAAGCCCACGCCCGGTTCCCAGTTGGCCCTCTTCGCCAAATACAGCTATCACGGCTTCATCACCGACCGGGACGGGGAGTTGCTCGAACTGGAGGCTGACCATCGCCGCCACGCCGAGATCGAGAATGCCATACGCGACCTCAAGTACGGCGTCGGGCTCAACCATCTCCCCTCGGGCCGCTTCGCCGCCAACGGCGCCTGGCTGGCCGTCCAGACGATGGCCCACAACCTGGCCCGCTGGACCGCGCGGATCGGTCTGGGAGAGCGGATAGCCACCACCAAGACCCTCCGGCGGCGGTTCTTCTCCCTGGCCGGACGGCTCACCCGCTCGGCACGCCGGTTGACCCTGCATCTTCCGGATCGCTGGCCTTGGGCTGAGAAGTTCAGCCGCGCCTTGGCCCGGCTGCGAGCCATTCCACTCCCGGCCTGACGGCACCGTCGGCGACCGACCCACCCACCGGACAACCGAAGATCCCCGCAGACTCGCGCCAGCCCGGTCCGAGAGAGTTCCCTGCTGCGTATTCTCTCGCCATCCCGCGCATCGCAGCTCCTGCAGACGCCCATAGGGGCCCCTGTGCGGCGATGAAGACCGTCCGCCGACCTCCCTACCCCAAATGGAACCCAGGCTATTTCCCCTGTAGCTCCCTCATCCCCCTTCCGCTTTCCTCACGCCGTCCATCGGTGTCCTTCGGTGGATTCGGGTTAAGCTGTAACTGGCTGACTCTTGCAACACTCGCCCCTCCTCCACCAGCTTGGCCAGATGGGTGGAGACGTTCCTGGCGGCCGCGGCCCTGAGGTTGGAGCGCAGGTTGCCGGGGTAGACCCGGCCCACGATTTCGTCGGCGGTGGATGCGCCGGCCTCCAATGCCGCCAAGACCTGATCCTCCCGCCGGAGCCGGTGTCGGATGTACCAGTCGACCCTGGCCGTCGCCTCTTGCACAGTCTGCCCGTGTCCGGGGCAGATAAGTTGCGGCCGTTGCCGGGCCAGCAGTTCTAACGAGTCCATGTACTGCCCCAGGTTGCGGACGCTGGAGGAGGAGTTGCCCAGGATGGTGTCGCCGGTGAACAGGACCCTGCCGGATGACATGAAGTAGGACACGTGGTCGTCGGCGTGGCCGGGAGTGTACAGCGCCCGGAGCGAAACGCCGCCGCCGGTGGAGACGGGTTCCCGGGAGCGCAGCTTGAACACGCAGCCAGCACCGAGGCGCTGGGTCAGGAGCGGCACGAGACTGGGGTGGCAGCGCACCGGGCAGGCCAAGGCATCCTGCAGCCGGTCCAGGCCGCCTATGTGGTCGTTGTGGCCGTGGGTTATCAGGATGGCCGAAATCTTGGGGCGGCCCAGTTCGGCGTGATAGTCCATGATCTGACGGGTCCAGGAGCGGTTGGGCTCGCCGGTGTCGACGATGACCATCTCGCCGTTGGGGTCGCCCACGAAGTATATCTGGGTGCCTCCGGGGTGCATGGCCCCAAAGGTCTTGGGGTCTTCGTGGATGTGGGTGCTGTATACGTGCTGGGTAATCCTCACGCCCTTCCTCCGGCCGCCGTCCGTGTGCTACGGCTGCGGCCTTTTGGGATGGTAGACGGGGCAGGAAGGCGCGTCAATCCCTCTGCGGGCGGGTAGGGGGTTGAGGAGGCTTGGCGGCTGATCGGGCCCTGGGTCGGCGCCACACAACCGTAAGCCGGACGCTTGAGAAATGTGGACGCTCATCTGGAAACACCCTTTTGCGCTCTCGCGTGTCTGCAGTGACACTGGAAAACCTTTACGTTATTCTAATGGCAACACAACGGTGAACAATTGCCAACCTTAACACACTCTAAGTGAATCTATGCCCCGATTCAGAAAACGCCAGCTACAGTGGACGGACATCATTGGGCGATTCGAAGCTAGCCCGTATTCAGTTCACCTTCACAATGCACTTGGAGTAGTCGGTGGACTGGAGGACGAAGGTGCTAAATTCTGGCCTCGGGATTCCCAACTGTTTCAGAATTGGCGACGCTATTGCACAGACCTTAAAGAATTTCTAAATCACATGGGCCAACGGCGAGCCTTGCCCCGACAGAGCTTAGAAACAGCGATGCGGGAGTTTATCCAGGTATTCGAGCATTCCACTGGACGCATGTATCAACAGTTATTCGCGGCCGCCGAGCAACCGGAAGAGAACGAGGACGTTCTACAAGCAACAAAATTGTTCGACTTAGCCTACGTTCTGTCAACATATGCGTTAGTGTCGGGGTGGATTGACGGTAAACAAGAGAACAACTCTGTAACAACTTCAGTCAATCTGGCCACTGGTGAGGTAAGCCGGGAGGGGACGCTAACTGAGATGCAAATCCCCAGGAAGTATCAGAAGGCCACCAAGCGATTGTAGCGGCTATGGTGTTCAACCTGTTCCGGTCACAGAGGCATTCCCCATGTCTCCATGCTCGTCTTTTGACCCTTCGCGGGCTAAGGTCTACCACTGCCATACACAGCTACTGCTGGGGCACCGCTTTGGAATCTAAGGAACTTACGCCGGACATATATTGCCCCTCGGCTAGCGCCCCCCATCCGTGGAGCCGACACTAATAGGTGGGAAGCCCCGGGCTGGCATCTCCCTGCAAGTGGCCACTACGCCTAACTGCTGCGCTGGGTTAGCACCAGCCCCAGCAGCAAGAGCACAAGCACACCGAACCCATAGTAAAGAGTGTCCCCACGGCCGACTCCTCCGCCTCGCGTGGGCCAACTTCCCCTTATGTTATGATGCGCAAACCCCACAGCCGCGAGGCACCACGCAGGCCATGCTCACCGAACAAGACCTGAACCACTCCTTGCCCAAGCTGGACGGGTCCGTCCAGCTCGACGGGCTGACCGCCCACGTAGAGGTGTACCGGGACGCCCAAGGCGTTCCCCACGTGCGGGCGGCAAGCGCGCAGGACGCCTTCTTCGCTCAGGGATTCGTCGCCGCCCAGGACCGCCTGTGGCAGATGGAGTACGACCGCAGGCGGGCCGCCGGCCGCTGGGCCGAGGTCGTCGGGGCATCCGCCGTGGCCCAAGACAAGATGATGCGGCGGTTCCGGCTGGAGGCCGCGGCGCGGGCCGACTACCAGGCGGTGGAAGGCCATACCCGGATGATGCTGGAAGCCTATGCCGTCGGGGTGAACGCCTTTATCACGACAACGTCCAGCCTCCCCGTGGAGTACCGCATCACCGGCCTGCAACCGGAGCCCTGGGAGCCGTGGCACGGGCTATTGGTCTTCAAGGTGCGGCACATCTTCATGGGCGTCTTCGAGTCCAAGCTGTGGCGCGCCCGGATGGTTGCCAAGGCGGGGCCCGAGGCGGCGGCACGGCTGTCTCCGGGGCGGCGGCCGGGCCAGTTGCTGATTCTGCCTCCGGGAGAGATTTTCTCCGGGCCGTTGGAAAACGGGCTCGAAGAACTGCAGCGAAGCGCCGCCGCGCTGGGATACCTGAACGACGACGGCGGCAGCAACAGCTGGGCCATCTCCGGGGAGCGCACGGCGTCGGGCAAGCCGCTGCTGGCAGGCGACCCTCACCGCGCCCTGGACACCCCCAACGTTTACTACCAGAACCACGTGGCCTGCCCCGATTTCGATGTTACCGGGCTGTCCTTTGCCGGCCTGCCCGGATTCCACCACTTTGGCCACAACGATTGCGTCGCCTGGTGCGTCACCCACACCGGCGCGGACTACCAGGACTTGTACATCGAGCGGTTCAACACCGACGATCCTGGGTCCTATCTGGACCGAGGACAGTGGCTCAAGGCGCAACTCCACCGGGAGACCATCAAGGTCAACGACGGCGAGGACGTGGGACTGGACGTTTGGGTCACCCACCACGGGCCGGTAATTTCCGGCGGCCCGGAGCAGGGCAGCGGCATCGCCTTTAAGTACACCGCCACGGAAGGCCCGTCGAATTACGCAGACATCCTGTGGAAGATGCTGAGAGCCAAGGACGCCACGGAGTTGGCGGAGTCGATGCGGGATTGGGTGGACCCCTGCAACAACCTGCTGTTCGCCGACGTGCACGGGAACATCGGCTACCTGTGCCGGGGCCGCGTCCCCGTAAGGCCGCGGGACAACGGGTGGCTGCCCGTCCCCGGCTGGACCGGGGAGCAAGAGTGGCAGGGATATATCCCGTTCGACGAGATGCCCCGGTCAATCAACCCCGAAACCGGCTACATCGTCACCGCCAACAACTGCCCGGTGGGGGACGACTACCCCCACTACCTGGGGGTGGACTTTGCCCCCGACTACCGGGCCAGGAGCGTTACGGAGGGGTTGCTGGGGTTCCCGCAGGCGCGGGCGTCGGACATGGCGGAAATTCACGCCCGGAAGGTTTCAATACCGGCCTTGACCTACGTGGACCTGCTGCAAAAAGTCCAGCCCCTGGACGAGGCCTCAGCCAGCGCCAGGGAGAAGCTGCTGGCCTGGGATGGGTCGATGGACGTGGACGGGGTGGAGCCGGCGCTGTACAGCGTGTGCCGCGACTTTCTGCTGAAGCAGGTGCTGGGGCACAACCTTGGGCCGGAATTGACCGACGAAGCCTGGCGCACCCTGGGCCGGGGGCCGGGGGCTTTCCTGGGCCGGCTCAAGGCCCAGATAGAGGGCATGATCGCCGCGGACGACCGGGGCCTGCTGCCGCCGGGCCAGGACTGGGCCGCAATGATGGCTGAAGCCCTTAAAGCGGGCGTCGCAGACCTGCAAAGTCGCCTGGGCGAGAACATGGAGGAGTGGCGGTGGGGAAGGCTGCACCAGGCCTTGCCCCGCCACACGCTGTCGTCGGCCTACCCCGAACTGGCGGGGATGCTGGACCCGCCGGCCATGCCCACCAGCGGGGACGGCGACACGCCGCTGGCCGGGAGCTACTTGCCGGGATACACGGCCACTATCGTCAATACGTCGGCGGCCCGCTACGTCTACGACCTGGCCGACTGGGACAATTCCCAGTGGGTGGTTCCATTGGGCAGTTCGGGACATCCGGGCAGCGAACACTACCACGACCAGTCGGAGGCCTGGCTGCAGGTGCGGATGTTCCCCATGCTGTATTCGTGGGACCGGATCATCGCCGAGAGCAAGACCCGGCAGAGGCTGGAACCGGGTTAGTATTCTTGAAACCCCTGCGGGCGGTTGACGGCGCCGCCGGCTAAACCGGCATGGCCCTTTAATCGTTAGCTCTCCAGCCTCAGTCCGTTCGTGGTAAGCCCAAAGTGGCCCCCCGTTCGTGGTGAGCCCAAAGTGGCCCCCCATTCGTGGTGAGCCCAAAGTGGCCCCCCGTTCGTGGCAAGCCCAAAATGGCCCCCCGTTCGTGGTAAGCCCAAAGTGGCCCCCCGTTCGTGGTGAGCCCAAAGTGGCCCCCCGTTCGTGGTAAGCCCAAAGTGGCCCCCCGTTCGTGGTGAGCCCAAAGTGGCCCCCCGTTCGTGGTGAGCCCAAAGTGGCCCCCCGTTCGTGGTGAGCCCAAAGTGGCCCCCCGTTCGTGGCAAGCCCAAAATGGCCCCCCGTTCGTGGTAAGCCCAAAGTGGCCCCCCGTTCGTGGTAAGCCCAAAGTGGCCCCCCGTTCGTGGTGAGCCCAAAGTGGCCCCCCGTTCGTGGTGAGGCTCTCGAACCATGAACGCACTTAGGAGGCAGCCCGGCCCGTCTGCGGGCCCGCCAGTTGCACAACGGAGGACAACAACCATGCGTCTCCCAGGACAAGTAGCGATAGTCACCGGAGCGGGAAGGGGCATCGGGAGGGCCATTGCCCTGGCCTACGCCAGGGAAGGAGCGCGCCTGGCCCTGGCCTCGCGGAGCGTCAACGAACTGGAGGAGACGGCCCAGCAGGTGCGCAGCCTGGGAGCAGAGGCGCTGGTGGTGCCCACCGACGTGGCTGACCGGGACCAGGCCGACAGAATGGCGGCGCAGGTGATTGACCACTATTCCACCATCGACGTCCTGGTCAACAACGCCGGGAGCGCCGGGCCGCTGGGCATGCTTCACGAGGCCGACCCTGACCGTTGGGTCAATACATTACAGGTGAACCTGTTCGGGACGTATTTCTGCAGCCGGGCAGTGCTTCCAACCATGATCAAGCAGGACCGGGGCCGCATCGTCAACATCTGCGCCGGCGGAGCGATAGCGCCTTATCCCCTGTTCTCTGCCTACGTGGCCAGCAAGGTCGGAATTATGCGCATTGCCGAGGTCATGGCCCTGGAACTGGCCGGCTCCGACGTCCGGGTGAATTGCGTGTGCCCCGGCGGGGTTGCCACCCGGATGCTGGAGGGGAACCGGGACGACGCCGATGCCGCGGGCCTCACCGAGCTGGGGGACTACATTAGAGGGGTGCTCGCCGGCAACGGCGAGTCTCCGGACCTGACAGCGGAGCTAACGGTGTTTCTCGCCAGCGACGACTCAGGAACCCTCACCGGCAGGGTCTTCACCTCCAGGGACGACCCCGCCATGATCGCCAACCGCATCCCGGAAATCATGGCCTCCGACGCCTACCTGCTGAGGCGGGTGGAGCTGCCGTAGGACCGGAGAATTCCTCTCCGCGACTGCCGTCGGCGAGGCGCGCCTGCGTGGGACTCGGTCCTTGTAACTCGCCGCCCGCCGGTGACTATTCACCTGGGGCCTTACTATTTCCGGGATATTTGAGTCTACATGAATTTCCAATAGCCAACGCTTCTCGGGGTACTGATTCGGTTTCGGCTAGGGACTTTCAGTAGGCTCTGGTGTAGGCGTTGGTGTAGGCGTCGGTTCTAGAGCTGCAATTTTGGCTGCCAGTACCGCCAACTCGTCCTTCAGGCCCATGAGCGTTGCCTGCTCTGCCCCAACCGCATCGGTACGGCCTGCCATACAACCAGCCTTCCATGCTTCCAGCAATACAGATTGAACTCCCAAATCGTCTGACGTGATTGGTTCCGGTGTCGGCGTCGGCTCTCCTCTCTCACTGTCCCATTCAGTGTAATACCGGTTGGCGTCGTACTGCTTATACCCGGCCATAAGAGCGTCTGAATCGATTTCACACCCGGTTCGATAATCATCAACGTTCTCTGGTAGGTCGATTGTCTGACTGTACTCCCCGAAGCGACACCCGGTGAGAATAACGCCGAGAAGGATTGGCAGGAATATGATAGCTATTTTACTCATTTTGGCCCCTTACATGGGTAACATCCGGCCGCGGCTACTCTGTAAAGGTACGTAGGAAACCAGTCAATCTTGGATGTTGTGATTGAAACGGAGACCCAACACTTCTCGGTGAACGTTGGCTTTATCTATCGGCGAGGATTAAACGTTCCCATTGCCCGACGCGGACGGGGTCCAATCGGTCAATGCCTTCGAGGCGGTCGAAGTCGGCGTCCGCCGAGATAATGCGGTCACTACCCAGGCGTCGCATCACCGCGGCGTGGAGCAGGTCCCGGGAACTGACCTCTGGATTGGAGTCTGCCAGGTGCATCGCCCAAGTTACGTCTTCGGCAAGGACGGGTTCTATGCGCCCCCGCATCGCTTCGGCAAAAGCCAGCGCGACCTCCCGTCCCAAGGCCCAACGCCGGGAGGACAGGTAGAGATGGACCAATTCTTGGAGCACCTCGGCATCGGTGACGAACGACTCGGGGTCATCGCCCACGATGCGGAGAATCCGGGAACATGATTCCTTGTATGGGTGGTCCCTGCCGGCGGCGTATATGGGAACGTTGGCATCAATGAAGACCGCCGGGCTCATGGGCATCCTCCAACTCCTGGGAGAGGACGTCAGGGTCTTGCGGGACTTCCACATTCAAGCCGATGAGCCGTTCGATGGCCTGCTTGCGCCGAGTGCGCTGTACGTCCTCATAGGCGCCGTCTATCAGGCAACGCACCACTTCGGAAATGGGCGCTCCTTGGACTGCGGCAAGCTCCTCCAACCTCTGTCGCCTTTCTGCGTCGAGCCTCACGTCCAGCCGGGTCATGTCCCACTCCTTATGTATGGACACTTATGTACGGGACGAAGTGTACGGTGCACGATCTCCCCTGTCAAGCCTGCCTGACAATCGCTCACCCGCTCTTCAAATGCCTCCCCAGCAAGTCCAACGCCTCCTGGGCCACGGCGCGCTTGATGGCATCCCGGTCTCCGTCCAGGTGGACCTGGACTGCCTGGTCTGCGGCGTCTTTGACTGACAGGCCTATGAAGAAGGTCCCGATGGGCGTGTTGCGGCTGCCGGGACCGGGGCCGGTGACTCCGGTAACCGACAGTGCATAGTCGGTCCTGGTCAACTCCCGCACACCTTTTGCCATCGCGATGGCCATCTCCTCGCTCACGGTGCCGTGGGTCTTGGACAGTTCATCCGGGATGCCAAGGATGCGTTCCTTCAACCCTCCGCTGTAGGCGATGACCCCGCCCGGAAAATATTTGGACGCGCCGGGAACAGTGCCCAGCATGTAGCCCAGCAGGCCGCAGGTGTCGGCCTCGGCCACCGAAACGGTCTTTCGTCGGGCGGTCAATATTTGGGCCAACTCAGTTACTTCCACGACATCCGTCCTCCTCAGGTATTTAAAGACAAACGATAATCACGGCTTCTGCAGCAGCAGGAAGAACTCCCGGTTGCCGGCGTCGCCCAAGATCGGCGAGGCGCAGAGGCCTCGCAACCGCAGCCCGTTGCCGGTAGCCCAGTTGATTGTCCGCCCCAGCACCCTGGCGTGGACCTGCGGGTCTTTGATTACGCCGCCCCGGCCCACCTCCCCTTTTTCGGCCTCGAACTGGGGCTTCACCAGGGCGATGAGACGGCGTCCGCTTTTCAGGTGGTCCAAGGCCGAGGGTATAACCTTGCTTAACGATATGAACGATACGTCCACGGTAACCAGGTCCACCGTTTCTTCAAGCTCGAAGGGGTAGCGGGCGTTGAGCTTTTCCATGACCACTACCCGCTCGTCCCGGCGCAACCGGTAGTCCAACTGCCCCCTCCCAACGTCCACGGCGTAAACGCGGCTCCCGCCCCGTTGCAGCAGGCAGTCGGTGAACCCCCCGGTGGACGCGCCGACGTCCAGGGCCGTCAACCCCTGCACCGGCAGACCAAAGCTGTCCAGAGCGTGTGCCAGCTTCACCCCGCCCCGGCCCACGTAGGGCAACTTGCCCCGCACTTCCAGAGACACAGTTTCCAAGAGGCGGGAACCGGGCTTGTCGATGCGTCCGGAGGGGGTGAAGACCAACCCTTCCATGATCATGAGGGCGGCCCGCTCCCGCGTTTCGGCCAACCCCCTGTCCACCAGGAGAAGGTCGACCCGCTTTCTGGCGGCAGGCTTGGGCTTTGGCTGTGGACGGTCAGATCTCATAGAAGGCAGGGGCGTCGGCGTGCGGCAGCATGGCTTTAGTTTGCCGACCGGCTTTCCGGCAGTCAAGGGAAGTTGGCAGCGGGCGCGGGTTGAGGGACGCAATGGTTGGTCGATGCGGGTAGGGGCGAAAGATTTTTCGCCCCTACGGAGTTTGGCTTGCGCCATGTTGCGGTGCGCTGCGTTCGCCCTTCGATTTCCCTCAGGACGAACGGGAGGGGCAGGCACCGTCAGGACGAACGGGAGGGGTGGGCACCGTCACGACGAACGGGAGGGGCAGGCGCCGTCACGACGAACGGGAGGGGCAGGCATCGTCAGGACTAACGGGAGGGGCAGGCGCCGTCACGACGAACGAGAGGGGGAGCGATGGCGTCCTCCGACCGGGGGCAGGGCATGCAGACCCGGCCGGAGGGGAGAAGCAATGTTGGCAGCCGGACGGCGGCTAGATCACGCCGGTTATGTTGTACTGCAGGGCTGTGTGGGTGGCGGTGGACCGGGAGCCGCTGCGCTCCTGGAGGGCAATGCGGAAGCTGACGACCATGACGTTCTGCCGCTTCTGGGGATCGCGCACGGTCTCGATGGTCAGCTCTCGCTTGTAGCCCACCCGCCACTGGCCGCGGTTGACAATGAGCAAGCGGCCCGTGTCGGTGTCGTTCCCTCCGTCGGTGACCTTGCCGTCCGCGTCGGCCGGCTTCATTTGCTCGGAGACGATTACGGGGATGCCTTCAACTGCGCCCAGCTGGCCGGTGAGGACGGTGGCGTGGGGGCCGAACTTATCCAGGGTCCGGAATGAGTCGACGCCAAGGCACCGGATGAAGGTGTTGACGTCGGTTATGTAAACCATTTCAGACGGGCGGACGCCGTACTTGCCCAGCTTGGAGCGGACCTCGTTGAACATGTCGCCGGAGACCGCTGCTCCGTGGTCGTTAGCCTGGCCGGTGTTGTCGACTAACGGCAGGTGAAGAAGGCCGTCGAACCCCAGCAGCCAGTGGCCTTTGCCGGCGTCGGTGGCGCTGATGGTGGCCTCGTCGGCGTTGATGCTGTCGGTGGTGGTCGCGTCGCCGTTGAGAACCACGTCGTCGATGACCTCGCGGGCGTTGCGCAGCAGGCTGCGGCGCAGTTCCTCCATCATGGCGATGACCGAGTCTTCATCCAGGTCGTAGGACCAGGGGACCTCGGCCACCAGTTCGTAGGCGGTAAGGGTCTGGCGGGCCGTGGCCAGGGCGGTGCTCTTGGCGGCCATGTTCTCGGAGCCGGGATACCAGTTTACGTCGCCCAGCTGGAGGGGAATCAGAAAGGGGTTGCTGGGCATCTGGACGGTGTTGAACAGGGGGGCCACGGCGGTCTCCAGGTTCACGTCTTCCCAAAGGGCGCGGGCCTCCTGGGTGTCCACCAGCTCGTCGCCTGTCCCGGCGGTGGTGGAGTCCATCGCCGCTTTGAGATTGCCCCGCCAGTCTTCCAGCATCCGGGGATTCAGCCCCGAGGGGTCCCGCAGTTGGGCGGTGAGCAGGCTGCGCACACAGGCCAGGTCCAGCAGGTCCAGGCCGGTGTACTTGCCGTAGGCCGCCCGGGGGCGCTCGCCGCCGCCGAAGCGGGCCAGTATCGACCGCTTCTCGCCATCCCGCCACAGGTCTTGAATCTTGCCCACCTGGTTGCCCAGCCGCTTGACCTCTTCCTGCAGCGGCGGGATATCCGAGTCGAGCCGCGAATGGTAGGACTCGCGGATGCCGGCCACCTCTTTCTTGATCAACTCCAAGTCTTGCGTTCCGATTGTCATTTCGACCTCCTTAGATTTGGCTAATTTCGCTTGAGACTTCGCCGGTTAGTTTGCTGTGCCGCGGGGCCGCCCCGGCGCGCCCGCGGGATGCCGGGTATGGAGATTGGGGCCTAAAGTCGCCCACCCTCGAGGATTGAAAGCAGGTCCGCCAGGTCGACTCCCGGAGTCTCGTCGGCGCCGGGGTCCAGGGCGGCCAGGGTCCGGGCAATCTCCTGGGCCGTCTTGCCCAGCTCGTCCACCTGGGCCATCAGGAGGGGCCAGGCCGCCTGGGCCGGAGAGTCTCCCTGGCCCGAGCGTCGCAGGAACTCCCCGGCTAGCGGCGCCTCGGTCAATGCCCGCCGTAAGGCATTACGATTGGCGGGCACGGGCACCGCGCTGGCCTCCAGCAGTTCCTGCTCCAAGAACCGGATGCCAATCACCGCGCCGGTCTTTTCGTGCCTGCGCTCCTCATAGCTCAGGGGCTTGAACCCCACCGACACTCCCCGCTGGTAGCCCCCGGCGTAGAGCAAGGCCACTTCCTGGGCGAAGGGCGTGGGGGCGAACTCCACCTGGGCCATCAGGCGGCGGCTGTCGGACCAGGTCTGCAGGGAGCGGCCGATTACGGGACGGGCGTAGTCGTGGGCCCACAGGAACACCGGGTTGGCGCGGTAGGACTCCAGGTTCCAGCCGTCGGCTGAAATCACGTCGCCGTGGCGGTCCACCTCATCGGTGGAAAGCACGAATGAAAGGCGGGGCCCAGGGCCTTCGTCCTTTTGGACGGGGCTGTCCCCTGAGCCTTCGCCGGTCCATTTCCGCAGCAGGGGCGGCTCGCCCACACCGCGGCGGAAGGCATCCAGCGCCTCCAAAAGTCTTTCCCTGCCCCAGGAAACACCAGCTTGTTGTTCCAATTTCTCACCTCCATAGTTTCGGACGCCGGCCCCTGGGCCAACAAAAAAGGACCGGCCCTTGTTTGGGTCGGTCCCTTTGCGGCGCCGGGCCTGGGCCCGAAACGCCAGTGCTTTATTTAATTACGTGCATTGAGGTTAAAGAACCCTCTTACCTCCTGTCAACAGGGTTCTGACATAAAAGCCAATCGGCGCGTACCGGGATGCAGTTACGGTTGACCTTTAGATACCGATGTGATAGCGTAGGCATCGTAATCGAGGCCCAGTCCCGCTCTGACAATCAGCGAGGAGTGTGAAGAAACGGCATGGAAATTACGGATCTGGCCATTGAGAGAATCAAGGACGTCCTGACCGAGCAAGGTGAATCCGACAGCTCCCTCCGCGTTGTAGCCATGCCCGCCGAAGCGGGGGGCCTGCAGTATATGCTGACCATGGAGAAGGAGTCCCAGCCCGACGACACGGTTATGGATGTCGCGGGGGTTAAGTTCCTCATGGACTCCGACAGCGCTCCTTTCCTGGAAGAGGCGACGATAGACTACGTGGAACAGTTTGGAGGCCGGGTCGGCTTCGTGGTGAACAACCCCATGTTCGCCTCGGCCGGCGGTTGCGGGAGCGGTGGCTGCGGATGTGGAAGCGGCGGCGGCGGTTGCGGCTGTGGGAGCGGCGGCTGCGGCGGTCACTGAACAACTACCCTGCCCTAGACAGGCAACACCACTGTTAATAAGGCCCCGATACCGGGGCCTTACCCTTTTCCGGGCCTGGACCCGTCCCCGGGTCGAGGCGCCGACCTAACCCCCTGCGGCCCGTCTGTGCCGCAAAAGTCTCCCGAGGAGAGAAAGCATGGTTCGAGTTACTGGAAGCCACCTGCTTGGCAAGGCCCTGAAACTGGAAGGAATAACCAACGTGTTCACCCTGGCCGGCGACCACATTCTGCCGGCCATGGACGTCATGGTGGACATGGACTTCCGGTTCGTGGATACCCGGCACGAGCAGGCGGCGGTGCACATGGCCGACGGCTGGAGCCGGACCACGGGTCAACTGGGCGTTTGCATGTACACCAGCCCGGGTTTCGCCAATGCCATTCCGGGGCTGGCCAACGCGCTGCACAGCGAAGCGCCCCTTCTCTCCATTGCCGGCAGCGCCGACCTCGCGGAACTGGGCCGGGGAGCGATGCAGGAGTTGGACCAGGTTGGCATGGCAGCCCCTATCACCAAGGGTTCCTTCATGGTCCACGACGCCCGTCGGATACCAGACCACATTGCCCGCGCGGTCCGGCTGGCTTTCAGCGGACGCCGGGGCCCCGTGCACCTGACTATCCCCACCGACGTCCAGGAGCAGGAGGTGGACGAGGAGGACGTTGTTTTCTATAAGCCGGAGGAATACCGGCCTCCCGCGGCAGCGGCCGCCCAGCCGGAACTGGTGCGCCGGGCCATCGACCTGCTGCGCCAGGCCAAGCGGCCCATGGTAATAGCCGGAGACGCCGCGTCATACGGGCTGCCGGGGGATTCCCTGCGCCGGTTCGTGGAGACCACGCGGGCGCCGGTGTTGACCGAGGGCCTGTCCAGGGGCCTGATTTCCGACGAGCATCCGCTGTGCTTCGGGTTCTTCGAGAGGGGCCTCAACTGGGTCGCCAAGAGACTGCCCGACGCCGACCTGGTGCTCCTGCTTGGACGGAAGCAGGACTACACCATCGGCTTCTGCCGGGAGCCCAACGTCGCCGCCGATGCCAAGATAGTCCAGGTCGACCCTGGGGCCGAGGAAATCGGCCGCAACCGCGGCGTCGCGGTGGGAATCACCGGCGACGTCGGCACGGTACTGGATCAACTCGCCGACGAGGCTGCAGCCTATTCCTGGGAAGAGTTGCCGTGGGTGGAGGAGCTGCGGGCGGTGCAGCAGGCCCAGGAGGAATGGACTGCGGGGTTGAACAAGCCTGAGCAGCCGATGCACGCCATGTTCGTGCACAAGACAATCGAGCCTTTGCTGGGCCCCGAGGATTCGATAGTTTTCGACGGCGGGGACTTCTGCCACTTCGGACGCTCGTTTATGCCGGCGCGGCTGCCCTCCCGGTGGTACTACGGGCCGACCCTGGGGATGCTGGGCGCCGCTCTGCCCACGGCAATGGCGGTGAAGTTGGCCCGGCCCGATACCCGTGTGATCGCCTGCGTAGGCGACGGCGCTTTCGGCTTCAACGGCATGGAACTGGACACCGCAGTACGTCACAACCTGGACATCGTATTGGTGGTGGGCAACGACGCCGCCTGGGGAATCGACCGGCAGATACAGCTGGGCCTTTACGGCCGTACCGTGGCCACCGACCTGCTGCCCAGCCGTTACGACCTGGTAGCCCAGGGACTGGGATGTTACGCCGAGCTGGTGGAAAACCCCGAAGACCTGGCCCCGGCCCTGCAGCGGGCGCTTGGCGCCGGTCGGCCGGCAGTCTTGAACGTGGCGGTGCAACGGGCCATAAGCCCCCGCGCGCAAGCCCTCATCGACCGGAAGAAGGCCGGCCAGCCTTAGGCGGGCTTGCGGCAAATTGCTACGGACATGAGATGCGCCGTTTGCAAATTCGGACAAACGCGGCTAGGAACGGCCACCGTAACCCTGGGCCGTGAGCAGCTCACCATGGTGGTCAAAGGTGTGCCGGCGCAGGTGTGCGACAACTGCGGTGAGGAATACGTGGACGCCGACGCTGCTGACCGGCTTCTGCAAGCCGCCGACGAGGCCGCTCAATCCGGCATCCAAGTAGACGTGCGGCAATTCATCGCGGCGTGAGGACCTAAGGAGTCCCCGTGGCTTCAACGCCCCACGGCATTGACTATGAGGCCCACCGCCCGGTGGTCATAGGGAGCAGAGGCATGGTCTCTTCTGCCCATCCCCTGGCATCCCAGGCGGGCATCGCCATGCTGCAAAAGGGTGGCAACGCCATGGACGCCGCCATTGCCACCGCCGCCGCGCTGAACGTCGTCGAGCCCTTGATGTCGGGCATAGGCGGCGACGGGTTCATCATGGTCTACCAAAGGGAAGGCGACCGCCTGGAGGTCTGCAACGGTACCGGCGCGGCGCCCTACGCCGCCGACCCCAGCCTTTTTGAGTCCAATGGAATCCCCATGAAGGGAGTCCTCTCGGCATCGACGCCCGGGCTGTTGGACGCCTGGCTCACCGTCCATGAAAAATATGGCAGTCTGTCCCTATCGCAGGCGCTGGCTCCGGCCATAGACCTGGCGGAAAACGGCTTTCCGGTCAGCCACGTGCTCGCCCAGGCCCTATTGGCCGAGCCGTCGCTGGGCCGGTTTCCCACTTCCCGGGCAATCTTCACCAAGGATGGCCGCCCTCTGCATGCCGGGGAGACTCTGGTTCAAAAAAACTTGGCCCGGACGTTCCAGGCCATCGAAGCCGGCGGCCGGGACGTCTTCTACGGCGGCGACGTCGGCCGGGCCCTGGTGAAATTCATACAAGACCAGGGCGGGCTGATGACCCTGCAAGACCTGGCCGATTGCCGGTCCCAGTGGCAGGAACCCATCCATACCGGCTATCGCGGCTACACCGTCTACGAAGCGCCGCCCAACTCCAGCGGCCACGTCCTGCTCCAGGAACTGAACCTGGTCGAACAGTTTGACCTGCAGTCCCTTGGCTGCAACACCGCCGATAGCATTCACCTCATGGTGGAGGCCAAGAAGCTGGCCTTTGCCGACCGGGAGGCCTACGTCGCCGACCCCCGCTTCGTGGACGTGCCAATCCAGGGCCTGGTATCCAAGGAGTACGCCCAGGAGCGGGCCGGACTCATCGACCCTCAGCGGGCCGCCTCCCACGTTCCGGCGGGCAACCCTCGGAGCCACCAATCAGTTCGCCCGAACGTCCCCGCCTCCTGCTCCACTCAGGAGGAAGACACTACCTGCTTCGTGGTGGCGGACCGATGGGGCAACGCCGTTTGCCAGCTTCAGAGCCTCCAGAGCGCCTGGGGTTCCAACGTGGTGGCGGGCGACACCGGAATCCTGCTCAATAACCGCATGACCTACTGGCACCTGGACCCCGGCCACATGGACTTCCTGCAACCGGGGAAACGGGTGCGCCACACCATGAATCCGGTGATGGTCTTTAACAGCGCAACGCAGCCCGGCTTGCCAGCCAACAACAACGTCCGCCAACTGGTTCTGGCCTGCGGCACCCCAGGAGCCGACACCCAGGTGCAGACCAACCTGCAAGTGATTACCCACGTGCTGGACTTCGGCATGACGGTATCCGAGGCAGTCGAAGCGCCCCGCTGGCGCAACACCCAAAGCCCCACCGAGTCCACCATTCCCCATACGTGCGACGACCTCTTATACCTGGAAGCCCGTTTCGACGCCCAAGCACGCGCCGGGCTGGCGGACAAAGGCCACCAGCTCGAGATTATCGGCCCCTGGGCAGCCAGCGGCTGCGAAGTGATGGTCCAAATCGACCCGACCACTGGCGCGCTGTGCGGCGCGGCCGACCCCCGCCGGGACGGCTACGCCATCGGCTGGTAAATCAGGAGGGCGGGCACATGAGTCTTCCCGGCGACCAAAGGAGCAAATTCCCCGACGACTGCGGCCACCTGGCCGGCGCCTTCGCCGAGGCCATCCGCGATGGCGACATGGACCTGGCTTGGTCCATGCTGTCCAAGGAGACCCGGGGCATGCGCATGGGCGTGTGGGCCACCCGGAACGACCTGGATATGCAGGTCGCCTACCGGGCCGGGTACGACGCGGACCATCCCATGCGGCCGTCGATGCTGGAGGACTTCCGCAACACGGTTCTTCGGCTGTGGCCCCTTGAAGACCTGACCGACTTGGGCGTCTCGCCCACCAGCTACCTGGACGACGAGCACGCCTTCGCGTTTCTGCCCTTCGGGGCATCGGCAATCCCCGAGCGCACCGCCGGGCGGCGGCTGCTCAACGGCCTGATTCTGCCCATGCTGCTGGAAGAGGGCGAGTGGCGCGTAGACATGCCAAGCTGGAGGTTCGTCAACCCGGATGCCTCGGCCTAGCCCCGGCCTCCCACTCTCTCACTCTCCCGCTCTCCCGCTCTCCCGCTCTTCACTGTCCCTGCTCTCCCCCTTGTTCGACGTCTCCGCTGCCCCTTACCGCCCCCTGCACCCCCACCAGTTACGACCGCGCAGGGAGAGACCATTGCATTGCCTGGGCCCAGGTTGTCCGTTCGCCCTGAGGGAAGAAGACCATCGCATAGCCTGGGCCCAGGCTGTCCGTTCGCCCTGAGCCTGTCCTGAGCCCGTCGAAGGGGGAAATCGAAGGGCCCGCCCCCAACCCGCCATTCCCGCGCAGTAAGACCATCGCATAGCCTGGGCCCAGGCAGTCCGTTCGCCCTGAGCCTGTCCTGAGCCCGTCGAAGGGGGAAATCGAAGGGTCCACGCCCCGACCCGCCATCCCCGCGCAGGAAGACTGCCGCATAGCCTGGGCCCAGGTTGTCCGTTCGCCCTGAGCCTGTCCTAAGCCCGTCGAAGGGGGAAAACGAAGGGCCCACCCCCAACCCGCCATTCCCGCGCAGGAAGACTGCCGCATAGCCTGGGCCCAGGTTGTCCGTTCGCCCTGAGCCTGTCCTGAGCCCGTCGAAGGGGGAAATCGAAGGGCGAATGGGCAGCCGGGGTCACGCAACGGTCGCCGCTTCAGCATTGCCCTTCCCGCGCAGGAAGGAACCTCACCTCCAGCTTCAGAGATCCCGCCTCAAGGCCGGAAGCGCCGCCCGCCTTGTGCATCCCATACCGACCCTCTATACTTCCCGATACCATGGCAGAAGCGCATGAGACACCCGACGGCGGCCTGTCCTCCCTGCCGCTGTTTCCCCTCAACGTGGTGCTGTTTCCCGGCATGGCCTTGCCCCTGCACATCTTCGAAGAGCGCTACAAGGCGATGATCGGCGACTGCATCGATCAGGAACAGCCCTTTGGGGTTGTCCTCATCAAGTCGGGCAAAGAGGCGGGTGGATCGGCGGAACCGTTCACCATCGGCACCACCGCCCGGGTAGTACAGGTAGAGCGGCTGCCCGAGGGCCGCATGAACATCCTCACCGCCGGTGAGCGCCGGTTCGAGACGGAGCAGGTCACCCAACAGACTCCTCACCTGGCTGGTCAGGTCAAGTACCTGGAAGAAGATCCGGGGGAGACATCAGAAGAGGCGATGGCCGAGTTCCGGGAGGAGTACGGCGAATACCTGAAAAACCTGTCGTCGCTAGCCGGAGGGTGGACCAGCCAGGCGCCGACTCCCCAAGACCCGGTGAGCCTTTCCTACGCCGCGGCGTCCAGCCTAGACCTGCCCCTGCACGTGAGACAGACGTTGTTGGAATCACCCACCGCAGGGCGTCGATTGGAGCGCCTGTTGCCTATGGTCAAACACGGCAACAAGGCAGTGCAGCAAGCGGTGGCCAAGCGCAACCCCTTCCAGGGCTCCAGGCTGAACTAGCTGCGCAGTCGTGGACGTTGCGCCGGGCGCAACCTACGCCCGCGCCCGTTACGCCCTGACCAAGCTCCCGTATAGCCTCAGCCCCCCGGACTCGGGGACCATTCCCGAAAACAGTTCCGGGTGAACCATCTCCGCCATAATTTCCAGGCCGGTTGCCAGCCTGGGGCCGGCCCGGCTGGTATAGGCCCCGGCGTCGATGACATACACCCGCTCGTTCCGGACCGCGGGAAGTGCAGCCCATTCCTCTTTTGCGGCCAGTAGTGGAACGTCCTGAAGTGTCCTCTTAACGTCATAGCCGCAGGGCATGAAGATGATGACGTCGGGTTGGCTTTCAACGATTTTATCCCACTCCAGCTTGAAGGAAGCCGTCTCCTTGTCTCCAAAGCAGTTAATTCCTCCGGCCAGCTCCACCATTTCCGGGACCCAGTGGCCGGTGGCGATAAGCGGCTCCACCCACTCCAGTGTCAGCACCCTGGGCCGGTCCGCCGCCAGGGAGACCCGCTGGCCGACGGCGTCGATGCGGGCTTCAATCCGCGACGCCAGGGAATCGGCCTGTTCGCCAGCGCCTGCCGCCTGCCCGACCCGGCGGACGTCGTTGACCGCATCACCCAGGTACTGGGGGTCCAGGGACAGTATTTCCGGCTTATTTGGTAGGCTGGCCGTGGACTCGGCAACCTGCCGAGTGGAGACGGCTCAAACGTCGCATATCGCCTGGGTCAACAGCAGGTCGGGCGCGGCGTCAACTAGGGCCTGCTGGTCGATTTCGTAGATACCCAGCCCCTGCGTCAGCCTCTCCGAGATGGTGCGGTCGATTTCGGCGCTGCTCAATGGCGCCCCATCGTCGAAGACGCTGTGTACTACTTGGGGCTTGCTGCGGGCAGCCGCAGGATAGTCGCACTCGTGGCTCACCCCGAACAGGCTGTCCCCCAGCCCCAGGGCGTACACGATTTCGGTTCCGCCGGGAATAAAGGAGCAAATTCTCATAGACCCTCCGCCGCTGCCGGGTCTCCGGCGTAGGCGTAATAAATCGGCATCACTTACGGCGAATCCAACGAGGGCGAGCCCGGGCAGACGCCCTGAGTAGTTCTGGGTCGATTGGCGGGTCTGCCGGCATTCTCTCTTGCTGTGGCAAGTACTTGGCGTGTTTTTTCCTGAACTCGATGTCGGTCATCGCGCCTTTGGCTTGGTTGCAACTGCCACAGGCCAACTGACAGTTTCGGAAATGGTCCGGCCCGCCTTCAGCTATCGGAATCATGTGCTCGATTTGGAGTTCATCATACTTATACCTGTTGCCACAGTAAACGCACTTCTTCTTCTGTTGATCGAACAGCAGGCGCTTGTCTTCGGCCTTTGGGTCATCTTCCACTAATGCAGTTCGTTCGTCAAAGGTGGTGGCTTTGACTGCGTCGTACCGGCGGGAATTCTGACTCTCTTTCACCATTTTCGGCTCGGCCTTGGTTTCCGCCTTGGATTTCTTGTTGCATTCGATGCAGAGGGGATATTTCGCCTCTTTGTACCTGCTGCAATCCGGGCACTCGTCAATAAGGCCTTCCTCACTAGCTTCCCAATGCGCACGGCACAAGTAATGGTCCTTCCGTATTCTCTCGCTACAAGATTGCTCTTTGCAGATGTTGGGGGTGGTCATGGTTCTCCTTTAGTATCCTTGTAGCAGGGGGCGCCAAGGGCAGATTGTACTCAAGCCTGAGCGCCTGCGCAACTTTGACACTGGCGCAGCGGGATGCCTATCATAGTCCCAAGCCCGCCGTAGCGGGCCGTGGAGGTCCGGCAAATGGCTACCATACCTGAGTTGAAGAACCAGTACGAAGGCCTTGACCGCAGGCTGGCCCTCAAAGACGAGGCCGCCATCGACACAGGCTGCCTGCTGGCCTTCCAATACGATTACCCCGACCAGGACTCGCTGATCGACATCGACACCGAGGAGTTCTCCGCCCTGTGCCCCTGGACGGGACTGCCGGACTACGGGACGCTGGAGATTTCCTACGTGCCCAACCACACCTGCATCGAGCTCAAGTCCCTCAAGTATTACCTGCTGTCGTTCCGGGACGTGGGGATCGTCCAGGAACACGCCGCCAACCGCATCCTCAAAGACCTGGCGGCTGCGGCATTGCCCCGGTATATGAAGGTGACCCTGGATTACCGGATCAGGGGCGGCATCCACACCTGCGTTTCTGTTGAATACGGCGACGCCAGGCAATACCCCGGAGACGGCGGTGGACATGCACCGGATAAGGATTGAAGTCAGCTTCGACAGCGGCCACCGGCTGCTGGACTACCAGGGCAAGTGCGCCTTTCCCCACGGCCACACCTATCGCGCCGAGGTATTCCTGGAAGCGCCCGATTTGGACGCAACGGGCCTGGTTTTCGACTTCACGGAACTCCGCAGCCGCATCAAGTCATGGATCGACTCCAACTGGGACCACGCCTTCCTGGCCAATGCCGATGACGCGGAGTTGATAGCCGGCCTGGAACCGGTGTGCGAGGGAAGGCTGTATCTGTTCGAGGGCCAAAACCCCTCGGCCGAGGTGATGAGCCGGGAGCTCTACCGCCAAGTATGGTCCATTTGCGGGGTCAAGCCGGCCAAGGTGAGGCTTTGGGAGTCGGACAGCCAGTACGCCGAGTTCCGGGATGAAGACTAACGCGCCTACCCGTTACGGCGTCAGCCTGCTTTCCGGCGGCCTGGACTCCACCGTCGTCACGGCGCACGCCGCAGGCAAGACCGACCGCCTGACGGCCCTCACCTTCCACTACGGCCAGAGCCACGGCGGGGAGACGGCCTGCGCCAAAGAGATTTGCGACGCCCTGGGAATCCCAAACCGGCTGCTGGACATCTCGTCTTTCGGGCAGGCTGCGTGGTACTCGGCCCTTACCAATCCAGACCATTTTCCCGTTCCCCAGGACCAGGCGTCCGAACCGGGGGAAACCAGCATTCCCATTACCTACGTGCCTTTGCGCAACACCCTCTTCCTGACCCTGGCCGCGGCCCTGCTGGAAAGCCAACTCCTGCATGACATCGAAGTCGCCGGCGTCGAGCCCGCCTCAGTGGAGGCCCTGGTCTTCATGGGCCCCAACGCCGTGGACTACAGCGGCTACCCCGATTGCCGCCCGGAGTATTTCCGCATCATGTCGCAAGCGCTGGCCCACGGCAGCAAGCTGTCCACCGAGTATGACGTGCCCATCCAGGTGGAAACTCCCATCATCGACAAGTCCAAGGCCGACATCGTGCGGATGGGCCTGGACCTCAAGGCCCCGCTGGAGCTAACCTGGAGTTGCTACCAGGGCGGGCCTGTTCCCTGCGGGTCGTGCGATAGCTGCGTCATCCGGGCCAGGGGATTCGCGGAAGCGGGAGTCCCCGACCCGCTGCTGCAGCGGCTTGGAGTGAAGTAATAGATGCTGCGGGTGAGCATGCAACCCAACGGGCAGCCCGAGGTGTTCTACTCGCTGCAGGGCGAGGGGATCAACACCGGAGCGCCCTCTGTGTTCCTGCGGCTGGCGACCTGCAACCTGGCTTGCACTTGGTGCGACACCAAGTACACCTGGGACTGGGCCAACTACGACTACGACCGGGAAGTCGTGAATTCAGAGCCGCAGCAGGTCGAGGAACAAATCCGTAAGTTTGAATGCCGTCGCCTGATCATCACCGGCGGAGAGCCCCTGCTGCAACAGGCGGAACTGGCGCCCCTGGCGGCCTCGCTGAAAAACGACGGCTACTTTTTGGAGATCGAGACCAACGGCACCGTCGCCCCACAAGCCGACCTGGAACGGCTCGTCGACCAGTGGAACGTGTCACCCAAGCTGGCGTCGTCGGGCAACACCAGGGACCACCGAGAACGGAGCGATGCCTTGGACGCCCTGGCCCGCTTGCCCAACGCCTACTTCAAGTTCGTGGTGACCCGCCCCGAGGACGTTGCCGAGGTCTGCACGCTGCGGGACGCCTATGGGCTGCCTGGCAAGCGGATTATCCTCATGCCAGAGGGCGTGACCGCCGGGTGCATCCAGAGCCGCAGCCCCTGGATCGCCGCGGCCTGCGCCAACGAGGGGTTTAGGTTCTCAACCCGGCTCCACATTCTGCTCTGGGGCGACCAGCGGGGCCGGTGAGGGCGAATCAACATGTGCGGCAAGACTAGCTTCTCGTTCACGCCGATAGCCAACCTGCTGCGGCCCATGCCCATGGGGCGAAAGCTGGCCATGGTGATACACAACAACCTGACCAAGATCAAGAGGCTGCGGGGCTGCTGCGGGAACCACACCCATCCCGGCTGTTGACTGAGCCCCAAGAAGCCGCCGGGGTCCGGCGGCTGACCACCCTTGAGGCGGGTTTGGGGGGTTGGGGGCGGCGGGCACTGTCCGATCCGTCGCATCGGAACGGCCATAGCCGCCATTCGCTGGAGACTGCCCAAGGACGTCTAGAATTCCACCTGTACCTTCAGCGGACTCCGAGTCGACCACCGCGTACCGGGCGGTGACCCGCCCACGCTTTTCCGACCTCGCGGCGCGCTCAACCTACGAATAGCAGGGGAGGCTTTGGCCATGGGGCATGCCGGCTTGGCCGTCGTGACGGGCGCCTTCGGCTACACGGGCGGGTACGTAGCCCGGCGCCTCATAAACCAGGGCATCCGAGTGAGGACCCTGAGCCGACGGCTGCCCGGACGGAATCCTCTCGGCGGTCTGGTGGAGGCGCACCCGCTGGAGTTCTCGGACCCGGACGGATTACGCCGATCGATGGACGGAGCTGGCATTCTCTACAACACCTACTGGATTCGGTACGCACGCGGAGGTATGACATTTGACAGAGCCGTAGAGAACACCGGGACGTTGTTTGAGGCCGCGGTGGGGGCAGGTGTCGGCAAAATAGTCCACTTTTCCGTAACCAACGCATCGCACTGCTCCGAACTGCCGTACTTCAGGGGCAAAGCGCAGGTGGAGGACATGCTCAAGGGCCTCGGTGTTCCCTACGCAGTGATCCGGCCCACCTTGGTCTACGGTGACGGCGACGTGTTGCTCAACAACATGGCCTGGGCGCTGCGGCGATTTCCGGTCTTCCCCGTCTGTGGGCGCGGATATTACCCAGTGCAACCGATCTATGCCGAAGATGTCGCGGCGCTGGCTGTGCAGGCCGGCTCTCAAATCGACAACTCCATCGCCGATGCAGCGGGGCCAGAGACCTTCACCTTCGAGGAGTTACTTCGATTGCTGGCTTCCGCTATGGGAGTGTGCAGCCGGTTGGTGCGCATGCCGCCCCGGGTGGGGTACTCTCTTACGCGGTTGGTCGGACTCGTGGTGCGGGACGTGGCGCTTACCAGGCACGAAGTGGACGGTCCTCATGGCTGGCCTGCTTACGTCAAAGGCGGAGCCGACCAGCGCGACCAGCCTGAACAACTGGCTCGCGGAGAACGCGGATGGCCTTGGGAGGCGCTATGTATCCGAGATGCGGCGAAACTGGAGTCTAAGGTGAAGAATCGCTTTTCTGCACGTCTTGTGTTTGAGAGCGCGCGTGGCCGGCTCAATTGAAGGTCGCTAAGACCCCCCTTAAAGCTTCTCCGAACTCTCCCTTTTGCCAATTACGAACCTCGGGGGAGTCTAGTTCGGCGCCTAGGTCGCCTGGGTGTCTAGCGAGCCGCGTTAAGCTGGCGGTAGGCCACAAAAGGGCTGAGTCCACTTGAAGTTCGCTGCCCAACCGGTCGCGCCAGTTCTTGAGGCTCCGCAGACGGGCCTCAATCCTCCCTCGTTCGTCTGGGTCGGGCCTCTCCCCAGTCGGCTTGTGCTTCTGACGGTCCAATGGCGGAGAGCTAAGCCCTTCATTGATTGCGGCCCGCAATCCCCGGTCAGCGGGAGGGCGACTGTACCTGCCCAACCCTTTTACCGATGAGAGGTCACTCTCAGGGTGGGACGAAAGTTGAATCAGGGCGGAATTCGGTAACACCTTGAATGGCGGACGGTCTAGCCGGCGCGCTTCTCGTTCCCGGAATTGTTGTAGAGACCTCAGGACGGCTAACGCTTTACCGTCCAGATCACCGCTGCCTTTCATCGCCAGGAAGGCCATCGCGCGGTCCTTGGCAGTATGCCTCAAGCCCTCCAAGCGAGCGAATTCTTCCTCAGCCCACCCTAGCCGAGATAACTCCTTCAACCTGCCCCATAGCGCGTCCCGAACTTTCAACAGGTATAGAACGTCGTTAGCTGCGTATGTCAATGCTTCAGAGCTCAGGGGGCGCAACGACCAGTCGGACCGCTGGAGCTTACGGCTTTTGTCCAGCTCCACCCCAGCGTACTCCCTGACTACGGCCTGCAAGCCAAGCTGAGAGGAGCCAACGAAGGCAGCCGAGATCTGAGTATCAAAGAGGTTGTTGACACGGAATCCCCAGTCCCGGTCGAGGCTTCTAAGGTCGTAGTCTGCGTCGTGAAAGATCTTCTCTACGGATCGGTCGCTGAAAAGCTCACCAAGGGGCCGCACATCACCCACAGCCAGGGGATCTACGAGGTAGACTGCTTGAGCCGTCGCAAGTTGTATAAGGCAGACGCGCTCTTGATATCTGAAGAAACCGTTAGATTCTATGTCGACGGCCACTCGCATCTCTGTTGAGATCCGATTAACGGCCTCAGATAGGCGGGAGTCGGTCACAATCAGGTCGACGCGTCTCATCTATACCGCAGCCTAGGCAACCGTTCTGGGTTCATTTCTGCGCCTGCCTCGGACGCAAACCAACGTTCGCCTGCCAGGGCTGACAGGAGAACAACCAACACCAACCGTGGGGGTGAGCCTTTGGATGAGGGGGGTTCTTTGCGGGACCAGCCTGGAAGAGTCACTCGTTGACGTTCATCACCACCTTGATGACGTTGTCCCCGTGCACCTCGTACATGTCGAATGCCGTCTTCACCTGCGACAACCCCATGTGGTGAGTGACCAGTTTTCCCGGGTCGCACCATCCCCGCTGGCGGAGTGCGACGATTTCCTTGATATGCGCCGTCGGGTTGGCTGTGCGGGCGCCCGTCGTGGGGATGATTCTGGCCTGTTTGTCCATGAGCACGTCGTGGGTGAGCATGACCCGTTCGTCGGTCTGTACCCCAAAGACAATTATCGTCCCGTACATGCGCACCAGCCTGAACACCGTATCGAAGGTTTCGGGGTACCCGGCTGCTTCGACGACGATGTCCGCGCCCTCGCCGCCGGTGAGCTCCGCCACCGCCTCATCCACGTCGTCCTTGTCCGGGTTGATCACGTGAGTTGCCCCAAATTCTTTGGATTTGGACAGCCTGAATTCCAGGGGGTCCACGCCGACGACGCTCCGGGCCCCGCACCGTGACGTTATCATAGTGAAGCTGAGGCCGATGCTCCCCTGCCCCAGGACCACCACGTTCTTGCCCAAAATGTTGGGCATCTGCTGGCAGGAATAGAGCACCGTACCCGAGGGCTGGCACATCACCCATTCGTCCAGCGGCCCTTCATCGGGCAGCAGGACCATCATGCCGGGATTGGACACCAGGTATTCGGTCAGGCCGCCATGCCCCTTACTGGGAAGGACAATGACCCGCTGGCCCTCCCTGAAGTCGTCGGTGCGGCTCTCCACCACCACGCCGGCAGCCTCGTGGCAAGGGCGACCCGGCGGCATTGGGTATTCCTCCTCGGCAGTGACGTTGTACCCGTGGCGAATATCGCTGCCGCACACTGAAGCCCTCTCCAGCTTGATCAAGCATTGACCGTCGGATGGGGTTGGGACCTCCACGTCGATGAACTCGAAGTGCTTTGGTCCGGCCAGTCTGGCTGCTCTCATCGGGTTACTCGTCCTCCAGCCTGAAATCCTCTGCCAATCTTAATGCCCCCCAAGAGCCACGGCAAGTTGGCCAGCCGCCCTCAACCCCCACCACGCCTAAACGTAGGGGCAACCCTCGTGGTTGCCCTCGATACCCAAACGTAGGGGCAACCCTTGTGGTTGCCCTCGATACCAGCGGCTAATGTCAAGTCGCCAACCCGCCCCGAACCCCCACCACGCCCAAACGTAGGGGCAACCCTTGTGGTTGCCCAGGATACCAGCGGCTGGTGTTATGATACAGACGCCCAATCCTGCATCCATCCGCCCCAACGCAACGGCCCCACCCGCCCCACACCATGCGACCAACACAAACCGTGAATCCATCCACCAGCAACCCCAGCCCCGGCATCTATTACGGCTGGTACCTGGTCGCCACCTGCTTCTTCATCGCCATGGTCACCACCGGCGCCCGGGGAGCAATGGGCATATTCGTCATTCCCATGAGCGAGGAATTCGAATGGAGCCGGGGGACCATTTCCACCGCCGGGGCCCTGGGCACCCTGTTCAACGGCCTGGCCCAGCCCTTCTTCGGCCGGTGGTTCGACCGCCAGGGCTCCAAGGTAATCATCATCAACCTGGTCATCGTCGCTCTTGGGACCGCGCTGCTGAGCCTCACATTCCACTATCTCTTCCTGGTGTTCCTGTTCGGCGTGGTCACGTCCATGGCCCTGAGCGGGGCCTCGCTGAACAACGCCTCGGCCCTGGTGGCCCGGTGGTTCCTCCGCCGGCGGGCCACTGTCCTCGGGATCATCTCCGCCGGGGCGTCCACGGGATCGCTGGTGCTGGTGCCCTTCGGAATCTACCTGATTCAAGCCACCAACTGGCGGGTGACCTGGCTTGCCCTGGGAATCATTATCTTCCTGGCGGCCCCCCTGGCGGTGGCCTTTTTGCAGGACAGCCCGGCCAGGCGGGGCCTACGGCCCGACGGAGACCAGGACGGCCCATCAGGTCGCGGCGGCGCGCTGGGCCCGCCTCCAACGCCGCCCCTTGACACCGACAGGTGGCGGGAGTCCTTCCGCTCGCTCCCAATATGGCAGGTGTCCATTCCGTTTTTCGTCTGCGGGGCGACGACGTTCATGCTGGCGTTTCACTTCGTGGCCTTCGCGCAGGAAGACCGGGGCCTGTCGCCGACCATGGCCGGCGCCCTGTTCGCTATCATGGGAGGCACGAACGCCCTGGGAAGCATCGGAGCGGGAATGCTGTCCGACCGGTTCAGCCGCAAGAACCTGCTGGCCCTGGTGTACTTCACCAGGGGGTCGGCCTACATGCTGCTGCTGGTCCCGCCCTTGCTGGGAGTCCCGGTGCTGTCCGGCGACGCCGGAGTCTGGATTTTCGCCGTAGTCGCCGGCCTTTCCTGGATTGCCACCAACCCCCTTACCGTGTCGCTGACCGCCGACGTATACGGCCTGCGGGCCCTGGGGGCCATCACCGGCGTCTCTTTCGTCTTTCACCAGGCCGGAGGGGCCAGCGCGGTGCTGATGGCGGGATTCCTGAACGACCTGACCGGTTCCTATACCGTGCCCTTCCTCGCCGCCGGGTCTATGCTGTTCGTCGCCGCGGCCTTCGCCTTCACCGTCAACGAGCGGAAATACTCGGTGCGGTACCAGCCCCGGCCCGCCGCCGCCTTTGCGGGGAACTGACCCTTGAACGCCTGGGCAATTGTCCTGTCGGCATCCGGGCACCACGGCGAAGTGGCAGACCCGGACCTGCTGGAATGGATCAAGGGCTTCCTGGACCACGTGTTCGACCTGGGCCCGTGGACAGTCGTGGCGGCCCTGGGCCTGATCATAGTATCGATACCAGTAGGCATATCCGCCTTCTACCTATTTCAGCAACGGCGCGGCAGGCAAAAATCAGACTCGCTGGAGCCAAGCAGTGACGCGTCCGAAGAGCGTCCCTAGTTGGACAACGCGGCGGGAAAGCCGTGTGCGGCACAAAACGTCGCTGTCCCAACCGTAGGGGCGAAAGATTTTTCGCCCCTCCCCAGGCATGGAGACTGGCGAACAACTGCCTAGCAGGCCCAGCGGAGACGCGCCGGGCCGATGGCTGCCCTTTTCTTGCCCGTAGCGGCCGGGCGCAATATACTGCGGGCATTAAGCTGATGAACGGAGGGCGCTATGGCTGATCGGGCGATGACCCCTGACGAGATGGAGCAGTACCTTAATGGGAAGTGCCTCGCGAACCTGGCCACCTTGAAGCGGGACGGGTCGCCGCAGGTATCTCCCACGTGGTATGGGTACAAGGACGGGAAGTTTGTCGTCAGCACCGCCGGCTTTACCGCCAAGGCGCGCAACGTCCGCCGGGACCCAAGGGTGTCCTTGTCCATCGCCTTGTCTGACGAGCCCTATGGATACGTGCTGGTCCACGGGAGGGCCAAGATCACCACAGACGACATGGAGGCTACGGTCACCTCAATCAGCGTCCGGTACAAGGGCGATGAAGAGGGCAGCGCCTTCGCCCGGGAGGTACTGAAGTCCAGCGACAACGTGCTCATCGAGATAACTCCCGACAAAGTCATCACTTGGACCACTTCCGACTGACCGACCCCACTGCCCTACCAACCCCGGTTGTCTTGCTGGACCCAGCCGCTCCTGTCACCCCGTCTGGCCCCCGTCACCCACAGACGTATCCGCAATGCCCCGGTGATAGTCCATGACGCTTGGCTGCCCCTTCCTTGCCCGTAGCAGGCGGTCGCAATATACTGAGGGCCTTACGCCAACGACCGGAGGGCACTATGGCTGACAGGGAATTGACCCCCGATGAGACAGAAAAGCTCCTTGGCGGGAAGTGCCTCGCGAACCTGGCCACCGTGAATCGGGACGGGTCGCCTCAAGTGACGCCTGTGTGGTACGGGTACCGCGACGGGAAGTTTATGATCATCACCCACGACTCTGTTCTGAAGACGCGCAACGTCCGTCGAGACCCAAGAGTCAGCGTGTCCATTGCCACGCCCGACGTGCCCTATGCCTACCTACTGGCCCAAGGGAAGGCCAGGGTTACCAGTGACGACTTAGAGACTATTGTCACCTCCATCTGCGTCCGTTACTGGGGAGATGAAAGGGGCAGGGCCTTTGCCCAGCAGATAATGGAGTCCGGCAAAGGCGTGCTCATCGAGATAACCCCCGACAGGCTTGCCACGTGGACGCGGCCGGACTGACCGGCGCCGGTCCCTACCCATGCTGACCGGTGCCAGCACCCCGGCCGACCGGCCCTGGCTACCCTTGTCACCTCAAGCGGCAGCGAGGGGTCTAAAATCCCGGCAGTACCCTCGGTCCTGAACGGCGAATACTCAAGATCCCTCCCGTCGGAATTCCGGTTAGCCAAATCTGCCTGAAGACTCCGGCGGGACGTTCGGATTTCGCACAGAACTCGCGGGCCCACCGGCAGGGGCGAAAGATTTTACGCCCCTACCCACATGCAGAGACAAACATCATGTCCCGCCAAGCCCACCCAGACAGGTTGCCACCAGATTCCGCTGTAACCTTGGCCCGGAACGAGCGTTCTGCTTTCTCCTCGGACGCAATATCAAAGGTTGTACCATGCAGAGCGTCAGCATCCGCTCGTGGCGGCGTCGATTCTGCCGTAGTGGTGCCAGCGGTTCGAGTACTGCGCCTCGATTTGGAACTCGTAGTTCGTCCCGCAAGTGAGCCCGGACACAGTCGCTGCCTGCCGGCGGGAGCTCCACGTGCTGGTGTCCACGTACGCTCCGAAGCTCCAGTCTGTTGCGCCTACGAGACGGTAGTTGACGCGTAGGTCCTGGAGGAACGTACCGGACGGCCTCACCCTATCCCAACTCACCCGGAGGCTGGTTCCGGTTACCTCGCTGACTGAGGGGTTCCCGCTGTCTACAGGCGCGGGGGTGGGTGTGGGCACAGACGCGGCCCGGGTCACGGTGGCGGTGTAGGTCTCTGTTGTGGTCCCGTCCTCGGCAGTCACCTCCACGGTTATCACGTTGGCCCCCACGGCCAGGTCCATCGTCCCGTCGGCGTCCCCTACCCCGCCCAGCTTCACTACGTAGGATGCCCCGCCATAGTTGGTTGTGGGCGTCACTGTCGTTTGTTGCACGCCGTTGGCTACGTCAGCCGTGTACGCGGTGGTTGCCGACGCGAAGGCCGGGCTCAGCGTCACGCCGCTCAGGCCCAGCGCGCTCAGGGTCGCGTCCGTGGATGTAGCGGCCCGAGTTACGGTGACGGTGTAGGTCTTGGTGGTGGTCCCGTCCTCGGCGGTGACTTCAACCGTGATGACGTTGGCTCCCACAGCCAGGTCCACCGTACCGTCGGCGTCGGTAACCCCGCCTATCTTGACTACCGAGCTCGCCCCGTCGTCGTTGACCGTCGCCGTAACTGTCGTTTGCTCCACGTCGTTGGCCACGTCAGCCGTGTACGCGGTGGTTGGCGACGCGAAGGCCGGGCTCAGCGTCACGCCGCTCAGCCCCAACGCGCTCAGGGTCGCGTCCGTGGAAGACGCGGCCCGGGTCACGGTGACGGTGTAGGTCTTAGTGGTCGTCCCGTCCTCGGCGGTGACTTCAACCGTGATGACGTTGGCTCCCACAGCCAGGTCCACCGTACCGTCGGCGTCAGTAACCCCGCCCAGCTTCACCACGTAGGATGCCCCGCCGTCGTTGACGGTCGGACTCACCGTGGTCTGTCCCACGCCGTTTGCTCCGTTGGCGGTGTAGGCGGTAGTTGCCGAGGCAAAGGCCGGGCTGAGGGTGACGCCGCTCAGGGCCAGGGCACTGAGCGACGCATCATTGGGTATGCTGCTGGCCTGGCGTATGCGCAGCATTAGCAGGTTCCCGGCCTGCCATGGCTGGGTGGCGACGCTCCAGGTCGACGTGCTGCCGGAAACCGTGGCCGTTCCTCCGTCCAGGGAAATGGCTACAGTCCCGTCCAGGGCGATGAACTCCAGCGCGTGGCCCGACAGGGACGCCGGGGCGCTCAGCCCCAACGTCGCCGTGCCGCCCTGCCACTTCAGGGACTGGAGGGCCGTGCTCACCCCGCCCATCGAGAACGCCTTGGGCTCCAGCGCGCCGTTGGATGCGTCGGCGCCCACCCCGGAACCGATGGCCACCGGGTCAAAGAACGCCTCGTGTACCGTGCCGGCGGGTGCGGTGACGGTGACCGTCCAGTCGGAGTAGGTGTCGTCCGGCTTGAAGTTGCACAGGAGGTAGTCGTGGTGCTGAAAGATGTAGTGGACGCTGTACTCACCGGCGGGCAGAGGCCGCACCGTGGACAGCATGTAAGTGTACCCGGTGGCGGAGGAGGAATCGTCATCGGCGTTCAGGGCCTGAAAGAGATTCGCGTCCGGGCCGCTGAGCCAGTAGTTGTTATACTTCGGTTCCCGATGGTTGTTGTCGCGGCTGTAGATCTCGGCCCCGGCCGCCCTGCCGGAGCCGAGAGACTGTCCCCGTTGGCGCGGCCCTCCTGGCTCTGCGCGGTAAACCCTCTCACGAAGAATCCTATCTCTTACGCAGTCCCTGAATCCCGCGGTTCCCTCCCCTGCCGTCAGTTCGGCCTCCATCGCCGCGATCTTGGCCTTTAGGTCCGCCAGGGTAATCGTCGGCGACGGCGTCTCCGCGCCGTCGGTGATAAATGTGGAATCGGCGGCACTGCGGGTTGAGTCCGCGGTCTTGCCGGCTGCGGCTTGGGCCGGCAGCCAGGCCCGGCTCAGATTGTCGACGGTATAGTCCCAAGGTGATTCCTGGGGGTTCGACCTTATGAACTCAGCGGTCCTGGCGAAAGAACGTCCGGTTGCGCCCGAAGCCCCAGACGTCGTCTGGCTCAAGTCAACGAAAAGCACCGCCTGCCGATTGTCCCAGGAATTGTTGCGTTCCCCCGCGGCATATTGCGCATGTTCAATGGCCGTGGCCTCATCGGTATAGATTGTGTTGCCTCGCACCACCACCACGACCTCGTTGGGACCGCTGCCCTCAAGATATTCGTGGACGGTGAACCTGAGTTCATGTATGGGCCGGTAGGTTGTTGGTGTGCCTGAAATAGTCTCCGCTTTCGATGTCAAGGACGACAAGGTCGCCCGCACGACGACCATCGAATTCGAATCCAATGCGTCGAATATCTGCTCATCCAAGGAGGGGGCGACGAACCACTCCGGATTAACCTCAGCGTGCATCTCCGAGCCTGCGTTGGGCTGCACCGTCGTTATCTCGGTAGGCTGGGGGTCAGTCTGTGCCTCCGTTCCCGCCGTGGGTTGCACAGTCGTTATCGCGGTAGCCTGAGGGTCAGTCTGAACCTTCCCGCCGTGGGTTGCAGCGTGCATCTCCCCGTTCCTGCCGTGGGTTGAGCGCCGCCGCAGGCCGCGAGGAAGACGGCGGCGAGGCAGAGACACCACACTAGGAGGACAGAGCCGGGGTTTCGCATGACGCTTGTTGCTGTCATTTCATTCCTCGCTAATGGGCCGTATGGCCTCTGTAGATTTCCTTGACTGCGTTCTTGTCGTTAGCGGTGAGGCCACAGAAGGTGCGGTTGGGCTTGGGGCCGCACAACGGTACGCCGCCGCTCATGACGTCGCCCTTGGGACTGTGCCCAAGGCCAAGGGCGTGCCCGAACTCGTGCATCAACGTTTTGGGCAGGTATTCGTAGTTAGGTTTGTCGTCAAGCCACTCATCGAAATCGTTGGTCCATATTTTCGCATCGGTATGGCCTCCCCAATGGGGCGGGTCCTCGATGTACATCACACGGCCCGACGCCAGGTGGGGATGGCTGCTCCCAGGCTGCATGCAAGCGATGGACTCACCGCAGTGCTGCCCTGTGCCTTTTCCGATCTGGGTGTCTCGGAAACCTTGGATCATGACATCGGCCCCAGTCCCCGCATCGATTCTGGTGAAGATTGCGCCGCTTCCAACATTGTCCCAAGCTTGAGCCGCAGCCGAGTAGGTCGCCGCAAGCAGCAGGATCGTATTCGGAGCGGGGTCCGGTCTATTAACCTGATCCGGTATCCCGCTTGCCTCGAATAAGCCCTCAACGGTCTGTGTCGAAATGCCCTGAATGCCCTCAGCCATTTGACCCTGTTTGAAGGTTGTGCCCCGGATGTAGTAGGTGACGTTGTTGTCTCTGTAGTGCCGTGCCTGCTGTATCGTCACATTGATGGTTGAGGTCGTGTAGCCAAGGCCCGGCGTACCCTTCTCTTTGAAGTTTATCCTGATACCGACAGAATTGTCGGTGCCGCGGCCGCATCTAACCAAGTAGAACGGCTCGAATTGTAAGTCAACCCACGCCGTCTTGTACTTCGTCGTTGACGCAGGCGGCTCCGCATTCCAGTCGCACGCTGACTTAAGTTTGTCGGTGCCGATCTGGAACCCGGTGCTGGCGGGGATGGTAACTTTGGCTTCTACATCTTTGTTCTCATTGGCGTCGATGACCTTCAATTTGCTAGACCCAAGGATGCCGGGCCACTTAAACCCCACAAGGCTATTATCCTCGTCGGCCTTTGTCTCGGAATTGACCGTGACGACGACCAACGATAGGTCGTAGACGGTGATTTTGAAGTCCAGGGTAGCTGTGTCCCCGTCCTCGTCGGTGGCGGTATAGGTGTAGGTGACCGATTCGGTGCCGGTCATAGGAGCGCCGGTTATTGTTCTGGACGACGCGCCGAACGTGAGACCGGCGGGCAAATCCGGCGAGATGCTGTAGGTCAACGGATCGTCTCCACCGGTGGCCTCGGGTAACGGTATTGGCCCAAGAGGAGGCGGCTGCGCCACATTGACCCCCTTGTGGTATCTCAAGTCCCCGATGGTCTTCGACTCAAAGGTGGGTGTCTTGTCGCCAGGCGGCGGCGGTGGCGGTGGCGGTGGCGGTGGCGTAGGCTCCGGCGTCGGTTCCGGTGTAGGCTCCGGCGTCGGTTCCGGTGTAGGCTCCGGCGTTGGCTCCGGCGTCGGTTCCGGCGTTGGCTCCGGCGTCGGTTCCGGCGTTGGCTCCGGCGTCGGTTCCGGCGTTGGCTCTGGCGTCGGTTCCGGCGTTGGCTCCGGCGTCGGTTCCGGCGTCGGCTCCGGCGTCGGTTCCGGCGTTGGCTCTGGCGTCGGTTCCGGCGTTGGCTCTGGCGTCGGTTCCGGTGTAGGCTCTGGCGTCGGTTCCGGCGTTGGCTCCGGCGTGGGTTCCGGCGTAGGCTCCGGTGTGGGTTCCGGCGTAGGTTCGGGCGTTGGCTCTGGCGGCGGCGGCGGCGGTACGTATGTGTCCACCCATTCGGTCTCGACATCATCGCAATGGGATGTTCGTTTCATCTCTTTTTGGAAACCGGAGAAGGGGTCTCCCCGTGTGTTCCCAGTCTCACTCCAGGAACTCCAAATCAACGGTTCCGGCCGCGGCACCCACCTGTACTGTGTGCCGCCTTCCCACGGCGGATTGTATCGGACTTGCTCTAGCTGCCGGGTGGGACCGCAGCCGTCGTCTTCCCCTGTATACTCCCACGGTGCGTTCTTCGGCACGTTCTCAGAGTCGCCGTCCTGGGCCAAGACCGCGGCGCCGGCCAACAGTACGGCTAGGAAAGCAGTCAGGATGCCAACGAATACGACGCGGTGTAATCGAACATTGGACATATCAGTGCGTAACCCCTTTATGTTGTTTGACCTGGCGCACTTTGCCGGGAATGGCGACCCTAAGTCAGACCCGTCTGGCCGGTATTAACCTGCCGGACTCGATCACGTCTCGCCGGTCGGAGAATGAGCCGTCATCTTCCAATTTCGGGGCGATTAACTTGGTATACCACCAGAGCTTTATGTAGATTATCAGTTATTTCAAGAGTGATCTCGCGAGCGATTTGAAGTAACCACTTGGTAAAGGGCGGGGTACTTGACCGGCTGTGGGCGAGGCCGGCAGGCGCTAAACTTGCCACGTGGACGCGGCCGGAGTAAACTGCAAAATGGTCCAACAGGCAGGCGCCGCGGCGCTGGATTTCAATCATAAGGACGCATAGAGTAAAAGATGTTCGATAAACAGTCGCTGGACAATCTTTTCGACGAGCTACGTGACCAGTACGAGCTGGAGCCCGAGTGGGAGGACATCCAAAGGGCCGCCCATCTGGGCGTCGCCCGCTCCGACGCGGGCGTGTCGCTGGGCGACATTGACAGCCGCGTCATCGCCGTGATCGAGAAGCACCGGTCGGACTAGCTCCCAGGCCGCCCTCTACCCCCGGTTTTCCCTCCTACCGATCCCTCGGCATAGCTAGCTCGCCCGTTCGTGCTGAGCCTGTCCTGAGCCCGTCGAAGGGGGAAATCGAAGCACGAACCCACAGCCGGCCTCTCCTCCTGGTTTTCCCGCCTACTGAGACCTTTGCAAAACCGGGACTCTCCCGTTCGTCCTGACGGAAATCGAAGGGCGCTCCCACGGCCCAGCCATACATCCCACGTTAATCCCAGCCATGCACCCCCCGTTAATCCCAGCCATGCACCCCCCGTTAATCCCAGCCATGCACCCCCCGTTCGTGCTGAGGGAAATCGAAGCACCAACGTACCGCCGGCCTATCCTCCTGGTTTTGCCGCCTACTGAGACCTCGGCATAACCAAAACTCCCCCGTTCGTGCTGAGGGAAATCGAAGCATGAACGTACCGCCCGCTGACGCATGGCCGTTGACAACCCCGCCAGCCAGGGCATAGCGTGTAAGTACAGGGACGACCCGCCCCGCAAGGGTTGGGCCGTCCCTGTACTATTTTCGGCCAATATTTTTTCGGGAGGTGGGGCAGTTTGCAATGCCGACGTTGCGATTCTCAAGAGTTGCTCAAGCTGGAAAAGAAGTCCTCCAAAGACAACGACATACTCCGGTGCCGGGAATGCGGTTTTCTGTTCAGCCCCTCCGGGCCCGACCAGACAAGCCCTGCGCAGCCTGGGCCAAAGGCTAAAAAATCTCGGACCGTAGCAATCTCTTCTGGCTACCAGGACCGGGGTTAGTCATGGCAGAGTCACCGGCGGCCGTGTACACGCCCCCGCTCACTTTCGCCAGAACGGTGCTAAGGGTACGGCTCTGGGAAAAACAGCAACAGGTGTTGGCTGCCCTGCCTGCCCACCGCCGGGTGGCGGTTAAATCGGGCAACGGGCTGGGCAAGGGGTTCTGCGCCGCCGCCGCCGTGCTCTGGTTCCTCCACTGCCACGACCCCGCCATCGTCCTCAGCACCGCCCCCACCTTTCGCCAGGTGCGCCACGTTCTCTGGAGGCAGATCCGCCGCCTTTACCGGCCCGTCAGGGAGGAACTGGGCGGCTCCATGTTCGACACCCGTTGGGAATTGGCCGAGGACCGCTACGCCATGGGACTGTCGGCCGGGTCCGCCGACGAGTTCCAGGGCTTCCACAGTCCCAACATGCTCATCGTGGTGGACGAGGCCGAAGGCGTTAGCGACGAGATATACGAGGGCATCGACGCGGTCATGACCTCCGCCGAGCCCCGCTTGCTGCTTATCGGCAACCCCACCACCGCGTCCGGGGCCTTCCGCCGGGCTTTCCACCAGGAGCGCCGCCTCTACCACACCATCACCATCTCCGCCCTCGACAGCCCCAACGTCAAGGCAAACAGGGTAATGGTGCACGGGCTGACCACCGCCGAGTGGGTCGAGGAAAGACAGGACGCATGGGGCGAAGAGAACCCCGTTTACCGGGCCCGGGTATTGGGTGAGTTCCCCGACCAGGCGGAAGATACCTTGATCAAGCTGTCCGCCGTAGAGGCCGCCGCCCAACCGGATAGGCTGGACGATGATGACTACGTAATGGGCATTGGCAACGCCATCCTGGCCGTCGACGTGGCCCGCTACGGCTCCGACCGCAGCGTCATCCTGCGCCGGCGGGGCAACATCGTCGAGGACATCCAGACTTTCCGCCAAATGGACACCATGAAACTCGCGGGCCAAGTCGCCGCGGCAATCCGGGAGTTCAACCCCGACTACGTATGCGTCGACGAGATCGGCCTGGGAGCGGGGGTGGTGGACCGGCTGCAGGAAGAGGGCCATCCCGTGAGGGGCATCAACGTGGCCCGCAGCGCCCGGGAGAAGGGCCGGTTTTCCAACCTCAGGGCCGAAGGCTATTGGCGGCTGCGGGACCTGTTTGCCTCTGGGCAAATCAAGATTCCGGAGGACAATGAATTGATTGGCGAGCTGGCCGCCATGCGGTACAGCTACGACAGCCTGGGCAGGGTTCGCTTGGAGAGCAAGGACGCCATGCGCAAGCGCAACCTGCCGTCCCCCGACAAGGCCGACGCCCTGATGTTGGCGTTCTTGGAGCCTCCCGCCAAGACCAGGGTATGGACCTAATCTCAGATTACCAAACCAAAGGAGAACGTATGAAAAAAGAGTCCGCATTCTCCCCAAAATACAGAAAGGAACTTGGTAATGCGCCCGCCAGGGGGCTGGAGGCGTTGAAGAGGCTGCCCGCCGCCGCCTTGGCCCCGGCCCAGTCTCTGGGAAAGCTGGGGAGTTGGCTCAGGCCGCCCCGGACCGGCCCTGCTGAGGTCCAGCAACGGGCCAACCGGGCGGCGGCGGCCGATGCGGACTGGTCCCAGGAGACAACCGGCGCCGGCTCATCCTGGGCTAACCCGGCCTACGGCGAATACTACGCGTCCTCGGTGTCGGTCTACGCAGCTATCAAGCTCCGGGCCGAGGCCCTTAGCCGGCCGGATTTGGTGGTGCACCGGCGCCAGCCCGACGGGACCCTGCTGCCGGTGGGCCCCGCCCATCCGGCCCGGTTGCTTTTGGAACGCGTGAATCCCTGGCACACCCGGCAGGACCTGTGGCGTGCCACCGAGACCTATCTCAACCTATGGGGCTCGTCCTTCTGGGCGCTGGAGAAGGACGGCAGGGGCCAGTGGGAAATCTGGCCGCTGCGCCCCGACCGGGTTACCGTGCTGCCCGACCGCCGGAGCTATATTAAGGGATTCGTATACCAGGGGCGCAACGGCCCGGTGGCCTATACCCCCGACGAGATGCTGTGGCTTCACTACTTCAATCCCATGGAAGAGTACGCCGGGCTGTCTCCCGTCGCCCCGGTCCGCCTTGCCGTCGACATGGGCAAGGACGGACTGCGCTTCAACCGCAACTTCTTCCGCAACGCAGCCCAGCCCGATTTCGTTATGTTGACCAACGAGAACATGACCGACACCGAAGTTGAAGACTTCTACGACCGGTGGGAGAAACGCTACCGTGGCCCGGCCAAGGCCCACCGCCCGGCCATCGCCAGCTTCGTCAAAGACATCAAGACCCTGGGCTTCAACCACCGGGAAATGGAATTCATCCGCGGGTTGCGCTGGAGCCTGGAGGAGGTTAGCCGCGCCTACGGCGTTCCCATGCCCCTGCTGTCGGACCTGGAACGGGCCACCTTTTCCAACGTGAACACCGCCGAGCGGGTGTTCTGGCGCAACACCATACTGCCCGAGTTGCAGTTCTTCGAAGAACGGCTGAACCGCATGCTGCTGCCCCGGTTGGGATACCCCGACCTGGAAGTCCGGTTCGACCTGAGCGCCATCGAGGCCCTGCGGGAGGACGAAGACAGCCGGGTCCGCCGGGAGACCCAGTTGCTGGACAGGGGAGTGCTCACCATCAACGAGGTCCGCCGCTCCCGCAACCTCCCCGACGTACCCTGGGGCGACGCCTGGGCCAAAGCGCCGCGCTCGCGTTGACACTATTGCCGTTAACCGTGAGGCCAACCCATACCCGCTCGCGGCCAGAGCCGCACCCTCTCCTGTTCTTAGCCCGAATCCACCGAAGGAGGGCGTCGGGTTAGCGTCCTGAAGCGGCAAGAAGGTGCTCCTGTGCTTCTGGGATAATGGTTTTGTAGCAAAAAACCGACCCCGGAAAAGGAGCACCCAATAGATGCTGCCACGCAACCACCCCGACCGGATCCAAATCACCTTCGACGACCGCCGCTTGGTGGCCAATGCCGGGCTGCTCCTTCCGGCCACCCTGGCGCGGCACCTCGGCCTGCCCGAACTCGTCCGGCAGCGCCTCGACCTGGGCGATGCCCCGGGGCGGGCGAACACGAGCGACAAGATGATGACGCTGGTGGCGTCTGCGCTGGCTGGGGGCGACTGCATTGACGACGCCGATGTGTTGCGCACCGGGGGGACGGCCTGCACCCTGGGCGGCACGGTCAAGGCGCCATCCACCCTGGGCACCTTCCTGCGCAGCTTCCGGTGGGGCCACGTCCGTCAACTCGACCGGGTGAGCCGCGAGTTGCTGGCCCGGGCTTGGCAGGCCGGGGCGGGACCCGGCGACGGGCCCCTGACCATTGACCTGGACTCCACCATCTGCGAGACCTACGGACTGGCCAAGGAGGGCGCACGCCACCACGGCTATACCGGCAAGCGGGGCTATCACCCGCTGTTGGCCGTCGCCGCCGGCACCGGCGACGTGCTGATGTCCCGGCTGCGCGAGGGCCGCGCCAACACCGCCCGGGGCGCCGCCCACTTTCTGCGGGAGACGGTGGGGCGGGTACGCTACGCCGGGGCCAACGGACGACTCACGCTACGGGCCGACAGCGGGTTCTACACTCATGGCGTGGTATCCGTCTGCCGCAAGATGGATGTCCGCTTCTCCATCACCATCCGCCAGCACAAGAGCCTGCGCAATCTCATCGAGACGATACCCGAGGATGCCTGGACTCCCATTCCCTACTGGATGGACGGCGCCGCCGATGTGGCCGAGACCACCTGCACTCCCTTCCAGAGTGAACCTGACGCCGCGCCGGTGCGGCTCATCGTCCGGCGTGTGAAGCCCACGCCCGGTTCCCAGTTGGCCCTCTTCGCCAAATACAGCTATCACGGCTTCATCACCGACCGGGACGGGGAGTTGCTCGAACTGGAGGCTGACCATCGCCGCCACGCCGAGATCGAGAATGCCATACGCGACCTCAAGTACGGCGTCGGGCTCAACCATCTCCCCTCGGGCCGCTTCGCCGCCAACGGCGCCTGGCTGGCCGTCCAGACGATGGCCCACAACCTGGCCCGCTGGACCGCGCGGATCGGTCTGGGAGAGCGGATAGCCACCACCAAGACCCTCCGGCGGCGGTTCTTCTCCCTGGCCGGACGGCTCACCCGCTCGGCACGCCGGTTGACCCTGCATCTTCCGGATCGCTGGCCTTGGGCTGAGAAGTTCAGCCGCGCCTTGGCCCGGCTGCGAGCCATTCCACTCCCGGCCTGACGGCACCGTCGGCGACCGACCCACCCACCGGACAACCGAAGATCCCCGCAGACTCGCGCCAGCCCGGTCCGAGAGAGTTCCCTGCTGCGTATTCTCTCGCCATCCCGCGCATCGCAGCTCCTGCAGACGCCCATAGGGGCCCCTGTGCGGCGATGAAGACCGTCCGCCGACCTCCCTACCCCAAATGGAACCCAGGCTATTTCCCCTGTAGCTCCCTCATCCCCCTTCCGCTTTCCTCACGCCGTCCATCGGTGTCCTTCGGTGGATTCGGGCTTAGTGGGGCCAAGCCAACCCCCTCCTGTTCTTAGTCGGGCCAGCCGCACCCCCTCCTGTTCTTAGCGGGGCCAGCCGCACCCCCTCCTGTTCTTAGTGGGGCCAGGCCCACCCCCTCCTGTTCTTAGTGGGGCCAGCCGCACCCCCTCCTGTTCTTAGTGGGGCCAGCCGCACCCCCTCCTGTTCTTAGCGGGGCCAGCCGCACCCCCTCCTGTTCTTAGTGGGGCCAGCCGCACCCGTTCGGTTTAGGGCAGACCCCTGCCCGTTCGTGGACTCCCTGCTTTATCCGTTCGTGGTGAGGCTCTCGAACCACACGAACCCCGGCCCTTCGACAAGTTCAGGGTGAACGGCGTCAAGGCCTTTAGCGGACCAAAGGTGGGTGAAGGTTTACGCGGGTGAACGGCATCCGCACCTCAGGCGTCAGCGAAATGGGCACATCTTGACATCAATATACTAGCACACTATGATGTCTCCATGAGAACTACTCTTACACTGGATGATGACGTAGCCCTAGCCTTGCGGGAGCAGGCTAGGCTTTTGGAGCGCCCCTTCAAGCAGGTGGTCAATGAAGCCCTCCGGCGCGGGCTGTCGCCCAATGCCGTCAAGGACAGGCCGTCGGAATACCGGGTTACCCCCCACCATAGCGGACTGGCTCCGGGAATCGACCCACTAAAGCTGAACCAGCTTAACGACCAATTGGAGTCTGACGCTTTTGCCCGGCCTGCGGCGGAGTGATCATCCCGGACCTCAATCTGCTCGTCTACGCCCATAGCGACGGCGCGCCCTTTCATGCCCCCGCCAGACGTTGGTGGGAAGACTTGATCAACGGAAGGGAACGGGTTGGAATCTCATGGATCGTTGCAACCGGATTCGTCAGATTGATGACTCATCCCAGCGTATTGGCCAGCCCGGCAGCGCCCGCTAAAGCGGTAGACCTGGTTGCCGAGTGGTTCCGGTTTCCTCAAGTGGTGCCGACCAACCCTGGCGCCGACCATTTAAGCTTTTTCCGCAGGAACTTGGTCGTTGCCGGCGTTGGCGCTAACCTCGTGACCGATGCCCACATCGCCGCGCTGGCGATGGAATATCAGGCAGAGGTCCACTCCAACGACAGCGACTTCAGCCGATTTCCCGGCCTCCGCTGGCGCAACCCTCTCAGGGAATAGGGCCCCCCCACCCCCGTTCGCCCTGAGCCCGTCGAAGGGCCCGCGCCGCCCTCAACCCCCAAAATCCCTTCCCCTTACGAAGGGGAAGGTTAGGATGGGGTCTCTAACCCGACTCCCCCCACCCAACCTCGTAGGGGCGAAAAATCTTTCACCCCCACCGGGATGCCCCCACACCCGGCCCCCCCCACCCCCCCCGTTCGCCCTGAGGGAAATCGAAGGGCCAATCGGGGGGAGCCGGGTTCCGCTCGCCCTGCCGGAAACCGAAGGGCCTGTCCTGAGGGAAATCGAAGGGCCCCCGTCCCTCCTGACCGTCGTCCCTCCGCCCCAAACCCGTCATTCCCCCATTCCCATTTTCCAGTCATTCCCGCCTCCGAGCAGGAATCTAAACCTCTTGCCGGCAGCCCATCTTGGGCAAGCCAATCCCCGCCCGTTCGTGGCGAGGCCCACCGCTGCGGCGTTCGTGGTGAGGCTCTCGAACCACACGAACCGCCCCTCTCAACTGACAATCCCATGGTGCCGGACTGCCGTCTAATGTTGTAACCTGTACAAGAGCCCGCCAGGTCCTGAAACAGGCGGTAACTGACATGACCACTAGCCAGAACACTTCCGAAACAATCCGGGAGAGGGCGTCAACGTCCGTTAGGGTATTGGCCACCGGAGCGAGCGAGGCGGGCAAATATGTCAAATGACACACTGACTATAGACCATGTGGCCAAAATAGCAGTCTCACGTGATGCGCAACATAACAACCTCAATGTGCTGCGTTCTCTCCACGCTGGAATGTTCCACCTAGCGACCTTTACCCGCCTGAGAGAGTTGGAAGCACTACGAAGACACGGCAAGGACAAGCCAATATATGTCGCCGAACGGACACACGAAACCTCGTTGCTCGGATGTATTTTTGACTGGTTCGCCATCAGCCTGGTCAGCTACCTAAGTACCATCAAGTTGATGCAATTGATCGAGGATAACGAGTGGGAACTCTCACACCTTCTGGACAGAACCAACCAAGAGAAACTACAGAAGGCCCGCAAGTCATACATCGACAGTGTTGCTCCCACCGTGTTCAAGTGGCGCGATAAGATCGCCGCCCACAGGGTGGCAACTGATCCCAGAGGGGATAACCTGTCCATGTTGGCTTATTCAACTATGGTCGATATTACCTACTCGAGTCCGTACTACCGTGCCGGCTCCACACAAATGTGGGTGGGTAATATCGAAGAGGAATGGACGAAGTATAGGGAATCCTTACCTGAATCAAAAAGAGAAGGGAGTGTCGGGGCTTTCCAGAGGCACAAGCTGATTCTGGGCAAGCTGAAGGAGCAAACCCTGCTTACTGTCAAGCCTTGGGCGCTTACTGAAACGTACGAATCTCTTTCATCTCGATTTTGGCCCGACCTCCACCTACCTGCTTTCGAATCATAAGACGGCCGAACCTCTGACAAGCTCAGGGCAGGCGCAGGTTCAATTGCCCGTCTTATCAAGGGAATCCGCCCACGCAGGCAGGACGTGAGCGGTACTCGGCCCAACGTAAATTCTTCGACACGCTAGAGCGACTGCCGCGTTATTCGGTTCGACTAGGCCGACTTGCCTTGCGAGGATTGGATAACCAAGGCAGGGCGAGGTACGAACAAAAACGCGTCGACATTCTACGGGGTGTGGACCTGGTCCAACTCGCCGCCAAACAGAACGTTCAGGAGGCTGTGCTATTGGCCGGAGATAGCGACTTCATCCCCGCCGTCACCGCCGCCAAGACGGAGGGTGTGTTAGTCAAGTTGTTCCACCGAGAACGGCCCCACTCAGACTTGTGGCGTGAGGCGGACGAAAGAACGCGCATTACCCAGGGCTTCATAGATTCCATACTATTGAATCCTACATCGTAGAGCAACGTTGAAGCCACGTCCAAGATTTCGCCACCGCTGGCGCCACCACCTCCCCACCTTCTCCACACGCTATAATCTCTCCCATCCCATTGCCCCACTACCGGAGGCGCCATGGAGTTCGGCATAACTTTGGGCAACGTGGGCCCCTTGGCCACGGCCGAGAACATGCTCCATCTCGGCCGGCCGCCCCAGGCTAGGCCCCTTCCATAAGTCCCCCAGCCATGCCCGCGCCCCGCCATTCCGAGCGCAGCCGAGGAATCTACAGTACATGCCTCCAACCCATTTACGGCCAGCGCGCACTGAACACTCATTCCCCCGCTCGCCCTGAGGGAAATCGAAGGTCGAACCGACAGCTACGGAAATGCCCCCATCCTGTCTATCCCATGAATCCCGTGAATCCCAGTTCAGACTCCCACCCCCCCAACTGACACTTGCCCCTTCCCAACCCCCAACGTAATCCCCTACCATGGAATACCTCAGCCCCCATCCGGGACGGCAGCCAAGTCCCGCCCGCCGACACCCTCCCAAACGGGAGGAAATGGGAGCTAATGAGAGGCAAACTAAAATTTCCAGCTAGAGGTGGACCTAACCGATGAACCAAATCAGGTCTCGCATCAACGCCCTCCGCCGCAAGATGGCCCTCGAAATATCCGTCGTCCGCCTCCGGCCCTTGGCCGACGACTTCTGCCTCGAATGGTCCGTCGCCGCGTCCGACCACCGGCCCGCCCCCGACGACCATCCCTTTATCCACCGGGTAGCCGACGCCGGATTCCGCCTCCCCACTTTCATGGCCGCCCACCAATACCTGACGCGGTGCCTCGCCGATAACGTCGTTCCAGGCGTCGAGCATCTCCTGGGCGCCCTTCTCCCCTGGGCCGCAGTCCGCGGCCTTGTTGTTCTCTCCGACGATCCCCCTCCCATGCCCAGCCCCCAAAGCGCTTAAAGCGTGCGATTCGGCAGATTGGTCCGCAGATTGGTCCAGGGAACACGCCATGCCCGAAACATCCAAAGTCCCCTCTCCCATTGGGAGAGGGTTAGGGTGAGGGGGTACAGCGCCGATGGGTTAGCCCGAATCCACCGAAGGAGGGCGTCGGGTTAGCGTCCTGAAGCGGCAAGAAGGTGCTCCTGTGCTTCTGGGATAATGGTTTTGTAGCAAAAAACCGACCCCGGAAAAGGAGCACCCAATAGATGCTGCCACGCAACCACCCCGACCGGATCCAAATCACCTTCGACGACCGCCGCTTGGTGGCCAATGCCGGGCTGCTCCTTCCGGCCACCCTGGCGCGGCACCTCGGCCTGCCCGAACTCGTCCGGCAGCGCCTCGACCTGGGCGATGCCCCGGGGCGGGCGAACACGAGCGACAAGATGATGACGCTGGTGGCGTCTGCGCTGGCTGGGGGCGACTGCATTGACGACGCCGATGTGTTGCGCACCGGGGGGACGGCCTGCACCCTGGGCGGCACGGTCAAGGCGCCATCCACCCTGGGCACCTTCCTGCGCAGCTTCCGGTGGGGCCACGTCCGTCAACTCGACCGGGTGAGCCGCGAGTTGCTGGCCCGGGCTTGGCAGGCCGGGGCGGGACCCGGCGACGGGCCCCTGACCATTGACCTGGACTCCACCATCTGCGAGACCTACGGACTGGCCAAGGAGGGCGCACGCCACCACGGCTATACCGGCAAGCGGGGCTATCACCCGCTGTTGGCCGTCGCCGCCGGCACCGGCGACGTGCTGATGTCCCGGCTGCGCGAGGGCCGCGCCAACACCGCCCGGGGCGCCGCCCACTTTCTGCGGGAGACGGTGGGGCGGGTACGCTACGCCGGGGCCAACGGACGACTCACGCTACGGGCCGACAGCGGGTTCTACACTCATGGCGTGGTATCCGTCTGCCGCAAGATGGATGTCCGCTTCTCCATCACCATCCGCCAGCACAAGAGCCTGCGCAATCTCATCGAGACGATACCCGAGGATGCCTGGACTCCCATTCCCTACTGGATGGACGGCGCCGCCGATGTGGCCGAGACCACCTGCACTCCCTTCCAGAGTGAACCTGACGCCGCGCCGGTGCGGCTCATCGTCCGGCGTGTGAAGCCCACGCCCGGTTCCCAGTTGGCCCTCTTCGCCAAATACAGCTATCACGGCTTCATCACCGACCGGGACGGGGAGTTGCTCGAACTGGAGGCTGACCATCGCCGCCACGCCGAGATCGAGAATGCCATACGCGACCTCAAGTACGGCGTCGGGCTCAACCATCTCCCCTCGGGCCGCTTCGCCGCCAACGGCGCCTGGCTGGCCGTCCAGACGATGGCCCACAACCTGGCCCGCTGGACCGCGCGGATCGGTCTGGGAGAGCGGATAGCCACCACCAAGACCCTCCGGCGGCGGTTCTTCTCCCTGGCCGGACGGCTCACCCGCTCGGCACGCCGGTTGACCCTGCATCTTCCGGATCGCTGGCCTTGGGCTGAGAAGTTCAGCCGCGCCTTGGCCCGGCTGCGAGCCATTCCACTCCCGGCCTGACGGCACCGTCGGCGACCGACCCACCCACCGGACAACCGAAGATCCCCGCAGACTCGCGCCAGCCCGGTCCGAGAGAGTTCCCTGTTGCGTATTCTCTCGCCATCCCGCGCATCGCAGCTCCTGCAGACGGCCATAGGGGCCCCTGTGCGGCGATGAAGACCGTCCGCCGACCTCCCTACCCCAAATGGAACCCAGGCTATTTCCCCTGTAGCTCCCTCATCCCCCTTCCGCTTTCCTCACGCCGTCCATCGGTGTCCTTCGGTGGATTCGGGGTTAGGGTGAGGGGGTACAGCGCCGATGGGTTAGGGTGAGGGGGTGCAGCGCCGATGGGTTATAATGCACCAACCCCGACGAACATCGCCTAGACAACCCCCATCGGCAGCCACTCACAATTGCGTCTTGGGAGGCCAACCATGTCCAGCAACATCGTAGTATCAGCCGACAACCACGTCATCGAGCCGGAAGACCTCTGGACCGGCAGGGGCGACTCCAAGTTCAAAGGGCGCCAGCCCCACCTCGAACGCCTGGAAGAGGGTGATTGGTGGTTCTGCGACGGTAGGAAGGTTCTGGGCGTCACCAATGGCACCCAGGTGGGAGTCAGGTTCGAAGACCCGGAAAAGTTGACCAGGCAGGCCCGCATAGAACAGGTGCGTCCGGGGGGGTACATTCCCCAGGAGCACGTCAAGGACATGGACCTCGACGGCGTCGATGTTAGCATCGTCTACCCAACCGTCGGCCTCCTGCTCTACAGCGTGCCGGACAGCGACCTGCTGTCCTCCAACTGCCGTACCTACAACGATTGGGCCGGCGAGTTCTGCAGCGCTATCCCTAAGCGTCTCAAGGGCGTCGCCATGGTCAACGTCGACGACGTGGGCGAGGGTGTCAGGGAGTTGGAACGCTGCGCCAAGCTGGGCTTTGCGGGGGCAATGATCACCGTCTATCCTCCCCAGGGCCGGTCATACGACCGGCCGGAGTACGAACCCCTGTGGGCCGCCGCCCAGGACCTCGGCATGCCCCTCGGCCTGCACCAGGGCACCAACCGTCCGGGCCCGGGCCAGGAATTCGCCGACCTCGACGCCACCAGGGCCTCGTTTCTGTGCAACGTCGACCATTGGATACGGATGTCCCTGGCCGACATCATTTTGAGCGGCGTCTTCCAGCGCTATCCCAAGCTCCAGTTGGGCTCGGTCGAGCATGAGCTGTCCTGGGCCCCCAACTTCCTTGAGCGCATGGACTACATTTACGGCTTCAGTACCCAGGCCGCCGCCACCGGGGGCCGGCTCAAGGACGGCGCCGTTCCCAGCGACTTCTTCCGCAGCAACGTGTTCCTTGGCTTCCAGGAAGACGCCCGTGGCATACGGGACCGCGACTTCATAGGCGTGGACAGCCTCCAGTGGGGCTCGGACTATCCCCACACTGGCTCGACCTTCCCCAAGAGCCGCGAGATCATCGACCGCATCCTGGCCGGTTGCACCGAGGACGAAAAGGCCAAGATCGCCGGCGGCAACAGCGCCAGGGTGTACAACCTGGCCTAGTCGCCTGCAACCCAACCCTGGCCCATTGACGGAGGAGCCATGGAGTTCGGCATAACCCTGGGCAACATGGGACCCTTGGCCACGGCCGAGAACATGCTTCTACTCGCCCGGCGGGCCCGGGAACTGCAGTTCGATTGCATCTGGGTGGGAGACCACATATTCGTTCCCCACCGCCAGGAGTCCCGCTATCCATACAACGCCACGGGCCGCATGGCGGTCTCCCCCGAGGACAACGTGCTGGACCCCCTGATGACCCTCGCCTACATCGGCGGCGCAGTGGACCCGCCGCGACTGGGCGTGGGAGTGCTCATAGTCCCCTACCGCAACCCCGTCGCGACCGCCAAGATGCTGACCACCCTCGACCACATGTCGGGCGGCAAGCTGACGGTGGGCGTCGGGGTCGGCTGGATGAAAGAGGAGTTCGACGCCGTGGGCGCTTCTTATCTAGACCGGGGCAGCGTCACCGACGAGTACATCCGCATATTCAAAGAGCTGTGCACGTCTCACCAACCTCAGTTCGAGGGAAACCACTATCGCTTTTCCGACGTGGGCGGGTTCCATCCCAAACCGGTCCAAAAGCCCCATCCACCCATCTGGGTCGGCGGATGGTCCCGCGCCGCGCTGCGCAGGGCTGCTCGCTTGGGAGACTGCTGGTACCCCAGCAACATCGACCCGGTTTCCTACGCAAACAAGCTGCCCGCTCTGAGGCGGTTCTGCAGGGAGCAGGGTCGCGACCCCTCTACCCTTGCCCTCGCTACTCACGTCAACAACGTTGGATTCGGCGACAAGGACGCTTACGGCCGGTCAGGGGTCGCTCCCCTCAGCGGTGAGGCCCAACAGATGCTGGATACCATCCATCAGTACCAGGACGCGGGCGTGGAGCACATATCCCTGCTGACCAAGGGGAGCACCGTCCAGGAGAAGTTGGACAACATGGAGCGGTTCGCCGGCGAGGTCCGGCCGCGGGTATGATCCCAGGGTTAACGCACTACGCCAAACTACGGCCGCGCCCTCCGCGGACCGAAAGGGGACACAGATGACCCAGGAACCGGTAAACATATTCGAGTACGAAGAGTTGGCCAAGGCCAACTTGCCCAAGCCCGACTACGACTTCATCGCCGGCGGGGCCACCGACGAGATAACCCTGCGGCGGACCAGGGCCGTGTACGACTCCATCATGCTGCGGCCTAACGTGATGGTCGACATCAGCAACATGGACCTGAGCACCACCGTCCTGGGGCACGAAATCGCGCTGCCCGTGCTTCTGGATCCCGCGGGAAACCACAGCGCGGCCCATCCCGATGCAGAGGTCGCGTCCGCCAGGGCCGCCGGCGCGGTGGGCACGGTAATGGTCCTCAGCTCCAGTTCGTCCCGCACCCTGGAGGACGTGTCCGAGGCGGCATCCGGCCCCCTGTGGTTCCAGCAGTACATCTACAAAGACCCGGGACTGACGTTGGAAATGGCGGCCCGCGCCGAAGAGGCCGGTTACTCCGCCATCTGCCTGACGGTCGACGCCAAGGTCCTGGCGAAACGGGAGCGCAATATCCGCAACGACTACGTGGGCGGCCCGGCCCCCAACTATGCCCACCTCAACCGGCCCCGCCACACCTGGAAACTGGGCTCCGACACTCAGACACGCAACACCGACATCCGGTCCCAGGCGGCGGCCTGGCCCGACCTGGAATGGCTGGCGGCCAACACCCGGCTGCCCGTAGTCGTCAAGGGAGTATTGGCCGGCGAGGACGGCAAGCGGTGCGCCGACCACGGGGCCAAGGGAGTGATTGTTTCCAACCACGGGGCCCGCTACCTGGATACCGCCCTGGCGACTATAGAAGCCCTGCCCGACGTGGTGGAATCCGTCGCCGGACGTATAGAAGTCTACCTGGACGGCGGAATCAGAAGGGGCTCGGACATATACAAGGCCCTGGCCCTGGGCGCCCGCGCCGTGCTCATCGGCCGGCCCATATTCTGGGGATTGGCGGTCAACGGCGAAGCGGGTCTCGTGGCGGTGTTGAATATGCTCCGGGACGAGCTGGACGGGACCATGGCTATGTGCGGCAGGCCATCTATCGACAGCATCGACAGGGGATCACTGCTCACCGTGTCACCCCTGCTGGGGCTGTTCCCCCAGCCGCCTAGCTGGCGATAAGCCTAAAAGACCATCTCGCACCTGGGCCAAACCCGCAGGCGGAGACCCTTGAACAACCTGGGATCAGCCGTCCGCCCCAGCCATACATCCCCCGTTATTCCCAGCCATACATCCCCCGTTAACCCCAGCCATGCATCCCCCGTTCGTCCTGAGGGAAATCGAAGGGCTAACCCGCGGCCCAGGTAGTGCAAATGACTTGGGCCCACGGGGATTCAGAGGTCGGGGGCCTGGCTTGAACATGCCCACCCATTCTCCCAAAGTAATGCACTTTGGAGAATTGTTCAAATGTCCCTCAACAGCGCCAACCTCGCAGCCGGATCTAGCTCTTGTACTCCTCCCGAGGCGGGCTGAAGATGTCCAGGACCAGGGCCCATCCCTCCGATCCGATCAGGCTGTGCGGGACGTCCCCCGGAATCACGTAGGCCTCTCCCTGCCTCACCCGCTTGGTCTCTCCCCCTATTGTAAAGTCGAACTCGCCCTGCATAACGATGCCGGCCTGCTCGTGGGGATGCCTGTGCTCCGGCAACACCGCGCCGGGCGCAATCTCCACCAGGCTCATCATCACCTTGTCGCCCCACATAGTCCTCAGGTTCAGCCCCGGCGCCACCTCCTTGCGCTCGATCTCCGCCGGGTTGATGAAGTACGTCATTCCTGTCCTCCCAGGCCTATCGTCTCCCGGCCCCAGCCTGCTGCCAGGGTCGTAATCCTCACGTGGTTGAACAGCCAAGTCTAAATCCTTGGGGCGACGCAGTCCATCACTGCCCATCGGGTTGGTCATTTATAATGATACCGGGTCCCGGGACCCGCAGTCCGGTGTTGACTTCGTCCGGGCCAAACCAAGACTAACCGGAGGAGCGCCCATGACGTTGAACCCCCTCTTCAGCCTTAAAGGCAAGGTGGCCCTGGTCACCGGCGGCAACGGCGGTTTGGGGCTCGCCATGGCGTTGGGGCTGGCTGAAGCCGGCGCCGACATGGCAGTGGCCGCGCGGGACGCCGAGAAGACGGCTCGCGCCGTGGCCCAAGTCGAGGCCCTAGGAGTCAAGTCCCTCGGGCTGACGGTGGACGTGACCCGGGAGGCGGAAGTCGACGACATGGTCGCCCGGACCGTTCAGGCCCTGGGTGGAGTGGACATCCTGGTCAACAACGCCGGTACGGTGGTCCGCAAGGAGCCACAAGACCTCACCGCCGATGAGTGGGACCTAACCCTGGACGTAAACCTGCGGGCGGCGTTCCTGGTCGCCAGGGACGTCTACCCCCACATGAAAGAGCGGGGCGGCGGCAAGATCATCAGCATCGGCTCCATGTTTTCTATCTTCGGCGGCGGCGGCAGCGGTGCGCCCTACTCCGCCAGCAAGGGCGGCCTGGTGCAGCTGTCCAAGAGCCTCGCCGTAGCCTGGGCCAAGGACAACATCCAGTCCAACGCCATATTGCCCGGCTGGTTCCCCACCTACTTGACCTCGGACATCCCCAAGAACCAGCCGGAGCGGTACGACCTCATTAGCCGCCGCATCCCCATGGGACGCTGGGGCAATCCCAACGACCTCAAGGGCGCGGCGGTGTTCCTGGCAAGCCCGGCCTCGGACTACGTAACGGGTGCGGTCATCACAGTGGACGGGGCCTATTCGGTGGCCTAGCTGCGGCCCGCGGGTGGAAGAACTGAAAAACCGGGGGCCCCGGCCGTTCGTAGTGAGGCTCTCGAACCATTCGAACGGCTCGCAAATGACACCGGCCCTGCCAGTTGGTCGCCAACGATAGCCCCCTCCGTTCGTGGTGAGGCTCTCGAACCATTCGAACGGACGCAAGTGACACCGGCCCTGCCAGTTCGTCGCCCACAATAGCCCCCTCCGTTCGTGGTGAGGCTCTATCCGCACAACTATTGACTCTTGCCGTCCCATAGAGTCTCACACGGCCACGTTTCGTAGCTGAACAGATGATATATATGTCTTGACTGTTCCTTTGAACTCCCGTAAAATGTCGTTACATCCCACACGCTGTGTGGGAAATAGTATGGGAATAGAGGGAGCATGGAGAATCTTAACGCACTCTCGGCAAAGACCCTTAGCAAACCAGGCAGACACCGCGCCGGCGACGGCCTCTACCTCAACATCTCCCCGTCGGGAAGCAAATCGTGGGTACAGAGGATTGTAATCCATGGACGGCGTCGTGACATAGGGCTGGGGTCGTATCCCGCCGTCACCCTTGCCGATGCCCGGGAGATCGCCCACGACAACCGCACCGCTATTTCCCAGGGCCGGGACCCGGTGGCTGAGAAACGGGAGGCGCGCCAGGCAGGCCTGAGGAGTGCCCCGTCCATCCCCACCTTCTCTGAAGCCGCGGCCCTGGTGATCGAGTTGCGCCGCCCCACCTGGAGCAACGCCAGGCACGCCGCCCAGTGGGAGAACACCCTGGCCACCTACGCCCATCCTGTGATTGGGACCAAGACGGTCGACTCCATCACCCCCGCCGACGCCATGGAGGTGCTTACGCCAATCTGGACCGCCAAGCCGGAGACCGCCAGCCGGGTCAGACAGCGGATGGAGACCGTCATGGACTGGACGATTACCCACGGTTACAGACTGGACAATCCCGCGGGGCGGTCGCTACTCAGGGTATTGCCTCCGGTCAAACGGCTGAAGGAACACCGGCAGGCCCTGCACTATGCGCAGGTGCCGGAGGCGGTGGCGCGGATCAGGGAGTCAACCGCCGACACTCCGACCAAGCTGGCCTTTGAGTTTCTCGTACTGACCGCCGGCCGCTCCGTTGAGGTGCGGGCGGCGGAGTGGAGCGAGATCGATTGGGAGGCGGCTAGCTGGGAGGTCCCCGCCTCCCGGATGAAGGCCAGGCGTACCCACCGGGTGCCGCTATCCGGCAGGGCAATGGAGATACTGAAGGAGGCGGTACGCTTCGGCGACGGTCATGGCCTGGTATTCCCCTCCGCCCGTAGCGGCAAGGCAGCGTCCCCCACGACGTTCATCGCGCTGATTCGGCGTCTGGGCATCCCCGCCGTACCCCACGGATTCAGGTCCAGCTTCAGGGACTGGGTGATCGAGCGGACCTCTACGCCGTGGGCGGTGGCCGAGGCCGCCCTCGCCCACAACGTGGGCAATTCCACAGAGGCGGCTTACATGCGGAGCGACCTGTTCGACCAGCGCCGGGCGTTGATGGACCGGTGGGCGGCATACGTTACCGGGCGGAACCAGCATAAGGAGGAGAGCAATGGCTGACCAGACGCTAGACGAGTTCTACAGCGGGGTATTGAACGACGAAATTCAGGCAATACCGAGACTTTCTGACGTACCGGGCTTGGTGCTAAGGCGGTATCCTCCTGAAGTGTCCGACCCGACCCACCAAAAATATCCCGAATGGAGGACGTGGCAGGCGCTGTTCATAAACCTAGCCAAGTCCAACCCATGGGCTAGGGAAGGACTGCGTAAATATATACTCGATTTGCGGGCGGATGGTGAAGATGTCCCTCCCGTGTTGGGTGAGTGGGCCATCCACCAATTTGCCCAGGGGGAGCCTGCTCCCCGCCGTGGCCGACCAGAAGAGTCAGATCGAGACTTCCGAGTCTCGACTATTTACACGATGTTGTGGTCTCAGGGATACACTCGTGCGGCCGCTGTGGAGCAAATCGCAATCTGGATGGTCTGCGAGCCGGAAACCGTCCGGTCCATCACTCGCAAGTTTAGGAACACCCGAGCATTCCGGTAACAATTCGGGCTATTTATTTAGCTTCCAACCCCCTTAGCCTTGCTGTAACCTCGATTCAAATAATGTTTTGAGGGCGTGTTGTGATGGCTACCTCAACCGCCGACCGGCTTCTGCGCCTCAGCGAAGTACAGACCCGTACCGCGCTCGGGCGCACCACTATCTACCGCAAGATGCGCGAAGGGTCTTTCCCTGAACCGCTGAAGATCGGAGCCCGCGCCGTCCGCTGGATTGAGTCCGAGATCGAGGCCTGGAAGGCAGCCCGCCCTAGGGCCACCGGTGACAGGCTGCCCTGAGAGGCACTTGGCCTGTGCGCGTTAGCCTGCCTCGACCGGGCCAGGGTGGAGGGGAAAGCGGACTGGGCGGTCGCCTGGCTGCACCGGCGAGCATGTGGAGTCTACGAGGCAGATAAAATCCCAACTCCGGAGCGCGCTATCCATCGGCAAGGCATTCAAAGTCAGCAGGACGACGGCCGGCCGACTGCTGAATCAAGCAAACGGAACCGCGGCGACCAAGTGGCGCAGACCCTGGGCCGGTGGATCAACTACCGGCCCGGCCAGGAGGTCAATATAAGACGACTAGTATTCGGCCAAACTGGTATTGTCAGTAAATACATGAGCCCAGATGGGATGCTACCTTGGGGATAGACGAAGGGTTGTGGGACGTGAGGTGGTCATGGTGCAGGGGAAATACGGAGTCCGGCTGGCAACACAGGAAAAGGGACGGCTCAGGAGGATGATCAGGGCTGGCAGGAGTTCCGCCCAGGCCATCACCCGGGCGCGGATCCTGCTCAAGATAGATGAAGGCTGGACCGGGCCCCAAGTGGCCACCGCTCTGGACGTGTCGGAGCGGACCGTGTTCCGCACCAAGCGGCGGTATGCCGAGGAAGGACTCGACGAGGTGCTGAGGCACCATAACCAGGTTAACCGGCCCAGAAAGGTAGACGACAGGGTGGAAGCCCACCTGATAGCCATGGCCTGTAGCCCAGCGCCTGATGGCCATGACCACTGGACCATGCGAGCCCTGGCGGGCAAGGTGGTGGAGTTGGGCTTGGTGGAGTCTTTGTCTCCCGAGACGGTGCGCCTGCGGCTAAAAAAAACACGCTCAAGCCGTGGCGGAAACAACAATGGTGCATCCCCAAGGTAGGCGGCGAGTTCGTGGCGGCCATGGAGGACGTGCTGGACCTCTACGCCGAGCCCTATGACCCGCAGAGGCCGGTGGTCTGTTTTGACGAGACCTGCACCCAGTTGCTGGCCGACGTCAGGGAACCGCTGCCAGCACAGCCTGGGAGGCCGAGGCGTGAGGACTACGAATACCAGAGGGCGGGCACGCGCAACCTGTTCCTGGCTTGCGAGCCCCGCCGGGGCTGGCGCCACGTGGCGATAACAAAGCGGCGCACCATGCAGGACTTTGCCCACCAGATGCGCTGGCTGGTGGATGACGCATATCCCGATGTCCCGGTGATTCGGCTGGTTTTGGACAACTTGAACACCCATCGCTTGGCCTCGCTTTACGAGACCTTCCCGGCCCCGGAGGCCCGGCGCATTGCCAAGCGGCTGGAGTTCCACCACACTCCCAAGCACGGAAGCTGGCTGAATATGGCGGAGATCGAGTTCAGCGTGCTGGCCCGGGCCTGCCTGCGCGGACGCAACGCCGACCAGGACAACCTGGAAAGAGCCGTCAGAGCCTGCGTGTCGGAGCGGAACGCGGGAGGGGCCACTATTAACTGGCGGTTCACTGCCCAAGACGCCAGACGCAACCTCCACCGCCTTTATCCCTGCCAATCCTGATTTGGTCCAGTACTAGGTAAGCTGTTCGGCAAATGATAAACGCACCCCACGGCGGCCACAGGGTTAGCGGTACTGGCGCTTTAGCCCCTCGCGGTGGCGGGTATTTCACCGGTGCGGGGACACGGGCCCGTACGACTAGCCAACATTTTAGATTTGTTCAACATTTTGTGAACCAGGAAGGTGAACGGCATGGCAACGACGACAAAGTTCAACATGACGCGCTGGGAAGCCCAGTTGGTGGTCAGGATGGCAGAGGCGCTTGAGACGCGCCGTCTCAACCCGCTCGCCCCCACCTTCACCAGTCAGGCTATGGCGGAGGCGATTCACGGGTTGCCTGGCGTGATGACGCGCCCGAACCAACGGACCGTGGGTATTCTCCTCGACCGGATGGGCGTATTTATGGTTATTAGAACCTACCGGCGGAACATGAGGGAACTCGAGGTGGCTTTGCCCGAGTGGAAAGAGGAAGCGGAACGAGCACTGTCCCGTTGTTAGCGCCAATGTAAAAATGAGCGAAATCGCCAGGATGGAATTGACCCACCTGAGAGAAAGGGCATCATCTACGGAGACTCCGTGGAGGTGGTGCAAAGAGATTGTTAAAGGTGGGAATAGTGAAAGAGATATACGAAATGAAAGGGTCGGGTTATTCCATTCGGGATATAGCCGGGGAATTGGACATTGCCCGGAATACGGTACGGCGGTACCTGAAGGATCCGGAAGCGGTTATGCCCAAGCGGCGGCGGTGGCGGTCATCCAAGTTGGACCCGTACATCGAGCACGTGGACCGGCGGCTTTCGGAAGGCTTGGAGAACTGCGTGGTGCTGTGGCGGGAGTTGCAAGGTCTGGGGTACCAGGGGGGCTACTCCCTGGTGAAGACCTATGTGTCCCCACGCCGCAGGCGTCGCCAGGTTCAGGCCACGGTGCGGTTCGAGACGGAGCCCGGGGAGCAGGCACAGGTGGACTGGGGCAGCTTCAGCTACGTGGACGAAAGGGGGCGGAAGCGGCAAATGTGGGCCTTCGTGATGGTGCTCGGCTGGTCCCGGGCTATCTACGTGGAGCTCGTCCGGAGAGCGGACACGGCCAGCTTCATCCAGTGCCACGTCAACGCCTTCGACTACCTGGGTGGCGTGCCCAGGCGCTGCCTGTATGACAACGCCAAGGTGGTGACCCTGGGCAGGGACGCGGAGGGCCGTACCGAGTGGAACCGGCGGATGCTGGACTTCTCCCTGCGGTTGGGCTTTGATCTCAAGCTGTGCCAGCCGTATAGGGCCCAGACGAAGGGGAAAGTGGAGAGCGGGGTGAAGTACGTCCGTGGCAACCTGTGGCCCAGCCTGCGCTTCACCGATGACGCCGATCTGAACCGGCAGGCGGTGGAATGGTGCACCACGGTAGCCAACCGGCGACTGCACGGGACAACCCACCGCCTCCCTGCCGAGATGCTGGCCGAGGAGCAGCCTCACCTGGGGAAGTTGCCGGAGCGGAACGTCCTGGCGCCCTACCTGCGGGAGGACCGGATGGTGGCTCGGGACGGGTTCGTCAGCTGGGACGGCTCCCGCTACGGGGTCCACTGGAAGTGGGTGGGCGCCATTGTGCAGGTGGGCCAGCGGGCTGGCGCCGTGGAGATCTGGGCGGAAGACCAGCGTCTGGCGGTGCATCCCCGGGCCCAGCAGCCTGGGCAGCGCTTCACCATGCCCGGCCAGTGGGAGGGTCTGCCCAGAGGGGACGATTGGCCGCCCAGGCAGGCGGTGGCGGTGCAGGTACCCGTGGGTGAGGTGGAACGGCGCTCCCTGGAGGTCTACGAGTTGGCCGCCGCGAGAGGTGTGCTATGACGACGATCGCCCTGGAACAAGCCCGCCAGCACTTGGAGGTCCTGGGCCTCAAGCAGGCCGTCGAGGTCCTGGACAACACCCTGGACGCCGCGGCCAACAAGCAGCTGACCTACGCCGACATGCTGGCACAGTTGCTGGGCGCTGAGGTGGCCGCCCGCCGGGAACGCTACCTCACCACCAAGACCAGAATGGCGCACCTGCCCTTCCAGCGCACCCTGGAACAGTTTGACTTTGGCTTCCAGCCCTCCATCGACAAGCGCCAGGTCAAGGAGTTGGCCAACCTGGCCTTCGTATCCGAGGCCAGCAACATCCTGCTCCTGGGCCCGCCCGGCGTGGGCAAGACACACCTGGCCGTGGCATTGGCTCTCAAGGCCATCGAGCGGGGACAAGGGGCCTACTTCGTGCGCGCCTACGACCTGATGGAGGACCTGAGGAAGGCCCGGGCCGAGCACAACCTGGACCGCCGCATGCGCATCTACCTCGCCCCCAAGGTGCTCATCGTGGACGAGTTCGGCATCTGGCCCTATGACCGGGAGTCGGCCACCGCCTTTTTCACCCTGGTGTCGGCCAGGTACGAACGGGGAAGTATCATCCTGACCTCGAACAAGGGCTTTGGCGAGTGGGGAGAACTCCTGGGGGACACCGTCATCGCCTCGGCCGTCCTCGACCGGTTGCTGCATCACAGCCACGTGCTCAACATCCGGGGCGAGAGCTACCGGCTCAGGGAGAAGCGGCAAGCAGGATTGTTCCCTTCCCAGCAGTATCTTCCCTCAAGGCCAAAGACAACTCCCATAGTCCCGACCTCTGACGGAATAGCGGAGCACTAAGCTGCTGACATTGTCCCTGAGCAATTACCAGGAGGTGGGTCAATTCTAACTTGGCGAAACAACCATCAACGGTGATTGGGTCAATTTTAGATTGGCGAAAATGCTCAGAATTAAGTTGGCGTTGACACCGTGTTAGCGCCAATGTAAAAATGAGCGAAATCGCCAGGATGGAATTGACCCACCTGAGAGAAAGGGCATCATCTACGGAGACTCCGTGGAGGTGGTGCAAAGAGATTGTTAAAGGTGGGAATAGTGAAAGAGATATACGAAATGAAAGGGTCGGGTTATTCCATTCGGGATATAGCCGGGGAATTGGACATTGCCCGGAATACGGTACGGCGGTACCTGAAGGATCCGGAAGCGGTTATGCCCAAGCGGCGGCGGTGGCGGTCATCCAAGTTGGACCCGTACATCGAGCACGTGGACCGGCGGCTTTCGGAAGGCTTGGAGAACTGCGTGGTGCTGTGGCGGGAGTTGCAAGGTCTGGGGTACCAGGGGGGCTACTCCCTGGTGAAGACCTATGTGTCCCCACGCCGCAGGCGTCGCCAGGTTCAGGCCACGGTGCGGTTCGAGACGGAGCCCGGGGAGCAGGCACAGGTGGACTGGGGCAGCTTCAGCTACGTGGACGAAAGGGGGCGGAAGCGGCAAATGTGGGCCTTCGTGATGGTGCTCGGCTGGTCCCGGGCTATCTACGTGGAGCTCGTCCGGAGAGCGGACACGGCCAGCTTCATCCAGTGCCACGTCAACGCCTTCGACTACCTGGGTGGCGTGCCCAGGCGCTGCCTGTATGACAACGCCAAGGTGGTGACCCTGGGCAGGGACGCGGAGGGCCGTACCGAGTGGAACCGGCGGATGCTGGACTTCTCCCTGCGGTTGGGCTTTGATCTCAAGCTGTGCCAGCCGTATAGGGCCCAGACGAAGGGGAAAGTGGAGAGCGGGGTGAAGTACGTCCGTGGCAACCTGTGGCCCAGCCTGCGCTTCACCGATGACGCCGATCTGAACCGGCAGGCGGTGGAATGGTGCACCACGGTAGCCAACCGGCGACTGCACGGGACAACCCACCGCCTCCCTGCCGAGATGCTGGCCGAGGAGCAGCCTCACCTGGGGAAGTTGCCGGAGCGGAACGTCCTGGCGCCCTACCTGCGGGAGGACCGGATGGTGGCTCGGGACGGGTTCGTCAGCTGGGACGGCTCCCGCTACGGGGTCCACTGGAAGTGGGTGGGCGCCATTGTGCAGGTGGGCCAGCGGGCTGGCGCCGTGGAGATCTGGGCGGAAGACCAGCGTCTGGCGGTGCATCCCCGGGCCCAGCAGCCTGGGCAGCGCTTCACCATGCCCGGCCAGTGGGAGGGTCTGCCCAGAGGGGACGATTGGCCGCCCAGGCAGGCGGTGGCGGTGCAGGTACCCGTGGGTGAGGTGGAACGGCGCTCCCTGGAGGTCTACGAGTTGGCCGCCGCGAGAGGTGTGCTATGACGACGATCGCCCTGGAACAAGCCCGCCAGCACTTGGAGGTCCTGGGCCTCAAGCAGGCCGTCGAGGTCCTGGACAACACCCTGGACGCCGCGGCCAACAAGCAGCTGACCTACGCCGACATGCTGGCACAGTTGCTGGGCGCTGAGGTGGCCGCCCGCCGGGAACGCTACCTCACCACCAAGACCAGAATGGCGCACCTGCCCTTCCAGCGCACCCTGGAACAGTTTGACTTTGGCTTCCAGCCCTCCATCGACAAGCGCCAGGTCAAGGAGTTGGCCAACCTGGCCTTCGTATCCGAGGCCAGCAACATCCTGCTCCTGGGCCCGCCCGGCGTGGGCAAGACACACCTGGCCGTGGCATTGGCTCTCAAGGCCATCGAGCGGGGACAAGGGGCCTACTTCGTGCGCGCCTACGACCTGATGGAGGACCTGAGGAAGGCCCGGGCCGAGCACAACCTGGACCGCCGCATGCGCATCTACCTCGCCCCCAAGGTGCTCATCGTGGACGAGTTCGGCATCTGGCCCTATGACCGGGAGTCGGCCACCGCCTTTTTCACCCTGGTGTCGGCCAGGTACGAACGGGGAAGTATCATCCTGACCTCGAACAAGGGCTTTGGCGAGTGGGGAGAACTCCTGGGGGACACCGTCATCGCCTCGGCCGTCCTCGACCGGTTGCTGCATCACAGCCACGTGCTCAACATCCGGGGCGAGAGCTACCGGCTCAGGGAGAAGCGGCAAGCAGGATTGTTCCCTTCCCAGCAGTATCTTCCCTCAAGGCCAAAGACAACTCCCATAGTCCCGACCTCTGACGGAATAGCGGAGCACTAAGCTGCTGACATTGTCCCTGAGCAATTACCAGGAGGTGGGTCAATTCTAACTTGGCGAAACAACCATCAACGGTGATTGGGTCAATTTTAGATTGGCGAAAATGCTCAGAATTAAGTTGGCGTTGACACCGTGAGAGAGAGATACAATTTCCGGCACTCGCGCCACACTCTAATACTACACGTTAGTAGACTATTCTTAAGCCCGAATCCACCGAAGGAGGGCGTCGGGTTAGCGTCCTGAAGCGGCAAGAAGGTGCTCCTGTGCTTCTGGGATAATGGTTTTGTAGCAAAAAACCGACCCCGGAAAAGGAGCACCCAATAGATGCTGCCACGCAACCACCCCGACCGGATCCAAATCACCTTCGACGACCGCCGCTTGGTGGCCAATGCCGGGCTGCTCCTTCCGGCCACCCTGGCGCGGCACCTCGGCCTGCCCGAACTCGTCCGGCAGCGCCTCGACCTGGGCGATGCCCCGGGGCGGGCGAACACGAGCGACAAGATGATGACGCTGGTGGCGTCTGCGCTGGCTGGGGGCGACTGCATTGACGACGCCGATGTGTTGCGCACCGGGGGGACGGCCTGCACCCTGGGCGGCACGGTCAAGGCGCCATCCACCCTGGGCACCTTCCTGCGCAGCTTCCGGTGGGGCCACGTCCGTCAACTCGACCGGGTGAGCCGCGAGTTGCTGGCCCGGGCTTGGCAGGCCGGGGCGGGACCCGGCGACGGGCCCCTGACCATTGACCTGGACTCCACCATCTGCGAGACCTACGGACTGGCCAAGGAGGGCGCACGCCACCACGGCTATACCGGCAAGCGGGGCTATCACCCGCTGTTGGCCGTCGCCGCCGGCACCGGCGACGTGCTGATGTCCCGGCTGCGCGAGGGCCGCGCCAACACCGCCCGGGGCGCCGCCCACTTTCTGCGGGAGACGGTGGGGCGGGTACGCTACGCCGGGGCCAACGGACGACTCACGCTACGGGCCGACAGCGGGTTCTACACTCATGGCGTGGTATCCGTCTGCCGCAAGATGGATGTCCGCTTCTCCATCACCATCCGCCAGCACAAGAGCCTGCGCAATCTCATCGAGACGATACCCGAGGATGCCTGGACTCCCATTCCCTACTGGATGGACGGCGCCGCCGATGTGGCCGAGACCACCTGCACTCCCTTCCAGAGTGAACCTGACGCCGCGCCGGTGCGGCTCATCGTCCGGCGTGTGAAGCCCACGCCCGGTTCCCAGTTGGCCCTCTTCGCCAAATACAGCTATCACGGCTTCATCACCGACCGGGACGGGGAGTTGCTCGAACTGGAGGCTGACCATCGCCGCCACGCCGAGATCGAGAATGCCATACGCGACCTCAAGTACGGCGTCGGGCTCAACCATCTCCCCTCGGGCCGCTTCGCCGCCAACGGCGCCTGGCTGGCCGTCCAGACGATGGCCCACAACCTGGCCCGCTGGACCGCGCGGATCGGTCTGGGAGAGCGGATAGCCACCACCAAGACCCTCCGGCGGCGGTTCTTCTCCCTGGCCGGACGGCTCACCCGCTCGGCACGCCGGTTGACCCTGCATCTTCCGGATCGCTGGCCTTGGGCTGAGAAGTTCAGCCGCGCCTTGGCCCGGCTGCGAGCCATTCCACTCCCGGCCTGACGGCACCGTCGGCGACCGACCCACCCACCGGACAACCGAAGATCCCCGCAGACTCGCGCCAGCCCGGTCCGAGAGAGTTCCCTGTTGCGTATTCTCTCGCCATCCCGCGCATCGCAGCTCCTGCAGACGGCCATAGGGGCCCCTGTGCGGCGATGAAGACCGTCCGCCGACCTCCCTACCCCAAATGGAACCCAGGCTATTTCCCCTGTAGCTCCCTCATCCCCCTTCCGCTTTCCTCACGCCGTCCATCGGTGTCCTTCGGTGGATTCGGGCTAAGGGACCCGTCCAGAAAGCCCGCGCATTTCACAAACCAAGGCGATGGCCATCGTCGTTGACCTCGTTACGGCTTCGGAACGTCGGGGCGCCTCCACACACCCCGTCATTCCTGTATAGAGGTCTTCGCTCTCTGCCAACCTATCGCCGGGTCCCAGTACTTTCCCAGAACGAGATGTCGGCTTGGGAGAACACGTAGTACGTCAGGCGGCCGCCTCTAGCCGTTTCGCCTCCCCGTTCGCACCACCTTTCGGACCACGGCGGTCACGTCGTGGGCTATGGATCTGGGTGAACCATCGAACACCCATGGCGCCGCTATATGGGCGGCCGTAGCTAGGGCACGAGCTGTGGAATCGAGCGATCTATGCAGCCAACGCACCGCCGTGGCTACCCCTCGTGCCATCGTTGTCGGCAGGCTGTCGGCTCCCCACAAGAACCTCGTCCAGCCCCACTTACGCTGCACCCCAGCTACTACGATGCCTCCGGTGATTGCGCCAATCGCCATACCCCCGATGGCTACGAGCGCCAGGGCCAGCGCAGAAAGTTGTGGGCCACTATCATTCGTCACCGAGGGCGTCGGCCCGGTGATCTCTGCCGTGTGCTCGGCCGTCGACGTATCGCCGAATTCAACAAGGGCAGAAAGTTGTGGGCCACTATCATTCGTCACCGAGGGCGTCGGCCCGGTGGTCTCTGCCGTGTGCTCGGCCGTCGACGTATCGCCGAATTCAACAGGGTCGGACCTCGTGATCCTGTCGCGGCCGACATCGAGGTCTGTTAGGTGGACGAGGTCACGCAGCGCTACGGGGATGGGGCCGGTTAGCTGGTTGCCACCGAGGTCGAGGACTGTCAACGCGGTCAGGTCATCCCATGCTGCGGGGATGGGACCACTGAAGCGGTTGCCGCCGAGGTGAAGCTCGGTCAGGTCCGTCAGGTACCCCAGCTCGGGAGGGAGCGGACCACTCAGCCCATTCGCATTCAAGCTGAGAACCGTCAGGTTGATGAGGTTGCCCAACTCTGCAGGGATAGGACCGGTGAGCTGGTTGTCGCTGAGGTAGAGCTGCGTCAGCTCGGTCAGGTTGCCCAGCTCTGCAGGGATAGGACCGGTGAGTTCGTTGTTGTTCAGGGTAAGCTCGACTAGTTCAGTGAGCTCACCCAGCTCGGGAGGGAGCGGACCACTCAGCCCATTCGCATTCAAGCTGAGAACCGTCAGGTTGATGAGGTTGCCCAGCTCTGCAGGGATAGGACCGGTGAGCTGGTTGTCGCTGAGGTAGAGCTGCGTCAGCTCGGTCAGGTTGCCCAGCTCTGCAGGGATAGGACCGGTGAGTTCGTTGTTGTGGAGGTTTAAGGCCGTCAGGTTGGTCAGGCTGCCCAGCCCACCAGGGATAGGACCGGTGAGCTGGTTGTCGCTGAGGTAGAGCTGCGTCAGCTCGGTCAGGTTGCCCAGCTCTGCAGGGATAGGACCGGTGAGTTCGTTGTTGTTCAGGGTAAGCTCGACTAGTTCAGTGAGCTCACCCAGCTCGGGAGGAATAGGACCGGTGACTTCATTGTTGTGGAGGTTTAAGACCGTCAGGTTGATGAGGTTGCCCAACTCTGCAGGGATAGGACCGGTGAGCTGGTTGTCGCTGAGGTAGAGCTGCGTCAGCTCGGTCAGGTTGCCCAGCTCTGCAGGGATAGGACCGGTGAGTTCGTTGTTGTGGAGGTTTAAGGCCGTCAGGTTGATGAGGTTGCCCAGCTCTGCAGGGATAGGACCGGTGAGCTGGTTGTCGCTGAGGTAGAGCTGCGTCAGCTCGGTCAGGTTGCCCAGCTCTGCAGGGATAGGACCGGTGAGTTCGTTGTTGTTCAGGGTAAGCTCGACTAGTTCAGTGAGCTCACCCAGCTCGGGAGGAATAGGACCGGTGACTTCATTGTTGTGGAGGTTTAAGACCGTCAGGTTGATGAGGTTGCCCAACTCTGCAGGGATAGGACCGGTGAGCTGGTTGTCGCTGAGGTAGAGCTGCGTCAGCTCGGTCAGGTTGCCCAGCTCTGCAGGGATAGGACCGGTGAGTTCGTTGTTGTTCAGGGTAAGCTCGACTAGCTCAGTGAGCTCACCCAGCTCGGGAGGAATAGGACCGGTGACTTCATTGTTGTGGAGGTTTAAGACCGTCAGGTCGGTGAGGTTGCCCAGCTCCGGCGGGATCGGGCCGGTCAGCTCGTTGTCGCTGAGGTAGATGCGCGTCAGGTCGGTCAGGTTGCCCAGCTCTGCAGGGATCGGGCCGGCGAGCTGATTGTCGCTGAGGTGGAGCGTGGTCAAGTTGCCGAGGTTGCCCAGCCCATCAGGGATCGGGCCGGTCAGCTCGTTGTTGTAGAGGTAGAGCTCCGTCAGACCGGTGAGGTTGCCCAGCTCCGGCGGGATCGGGCCGGTGAGCTCGTTGTTGTAGAGGTAGATGCGCGTAAGGTCGGTGAGGTTGCCCAGCTCCGGCGGGATCGGGCCGGTCAGCTCGTTGTTGTAGAGGTAGATGCGCGTAAGGTCGGTGAGGTTGCCCAGCTCCGGCGGGATCGGGCCGGCGAGCTCGTTGTCGCTGAGGTGGAGCGTGGTCAAGTTGCCGAGGTTGCCCAGCTCCGGCGGGATCGGGCCGGCGAGCCGATTGTTGTTGAGGTAGAAATGCGTAAGGTCGGTGAGGTTGCCCAGCTCCGGCGGGATCGGGCCGGTGAGATCGTTGTCGTTGAGGTAGAGCCTTGTCAAGTCGGATAGGTTGCCGAGCTCCGCGGGGATCGGACCGGTGAGATCGTTGCCTTGAAGTTGGAGGTTCGTCAGAGACGCCAGGTCCCCAAGCTCGGCGGGAATGAGGCCGGCGAGTTCATTGTCGCTGAGGTAGATGCGCGTCAGGTCGGTCAGGTTGCCCAGCTCAGGAGGGATCGGGCCGGCGAGCTGGTTGTTGAAGACGTGGAGGATGGTCAAGTTGCCGAGGTTGCCCAGCTCCGGCGGGATCGGGCCGGTCAGCTCGTTGTTGTAGAGGTAGAGCTGCGTCAGGTCGGTCAGGTTGCCCAGCTCAGCCGGGATCGGGCCGGTGAGCTCGTTGTTGTAGAGGTAGATGCGCGTAAGGTCGGTCAGGTTGCCCAGCTCCGGCGGGATCGGGCCGGTCAGCTCGTTGTTGTAGAGGTAGAGGATGGTCAGACCGGTGAGGTTGCCCAGCTCCGGCGGGATCGGGCCGGCGAGCCGATTGTTGTTGAGGTAGAAATGCGTAAGGTCGGTCAGGTTGCCCAGCTCCGGCGGGATCGGGCCGGTCAGCTCGTTGTTGTTGAGGTAGAAATGCGTAAGGTCGGTGAGGTTGCCCAGCTCCGGCGGGATCGGGCCGGTGAGATCGTTGTCGTTGAGGTAGAGCCTTGTCAAGTCGGATAGGTTGCCGAGCTCCGCGGGGATCGGACCGGTGAGATCGTTGCCTTGAAGTTGGAGGTTCGTCAGAGACGCCAGGTCCCCAAGCTCGGCGGGAATGAGGCCGGCGAGTTCATTGTCGCTGAGGTAGATGCGCGTCAGGTCGGTCAGGTTGCCCAGCTCAGGAGGGATCGGGCCGGCGAGCTGGTTGTTGAAGACGTGGAGGATGGTCAAGTTGCCGAGGTTGCCCAGCTCCGGCGGGATCGGGCCGGTCAGCTCGTTGTTGTAGAGGTAGAGCTGCGTCAGGTCGGTGAGGTTGCCCAGCTCCGGCGGGATCGGGCCGGTCAGCTCGTTGTTGTAGAGGTAGAGGATGGTCAGACCGGTGAGGTTGCCCAGCTCCGGCGGGATCTCACCTCTGAGTCCCTTCCCAGTCGCAGTGAGGCGCGCGACCCTACCGTTCGACACGGAGATGCCTTCCCAGTCGGCGATGAGCGTGTTGACGCTCCAGTCCAGCACGTTGTCTGGATCAAGACTTGTTTTGGCATCAAGCAGCGTTTCGCAATCGGCGGTCAGCCGGGTTTCCTGGCCGGGCACAGCAATATCGTTGTCGCAGCCGTGGCTGCTAGCGGAAACGGGAAGATCGGATGTGGCAACAGCCGCAAACAGGCAGACCATAAAGGCAGCGGCAATACCCAACTTGATTAGGATGTAGCGAGCTCGCTGACTCGCGATGGGAGCGCGATTGACTAACATCTACCGAGGCCTGGGGGTGATAGCCGTTGTTTCAAGTTACATTTACCCAACGATCCTTCTTGGCGACTTTGTGGAGAGCCATACTCCAATCGCAAACATCCTCACCCATTCTTCCCAGTACAAAGGCAGTGAAGTGCGAACTTCGACCGGAGGGTGCACCACAGGACTGCTTCCGATGCGCCAACCAGCACAATTGCCCAAGATAGATGTTAACGGCATTTTAGCTAATATTAGCCATCCGTTTACAACAATTCAATACAGTCGGAATGCCGAAGGCCGAACGCCCCCTGGCGGCGGCTATCGAGTTCCGCAACACTGGCATGCGAGAAGCCCTAGAGGAAGCCGAACGCAATCGGTATTCAGCATTGGACGAACGTGAAGAGGAAGAGCAGACCGAGAGGGAGGAGTACAGGACAAACGAGCTTTACTGGGCGCGTTTGACCCTTGCCCACGGCGGCGATCCCCAGGCCCAATGCGACATTGGCCTATGCTTCGCCAAAGGGGAACACGGCTTCTCGCAGGACGACGAAGAGGCTGTGGCCTGGTTCCTTCGGGCTGCCGAGCAAGGAAATCCCCAGGCGCTCTACCAATTGGGCAACATGGCTGTCAGGGCTGCGGAGGGTTCGTTCCAGACGCAGGACTGGCCGACGAATACTTCCGGCGGGCCGCCGCTGCCATGAAAAGCAAGGGGGCATAGCTCAGGTCCCAGGGAGACTAACCCCTTGCACACAGCCCCGGGAACTCGCAACAGAAGTCCGGAGCCTAGGCGACGAGCTACGGTAACACCTGAGTACGTGGTCGCCGCGGACGGCTAGTCGAACTCCAGCCTATCCTTGTGTCTGCGTGTCTGCACGATGGCGAATAAGAAACGACCTCTCTGAACAACGACGACAAGGCCGGGGCGCTGGGGAATTCAATCGAAGGCAATCCTGAATCTAAGCGTAAAGGTTCTTGATTTTGTCCAGTTTGGTGGGCCTACGTGTACTGAACTGCGAACTTTTCAGTGGACAGTAGCCTTGTGATTCTTCTCATGGCAGCGTGCTCCCCCAGCCGGACCAGCAGGCGATGGAGCCGTTGGTCCTCACCCCGCAGGTGTACGATCCCCCGGCGCTGACGGAGACGAAGGAACCGGCGGGCCAGTTGGCCAGGCGGTATTGATTGTAGCCCCAGCAAGCGATGGAGCCGCCGGTCCTCACGCCGCAGGTGTGTTCGTCGCCGGCGCTGACGGATTCGAAGGATGGAGACCTACCGGGCGCCCCCGTCCGGGCGTCGTCGTTGGTTTCTGTCTCGGTGGGCTGGGGCGTGGCGGTCGAAGCGGTTTCCGGGGCCGGCCGAGACGTGGCAGTGGGCCTGGACTCTTCGGTATCTCGAGGCGTGGCGGCAGGCACGGAAGCTGACGCGCCACAGGCATCGTCGCGGCTCACCTTTAGGTCTTCGATGGGGGCTGCCGAACTCACATAGATGAACTGCTTCTTCGCGTCGTCCATATCCTCCGCGGTGGGGAACATCATGAGCATGCTTTGCTCGAAAACCTCAGGGTCCCCATATTTCGCCCAGCAGTCCCAGGTCTGTTCGATGATGTCTTCCTTGCTTTCCCCGCCGCCGCAGGCGACCAGCAGAAGCATGGACGCCAGGATACACATAAGCGGAGCGGCGAATTTGGGCAACTTAGAGGTCATGATTGCGCATCCTTGCAGAAACTTGGGCGGGTCAAGTCAGACCGCACACCTCGATCGACGCAGGCCGACGCTGACAAGAACCGCTCTCCAACCTGACCGGGTTCCGAGAACGATCTAGTCGGCCCTTGGTCCGTTGCGCGGCTATATTATAACCGGCAGGCAGGGTTCCAGGATGTGTCGGGGAGACCGACCTTCGGGCGCTTGAAGGTCAGGACCGCCTACCTAATTGACGGTCAGGCCGTAAGAGTGGGTGATTCCTTCGTGCCATTCACGGTAATCAAGGAGCCTCACGGCGAACTCGAAGGTCCCGGAGCCGGTGGGGACACCGGAGATAGCTCCGGTAAAGGAGTCGAGCGCCAGCCCGTCGGGCAAAGCTCCGCTCTCCAAAGTCCAGTAGTAGTTGGGGGTCCCTCCAGCGGCGGTTAGTGCGCCGGAGTACGGTTGTCCGACTCTCCCGTCAGGCAATTCTCCGTCTGCAATCGACAGCGGTGCAAACGGGGAGGTATCGCGTAGGACATACCCGACGGCCTGGGCTGCCAGCAGGTCGAGTTTGGTCACGATCCAGCGCCCCTGTGGCATCTCGCCGTGGTATTCGTTGCCGTAAGCCCCTCGTTTGCTTGCTCGGTCTATGGTGCCCGACAGATGGTCGGTGGCATCGATGAGCGGTCCGGAACCTTGATACCCTCTGATGTTGGCCTCAGCCAATTTACCGAATTCCTTTAGCTCTACCCAGCCATCGTGATGAGAATTGAAAGCCAACGTGTGGCCCATTTCATGGTGAGCGATGGAATATAGGTCATTCTTAACGTCCTCCAAGTTGGTGGCCAGCCACCAGTCGCCCGCATTGGCTGCGACCATCCACCCCAATGTGTTGTAATTGCCCTCCTTTACCAGTTGGAGCCCGCCTGACCGCCTGATTGGATAGCTTGTCCCACCAGTCGACTGGTACCCACCCTGGAATGAACCTTCCCCTCCGGCCTTGAGTTCATGGCCATAGGCGTAAAGGAGGAACCCGGTGTAACTCTCATTGTTGTTAACCACGCCTCCTCCGGTAAATCCCTCGGGAGTGAAAATCCAAGTCGCTTCTTGCCCTGCCGGCACTTCGTCAAGACCCATGTGATCGAAAAAGTATGCCCAATCCTCGGCTACTTGCCGAACGGTGTCCCTCGCAGCTTGGTCATCGAACAGTCCGGTTTGGTCTTGGGTAAAGTCAACGTGGATTTGAAATTCCGGAGGACGGTCCAGGTCTTGGTCGATCACGTGCACATCAATTATTTCTGTCCTCTCGACAGAATTGGCATCGACAGTCTTGACTGTCAACTCATGGGTTTCGTTGGCGGTGTCACGGTCGGGGAAAATGGAGATATAGAATGTTCCGTCCGATGAGCCGTCTTCGATGGCTATGTACTTCCAAGACCCATCAGGTCCTGTTTCGCTGGGCAAGTCGAAATACACGCGGGGCGAGATTGAACTCACCCACACCTGTACGGGATAAGCCGGGCTCCCCGGCGTCTTGACGTAGTGTTTCATCGCGGGGTTGGCCATATGCCCCTCCCAGTCGACTAGAACTATCCCACTCTGGTTCACCGTACGGCCGAAAAGATCGTGGATTAGCACTCCGCTGGATGGAATGATAGGCGTGGGGCTGGGTTGGGGCGTGGCTGTTGGCCTGGGGGTCGGAGTGGGTTGAGGGGTGACTGTCGGGCTGGGGGTGGGCGCGGGGGTATCCGGGACGGGAGGTGCTTCGCTGCTTCGGGCCGTGGGGGGTGGAGTATCGATCGGGGCGGCCGTTTCCGTTCCGCAGGCAAGGAGGCCGAGAGCGAGCAGGCCGATTATTATGATCGCCGTGAGCACTTTGAAACTCGGCATATTCTTCTCCGCCAATCGGTTCGGGCTGGTCACTGGCAGGCCCGGTCGCACGGGGGAGACCCCTCACCCCGACCCTCTCCCCAAAGGGGAGAGGGGGAATGTGTGGTTAGGCTAGGCCCATCTTTTCGTAGACTTCTTCGATGGTTTCGGCGGCTATGGCTCGGGCTTTCTTGCCGCCTTCTTCCAGTCCAGCAGCAGGTAGTCGGCCGATTCGTTGGTCGTATCGCCCGGCTCGTACCCTACCGCGAAGCCGAACAGATCGTCGTCGTCGCTGCCGGTAACGGATATGTTGACCGTGACCGGGTTGCTGCCGAACGGCTGATCGCGAAAGGCGAGAGTAGGGCCGCTGTTCGCAAACTGCGTGGCCGTCAACTCATTGACAGAGGCATAGTCTTGAATGTCCCATTCGGGCGAGTCGTGGTCGGTCGGTCTCGGGTACGAATCCACCTTCCAGGTGTGTTTGGCAACCCTCGCTGGTCTCGCCACCGCGACTGGAGGGACACTCGTCGGTTGCTCCACCGATATGGTCGTTTTCTCCACCGGGATCGGTCGAGACTCATCACTTGTCTGGGATGGGTCGCTGACCAGATCCACGTGTTTGAAACCGTGGATCTCCACGGACCCGCTGGAATACCCAACCGCCCTTAATCCCCGTACGACGGCGCGGGTTCGCAGGTCACACATGAAAGGGGAGATGTAGAGCCACGACATGAACGTGAAGTAGTCCCTCTGTAACCGAGGCACGTCGCCCACGAATCCCAACTCGTAATTGTTGAAGTACTCGACAATGGCTTCGGCGCTTCGTCGCAGGCCCTCAGCGTCGGTCTCAAGCGGCATATGAACGCCCGACAGGGAGACGTGTCGCGATTCCTGGTGAATGGTCAGGCTGGTTGGCCTAGTCTCATCGTTCTCCTGCTGGCCCTTCTGCCAGCGCATCCTCTTGATCTCAGCCTTGACAGCTGGCGCAACTACATAGCGGCCATTCTCGCGAGCTACCTGAGGGGACACAATCCGGTCGATCGGAACGGCGAGCTCCTCAACTTTGTGCATGGCTTGCGGCAACGTGAGTTCCTCTACCGCAGGGGCCTGAAAGACCGTGAGTCCAGGGTCCTTGTATCTTGGTTTGGGTGTGTAACAATCACTTCACTTAGGTGGATCGGGGTGCGGCAGACCGGTTTCTCCTTGGTTATGGAAGACCGCCAGAAAGCGAGGGTCGCCGCACCCCTTCCGAATAGAGCCCGAACAGTTGCCTGGGCCAACGGAGCCCGCATCTTGCAAGGACGGGCCAGTAATTCGCAGGAGGTGCTCATGGATCAGGAAGGGATCTACGTAGGCATTGATGTAGCCAAGGCCCAAGTGGATGTCGCCGTCCGCCCCACGGACGACAGCTGGGAGGTTTCCTATGACGATGCAGGGGTCCGGCAGCTGGTCTCCCGGCTGAAGGCCCTTGAACCGGTTATGGTGCTGCTGGAGGCTTCGGGCGGCTTGGAACTGCCCCTTGTAGCAGCTCTGGCGACCGAGGAGTTGCCAGTGGTCGTCGTCAACCCCCGCCAAGTGCGGGACTTTGCCAGGGCCACCGGGAAGCTGGCCAAGACCGACGCTCTGGACGCAGCGGTCCTGGCTCACTTCGCCGAAGCGGTTCGTCCACCCGTGCGCCCTCTGCGAGACGCCGAGACCCAGGCCCTTAACTCCCTGGCTGCCCGCAGGCACCAGGTGATGACCATGCTGGTCTCGGAGAAGAACCGCCTGAGCTCCGCCACCACCGTCGCCGTCCGTCCCCGCATCGAGGCCCACATCGCGTGGCTGGAGCGAGAGCTGGACGACCTCGACGAAGGGCTGAGGCAGACTCTCCGTCAGAGTCCCGTGTGGCGAGATAAGGATGACCTGCTGCGCACCGTCCCCGGCGTGGGAGAGCAAGTCTCCCTCTCTCTTCTGGCCTATCTGCCGGAGCTGGGCACGCTGGACCGCCGGGAGATCGCCGCCCTGGTGGGTGTGGCTCCCTTCAACCGGGACAGCGGCACGCTGCGGGGCAAACGCACCGTCTGGGGTGGACGCGCCCGGGTCCGAGCCGCCCTGTACATGGGAGCGTTGGTAGCCAGCCGCTTCAACCCCCTCATACGGGACTTCTACCAGCGGCTGCTGGCCGCTGGCAAGCCGAAGAAGTTGGCCCTCACAGCCTGCATGCGCAAGCTGCTCGTTATCCTCAACTCCATGCTCAAGCATCGCTCCCCCTGGTGCGACCTGACTCCGACAGTCGCCGGCCATTCCTCTTGACTTTCAAGACAGTTGCTGTAGGATCGGCGTCTCGGTAAACGAGATCTCGGCGGATCGCAAGTCGACGGACATGTCGATCCTGTCGGTGGCCGTTTCCTTAACAGCATCGTACTCACGACAGTAGTGCTCCCAGGCCCTGAGATCATCGTCGAAGACGATCAGCGTCTCGGGCTGCCTGCCGCCAAAGGCCCGCTCCGAGAGGTTTGCCGATCCGACGATTACCCTGAGGCACTCTGGGTTGCTGGCTTCCAGAAGATACAGCTTCGCATACGCTATGTTCTGTTTCACTACGTAGAACTGTGCTTGGCCCGCCTGGATCCTCTCAAAGATAAGTCGCTGGCGTTCATCCTCCAACCGAAGTGCGGAGTCCCTCACCTGATTGATGAGAAACTGCTGGAAAGCAATTACATCGGCGAATCGTCCGAGTCCACCCTCATACCCGAAAACGCACTCGAAGTGCTCGAACGAAAACTTGTCCAGCATCCTGACAATCATTGATGTGCTGACCGAATAGGTCAAAACACGGATTCGATCGAACCCATCGAACATGTTCCAGTTGAAGGGCTCGACACCGTCGAACTGGGCGCGTACGACTTTGAGGCCCTGCTCGGCGGCCGACTGAGCGTCGTTGAAGTCAAGACGGTTCTGTATCGGTTCAATCATCATCAAAGGATTACATAGCCTCTTAAGGCTTCCTAGCATGCTCCCGCGCGGTCTAAGAGTTCGGTCATGAAGCAGACTGCGCCGGCTCTCTGGGGTGCACTCGATCCGCGATGTCTTGGCCCGACTCGATCTCCACCGTCCGCAGCTCAAAAGTCTTCTGCAGGTTCAGCCAAAACTGCGGCGTCGTGCCCAAATAGTGCGAGAGGCGGAGCGCGGTGTCGGCGGTCACCCCGCGTTGCCCCTTAAGAATCGCCGTGATGCGGTTGGTGGGCACACCCAGCGCTATGGCCATCGCATTGGCCGACATGCCAAGCTCCTCAAGCTCCTCCGCCAGTATCTCCCCCGGATGCACCGGGCGCATGCTATTGCTCATTCCAGACTCCTCACTTAGTGATAGTCCACGATCTCCACGTCGTATGGTCCGTCACCTTCCCAACGAAAGCAGATTCACCATTGGCGGTTGATCCGTATGCTGTACTCTCCAGCACGATCCCCGGAGAGCGATTCCAACCGATTGCTGGGTAGACCGGCCAGGTCTCTCAGAAACTCCGCGTTGTCCAGCACTGTTAGTCGGCGGGTCGCCTGGTCGGTGAAGCCCTGGAATTCTGGGACCAACTCTCCCGCAAAGAACCGCTCGGTCTTGCGGTCTCTGAAGCTACGAATCATTATAATGCTTTACGTAATAAGTATACAACATATCTCATACTCTACTATGGGGTCCACCTCCAGACAAGCATACAGCCGACGACGGAGCAATCGTGGCTTAACAACGATTCACACACTCCAGCACCCACGTCACTTGCTCCGACGTGACAAAGGTGGGACAAATGTGTCTAGGTTGCTACTTCCACCACAGTCCCACGGTGAGAAACCGCCGCTCCCGCCTGGCCCGCGCCCACCGGGTGTCGCTCAGGGCCGCTTCTATCGAGCGTCGCTGCCCGTTCCTCCACACCCCCGCGAGCGGCTGAGTCTCGGGCGGCAGGGTCAGCCCGTGCTCCTCGGCCATAGCCAGCTCCAGATTCAGGATGCGCTCCTCCGTCACCAGCCACGACAGGCTCCTGCCGTCGTTGGGATGGCCTTCCCTGAGCCTTCGCCACTCCTCGACCAGCGGCCACGCCGCGCCATAGACCTCCTCGTCGTCTGGCGCAGGTTCACGGGTCACCAGCTCGGGATACTTCCGCCGAAACATGGTATTACCAACCGGCTTGCGAACCGCATTAGCCCCGCTCCCCGACCCCTGCCCGGCCCCGACCTCAGCCACCCGTCGCTCCAACTGGCGCAGAGCCCTGGTGTGCTCCTCTCCCAGGGCCTTCACCTGGCCCTCGACGAAGGCTCGCACCTTGCCGAGACTGCTCTTGATCTTCTGTTCCAGGCCCTCCACCCGCCCCTCCAGAGCTGCGATGCGTTCCTGCTGCGCGGCCATAGCTTTGGACTCCCTGGACAGGAGCAAACGATCCAACGCATGGCTCATGCGCGGCAAAAGGCTGCCGGTCTCCACGGCTCTAGCCAGGGTCTTGTAGTTGACGCCCAGCAGGTCCGCCGCTTCCATGCGCCCTTTCTCGCGTATCACGTCGAGCAGCAGCGCCATGAGCCGCAACTCGTGCAGGTTCTCCAGGCTCCTCGTCTTTTCCATCGCTACAGCCCTCTCTTTCATCGGTCCCTC
>CBDFLN010000001.1:0-1202566 GCA_965249215.1 Dehalococcoidia bacterium | reverse complement strand
AACCTCAGGACAGGTCCTTCGTAAGCCCGAATCCACCGAAGGACACCGATGGACGGCGTGAGGAAAGCGGAAGGGGGATGAGGGAGCTACAGGGGAAATAGCCTGGGTTCCATTTGGGGTAGGGAGGTCGGCGGACGGTCTTCATCGCCGCACAGGGGCCCCTATGGGCGTCTGCAGGAGCTGCGATGCGCGGGATGGCGAGAGAATACGCAGCAGGGAACTCTCTCGGACCGGGCTGGCGCGAGTCTGCGGGGATCTTCGGTTGTCCGGTGGGTGGGTCGGTCGCCGACGGTGCCGTCAGGCCGGGAGTGGAATGGCTCGCAGCCGGGCCAAGGCGCGGCTGAACTTCTCAGCCCAAGGCCAGCGATCCGGAAGATGCAGGGTCAACCGGCGTGCCGAGCGGGTGAGCCGTCCGGCCAGGGAGAAGAACCGCCGCCGGAGGGTCTTGGTGGTGGCTATCCGCTCTCCCAGACCGATCCGCGCGGTCCAGCGGGCCAGGTTGTGGGCCATCGTCTGGACGGCCAGCCAGGCGCCGTTGGCGGCGAAGCGGCCCGAGGGGAGATGGTTGAGCCCGACGCCGTACTTGAGGTCGCGTATGGCATTCTCGATCTCGGCGTGGCGGCGATGGTCAGCCTCCAGTTCGAGCAACTCCCCGTCCCGGTCGGTGATGAAGCCGTGATAGCTGTATTTGGCGAAGAGGGCCAACTGGGAACCGGGCGTGGGCTTCACACGCCGGACGATGAGCCGCACCGGCGCGGCGTCAGGTTCACTCTGGAAGGGAGTGCAGGTGGTCTCGGCCACATCGGCGGCGCCGTCCATCCAGTAGGGAATGGGAGTCCAGGCATCCTCGGGTATCGTCTCGATGAGATTGCGCAGGCTCTTGTGCTGGCGGATGGTGATGGAGAAGCGGACATCCATCTTGCGGCAGACGGATACCACGCCATGAGTGTAGAACCCGCTGTCGGCCCGTAGCGTGAGTCGTCCGTTGGCCCCGGCGTAGCGTACCCGCCCCACCGTCTCCCGCAGAAAGTGGGCGGCGCCCCGGGCGGTGTTGGCGCGGCCCTCGCGCAGCCGGGACATCAGCACGTCGCCGGTGCCGGCGGCGACGGCCAACAGCGGGTGATAGCCCCGCTTGCCGGTATAGCCGTGGTGGCGTGCGCCCTCCTTGGCCAGTCCGTAGGTCTCGCAGATGGTGGAGTCCAGGTCAATGGTCAGGGGCCCGTCGCCGGGTCCCGCCCCGGCCTGCCAAGCCCGGGCCAGCAACTCGCGGCTCACCCGGTCGAGTTGACGGACGTGGCCCCACCGGAAGCTGCGCAGGAAGGTGCCCAGGGTGGATGGCGCCTTGACCGTGCCGCCCAGGGTGCAGGCCGTCCCCCCGGTGCGCAACACATCGGCGTCGTCAATGCAGTCGCCCCCAGCCAGCGCAGACGCCACCAGCGTCATCATCTTGTCGCTCGTGTTCGCCCGCCCCGGGGCATCGCCCAGGTCGAGGCGCTGCCGGACGAGTTCGGGCAGGCCGAGGTGCCGCGCCAGGGTGGCCGGAAGGAGCAGCCCGGCATTGGCCACCAAGCGGCGGTCGTCGAAGGTGATTTGGATCCGGTCGGGGTGGTTGCGTGGCAGCATCTATTGGGTGCTCCTTTTCCGGGGTCGGTTTTTTGCTACAAAACCATTATCCCAGAAGCACAGGAGCACCTTCTTGCCGCTTCAGGACGCTAACCCGACGCCCTCCTTCGGTGGATTCGGGGTAAGGGGAAGGGACTTCTTTGGCCTGCGCCTGTCCCCCTCTCCCCCTGGGAGAGGGTTGGGGTGAGGGTTAAGACCCCGGGGCGCGAGATTCCCGCCTGCGCGGGAATGACGGGTTGGGGGGCCCTTCGACTGGCTCAGGGTGAGCGGGGCGGGGGGGCCTGGGGGGGGGTGGGGTTTGATGGGGGTTATGCGGCGCGGGGGTGGGGGTCCTTCGATTTCCCTCAGGACGAACGGACAGGTTGGGGCCAGGTTGGGCAGGGGACAGACCGGGCCCAGGGTATGCGATGGTCTTTGTGCGCGGGGGCCCTTCGACTGGCTCAGGGTGAGCGGGGCGGGGGGGTGACGGGTTGGGGGCGGGGGGCCGGGGGCCGGGGGTTATGCGGGGCGGCGGCGTAGGTAGAGGACCAGGCCGGCGCCGGCGGTGAGGGCCAGGGCTCCGGCTATCAGGGCAGCGGGGGGGATGCTGGTGACTGCAGGGTCGCCCGGTACGGGCAGCGCCGCGGTGGGCGTTGGCGTAGGCTCCGGCGTTGGCGTGGGCTCCGGCGTCGGCGTTGGTGTCGGCTCGGGCGTCGGCGTGGGTGTGGGCTCCGGTGTCGGCGTGGGTGTAGGCTCGGGCGTCGGCGTGGGTGTCGGCTCGGGCGTCGGCGTGGGCGTTGGCTCGGGCGTCGGCGGAGGCTCGGGAGTGGGCAGGGCCTGGCCGAAGCTCAGGTTGAGGGTGTGGACGTCCAGGATTCCCTGGAAGACGGCGGTCTGGTCGGCCTGAATCCTGCCGTGCTCGTTGACCACGTAGAAGGTGATAGTGTGTCGGATGAAATCCGTGTGGTCGGGGTCCACCTTGAGGAGGTCGTACTGGCCGTTGGGGCCGATCGCCGCCGGGTCGCTCTCGTACCCGGAGTCGCAGTCGTCGATGCAGGCGATGAGCTGGGCGCCGGCGGGGGCGGGGGAGCCCTGGATGGTGACCTGGCCGGAGTAGTAGTCGGGGAAGAGGGGCGTTGGAGGGCGCTCGTCGTCGTCCTGCTGGGCGGGTCCGGCGGCGATGAGGGCGAGGGCGCCAAGGGTGAGGACGGCGAGGCCCGCCAGGAAAGAAATCTTCCGCCGCAACACCGCCACCTCCTGCTTTCCTGCGTCGCCGGTTGGGTACGCAATATATGGTGACTGATAGGGGCCAGGTTTTCAATGGGTTGGGGTGCGGGTTGGGGCGGGTTTGGGGGTCCTTCGATTTCCCCCTTCGACGGGCTCAGGACAGGCCCTTCGACGGGCTCAGGACAGGCCCTTCGACGGGCTCAGGACAGGCCCTTCGACGGGCTCAGGACAGGCCCTTCGACGGGCTCAGGACAGGCCCTTCGACGGGCTCAGGACAGGCTCAGGACGAACGGGGGGGCCAGGGTATGTGGTGGTGTTCGTGCGCGGGTTGGGGCGGGTTTGGGGGTCCTTCGATTTCCCTCAGGACAGGCCCTTCGTAAGGGGAAGGGACTTCTTTGGCTTGCGCCTGTCCCCCTCTCCCCCTGGGAGAGGGTTGGGGTGAGGGTTAAAACCCCGGGGCGCAAGATTCCCGCCTGCGCGGGAATGACTGGTTGGGGGGCCCTTCGATTTCCCTCAGGACGAACGGGGGGGCCAGGGTATGTGGTGGTGTTCGTGCGCGGGAATGACTGGTTGGGGCGGGGGGGCCCTTCGAGAACCTCAGGGTGAACGGAAAATAAGAGGCGGGGGGGCGTAATTACCCCATCCTAACCTTCCCCTTCGAGAACCTCAGGACAGGCCCTTCGTAAGGGGAAGGAATTACGAGGTTGCCGCTTATGAGGGAAGGGACTGCCTGGTCTGGGGGAGGAGGGACCGGGGGTCCATTCGTCCTGAGGGAAATCGAAGGATGAACGGGGGGTGGGGGCCCTTCGAGAGCCTCAGGACAGGCATTTGAGATTCCCGCCTCCGCGGGAATGACGCGTTGGGGGCCGGGGGGAGGAGGGACCGGGGGTCCGTTCGTCCTGAGGGAAATCGAAGGGTGAACGGGGGTGCGGGGGGAGGGGCTCACTTGCTCCCTCCCCTTTGGGAAGGGGGAGGGTTGGGGAGGGGGTTAAGACCCCGGGGCGCGAGATTCCCGCCTGCGCGGGAATGACTGGTTGGGGATGGGGGCCGGGTCCTTCGATTTCCCTCAGGACGAACGGGGGGGCCAGGGTATGTGGTGGTGTTCGTGCGTGGGTTGGGGCGGGTTTGGGGGCGGCGGGGCCCTTCGATTTCCCCCTTCGACGGGCTCAGGACAGGCCCTTCGAGAGCCTCAGGACAGGCTCAGGACGAACGGGGGGGTCGGGTGAATAACGGGAGGGGCTAAGACAGAGAGAGGCGCACCGGCTGGGGGCCGGTGCGCCTCTTCAGGGGTCTGGGGTTACTTGGCTGGCCTGGCTTAGACGGTCTCTCTCCTGGAGAGGAGGTAGACTCCGCCGGCTACCAGGGCGCCAAGGATGGCGATGATCAGGGCTACTATGCCTATGACGGAGGAGGCGTCCTCGCCGTCGGCTCCGTCTGAGCCATCGGACCCGTCGCTACCATCTGAGCCATCTGAGCCGTCCGCGCCGGGGGCGCCAACCACGTTGGCGGCGGCATCGGCGGCGGCGGTGGCGGCCCTGCCCGCGTCTACGGCGGCAGAGGCAGCCCCGTTGGCGTCGGCAGCAGCCTCGGTGGCTGCGGCTATGGAGTCAGCCAGAGAAGCGGACGCGTCGTTCGCGGCATTGGCTGCGTTGAGGGCTGCAATCACCGAGATGCCGGCCTCGTCGGCGGCATCTGCGGCGGTCGCGGTGGCGGCCCTGGCAGAAGCGATGGCCGTGGCTGCGGAGGCGTTAGCGGCCTCGGCTGCCGCGTTGGCCGCGGCGACGGCGGCTTCGAGGGCCGCGACGGCAGCGCCGACGGCGTCGTCCGCGCCCGTGGCAGCGGTCATTGCCTTGGTAATGGCAGTCTCGGCCCTGCTAGCGGCCGCTAAGGCGATGGCGGCGGCGTCGCTGGCGTCCTTGGCAGCGGCGTTAGCGGCATCCACTGCAACCTGCAAGGGGTCAGGGGTGGGCTCCGCGGTAGGCATGACCTCCTCGGTAGGCATGACCTCCCCGGTAGGCATGACCTCCTCGGTGGGCATCGCCGTGGGCTCTTCCGTCGGCTCCGGCTCCATGGGCGTCTCCGCGGTCAGGTCCAAAGAAACGTGGCCGGAGGCGACGGTCTCGGTCTGGTCGGCGGCGAGATCGCCCACCGTAAAGGTGGCCTCTTCGCCCTCGTGAGCGCCGCTAATTTCGATAAAGTAATCGCCGCCTGCCACGTCATCGGAACCGACTTCCTCGCCGCCTACCGAAGCCGTGACGGTGGTGCCGTCAGCGGCGGTCTCGCCGTCCACGGTCACCGAGCCGAAGTAGCGGCCGGGCGGGGGCTCCCCCTGGGCAAAGGCGACGGCGGGAATGGTAAGCAGGAGGACCATTCCGGCGAGAAGGGCCAGAATCTTCATTTTGGTCATGTGTTCAACCTCTTTCTAGAGTGTTTTGGCGAGGCCGCCGGTGGGGCGGCCTCGCTTATCGCCGTTGGTTGGGTATTCCGGCCCTAGGGGGCGACGACCAGGTTCCAGGGGTTGGGCTCCGTGGTGAGGGCCCTGCCAGCGTATGATGCGCCGTCCGCGCTGACCTTAATCCAGAGGATGTCTCCGGAGTTAACGGTGTCCAGGTCGTTGGCCTCCGCAGGAGCTGCGGGGCTGTAGCCGGACCAGGACTTGTCATCGTTGTAGCGGAACACGCTGTCCAGCACGCCAGCCTCGATGAGGCCGTCGAACTCTTCCTCAACGTCCCTGGTGGGCTCAACCTCCGGCGCCGCTAGAACCTTGACGCTCTCGCTCAAGGCGGTCGTGGCATCCTCCCCAGTACCCGTGGTTACAACCAAGGTGGTGAAGCTGCCCGGTCGGAAGACGGGTACCGTAACCTCGGCGGTGAAGTTCCCGTCGGGGTCGGCCGTACCTGAGCCAACGGACACGCCGCCTATGGTCACCGAGTACGGAGTGTATGGCGTGTGGGCTTCACCGGTGACGGTAATGGTGTCGCCGGATTCGGCTTCGGTCTCGTCTACGACCGTGGTCGCGCCGGGCACTGCGTGCAAGACTTTCTTGGCTGCCCGCGTCGCTTTGTAGTTAGGGTTGGGATCGTTTTCGGGACCAGCATCGCCGATGGCCGGGCGGAAGGCTATGACCTCGTTCTTGTCGCCGAAGGCATCATCCGGCACTATGATGACGTGACTCCAGTTTCCGCCGCCGTCAGCGTTGGCGGCGCCCGCTGAGCCTCCGTTGTACTCGATGTATGCCGGGTCGTTGCCTGGGAAGCCTGTGCCGGTAACGAGGACCTCGGTGCCCTTCCGGCTGCTGGCGGGATCGATCTCAATGGTAGGTGTCTTGATCGTCAGCTGGCCGCGGCCGATTTTCCCGTCACTCTGCTCAAGCTGGACTGTAGCATCGCCACCGGGAAGGTCGGGGACGGTAAAGCTGAAGACGTACCGTCCGCCGCTGATGGAGGGCGTCCCTGCGGCGCTTGCCACGGTCTTGTCCTGGCTTGCAAGGTCCTCATGATTGGGGGTTATCATTAGCGACGTGATCTTTTCGTCGTCGCCGAACCCTCTTCCGGTCAGAGAGACCGTGTTGCCCTGGACAACGGAGTCGGGATTCAGCGTCAATTCCAGAGCCGTGACTTCCACCGTGGTAGAGCCGAGAGTTCCGGGGGCATTGCCGATGGTACCGGTAATCACCAGTGCCTGGTCGGCGCCCGTCGGCACATCGGACCCTACGTCGATGTTTATGACAACCTTGCCTGCGACTTGCGCTGCCACTTCCCCGGCGGCGTCGGCATCCGCCTCCGGCACGGTTACATCTTCCCCTCCATGGGCGACAATAACGTCGCCGATGGTCACCTCGGTGATGACCATGGCGGAACCTTCATCGGTGACACCACCTTCTGACAAGGTGACCGCTACGCCCCGGCCGCCCAAGATCAGTGTGTCAGCGGTTTCAACCGTCGCGCTGAGAGTGAACTCCAGTTCAGATGGCTGTACGGCGGCATCCAGCGTCTCGACATCAGCCTCATCTGACGCATCGTGACGTACGAAGATCGTGTTTTCGCCGTATTCGAATTCGTCATCGTCGGTCCCGACAGCGATGTCTATCTCGTGTTCGAAAGCGCCGCCTTTAATAGCTATGTCTATGAACCCGGCACCTGACGCGGCATTAGCTACATCAATGTTCACGACGCCGGCGGGGAACGAGGATCCGGATACCACGAGCTTGGTGCTCTTAGAGCCCGCTTTGTGGGACAAGGACACGCTCGGCTTTATGTTGAAATCTTGTTCATCCTCAATGTCGTTGACAGTGACCTTGTACTGACCAGCGACTGAACCGGCCGAGATGCCTGCCGCCCTGGTGAAGGTAACGTAGACCTGCGCACCATTAGCTTCTCCAGCGATGAACATGGGTACGCCGCCGCTGTCATCTCCAACTTCCAGGGTGATGGTCGTCTTAGAAACAGTGATATTCGCCGGGTTGCCGGCTCCGCCGCCGCCCCTGATGCTCACCGCGGATGGGTCAATCTCGGCGGGCACACTGAAACCGGGAAGCCCGATTTTCACTTCTTGGCCCGACGTTATCGCGCCATCAGTGATCTGGAACCCCACGGTGATAGGGGTCGCATCTCCCGCGTCGGCGCTGGAGGGATTGACGGATATATTCGCCGGTGGGATGGTCTGCGCCGCCGCTTTTTGCGGGGAGAACGTGCCCAAGGCCAGCAGGACGGCGAGGACGCCGGCAGCCAGCATGAGGGCGAGCCCAAAGGATTTAACCGCTTTAGTGTTCATTTACTGTATCTCCTCCACCGAGTTCACTCGGATTTTTGTGTAGGTTCCCTTTTGGACTTCGCCTTGGGCCCGAGGTTGGGCGCCTCTTCCCGGCTGGTCCGGTTGCAAGAGGGGTGTGGGTGATGCCTTGGGGATTACCGATGGGTCTAGGCACGAGGAAGGGGCGCCGGTATTGGGAAATGACATGAACCCTCTTGTATTGTTGAGTGACCTAGGGTTTTCTAGCCCCATATTAAGCACCGGATGTTTTCCGTTGTCAAGGCTTGCAGGCCCCTTTATCCAGCAAGATAGTCCCAAGAGCGCGAAGGCTCCTGAGACAGGTGCGGCGAGGTGGCGCCGCGTTTGTGTTGCCGTTCAGCAGGGCCAAAGCCAATATTGAACATCGGACGAAAATCATCCAGCGAGGAATATACTAAAGGCATTGGTTCGTTGTCAAGTAGCTGTGTGCAGCAATTATGTTTCTTTTGTGTTGCAAGATGCAAGTGGTTGGGGGCCCCTGGCAGCCCGTTCGACTGCCTCAGGGTGAACGGGGGGGACCAGGGACCCGTTCGTCCTGAGGGAAATCGAAGGATGAACGGGCGGGGCCCTTCGAGAGCCCCTTCGAGAGCCCCTTCGAGAGCCTCAGGACAGGCTCAGGACAGGCCCAGGGTGAACGGGTAAATGTAGGGTGGGCCCTGGCAGCCCGTTCGTGGTGGCCGGGTAGCCCGTTCGTGGTGAGGCCCTCGAACCAGAACGAACGGGCTGCCCAGGACAGGCCCTTCGACTGGCTCAGGACAGGCATTTGAGATTCCCGCCTGCGCGGGAATGACGCGTTGGGGGCCGGGAATGACGCGTTGGGGGCGCGGGAATGACGCGTTGGGGGTCGGGAATGACGCGTTGGGGGCCGGGGGGGAGGAGGGACCGGGGTTCCGTTCGTCCTGAGGGAAATCGAAGGATGAACGGGGGGGGGGCCCTTCGAGAGCCCCTTCGAGAGCCTCAGGACAGGCCCAGGGTGAACGGGTAAATGTAGGGTGGACCCTGGCAGCCCGTTCGTGGTGAGGCCCTCGAACCAGAACGAACGGGCGGGGCCCTTCGAGAGCCTCAGGACAGGCCCAGGACAGGCCCAGGGTGAACGGGTAAATGTAGGGTGGGCCCTGGCAGCCCGTTCGTGGGGGCCGGGTAGCCCGTTCGTGGTGAGGCCCTCGAACCAGAACGAACGGGCGGCGGTGGGGCCGGCCCGGGCGCCCTTCGAGAGCCTCAGGGTGAACGGGTGTGGGGGGTTGGGGTTCCGTTCGTCCTGAGGGAAATCGAAGGATGAACGGGGGCGGCCCTTCGAGAGCCCCTTCGAGAGCCTCAGGACAGGCCCAGGGTGAACGGGTAAATGTAGGGTGGGCCCTGGCAGCCCGTTCGTGGGGGCCGGGTAGCCCGTTCGTGGTGAGGCCCTTCGAGAGCCTCAGGACAGGCCCTCGAACCAGAACGAACGGGCGGCGGTGGGGCCGGCCCGGGCGCCCTTCGAGAGCCTCAGGGTGAACGGGTTGGGGGGCTGGGGTTCCGTTCGTCCTGAGGGAAATCGAAGGATGAACGGGGGGGCGGGGCCCTTCGAGAGCCTCAGGGTGAGCGGGTTGGGGGGCTGGGGGTGGGTGCGCGGGCCCTTCGAGAGCCCCTTCGAGAGCCTCAGGACAGGCCCAGGGTGAGCGGGGTAGGGCCGGGGCCCGTTCGTCCTGAGCCTGCCCTGAGGGAAGTCGAAGGGGGAAATCGAAGGATGAACGGGGGGGCCCTTCGAGAGCCTCAGGACAGGCTCAGGGTGAACGGGTTGGGGGCTACTCGTTATCCGCCCACCCGGTGTCCAGGGCTTCTTCGTCGATGACGTTTTCTTCGTCGTCGTCCGGGTAGTCGTCCCGGATGTCCCGGGCCATGGCGCCGCCCAGGTACACCCGGTGCGCCTCCTTGGCCCTGCCGGGGAAGGAGCAGAAGTCGTGCATGCTCCAGTGGCGGCGGGTCTCCCTGATGATGACGGCGACGCCCTGGGCCTTGACGCCCATGACCGCGGCCTCGTATTCGTTGCCGCCGGCCATGAGGCGGACCAGCCGGCTGCCCAGCTTGGGTTCGACCTGGCCGAGGTAGTCGCCGTCCCTGGTGTAGACCATGAGCCGGTTGCCCTCGACGATCAGGTTGGCAGGGTCGCTGGGGGAGAGGGAGGCGATGGTGCGGGCGGCGCCGGTCTTGTGCAGGACGGTGGTGCCCGATTTGCCGCTTTCTGCAATGAAGAGCCGCGGCGGGGCCGCGGCCTGGGGGGCCTTGGGCGCGGCCGCGCCGGACTCGAGGCAGCTGAGCCGGGCCCGGTTTTTCTTGGCGATAGTGTTGTATGGGGCGATGGCCCCGGCCTGGGCCAACACCTGCTTGGCTTCGCGGTACTGTCCCAGCTCGATGAGGGCCTTGGCGAGGCGATTCATGGCCTCGACGTCGGCGTCTGAGAGCTTGAGGATGGCGCGGTTTAGCTGGGCGGCGCGCTCCCATTCGCCCTTCAAGGCCAACGCGATGGCCTCCCGGCTGAGGTTGCGCACCAGCTTGGCGCTGTTGTTGGCGGGCCCCGTCGCTATTTGACCCGGCTGAGTTTCCATCTATCCTCCAACCGCCCTTCTTCCGATGCCTTTTTTATCTACGAATTTAGGTGCGAGTTCGGTTTGTTTTAGCCTTGGCGCAACGTGCGCCGTTTATAGGTGATTAGGTACAACAAAAGTACAGGGCTGGTCAATACCCGCAGGGACGAATTTTGGGGCGAATTTTTTGGGTGGGGGGGTTGGAGGCGGAGGGACGGGTTGGGTGGCAGCCCGTTCGTGGTGAGGCCCTTCGAGAGCCTCAGGGTGAACGGGTGTTGGGGGGTGGGGTTCCGTTCGTCCTGAGGGAAATCGAAGGGTGAACCGGGGGGGCGGGGGAAGGGATTACGGGGGGTGGGTGAGTGGGGTCCCGTTCGTCCTGAGGGAAATCGAAGGATGAACGGGGCGTGGGGGAAGGGGCTTCCTTACTCCCTCCCCTTTGGGAAGGGGGAGGGTTGGGGTGGGGGTTAGGGCCGCGCTTTTGGAGAGCCCTGTGGGACTCCGGCTGCCCGTGCGCCCTTCGATTTCCCTCAGGACGAACGGACAGCCTAGCGCCCCGGATATGTAATGGTGTTCGTGCGCGCGGGCCCTTCGACTGGCTCAGGGTGAGCGGGATGGGGAGTCGGGTGACGGGTGTGGGGGGCGTCCGGTGGGGGGCGTCCGGTGGGGGGGCGTCCGGTGGGGGGCGTCCGGTGTGGGGCGTCCGGTGTGGGGGCGTCCGGTGGGGGGCGTCCGGTGTGGGGGCGTCCGGTGGGGGGCGTCCGGTGTGGGGGGCGTCCGGTGGGGGGCGTCCGGTGTGGGGGGCGTCCGGTGGGGGGGCGTCCGGTGTGGGGGCGTCCGGTGTGGGGGCGTCCGGTGTGGGGGGCGTCCGGTGGGGGGGCGTCCGTCCGTCCTGAGGGAAATCGAAGGATGAACGGGGGGACGGGCTGGAGGCGAGCGGGGCCCTTCGAGAGCCTCAGGGTGAGGGGGGGTGAACGGGGTCCTTCGACAAGCTCAGGGTGAGCCGGTGGGGCGGGGTTCCGTTCGTCCTGAGCCTGCCCTGAGGGAAGTCGAAGGGGGAAATCGAAGGATGAACGGGGGGACGGGCTGGAGGCGAGCGGGGCCCTTCGAGAGCCTCAGGATGAGGGGGGGGTGGGGTAGCCTAACGCGGCGCATCGGGAGTACGGCGGACCGCCAACGCAGATAGCCCCTGCCAGTCCCCTTGCGCAAGCGCCTCCTTCTTGGCGCGAGACCATCCCTTGACCTGACTCTCCGCCCCCAAAGCCTCTTCTCGCGTGGAGAATTCTTGCGTATATACCAGGGTCACAGGCCGTCTGCTTGACGTGTAGCCTGGGTATTCCCCCGTCTCATGCTGGGCCAGCCGGTGTTCCAATCCGTCGGTGTGGCCTGTGTAGTAGGAACCGTCGGAACAGCGAAGTATGTACACCCAAAACGGCATGCCGGGGCCGAGTATATCATTCCAGGCATTGCTCACTATCCGTTGCGCCGGCTGTCCGTTCGCCCTGAGCCTGTCCTGAGCCCGTCGAAGGGGGAAATCGAAGGATTAACGGGGGGACGGGTGGGGGTCCTTCGACTGGCTCAGGGTGAGCCGGGGCGGGCGGTTCCGTTCGTCCTGAGCCTGCCCTGAGGGAAGTCGAAGGGGGAAATCGAAGGACGAACGGAGGGGTGGGTGGGAGCATAGTCCCCCTCATCCTAACCTTCTCCCACCAGGGGAGAAGGGACTTGCGCGGCGTGGCGGAGCGGGAGCCCGTTCGTGGGGGCCGGGTAGCCCGTTCGTCCTGAGGGAAATCGAAGGATGAACGGGCGGCGGGGCCCCGCCTACGCTCACACCCGCCGGTGGCGCCAGCGGAGGCGCAGGAGGTCCCAGGTCATCGACAGGGGGTCGCTCAGGGCGCGGACCTTGCTGCGCTCCCGGTAGCGCCAGTCCACGGGGAACTCGCGGACTGTGAGGCCCAGGCGGCGGGCGAGGTACAGGACCTCGACGTCGAAGGCAAAGCCGTCGAGGGTCTGGCTGCCGAAGAGCCGGGGCACAACCTCGCCGCGGAAGCACTTGAAGCCGCACTGGCTGTCGCCGGCGCCGGGGAGGGCCAGCAGGCGGACCAGGGCGTTGTACGCACGGCCCATCACCCGGCGGACCCAGGGCTCGCCCAGCCGGGTCGCGCCGGGGGCCTGCCGGGAGCCGACGGCCACGTCGACATCGCCGGAGCAGGGCGGGATCAGGCGCTCCATCTGCTGCACGGGCACGGGCAGGTCGGCGTCGCAGAGCAGCCTGTATTGCCCCCTTGCGGCGAGCATGGCGTTCTTGACGGCCCAGCCCTTGCCCCGGTGGGGCAGGGAGACGATGCGCAGGTTGGGGCGGCCCGCGGCCGTCTCGGCGGCCAGGCGGGCGGTGGCGTCGTCGCTGCCGTCGTCGGCCACCAGGACCTCCCAGGAGTAGGGGCGGGAGTCCAGGTAGTCGACGACCTGCCGCAGGGCGGGGCCGATGCGGGCCTCCTCGTTGTAGGCGGGAATAACGACGGACAGGAAGGGGTCAGTCACGGGGCGGGCCCGGTGCGGGGGGTGGGTGGCAGCATAGTCCCCCTCATCCTAACCTTCTCCCACCAGGGGAGAAGGGACTTGCACGGCGTGGCGGCCCGGGGGCCCGTTCGTGGTGAGGCTCTCGAACCAGACGAACGGGGGTGGGGCCGGCGCGGGGCCCTTCGAGAGCTTCAGGGTGAGCGGGGCGGTGGCGGGGTTCCGTTCGTCCTGAGGGAAATCGAAGGATGAACGGGGGTGGGGCCGGCGCGGGGGCCCTTCGAGAGCCTCAGGGTGAACGGGGTGGTGGTGGAGCCCGTTCGTCCTGAGCCTGCCCTGAGAGAAGTCGAAGGGGGAAATCGAAGGATGAACGGAGGGGCCCAGAACCCTACTCCGCCTGGTCAAGTTGGAAGTGGCGGTGGAGGACGCGCACGGCCTCGGCCGCCTGGTCCTCCCGGATGATGCAGGAGATGCGGATTTCCGAGGTGGTGATCATGTCGATGTTGACTTGGGCGTCGGCCAGGGTGCGGAACATCCGAGAGGCGTAGCCGGGGGTGTTCTGCATGCCGGAGCCGACGATGCTGACCGAGGCCAACGTTGCGTCGCTGTCGATGCCCCCGGCGCCCAGCTCGGCGGCGATGCTATCCATCTGCGCCAAGGCCCGGGGCAGGTCGCTGCGGGTGGTGGTGAAGGTGATGTCGGTGATGCGGTCGGCGCTGGTGTTCTGGACAATAGTGTCGACGCTGACGCCGATTTGCGCCAGGGGCTCAAACAGGGCAGCCGCAATGCCGGGCCGGTCGGGCACGGAGCGCAGGGTGATTTTGGCCACGTTGGCGTTGTGGGCGATGCCGGTGACTTTGATGCGGTTTTCCATAGGCTGGGTCCCTGCCTCCTGGTGAATGAGGGTGCCGGGGGAATCGCCGAAGCTGGAGGCGACGTAGATGGGCACTCCATAGACTGCGCCGAGTTCTATCGACCGGGGGCTCATCTTGGCCCCATAGCTCGCCAGTTCCAGCATCTCCTCGTAGCCGATCTCCGTCATCTTGCGGGCTTCCGGGACGATGTGGGGGTCGGCGGTGTAAATGCCTTCGACATCGGTATATATATCACAACGGCCGGCCCCCAGGGCGGCGGCCAGGGCCACGGCGGTGGTGTCGGAGCCTCCACGGCCCAGGGTTGTGACGTCGCTGTCCTGATCGACGCCCTGAAACCCGGCGACGACGACCAGGCGGTCGCGGGCCAGCTCTTCCTGGATGCGGGCGGTGTCGATGCTGTGGATGCGGGCCTTGCCGTGCATGGTGTCGGTGTGGATGCCCGCCTGGGAGCCGCTGAGGCTGACGGCGTCGCAGCCCAGGGTCCGCAGGGCCATGGTCATCAGGGTGCTGGAAACCAGCTCGCCGGTGGACAGGAGCAGGTCAAGCTCCCTGGGATCAGGGTCGGGAGCGACGGTGCGGGCCAGGTCGATTAGCTCGTCGGTGGTGTCGCCCATGGCGGATACCACGGCGACGACCTGGCAGCCCTGCCGCCGGGTGTCGGCGATGCGGCGGGCGACGTTGACGATGCGGCCGGCGTCGGCCAATGAACTGCCGCCGTATTTCTGCACGATGAGGGGCATGGGCCGCCTACACGCTCCTACCGGTCATGCCAAATCCCGCCCTTGTCATTCCGATGCGCTCCCACCTGGTCATTCTGATGCGCCCACCCTTGTCATTCCGGTACGCTCCCACCTGGTCATTCTGATGCGCTCACCCTTGTCATTCCGATGCGCTCCCACCTGGTCATTCTGATGCGCTCACCCTTGTCATTCCGATGCGCTCCCACCTGGTCATTCTGATGCGCTCCCACCTGGTCATTCCGGTACGCCCACGCTTGTCATTCCGATACGCAGTGAGGAATCTGAATTGCTCTCCGCAGCCATCGTACCATTCCAGAGACAGGTCTTGCCATTGCGGATTAAAACTCTCGACCAATGCCACCTTCTTGCTTCGACGCCAGCTTTTGATTTGCCTCTCCCGCTGGATTGCCGACCTGACGTCCGTGGTCTGTTCATAGTAAGCCGGCCAGGTAGCGTTGTATTTGGCAGTAAATCCCGGCGCCAGTTTGCGTTTGTGTTGGTACACCCTGCTCACAAGGCCGTTGGTCACGCCAACGTAGGGGCTGCGGACGCCATTCGTAAGGATATTAAAGGATATTAGACGTAGAAGGCCCGGCTCGCCTTGGTGGACATGGATTTTAGATTCCTCGCTGCGCTCGGAATTGTATGTGTCAGCTAATTCGTTGACAAACCGTTATTCCCTCGTCCCAGCCGCCATTTCCTGTCCTCCTCAAGGAAAGTGTTGCCTATGTTCATGGATAATCTGTTACCAGTCTCCCCGGTTTGTACCAAACTTGACCTCTCCCCCTTACGAAGGGAGAGATTTAGAGGGGGGCATAATCTCGCCCCCACCACTGACACTTGCCCCTTGCCCACCCTCCCAGGCTCCCCTTATCATGGATGCAGGTCAGGTCCCTGCCATATCGCCGGACCCAATCAAGACCAGCCACTGAGGCCCGTAACGTGTCGTGACCAAACGCCGCCCCAGCCCCGAATCCTCCAACCCTCCCTCGCCTGCTGCCGACGCCCCAAAATGGAACGGAATGGTACAGAATTCGAAAAATTCCGGCCTTTCCTCCCGCCGTTCTAGCCCCGAACCCTCCAACCCTCCCCCGCCTGCTGCCGACGCCCCAAAATGGGACGAAATGGTACAGAATGGTACAGAATTCGAAAAATTCCGGCCTTCCCTCCCGCCGGCAGCAAGCTCTGCCCATCATCGCCGCTGCTCCCACCCTGGCTCAAGCCGCCCGCTCCTCCGGCATAGGACAAGGCACACCCTACCGTTGGCTCCAAGACCGCCGCTTCCGCCACGAACTGACCCGCCTCCGCCAGGAGGCCGCCGGCCTCGCCCGCTATGAACTCCGGGGGCTTATGCTCCGCTGTTTGGATATGTCAACGAATTACCCCACACTTACAGGAATGACAGAGAGGGGGGCATGTGTGACAGAAAGGGAGAAAAGAATGGCCGGAAAGGCAGCGGGAAGAATGGCTGGAAAGAGGGCCGGAAGGGCGGGTTAGGCATCGGCGCTGTTGGCGACGTGGGCGCCCTGGGCGGAGGGGCGAGTGACGCGCACCTGGCCCTGGACGCCCGCCTGCCTGGCGGCCTCGGCCATTTCATAAGCCACGGTCATCTCGCGGCCGCTGGCGAGGGCCAGCACGGTGGAGCCGCTGCCGGACAGGAACACTCCCAGGGCCCCGCAGTCCATGGCCGCACGGAAGAGCAGCTTCATGGCGGGGAACAACGACTCGCGGTAGGGCTGGTGAAGCCGGTCCTGGGTGCCCAGCTTGAAGTACTCGGGCTTGCCGGCCGCCATGCCCGCGATGAGAAGGGCGGCGCGGCCAGCGTTGAACACGGCGTCTTGCAGGGACACCTGGGCGGGTAGGACGGCCCGGGCGTCGGCGGTGGCTATGCGGAAGTCGGGGATGAACAAGACCGCGGACAGCCGGGACGGGACCGGGACCGGGACGGCGTAGAGCTTGTCCTGATCGGTGACCACAAGCTGGAGCCCGCCGCGCAGGGCGGCGACGACGTTGTCGGGGTGCCCTTCTATAGTAGCGGCCATTTCCAGCAGTTCATCATCGCCGAAGATGCCGTCGCAGAGGGAGTTGGCGGCGACCAGGCCCCCGGCAATGGCGGCGGCGCTGCTGCCCAGGCCGCGGCTGAGGGGAATCTGGTTGCGGCAGCGGAGGCGTAGGGGAGGCATCTCGCGGCCGGCCTCGCGGAACAGGAAGGACATGGAGCGGGCCACCAGGTTGTCGCCGTCCTGGGCCAGCTCGCCGGCGCCCTCGCCGACGACCTCCACCACCGGGCCGCCTGCGGAAGCCTCAAGTTCGGGCAAGACCTCCAACTCGTTCCAGAGGTCAAGGGCCATGCCCAGGCAATCGTAACCCGGGCCCAGGTTGGCGGTAGTGGCGGGAGCAAGGACCCGCAGCGGCGGCGTCATCTCACACCTAAACCGGGGCCGGGGCGGCTGGCATAGGCGCCGGGCCGCCGGCGGGAATCAGGCCAGGCCGTAGCGAGGGTTCGTTTGCCACGAGGGCGCTCCCGGAGCGGGGGCCGTGGCCCGGTGGACGTGGGCCTGGACGACCCGCAGGTAGTCGAGGGCCAGGCTGGGCATGAGGAACCGCTCCCGGACGGTCTCCCGCGCCGCGCCGCCGAGGCGGGAGCGCAGGGCGGGGTCTTGGACCAACTGTACCATGCGTCGGGCGGCCTGCTCCGGCGAGTCGACCAGGTAGCCGTTGACGCCGTCCTTAATCTGCAGGCGAATGCCCCCGACGTTGCCGCCGATGACGGGCTGCCCCTTCCACATGGCCTCGCTGACGGTGAGTCCGAAGCCCTCGCGCAGGGACTTCTGGAGCACCACGCCGGCGGCGACCTGGAAGGCGTTGACAATATCGTCGTTGCCGGCAGGAAGACCCGCCGGGTCAAAGTAGATGTGGATGTCGGGGTCCTGTTCGGCATAGGAAGTCACGTTGGCGACGATTTCCACAGCCTCGGGGTCGTCGTTGGCCTGGGTCAAGCCAAGGAGGGCCAACTGCAGGCCGGGGACATCGCGGCGGGCCAGTCGGAAGGCGTCGATGACGCCCCAGGGATCCTTCCACAAGTCGAAGCGGGACACCTGAAGGGCCAGGGGCCTAGCCGGGTCGACGCCCAGGGCAGCCACCAGCTTGAGCGCGTCTTCCCGGTCCATGGCGGTGTTCTTCACGGTGAGCGGGTCGATGGCCGGGGGAGCGATGGACACAACCTGGGACTTGTCCAAGCCGTCGGGGACATAGGAGTCCAGGGAGAAGATAAGCCGGTCGTAGTCCCTGGTAAAGGGCATGAGGGCGTCCAGGGTATCCTTGTTAGGCGCGGTAAGGTCGATGTGGATGGTCCATATCCAGGTCTGGTCAACCCCACGGGGCAGGAACCGGGCCAGGGGCAACAGCTGGGGGTCGTGGAGGAACCATACGTCGGCGGTCAATCCGTTGCGGCGCATGTGCTCGGCCACTTCCCGGATGCTGCCCAGGTAGAGCTGCAGGTCCTTCGGAGAGAGGCTGCCTTCGGCCCCCTGGAGCAGGTTGTGAATCTGCTTGGTGACTTGGAAGAACTCCGGCGGCGGGTCGATGACGATGCGGTCGGCGTCGATGCCCAGGCCCTTCATGAGGGGCACCATGGACTGGAGAATTTCGGCCACGCCCCCGCCGGCGGCGGTGCTGTTGACGTGGAGGACGCGGAGGTTCTTGAGTTCCCGGGCTATGAATTGCAGTTCTGCGGTGGTTTCTGGAGGAGCGAGGGGAGCGTAGCGGTCGTAGGGGACGGCGGTGGCAGGGACGGTAAAAAACATATTAGCGGCACGCCTGGAACAGCAGACTTAGGGGCGCATTGGGGGAAACCGTCATCCTAATATAATTTCACCTGGCGGGACTAAATTCAAGGGTTGAGGGGTAGTAATTCCATAATTCACAATTTGCTTCGGGCCCAGGTTTGGGCCTTGACGCAGCAGAAAAGGCGATAAGAAGCGAACGCACGAACGTGCTACTCCACGGTGACCGACTTGGCCAGGTTGCGGGGCTGATCCACGTCGCAACCCCTTAGCTCGGCGATGTGGTAGGCCAGCAACTGCAGGGGGACGGCAGCCAGAATCGGCGTGAGAATCTCCGGGGCCGGAGGGATGTACAGGGCGTGATCGACCTGGGACGGAAGGTCGCGGTCGCCCTGGGTCACAACAGCGGCGACCAGGCCGTCGCGCGCCTTTACCTCCGTTATGTTGTTGACGACCTTGGGGTACATGGAGTCCCTGGGCGCTATAGCAACGGTGGCCATATTCCGGTCGATCAACGCGATGGGGCCGTGCTTCATCTCGCCGGCGGGGTAGCCCTCGGCATGGATGTAACTCAACTCCTTGAGCTTGAGGGCGCCCTCCATGGCAATGGGGCTGTTGATGCCCCGGCCCAGGAACAGGAAGTTATCGAAGCCACAAAGGTGGCGGGCCAGGCGCCGGTAAACGCCGACATCAGACAGCAGGTCACCCACCAACCGCGGGCAGTGGGCCAGGGCCTCGACCAACTGGCGAGAGCGTTCAGGAGTCAGCGTGCCCCGGACCAGGCCAAGGTGGGCCGCCAGGAGAACCAACGTGGTCAACGAGGCGATAAAGGTCTTGGTGCTGGCGACGCCGATTTCGATGCCCGAACGCATGTGAAGGACGCCTTCGGCCACACGGGCGGCCTGGCTGTTTTCGGTGTTGCATATAGTGACCAGCCTGCCTCCCTTTTGACTGGCCAAATGCATGGCGGCCACGGTATCGGCGGTCTCCCCAGACTGGCCGACGGCGACAACCAAGGTGTGGCGGTCCAGGTAGGGGTCGCGGTAGCGAAACTCGGAAGCGCTTTCGGCCTCGGCGGGCAAGCCGGCCAAGCGCTCGATCAAGTGCCGGCCCACCTGGGCTGCGTGAAGGCTGGTGCCGCAGCCAACGAGGACGACCCGCTGCAGGTCTTGGATTTCGGCAGAGGACAGGGGAAAGTCGGGCAGGGAGATGCGGCCTTGGCGGAAGTCCACCCGCTCTCGCATGGCGCTGGCCACCGATTGGGGCTGCTCCATGATTTCCTTCAACATGAAATGGCGGTAGCCGCCCTTGTCGATGATGACGTCTTCGGGGGAGATAGTGCGAGTCTGCTTGGCTATGGGGCGGCCTTCCAGGTCGGAGTAGCTGGCGCCCTGGGGGGTTATGACGGCCATTTCCCCGGAGTCGAGGAAGCCGACTCCGCCGATCACTGACTGGTGGCGGAACAGGGGCAGCAGGGCGGGAAGGTCGCTGCCCACGATGGCTTCGCCGTCGCGGTGGGCGACGACTATGCCGCCGGCGTGGCCCAAGCGGAGGGCGCACAGTATGCTGCTCTGGCCCCTGAGGGTGGCGGTGACGGCTTGGGACCCCTTGATTCGCCTGCCCATGCGGCGGAAGGCGTCCTCGAAGCTGAGGCCGCGGTTGAGGCCTTCTTCAACCAGGTGGGTGATGACCTCGGTGTCGGTGTCGGATGAAAAGGAGTGCCCGGCCGCTTGCAGGTCGGACTTTAACTCGGCGAAGTTTTCGACGATGCCGTTATGGACGACGGCGATCTGGCCGTAGCAATCTGTGTGGGGGTGGGCGTTGCCGTCGGAGGGCCTGCCGTGGGTAGCCCAACGGGTGTGGCCCAGGCCGGTCAAGCCCCTGATCGGGTCTTCCGGCTCTTCCAAAGCAAGGGCGCCGACTTTGCCGACGGTCTTGCGAAAATGCAGGTCGCCGGTGGGGTCTACGATAGCAATGCCAGCGCTGTCATACCCGCGATATTCCAGCCGCTGCAACCCTTCTAAGATGATGGGCCAAGCTTGCTGATGGCCCACGTATCCGACTATTCCACACACAGCGCGCCCCGGCGTTCATTTCCAGATTGGGGGTGTGGAGTATAGCTGCGCCGACTCTCGCATGTCAAATTGAATTCGTAGCTGGAGAGAAGTGCGAAAGGTCCAGACTAGCCCGAACCCTACTCAAGGGTAGCCAATCTGGTCTGGCTGGTCATTGCTCAGTTAGCCGACGGAGAGAATTCGTCAATCGAGCGTTGGTGACGCTTCGATAAGAGAGATGACCGCTAACCCAGTAAAAAACTAAAGTCATGTTCAACGGTGGGTGAGGGCCTTGAACCTCGAAACGCATTAGCTTGAGTGCGTTTCACCAGTGACGTCACCCCCCTGTCCTGTAGGAGAACCTTTCTTTGGGTAGCCCTCTTTAGGGACGATTCGAGAAGCTGCAATGCTTCCTCTTTAGGTAGTTTGCGACCTCCGATTCTCACGACAATCCGCGCTTCACCAGCAAGAAGTGGGGCCATGCCGGCCCATGACTCGGTTAGGAACTCCTCATACTTGCCCACGTTGTGATGGCGTCCGTCGTCGCGCGTTGTGGGCGACACAGTCTTACCAAGAAACCAAGAACGTAGCCATTGGTCTTCACGATAGCTAGTCGTGTCCAAGTACGGAGGTGACGTTATCACGTCTGTAATCCGTCCGAGCAAATGTGGGAACCTTTTTGCAGCATTACGGGCGTCGGAGAGTGCAACTTCACCTCTGAGGGTAGGCGGTGCAGTCGTAAAGCGGTAGTAACTCAAGTGCCTAAGGATAGAGAATACTTCTCTGACAGGAGGCTTGTAGCCATTTTCCAGCCACCATCGCACCGAGTAACCCGGCTTCGTGCTTATTGTCCTTGGCATTCGGTTGCTGAAATAGTAAGGGCTACGATGGGATTCTCCATGTAATGCTCCTAGAGCCAGTGCCGCAATGAAGCGATCAGTCCGGTCGTGTTGCCAATTGAGTTGGTCCCTCAAAAAAAGTATTTGATTGTAGGTAGAAGGAGAAAAACAAAGGGAAAAGAACTTTGCAAGTTTGCCCACATCGACGCATGCTTGAAACGAGAGGCTCTCCTTCTCCAACACTGATAACCGCTCCAGAACAGCAGAATGGGCTGGCGGATCGCATTTGGCACCTGAGACACAAGCGGCTACTGGATTGATATCGCAGCCGGCGCTCTGTCGGCCCCTAATCAGACTCTCGAACACTGCTGTTCCCCGTCCACAAAATGGATCAAATACGACTCCACTGAATCTCGTAGAGGCAAGATGTTTTTCGACGAAGGTCTCCGGGAACATAGCAAAATATGGGCATATCGAATGGAAGCGATGCCTCATAGAGCCCTCGCCCGTTCCACATAGGATTGAACGCCGTCCGAGGCTGCGGCGAGCAGGTCAAATCCTTCCACACTCGTTCCTTCAGCAATAAGGCTGGCGCTTTGGCTAACCCTATATGGAACCCGCAGGCGGTGTAGAACATTGCCGAGAACCAGCACGTCATCGCGAAACTGTTCGTCAGGGCGCGCAAATGGAATCACATGGTAGGCAACTATCGCAGTAACGGGAATCCGGCTGAACCAACGACGGGTGAAAACGTCTCCCACGTAGTGTTTGATCGATTTTGACTTCCAGTCACTACCCGTAGCAACTTGGGCTGCCACCAATAGGAATCCAGGCAACCCATCCTTCTGCTCCCGCCAAGCAAAGATGTCTACTTGATCGTCTTTGGGGTGCGAAGGCGCAGAAGGGTCGGCACCAACCGTTCCGTCCTTAAGTGACTTCCATATCTCGGACAGCTTTGTTAGGAAACCAGTTGCGTCGGGACGGGGAAAGCCAAAAGACCACGCAGGCCCGCCGACTTCCGCAGCAATAGCCACGGTCGCCAAGTATTGAAAATATTTGCGAAGGTCTTTTGTTTCCTCCTGTGTGGGATGAACTTCCTCGCTCTCCAGTAAGGGAGACATTGATCTTAGATTGGACAATATCAACGATACTAAGTATGCGGTTTGTCCCAAGTCTTCCTGTTGACCAGTGAAAAAGACGACGCCCCCGTCTTTATCGATGGCAAATGGATATGAGGTCGTCAACACCTGTCTCCGAGACGCCATACGAGCGACGGCTCCAGCTGCAATTTCCTCCCGAGTTTTGATTTCAGTATCGACGTCGAAATATTCGGTTTCTGATGTCAGTTCCAATGCATCGATGATGTCTTCGCTAAATGACTGACCATCTTTGGAAAAAAGAGCATTAAGCTCCAAGAAGTCGGCCGCAAGGTCCAAGTTAGGAGACGAATCGGTTGTGAATTCGTCCGAGGGAAGATAGAGTGCCGGATTCATGTTTCCTGGCTTCCCACTTCCTTAACCTTCCTAACCATTCGATCGTACATTGCTTGAGCCGTTTCGGAAATATCCTCCGCTATCCCGACTAACGCATGATCCCGCCCGTCAAATCCGCGGAGGCTATTCGCCGCCTCACGCACCTCTTTCCTAGCTCGTACTAATGACTCTGAAAACCGTTGGTTCGCGGGATAGGTGCTTAAGTGCGCTTCTGCAAGCGAACGAGTCGCCCTCAAGATCGAGAGACCCTCTGAACTATCTAGGACATCTCCCAGGAGCCTGATATCAGGATTCTGCGACAGGATCACATGGTTTATGCCCTCGTCTTTGGACCCGTACAGCCATCTCAATACTTCGGATAAGCTGTCTAGTTTCTCCGAAGAAACGGGACTTGGTGCTGGGTCAAACCTGGACCACGCCTCCTCTAAGCCCAGAAAGCGCATATATGGTGCGCGGGACAAGGCCGTGTATAAGTGTGAGAAGTTGAATCGTGGGGTAGTCCGATCAGAGAGATGGAAGATTTCAGCCTTTTCCGCTTGCTCAAGCACATAGATAGCGTTGACCATCCTTTTGATCGTATCGTGCCTGTCACCGATTTGGGCAGCTATATCAGTAAGTGTGACCTTACCATCCTTATACCAATCAGCGGCGAATCTCGCCTTGGCATAAGACTGCCATTTCGCGGCACCATTAATGTGTTTGAATCCAATAAAAGATCTAGCCGCTGCGCGAGTCCCCACGCGGTAGACGGAAACCTCAGCGATAGTGCCTCGGAATTTTTGAGGGAAAGAAGGAACGGTGATGCTGAGCTGAGCCTGCGTTTGAATCAAGTCCGCTAGGTCAGGCTTCTCAAACAAACGAATGGCCGCTAAACGGCGATTGCCTTCAAGGACAGTCAGATGCCCATCCTCGCTTAGAACAACAAGAGGCTCAATGTCCAAATAGCCATTGGCCGCAATAGACTGGAGCAACTCGCCCAGGTCTTCGGAGCGGTAAAGTTGAGCGATAATGCTTACTTCATCTTGTTCGTCATCGCCAGGAATCAAGCGCGGATTCCGACGGTCCAGCGCCAGCCACTTCACAGGGACTTTGGTGGTTGTGGTCAATGGAATAGTGGGGTGTGACTTATCTGTGTTGACCATTGGTAAGCTTCCTACGATTGGAGGCTCGGAGTCTTGGAGGCCAATCCTCTGCTCCGACGAAGGGCCCCGAATCCAACCCGAGGTCTTAGTTCTGGGGTTCCCGTCCTTTAGCACCCGGGTGGTTGCGGATGTTTGACGGCCCGGGAGCGCTGCCTGACCGGACCATGTCGCTGTGGTTCGCATCTATGGGGCCTTGCTAGCGCAGTTTTTGTGTTGCACGCCCATCCACAGGCTTGTGGAAAACGATAACATACCAAGGTTTCTGAGTCTATCTTGAACATCACTGTGTTCGCGGGATTTCGGTTCAGATCGGCACCTATGAGCTTGCCCCAATTAGCTCCTAGCGAACTGTTGCACTTCTCTCGTAGCTGCTCCGCCCGCACTCGGGCGGCATCGGCTGAGCCCTAACGATTCCAGGCATTGAGGCGGACGGGCAAATGGCCGGAAGGCCCGATGCTATAATCGCTGGGGCGAAGCGGGCGGTCTCCGCCTGCAACAGACCGACCATAGGAACCAACGCCGGAGCGAACACGTGTCCACCCACCTTGTGTATGGCGACAGCTTTCTCGTACCCCGGGCGTTGCGGATCCTGGCCGAAAACGAGGGCGCGACCGGCCTGTTGGAAGCCAATAGCCACCGGCTGCAGGGCAGCCAGATTAAGCCGGCGGAGTTGTTGAGTCTCTGCAACGCGTTGCCGTTCATGGATCCGAGGCGGCTGGTGGTGGTCGAAGGGCTGCTGGCCGCCTACGAACGCCGCTCGGGGGGCCGCTCCGGCGGACGCCGGGGCCGCTCGAGAGGCTCCGGAGCCGAAACACAAAGCCTGGGCGGCTGGGAGGCGCTGGCGGAAGCCGTTCCCCAGTTGCCGGATACCACCCTGCTGGTGTTCACCGACGGGGCCATCTCGGACGGCAACCCGTTGCTGCGGCTGCTGCGCCCGATTTGCCAGGCGCAAGCATTGGCAGCCCCGTCGGGGGCGGCGCTGGCGCGGTGGATAAAAGAAACGGCGCAACAGAAGGGCGCCGGCATCAGCCCGGCAGCGGTCAGCCGGCTGAGCGACCTGGTGGGGAGCGATCTGTGGACCCTTGACCAGGAAATCGAGAAGCTGTCGCTGTTCGCTTCCGGGCGCGGTATCGAAGAGCGGGACGTAGAAGACCTGGTTCCCCAAGTGCGGGAAGCCAACATCTTCGCCGCGGTGGATGCCCTGATAGAGGGCAGGGCTGGGGTAGCGCTGCGGTTGCTGCATCAATTGCTGCAAGACGGACGGGACGTCTCGTACATCATCGCAATGACCGAGCGGCAACTGCGCCTGTTGGCGTTGGCCCGTGACTACCTGGACCATGGGACGCCGCAACGAGACCTGGGCAGCCGGTTGGGGGTGTCGTCCCAGTTCGTGCTGCGCAAGACCATCGAACAGGCCCAGCGAGTGACCCAGCAGGAAATCGTCAGGCAATACCGGAAGCTGCTGGAGGCGGACCTGTCGGTAAAGCAGGGCCTACTGGAGCCCGCACTGGCTCTGGAGGTACTGGCGGCGGATCGGGCTCCCGGCCGCCGGTAGCGGCTGTTCCCGGCAGCGACAACGACCGTAGAACCAGCGCGAACGCCGGAAGGGAGAGGCTATGGCAGACAAGGTACGCCTGGGCATCATCGGAGCCAATTCTAACCGGGGATGGGCGTACCGGTCCCACCTGCCCGCGGCGGCAGCCAGCCCGGGGTTCGAGTTGACCGCAGTCTGCACTACCCGCATGGAAAGCGCGGAGGAGACCCGGCGAAAATTCGGGGCAAAGCTGGCCTTTGACAACTACGGGACAATGCTAGCCCACCCGGACATCGACGCCGTGGCCGTCAGCGTAAAGGTGCCCGACCACTACGAGCCGACGATGGCCGCCCTCGACGCCGGGAAGCACGTGTATACCGAATGGCCGCTGGGCCGGACCACCGCGGAAGCAGAAGAGATGGCCGGCTTGGCCCGCACTAAAGGGCTGAAAAACATGGTAGGGCTCCAGGCCCGCGCCGACCCCGCTATTCTCTACGCCAAAGACCTGGTGGAATCGGGTTACGTGGGCGAGATAGTGTCTTGCCGGGTAAGCCGGATCGGCGAGGGCGCACTGCAACGGGGGTCCGACCGGACCTGGCAGCGGGACAGGGAGTTGGGAGCCAATACCCTGACCATTTCCTGCGGCCACACCATCGATGCCCTGCGCTACATCGTTGGCGACTTCAGCCGTGTCTCAGCCGTGGTCACCACCCAGGTGAAGGAATGGCTGGAAGTTGACACCGGCCGGATGCTGGCGGTTACTTCCCCGGACAACGTCATGGTCAACGGCAGGTTGGCCAACGGCGGCGTTGCCTCGGTGCACGTGGCCTATATTCCCTGGGCGGGAAGCGGCTATCTTATAGAGATCTACGGAAGAGAAGGCACGCTGTTTATTTCCGGCGCCGAGCCTCCCAACGCCGGCTCGGTCCGCGTCCGGGGGGTCAGGGAAGAAAACACCCTGGAAGACCTGGAAGTCCCCGGGCAATATTGCTTCGCTCCCGCGGGGATGCCCGGCGGTTCGGTCTATAACGTGGGCCAGATGTATGATCGATTTGGGCAATCGATACTCTCCGGAACTTCCTGCCAGCCCGACTTCGACACGGCCGTGGAGTTGCACCGCCTCATAGACAGCATCCAGGAGGCTTCGGACCGGGGCCAGGAGGTAGCGGTGGCGTAAGCGCCGCCGCAAACCAGAACGGGCGGCCGGGGCAGTCGCCCAACCTTTGGCAGTCCGGCGAGCAGCAATGAGCGACTCAGAACCGACGGCGCCGGTCAACGGTTACGAGCCAGTGACGGTCAAGACACCGGAGGTACGAGCGGTTATGCTCCCGGATGCATCGGGTTGTAGCATGCGACGCCGTGCGATTGTTCCAATTCACGCAAAGGAGGCCGCTTGCTCGCCCGGCACTGGTTGAGGGCTTTGTGGCACCTGGGCAGGTATGGACATTCGTCAGGCAAGGCAATCATGTCCGGCGGGCTGCCAGGCAACGGACGCAAGTTTTTGCCCGGATCGTCCAACCGGGGAATGGACTGCAGCAGGGCCCAAGTATAGGGGTGCCGCGGCCGCTTGAACAAAGGAATGACGTCCGCGGTCTCAACTATCGACCCGGCGTACATGACGCCGACACGGTGGGCCATAGTGGCTACGACCGCCATATCGTGGGTTATCAGCAATATCGATGCGCGCCGCTCCCGGCAGAGACGCCGGAGATGGTCGAGCACCTCGGCCTGCAACGTTACGTCCAAGCCGGAGGTGGGTTCATCGGCAATTAAGAGCCGTGGGCCCAAGACCAACGCCATGGCCAGCATGACCCGCTGGCACATTCCGCCGCTCAAGTTAGACGGGTACTGGCCCATGATGCGCCGAGGGTCGGGTATGCCCAGTTCACTCAGCACATCCTGGGTCATTCCGTAGGCCACGCGCGGCGTCACGTCGGTGTGTAGGAGGATTACCTCCTCGATCTGGTCGCCGACCAGTTTCAGAGGGTTCAACGCCGACCGGGCGTCCTCAAAAATCAAGGAAATTGTCTGGCCCCGCAGCCGCCTTAGGTACTCCGGGTCGGCCCGGAGGAGGTCCACGCCATCGTAGAACACCGAGCCTTGGTCGATGGAGGCGGACGGCGGCAACAAGCCCATGACGGCCAGGGCCAGGGTGCTTTTGCCGGCGCCGCTTTCCCCCACCAGGCAAAAAACCTCACCTTCATCCTGCGCGAGATCGACCCCGTTGAGGGCCTTTACGTCGCCCTGCCGGGTCTCGTAACGAACGTGCAGATTTTCGATCCTCAGCACCCCGGTAATCCTTCCCGCGGGCCCAATGGCCGGCGTCCTTCGGGCCCGGATCAACTATCTTTGGTCAAGTCTACCATTTGGAACCTGCCGGCCCTCAACTCGCGCTTGAGGTCGTCCAGATTTTGGACAGAGCCAGGGAAGTAGGTGGCGGCGGCCCCCACGTGTTTCACCTGGTGGGCGTCGCTCCCGCCGGTGGCCCTGGCGCCCAACAACTTGCCAAGGTCCTGTGAGAACCGGTTTTGCTCGGAGGTCCCCCTACCGTTGATTCCTTCTACGGCGTCGCACAAATTGAACAGCGGGTCGTTGCCGGCGCGTGTCAGCATTTCGGCCCGGGCGTGCGGCTCCTGGGCCGCTTCTTCGAGGAAACGCCGGCGATAAGGGTGGGCGGCAATCACCACTGCGTCGGCCTGCCGAACCGCGGCTTCCAGAAAGGAGAGCTTGTGCAGGCCAAAGACGTAGCGGCTGAGGCCGAAGGCCAGGACGTGGCCGGCATCGGTATTGATTTCAGAGCCGGACAGCACCATAAATCCGTGCCTGCGGGATAGGGCATCGATATCTTCAGTGGACCAGAAAGCGTCATGTTCGGTGAGACAGATGCCGTCCAAGCCGGCCGACTTTGCTGCTGCGACCAGCTCATCGGGGGCCATGAAGCTGTCATCGGACTTGGGGTACGTGTGGCAGTGGAGGTCGATTACCAATGGGTCCCCTTAGCGGCGCCGGCAGGCCTGTGATCTATATCTTGGAACCGCTAGCACGCCCGGCGGCGACGCCATGATACCAAAGGCGGGGACGCCATAGCCACATCGACCGGAGGAAGGGAGGGCAGGAAGGGCTAGCGAGAGACCAGCAGCCCTTCGTCCTCCAGCGATTCCATCAACTGGGCGGCCCGCGAACCGCCGATCTTCAACCGCCGTTCCAACAGGGAGGAAGACAGGTTGGGAAGGCGGACGGCAAGGTTGCGGGCTTGGTCCATCAACCTGTCGTCCGGGTTTTCGTCGTCGCCGTCTTCGGCCTCCGGGTCGCTCATAGAGATAACAGGCAGGGGCGGCCCCTCTTGTTTGACCCAGTGGGCGACCAACTCTTCAACTTCTTTGTCGTAGACCAAGGTCGCTTGCACCCGCCGCGGCTTGGGAGACTCGTTGTTCAAGAGGAGCATGTCGCCCTTGCCCAGGAGTTTCTCCGCCCCGACGGTGTCCAAAATGACCCGGGAGTCTACCTGGGACGCCACGGCGAAGGCTATCCTGGTGGGAATATTAGCCTTGAGCAAGCCGGTCACGACGTTGACGGACGGCCGCTGAGTTGCCAATACCAGGTGAATCCCGGTGGCGCGCCCCAATTGGGCCAGGCGGACCAGGTTCTGTTCCACCTCGAAGCCGCCGGCAATCATCAGGTCGGCCAGCTCGTCGACCACCAACACGAGATAGGGCCAAGGCTCAGGAGCCTTCTTGTTGTAGGCGGCCAGGTTGCGGACGCCCACGTCTTCCATGACCTTGTACCGGCGGAACATCTCGCGCATCAAGCTGAGCAGGGCGGTGTTGACCTCGTCGATTTCCGTAATTACCGGAGTCATCAGGTGGGGGATTCCGTTGAAGGGCGTCAACTCCACCCTCTTGGGGTCTACCATCAAGAACCGCAACTTGTCCGGGGTCTTGGTCAACAAGAAGGAGGCGATGATGGAATTGATGCAGACGCTTTTGCCGCTGCCGGTGGCTCCGGCAATCAACATGTGGGGAAGCGCCGCCAGGTCCAAAGAGACGGGGGCGCCGCCGGCGTCTTGTCCTATTGCCATGGGAAGGCCGTTCTTGGCGACAAGCGAGTTGAAGGATGGGTTGGACATGACCTCCCGTAGATGGACCTTGGCGGGGGAGGGGTGGGGCACTTCCAGCCCCACCAGCCCCTCTCCAGGTATGGGCGCCTCGATACGGAGGTAGGGGGTCTGGAGGGCCAGGGCAAGGTCTTGTTCCCTTCCCAGGATATCCCTTACCTTGATCCGGCTGCGCTGGACGCTGTCGTCGTCTTCGCCCTTGGCGCCGTCTCGTCTCCTGGCCAGCCACCCGGGCGCCAATCCGAACTGGACGACCCTGGGGCCCGCTTTTATTTCCTTGACCTCGACCACTACGCCGTGGTCGGTCAGGGTGCTTTCAATGTTCCGGCCCATGTCCTCCAAGGCGCCTTGAGATGTTTCGCGCGTCTCCGGGGGGCTCAATAGATCAATGCTGGGGAGTTGCCATTGCGGGCCCTTTCGCCGGTCTGGTCCCTGGCCGGCAGGGGCGGCGACGACAGGCGGGGCCTCTTCCTCCCCGGACGGCCAGCTGGGAATCGTTCCGGCTCCGGTGTCAGCCCACGGGCCCGGTCCAGAGGCGCCCGCGGCTTTAGGCGCGTCCCGCCGGTGTCTTCGCCAGCCCGGCACCCAGCGAAGCATCGCCGCGCCGGGCCTGGCGAGAAAGCGCCAGACGGGAGCCGGGTTCAATGCCGGGCGTAGACGCCGGTCTACGAACAGCCAGCCATGGTGAAGGCCCTTGTATATGTAGACCGGCGCGTAATAGAAAGCCAGCCCGACGTAGATAAGACCCCGCCAATAGACCCGTCCCACCGGCCGGGAAAGGAGAGCCAGAGGCGAAAGAAGAGCAATGGCAGCCAACTTGGCTACAGCCAAACCGATTGGCGACCCGCCCAACAGCTGGCCCCAGCTTCCGCTGAGCCCGGTCTCGGAAAACGTCTCGCTGCCGGTGTGAAACAGGGACAACACGCCTATGGAGATAGCGGCCAGAGCAGCCGCGGCGACGCACCATTGCCAGCTCTTGTGCACCGCGCTGCGGTGATGGACGATGGCGGTAATGGCTACGGCCAGCCATATTCCCACCGGAATCCAGCCGTAACCGAGGGATTCCACGAACCAACCCCTGGACCCTGGCGACCACCAGAACCACACACCCGCGGCGATAGCCAAAGCAGCTAAGAGCAGACCCTTGGCTGCGGAGGAGGGGCCTCTGCGAATAAGCTGGATAAAAGATAAACGTGAAACGCGCGTCGGCCGACGTGAGGACCGGGCCATGGGAACCTCCATGGTCAGAGCAACAGGCGGGAACCAGAACGGACTATAACCCGCTTAGATTTCCAGAACCACTGGAATAATCATAGGGCGTCGGCCAGTGGCGTTAGCTATGAGTCCGCGGGCAGTTTTCCTGATTTTCTCGTTGGTTGGCCCGTAGGAGCCCGGCGTTTCGGGGGAGGACTGGAGGATTCTTTCCACCTCTCCAGTTATTTCTTCATAGAGTTCGGCGGTCTCCTCCTCGTCAATAAAGCCGCTGCTGACTATCTTTGGCGGGGCGGTCGGCAGGCCAGTGCGCTTGTCTGCGGAGATAACAATCACGACGACGCCGTCTTTGGAGAGTTCCCGCCGCTGGGTGAGCACCTGGCTGCGGTCATCCCGGGTTGTGAGGCCGTCGATGAAGATGGGGCCGGCCGGCACTTTATCCACCACTTGCGCCGAGTCGCCGGAGATCTCCAGCACGTCGCCGTCTTCCAACACGAAAATACCCGACTCGGCGAGTCCCTGGTCCCAAGCCAACTGGGCGTGGGCCATCAGGTGCCGGTATTGGCCATGAACCGGCACGAAAAACCGCGGCCGCACCAGGCTGAGCACCGTCTTCAACTCCTCCTGGCTGGCATGGCCGTGAACGTGGACCAATGCCACGCGGTCGTAAAGGACCTTGGCGCCATGCCGGAGCAAATTGTCAATGGTGCGGCTGACGGCCAACTCATTTCCTGGAATAGGGGTTGCCGAGACAATGACGGTGTCCCCTTCCATAATCCGAACGTCCCGGTGGTCCCCGTTGGCGATGCGCACCAAGGCCGAGGTGGGTTCACCCTGGCTGCCGGTGGTCATCAAGACCACTTTCTCCGAGGGCAGGCGGCGGGTTTCAGCCAGGGGCAACAGAACCCCCGGCGGGACTTTGAGATAACCGGTCTCGGCCGCAACCTGAACGCTGTCCACCATGCTGCGGCCGATGATGCTAACTTTTCGGCCGTGCTTGCTGGCAGCATCAAGCACCTGCTGGATCCTGGATATGAGGGAAGCGAAGGAGGCCACCATGACCCGGCCGGGCGCATCGCCTATCGCCCGGTCCAAAGCCTCACCCACTACCCGCTCCGAGGGGGTGTATCCCGGCACTTCGGCGTAGGTGGAGTCGGACAGCAGCAGAAGCACACCCTGGGAACCGTGCCGGGCAAGGGTCGCCAAGTCTATGGTGCGGCCGTCCACCGGAGTGTGATCGATTTTGAAGTCCCCAGTGTGTATCACCGTACCTGCGGGGGTCTCGATTGCCAGGCCCATGGCGTCGGGGATGCTGTGGCAGACACGGAACCAACTGGCGCGGATGTTGTCCCCGAATTGGTATGGTATTCCCGGTTCAATGGTTTCGAGAGTGGCGTCGCGCGCCGCCCGCCGCTCTTTGAGTTTGACCGAAATGAGCCCGCGGGCCAAGCCGGGGGCATACACCGGCGCATTCAGTTGGGGCAGTATGAAAGGCAAGGCGCCGATATGGTCTTCGTGCCCGTGGGTGATGAGGATGCCGCGGACCTGTTCTTGGCGTTCCAACAAGTAGGAGATGTCGGGAATGATCAGGTCGACTCCCAGCATATCCTCTTCAGGGAATTGGACCCCGCAATCAATGACGACGATATCGCCGCCACATTCGAGGGCCATCATGTTTTTGCCAATTTCCCCAAGCCCGCCCAAGGGGATGATGCGTAGGTTAGGTGTCAAGTTATGGTCGAACTCTAAAAAAGGCTTAACTGTTCCGGGGAGCAAGTTTCCTGCTGTTCCACGTCAGCTTCTACCGAGGGGGAAGGGAGCGCCTGTTCCAATATAGCTGGAATCGCCTGGAAGTCTTGGATTATGGAATCCCGCAACTCCTGGCGGCGCAACCCGGCCGCGGGATGCATCACCGGGTAGATTCTACGTCCATCTTTTTCCCGGAGCCTGCCCCGGGACCGGCTGATACTTTCACCAGGAAAAAAGTAGCCCAAGGAGAACCTGCCTAGTGTAACGATGAGCTTGGGGTTTACCAGTTCTATCTGGCGTTGCAGGTACTTTTGGCACGCGGAGATTTCATGGGGCATCGGGTCGCGGTTCTCGGGCGGCCGGCATTTAATCATATTGGCGATGAAGACCTGGCGCCGGTTTGTGCCAATAGAAGCCAGGAGACCATCCAGGAACTGCCCCGCCTGGCCGACGAAGGGGCGCCCTTGCCGGTCTTCGTGGTACCCCGGGCCCTCGCCAATGAACATCAAGTCGGCGTTGTCAGGGCCTTCTCCGGGCACCGCATTGGTCCGGGTCTGAGATAAGGGGCAGTCAGTACACTGTTGGACCAGTTGAGCAACTTCATGCAAACTGTCCATGGCCCCCGTCACCCCGGTTATTCTTTAGGACGTTAAAGAAGGTTAACTCAGCCGACGAACAGCGGCAGACGCCCGCCCCGGCTCACACGAAAATCCCGTGGCCGGTCTTTCTAGCCATCCGTGACGCCGTGTTGCTTCAAATAGGATACTGCGTCGCCTACGGTAGCGATGTTGGCGGCGTCTTCATCAGAGATTTCCAGTGACTGGCCTTCGGTAGAAAACTCTTCTTCGAAAGCCATGATTAGCTCGACCAGGTCCAACGAGTCGGCATCGAGATCCTCAACAAAGGACGACGCCTCGGTTACGGTCTCTTCGTCGACCCCTAGCTTGTCGACAGCGATGGCTTTAATGCGATCATAGACAGTGGCCAAACCGTCATCTCCCTTCCGGCCGGGTATGGGCGGGGACCATCCCCGCCACATCCAATTCGGTCATTACCGACCCAAGAACGCCGTTGACAAACCGGGCGGAGTTGTCGCTGCCGAACAACTTGGCCAACTCTACGGCCTCGTCGACGGCAGTCTTGGGAGGCACATTGGGGGTATGCAGCAATTCAAACAAAGCGATGCGAAGAATGTTGCGGTCGACCACCGACAGCAGCGGAACGGGCCAAGCAGTCGCGTAACGCTGTATCACCCTGTCCAAGTCCGGCTTGCTGTCAGTCACACCTCTGATCAAGGATGCAGCAAAGTTGACGATCGGCTCTTCCAGCAAGTCTTCCTCGGCGAGCCATGCCAAAGAAGATTCGGCGGCCTCACCCTTAACGTCCGCCGCGAACAATGATTGAAGGGCCGCCATTCTGGCCCTGCGTCTCAGATCCTTGAGCTTTGCCTGGGGCATGGTGCACTTAATGCCGCGTCACAGGTCCTAAGCCGCGTCCGAGGTCAGCTTATTAATGGACTCCGGGTCCGATAACGCAACCGCCTCGACCCCTCGGTCTATCCGCTTGATTAAGCCAGCCAGCACCCCTGCCGGCCGAATTCCAAGAATTGGGACACTCCTGAAGCGACCATGTATCTGACGTTCTCTTTCCAGTGGACGCACCGGCATAGCCCCTGGATCAACTCTTTTCTGACCGCGTCACCTGTGGAAAGGGGGGCGGAATCGGAATTTGCGATGATGGGGACCTGGGGGTCCCGAAATTCCAGGGCGTCTACGGCTTGAGCCAGACCCAATTTCGCCCCTTGCATGCAAGACGAGTGAAAAGCGCCGCTTACCGGCAGCGGAATAGTCCTGCGGGCGCCGCGGGCAAAGGCGAGGTCCACGGCCCGGGCCACCGCAATTTTGTCTCCGCTGATTACTATTTGGTCGTCGGAGTTGATGTTTGCCAACTCTACGCCGGTTTCAGAGCAGATTTGCTCCAGGGCAAACTCGTTCAGCCCGATGACGGCTGCCATGCTCCCAGGCCGGTCTTTGGAGGCCGCTTGCATCAACCTTCCCCGCTCACGGGCCAGCTTGACGGCGTCTCCGAATCCCATGACGCCGGCGACCACCATGGCTGTGTACTCACCCAGGCTATGCCCTGCCAACACAACGGGTTTGGACGCGGCCGGCCCCGCCGTCTCTTCCCAGGCTTTCCAGCAGGCAATGCTTACAGTCATAATGGCCGGCTGGGAGTTAATGGTGTCCTGGAGTTCTCGGCTGGGCCCGTTAAAGATTAAGCTGGACAAATCGACGCCAAGGCTTGCATCGGCCTCTTGGAAGACCTCCCTGGCAGCCGGTGAGGCGCAAAAAAGCTCCCAGCCCATTCCGACGGACTGGGAACCTTGCCCAGGGAAAACATAAGCCTGTTTCTTGGCGCCGTGATTGTCAACTACTTGTTTCATTCTGCTATACCAAACCACTTCCCATTATCGAGTCAACTAGAGCGGACATGAGACGCAAGGTCAATGATTTGCTGCATGTTAATTCTGTCTCTATGCAGTCTTCGGGCAGGCTACACCGCGGTCTCAACGACCTGCCGGCCGCGGTAGAAACCGCACTGACGGCAGACGGCATGCGGCAGCTTGGCGCTGCGGCAACGCGGACAGTAGGCAGGGTTCACGGGCTTCAGCTTGTGAGAGTTGAGACGCCGGCCTTTGCGCGCCCTGGTTAGTTTTTTATTCGGTACCGCACCCATGCTTCACTAACTCCGGGAGGCCCAACCAGCGGGGGGCCTCCGGTGAATCTTGGCAATCGCAACGCCTTAAGTTCAAGTCGGCGCCGCACGATTGACACAGTCCCAAACACTCTCGGCGGCACAGGGGTTTCATTGGCATATCGGTTACAACGCACTCCCTGATGGTGTCGGCCAAATCCAAGACATGCCTGCCGTCGATAAGAGAGTTTTCATACGCTTCGGTCGGAACGGGCTGACTTTGCCCGGTTTGAACACTTACGGTGGGGAAAAACTCCTCTTCGATGGAAAGGTTGGACGAATGGCCGTAGTCACCTAAACACCTGCTGCAAACCAGAGTCGACCGGATTTGGAGTTGCGCTCTGGCAAGTACACCTCGATGGGTCCGCAGAAAGCTGACCGGGCCCCGGGCCGCTTCGGCGAAGCAATCCGGGCCGGTAAAGCTTTCATCCAGCTGATATTCACGACTTGAGCCTATGGGCTCCTTTAGCAATTGTGCGAGATTATAACGCATAGGAACTCTACGGGTTGCCACCCCTGAAAAGCCGATGGTAATTATAAGAGCCTCTGTATCGTCGCTGTCAAGGGGGCACTCTTCGATGATGGCACAGACTTTTGACTTAATGGGAGCCTATGGGGACTCAGCGCATTGTTGCCCGCAGCCCGCCTGGCATTGACGACTCGGTCAGCGTTGGGAGCGGTCTGCCGCAGCTTGCCTGATAAAGTCAACTATGGAATGGGTGGAGGCGCCAGGGCCGAAAACTGCGGCAATGCCCAAGTCCAACAGCGGCTGCCGGTCTGCTTCGGGTATTATACCCCCAACCACCGTAACCACATCGCCCACCTCCTGCTCCCTGAGAAGACGGATGATCTCCGGCAGTATTTCCATGTGGGCTCCCGAGAGAATGCTAAGGCCCACCACGTCCACGTCTTCCTGCACGGCGGCCTGGACGATCATTTCAGGCGTCTGGCGGATACCCGTGTAGATGACTTCCATCCCTGCATCCCGAAGGGCTCGCGCAATAACTTTCGCCCCCCGGTCGTGCCCGTCCAGACCGGGCTTGGCCACCAGAACGCGGACCGGTGGACTACTATCCATGGGATTCATTCTCGACCAACTCGGTGAGGACCCCAAACACCGACCGGGGGTGTATGAAGGCGATCTTTCCGGACAACCCATCCCTGGGTTCATGGTCCACCAGCCGGACTCCGGCAAGTTCCAGGGACTTGAGCTTTCCCGCCAGGTCAGACACGTTGAAAGCCAGATGGTGCAATCCTTCGCCGCGGCTTTCTATGAACCGGCCTACCGGCGTGTCGGAGGACAACGGCTCCAGCAGCTCCAGCCGGGTCTGTCCAATCGGCACCAAGGTTGCGCGCGCCCCCTGGTCCGGCAGGTCGGTGGTCTCGACCTGGGGAACGCCGAAAAGGTCTTGGAACAGCGTCAGGGCGGCCTGGATATCCTTGACCGCCAAAGCCACGTGGTCAATATATGCCACACTACAGACTGCCATGTTGCTCATTCTCTCATCCACAGTTGCGTCTCTCAAATTGCGGGCATTCACCAATCATTCGTTCCCTCCAAGCATCCCCTGCCGGGAGGAGGATTTGGGACAACACGCAGGGCAACTCAGGGGCTCAAGGGTTAAGCCTGGTACTGTCCCAGCAGTTGCCGGGCTATGACCAAACGCTGAATCTCCGACGTGCCTTCATATATTGTCGTAACCCTGGCATCGCGAAAAATCCTCTCCACAGGGGAGTCCCGGAAGTACCCATAGCCGCCGTAGACCTGCACCGCTTGGGAAGCCACCCGCACGCACATCTCCGAGGCAATAAGTTTGGCCATGGACGCCTGGTCCGTGAAGGGCTGTTGGTTGTCCTTGAGGGTAGCGGCGTTCATGGTGGCGGTTCGGGCGGCGTACACGTCAGCGGCCATGTCCGCCAGCATGAACTGGATGGCCTGGTGCTGGGCGATGGGGCGCCCAAAGCTCTCTCTATGAAGGGCGTAACGCGCCGCCGCGTCCAGGGCGGACTGGCCGATGCCTACGCACTGGGCGGCGATGACTATCCGGCTGGAATCCAGGATTTCCATGGCGTACCGGAAGCCTCGTTCCGGTTCCCCCAACAGGTTTTCCGCAGGGACCGGGGTGTCTTGGAAGACAAGCTCGCAGGTGCTGGAACCCCGCATGCCCATCTTGCCATGGAGGGGATTGACCTGGAGTCCCGGCGCATCCCTGGGGACCACGAAGGCGCTGATGCCCCTGTGTGCCTTGGACGGGTCCTGGGTGGCAAACACAACGATAGACTCGGCCTCGCTTGCGTTGGTAATGAACATCTTGCTGCCGTTGAGGAAGTAAACTCCGTCCCGTTCGACAGCAGTAGTTTTCAGGGCCGCGGCGTCGGAGCCGCCGCCCGGTTCAGTGAGGGCCCAGGCTGCAATTCCTTTTCCCGCCGCCAAGGCAGGAATGAACCGTTGGCGTTGCTCTTCGTTGCCGAATCTTTGGATGGTGGCCGTGCCCAGGGACAGGTGGGTCAGGAGGCAGACGCTGGCCGAGGCGTCGCCCCTGGCGATTTCGGATATCACGATGGCCGCTTGGCGGTAGCCGCCCCCCCCGCCCCCGTACTTGGGATCGACCCCCACCCCGGTCAACCCAAGGTTGACCATTCCCTGCCAATTTTCCCAGGAAAACTCGGCCTTCTCGTCCACTTTTCCGGCCCGGGGAGCAAGCTCCCGGTCTGCGAAGTCGCGAGCCAGGTTCTGGAGCATCTGCTCATCTTCACTGAGTATCACGTCGGCCACGATGCAAGCCTCCCATGCGTTTCACCAACCGGGCAACGCGTCCCGCCCGGGGATCCCTGGGACCTTCGGCGGCCGGCTTCAAGGGGCGCGCCTGCCCGCTTTTTTCCGGGACTTCCCAATCTGGCGGGGCGGCAATGATTAGAAGGCAATGATCTGCTCCTGCTGCCCGAAGACATTCCGCAAGACCTGGCAAATCTCACCCAAGGTGCAGTAGCTTTCCACGCACTCGAGAATAGCCGGCACCGTATTGTCGGAACTCCCGGCAACGGTCTCCAGCCGGGCCAGGGCTGCTATCACCTGGCCCTCATCCCGTTCTTGGCGGACTCGCCGGAGCCTTTCGGCCTGGCTGAGAGCCGCCTGCCGGTCCACCCGCAGCAATCCTTCTATAGGCGGCTCTTCGGCAACGAACCGGTTTACGCCAACTATGACCCGGTCGCCGGCCTCGACCTCCTGCTGGTGCTTGTAGGCGGCCTCGCCGATTTCCCGGGTCTGGAAGCCCTGTTCGATGGCGGGTACCGCGCCCCCAAGTTCATCTATGCGGTCGATGTACCGATTGGCCTCTTTTTCGAGTTGATCCGTGAGCGTCTCAACATAATAGGAGCCGCCCAATGGGTCCACCACGTCGGCGACCCCGCTTTCATGGGCCAGTATCTGCTGGGTGCGCAGGGAAAGTTGGACCGCCTCCTCAGAGGGCAGCGCCAGGGCCTCGTCCCGGGAATTCACGTGGAGAGATTGGGAGCCCCCCAGAAGTGCAGCCAGGGCCTGCATGGCGCTGCGAATGACATTGTTGTCGGGCTGTTGAGCGGTCAGGCTGACCCCCGCGGTCTGGGTGTGGAAACGGAGCATCATGGAGCGCGGGTCGGCGGCGCAGAACCGGTCTTTCATTATACGGGCCCACATGCGGCGTGCAGCCCGGAACTTGGCCACCTCTTCGAACAAGTTGTTCTGGGCGACGAAGAAGAAAGAAAGCCTTGGGGCGAAGCGGTCGACCGCCAGGCCGGCGTCGACGGCTGCCTGGACATAGGCAATGCCGTTGGCGAGGGTAAATGCCAGTTCCTGAACCGCCGTGGCGCCGGCTTCCCGCATGTGGTATCCGCTAACGCTGATGGTGTTCCACCGGGGTAGGAAGTCGGCGCAATACTTGAGCAGGTCAACGACCAGCCGCATGGAAGGCCGCGGGGGATAAGCGTAGGTGCCGCGGGCGATGTATTCCTTGAGGATGTCGTTCTGAACGGTGCCGGCCAGTTGTTCCTGGGTTACGCCCTGCCGCTTTGCCGCCGCGATGTAGAGGCACAGCAGAATGGAAGCCGTGGAGTTGATGGTCATAGAGGTGCTGACCTTGTCCAATGGGATGCCATCGAAGAGCAATTCCATGTCGTCCAGGGTGCAGATGGGGACGCCCACCTTGCCGACTTCGCCCAAGGCGGCGGGATCGTCGGAGTCGTAGCCTATCTGGGTAGGCAGGTCGAAAGCCACCGAAAGGCCGGTCTGTCCCTGCTCCAGCAAATAGCGATAGCGGCGGTTGGTGTCCGCGGCGGTGGCATACCCAGAATACTGGCGCATGGTCCACATGCGGCCCCGATATGTGTTGGGCTGCACTCCCCGGGTGAATGGGAATTCCCCCGGATAGCCCAGGTCCTGAATATAGTCTTGGTCAGAAGCCGTCAGGTTGTCCGGGCCGTACAGGGGTTCAATGGGTATTCCGCTGTCGGTATGGAACTCGGTCCGCCGCTGGCCGAATTTCTTTACCGACGGGTCGAGGGTATCGTCCAGCCACTGCTTTCTATCCTTGCTGGGCATAGAATCCTCCGGGACTCCCATCGTTCATTAGTCGACCGGGCTTGAACATCCGATGGCTTGGGAGAGGCTATGTGCCAAAACAGGCGTACGGGCGTTGCAACCGGTCCGCGTCTGCCGACAGCTTAGCCCATTCGCCGCCAGACGTCATGCAGGTTCGCTGACGTCCCAGCCCTCCACGGCCCAGTACCCCACCCTGGGAAGGTCGACCACAGACGGCAGACCCTGGGCCCGCTTGAGCCTTTGGATGTTGTACAGGTGGGTTATCTCCTCGAAATACAGGTGCCTGATGGTGGCCTCCAGGGTCATAATCGACACCGCCGGGTCACTGGTGGGCGTCAGCCCGGAGGAGTGGGCCTTCAACATCAGCTCCCAGTCCATCGAGTAGTTCCAATCGGGGGCCCAACGCAGAGTATAGACCCGGTCCCGCAGGAAACCGACGGACCGCTCCGCCAGCACACCTCGCACCAGGTCGATCGCGTCCCTGAGTTCCTGCATGATTACCGGCGTCGGCAGGCTGGACTCTGTGCGGGTCTTGAAGTCCTGTGCTCGGACTCTCCCGTCGGGAAACAGGGTATCTGCCCAGTTGACCGTGAGCCACCCAACGGGGACGGATGCCATGTGGCAAAGCTGGCGGCGTATGCTCCACTTGCTCCAGTCCCATTGTTGCGACTCGAAGTCCAATTGCTCCTCGGTGAGCCGGTCGACCTCAGAAGCAATCAGGTCGTAAAGGGTAGCGTACTCGGGGAAAAGCAGGCTCCCTGGAGAATCGTCTGGCAGGCCCTCCCGGTCCACTACATAGCCTCCTCAAGAAGTATTCGATTCAGAGAAATCGCTCCCGTGGACGGGGTTGGGCACTCCTAGCACGGGGCCTCGGCACGGTTTATAATTGGGCGGGCATTGCAGCCGGCGTGCGGGCGTAGCTCAGTGGTAGAGCCCTAGCCTTCCAAGCTAGTTACGTGGGTTCAATTCCCATCGCCCGCTCCATCGTTCAGCCCCCGTTCTTAACCAAGCAGGTCCAAGCAGGCAGGGCGGGAACTTAAGCGGAGTCAAGCCGGCGGGCCGCCTCCACCACGGACTCTCTATCCAGACTGGCTTCCAACTCCCCCTTCTCGTTGGTCCGGAAGGAACTCTCCTGGTTAAAGGTTTGGACCAGCACTGCGATAGCCTGCTGCTTTTGTTCGTCCCCCGCCTGTGGAATAGCATCGTTCGAAGAGTCAAGGTGGCGTTCGACCTCTGCGGTGAGGAGCTCCACCTCAACGGCGCGACGCTGAATCTGGCCAATTTCGTTGAGGTGTTTACCGAGATAACAGCCGCCGAACACCATTACCTCCCGCCGGGTCCCTTCGACCTCGCCAGTTTCCTGAGCCCTGGGTCTCAAGTCGTATTGTTCCAGGTAGTCCCGTACCTGCCGGTCTTCCGGGTCGGGGTTGTCAAGGTAGTACATCAGTTTGACCCGGTACATGAAAAAGTCCGCCGGCTCGACGTTGATTAACATCCGGAGCCTCCTTTGGAACCACCGTGCCCGGTGACCTTCACCGCCGCATGGCACGATTGGTTGCCGTAACAGCAGTAGCGAACACGGGACCCACGCACGGTGGTTTCACCCCCATGATGGCTGCAATAGTAGTACATACCCATTGAAGCGGCAAGCCTAGGCTATACGGGATGAAACTACTGTTATGTAAACTTGCTGAACCGGCCGGCAACAAGTTGGTGAGGCCATACAGCGCCGGCCAGCCGATATACTTGTCTTGAGCCCCCGGTCAATCCCAGATGGGGCAACGCAGCCCCACCCTAGAACGGCACCAAGCGGGCCCTGTTGATCTGGGGCAAGGCCCGGATTTCCTCCATTACGTGGGAAGGCACCGGATCGTCCAGCCCCAGCACCATCATCGCCTGGCCCCTAAGGCTGAGACGCCCCACTTCCATGAAGGAAATGTTGATATTGTGGCGTCCGGCGATGGTGCCCACCGCTCCAACGGTGCCGGGCTGGTCCAGGTTTTCGACGCACAGCAGATAAGGCACCGACGGCACAATATCCAGCCAGTAGTCGTTTATCTTGACAATGTGGACCTCGCTGCGCATGGAAGTCCCGGCCAGGGTGAGGGGGCCTTCGCTGGTATCGACGGTGGCGCTCACCAGGTTGGTGTATTCCTGTGCCGCTGCACCTTGTTGCTCGGTCACTTCGAGCCCCCGCTCCTGGGCCAACCGCGGGGCGTTGATGAGGTTCACTTGCCCGCTGGTTACTGGGCCCAACAGTCCCGCCAGCACCGCGGCCTTGAGAGCGGACGTGTCGTGCCGGGTGATTTCGCCCTCGTACCGGATGGTCACGCCCATGAACTGGCCCTCGGCCAAAGAGTTCAAGAGCCTTCCCAATGCGGTGGCGACCTTGACGTAAGGCGCCAATACGGCGTGCACCTCGGGAGGCATAAAGGGGGCGTTGACGGTGTTGCGGGCCGGCTCTCCGTTCAACACGGCCAGCACTTGTTCGGCGGCCTCAATGGCTACTTCCCTCTGGGCTTCCCGGGTGGAAGCGCCCAGGTGCGGCGTGGCCACGACTTTGGGGTGGCCCAACAACGGGCTGCATCCTGGCGGTTCGTTGGCGAATACGTCCAAGGCAACACCAGCCAGCCGATCCGACTGCAAGGCCTCCATCAGCGCCTCTTCGTCGATTAGTTCGCCCCGAGCCACGTTTATCAGCCGGGCGCCCGGCTTCATCCGTGATAGTTCCTTGGCCCCTATCAGGTTGCGGTTGTTGTCGGTTAGGGGAGTATGGAGGGTTATAAAGTCGGACCCGGCCAGGAGTTCGTCAAGCGTAACCAGGGTTACGCTCATTCTGCGGGCGTAGTCAGGCGCCACGAAAGGGTCGAAGGCGGTCAGGCGCATGCCGAAGCTCTGGGCCCTTCTTGCGACTTCCGAACCGACTCTGCCCAGGCCGATTATGCCCAAGGTCTTGTTCTGGACTTCGATGCCCACGAAGTCGCCGCGGCGCCACTCCTTGTCCCTCAAAGACTGGTGGGCGTGAGCAATATTTCTGGACAGGGCCAGAATCAGGCCAAAGGTATGCTCGGCGGCGGCGACCGTGTTGCCAGTTGGAGCGTTGACCACCGCAATTCCTGCGGCTGTGGCGGCGTCCACGTCTATATTGTCGACGCCGATGCCGGCCCGGGCAACGACTTGCAGGCGCCGGCCAGCCTTGATTACTTCCTCCGTGACCTTGGTCTCGCTGCGAACGACCAAAGCTTCGTAGTCGCCCACTACACCCAGCAATTCCTGAGGTTTAAGGCCTACCTTGACGTCCACCTCCGCCTGGGGTTTGAGCAACTCCAGGCCCTCCTTGGCGATACGGTCCGCCACCAATATTCTGACCATATTCTCCGATCCTACAGGTTTACGATTTCCATCTGACTATACCACAAGGGGAGTCCAGCGGGCCGGGCCCGGCGCCGGGCCCGGCCCAGGGCCGACAGCCACCGGAGGGCCGTTTGCCAGAGGCCGCACCGTCTGTCAAAATAGGGCCTGAGATCCTGCTGCTCCAGCGCCTGCTGGAGTCATTACAACCGGACCGAGCAGGTTTCACAAGCAACGGAGTAATGCCAGATGAGTGACCGGCTAGTCACTTTCCAAGAGAAGCCCGAGGCCCAGTACATGATCGCCGGATGGCGACGGCAGTGGTCGGACGGCGGCGAGGTTTCCAGCGGGTTGCCCCGGTACTTGATCGATCAGACCGGCGCCAAGCGCATCGGGGAGTTAGGCCCGGAAGTCTTGAAGATGTGCTACCCGTTCCAGATGCCCGGGACCCACGACGTATACCGTCCTAAGGTGGAATACCAAGATGGCCTGCCCGCAGGCCGGATGCGCCGGGAGAACTACTTTTACGATGCGGGCAACGGCCTGATCGTTTTCTTGGGAGAGGAACCCTGGTCACGCATAGACATCTACGGCGACGCCTTCTTCCAAGGGGCCAAGGAACTGGGAGTTGCGGAAACAGTGGCGGTGGAGGGCTATAACGGAGCGGCGCCTCCCGACATGGAGCGCAGCGTCAGTTGCATTTACAGCCACCCCCGCATGAGAGAAAGGCTGGAGAAGTTCGGTCTAAGGTTTTCCAACTACGGCAGCCAGTCCAGGACCGGCCCGACCATCGGCATGGCGCTGGTCACCATGGCCCACTATCATTGCCCGGAGATCGACATCTTCCGGCTGGGCGCGATGGCGCCGCTGTACCCGCTCCTGACCCGCAACAGCGATCCGCTGGGCATCAGCAAGGACCATCGGTCCTACTACGACATCCTGCGGAGGATCAAGGCCATGTTCAAGCTGGACATCGACCTGAGCGAACTGATTACCCTGGGGGACCGGGAATCCAGTGAGCTACAGCAGGCCTTGGACAAACTTGCGGCCTCGAACCCCGGCGCCAAAGAAATCATCGACCGGGTCAGGTCCGACTACAATTACGAATCATTCGAGGAATTAGCCGAATTGGACCCCGCCCTGGATAGAGCCCTGGAAGACATTCTAAGGAACGCCCCGGATGAGCCGGACCCGGACTGAATCCCGGGGCGACTGGTATAATATCCGCCGATATACGGGATGCGCCTTTGGCGTAACCGCAGCTACGTGACGTAATGAGGAATCGGTGCCAGCCGTCGGCCGCGTCAAAGTAGGCCCACCCAAGTCGCGAGAGCCGACCGCTCCCGTGGATGGAGACGGCGCTGCGGCCTCGCCGGCGGGGACCACCCAGGCGCCGGTGCTGGTCCTCAACCTTGACTACGTGCCCATCAACATTTGCACAGTGCGCCGCGCCATTGTCCTTCTGGTGAAGGGCAAAGCCGAGCACCTGGAGAATCACCGGGACCAGCTTCGCACGCCAAGCGCAGTAATCGACGCTCCCTCCATAATCCGGCTGGCTTACCTGGTGAAACGGCCCTTCTTACCCCGCAAGCTTTCCAAGAAAGAGGTGTTCCTGCGAGACCGGTATACCTGCCAATACTGCAACAACAAGGCGCCGGACTTGACTTTAGACCACGTGATTCCAAGGAGGCAAAACGGCACACATTCCTGGACCAACGTGGTGGCCGCCTGCGCCAAATGCAATCTGCGGAAGGCGGGCCGCACTCCAGTGGAAGCCAACATGAGGTTGGGCAAGGAGCCCCGGCCCCCGGCCCCCAACCCCTACCAGATCCTGCAGAACCGTTCGATTTTGGAGGAGTGGCAGCCCTATATTCCCTGGACAGTGCGACAGTAAGCCGCCAAGCCCAGCCCGCTGCGCCCCTTCTCTTCTCTTGGAACGTTTGACGGGCACGCAGGGCAGCTACTCTGTGCGTCCAGTAGGCTAGGCCGAGGCGGCGGCCGCCGGCAGGTCCAACATTAGCACCTCCAAGGCGAGCCTGGCGCTGGCATTGCGGTCCAGGGACTCCAATGTCTCCAGCAACTTCCTGACGAAGGCCAGGATTTCGGCGGTGTCCAGCTGGGCGGCCTGAAGGCGCAGTTCGGTCTCTCGGTCGGTGTTGTGGATATAGGCCTCGCCACCCTCTTTAATCAACAGCAAGTCTCGCCACCAGCGAAGCCAAAGGTAAAGCCACTGGCGGACAAGTTCCCGGTCTTTGTAGAACAAGCCGGCCAGTTCGCCGGCGTAGTTGAAGCGGCCGTCGAGGCCGGACCGGCACGTCTCCATCAGCTTGTCCAGCCTATCGTCCCGTTCCTCCAGGCCGGCGCTGCCTGGGTCCAGGACGCCAACCGCCCAGCCCAGGCACCCTCTGGACAGCCGGGATACCAATTCGGCTTCTTCGGGGGTCGCCTGGTGTTTGGTTGTCAGAACGTCGGTCAATTGGTCCTTGGCCAGGGGCAGCAGGGACAACCGGCGGCACCGAGAACGTATTGTCGGCAATATGGCCTCTTCGTCGGCGGTCAAGAGCAGAATCAAGACCTGCGGGGGCGGCTCCTCCAAAGTCTTGAGGATGGCATTGGCCGCCTCTTCGCTCATCAGTTCCGCTGAGTCGAAAATAATGACGTTGGTGGCCCCTTCGAAGGGTTTCAGATGGACCCGGCGCAAGACCTCTTTGACGTCGGCGATGCCGATGACAGTCCGGGTGGGGCTTCCCGGCTCTCCCCGGGTTAGACCAACAACTTGCACGTCGGCATGTTGGCCCATGGAGATTCGGGTGCACTGGACACATTCGCCGCAGGGCGCGCCGGGGCCATTCAGGCAATTGACGCTCTGGGCAAAGTTGAGGGCCAGGGTCATCTTACCCACGTGGGGAGGGCCGGACAGCAGGTAGGCGTGGGCTTGGCGCCCTTGCCTTAAGCCGGCTTCCAGTTGGCGTAGAACGTGGTCCTGCCCGTATACCTGCCACATAGTCAGCTTTCAGCAGCCGCCATTCAGCCTATTGTTGTAAGTCTGCGTTCCCGGTCAGCGGCAAATGCAAGGCAGGCATGAATATCCTCACGCTCCAGGTCCGGGAAGTCGACTAGGATCTGGTCTTCCGACATGCCCGATGCCAGATTTTCCAGCACGTCATACACAGTGATGCGCAACCCTCTGATACAGGGTTTGCCGCCCCGTTTCTCTGGTTCAATCGTAATTCTTTGTTGATAGTCCATGTTTATTTGGCCCATGTTTTGATTCTATGGGTCATATCCTCGTCGCTGATAGTGTGGTCCGCCTGAGAGTCGGCCAATCCCCGCTCAATCATGCGAGCAAACGCCAGTTCGCGGAGAATTTCATCGAAAGAGCTATCATCGGGTTGCTCTTGAACAATTTTAGCCATTTTTTCCTTTGCTGAATCCATAATTCTCCACCTCTGTGCGCCGCTGGACAACGAGTCACGGCTCCCGTTCCGGGTCTCACCCGACGTCCATGCTCATTAAGTCCTGGTAGGTTTCCCGGCGGCGGATCAGGCGGCTTTGGCCGTCGTTGACCAGGACCATGGGCGGCCTGGGGTTGAGGTTGTAGTTGCTGGCCATGGCCGGGCTGTAGGCCCCGGCGGCCGGTATGGCCAGAAGGTCTCCCGCAGTTATATCGGGAAGCATTACGTCGGTGGCCAGAATATCTCCCGACTCGCAAAACTTGCCGGCTATGGTCACCGCGTCCACGGGTTCCCGGTCGGCCTTGCCTGCCGCCACTACCTCATAGGACGCCTGGTAAAGGGCGGGCCTGATGTTGTCGCCCATGCCGCCGTCGACGCTGACGTATTTGCGCACCCCCGGTATGTCCTTGATGGCTCCAACGCTGTACAGGGCGACACCGGCGGGGCCGATGATGGAGCGCCCCGGTTCGATATGCAGCCTGGGCAGCTCCATACCCAGCTCTTCGCAGGTGGACGTCATGGCGCTGACGATGGTTTCGGCGTACTCGGCGACGGACGGCGGTCTCTGGTCCCTGGTGTAGGCTATGGCAAAGCCTCCGCCCGGGCTGAACTCCCGGAGGTCCAGACCTTCCTCTCGAAAGCCGGCGGCGAACCGCAACACCAACTCGGTGGCGACCCGGTAGGGCTCCAGCTCGAAGATGGGAGACCCCAGGTGGAAATGGATGCCCCTGAGCCGCAGGCTGGAAGAGGCCAGGGCGCGGCGCACGGCTTCGGCGGCGTGGCCAGTCTGGATGGAAAACCCGAACTTGGAGTCCAGGGTGCCGGTGGTGGTGTAGGCGTGAGAATGGGGGTCTACCCCCGGCGAGACCCGGACCAGAACGTCCTGCGTCTTACCGGCGTCCGCCGCCAGCCGGTCCAGCTGCTCTAACTCGTGGAAGCTGTCCACCACCACGTAGCCAATATTTTCCTGCAGGGCCGTCGTCAGCTCCTCGGCCGATTTGTTGTTGCCGTGGAAGTAGACCCGGTCCAAGGGAAAGCCGACGTTGATGGCCACGGCCAACTCGCCCCCGGAAACCACGTCGAGGCCCAGCCCCTCCTCGTCGAATATCCTGGCAAGGGCGGGGTTGACGTAGGCCTTGCAGGCGTAGCTCACCCGGCTGGAAGGATGGAGTTTTTGAAACTCCCTGGTGAAGCTGCGGCAGCGGTCTCGCAAGGTCGCTTCGTCCAGGACGTAAACCGGGGTGCCGTACTCGGAGGCGAGTTCCAGGGTGTTGCACCCGCCAATAACCAGCTGCCCCTGGGAGTTAACGTGGGCTGTATCCGGAAACACTGAGTGGGGAAACATTTTGTTCTCTCTTTGTTCTCCTTGTGGACTGTGGGAATCATAGGGCTGCGGGGACGGTTCGCGCAAGCCGAGGCCTTTCCATGCCCCAACCTGCACCGGCACTGACCCAACCCGCCTGTCATTCCTGTATCTGTCTGGTAATTCGTAGACGTAGCCGAACGATCAAAAGCGGCCGGATTGATAGGGGGACAGGGGCTGGTTGGCCGGTGGCGGCCCCTCACCCTAACCCTCTCCCACGGGGAGAGGGGATTTTGGATGTTCGGGTCATTCCGTATTGACTGGTGCAATCTGCGGTATTGCACGCTTTAAGCGCTTTGGTGGCTTGGCATGGGTGGGGGATCGTCGGAAAGAACAACAAGGCCGCGGACGGCGGCCCAGGGGAGCAGGGCACCCAGGAGATGCTCGACGCCGGGAACGACGTTTTCGGCGAGGCACCGCGTCAGGTATCTGTGGGCGGCCATGAAAGTGGGGAGGCGGAATCTGGCGTCGACCACCCGGCGGATGAAGGTATGGTCGTCGGGGGGAGGCTTGCGGTCGGAGACGGCGACGGACCATTGGAGGCAAAAGTCGTCGGCCAAGGGCCGAAGGCGGACGACGGATATTTCGAGGGCCATTTTGCGGCGGAGAGCGTTGATGCGAGACCTAATCTGGTTCATTGGTAAGATTCACCCCTAGCTGGAAATTTTAGTTTGCCTCTTATTTGCTCTCAATTCCTCCCGTTTGGGAGGGTGTTGGCGGGCGGGAATTGGCGCCCGTCCCGGATGGGGGCTGAGGTATTCCATGGTAGGGGATGACATCGGGGGTTGGAAAGGGGCAAGTGTCAGTAGGTGGCGGGGAAGGGAACCATTCCCGCGCAGGCTTGCTCGTGAGTGTCGAGGGCAAGCGGGTTCGCCGGAATGCAATTGCCCTGGCCGACTAGTGAACATATAATCGCCAACTGCTAGACCAACCGGAACGACGAAGGTGAAGTGAAGGAGGAACTGGCATGGCCCGTCAGGCCACCACGCTGGGAGATGAAGAGGTCAATTCTGAAGCGCTGGCGTCTATTCAGGATAGGGTCATGGAAGGAGAGCGCATACTCTTCCAGTCGGGGTTCCATTGGGGATCCAAAGTCATCGCCTTGACCAACCTAGCGGTCATCGTAGGCGACAAATCAGAGGGGGTTGTAGGATTCTTCCCGTACGAAGAGTACCAGACCAGCCGAGAAGATAGAACACTGATTGTCTCCTCCACAAACGAAAACGGCCAACCTGAGGAAATTCGGTACAAAATGGGAAACGATGCCATTGTCCGCGAACTTCGGAGGCATATATACCGAGTGCGTAGAAACCGCATATCAAAACTGTCGCAAGCAAACGGTGAAGGAACCGGCGAGACGGTGGATAAGCTAGGGCGCAACTCGAGTCCTGCTACTCCAACAACCCTGACCAGAGAAGAACGTAGCATCGGAGAGCGAGTCAAGCTCTGGGAAGAACAGGACAAGATAAACCAGGAGCTAATCCCCCGTGTTATTCGCCAGAGCGAATTGCTCACCAAGCACATTGGAGAGCACGACAACCTGCCGGAAGTAGCGGGCAACGCTATCAGCCAGGCTCTTGCCGGGGCGCGGGAGGAACAAAGACAACAGTACGAGGCAGCCTTGGACGCCGCGAAAACGGAACTCCGCGAGCAAACGAAGACCTCCCTCACCCAAGCCTTGGAGCAACTGAAAGCGGCACTAGCGACCCACGCGTCCGGGTTGAACAAGCAAGCCCAAGCCACCCTTCAAAAAGCGTTGGACGCCGTTCAAATGGCGCTGACTGCCTCCAAAACCGAACTCAGCGAACAAGCGCAAACTTCTCTGACCCAGACAACTGAGCAGCTGCGAGCGGCTCTTACTACTCACAAGGGTGAATTGAGCGAGCAGGCCCAATCCGGCATAGACCAGGCATTGACTGCCGTACGGGAGGAATCGCGTAAAACACGGAGCGTGGTCATTGGGATAGCCTCCGGGTCCGGCGCAATCGCCATCGTTGCGATAATCGTCGCGGTCCTCACCTGATAGGAAGATGCCATGACTATGGAATCGTCAGACCTGCTCCCGGCTCTGCGCGGACTCCCCGGCGGCGAAACCCGCCAGCGCATGTCCTTCCGGGAGATAGTCACCGGCCTGGTGAGCACAGACCGGACCATGTACGCCGCCGAATTTGCTTCCGCTGTTTCCTTCGGCATGTGGGGTGTTTTTGATAATCAACATGTCTCAGACAACGGGCTCGCCGATACACTCGCTGATTTGGATGATGGCTTGTCCGAAACCGAGGTCAATGATGGCGTCCAGAAGATGATATTCCTGGCCCATGCGAGGGCCTTTCCCGAAGAATCTAGGACGCCATGGGAGCACCATCAGGATGCACTCAATGCCCCCGAAACTTATGACAATTCTTTCCTGAGCCCCTTGAAGGGCGCAGTAGCTGAAATCCAGACCAAAGAAGAGTTTAATCAAAGAGGGTGGAATGTCGACCTAGCTTCTGACCTCAAACAACCCGGGTGGGACCTTTATGGTACAGACCCCAGCGGGAACCACACTAAAATACAGGTCAAAACAGGTACGTCCTATGATCCCAACGATATTCAGGATCACATGGACAAATACCCGACCGGGGACGTCGATCATGCCGACCACTATGCCATGAGCACCGAAATTTATGGAGAATATATCGAGTCCGGAAGGGACTCGGGTGGTCGAGCGTTAACTGATATCGGCTCCGGCTCCGAACTTGAGGAGGATATCAACGCCGGGCTAGAACTCACACCCTACTCGGAAATAGACGGGACGACAGACGGGCTGAATACCCTTAGTGCAAACAAGGAGATAGACATCCCCGACGATGTCATTGACATCCTTCCTTACGCCGGGGCAATTATCGCGGGCGCACGTCTCGTTTACAGCGTCCTCAAGACTGAAAAAGAGTTCAAAGCCGCCGACCGGACCACTAAGAATCAAATGCAAGTGGTGCAGACGCTGACCTTAATGTCGCGGATGGGGGTCACAACCGTCCTGTCGATGGTAGGAGGTAGTGGTGGAGCAGCAGGCGGAAGCGCAGTCCCGGGGATAGGCAACGTCGCTGGGGGTATCGGAGGCGCCGTGATCGGCGCGGTTATTGGGATGTACTTGAACAAACACCTGCAACCTCACATGCTCGACCTAGCTTTGGACATCACCGGGCTGACTCGCGACGACCTGTTCTACTACAAAAACAAGCCCCGCATCGATGAAATAGCCTTGTCGTTTCATACAAGGGCCAGAGAGTTGGCGGTCGCTTCCGTTCCTTAGTTCGTCGCCCAGCAGTCTGGATTATTCGAACTGATACTCGATTCTTAATTCGCTACGCTCCAACCCCGCCTGTCCCTCACCAAACCAAGAGCATACTCGCCTGCGTACTCAACACTCAGGCGAGCGGAACGACGAGGAACCCAGAGAGACTCATGATCGAGAAAGTCAGAGGGCAAGAGCTTTAGACCCCTCGCCGCCGCTCGGGGTGACACCGAAGACGGTGGGCAGTTCCGGGACTAGAGCCAGCTTCTCCCGGTGGGAGCGGCAGTAGGCCGCGAGGCAGTTCTGGAAGGCGGGCCGGATGCTCTGTGTAGGTCGTCAGCGAAAATGGGACGGGGAAACCGTGCATAATGCTTTCTTTGATAGGTCGTTCAAGCAATGAAGATAAAATACTTCCAAGACACGGACACGCTTTATATCGAGCTTTGGCCTGCCGAAGTGGACGGGACGCGAGAGTTGAATGAAGACACCCTTCTCGAACTGGATGGCGACGGCCGTCTCTGCGCCATAACCATTGAGCATGCCAGCGACCGCATAGCTATTCCCTAGTTCTCCTACGAGCAAATCCCCGTCTGACTACCGCTTTTTGTCCCATGGCCAGCCGGAGTCTACGGCCTGGCAGCCAAGCGGCGCGGCGAGCCGTCGGTGCATGGGTGTAAGGGGCTGCCGAAGGGCGCGGGGTAGGTGACTTAGGCGCGACGAATGGTCCGCCCCCAAGGTATCGTTTGTGCCTAGTGTTCGATGCGAGAGGGCGTTTGGAAGCCTGGATACCAGGGATAGATTCCGGCTCGGGGGCCGGAATGACGGAGGATAAAGCGGGGATGACGGGGCAATGGGGTGAATAGCGGGGATGGACGGGGTATGGAGAGGGGTAGGCACAAGGCCTACCCCTACAGTGGGCTATTGGCGCCCGTGGACAGGCCCTTCGACAAGTTCAGGGCGAGCGGGGGGAAGGAGGTGCTGTGGGCGAACGGGGCGGTGGGGCTGGCAGGGGCATCTGGGAGGGTGGATGCCAGGCATAGATTCCGGCTCGGGGGCCGGGATGACGTAGGGGCAGGCGCGGAAATCTCAAGAACGCTGCTGGGCCGCGTCCGTTGGTGTGGTTCGAGAGCCGGAGTATGATCCCACGCTGTTTGAAGCTATAATCCGCGGGTATCGGCACCATAGCTCTTATGTTCTCACATATACTGCCACACAGATGATTGGACACTACGGACCCACTTGGGACGATACTGTCAGGAAGATCTTAAAATGGCCTATTTCTGGGCCAAAGACGGGATCCCCCAAGACTTGTCGGGTCTCAGGGTGGGCTGCATTTTGCTGGTTTCCAACAGTCAGCCCTCACAACTCCCTGAAACGCAAGACACCCAAAGAGCTTGCTGACTCTATGGCCAGACTCGCCTAGCCAGTGATACTAATTCCGGGGGTAAGGTGAACGGTCTACAGACCTAGCGTTAACACCCTTGGCACGGGGTCTAGCCGGCCTTCAGGGCCGTCAGCGTGCTGGCGACGTTCTCCGCCTCCGACGCCAACCTCTCCCACTCATCCCAGAGGGACTGCACCTCCTCTTTGAGGACACGGTACTGCTCTCCTGAGGAGACAATCTGAGCGGGCTCGTCAAACAGGTCGGGGCTGGAGAACATGGCCTCCAAGTCCGCAATCCGGGTCTCGTGGTCAACCAGGGAGACGTTTATGTCCTCTATCTGCATTGCGAGTCTGTGAGCCTCTTTCGTAAGCGACCGGCGCTGCTGCTCTTCGGCGCTGATCCGCTGACCGGAGCGGTTCATAGCCTGGCCTCGTTCTGCAGCATCTCCGGCCGTTCCGTTGGCCCTTGGGCTGGTGTTCCTCTTATCGGTCTCCGCCTGCTTTCGGTAGAGATAACTGTCGTAGTCTCCGAGGAAAACCCTGGGTCGGCCGCCGTCTATCTCCACAATCTTGTTTGCGACCTGACGTATTAGAGTGCGGTCGTGGGTAATGAAACAGATGGTGCCGTGATAATCGCCCAGGGCGTCTGCGAGAATTTCCCTAGAAGCGATGTCGAGGTGATTGGTCGGCTCGTCCATGAGGAGCAGGCTGGTTGGCTGAAGAAGCAGCTTAGCCAGGGCCACGCGGGCCTTCTCACCGCCGGACAGTACGGAAATAGGCTTGCGCACATCGTCGCCGCTGAACAAAAAGCCGCCGAGGGTCGTTCGCAGGTTCTGCTCCGACTCCATTGGCGCGCACTGCTGCAATTCCTCAATGAGTGTATTGTTCGGGTTGAGGAGTTCCAGCACGTGCTGGGCGTAATAGTTGGTGACGACGTTGTGGCCGGTCTTTCTTTCCCCCTCATCAACCGGAACGACGCCTGCAAGTATCTTCAACATGGTGGTCTTCCCGGCGCCGTTCGGTCCGACTAGCGCAACACGGTCGCCCCGGGAAAGCGTCAGGTCCATGCCTCGGTAGACCACGATATCACCGTAGGACTTGCTTACATTGGTCAGTTTTATGACCTCGAAACCGCTACGCGGGGGCTGCGGGAAGGAGTATCGGACCTTCTTAGTGGCCCTTGGCAACTTGACGATCTGGATTTTCTCGAGTTGCTTCAAACGGCTTTGTACCTGGCTGGCCTTCGTTGCCTTGGAGCGAAACTGTTCCACAAAGCGCATTTGCCTATCTATCTCGCGCTGCTGCCTGGCGGAAGCTGCCCGTTTGTTCTGAAGTGTGGTCTCGCGCGCAACGAGGTAATCGTTATAGTTCCCCGTGTGAAGCGCCACCTCATCCGGCTCTATGGCAAGAACCTTGGTTGCGGTCTGATTCAGAAAAGCGCGGTCGTGAGATGTGACGAGCAGGCCGCCTTGAAAATTGGCCAGGTATTTCTCAAACCACAAGTTTGCATCAAGGTCCAAGTGGTTGGTGGGCTCGTCAAGGAGCAAGAGGTTGGGCTTCTTGAACAGGATTCTGGCCAGGTCGGCCCGCATGACCCAACCACCGCTGAACTCACTCATTGGCCGGAGAAAGTCAGCCTGCTTAAAGCCAAGGCCTGAGAGGATAGCCTTAGCTTCGTGCTCGCGGTCGTCTCCACCAGCGGCCTCCAAAGCCACGTCGAGCTTGCTGAGGCGGTCCAGCAGATAACCTTGGCGCACAGGGTCAGTCTCCAATGACAGCGCTTCCTGTGCGTCGGAGATCTCAACGACGAGGGCGTTCGCCTCGGAGCGGGCGTCCAACACCTCTTCAATCAGAGGCTTGCCGGTAAACGACGCTGGCTCCTGCTTGAGATAGCCCATGGTAACGTTGCGCTGCTTGGATATGCTCCCCGTATCCGGGGCGGTTTCGCCGGCCAGGATATCCATGAGCGTGGTCTTCCCGGAGCCGTTTGGGCCTACCAGTGCAATACGGTCCCCGACGGCTACCCTCAGCGTTAGCCCACTGAACAGGGTCCTGTTTGAGTAGGCTTTGCTGATGCCGGATGCAAATAGCATATCGTTTTACCGAGACTATCATACTATCCAAAGGATGTACCTGCATGGACAGGAGCGTGGTTATTGAGATTGCCCGGAAGTGGGGGCCCCACGAGGCCCGAACCGCCCATTGGGGTCCTGATGCCGAGTGGGGAGATAGCGGGGCTTTCTCACGGAGGGTAGCGCCCAGCACGAATCGTGTCGTCAGGGAACGTGCTCGTTTCAAGTCAGCCGCCCACCGGTACCTGAGTAATTCGTGTCTTTTGTGAACTGCGAATGTTTGCCTGGGGAGTCCCGCTGTAAGAAACCAGGTGCGAGTCGCACGGTGCCCGCCCAAGGCCCACGGGCCTCCGACTCTAACAGGCAGGAGGCTCGTGCAATTTCGGGAGAGACTGGCCTGGTCTAACACGCTCGATTGCGCCACAGCGCTCGGAGAATACTCTCAAAGCCGGATGTGGCCAAATTGGGAAGCAGAACTGACTGCGATTAGGCTCCTCGGTCATAGCCCCCAGCTCACTGAAAGGCAAGACGCCCAAACAATTAGTTGCCACAATAGCTGGACTCTGCTAGCCAACGATACTAACTTCGGGGTAAGGTCAAGGACTACTAGGACTTTCGAAGATAAACCGGGTTAAACTCAGGCAAAAGTGTACTCAAGTGCCCGTAGCGCTTCGCATCGACACCACGCTGACGGTCAAGTCCTCCGGAGTGCTGCTATTGTTGCCGTTTTGAGGTAAACGTATGACCGTGATCAGTAGAGGTGATGTGGACCCGACCTGGTCTTCGCATCCCTACCCGCCAGATAGTCGCATGAAATGCACCGGCTGACCGGCATCTCTCCAAAGCCCGGCCGCCGCGTTTTCTATGGATGGTTCATTGTCGGGGCTGCAGGTCTGGTCACATTCTGCACCGGACCGGGCCAGTCCTACGTTTTCTCAGTCTTCATTGATTCCATAATCGAAGACACGGACCTGTCCCGCACCGGAATTTCGTTACTGTACACGGCCAGCACCGCAGTAAGCGCCGTTCTGGTCACATTAGTGAGCCGGCTTGCTGACCGGTACGGGCCGAGAATAATGCTGGTAGCTGCCGGACTGGGCCTTGGTGCGGCGTGCTTCGGCATGGCCACCGCCACCAACATTCTCCTCTTTTTCATCGCCTTCGCCAGTTTGCGCGCCTTGGGCCAAGGTTCGTTAGGCATCAACTGCATCCTGCTGGTGAACCAATGGTTCGTCTCGCTGCGAGGCCGGGCCGTCGGCATGATGACCATGGGAGCGGTGATATCTACTGCTCTCTTCCCGCCGTTTGTCAGGATTCTGATTGACAGCATCGGCTGGCGCGGGGCTTACGCCGTACTGGGCGTGGTGTCGATTGGGCTGATCGTTCCGGTGGTGCTGTTAATCGTCAGAAACCGGCCCGAAGACGTAGGACTGTTCCCGGATGGGTTGTCACACCCACCCGTCTCAGAGACCAGGTCAGGAACGCCCGGAGTCCGTAGGGATACCAGGGTTTACAGGTCCCCCAGCTTCTGGCTGCTGGCGTTGTCGCTGATGTCACCCAGCTTGGTTGCCACGGCGCTGATCTTCCACCAGACATCCATCTTCCAAGAGAACGGGCTGAGTGCAACCCTTGCGGCGGGAGTCTTCGCGATTTACTCCGCCGCGTCCGCGGTCAGCTCGGTGGCGGCTGGGTTCGTGGCGGATCGGGTCGGCCCCAAGGCCCTCGTCGTTTTCTCGATGGCGACCTTGTTGGTCACCTTGGCGCTGGCTGCGGTAATCGACTCGCTGTTCGTGGCAGTGGTCTATGTGGTGGTGATGGGTGTCTCCGGAGGGTCCTACACCATCGTCCATGGCACAATCTGGGCCCACTACTACGGCCGTATCGGATTAGGCCGGATCCAAGGGCCGGCGATGACCATATCCGTTTGCGCTTCGGCGGTTGGCCCCCTGCCCTTGGCAGTGTTCCACAGCCTGACCGGGACTTACACCCTTGGCATCTTGGTGCTGATGGTTCTGCCGGTTTTGTCGGTGGCTGTCCTGTTGTTTGCCCGCCCTGGCGGGACAAGCCATTCGGAACGGCCCAAGCCGGATGTACCTCAACCGTCGTAGGCATACTTAAACCCGAATCCACCGAAGGAGGGCGTCGGGTTAGCGTCCTGAAGCGGCAAGAAGGTGCTCCTGTGCTTCTGGGATAATGGTTTTGTAGCAAAAAACCGACCCCGGAAAAGGAGCACCCAATAGATGCTGCCACGCAACCACCCCGACCGGATCCAAATCACCTTCGACGACCGCCGCTTGGTGGCCAATGCCGGGCTGCTCCTTCCGGCCACCCTGGCGCGGCACCTCGGCCTGCCCGAACTCGTCCGGCAGCGCCTCGACCTGGGCGATGCCCCGGGGCGGGCGAACACGAGCGACAAGATGATGACGCTGGTGGCGTCTGCGCTGGCTGGGGGCGACTGCATTGACGACGCCGATGTGTTGCGCACCGGGGGGACGGCCTGCACCCTGGGCGGCACGGTCAAGGCGCCATCCACCCTGGGCACCTTCCTGCGCAGCTTCCGGTGGGGCCACGTCCGTCAACTCGACCGGGTGAGCCGCGAGTTGCTGGCCCGGGCTTGGCAGGCCGGGGCGGGACCCGGCGACGGGCCCCTGACCATTGACCTGGACTCCACCATCTGCGAGACCTACGGACTGGCCAAGGAGGGCGCACGCCACCACGGCTATACCGGCAAGCGGGGCTATCACCCGCTGTTGGCCGTCGCCGCCGGCACCGGCGACGTGCTGATGTCCCGGCTGCGCGAGGGCCGCGCCAACACCGCCCGGGGCGCCGCCCACTTTCTGCGGGAGACGGTGGGGCGGGTACGCTACGCCGGGGCCAACGGACGACTCACGCTACGGGCCGACAGCGGGTTCTACACTCATGGCGTGGTATCCGTCTGCCGCAAGATGGATGTCCGCTTCTCCATCACCATCCGCCAGCACAAGAGCCTGCGCAATCTCATCGAGACGATACCCGAGGATGCCTGGACTCCCATTCCCTACTGGATGGACGGCGCCGCCGATGTGGCCGAGACCACCTGCACTCCCTTCCAGAGTGAACCTGACGCCGCGCCGGTGCGGCTCATCGTCCGGCGTGTGAAGCCCACGCCCGGTTCCCAGTTGGCCCTCTTCGCCAAATACAGCTATCACGGCTTCATCACCGACCGGGACGGGGAGTTGCTCGAACTGGAGGCTGACCATCGCCGCCACGCCGAGATCGAGAATGCCATACGCGACCTCAAGTACGGCGTCGGGCTCAACCATCTCCCCTCGGGCCGCTTCGCCGCCAACGGCGCCTGGCTGGCCGTCCAGACGATGGCCCACAACCTGGCCCGCTGGACCGCGCGGATCGGTCTGGGAGAGCGGATAGCCACCACCAAGACCCTCCGGCGGCGGTTCTTCTCCCTGGCCGGACGGCTCACCCGCTCGGCACGCCGGTTGACCCTGCATCTTCCGGATCGCTGGCCTTGGGCTGAGAAGTTCAGCCGCGCCTTGGCCCGGCTGCGAGCCATTCCACTCCCGGCCTGACGGCACCGTCGGCGACCGACCCACCCACCGGACAACCGAAGATCCCCGCAGACTCGCGCCAGCCCGGTCCGAGAGAGTTCCCTGCTGCGTATTCTCTCGCCATCCCGCGCATCGCAGCTCCTGCAGACGCCCATAGGGGCCCCTGTGCGGCGATGAAGACCGTCCGCCGACCTCCCTACCCCAAATGGAACCCAGGCTATTTCCCCTGTAGCTCCCTCATCCCCCTTCCGCTTTCCTCACGCCGTCCATCGGTGTCCTTCGGTGGATTCGGGTTAAAACTATCGATTAGGTCGCGAAATTCCGGAAGGCCTCAGAATGAATTCGGATGGCCGAGTATGGTATGCCTCAGGTCCCTGGTCGTCCGCTACGATCTATAACTCCAGGGTGTAGGGAGTGGGCCCCCCAGGCATCCAGGGCGTTAAGAGCCTTATAGGGGCATCCACATTCCGAAAACTGTACTGGCTGTCGTCAAGTCAGCCCCACCTAAGAGGACTCGAACACCTTGTGATTTTCGGGGGCACCGTCTAGATGTACACTACCAACTCGAAGGTTTGTAGTACAGTACCGCTTGGCCCACCGACGGTTGCCCCGTATGGCTGTAGTATGGCCGCGCCAAGGAGTAGACGAAGGAGAAGTCGATGGCTGATGCTATGCGGCGCAGTAGATGGCCCTTTGGGACCAGTCCGTCCAGACTGAGTTGATAGTAGAGCTTCGGTGCGAAATTGTGCCTCCCCAGCATATACCGCTTCCTCCCTTCCCGGCCCGAATTCGCACATTGATCATGTCAACTGCCTCTCTCCAAGTCGACTTCGGCAGCAGTCCCAGCTGACGGCCTACACCAGACGGTACTGTATTGCGAACTCGCCCGTTGAGGGCCACCTCTGCGGCGTCCGCATGGTTGCGGGCTACTGCCCCTTGTTCGGTGCCTAGCCCTCCGCGTCGACCGCCCCCGATTCAACCAAGATCGCTTCGATGTCGGTCCATCCGCGGTCCTTTGCGATGGCGAGCGGAGTTAACCCATTGTACCAAAGTGTTGTGGTTTGGCATGTGTCGTTTACGTCGATGCCCGCTTCGATTTGTGCATTCACCTCTTCAATCTGTCCGTTGCTTACGGCTAAGCACAATGCCGCGTTCGACTTGGGTTCGAGCGGGGGCCTGGCGCTCAGATTACCGTGATCAATGTCGAGAATTCCCAAGTTGAGAATGGGGTATTCGGTTGCCGAGCCGAATATCCACGGGTCGTCACTTGATCCGTCTCCGTCCAGGTCCACGTTCCAGTCGGCGTAAGGGCCCGTATACCCGGTAGGCGATTGCAACTCAGCGGTGGTCTTGTCGTCGCCTCCGGCACTATCGGATTGATCGGAGGTCTCCGTATCCCAGTAGCAGTTGGCGACAGCGCCATAGTTGCCGTTCCGTTCAATCAGTCCTCCCCCATTTTGAGGAACTTCGCCTGCGGAGAAGCAAACTGTGACGACGCCTTGGTTCGACCCAACCAGACCGCCGTAATTGTCGGCATTGCCGGACACTGATCCCTCAGCGTAGGCGGCAGTGATAACGCCGGTGTAGCGATTGTCCCCAACCAGCCCGCCAACGTCAGCATAGCCCCTGCCGGACACGCTGCCCGTAGCGTAACTGGCTGCGATGACACCGGAGTTCACGCCGGCCAGACCACCGAAGTTGTCACCTTGCCCGGACACGCCGCCGGTAGCGTAGCTATTGGTGATCTCGCCTCCAATTTCGTTGTCGCCCACCAGCCCGCCAACGGTGGGAAAGCAGTCGCCGCAGGCCTTGGCGGACACTTTGCCCGTAGCGTAACTATCGGTGATGGTACCGAAGTTCACGCCTGCCAGACCACCGAAGGTGTCCGTGAATCCGGACACGACACTGGTGGAGTGACTGCCGGCTATCGCTCCGCTGCTTCCCCCAACCAGACCGCCGCCACTGGCATAGCAGGTACGACTTTCAGAGCCGAACAGGGGAAAGCCAACCAAGTCGTTGACAAGATCGGTGATCACTCCAGATGCACTGCCGCCGGATCTACGGGCGCTAGCTACGTTGCCAGCGGTGCGACTGTTCTCGATGCTGCCTTCATTGAGGCCAACCAGACCGCCAATGTGATCAACACAACCAGCAACGAGACCATCAGCATAGCTGTCCTCAATTGCGCCGAGGCCAACTCCGGCCAGCGCGCCTACAGCTCCGTATCCGGAAGCCGCTACGCTTGCGTCCACCAATCCAATACCCGAGACTGTGCTTCCGGCGCCGAGAACTCCGAACAGACCTACATTGGGCGACCTGCGAATGTACAGATTGGAGATTGTGCGGCCTCCGCCTTCAAAAGTAGTATCAAAGGGGCGGTTGCTTTCACCTATCGGAACCCACCCGCCGCCGCCGCTCCAATAGACATCGCCCTCGTCCGCTTCACCGTTCCCATTGGTGTCAAAGTCCAGATTGGCTGTCAACTCATACCCGGCACAATTTGCGACAGAGCACATCGCTCCGGTGTCGGCATCGGAGAAAGCAGCCGCATAGTCGGCATTATCAGAAATGCCGTCGCCGTCCGTGTCCCACCGAATAGCATCTAGCTGCGTCAGGTTGTCTACTTCAATGAGACCGTCACCATCTCGGTCACGCGCTGACCATGAAGTTGTGGTCGGGATTGGTGTGTCTGATGTTGGCCCAGGTGTGACCGTTGGAGTTGCAGTCTGAGTCGCCACAGGTTGAGGCGTGGGCGTGTCCTCTGGCGTAGCCGCAGAAGAATCAGCCCCTGGGAGACCCGAACCGATTTGCTGGGCCGGATTCTCGCTGTCGATGTCCGAGCATCCCCCGCTGTTGCATGCGACTACCCAGTAGTAGTTCCTGTCGCTGCTTGGGTCGGTGTGGACGTAACTGGTGTCAACAACGCTTGTAGTCAGCTCCTCGCAGAAGCTCGGACTGCCGTCCCCGTCGAACCTACAGCTGGAGTCGAAGAAGTCGCCGTGGTAGAGGTTGTAGTAGTCCGCTCCCTCTACAGGATCCCAGCTGACCCGTATCGCCGAACCCTCCACGGCGTACCGCACGTTTGTCGGCCGAGCGGGCCTGAACTCCAGTTGGAACCGAAGGTGCATCACGTAGAAAACCTCGACGCGCTCCTGCCAGGTGGCCCGCACCACCAGAGTGTAGTCGCCCGGGTCGGATGCGAAACTGTGGGATGCGTCTCGGACAGCCCCGAGGGTTAGCGACTCGGAAGGGTCTGTACCTGCGAACCAATCGTCACCTCCCTGCCACTGGATGTGAAAAGCCTGATCTTCGAGCCTTGGATAGAGACGGATCTCAACGGTGTCGGGCGCTTCGACCCCGCCGAAGTGGAATTCGATGGGCTGACCTGTAAGAGTCGACAGCACGTCGTCCTTTAGTGACGCGGTTCCCGTCGACACTGTTCCGCTTGCAAACTGGCATCGGTAACGACCGGCCGCGGGCGTGCCCACTCCTGCGCTGCCGGATACCGTGAGGTCGTCAAGAAAGGGGTCACAGTCCTCATTATCGCCCTCCGTCCCATCACCCGTCTCGCCGGAATCGGCTGTCGTGGTGGCATCGGGCTGAGGCGTATCGGACTCTCGCTCGCCGGTCGGCTCGGAATCGGCGTCGGCTGTACAGCCGGCTGCAACCAACCGCCCACGGACATCTGCGGGTATTTCATTGAACGCCTCTTCGACTTCCCCGAATAGGGACAAAAGCTCACTGTCAGTGAAGAGCATAAGCGGATCGAATATTGCGTCTTGGGGTTCTGCATCGATCAGCCTCTTCACGGCTGTCCATCCCTCCAGGACTCTGTCGTGCCAGTCGGCGACTTCTGCGGGTGGGTCGATCGATCCCATCCTCTCGACAAGTCCTGCGTAGAACGTCGAGACTTCCCCGTTGGTGTAGTCTCCGTTGTCGTCCAGCGCCTCTTGGGCTGCCTCGGAACAGAATGCTTCGTATTCTTCCCATGCTCCGGAGTCGCCATTTTCCGTCGGCGTGGCGTCCGTACTGTCGCTACAGGCGATTGGAACGGCGACCATGACCAGAATCCCTATCAGGATGCCAAGCCAGCGTAGAGTCAGAGTGCCAACACTCATGCAATTCCTCCCCTATGTGAGATGACCCCCAACGTAGCGCCAAGATTTCTCAACTACGTAAGCAGCTAAGAAGGGCGTCGAATTCCAAGTCAATATCTCCCCGCCGAAGGTGGGGGCTATGTTCCACCGCACTATGCCACAGAGATGTGTAAGTGTAGGTCGTCAGCAAGAACGTCCTCGCTAACTGGCCAGCAGAAATGTCACCTTCTGTTGGCAACCGGCAAAAGTGGGACTGCGATAATGCCACCCGGGCCGGTTCCGTTTGCTTTCAGTGTATGACCCATGGCACCAGAGGAATCCCATCCTCTAAAAGCAAACGGAACCCGGTTGTCGGCGTCGTAGCCCGGCCTGTCAGCGAATAGAGGACGCATGCCCCTAACCGTCCTCGGTGCCGTCGTCCAGCAGTCCGTTGCGCACGGCCCAGAGCACCAGCCCCTGCATCGACCCGACCTCCAACTTGTCTCGGATGTTGTAGATGGTGTTACGAACCGTCACCGGCTTGATACCCATCGCCTCTGCGATCCCGGCGTAGGGCATGCCCCGGGCGAAAAAGATGAGTGTCTCCCGCTCCCTGAGAGTCAGCCCGGCGGCCGCGGCACTGTCCAATGGACCCGGGTCGCGAATCGCCGCGAACACCCTCCGCGCAACGGGGACGGGGACGCGGAGCTTGCCCTGCACCACGTCCCGCACCGCTGACAGTAGCTGCTCCAGGCCCGTCTCCTTCCGGAGGTAGCCCGGCGCCCCGGCGGCGACCGCCTCTATCACGGCATCCATCTCACTTGACGCGGTCAGCATCAGCACCCGCGTGCAGGGCAGAAGCTCCATGATCTCCCGGCACGCCTCCACCCCGTCCTTGTTCGGCATCATCACGTTCATCACCACCACGTCCGGCTTGTTGTCGGTGGGGCAATCGCGACGAAACTCTGCAGTACTCTTGGGCAGTGGAGTTGGATGGAACTGAGGCCAAATAGGCTTTATCGACGCTGAGCAGCCGCAGCGACAGTTTGGAATGACTCTCCTCCAACATGTGTGATCATCCCACAAAACTGACACATTGGCTGGACCAGTTCTCGGGGTCAAGACCAATGGCTGGCCGACTCCGTCGGGCCCCAAGTCGTAGCTGAGAGTCTTCGAAATGAACTGCAAGGTGAGCACGGAAACGGAACTTGTGGCCTGCCGGAAGGGCTTGGAGCAACAATTGCATCCAGGCTGGCCGCCACTTACACGCTGGAGGCTACTCCCCCGCCCCGCGCTAGCTGCGCGTACGTAGCGAGACGGACTTCTTCAAGGTTTTCTCCGCCGACGTGGTCCCGAATCGCGTCAAATAACTCGAAGTCCCACTCGCTCACGAAGGTCACCGCAGTCCCGTCTCGACCCATCCTGGCGGTACGGCCGATCCGGTGCACATACTCCTCGACCTGCTCGGGGATATCGTAGTTGATGACGTGCGCCACAGCCGGAACGTCGATGCCCCGGGAAGTCAAGTTCGTAGAGACTAAGAGCTTCAGCTTGCCGTCGCGGAACGCCTGCATCACCGCGTTACGTTCGCCTTGGCGCAGACCGCCGTGGATCGCTTCGGCCGCGACCCCCTTGCGTTTCAGCGCCCGCACGAGCCAATCAACGTCCTCCTTCGTGCGCCGGAACACTAGTGTCTGCTCGCAATGATCGATCGTATTGATGACTTTGATTAGCGCGTTCAGCTTGTCGCGTTGCGCCACCTCGCAGTACATCTGACGCACAGTCTCGACCGGCTCCGACTCCTCGCCTACTCGTATCCACTGGGGATCGCGCAGGTACGAGTAGATCAACCCTTTGATCATTGTCGGGACCGTCGCGGTGAAAAGCGCGGTCTGACGGTCCCGCGGCGTGCTGCGCAGGATACGCCGGATGTCGGGCAGGAAGCCGATGTCGAGCATCTGGTCCGCTTCGTCGAGGATGACGGTCTGGACTCGGTCAATACGCAGGTTGCCGCGACCAAGGAGATCGATCACGCGCCCCGGTGTGCCTACAATGATCTGTGCGCCCTCTTCGAGCCTCGCGATTTGTGGAGCCATCGGCGCGCCGCCGTACACAGCCACAAGCCGTATGCCCCGATAGCGGACGATCCGGCTCAACTCCCCGGTCACTTGCCGGGCCAGCTCGCGCGTGGGTACGAGGACGATCGCTTGCGCGTAGCTGTCGTCGCCGTTCACCCGCTCGGCTAGCGGAATGCCGAATCCTGCTGTCTTGCCGGTGCCGGTTTGCGCCTGTCCCACTAGGTCAACGCCGTTCAGCATTGGCCCAATTACGGCCTCTTGAATGGGCGTGGGCGACGTGTAGCCCATCTCGGCGAGGGCTCGGGCCACCGGCGCTGACACCATGACGGTCCCGAACGCCATCTCGCGCGGTTGGTATCCAGCGGTGCTTTCGGCGCGCGTAGGCGGGCCGCCGCCGTGATTGGAAGAAGGAACGTCGGAGCGAGCGTTGTCGCGCTTCCGATCTAGTCGATGACCTGAATCGTCGGCGGCATCGCGCTGAGTGCGGGTCGCTGGGGATGGGGGATGAGCGACGGCTTCCGAAGGAGCGGAGGCCAGGCCAGGTGCCAGGCGGGAGAAGAGCTTCTTGAGCATGCTATCTTATATTAACACGAGACACCACGGCGCGGGCAAGCGAAGAAAACGAGGACGGAAGTGAAAAAGTGCATACCGTCAGTGACAATGCGATACACGAGGGGGAAGAAACCCACGAGAGATTTTAGGTGGGCCTGCCGGAACAACTATCAATGAGAGTGCGATACCCGAATGTACACGTCCGGATTCCAGGAAAAACCCCCGAAGCTTCGAGTATATTGGAGCGCGTACGCTGCGCCCTCAAAGAAGGCGGCGTCAGCGATGAGGAGGTGGAAACGTATACCAGGGAAGCTACTTCCCTCTGTTACAACAATCTGATGTTCACGACCATGGTGTGGGTCGAGACGTCTTGGGAGTAGCATCTTGCGTGATGGCATAGTTTCCAAAATCAAAGCCTGGACTCCACCCCCAAAGCTAATCCAGCCGATACGTTAATGATGTGGGATGTGGTCTTGCCCCAGTCTTTGTCCCATTTTCGCTGACGGCCTGCACCCGGGTCTCTCGGGTTTCAAAATATCCCACTACTGCTGGTTGCCAACACGCCGGTGTCCCAACTCAATCTAAGTTTGGTGTAAAATAGGTCCCGACATGAGGGCAGACGCCGATCATCCTATTCTCAGAGGCTATCTGCATCTAGCCAGCGCATTGGTCGCCCCGGGCGCGCTTGTTCTACTGGTGTTGGTTGCAGACTCTGCCAGGGCGATCGTCGGCGCCTCGATCTTCGGCGCCAGTCTCGTGGTCCTCTACTGGACCAGCGCGAGCTATCACCTGCTGGCGAGGCGGCGGCTCCGGGGATTCATGAGCAGGCTGGACCGCTCGGTGATCTTCATCTTCATTGCCGGGACCTACACTCCCTTCGCCCTCAAGCTAATGAGCAACGCGTGGGGGATACCCATCCTGTCGGCAGTGGGCGGTCTGGCGTTGATAGGCTTCGTAACAACCCTGGTCGGCCCCCAGGCCCCGAGATGGGTCCGGGTGGCGATATATCTCATGCTGGGCTGGCTCGGAATCATAGGCATAACCGAGCTGGTGGGGGCGCTCCCGGCCGAGGCCCTGGCGCTGGTAGTCCTAGGAGGGGTACTCTTTTCCATCGGAGGTGCTACCTACGCTACCAGGCGTCCCGATCCGTTCCCGCGGATATTCGGCTACCACGAGGTCTTTCACACCCTCCAAGTTGTGGCCACCGCACTCTTCTCCTCGGTGGTGGCTGTCTACGTTGTTCAGTCCTAGGCGCCCCGACCTATCCCCTGAAGCCAGTGCCCTTTCCCTATTCAGCACTACGGTGCCACTGTTTATGATAACGCCGTCCTCGCACCGGCAATCGCCCCTCATCTTCCAATGTTGTTGTAAAGCTGGGCGCACAGCCCTCTGACCTGCCCCAGAATGGGAAGAGTTGTGCCAGGTTTATTCTGCTGCAAGGTCTAGTGCAGGCGATGGAGTGAGAGGTCGCTGTCATCACCACAGTTCAAGAGACAGGGTAAGACCCCGGATCGTTTGCGCGGACGGCTGAATGAGCTGGACGAACTCCACACCCGACAGACGGTAAGAGACGGAGGTGCAGTGGATCACGTGGGCGGATCGGCTGCTGACTCTATAGCCGGCCTCTACTGGCCAATAGTACTGACTTCTGAGTAAGGTCAATCGTATGTGCCAATGGGCAGACGGGAACACATGCTGCTAAGGAGAAGGGAAGTGCAGGGACGACATTGACACAACCGGCGGAATATCCGGGCAAGCCGCCGGGGCATACGATGGGGTCCAATCAATCCCGCCCGAATCGCTGGAACGGCTGGGAATGATGGACGAGAGCAAGCCGATGGCCGACGTCCTGCATGAACATGCGGGGTTGTCCTTGAGGGAATATCGCCGCGGTCTTAATTGAGAACAGAGCGTCAGCCTGTTATAAGATTATAGGGTCAGGGCCATTGAATAATCACCCCGTGGTAAGGCCACATGGCTGTTCAATCTTCAAAGTTTCACCCCGTCTCTCCTGCCTTCGAAAGGAGTGACGAAAATCACTACCAATTTTGGGCGTAGAAAGGCCCTACCTGCCAGGAAGGGTTGGCGTATAACGACATGCTAAGCATTCTTAGCGTAACCAACTTCGCCACAATCGAGCAGCTTGAAATGGAGTTGGCGCCCGGCTTTAACGTATTGACCGGGGAGACCGGGGCAGGCAAGTCCGTCATAGTGGATGCGCTGAGCCTTCTTCTAGGGGGCCGGGCCGACGGCGGCATGGTGCGCTCCGGCGCCCGCCAGTCCAGAGTTGAGGGCATATTCCAACTCAATGGGGACCTTACTGCGAGGATCAACGCTGCCTTGGATGAATATGACATTGACATTGGCGATGAGGAGGTGATCCTGACCCGCGACGTCAATCTGGATGGGCGAAATACCTGCCGCGTGAACGGGAGAATCGTCCCCCTCAGGCTGTTGAACGTCCTGGCCGAACACCTGGTGGACATTCACGGACAAAATCAGCATCTGTCCTTATTCCGTGTAAGTGAGCACTTGGACATACTGGACCGGTACGGAGGGTTGTGGCAGCTGCGCACCCAGGTAGCGGAGCGGGTCCGCCAGCTAACGGAGGTGCGCCGGGAACTGGACAAGCTTCAGACCGGAGAGCGGGAACTTGCCCAGCGGGCGGACTTTCTGAAGTATCAGGTGGGGGAGATTAACGCGGCCAATCTTCGGCCTGCTGAAGACGAAGAACTGACCCTGGAGCGGGACCGGATCGCCAACGCGGAGCGGATTATCGCGCTGTCCGACCACGCCTATCGAGCGCTATACGATGGCGCCGACCGCCAGGAATCGGTTGTGGACCTGATTGGACAGGTGGCCCGGGACCTGATCCAGCTAGAGCAATTGGACTCCTCATTGAGCGGGGAAGTCGAGTTGGTGGATGCTCTGACCCACCAGGTCGATGAGTTGGCTCGTACTATCCGGAGCTATCGTGACGCATTCGAATACGACCCCGGCCGCCTTCAGGAGCTTGAAGGGCGGCTAGACATGATCAGGAATCTCAAGCGGAAGTACGGTAGCACAATCGAGGAAATCCTGGCCTTCGCCGACAGGGCCTCAGAGGAGCTGGAGAACCTGCATCACAGCGAAGAGCTCACTGAGGAGTTGAAGTCCCGGGAGATAGAGCTTCGCTCAGAAGTTGGTGGGCTGGCGGGACGGCTCTCCGAGGCCCGTCGTCATGCGGCCAAGCGCCTGGCAGACGCCATCGAGAAGGAAGTGGCCGGGCTGGCCGTGGAATACGCGCAGGTGCATGTGGATATACGCCAGGCAGCCTTGGAGGGCGGTGCTCTGGTTGGGAACAGCGACCCCGGCCAATGCCCCGCGCCGTCGGGTGGAGATGGCCTCGGGGGCTTTGCCTTCAACGATACGGGGATAGACTCCGTGGAGTTTCTGATCTCGCTGAACTTGGGCGAGCCGCCCAAGCCTCTCGCCCGCATCGCCTCTGGTGGAGAAGCCGCCAGGCTGATGCTCGCCATAAAGAGTATCCTGTCAACCGCCGACCGGATTCCAGTCTTGGTGTTTGATGAGGTAGACGCAGGTATAGGAGGTCGAGTAGGGAGTGTCCTGGGCCGGAAGCTATGGAGTCTGTCCAGGCGCCACCAGGTGCTCTGCGTGACGCACCTCCCGCAGATAGCCTGCTACGCTGACCGCCACGCCAAGGTAGTAAAGTATGCTTGCCATGAAAGGACCATGACCTCACTAGAAATCCTGGCCGATGAGACCAGGGTTACGGAGCTAAGTCAGATGCTCGGGTCCGACAGCGGTGTAACCCGAAGCAATGCGCTCGAGATGCTAGAGCAGGCGGTGAGGTGGAAGGGAAGCTGACCTGTACGTCAGCGAAAATGGGACTGCGATTGCGTCCCCGTTTTCTTTGTTGTCGGTGGGGCAATAGCGACGAAACTCTGCAGTACTCTTGGGCAGTGGAGTTGGAGGAACTGAGGTTTAATAGCTTTCCGCCTACTCTGAGTAGCTTCAGCGACTATTGGGAATGACCGCCGCTCTCATGTGTGATCATCCCACAAAACTGACACATTGGCTGGACCAGATTTCGGGGAGCAGGTCAACGGTGACTTGTCTAAGGAGCGGGGGAATACCGGCCATCTTGCGTCCTGATTTTTGATTGGCTGAGCTTCGACTGAGCCGACGCGCCATAAGTGCTGGGGAGCGGCAGAGCATTTAGGGAAACGAGAACCAAGGCTTGAGCACCAGACACTAAAAGCAAACGCAACCCGCGGGACAGCACCCGTTCCGCTTCCGCTTTCCACTCCGGCAAGACCTCCACGAGTTTCTCCGTGTTGCGCCGGTAGTTCCGAATGGTCATGCTTACTCCCATCCGGTCGAGTATTCCACCGATTTCACGTTGGTTTGGGCGGATCATCACACCGGGCAAACCGTCAATCGCTGCCGCCAAAGTCTGGCAGGTGAAGGTGGGGGCGAGCGGGTTGAGGCGGTTTGTCTCAAGCGCCTGTCCCATCCGGACCACCAACCGGGCCTCCCTGTGCGTCATGTTGAACTTTGTTGTCGTTTCCATTACGTCTCCTGCCTGATGTCACAAAATATTGAACAAGTCTAAATTTTTGGATAGCCGTACAGGCCCGTTCCCTGCCGCGGTGATACCCGGCCCCGCCACCGCGAGGGGCCGTAAGCCAAGCGTTGCCAACCCTGTGTTCGTCCTGGGGTGCATCTATTTCTCCCCAGATATCTTGCTTAGGCGTGCCATATCAATCTGTTGGCCGGGCCGGTAGTTGATCCACCGGGCCAGGGTCTGCGCCACTTTGGTCGCCGCGGTTCCGTTTGGTTGATTCAGCAGCAGGCCAGCCGTGGTCCTACTGACTTCGAATGCCTTGCTGATGGATATCACGCTCCGGCCTTGGGAGTTTATCTGCCTCGTAGCCTCCACATGCTCGCCGGTGCAGCCAGGCGGCCGCCCAGTCCGCTTTCCCCTCCACCCTGGCCCGGTCGAGGCAGGCTAACGTGCGCCGGCCAGGTGCCTCTTCAGTACGGTGAGTCACCGGTGGCCCTGGGACGGGCTGCCAGCCAGGCCTCGATCTCGGACTCCGGCCAGCGGACGGCGCGGGCTCCGATCTTCAGCGGCTCAGGGAAAGACCCTTCGCGCATTTTGCGGTAGATAGTAGTGCGCCCGAGCGCGGTACGGGTCTGTACTTCGCTCAGGCGCAGAAGCCGGTCGGCGGTTGAGGCAGCCATAACAACACCCCCTCAAAACATTATCTGAATCGAGGTTATGGTGGGGCTAGGCGGTTGTCACTATGAAAAATACCCGAACTCCTACCGGCGGCTGGGGAGGGCATCTCTATGCTTGTAAATGATGGACCCGATGGTATCCGAATGGATGCCCAGACAGTCCGAGATTGCGAAAATAGCGTTTTCACGAGTGATTTCTTCATCGAACAACCTCGTGTAACCCATCAAAACTCGGAAGTCTCGGTCGGGCTTCGGTGGTCGGCCGGGGTCAGGGCCACGCTTCCCCTGGGCTATTTCGTCCTCGACCCACCCATCCAAGATCGTAGGGACAGGTTCGCCGTTCTCCAACAACTTGCGATGAAATTGGTGCCGTGATTCCCTGGCCCAATGGTGGAAGTCGGCTAATAGCATGAACCCCACCAGCCACTCCGTCAGTTCTACATATTCCGGGTGCTTGGGGTCGGACGCTTCCGGAGGATACGACCTCCACCAACCCGTTAAGTCAGAATAGTCCGGAACCTCCGGATTTTCCCCGTGCAGGATGTTGCAGAGCCACTTCTGGTGGGTCTTGTGGTTCTCCTCAGCCATTGTTCTCCTCCTTATGTTGGTTCCACCCGGTGACGTAATCCGACCAATCGTCCATCAGCACCCGTCTCTGGTCGAACATGTCGCTCCGCATATATGCCGCCTCCGTAGAATTGCCCACGTTGTGGGCCAGGGCGGCCTCGGCCACCGCCCACGGCGTAGCCGTCTGCTCGATCACCCAGTCACGAAAGCTGGACCTGAATCCGTGGGGTACGGCGGGGATGCCCAGACGCCGAATCAGCGCGATAAACGTCGTAGGCGACGCCGCCTTGCCGCTGCTGGCGGAGGGAAACACCAGGCCATGCCCGCCGCCGAAGCGTGACGCCTCCTCCAGTATCTCCATGGCTCTTCCGGACAGCGGAACCCGGTGGGTACGCCTGGCCTTCATCCGGGCTGCGGGAACCTCCAAGGTGGCCGCCTCCCAATCAATCTCGCCCCACTCCGCCGCCCGCACCTCCACGGAGCGACTAGCGGTCAGGACCAGAAACTCGAAGGCCAGCCTTGTGGAAATGTCGGCGGTGGACTCTCTGATCAGTGCCACCGCGTCCGGCACCTGCGCATAGGGCAGGGCCTGCCGGTGTTCCTTCAGCCGTTTGACCGGAGGCAATACCCTGAGTAGAGACCGCCCCGCCGGATTGTCCAGCCTGTAACCTTGGGTAATCGTCCAGTCCATGACGGTCTCCATCCGCTGTCTGACCCGGCTGGCGGTCTCCGGCTTGGTGGTCCAGATGGGAGTCAGCACCTCCATGGCGTCGGCAGGGGTGATGGAGTCGACCGTCTTGTTCCCGATCACAGGATGGACGTAGGTGGCCAGGGTGTTCTCCCACTGGGCGGCGTGCCTGGCGTTGCTCCAGGTGGGGCGGCGCAACTCGATCACCCGAGCAGCGGCTTCAGAGAAGGTGGGGGTGGGCGGGGCACTCCTTAGGCCTGCCTGCCGCGCCTCCCGTTTCTCAGCCACCGGGTCCCGGCCCTGGGAAATAGCTGTGCGATTGTCGTGGGCGATCTCCCGGGCATCGGCAAGGGTGACGGCGGGATACGACCCCAGCCCTATGTCACGACGCCGTCCATGGACTACAATCCTCTGAACCCACGATTTGCTCCCCGACGGGGATACGTAGAGGTAGAGGCCGTCGCCGGCGCGGTGCCTGCCGGGTTTGTAAAGGGTCTTTGCTGAGAGTGCGTTGAGCTTCTCCATGCTCCCTCTAGTCCCATACTATTTCCCACATAATCTGTGGGATGTAGTGGTATTTTACGGGAGTTCGGGGGAACAGTCAAGACAGATATGTCATCAGACCAGCTATGACACCGAGTTATTTGAGACTTTATGTGGCCGTAAGAGTCGTTAGTTGTGCGGAGAGAGCCTCACCACGAACGTACTACGTTGTCTGCAAGGGCCGTGTGTTAGATTCCAGACTGCGCCGGAATGAGGGGATGGGGCCCTTCGATTTCCCTCAGGGCGAACGGACAGCCCAGGCCCAGGCTATGCAATGGTCTCCTGACGCGAGAGACAGGTTGGGGGCGGGGCGCCGGGCCCTTCGACTGGCTCAGGCTGAACGGGGTTGGGGCCGCAGGGCGAACGGAGAGCCTAAGCCCAGGCGACGCGATGATATTCGTGCGCGGGGATGACAGGGGGGCAGGCGCGGGGATCCCATGAACTCTGCTGGGCCCCGTCCGTTCGAGTGGTTCGAGAGCCTCACCACGAACGGACTACGTTGTCTGCAAGGGCCGTGCGTTTGATTCCCGACTGCGCGGGATTGACGGGATGGTTGTGGGGTGCGGGTGCGGGTGGGGGCGGGAATACGGGCGAAAGATTTTTCGCCCCTACCTGGTTGGGGGCGCGGCGTGGTCGGTCCTAGATGGGACCGCGTATGTCAAGGGCGATGCAAGGCGGCGGCGGGAATGGTCGGGGTGACCGCGGAAAGGGCTGAGAGTGGCGGTGGCAATGGTCGGGGTGACTGCGGAAGGGGCTGAGAGTGGCAGTGGGAAAGGTCGGGGTGACTGCGGAAGGGGCTGAGAGTGGCGGCGGGAAGGGTCGGGGTGACTGCGGAAGGGGCTGAGAGTGGCGGCGGGAAGGGTCGGGGTGACTGCGGAAAGGGCTGAGAGTGGCGGTGGGAAAGGTCGGGGTGACTGCGGAAAGGGCTGGGAGTGGCGGTGAGAAAGGTCGGGGTGACTGGGGCAGGAGTGCGAGGTGACTGCGGCAAGGGCTCAGGGTGACTGCGGAAAGGACTGAGAGTGGCGGTGGGAAAGGTCGGGGTGACTGCGGGAAGGGATCGGGGTGGCGGCGGAAAGGGCTAAGAGTGACCGTAGGAACGGCTCGGGCCTGCGGCGATTTTAGCCTGGATTCTGCTTTGCTGTGCTGGTATACTCCGGTCATCCAAAGCCCCGTTCGTTCCTGAAATTATGCCGTAAGCCTTGCCTTAGGGGGAGATATGGCGAAGATTCCGGTACAGATGACGGTTAACGGCCAAGTCCGGCAGTCGGAAGTAGACCCCCGCTTGCTCTTGGTCCACTACCTGAGAGAAGAGCTGGCACTGACCGGCGTCAAGATCGGCTGCGACACCAGCCAGTGCGGCGCTTGCGTAGTCCACATGAACGGCTCGTCGGTCAAGTCATGCACCTGCCTGGCGGTGCAAGCCGACGGCGCAGAGATAACCACAATCGAGGGGCTGGCCGCTCAAGGCGAGCTCCATCCCGTTCAAGAAGCTTTCTGGAACAACCACGGCCTGCAGTGCGGCTACTGCACGCCGGGAATGATCATGGCGTCGGTGGAACTGCTACAGCGTAATCCCCGTCCCACGGCCCAAGAGGTCCGGGAGGGCCTGGAAGGCAACATCTGCCGCTGCACCGGCTACCAGAACATCGTCAAGGCGGTGCTGGCGGCGGCCGAGTCAATGGGAGGTCAGCAATGACAACCAGAATTTTCGGCTCCGGGATTCGTAGAAGGGAAGACCCCCGGTTGATCACCGGCCAGGCCACCTATACCGACGACATCAAGCTGCACGGCACGGTCCACGCCGCTATCAAGCGCAGCATCCACGCACACGCCCGGATCAAGAGCGTCGATACCGCTGCGGCAGCGGCGGCGGCCGGCGTTTTGGCGGTATACACCGGCGCAGACACCGACGGGGTGCTCAATCCAATCCCTTGCGCCTGGGTGGTACCGGACTCGGACGTCAAAGCCGTCGCTTACCCCGCCATTGCCAAGGACGTGGTTCGATACGTAGGAGATGCGGTGGCGGTGGTAGTTGCCGAAGACCGCTACCAGGCGGAAGACGCGCTGGAGCTGATCGAGGTGGACTATGAGCCTTTGCACGCGGTAGTCAATCCCGAGGCGGCCACGCGGGACGGGGCCCCCCAGCTGCACGACGACGCCCCCAACAACCAGGCCTTCCACTGGGTGGCCAGCGGGGGCGATCCAGACGCTGCCTTCGAGTCCCCGGAAGTGTTGGTCAAGGACACAATAATTCAACAAAAGCTAATCCCCAATGCCATGGAGCCCAGGGCGGCCCTGGCCAGTTGGCTGCCGTCAATGGGCGAACTAACCCTGTGGAGCACCAGCCAGAACCCCCACATTTGCCGGTTTGTAACCTCGTTGGTGACAGGGCTGCCGGAACACAAAATCAGGGTCATCGCTCCAGAGGTGGGCGGCGGGTTCGGCAGCAAAATAGCGGTGTATCCCTGGGAAATGGTGGCCGTATTTTGCGCCATGAAGCTGGGCAGGCCGGTCAAGTGGACCGAGACCCGCTCTGAGAACTACATTGCCACCACCCACGGGCGGGACCACGTACAACACGTGGAACTGGCGGCGACCAAGGACGGCAAGATTACCGGCGTCCGCTCGGTGGTCTACGCCGGCATGGGGGCCTATCTTTCCACCGCGGCCCCCGGCATCCCGACGATACTCCACGGGCTGATGTACTGCGGCCCCTACGAAATCCCCAACGTCAAGGCCGAAGTCTACGGCGTGTTCACCAATTCCACGCCGGTGGAGGCCTACCGGGGGGCGGGGCGGCCCGAAGCCACGTTCCTGCTGGAGCGGATGGTCAACCTGCTGGCGGACGAGTTGGACCTGGATGCAGTGGAGGTACGTCGCCGCAACCTGATCCCCAAGTTCGAGGACGGCCACGACATTGCCCTGGGGCTTACCTACGACAGCGGCGACTACCAATTGGCGCTGGATACCGTGCTGGAGCACGTAGACTACCAGGCACTGCGGCGAGAGCAAGCCCGGCTGCGGGAGAACAACCAGTACATGGGCATCGGCGTAAGCACCTACTGTGAAATCTGCGGCATCGGCCCCTCCCAGGTGGCAGGAGCGGTCGGATTCGGCGGCGGCCTGTGGGAAGGCGCCATAGTGCGCTTCTACACCACCGGCAAGGCCAACATCTTCGTTGGGACCTCACCCCATGGACAGGGAGAGGAGACAACCTTTGCCCAGATACTGTCCGACGAACTGGGGGTAGACGTGGACGACGTGGAGGTGCTTCACGGCGACACGGACAACACACCCATGGGCTGGGGCACCTACGGCAGCCGCACCACGGTGCTAAGCGGCGCGGCCATAGCCTTGAGCGCCCGCAAGATCAAGGACAAGGCTCGGGCCCTGGCCGCCCACCTGCTGGAGGCAGCCGAGGAGGACATAGAGTACGAGGACGGCAAGTTCTTCGTGCGGGGGTCGCCCGGCCAGAACAAGACTATCCAGGACGTTGCCCTGATGGCTAACGTTGCCTGGAACATGCCCGAGGGGATGGAGCCGGGACTTGAAGCAACGACGTTCTACGACACTCCCAACTTCAGTTTCCCCTTCGGGGCGCACGTTGCGGTGGTGATGGTCGACGCGGAGACGGGCCACATCGAGTTGCAAAGATACGCGGCTGTGGATGACTGCGGACCGCAGATCAATCCGATGATCGTGGAGGGCCAAGTGCACGGCGGCGTGGTGCAAGGGGCGGGTCAAGCTCTGTGGGAGGGGGCGGTATACGACGAGAACGGGCAGTTGTTGACCGGCTCCATGATGGACTACGCGCTGCCCAGGGCCCACCAGGTCCCCGACATAGAGACCTTGTCTACGGAGACGCCGTCGCCTCACAACCCGCTGGGAGTGAAGGGCATAGGCGAGACGGGCACCATAGCTTCCACGCCGACCATTTACAATGCGGTGATCGACGCCCTCAAGCCCCTGGGAGTCACCAGATTGGAAATGCCTCTCACCCCGGAACGGGTGTGGCGGGCCATTCACCAGCGGTAGAGGAAGAGCCATGTTCGCCACGGAATTTACATACCACAGGGCCGCCTCGGTGGACCAAGCGGTGCAACTGCTGAACACCAACCGGGACGCCAAATTGCTGGCCGGGGGTCACAGCCTGATTCCCCTGATGAAGCTGCGGCAGGCATCGCCGGCTGTTCTGATAGACATCGGCGGGATCGACGCGCTCAAAGGAATCACGGCCAGCGACGGGGTCATACGCATTGGAGCGCTGACCACCCACGGAGCGATTGGGAGGTCGGCCCGGGTCCGAGAGAATTGCGCGATGGTGGCCGAAGCCGCCGAAGGTATAGGAGACCCCCAGGTGAGGAATCTAGGCACCATCGGCGGCAACGTGTGCCACGCCGACCCGGGTTCCGACTGGCCCCCGGTGTTGTGCGCTCTCAATGCCCGCTTCATGATTCAAGGACCGGGAGACTGGGGTCCCCAGGGAACGCGCACCTTGCCGGCGTCGGAGTTCTTCACCGGGCTCTTGAGTACCGCCCTGGCGGAGAACGAGTTATTGCTCGCCGTGGAAGTTCCCCGTCTGGTAACGAACCAGCGCGCGGCATACTCCAAGATGCCCCATCCCGCAACATCTTTCTCGGTTGTCGGAGCTGCGGCAGTAGTTACCGTCGAAGACGGCAAGTGCACGACGGCCAGCGTGGTGGTTGGGGGCCTGGTCTCGTCCCCGCTGCGGGCCAGGTCGGTGGAAGAAGCGCTGGTGGGACAGGAACTGACTGCAGGCGCCATCGCCGCGGCGGCGGACCGAGTCGCCGCAGACTTGGGCGACAATGTTGCCGGCGATAGCGTTTTCGCCTCGGCGGACTACCGGCGAGCCATGGCCCCGGTGCAGGTGAGACGCGCCATCAGCCGCGCTGCCGGGTTGTCCCGCGATTAGAGTCCCTCCGTGAAAATCCTGTTGACCAACGACGACGGGGTTTGCGCCCCAGGGTTGTGGGCGGCCGCGGACGCGTTGCGGGAGGTGGGAGAGGTGTTCGTCGCGGCCCCGGACAAAGAGCAGAGCGGCGTGGGCGCGGCGCTCACGCTGCGGACCCCAGTGCGAGTCACTTCCATGCCAGCGGAAGGGCCGGCAGAAGGCGGGTTGAGGGGCGACGGCAACGGCCGTTACCCCGTGACCGCATACTCCGTAGAAGGCACACCCGGCGACAGTTGCATCCTGGGGCTGGAGAGGCTGGTGGGAGCGGTGGACCTGGTGGTTTCGGGGATAAACGCCGGGTCGAACCTGGGCTGGGACGTGATGATGTCGGGAACGGTGGGGGGCGCGCTGCAAGGCTACGTGCGGGGTTATACCGCCATCGCCATATCGGTGGGCGCTATCGTAAACCCCCGGTTCGACTGCGCCGGCCGCCTGCTGCGGGCGATGGCGCAGCGGCTGGATGCCCGGCCTTTAAGCCCAAGCTGCTTTTTGAACGTCAACGTCCCCAGCACGGCCCCGGAGCAAATCGACGGCCTGAGAGTTACGCGGCTTGGGGGCCGCGCCTATGGAGAATCGGTCCGGGAAGAAGCCAGCAGCGGCGACAAGCTCTACAGGATATCCCGGAATCTGCCGATGTTCGGACAGCCTGCCGACGATACCGATATCTGGGCGATGAAGAACAACTACATCTCCATCACGCCGCTGCAAATCAACGGGGGCGACCAGGAGCAGGCGGCTGAGATCGAGGACCTGTTTCGGGGCATTGCGGACGAGGTGCTGAAGGGCCGAAAGTGAGTAGGCGGTGTTCTTGCGCTGTTGGCGGCGGTAAGGGCGGGGCTAAGCCGTGATTACGTCGAACCCGGTGTAGGGGCGCAGGACCTCCGGGACAACCACCGAGCCGTCTGCCTGCTGATAGTTTTCCAGGATTGCGATTACCACCCGGGGCAACGCCAGGCCGGAGCCGTTTAACGTGTGGACCAGCCGGGGCCGCGCGTCCCGGTCGGGGCGGTAGCGGATGCGGCTGCGGCGGGCCTGGAAATCGGTGCAGTTGGAGCAGGAGCTTACTTCCAGCCATTCCTGGCAACCGGCGGCCCATGCCTCGATGTCGTAGGTCTTGGCGGAGGGGAACCCCAAGTCCCCGGCGCAAAGCTGTATCACCCGGTAGGGCAACTCCAACCTTCTGCACACGTCTTCCGCGTCGGCCAGCACCCGTTCCAGTTCATCGCCTGAAGTGTCCGGATCCACCAACTTGTACATTTCAACCTTGTCGAACTGGTGCACGCGCTTAATGCCGCGGGTGTCCCGTCCCGCCGCGGCCTTCTCCCGCCTGAAGCAGGGCGTGCAGGCGACGTAGTTGAGGGGTAGGGTATCGGGAGCCAGAATCTCGTCCCGATGCAGGTTGGTCAGGGGCGCCTCGGCGGTGGGAATCAACCACAGGTCGTCCTCTTCGTCGTGATACAGGTTCTCGCTGAACTTGGGCAGGTTGCCTGACCCCACCAGGGATTCGCGTTTTACTATGAGGGGCAGCATGACCTCGGTGTAGCCGTGCTCCCGGGTGTGCAGGTCCAGCATCCAGGAAATCAGGGCGCGTTCCAGCTTTGCGCCCGCGCCGAACATGGTGAAGAACCGGCTGCCGGACAGCTTCACCCCCCGCTGAAAGTCAATGATTCCCAGTTGCTCGCCCAGGTCCCAGTGGGGCAGGGGGGTGAAGTCGAAAGTGGGTACATCGCCCCACCGGCGCACCTCCACGTTGTCTTCTTCGCCCTCGCCGGGAGGAACGTCGGGCAAGGGCAGGTTGGGCAAGTCCAGCAGCATAGTGTTGATCTGCTGCTCCAGGTCTTGGACTTCCTGCTCCAGCCGCTGGATTTCGTCCCCAACCCGGCGCATTTCCTCGATGACCTGGGGGGAGGGTTCCTCACCTTTAGACCTGGCTCGCCCCACCTCGCGGCTAACGCGGTTGCGCTGCGACCTCAGGTCGTCGGCCTGGGTTATGGCCTGGCGTCTTTGGCCGTCCAACTGAAGCAGCAGGATAAGAGAGTCGGCCTCGCCCCTGGCTTCCAGGGCTTGTTGTACCGCGTCGGGTTCGCGCCTTATTTGCTCGATGGACAGCATGCTAGTCGGACTCAATGCTCCGCATCTGCGGGAAGAGCACCACGTCGCGGATGGACGGTTGGGAGCTTAGCAGCATGACCAGGCGGTCTATGCCCATGCCCAGGCCTCCGGTGGGGGGCATGCCGTATTCCAGGGCCAGCAGGAAGTCCTCGTCTTTGCGCTCCACTTCTTCGTCCTTGTGGAGCAGTCGTATGTCCTCCTGGGACTGGAACCTCTCCCGTTGCACGGAGGGGTCGTTGAGTTCGGTGTAGGAGTTGGCGATTTCCATGCCGGCGGCGAAGGCTTCGAACCGCTCCACGTAGCCCGGGACGCCCGGCTTGGCCTTGGCCAAGGGAGACATTTCCTCGGGGTAGTCCACCAGGAACGTGGGCTGGACTAGATGCGGCTCCAGGAAGGTGGAGATAAGCTTGTCAATCAACCGGCCCCGGCTGTCCCTGGCGCCGGTCTCCAGGCCGGCATCGGCGGCGCGCTTGGCCAACGCTGCATGGTCGGGAAAGGCGTCGATGTCGATGCCGCTCCTCGTAATCAGTTCCTCCCGCAAAGACACGCGACGCCACGGCGGAGCGAAATCAACCACACTATCCCCGAAGGGCGCCTGGGTCGTTCCCAGGACTTCCTGGGCCACTGACGAGACCATGGACTCGACCATTTCCATGACGTCGTTGTAGTCGGCATAGGCTTGGTAGCTTTCCAAAAGGGTGAACTCCGGGTTGTGGTCCTGGTCGATGCCCTCGTTCCGGAACACCCTTCCGAGTTCATAGACTCTGTCGAAGCCGCCAATGATAAGGCGCTTCAGGTACAACTCGGTGGCGATGCGCAGGTAAAGCTGCTGGTCCAAAGAGTTGTGGTGGGTAGTGAAGGGCCTGGCGTGGGCCCCGGCTGCCACTGGGACTAGTATGGGAGTGTCCACCTCCAGGAACCCCAGCTCATCCAGGAACCTGCGTATGGCGCCAATGATCCGGCTGCGGAGGGCGAAAACGGACATCACCTCCGGGTTTGAGACCAGGTCCAGATACCTTTGGCGATAGCGGACTTCTACGTCCCTGAGACCGTGCCACTTTTCCGGAAGGGGCCGCATTCCCTTGGACGCCAGGGTCAAGTTGCGGGCTTCGATGGAGACCTGGCCGGTGCGGGTGCGGACCATGGAGCCTTCGACTCCCAGGTGGTCGCCGACGTCCAGGTTTTTGAGTAAATCGAACTGCGGGCCCAGCACGTTCTGCCGCAGCATGGCCTGAACGACACCGGAAGCGTCCCGAAGGTCCAGGAAGGCAGCGCGGCCCATGCCTCGTATCGATACAATTCGACCGGCCACGGAGAGGCCTTGCGCGTCGGTCTCCGGCGCTTCTCCTCGTTCCACCGCCTCGAAGCGAGCGATGGCAGAGGCCGCGTCGCAGGTGCGTCTCAATCGCGGCGGATAGGGTTCAATCCCAAGTTGGCGGAGCCGCTCGAGCTTAGCCCTGCGGCTGGCCAGCAGGTCGTCTTGCCGGTCCGGCATTTAAGCCCGGCCTCGCGGTAAAACCCCGGCTACCCCGGCGGAAACGGGGCCGGACGTAACTGGGTAATTGCGGTCTCTCATGATTCGGTGAAGGCGCTTACCTGTGGAGTTTTGTCGGGAGTCCAGGCAATTCCTGGCGACGCATTTCGGACATATTTGAGGCCCAATGCCTGAGGCCCGGACGCTGGGCACCATGTCTTGGGAATGGGGAGAACGGCCTTGGATTCAGGAATTAATCGATGGCGACGATTTCGAGCCTGATTTTGCCAGATGGGACGCTAATCTCGGTGACCTCGTTGAGCTTCTTGCCCAGCAGGCTTTTGCCGATGGGAGAGACGTTGGAAATCTTGCCCTGGGAGGGATCGGCTTCGGCGCTTCCAGTGATGGTGTATTGCTGGGTCTTGCCGTCCTGGCCCTGCACCGTCACCGTGGCCCCGACTTCGACCATGTCCCTGGCTTCCCCGGTTTCCTCGATGATCAATGCATTGCGAACCAAGTTGTCGAGGGTCAAGATGCGGCCTTCGGTGAAGGCCGACTCGTTCTTGGCCTCCTCGTACTCAGCGTTGCTTACGGTCCCGCCTCGCTCCCGAGACTGCTGGATGCTCGCGGCCACGGCTTGCCGGCGCACTGTCCTGAGGTACTCCAACTCCTCCCGCAACTTTTCCAAGCCCGCTTGGGAAAGGTATATGGGCTGAGCCATGGCCATATCCTCCAGCGAATGCCCGTAAAACAACATAAGGGAAATGGCAAACGAGTCTGCCACTTCCCGGTAAGGGAATTGTAATCCTGGCTGCAGCGCTTGTAAAGCGGGCGTGTCCGGGATCATTGCCATGACGGCTCACATAGCCACGCAGACAATCCGTGGTCGCCTTCCTCGATTGGATTTGGTAAGATGCCATACATGGTGATAGAAGAAGCACAACTCCAGGAACTACAAGCGGAAGCTCGAAAACTCCAAACCGGGTTATCTCTAGAACATCCGATATTTGTGGAGTTCGCCGGCACTCCTAAGAGTGGAAAGAGCACCTGTATCGACACCGTCAACCACTTCTTTAGACGGTTGGATTATAAAGTGTTGGCGCCCACGGAAGGGGCTTCAAAACGCACGCCATACTATCTCAAGGATGATTTTGTAGCATTCAATACCTGGTCTGCGGCCTATGCGTTGACACACATTCTTGAGGGCCGCCACGGGTCTGACCAATACGATTTGGTTATCATGGATCGGGGTCTCTTCGATGCCCTTGCCTGGTTTGAACTCCTACGAGTCAGAGGCGAGGTTACGGAGACAGAATGTTCCATCATTCACGACTTCCTGTTAGTCGACCACTGGAGACAATTGATCGACATCGTTTTCCTGTTCAAGACGGACCCACCCACGTCACTAAAACGCGAGAACAGCGACAAACTGGTTGTCGAACCGGGCCGAGCCATGAACGATGAGTTTCTGCGAGAATTGAACGAGGCTTACCAATCCATCAGTTCCAAGTACGCAGCTCAATTCAGCCCGGTCTACGAGGTAGACACTGGCGGTGACAGCGCCACCACCCCTCAATCGACAGCCTTTGAGGTAGCAAAAAATATCATTGATCACATGCTGCACAAGGCGGGTTAACTGCTATGGAAGCTAGCCAAGTTCTCGTTTTCCCACGGGTGGTTTTTGGTGACGTTTTCACGCTATTGCTTTGGGACTCGATTCAAGAACAAATTGTGGAAATTGAAAACACATTCGCATGGCTGGACCGGCCCGATGCCGAGCGGTCTCACGACTGGGTTCAGGCTATTCCGTGCGCCTTCATCCGGGACACCGAGGGCAAATTCTGTGTCCTAAGACGTGTGCGAGATTCCCGAAACGACCTCCGCAACAAACTGAGCCTTGTTGTGGGAGGTCATATTGACGAGCCGTGCGATGACAATTCGTTTCGGACTACGATGTCTTTGAATCTTATGCGGGAATTGGAAGAAGAAATTGGGATTCTCCCCTCAGAAACCCCGCGTCCTGTAGGTGTGGTAATTGACGATTCCTCAATAGAGGCATCCCGGCACGTAGCGTTTCTGCACGAGATGGTATCCGAGCGGGTCTTTCCAAAAGCTTCGGAAGAATTTGCGATGAGATCAAAGTATTCAGGTGCGTTCATGCCCGCGTCCCGCATCGAAGAGATGCGCCACAGATTCGACCCGTGGTCTAAACTCCTTATCGAGGAGTATATTTGCCGAGGTGATGTTCATCGGCAACCCAGGCAACATTCTTTCCTCTGATACGCACAACGCCAGCCCGTTTTGAACAGCCTCACGCCCCATTGAGCCGGGGGTAGCAAGGTCTATCCCCGATTGCAGGCCGTTGACTCGAGAACGACAGCCATCTGCTGAAGGCTGGGCCGTAGCCCAACAGCGGTTTCTAATCCCTGCGGGCCCAGGAACTTTGCACTTAATCGCGGGAGCCACGCCAAGACAAACCCCCTGCGACGCGTCAGACATAGTCGACACATACAGTCGGGGGCTTCCGGGCATCTGTCTTCTGTGAGGGCGGCGATGCCGGCCGGCAGCAAACGGGAAGGACCAAGGGGATGTCCTACATGTGCGCGTGGTCTCGCGGGAGATCCAACGCTGCGGCCCTGTCTACTGAGAGGCGCTGACCGGTACCCGCCGGATGCCGGACAGGGCGTGCACCTGGTCCATCAAGATGCCGAAGTTTTCGAAGGTCAAGGACTGGGCGCCGTCGCACTTGGCCTGGTCCGGATTGGGGTGGACCTCGACCAACAACCCGTGGGCCCCCGCGGCCACCGACGCCAAGGCTACCGGCGTCACGAGGTACCACTTGCCGGTGCTGTGACTGGGGTCGGCGATTATCGGCAGGTGGCTCAAGCGTTGAATCACCGGAATGGCTGCAACGTCCATGGTGAAGCGAGTAAATTGCTCGAATCCCCGGATACCCCGCTCGCAGAGCATGACTTGTTCGTTGCCGGCGGCCATTACGTACTCGGCAGCCAGCAGCCATTCTTCGTAGGGAGCGGCCATGCCTCGCTTTATCATGACGGGCTTTCCGAGTGCTCCCACCTCGTCCAGCAGGTTGTAGTTCTGCATGTTGCGGGCGCCGATTTGGAGGATGTCCGCGTAGCGAGCCACCGTCTCCACGTCGCCGGGGGCCATTACCTCGGTGATTATGGGCAGACCCGTTTCCTGTTTGGCCAGGGCTAGAAGTTTAAGCCCCTCAACGCCCATACCCCGGAAGCTGTAGGGCGAGGTGCGGGGCTTGAAAGCGCCTCCCCGCAGGACTGTGGCGCCAGCCGCCTTCACGGCCTTGGCGGTGGACACCATCTGTTCTTCGTCTTCCACAGAACAAGGGCCGGCCATTATCACCGGCTCGGGGCCGCCGATGCAGGCTTCACCCACCTGCACGGTGGTAGGTTCGGGATGAAAGTCCCGGCTGGCCAGCTTGTAGGGCTTGGAGATGATGACCACCTCGGAAACCCCGGGCATGAGCTCCAGTTCGTCCTTGAACTCGGGCGGAATGGGGGAGCCCAAGACCCCCACGACGGTACGCTCGACACCCTCGGATACCTGGGGCCGCAGGCCCCGACTTTGGATTCGTTGCCGCACCTGCTCCAAGTCCTGGGGGGTGCTGTCTCTGGTCATTACCGCGATCATGTTAACGCTCACCTTTGCTTAATGTTTGCATGCCGGTGGCCTGCCGGCTGCCCACACAACCCTTAAGCAGATTCTACACCGTAAAGGCGCAGGGCCTCAGTACCATTGAGATACAGGTTTATCAATTCTTGAGGTTCTTTGCTGGTGTTGAGGAGTATAAGAACCCTGATGCACCGCTGCAAGCTGCCGGGCACATCGGTCTCCACCGCTCCAAGCAACGCGGTGTCGTTCCATCCCAATTGACGGGCCGCAGCGGCCGGGAAACCGGCGTTCAAATCGGGAGTCATAGTGAAGTAGACTGCCGCAACATCACGTTGTTCGATGCAATTGGCATCGATAAGCTCGGACAAGAGCTCCTTGGTGGCGGCATGGATGGCGGCCTCGGTGTTGTCCTTGGCGACGGTTGCTCCTCGAATGCCGCGGCAAACAGACACTAGGCAGCGCCTCCCAGCACTGGCTCCGCCCTGCCGGACAATTCGGACACCAGCCTGCCGGCCCGCTGCACCAATTGGCTTCGGGGCGATTCCAGCATTACCTGCACCAGGGCGCTGCCCACCACCGCAGCCTCGGCTTTTTCTCCCACCTCTTCCACGTGCTCCCGCCGGGATATGCCGAATCCGAAGGCCAACGGCAGAGAGGTATGGGCCCGCACTCGCTCCAGCAAATCAAAACCCCTGCCCGACACCTGTTCCCGGGCGCCGGTAACGCCGGTAACGCTGACGCAGTACACGAATCCCGAGGCATGGGCGCAGGCAGCCTGGATGCTTTCATCGGTGCTGGTAGGGGCCAACAGAGGGATGATGGCGATGCCCCGGGGCGTGCACTGGTCCGCGAGGGGCTCAACCTCGAACTGGGGCAAGTCCACCACGATGACGCCGTCGACGCCGGCCGCTTCGGCGTCTTCAGCGAACCGGCGCAGCCCGTAGCGGTATATGGGATTGTAGTATCCCATCAATATGAGGGGAGTATCAGGCACACGGCCACGGAGAGTTTGGACCATGCCCAAGCAGTCGGTCAAAGTGACGCCTTGCTGAAGGGCCTGAAACGAAGACCGCTGTATAGTCGGGCCTTCGGCCAGGGGATCGCTGAACGGCACGCCCAGTTCCACAAGGTCGGCGCCCGCGGCCACCAACTCCGGCACCAGCTCCAAGGTGGCCTCTTTGTCGGGGCATCCCGCGGTGACGAACACGACGAGACCCGTCTGCCCGCGTTGCCGCAATTCCTCGAACTTTTGCTGTATCCGTTCCGTTTTCATTAACCGGCTTGCCGAATAGCCGTCAAAAAATACATGCAGGCAAATGTATCTTACATCCAATAGGTTGTCTAGACCCCGTAAACCCCCACGGCCAGGGCCAGGGCGTTCTGTCCGCCGTGGGCCAGCACGCCGGGCCAGAGGGAGCCGGTGCGATGATAGAGCCAAGCCAAAAGCAGTCCCGTTACGAAGATGGGAATGAACACCCCCACGTCCAGGTGGAACACACTGAAAACCACCGAACTGACCACCATGGCCTGTACCACTCCCAATCGCGGCGCCAACCCGGCAAAGACGAACCCCCGAAAGAACACCTCCTCGACCACAGGGGTTACTACGGCCAAGGCCTGGAAGGTGAACACCGCTGCCGGCCCAGGGAAAACGATGTCGGCGCTAATCTCCGGAGGGGACAGGATATCTACATCGATGAGGTCGACAATCATCACGTAAACGACGGACGCGCCGAGGCTGGCTGCCAGTGTTGATACAGCCAAAAGCACAGCCTTGGGATTTGGGACTACTGCCGGTCTCAGCCCGAGCGCGCCCCAAGGCGCGTTGAACGTCCTGAGTCCCAAGTACCACACCGCCCCTATCACTACCAAGCCCAGCAGATGGACTCCCAGCCACGTGCTCATCGCCTCTTCGTACTGTCCAGCCAGCTTACCGACGCTGAGGGCTATGGCGGCCGCGGGCACGCTCAACACTCCCACGACGGCGATGCCCAAGACCACTTGCCGAGTGCGCCAGGGAACGGTATCGGGCACAGGACCCGCGTCCGTACCATCCAGTGGCGACACCCCGGCAGGGACATCGAGGGACCAGCCGCAGTTGTAACAATAAGAAGCGTCCTCGGTTCCCTGTTGACCGCAGTTAGAGCAGTAGGCCAAGCGACCCCCAATGGCATGGATGAACCCGGACAAGGCCGGTAAACATGATAATTGGGGGGCCGCGGTTTTACCAATCAATGCAGCCGCGGCGCGGGCCTGCTTTCCCAAGTTGCGCGACGGTTGCCGGCGCGGGCTGCTCCCCATCCTGGCGTAAGGTAGTCGCTACCTCAGTGGCGTCGAGATTGCATGTCGCCAGATTCCGGGCCATAATGGGCGCCAACCGCCCAACTAGCTACATGGCCCGCAGGGCTGTGACCATGGAGATGCCCTGGCCCCATGCCGGAAAACGAACGCCTGACCTATGACGCCTTCCTGGCCTTGGCGGACGCCGTTGGCGTCGACGTGAGCGGCGGCCACGGCGAAGAGCTCTTTCCCCTGGTGCAGAACATCCTAGCGGGCCTGGATGCCCTCCAAGGCATAGATACGGCGGGTGCGGGGCCGGATGTGGCTTTCGCGCCTCCGGGAAGCTAGGTTCCGGAGCGAAGGGTCCCCCTCTTTAAGCAATCCAAACTCCGCCCGGCGTTAGCCTTGGGCCCTCGCCCTTTTGTTCAACGCTGCGGCATCGGCGGTCTAGACCCAGTTGACGAGTAGAGCTGGATGAACTCAACAGAGCTGTGCTATATGAGCGCCGGGCAACTGTCCCGGTTGTACTCGGCCAAGCAAGTGTCGCCGGTGGAGGTGGTGGACGCCCAACTGGCCCGCATCAACGCCACCGAGCCGGCGCTCAACTCTTTCATCACCCTGTTGCCAGAGGCGGCCCAGGCTGCGGCCCGCCGAGCCGAGACCGAGATTCAAGCCGGGAAGCACCGGGGGCCGCTGCACGGCATCCCCGTTGGACTCAAGGACCTGTACAACACCGCCGGGGTACGCACCACCTCGGGGTCCAGGATATTCGACAACTTCGTCCCCCAGGAGGACTGCACGGTTGCGGCGCGCTTGCTGCGGGCAGGCGCCATCTTGCTTGGCAAGCTCAACATGCACCCTCTGGCCTACGGGCCTACTGGGGAGAATTCCGATTACGGCCACATGCACAATCCATGGGACCCCGAGGTTGTGGCCGGCGGTTCCAGCGGCGGCTCCGGCTCGGCGGTAGCGGCGGGACAATGCACAATCGCCACAGGCAGCGACACCGGCGGGTCAATCCGCATACCCGCGGCCCTTTGCGGCATCGTAGGCTTCAAACCGACGTACGGCCTGGTGAGCAAGCATGGCCTGACTCCCCTTGCCTGGTCCCTGGACCACCCCGGGCCGATGACGCGGACGGTGGAGGACGCGGCCCTCGCCATGAACGCCATTGCCGGGCACGACCCCAGGGACCCGGCCTCTGCCCGGGCAGACATTCCCGACTACGCGGCCGGCCTGACGGGAGACATCCGCGGCCTGCGGGTGGGCGTTCCCAAGGAGTATTTCGAGGCCCCGGTGGACCCGCAGGTGGAGCGGGCAGTGCGGACCGCCCTCGACGTGCTCGGAGGCCTGGGCGCGGTGGTCACCGAGGTGTCTTTCCCCATGTTCACTCAATCAGACCCTATCTCCACGGCAATCATCATGACCGAGGCCTCCGCATATTATCGGGACCTGCTAGCCACCGACGCCGATAGGATATATCCCCCGGTGCGCCTGCGGTTGGAAGCGGGGCTGTTCATCTCGGCCGCCGATTATCTCAGGGCCCAGCAGGCCAGGTCGATGTTCAACGACCAAGCCCACCGTCTATTGGAGCAGGTAGACCTGCTGGCCGGGCCCACCGAACCGGTGACCGCCCCTAAGCTACTGGCTAACCGCGTGCAGGCCGGGGGGCGCACGGTGGGCACGGTAACGGCGTTGACCCAGTACACGCGGGCCTACAACATTACCGGTTTCCCGGCGGTTTCCGTTCCGTGCGGATTCTCCGAATCCGGGTTGCCCATAGGGCTGCAATTGGCGGGCCGGCCCTTTGACGACGGGACTGTTCTCAGGGCGGCCCACGCCTACGAGCAGGCTGCCGATTGGGGGCAGCGCCGGCCGCCCGTATAATTCCCCCAGGTCGGGCGTCACTGCGGGGCCTCCGCTGGACTCCAGGACACCGATAACCGGCTTACCGGTCTACGCGAGACCCCTCCTGACAATCCCTGCTTACGTATAGCCTCGCAGCGAAAAATGGGATTGCATGGGGGTTTCGTGTAAAATCAATGGACAGCCTAGGGACCTGCTGTTACTCCCAGCTGAACGGAGCGATCTTTTTGGGCGAAATCACCGCCGTCACCTTCGATCTTTGGCAGACCCTTATTGTCGACAGCCGCGGCCTGGGGTCGGCCCGGACCCAACTCAGGTTGGACGGGACGCGGGAAGCCCTGGCCCGTTTCGGCGAAGACTATAGCCAGGAAGCCATTAGCGACGCCTACGCCTGTTGCTACCGGCAGTGCCAGCAAATCAGGCTTGGCCACCTGGACGTCAGCTTTTCGCAGCAGGTGGGAATGTTCCTCGACAACATAAGCGCGGGCCTGACGGAACGCCTGGACCGGGACACCCTGGAAGAGGTCGCCAGGGTATACGCCGATTCCTTCCTGGTGCACCCTCCCGCCGTTCATGAGGATGCTTTGGCCGTGCTGCGGGACCTTAAAGCCATGGGGTTGGCTCTCGGACTGATTTCCAACACCGGCATGACGCCTGGAGCCACTTTCAGGAGCTTTATGCAGGCCCAGGGAATACTGGGCTACTTCGACGTTTTGACCTTCTCCGACGAGGTCAACCTGGCCAAGCCCTCCCAGGAAATCTTCCTGCTGACTCTGGGCGCTATGGGGGTATCGCCGCCTGAAACGGCCCACGTAGGCGACGACCCGGTGAACGACGTGGTAGGAGCAAACCGTTGCGGCCTGAAGACGGTGTGGGTCACCGGGTCCTACGACGGGGGGAAATTCCCGGACGCCGGCGCGAAGCCCGACGCAACGGTGGGCGAACTGGGGATGGTGGTTCCGGCTATAGCCGAGTTGGCCGGTACGCCTGTCCCAGGCTGAGGCGCCATCGCCTTGGCGCGGCGGGGGCGCGGTTCCCGGTTTTGGTCCACTAAAACATCGACACCAATGTCCGGAGCTTGTACGGACGATACTGAAGGTTTGAGTATTTGATGCATGTTGCAGCCAGAGAAATAGAGGCCCGGTGAACGCTGGGGAAAGCATGGAACGGGACTGCCAGGCAACGAGTATGGAGGAATTGAAGGAGTTGTGCGGCTCCATACTCTCCCGGCGGTCTCTCATTGTGGCTAGCAACCGGGGGCCGGTGGAGTACCAGATGACTCCCGAGGGGCGTCCCGAGGCCCGGCGCGGGAGCAGCGGCGCAGTTACGGCATTAAGCTCCCTGGCCCAGAGCGTGGAATTCACCTGGGTAGCTGGCGCCATGGGAGAGGGAGACCGCTTCGTGGCCAAAGGCAGCCAGGGGCTCAAGTTGCCGTCGCCCCTCCCCGGGCACAAAATCAACCTCCGGTACGTGGTTACCCCGCGCCGGACGTACCACAAGTACTACAACGTACTGTGCAACCCCCTGCTTTGGTTCCTGCAACACTATATGTGGAACCCGCCTTACAACCCCAACGTGGACGCCTCGGTCCATGATGCCTGGCAGACCGGCTACGTACCGGTGAACCAGGCCTTCGCCGATGCCATAGTTGAAGAAGCCCGCCAGGGACCGCTCCCTCCAATCGTCATGGGGCACGACTACCACCTATACCTGGTGCCGGGATACGTCCGGCAGGAGCTGCCGCAGGCCGTCATCCAGCACTTCGTGCACGTACCCTGGCCCACTGCCCGTTACTGGCAAATGATCCCCAGCTATATCGTCAGCGAGATTTGCTCCAGCCTGTGCGCCGCCGACCTGCTGGGATTCCAGACCCCGCAAGACCGCCGCAGCTTCCTGGATACCGTAGAGCATTTTCTGCCGGAAGCGGACGTGGACTATAAGAACGGGGTGGTCACCCGGCAGGGCCGCAACACCCGCGTAAAGGCGTATCCTATTTCCATCAACGTCGCCGAAGTGCAGCGGATAGCCAATTCCGCCAGGGCCTTGGAATATGAACAGCGGCTGGCCGAGGTTTGCGGCGAGCGTACTATCGTGCGCATCGACCGGGCCGAGCCCAACAAAAACATCATCCGGGGATTCAAGGCGTACGAACTGCTGTTGTCACGCCATCCCGAACTCCAGGGCCGGGTCAAATTCCTGGCCTTCCTGGTCCCGTCCCGCACCCACATACGCCAGTACCAAAGATACCTGGAAGAAATCAATCAGGTGGTCCGGCAAATCAACGACCGCTTCGACAAAGACGGGTGGCAGCCCATCACGACTTTCATCGAGAACAACTACACCCAGGCCATCGCCGGAATGAAGCTATACGACGCCCTGTTGGTCAACACGATAATCGAAGGGATGAACCTGGTGGCCAAGGAAGGGGCGGTGGTCAACACCCGCGACGGGGTATTGGTCCTATCGGAAAACAGCGGCGTTCACCACCAATTGGGAGAGGGGGCGCTCTCCATAGCCCCCACCGACGTCGAGGGCACGATGCACGCCCTGTACCAAGCCATAACCATGCCCCTGGAAGACCGCAAGCGGCGCGCCTCTCAGCTTGTATCGGCGGTTTGCCGGGAGGACAATGCCGACTGGATAATCCGGCAGCTAAGAGACATAGCAAACTGCGCCGGGGAGTGAGCCTTGGGGTGGTCTCAGGGCGGGTTAAGTCCGGTCTAGAATTCCCGGTCTAGAGATGTAGGAGAGGCGAGACTTCCAGGAACACCGGGGCAAACACCAGGGACACGATGGCCATCAGCTTCAGCAGGATGTTCAATGACGGCCCGGAAGTGTCCTTGAAGGGGTCTCCGACCACGTCGCCTTCGACTGCAGCCTTGTGGGCCTCCGAGCCCTTCCCCCCAAAGTTCCCCAGCTCCACGTACTTCTTGGCGTTGTCCCACGCTCCGCCGGCGCTGGCCATCATGATGGCCAGCATAAACCCGGCCGCCACTGCGCCGATGAGCAGACCGCCCAAAGCGGCCTCGCCCAGGATGAAGCCGGTGGCGATGGGGGCCACGACGGCCATCACGCCGGGCAGAATCATTTCCCGCAGGGCGCTCCGGGTGCTTATGTCCACACAACGGGCTGAGTCCGGTGTGGCAGTGCCTTCCATAAGTCCGGGGATTTCCCGGAACTGGCGGCGCACTTCTTCGACGATGCCCTGGGCGGCGCGGCCCACGGCCTGCATGGTCAACGCCGAGAAGAGGAAGGGCAGCATGGCGCCGATAATCAGGCCCACGAGAATTTGCGGTTGCAGCAGGTTGATGCCGACCTGACCGGCCACCAACTTCCCGTTGTCTCCAATCTCGATCAGATCGGCGCTGACCGAATAAGCGGCCAGCAGCGCCAAAGCCGTGAGGGCCGCGGACCCTATGGCGAAACCCTTGCCGGTAGCCGCCGTGGTGTTGCCCAGGGCGTCCAGCGCATCGGTGCGCTGCCGCACCTCCGGATCCAGGTTGGCCTGCTCGGCGATGCCGCCGGCGTTGTCGGCCACGGGACCGTAGGCATCCGTGGCCAGGGTAATTCCCAGGGTGGAAAGCAGCCCAACCCCGGCCAGGGCCACGCCGTAAAATCCGGCAAACCAATAGGCCAACAGGATAGCCACGGACACGCAGATAACCGGAATCAAAGTGCTCATCATGCCGGTGGCGATTCCGCTGATGATGACGGTGGCGGCCCCGGTCTGCGACGACTCGGAGACCTTCTTCGTCGGGCTGTAGCTGTAGGAAGTAAAGTATTCAGTCGCCAGGCCGATAATCGTGCCGGCTATCAACCCGGCGACGACGCAGCCGAACCACCACCAGTTATCGGTGAGGGTGATGGTAAGAATGGCGGCAAAGACGACCAGCAGACCGCCGGCGGCAAAAATTCCGTAGCGCAGCGCCCAGAGCAGCCGTTCGAAGTCGGCATTCTCCCCGCTGCGGACGAAAAAAGTGCCCAGGATAGCGGCGACGATACCGGCGCCAGCCAGCAGCATCGGGAACACTGCCTGCGCGTTGTTAAATTCCAAAGAAGTATCGACGCCTTGCGCCACAGCCACGGCAAATGCCGACAGAGCTACCGCGGATATGATGCTCCCGACGTAGGACTCGAACAGGTCCGCGCCCATGCCTGCCACGTCGCCCACGTTGTCGCCCACGTTGTCGGCGATGACCCCGGGATTGCGGGGGTCGTCCTCAGGAATGCCCGCTTCAATTTTACCCACCAAGTCGGAGCCCACGTCGGCCGCCTTGGTGAATATGCCGCCGCCCACGCGAGCGAAAAGGGCGATGGAGCTGGCGCCAAAACCGAAGCCGGCCACGGCGTTAATGTTCTGGAAAACCAGGTACAGGATGGTGACGCCCAGCAGCCCGATGCCCACCACGGTGACGCCCATTACCGTGCCGCTGGAGAAGGCTACGCGGAGGGCGGGATTAAGGCCCCGCTGCGCTGCGGCGGCGGTCCGCACGTTGGCCCGCACCGCCACGTTCATCCCGATCAACCCGGCCAATGCGGAACAGATGGTGCCGGCCACGTAGGAAATGGCGGTGGCGGGCGCCGATATTTCATGGGTGAACACGGTGTAGTCCAGCACGCCCAGGACGATGGTCACGACCAGGGCGAAGGGCAACAGCGTCATGTACTCGCGGCGCAAGAACGCTCCCGCCCCTTGGCGGATTGCCGCGCCGATGGCCTGCATCCGCTCGTTGCCTTGCTCAGTGTTAAGGACTCGCAGCGCGGTGACCGCGGCGAAGCCCAAGGCGACGGCGCCGGCTACGATTGCGACAATAATGGATTCCACTAATCGACTCTCCGTTAGCTTGCAACGGACTTGGCTTTGAGCGTGAGAAATTTATCACAATCAAATGGAGGGTGTCAAGGAATCCAATGAGGGGCAGCGCGCCATCCCAGTACCGCGGATTCGGGTGCTATAATACCGAGCGTCAAGCCGGGCGCGGCGGAATTCGACGATGTGATGCCCCAGCCCTCTGCAAGCCCATTCGGCCGCTTGGCAACCCGCGAAGCCAGCGTAAGCTGTACCGTCTCAGACTTGGCGCCGCACGCTTGGGGCTCTCGAATTTTTCAGTATGAGCTATGACGTTATAGTGGTCGGCGGCGGACCGGCGGGAAGCACCGCCGCGACCATGCTGGCGCGCCAGGGCGCCCAAGTGTTGCTTCTGGAGAGGGAGCGCTTTCCCAGGGACCACGTGGGAGAGTCGCTGCTCCCCGCCAGCGTGCCGGTGCTGGAGGAGTTGGGCGTCCTGGGTGCAGTGCAAGAGGCCGGATTTCTGCCCAAGTGGGGCGCAACCATGGTTTGGGGAAAGGACAGGACGCCGTGGAGTTGGTACTTCAAAGAGACCAACGTCCAGTACCCTCACTCATACCAGGTATGGCGGCCACAGTTCGATCAGATTCTCTTGGAGAACAGCCGCTCCGCCGGCGTGGACGTCCAGGAGGGCAGCCGGGTGTCGGACGTCATGTTCGACGGCGAGCGGGCTACCGGGGTGCGCTATGAAGGAGAGGATGGTTCCCGCCGGACCGAGGCGGCCCAATTCGTCGTCGACGCCAGCGGGCAGGGCGGGCTATTGGCGCACCAGCTTGGGATGCGGGAGTGGGACTCCTTCTTTCGGAACCTGGCGGTGTACGCCTACTTCGACAACCCCCGCAGCCTACCCGACCCCGACCAGACCAACATATTCATAGAGTCCTACGCCAACGGCTGGCTGTGGGTCATACCCCTGCACACCGGTTGGGCCAGCGTAGGGGCCGTCGTGGACAGCGCCTCAAGCCAAGAGAGACTCCAAGGGGCCGGCCCGGCGGAATTCTTGATGGAACAGATAGCCCAGGCCCCTAGAACAGCGGAGATGCTCCAGGAGGCCAGGCTGACCGCAGGTCCTTCTGTGGTGAAGGACTGGTCTTATGTCTGCCGGCGGCTGGTTGGCGACGGCTACATCCTGGTGGGAGATGCCGCCTGCTTCGTAGACCCGCTGTTTTCTTCCGGCGTTCACCTGGCCATGATGTCGGGCGTCCTGGCGGCGGCATACGTCACCTCGGCATTAAAGGACGCGGGGCTAAGGTCTGCGGCGGCGCAGGTTTACCAAGAGCTGTTTTTGCAGGAGTACAACCAGTTCCGGGAAATGGCCCGGCTGTTCTACTCCAGCAACCTTAGCGTGGACTCCTACTTCTGGGAGGCGCGTCGCCTGGCCGGGGGCGACGCCGAGTTCTCGCCGCGCCACGCCTTCATCCGAGCGGTGGCCGGGCAGCCGCCCAGGGGTTACGAGCGGGCGGTCCTGGACCGCGGCCTGGCGCCTCCGGCCTTCGCGGCCAGCGTCGGAGCGGTGGAGGAGGATTGGGCCCAGCGGCAGAAGCGGGCGGCCGAGCTTCGCTCCAACGGCGACTCGGACGGCCGCCTGAGGCTGTTGGCGCCGCTTCTGGCCGATGGCGTGACAGTGGAGCGAAAGCCCGTCATAGGCGAGGGGGAGTTCGTCTGGGGCTTTGTGGTCAAGACCCCGGGCCACCCCGAAGGCGCTCCATGCAGCAGCCTGGTGGCCGTCCTGGTGTCGCTCATCGACGGCAAGACTTCGGTTGGGCAGTTGCTGGCAAGACTAAGCAGCGGGGCGGAACAGGAGCAGAGGGACCAAGTCGAACGGGCAGTGCTGGACTCGCTGATGATTCTCTACGTCGAGGGAGCCGTCGACGACCTGCAGGGCCCATAGCGCAACGAGGCAAAAGCCCGCCCCCGCCGGCCTGGGACGTTCCTTTTGGTAAACGAGGCAGAGCGAGGACAAGCGCACAGAAGATTCTATCCCAGAGAGCAAGGAGGTATAAATGGCTGGATTGACCCCGCAGGAAATTACAGATTTCATCGAGAGAGGGGCCCACATAGCCCACGTGGCCACCGTCCGACCCGACGGGCGCCCCCACGTGGCGCCGGTCTCCTTTGGAGCATGGGACGGGAAAGCCTACGTAGCAGTTTATGAAGGGACGGTGAAGCTCAACAACCTCCGCCATAACCCAAAGGTGGCCCTGTCCATCGCCACGGACCAGCGCCCCTACAAATACGTGGTCCTGGAAGGAGAAGGCCGGATTACGTCGGAAAACCGGGACCAGGTGCTGGAGCGCATCCTCATCGGGTACGTCGGGCCTGAACGAGGCGCCGCCCTTACCCGGGAGGTGCTCGCCAGGGTCGGGAGAACCGAGTTGCTGGTGCTGGAGGTAACGATAGACCGCGTCTTGTCTATGTACGAGACCGAGTTTTCGACGTTAAGGGGAAGGTCGATAATCACCGACGGCCGGGAGTTCGGCCAGCCCTGGCTGGACCCCGAACCTTAGCCGTAGCCAGTGGTCGTAGCTCGAAAGGCCGGAGGGAAGCTGCCCCGCATAAAGCATTGGGGGGCCAATTGCTGAATGGACTTGCTATTGAGAACCAGTTGAGGACTTGCCATGCCGGTTGAAACGGTTGCGATCATCAGCCCCGGGGACATGGGGCACGCCGTGGGCCGCTTGCTGCGGGAGAACGGGCTCAGGGTAATTACCTGCCTGGCTGGGAGGAGCGCCCGGACGCGGGGATTGTCCCAACAAGCGGGAATTGCCGACGTCCCTACTTTGGAGGAGTTGGTGGAGCAGTCGGACATTCTTCTTTCCATCACCGTAAGCGAAGCCGTGGCCGCTCTGTGCCAGGAAATCGCCGGCGTCCTGCAACGCACCGGAGCCAACCTGCTGTTCGCCGAGTGCAACGCCATCGCTCCCCAACTTTCCCGACGCATGGACAAGCTAATCACGGGAGCCGGAGGCCGCTATGTCGATGCGTCGATAATCGGCGGACCGCCAAAAGACGGACACTGCCCCAGGTTCTATGCTTCGGGCGTCAATGCGACTGAGTTGCAGCAGTTGGAGCCTTACGGGCTTGACGTGCGAATCATTGGGCCGGATGTCGGCCAGGCATCGGGCTTCAAGATGTGCTACGCCGCACTGACCAAGGGATCGGCCGCCCTGCAAGCCCAACTCCTGATGGCGGCAGAGATCATGGGCCTCTCCAAGCCGCTGCAGGAGGAGTTTGAGAACAGCGAGCCCACGGCGTGGAAAAGGATTGAGGGTTTTATTCCCGCGCTGCCCGCCAGGTCTCGCCGCTGGGTTAGCGAGATGCAGGAGATAGAAGCTACCTTTGCCGGTTTAGGGCTGACGCCCTTGCTTTTCCAGGGTGTGGCCGAAATGTACCGGCTCATGGGAAGCTCGCCGTTGGGCGAGGAAACTCCGGAAACCCGGGACTTGGCCCGAACCTGGGACCAGACCGTTCGCCGGTTGGTGGAACACCTGCAGGGCGAGGGCTAGCCGACGCCTGCAGCCGACCAGCACGGTGCGGAATGTCCCATACCCCTCTTCAGAGCCCGGCCGCCGCCGTTGATCGGTGCGCCTTGGGGCTGCTAGCGGTACATAGGCTTGAAGAAGCTATGCAGGTAATTCCTGCGGTGGGCCCAACTGTGGGCCCGCTTTACCGCAGCGTCCGGTATTTCCTCCGAGTCCCGGCGGGTGACGCGCACGGTCTCATAGCGGCTGAGTTCGGGGGGGCCGTCGGTGGTGAAGAGCACCTCGCAATCCTGGGCCTCCAGGTAGCTCTTAAGCGATTCAAAGCCCTTCGGCCTGGTGTTGGGAGTCTGGTAAATGTAAAGCTCGGTGCTGCCGAACATGGCGTCCACGTGGTCGTCCCCGCTGCCACGGCCGCCGCCTTGCCGAATTTGCCTTCTGTTGATCCCGTGGTCATGCAAGGACATCGATGTGCCTTCCTGGTGTGGTGAATGCCGCGGATGGCATTGGGGCGATTGTAGCAAATGTGCCGTTTAGACCCAAACAGAGGCGGCGCGGGCTACGGTGCAGCAGGGGCGCAGGTGTATAATTTCCCCATACCATGGTCAAACACGGCTGGTTGTCGTCTAATGGCGCCCAGGGCTGCATGAAGGTGAAGCCCAGGCTTGCTTTGGTACTGCTATCCTAATTGATTCGAGTCGCAATCTGAATCCGGGCTGCTGGCAACGATGATGTCGCGCGTTGTAAGGGAAACGGTCGAGGCCGTGGCCCTCGCCTTGCTTGTCTTCCTGTTTCTACAGATAAGCGTATCCAACTTCAAGGTCGACGGGTCGAGCATGCAACCGACGGTGGAAGACGGGCAGTATCTACTGGTCAACAAGCTGGTCTACTTCAAGATAGATACAGGCCGCATCGCCCGGATAATTCCGTTTTGGAACGTAGAAGAGCCGGAGGGACACTTTGCCATCCATCCGCCCGAACGGGGCGAAGTGATCGTGTTCCAGTTTCCCGGAGACCCCAGGAAAGACTTCGTCAAAAGGGTCGTGGGCCTGCCCGGAGAGGAGGTGGCGGTACGGAACGGGATGGTGTACATAGACGGCGTTTTCCTGGAGGAACCGTACTTGAGTGAACGGGACCGCTCCAACGACGGGCCGACGTTGCTCAAAGAGAAAGAGTACTATGTTATCGGGGACAACCGGCGCAACAGCCGGGATTCCCGCACCTGGGGTCCAGTGCCGGAGGAAAATGTGCGCGGGAAGGTGTGGCTGGTCTACTGGCCATTCTCGCATATCCAGTTGTTGAATCCCGCGTCATCCCTGGTGCAGCACCTGTTCAAATAGGCCCGCAGGCCCGCCGCTCCGCGGGCAACCTCCTCGGAAGGCCATAGGTCCGCCGGCATGGTAGGAGGCGGATCATTCGAGGCTAAAAGCGCCTAATTGGCCTGGCGCTAGCTATTCGGAGGCCCCAGCAGGATGTTCCCGTCTTCTATCCGTAGTTGATAGGTCTTGATGCTGTCGAAGGCAGGCGGGCTGAGCGCCTCCCCGGTGGTCACGTTGAAGGCCGACCCGTGCAGCGGGCACTCGATCTCTGCCCCGCTCAAGTCGCCCTCAGAAAGGGAGGCGAAGGCGTGAGAGCAAATGTCTTCGCAGGCGTACACATTGCCCTCGACGTTGACCAGCAATACTTGCTCGCCTCCTGACTCCACCACCATCATTTCCCCAGGGGGGAGGGCGTTCACCTCTGCAACCTTTACAAAGCCTGACTCGGCCATATGTCTCCGCTCCTAGTCACATTGTCCGGCCCGTTGGACAACCGGCAGCAAGCCTGGGCCGGCAAGCATGGAATGCTGGGACATTATAGGTCACCACAGGCGGCGAATGAAAGCTATGCGGTGGACAGTGCCAATAGCCATTGAATATAATGACGCCGGCCAGCCCCGCAGCCTGGCATCCCCCCCCCAAGCCCTAAGAGTGTCCCATTAACGCCGGGCTGTGGTTGCTGCGCCGTTCTGGAGAGGTGCCGGAGTGGCCGAACGGGCGCGACTGGAAATCGCGTAGGGGTCAACAGCTTCTCGCGGGTTCGAATCCCGCCCTCTCCGCCATTAGCGCCTTCCACCGCCGTCCGCGTTGGTCTAGTTTCCCTGCGCCAGGCCAATGCATCACACGTTTCCGAACTAATTTGGAACCAGCCACGTTGAGAACGAATTCGTCACCGCCGGCCTGCGACGTTGGGGAGGCCAGCGATCTTGTGTCGGGCGCTCTTAATTCAACGCCCCCGTGTAAGCGCGTTCCGGGGTCAATGTCTCGGGATTGTGGATTACGTCCTCGGTGTATTTCTGGTAGACCTGGAGACGATGCCGGGAGGAGTCCCCTATTATCAGCCTGCGCCGGTCGTCATCGAACTCGACGCAAATCGGCGCCCACAACAGCCTCTCCTGGCTCCTGTCCCGCACAGTGTTGCGCTGCCGGCCGAAATCCACGGCCTGGGTAAGGTGCTCCACGCCCGCTTTGGATAGACCACCGTCGCCGGTTAACTCGGTGATGAACCGGCCCTCCGCCGTCAAGACCTGTACCCGGTTGTTCAACCAGTCGGCCACGTAGATGTCGCCGTCGCTGTCAACAGCGACGCCGGTGGGGCGGTTGAACTCCCCAGGGGTCCTGGGTATTTCTCTGAGACCACCGTGCAGCCGGACTATGGAGTGGTCGCCGCCGGTACCGGGCTTTCCAAAGGACTGCAGCCACTCGCCGGCGGCGGTGAAGGACTGTACGCGGTCGTTGCGCCAGTCGGCCACAAACACGTTGCCGTGCTTGTCCAGATCAATGCCCCAGGGAGTGTTCAGCTGCCCCGGACCGTCTCCGAAACGGCCGAACTGGCCTATATATTTTCCGTCCAGACTGAACTTCTGGACCCGGTGGTTCCGGCCGTCAACGACAAAGATTACGTCATCGCGGATAGCCACGCCCGAGGGCCAGTTAAGCTCGCCGTCTCCGGAGCCGGAGTCACCCCAATGGCTGAGATACTCGCCGTCTTTGTTGAAAATGTTGATCCGGTTCAGGAACTGGTCGGCGACGTACACGTTGATGTCTTTGTCCAGCGTGATGGAGGTAGGCCAAAAGAACTCGCCGGGTCCCTCGCCATAGGAGCCGAACTCGTTGATGAAGTCATCCCCATGGTCGTCTAGTCTGATAAGTTTGACCCGGACGTGATAGGCTCTTCCCGGCGGATGTTCGTAGCCGCGATTCACCACATAGACCAGATCGTCGGGCGCCTGGGCGATGTCTATTGGGATGCGGAAGCCTCTACCACCGCCAACGGTGAAGCTGTAACCGAAGGTACGGTCGGTAACACCCAGAAGAACACTTTGGCCGTCTGCCACGATTCGCCTCCTAAACCATTCGGTATGTTTGCTGAATGATCTTTACTGGGGTCTCCTCTGGACAAGGCCGGCCACCGAAAAAGGCGTTGGCCTGTGTTGTTCTACAGGAACTGATCAACCAACCCAGCCAGTTATTCGCGGTGGCCTGGGCTCCACCCACATCGGACTAGCGGCAGTAGGTCGACTCTACAGCAAGTCCAGGTGCTCAAAAGAACCACCCACAATGGGCTTGGCGTCTACGCCCAGCCACCGCTCTAATAAGGTGGTGTAAGCTGACCGGAAGTCCACGTTGTGCTTCAGGTTCCCGTTCTCGTCCAAGTCCTCCAGCTTCATGGACGGGTACTCACCGTAGATGCCGCCCTTCACCGGCTCCCCCACTACGAAGGTGACCCCAGCTGCGCCGTGGTCGGTGCCGGTACCGTTGTCCTTGGCCCGGCGGCCGAACTCCGTGTAGATCATCATTACGACGTTATCGCTGATGCTGTGCTGCCGCAGGTCGGTGAAGAAGGCGTCCACGTTGTTCGCCGTGTTCTCCAACAGGCTGGACTGCCCTATCAATTGGCCTGCGTGGTGGTCCCACAGGTTGTAGGGGGAGCTGGTGTACATTACCTGGGTGCCGAAGCCGGCGTTGTGGACCTGCACCATGTCCCGCAGGTACTCCCCTATGTTGCCGTACATGTACTCGACGTCGGACTGGTACTTGCCCGGGGCGGTGACCAGAACCTCGGCTCCAGTCATGGCGTCGATGCCGGTGCGCCGGATGATGCTGTCCACCTGGCCCGTGCCGATGAGGGGAGCGTACATCCGGCCAAAGATGTCCAAGGCCTCGCTGCGCTCATGCTCCCGCTTGAACTCCGTTAGCAGACCGTACTTGGCAAGGTCACCCACCGACGCCACCGGCACCGCTTCCTTGGCCATCGCCCGGGGCAGGCCCCGGCCGAAGTTGACCCCCGTAAGGACGTTTTCCGCCTTGGGGTCCAGGGCCTGGATCGTCCGGCCCAACCAACCGTCATTCGCCATGTCGTAGGGGTCGCAGGTGGCCCAGATGTCCAAGGACCGGAAGTGGGACATGCTGGGGTTGGGGTGTCCCGCCCCCAGGATGATCGCCAGGTTGCCCTCGTCCCAGTACTTCTTCATGGGAGCGAAGGACGGATGGAAACCCAGGGCATCGGTAAAGGGAACAATCTGGTCCTCGGGAATCCCCAGGCGGGGTCGCAGGTCCCGGTAATGGGGGTCGGTGTAAGGGATGACGTTGTTCATCATGTCGTTGCCGCCAGCCAAGGCCACTACGGCCAACACCGGGTCTTTACCAGTTGTCACCATGGTCGTTCCTCCGTTGCCAGTGTCCGTTTCCCGATGGGTTGGCCGCCTATCCGAACTGGTAGGCGGAGGTGCTGACGATCAACTGGAACATCTGCCCGGAACGCTGGCTGAAATCGTCCCGCTCGGATTCCGTGCCGTGGCGCAACTCTCCGCCTTTGGCTGCGTGGTCCACCAACTCTTGACGGGTCGCATCGGGCACCGGGATGGGCCCAACTAAGTTCAGACAACCGTTCACGAGTTGCTCCGGGGACAAGCTTTCACCCTGGGCCATGAGCCGCTGGATCATCGACTTGACGCCGGGTAGCTCGGTGTTGCCCAGAGTTTTTGCGGCGAAGTTGACCCTGTCGAGGATGCTGCCGCTGTTGATCCAGTCCAGCCCCATGTGCCAGCCTTCCACCGTTGGCGGTTGGAGAACCTCCATGCCCATAAAGGCGATCTCGTCGGTCCAGATGAGGATACCCTCATTCTCCTTGGTGGGCTGGGCCATGATCAGCGGGTAGTAGAGGTCATCTACCACACCGTGGGCCATGCGCATAGAGCCAACCACCACGTCGGCGGGGCTCTTGACCTTGGTGAACTGGGAGTTCTTGAAAAAATCGGACTTGAAGAGGACCCTCAGCATGGACCGTATCTCGTAGCCGGAGTCGAAGTAAGCCTTCTCCAACTGTTTGATCGCCTCCATGTCCTGGGGCGGGGTCATCATCCAGTTGGGGACCGACGGCTCGTCCGCCACGAACCAGTCGTACAGCTTCCGGGAGATGAAGCGGGCGCAAGCAGGCTGCTTGCAGATAATCTCGATGATGTCCTCACCGTTCCAGTTTCCGGTCTCTCCCAGGAAAGTCTTCTCGCCGTCATCATGGTCTGTGGCGTCATAGCGAAAATAGAAGGGAGTCCGGCCGTAAGGAAACGCCGGGTAGTTGGGGGCCAGACCATAGCCCGTGAATGCCCGGGCGCATTCCATGACGTCTTCTTGGGTATAGTTGTCCTCCCCGTCCATTCCCACTCCCAGGGAAAACAACTCCAACAGCTCCCTGCCGAAGTTCTCGTTGATGGCGCCCTTGTGGTTCTCCTGGTTGTCCAGGTAGTAAATCATGCAGGGGTCCCTGGCGATATACATGAGCAGGTCCTTGTAGCTGCCCAACCCCATGTCCCGAAACGCGTCGTATTGGAAGATGTTGTTCCGTTCGTTGCAGAGCTTGTTGTCGGCTGAACAAAGGGTAGTATGCCAGAACAGGGCGATTTTCTCTCGCAGTTGGTATTGGCCGTGGATCATCCGGTGGACAACTTCCGTCTCGGCCAACCGGATTTCCGCGCTTTCGATGTAATTGGGATAGGCCCGGAAGAGCAGGTCCATATCGATGCCGGGCTCATCGCCGGGGTTCAGCAGTTCTTCCACGACGTTGTCATACCCCTGGGCGACCCTGGCCTCCAGCTCGTCACGGCTGGCGCCGAATCCAGCGCGGCGCAACAAGTGGGCCATTAAAGCGAGATCTTCTTTGTCCGCCATGTACGCCTACTCCTATGTCACTATTGTTCGAGTCAGATTGGCAAGGGCGCAGATTGCCAAGGGGCGTCCGGATATCTGACTAATACAATCAATTCTGCACGAGAGACCGAACCATCCGATACACCGTATCCTACCGTTATGTTCCCCGCCTGGTCAATATTAACGGAATCTTCCGGATGGAACCCAATGGCTGCTAATGTTCCGTTACTCGGGGTCTAGGCTGATTGCGGGATGCGTATCCACACCGTACCTGGCGAACACCTCATCTACCTCCCTCAGGTCTTCGTCCGAAAGCGCCCAATCCAGGACTCCCAAATTCTCTTCCAATTCCTGGACATTCAGGGTGCCGACCAGGGCAACGCTCACGGCGGGGTGGTTTAGGACCCACCTCAACGCAAGCTGCGGCATAGTTTTGCCCCGCTTCGCCGCGATGGGCTTCAAATCCTCAACAACCTGCAAGTTTCGCTCCCTATGCTCCAGAGCCAGCATCCCTCCATCCCATCCGGCGCTGCCACCCCTTCCCCGATAGTCGTTATCTGGAAACTTGGTGTCCGTGGTGTAGGTTCCAGCCAATAAGCCAAAGCCCATTGAACCGTAGGTCATCACGCCGATGTTCTGCTGCCGGCAATAGGGGTAGAGCTCTTGCTCCACCCGCCGGTCGAACGTGTTGTAATCGTATTGGACCACTTGAATCCGCCGAGTCGCCTCACACTCTTTGATCTGGTCCAGCGTGAAATTGGAGACACCAACATATCGGACTTTCCCTTGCTGCACCACGCTATCCAGGGCGCCCATGGTCTCATCAAAAGGCGCGTTCACATCCGGCGCGTGGACCAGCAGCACATCAATGTAATCTGTGCGCATCCGCTTAAGACTTTGGTCGACCAAAGGCAGAATTGACTCCCTCCGGCCATCCCTGCCCTTTAGCCTGTCGAGTTGTGAACCCTGCCACCCCAACCCGCATTTGGTCACCACTACCACGTCTTTACGACGCGGGCCCAAGGTCCTGCCCAACAAAAGTTCGGACTCTCCGCTTCTTGTCGGTCCATAGTGAGGCGCGGTATCGAAACAAGTTACGCCCCGGTCTAAGGCGCTTCGTATAGCGGCGGCCATTTTATCGCCGTACTCGCCGCCCGCATACTCATAGCAACCAAAGCCAAGCACCGACACTGTCAGGTCCGTGGGCCCGAATTTACGGTATTCCATTGATCTGCCTCCTCCCGATCTCGCGACTCCAGCCAGTTTGGCTCCTGAGATAATTGGGGATTAGCCACCGCAGTCATACGGTAGTTGAGCCGCCACCTGCGTCGTTATCTTCGCACAGAACACAGCCTATCCGAAGGATAACAGCGCCCGTGTTACAAGTTGGGATATGGGCAGGACGTGTAGACGCGGCAGGGCCTCCTCAGCATAGCTGAGGAGGCGACCGCCGTTGATGCGGGTTGGTGCATTGGAACCATGGCAGTCCATCTTGTTCACCGTTACATCGGCTTCCTGTGCCGGGCCATCGTCTCCGCGTACCATTGCTGGCTAGTGGCATCTGTCTGCGCCCATAGGGGTGGTTCCAGCAGGTCCTTTTTGTTCATCCATCGGGCTGTCTCCGGCATGAGTTTCAGGCTGCGATCCTCAAGCGGCAACTTGACCTGAGTGTGGCCCCGCCGGTGCGACTCCCGCAGAGCGATGCATATCTCGAGCGACTTGCGCAGGTCGTCGCCGCTGCACCTGGGCTCAACTCCGGTCTCAAGCGAGTCCACGACCCGCTGCACGGTGTCGTTCAGGCGATTCTCGGGAATGGCCCAGCCCTCACCATCGAATCTACGGGTATCAGAGAAAAGGTCGCCCTGATCGTAAGTCTTGGTGTCCGGGAAGAGATCTTCGATCTCCTGTAAGTCCGCCATGTACGTTCCCTTGGCGCCTTGTTTGGCTTTCCACATGCGGAAGGCGGCCCCGTCGTATACGAACACCCCACGGCTGCAAAATACCTCAATCCCCACCTTTGTCGTACGGTATTGACTGAAACATTCAATGCCGTTGTCAAACCGGATGTATCCCCCGATCTTCTTGACCCCAATGTCGCCTTCGCGCTCGGTGTACTCGTCTCCTTCGAAGTCGCTGAAGGGGTCGCCAGCCACCCAGCCAACTACCCAGTCCACGTTGGAGTCCCCCGCGAACATTCGGACCACGCTCATCCAGTGGCATCCTCCCTGGCCATTGTCGTCGTAGAGGTTGATGCTCTGGACCTCGCCGATCTCACCTGCCTCTATCATCTCCCGCGCCTGCCATAACTGCGGGTAGTTTCTATAGGTGTGGCCACCGTAGAAATAGACCCCGCGCGACCGGCACTCTTCGACCGTGCGGTCGGCCTCTTCCAGGCTTGCGGTGAGCGGCTTCTCACAAAAAATGGCCTTCACTCCCGCTCTTGCGGCGGCCACGATAGCCTTTGCGTTCTCCCTGACTGGCAAGACCGGCGCCGCTATGTCGATCTGCTCCTTGTGTAGCATCTCCTCATAGCTGCTATACCCCGGTACACCGAAACTCTCGGTGAACAGTGATAGGTTTTCGGGGTCAGTGTCTGCGGCGGCGACGATCTGTGTATGGGGATTGTGCATATAGGATCGAGCGTGTACGAGACCTTGGATCCCAACACCTATCATCCCAACCCGGTATTTGGCCCTTTTCGAGTCGGTCACGGCGCCTGCTCCTCTAGGAGTCCTGCGCGGCTTGCCTCTCTAACCATTTGAATCGCCAACAGCTGAGTTGCCGGATGGAGGCCGGATGCGCCATTACTTCAGTTGGTCGCGGCCGTTGCAGCTTGATTTCTGAACGCCGGGATCACTTCCTTGCCGAACAATTCGATGGACTCCATTACTTTTTGATGGGGAATGGTCTCGGTCTGCATGATCATATTTATCATGTCGACTCCGAGGTCATCATACTTTTTGACGGTATTGATGCAGCTCTCCGGATTGCCGGCAACGATCACGGCTCGGTCTGAGAGGGTGTCGGCGTCCAGATTATTCAAAGCGGCCCGGGCCGCTTGGGGGCTGGAGTTCAAAGAGATCCCGACCTCGGCCGCCTGCGCTTTATGAGCGTCGTCGGACTGGCGAATCCAGCGTTTGAAGTCGTATTCCAGGTGGTCTGGCACTCCGCCCCAGGCCTCCAGCAAAGTCTCGTAGGCGCCGCGCCGGCCCGCTATGTAGGGCTTGTCCGGCCCATAGAAGGTCCTCATGGACTCGACGCATAGCTCCTTGGCTTCCCGGTCATCCTTGCCGCAGACGGCCTGGACTGCGCTGCCCCAGAACTCGGTGGCAAAGGCGCCTACCGGCTGGGCATCCTTAATGGTGTCGCGGTAGGTCTTCAAATGCTGCGCCAGAATGTCGATGGCGTATGCTGATGAAGAGAGCACGCCAAGGCCTCTTTCCGCCGCCAAGCGAAAGCTGTCCGGTTGCGTGCAAGCCAGATAAATGCGGGGATGAGGTTTCTGGAAGAGCCTGGGCAAGATGCGCCGCGTCGGCACGTTCCAGAACTTGCCTTCCCAGGAGAACTCGTCGGACTGCCAGATTTGGACCAACATGGACAGGCCCTCCTCCCACCGTTCGCGACTTTCACGGGGGTCTATGCCCAGCCCCATCTGCTCGTAGGCATCGGAGCGGCCTGTGCCGAACTCGACGCGGCCGTCGGTCAGCTGGTCCACCATGGCCACACGCTCGGCGATGCGGACGGGGTGCTGGGTGGGAAGGATGGACACCCCAAAACCTATTCTGATGTTCTTGGTGCGCTGGCTCAGGGCGCCGAAGAGGACCTCCGGGCATGGCGACCCGGAGAATCCCATCAGGAAATGATGCTCGACAAACCAGAGACAGTCAAAGCCCATTTGGTCAGCCAGCTCACATTGGTCTAAGGTCTCTTTGTATAGACTGTTCCAATCCACGTCGTTGCCTTGAAAAGGCCGCTGCGTCTCGTAAAGTAGTCCAAATTTCATCCTATTCCTCCCGGGGGTGGTTAGGCAGAGTCATTCTACCACCGGTGTTGCATATAGAAGACAACACGATCCAAAATCCTGTAACGTGGCCGAATCAAGCGGTCCGCAGGGAATAATCCAGCAGTTACGCCACATCTGCACTTCATAGAGGTACGGTTTCCCCGCAACGAAGCAGAGATTCCTGGGCAGTTGCATCCCCGCCGCGGGGAGTTGACATGTCCGCGGCTGGACTCTCTTTGCCCTGCTACTGTTTGGGGGGCAAGGTCGGATGGGCAAGAAAGGCGGTTCATGGCCTGAATCGATCCTGCTGTGGTCGATACCAGGGATTGACCGGCCTCAAAACCACCGCTTATGATGGCGCCATCTTGCCTGGGCTGCGCCAACAACGGAAGCCGGCCCAGATAGAGAGTCCCGCTCTACTTGTCCCTTAACGGTTATGGACTTCGGGTTATGCCCTATTACGCTTACGTGTCATTGGAAGGCGATGACCAGATCCTGATATTCGCCATGGATGCCGGGACGGGCAAGCTGACCCAGAAGGAAGCTGTGCCGGTGTCCGGAGGCCCGGGCGACTTGGCCGTGGACCCCGAGAGGAAGTCCCTCTTTGTAGGCCGCGGACGGGAATTGGATATCGCCAGCTTTAGCATCAACCAGGCCGGCGGCGGCATTACCCAGATCGGTTCGGCGCCGGTACAAGGTGAATACCTGGCCCTGGCCACCGACCGGAAAGGCAGGTATCTGCTGTCGGCTTCCTACGACCGGGGAACGGCCGAGGTCCACCGCATCGAAAACGGCGCTGCCGTCCATCCAGCCGTCGAATCGATAGTTACCGCGCCTGCAGCCCATTGCATACAGACCGACCCGTCCAACCGGTTCGCCTTTATAGCCCATACAGCCGACCCGGGGCCCAACCAGATTTACCAATTTATCTTTGACGAAGACACCGGACGTCTCACGCCCAACGCTCCTCCCCAGGTGGACCCCCCCGGATACCTGGGGCCGCGCGATTTCTGCTTCCATCCGTTTTTGGACACCGTCTACTTCTCGGATGAGCAGGGTCGCAGCGTTACCGCTTACCGTCTGGATACTGCCGCAGGTACGCTGGCGGCCTTTCAGACCATTCCAACCCTGCCCCCGGGTTACACCGGGTACAGCTCGTGCTCCCAGGTCCAGATAACACCCAACGGCAGGTTCTTGTACGCCCCCAACCGGGGCCACAATAGCATCGCCGGGTTTTCGGTGAACCCTTCCAACGGGATGCTGGCGGCCGCCGGCCGCACCGCCGCTCAGGCGGTGCCGCGGGCCTTCAGCCTGGACCCCCAAGGGAAATTCTTGTTCGCCGCCGGTCTGGAGACAGGCAACCTGACTTCCTACGAGATAGACCAGGGCACGGGGGAATTGACGTCCTTGGAGGTTTACCCAGTGGGTAGGCGGCCAACGTGGGTGCTCACGATAGAACTAGGCGGCTAGACCATAGCTACGGTGCTTCCCAGGCTTTCTGTACTTGCGGAATGGACCCGAGCATCGCCGGGCCCTTTAACCATGAGCCGACGCATGGTCCACCAGCGGTAGCCGGCCCCAAGGGTCCGACGCCGGCTGCGCGCTGTCCCGATGTCGATAACGCTGCATCCTTACGGTGAGGATAAGATTCGCTCCCCAAGCAAACAGGACTCGTACCCCTAGGCAACCAAGCCCGCTTCTTCATTGGCCGCTCAAGCGAAGAGCAAGTCAGGGGCCCTTGGACTGGTGCAACCCCGCATTGGCGCAATGTTCCATGGGCAGTCCGCCTAGCCCCGCCAGCAGGTTGCGCGCCGCCAGCATGCACATCCCCTTCCTGGAAGCGACGGACGCGCTGCCGATATGAGGGGTGATAACCAGATTGTCTAAGGTCAACAGCGGGTCGTCGGGGGGGATCGGTTCCGGATCGGTCACGTCCAACGCTGCGGCCTGGATCCATTTTTCGCTGAGGGCGGTGTAGAGGGCCTTGGAGTCCACCACCGGCCCCCTCGCCAGGTTGACCAGGACGGCCGTGGGCTTCATGGCCCGCAGTTCCCGTTCCCCGATAAAATGGCGGGTCTCCGGCGTCAGCGACAGATGCACCGACACGAAGTCGGCGGCCCTCAACAGTGTGTCCAGTTCGGCGTATTCCACCCCGTAGCGTTGCTCCAGCTCCGGTCTGCGGGTGCGGGAGTGGTAGAGCACCTTCATTTCGAAGCCCGAAGCGCGCTTGGCCATTTCCAGCCCGGTCTGGCCCAGACCAAGGATTCCCAGGGTCGCCCCGTGAACGTCCGTGCCTAGCCAGAACATGGGGTGGAAGGCTATTTCCCAACCTCCCGACCGCACCCATCGCTCGCTCTCGCTGACGCGGCGGGCGGCGGACATAAGGATAGCGAATCCAAGGTCGGCGGTGGCCTTGGCCAGCACCCCAGGGGTGTGGCCGACTAGAATGCCCCGCCGGGAGGCGGCGTCCAGGTCGATATTGTCCAGTCCCACGGCCACCTGGCTGATGACCCTGAGTTTGGGAGCGCGTTCGAGCAACTCGGCGTCTACCCGGTCCATGACGTTGGTCACCAGGCCTTCTACGCGGTTTATCTTGCCGGCAAGCTCTTGCGCGGTGGGAGGCGCATCGTGAGGCCAGACCTCCAACTGCGCGTTTCGGCCAATCAGTTCCAGGGCCTCGGGGAAAATCCGGCGGGTTACGAACACTCGGGGACTGTTCATAGTTGGACTGCTCTCACCGGTACTACGCCGCGCCTTGGCCGGCGGACTTATACCCCGCCGGCGGCTTACAACCCCAGCTTCCCCGGATTCATGATGTTAGCCGGGTCCAGGGTCCGCTTCAGTTCCCTAAGGACATCATGGCCCGCGCCCAGTTCCCGGGCCAACAGGTGGTCCAGCTTGACTCCCACGCCGTGGCAGTATTCCATCGCGCCGCCCATGTCCTGGGCCAACTTCAACGCCTGGTCCACCACTTGGGCCAGATTGTTCCGGTAGTCGTCTCCGGTTTCGGGATCTGACACCATGAGCATGGAAAACAGCTCCGGCCGGCTCCAGATGGCGTACTCCACGGTCCTGACCCCGCTGCCGGCCATCAACTCGTCGCAACGCCGCCGGTATTCCAGCACCTTGGAAATCGGCAATGCCAGGTGCAGGTAGTCGAAGCCGCGGCCCCAGCTCCGGTCCCACCTGACCTGGCGGGGCAGCCCAAGAAACGACTGCTTGTAGCTTATCCCCGATTGGTGCCGCTCCCTCCAGTAGGCCTTTGTAGGTCCGGGGCCGATATCGCGGCCTCCGAACTGGGCGCACACCCGGGCACAGCGCTTTTGTTGGGCGGCGACTCCTTCCCGGTACCCCTCGAACAACAGAAAGAGCCGTATGCCGGCTTCCTCTTCGGTCAGGTCCAACAGCGCTGGCCGGACTCCCAGGGCCAACAACTCGGAGGCGGCGGCGAACCCCTGGTCGAAGCTGTCGAAGGAGGCGGTGGCGAATACCTGGGCCTCGGGACGGCGGTAGACGCGAATCGTGGCCTGGGTAATGATGCCGAAAACGCCTTCAGCGCCGATGAACAGCTGGTTGAGATTGGGGCCTGACGAGTACTTGGGCAACGGGCGGGTGGTGATGACGCTGCCGTTGGGGAGGACCGCCTGCAAGCCCAGGACCTGGTCCCCCATGGGGCCAAAGGCCCCGGCGCGATAGCCTACGCCGTTGGTGGATATCGCTCCTCCCACGGTGGCGATGGGAACACTGTACGGATCGTGGCCCGCCATGAGGTCGTGCTCCGCGAGGGCATCGGCCAGGTCCTGGAGCACCAGGCCCGCCTCCACGCGAGCGGTCAGGTCTTCCCGGTTTACGTCCAGAACCCGGTTCATCCGCCCGACGTCGACGATGATCCCGCCGCAGACTGGCAGCACACCGCCCATGACGCCGGTGCCTCCGCCGTAGGGCACCAGGGGTATCCCGTGCTGGTTTGCCAGGACTACGATCTGGGAGACCTCTTCGGCGCTTCCGGGACGGACTACCAGGTCGGCCAACCGGTCGAACCTGGCTTCGGCGCCAAACGCCCGGAAGGGAGTCAGGGCGTCGGCCGAATACCGGTCCAGATCATAGGGGCTGGTGAGAATGTTCGGCGCCCCGACAACGCTGGCCAGGGCCTCGATGGCCGAGCTATCCAGCATTGTCTTTCAGGGCCGGCGGCGGAACTGCCAGTGGGTGCCGTCGGGAGTATCTTCCAGGGACACCCCTTGAGCGTCCAGTCCCTGCCTGATCCGGTCCGCCATCTCGTATTGCTTGGCCTGCCGCAGCTGGGCCCGGATGTCCAGCAGCAACCTGACAAAGGGCTCTGCCGGCAGCAGGTCTTGTTCCGCGCTCTGTTGACCTTGGAAGGTCAGCCCCAGGACCTCGCCCAGGCGTCGGAGGCAGTCCTGGGCTTGGCCGATGCTCCGGCCGTCGTCGCCGGCCCGGTTGATTTCCCGGGCCAGGTCGAAGAGGGCGGCCAGGGCCCGGGGAGTGTTCAGGTCATCGTCCATGGCTTCCAGGAAACGCTGTTGGTACGGCTCCGGGTCCAGGTCCTGCCCGGCGCCGGAGCTGTCCCGGCCCAGGGCCTGTCCCAGCCTTTGGACGCTGCGTTCCATGGCGGCGCAGCCCTCGTCGCTGAACTGGAAGGGGCTGCGGTAGTGCGAGCTCAGAAAGTAGAGACGCAGCGCGTCGGGGGAGCACCATCCCAGGGCTTCATCTACCGGCACCAGGTTGCCCAGGGACTTGCTCATCTTGTCTTCGCCCAACCGCAACAGGCCGTTGTGGACCCAGTAGCGGGAGAAGGGTTCCCGGCCGGAGGCGGCCTCGCTTTGGGCTATCTCGTTTTCGTGATGGGGGAAAATCAGGTCCTGCCCGCCGCCGTGGATGTCCAAGCCTTCCCCCAGGTAGGTGGTGGCCATGGAGGTGCACTCGATGTGCCACCCGGGGCGTCCGGGGCCCCAAGGGCTGTCCCAAGCCGGCTCGCCGGGCTGGGCGCCCTTCCACAGGGTGAAGTCCATGGGATGCTCTTTCCGTTGGTCCACCTCCACCCTGGCGCCCGCTATCATACCGTCCAAAGTGCGGCCGCTCAGCTTGCCGTACCCCTTGCTGCGGGTCACCCGGAAGAACACGTCGCCGTCCACCTGGTATGCGTAGCCCTTGCCCATCAGGTCCGCTATGGTGCCAGTGATAGGGCCGATCTCCTTGGTGGCCCTAGGATACACGTGGGCCCGCTGCACGTTCAAAGCGTCCATGGACCGGAAGAACTCTTCTATGTGACTGCCGGCCAATTCGTCGACGGGTATATTCTGCTCCTGGGCCCGCTGGATCAGCTTGTCGTCCACGTCGGTGAAGTTCTGGACGTGACGGACCTGGTAGCCCCGAAACTCCAGGTAGCGTCGCAGCACGTCGAACACCACGTAGCTCAAGGCGTGGCCCACGTGGGTGGCGGCGTAGGGCGTCACCCCGCAAACGTACATCTTGACGCTCTGCGGGTTGACGGGAGTGAAGGGCTGGGACTCGCCGGCCAGGGTGTTGTAAAGCTTCATATCTCCGCTACTATCGATGCCACGGCGTAGGCGGCGATGCCCTCTTCCCTGCCGGTGAATCCCAGGTGGTCTGTCGTGGTGGCCTTGATTCCGACCCGCCGGGCCGTTATGGAAAGGGCGGAAGCCGTTTGCTGCCGCATAGCTTCCACGAAGGGGCCCAGCCTTGGCGTTTGGGCCACCATTGTAGCATCGACGTTGGATATGCGCCAACCACCGGCCTGCACCAGGTCCTTCACCCGGGACAGCAGCAGCAGGCTTGAAATGTCCTTGTACCGGGCGTCGCCGGAGGGAAACTGGACCCCGATATCGCCCAGTCCGGCGGCTCCAAGCAGGGCGTCCATTACGGCGTGGAGCAGCACGTCCCCATCGCTGTGCCCAGCCAGGCCCTGGCCGTGGGGTATGTGCACCCCGCCCAGCACCAGCTGCCGGCCGGGGACCAGAGCATGGGCGTCGAAGCCTGTGCCCACCCGGAAATCTATTTGCGCCATGGCTTCATGCCTGGAATCTCTCGCCTAAGAATTGCGGGTCCCGCGGCGTGCCGCTAGAAATGCCTCCGCCACTGCCAGGTCCTCCGGCGTGGTCACCTTCAAGTTCCGGTAGGAACCGAGGAACATCTTGACCGGGTGGCCAAGGCTCTCCAACATCGAAGCATCGTCGGTAAACTCCTGCCGGCAACGCTGGTGGGCCTCCCAAATCAGGGAGTACCGGAATACCTGGGGTGTCTGGGCGGCCCAGAGGGTATCCCGGGCCGGCGTGTCCAGGACCAAGCCCTGGGGCGAGGCAACCTTGATGGTGTCCTTGACCGGGACCCCGGCCACCGCCGCTCCCCACTCCCGTGCGGCTTCCAGGCCTCGGGACAGCATGCAATGGTCCAGGCAGGGGCGGGCGCCGTCGTGGACCACCACCAAATCGCAGGGACCAAGGGCTTCCAAGCCTAGCCGCACCGAGTCCTGGCGCCGCGCGCCTCCGGGACAGACCTTGACGACCTTGCTGTACCCGTCCCGGCGCACCAACTCCTCTCCCTGCTCTACTGAGCCCTCGTCCAAGACCAGGGCTACTTGGGTCACCGGAGGGAATGTCTCAAATTGGGCCAGCGAGTAGGACAGCAGGGGTTGAGCCAGGACGGGGGTGAAGATCTTGTCCAAGCCCCCCATGCGGCTGCTCTTGCCCGCGGCCGCAACCACCGCTCCTACCGTTTCTTGCGAAGGCATCACCGCACCCAGGGGTCAGCCAGGCTCAGCCGCCTTTGGGCTGGGCGAAGATTATGCGGCCCGCTGCGGTCTGCAGCACCCTGGTGACCACCACGTCGTGGAAGGCGTTGAGATACCTTCTACCCCCCTCCACCACGACCATGGTCCCGTCATCTAAGTACGCCACCCCCTGTCCGGCCTCTTTGCCTTCCTGCACGATGTTGACCCTCAATTCCTCCCCGGGCAGCACGATGGACTTCAAAGCGTTGGCCAGCTCGTTGACGTTCAACACCTGCACCCCCTGCAGTTCGGCCACGCGGTTGAGGTTGTAGTCCGTGGTGAGTATGGGCGATTTCATGCTGCGGGCCAGTTGCACCAAGCTGGAGTCCACTTCGTCGCCTCTGCCGACGCCCACGTCCAGCACCTCCAGTGGAACGGCGCTGTCGTTGCGCAGGCGGCCAAGCACCTCCAAGCCCCTGCGGCCCCGGGCGCGTCTCAAGGGGTCGCTGGAATCGGCGATGTGGCGCAGCTCGTCCAGGATGAAACGGGGCACCACAAAGGCCCCCTCCAGGAATCCCGTCGTGCTCAGGTCGGCGATGCGGCCGTCGATGATGGCGCTGGTGTCGACCAGTATGCTTCCGTTCCGTTGCGCTCTTGCCCCCCCGCGGGCACTTTCCAAGGCGGGAAAAAGGGCTTGCACGTCCCTCCGCCGGTTGACGCCGGTCCACAATCCGCAGAATCCCAGGCACGCGGTCAGTATCACCGGCACGCCCCAACCCAACCAGCCGCCCAGGCCGAAGAGGGGAATCGAAAGAAGAGCAGCTACGACCAGGCCGACCAGCAAGCCGGCGGTGCCGCTGATGAGCGTGGAGCCGGAAACGGCGCTGATATACTCGCCGCCCATGCGCCAGGGTTTTACGGTCAGGTAGGGCGCCAGAAGAGCGCCCAACGGTATTCCGGCAACGGTCAGGGCCAGGCCCCAGGGGATAAAACTTTGCTCACCTGACGATAAATCAGAGATTATTACGCCCAATCTCCAGCCAATGACCCCAAATCCCCCGGCGCCCAATGCCCTGAGCATCCAAAGGGCTACCACCGTAGTTCACCTCCCTTTCAGCGGTGGCGATAGAGAAGAAATCAGATATGAAAAACTGATGAATAGATGGCCTGAGCATAACATAGCCGGTGGGCTTGCGAAAGAACGGCTCTTGCAGGCGCCGGTTGATGAAGAGCGCGCCATGGGACTCGGAAAGTGAGATGTCGGACAGTTACCGGAAGCGCGGCGGGCCCATCGGAGCAGAATTGCCGCGCCCGGACAGCGAGAGCCAAAGTCCGGGCCTAGCCGGGAACCTCGTCGTAGTGGTCCGACTCCCCGATGACCTGCTCGTCACGGAACCGGGCCACGTCTTGCGGCGAGTAGCCCAGGATGCCGCACAGCACCTCCTCGTTGTGCTCGCCCACCTTGGGGGTGGTGCCGATGACCACGGGGGTCCTGCTGAAGTGCCAGTAGTCGCCGGAGACCGCGATGTCGCCCGCGAGAAAGTCGGGAACCTCAACCATGGTCCGGCGCTCCCACGGGTGGGGGTCATCGGCGGCCATCGGGATGTCGTTGACCGGCGCCGCCACCACGTCGTGCTTGGTGAAGTGGTCGATGGCCTCCTGCATGGTCATGTTCGACAGCATCTCGTTGAGCACCTCATCGACGACACCGCGGTTCTCGGTCCGAGCGTGCCGGGTGGTGAACCTTGGGTCATCCTCCCACTCCGGCTTGCCCAGGGCGTTGCAGACCCGGTACCAGTGGTGCTGGTCTCCTGAGGAAAGCATTACCCAGCCGCCCTTGCAGGGATAGATACCCTCGGGAGGAGCCACCGAGCGGCCGCGTTTTGGCGGCACCCTGGTGCCGTGGAAGGCGGTGACGGGTATTTCGGTCATGCTGTAGCCGGTGTCGGCCAGGCAGAGGTCCATGGACTGGCCCTCGCCGGAGATTTCACGCTCGTGCAGCGCCGCCAGCGTTCCGATGGCCCCGTGCAGGGCCGTGATGCGGTCTATGAAGGGCACGCCGGTGCGTATTGGCGGCATCCACTCCTCGCCCGTCACCATGGTGATGCCGGCCATGGTCTGCCCGATGGGGTCATAGCCGATGTTGTCCCGGTAGGGGCCGAACTGGCCGTAGGCGGAAATGTTGACCATTATTATCTTGCGGTTGAGCTCTTTGAGCACGTCGTAGCCGAAGCCCATCTTTTCGATGGTGCCGGGCCTGAAATTCTGCACTACGACATCTGAGATCTTCACCAGCTTGCGCAGGATCTCCTTGCCCGCTTCCTTGCGCAGGTCCATGCTCAGGCTCTTCTTGCCCGAGTTGTACTGGACCCAGTAAGAACTCTGCTTCTTCACCCAGGGGGCGTGGTACCGGGTCTCCTCGCCTCCCAGCCTCTCCACCTTGATTACCTCGGCGCCCATGCGGGCCAGCACCTGGGCGCACCGGGGGCCCGCCTGGTGCCTGCCCAAGTCTATAACCCGGATGTCCTGTAGAGGATGCTTAAAGCCTGCCATAGCCCAGGAACCCCCTTCTGGTGTTGGGCCATTTTACGGCTTGGCTTGCCGAAAGGGCAAGGCGGGGCATACTTAGCCGGAGTCCGGTAAGTGTGTTATCTTGGGGCAGAACGGGAGCGAGGTCGAGGTTAGGGGGATATGGAATACGCTGCCGGCACCGTACAGCGCGGGCTGGGAGTTCTACTGCGGGAGAAGAAGCCCGCCGGGAGGCCCATGCCGGAAAGCTTGCTCGCCCGGCTGTGGAGCAAACGGGCCGCCCGGCAGACCGAGTTTCGCACCGGGAACGGGACGCGCTTCAGGGTGCTGTACCCCGGACACCCCGGCGGGGGAGCAGGCCCGGACTTCCGCGATGCGCTGCTCCAGCTGGATGGCGTAGGGCTGGTCCGGGGCGACGTGGAAATCCACCTGCACCAGAGAGACTGGCGGAGCCACGGCCACGGGAGCGACCCCAACTACAACGGGGTGGTCCTCCACGCCGCCCTGGAGGTGGAGTCGCCCGCCACCGAGCTGCAAAGCGGCCGGGAAGCCCCGGTGGTGTCTTTGAAGGCGCTGTTGGAAGGCGAAGACCCGACCGAGGCCGGCCCTAACGCCGCCTTGTGGGAGGCGCTGGCCCACCAAGGTTACCCCCAGCCGGCTACCAAGGGCGAGCTGGAGTTGTTGCTGGACCGGGCCGGAGACCAGCGGTTCCTAACCAAGAGCGCATGGTTCCAAAGCCTGCTTCCGGAGCAGGACGCGGACCAGGTCCTGTACGAGGGACTCCTGGAAGGACTGGGCTACCGGTTCAACCAACAGCCCTTCTTGAAGCTGGCCCAGCGGGCGCCATACCACGCCTTGGCCCGGGCCGCCGGCGGTCCCTCCGGAACCCCGAGGGCCCAACTGTTGGAATCGCGGCTGCTCTTCCTGGCCGGATTCCCTCCCCCGGACTATAGCCAAGGCGCGCCTCCGCGCCGCAGCGGGTTCGGCCCCGCCATGTCCGTCAAGGAGTGGCGGCTGTTCCGGGTGCGGCCCCCCAACCATCCCCGGCGGCGTATTGCCGGGGCGGCCCGGATATTGGACCGATTCCTGGATGCGGGCCTAGCGCAGGGGTTGACCAAGGCCGCCGAGGGAGGGCCCAAGGAGTTGACGTCGGCCCTCACGGTGGAGGGGGAATGCGGCCGCAAAGGGTCGCTCATCGGCCAAGACCGGGCCCGGGACTTGGCGGTGAACGTCGCCCTGCCCTTTATGCACGGGCTGGCCGCGGTGCAACAGAAGCCGGGGGCCGGGGAGGCCGCCCTGGACCTGTACGCCCGCTTCCCCAAGCTGCAAGAGAACGAGCTGACCCGGGAGATGGCGGCGCAGCTGATCGACCCGGCGTGGACAGGAGCGGCGTCCTCGGCCCGGCGGCAGCAGGGACTGCTCCACCTGGCTTCCGTGTTAAGAGGCGAAAGCCGGCCGGGGGGCTCTAGCCGGCCAGGGGCACGGCCAGGTTGACCTTAAGCCCCTCGCCCAGGTTGCGGGTGATGTGCCCGCGCCCGGTCAGGTCCTCGGATATCACCACGTCTCCAGGTTCCAGCCGCCGCTTGTCGCCGTCAGACGCCTCGAACTCGGCAACGCCGTCCAGGTGCACCAGGCAGAGACGGCGAGGAGGGTTGTGGTAATCGCCGACGGTGGGCGAGGGAATGCGGACCAGTACGATTTCCCCCAGGCTTCCCCGGGCGGCGATCTCGGCGAACTGGTCCAAAGACAAGTCCTGGAAATGGGACTCGCCGTCGTCCCCGGCATATATTCTGACTATTTTCATGGCTGTTCCTCCCGGCCCCCGGTTCATGCAGGGGGCATCTCAGCTTAACCCGAATCCACCGAAGGACACCGATGGACGGCGTGAGGAAAGCGGAAGGGGGATGAGGGAGCTACAGGGGAAATAGCCTGGGTTCCATTTGGGGTAGGGAGGTCGGCGGACGGTCTTCATCGCCGCACAGGGGCCCCTATGGGCGTCTGCAGGAGCTGCGATGCGCGGGATGGCGAGAGAATACGCAGCAGGGAACTCTCTCGGACCGGGCTGGCGCGAGTCTGCGGGGATCTTCGGTTGTCCGGTGGGTGGGTCGGTCGCCGACGGTGCCGTCAGGCCGGGAGTGGAATGGCTCGCAGCCGGGCCAAGGCGCGGCTGAACTTCTCAGCCCAAGGCCAGCGATCCGGAAGATGCAGGGTCAACCGGCGTGCCGAGCGGGTGAGCCGTCCGGCCAGGGAGAAGAACCGCCGCCGGAGGGTCTTGGTGGTGGCTATCCGCTCTCCCAGACCGATCCGCGCGGTCCAGCGGGCCAGGTTGTGGGCCATCGTCTGGACGGCCAGCCAGGCGCCGTTGGCGGCGAAGCGGCCCGAGGGGAGATGGTTGAGCCCGACGCCGTACTTGAGGTCGCGTATGGCATTCTCGATCTCGGCGTGGCGGCGATGGTCAGCCTCCAGTTCGAGCAACTCCCCGTCCCGGTCGGTGATGAAGCCGTGATAGCTGTATTTGGCGAAGAGGGCCAACTGGGAACCGGGCGTGGGCTTCACACGCCGGACGATGAGCCGCACCGGCGCGGCGTCAGGTTCACTCTGGAAGGGAGTGCAGGTGGTCTCGGCCACATCGGCGGCGCCGTCCATCCAGTAGGGAATGGGAGTCCAGGCATCCTCGGGTATCGTCTCGATGAGATTGCGCAGGCTCTTGTGCTGGCGGATGGTGATGGAGAAGCGGACATCCATCTTGCGGCAGACGGATACCACGCCATGAGTGTAGAACCCGCTGTCGGCCCGTAGCGTGAGTCGTCCGTTGGCCCCGGCGTAGCGTACCCGCCCCACCGTCTCCCGCAGAAAGTGGGCGGCGCCCCGGGCGGTGTTGGCGCGGCCCTCGCGCAGCCGGGACATCAGCACGTCGCCGGTGCCGGCGGCGACGGCCAACAGCGGGTGATAGCCCCGCTTGCCGGTATAGCCGTGGTGGCGTGCGCCCTCCTTGGCCAGTCCGTAGGTCTCGCAGATGGTGGAGTCCAGGTCAATGGTCAGGGGCCCGTCGCCGGGTCCCGCCCCGGCCTGCCAAGCCCGGGCCAGCAACTCGCGGCTCACCCGGTCGAGTTGACGGACGTGGCCCCACCGGAAGCTGCGCAGGAAGGTGCCCAGGGTGGATGGCGCCTTGACCGTGCCGCCCAGGGTGCAGGCCGTCCCCCCGGTGCGCAACACATCGGCGTCGTCAATGCAGTCGCCCCCAGCCAGCGCAGACGCCACCAGCGTCATCATCTTGTCGCTCGTGTTCGCCCGCCCCGGGGCATCGCCCAGGTCGAGGCGCTGCCGGACGAGTTCGGGCAGGCCGAGGTGCCGCGCCAGGGTGGCCGGAAGGAGCAGCCCGGCATTGGCCACCAAGCGGCGGTCGTCGAAGGTGATTTGGATCCGGTCGGGGTGGTTGCGTGGCAGCATCTATTGGGTGCTCCTTTTCCGGGGTCGGTTTTTTGCTACAAAACCATTATCCCAGAAGCACAGGAGCACCTTCTTGCCGCTTCAGGACGCTAACCCGACGCCCTCCTTCGGTGGATTCGGGCTTAAATGTTGAGCCGGGACAAGGCAACCGGGCAGCGGCTGGGACGGGCAGGGGCATCCCGTACGGAAACTGACGCGAGATTCCCGCCTGCGCGGGAATGACCTGGTAGGGGGGCGAAGGGGTCTGCAGCCAGGCAACGGCGTTGGGCCGCAAAAGGACCGCCCTTCGAGAGCCTCAGGGCGAACGGGGGGAGGGGTTCTGGAGCGAGGGGGATTGGAGAGGTTACCGTGAGACCGGCGAGGTTGGAGCGTATAACCAGCCCTCGAGCCTGGCGGCGTCGAGTTCGGTCATGTCCCCCACTGTGGGAGAGGCCCGGTCTAATCGTTTTGAGCCGTGCGCGGCATTCGCTACGGTTCGGCCGCAATCGGGCTCCCTAAAACCGCGTTTGGATTGCACCCACATCGCGGCTCCGACGGCTGCCACCAGTGAGTCGAGGCAGTCGTGGTTATCAAGGCACGTCTCAGTGATTTTGCCGTGGAAATAGCTCAGTGAAATGCCAGACTGATGCCTCAAACCATTCAAGATTTCCTCGCGACGTTCCAGAGCGTCCTTGGCCGTCTTATAGCTCTTGCCGCTGTTTTTCGCAGGCAACTTCAGCGACCACAGAATGGCCCCGGGCATGGTTTCCAGCAGCACCGGCCCATCGCGGTCTTCTCTAGGCAACGGGGGTACCTCCCCATACGATTCCCGGAGTCGGTTGAGCATCTTCATCCCGTAATAGGTCATGGGCACCATGTTGGGGTTGACGTCGTGCAGGCACGAATAGCAACCGGGAAAGTGAATGTCTCCCGCCCTTAGCAGTTCCCTTTGCCTGTTGTCGCCTACAAAGCGGTTGCGCTTGTCGATGAAATCGTCTAAGCACGTGTTGCCTACGGCAGCCCAAACCTCGGGCATTGTGCTAGCCCCAGGCGCCAAGACGCTGGCGAAATCCAACGGCACGCCAAAGGGGAAGTCCAGACCCGCGACGACGTTGCCGCCAAGGGTTTTCAGGAAGCCCGTTAGCTCATTTCTCTTGATTGAGCGGCTGCACTGGATGCGAAGGGTATTGCCGGTCAGCAAACCCTCCGTTATCCAAGTGTTCTTGTCGTCTTTGGCCCCGCTAAAATCCACGCCCAAAACCTGTGTGTCTGCCATCGCGCCTCCGGTCGTGCTAGAATTGGCCGGCAGTCATGGGCATCTTAGCATGAATGCCGCCTAGCAGCCTGTCCGAGAAACACGGCAGGCGAGTGGTTTGGGGTAGAATAGGCGCAGTTGAGTAGTGGGGAGGCGGCGATGAGCAAGACCTACCGTCCCTATGATCCAGACCAGCAGTTGCTTTTGCCAGCGGCAATGCGGGAGTGGTTGCCAGATGACCATCTGGCTTACTTCGTCTCCGACGTCGTGGACGAGTTGGAGCTATCGGAGATCACTGCCCGCTACGAGGGGGAGAGTAGAGGTGGCCCACCGTATCATCCGCGGATGATGGTCAAGGTGTTGCTTTACGGTTACTGCGTCGGGGTGGCATCTTCCCGACGAATCGCCCAGCGACTCCACGAGGACATAGCCTTCCGTGTACTGGCGGCGAACAACACGCCGGATTTCCGGACCATCTCGGACTTCCGCAAGGACAATCTGGATGCGCTGTCGGGGCTGTTCTTGCAAGTATTGGCGTTGTGCCGGCGGGCGGGGCTGGTGAAGCTGGGTCACGTGGCGTTGGACGGCACCAAAGTGAGGGCCAACGCATCGAGGCACAAGGCGATGAGCTATGGTCGGATGAAAGAGAAGGAGGCGCAGTTGGCGGGGGAGGTTGAGGAGTTGCTGCGGCGTGCCCAGGAGGTTGATGACGAAGAGGACCGATGGTACGGACAGAGCAAGCGCGGGGATGAACTGCCGGAGGAGTTGGCTTTTCGGGAGGGGCGGTTGGAGAAGATACGGGAGGCGATGGCGGCGTTAGAGGCCGAAGCTCAGGTGGCTGCGGAGCAGGCTGAGGCCGCGGGCAAGGGTCATTCGGGGGTTCCCGACGACAAAGCCCAGCGCAACTTCACCGATCCTGAGTCGCACATCATGCCGGCGCCGGGCGGACGGGACTTCCTGCAGGCTTACAACTGTCAAGCGGTGGTGGACAGTGCCTACCAGGTGATCGTGGCGGCTCACGCCACCAACCAGACTTCGGACAAGCAGCAGGCGGTGGCGATGGTGGAGGAGGCCATAGACAACGTCGGCGCAGTGCCCAAAGAGGTGTCCGCCGACGCCGGTTACTACTCGGCACAGGCGGTTGAAGGTCTCTACAGGCTGTGCGTGGACCCGTTCGTCGCGCCGGAGCAGACCCGCCACGGCAGAGTGCCGTCGCCCGCGCCCCGAGGTCGCATACCCAGTCATATGCCCACCAGGGATCGGATGCGCCGGAAGCTGCAGACCAAACGGGGTCGGCAACGTTACGCCTTGCGCATGGCGACAGTGGAGCCTGTATTCGGCCAGATCAAGCAGGGCCGAGGCTTCCGCCAGTTCCTGCTACGGGGCCTGGAGAAGGTCAGCGGCGAGTGGTCGCTGATCTGCACCGGCCACAACCTGCTCAAACTATTCCGCTTTGGGGCCGACCAGTCTCGTGAAACACCGACCAACAGGCTTGCCACAAGTGTCCGGAATATCGTCGAGGTGGTCAGCACACTGAGGCGTACGAAGCTATTGGTCCGTCAGTGGCTGCACCCGGCAACAATAATTGTCGCCGTCTGACCTCCACCTGTATCCAAGTCACGCCAGCTAATCCTCAGACGGGCTGCTAGCGAGGTTCCCAGATGAACTCGACCCCACGGCGGGAGCGGTTCCGCTCCATCTTGGACGGAGACAGGTGCGTGTACGCCGCCTCGGTGTTCGACCCCATCTCGGCCCGCATCGCCGAGGACCTGGGGTTCGAGACGGGAATGCTCGCCGGTTCGGTCGCCTCTGGGACAGTGCTGGGCGCTCCCGACCTTGTAGTCCTGAGTCTCACCGAGTTGGCCCAGCAGGTACGCCGCATCTGCCGCGCCGGCGAGCTCGGCCTATTGGTGGACGCAGACCACGGCTACGGCAACGCGTTGAACGTAATGCGCACCGTGGAGGAACTGGAAAATGCCGGGGCGGCGGGCCTGACCATCGAAGACACCATGCTGCCCAGATCCTTCGGAGACGGGGGCAGCCGGCAGTTGGTGTCGTTGGAAGAGGGTGTGGGCAAGATGAAGGCCGCCGTAGCCGCCAGGCAGGACCCGGCCCTGGTAATCGCCGCCCGCACCAGCGCCCTGCGTTTCTCGGGTGTCCCCGAAACGGTCAGGCGGGCCAAGGCCTACCAGGAGATGGGGGTGGACGCCCTGTTCCTGGCCGGAGCGCGCACCAGGGAAGAAGTGGAGGCGGTGCGGGCCGAGGTGGACCTTCCCCTGCTGCTGGGAGGCGCGGGTGATGAGCTGATGGACCCAGCGTTCCTGGCCGCCAACGGAGTGCGGATCGCTTTGCAGGGGCACCTGCCCTTTAGGGCGGCGGTGAAAGCAGTGTACGACACGCTGAAGGCCCTGCGCGAAGGGGTGCCTCCCCGGGACTTGGATCCCCAACTTGCCCCGGCGACCCTGATGTCCCAAGTCACCCGCAGCCATGACTACAGCCGGTGGGAGGCCGAGTTTCTGGATTAGCAGCGTTGGGAAAGCCGTTAGGGCCAGCGCAACCGTATGTGGAATATATTGCACTGGCCGCGGTGGGGGGGCCATTTCCGGGACATAGCCGGAAGAGGTTCGCGCCGGTCCAACACTGGCCGTTTCCGGGCGCAGGATGTGTTGGCGTTTTCCCGTCGAAAAGGGTAGAATTCCCGCAAGCATCCGCAACAGCCTTTCCGGCTTTGGAGCATTCCTGGTATTATCGTCTTGTAAACCGGCTCTTTAGAAACCATCGCAACAGCCGCCGGACGGTGAGTCGCTAAACCGGTCAGGCCAGACGATTGGAGACCGTTGACTAACACCAAGACCTCCAAGAACGGCGTAGTGGCTGACAGCGCCGAGAAGCTAATCGAACGGGTAGCCTCCTACCTGCCCGAGGAAACCACGGACCTGATCGGGCAGGCGTACGATTACGCCGACCGCTGCCACCGGGGCCAGACTCGCAAGTCCGGCGAACCCTACATCGCCCATCCTCTGGAGGCCGCCCTGTTACTCAGCGACCTCCGCCTGGACGGCCACACCATCATAGCCGCCCTGCTCCATGACGTGGTCGAGGACTGCGGCGTGACCCTGGAAGAGGTGGAGGCCCAGTTCGGGCCCGAAACCGCCAAGCTGGTGGACGGCGTCACCAAGCTGGCCCGCATGGACGCCCGCTTCTACGAGCCCAAGACCGCCGCCGGAGACGGGGCCGAAGACCAGGACAACTTGCAGGCCGAAAGCCTGCGCAAGATGCTGGTGTCCATGGCCGAGGACATCCGGGTGGTGCTCATCAAGCTGGCCGACCGCATGCACAACATGTATACCCTGGACGCTTTGCCGCCGGAGAAGCGGAAGCGAATTGCCCAGGAGACCCTGGACATCTATTCGCCGCTGGCCCACCGGCTGGGCATCTGGGACATCAAGTGGCGGTTGGACGACCTGGCCTTCCGCCACCTGGACGAGGAGCGGTACCACGAAATCTCCAAGATGCTGGCCGCCAAGCGGGGGGAACGGGAGGAATACGTCGAAAAGGTGGCCGGCATCCTCCGGGAGGCCATGGAGACGCTTGGACTGAAGGGCGAGGTGGTGGGCCGCCCCAAGGGGATCTACAGCACTCACCGGAAGATGCAGAAGTATGCCGAACAGGGGCAGGAACTGCGGGACATTTACGACCTGTACGCGCTTCGAGTCTTCGTGGACACCAACGAGGACTGCTACAAGACCCTTGGCGTAGTCCACCAGCTCTGGCACCCGATTCCGGGCCAGTTCGACGACTACATAGCAAATCCCAAGGAAAACATGTACCAGGCCCTGCACACCACGGTGATTTGCCAGGGCGGCAATCCCCTGGAGGTCCAGGTAAAGACCTACGAGATGCACCAGATTGCCGAATACGGCGTGGCGGCCCACTGGCGCTACAAGGAAGGCAACTCGGGGGACCTGCGTTTCGAAGAGAAGATGACCTGGCTGCGCCAGCTTCTGGACTGGCAGCGGGAGGTCGCCGGGACCGACGAGTTCATAGAGTCGGTGAAGCAGGACATCTTCCACGACCAGGTGTTCGTCTACACCCCCAAGGGGGACATCGTGGAACTCACCGTGGGATCTACGGCGGTGGACTTCGCCTACAAGATTCACACGGAACTGGGCCACCGCTGCATCGGCGCCAAGGTCAACGGCCGGTTGGTGGCCCTGGACTCGGCCCTGCAAAACGGCGATACCGTGGAGGTGGTGGCGTCGAAGTCGGAACGGGGGCCCAGCCTGGACTGGCTGAACCCCAGCCGCGGTTACGTGGTATCGGCCAGCGCCAGGCAGAAGGTCCGCCACTGGTTCCGGCGGCAGGCCCGCAGCGCCAACATCCGGCGGGGCCGGGAACTGCTGCGCCGGGAGATAAAGAGGTTCAACCAGCGCTTCGACGAAGCCGAAATCCTGACCCTGTGCAAATACGAAGACATAGACGAACTGCTGGCCAACCTGGGTTCCGGGGTATTTACGGAGAGCCAGGTGTCCCACCGGCTGGCCCAGGCGCGCCAGGATTCCAGCCAGCAAAAGGACCTTGTCAAACCCAACCTTCCTCTGTCCAGCCCCAGTTCGGGGATTTCGGTGCTTGGTGTCGGCGACCTGCTGGTGCGCATAGGCCGGTGCTGCAATCCGATTCCCGGCGACGCGATAATGGGCTTCATCACCAGGGCCAGGGGAGTTACCGTCCACAAGAAGGACTGCCCCGGAATCCGCAATGAAGACGAGCAGGAACGGGTGGTCAAGGTGGAATGGGGGGCGGCCCGGGAACTGCATCCGGTGAGGGTGAAGATGCGGGCCTACGACCGGGTGGGGCTGCTGCGGGACGTGACCGTCCTGGTGTCGGAGGAGCACGTGAACATCGCCGGGGTGATTACCAAGGAACACGCCGATGGCACCGTCACCATGGAATTGACATTGCACACGACCGGCCTGGACCAGCTGGGCAAGCTGTTTTCCAAGCTGGAGGCAGTGCGGGGCGCCATTTCCGTTACCCGGGACCAGTCCAGCCTGCCGGCCCCAGCTAGGGCTTAGTAGGGACTGCTGCCGGCCCCGGCTGCCTGCGGCGACGTTCCCATTCCGATTTCGACCGCCATGCCCCGTTTTGCTTTCAGGAAACCAGGCCCTGCTTTATCCCGAATCCACCGAAGGACACCGATGGACGGCGTGAGGAAAGCGGAAGGGGGATGAGGGAGCTACAGGGGAAATAGCCTGGGTTCCATTTGGGGTAGGGAGGTCGGCGGACGGTCTTCATCGCCGCACAGGGGCCCCTATGGGCGTCTGCAGGAGCTGCGATGCGCGGGATGGCGAGAGAATACGCAACAGGGAACTCTCTCGGACCGGGCTGGCGCGAGTCTGCGGGGATCTTCGGTTGTCCGGTGGGTGGGTCGGTCGCCGACGGTGCCGTCAGGCCGGGAGTGGAATGGCTCGCAGCCGGGCCAAGGCGCGGCTGAACTTCTCAGCCCAAGGCCAGCGATCCGGAAGATGCAGGGTCAACCGGCGTGCCGAGCGGGTGAGCCGTCCGGCCAGGGAGAAGAACCGCCGCCGGAGGGTCTTGGTGGTGGCTATCCGCTCTCCCAGACCGATCCGCGCGGTCCAGCGGGCCAGGTTGTGGGCCATCGTCTGGACGGCCAGCCAGGCGCCGTTGGCGGCGAAGCGGCCCGAGGGGAGATGGTTGAGCCCGACGCCGTACTTGAGGTCGCGTATGGCATTCTCGATCTCGGCGTGGCGGCGATGGTCAGCCTCCAGTTCGAGCAACTCCCCGTCCCGGTCGGTGATGAAGCCGTGATAGCTGTATTTGGCGAAGAGGGCCAACTGGGAACCGGGCGTGGGCTTCACACGCCGGACGATGAGCCGCACCGGCGCGGCGTCAGGTTCACTCTGGAAGGGAGTGCAGGTGGTCTCGGCCACATCGGCGGCGCCGTCCATCCAGTAGGGAATGGGAGTCCAGGCATCCTCGGGTATCGTCTCGATGAGATTGCGCAGGCTCTTGTGCTGGCGGATGGTGATGGAGAAGCGGACATCCATCTTGCGGCAGACGGATACCACGCCATGAGTGTAGAACCCGCTGTCGGCCCGTAGCGTGAGTCGTCCGTTGGCCCCGGCGTAGCGTACCCGCCCCACCGTCTCCCGCAGAAAGTGGGCGGCGCCCCGGGCGGTGTTGGCGCGGCCCTCGCGCAGCCGGGACATCAGCACGTCGCCGGTGCCGGCGGCGACGGCCAACAGCGGGTGATAGCCCCGCTTGCCGGTATAGCCGTGGTGGCGTGCGCCCTCCTTGGCCAGTCCGTAGGTCTCGCAGATGGTGGAGTCCAGGTCAATGGTCAGGGGCCCGTCGCCGGGTCCCGCCCCGGCCTGCCAAGCCCGGGCCAGCAACTCGCGGCTCACCCGGTCGAGTTGACGGACGTGGCCCCACCGGAAGCTGCGCAGGAAGGTGCCCAGGGTGGATGGCGCCTTGACCGTGCCGCCCAGGGTGCAGGCCGTCCCCCCGGTGCGCAACACATCGGCGTCGTCAATGCAGTCGCCCCCAGCCAGCGCAGACGCCACCAGCGTCATCATCTTGTCGCTCGTGTTCGCCCGCCCCGGGGCATCGCCCAGGTCGAGGCGCTGCCGGACGAGTTCGGGCAGGCCGAGGTGCCGCGCCAGGGTGGCCGGAAGGAGCAGCCCGGCATTGGCCACCAAGCGGCGGTCGTCGAAGGTGATTTGGATCCGGTCGGGGTGGTTGCGTGGCAGCATCTATTGGGTGCTCCTTTTCCGGGGTCGGTTTTTTGCTACAAAACCATTATCCCAGAAGCACAGGAGCACCTTCTTGCCGCTTCAGGACGCTAACCCGACGCCCTCCTTCGGTGGATTCGGGTTTATTCATTGGGGCCAATGCCGCACGGCTCGTATAGTGGGCCAACGTTGCAATTGGACGCACATTAACCTTGCAATTGAACGAAGGGAACGCTGATCAAGTGGAGATAGTGGACTACCACTGAGTGAGAGAGGAGACTATGGCCAGCAAGATGGCGAACAATCCCCGAAAGCCGTTCACCGTTCACCTTGGAGAAATCCTCAACGAGAAGTTGCTCCTCCAAATGAACATTACCCAGTACCGCTTGGCCAAGGCTACGGCGCGGATGCCTGCCGGATTCATTCGATGGTCCACGGGCAGGGTAAGTCTTTTCCACGATGTGTCAGTCGTGAAAACGGTGTGCGGGTAGAACAACAGCTGACACTGGTCTCTTGCCCGCGGCTTCCCCCGCAATTAGAATAGATAACATAGGAATGGCCAATAGAGGTGGGGCAGAGGGCTTGACAGGTTGTCAACCGCGGTGTAGCGTGTGGTGCCGACGCCAGCCCGCTTACAGTCTACACCGCGGTTGGGTTCAATCCGCAGAAATACCCTTCGTTCCCGCATCAATGCCTCGGACATGATTGAGTTTGACGCAGCCTAAGAAACAACCTCTCAGCGAGGTTGTTCCCCTCTTGGTCGCCGCGTTGGTCTGTGAGGCAGCGGCAACCGACCCTAACACCGGCAAGAAGAGCCTAATTGGTATTTTCGACACCGTTCATGGGAACTTCCCGGCCACACTGGCTATGCACCTGTACTTCAAGATCGCGGATGCGGAGGGGCACTATGAATTTGACATACGCTACGTTCATACTGAAACGGGCGAATTGCTAGGCAAGGCAGAAGGTGGTTTGTCGTCCACGGACCGTCTAGCGACACATGATTTGTTCCTTCCGTTCCCTCCCCTTCAAATGCCAGAGGCCGGCTTATATGAATTTCAAATATGGGCGAATTCAACCTTTCTTGGGTCAGCTTCTGTAAGAGCCGCTCAGCCTGGAGGATAGACTATGAGTGCAACTCTAGAAATGCCACCATTTACGCAACAAAGGGAGGACGTTGCATCTTGGACTGCGGCTTCCATGGTGGCGCCGGAGACATTCGAGATAATCGATGATCCAATGGATCTGCCCGAGTCATTTGGATTGGGAAGCCTCCGCGATGGGCGCCTTCGCATTGTGGAACCAATCGCAGTCACATGGATGAGGGAAGGAAATAAGTACGTCGTTGAGGCAACCGAACTGAACGAGTTTGGCTTCGGCGCGAACCTATCCGAAGCTCTCAAAGACCTTCAGGCTACGCTAGGCGAACTCTATCATACCCTGGAGTCTGATCAGGACCGGCTCGGGCCAGACTTGCTTCTGGTTTGGGAAACACTAGCTCGCAAAGTCCGCAAAGCTAATGCCGTTAAAGCGAGCTGAATTTGACCGCATAATCGAGAAGTTCGGGTTCGAGGTCAGAAATAGTGGTGACCGGCTGGCCTGGCTGGTAGTCGATGGCAAGGTCGTAGTCCGGACCAGGCGTTCGAACAAGTCAGGGGACTTGCCAATGCACCACAGTATCCGGCAGCAACTAAAGTTGGATGATAGCCAACTGCGGAAAGCGATCCGGTGCACCCTCGACCGAGAATCTTACATCGACATTCTTCGAGATAAGGGGCTTCTGGTCCGAGATTTAAAGTGCTGATGGATGCTACAGTACAGTTCCCCCGAGCGGCTTTGGCTGCTTGTTTTTTTGTGGCTTGTTTACTGCCAGATCAATAGATCGCAACCTACCCCCCAGCAGCTTCCCCACCGCGGCCTCCACGGCCTTACCCTCCTCGGACGCCCGCAGCCACTTCCGCAACTCCCGCCGGCGATGGCCACGGTCAGCTTGTCACCCCGCTGTTTCCTTAGTTTCTCCAACTTCTTCCCCGCCCCGACTGCCGCCGTTGCCCCGGCCTCGGCTATGGACGCGTGCAATTCCTGCGACGGGTCGAACTCCGGGATAGGCAGCCTCCACAGGTGCTTTTGCAGGTGTCGCGCTCCGAACAAGCCTTTGGGCATCAGCGATTGAACCGATTCATACAGGACATCGCTGTTTATTACGGCCAACAGGTAGTAGGCCTCTTCAATGTCTTTGCAGGTAATCCAGAACAAAGTGTAATCAACCAAGTTTTCATCATTCGCGACTACCGCTGCTGTCGGAGTACCTGAACTAGTATAGGCAACCCGAACTGGTCTGCCTCCCGAATCCTGTCGCCGTTCCAACTGCGCCGACAGCTTGTGCAAGTAGTCCAGTTGGCCCAGCAGATTCAGTTGGTTGGCAGGCTGTTTGTTGGTTTCCCATAGTCCGCTTATCGTCTGCCAACGCTCTCGCATCCACCGCTCCAGCCCGCCTAATTTGACCCCGCCGGGGCCTTCGTCATCCGCGGGTATGGCAAATTCGCCTCGCTTCACGGGCAGCAGCGCCTGCAGCGGCTCCAGCGTAACGTAGGGCGCTACGGTCTCCCCCAAGTGAATGTCGAACAGGTGCGCTCTCTCGATGGTCTGATCGCTGATGGCGGCCAGGTCCAGGTCCTTCCACGGGGCCTTGTCCAGGCTGCCTCGCCGGGGGTTTACGGTGACGGTCTGCGCCGCCTGCACAACGGCGGTGTTCTCCGTTTCGTTGACGAAGAACAAGCAGCGCGGGACGATGGTCGCGCCCTGCCGAGACAGCCTGGCGTAGGGCGAATCGCCTGTGACTCCGGTATCGGTGATGTCCACAAGCTGCCGTAGCACGTCGTCGGCCCCCTCGTTGCCATGCCAGCGTTCTACCTGCCCGGCTAACGGCTTAGCCAATGCTAAGGAGGTAACACCAATGCGCTTCGCGAACGCCACCGACGCCGGGACCGGAAAGAAGGTATTTGGTTCCAGCTTTTCCAGGTCCCAGGCAGGCTTGTAACTAAAATCGACAGCCAAGGTCTCACCGCTTTTGCCAGCCGTCCAGGCGCCGGTCCGCCACTTGGAGTGCTGTCCGGCCTGCAAGGCGCTGTGAGGCATCACGAATCCGATGGTGCCGCCGTCTTTCAGGTACAGGTCGGCGCTACGGGCGAAGAACAGCCCGGCCACGTCTTGGTGGGTGGAGTAACGCCCTCCGGCCCAGATGCCGTAGCGGTTTCGGCTCAGGTCATATAGCGCGTCCCGCATTACATCGGCGGTCTGGTTGAAGTTTATCCAGGGCGGGTTTCCAATCACCACGTCCACCTTGGCGCGGGATAACACTACCGGCCGCACCATGTTACGGGTGTAGTAGGCCCAGATGTGGTCTCGTCCCCTGCGGTGGAGGCGCTGCATAGCCTTGATGGTCTTGCACATGATATTCCACTCCGGGGAGCGTTCTTTGATGTGGTTGTCTTTCAAGGCCAGTTGGGGTTCGTCGCCCTGCTCGATGTAGGCCGCAACGTCGCTCATCAGCGCGTCGAAGTCCTCGGCTCGCTCCACCAGGCTGACGGGAAAGACCAGCTCGGTGTTCTCGTCGTCGCTGGTCTGTATCCTGATTTCCTTCTCGGCGAACATGTCCCCTGTGCGGAACCGCAACTGCAAGGCATCTCCCAGGTACACCGGGATGGACAATGATGAGTTGAACCCCGCAGCGCCCGCAGCGTTGATGGCCGAACGGGCTGCCAGCGTCCAGGCGGACCGGGCCAGGTGGACCGCTACGGGGTGAACGTCGATGCCGGTGACCGCTCCCCGCAGGCGGTTCAGTATCTCCGATGGCTCCCATTTGGCCTTTACGCCGGCGGCAATGAAGTGGGACGCCGCCTCGGCCAGGAAGGTGCCTGAGCCGCAGGCCGGGTCCAGCACCCGCTGGTGCAGGGGGGTCGGTTATCAGTTCCCGGACCATCGTCCTAGCCAGCCAGGCGGGCGTGTAGTATTCTCCCAATTGCCGCTGCTCCTCAGGCGGGATGACGGTCTCGTAAAGGACCGCCGCGGTGTCCGGCGGCGCATCGACCCACCTGAACCGGGCTACCCGGCGGGCCAGGGTTCGCAACAGCGGGATGCCGCCCACCTCGTTGGGCCAGGCGAAGAAGTCCGATTCCAGCACCCCCTGCAGCCCTGTTGCCTGGTTCAGCTTCCGCCCCTGAAGCAGGTCGTCAGCGTCGGTGGCGGCCAACCCCGGATGTCGATGCCGAAGGACGCCTGCACCACCATGCCGGTCACCGCGCAGAGGTAGGTGTGACGGACGAACAGGTCGTCCATCTCCGCCGTGTCCTCCGTGAACTTGCCGATGACCTCGCTTATGGCCTCCCGATTCGAGTCTTCTATACCTTCGGTGCTGTAGGCGACCTCGCCCAGGGCAGTGCGCAGCAGGTCATACCACAGCCGCCGCTTGACCCGGATGGTTTCCAGATCGGCGTGGGTTTGGTAGAGGGCTTTCAGGGCGGCGATGTCCCGCTGGTATGACGGGCTGTCCGGCCCGAAGTGCTCTGCAATTCCCTTCCTATCGGGGCTGACGCCTTCCAGGGACACCAGGGCGGTGTCTCGGAGCCACTCGAATAGGAGGAACCACTTGTCCGGGTCACCCAAAGTGAAGGTGTACGGAGGCGTCGTCTTGACTTCCCCGGCTCCCGGCCAGCGCAGCAGCCACTGCTTGCCGTCGGTGAGAACGCCCATGCGCACCCGCCCTTGAGCCGCCGATTGGGCCAGGTAGTCGTCGATCTGCCCGACGTAGTCGGGATTGGGGTCGAATCCGGCGGTGGCGCCGATCCTGCGCTTGAACTCGATGAAGGTGTCCAAGGCCGTCAGGTCCACCGCCCGGCGAGAACCGTCGGAGGGCGGATTTTCTTCTACGATTTCTTCGCTCCGGGCCAGGCCGGTGAGGATGAGGAAGTCCCGGACCGCGCTGGTGATGTTTGCCTCGGCCTCGAAGTTGTTGTGCCGCCGCAGGATTTCCCCGGCGGCCCTCTTGTATTTGGGGGCGGCGTAGTCGATGTGCGCGGACTTTTCCCCGTCTGTCCCGTTGCCTGGTCCGCCGCTATCCGTCATAGCCTATCCTGCCTTTCGTCAGTGCGTCACTGCTTGGCGACGCCCATCTACTGACAGTTCCCTATTGCCAAGCCTGGCGCCGTCTCTTTACTATAACACCAGGCATATCCGACCGACCGCTGGGCTCAAAACTCGGCCTGCAGGTCACCCTTCCCATATGGGAGGAAACGAGAGGGAATGAGAGGGGATCTAAATTTTCAGCCCTCCCTCTCGCGATATGCCGACCTGAATTGGAAGCAGCCTCGTCACTCCTGCGAAGGCGGGAGTCTGGCAAGCTCAAACCGACCCCTGGATTCCGGCTCGGAGGCCGGAATGACGGTTACCGCGCCGAACCCGCCGGGGCAGGCAGGTTGACCGGATTTTCCAGGAAGCCTTAGAATACGTCTCGCCGCATACGAGCAACCTACGTTCCTAGGCGCTACCCTAAGTTGGATGCAGCTTGGGACTGAAGCTCGCGGCGCAGACGAACCCTTTCAGGTTGGTTAGGCCATGACAGGATACCGGGTTATCTCATCGGACTCCCACGTCGTCGAGCCCGAGGACCTTTGGGCGGAGCGGATAGACCGGCGCTTCAAGGAACGCGGCCCCCGGCTGCTGCACGAGGAGGGCCAGGACCAGTGGATATGCGACGGCCTGCGGTTCGGAGCGATTGGAATCAACCAGCAGGCCGGCCTGCGCTTCGAGGACCCGGAGAAGCTGACCACCGGCGGCAGTATGGAGACCGTCCCCCTGGGCGGCCTTGATCCCCACGAGCACGTGAAGGACATGGACGTGGACGGGGTGGCCGGCGGGCTGCTGTACCCATCCCAGGGCCTGACCCTGTTCCGGGTGCCCGCCACCGACGTCCTCTCGGCAGCTTTCCGCGCCTATAACGACTACCTGGCCGAGTTTTGCCAGCCCTACCCGGACCGGCTGAAGGGAATCGCCATGATCAACCTGGACGCGGTCGCCGACGGGGTGGAGGAACTGGAGCGGGCGGCGGGCCTGGGCCTGGCCGGCGCCATGATCTCGGTGAACCCGATACTGCCTTACTCACATTCGGCTTATGACCCGTTCTGGGCCGCCGCCCAGGACCTGGACATGCCGCTGAGCCTGCACGTAGGCACGTCGCGATGGAAGCCCGGCATGGACACCGGCGGCGTGGTGCTGCAGAACCCGGTGGACTTTCCCAACCGGGAATACGACCCCCGCCAGTGCATAAACGGCATGATATTCGCGAGGGTGTTCGAGCGTTACCCCAAGCTGAAGGTGGGCGTGGTGGAGTTCGAGGTGTCGTGGGCGCCCTACTTCATGAGCCGGATGGACAACTTCTACCAGGAGCGGGCGGTGGGTGTGCAGGGCGAAAGGTTCAAGGACGACACCCTTCCCAGCGATTTCTTCCGGCGCAACGTCTTCCTGGGGTTCCAGGAGGACGCCCTGGGCGTGCAACTCCGGCACTTTATCGGGGTGGAGAACCTACTGTGGGGATCGGACTACCCCCACGCCGAGTCGACGTTTCCCAAGTCCCGGGAGATACTGGAGGAAATCTTCAGGGGCGTCCCGGACGAGGAAAAGGCAATGATCGCCGGGGAAAACACCGCCAGGCTTTACCGTTTCGACTAGACGGGGCCGGTCCGGTCAGCGCTGCCGGTAGCGGTTGACGATGGGCAGGCGGCGGTCCCTGCCGAAGGCCCTGGGCGTAATCTTGACCCCCGGCGGCGCCTGTCGGCGCTTGTACTCGGCGAGGTCGACGGCGCGAATCACCTGGCGCACCACTTCGGGATCGAACTCTCTCCTCACCATGTCCTGATAGCTGCAGTCATCCTCGACGTAGGCCTTGACCACCTGGTCCAGCAGGTCATAGGGAGGCAGGGTGTCCTGGTCCAACTGGTCGTTCTTCAGTTCGGCCGTGGGAGGCTTGTCGATTATCGCCTGGGGAATCACCGGCCTGGAGTCGCCGTTGCAGTTGCGCCATTCACACAGCCTGTACACCAGGGTCTTAGGCACGTCTTTCAACACGGCGAACCCGCCGGCCATGTCGCCGTAGAGGGTGGCGTAGCCCATGGCCATTTCACTCTTGTTGCCGGTCGTGAGAACTATCCAGCCGAACTTGTTGGAGACGGTCATCAGCACATTGCCCCGTATCCGGGCCTGAACGTTCTCCTCGGCCACGTTGGGCTCAGTGCCCTTGAAGTAGGACTCCAGCATATCGGCGAAGGCCCGGTGGGCGGGCTCGATGGGAACGTTCCAGAGATCGATGCCCAAGTTGGCGGCCAACTCCCGTGAATCGGTGAGGCTGCCTTCAGACGAGTAACGGGAGGGCATGGTTATGCCCACCACGTTGTCCGGGCCCAGGGCATCCGCGGCCACGGCCGCGGTCAGAGCCGAGTCGACGCCTCCCGACAAGCCCACCAAGGCCTTGGAGAAGCCGCACTTTCTGACGTAGTCCCGGGTGCCGAGCACCAGCGCAGCATAGACCTCGCCCACCTCGTCGTAGGTCTTGGTCTCGCGGGGCGGGATCGTCGGCCTGGCGCCCAATCCAGCGGCTCCGCTGAGGTCCACGAATCCCGGGCCGGCGGTCTCCTCCAATTGGAGGTCGACCACGACCATCTCTTCTTGGAACTGGCTCCCTCGCACGACTGGCTTGCCGCCGGGACCGAAGACCATGCTGGCCCCGTCGAAGACAAGCTCGTCCTGTCCGCCTACCAGGTTCACGTAGGCGAGGTGCAGGTTGTAACGGGAGGCCAGGCCGGACACCAGCTTCTCGCGTGTCGACTTGAGCTTACCGGCGTGGTAGGGCGAGCCGTTGATGGTGACCACCAGCTTGGCCCCCAAACGGCTCTGGGCTACTACAGGGTCGTCGTCCTCCTCGAACCAGATGTCCTCGCAGACGTTGACGGCGAAGGGCACACCTCCGAGGCGGTAGACGGGGCAGGCGTCTCCGGGTACGAAGTAGCGGGCCTCGTCGAAGACGCCGTAGTTCGGCAGGCGCCTCTTGTGGCAGACGCCGGCGAGCCCGCCATTATGCGCAATCGCGGCTGCGTTGCGCAGGCCGCCGCTGTCGTCTACGAAGCCGTATACCGCGGTGATCCCCTGGGTCGCGGCAGCTATCTCCCGCGTCCGTTCCAGGTTTTCCCGGACGAAATGGGGCCTGAAAACCAGGTCCTCCGGCGGATAGCCGGTCACGGCCAGTTCTGGGAAGGCGACCAAGTCGCAACCAAGGGAGCGCGCCCTCTCGATGTACTCGACTATCTTGGCCGTGTTGCCCGGGATGTCCCCCACCGTGGTGTTAATCTGGGCCAAGGCCAGCCGGAAGGTTCGCGCCATGTTCAATCCACCAGTCCTTGCCGCCGAGTATACAGACCGAGACTGGCTTATGCCAACGGAGTCATTCCGTTGCCCCTGGACCCTTGCGGCCGGCAACTGCGAAGAGGGGATCGTTGGGCAGGCTGTTGTCCGGGTTGACTAAGCCTGACCGAATCTCATCGAAGTTCCCGGCGGCCTCCATGTAGGAGGTCACCAGTTCGATGCGGCCCCGGTCGGTGGACTCCCGCCAAATACGCACCGCCTTGGTGGGGAACATGCGGTTGGAAAAGGTGACTACGAATATGCCGCCCGGCTTCAGAACGCGGTTGACCTGCTGGAAGGTCTCAACAGGGCGGGTCAGGTATTGGGCCGAAACGGTCAGCACCGCGGCGTCGAAGACCTCATCGTCAAAGGGCAGCGCCGGCTCCCGGTTCAGGTCGCGGATGACGAATTCGTCCAAGTCGGGATTATCCGCCATCTCTTCGGAGTTCAGCCCCAGGCCGATCATGGCGCTCTTGGGGTGGCCCTCCGGCCAGTGGGAACGCCAGCTGCTCATCAGGTCCAGCACCGTTGCTTGAGGAGGTATCAACTCTCGGAACACCCAGCCTACGGCCTCGATGGCCTGAGCGTCTATATGGACCACCTTGCGGGGCCAAGAGTAGAACAGGCTGTCGAGGCCCTCGTCTATGCGTTGAAAGTCATCGGGGCTGAACATAGGCCTATAGGCGTGGAGGATTGGCCCGCCGTCACGAGTTGGGCGAGGCGTGGTGGGCGACCATACGCCATCCCGTCGGGTTGCGGACGAATATGTTGGTGGCCAGCACGCCGAAGTTGTCGGCCCTCCCCTGCAATACGCTGGAGATATTCTCGACGCAGGTCACCCAGCCGCAGTCTCCCTGCACGGCCGCGTTGACGTAGCGGACGTTGAAGTGCATCAGCGTGGCGTTGTCGAAGATGCGCCGCCAGCTTTCTCGAATCTGCTCCCAGCCGGTCAATGGGGGCCACCCGGGATGGACGCACAAGGCCCGCTCCGAAGGTTCCCAGGCAGCCTCCATGGAATCGATGTCCAAGGCGCCGAAGGCGTCGTAGAACCTCTGGTTGGCCTCTTTCACCGCCTGGATGGCTGCCTCGTCTGCCTGCAATGTTCCTCTTGAGGGCTCGATTGGGCGGGAGCCTAGTGCATGGGCGAGAAAGCAGAGGGCTCCAACAGCTTGTTCTCCTCGCTAAGCAGGAACTCGCCGGTGGGCGGGGGCCAGTTGGGGTTCTCGCGGGCCTTGGCGCGGACCTCGGCCCGGTGCTCCAGGCTCTGATAGGGCCAGATGTGGACCCACACGTTGAGTTTGCCAATTTCTGAGTACCAGGCGGCGGCGATGGGCGAGTACGGCACGCGGTGGGGGATGGCGGCCTCCCAACGCCTGATCACCTCAGGCATGGAGCCTACTTTGTAGGTGTAAATGCGCATCTCGTAGATGTTGCCCAGGGCCTGGTCGCCTCCCAAGGGGGGGCTACCCTCTGCGGGGAGGAAAATCTCGGATTGCATGTCCCTGTAGATGTTGGGGTCGTTTTTGGGCGGCCAGTGGGGATCTTGGGAGGCCTCGGCCCTTACGCGGGTGCGCTCGGCCAGGTCTTCGTAAGGCCAAACGTGAATGACCTGGTTCTGAGGGCCGAACTCGGTATGCCAAAAGGCGCCCAGCTTGGAGTATTTCTCCCGGTGAGGAAGGGCCTCGGCAAAGGTCCTCTCGAACTCGGGAATCCCGCCGGGTCTCAAAGTATAGGTGCGGACCTCGTAGAGCATAGCCTTTCTCCTTAACGGTGTTGTCTAATCCGGGCCTCAGCGGTCCCGCGGCATTAAGTGGGACTAGAGAGCCACGGGCCAGTTTAGCAAAAAACCGGTACGGGTGGGAATAGAGGCCGCGGCCAAGGGATGCTGGTCTATACTGGGGCTGCAGGCATAGTTGAGAATGGGAGTCTAGCCATGAAAGTGATGAGGTTCGAGTCGCCGGGGCATCCGGGGGAAAGCAGGGTCGGGTTCGTGGACCAGGGGAACAACCAGGCGGTGGACTGCGCCGCCGTGTTGGGGCGTATGGGGATTACGGAGCCCCTGGCACGGGCCGTGGACCTTATCGCCTACAACACGGAGCAATCGGGGGCGCTGTCCCAAGGAGTGAGGGAGCTTGACCAGCACGACGCTCCCAGGTGGGGTCTGGACGAGGTCGTGTTTCTGCCCTCGGTAGAGGCAACGTCGTTGAGGGACTTCATCGCCTTCGAGGAGCACATCAGGGCCGCCAGGGGCCGCCGGGGAGCGGACGTACCCGAAGCCTGGTACCGGATGCCGGTCTACTACAAGGGCAACTACCGGTCGCTGCTGGGCCACGACCAACTGCTGACGTGGCCGAGGTACTCGCAGCGGATGGACTACGAGCTGGAGCTGGCCTGCATCATCGGCAAAGAAGGCATCGACATAAACGAGGACGGGGCGGAAGCGTACATCGGCGGGTACACGGTAATGAACGATTGGAGCGCCCGGGACATCCAGATGGAGGAGATGAGCGTCGGCCTGGGCCCCGCTAAGGGCAAGGACTTCGCCACGTCGTTGGGACCCTGGGTGGTGACCCCGGACGAGTTCAATCCTGCCGACGCACGGATGACCGCCCGAATCAACAGCGAACTGTGGTCCGACGGGAACATCGGATCCATCCACTGGAGCTTTCCACAGATGATCGCCCACGCTTCTATGGACGAGACCCTCTACCCCGGCGACGTTCTCGGTTCGGGCACCGTGGGCGGCGGCTGCGGGCTGGAGCTGGACCGGTGGCTGCAAGCGGGAGACGTGGTGGAGTTAGAGGTTGAAGGCATAGGTGTGCTGCGCAACCAGGTGACTCGGCGGGAGTGAATGGCGGGTGGACCCCCCCACACCCCCCCTTCCCAAGGGGGACTCGCGGGCCCTCGTCGGTCAGCCCCAGCATCCCGCTTGACAAGCGGGTGGCCGGACTCTAATTTAGGCGTCAGCGCCGCGCCTGCCAGCGCCGCAGACAGCGACCCAGAGGTAAGGCCAATGCCGCGGTTGGAACTGCTCGCCGAAGTACAGCGCAAGATGCTCCAGATGTTTCCCTGCATGGAGCACGACGACACACCGTGGACTCCCTTGGCCAAACCCCTGTCCGAGTCCAGGCTGGCCCTGGTCACCACCGCCGGACTGCACCTGCGGGGAGACAAGCCGTTTGTGTCCGACCACCGGCGGAGCGACACCAGCTACCGGGTGATACCCCGGGCCGTCAAGACCTCGGAGATACTGCAGAGCCACACGAGCATCGGGTTCGACCATGCCGCAATCTACCGGGACATAAACGTCACCTTCCCGGTGGACCGGCTTCAAGAGCTGGTGGCCCAAGGGAAGTTGGGCTCCCTGGCGGAGAACAACTATTCGTTCATGGGCGCGCAGCGGGACATGTCGGAGATCCTCAACAGCACTGCCCCGGAAGTGACCCAGGGGCTGCTTGACGAGGGCGTAGACGTAGTGTTCCTGACCCCCACTTGACCCCTGTGCTCCCACGCGGTCAGCGTGCTCGGCAGGCACTTCGAGGCAGCGGGGATGTCCACCACCGGCGTGGTGTTCGTCAAGGAGCACGCCGAGAAGGTGAAGCCGCCCCGGATTCTCTGGGTCCCCTTCGGGTTCGGCAACGCCCTGGGACGGGCCGACGACCCCGAACTGCAGCGCCAGGTGCTGGGGGCCGCCCTGGAGCTGCTGGAACGTCCGCAGGGGCCGGTGTTGGAGGAGTTCCCCGACGATACGGCCCCGGAGATCCTCTTCCACGCGTCGGCGGCTCCTTCAGGCAAGGACGCCAGCCTTAACCCGGCGGACGAGCTTACGGGCCTGCGCCACTACTACGAGCGGTGGGTCGAGAAACACGACGGCCGCACCAGCGTGGGCCTATGCGGCGTGCCCCAGCGCCGGTTCCGGGGCGTGGTGCGCTTTTTAGAGGCGTATGCCGACGGCGGGGCCGGCGACGCGGAGGGACGCCCTGAGGGGGTGCCTCTACCCCAGTACATACGGTTCTGTGTGGACGACCTGAAGGCGTTCTACTACGAGGCGCGGATGGAACAAAGGCCAACCTCTGACGACGACCAATTGCACGAGTGGTTCTGGAGCGAGACGGCCCTGGGAAAGCTTGTCGTGCGGGTGGCCGCGCGCATGGAAGAGTCGGACGACCCTCTGACCAAGTCGATTCCCTTCGGCCTGGCCCGGTAGACGCTCGCTACCTCCTGAGTTTCAAAAGCCCCATTGACACTGCCGGCGGCAACACCGCGGGCGCTGGACAGGCCAAGATTTTTTCCTGAGACATTTTGAGCCATTCTGAGCCATTGGCCGGGCTGGCGATACTGAAGTTCGGCAAGCCAGCGCAAGCCGCCTGATGGCCTGTTAGTAGCTTAGGGTACGGATGCGTGGGGGCGCAAGGAGCAAGTGTCAGTGGGTTTGGGTTGACGGTCACCAATCCACCTCTCCCCCGTTCGCCTTGAGCGTGTCGAAGGGCCTACCGGCGGGGTTGGCCGCGACAGGCCGAGTGATCACCAGATCCTTTGCTATTATTATGTCACTATGCGTACTACAGTAACCATCGACGATGACGTATTGGCGGTGGCCCGGACGCTGGCAAGTCGGAACGGAATCAGCCTGGGCTGTGCCCTGTCAGAGCTAGCAAGGCGGAGTTTCGAGAGCGCCGCGACCGGCGAGGGCCGCGGCGACGGGACGGTGTTTGCCGTGACTGCAGACGCCGAGCCAATCACCATCGAGGACGTTTACAGGGCATTGAGCGACTGACCGTGACGGGCGTCCGTGTGCGCAATTCCGGTGTGAGGCGGGCTTAGTCCACCGTGGGATGGCGGCAAGGTTCCGTCGACGGGCCGGTTATCTCAGCACCAGTCGCAAGAACAAGACAAGGTTATCCCTAGTGACCCTACGCAGACAAGCTATACTTGGTGGCTGCGGCCAGGCATAAGAGAGGAAAGAGAACCATGAGCAGCAGAATGACGCATGAGGGAGCGGAGAAGGTCTATGCGGCCGGGAAACAGTGGGTCGATTGCGCTTTACGCACACGCGACTCGCTTTTCACACCTGGTAAGCAAATCTGGACTAGCGAGTTGCTGGGCGAGTTGCACGCGCGATTCTTGGACCGGCCGGACGAGAGCAACCGCAATTTTTTCGAGAAGTTGCAGGATCAGTTGGACGGCAGTCCGCCGGAAATTTACCAACTTATGGGCGAGGTGTTGTACGTCTATTATCTGATTCTGGCCAGAGCTGGAAACAAGCGACAGCAAATCGAGCAGGTGCTTAGATGGTCACCAACACCGGCAAAAATTCCAGACCACCTCGTGGATGGTCTGGAATCCAACTTCATCAGCTTCGGGACAGGCCTGGTGTTCATGCCGTTTCAAGTCGGGACCCTCATCGAATCCGTTGAGCAATGGAAGGGTCTGGAACCCACCAAGCAAAACGGTCTGCTCCAAGACCCTTGGGCATTCAAGCACTTCCTGTTCACACGACTCTTTAACAGCCAACTGCTCTCGAACAATCAGAACTCAGGGAGAATTCAAAGGGAGATTCTGCTTCATATCGTCTTTCCAGATAGCTTTGAGGCAATTGGCACAAACGACAAGGGGAAAATAGCCAAAGACGAACGCTTTGCAGGGTTTGTTACCGAAGAAACGGACGATATTGACCGGAAAATCATACAGATTCGCCGGGGCCTTGAGCAGACACTGGGGAGAGACTTCAAGTTCCATGACAAGGATATTCTCGAGTGGAAACCAGACCCACCTCCGCCGCCCGGGCCTTGGGATGAGTTCATAAATTGGGCCAAGAGATTCTACGAATGGAATCAATTCGACGCGGTTGAGCGGAACTACAAGTTCAAGATTGGCCACGAACTGGCCGCTGTTAAAGAAGCCTTCCAGAAGCAAGCCCCTGATTGGGAACAGCAATTGGAACGAGCCTTGCGTCATCCTAGTGCAAATAATTTGGTGGATTGGCGCGCTATTGACAATTTTATGAAGTTGGGCAAGACCCAAAGGGAAGAGGCCCTGAGGGGAATTTGGGGAAACCCCGATTCAGCCTTGTTGGAAGAACGAGTTCGGCGTTTCCTCGAAATTGGTCCAGTTGAAGCGCAAGGGCGTAGTGTCTCGTTCGCACCGCTCACCTCCCTAACATCACTTTTGCAAATGGCCGATGGTGCAGCGGAGCGCCCTATATACGGGTATTCAACCTTACAAAAGGCGGGGCAACTGACTGAAAGCCCGTCCGACGCTAATGATTCTCGCGACATTTGGGAACGCTACGAGCACATGATCGGCTTTTACGATCAGGTCATCATGGAATCAGAAGTCCGCGGTCTCAAGCTTCGTGACCGGCTCGATGCTCAAGCGTTGACTTGGTGCGTGACCCAATACGGCGAACAGGACTTGCCGGAGGATTGGCCTACAGAGGTAAAAACGCAATTCATTGCATACCAGCGTGGAGAGGTAATCCCACCACTTCCTCCGCCACCTCCGCCACCGCCGCCACCTCCTGACCTCAATACCCTCGCCGAAGACGTGTATCTCCCCGTCGAGTTTCTGGAGGAGATCGTGACGCTGCTGGGGGAGAAGAGGCAGGTGATATTCCAGGGGCCGCCGGGGACGGGCAAGACGTATGTCGCAAAGGAGTTGGCCAAGCATCTGGCCGGGTCGGAGGAGCGGGTGACGCTGGTGCAGTTCCACCCTTCATACGCCTACGAGGACTTCGTGCAGGGGTTTCGCCCCACCCTGCTTGCAGGAGGGCAGCCGGGATTCGAGCTCAAGGCCGGGCCGTTGCTCAGGGCTGCGGAGCAGGCGCGGAAGGAGCCGGAAGCCAAGCACTACCTGGTGGTAGACGAAATCAACCGGGGCAACATCGCCAAGGTCTTCGGGGAGTTGTACTTCTTGCTGGAGTACCGCGACGAGAAGATACGGCTCCAGTACCAAAAGGACGAGGAAGAATTCTCTCTTCCCGACAATCTGTACGTCATAGGAACGATGAACACCGCCGACCGTTCAATTGCGCTGGTGGACCTGGCTTTGCGCCGGCGGTTCTACTTCGTGGAGTTCCATCCCGATGAAGAGCCGGTAAAGAGCGTCCTTAGGAAGTGGCTGGAAGCAAAAGCGTTCGAGGACATGGCCTGGGTAGCCGACGTGGTAGGCGAGGCGAACCGGATGCTGCAAGACGACCGCCACGCCGCCATCGGCCCCAGCTACTTCATGGAGGACGGCCTCGACGATGCTGCCGTGGAACGCATCTGGAAGCACAGCGTGCTGCCCTACATCGAGGAGCGCCGGTTCGGCGGGGACCAGGCGGCGGAAGAGTTCCGGTTGAGCAAGTTGCGGCGGGCCTCTGGTTCTGGGAGCGACAGAGAGGATGGTGGGGAAGGAATCGAAGAATCCCAAACGGTGGACTAGCGCGGAAATTTCAGATTCCTCGCTGCGCTTCGGAATCACAGTTAAAGGTGTAGTTGGGCGTCGGGGCTATGCTGGGGTCTGCTGCAGCGAGTTTGCTTGATTCCCGGGGGGTACCAAAGCCTCCAGTTAGGGGGCGCTACGAGATGCGCGAGATAACGCTGCAGGAGTATCAGACGAGCGAGCCGTATGTGCTCCCGGTCGCCGACCGCGACTTGGTGGGGCAAGTATTGCCGTCAGTATCCATCCAACCGCTGACTGGCAGTGACGGCGAGTATCAGCTCACACCAGGCTCCACCGTTGGCGCAGTGGAGATTGGGGACTTGTCAGTGCTCATACGACCCAAGATGGGCATCCCGCGACTTCTTTCGCTGGCGTGCTACGCGACGGGGTTGTTCAAGCCAGCGGAGATACGGTTATTCGACTTCTCCGAGGAGGATGCCCTGCCCGACGTGCTGGCCCTGGCCCTGGCTTCCCAGTCTCGGCGGGCCTTCTCACGGGGTTTGCTTCACGGCTACCGCACAGAAGAGGAGGCGTTGTTCACAGTACGGGGCCGCATCTGGTTTAACGAGCAGATAAGGCGCAGATTCGGCGTTCCCATGCCGGTTGAGGTGAGATACGACGAGTTCACAGAGGACATCCTGGCAAACCGCCTGGTGAAGGCAGCGGCCTACCGGTTGGGACGGATGCGGCTACGTTCGGCCAAGGCTCGAGCCGGTGTAGGCTGGATAGCCAGGACTCTGGACAACGTGTCGCCAGCCGAATACCCACAGGGCAATGTCCCGGCGGTTACCTTCAACCGGCTGAACGAGCACTACAAGGGCGCTGTCGAACTGGCGCGGGTCATCCTGCGGCATAGCGCTTTCGAGGCCGAGCGCGGGAAAGTGCGGGCGTCGGGCTTTCTCGTAGACATGAACAAGCTGTTCCAGGAATTCCTGACGGCGGCGCTGCGTGAGGCGCTGGGCGTCTCTGAGCGGGCTTTTGGGGAGTCTCGCATCACCGACCTGGACAAAGGAGGCCGGGTGCATCTCAAGCCGGACCTGGTGTGGCGAGAGGGCTCGTCTTGCAGGTTCGTCGGCGACGCCAAGTACAAGCGATTGGAGCCAAGGGGCTTCGAACATGCCGACATTTACCAGATGTTAGCTTACTGCACGGCAGCCGACCTGCCCTCGGGCCTGCTGGTCTACGCCGACGGTGAGTCGGAGCGGGTCAGTTACAAGATCAGCAACGCCGGCAAGACGATAGAAGTGACGAGTATCGACTTGGACTGCGGACTGGACGAGGTCTTGGCACAAGTCCGGGAACTCGCTGAGGTGGTCAAGGCTCAATCCCGCCACGGCCGGGTGGCCCTGCGCGCCGCCTAATAGCCAAAGGGTATGGAATCACTGTTCCATCCAACCTTCGGTCTGCGCCTGTCGGAGGGCCCAGTTCGAATGGTTCGAGAGCCTCACCACGAACGGCGGGTGGGGCTGTACGCTATCGTTGGTGGGCGTACGCAGATGCGCTGGCGCGTCGCGTGTGGTTCGAGACCGTATAGGGGTCTGTTTGCTGGTAAGGTTGCAAGAATGCCGCCCGCTGGCAGCAGCATTTGGTTGGTTATCGGCGGTATGGTCGGGGCGGCCCGATTTGAACGGGCGGCCCCCTGCACCCCATGCAGGTGCGCTACCTGGCTGCGCCACGCCCCGACTGCTTAGATTATACCATGCCTGTTGGGGAGTGACCTTTGAACGGCTTCCCAAGGAACATGTTTCCGGAGAATGAGTAGGCTTTGTTCAACCTGGCCCCCCACCCCTAGATTCCGGCTTCCCCGTTTCCACGAGGGTAGGCTGGGCCGGAATGACGGTTTTGCAAGCCTCTCCGGGGCCGGGCAGGGGCAATTTTAGCCCGGCTATACCATGCCTGGCCTGCCAGGCTGGAGTTGTTTCAGACCGCCTGAGAACCCGTCCGGTGTTGCGTCAGGCCATTCTCTGCCGGGCCTGGTTGGGCCGGCAGGGGTTACTTGCTACTGGGCCTGGTGGGACACCAGCAGGGGGTTACTTTAGCCCGGACAGGAACTCGCCCAGGGCGGCGTGGAAGTCGTTGGGCTTTTCTATGTGCGGGGAATGCCCGCAGCGGTCGATGACTTTGAGGGTGGCGTTGGGCAAGGCTTGTTGGTATAGCTCGCCGCATTCCAATGGGACGATGGCGTCTTGCTTGCCCCAGACGATGAGGCCGGGGGTGTTCACTTTATTGAGATAATAGGGCAGGCTGGGGTTGTGCATGTACGGCCGCCAGCAAAGACGGTAGGCCATCACGGTGTTGTAGTAGATGGTCTCCGCCTCTTCCGAAGTCGGCTCCCTTGTATGCTCCTCGTAGTTGGATACTTGCGACGCGTCATAGAACCTTAGCTTGGCACGGGTGGACTCGCCAACCATGAAAACCTCGGTGATTTCGCCCTTTTCAGGCTTGATTCCCACGGGGTCGACCAAGACCAGGCCCCGCAACTGTTGATGGTCCATGGCGGCCATTTCAGCCGCCACCCATCCCCCCAAGGAGTGGCCGGCCAGGACGTACTGACCAAGGCCCAGGGCCTGAACTACGGACTGCATGAAGTGGGTTGCATCGTTGATGGTGTACACCCAGTCGGGCCTGGCTGTGCCGTTGAATCCCACGATGGACGGCGCATAGACTTTGTGAGTACGGGCCAGCTCCTCGTGGTGGGCTTGCCATCCGAAGTTCCCCCCGGAGCCGTGGAGGTAGAGGAGGTCCGGGCCTGAGCCCCCGGAGAATACTTCTACCTCGGTATCACCCACCTTTACCGTGGACCTGTTGGCGCTGGCTGTCGATGTCATTGTGTAGGCCTCGTTTCAATATTTATGTGTCGAGCCCGGGCAGTCCTGGGTCAAGAATCGGCGCCCGATAGGCCAAGCGTGGCCCACCGGCTCAACCAAGTGATTCTGGTGCAAAAGGCTATGGTTGTCAAGTTGGGCCGGGGCCGCGCCCTTGACAGGGGTATGGCCCGTTACTACCATGATTTATCTGGCGCAGGTTGTCCCGCGCAGGCTCCCTGGGGCCGCAGGGCAGACCGCCAAGCGCCAAGGGGCATTGGGGATTAGTCCAGTGGTAGGACGCCTGACTCTGGCTCAGGAAGCCGAGGTTCGAATCCTCGATCCCCAGCCATTTGCTGCTGAACCCCCTCGGTTTTTTGTGCCCCTTCTTGCTTCTCGTTAACGCTGACGGTCTACGGAACGGGTCCTGTTGCGAGGGGCGCGGCGGCCTTCGAACAACCCCCTGAAGAGCATGACTTTGGGGGACCGCGGGCTCACCCGTTCGTCCTTCGATTTCCCTCAGGATGAACGGGTGAGCCCGAATCATGCAACAGTTTCACGCGCCGGAGGGCTGCTTGGAGCCGTTGACGCGATTTCCCTCCCTTCGATTTCCCTCAGGGCGAACGGCTGGGCCCAAATCATGCAGGCGAACGGGTGAGCCCGAATCATGCAAAAGTCTCACGCACCGGAGGGCTGCTTGGAGCCGTTGACGCGCTGGTATTCGAGCCGGGCAGCGACGTAGCTCCAGTCGACGTAGCCTGTCTCTAAGTCCCTGTCTCCCGATGCCGGGTCGTATTGGCTCCGGCTGTGGAGGACCCGGAAGTTCTGGAATATCAGGCAGTCGCCCTGTTCCAGCCGGAACCGGCGCTGGTACTGCGGGTCGTTGAGGAAGCGGGAGAAGAGGCCGTAAGCCCGGTAATACTCCTCAACCTGGTCGAATGGAAGCTGCCAGTCAAGGTTCTTGGGACAGTAGCAGACGGCCTCGACCTCCCCTGCAGCGTCGAGGAGCAGAAGGGGAGTGGTGTGCGTGAACACATATCCCTCCTGCCGGTCATACTGGCGGAACTGTACCCGGGTTGAGGCCAGCAGTTCGAACTCGCGGGGATGTTGCCGGCGAAAGTCCCTCGCCACGCGGAAGCCGTCTACAAGGACTGTGTCGCCGCCTGAGGCGTCGTTGGAGTGGGTGTAGAGGAATTGCACCAGTCTTTCGCCCCAGCGGTAGGAGCCGTCGGTGTGGGGCGACAGGCTCTCGCCGGCGTTGGAAAGCGCCAGGTCCTTGGCCTGGGGCGTCGGCCTGACCCGGCAAGAGACGCCGTACTCGGTGAGGTGGATGGGGGCGACGTTGCCGACCCAGGAGTGGAGGTCGTCGCCGTGAAGATTGTGGATGACGGCAAAGCCCAGGACGGGAATCTGCCCGGCCCACGCATGGAAGGGGGTGGAGGAAGCGTCGAAAAATTCAGGCGGGTGAGCGTCCAGGTAAGCTGCGTCCCACAGGACCGCTTCGCCGGGGTGACCGGGGCCTGGCGGGGGGTCGTATGAATGTTCCAGCAGCCAGCTGATGGGGAATACGCTTTCGTGCTGCGCGGGGCCGTTCCAGGAAATTCGCAGTTCGGAAGGAGTCTCGTCCACGGACCGGGGCAGCGGGACAACGGGGTCCATGCCTATATCGTAGATTTTTTGAGAGGAGTCCCGGTGGAAGCATTGGGGACACAAGCAATGATCGCGCAGCCAGGAGTAGTGAAACCGCTTGCCGCGTATGGTCAGGTGATTGCCGTTCTGCATGTAAGCTGTTCTCCTAGCCCTCTGGTTGCCAAAGCGCCCATGGGCAGGTGGGAGCGCTAGGCCAAGGAGCTATCGGCATAGTTGGCGTTCCGCAGGGCGTCGACGCCCGCTGCGCCGCGGGCGACGGGCGAGTAAAGCGCGTGAAGGGTTTGTCCCCCAGCAGGGAACCCGGCTGCCCCTGGAACGGGTGGGTCTCCGGCGAGGATGACTGCCTGTCGAGAGTTCCACGACCCCGTAAAACATACGTTGACGGTCGTCCGTCCAAACTCTGGCTAGCTGACACCGGTTATGGTGATGTGGGCCATGTAGGAATCGGCGGCGGCTCCGTGCCAGTGGTTTTCGCCGGGCAGAATCTGCACCACGTCGCCCACGGCGACTTCCAGTTGCTCGTGTTCGTTGGCCACTATGCCGTTGCCCAGGGTGATGACCAGAATCTGGTCGGTGGGGTGGGTATGCCAGCCGGTAGTGGCGCCCTTTTCGAAGTTCACCACGCTGCTGCCAAAGTGTTCGCTGGCGCCTGCAGGCAACATGGGCTGACGGGTGCGGTGGACTTCACCGCCGGTCCAACCCTCGATGGGAGTTGCCGGGCCCAAGGGCACGTGGTCGATGGCCGAGATTCTGAACCGCTTCATGTTTGCCTCCGTTATCTGATGCTCGCCGGGGCTTTCGGCAGGGTGTTGTTCCTCAAATAATGTATGTTAACCCGAAGCGCCCTCCTGCGGATGGCCCGGACTATACTACGGCGCACCGGACGGGTCAATTGATTTGCACGTCCACGATTTCCCAGTCGACGCGGGGCAACTACCACGCTGTCACGGACAATAGCAAGCAATTCGGCAAGTGGCAACACCAGCCTGCCGCCCTGGCATCATAGGGGGCCGCTTCTACCGGACTGGGTGAACTCAACAAGCTAGAGTCCAAATTGGTGATGCGATTTTGGCGTGATGGCGACGCAGCTTTGCTGCTATTATAGTGGCCAAACTACAGGGCCTTTGGGATTGAGATAAGGGGTTTGCCCGGTGACCGGATTTCTGGCCCGTATTAGCGCACGAAGGCCATTTGTGGTCATCGCCATCTGGGCTGTAGCGGCGGTGGTTCTGGGCGGCTTCGCCATCGACGGCGAAGTGGCCCCCGGCCCGAAGCCGCTCACAGACATACTGGATTCCGCCACCACCACGGAGTTCCGGCTGAGCAGCAGCGCCGAATCGGAACGCGCCGAGGTCCTGTTAGAGGACAGGCTCAGGGGCGCCAAACCAATTAACGAAGTGGTCATCGTCCAGTCGGAGTCCGAGACTGTGGACTCACCGGATTTCCAGGCCAAGGTCGAAGCGGTATACACCGATATCCTCTCCTTTGGGGAGTCAAACGGTCACCGGGGCCCTCCATTACTACCAGACTAACGACCCGTCCCTGGTAGCTGCCGACCGCAAGACTACGATAATACCCCTGGTCTTGACCGGCAGCCTTGCAGAGGCCGTGGAAAACGTCCCGGACGTCCTCCACGTCGTCGAGAATGCGGACGCCGAAGACGGCTTCCGCGTGCTGATGGTGGGGGACGCTAGCACCGCCCACGACAACAACGAGCTGGCCGAGAACGACCTGAGGCGGGGAGAGCGCATCGGCATCCCGGTGGCCCTGGTCATCCTGGTAGCCCTCTTCGGCACCATCGCGGCTGCTTTCATGCCAATCGGGCTGTCCCTGGCTTGCATCATAGTCGCGCTGGGCATAACAGCGCTCATAGGTCAGGCCTTCGAACTAATATTCTTCGTCACCCTGATGGTCATCATGATCGGCCTGGCTGTGGGCATTGACTACTCGCTGATAATCGTATCCCGCTACAGGGACGAACTGGCTCGCGGGCTGGATAAGCACGCTGCCATCGAGCGAGCCGGCGCAACGGCGGGACGCACCGTGCTGTTCAGCGGCATTACCGTGGTGATCGCTCTTTGCGGCCTCATGATCGTTCCCTTCTCCTTCTTCCAGTCCTTGGGCCTTGGGGCGATTCTGGTCGTGCTGGTATCGCTGGCTGCCACCCTCACCCTTCTGCCGGCAAACCTTGCGGTGATCGGTCCGAGAATCAACCACTTGCCCGTCCCATTTTTTGGCAAAGTCAGGACACGCCCATCCGAGTCCTCAGGGCAAGGCTTCTGGTACCTGGTGACTCGCGCTGTCACCCGGCACCCGGTCATCAGCGTCATCGCCGTCAGCGCCCCCATGATCGCCGCCACCGTTTTCTATTTCCAGATTCACACCGGCATAAACGGCGTCGACGCCTTCCCGGAGGGCACCCAGACCAGGGAAGCATTCTTCGTCATGGAAGAGCACTTTTCCTTCGGGCTGGTCAACCCTGCTGAGATAGTCATTGACGGCGACAGCGGCAGTCCCCAGGTCCGGGAGGCGATAGCCAAGCTGCAAGCCTCCCTGAGGGCCGACGGCCGCTTCCTTGTGCCGCCCGTACCTCCAGAGGTCAATGCCTCCGGGGACCTGACCCTGCTGACGATAATCATCCCCGGGGAACCCCGCAGCCAGGATGCGGTGGACGTAGTGTCCACCATTCGCGACGAGTACGTCCCCTCCGCATTCGACGGAGTCGATGCTGAAGTCGTAATCGGCGGCGTGACCTCGGAGGCAGCCGACGTCTACTCCATAATCCGCTCCTACACGCCCGTGGTCTTTGCCTTCGTCCTGGGCTTGAGCTTCCTGATATTGATGCTGGTATTCCGGTCGATAGTCATTCCGATTAAAGCCGTCTTCATGAACCTCCTCTCCGTGGGCACCGCCTACGGACTGATGGTCCTGGTATTCCAGAAGGGAGTGGCCACGGGACTGCTGGGGTTCCAGCACGCTGAAGTCATCGACGTGTGGATACCTCTGTTCATGTTCTCCATCCTGTTTGGGCTGTCCATGGACTACCACGTCTTCCTGCTGAGCCGTATCCGGGAGCGCTTTGACCAGACCGGGGACAATGCTGAGGCGGTGGCCTATGGCTTGCAGTCCACCGGCGGAATGATCACCAGCGCCGCTCTCATCATGGTCGCGGTGTTCGGCGCGTTCGCCTCGGGCAAGACCATAATCAACCAGCAGGTGGGCTTCGGGCTTGCCGTTGCTATATTCCTTGATGCAACACTGGTAAGGTCGGTGCTGGTCCCGGCCACCATGGAACTGTTGGGTAGGGGGAATTGGTATTTGCCGTCCTGGCTGAGTTGGCTTCCCGATTTAAGAGTGGAAGCGGAAAAACGATAAAGTTGAGCAAGTTGAAATGGTAGAACTCAAGCCTGAAACCCAAGCGAAAGCGCCAACGAACATACCCACCGACTACCAGGCGGGTTACGAGGAAGCACGTCTAGTCGATAAAGGCACCGCGGACAACTACGTTGCCCACACCCTTATCGGCGACCCGCTGGGCGACGCTATGGCGGAAGACCTGGCGGAGCTTGGGTCAAAGGAGTCGGAGCTGCTCATCCAGAGGATTATGAACCAAGAGGAAGGGGCCATGCGAGACGCCCCGGCCTCGCTGCGAAGACTCTTCGAGGATGCGGACACCCAGCCGGAATGGCTCAATTTTGCGGACTTCCGTCCGGGTGTCCGCATGTTTCATAGGAATTCCCGGGTGATTTTGGCAGCGTTCGTCGCAGGCGTCTTGATAGAGGGCTTTACAACCAATATAGCAAAGTCCTTCTTCATCACCGGTAGGGTAAGGGACCAGGGTATCAGGCGATTGGGACAGAATAACCGCCATATGACGGAGATATTCCTTCCCGGCGGCCTGTACAGGGAAGGAGACGGCTGGAAACTTTCCGTCCGGATTCGGATCGTCCACGCCCGGATAAGATACTTGCTGAACCAGACGGAAGAGTGGGAGACCGAAGCTTGGGGCGTGCCCATCAGCGCGGCGCATCTGGGTTACGCCATTTCCGCCTTTTCAGCGCGGCTGCTGAAGCACATGAAAGCCTTGGGCGCCGAGTACAACGCCGAAGAGCACGCGAGCTTCATGGCCGTTTGGCGTTACGTCGGGTATTTGATAGGTATTCCCGAGACCATCCTTTTCCAAGACGCATCCGACGCCCTGGACCTGTATGACGTGGCTCTGATGTGCGAACCTACCGTCCCGATCGAGTCGATGGTGATGGCCAACTCTTTGGTCAACTCGGCGCCATTGCTTGCCGGGGTGATGGACCCGGCCGGCCGCCGCAAGCTGGCCCATTACGTATACCGGATCTCCCGAGGGCTTATCGGAAAAGAGACCTCCGATGCGCTGATGTATCCCTCGCTCAACTCCTTCGGAGCTATCCGGTGGTTCAAGGTGGAGCAACGTTATAAGAATATCCTGAACATGCTGTCTTTTGGGCGGTTCAAGGACAGCAATTTCTCCAGGTTCACCACCTTGCTCGAGGCTTCTTTGTTTGACGAGGAAGGAATCCGCTACGCATTGCCCGACCACGTTTATTCCGAAGAGTCCTCCCAGTGGTGAAGCAGGCTGCTGGGTGAAAGCTTAAGCCGCCTGGGGCTGGAACGGCGCCCCCGCCGTCTGTAACAGCGGCTCTGCCGGTTCAGCGGGCGGCGCCCGTGGGTTGGTGGGCCAGCAGAAATTCCCGCACCTGTTCTATGGTCTTGGCGTAAACGTCCTCCGACTCTTTCCAGGGATACACCGTCACCTGGGCTTTGGGCGCAAGAGCCGCTAGGTCCATGGCCGCCTCGTAGGAGTGGGCGGGGGTGTCGTCGGGCATGACCAGCATTGGCGTCTGGCAGGACCGGGCGAACTCCTTTGACACGCAGTACATGAAGTCCGGCTGCACGCGGTAAAGGTTGTGCAGGTACTGCTCCACAATCTCCATCGTTACTTCAGAGCGGCGGGCGCATATCTCTGGAGCCCAACGCTCCAGTCCCGAGTTGTACATGGCGTCCGGCGCTTTGGGCGCGTGCCCAACCGGCTGGCAGAGAACGGCGGCTGCGACGCGCTCGGGCGCCCGTTCGATGAGCTTGAGGGCAAAGGGCCCGCCGATGCAGTAGCCGATAAACAGGAACTCATTTATGCCCAGGTGGTCCATCAAGCCAAGCTGGTCGTCGGCAAAGGCCCCCCATGGGTCGTCGACCTGGACCGGGCCCGTGGAGTGTCCGTCTGGCGCGTTGCGCTGGTCCATGGTGATGCAGCGGAAGTCGTCCTTGAACAGCTCCATTGCGTTGAATACAGCCGTGGGCCAACCGGTCAAAACGGAGTTCAAGCCCCCTCCCGGGGTGGCCAGAAGCGGAAATCCCGAGCCTCTTTCTTCATAGTGAATGCGGACGTCGCCCCTTGTATAAAACGGCATGGCAGTCCCTCCTGATTGACAGCTACGCTAGCTCTACAAGCGATTTTAACCCTGGGGCCGGGGCTGTCAAGGTTGAGACCGCCGGGCAGCCCGACGTTGCCGGCGCGCTGTTAATTCCGCGGGCCGCGGCCACTGGAAAGGCCAGTGGCAGGTCCACCGGCCATTGAAGCGGCCCGGATAACCCTGTATACTCCACAAGGTGAAAAAATGGCGGGACGGCCCCGCTGTCAACGCAGAAATCTATAAACGAGCAGACAATTTACTTTGGAAGCGCCACTACTGGTCAAGCCAGAAGCCAACGAGAAAATCAGCCCATTCGGGCCGGGAGACACCGTTAGAGTAAACTTCCGCATTCGCGAGGGCGAGCGGGAGCGGGTGCAGGCCTTTCAGGGAGTCGTCATCCGCTTGCAGAACGGCAAGGGTCCCTCCGCGAACTTTACGGTGCGGCGGATCTCCGCGGGGATCGGAATCGAGCGGATTTTCCCGCTTTATTCCCCTTTGATCGATTCACTGGAAGTCACCCGCCGGGGCGCAGTGCGCCGGGCCAAGCTGTACTACCTGCGCGGTCTACAGGGCAGGGCGGCGCGCATCAAGGAAAAGACGATGCCGCGCAGACCGCAGAAGCAGACGCAGCCTCAAGGGTAATCTCCGCATCCCGCGTCTTCTCAAGGCGCCTCACCCGATTTCGACGGCCCAGGTTTGCGCGTCAGACCCATGGAGAAGTTGGACAGGATGAGGTACGCAGAGGTGGCGGTGGACGCGCCGGTGGCCCACTCTCGCACCTTTTCCTACAGCATTCCACCCCATTTCAACGTGACGCCGGGCCAGCTTGTCTGGGTCCCTTTCGGCCGGCGGACGGCCCAAGGGGTGGTGGTGGAACTGGCGGCGGCCCCCCAAGTAGAACTCACCAAAGACATCCTCCAACCCATAGAACCCGCTCCGCTGGTGAGCCCGGCATACCTAAACCTGGCCCGCTGGCTGAGCCGCTACTACCTGTGCTCCCTGTTCGCCGCGATAGCGCCCCTGCTGCCTCCGGGATTCGAGCGGCAGGTGCGGTCCCGGGTCTTTCCGGTATCAAGAGACAACCTGGACCCTTCGGGGCTGCGGCCTGAGACACTGGAAGCCCTGCAGAAGTTGGAGACCGCTTCCGAACTTACGGAAGAGGAACTCGCCGGCCTTCTTGGCCGCAACGGCAGCCGGGAGTTGGGGAGGCTGCTGCAAAAGGGACTGGTGCGGCGGCGGGTGGAGTTGCCGCGGCCCAGGATAGCGCCCCGCTACCATAGCTACTTGCTGGCCGGCCGGCGCGGAGAAGACGCCGTCGAGGCCCCGGGTCAGCTGAAGTTGAGTTCCCGGCAGCAGCAGTTGCTCGGCGCGGTGCGGGAAACGGCGGCGCCCTATCCAACGACCCTGGCCAACAAACAGTTCGGCGCTAGCGTTGCGGAAGCCCTGATCACGAAGGGGCTCCTGGGGAGAGAGTGGGTCAGGGTCGAGCGCGAATATCCGCCTCCGGCGGCCTGGCCTGAAGCAGCCCCACAGCCTACCTTGACTGCCGAGCAGGCTGATGCCGCGTCGCGAATCACCGAGGCCATGGACAACCGGGACCGAACTCCCAGGGTGTTCCTCCTGCACGGTGTGACAGGCAGTGGCAAGACGGAGGTGTACCTGCGGGCGATACAGCACGCGGCGGCCCGAGGTGAGCAGTCGGTGTTCATGGTGCCGGAGATTGCACTGACGCCCCAGACACAGCAACGGGTCAATGCCCGGTTTCCGGGCCGGGTTGCGGTGCTGCACAGCGGGTTGACGCCCCGGCAACTGTTCGACCAGTGGTGGAAAATCCGGGACGGCCAGTGCGACGTGGTCGTGGGCCCGCGTAGCGCGCTTTTCGCCCCGACGCCCAAGCTGGGACTGATAGTCATCGACGAGGAGCACGAGTGGACGTACAAGCAGGAAGAGGCGGCGCCCCTGTACCACGCCCGCACGGCGGCATTCGAGCTGTCACGCCTCACCGGCGCCCCGGTGGTGCTGGGCAGCGCAACGCCCGACGTGGAAAGCTACTATCACGCCCTGCGGGGCCGCTACCGGCTGTTAGAACTACCACGGCGCATCACCGGGACCAGCGCCGGCAACGTCCGGGGCCTGGCCAAGGTACAGGTCTGCGACATGCGGACGGAACTGAGAGAGGGGAACCGCAGCATTTTCAGCCGCGAGCTTTCCCAGGCGCTAAAGGACTGCGTAAATGACGGACACCAGGCGATACTCTTCCTGAACCGACGGGGAAGCGCTCCCTTGGTCCAGTGCAGGGACTGCGGCCACGTGGCAACCTGTCCCCGCTGTTCGGTATCGTTGGCCTATCACGCGACCCACGGACGGCTCGTTTGTCACCGGTGCAACCGGCTGGCGCGCATGCCGGGCCGCTGCCGGGGCTGCGGCGGCAAGAGAATCCGAGGCTTGGGCGTTGGCACCCAGAAGGTGGTGGAGCAAGCAGCGGCCTTGCTGCAGGGCGCCGGCATAGAACGCTGGGACGCCGACGCCACCCGCGCGGGCTCCAGCGCCGAGGACATCATGGGGCGCATGCAACGGGGCGAAACCCAGGTGCTGGTGGGCACCCAGCTGGTGGCCAAGGGGCTGGACGTTCCCAACGTGGCCCTGGTGGGAGTAATCCTGGCAGACATTGGGTTGTACTTGCCGGACTTCAGGTCGGGGGAACGGGCATTCAGCCTGCTGTGCCAGGTTGCGGGCCGGGCCGGAAGGGGGCCGGCGCCCGGAAGAGTCGTGGTGCAGACCTACACGCCCGACCATTACGCAATCGCCGCGGCGGCAGCGCAGGACTACCCGGCTATGTTCGAGCGGGAAGTCCAGTCCCGCCGGGAGCTGGGAAACCCGCCATTCTCCCAAATGGCCCACCTGGTGCACCAGGACTTGAACGCCACGATGTGCCAGCGCCAGGCGGTCGCCATGGCGCGACAGCTTCGCCACCGGGTGTACGCCGAAGGCCTGACCGACGTGGAGGTGGTGGGGCCGGCGCCGGGCATCCCTGCGCGCCTGCGAGGACGGTACCGATGGCACCTGCTGCTGCGGGGGCGCAATCTGCACCGGTTCCTGGAAGGAAGCGTCATTCCCAAGGGCACGACGATAGACATGGACCCGGCGCACGTGCTTTAGCACGGCTTTACACCCTGAAATTCGCTTGGATATAATTTCTGCCTGGATACAATCAGCATAATCAGCGCCGGCATACGGGGAGTTCCGGACAGGCCCCCCGGCCGATTGGAGGTGGCCCACATTGACGGTGTTGCAGATGCGGACTCTGCCCGACCCCATCTTGCGCCAGCAGGCCAAGAAGGTAGGAAGAGGCAGGACGAACCTGAAGAAGTTCACCGGCGACATGGTCGAGACCATGCACGCCCACTACGGGGTGGGCCTGGCCGCCAACCAGGTCGGGTCTCTACAGAAGGTTGCGGTGATACAACTTCCCGAGTGGGAGGAAGCCATTGTATTGGTCAACCCCGAAATCGTAGAGCAAGATGGTGAAAGGGAGGTGGTGGAAGGCTGCCTGAGCATTCCAGGCTACCGGGGCATGGTCAAACGCTCGGTGAAGGTGCGGGTCCGGGCGGTGGGGCTGGACGGCAAGGTGATGCGAATCAAGGCGGAGGAGTTTTTTGCCCAAGCGCTGGAGCACGAGATAGACCACCTGAACGGAGTCCTGTACATCGACCGGTTGGTCTCGCCGGACAGCCTGTGGAAACTGGCTCCCGGCGAGGAAGGCGAGGATGACGAAGAGGACGAGGAGGACGAGGAGGCGGAAGCGGAAGAAGAGGCGAGCCGCGCCGCAGTCTCTTCAGGGGCCGGCGATGGGGACCAGTGACGCGGCTCCCGGCCCCTTTTTAATCGGCCCCCCTTTGGCCGGCCCATCTTTGATTAGAAGGCTAAAAGCGTACTTTGCGGGCTTGGGCATCCCTGCCTACTTGGTAGGGGGCTACCTGCGGGACACCCTGCTGGAACGCCCTCCGGAACGGGACGTGGACATTGCCCTGGCGGCGGACTCACAGTCGGCGGGGCGAGAGCTAGCCGGAGTGCTGGGCGGGTCTTTCGTGCCGCTCAGCCCGGAACGGGGCCTCGCCAGGGTGGTCGTGAAAGACCCCGAGGCCCGTCAGTGGACGGTGGACCTGGCGGCGTTGCCGGGGAGCATCGAAGACGACCTGGCCAGGCGGGACTTCACCATCGACTCCCTTGCCCTGCCGTTGTCCGCCTGGGGCTCTCCGGCGCAGGCAGAGCAGGTCATCGACCCCTTCAACGGGCGGCAGGACCTTCTGGACAAAGTGGTGCGGGCAGTCAGCCCCCGCGTCTTCCGTGACGACCCGGCCCGGCTGTTGCGTTCGGTACGGCTGGCTTCCTCTCTCGGGTTCCGCATAGACCCGCAGACGGCGCAACAGGCGAAGGCCGACGCGTCTTGCATCGGGCAGGTCGCGCCGGAACGGGTGCGCGACGAATTCCTGGCCATACTGGCCTTGGATAACGCCAAGCGCAGCCTGGAGGCGCTGGACCGGCTGGACCTGCTGTGCCGGATTGTGCCGGAGCTGGCGGAAGCAAAGGGCGTGGAGCAACCCCGAATGCACTATTGGGACGTTTGGGGACACCTGATGCACTCAGTGGAAAGCGCCGAAAGAATCACCCAGGGGCACCAGCACTCGCCCATCTACACGTTGGTGTATTGGACGGCGGAAACGGCGGCCCATTTCAGCCAGGAGGTGTGCGACGGAACTTCGAGACGCACACTGCTGAAGCTAGCTGCGCTGTTTCACGACATTGCCAAGCCCCGGACGAAAGCAGTGGACGAAACCGGACGCACCCGCTTTCCCGACCATTCCGAGGTCGGGGCGGAGATGACGTCCCGGAGGCTGTCACAGTTGAGAGTCGGCTCCAGGGGTATTGCGCTGACGGCAAAGATGGTGGAACATCACCTGCGCCCGGCCCACATGATGCAAGGGGTGGAATTGCCGACCAAGCGAGCGATATATAGATATTTTCGGGACCTGAAAGACGCGGCCATAGACACGCTATACCTGTGCCAGGCCGACTATATCGCCGCGAAAGGCCCCGAGATTAACCCGGACGACTGGGCAAGCCATGCTAGAATGGTCACGCACATTTTGCAGACGGGTATGCAGCCGGTGGTGTCCGGCCGCATTCAACCATTGGTCGACGGGAACGAACTGATGCAGCATTTTAACCTTGGCCCCGGGCCGGTAATCGGCACGATGCTGGACCGGGTCGAAGAGGCGCGGGCGGCGGGTGAAATTGCCACCCGTGAAGAGGCCCTGGCCTTGGCCGCCGAGAAAATGACCGAAGGGCAGGCCGGCAGATAGCATGCTCGGCAGGCTGTTAACCGCGCCCATAAGGTTCGTTTTTTGGGCGTTTTTCCCGCCCTCGACGCGAGACCGAAGCATCCGTCTGTCCTTCCTGATCGTGCTGATGTTCGGCCTTGCCTTTGCCGCTTTGGCATTCAAGCACATAAACATCGACCTCCCAGGGGGCGCAGGCCTGCAACGAGAAGGCACAGGCCCGCTGGGGCTGAAGCTGGGCCTGGACCTAAGGGGCGGCGGGCAGCTGATTTACCAAGCCGACACCGGTACCCGCTTAGACCTGACCTTCCAGGAGCCCATCAACCCGGAATTAGTCGAGCAGGCCCTGCAGTCCCTCAGTTTCGGTGAGGACGAGTCGGCGTTTGGGGAGTTCTCCATTGAAGTCACCGGCGGCATTCCGGCGCTAATCTCGCAAATAAGTGCCGAATTGCTGGAAGAGGACGACCCAAGAGTGGAGGAGTTCGAACAGACCTTTACGGCGGCGTTGAACGCCGACAGGGAATCGGAAGTAACAATTGCATCTTTGCGGGTGGTCAACATCGGGGCCAACACCCAGTTCCACGTAATCTTCCAAGACGCCGTAACGGTGGAGGAAGTAAACAACGCTCTAGAAGGCTTGACCTTCGGCGAGGAAGAACTGGAACTTGAAAACCTCACTGTTGGCCAGTTCTTAGGGTTCACTGAATTCCGCCTTAAGACCCCGGAAGTCCTGGATGCGGGGGATCCGAGGCGGACAAACTTCCAGGAAACAGTGGAAGCGCAACTGGGCGCCACCATCACGTCATTCGACGCCGACACCGTAGCCGCACCAACTTCCGACCAGATGAACGGCGCTTTGGACATAATCAACCGGCGGGTGAACCTGTTCGGGACCGACGAGCCGGTGATTCAACGTTTCGGAGACGACCGGATTATAGTCCAGCTTCCGGGCGCCAGCGGGTCGATCACCACGATAGCATTCGCGGAGCCAATCACCACCATCGACGGCGGCCCGACTTTGCACTCGGTGTTGACCGATGCCGGCTACGAGAACTTGGAGATAGAGCAGCCGGACAGCCGCACTTACAGGGTCGAGTCGGCTACGGTCAATGCCTCAGACCGCGAGGCGGCCCAAGCGGCCCTGGCGGAGAACTTTGGGAACCTGGCGGCATTCCAAGTCAGCAGCGCCATCGACGACGCCAAGGCCCTAATTGGGGAGACGGCGCAACTGGAGTTAAAAGAGCGGACCTGCACCGACGAGGCCTGTACCCAGTTCGACGACGCCGACATCGGCTTGACGGGGGATGACCTTTCCGATGCGTATGCCCGGGCGGGACAGGTGGGACTCGAATGGGAAGTGGTCGTCCACTTCAACGGCCGGGGCACCGAAATTTTCAGCGACCTGACCCAACGCATCTACCAACAGCCGACCAAGCGGATAGCAGTGTTCCTGGACGATGAAGTGATTCTGGCCCCGGTGGCCCGGGCGCACATACGAGACGGGGTGACCAGAATCACGGGCGGTTTCAGCCGTGAAGAAGCCCGCACCTTTGCCATACAACTGGATGCCGGGCGCCTGCCGGTGCCCTTAGAGCTGATACAAGAAAACGACGTAAGCGCCCTTTTGGGCTCCGAATCACTGCGGAACAGCCTTATCGCGGGGATTATCGGCTTGGCCTTGGTGATAGGGTTTATGACGACCTACTACCGGATGGCCGGCGTTGTGGCCGCAGTGGCGCTGATATTCTACGCGGTGGTGGAACTGGCCATATTCAAGCTGGTGCCCATCACGTTGACTCTCTCCCACATAGGGGGCTTCATCCTGTCCATAGGCATGGCCGTCGACGCCAACGTGTTGATATTCGAACGCATGAAGGAGGAGATGCGCATAGGCAGGACTTTGGCTTCGTCGATGGAGGTCGGGTTCAACCGGGCCTGGCCGGCGATCCGGGACGGGAACGTATCCACGCTCATCACCTGCGGAGTGCTGCTGTGGTTCGGCGACCGCTTGGGAGGCGGGCTGGTCACGGGATTCGCCATAAGCCTGGGCATTGGTGTGCTGCTGAGCATGTTCACCGCCGTCGTGCTCAGCCGCAACCTGCTCCAATTGATGGCCTGGGCCGGCTTTCGTAATAGGGTCAGCTTGTTCACCCCGGAAGGCGTCTCACGGGCTGCTCCGACGCCGGGCGGAGGGCGTTAAACGTGATAGACGTAGTAGGAAAACGGGCGTGGTATTTCCTCTTTTCCGCCCTGATTATCCTGCCGGGGCTGGTCTTTCTGATTTCGCCACCGGGATGGTTGTCCGGCGACTCAGGGCTTAAGGCCGGCATCGACTTTTCCAGCGGCTCGATACTGATCGGCGCCTTCGACAGAGACGTGAGCGAAGAGCAAATCCAGGAGCGGATGGACCAGGTAGGCCATCCCGAGGCGCTGATCCAGAAAGTGGGCGGGCGAGATTTCCAAATCAGGACCACCATACTGGAGGCGGGAGAACGGGAAACCATAGAGAGGGACTTGGAGGAGGCCCTGGGCCTGGACCGGAGCAAGGTGGAGTTCGCCACGGTATCGCCCATCGTAGCCGCGGAAACGGTGCGCACCGCTTTCTACTCGGTGGCCGCGGCCTCGGTGTTCATACTGCTTTATGTCTGGTACGCCTTCCGGCGGGTGCCCAAGGCCTACCGCTATGGAATCAGCGCAATACTGGCCCTGGTGCACGACGTGATAATAGTCCTGGGAGTCTTTGCCATCCTGGGCAAGGTGATAGGCATGGAGGTCAACTCCATGTTCATCGTGGGGATCCTGATCGTGGCCGGGTACAGCGTCAACGACACCATAGTGGTGTTCGACCGGATAAGGGAAAACGTGTCCCGTTCCCCTGACCGGGATCTGGGGGCCGTGGTCAACCTCAGCATCATGGACACCATAGGGCGGTCTTTGAACACCAGCTTCACCACCCTGTTCGTGTTGCTGGCGATGCTGCTTATCGGCGGCCCCAGCATCCGGGGCCTCCTGCTGGTGGTTGCCATAGGCGCAGTGGTGGGGACCTATAGCTCCATCTTCATCGCCAGCCAGTTCCTGGTGATGTGGGACCGGGGCGACCTAAGGAGATTCCTGCGCCGGGGAAGGCGGGCTTCCGCTGCGGCCGCGGGGAGCCTGCTTCATCTGATTGGACGTTAGGTGATCGGACGTTAGGTGATTGGACGTTAGGTGATCGGACGTTAGGTGATTGGACGTTAGGTGATCGGGCGTTAGCGGGACGCCGCGGCTACACGGCCTTGGGTAGCGTTATAACCGGGGGTCGAGAAGCATCCGGCCCAAGACGCCCCGGCCGGCGATAGCCTCAAAAGCCGCATCTACTTGCTCCAAGGGCAGAGCGCCGGCCACAACAGGCCTGACAATTCCCCGGGACACCATCTCCGCAACCTGCCGGACCGCCGCCTTGGAGACTCCTGCGGAACCCACGATTCGGGCGTCGCGGAAGATTATCTCCGCGGGGGCCAGCTCCACCTTTCCGCCGGCGACTTCGCCCAGCATCACCCACCGGCCGTATTGGCCAAGGCTGCGCCAGTTGGAGGGGAAGAGGGCCGACCCGACCGTGTCTATGACCGCCTGCGCGCCCTCGTCCCCGGTCAACGCCAAGACTATCTCGCTGAAGTCCAACTCTCCGGTCTCGACCACCTCGGCAGCGCCCAGGGCGGCCAATCGCTGGGCCTTGTCCGGGGAGGACGTGACGGCCAGGACGCGGGCCCCCAACGCCGCTCCCAGCTGCACCGCGTGGACGCCCAAGCCGCCGCCGGCCCCGGTGACCACCACGGTCTCGCCCGCCTGCACCTGCCCGGCGTACTGAAGGCCCTGCAAGGCGACGCCCATTGGGCAGGCGTAAAGGGCCGCGGCGGGCAGGTCCGCGTTATCGGCCAGGGGGACCAGGCTGAACTCGGGCACGACCGCATACTCGGCAAAGCCCCCGTCATGGGCATGGCCGATCCCGCGCCCGCTGCGGCAGCGGTGCTCCAGGCCCGCCAAGCAGCGGTCGCACTGGCCGCAGGCGCCGGTTAGGATGGCGACCACCCGTTGGCCGGGGCTTACGGTGGCGACTCCGGTTCCGACCTCGAGGACAGTGCCCGAGAACTCGTGGCCCAGGACGACTCCGGGCTTGATCCCCCGGCGGAGGACCCCCTTGGCGGCCAGCAGGTCGTGGTGGCAGACCCCGCAGGCCGCAACCTGCACCAAGGCCTCGCCCGGTCCGGGAACGGGGTCAGGAACCTCGACTACGGACAGGGGGGATGGCCCGCCGGGATTTTTTAACACCAGAGCTTTCATTGCTGGCGGCATTATAGCCTCACGCCATTGCGCCGCCAATCGTTCCGCCCTGTATAATCACTGCCGAGCCAAGGGGTTTTGGGCCCTGTCACAGGGCAGCCCGGGAACGCCCTTCAGCGAGGGGAAAGCATGAAAATTGGCGCTCACGTATCCACTGCGGGAGGCATCAGCAAGGCGGTGGGCCGCGGCGTGGAAATCGGATGCGAGGCGCTGCAGATATTCGGGTCCTCGCCCCAGGGTTGGGCCTTCAAGCCGGCGCCTGGAGAAGAGGTGGAGGCCTTCCGCCAGGAGGCGGCGGAAGCCGGCATGGGGCCGGTGTTCCTCCACGCCATATACCTGATCAACCTGGGCACGCCCAAAGAGGACGTGCTGGCAAAAGGGGTCCAGTCGCTGATCAATTACATGGGCTTGGCCTCCGCCATCGGCGCCGCCGGGGTGATTGTGCATCCCGGAAGCCACGGAGGAGCGGGATACGAGGCCATATTCCCCCAGGTGGTGTCCAGCATTCGAACGGTGCTGGACCATTCGCCGGAGGGGCCTGTCCTGGCCTTGGAGAACATGGCGGGCATGGGGCAGCACATAGGAGCCAAGTTCGAGGACTTGGGCCGGATATTGCGGGAGATCGACAGCCCAAGGCTCAAGGTCTGCCTGGACACCCAGCATTGCTTCGCCGCCGGTTACGACATGGCCACCGGGGAAGGGATCGATGAGATGATCGCCGAATTCGACCGGGAAGTGGGGGGTTCCAACCTGCTGGCAGTCCACGCCAACGACTCGAAACGCCCCCAGGGCTCCGGCGTAGACCGCCACGACAACATCGGCGACGGCTTCATAGGCGAGGAAGGCTTCGCGGCCATCATGGGCAATCCCGCATTCCAGGACGCGCCGTTCCTGCTGGAAGTCCCCGGATTCGAGGGTAAGGGGCCGGACCGCCAAAATATCGACATCCTGAAGAAACTACGCCGGGAGGTTGCGCCCGCAAGTTGATTCTCTTGTCGCGTCGGGAATTCGTCCGCCTGGTCCACGAGGCCTATCAACGGGTCCCGCAGCGCATCAGGCACGCCGTCCGCAACGTGGACATTGCCGTGGAAGAGTGGCCCGACCCTGATGCGCTGGGCCTGGTCCAAGAGGCAGGAAGCCTGTTCGGGCTCTACACGGGAGTGCCGCTGCCGGAGAGGGAAGGCGGCGAGCCGATGCTTCCCGACCGCATAGTCATATACCGCCAACCCATTCTGCGAAGCTGCTCGACCCGTCGCGAGGCGGAGCGGGAGATCGAGACGACCCTCTTGCACGAGGTGGGCCACTACCTGGGAATGGGGGAGGACGACTTGCACCGGTTGGGTTATGGTTAGCCGCCCCGCCGCCTGCCGGAGACCCTGCCTGGCCGGACAAAGCCGATGGGCTTGAACACCGGCCCGTTGGCGGCGGCGGCAGACAGGGTTGCCTGGGTAATCGGCTCCGGCTTTGGCTCGGGGTTGGCGCCGCTGGCCCCGGCCACGGCCGGCGCGCTGGCGGCCCTGCTCATCTACGCGTTCGTTCCCATAGCCGAAGACTCGGCGGCCCTGTACGCCCTCATTGGCGGCGGCCTGCTCGTGGGCGTGTGGGCAACGGGCAGGATGACCTCGGACGCGGATCCTGACCCCCAGAGGGCGGTTTGGGACGAGTTCGTGGGCATGTGGACTACCTGCTTGCTGTTGCCAAAAACGCTGCCCTGGCTGGCGGCCGCCTTCTTACTCTTCCGGGTGCTGGACATAGCCAAGCCGTGGCCCATCCGCCGGCTGGAGAAACTCCACGGCGGCTTGGGAATCATGGCCGACGACCTGCTGGCGGGGTTGTACGGCGCAGCCATATTGAACGGGGTACGCCTGGCCTTCTTTGGTTAACAGGGTACAAGCCCAGGATGTCTGCCGGTACTGTCACGGGCATAAGAGCCTCGGACTTCCAAGCGGGGTATTCCGAGGTATTCAACACGGATGACGGGGGCCGTTTTTCCGCCATTGCGCCAAGCCTGCGGCGCGGTGGAAAGACGCCTCCTGCGCAAGTGCTTTTCGTTGCTCGTGCTGGGCCGCTATGATATACTTCACCCGGCAATTGCCGCGCTTGACGTCTAACGCGGTCTTGTGTGGTTTGTCCAATGGACAGGCCCACGGCAGCGGCGGACTCCCCGCCATTCTGGGGCGGGGCGCAGGCTGTGCCGCCGGACAGTAATCCGGCAAAACAAAATCGAAAACTACACCACTAGCAGACTAGAAAGGCAGGAAATATGGTACAAGCCCTAGAGCGGCCTCCGGAGCCACAACCGGCCCCGCCCAGAGAACCGCTCACGATGAAGTCCCTTCTGGAGGCAGGTGTGCATTTTGGGCACCAGACCCGCCGCTGGAACCCTCACATGCGGCGGTACATCTTCACCCAACGCAACGGCATTCACATCGTCGACCTTCAACAGACGCTGGGCATGATCAACGACGCCTACCGGGCCATGACCCAGGTGGCGGCTTCGGGTGGCAAGGTGCTGTTCGTAGGCACCAAGCGGCAGGCCCAGGAGGTTGTGCAGAGCGAGGCCGAGCGTTGCGGCATGTGGTACGTCAACCAGCGATGGCTGGGCGGCACGCTGACCAACTTCCAGACTATTCGCAGCCGCATCAACCACATGACCGAGTTGCAGCAAAAGCGGGACCAGGGATATTTCAGGGTGCTGCCCAAGAAAGAGGCGGTGAAGCTGCGGGACACCTTGAACCGCTTGGAAAAGTATTTCATCGGTATGAGGAACATGACCGAGTTGCCCGCAGCGATGTTCGTGATCGACATTGGGAAAGAGGATATCTGCATCGCAGAGGCCCAACGCATGGGCGTACAGATTTTCGCCATAGTGGATACCGACTGCGACCCCGAAAAGGTTGATCAGATCATCCCCGGCAACGACGACGCTGTCCGTTCCATACGGCTGATAACCAACCGTATGGCCAACGCGATCCTGGAAGGCGTGGCCCAGCGAGAGGCTGCGCTGGAGGCCGAACGGGAAGCCTTGCGTCTTTCGGAAGCTGACGAAGGGGAAGAATCGGAAGAAGGCGAGGGCGAGGGCGAGACGCTCACCCCCGTCGATCTGGTGGAAATCGAGGAAGAGTTGCTCTCAGCGGAAGCCGCGGCAACGGCAGAGCCTTCTACGGACCAATAGAAAAGTTATTGGCCCCCCTGGCCGGCTATGCCAACAGCCCCGGATGGGTTGAACGGACAACTGGAACGCCGGCGGAATGCCAAGCCGGGACTGCACCGCGAACTGCGCTGGGTTAGCGCCGGACCCCCGCCGGCGATGCTTGAATGATAGACCGTTCGCCTACGGACCAACCGGCAGCGCGGGCGGCAGCGCCCAGCCCATAGACACTCAGGAGGAAATACTTGGAGGTCACCGTCGAGTCAATCCGGGCCCTGCGTGAGAAAACAGGGGCCGGCGTAATGCAATGCAAAGAAGCCCTGGAAGCCAACCAAGGCGACGTAGAACAGGCCGCCGAGGTCCTGCGCATCAAGGGCGCCGCCAAGGTCGCCAAGATGGCGGACCGGGCCACCAACCAGGGGCTGGTCGAAGCCTACGTCCACACCGGCGGAAGGGTGGGAGCGATAGTGGAACTGGGCTGCGAGACCGACTTTGTAGCCCGCACCCCGGAGTTCAAACACCTGGCCCACGACGTTGCGATGCAAGTGGTGGCCATGGACCCGGCGTTCGTGGACAAAAGCCAGATGCAGGAAGAGGACAGCCGCCCCGCCGCCCAGGTCGCGCTGATGCAGCAACCGTTCATCAAGGACAACTCCTCGTCCATGGAGGAGGTCATCCAGGAAGTAGCGGCCAAACTGGGCGAGAACGTCAGGGTGGTGCGATTCAATCGGCTGGCGCTGGGAGAATAGCTGGCACAGGACAGTAAACCCCAGGCACGATACCGCAGGGTGTTGCTGAAGATAAGCGGAGAGTCGCTCCAGGGCTCCGCTACTTATGGCATTGGGCCCGACGCCGTAGCATATCTATGCCAACAAATTGAGGAAGCCCACGGCATGGGCGTCGAGGTTGGGGTGGTTATCGGCGGCGGGAACATCTGGCGGGGCAAGTTGGCCGAATCGCGAGGTATGGATCGGGCCACCGCCGACTTCGCCGGGATGCTGGCGACGATAATAAACGCCCTTGCCCTGCAGGACGGGCTGGAGAAACGGGGAATCGATACCCGGACCCAAAGCGCCATTCAGATGCAAGCCGTAGCCGAGCCCTACATTCGCCGCCGGGCCATCCGTCACCTGGAAAAGGGCCGCGTGGTTCTGTTTGCCGCCGGCACGGGAAACCCGCACATGACCACCGATACGGCCTCCGCTCTCCGGGCGCTGGATATCGGGGCCGACGTGCTGCTGATGGCGAAGAACCAGGTAGACGGCGTCTACGACTCGGACCCCCGCTCCAACCCGGGGGCAGTCATGTTCAAGAAGCTGGAATACATGGATGCCTTGAATTTACGGCTGGCGGTGATGGACTCCACCGCAATATCGCTCTGCATGGATAACGACATACCCATCATCGTCTTCGATGTTTTTCAGCCCGGCAACATCTCGTCTATCTTGACCGGCAAACCTGTGGGTACAATTATCAGCGGGAGGAACTAGCAATGCCCGCCAATAGCGAGAGCCAAGATACGTTGACCCCCCAGGACGTTCTGGACGAAGTGGAGAGGAAGATGGGCCGGACCGTCGACGCCCTGAAACGGGAATTAAACACCCTCAGGACGGGCCGGGCGACGCCGTCGTTGATCGAAAACATTTCGGTGGACTATTACGGAGTCCCGACGCCGTTAAGGCAGATAGCGTCAATCTCGGCGCCCGACGCCAGGGCCATAATGGTGCAGCCCTGGGACAAGCAGTCGCTGCGTGAAATCGAGAAAAGCCTGATGAAGTCGGACATGGGTTTCAATCCTTCAAACGACGGAAACGCAATAACCGTGCCTATCCCGCCCCTGAACCAGGAACGCCGGCAAGACATAGTGCGGCTGCTGAAGCGGAAGCTGGAAGAGGGGAAGGTTTCGGTTCGCAACGTGCGCCGGGAAGGCTTGGAAAACCTGCGGAAACTGGAAAAGGACAAGGCCATATCGCAGGACGCAAACCGGCGAGCCCAGGAGCAACTGCAAAAGGCCACCGACGGCCACACCAGGATAGTGGACGAGGTGGGCGCCGCTAAAGAAACCGAAATCATGCAGGTCTGAGCATGCAAGCCCGGACTGCCTCGCCGCAGCCGTCGTTGGCGCAATCACCCAAGATTCCCGCCCACGTTGCCTTCATAATGGACGGCAACGGTAGGTGGGCCACCCAGAGGGGCCTGCCGCGGCTGGAGGGACACCGGGTCGGTGTGGACCGCGTTCACAAGATCCTGGAAACCCTGGAGGCCAAGGGAGTCCAATTCGTCACCCTGTACGCTTTCTCCACTGAGAATTGGAACCGCCCCGCGGATGAAGTGCAGGGGATCCTGGAGATACTGTACGACGCCCTCCAATATCAGACCCGGGAGCTCCACGACAACAACGTCCAAATAGTCCACATCGGCAAAACGGACGGCCTGAGCCCGGAACTGCAGGAAGCGGTGGCCTATACCCAGGAATTGACCCGGGGAAATTCGGGCGTCACCCTCAACGTCGCCTTCAACTACGGCGGGAGGGACGAGATTCTGGAAGCGGTGAAACGAGTGGTGCGGGACGGCGTTCCAGCGGAAGACATCGACGAGGCCCTGTTCAGCAAGTACCTATTCACTGCTGAGACCCCCGACCCCGACTTGATAATACGGACCGGCGGCGAGCAGCGCATCAGCAACTTTCTGCTGTGGCAATCCGCTTACAGCGAGTACTACCACACCCCCACTCTCTGGCCCGACCTGGATACGGCCGAATTGAAACGGGTGTTGGCGGCTTTCTCCAGCCGCCAACGGCGCTTCGGCAAGGTTAGTCCCGAGGACTGACCGTTGCTCCAACGGACGGTCACGGCGCTGGTGGGCCTGCCGGTCATCCTGGCGGCCGTGTGGTGGGGCACACCCTGGCTGACAATCCTGGCGCTGCTGGCGGCGGCGCTGGGAGTCCGCGAAATCTACCGGCTGTCTCCTCCCGGAACAGGCTCGCTTCCTCTGGCATTCGGCGTGGCGTGGGTTGCGGCGTGGGTGCTGGGCGCCCAAGCCGCCTCGGACTTAACGAATTTCCTCATAATCTCCGGCGGCATTCTGGCCGCTGGCGCGTTCATCAGCCTGCTGTGGCTGGTGGCCTTTTACCAGGGGGAGCGACTGCTGACGGGCGCGGGCTTTCTGGTGGGCGGTCCGGTTGTCGCCGGTTTCCTCCTGGGTCACGCCGTGGCGCTGCGCAACATAGGGGAAACCGGGGACATCGGCAGGGACTGGCTCTTGCTGGCCTTGTTGACGGTGTTCGCCGCGGACACCGGGGCATTCCTGGTGGGACGCGTCCTGGGAAGGCATAGGATGGCCCCCAACGTCAGTCCCGGCAAGACTTGGGAGGGCGCCGCCGGCGGCCTGGCCTGCGCGGCGGCGGCGGCAATAGCGCTGGGGCTTCTGCCCGGCCTGTCTGCTCCACGCTGGCAACTGGCGGTTATCGGTGCTACAGTAGGGGTGCTTGCCCAGGCGGGCGACCTATTGGAATCCAGGGTCAAGCGCGTGTCCGACGTAAAGGACGCCGGCAGTGTTATTCCGGGCCACGGCGGGGTCCTGGACCGGCTGGACAGCCTAGTTCTCTCCGTTCCTGCCGTGTACTATCTCCTGGCAACGGTGTTTGAGCCATGAAAAAGCTAGTCATCCTGGGGTCGACGGGGTCCATAGGCCGTCAGACCCTGGACGTAGTGAGGGCCTTCCCGGACCGGTTCGACGTCGTCGGCCTGGCCGCGGGGACAAACCTGCAATTGCTGCAACAGCAAATCGACGAGTTCCACCCCGAGCACGTGTGGTGCCTGAACCCCCCGGCACGGTGGCCCGACGGCCTGTCCTTCACCCCAATGGAGGACATGGTGTGCCTGGACGAGGTGGACACCGTGATGGTGGCCACCATGGGCAACGTGGGCCTGACCCCAACGCTCAACGCCCTCAAGCACGGCAAGCTGGTCGCGCTGTCCAACAAAGAGCCCATAGTGATGGCCGGCGAGCTAATCAAGGAATTCGAAGCGCGGTACGGCGGGGCAGTGCTGCCTGTGGACAGTGAACCAAGCGCCATCTGGCAATGCTTGCGGGGTGAGGACAACCCGATAAGCCGCCTCATGATAACCGGCTCCGGCGGCCCCTTCCGCACCAGCCCTTTAGAAGAACTGGAGGGGGTGACACCGGAGCAGGCCCTGAAGCATCCAACCTGGTCAATGGGCCAGAAGATTACAATTGACTCGGCGACCCTTATGAACAAGGCTTTCGAGGTCATTGAGTCCCACTGGCTGTTCCAGGTGCCCTGGGAAAGGATAGAAGTAGTGATTCACCCCCAGAGCACCATCCACTCCATGGTGGAGTTCGAGGACGGCTCGGTGAAGGCCCAGCTTGGCCCTCCCGACATGCGCCTGCCCATACAATATTCCCTGTTCTACCCCCAGCGCTTCCCCAATGACATGATTCCCAAGCTGGATACCGGCATCGGCCACTCGTTGACCTTCCAACCCATGGAGCCGGAGCGATACCCCTGCTTTGACCTGGCGGTGAACGCAGCCCGGCAGGGGGGGACGTACGCCACGGTGCTCAGCGCCGCCGACGAGGTGGCGGTGGAGGCTTTCCTGCAGCGCAGGATAGGGTTCACCGACATCTACCGGGTGGTGGACCGGGTCTTGTCCGACCACGAGCCGCTGCCGGGCCGGAACGCGGAAGAGGTGCTGGAAGCCAACCGGTGGGCGTTGGCCCGGGCCGGCGAACTTACCCAGGCCTGAGACTCCATGGAAGCCGTCCTAATCGCCGTCGGCGCCCTGCTCCCTATGCTGCTGGTGCTGGTGGCAGTCCACGAGTTCGGCCACTACGCCACCGCCAAGGCCCTGGGCGTCAAGGCTCTGGAGTTTGGGGTGGGCTTTCCACCCCGGGCCTTTGGCTTCTACACCGGCAACACTACGGTCGCCATGGACTCCTTCACTCAATTCGTCAACGTCGAAGGGCCGGGCGGCCTGACGCCCGGCCAGATTGTGACGGTCTATTCGGGGGAGGACGCCTCCGGCAACCTGGTCGCCAGGATCATCGAGGGAGCGGGACCCGGCCGCGACCCGGGCGCCGCGGACTCCGCCGAGGACGGGCAGAGGGAGCTTGCCATCCCCGGCGGGCTGCTCAAGCACGAAGGAAGGGTCAAGGCAGTGGAAGCGGGCGGGGGCTCGCTGGTCCTGGCGGACATGCTCTACTCGGTGAACTGGCTGCCCCTTGGAGGGTTTGTCCGGCTGGCCGGGGAGAACGACCCCACGGTGCCCCGGAGCCTGGCGGGCAAGGGACCGGGCACCCGCTTCATAGTGCTGGTCTCAGGCTCGCTGATGAACGCCATCCTGCCCATAGTAATATTCGCCGTATTGTTCATGGTCCCCCAGGACGTGACCGTCGGCAGGGTGGTGGTCGCCCAAGTCGACCCCGAATCTGCCGCCGCGGCCGCGGGGCTGCAACCGGGAGACGTTGTCTTGGAGGCCGACGGTAAGCCCATCGAGAACCGGTTCGACCTGCAGCGCTCGGTATTCCTGAACGGCGGCTCCGAAATGGCCTGGTTGATCGAGCGGGAGGGAGCACAGCAAGTTGTACCGGTAGAGCCCCGGTTTGCGCGGCCCCCCGGAAGGTGGGTCGTGGGGGTTGGAATCGGCGAGGAGCAGGGACAGATCGTGCTGCAGAGGGTTGCCAGGGACTCGCCGGCGGGCGCCGCCGGGCTGCAACCGGGCGACGTGGTGCTGCAAGCCGGTGGCCGGGTCGTAAACCGAGCTGAAGACCTGACGTCGGCCATCCAGGCCGGCGAAGATTCGATGATGGAATGGCTGGTAGCCAGGCACGGGCAGGAACTGCCGGTCCAGGTTATCCCCCGGTTCGAGCGGGCCGGGCCGCCGACTTGGTACACAGGCGTCTACACAGTCGTGGCCGACCCCAGGGTGGAAAGCCGCTCCCAGCCCGTCTGGGACGCCATCCCGCAAGGGTTTGTCAGCACCTGGGAATCGCTGGTCCTGATGAAGCAGGGAATATTCGGCGCCTTGTCCCAGGGGTCAGCCCCCGAGCTGTCCGGCCCCATCGGCATCGCGCAGGTAACCGGAGAGGTCACCCGCGACGGTGGCTTCATCGGCTGGCTGACCATCGCCGTGCTGCTGAGCATCAACCTGGCGGTGCTGAATCTCTTGCCCATTCCCATGCTGGACGGCGGCAGGCTGGTGTTCGTGGTGCTGGAGTGGCTGCGCCGCGGCAAGCGGGTGCCGGCGGAAAAAGAAGGCCTGGTACACCTGATCGGGCTTGTACTGCTGGTCAGCGCCATCGTCGTAATCAGCGCCGGCGACATCAACCGGCTGATCCAGGGCGGCAGCCTGCTGGGCGGGTAACGGGTTGCCGGGCGGCGGGCCTTGTTACCGGCCGCCGGCGGTGTCGATGGTCACGCCGGTGACGTAGTCGGCGTCCTCAGACGCCAGGAAGGCGATGACTCTGGCTTGGTCCTCGGGCTGGGCGGGACGCCTCAGGGGGATGCTCTGGATGGTCCGCTGCTTGTGCTCTTCAGACTTTTGCTCCCATAGCTCCGCTATGCGGTCGCTTAGGGTCAACGCGGGGGCGACGGCGTTGCAGGTTATCCCGTAGGGCCCAACTTCCGTAGCAACCTTCTTGGTGAAGGCCGTGATACCGCCCTTGGCCGCAGCGTAGGCGCTGCTGGAGTCGCTGACGCCCCGTGCGGCCCTGGAAGACAGGTTGACGATCTTACCGCCCCCTTGCTGCTTCATCCGCTGTACGGCGGCCCTGGTGCACAAGAACGTGCCCCTGAGGTTGAACCGGACGACGGTGTCCCATTCCTCCGGGGTCAGTTCGTCGACCCGGGCTTCCCCGTTGGCGATGATAGAGCTGCCGCCCACAGCGTTCACCAGGATGTCAACTCGGCCGAAACCGGAGACTACAGAGTCGAACATCCCCTCTACCTGCTCAGTATCCAGCACGTCGACCTGCATGGCGCTTACCTTACCCCCGGCAGCCTCTATCTCCTCGGCGACCGCGGCCAGGCCTGGCTCATTTATGTCCACGGCCACCAAGTGGGCGCCCTCACCGGCCAGCAGCTTGGCCGTAGCCTTGCCTATTCCTCGGGCAGACCCGGTGACGACCGCTACCTTGTCCCTGAATCTCACAATTACATCCCTTGCGGTTCCGTTTGCTTTTTGGGTTCGCTACGCCTAGGCCTAGATGTGACGGCCACTGTAAGTAAACGGGAGCTTCTGAACATCGGTTCCCTCCAAGTCCAAGATGGAGCCAGCTAGGTCGAGGCCTCAGCGAACGCTTTAGTCTGCAGCAACTGATTCTTCTTGGAGTACCCAATCGCCCACCGCGTCGTGCTCGTCCTCTGTGTCATCGTAGTCATCAAAGGCCGACCAGGCGATTGCCTCTGGGTCGGCGCCGACAGTTGGCGCAAGGAACTCGAGCTCTAGCCCAGCGGAGGCCAGAGCATTCAAGAACGTCTCTCTGCCACTACGAACCTGCTTCCCCATCGCCTTCCCAATCAGTTCCAGCATCGCTTCTCCTCGCTTTACAAAGCAATCAGCAAACTGGTCGGCAAGCATCAACTTAGGTTCAAGCCAATGAGCCTGTAAGGCCTTGAATAGCTGCTCCTCGGTAATCGACCGGCGCAATCTGGGCAGGTAAATCGATGGTGCACTTCCGCCGATTATTCGATTAGTCTCCGCATCGATGGGCGTTTTGTTTATTATTGAGTCGTACAGCCAGCGGGGTATCTTTGGCTTTGACTCTGACTCCTTCTCGCACCACGCAACCGGGAATATATGATGAATATCGATGTTTTCCCCATACCAGGTGTCCGATGACAATGGGTTAGCGGTTCGCCAGTCCGCCGCACCGCTCTTCATCTGTAGCGCGTATAGACCCTTGTAGGCAGCGCTGTTTCGAGTTCGGAGTGACAGCAGGCGGTCGGGATTGAAGTCCGCTTCGCGTAATAACACGGGCTCGCTGTCACCTCGCACCCATGCAGCCACCTGGGTCAGGTCTAAGGCGTACTGTGTCTCTACCCCTCCCCCATATTTCTCGCTGAATATTCCAGACCAGAACCATCGCTCCAACTTCCCTTTCGACATGGCCGGTTTCAGGTGATGCCCCAACTCCACGTACAGACATGCCAGCGGGACAAGCTGTGCGGAGTAAGGCACGTCGTATCTGTTGAATATGAACTGGCTGTGAAGGAACTTGGCAGCCTCAATGAAGCCGTTCTCTACGTGATTGGCCCACTCGTGATAGTCAGAGACATCCAGGCCTAGAATATCGTTCTTCCGGCAGTTTATAGGTGGTGCTGCTAGGTTCTGCGAAATTCCCTCTGCAATTGCCCTTCTGCGCCGCTTCTGAGTAGTCAGTAACGTCACAGCCTGCAGGAATTGGTCCCCTCCTACGCCCTGCAGGGAGCCAAAGGCACTGTGCAACCGCCTCTTCCGCTTGTCCCAGTCGTCTCTGAGGGCAAAGTCGTGATCCTGGGCGGCGAAGGACGCCGTAACCAGCTCGAACGTTGAGAGCGGCACTCCGCCAGTATTCACCTTCTGAAAGACCGTGCAGACCGCCTCTTTGGGCGTGTCTTTGTCCAGACTGATCACCGGCAGGCTATATTCTGTGAACGCGCTTCCTACCGCCTGGCTAAACTTCTCAAAGAATGCGAAGCCTCCGCCTGCTGGGTGTTCATTATCTCGATCCTTCCAATGGCCGATGTACCCAAATAGCCAATCCAGTTTGGCGTCCAGTAGCCTCTCCGTGGGTATCATGTGCTGTTCGTATTCCCTCTCCCGGCTCGACAGATCCTGGATGACCTCCCTTCCAAAATCCCTGGTCTCCTGCTTGCTCTCGGGCATACTGACTATGGCGTCTTCCCGGTCGACCGACGGGTCCATTGCAGCTAACATGTCGATGTAGTACCAGCGCCTAATTCTTTTTCCTCGATTGTCATGGGTGCAGACCGCATCCTCGTGGCGAAGAGACTGATAAAGCGAGGTTAGGCGCTGCTGACCATCCAATAGAAACGCCTCAGGCTGGACTTCCGGCTTTTCCTCGGCACCCTCGACCATCTTGGTCTTGAGGCGAATCTCTCCTCCGGCTTCCAAGGTCATGATCGCACCGACCGGGAATCCCCTTGAGATGCTTGCAAGCAGTCCGCGGATGCGGTCATCGTCCCACACCCAAGGCCGTTGGAAGTCGGGCAACTGGAGTTTTCCGCTATCGACACTATCCAGCAGGTTTTTTAGCGACACCGGGTTGGTCTTAAACATGCCTACTTCCTAGCTATTCTGATTTGGGCTTGCAGCCATAGACTTTCCTATGCGACTCCCTGAGCTTGCTCATCCCGTCGCGCCATGCGCTCCAACCCTCTCAGCCGCCTCGCGGCCTGTTTCTCTTCTCCGCAACTTCTCACGGTTCCGTTTGGTTATAGTGTCCGGCATAGCTAGGCTCAGGGGTGACAACCCCAAAAATCGAACGGAGCGCCCCTTGCCCAGCGGCGGCTGACGAGTTGTGGATACGGCCGCCGTGAGCGGCCCCGTTGGCGCCGCCAATTCTACGCCCGCCCCCGGCGAGGGCGCAAGCCGCGGTCCCGCACGCGTGAGGCCTCACAATCGCTGCAGGCGAGGTTGGCCGCCCCTAGCGCCGGTACCCAAATTTCTGTAACATAAGCGCCAAGCTGATTCCGGAAACGAGGCTAGTCAATGAATAGACGGCGGCCAACAAAACCGGTCTACCTGGGCGGATTGAAGATAGGCGGCGGCGCCGACGTTGCGGTGCAGTCCATGACCAAGACCGACACGCGCGACGTCGACGCCACCGTCCGGCAGATACTGGAGCTGGAAGAGGCCGGCTGCGACGTCATCCGCAGCGCGGTGCCGGACATGGAAGCCGCGCAGGCCATGGGCGAAATCAAGAAGCGGATCAACATCCCCTTGATCGCCGACATCCACTTTCACTACCAGTTGGCCCTGGAATGCGTTAAGGGCGGCGTGGACTGCCTGCGGCTCAACCCGGGCAACCTGCGGGACGAAGAGCAGGTGCGGACGGTGGTGCGGGCGGCAAAAGAGCGGGGCATACCCATTCGCATTGGGGTCAACTTCGGCAGCCTGCCTCCCGTGGGGGGCATTGGCCGCACCAGGGGCTTTTCCAGGCACATGGACCTGGTCAACAGGCTTCCCAAAGCCGGAGAGGTGAAGGAAGGGGAATACAGCATCATAGACCACATGGTGGCCACCGCCCTGTGGGAAGTCAGCCTCCTGGAAGAGCAGGACTTCGACGACATCAAGATTTCGATGAAGGCCTTCGACGTACCCACCACCGTGGAGGCATACCGGACCCTGGCCCAACTGGTCCCATATCCCATGCACCTGGGCATCACGGAGGCGGGCACGGTCCAATCCGGCTCAATTCGCACCTCCGTCGGGCTGGGTGTGCTGCTCTACGAGGGAATCGGGGACACCATCCGGGTGTCGCTGAGCGGGGACTCCAAGGAAGAAGTGGCCGCGGGCTACGAAATCCTCAAGTCCCTCAACCTGAGGCAGAAAGGGGCTGTCCTGGTGGCCTGTCCCAGTTGCGGCCGGGCCGACGTCGATGTGGTCAAGCTGGCCAACGATGTGGACGCCTTGCTCAAGGGCAGCAACAAGCAGGTCAAGGTGGCCGTGATGGGGTGCGAGGTCAACGGCCCCGGAGAGGCCAAGGACGCCGACGTGGGCATAGCCGCAGGCGCGGGACGTGCCGTGATCTTCCGCAAGGGAGAGAAGGTGCGAGTGGTGCCGGGAGACCAGATGCTCGCGGCGCTGATGGAAGAAGTGGAAAAAACCCCGGCGGCCCCGTGAGGTTGACCCGGCTGGTCTCCAAGACCCTCCGCTCCGATCCTCCGGAGGGGGAGACCAACAGCCACCGCTTGATGTTGAAGGCGGGCCTCGTGCAGCAGGTAGCCGCCGGCGTCTACTCCTATCTCCCCCTGGCTTGGCGTTCCCTCCGCAAGATAAAGAACATCATTCGAGAGGAAATGGACGCCGCGGGCGGCCAGGAGTTGATGATGCCCGCCCTGCAGCCCATGGAACTGTGGGAGCAGACCGGCCGCAGGGCCGCATTCGGTGAGAACCTCTTCTCCCTGGAAGACCGCAGGGGCCGCCCGATGGTCCTGGCCCCCACCCACGAGGAGGTCGTTACCTCCATAGTGCGCGCCAACGTGCAGAGCTACCGGGACCTGCCGGTCATCCTGTACCAAATCCAGACCAAGTTCAGGGACGAGCCCCGTCCTCGCGCCGGCCTGGTGCGGGTGCGCGAGTTCGATATGAAAGACGCCTATAGCTTCAATGCAGACGAGGACAGCCTGGAGGAAAGCTACCAGGCGATGGCCCAAGCCTACCGCAACATATACCGCCGCTGCGACCTACCGGTGCTGATGGCCGAGGCGGACAGCGGGGCCATCGGCGGCAAGGATTCCCACGAGTTCCTGCTGCGGGCGGCCACCGGTGAAGACACGGTAATCACCTGCCCCGGCTGCAGTTACACCGCCAACGCCGAAAAGGCCGTCGCCGTGTACGGGGAGCTCACGCCGGAGCCGGAGGCGCTTTTAGAAGAGACGGCTACGCCAGGGATCAAGACAATCGACGCCCTGGCGCAGTTCCTGGGCGTCCCGGCGGAGAAGACCATCAAGGCCGTCTTCTACGCCGCCGACGGGCAGGTAGTATTCGTCTCTATCCGAGGCGACCTCGAAATCAACGAGGTCAAGCTGAAGAACGTCCTGCACGCCAAGGACCTGCGGTTGGCCGACGACGACGAGGTGCAGGCAGCCGGGCTGGTCGCCGGTTCTGCCTCCGCCGTGGGGCTTTCGGGCATACACAAAGTCGCCGACAAGTCCATCACCCAGGGCAACAATTTCGTGGTGGGGGCCAACAAGCCGGACACACACCTGACGGGCGCCAACTATCCCCGAGACTTTCAAGTAGACATCTTGGAGGATATCGCCCTGGCCCAACCCGGTCAGCTTTGCCCCAACTGCGGGGGCGCGTTGGAGTCCTGCCGGGGCATCGAGGTGGGGCACATTTTCAAGCTGGGAACCTTTTTCAGCGAAGCGCTGGGCGCCCTGTATCTGGACAGCGAGGGACGGCAGCGTCCCATCACCATGGGTTGCTACGGCATTGGGGTGGGCCGCTTGCTGGCGGCCGCTATCGAGCAGAACCATGACCAAAAGGGCATCGTTTTTCCGCCTCCGGTGGCACCATACCAGGTGCACCTGGTGGCCCTGAACATGTCCGATACCGGCGTGGTGGAGGCGGCGGACCGGCTTTACCAGGAGCTTTGGGACAGGGGCGTGGAAACCCTGTACGACGACCGGCAGGACCAAGCCGCCGGCGTGAAGTTCAACGACGCCGACCTGCTGGGTCTGCCACTACGGTTGGTGGTCAGCCCCCGCAATCTCAAAAACGGGATGGTGGAGGCCAAAGGCCGAACGGACTCGGAAGCGGAGATGACACCGCTGGCCGATATTGTGGGCACAGTGGAAAAGCGGCTTGCGGCGGGAGGCCGGAAGTAGCGGAGCAGGACAGTTGTAGGCAGGAAGCCGGCTGGCGGTCAACTCCCGTCCCCAGAATCCTGCCGCGGCTCCAGGTACCGGGAGAGGAGGGCCAGGTTCTCCCGTAACTGGGGGGCCATGTTCTGCTGGTAAGAAGTCGATAGCAACAGGAGCAGCCTCAACTGGGCGGCCAGGTCCGCAGCCAGCGCCCGCTTTGCTCCATTCTTGGTCTCGTGCTCCACGGGAACTCTGAGGCCGCTCAACGGCAGGCTCGCTCGAGACTCGGCGGCCCAGTACTTGTCCAGGCTATCGATAATGACGATGGGAATGTCCCGGACTATGCGGAATGGGGCTTCCGGCGGCGAGTCCGACGGCCGCAGCACGTCGATGATGACCCGCGTTACGTCGCTGTGAGTGAGTTGCATTGTCGCCTTGCTGGGCTGGCTCGCGCCTATGCGACGCCAGTCCCAGCCGGGGGGAGCGGCCTGGTCCACACCGGGTTGGACCGGGACTGGGACGGCAAAGTCCTCGGCCAGCGGCCGGTCTTCAGACGCCTCGCTCATGCCTTGTCGGGCTCCAGTTCCCAGGCAGAGTAGACCTGCTCCGGCAAGGTGATGGGCCCCACGGCGTCTTCATACTCCCGCACGTGCTTGGCGGTGAGCAAGGCGATGGCCTTCAGCATCTGGGGGCTGACCTTGATACGCGCCCGCAGAATCGGCTCCCGCTCTTCCATCTGCTCGCCGAAGAACAGGACTGCGGAGTAAAGGCTGCTGAATATGTGCATCGAGTCGCTGTAAAAGGTGATGGGGTCTCGCGACCCTCCTGCAGCCGCCTCAGGGTCGCCGGGATTGACCAGGTTCTCCTCCTGGGGCGCCTGGTCCTCCGGAGGAACGTAGGGCCGCTGAATAATCGGCATTGAGACCTCCTCACGCGGGTGCGCTGCGGGTGTATTCACCGTCAACTTGATGGGAACATCCGGCGTCGAGTCCTATCCGCAGTCAATTATACACGGGCGCCGGGCGGCAGTCCCAAGCCGGCGCCTGGACAGGTAGGGTCATGTAATTGTTAGCTCTCCCGTTCAGCCTGAGCTTGTCGAAGGCCAATCAGTTCATGGTTCGAGAGCCTCACCACGAACGGACTGAGGCGGGCGTCCGGACAATTGAAAGGCCCTGCCAAGACAGGGGAGCCGCCTTGACCCCAAGGCGCCGCCGTTCCTATAATGACTGAGCCGCACATGACTATTTGCTGTTACGGTAATTGGCGAAGGCGAGAATAGGCAAAGGTGTCAGGACCCACAGCCCAGTCCATCGATGAGTTGGCACAAGGGGCGCTGAAAGAACTCCAAGAATTAAAGAGCCTGAAATCGCTGGAAGACTGGCGGGTCGCTTACCTGGGCCGTCGCGGACGCCTGACAGCGCTGTTGCGGGGCCTTTCCCAGTTGGACGTAGAGCAGCGCCGCGAGGCCGGCGCGCTGGCGAACCAGGCCAAACGGGACCTGGAACAACGGCTGGAAATCCGGTCGCGGGAAATCACAGCAGCGGAGAGGGCCCGAACTGAGTCCCAGGAAGGGCTTGACGTTACCCTGCCGGGACGCCCCAACACGCTTGGCCGCCTGCATCCTACCACCCAGGTCGTCAGAGAAATTTGCGATGCCTTCGTGGGTATGGGTTTCAACATCGTCGAGGGCCCCGAGGTGGAATGGGACAAGTACAACTTCGAGATGCTCAACATTCCCAAGGGCCACCCGGCCCGGGACATGTTGGACACGCTGTGGGTGGACTACCTGAACGAGGCGGGGGAGCGGCCCATGCTGCTCCGCACCCATACGTCGCCCATGCAGGCGCGGGTGATGGAGGCGAGTCAGCCTCCGATTCGCGTGGTAGTGCCGGGAAAGGTGTACCGCTACGAGGCCACCGACCCTACCCACGAGTGGCACTTTCACCAGGTGGAAGGCCTGGCAGTGGATGAAGGCATCACCTTCGCCAACTTGAAGGGCACCCTGTACGAGTTTGCGCGCCGGTTGTTCGGACAGGAACGGAAAGTACGCTTCAGGTGCGACTATTTCCCGTTCGTCGAGCCAGGCGTGGACATGTCCATAGACTGTTTTGCCTGCGGCGGAGAGGCCACAGGATGCCGGGTGTGCAGGGACAGCGGCTGGATCGAAATAATGGGGGCCGGCATGGTGCACCCCAAGGTATTGCAGGGGGTTGGCTACGACCCGGAAAAATATACCGGGTTCGCCTTTGGCATGGGCCCCGAGCGCATTGCCATGCTCAAGTACGGTATTGACGACATCCGGCACTTTTACGCCAACGACCTGAGGTTCTTGAGGCAGTTTTGAACAGCGGGACCCAATCAGGCCTATGAAAATACCTATCTCCTGGCTGCGCGACTACGTGGACGTAGACCTGCCCGTGGAGGAGCTTGCCCACCGGCTGACTATGGCCGGCGTGGAAGCTGGCGAGATTCACCGCATTGGGGACTGGGGCGAATGCCTGGTGGGCCAAGTGACTGCAGTACAGCCTCATCCCCAGGCCGACCGCCTCAGGCTGTGCCAGGTGAATACGGGCAGTGAAGAGGTCGAGGTGGTGTGCGGCGCTCCCAACGTGGACGCCGGCCAGAAGATATGCTTTGCCAGGCCGGGCGCCAGGCTGTTCAACGCCCATACCGGGGCCGCGGAGCCCCTGAAGCCGGCCCGCATCCGCGGCGTGATGTCCCAGGGCATGATCTGTTCAGAGCTGGAGTTGCGCCTGGGCGATGACCACACGGGGATAATCGTCCTCCCCGACGACGCACCAGTCGGGGCTCCCCTGGACGGCTACCTGGGAGACACGATAATGGAGTTGGAGGTGACGCCCAACCGGTTGGACTGCTTCTCGCTGCTGGGCGTAGCCCGCGAGGTTGCCGCCCTCACCGGGGCGACCGTCCGGGAGCCGGAAATCAGCTACCCCGAAGATGGCCCGCCGGTATCGGATGAGGTGTCGATAAGCATCGCCGACCCGGACCTTTGCGGCCGCTACACCGCCAGCCTCGTCAAAGACGTCAAAGTCGGGCCGTCCCCTGCTTGGCTTCAGGACAGGCTGACCAAAGCGGGGCTGCGGCCGATCAACAACGTCGTAGACGTGACCAACTACGTAATGCTGGAGTACAACCAGCCCCTCCATGCTTTCGATTACACCCGGCTGAAGGACCGCACTATCATCGTGCGCCGGGCCCGGGACGGGGAGACCCTGGTGACTTTGGACGGCGTCGCACGCAAGCTCAACGCCGAGTCTCTGGTCATCGCAGACGCCCAAGACCCCATCGGCCTCGGCGGCGTCATCGGCGGGGCCAACAGCGAAATCACCGCCGGTACCACCGCCGTGCTTCTGGAATCGGCCAGCTTCGACCCGCTCAATAACCGGCAGACCGCCAGGAGCTTGGGGCTGCGTACCGACGCCACCCTCCGGTTCGAGAAGGGCCTGCGGCCGGAGCTCGCGCCCATCGCCCTCCGCCGGGCGACCCAGCTGATGCTGCAGGTAACCGGCGGCGCTGCGGCCCAGGGCATCATCGACGTATTCCCCGGCGGCCGGGACCTGCCCAAATCGGTGAGGCTCACCACCCGGCGCTTGAGAAAGGTGCTGGGCATGGAGGTAGACCTGGACACGGTCGAGCGTGTTCTGGGCTCCCTGGGCTTCGAGACCCGGCGTCAAGGTTCCGACGAGCTGGACGCCGCCATACCCTATTGGCGAAGCGACATCGCCATCGAAGACGACCTGGTGGAAGAGGTGGTGCGAATTTTAGGGTACGACTCAGTGCCGGTGGCCATGCTCTCTACCCCCATCCCTTATCAACAGCCGGACCACGGGCGGCTGCTGGCGGACGCGGTGAAGGACACCCTGGCGTCCAGCGGAATCCAGGAGGTCATCAGCTACCCCCTTATCAACCCGGACGACCTGGCGCAGGTGAGCGCCAACGGCGCAGCCGACGCCTATCTCACAGTCGCCAACCCCTTGAACTCGGAAGAGAATTGCCTGCGCACGTCGCTGAGGCCCAGCCTGCTGAGGATATTGGCTGCGAACCAGGGACACGGCGAGGGACCCTTTCGCCTGTTCGAGCTGGGCCGCGTCTTCCTACCCCGGCCGGGAGACCTGCCCCGGGAGCAGCAGATGGTGTGCGGCGTGCTGGCGGGGAGGCGGTGGGAGCCATCGTGGCTGGCGGAAAGCGAGTCCCTGGGTTTCTACGACGCCAAGGGGGCCGTGGAGGGCCTGTTGCGGCGCCTGGGGGTCGATGCTGAATACACCCCGGTCCAGGACCCTTTCCTGTGCCCCGGACGGGGAGCTACGATAGCGGCGGCGGGCGTGACGCTGGGTGTCGTGGGGGAGTTGCACCCGGCCGTTGCAGAGAAATTCGACGTTCGCGTCGAGCCGGTTGCTTTCTTCGAGCTGCAATTGGATTCCCTTGTGCAAGCGCTCCCCGCGGCAAGTCGGACTTTCGTCCCCCTGGCCCGCTTCCCGTCGGCCAACCGCGACCTGGCTTTGGTTGTCCCGGCGGACGTACCGGCGGGCAAGGTGCTCGACGCCATAACGCGCCACCGGTTGGTGCGCGATGCTGACCTGTTCGACATCTACACCGGCGACAATGTTCCTCCGGGCACAAAATCTCTTGCCTTTCACCTGTCTTTCCAGGCGAAGGACCGGACTTTGACCACTGAGGAGGTGAACCGCTCCCTCGACGGTCTGATGCGCACCCTGGAACGGGAAGTCCAAGCGTCTCTGCGGACCTAGAGCAACGGAGGAAAGCCCATGACAGCGCACGCCCACAGACACGCATCCCCCCATGAGCACGGCCACCGGCACGTGGGACAGGACATGCTGAGCGTGGAAGACGCCTACCAGCGCATCATGGCCAGCTTCAGCCCCTTGGAACCGGTATCCACCCCGGTACTGGAAACCTTGGGCCGTGCGCTGGCGGAAGATATCAGGTCCCCGCGAGACATCCCCCCTATGGCCAACTCGGGTATGGACGGTTATGCGGTGCGGGGTGACGACATCATCGATGCAGCTCCCGGCAAACCGCGGCAGCTTAAGGTCATCGGCCTGGTGGCCGCTGGCCAGCTCCCATCGCAGAGCGTACAGCCCGGCACGGCGGTGCGAATCATGACCGGCGCGCCCGTTCCCGACGGGGCCGACACCGTGGTGCCCTTCGAAGAGACGGATGAAGTGGAACGCCGGAAGGCCGGAAGGCCGTTGGAAGAGGTGGCCATCATGGCGGCGCTGCCTCTTGGGGCCAACGTCCGACCGGCAGGGGAAGACGTAGGCGAGGGCGAGTTGGTGTTGAAGGCCGGCGCCGTAATGAGGCCGGCGGAGGTTGGAGTCCTCGCCTCATTGGGGCTGGAAAAAGCCAAAGTAGCCCGGACGCCGGTGGTGTCGGTCCTGGCCACCGGCGACGAGCTGACGCCGATGGGCGCAACCCTGGAGGGAGGCAAGATTTACGACAGCAACAGCTTCACTATTGCCGCCTCGGTTGCCGCCTGCGGCGGTATTCCCAAGACTCTGGGTATAGCCAAAGACGAACCGGATGACCTGCACCGGAAACTGGAGGAGGCCGTAGACGCAGACCTGGTGATCACCACCGCGGGGGTGTCCAAAGGCGATTACGACATCGTCAAGGACGTTCTGACCCAGCGTGGGGAGGTCAACTTCTGGTCGGTGCGCATGCGGCCGGCCAAGCCCCTCGCCTTCGGTCATCTTCACGGCCCCCGCGGCAAGCTGGTGCCCATGCTGGGGTTGCCGGGCAATCCGGTGAGCGCCATGGTGGCTTTTGAGATGTTCGCCCGTCCCGCCATCAGGACTATGCTGGGACGCAAGCGGCTGGCCCGCCCCATGGTGGAAGGGGTGCTCACCGGCCCCATTCACAATTTCGACGGTCGACGAGTATACGCCCGGGTGGAGGTAACCAAGAAAGACGGCGCCTATTACGCGGAGCCCACCGGGCCTCAGGGGTCGAACATCCTGACGTCCATGTCTCGGGCCAATGGCCTGGCTATATGCCCGGACAACCTGCCTACCAAGGCCCGAGGAGAAAGGGTCCAGATAATCATGCTTGACTGGAACGAAGAGGTTGACTTATGACCACTGCCGAGTCCAAAGCTACCCAGGAACCCAAGCTGGTGCCCCAGTACCAGATCAGCTTTCCGCGCCTGGCCCAACTGAATCGGTCTGCGCTGACATTGGTTGCCGGCCGCCGCCCGGCGGCTTGCCCGTCCCTGACAAAGCCGGACCAGGAATTGCCTGACGTAACAAAGCTGGTGAGCGAAATCGCCAAATTCAGCCGGAACGACGAAGACTTCATCCGGACCGAGATGCCGATTCAGGAGATTGTGTTCCGGATATTGCTGAGACAGCGCAACCGGCCGACGCTGTTGAGCGCCATTCACTACGAACTGACGGAGAAGTGGGCTACCCCGGTGCGCCCCATCAACATGAGCGAAGAGACGCTGGGCAAGATACTGGAGGCGGACACCTACTACGGTTTCGTCAGGAAAGAGACGGAAGCCAAGAAGTCCAAGTCCTAAGCGTTCTGGGGCGTTGCCTGGGCCGGTCCCGGTCTAAACCGGTCAGCGTCTACCGGTGCACGGTTAAGGTAAGAGGGCAGTCAGGCCCCGGCTTGCTCGGCAGCGATGCCTACCAGCTTTTGGAAGGCCGCTTCGTCCCGTACCGCCAAGTCGGCCAGCACCTTACGATCGAGTTCCACGCCGGCCTTTTTCAACCCGTACATGAACCGGCTGTAGGTAATGCCCGACTGGCGGCAGGCCGCCCCGATGCGGACAATCCACAGCCGCCTGAAATCGCCCTTGCGTTCGCGGCGGTGGCGATAGGCGTGGTCCCAAGCATGTAGCAGGGCTTCCTTGGCCCACTTGTAGTTACGGTGTGAGGACGCATGAAATCCCCGGGCTGCCAGCAGCACCTTCTTGTGCCGCCGGTGCTTGGTGACTCCTCTTTTTACTCTAGGCAATTGCTGGTCTCCGTTGCAGGGTTTGCTGAGGTTAACCGTCTTGCTGAGCTTAACCGTACGGAAGCAACCGGGCGAAGCGGGGCAAGTTGCTGCTGTCCATCAGAAGTTTCTGCGCGAATTTGCGAGTAACCTTGGTGGGCTTCTTGCGCCGGAGGTGGCTGCTCATTCGTTTGCGGCGCATCAGCTTCCCGGAACCGGTAACGTGGATACGGGCTTTGGCGCCTTTGTGGGTCTTAAGTTTTGGCATCGGCTAGGTCTGCGGCTTTCTCTGTTTTCTCACTGCGTTGGGGGGTCGGCACCAGGATCATCGAAAGCGCCCTCCCCTCCAGCGCAGGTGGTTTCTCCAGGCGGACTTCGTCCTTTAGCTCGTCGGCCACACGCTTGAGGACCAATAACCCCAGTTGTTGATGGGCCGCCTCCCGCCCTCGAAATCTGACTGTCAATTTCACCTTGGAACCGTCGTTAATCAACTCCCTGACTTTACGGGTCTTGGAATCCAGGTCGTGGGAACCTATGTTGGGCCGAAACCGCACTTCCCTTAGGTCAGTGCTTTTCTGACCCTTTTTGGACTCTCTCTCCTTCTTCGAGCTGAGGTACCGCAGTTTTCCGTAGTCGAGCAGGCGGCATACCGGTGGGTCAGAGTTTGGAGCTACCTCGACCAGATCGATGTTGGCGTCCCTGGCAAGCTGGAGCGCTTGTCTTACGTCCATGACGCCGAGTTGCCCACCGTCTTCGCCGATTACCCGAACCTGAGGAGATCCTATGCGCTCGTTTACCCGATACTGCCTGGCGATACTCCTCTCCCTCCGATTGAATCCTCAGAATAATCGAGATTTCTGAAGGCGTTACTCTACCATAAGGCCCCCGCAACGTCAATCTGGCAACAAGCTCAAGAGCAAGCCGGTCTAATCTTGTCCCCGTCCAATCTTGTCCAGGTCAAATCTTGTACAACGTGAAATCATGCTTTACCGGACGAAGGGCGTAACCGTGGTATTCACGAAGCTTGAGCTGTCGGAGATGCCGGTGGGGAAGTCAGGCATCCTCAGGCGCCTGGAAGTCCTGGCCCAGTTCGTGCAGGAACTGCTCTATGTTGGGAGATAGAGGCGACGGCGGGATTTCTCCTCTCTGTTCTTTGTCATACCGTTCCTCCAGGCGGTGCAGCAACGAGGAAACCTCGGACGTCTCGCCCACTATGTCGCGGAGGGAATCGTATTGCTGGCGGCCGCGCTCACGGTCCATCAACCTCTTGGGTAGCTGGTAAAGGTTGCAGAGTATCTCGGTTAGCCTGGCCGCGCCGGTAAAGTCCTCTTCCACCTGGAAGTACTGGGGCAAATGCACCACAAAGGTCCGCGTTTCAATGCCCAATTCTCCCGCTTCCCGGGAAACCAGATAGGTTATCGACGTCGGGCCTTCGTAGTTGCTGGGGCGGGCCCCGATCAAGCTGTATTCTTCTTCGGCCCCGGCCTCGCTGCCTGCGGCGGACACCAGCAGGGGCCTGGTGTGGGGCACCATGTCATACATCGCGCCGACCAGGCTGTACCGCCGGACGTCGAAGAACTTCAGGACCTCCAGCACCGATTCGATGTAGTCCTCTCCGTAGGCGTGGGGTTCCAGCAGGTGGAGTAGTATGAGGTCCCTGGCTTCTTCCCTGGGAGCGCACCGGATCACCGTATTGGGAATGGAAAACTCCCGCTTCCCGCGGTTTAGATAAGAACGGGGCCGGTAACGGGTGAAATCGTAAAACCGCCCGGGCCGGGCCAACCGCCCGATCTCCCGCGCTCGCAAGTGTCTCTCTACCCGGCTCAGGCTCAAAGTCCCTACGTTACCCACGTCAATCCACGGCCTCAGCACAGCCAGAACGTGAGGGTCTTTCAACTCGGGGACCGGATCAGCGATCTCGAAGTCGCCCAGTCTCATAATCATAGTTTGACAGTCCACCCAATCGTTTACAAGGAAAGCCGCGAACGGAGAATCACCATTTTGGCGCGCCCCCGTACATCGCCATAGACCGCCCCAGCCAGGGCATCCGTATGTAGAAGGACGGGATTTGGTATGATACTCCGCAGCTATGTTGCGCTCTCGACTATCATTGGCCTTGCTGGCCGCCATCTTGCTGACGGCGTGCGCCGCTTGCACGTCCTCTCCCGCCGGCGAAGCGACAACCACTGCCCAAGAGGGAAATCTCGACCAGGCGCCCCTTTGGAGGTATGTCAACAGCGGGTGGGTGTACCCGGACGTGGAGGACGACCTGCAGGTGTTCAGCGAGGAACTGAAGGTGTTCGTCATCACCAGTCAGGACGAGCTTGACGCGTTCCAGCAGGGATTCACGACCAAGCGGACGTTGGGCACCACCACTAGCCTGGGAAGAATTGACTTCCCCGAGTCAATACTGCTGGCCGCATACTACCTGTGGCGTCCCTTCCAGGGTGACCCGCTGTCAGTAGCCGGCTTTTCCGTGGACGGCAATCGCGCCGACGTATTCTTGGACCTGGACGATTCGCCCCAGGGCAAAGAATACCCCTACTTGCTGGCTCCGATGATCATGGTGTCCGTCGACCGGTCGCAATTCCCGGCGGGAGAAGCGATAGACTTCGCCTTTCACCTGAACGGGGAACCCCACACCACCGTGGTCGCCACCGTGGAATAAGCGCTGCGGATCAGCACTCTCCCATGTCAGCAAACAGGTCATCCCGCCAGGCGACGGCCCCATCGCGCAACGTAACGTAGGGGGCCAACCTCAGTTCTCCCCGCACCGTGTGCCCGGCCATGTCTTGCCAGGCGAACCGGCCTTCCCGCATCTCGAAGACGGCGGCGTCTCCGGCCATCCCCGGGGCCAGGGACCCCAAGGACTCTTGCAGCCCCAGCGCCTGGGCCGGCCTTGACGTGGCCGCGGCCACCGCGTCCTTGAGGGTCAGTCCCAAGGCGTGGAACTTGCTGACCAGGTCGTTCATCAGGTAAACGGTGCGCTCAGGAGGGTGGTCGTGGATGTCGGTGCTGATAGTATCGGGCAATAGTCCCTGCTCCAGCGCCGCCTTGACCACCTCCACGTCGCAATGGACACCGGCATGGGCCACGTCCATAACCACACCCCGTTCGGCGGCGGCGCGGACCTCAGGGCGCACCTTACCGAGTCCGTCCAAGATGGACTCGGGGTTGCCGTTGAAAGCGTGGGTTGCTATGTCTCCCGGCCCCAGATACTCCAGCACCTCGGGCAAAGGTATGGGCGTTCCGCTGACGTGGACCATCAAGAGGCTGCCCGACTGATCGGCGGCCGCCCTGGCGGCTTTCATGGCGTCGTGGGCATCCCAGCGGGCCACGGCGTTGAAATGCATCCGCACTTTAACCCCAAAGAAGAAGCCTGGGTTCTTCTTGATTGCTTCCGCTGTCCGGTCGACGTCAATGACCCTCATGTCGTGGAGGCCGCCGCCCAATACCCGGTTGAGCACCAGCCCGCCGGCCCCGATGTGGAGAAAAGCCAGCAACCGGGTGCGGTGGGCGGGGAACACGTAGTCGCGCATGGCGCCGAAGTTGAGAAACCCGGCGCTGCCGGCATCGACGCCCGTGGTGGTGCCCGCAGGGAGACATTTTTGGTCGGCGTGGACTGCCGACCCCGTGCCGCCGTGGTAAAAGTGGCCGTGCAGGTCGATCAGGCCCGGAGTAACCAGCTTTCCGGACGCGTCAATGGATGCGGAGGCCAACGCGGGGTCGATGCGGTCCGATACCTCGGCCACCACACCGTCCTTGAAAGCGACGTCCCGGCGGTCGTGAAGGCCTTGAGCGGGGTCCAGAAGGGTGCCCCCGGTCAATACCAGATCGTAAGCAGGCGGGTTGGCGGCCATAGGTGCTAAGGGCCCTCGTCCTCCTCCGGCGTCACGTACTCCAAGCGGCGCAACCGGGGGTAGACCATCTCCTTGGGAGATTCCAGATCATCGTCGGATATGTCGGGGGACGGGTCCACGGGGCGGGAGCCCCATTTCTTTAGCGCCTGCTGCACCAGCCTGCGGACTACCTGGGGCGACCTGCCCTCCAACCGTCCCAGTTGGTACGCCAAGGTGACCGCTAACTGGTTCCTGGTGATGTGGTCGAAAGCGTCCGGGTGCGTGAGGTCATCGGGCATACCGCCGCACTGCTCCAGGAAGTCATCGAGCACCTGGCCGACAACGTCGGGAACTCCGCCCAACTGAATCTCGGTCATGTACCCGGTCAGCTTGTCGGCAAGCTCGACGATGCCCTGGTCCGGCAATACCAGGCCTTCCAGGTCCAGGCCCTCGTAGTTGGGCCGGTCGCCGGTCATCTGCCGGCGCCTCCGCCGCGACGCGGGGCGGTTAGCAAGGCGGCGGACCGGTCTGCCCAGCGGCGGGGCGCGGCAGCCACTCTAGGACCTCGATTCCTCTTGTTCGGGGGAAAAGCCGCCGGGAAATGCCGACGTGGGGACCACGGCCACCGGACGGTCCCGGCGCTCAGAGCGTTGGCGCGGCATTTCCTGCAAAGCCGCTTTAAGCTCGGCCACCTTCTTGGGCTTCACTGCAGCCGAATCCACCGCCAACCCGTGGACACCTACCTTTCGCAGGGCCTCCAGCTCTTTGGGACCTGGAGCCTGTGATACCTCAACCAGGACGTACTGGCTCACCCGGCGGCTGATATTGCCTATAGCCGCCAGATCCTGCAACGTCCAGGGCGCCGCAACGCCGCCCATGGGCAACAACAATGCGTCCACCGGAAGGGCGCTAATGGCCGGCAGTTGGTCCGGGTCGACGTCCATCTCTATGCAAAGGAGCCGTGCCATGTTCTCCGACGCTACGGCCGTCACGGTTGTGCCTTCCATGGAAAAGGCAACCAGGTCGCAACCCTTCTCTTCCAGCGCCTGGGCTTGTTCTTCGTTTAGAGACGGCAGCAGTGCCCCCCAGGGCGTTTCGCCGTCCAGCGCTTTGACCAGGTCCTCGACTGCCGACGGGTCCTCGAGGCCGGAAACTATTACAGCATCGGGCCCCGACTTCGCGAGGGCTTGGATACCTTGGGCATTGTTGTCGGAAACCAGTCCCACCAGGGCCAGCCCTGGTGGTTTTTGGGTCCGGGATACCCCAAACCCCAACGGTGCGGAAGTGCCCAGGCTGATTTGTTCCAACCGGTCAAGAAACTTGCTCATCAACTACATCCCATGTCCAAGGGTCCTCAGGCTTGCAGGCGGCCGAATCCTCATGAAGCGCCTTAGAGAACGCAGCCCCGGCGATTTCACGATTTGGCCACCGGAATTATAAACCATGGATGGCGGTTTGTCGGCTTTCGTTGCCGCCAAAACATAGGTGCCGTATAATTGGCCTCTATAACAGCGGGGCCGCCCTATGCTGCTTACCATCGATATAGGCAACACCACGGTAACCATCGGGGTATTCGACGGCGAACGCCTGACTACCACGTTGCGGATAGCCACCGATAGCCGACAGCTGGCCGATGAGTACGGCCTGGTGCTGACCAGTCTGCTGCGCATCAAGGGAGTCGACCCTTCTGTTGTTGACGAGGCATGCGTCTGCAGCGTCGTTCCCCCCCTTACCGTAGTCTTCGACCAGGTATGCCGTTCCTACTTCTCTGTGACGCCCCTCATCGTCACCGTGGGCACCCGCACCGGCCTGAAGATACTCTATGACAGCCCGCGGGACGTGGGCTCCGACCGCATTGTAGACGCCGTGGCGGCCATCGAGCTGTACGGCCCCCCGTTGATAGTAGTGGACATCGGCACCGCCACCGTGTTTGACGCTGTGACCCGGGAGGGCGCCTACCTGGGCGGGGCCATCGCTCCCGGAATCAACCTGGCTGCCGAGGCCCTGTTCCAAAACACGTCGCAGCTGCGGCGGGTGGAGCTGACCGCCCCCAAGACGGCCATCGGCCAGAACACCACGGCGGCGATGCAGTCGGGCCTGGTCCTGGGCTACACCGGCCTGGTGACCTACATGGTGGAACGTTTCAAGTCCGAGTTGGGGCAAGACTCCAAGGTCATCGGCACGGGGGGCCTGGTGGATCCCATAGCCTGCCAGACCGAGATTTTCGACGCCATCAACCCCGACCTGACCCTGGTTGGGTTGCGCCTGGTGCACGAAATCAACCAGCAACGCGCGAACCCCGCCGTCCCCGGCACCGCGGGGACGGACTAGGAAAGAGATGCCAGCCTCGCCGTTTACCGACCACAACATAGTCCTGGGCGTCACTGGCAGCATCGCCTGCTATAAGGCGCTGGACCTGGCCAGCAAGCTAGTGCAGGCCGGGGCCCTGGTAGACACCGTGCTTAGCTACGGGGCCACCAAGTTCGTGAGCCCCCTTACCTTCCGCGCCATCACCCATCGAGACGTGGTCACCGACGGCTTCGACCCCCATTCCGAGTTCGGCATCGACCACGTGGCGCTGGCCCAACGAGCTGACCTGATAGTCATCGCTCCGGCCACGGTGCACTGCATCGCCAAGTTGGCGGCGGGGCTGGCTGACGATCCGCTGACCACCACGGTCGTCGCTTCCAGCGCCCCGTTGTTGATAGCTCCGGCCATGGACGCCAACATGCACGACCATCCGGCCACCCAGGAGAACCTGGCCAAGCTGCGGGAGCGGGGCGTAATCATAGCCGGGCCGGCTTCGGGCAGGTTGGCCTCAGGCATGATGGGGACAGGCCGCCTGTTGGAACCCCAGGAACTGCTGGGCCATATAGCCGCCGCCCTGGGACGGCGGGGCGACCTGGCAGGACGTTCCATAGTCGTGAGCGCCGGGGGCACCCGCGAGGCCATCGACCCGGTACGGGCCATCAGCAACCACTCTTCGGGAAAGATGGGGTATGCACTGGCCGAGGCGGCCCGGGATCGGGGCGCGGCGGTGGTGTTGGTCGCCGGGCCCACCAGCTTGCCCGATCCGCCGCTGGTGCAGATAGTAAAGGTCACCTCCGCCCAGGAAATGTCGGAAGCGGTACTGGAGCAGGTCAGGGGATGCGACGCCTTGATCATGGCCGCCGCCGTGGCGGACTACCGGCCTTCAGACCCGTCCGCCGGAAAGATCAAGAAGTCGGACGCCGGCTTGACTATGGACCTGAGCAAGACCGTGGATATTCTGGAGGCGGCCCAGGGGGACTTCGTCAGGGTCGGCTTCTCCGCCGAAAGCGAGGACCTGTTGGCCAACGCCAAGGCCAAGCTCCAGGGCAAGGGCCTGGACTTGATAGTCGCCAACGACATTACTGAGCCGGACAGCGGGTTTGGCGCCGAAACCAACAAGGTCGCCCTGATAGGCCGGGACCTGCAGGTAGAAGAGCTGCCGCTTATGAGCAAGTACGAGGTCGGCAACCGCGTGCTGGACCGGGTCCGGCCTCTACTGCGAGCTTAAGCCACACCTGCACCACCGCCCTCACCGGTCCCACCACCGGTCTCACCCACCACCGTTCACACTGAGCTTGTCGAAGTGCCCGCCGCCACCCACCACCGTTCGCACTGAGCTTGTCGAAGTGCCCGCCTCTCCCCTCACCGTTCGCACTGAGCTTGTCGAAGTGCCGGCCTCTCCCACCACCGTTCACAACCACATCCCGCCACGACCGTTCACTCTGAGCTCGTCGAAGTGCCGGCCTCTCCCCTCACCGTTCGCACTGAGCTTGTCGAAGTGCCGGCCTCTCCCACCACCGTTCGCACTGAGCTTGTCGAAGTGCCAGCCGCACCACCACCGTTCGCACTGAGCTTGTCGAAGTGCCGGCCGCACCCACCACCGTTCACAACCACAGCCCACCACGACCGTTCGCACTGAGCTTGTCGAAGTGCCCGCCGCACCACCACCGTTCGCACTGAACTCGTCGAAGTGCCGGCCTCACCCACCACCGTTCGCACTGAGCTCGTCCAAGTGCCGGCCTCACCCACCACCGTTCACAACCACAGCCCACCACGACCGTTCGCACTGAGCTTGTCGAAGTGCCGGCCTCACCCACCACCGTTCACACTGAGCTTGTCGAAGTGCCCGCCCGTCTACCCGGAATACTCTTCCTTAAACCGGCGCAGGGCGTCTATGTGCTGGTTCGGGCTTGTGAGCCCGGTGTTCATTGTGTTTACCGAAAGATGGGTGGCCCCCAAATCCACCCAAGCCTGAGCCGCTCGTTGCGCCTGATCGGCGTTGAAGGGGTTGTTCAAGTAGACGAAGCCGTCGACGCCGATAGACATTGGGTCGCGCCCGGCTTCCTTGGCGTACTCCCGCAGCCGGCTTATGCGCTCCCTGCCCTGTTCGTCGGGTTCGAACTGGGGTATCAAACCGTCGCCAATGCGGGCGGTCCGGCGTATTACCTGGTCGGAATAGCCGCCCAGCCAGACGGGGATGGGGCGTTGCACCGGTAAGGGATTTATTCCGGCGTGGGTCACCCGGTGGTATCGACCCTCGAAGTTCACCACTTCCTGGGTCCAGAGGGCCCGCATCAGCTCCACCTGCTCGGTGAAGCGCCGGCCGCGGTCGTGGAAGTTTTCCCCGAGGGCTTCGTACTCCACTGCGTTCCAGCCAATGCCTACACCCAGGCGCAGCCGGCCGCCGGTGAATACGTCCGCCGCCGCCGCTTGCTTGGCCACCAGGGCGGTCTGGCGCTGGCCCAGTATCAGGATGCCGGTCGCCAGTTCGATTTTCTTGGTGAACGCTCCCAGGTATCCGAACAGCACGAAGGGCTCGTGGAACAGGTCGGTATGTGACAGTCCCGTCCAACCTTCGTGCTTGGAGGCGTCGGCCCCCAGGACGTGGTCGTAGACCAACAGGTGGTCGTAGCCCAGGGCCTCGACCGCCTGGGCATAGTCGCGCACCGCCGCCGGGTCGGCAATCTCTTTCTGCGGGAAAATGGCTCCTATACGCATGTAGGCTCCCTAATATTGGAATCTATCGCTATAGATTCCGGCTTCCCCGCTTCCACGAGGACAGGCTTGGCCGGAATGACGGGCGTCAGGCTATGCCGAGACAACCTCTTTGAACCGGCGGATGGCGTCCACGTGCTCGTCCGGTCCCTTCAGCCCCGCGCCCATGGTATTGATGCTCAGGTGGCTTGCCCCCGCCTGGGCCCAGATATCCGCAACCCCTTGCCAGTCTTCGGGGTTGGGGTGCTGCGCCAAGCGGACCCTGCCCTCTACCCCTACCGACGCCGGGTCCCGACCGGCCTCCCTGGCATACTCCCGCACCCGGGCCACTGCCTCCAACCCCCCGGCTTCCGGGCCCATCAGGGGGAACCAGCCGTCGGCTATTTGGCCGATTCGCCGCAATACCGCCTCGGCGTAGCCGCCTATCCAGACCGGGATGGGTCGCTGCACCGGCAGGGGGTTGATGCCGGCGTGGGTCACCTGATGATACCGGCCCTCGAAGTTCACGACCTCCTGGGTCCACAAAGCCCGCATAAGCTCTATCTGCTCGGCGCAGCGGCGCCCCCGGTTGTGGAAGTTCTCCCCCATGCCCTCGCATTCCACCGCGTTCCAGCCCACGCCGATGCCCAGCCGAAGCCGGCCTCCGGTCAACACGTCCACCTCCGCTGCTTGCTTGGCCACCAGGGCCGCTTGACGCTGCCCCAGTATCAAGATGCCCGTTACCATCTCGATGCTCTTGGTCAGTCCGGCCAGGTACCCGAACATTACGAAAGGCTCGTGGAACATGTCGGTATGATTGTACGGCCCTGAAAAGCCTTCATGCTTGGAGGCGTCGACGCCTAGGACGTGGTCGAAGGCAACCAGGTGCTCATAGCCCATGGACTCGGCGGCCTGGGCAAATTCCCGGACTGCTCCCGGGTCCGCTCCGATTTCGGTTTGAGGGAAAATGGCTCCCACTTTCATGACGGTCTCCTTAGCGCTGAAATGCCACCGGGAGTTGAAATCCTGCTGGCGGCTATACCGAAACGGCCTCTTTGAACCGCCGGAGGGCGTCTATGTGCTGGTCCGGTGACGTCAGGCCTTCATTCATGGTGTTTAGCGAGAGGTGGCTGGCCCCCGCCGCGGCCCATCTCTCGGCAGCCTTTTGCCAACCATCGGGGCCGTCCGGATCAGCGAAGCGAATCCACCCCTCTATGCCGATGGACAGGGGGTCCCGTCCGGCTTCCTTGGCATACTCGCGCATTTGGCCGACGCGCTCCTGGCCGCGCTGATCGGGTTGGAACATGGGAAACCAACCGTCGGCGGTCTCGGCGATACGGCGCACCACTGCGTCGGCGCCGCCGCCCATCCAGACAGGGATGGGCCGTTGCACCGGCAGAGGATTGATCCCGGCGTGGGTTACCCGGTGGTAGCGGCCCTCGAAGTTCACCACTTCCTGGGTCCACAAAGCCCGCATCAGCGCTATTTGCTCGGCGCAGCGACGCCCGCGGTTGTGGAAGTCCTCCCCAAGGGCTTGGTATTCGACCGGGTTCCAACCGACGCCGACGCCCAGCCGCACCCGGCCCCCACTCAACATGTCCACCGCCGCGGCCTGCTTGGCGACGAGGGCGGTCTGGCGCTGTCCCAGTACCAACACGCCGGTTACCAGTTCGATTTTCTCGGTGATCCCGGCCAGGTATCCCAACAGCACGAAGGGCTCGTGGAACATGTCGGTATGCGTGTGGGGCCCACCCCAGCCTTCATGCTGGGCGGCGTCGGCCCCCAGGACGTGTTCGATAGCCACAAAGTGCTGGTAGCCCAGGGACTCGGCGGCCTGGGCATAGTCCCGGACTGCCGCCGGGTCGGCTCCAATCTCCGTCTGGGGAAAGACGACTCCCAGTTGCACGGGTTGCCCTCCTGGAATCGATGTGTGGGCCTTGCTGAGGTCGCGGCGCCCGTCGCAGGTCCTGCGTGGATCTGAAAGCCGGGGCAAGGCCCAGTATCCCGGCTTTAACTAAAACCGTCAATAGTTGCGCAAGCCCGGCTGCCCCCCGCCGCCGCCCCACGCTTGGAAGCACAATTGCCCGACATGCCCCAGGCCGGATTGATTGTTCCCGAGCCATTGTGGGCCATTCCGAGACGCGGGCCCGACAGCTGTTTATGGGCGTGGCTATACGGCAACAGCGGCCTTGTCACAGTGTAGGGAGGGACTGCCGGGCGAGGCAAAGACCAAGTGTCAGGAGGTTGGGGTGACGTAGACAAGGCCCGCGGTCGTGTCCTTCGAGAGGGATTCTCCGATACCATACACCGTACTCTAGGAACCCCTTAGCTGGTGAACGCTAACATGATGCCCTTGTTGGCGGCAATAAGCCTCTCCGACCTGGTTATCAGACCCAATCGGCGCAATGTGTTCAGGTCTCGGGTAATGGTCTTATCGGTTTTGCCTGAATAGGCTTCAGCCAGCCGCGGTGTGAGATAACGGATGTCCCTGCGCCGCACGGGATCATCGTGTTCGGATAGGTCCAAAACGAGATGCCTGCGCCTGTTGTCAGCGACTCCGTTGCGGCCCCGAAACGATATATGCACGTAATTTGTCCACGAGTCATTCCTTATCTGCTCCTTGATCGTTTCGATCTGGTCTGATAGACCATCCGCGAATCCTTGAAGAGCATAGACCAGAAACTTCATAGGCCCGTTTTGTTCTTTGCCGGCGCCGTCCAGCCGGCGATAATATTCCGCCCGCGTGTCGTTGTAATGATTGCTTAGAAGATGAGTCACCAGGTTGGGTATTCCGGAGCTCAGGAGAATTTGATACTCTACAAGCCGCGCTACCCGGCCGTTTCCATCACCAAAAGGGTGTATCCAGGCTAAGTATAGATGCGAAATAATGGACTTCAGTATGGCCGCGGTAAATTTAGCAGGCCCAATATCGAAGTCCATATTGTCGAGCCATTCACAGAGCCGGCGGAGCAAGTATTCGCAGTCGCTCGCAGGCGCCCCTTTGTATTGCGCAACCCCTACCGAGTGAACGCGTATTTCTCCTGGCGCTACGCCGTCTTCCAGTGCGAGGCCGTCCAGTATCTTGCCGTTCAGGTATTTTATACGTTGGGTGTTCAGCGGCAGCGGTTCATCGAGTCCAATCATTTCGTTGAATACGACTAAGATATTACTGACTTCTTGGGCAAGGTATTCTTTGGATGGGGGTAGGTCGAGTTTTCCACGAGCCAACAGAGACACTTCTTCTTCGGACAAGGTGTTGCCTTCGATGGCCGTAGTCGCGCGAGCTCCTTTTTCTAGAGAGACCGCGTTCAGCCTCTTAGCAACTTCAGGCATAAGGGGGATGCCGGAAATAAACTCACACTTGGCATTGGCGTCTCCCAACAGGGTCCAAAACCTCACTGGGGCGTTAGTGAGGTCCAGTTGGAAGGTTATCCATGGGTGCGTCTTAAGGTAGTTCATCGCCATTTTCACACTAGGGTAATTTGTATTTTGCGCTCTCTAAAAATTATACGGCCTATTATGTCCCCCGTAAATGTCCCCAAATAATGGAGCAAAGCGGAAGAGTCCCCAAGTGAACGAGTTCCTCCGGCACGATAGGCCATGCTCCAAAAGCGAACCGAACCGCTGAAGTACTACAATCTTCATTGCAACCACCATGAGTATCACCACCGTTTCTATGATCAAGCCACCGGCGATGAATTACATCATGAAGTCCTTGAAAGACACCAATTCCCCACATTCACCGAAGTGTTGGATGAGTTGCAGATTCTGGCCAACTCCCCGTGAGAGGAACTGGCTAGTCGCAACCGATTGGCTGGCGGCCAAGTGGTGTGCGGAGCCTTCTATGCTGGGGCCCAGGCGCGGCCCCGGGATGCTACACTGATTCTTTAGCCCGAATCCACCGAAGGAGGGCGTCGGGTTAGCGTCCTGAAGCGGCAAGAAGGTGCTCCTGTGCTTCTGGGATACAAGAAGGTGCTCCTGTGCTTCTGGGATAATGGTTTTGTAGCAAAAAACCGACCCCGGAAAAGGAGCACCCAATAGATGCTGCCACGCAACCACCCCGACCGGATCCAAATCACCTTCGACGACCGCCGCTTGGTGGCCAATGCCGGGCTGCTCCTTCCGGCCACCCTGGCGCGGCACCTCGGCCTGCCCGAACTCGTCCGGCAGCGCCTCGACCTGGGCGATGCCCCGGGGCGGGCGAACACGAGCGACAAGATGATGACGCTGGTGGCGTCTGCGCTGGCTGGGGGCGACTGCATTGACGACGCCGATGTGTTGCGCACCGGGGGGACGGCCTGCACCCTGGGCGGCACGGTCAAGGCGCCATCCACCCTGGGCACCTTCCTGCGCAGCTTCCGGTGGGGCCACGTCCGTCAACTCGACCGGGTGAGCCGCGAGTTGCTGGCCCGGGCTTGGCAGGCCGGGGCGGGACCCGGCGACGGGCCCCTGACCATTGACCTGGACTCCACCATCTGCGAGACCTACGGACTGGCCAAGGAGGGCGCACGCCACCACGGCTATACCGGCAAGCGGGGCTATCACCCGCTGTTGGCCGTCGCCGCCGGCACCGGCGACGTGCTGATGTCCCGGCTGCGCGAGGGCCGCGCCAACACCGCCCGGGGCGCCGCCCACTTTCTGCGGGAGACGGTGGGGCGGGTACGCTACGCCGGGGCCAACGGACGACTCACGCTACGGGCCGACAGCGGGTTCTACACTCATGGCGTGGTATCCGTCTGCCGCAAGATGGATGTCCGCTTCTCCATCACCATCCGCCAGCACAAGAGCCTGCGCAATCTCATCGAGACGATACCCGAGGATGCCTGGACTCCCATTCCCTACTGGATGGACGGCGCCGCCGATGTGGCCGAGACCACCTGCACTCCCTTCCAGAGTGAACCTGACGCCGCGCCGGTGCGGCTCATCGTCCGGCGTGTGAAGCCCACGCCCGGTTCCCAGTTGGCCCTCTTCGCCAAATACAGCTATCACGGCTTCATCACCGACCGGGACGGGGAGTTGCTCGAACTGGAGGCTGACCATCGCCGCCACGCCGAGATCGAGAATGCCATACGCGACCTCAAGTACGGCGTCGGGCTCAACCATCTCCCCTCGGGTCGCTTCGCCGCCAACGGCGCCTGGCTGGCCGTCCAGACGATGGCCCACAACCTGGCCCGCTGGACCGCGCGGATCGGTCTGGGAGAGCGGATAGCCACCACCAAGACCCTCCGGCGGCGGTTCTTCTCCCTGGCCGGACGGCTCACCCGCTCGGCACGCCGGTTGACCCTGCATCTTCCGGATCGCTGGCCTTGGGCTGAGAAGTTCAGCCGCGCCTTGGCCCGGCTGCGAGCCATTCCACTCCCGGCCTGACGGCACCGTCGGCGACCGACCCACCCACCGGACAACCGAAGATCCCCGCAGACTCGCGCCAGCCCGGTCCGAGAGAGTTCCCTGCTGCGTATTCTCTCGCCATCCCGCGCACCGCAGCTCCTGCAGACGGCCATAGGGGCCCCTGTGCGGCGATGAAGACCGTCCGCCGACCTCCCTACCCCAAATGGAACCCACGCTATTTCCCCTGTAGCTCCCTCATCCCCCTTCCGCTTTCCTCACGCCGTCCATCGGTGTCCTTCGGTGGATTCGGGTTTAGCTAGAGAGTGTAATGGGCCTTTCAGCCCAAGGGGCGCGGCATGAAAGAGCATGACGTTATCAAGGGACAAACCATCGTACTCGATGAGCCTGTGGACTTGCTCGATGGACAGCGGGTGGAGGTGGACGTCCGACCGGTGGATGACGTAATCGAGAGAGCGAGAAAAACCAGGAACAAACTTGAAGCGCTGTGGGGAGGTAAACTCAACCGGTCGCTTCAGTACCTCAAGGAAGACCGGGAGAATTGACCGAATACGCCAGCTCCATCTTTTCGCGCTGCCGCTGGGTGGAGGAAGAATCGCGTGCCCTCGCCGCGCAACGGGATGCGCTGTCGCCGAGACTGGTGTCGGGGGTGGTGGGTGTGGAGGAGGCTGTGTCTTGAGTCTGTACTGGCTCGTGGCGGCGTTGACATGCTTCATTACCTCTGTAGCTCTTGCGGTGGTAGGCTATGTCGTGCCTCGTCTACTACCCTTTACCAAAGCCCTGCTTGCCTCACTAATTGGTGTTTTGCTTGCTTTAGGCGTTGCTATCGTGCTCATCGAGGGTTCCTCGCTGACGCGGCTTGGAAGGCGCGGCAAGATAATCAAAAGGACAGCCAACTCGATTATTTCTGATGCTGCCTTCGCAATTTCGTGGGATACATTGGCACTCGGTAGAATGCTGGGATCGGTTTTGCCTGAACAGATAGATGTAGATAGCGAAATTCAGAATCAGGAGAATAAAATTCAGTATCCGAGTTGGGAATCTTCCGTTAGTCCAGTACTGCGCGGAGTTTTTGAACTTGCAAAGTCAGTAAATGCAACAGACATCGAGTACGTGGATCCCGTTCCCCCCGACGATTACAAGAGAACGGTTTTGGGAACACGGGACTTTGTCAGAGGCATCCTTAAGCGTTTGGAAAGCAACCTGGATGTGCACGAACGACTCTTGGAATTGTCGGAAGCACTCGACAAACTGGACCACGTGATCACTCAGTGCTTGTATCCCATAAACATCCGCGAAGAAGAGAATCGCTTCCGTAGTCTGGGTCAACTTGGAATCGCTTCCATAGACTTTCAGGAATCCTTGAACACAATACATGGACGATTGTAGGACAGCTATCTTTCTCGTTGAAATGGACGCGTTTGCAATCATGCCGAACCACGTTCACGGAATTATCGTTATCGGCCAAACCGTAGGGGCGCCCCTGGTGGGCGCCCAGGGGGGCTGATGGCAGGACGCGGACAACCACAGACCCAGGGCCAAAAACGGCCCCCCTACTGACACTTGCCCATTTCCAACCCCCGGTGTTATCCCCTACTATGGAACCCATCAGGCTCCATACCCCATCCGGGACGGGAGCCAAGTCCAACCAGCCACTGAGGCCCGGGATATGCCGTGTCCAAAAACCGCTCCAACCTTCCCTCGTCTGCTGCCGACACCCCAAAATGGGACGAAATGGAACCCAGTGGGACGGTGGTAAAAAAATCCGGCCTTTCCCCTCGACAGCAGCACGCTCTGCCTATCGTCGCAGCATCTCCCACCTTGGCTGAAGCCCCGCCGCCGGATTCCGCCTCCCCACCTTCATGGCCGCCCACAGATACCTGAGTCGGTGCCTCGCCGAAAACATAGTCCCCGGCTGCGAGCATCTCCTGGGCGCCCTTCTCCCCTGGGCCGCAGTCCGCGGCCTCGTTGTTCTTTCCGACGATCCCTCTGCCACACCCGCCCACCAAAGCGCTTAAAGCATGCTATACAGCAGATTGGTCCAGGGAAAGCAATATGACCGGAACAACCGAAGCCAGCCCGCTCAAGGAACAGGACCAGAACATCCGAAGGCAGCCCGTTCGTGGTGAGCAGGGGCCTATGCCCGTTCGTCGTGAGCAGGGGCCTATGCCCGTTCGTGGTGAGCAGGGGCCTATGCCCGTTCGTGGTGACCAGGGGCCTAAGCCCGTTCGTGGTGAGCAGGGGCCTATGCCCGTTCGTCGTGAGCAGGGGCCTATGCCCGTTCGTCGTGAGCAGGGGCCTATGCCCGTTCGTCGTGAGCAGGGGCCTATGCCCGTTCGTCGTGAGCAGGGGCCTAAGCCCGTTCGTGGTGAGCAGGGGCCTATGCCCGTTCGTGGTGAGCAGGGGCCTATGCCCGTTCGTGGTGAGCAGGGGCCTATGCCCGTTCGTGGTGAGCAGGGGCCTATGCCCGTTCGTGGTGAGCAGGGGCCTATGCCCGTTCGTGGTGAGCAGGGGCCTAAGCCCGTTCGTGGTGAGCAGGGGCCTAAGCCCGTTCGTGGTGAGCAGGGGCCTATGCCCGTTCGTGGTGAGCAGGGGCCTATGCCCGTTCGTGGTGAGCAGGGGCCTATGCCCGTTCGTGGTGAGCAGGGGCCTATGCCCGTTCGTGGTGAGCAGGGGCCTAAGCCCGTTCGTGGTGAGGCTCTCGAACCATTCGAACCGACAGACTGGGGGGAATCCCGGCGGCGCCCCCCATGTCATTCCAGATTCACCACCCAGCTCATTCCGAGCGCAGCGCACTACCCATGTCATTCCTGTATGTGTTAGCTAATTCGTTGACAAACCGTTATTCCCTCGTCCCAGCCGCCATTTCCTTTCCTCCTTGAAGGAAAGTGTTGCCTATGTTCATGGATAATCTGTTACCAGTCTCCCCGGTTTGTACCAAACCTGACCTCTCCCCCTTACGAAGGGGGAGATTTAGAGGGGGTCATAATCTCGCCCACCCCACTGACACTTGCCCCTTACCCACCCCCCAACCTCCCCCTTATCATGGATGCAGGTCAGGTCCCTGCCATATCGCCGGACCCAATCAAGACCAGCCACTGAGGCCCGTGACGTGTCGTGACCAAACGCCGCTCCAGCCCCGAATCCTCCAACCCTCCCTCGCCTGCTGCCGACGCCCCAAAATGGAACGAAATGGTACAGAATTCGAAAATCCCGGCCTTTCCGCCCGCCGGCTGCAAGCTCTGCCCATCATCGCCGCTGCTCCCACCCTGGCTCAAGCCGCCCGCTCCTCAGGCATAGGACAAGATGCTCCCTACCGTTGGCTCCAAGACCGCCGCTTCCGCCATGAACTGACCCGCCTCCGCCCGGAGACAGCCGACCTCGCCCGCTATGAACTCCAGGGGCTCATGCTCCCCTGCTCGAATATGTCAACGTATTACCTAACACCTACAATTCCGAGCAAAGCCGAGGAATCTCAAATCCAACGGTGCCTCCCGGTCCGGCATTCCCAAGACAGGTCTATTGTGCGTTCCGCATCGGTCATACATAATGACCCCGTGTAACGACGCCGTAGGAGGAAAATAGCAATGAAGTTTGGACTACTGTTCGAGTGCCAGCGGCCTTTTGAAGGGGACAACGTAGACTGGAACAGCCTGTACAAGGAGACCCTGGACCAGTGTGAGCTGGCCGACCAGATGGGTTTCGACTCCGTCTGGTTCGTGGAGCATCATTTCCTGATGGGCTTCTCCGGTTCGCCATGCCCGGAGGTCCTCATGGGCGCCCTGAGCCAGCGGACCAAGGACATCAGGATCGGCTTCGGCGTGTCCATCCTCCCCACCCAGAGCCCCGTCCGCATCGCCGAGCGAGTGGCCATGGTCGACCAGCTAACCGACGGCCGCGTGGAATTCGGCACGGGGCGCTCCAACGCCTACGAGCAGACCGGACTGGGCATCGACCCCCGGGAAACCCGGGACCGGTGGGAAGAGTCCCTATCCATGATAATGAAGATATGGCAGTCGGACGAGTTCTCCTGGGACGGCAAGTTCTGGAGCGTGCCGGGGCGGCGCATCTTACCCAAGCTCTACCAGAAACCCCATCCCCCGATTTACCTGGCCTGCACGCAGGTCGACAGCTTCCGCATGGCCGCGCACAAGGGCATCGGCGTCCTGTCTTCCTCCTCTTACGCCGTCAACGTCCTTGCCGAGCACGTGAAGGTCTACCGCGAGGCCATCAAGGACGCCCAGCCGGTGGGGGAATTCGTCACCAACTTCTGGGGCAATCTCGTCCACGCCCACTGCGGCAAGGACGACCAGGAAGCCAAGGAGTTGTGCGCCCATGCGATGAAGACCTTCTTCGGGCCGGACAAGCCCTATATCGTGGGCCGGGTTGATGCTTATTCCCAACTGGTGGAGGACTGGGGCGGGATTCCCGAGTACCTGCAGGCCGAGTTCGGCCGTTGGATTCACCAGGCCGACGCAGCTATCAAAGAGCAGGCGATTCAAGCCGGGGTCTCTCCCGACACCGGCCCCTGGGCGGCCCGGACCGCTTTCGCCCAACTAGACGCCAACACCCTCTCCGACCGGGGCGTGATTGTCGCCGGCAACCCGCAAAGCTGCATCGACACCATCCAGAAGTATGAAGACATCGACGTGGACATGCTGTCGCTGATAATGCAGACGGAGACTATTCCCCACGAAAAGGTGATGGAGTCCATCGAGCTGTTCGGCAAGGAAGTAATTCCGGCCTTCCGCAAGGAGCGGGCCACACCCGCCGCCGACTGAGGACCGGGCGAACCCGGCTATTGCCCCTCGCCGGTAGCGGCTACACGTTGTGCTATGATGGTTCCAGGCCCCTTCGCTAGGAGCTGCTCAGGCGGACACGGGGCCATGCGTCCCAGTAGCTCAGGGGACAGAGCGGCTGCCTTCTAAGCAGCGGGTCGCGGGTTCGAATCCTGCCTGGGACGCCACTTCAGGCACGAACTAGGCGTGAGAAGCCGCCCCTAATGGGCGGCATTTTCTTTGGTAAAACACCCATCCGACCCGCTGCCTTTTTCCGTTTTTCGGTTCCAACTCCGTTTGCTTGCCTACCAGACAATTGTCGTCAAGGAGGCAAGTACGTACCATGGTAAACAGGCGAGCAATACGGAGACCACCCGTGAGCATGAACAAAATGGAACTTTCCACGCTAGTCCACCACTTTGAAGTCCACAACCGCACCGAGGGCAAGTCCGAAAGGACGGTGGAGTGGTACAACCAGGCACTGGACCTCTTTCTGGATTGGCTCGGAGGCCGTGGAATGCCCACTGCCCTGGAACACCTGGGGGAGGGTGAGGTCCGGGAATTCATTCTTTATCTCCAAACCCGGAAGGGGCTGTGGGGGCCGGTCTCAAGCCACACCCTGAACAACCGGGTAAGGGCCCTCCGGGCCTTCTTCGCCTGGCTCCACCGCCGGGGATATACGGAAGAACACCGACTCCAGGACCTGCGGCCTCCCAAAGTGGTACAGAAGGTGATTGAGCCCCTGACGGAGGAGGAAATCCAGCGGATCTTCGCCAGCATAGACCCGAACACCGTGCTCGGAGCCCGCAACGCGGCCATCTATTCCCTGATGTTGGACTCAGGACTCAGAATCTCCGAGGTCAGCTGTCTGAAGGAGAAGGACGTCCATCTTGAGGAGAGGTACGTCAAGGTATTGGGCAAGGGCAACAAGGAGCGCATCGTCGCATTCGGCGCAACCTGCCAGCGGCGGCTCATTGACTACTCCTATCTCTTCCGGGTTCAACCTTTCCATCCAAGGGAGGATGCCTTCTTCCTCTCCATAGACGGATACCATTTGGCTCCGGACGCCCTCAGGTCCCTCACAGAGCGGCTCTCCAAGGCCTCCGGAGTCCCCAGGCTCCATCCACACCTCATGCGGCACACCTACGCAACCCAATTCCTTCTGAATGGGGGCAACGTGTTCCTGCTCAAACAGAATTTGGGTCACACCACATTGACGATGGTTGAACATTATGTCCACATAGCCAGTCAAAAGGCTGCGCTAAAAAGCCAGGAACTCTCACCGCTGGATAAATTGGATGTAGGCGGCGCCAGGCGGTACCGGCATCGATTCAACCCTGAGAACGGGAAGGGGAGTATCTACCCCAACGCGAACCGGCCGTCCCGTGGAAAACCCTTCAGGCCCAAGCGAACCGCCTTGAGGCGTTGAACGACACAGCACCGCTCAGGTAGCCGGAATCGGCTCTCCCCGGCTTCTGAGAGGTGCATATCCGGCGGCCAAGAGCAGTTCGTTCACGTCGTCGACGGATATATTAGGTGAATGTGAGGCCAGAGCCAGGCCAAGCTTCAACACGGTATCCCGTGATGGATTCTGCCGTTCGCCTGATTCTAACCTCAAGACGTACGCCTCGTTCAGGCCGCTGTATTGTGCCAGCTTATATTTAGTGGTGCCCCCCTTGGCTCTCAGTCGCTTGAGAGTCCGCGAAAACTCTGCGCCTCCATAAATTGCCATATATGCCCCCGACCCTGAGCTGTTGATCCCTCAGCAGGCCGCACCAGCGGCGGATCTTCGGCGGGGAGTCAGCAACCGTTTCGGGACTGATGTCCCGTACAGATAGCAAGAGCGATCGATTGCCTTACTGCTCCGACGGCGATCCTATCCGCGAGCTACCGCCACTAGGGACTTGCACCTATGGTGCCACCGGTCAGAGCAATAAATGCGGCAAAGTTTTTGGACGCCCCAAAATTATCTACGCTTCTTGCGTGGACGCCCAAGGGGAGGAGGAGGAAAGCCGAGAGCTTTGTCAAACTTCTTAAACCAATCCCTTAGATAGCGGTCGCTGCGTGGACCACCTTCAAGCTCTTTTCGTCGCATGTAGTCAGGCAAACTGCCGTGGTCCAGAAAGCGGTACTCGACATACTGCTCCGCCGCTTCCGTCACGGCGGGTTCGTCCACAACAGGGAATTGTTTAAGAAAAGTTTGAAGTCCCCGGCCCAACTTCCTCTGTCGTCGCGTCTTCCGTAGCCCGTAGGCAGCGTCGAGAGCGTTTCCTCCCTTCCATTTATCGACGGCGACCGGGTCTATGCCCGCAGCATCAAATAGGAGCAGAGTCAAAAGTGCCTGAAGACCCTTGCCGTTCAGGAACCTGTGGTTGAACTCTGCGATGTTGGGATAAGCTCCGTCATCATGCTCGACGCGTCGGGAACTGGACCAGACCTGTGCAGCCGCATCGACTATCCTGCCATTCAATTCGCCAGACACGACCCCCGCTGTAAATTTTAGAAGATCATTGAAGACGTCCGAGTTATCGCCCTGGCAAAGGTCCTGCAGCGCTTGGCAATAGAGGCCATCATCTATGGCCGGGTCGCGTCGGATCGCACGAACTACATAGATTCGTAGGGTATGCTCAGGCGGAACTCCGGGAACACGCATCCGCTGGAGCGCTTGAAAGCGCTGGTACCCGGCTGGTCTCGGCTGTCCAGGGTTCCGCACAAAAATACCTCTCTTGTGATGAGTCTCTTATCAAAACCCCATCAAGTGTCCAAGCCACCTTGGGAAAGTCCTCCGTAGGGCACTCCTCGCATCCCCAACGCGGTCCCGTTTGCTCTTAGCGTTTAGCCCGAATCCACCGAAGGATGTCCTTGGGGACAGCCCTGGAAGAAGCCAGCGGGTGCTCCTCTGAATCTGGGATAATGGTTTTGGAACAGAAACCCGCCCGGAAACAAGGAGCACCCAATAGATGCTGCCACAGAACAAACCCGACCGTATCCGCATCCTCTTTGACGACCATCGCCTGGTGGCCAATGCCGGCCTGCTCCTGCCGGCCACCCTAGCCCGGCACCTGGGCCTGCGGGAACTCGTCGACCATCACCTTGACCTCGGCGGAGCGCCGGGACGGGCGAACACGGGGGACAAGATGCTGACGCTGGTCGCTTCCGCGCTGGCAGGCGGCGACTGCATCGACGACGCCGATGCGCTGCGCGCTGGTGGGACGGTCGGTGTTCTAGGCTGCGTGGTCAAGGCGCCATCCACCCTGGGGACCTTCCTGCGCAGCTTCCGGTGGGGGCATGTCCGTCAACTCGACCGCGTGAGCCGCCAGTTGTTGGCCCGGGCCTGGGCCGCTGGGGCCGGACCCGGCGACTCGCCCCTGACCATCGACCTGGACTCGACCATCTGCGAGACCTATGGACTGGCCAAGGAGGGAGCGCGCCACCACGGCTATACCGGCGCCCGCGGCTATCACCCGCTGCTGGCCATTGCCGCCGGCACCGGCGAGGTGCTGATGTCCCGGCTGCGCGAGGGCCGGGCCAACACCGCCCGTGGCGCCGCCCACTTCCTGCGTGAGACGGTGGGGCGGGTGCGCTACGGCGGGGCCAGGGGACAACTCACGGTGCGGGCCGACAGCGGCTTCTACGCCCACACTGTCGTTGCCGCCTGCCGGGAAATGGATGTCCGCTTCTCTATCACCATCCGCCAGCGCGCCAGCCTGCGGGACCTGATCGAGGCGATACCAGAGGAGGACTGGACTCCCATTCCCTACTGGATGGACGGCGCCGCCGATGTCGCCGAGACGACTTACACCCCGTTCCAGACCAAGCCGGACGCCGCGCCGGTGCGGCTCATTGTCCGGCGGGTGAAGCCGACGCCCGGTTCCCAGCTCGCCCTCTTCGCCAGATACAGCTATCACGCCTTCATCACCGACCGCGATGGGGAGACGCTGGAACTGGAGGCCGATCATCGCCGCCACGCCGAGGTCGAGAACGCCATACGCGACCTCAAGTACGGCGTCGGGCTGAACCACATGCCGTCGGCGCGCTTCGCCGCCAACGGCGCCTGGCTGGCGGTCCAGGTGATGGCGCATAACCTGGCCCGCTGGACGGCGCGGATTGGTCTGGGCGAGCGGACCGTGATCACCAAGACCCTCAGGCGGCGGGTCTTCGCTCTGGTGGGACGGATCACCCGCTCGGCGCGCCGCCTCACTTTGCATCTCCCCCGGCGCTGGCCTTGGGAAACCCAGTTCAGTCGCGCCTTGGCCCGGCTGCAAGCCATTCCGTTCCCGGCCTGACGGCCAGCCTGCAACTGACCCAACGTCCCCGCAATCTCGCGCCACCCCGGTCGCGAGAGTCCCCTGCTGCGTATCCTCTCGCCATCCCGCGCATCGCAACTCCCGCATAGGGCCTTAGGGGCCCTGTGCGGCGACTGAAGACCGTCCGCCGGCCTCCCATCTACCCCAAGACCCCAGGCCATATCTCCCCTGTAGCTCCCTCACCCACCCCCTTCCGCTGTCCTCACGCCGTCCATCGGTGTCCTTCGGTGGATTCGGGCTTAGCAGCGGAACCAGGTGGTGGAGGATATTGCGTCCGGTACGGCTTTCCTGGAGGTAGTCCTCAGCGATTTCGGTAAGGCCCAAGGCATCATCAAACTCTCGAAAAGCAAGAAGACCAGCGTCGGTGGTGATGGTGGCACCGTGAAATGCCAGGCGGACTTTGGGGTTGAACTGGAGCCGGAGAGAGGCCTTTTCGCCGTCACCCATGGGGTGCCTCCAGGATGCTTACGCTACCTATATAAAACTCGCCAAGCTATGGGGTAATTATAGCCATACCGACGGCCAACGTCTCACAAATGGACAATGGTTTAAACCCACATTTCCCAGATCAGCCGGGTGGGTGCGTCGTAATCCGGTAAGAGTGCTGCCTATTTGAGCCGCATACCTGGGCATTATGGGCAGTGTGGGTGCTAGACTGGCTGAGCTAGCGGGTCTAGTTCTGGATACCGCAATCTCGCTGGAGGCACCCAATGGGTGAAAGTTCCGACACCCCTTTGAAGCTCCAATTCGACCGCAGAGTCCGCCTGGATTTTCGTGGCGCTACCATCACCTCGGACGCCGGACTCCTGGCATGCCGCGAGCTTGATGCCGCTCTGGGGCTCACAGAGACAGCCAACGATTATATCCATGAAAGCCGCACCGGCCGCAATGTGCAACACCGGCTGTTGCCCTTGCTCAGACAATCGGTGTATAGCCGTCTCGCTGGCTACGAGGACACCAACGACGCTGAACGGCTTGCCCAAGACCCGGCTATGCGTGTCATCGTCGGGTGGCAAGGTACTGATAAGCAGGCAGCCAGCACCAACACTATGAGCCGATTTGAGACTGAGGTGTTAACCGAAGAGGAGAACCTGGAAGGGCTTGCGCGCCTGAATGTTGAGTGGGTGGACAGGGCCATGGCCCAGACATCTCACCAGCGAGTTATCCTAGACATGGACAGCTCTGAAAGCCCGGTGCATGGGCAGCAAGAGGGAGTCGCCTACAACGGCCACTTCGAGTCCGTATGTTATCACCCGCTCTTCCTGTTCAACCATTTCGGAGATTGCGAAGGTGCAATGCTTCGCCCGGGCAACGTCCACAGCGCTGAGCGGTGGCGGGAGGTTCTGGAGCCAGTCGTGAAGCGATACCAGGAGAAAGGAGTCCGGCTGCTGTTCCGGGCCGATGCTGCCTTTGCCAAGCCCGAGATGTACGAGTACCTGGAGTCAAGGGGCACTGGCTACGCTATGCGGCTTCCGGCCAACGAGGTATTACAAGGAAACATCCGGCACCTACTGAAGCGGCCCGTGGGCAGGCCGCCTAAGAAGCCCGTAGTCCGGTATCACGACTTCGTTTACCAGGCCCAGAGCTGGGACATTCCCCGGCGTGTGGTCGCCAAGGTGGAGTGGCACCAGGGTGAGCTATTTCCGAGGGTCGGGTTCGTCATCACCAACCTCAACCTACCGCCGGCAGGCATAACCCACTTCTACAACGGGCGGGGCACGGCCGAGCAGTGGATCAAGGAAGGTAAATACGCCCTGAACTGGACGCGGCTCTCGTGTCACAGGTTCGTTGCTAACCAGGTGAGGCTGTGGCTGTTTGTGCTGGCCTACAACCTGGGCAACTTCATGAGAAGGCTGACTTTGCCAGAGTCAGTGAAACACTGGTCGCTGCGAAGCGTGCAGACCAAGCTCATCAAGATGGGTGGACGTCTGGTGCGGCATGCCAGGAGGTTGGTGTTTCAGCTTGCTGAGGTGGCAGTGTCCCGGGAGGTATTCCGGCAAGTGTTGGAGCGTATCGCCGGGCTCCATCCAGCACCAGGGTAGCGATTATCCTTGAGGTCATCAGAGGTGAAGAGAGGCAACCAAGGGCGAGGTGCGTGCCCGGAGGAGTTTGAAGGGAGTGCAAACGTGGTGAAAGCCACCTCCGCTGCCTGGGGCCGCTAACTCACCACGCCGAGAGATGGTTTTGTGAGCTTGATTGCATGGTTGACGGCATCCGTGAGTGATACTACGATGGCTCTCGTCGAGGATGGTGCGTTGCTTGGACCCAGGCAGCTTGATATGGGTAATTCCGGGTAACAACACATGGCCCCTGCGAGAACGGGCGTTATAGGGCCATCAGCGCCCATTGGATGTTAGGTCCGGACGGCAACACATACGGTGGGATTACATCGAATAGCCGGAAGGTAAGTAATTGTCCGTAAACGGGCTTTTGAAAGCTGCTGCCCGTGTGCTCGACTTGGTATCTGTAGGGCAAAGGCAGCCGCAGGGCAAGAACCATCAACCCGACGGTGTCGAGTTGATGAACGCTCCCTACCCGGCCAATTGGATCAAGGAGCGGCTTGGAGACTGGGCTTCAGAGAAGGGAAGGTTCGTAGGATCTCTAGTCCCAGAGGGATTTGAAGCCTACGCACGAGTCTTTCACCCGGCCAAACTCTGGAAAGCTGACCGAAGTTGGGAACAGGTGAGGTGGTCCACTGTGGCGTCGTGGAACGGGAAAGTCGTTCATCCACAGATGCAGTTCTGTCGAATCGCAAACCTTGACGTACACTTAGACGAAAAACCTTCGTGGGGCCGCATCCCGTTCTATGGGATGCTACCCGAGGACGAGTGCCAGGTTCTGATCAGTGTCCTCAAAGGGTTCACTTCCACACCCGAACGCTGCTATTTCTCCCTTTGGCACGGCTATGGATTCCTTGATGACCGCTACTTCAAGAGGGTAGCTAAGTTGAAAGTTCCACGCAGGGAGGAGTACTTGGTCTTTTGTGGCCCTCTGGACAGCATCATGTCGTTTTACAAGCATGTTGGGGGAAGATGGGGGCAATCGCCGAACATTTGGTGGCCAGAAGACCGGGCCTGGTGCGTTGCAACCGAAATAGATTCTTTGGATACCTACATTGGCGGTAGCAAAGCTTGTATAGAGCGAGTTCTTGGGCGCCCAGACCTAGAGGCGCTCCCTATAGGTCTGGGTGCACGTGTAGACGCCTCTGGCGATACCATCAACGTCTAAGGCTAGATTTATCAGACACTTGGAGCAATTGACGCTCGTAGGCAGTGGGGCGCTAGCACTTGCGGTCAGCGTAGGCCTCTTCGTCTCCCTGCTAGTCCGCCCGACAGCAGAAATAAACCTCCTTAACATGGCGACGCTGGTGCTAGCGTCCGCCGCGGGCATCGGACTGATCCTCAGGCCCAATAGCCCCAAGTGGCTGATCCCAGCGAGTCTTTGTCTTTTGTGCTCGGTGATCCCGACTGTATTCGGAGCAGTTTTCGTGCTGTACGCTGCTCCCGTCACATTACTTCTAGCCGGGGTAGGCTTGAAGGTTTTCCGTACCCTAGCCGGAGTACATGTTCGATGAAGTGTTGTGGTCGGGCGGCGGACCCCACAGCTAAGCTCTTCCAAGCGTGTAAAGGGCGGAGTAATAAAGGAGTCGCTCAGGCCACCCCGGCTTAGCCCACACGACAAGTCTCTCACACGATGGTCGCGCTTGTGCGGACGTTGCGGTTGTAATGCCCCAATATCGTCAATTATCTTCGTGAGAGATTAGGAAACAGTCAAACCTACCATGGGTTTTCTTAGCCCACATTTCCCATATGGCTGAATATCCCTCTGAGTAAATCGTCGGCATTCTTTAAACCATTGTCCATTTGTGAGACGTTGGCCGTCGGTATGGCTATAATTACCCGTAAGGCTCTTTCGGTTTCGTCATTCCGCCGCCCCCTGCATATCCCGAGGCCCGAGCTGCGCCCGGCGGTCCCTGTACGCTTTTTGCCTGCAGGCGTTCCGGCAGTATTGGCCCCTGGTCCAGGACCGCCGGGCGCCCTGGTAGGTCTCGCCGCACTGGTCGCAGGTTAGGCTTTGGAGCTGGATTTCCCGCCCGTAGTATCCCCTGGACTTGGCCATGTATGCCTCCGTTACGTGAGTGGGGCACCGCCCGCGGGTGGATCGCCCCTTAACGTAACACCCTCGAAATGGCCCTGCCAATGTTTATTGGGGCGACTTGTTACGTTTGTGGTTTGTGGTAGGACCTGCGGGGCCAGGACGCCGCCCAGGCCTCCGGCTCCGGAAACCGGGGTGGGGGTTGGGGGAATTACCGGCCCTGGGCAACACGACGTCGCCGGGGCTGGCTAAGGCCGGGGTTTCCGTGGGTTGTTATCCAGCCGAAAGCCCAGAGCGGCCTTAAAGCCGCTTACAGCGCGTCGGATTTTCAGCGGCCGCCGGGGTTTCACGCCTAATCACGCCTGAGCGCTTTCGTCAACTCGGCCCGCGGCACGCGCCGCATGCAGCCCACGCAGCAGCTCCGCAGCCCGTCAACCAGCTCCGGGGCCAGGTCCTGGCCGCACAGGATGCAAGCCACGACGTCGGTCAACCGCCGCCGGTAGTCGGCCGGCAGATCCACGGCCAGCTTCGCCGCTGCCCGAAGCAGCGTCGCCGCGGGCCTGGCCAGCGCCGTCGACCTGGCCATCGCCGCCACCAGCTCCGCATCCCGCACCGAGCGCCGGACCACCAGCCCTATCCCGGCGTCGACGTTCTCCGAGCTGACGCCCTGGGGCTGGGGTTGGAGTCCAGGGTTCGAGGGGTGCAAACTTGCACCCCCAGGCAATCCCGCACCTGCGGCGGGATTGCAATCCCGCCGGGATTCCTCGGCCGGGGGGGCGCTCCCTGGCGTCGAAAGGCCCATCTCCTGGCGCAGCTGGGCACGGGCATACTGGATGGTCCGCTCCGAGGTCCCCAGCATCGAGGCGTCCGCCTCGACCGTAGTCGAGCATGTCCCATCGTCCGCCATGCCCCGAAGCCGGGTCAGCGCCAACGCCGCGTCGAGCTTCGGCATGTTCCGCCGGAGGCAGTTCTCCGCCGCCGTCAACGATGCCAGCTCTTCGTGGGTGGTCGCCGCGTCCAGCTCCACCACGTCGATGCTCCGACCGGCAGCGATCGCCGCCAGGACGCGATGCCAGCCGTCGATTACCTCGCCGGCTCGAACCTTGGGCGGGTGCAGGACGCCCCGGCGCTTGATGTCCTCGGTCAACGCAGTCTGTTCACCGGCGCTCAGGTCTCCCCATTCCCGGCTGTACCTGGACCGCGTGAGCTGTGCAAGTTCTTCAGGTGTCATGCGTGCATCTTACCATGGGATGCGGTCGACCAGGCCCAGGTCCTGCAGTTGGGAGTAGCCGGCTATCCCCAGCCCCGCGACCATGCACAAGACGGCCACGACCAGGACCGTGACCACAACATTTCGAAGGCGGCTACCGAAGCTCCGCGCCCGGCGTTCTCGTGCGGCCCACTCCAGCCGGCGGCGTTCTGCTGCCTCCCGGCGTTCCCTGGCCGCCCGGAGTTCTTCGGCTTCCTGGCGCTCCTGGTCCAGCCGGCGTTCTTCGGCTACCTGGCGCTCCTGGTCCAGCCGGCGCTCCTCGGCCGCCTGGCGCTCTGCTGCCTGGCGCTCCTCGGCTTCCTGACGGTGACGTTCAGCCGCCGATCGGCGCTCCTGCAGGACGAGGCGCAGCTCCCCGGTGGTCCTGGGCGACGTCGCCGGCAACGTCGCCCACCGGCGCAGGGTCTCTTGTTCGGTGGCCACCGCGGCCGCGGCCTGTTCTTGGCGTGCCGCCTCGAGCCAGCCCCGGACCCTCTCCTCGGCCTCCCGGGCGCGGCGTGCTTTCTCTCTGGCCTCCAGGCGGGCCAGCTTCTTGCGATACTTGCGGGGGGCTGCCTTGACCATCGCCACCGCGTAGTCCCGGCGCGAGGGGACATCGTGCACCACGTCCATGAGCGCCAGCGCCGCGGACACGTCATTGATGGTGCCCTGGAAGTCGGCCTCAGTCTTGAACGTCGCCAGGAGATGGGTCGCCGACACTCGCTCCAGGCCCCTCGGCTTGGGCCAGGCCCTGGACTTTATCAGCCTGGCCAGTATGTCTATCGCTTCGTCGCTCCGGGGGTCCACCCTGGCCAGGTCCCTGGTGGCCGCCGCCCGTTTCTCCCGGTCCGCCATCGCCAGCTTCGCTAATGCCTGGGACAGGTCCAGGTCCTTTAAAGGCCCGGACCGTCTCCCCGGCCGGACCTTGACCGGGGTAGGCCTCCCCTTCCGCCGTCCTCTAGCCACTGCTTGCCTCCTCTGACCCAGGGCTTGGCCAGGCCCCGGCGACCGCCGTCAACCGGTTTCGTTAGCTTCCAAGACCTTCATAGAATAATATAATGGTTCCTGGGGTTTTTCTCATGGAGCGTGTGCAGGCCTGTAAATGCCCACAATTGCAGCAAATCAAGCTTGAAAAGGTCATTTATGGTTGCAATTAGGCACGATTTCCGTGGTCACTTTGACTATGCTTTTGGCCCGTTTCGTGGCCTTGTGCTGGGGTTTCGTGGTCATTTATGGGGTTGTCGTGGGAACGCGTCCGCCGGCTCCGGCGACGTGGGGCCCGCCCTCGCCCTGGTGGAGCTGCAGGTGACCCCCCGGTGTGGGGATCCCGGCTTTGTTGAACAAAAGCCACTTGTTGAAATAATCGAGTTGCTGTTGCAAAAATCGGTTCGGTTTACTCATCCGCCCTACCAGGTTTTTCCTTCGCCAAGATCGGCCAGCGGGCCCCTGGGATTACCGTCGTTATCGAACCGGGAAAAGCCAAACGGGTCAGGCTTCCCTTTTATGGGGAGTTTCTCATCCCGCAGTTCATCTGGGACACCTAACAATCTTCCGAGGCGGTCCTGTTGAGTCTTGCTCGCGATGGTAACGGGCTTCGCTGGCAGCTCCCGGACGGAATCCAACGCAGCGACGTAATCGCGGGTTAGGTCTATGCTGACCTGGATATCCTCGTCCATATCTAAGTTTCGGTGAAAGCTCTTGTGCTGGTGAAAAGCCGTCACATACCCTGCACCGAACTCGTGACTTCGCCCGTACTCAATACCCATCTGTGAGGAGATATCATGGGCATCAAACTCGGTTTCATGCTTCCAGCCGCGCTGCTTTCCTATGGCGGAAAGCGCGTGGGACACGGCTCCCCAGACCTTCTCTGACGCCTGGAGGCGCCGACCTGCATTCAGTTCGCTCTGGGCATGGTCAAGGAACCTGTGGCTCATCTCCACATGGTCTTGAACAGTCGTTCTTCGTTCAGGCTCAGGCAGTGCTGTCGTCATGTCATCCTAGTCAGTGGGGTGCATTCACTTGTTGCGCCACTCAGCCGGGATGGTCGGGGCCAACAACGGCAACCATTCGTGAAAATCGAGCAGGTGGCCCAGTCCTCTCCGGACCAACTCCTCTTCCAGGGTTGGCCCGGTAACGAATGGCAGTCCAGCCTTCTGGGCTGCCCTATGCACCCCATATGTGCAGGACTCGCAATAGAAGCCAGCCTTCCCATATTCGTGACTTCCAGCGATCCCCGGCAGCCACGTCAAGTATCCCGGGTCTTCCCTGGGGTCGTCATGCCAGGTTCTGCCGATGCACTGAAAGTCCAGTTGGGGCTCAGGCAACGGCGTAGCGGCCCAGGGGGTCTCTCCTTTGTTAACTTCATCGGTCACGCGGGGGCCTGCCGCTTCTTGGGGATGCGCTTGCGCTGGCACAGGCCATCCAGGGCCTGCAGGATCGGCTTCTCCGGCGTCGGATACCGCTCCCCGGCCTTCCACTTCTGGATGGTGTTGTAGGAGGTTCCGACCTCACGGGCAATCGCCGCCATGGTCCAACCCTTTCCCGTCAGCTCCGCCAGCCTCTCCTGCACGGGGTTCATGCCCCATACTGTAGCATACGCCGTCTATATCGGCAAAGCGGCGTTGCGGTGAGAGGCCGGTTCAAAACGAGGGGTGTGAATCTTGCGGTCGACGAGGCCGGAATATGAATTCCGGCCTCCTTATTTACCAGACTGGGCAGGCGCTAGTTGGACCATCACAGCCCTCGGAGCCAGCCATCTAGTTCAGGGGATTCCTCTACCTGGTGGCAGTCATGGACTGGTACAGCCGGTATGTCCTGTCCTGGCGTCTGTCTAACACTCTGGAGGCTGGCTTTTGCGCCGAGGCCCTGACGGAGGCTCTGGGCAAGGGCAAACCGGAGGTGTTCAACACCGAACAGGGAAGCCAGTTCACCAGCCTGGAGTTCACCCAGGTCCTGCAGGACCGCGGTGTGAGGATCAGCATGGACGGGAAAGGGCGGTACCAAGACAACATCTTTGTGGAGCGGCTGTGGCGAACAGTGAAGTATGAAGAAGTGAACCTGAAAGCCTACGCCAACGTCCTCGATGCCCAGAGGGGACTGGAAGATTACTTCCGGTTCTACAACGGACTTAGGCCCCATCAGGCCCTAGGCTACCGGACCCCGGCCGAGGTGTTCCACGGGGAGCAGGGAGTCGTGGAAGAGGAGTCTAATGAAGGGAGGTGTTCACTCGGTACTGAAGCAGACCTACTGGCAGGAGGTCAGGGACTCTCACTTAACTCCGCCTTGATTCTGTCCAAATAACCGGGTCCACCTCAACTAGAGCGAATCTCTAGGGTAGTTGACAGTATTTCCAATGCAATTCCTCTCCGAGTTCACTACTTCGCTTTCATTCCGGCCTTAATTATGGGAATTACCCGTTTGTGTACCAAAATCCCTTGACTTCCGGCCCGTATTTTGGTACAATATTCATGTAAATCAGATACGGAGCGGGATACATGAGCGCTACCAACGGGGCACCTGGGCAGTCATACCGCAAGGGTATTACCCTCAAGGCTGCCCTGCAACAGTTCGGTGATGACGCAAAGGCTGAGGCGTGGTTCGTATCGAAGCGGTGGCCGGACGGCATGCGTTGCGCCTACTGCGAGAGCGACGCTGTCAGCATCAGGAAGTCCACGAGGAAGACCCCCCAGTACCACTGCAAGACCTGCCTGAAGAACTTCACCGTCAAGACTGGCACTATCATGCACGACAGCAAGTTATCAATGAGCGAGTGGGCGTTGGCCTTTTACCTCCACACAACCAGCCTAAAGGGTGTATCTAGCATGAAGTTGCATCGGGACCTGGGCATCAAGCAGGAAAGTGCCTGGTTCATGGCCCATCGCATACGGGAGACTTGGAACGACGAAACCGCGCGCTTCTACGGCCCTACCGAAGTTGACGAAACTTATATCGGCGGCAAGGAACGCAACAAGCACAAGAGCAAGAAACTCAACGCTGGACGTGGCACTGTCGGAAAGACGGCGGTTGTAGGGGCCAAGGATAGAGACACGGGGCAGATCACCGCCCGACCAATAGCCTTCACCGATAGAGCGGACCTACATGGGTTCGTCTTGGAGTCCACTGACATTGGCTCCGTGGTCTACACGGACGAAGCCGCAGCATACGAGGGGATGCCGCGCCGTTCTCATTGGACCGTCAAGCACTCCGCCGGGGAGTATGTGAAGCGGCAGGCGGGCACCAACGGAATAGAATCTTTCTGGGCCTTGATGAAGCGCGGGCTCCACGGGACGTATCACCACGTCTCGGTGAAGCACTTGGGACGGTACTTGGATGAATTCTCAGGGCGGCACAACGTCCGGCCACTTGACACGCAAGACCAGATGGGTAAAATGGCGGCGGGGATGGTGGGCAAGAGGCTTACTTACGCCGACCTGATTGGTCCGAAGGACACCCGGCAGCCAAGGATGCTATAAGAGCGAAAGCATGACAGACGTGGAGTTACCTAACCTCGTTGCAGTTCGGCAACTGCAACGAGGTTAATAGCATGCCGAAAGGCGATCCGACACCGACATCTCCGTCTATCTTCCGTCCTTCAAGAATATAGCATTCAAGAACGGGAGGTCAACTATGGTGGCAACGATCGAGAGACCGATACATTCCGGTGTTTATCCGGTAGTAGATGCTGCCGCGCTTATTCAAGCTACGTCCCCTAAGCCCCACCCCCCTAGTGAAGGTGTTACTACTCGCCATCTGTTCCGATGGGTTAGAGATGGGCTGACAGGGCAATATCTGACTGGACTGCGGGGGGGGAGGGTGGCCTTAACATTCCTTGACCTTGTGAGCTTACGAATGATCGCCGTATTCCGTGCACACGGGGTCACATCACTGGAAATACGGAAGGCACATCATGAACTGGCTGCACGGGGATCGTCTCACCCATTTGCTATGGAACCCCTATGGATTTCTGGATTGCACATCTACATTCGGGAGAACAATATTCCCATCGCCATCACCAAGAACTGGCAGTCAGCCTTCGACTTCGTGGAACTCTTTGTAGGTCCTATGCACAACATGGCGTTCGGCGAGGATCAGCTCCCAACAAAATGGGAACCCCAAAAAGGCATTGTGCTCGACCCGAAAATCTCTTTTGGTGAACCTTGCCTTAAAGGGACTCGAATAGCCACGCAGGTCCTATGGTCGCTGGTGGAAGCGGGGGACCCACCAGGCCGGGTTGCATTAGCGTATCAATTGCCAACGGAACAAGTAGAGGCGGCGATTGCCTGGGAGAATCAACTCGCAGCGTAGACAAGTTTCTTACTGCTACGATGAAAGCTTACCGCCTATAATAGGCGAAGCGCTCAAAGCAGTTGGTTTCCCAATAGTTATCGCTGATAAAGGGACATCAGACGAGTATCTCATACCGGAGATGGGACGGTGTAACCAAGCTTGGATTACGAAGGACGACCGCTCCAGGACAGAACACGAGAGTCTATTGTCCGCCGCCAATATAAGTGTCGTCTGGGTGCGTGGACTGACTCATGGGAAGGGTAAGAAGAGGGCATCCTTACGGCACAACGCAGCTTTAAAAGACATCTTGAGAATGCTTGTGAACAAGTTAGACCGCATAACAGACCAGATTGCCGAAGCTCGTGGGCCTAGGTACTTCCTTCTATACACCAATACCTCAAAGGCTAACCAAGATAAAATCGAGACTTTTACCGCCCTCCGAGAGGTCCGTGATAGTTTGGCTGGAGTATCAAAACGTTAAGGCTTCACAAATGGGGAGGGATGCCATGCCTAAACAGAAGAAGATAGCCTGGCGAGTTTTATATAGGTAGCGTAAGCATCCTGGAGGCACCCCATGGGTGACGGCGAAAAGGCCCCTCTCCGGCTCCAATTCAACCCCAAAATCCGCCTGGAATTCCACGGCTCAACCATCACCTCAGACGCTGGTCTTCTTGCTTTTCGAGAGTTTGATGATGCCTTGGGCCTTACCGAAATCGCTGAGGACTACCTCCAGGACCGCCGCACTGGTCGCAATATCCTCCACCACCTGGTTCCTCTGCTGCGCCAGTCTATCTTCAGTCGCCTGGCTGGCTACGACGACACCAACGATGCCGACCGTTTAGCCTACGACCCCGCCATGCGAGTAGTCGTGGGATGGCAGGGCTCGGAACGCAAGGCTGCCAGCACCAGCGAGATGGGGCGGTTTGAGACGGAGACCTTGACCGAGGAGAAGAACCTGAAGGGGCTGGCTCGGATGAATTCCCAATGGGTGGAGGGTGCCATGGTTCATACTCCACACCGGCGAGTGATCCTGGATATGGACAGTTCCGAGAGTCCAGTGCACGGCCAGCAGGAGGGAGCAGCCTACAACGGCCACTTCGAGTGTGTCTGTTATCACCCTCTCTTTCTGTTCAACCAGTTCGGGGATTGTGAAGCAGCGAAGCTACGGTCAGGCAACGTCCACAGTGCCGATGATTGGCAAGAAGTCCTCGATCCGGTGGTGGAGCGTTACTTGATAGCAGCAGTCAGGCTGCTGTTTCGTGCTGACGCCGCCTTTGCCAAGCCGGAGATATACGAATACCTGGAAGCGAGAAGCATCGGCTATGCCATCAGGCTGCGGTCCAATCAGGTGTTGCAGCGGGAGATAGCGCACTTGCTGGTACGGCCTACGGAGTGGCCTTCCCCGAAGCCCATCGTCTCCTATCATGACTTCGTCTACCAGGCCCAGAGTTGGAATGTATCCCGAAGAATGGTGGCCAAGGTGGAGTGGCACCAGGGAGAGCTGTTCCCCAGAGTGGGCTTCATAGTCACCAATCTGACCTATCCAACTATAGGGATAGTCCGCTTTTACAATGGCCGGGGCACGGCGGAGCAATGGATCAAAGAAGGCAAGTACGCCCTGAACTGGACCAGGTTGTCCTGCCACAAGTTCGTGGCCAACCAGGTGAGGCTGGGACTGTTCGTAATGGCTTACAACCTGGGCAACTTCTTGAGAAGGCTGGCCGTGCCGGAGGAGATGAAACACTGGTCGCTGACTAGCCTTCAAACCAGGATGATCAAGACTGGAGGGCGGTTGGTGCGCCATGCCAGAAGGCTGGTGTTTCAGCTTGCTGAGGTGCTCGTGAGCCGGGAAATGCTAGGCGGGATACTGGAACGAATTGGTCGGCTTAGGCTGGCTCCTGGCTAGTCCACTTTAGGAGCGTCGGGATTGATTACGGTTACCGGGTCGTACAGGGCAAAAGGGCTTCCCAAGGAAGAGACTTGGTCGTAGACAAGCGGTTTGGAGATTTTACGCTTGGCAGGACGGTGGTTGGTCCATGAAAGGAGGAATTTGAGCGAATCAGGACGCATTTGACGCCCTTGGAATGCGAGATTATAGTTGGCAGCATCCCTGCGGGAGCTATATCCAGGAAAGGTGGTTCGATCTGGGGAATGTCGGTTGTATAATAGCCACATCCCGCGATAACGATGCTACTAAAGGAACATTCCATTGGCATCAGCACCTGGGACCGGTAGCGGTCCGTGTGGCCCGAGACGAGGAAAATTAGTGACCTCGCCGCAGCCCTAGCAGCTATCATTGCTGAGGCAGCACCTGAAGGGGGCTAATTGCTGGATTCGGACAGAGGGACTGTTCTCCTAGTTGGGCAAAACCTTTTCTTTCTGGGTAAAGTTGAGGCCCTGGCTGAACCACTCGGTTACGAAGTGCAACGGGCTAACACGGAATCAATCTTCTGGGACCACTACGCAAGTCGTCGACCCGCTTTGATTCTGGTCGACCTTGAGGGAGACCAATCGATATGGAGCAACGTCTTAGAAAATATCGATCACCAGGAAGCGGGAGGAGTTAAAGTAGTAGCGTTCGGTCCCCACGAAAACGTTGCCATGTTGGAACGGGCCAGGAATCTAGGTTGCGACCTTGTGCTGAACAAGGGAGAGTTCAATCGAGATCTGTCCAAAATAATCGAGAGTGTGAGAGCAGACTCTGGCTAAATAGGTTGCGCGTATCTTCGTGTTGTATTTAGCTGGCTACTAGTTTCAGGGGATTGGGTCACCTCGCTGCCTCGACCAATTCGCATCAATAATACGGCCCAATATTCTCGGAGGTGGTCAAGTTATGGCTGAGTCAGGATTTGAAAAGGTTGCCGAAACCGGCGAGCTCTCCCCTGGGGAAATGAAATCGGTTCTGTTGGGCCAGGAAGCAGTGCTGTTGGCCAACGTCGATGGGAATTTCTACGTCATTGGTGATACTTGTACCCATAGGGGAGGAACCCTCTCAGATGGCGACCTTGATGGGGAGCAAGTCCAGTGTCCTCTTCACGGGGCAAAATTCAACGTAGTTACCGGCGAAGTATTAAATCCGCCAGCTCAGCGGTGTGTTCCGGCTCACGAAGTGCGGGTTGCAGGGAAAGATATTTTGGTGGGGCCTGCTAAAAGCTAGTGGTAGTTCGAATCCGCTCCGGGTCGCCAAGCACAATAATTTTCCAGCCTAGCCGGACGCGACATTGGTCAGGTTGATTAGTTTCCAGCCAGGCTCGGTACGGCAAACCATTATTCTACCTTTGGTCCCCTAATTTGCCGACGTGGACGGCAACATGGGTACCACTTCGCATGTTTTCAGACACGCCTGGGGTATACTAGCTAAAAGCAAACGGAACCAAGTTGCGGCCCAGCCCGATGAAACCGCACCGGCCACCGCCAGGGTTCCGCCCGCCACGATTGCCGGGAAACCGAGGCCCCAGGCTCGGCTAGGGGCGAAACCGAGGCATCCGCCGCAATCCGGGATCACAACTCTTCGACTATGGCCCTCCGGCATGGGAGGCCATCGTATTTGCAGCGATAGCCTCCCCCCCTTACTCTTGCGGTCAGCGTCCCGCGCCGACCAGATCGACCTCCCGCTCATGTTCCACAGTCCACTCGATGAGGGCAGGGACGCGGCCTAGGCTTTGCGGCTGCGGCTCTTAGAACAACCTCAGCGTCTCTGGTTGCTGCTGGTCTGCCCAGCCTTCAGTGGCCCCTGACTGCGCCTCCCGTTGCCCACGCTGGGGCTGTCGCCTAGCCGGGGGAGCGGGTCTCTCGTGCGCCGGGTACTTGGGTTCGTCCTCCCACTTGGCCCTCGCCCGTGCGATGACCGCCGGGACCTCGTGGGCCAGCCCGGACAGGTCCCCGTCGTCGAACGTCTCGATGTGCGGATCCGAGGAGGGCTGTTGCACCCCAATGGTGGCCCTGCCTCCCTTGATGGACACGACGACCTTCAGGTCCTCCGCCGCACCGGCCTCGTCTCCGACGGCCTTCCCCGGCGCCATCGGGACCCTGCGGGTCCTGTTCGGTCGCCTCGTTGGCGTCCTGCGCATCGGCAACCGCGACATCCGTGTCGTCCGCCGCATCGCCGAAGAGACTCTCGTCCGCGCTCGGGGCATCCGATCGGGTTGCTTCCGTTCCGGCTTCGTCAGGCATGGTTGCTCCTTCCCTTGTTTTTTGTGGGGCTGCGGTGCGCAGCGGGTCTCTACCGCGCCTGTCTCCTGATCTCGCCGAGGGTCATCGGCGCCCAGTACAGGTCGCGCTCCACGGCGGGGACGCCGCCGAACACGGTTGCCTCCGCCAACTCGGTGAGGTGTAGGGTATGCCGTCAGCGAGTTACTACGGATACCCGAAACACTCTTCCGCCGGCCCACTTGGAGAGGCTCGAACTCCCCGTGAGGACCGCGGTGCCAAGGATCACAGAGCCCCCAACCACATCTCGAAGACAGTTCTGTCTACCGTCCACTTAGGCCCACCTAAGAGGACTCGAACCCACCATCAAGCAAGCCGGCTCTACCCGGTCTTGCTGTTTAGGATGGTTCGGCTGACGTTGTTCCCCTGTCTTTCGCTGTCGGTGCTTGCCCACAGGGCAAGGGTGTATAATTAGGCAAGCAAGTGACGGAGGTCAACTGGAACCGAAACGCTGCCTAGCGGCGAATATCGGCGACTTCCCACAAATATTCGTATCTGAAATGCCCATCAGGCAAGGGTTCCACAGGATGTGACCTTCTAAGCAGCGGGTCGCGGGTTCGAATCCTGCCTGGGACGCCACTTCAGGCGCGAATAGGCTCAGATTGAGCGTGCCCAGCCGCCCTTGGGGGCGGCTTTTTCATTGTCCAAATCCACATTCGATGCTCCGCCCAGTCCCGCTTCAGGGGCCTTCCCTGTTAGGACTAGGGTTCTTCGGCGGGAGGTGATGGCGGGCCCGTCCGCTGGAGCCTTCTGGCAAGCGCCAGCGCGTAGACAACCCCCAGCGCCGGTATGACGGCAAAGGCCACCGGGAGCCCCCAGTCCCCCTTGACCGCGCCGCGGGCAATGGCCAGCGCAAGGGACAAGTCGACGACCACCGTCGCCAGCAACACTGCAGCTATCGCGAGCGCCACAGCCGCGGTGGACCGCTGGGACAGCACCAGGAATAGTAAGCCGGCGGCGGCTAGCGGATGCAACACCACGATCACCAGCCGTTCCCACACGTCGCCTCCGTCGGCAAACAGCCCCACCATGGCAGTGAGCCCGGCGAAGACCGCCTGCACGATGGCCAGCGCCAACATAGGGATCCGCACGTATTTCATACCTGAATCACTGGCTTGGCCCAGGGTTGGGACTGCTGCTCAGCCCTCTTCTCCTCCAGGGCTTCCAGGATGCTGCCGGGGGTCATGGGCAACTTCCTCAGGCGCACCCCCACCGCGTCGTAGATCGCATTGGACAACGCCGCCAGCGGGGGAATGATGGGAGCTTCGCCCACTCCCCTCAGCCCAAAGGGATGCCGGAGGTTGGGCACTTCGATCATCACCGTCTCGATCATCGGCAGGTCCAGGCTGGTGGGCATCCGGTAGTCCAGGAAGCTAGAGTTGAGCATCGTTCCGTCTTCGGCGTAGACGTACTCTTCGTTCAAGGCCCAGCCGATGCCCTGGACAGTGCCGCCCTGCATCTGGCCTTCCACGTAGCTGGGATGCACCGCGGTGCCCGCATCCAGGAATGTGGTGCAGCGCAGGACGTCCACCTTGCCGGTCTCCGGGTCCACCTCCACGTCTACGATGTTCCCAGCGATGACGGGCCCAATGCCGGTGCTGTTGGGGCAAGACGCGGAGCAGGTGATAGGGCCGCCGGTGCGCAGCAGCCTCCCCGACAGCTCTTTGAAACTCATGCTGTCTCCAGGGTTTTTGGTGCAGACAAAGACGCCGTCCTGGAACTCCACGTCCTCCGGCTGCACCTCCCAAATCATGGCCGCCCGGGCGCACATCTGCTGTTTTACGTCCTCCGCGGCGGCGATGGCGGCCAGGCCCGTGTCGAAGGTGATGCGGCTGCCCCACGTCGGGGTGGTGTAGCCAATGGCGTCGGTGTCAACAACTGTCGGCGAAACTTCCTCGGCCCGCAGGCCCAATACTTCGGCGGCCTGCATGGCCACCGCAGTCCGGGTGCCGCCTATGTCCACCGAGCCGGTAATCAGGTTGATGGTCCCGTCGCTGTTGACGTTGATTGTCGCCGAGGACGACTGCCCTCCCTGCAGCCGGAACCCCACAGCCACTCCCCGGCCCTGGTTGGGCTTGTCCAGAGGGGCGCTGTAGTGGGGATGGGACTTCATCGCCTCTTCCATCTCCTTGATGCCGATCCGGGCAAGGGGGACCCCCGTTGGCATCCGGTCGCCCTCTTGCGCTACGTTCATCAACCGGAATTCCATGGGGTCGATCCCCAACTTCTCTGCCAGTTCGTCGATGACCGGCTCCACGGCGAATGTACCCTGAGGCTGGCCGGGAGCCCGGTAGGCTTGGACCTTCTGCTTGTTGCAGACTATGTCGTAGCCGTTTATCAACTGGTTCTCGATGTTGTACTGGCCGGTGGCCGCCATGGCGGCGGCTCCCACGGCGGACCCCGGATATGCCCCGGCCTCGAAGGCCATGTACAGCTCCACTGCGGTGATCTTCCCGGCCTTGGTCGCGCCTATCTTGCAACGCTGGAAAGTCGCCGAGGTGGGGCCGGTGCCTTCGAACACCTCTTTGCGGTCCATGACAATCTTCACCGGCCTGCCGCTCTTCCGGGACAGCACCGCCGCCACCGGCTCCAAATAGCAGGTATTCTTGCCGCCGAATCCGCCGCCGATTTCGGTTGGTATGACCCTGACCGCTGACTCGGGGATGGCCAGGATGGCAGCCGTGCCAGAGCGAATGCCGAAGGCGCCCTGGGTGCAGGTCCAAATAGTCAGCCGGCCGTCGGGCGACCAGACCGCCGTGGAGGCGTGGGGTTCGATGTACCCCTGGTGCACCGTCTCCGTCTCGAATTCCCGCTCCACTATCACGTCGGCTTCGGCAAACCCCTTCTCTACGTCGCCCAGCTTATGCTGAATGTGTCCGGCAACGTTCCCTTTGACCCTCGTGTCCTGTCCCCTGGCGAACCGCTCCAACCGGAAGTGGGTGGTCAGGTTTTCGTGCAGGATTGGGGCGTCGTCTTTCAGTGCGTCGTGCAGCGTCAGCGCGGCGGGCAGGACCTCGTAGTCCACTTCAATCAAGCGGGCCGCCTGCTCGGCAATGTGGGGGTTTACGGCCGCCACCGCCGCCACGGCATGGCCCTTGTAAAGCGCCTTGTCTCTGGCCATGATATGTTCGGCCATCAAACGGGCATTGCTCAGCATCTCGGCGAAGTCGATGGGCTGAGCGTCGATCAAGGGGAACTCCAACGACGTCGCCACCGCGGCGACCCCAGGAACGGCTTCAGCCTTGCTGGTATCTATGGACCGGATGCGGGCGTGGGCGTGGGGGCTGCGCAGGATCTTGCCGTACAGCATCCCCGCCAGTTGGGTGTCCGCGCCGTACTTGGCGGCGCCGGTCACTTTTTCCAGGCCGTCGTGGCGAATGGGCCGGGTGCCCAACACTCGATACTTGCCCGAGGGCGCGTCCTGCCGTTCAACCGTAGTAGCCATGGGCTTCGCCTCTTGCAGCGATTACACTTGGGCTATTTATTGGGGAAGGAACAATGGTCAACCGTAGGCAATCTATGCCCTGGGATAAGCGGTGTCAAGCAGGGGGCGACTTGGGCAGTGACCCAGGTTAACGACTTTCAATTTCCCTCGCTTTAACCGGCGCTAGCTCCGAGGAACGCCCGGAAAAGTCCCCATCCCCGGACTGGCGGATATTTGCAAGGGCTCCGCCGAGCCTATGACCGGGCCGCCATGAGTCTGCCCGAAGTAAGACGGGAATGGCGATTGACATGGTTATCAGTCGCAGTACACAATAAGCCTATCCTATCTGAATGAGAGTGTACGGGGGCATCCCGTGCCTGAAGGCTATATCATCCTAACCTTGGTGGCGGACGAGGAGGATGGTCAATTCGCAGCCCATTGTCCTGAATTGGGAACAGCCACCTGTGGCGACACTATCGAAGAGGCTCTGGCGAACCTTCAAGAAGCCGTGACAGTGCATCTCGGCTCTCTAGAGGAAGTAGGCACCCGTCAACAGGTTTTCGCAGAAAGGAAATTTGAAGTTCATGAGAGCGCGACCGAGGCCCAGTGGACTATACCGGTCGGGCAAGTCTTGGATAAAGTCGTCAAACCTATTTGCCAGAGGATTCCCGCCGTTTCCGTCGCATAAGCATGGCTTTCAGCCAATTACCCTTATGCTCCAGCAACCAGATAGTCAGGGCCATCAAGCGACTGGGAGCCTATGCGGGCAAGAATAAGCGTGGAAGTCATGCCTCGTTCCACAGAGAGGTCGACGGCAACATATTGACAGCTACGGTGATCTGAGGCCGCCGCGAAGTGCCCAAGAGCACCCTTCGGGCAATGCTCCTCCAACTCGGCATTTCTGTGGAAGATTTCCTCGTAGTGCTAACGTGAGCCGGCTCTAGCCCGGGCGCCTACCACCACCACCGACCTCGGCAGACTTGTCAGCCCTCGCCATCGGTAGCTTGTTCGACGTTGGTGCGCGGCGCCGATGGGGATGGAAGGGAAATCCGCCGGGGGCCGGGCCTCGTATCAACGGGCAGGGAGTTGCGACAGCCGGCATTCACGAACGATAATAGGGCGGCCGCGGCGGATAGACGGGCAGGGCCGCGACGAACTGGGAGGGAGACCACATGCTTTGAGCCTTTTCGACCGCGGGAGCAGTGTTGCTCTCCTTAGGAGTTGCGGCGGTTGGCTTCATTAGGCCGACCCGGCAGAAAGAAAACCCCGAGAGTTCACAGGAAAAAGCCCCGGAACAGCAGCCACCGCAGTTGGAGGGGCAGGCTGAGTAGAGGGTCGGAAGGTTATTGGGAACCGTCCTCGTCCGGACCTGCCAGTAGCAGGTCGTAGACCCAAACTCTACTGCGCTGGTCGGGGTCGGCAGAACTGGCCTGGCTAAGGGCAGCCACGGTCTGGTCCACCAGGTCATCTTCCACAATCGCTTCAATCTTCACAAGTGGCATAAAAGCTACTTGGTACTCGGCGCCCCGGTAGACTTCAGCGTGGCCAAACCGCTGTCCAAAGCCTTTGGCCTCTATGGCGGTCACGCTGCTGACACCGACCTCCATCAAGGCAGCGTACACAGGGTCGAGCCTGTGGGGTTGAACCCTTGCTGTGACCATTTTCATAGCCTTTTGCACTCTCCTTCCCTACAAATCGTACCCTCGTTCTCCGTGGGAGGCCAGGTCCAGCCCTTCCAGCTCGGCCTGCTCGTCAACCCGGATGCCGCCGGTTATCACTGAAGTGGCCTTGACGATGATAAAGGTAAAACCAACGGCCCAACCTAAAACCGCCGCTAAGCCCAGAGCCTGGACGCCCAACTGGGCCACCATGGAGCCGCTCTCCACTACGACGCCCCTGCCGTCAAGAGCCGTCGCGGCCAGCACGGATACCAGCAGCACCCCGATGGCGCCCCCCACACCGTGGACCGCGAAAACGTCGAGAGAGTCGTCAATCTTTAGCCGCTCCTTCACCACGTCAACCGCAAAGAAGCAGACCACTCCGGCGACCGCACCCAGAATCAAGCCGCCGGCCGGGCCGACAAAGCCTGAAGCGGGCGTGACCGTGGCCAATCCGGCTATTACCCCGGTAGCCGCTCCCACCAGCGAGGGCCTGCCAAACTTGAGCCACTCAACCGCCGACCACGAGGCGGCGCCGGCGCACGCGGCGATGTGGGTTGCGACAATAGCCATCCCCGCCCCGCCGTCCGCGGCCAGTTGACTACCACCGTTGAAGCCGAACCAACCCACCCAAAGCATCGCCGCGCCGGCGGCGGTCATGCCGGGGTTGTGGGGAGGTTGGAGCTGGCCGGGGAATCCCTGCCTTCTCCCCAGCATGGCGGCTATGACCAAGGCGGATATTCCTGCGCTGAGGTGCACCACCAGTCCGCCGGCGAAGTCCATCACGCCCAGTTCTTGCAGCCATCCTCCGCCCCACACCCAATGGCAGATGGGGGCGTACACCAATAGGACCCAGGCGGCGCTTATCATCAACACCGCCGGGAACTTGATGCGCTCTACGTATGCGCCCACGATCAGGGCCGGGGTAATGATCGCAAAGGTCATCTGGAACATGGCGAACACGATTTCCGGAATCGTCCCCTGCTGGGCGTCCGCCACCCCGCCGGTGAAGAAGACTTTGCCAACTCCACCCAGGACTCCGCCTAGGTCGCTGCCGAAGGACAGGCTGTAACCTATAATTAACCACAATATGCTGGCCCCGGCGGCTATGGCGAAGCACTGCATCATAACCGACAGGACAGACCTAGAGCGCACCAGCCCACCGTAAAACAGGGCCAGGCCCGGCAAGGTCATCAGCAGAACGAGGGCCGTAGATGCCAAAATCCAGGCTGTATCACCAGAATTCATGGTCGCTCCTGTGTCTATTAGTAGCTTGAGGGTTGTAGAATACAGCGTCCAATTATACTCTTTTGAAAAAGCTGCGTGCTTGAGCAAGAGGCCCAGATAGATGCCGGGATGGAGTGAGTAGCCATGCGGTACAAGAAGTTCGGGAATTCAGACCTGGAAACCTCGGCAATCGGCTTTGGCGGTTGGCCCATGGGCAGCGGTCACTACGGGTCCTTCGACGAACAGCAGGTCATCAGGGCCATCCACCGCTCAATAGAACTTGGCGTGACGCTTTTCGATACCGCCGCCATATACGGATGGGGCGAGGGAGAGAAGCTGCTGGGGAGAGCGATTGCGGGCAGGCGCGACGAGATAGTGCTGGTCAGCAAGGGCGGCCTGGTGTGGGACCAGCCCGGTCTGGACGGGAAGGTGCGCCCCCGGGACAGTTCCAAGGAAACGCTGGCCAAGGGCCTGGACGAGAGCCTGTCCCGCTTGGGCGTCGACCATCTCGACCTCCTGCTGATTCACTGGCCGGACGAGGAGCGCCCGATGTCGGAACCAATGGAGGCGTTCGCCGAGTTCCAGAAGCAGGGCAAAATCAGGTACGGCGGGGTGAGCAACCACAGCCCGCAACAGATGGCGGAATGCTTGGAAGTGTTCCCCATCATCACCAACCAGGTCGGATACCACCTGTTCGACCTCAGGACTGAGCCGGAGATCATCCCGTTCTGTCGAGACAACGGTATGGGAATAATGGCCTACGGCTCCCTGGCCCACGGACTCCTGACGGGGACGATGACGCCGGATACGACGTTCGAAGACGACGACTGGCGCCGGGGCCTCACCGCCTTTGGACAGCCGCTCTTCCAAGGCCAGCACTTCCTCGACAACCTGAAGAAGGTAGACACGCTCAAAGAGATGGCGGCGGACAGGAGTTTTTCGGTAGCTCAGCTGGCGCTGGCGTGGGTGGCATCGGAGCCGACAGTTTCAACCGCGCTGGTGGGGACGCGCAGGCCGGATGAGATGGAGGAGAACGCCGCAGCAGGAGACTGGCAGATGAGCCCGGAGGAACGGGAGGAAATCCGGTCGGTGATGACAGGACGTAGATGAGGACGAGATAAGGCAACGCCAGTCCATCATCAACTATACCCGGTACTAGCGCGGCTAGTTGGAACGGGCATATAATGGCTAGCAGATCTTGGGGTTTGAATGAGCCGCTTCGCTAAGAGATTGAGGTTTCCGGCACTGGCTTTAGGCTTGGCCGCCGGAGTTCTCTTTGCCTGCGTCGGCGGTGGGGCCGGTACCGAAGCGCCGCCTACCCAGCAGCCCACAGAAGAGTCCGCCGCTACCTCGCCGGCTACCCAGCAGCCCACAGAAGAGGCCGCCACTACTTCGCCGGCTACCCAGCAGCCCACAGAAGAGGCCGCCGCTACTTCGCCGCCTACACAGCAACCCACAGAGGAGGCCGCCGCTACTTCGCCGCCTACACAGCAGCCCACAGAGGAGGCGGCCACTCCCTCACCGGCTACTCAACAGCCCACAGAAGAGGTTGCCCCCACCACACCGCCCAGCCAGCCCCAGCCTGAGGTAGGGCACCAGACGGGAGATCGTGCCCCAGACTTCATGGTGACCACCACAGATGGCGAGCAGTTGACCCTCGCCAGTTTCCAGGACCGTCCGGTGCTCCTCTACTTCTTCGCCACCTGGTGACCAGCTTGCCGTGCCTCGTTGAGGCAGCTAAAGGACATCTACCCCGACTATGCAGACCGAGTGGACTTTCTTGCGGTGGACGTAGACCCCAATGAAGGCGCCAGCAAGATTGCCGGCTACAAGCTTTCCGAAGGCTTCATTTGGCAGATGACCACCGTAGACAGGGACATGCTGGAAGACTACCGTGTAACGCGGCAGGCAACCTTTGCAACCATTGGCGCCGACGGGATCATAGTCTCCAGCGTCGCATCCGGCAGCAGGTCGGATGACGGCTGGCGGGAGATATTCGAAGGCCTCATAGACTTCTGAGGGCCTGCCCCTTCCGGAACTGCCGCCGGCTCATCCACCCTTGGCCTCCCCTCTCCACGGCGGCGCGACATTTCCCCCTGATCGTTGCGGCCTTCGTCCCGCCGCGCCGGCCTGAAGTGCGTCAGCCCTCTTCCGCTTCCGGGAACAGCACCACTCTCACGTAGCGGTCACCGGTGAGGTAGAGTTGTGCTGCCGCCGCGACCTGCTCCAGAGTCAATGCGTCCAGCCGCTCGTCAAAACTGACGATCTCCGCGAACGGCTCGCCCCGCTGCGCGGCAGCCCTGATTTGGTTGAGCCAGAACCCGTTCTCCCGGAGGTCTTCTTCCCTTAAGGTGCGCAGTTGCTCCTTGACTTTGTCCAGGTACTCCTGCTCACCGCCCGCCTGCAGCCATTCAACTTCGTCCAAAACCTCGCCGAAGAGTTCCTCGGTGCGCGCGGGGTCGCTGCCGAAAATGATAGAGACCAGGTACTCGGCGTCAGGGAGACTGGAGCCACCCCCATTCACTCCGATGCTGTAGGTGCCGCCCAATTCCTCACGTACCCGCTCGCGCAGACGGATCTGTAGAACGTCGCCTGCCACTGCCAGCCTCAGCGCTTCTCGGCGGCTCCAATCCATGTCGCCGGCGAACACCACCACGGTGTTACTGCGCGGTTCGATGCCGCTGCGAACGACCTGGTCTATCAGTCCCACCGGCGGATCGATGCCGTGGTCCGCCCACTCCTCCGCTAGTCCTGTGGTTGGCAGGCTGGCGAGATACGTCTCGGTGAGCGAGCGCAGGGTTGCCCAGTCGAATGCGCCAACGAAAACAAAGGTTGCATCGCCCAAGTCCGCGAACCGGTCGGCGTACACAGCCTCTGCGCGCTCAATACTCAGTTCCTCGAGCAGTTCGACGGTAAGGGGCCGCTGCCTAAGATGGTCCTGGGCCAGCACTCTATTCACGGTGTCGAAGAGAACCGAATCGGGCTGGGCGGCGTTGATCTCGGCGATGCTGTACAGACGAGCCTCGTACGTTGAGAAGTAGACCGGGTCCAGCCGGGGCTCCGTCGCATACAGCGTGATCAGTTGGAACAGCGTCTCCAGGTCCTCCGGGGATGCGCTGCCGCTGAATCCTTCGAACAGCTCCCCAATGAATGGTGCAACTGCAACCCTCTTGCCGGCCAGCAATTTGTCGAGGGTAACATTGTCGTGGGGCCCGACACCGCTTCCGGCAACCAACCCGGCAGAATAAAGCGCGGACACATGGTCTCCGTCCGAGACCAGCGAGTGCCCACCGGGACTGAAGGCCGTGAATTCAACCTCATCGTCGCGGAAGTCCGTCTGCTTGGCAATCACGGTAATGCCGTTGGATAAGGTCCACCTTTGAGCGTCGATGGACTCAATTTGCTCTTCAGACGTGATGCTCCCCGGGGCCGGGACCTCTTCCAGCAGCGGAACATCTCCAAGGTCATCTGCGTAAGGCTCCACATCCAGGGTGTCGGCGGCTTGCAGCTGCGCCAGGGTCGCCGCGGTCAACCCATCGTCAGAGGCGGCATCAGTCTCAGAGGGCCGCACGACTAGAAGCGCGGTGTCCTCTGCCCTGGTCCAGGACTCAATCACATCACCGAAGTCTGCAAGGGAGACCTGCAGCAACACTTCCTGGTAAAGCTCCCACTCGGCCTCGATGCCAGGCACCGGGGTGCCATTCAGGAAGTGGTCCACGTACTCGTCGGCGAAGCGCTGGGACGGAGTCTGGTCGCGCTGCTTGTAAACGCTCTCCGCCGATCTCAACAGATTGCTTTTTTCTCGGCCCAGTTCGCCTTCAGTGAAGCCGTACAGCCTGACGCGCTGCAACTCCTCAAGCACAGCCTGTAGACCCCGCTCAACGCCGTCCGTGTCAACCCACGCCGCAAACTGCGCGATGTCCAACGGTTCCACGTAGGACGAACGAAGGGCCTGAGCAGCCAGATATGGCGGGTTTTCTACCTGGGCCCGCTCAAAAAGCCGGGCGTTGAGCATCATGAAGGCGAAGCGCTCAACCACAAACCGCCGAAACGCCTCCACGTCTTGGCCCATTTCTGGGGCGAGCTTTCGGATCAAGATAAACTGGGTGCCGGGAGACTCAGAGTCGGTGAACACTTCTATCCAAGGCGCGTCGTGGCCTGGGACCTCGAAACTTGGCCTATCGGTGCCAGTCCCTAAAACGGCGCGTTCTTGACCGGCTTCGCCTTCGGGCGGCGGCGCAAAGTGCTGCTTTATTTTGGCCTCTATTGCCTGGGTGTCGAAGTGGCCCACAGCAACCACTGCCATCAGGTCGGGCCTGTACCAGCGTTCGTAGTAATTGCTCAGTTGCTCCACGGGCGCCGTCTCGATGACCTCAGGGAGTCCGATGGGGCTCCGCTGGGCATACAGCGATGAGCCGAAGAGCAATGCCAGCAAGTTTTCTTCTATCCGGGAGTAGAACCCTTGGCTCTGGCGCCACTCCTCCAACACCACATCCCGTTCGAACTCCACCTCTTCCGGGTCGAACGAGACGGCATAAGCCCAGTCGCTGAGAATCTGGAAGGCGGCCTCGGTGATCTCCGGGTCGTCGGTGGGGATCTCCAGGAAATACAGGGTGTCATCGAATCCGGTCCTTGCATTCAGGTGGTTCCCAAAACTGCTGCCGATGGACTCCAGGTAGTCAACGATCTCCTGCTTGGCGAACCTCTCGGTCCCATTGAACGCCATGTGCTCCACGAAGTGCGCCAGGCCCCGCTGGTCCTCCTCCTCGTGGATGGAGCCGGCCCTTACCACCAATGCAATATGGGCCCGGTCCCGCGGCTCCTCGTTATGCCTTATGTAGTAGCTAAGGCCATTGGAAAGGACGCCGCGGACCACTGCGGGGTCAAAGGCCAGCGGAGCATCGGGGACGGTGACCGGCGCGGCCGTAGGGGTAGGTTCCGGCGTTGCAGCAGGGGTAGGCTCCGGTGTAGCGGTGACGGTAGGCTCAGGACTTGGCGTAGGCGTCGGGTCCGGACTAGCTGTGGGTGTGGCCTCAATTGGGGCAGCGGTTGCAATGGGAGTGGGGAATACTGGAACGACAGTGGCCGTCGGATCTGGAATTACGGTGGCGGTGGGTTGGGAACGGCATCCTGCCAGCGCCACCAAGAGCAGCGCAACAATTGCAACGGCTACTACTGACTTCAGATTCCTGGTCATTGATCTCCTCTTTCGGTGTTAATCACAAGCGCGGCGTGCACTGTCAACATGCAGGGCGCCTTACTTCTCCGCGTCGGCGGTTGAAACGCTCGCATCGATATTCCGTCCGGCTGTGTCTACGACTATACCGGCCCGCCAGGATTCATATTCACGGGCGCATACCTGCTTCCACGTAAGCAATTGGTGCTCGGCGATGTCTACCACCCGCGCCTCAACCCTGCGCCGGTGCTCCGCCTGGTCGGAACAGACAATCTCAATCTCGACGTAACGCTTCCCTGCCCGCCGGGCGACTTCACGCCAAGCGGCTCGGGTCTCTTCTACCGGGTTCACCGCATCGGCTATCACGGTGTGCCCCAGTCTCAAGTTGTCCTAGGCAACGGCATGAGCGACGACATACCCTTCCGGGCCCGATATGGTCACATGGGAGTTCCGCAACGCCTGTTCAATGGAATCGATGCGAAGGTGCACGGCCTCAATTGCCCTCGCCAGCGCAATGGCAATGCCCGTTTTGCCCACCCCGGGAAGGCCGCCAAAAATCAACAACATGGGACCGGGGGCTAAAACAGCACCACCGACCTTAGCACCTCTCCCCGCTCCATCTTGTGGAAAGCTTCTTCCACGCCCTCCAGGGGGATGGTCTCTGATACGAAGCGGTCCAAGTCCAGGCGTCCCTGGAGGTACAGGTCGATGTACGTCGGGAAGTCACGCGTGGGTAGACAGTCGCCGTACCAGGACGACTTCAGGGCGCCGCCGCGGCCGAAGACCTCCAGCAACGGAAGCTCGATTTTCATGTCCGGGCTGGGCACCCCCACCAGCACCACGGTCCCCGCGTGGTCCCTGGCATAGAAGGCCTGCCGGTAGGTCTCCGGGTTACCCACCGCCTCGATGGCGATGTTGACGCCGTTGCCTCCTGTAAGGCCGCGGATGGCCTCCACCGGGTCGGTTTGGGTGGAGTTGACAGTGTGGGTCGCGCCGAAGTCCCGGGCCCACTGGAGCTTGCGGTCGTCTACGTCAACGGCGATGATGGTTTGGGCGCCCGCCAGCTTGGATCCGGCTATGGCTGCGTCTCCCACGCCTCCGCACCCGATAACGGCCACGGAGTCGCCGCGGCTCACGCCGCCGGTGTTTATCGCCGCGCCCAGGCCAGCCATGATCCCGCAGCCTACCAATCCGGCTGCCGCGGGGCTGGCATTCGGGTCAACCTTCACCGCCTGTCCCGCGTCCACCAACGTAAGCTCAGTGAATGCGCCGATGCCCAAAGCCGGTGATAACGGTGTGCCGTCGGCCAGGGTCATCGGGTTTTTGGCGTTTCGGCTGGCGAAGCAATACCAGGGTCGCCCGCGCAGGCATGACCGGCAGCCGCCGCAGGGCGCCCGCCAGGCAATCACCACAAAATCGCCGGGGGCAATGTTGTCCACCCCGTCGCCCACTTCCTCCACGGTGCCCGATGCCTCGTGTCCAAGAAGAAAGGGAAAGTCGTCGTTGATAGCGCCCTCCCGGTAGTGCAGATCGGTATGACAGACCCCGCACGCTTTAACGCGCACCAACGCCTCTCCGGGGCCCGGGTCCGGGACCAGGACGTCCCTGAGTTCCACGGTTGCGCCCCTGGCGCCGGCAATGACTCCTGTAACCTTGTGCGTCATTGGCTGTCCTCCATCTGCTCCTATGGTCGTGTTGGCGTTTCGGCTGCTGTGCGAGTCTGGCGCATCGTTGCTCCGAAAGCAAGCCGCACCGAGGCCCATAGTACACGGGGCGTTGCATGGCAGGAGTCCAGGCTGCGGACGGGAAAGTTTCCGCGGGTGGAAGAAACGGCTGCTTAGGCTGGGCGCAGCTAAAGCGCCGCGCTCACCCTAAAAAGCACACCTGCGCCGCCGGCCGTCGCTAGCTTCGTTGCCCCGTTCGGCCTTGGATGTCGTCCAACGCGGCAGCGATATCTGCGTGGATGGGGATGAGTTTGTCGAACCCGATTATGTGGAAAACTTCCTGAATATACGGCTTAAGTGCGCAGACATGGAGGTTGCGGTTCACCTTGTTCAGGTCCCGCCAAACGCGGAGAAAAGCCCGCAAGCCTGCGCTGCTGAGATAGGTGACGTCCGAGCCGTCTATTATTACGTCGCGGTCGCTGCCCCCTGAGGCGGTCAGAACATAGGCCTCGAACAAGTCGCAGGTGAGAATGTTGATGCGCCCCTGGGCTCGCAGCAGGAGCGCAGGACCGTTGGAGTCTACTACGTCGACCTTCATGCTTCGATCCCTTCCGTGACGGACGTGAAGGCGTCTCGACCTTGGGATTTGGCGCCTGTCCGCCAAGGCAGGCTGCCACAATTCCCTGTCGGCCCCATTGTATTCCATTGCGGTTGATGCTCACAAGGACACTAAGTGGCTCCCAGGAGAAGCCAGCCTATGGGCCGATGGACAAGCTGGAAACGGATAGGCAAGAGATCGGGACTTCAGTCGGGTGGTATAGTTGTTCCTGACCGGCAATGCCCGCGCAGAAGGGGAGGTTGGGCGCCATTTTGCCGAGGGTTGGACTCGAAAGGAGCACATAAGTATCTCGGCCTTTGTTATAACAGATGGAGAGATAACGGACGCGAGTCTCTATAGACAGTTTCTTGAACGAGTGACGAGTACTGTCGAGACTCACGGCGGCAAATTCGTGGCCCGCGGTGGTGAACTGGAGGTCATACTGGGTGACTGGACCCCCAGGCGCCTAGAGATTCTTGAATTCGACAACCTCCAGCAGATACGCACGTGGTTGAATTCGCCCGAGTACACTGCGCTCAACGACATTCGCTCCAGGTCCTCCAACATCAACATGGTGATAGTCGAGGGCCTGTAGTCCCGTCCGGCCAGAGGGATTGACAGCTGTCGCCCTGCAACCGACAGCCCTACAACCTCGCGAACGTGCCGCGACAGGTTTTGCAACCAGGCCCCGTGTAGTCAGTCCTGAGGGGCATTGGGGACGCAGCGTGTCTCACAGGGGGCCAGCACCCCGATTCCGTGTAAATGGGGCTAGCGTACGGCTCAGCCAAGTCATCCTTTTGGAGGAATGCGAACTGTGGTCAAGATGAGTGGGGGCGAAGCCCTCGTGGAGTCACTTGTCCGGGAAGGCGTTGAAGTCGTATTCGGAATACCGGGCATACACATGTCCGGGACCATCGCCGCGCTGCGGGACGAGCCGGGGATCCGCATGATCACGACCCGCCACGAAGCGGGTGCGACACACATGGCCGACGGCTACTCTCGCGCGTCGGGGAACCACCTGGAGTAGCCCTAGTGGTCCCGGGTGCGGGTGTTTACAATGCCGCGTCCGGCCTGGCCACCGCATACGCCCGCTCCTCACCCGTCCTGCTAATTGCCGGCCAGATCCCCCGGGGTCAGATCGGCAAGGACCTTGGGGCCATACACGAAGTCTTCGACCAGTCCGGGGTGATGAGCCCCATCACCAAGTGGCGGCGGCAGGCGCTCCGGCCCAGGGAGGTCCCCGACGCCGTGACAGAAGCATTCAGGCAGATGCGTACCGGCCGTCCTCGTCCCGTTCTGCTCGACATCCCGGCCGAGGTCGCGGTGGAGCGTGAGGAAGTCGAGTTGCGGAACCCGGCCCCGGTCTCGCGAATAGTGCCGAGCCCGGAAGACCTCCGGGAGGCTGCCCGCGTCATCGCCCAAGCTCAACTACCCATCATATTCGCCGGCGGGGGCGTGGCCCTATCAGACGCGGAGCAAGCCCTCGTCAGACTGGCGGAAGCGACAAACATACCGGTGATCACGTCCAGCGGCGGTAAGGGAGCCATCCCGGACAGCCATCCCCTATGCTACGGATCATGCCTCAGCCCCGCTGGTGAGAGACATGAGATGAACCAGCTTTACAAAGTGATGCAGTCCGCCGACGTGGTTATTGGAATTGGCACGCGTTTCTCACTGGGGAATCCGGCCGGCGGGTCGAGCACGCTGATAAACATCAACATAGAGGACAGCGAGCTTACAAGGATGCAGTCCAGGACAATCCCCCTGCACGGCGACGCCAGAGCGACCATTGAAGCCCTCCTTCCCTTCCTCCTAAAGGCCGGAGCGGGAGAACGACCGTCGCCTGCGGACGCGGTCATAGCGGCCCGGCGCCTGATCGCATACTACGACATTGGGCTCAAGGAGCCCCAATACCCTATCCTGGAGGCAATCAAGAACAGCATCCCTGAGGAAACGTTTACCGTCTGGGACGTCACCCAGTTCGGCTACTACTCCCGTACCCACTACCAGGTGAATCACCCAAAGACATACATAGATTCCGGCTACTCGTTCAACCTCGGTTTTTCCTTCCCCACAGCGCTGGGTGCGAAGGTGGCTAAACCCGACCGTCCCGTTGTGTGCGTCATCGGAGACGGCGGGTTCATGTTCAACGCGGCTGAGCTTTCAACAGCAGTCCAGTACGGGATCAACGCAATCACCATCGTTTTCAGAGACGCTGCCTACGGCAACGTCCCTCGCGACCTGGACGACATGTTTGACGGAACTTACGAGACCGACTTGCACAATCCGGATATCGTCAAGTTCGCCGAGTTGTTCGGCTCAGTCGGCTTGAGGGCGGACGACCCAATGGACCTGCAAAGGTTGCTCCCGCTTGCGCTGGAAAGCGAGGCGCCCGTTGTGATCGACGTACCTGTCAGAAGCCTGGCGCTACCCCGCGCCAAGCAGCATGCGCATCTAGGTTCAATACCTTGGACACAGCCTCAGGAGGGCCTGATTTCATCCTGAGGCGTTACCCCCGGGTTGGGTGAACGAAAGGCGAGGGCAATGGCGCCCTATCCGAAGGCTGGCTTGTGTACCATGAGGTACAGGGAACCAACCGGCAACGCTATGGCAACCGCTCCCCAGAAGTACCACCAGCGGAGCGCCGAGAAGAATGCCGGCGGCGGCGAGGCCGGGTAGTCAGACGGGTCGGAGAGCGTAGCCATGCGATGTTGGACTGGGAGAAGTATTCCCACCCAAACAGCGCCGGACGCGGTGAACAGCGCCAGAGCGACGCTTATCCAGGAAAGCTGGTGAAAGGCGTCCCACCCGCCCCAGCGATCGAGCACCATGACAAAGCCGTTCATCAGTATCAAAAGCACGCCGGGCAGGGTGAACATCAGGTCGGCGCGAATGACAGCCTTGGCGGAGAAGTGTATGACGCCGATGTTCCGGGTCCGCTCGGCCATCAGCATCCATGCGGCGGTTACTACGATGTTCCCCAGGAAGACCACCGCACCAGCTATGTGGAGAAACGTGTGCCATCGGTACGGAAGCATCGGCAGAGACGCCGCCACCACGGCGACGACCAAGAAGCCGTAAACCAGCCATTCGTTCCGGTGAATGTATCGCAAGGTCAGTCCTTTCGGCGCCAGTCGGCTCTGGACACTGACGTAGGCCGGGACATGCGCGCGGAGCTTAGTCTACAACGATTGTGGAAGGCGGGACACTCCGCCCCCCGGAGACTATTGGGTAACTCCACAAGAGAGTGCGGGTAGTAATTTTCGAGACTGGTCCGCTCCGATAGATTCCGGCTCGGAGGCCGGGTTGACAGTTACGCAAATGTCTCCACCGCGGGAGTCAGCCTAATAGTCCCCCGTGGCCGCTACAGTCGGGGCTTGTCCAAGGGCCGCGGGTGTATAATTGGACTAGACGGCTTGATAGGGCCGTAGGAACGGCAGGAATCCATGCGGCGTTCATGAGCGTATCAAGCCTATGTCCAGACCAGTTAGTGATTGAGGCAGGCCGATGGTGCTGCGAGTACTTGCTCAACGAGACGTGAATATCTGGCGAAGCGTGGTCCTGCCCCTTGCGGTGGCAGGCGGGGCCTTGGCCGTCGCCATCGTCGGTGCTGTTGTGGTCGGCAGCGGAGGAGGAATTGACAGCATCAACGCCTTCGTGGAAGGTTGGTCAGGCGACTCGAAAGGTGGGCTTGACAAAGTGGGTGGATTGGCCCCTTTCGTCTTCGCTTTGGGTATGGCTTCGGCGGTTAACCCATGCGGCTTTGCGATGCTTCCCGCTTACCTGGGGATGTACCTCAGCGCTGGCGAGAGCGCGGGAAAGTCTTCTCACCTTGCGTGGACGTTGGCACGGGCGGGCTTGATCGGCGGATCGGTTAGTTTGGGGATAGTTCTCCTCTTTGGCTTGGCCGGGACGACCATTGGATTGGGTGCGTCGTTTGTGTCCAATGTAGTCCCCTGGCTCGGTCTCACTATAGGCGTCGCTTTGGTCCTGTTCGCGGCGTGGAGCACTAGCGGGGCCAAAATCTACGCTGGCATAGCAGCCCGGACAGCCAGTCGCATTGGCAACCCGAACCATATCAGCCCTAGAGGCTACTTCCTCTTTGGCGTGAGCTATGGCATAGCGTCCTTGAGTTGTACTATCGGTCTCTTCTTGGGGGTTGTAGGCATTACAGCAACTGGCACTTCTGTCGCGGACGCCGTTGTAAATTTCTTCCTGTTCGGACTGGGTATGGCGAGTGTGATACTAGCCCTCACCTTAACTATGGCCCTATTCAAAGGCTCGATGGCGGGGGTCTTACGTAAAGCAATGCCGTACATTCAACCCTTGGGCGCCGCGGTGATGCTTCTAGCTGGCATGTACATCGTGTACTATTGGCTGACCCTTGGTCGATACGCGCTCTAGGGCCGGGCTCCCCGACCTATCCCTATTCTCCCACCGTTCGCTCCGCCACCGGCCAACCTGCTTATCCTCAGAATAGCCGCAGGTGGACACGGGCGAGACTGGGTTATAGACTAGCTGCAACAATCCCCGCGGAGGCCTATGCAATGCCGGTCTTTACCCCCGAATACCTGCACAAAGTCTCCTATCATTGCTTTCGCGCCAAGGGAGCTTCAGAAGAAGAAGCCGAAATAGTCGCCACGCACCAAGTCAAAGCCAACCTCGTGGGCCATGACTCTCACGGCGTCAGGCACATACCAGAGTACATTAGCCGCATAGACCGGGGCCACATAGTGCCCGGAGCCCCCTTCGTGGTGGAAAACGAGACCCCCAGCACGGCGGTGGTCGACGGCAATTGGGGCTTTGGCTTCGTGGTCACCGAGCGGGCCATGCGGATGGCTATAGAAAAGGCCAAAGTCCACGGCGTAGCGGCGATTACCATCCGTCAGCAAAGTCACATCGGCCGCCTGGGAGACTACCCGGCGATGGCCATCCAGGAAGACATGATCGGGCTGATCACTGCCGACTCGGGCGCGGGGCCCAAGTCGGTGGCCCCCTTCGGCGGGTCCGACCGCCGCCTCGGCACCAACCCGATATGCATCGGGGTCCCCAGCGACTTGGAAGCCCCCGTAGTGATAGATATGGCGACCAGCGCGGTGGCCGCTGGGAAGATAGCCCTGGCCCGCGGCAGAGCCGAGCACGTTCCCCCAGGGTGGCTGGTCGACAAAGACGGTCAGCCCACCACCGACCCCGAAGACTACTACGCTGGCGGGTCGATACTGCCCGTGGGCGCCGACCAGGGCCACAAGGGTTACGGCCTCTCTTTCATGGTGGAAGTTTTGTCGGCGCTGCTCACCGGCCTGGGTTTCGGATTGGACCCCTACGCCAGGCACAACGACGGGTGCTTCATAAGCGTGTACAACGTGGAGCACTTCCGGCCCCTAAAGCAGTTCAAGCGGGACGTGGCGGGGTTTGCCGGGTTCATCAAGGCCTCTCCGCCGGCCCCCGGGTTCAGCGACGTGCTCTACCCCGGTGAAATCGAGCACCTTACCGAGCAGACGCGGCGCAGGGAAGGCATATTCGTAGAGGACAGCACCTGGGAGGAAATAACCACCCTGATGCAGTCCCTGGGCATCGACAAGGAAGTCGGCTCACCCTGAAACAATCCAAGACAACAATAGAGAAACCAATCTGAGCACGAACCCCAATACCGGAGGGCCGCCATGGCCACAGCCAGCAAAAACCTGAATATGAAACACCGCAGCAAGGAAATCACCGAAGGGCCGCACCGGGCCCCCGCCCGGGCGATGTTATGGGCCATGGGCCTGTCCCAGGAAGACATGGACAAGCCTTTCGTCGCTATCGCCAACCTGGCCAGCGACATTACCCCCTGCAATGTCCACCTGGACCGTTTCGCTCAGGAAGCCAAAGACGGCGTCCGCCAGGGAGACGGCACCCCCTTCGAGTTCGGGACGATAACGGTCAGCGACGGCATCTCCATGGGCACCGAGGGCATGAAGGCGTCGCTGGTCAGCCGGGAGGTCATCGCCGATTCCATCGAGGTGGTGGCTTTCGCCGAGCGCATGGACGGCCTCATCACCATTGCCGGCTGCGACAAGAACATGCCGGGCTGCATGATGGCCATGGCCCGTCTTAATATCCCCTCGATATTCATTTACGGCGGCACTATCATGCCCGGCCGCTTCCAGGACCGGGACGTCAGCATCCAGGACGTCTTCGAAGCCGTGGGGGCTTACTCCAAGAATGACATGTCCCTGGACGAGTTGCGAGACTTGGAACGCCACGCCTGCCCCGGTGAGGGCTCCTGCGCCGGCCTGTTCACCGCCAACACCATGTCCACCGCCATAGAGGCCCTGGGCATGTCCCTGCCGGGCGATGCTTCTATTCCCGCCACCGACCCACGCAAGTCGGAGCTGAGCCGGCAGGCCGGTCAAACATTGATGCGCCTGCTGGCCGAGGACGTGCGTCCCCGGGATATTCTGACCCGGCAGGCCTTCGAGAACGCCATCACCGTGGCCGTGGCCATGGGCGGTTCCACCAACGTAGTCCTGCACCTGATGGCCATCGCCAACGAGGCCGGGGTCGGCCTCAGCCTGCGCGACTTCGACCGCATCAGCCGGAATACCCCCTACATCGCCGACATGAAGCCGGGGGGGCGTTACGTGATGGCTGATCTGGACCGCTACGGCGGCGTGTCCCTGGTAATGAAGCGGCTGCTGGAGGCGGGCCTCCTCCACGGCGATGCCATGACCGTCACCGGAAAGAGCCTCAAAGACAACGTTGCGGGAATTCCCATCGTCGACGACCAGCCGGTGGTCTGCACCGTGGACGCGCCGCGGAGCCCTACCGGTGGCCTGGCCATTCTCTACGGCAACCTGGCCCCCGACGGGGCCGTAATCAAGGTGGCCGGGCACCAGGAGAGGGTCTACGAGGGCAAGGCGCGGGTATTCGAGCAAGAAGAGGCCGCTTTCCAGGCCATCCAGCGCCAAGAAATCAAGGCCGGCGACATTGTGGTCATCCGCTACGAAGGGCCCAAGGGCGGGCCGGGGATGCGGGAGATGCTGGCAGTGACTAGCGCTTTGGTAGGCCAGGGGCTCGGAGACGAGGTTGCCCTGTTGACCGACGGCCGCTTTTCCGGGGCCAGCCACGGCCCCATGGTCGGCCACGTCGCCCCTGAGGCCGCGGTGGGAGGCCCCATCGCTCTCGTGCAAGAAGGCGACATCATCAATCTAGACATACCGCAACGCACCTTGGACGTTAAGCTCACCGACCAGGAACTGGCCAAGCGAAGCGCAAGCTGGCAGCCCCTGCCGCCCAACTACACCACCGGCGTGCTGGCCAAGTACGCCAAGCTGGTCTCCACCGCCTCAGAAGGGGCGGTGACGGGGTAACCAAACCCATATAAGAGAGCTAGCCAAGGCTGACAAGGACCCTGCCTGATACTATCGAACTCTTTCAGTGTTAGAGCAGCCGAATTTGCGCTATTGGGGCTGTGGCATCATCTTTGTCTGCTTCGTTGGCAGCATCGCCGTCTGCGGGTAGCAGGGGCGGCTGGTCAGGGGCTTCAGTTACTGACAACAGGTAGTCGTCCGCTATGACCGCCCTAAACTCGTCGGGCGTTTGGGGATTGGGCCACGCTAGCGCTCCCTTTCGCCGCAGCGCTTCAAGTCCGGCACTTGTTTCACCCCCGGAACGGACGTAAACCGGCACTAATTTCAGTTTATCCAGTTGCTCCGCTGCGCCTGTCCACGTGCCACCCTTGTTATGGTCGGATTCTACAACCAGTCCCGCGTCGGCCAGCGCGTAAATCAGTTTGTTGCGATGCATCGCGTTGCCCACGTTAAAACCCGCTCTGGGATCGTAAGGGGAAATCAAAACCAGTTGGTCTCCCATCAGCATTTCGCGATGTTCACGGTTCACTGATTCTCTTTCCAAGTCACCGGTAAGGATCCCGGCCACCGTTCCCCCGGTTGTCATAGCGCCGTGCATGGCTGCCCGGTCCACGCCCTTCGCTGCGCCTGATATTATGGCGCAATCTGCACGGGCAGCCATCTTGCCAATGCTCTCGGTGTATTCCATCAATTCATCACTTACTCTGCGAGAGCCAACGACCGCAAGCCCGCCTTTTTCAAGTAGGGCCGGATCTCCACAGCCATAGAGCACAGTCGGCGTATTTACGCCTAGACGCTTTTTGAGCCGTTCCGGGTATCGGTCATCCGCTCTGCTGACGACCCAAATTGCCCTCAACTGCCAGCGTTCGATTGCCTGGCTAAGTGAAAATCCGCGTTCCAGCAGCCGGTTAACTCGGTTAGTGTCGAAGCCCGACTGCCATTCACTCAGTATTTTGTCCAGACCTGTGTTCAGCAAATCGGCAGGCTCACTTCCAGCCTCGGAAAGCCGACGAGCCAGCTTGTTGTACTCAGACAGAGTTAGGGGGCTGTCAGCACTTCTACCCTTGCCTACAAGCAACGGAGCAGTTAACAACAGGATAGCCTTCGTGTTGTCCGAGACGTCAAGCTTCATCCGGTTTCTCCTGTACTGGCGTCGGCTAGAGCGAAGGGAAAAACGACAGAGCAGCCGTTGTTGTACAGCAACGCAGTGACAACAGTGAATGTCCATCGGGAATCAACTATATCGTCCACCAACAGGACCGGGCCAGGCATCATTTGGTCTGGTATGACAGCAATGGAACCCATCACGTTTCGCGCTTGTTGCGCACTATTGGCCATTGCTTTCTGTTCCGGACGGACCTCGGTCTTGTCCAATGCGACTCGAAATGGCAGCCCAAGTCTGGTAGCAAGCCTTTCAGCAAAATCCCGTACCAACGTAGGGTGCCTGCGTGAAGGAATACAAGTCACCCAAACCGGTGACGGCTGTGGATCCCACTCTCCGACCAAGTTAACCGAAGCCTTTACCAATTCATCTGAGAACCGATTATCTTCATACTTGCCAGATCGCACCAGATGTCCCCAACCTGCATCGCCCCACACACAGAGTGCGCGGCCCTCTTTCGCCTGCTGCTCTACAACAATGTTCTGGCGCTTCGGCCATTGCCATTGTTTGCGCGGTTCAATTGGTAAGCTCGTGCGTCGCAGAAACTCTACCGCTTCCCGGATACTTTCCTGTTTCACAGAAATCAGTAACGGCAGAATACTTGGTTGCTCTACACCATCGGGATTTCCGTCCAAGGCACGAATTAGAAACTCCATATGCCCCGAATCCAGTGCCAGGTACTCCTGCATTTGTGACTGTTCATGATATCGAAGAGCGGTAAGACGCTCGGCCCGGTCCCAGAAGTTATTGCTCAACTTCGCCGCAGTAAGCTGCCACCGGGTTCCTTGTTTGACTATGGGAGCTGGCGAATCTAAAGCCAACATTTTGATGGCCTGAGCTAGCCGGGTCTGCCTGATATTTACTGCTGCCAGGATCTGCGGCTCAGAGAGACCGTTCGGTTCGCTCTCCAAAGCGTCCATTATTTGCGCGACTTCTTCCTGGGTTGGGAAAGCGCTGTCGATGAAAAAGTCAGTAATATCAGTGTCTTCGGAACCGCTCAGCAATACACCGTAAGCTGCGTCTACACCACGCCCGGCCCGGCCGACTTGCTGATAATAGTGGACCACCGACCCTGGCATCTGATAGTGGATGACGAAACTCAAGTCTGGCTTGTCATATCCCATACTCAGAGCGGTTGTCGCGGCAAGTGCCTTAACGCGATTTTCGAGCAACGCCTGCTCCAGTTCTTCCCGGTTTTCCGAGCGGCCTGTGTAGGCTTCAACGTTCAGTCCTCTCGATCGAAGCCAGCGGGCTACTTGCTCAGCATCCCGTATGGTCAGAGCATATATTATGCCCGATCCCCGTATCTCCTCTAACCGCTCGGCAAGCCAGGCCAACCGTTCGGCGCGATTCGGCAGCTTGATGGTTTGCAAAAGAAGAGACGGACGGTTCAGGTCACCGCGCATAATATTGAGGTTGGGACCAAGGACCTCAGTTAAGTCGTCCAGCACCCGGTCGTTTGCAGTGGCTGTAGTTCCAAGCACTTGAACATTTTGCGGCAGCCTCGGTGCGATTCTCTCTATTCGACGGTAATCGGGTCGGAAATCATGGCCCCAATCAGAAATACAATGCGCTTCATCTATCACCAACATGGCAATCCTTCCCGCCATAGTCGGAAGGACGTTTTCGCGGAAATCGTCGTTTGCAAGCCGTTCCGGGGATATGAGCAGTATGTCTATTTCATCTTTCTGCGCACTTGATTCTACGTCCTCCCATTTGTCGGTATTGGTAGAGTTTATGGTCACCGCCCGGACTCCCATACGCTCCGCCGCAGCTATTTGGTTACGCATTAGCGATAGTAACGGTGATATTAGTAGTGAAGGGCCCGTCCCACCTTCTCTCAATAGTTTGGTGGCTATGAAATATACAAAACTCTTGCCCCACCCAGTCTTCTGGACCACTAGGAGGTTGCCACGCCCTTCTACAACATGGTTGATGGCCGCTTCCTGCCCTTCCCGGAATTGGGCGTCGGGAATTCCCGAACCCATGCGGAGCAGTTCGAGGGCCCTTCTATCGTCGTATTTCATTCTCTACGGTCTCTTACCGCTGGCTCCCATATGCCGCGATCCTTAGGACACCGTCGCCGCCTCCAGCTTCACAACTCTGGGGTTCCCCTGATTGTACCGTAGACTTTCGGTGATAACACTCAACTCCTGACATCACCTGTCCTCGTGCTGAAGAGTCTCCCTAGCCCGAAGTAAGGATAGCCAGTGTCATCCCGCCCCAGCTACGTTCCAGGTGCTAACGCAAACCCACGTCGGTAACGCCGTCGCCGCCGGGGCCCGCACCAGGACCGACCGAAGCCACCAGCGGGTGTCCCTCCAGGTGTTCCCGCACCGCCTGGCGCAACGCCCCTGTGCCCTTGCCGTGAATAATCCGCAGCGACGAAGCGCCGTCGAGGACTGCATTGTCAAGGGCGGCGTCGATGCGGATAACTGCCTCCTCCACTCGCAGGCCGCGTAAGTCTATCTCCGTGGACGTACCGCGGGGCCCCGACCGCTGGAAGTGAACGCCGTGCTGGGCAGCAGCCGGATGGCTCGCCGCCGGTCGTTCGAGTTCATACACCGGCAAGGTCGACCGCATCGTTCCCAGGAGCACCTCGACTTGGCCCTGCTGATCGGGCGGAGTGATGACTTCTACGGGCCGGCCGATGCCCCGGATGAACACCCTGTCACCCTTTTTGATGCGCTCTTGCCAGGCAGGCCGCTGTACCTCGATGGGCTCCCACTCAGGTGAAACGACCTGGCGGCGCGCTTCTTCCAGATAGGCCCGGTCTTCGTTGCGCCTCGGCGGGCTTTCGGGGCGGTCCCAAGCCTTCTCCATCTGCTGGAACCTGGCCAGCATACCATTGATGCGGCCCAACAATTCCCGGCGGGCCTCCTCCAGTATCTCGACCTTTGACCCTTCCACCGACGCCAATTGTTCCTCCGTCTGGGCCCGCTGTTCTCTGGCTTCGAGCAAAGCCGCCTCAGCCTCTTTGCGCAGGTTCTCCGCGGTCATGCGCTCTTCCTGGATTTCCGTGAGAAGGTCCTCGACAACCCGGTCCTGGGGCGACAGGGACTGCCTGGCCTGGTCTATGATGTCCTGCGGCAATCCCAAGCGCCCAGCAATGGTCAAAGCGTAGCTGCGGCCCGGCAAGCCCAAGGTGACCTGGTAGGTCGGGTCCAGGGTTTCGGGATCCAGCTCCACGCTGGCGTTGATCATCCCCCGCTGTTCCTGAACGTAGCGGGCCACGCTCCGATGGTGTGTGGTGGCCACCATCAGCAACCCTTGGCGCTGGAAGTGGTGCAAGATGGCTTTCGCCAGGGCCGAACCCTCCTCGGGATCGGTGCTGGCGCCCAATTCGTCCACCAGCAACAAGGAGTTAGACGTCGACCGCTCCATGATGGTAAGCAAATTCCCGATGTGGGAACTGAACGTGGACAGAGAATGTTCGATGCTCTGCTGGTCGCCAATGTCGGCGTAGATGCCGTCGAAGCACGGGAATCGGGCCTCGTCGGCTGGGACGTGCAACCCCGCCTGGGCCATCATGGCTAGCAGGCCCACCGTCTTCAGCGCCACGGTCTTGCCACCGGCGTTGGGGCCGGTGATGAGCATCACCGTATGGGCGCCGCCCAATTCCAGGCTGATGGGCACCACGCCCCCACTGAGGAGGGGATGCCGGCCCCGTACTATCTTGAGAGAGCGTCCTTCTGGCCCCGGCTCGGAGACGACAGGGCAGGAGGCCCGGGTCGCCGCCGCGTACCGGCCCTTGGCCACGGCCAAGTCCAACCGGGCTATCAAGTCCAGCGTCAGCAACAGGTCTTCACCTTGGCGGCTTGCCAAGTCCGAAAGGACCCGCAACACCCTCTCCTCCTCCCGCTGCTCCGCCAGGCGCACTTCCCGCCAGCGGTTGCCCGTGTCGATGGCCGGCATGGGCTCGACAAACACCGTGGCCCCGCTGTCGGAAACGTCGTGGACGATGCCGGGGACTTGGGGCCTCATCTCAGCCTTGACCAAGAGCACCATGCGGCCGTTTCGCTGCGTGATAATGGGCTCCTGGATTACCTCCATCCGCTGTAGCCGGCGCAGGTTGCGCTCCATCACCTGGTTCAGCCGGTGCTGGACCCGCCGGGACTCCTCCCGAAGCCGGCCAAGGTCCGGGCTGGCGTGGTCCAGCACCTCGCCGGCGGGGCCGACGGCCGCGTCGATGGCCTGCTCCGAGGCCTTCAGGTCGGGAAGGTTGTCCGCAATGCCCGACAGGAGGGGCATCTCTTCGTGCCGGGAAAGCGCGCGGCGGTTGTAGCGGGCCGCAGCGGCCAGGTTGCTGACGGCGTGCAGCTCTTGACCGCTGAGCAGGCCTCCCAGCAACGCCCTGCGGACCAATTCACGGAAGTCGATGCCGGGGCCGAACTCCAGCCCGCTTCCGTTTGACGAGGACAGCCGGGTCTCCAAGAATCGGCGGGCCTCGGACGTTTCTTGCAGGCGGGTCGCCACTTCCAGCAGGTCCGCCGACGGCGTCAGGCCCAGGGCCTTTTCACCGCCCATGACGGTGCTGGTGTGGCCCGCCAGGGCTTGCCGTACGCGGTCGAACTCCAGCAGGTCTACCGCCTGGGCAAACCCGCCCGGCGCCGCATTGGATTCAGGATCGCCTGGCTCTGAGACTTCCACTTTAGAGAGGTTCACCACTCAAGAGGATAGACCCTGCTGGAGGTAAGCATACGGCCTACCCTCTCCAGCGTGTCGCGCTTTGGGTCTCGGACGTTCAGCCTTCGGTCAAGAATCTTGTCCCGCCGTTGCTGCAAATATGGACATTCCTTGAGTAGTCCGTCAAGGGTGAACCTATCTCCCCCCAGCAGGATGAAGTCCAACCACTCAAACTCGCCGAATTGACTCTGTACGGCTTCACAGGCCTTTTGGTGCAACTTTCTGGCTTGGCCTTCCCGGATGCGCTGGAACCGCAGTTGCGAGGTGCCGCCAGCGTGGTGCCGCCCTTTCACGTACCGGGCATCGGTCTTGGAAGACACCAATACCTCGCCCCGGTACACCGCCACAGAAAACCTGCCCAACCGGATCAGGACCACTCCCACCGTATGCTCCGCAGCCAATACCTCTCGCAGGGGAGTCAAGTCCCACGCGGGAATCAGCCGCGTCTCAGCGATGGGGAACGGTGGGACCACCACCAGCCCGGCGTCCCCCCGGCGGAGGCAGACCAAGCCGGTGTCCGATTCCGACACCCGGCGTCCCAGCCGGCGCAGCCGCGACAGCCAAGCCTGCCCATCAGGGCCGACGGACTCCAGGGCGGACGCCACAGCGCCGGGGGCAATGTACAGGCAGGACGCAGGCTCATCCGGCGCGGGTTCCCAGCCCTCGAGCAGGGCTTCCAGTCCCTGCCTGCTAAACAGCTGACCCGGTTTGACGTTAGCGGCGCGTACTTCTTGGTTCATGATGCGGCTGTACCCCCGAAATTCTAGCACAGGGCTACTCGCCGAGATTCTTGGGCTTCTGTGAATGCCGTTGTTGCATGGGCTTCTTGCTTGGGAATTCAAGCGTTGTTAGACTGCCTCTACTTAGGCGGTTAGCTCGATTTTAGCAGCACTTTCGCAACACGCGGAAGCCTACAGTCGGAAGCCCGCAGCTACTTGGTAATACGGATCGAAGGATGAGCCATGGGCATCGAAGCACTGACTCACTCGACTGACGGATCGCAGATCTCAGTCCCTGCCACTCACGACGAATGGCAGCAGTGGGTGAGCCCGGGAAGGACCCGGAATTGGATGCTACACGACCCGCTTCTTGACTGGCTACACTTGTACGGGGAAGGCTGCGGGTATATCCCAAAACAGGAAACGGACGGCTACATCGAGGAGCTAGACTTCGTCCAGTTTATTTTCCAGAAGGGTAGAGAATTTGAGGCCGGCATACTCCGGTTGTTGGAAGAGCAGTACCCTGTGACCACCATCGCCAATGACTACCAGGACATTCGCAGGTTGGACAAGGCTGAAGAGACCTTCGAAGCAATGGCAGTGGGCGTCCCCATAATCTATCAAGCCGTATTGCGGGATGCCCACAATCTGGACTACGGTTCGCCTGACTTCCTGGTAAGGAGCGACGTCCTGAGCCAACTATTTCCGGTGTCCGTCTCAGACGAAGAAGCGGTGGCGTCAGCGCCCGACCTGGGAGGCCAACACTGGCACTACAGGGTGGTAGACACGAAGTTCACGACGCTTCACCTGAACTCCAGTGGCACTGAACTGGACAATGGTGGCAGCCGCCCAGCGTACAAGGCGCAACTTTATTTATACAACCGAATGCTGGGCCGCCTGCAAGGATACGAGCCGCTCCACTCTTACGTGCTGGGCCGTGGATGGGAGTTCACGAGCAAAGGTGTCACACATCGCGGTGCGAGCGCGATGGAACGGCTGGGACCCATTCCCCAGTCTGGAACCGTAACCAACAAGATCCTAATCGCCGACGCCGTAGCAGAGGCCTTGGCGTGGGTACGCCGAGTTCGCACTCAGGGACAGAACTGGCAGCTTCTACCCCAACCGTCGGTGCCAGAGCTTTACCCCAATATGAGCGGCAGTGCCGACGACATGATGGTGGCAACCGACATGGGATACTTGGACCCAGGCGACGAGGAAAACAATTCTCCTCTCCAGTGGGAGGGTGTCAAGAAATGGCTGGCGGCCGAGTTGAAAGAGTTGACCCAGCTATGGCAGGTGGGAGTGAACAAGCGCAACGGAGCCCATGCTGCTGGCATCTACCGATGGGATGACCCAAATCTCACACCAGCTATAGTTGGAGTGACCGGTCCAAAACAGGGCCCAGTACTAGATCAACTACTGATGGTAAATAGAGGCAATGGTTCGCCGGTCCTACCGCCGCACATTGACACCGATCAAGCCGCATGGCGTCCTATGCCCAAGGTTGAGTTCTATGTGGACTTCGAGTATTGCAGCGACCTGAACGACGACTTTTCCCAACTTCCGGAGAAGGGTGGGCAGCCGCTCATTTTCATGATCGGCTGCGGCCACGTGGAGGATGGGGAGTGGCGATTCCAGTCGCTGGTGGCTGACCGTCTGTCCCCGGAGGAAGAACTGAAGATAATTCGCAAGTGGATCCAGCACATGCATGCCGTGCGCGAGCGGCTCGACCCCACCAACGCCAAACCCCGTGTGTTTCACTGGTCAGGGGCTGAGCTTAATGCACTAGTCCGGGGTCACAGCTCAGCGAAGGCACGACATGGGGAAAACGCAGACTGGCCGGACTTGAACTGGTACGATTTTCTCCAGAACGTGATGCAGAGGGAGCCCGTGGTTGTCCAAGGGTCATTGGCTTTTGGGCTCAAAGCGGTAGCCACTGCCCTATACTCCCACCGTCTCATTGAAACGAATTGGGCTGACAGCCCGGTGGACGGCCTTGGTGCGATGGTAGGCGCCTGGAGTTGCGACGAGGAGGCAAGGAGGTTGGAGGTGCCTATGTCCGGCCTGCCGCTAATGGTCGAAATCGCACACTACAACGAGGTCGATTGCAAGGTCATGATGGAGATTATCTGGTATCTCCGGGCCAAGCATTGACAATTAGTCGAGTGGACTCCCCAAGTTAAGTCAAAAAAACCGGTCGTCGAAAGGCGCCTGGGACAGGAGTTCAGGGCCGTCGGCGGTGATCAGGACCTGCTCCTCCAGCTTCACGCACTCCCGGGCGCCGGCTTTGCTCGCCAGTCCCTCGACGCTGAGCACCATATTCTCTTCCAGAACGTCGGAATCGCTTTCGTAGCCGCTCCAACTGTGGTCATGCCAGAAGATGCTGGGCCACTCGTTGCACATGCCGTCGCCGTGGGCGATGCAGCCGTACCTGTTGTCCTTGTACTCTTCGGGATAAGGCGGGCACTTCTCGGCGATCTCCCGGAAATTCATGCCAGGCCTGAACAGGGGCATGGACTCGTAGATGAAGTTATATGCGAACTTATAGGACTCCAGTTGTTCTTGGGTGGGCCTGCCGTCGCCGCAAAGGTAGGTGCGAGAGATGTCGGCGTAGTACCCCATGGGGCCCGCCATGTCGGTGTCGTAAGCTACCAGGTCGCCGTGGCGCACCAGCCGGTCACTGTGGGTCTTGGACGACCAGGGCTTGGTGTTGCCGCCGGCAGACAGCATTCGGGCGTCCATGTGCTCGCCGCCAAACTCCAGGTTGGTGGCGGTAAGAATGGAAAAGAGCTTGTTTTCGGTAACCCCTGGCTTGATGGCGTCCCGGGTCCGGGTGATAGCCACGTCGGCGATGGCGCAGGCCTGGCGTATCAGGATGATCTCGTCCACCGTCTTTATGGCCCGTGCTTTCTGCGCAGGCACCCGGCCGTCGGCGACGGCAATCTCCTGGTCTCTCAGGGCCTCCATGCCGTAGTAGTCCAGGCGGTCGAATCCCAGCCGCTCCCCGGCGATGCCCAGCTCGTTCATTTGGTCTCTAATCCGTTGGCCCCACAGCCGGGCCGCCCCCGGCACGTTCTCCCCGCAACCCAACAGCTCCCAGGTGCTGCCCTGGTATCTTCTGCAGTAAGGCCCTTCTTGACCATCAAAAGACGCGTCGTCGTAGTGCTCCTCCGGAATATACGGGGCCCCTTCTCGCGGCACCAGGACGTATAGGAAGAATCCTCTCATCGTCAACATTCCCGGCGACCTGCGGCCGGTGGCGTAACGAATGTTGAGGGGGTCGAACAGCAGCAGGCCCCCCAGGTCCGACTTGGCCATTTCCGCCTGCAGCCGTTGCAGGCGTTCTTTCTTCAGCCGCGGGACATTCAGTCGCTCCTCGAAATCGACGATACCCTGCCCCAGCAGGTCGAGCTCGTGACCGGCTTTACTCATGAAACCGCCTCCTGCGGTGTTCCCTGGTTGAGATTTTCCTTCCCGTCGAGGGCCGGCAGTTTGGGGGGCGCCTCCGGAGTTCAGGTCAGGAACCGTTCGTCGAAGGGCGCCTTGGAAAGGAGCTCAGGACCGTTGGCGGTGATTAAGACCTCTTCCTCCAGCTTGACGCTCTCCCGGGCTCCGACCTTGCTGCCCAGCCCCTCTATGCTCATCACCATGTTCTCTTGCAGAACATCTGGGTCGTTGCCAAAGCCGCTCCAACTTTGGTCATGCCAGTAAATGGTCGGCCACTCGTTGCACATACCGTCGCCGTGGGCTATGACGTCATATCTCTGTTCCAAGTACTCGGCGGGAAGCCTGGGGGCCTTCTCGGCGATCTCCGGGAAGCTCATGCCGGGCTTGAACAGGGGCATAACCTCGCGGATGAAGTTATAAGCTACCTGATAGGCCTCCAGTTGCTCCGCATTGGGTCTGCCGTCGCCGCAAAGGAAGGTGCGGGAAACGTCTGCGTAGTACCCCAATGGGCCCGCCATGTCGGTGTCGAACGCTACCAGGTCCCCGTGCCGCACTATCCGGTCGCTGTAGGTCTTCATGGCCCACGGATTGGAATTGCCTCCCGATGCCAGCAGGCGGGCTTCCATGTTCTCTCCGCCGAACTCCAGGTTGGTGGCGGTCAGGACGGCGAAGAGCTTGTTTTCGGTAACCCCGGGCTCGATGGCGTCTCGGGTCCTGGTGATGGCTATGTCGGCAACCGCGCAGGCTTGCCGGATTAGCATTATCTCGTCTACGGTCTTAATCGACCGGGCCTTCATCGAGGGCACCCGGCCGTCGGCAATGGTGATTTCTTGAGCCTTCAGCGCCTCAATGCCGTAGTAGTCCAGGCGGTCGATGCCAATGCGCTCCCCATAGATGCCTAGCTCGGTCAACTGCTCTCGTACCGTCTCGCCCCACATCCGGGCCGCCTCGGGCACGTTGCGCCCGCAGGGCAGGAACTCCCAGACGCTGCCCTTCTTGCGCCGCCGGTCAGACTCGGCAAAGCCCCCCTGGCCTTCCAGGGGAGCGTCGTCGTAGTGGTCTTCCGGGATGTACGGCTCTCCTTCCCGGGGCACGATGACGTAATGGAACATACCTCTCATTGCGTATATCCCCAACGACCTCCGGCCGGTGGCGTAGCGAATGAGCACCGGATCGAAGAACAGCATTCCTCCCAAGTCGGCCTTGGCCATTTCCGCTTGCAGGCGTTGCAGGCGCTCTTTTTTCAGCCGCGGGATATTGACTCGCTCCTCGAAATCGACGTTCGCCTGCCCCAGCAGGTCAAGCTCATGACTGGCTTTAACCATGAAGCCGCCTCCTACGGTATGTTCTAGTCAAGCTATGCCCCCTCGTCGAGGGCAGGCGGAGCGGGGAATAACGTTCGGGTCAAGTCCCCGGACTTACGTCAGGAACCGTTCGTCGAAAGGCGCCTTGGACAGAAGCTCAGGTCCGTTTGCGGTGATCAAGACCTGCTCTTCCAGCTTGACACTCTCGCGGCCCCCGGTCTTACCGGCCAGTCCCTCGATGCTCATCACCATGTTCTCTTGCAGAACATCGGGGTCGTTGCCGAAACCGCCCCAACTCTGGTCCGGCCAGTATATGGCGGGCCACTCCTGGCACATGCCGGCGCCGTGGGCTATGACTTCGTATCTCTGGTCCCTGTACTCCTCGGGGTACGGCGGGCACTTCTCAGCGATCTCCTGGAAGCTCATGCCGGGCCTGAAGAGGTCCATGGACTCGTATATGAAGTCGTAGGCCAGCTTGTGGGCTTCCATCTGCTCTTCGCTGGGTCTGCCGTCGCCGCAGAGGTAGGTGCGGGATATATCGGCGAAGTACCCCAACGGTCCCGCCATGTCGGTGTCGTAGGCCACCAGGTCTCCGTACCGCACCAGCCGGTCGCTGCTGGCGCTCTTGGTCGACCAGGGCTTGGTGTTGTCGCCCGACGCCAACATCCGGGCGTCCATGTTCTCTCCGCCGAACTCCAGGTTGGTCGCGGTAAGAATGGCAAAGAGCTTGTTTTCGGTAACTCCCGGCTCGATGGCGTCCCGGGTCCTGGTGATGGCGACGTCGGCGATGGCGCAGGCCTGCCGGATTAGCATTATCTCGTCCACGGTCTTAATCGACCGGGCCTTCATCGCGGGTACACGGCCATCGGCGACCGTGATCTCCTGAGCCTTTAAGGCCTCGGTGCCGTAGTAGTCCAGGCGGTCGATGCCAATGCGCTCCCCATGTATGCCCAGTTCGATCAACTGCTCTCGTACCGTCTCGCCCCACATCCGGGCCGCCTCGGGCACGTTGCGCCCGCAGGGGAGGAACTCCCAAACGCTGCCCTTCTTGCGCCGCCGGTCCGACTCGGCGAATCCTCCTTGGCCCTCCACGGGAGTGTCGTCGTAGTGGTCTTCCGGGATGTACGGTTCTCCCTCCCGGGGCACGATGACGTAATGGAACATACCCCTCATTGCGTACATCCCCGGGTACCTGAGGCCGGTGGCATAGCGAATGAGCACCGGATCGAAGAACAGCATTCCGCCCAGGCCGGCCTGGGCCATTTCCGCTTGCAGGCGTTGCAAGCGCTCCTTCTTCAGCCGCGGGATATTGACTCGCTCCTCGAAGTCGACGTTGGCCTGGCCCAGCAAGTCGAGCTCATGACTGGCCTTAACCATCGAGCCTCCTCCTACAGTGTGTCCTGGTTAAGCAGCGCCCTACAGCTCCAGGCTGCAGGGCCGGGGGAAGGAGTATCGCATCGGCCGCTTGATGCCTGTCATGCGGGGAGCCGGAGCATTAGACGTAGTCGCCGGTCTGGCCCGAGAGCTCGACGTCGTCGTGCTCTTTGCGCATGGCCACGATGAGGTCTTCTTTGAACTCCGCCAGCAACTCGTCGCTTACGACGCCGCCGGCCGTGGCCGCCTTGTCTTTGAATTGACTAAAGGCCCACTCGCTGTAGTCGCCTTGGGGCATCGAACTAAAGAAGTCCCGGTCGAAAACCGGCATCTCGCCGGGGCCGAAGTAACCCTTGTGCTCCAGGGTGTAGCCCTCCAAGTCGTGGGTGCCTTTGCCCAGGACCTGGCCCGTCTCGGCATAGTGCTCCAATACGTTCTTCATGCCGTACTTCTGGATGGGGCAAACCTTCATGCAGACGCCGCAACCCAGATACCTGGCCATCACCGGCCGGCAGCGCTTGAAGTAGAGCTTGTTTTTCTCTATTCCCCTCCACCAGATCTTGTCCCGCATCAGTGCCCGGCCGGGGCACCGGTTCACGCAGACCTGGCACACCTGGCAAAAGGCGTGGATGCCGTAGTCTACCGGCGCGTCGTAGGTGACCTTGGCATCGGTGGTCACCATCATCAAACGGCCCCGGGCGCCTTCATGGGGCGTAAGCAGGTAACCGCAGGCGCCCAACTGGCCCATGCCGGCGTTGATGAACATGGGAATTATCGGGCCGGTGGAGTCGTTGGGGTGAATGACGTGGGCGCGGTAGCCCAACGAGCGAATGAAGTCGCCCAGTTCCAACCCGGCCGCCGCCTCGGTCCTATAGGTGCTGGAGTGGACGATCTCGGCGTGCAAGCTGGGAATGGTCTGTGTGGCCTCATAGTCTTGCTCGTACATCAGGCAGATGGCAGTGGGGAGCTCGGTAAAGCTGCGCTTGGACTGGTACTCGTAACGAATGTCGTACGCCGCGAAGCCCACTTCCAAGTAGCCCAGCTGCTTCGCCCTGTCCCGGATCAATTCGGTAACGGCTTCCCCGGTCGGATCGGCAGTCGGCTCTAAGCCAGCGGTCGCCCGCCCGGCGGCCACCAGCTTTTCGTCCAGCCTGTGGTGCTCTTTGCGGATTGCCCGCATCTCGGAGTTGGAGTCCCGCAAGGTGCCGGACCAGTCGCCGGAGGCCCGCTCCGACTTGATCGGGCTTTCCAAAGGGTGCTCCCTGGCGTACCAATCGACCTCCCGGTCGTTTGTGGGTATACCGGGGGCGGTTTCCAGTTCTTCCGGCACCGGAATGGTTACTGGGGTGTCGCCATAGACCTTGCCGGGCCTCACTACCTCGTGGCCAATCTTCAGCATATCAGTTCCTCCCCAAAGGTTTTCGAGCCGCGAATACGCTAGGGGTAACCCGAACAATAAGAGCCTACTATATCTATTGTCAACACTAATGCCAATCCGCTGGATGCGGTCCAATGAAGATCTGTACGACGCCCGGCGGAATTGATCCGAGAAGAGGCCATGTCTACAGGTTCAGTTGAGGCGCCAGGTAACCTGACAGCTTGTTGTATATCTGGACCCGGCTGCGCTGTGTGTCCATCACCAACAAGCGGCTGTTGGCTGCGTCGAACACGACGGCAGTTGGCTGGGCGAAGGTCCACTCCGGCTCGGTGCTGCGGACTTCACGGCGGCGCTTCATGTAGTCGGGATTCGCGTCCACGGTCCTCTGACCCCACTTGGACAGTTGCTGGGCGTCGCCCGCCAGGCTGGTCAAGAACTGTCCCTGGGCATCGAAGACATGGATCCTACCCAGGCCCCAGGCGTTTTTGCTCCAATCGCACACGTAAACGTCGCCCTCCGGGTCTACCGCTACGTCGTTGGGCCAGGTCAACTTCCCTTTCTTTGCGCCGGGCTGTCCGAACTGGGCCACATAGTCGCCGCCACTCGTGAATTTCTGCACCCGGTGGTTGCGGTTATCGGCTAAGTACACGAAGCCATCGGCGTCCACGGCTATGCCCCAGGGAGAGTCCAACTCTCCTTCCCCGCTGCCCTTCTGACCCCAAGATTCCAGGAGCTTGCCGTCAGTGGTGAACTTCCGGACCTGGTGGCTGCGCCCGTCAGTAATGTACAGGGTGTCATCCGGGTCCACGGCTATGCTGCTAATGCCGTTGGGCCCGCCGTCGCCTGGGTGCACCGCGTCCCAGCAGCGCAATAGGTTGCCTTCCTCGTCAAAGACGGAGACGCGGTTCAGCCATGCGTCGCTGATGTAAACGTTTCTCCGGGAGTCTATGGCGATACCCGCAGGCCAAATAAGTTGTCCTGCGCCGTCGCCGTAGCTGGCGAACTCGCCGATGTATTCTTCTTCGCCCCCCTGGCTCCCCAGGGTCAACATGCTTACCCGCTGTCCCAGGCCGGCGCCGTTGCCCCGGTTGAGCACGTAGGCAACTCCGTGCGTGCCCAGGGCCAGGTCCACGCCAAAGTAGAACCCGGGGCCCGTCGAGGCGCCCTGGCCCACGTTGTGGCTGTAGTCATAGGTGCGGCCGGCGACGGTCTCCGTCAGCATGACCCATCTCTTATTGCCCGGCGTCCGTCGAAGGGCTCAGCGCGAGCGGACTCAGGCGTACTGGTATTCCCTCAGGGCTACTATGAGCTGCAGCAGCTCGGACACCCTGGCCATGGACGCCTGAGTCTGCTCCGCGCCGTCCCAGCCGAAGTCGCCGCCCTCTGCTGCAAAAGCGACCAGCTCATCCCGGCTTCCAGGGTTTACTTCCAGGGGCCCCATCAGGTCCAGGCAGGTATCCACGACTCCCTGCGGCGAGGACTCCCCCTGCGCCCTGAGACGTTCCGCCAGGGCCTTGATGCCGGGGCGGCTTAGGTCGCCAACCAGGTCCGCGGTGAAGTTCACCCGGCGCATCAGGGACCCGCTGTTGATCCACTCGGCCCCCGTGTGCCACCCTTCGACGCTGGGCGGGTTCAGCAGGTCCTGCCCCATGTAACCGGGCTGGCGGGCCAGTGTACCAATCTCCGGGCCGGGGAATTCGGCCCCTCCCACCAGCCGCAGCGTGCCAACCACCACCTCGGCGGGGCTTTTCACGCGGGCAAATCGGGCGTTCTTGAAGAAGTCCGAGTTGAATAGCGCCCGCAGGGTAGAGCGGATGTCGTAGTTGGACCCCACCAACGTGTCAGCCAGAAACTCCACCGCCTCCGGGTCCAACGGTGGCGTCACCGACCAGGCAGGCACCTGGGCCTCATCGGCCACGAAGAAGTTGTACAGGTGCCGGGCTATGAACCGGGAAGTCGCCGGCTGCTCGCAGATGATGCGGATTATGTCCCCGCCGTCGAAGTTGCCTGTCTGCCCCAGGAAGGTCTTTTCCCCATCATCGTGGTCTTCTTCCCGGTACTCGAAAAACCAGTCGTGGCGTCCCAGCGGGCCCCGGGGCAGCTTGGGCTGGATGGTCCACCCGGTGAAGGCGCGGGAGCACTCTAGAACGTCAGCCTCGGTGTAGTTCCCCACCCCCATGCTGAACAGTTCCAGAAGCTCCCGGCCCCAGTTCTCGTTCACTGCATAGGCGTGGTTCTCGCAGTTGTCCAGCCAGTAAATCATGGCCGGGTCCTTGGCCACCTCCAGCAGAAGCTCCCGGAAGTCTCCCATGCCCTTCTCGCGGAACTTGAAGACCATGTCCATGACCGCATCGTAGTTGTCCACCTTGGAGAACCCGGTGGCGAAGACCTGGTGCCAGAAGAGGGCCACCTTCTCTTGCAGGGGCCGCTTGGTGTTTATCATGTCGTGCAGCCACTCGGCAGGCCCCATGCCCGCAGTAGTTCCCGGGCGCCAGGCCCACGGGTGGTAGCGCATCATGTCGATGCGGTCCAATGGCTCCTGTGCTTCAGGATGCAGGAGCTCCTCCACCGTGGCCTCGTAACCCTTGGCGACGCGGGCTTCCAATTCGTCACGAAAGGCGCCGAAGCCGGCGCGCCGCATGAGGTGGGCCATCAGGGCGATGTCTTGCTCAGCCATTGCCGCATTTCCTGATTAGTGCCGATGAAGGGACCGGCATCAACTCAACTGATCGAGCCTGTCACACGCTGGCATTATAGGTATGACGCCGTATTACGGTCAACGAAGGCGGATGAAACGACCAATATAAAGAGCCGCCCAGGACTGTGCTTAGTCCAAGGCGGCTTGTTCTCGATGTTGGTGGAGACGGGGGAGGGTCGAACTCCCCGTCCAAAAGGCCCCCTAGCTCGATATGCTACAAGCTTGTCCGGCGCTTTGTTACTCGCCCTCCGGAGCTTCCGCCGGCATAATTTCCGAAAGGCCAGCCGATTTGACTTTGGTCACACCTTATCGGCGTCGAGGCAACCGCATCCCGGACTTTTGGCGCCTGCTCCCCTTCCTCCGGGAATAGCCGGGGGCAGACGTAGCCACACTTTAGGCGGCTAGAGCGAATTCACGATCGCCAGTTATTGGCTGCCACCTTATTAACGAGGGTGATGGCATCCTCGGCTTGCAATCGGCTACGAGACGCTCCTGTCGAACCCACGCGTCCCCATTGCACTGGCTATTATCTCACGGGCCGTCGGCGGAGGTCAACGCTCAACACGCCAGTTCTTTCCGTACTCGGCGGCCCACCCAAGTGGCATTGGTCCCGCGGCATAGCAGGAATCCCGCGACGCTCCACGGGCGTCACCTTGACTTCCTTTCCGGCCCGCCGGTACAATAGACCTTTCCCCGTACGCCGATCTGGCATGATGTATTTTCGAGGGAGCGGTTATGGCGATCACACAAGATGGTGTCGAGCTAGGCGTTGCCATCAGCGAAAAGGCCGCTGACAAGATAAGGCTCTTTGCCGGCAAGGACGGCATTACCGACAACGTCGGGGTCCGGGTTGCGGTCAAGGGCGGCGGATGCTCCGGCCTCACCTACGACCTCTCCATAACCGACCAGGAGCTGCCCAGCGACAAGGTCGTGGAACAGCACGGGGTCAAGGTGATGGTAGACAAGAAGAGCTACATTTTTTTGGTGGGGACCGAATTGGAGTTCTCCGACGGCCTCAACGGCAAGGGCTTTGTGTTCTCCAACCCCAACGCAAAAAAGACCTGCGGCTGCGGTACTTCCTTTAGCGTTTAGCCAGACAGCCACCAAGCAAAAGACTGAACGCCGCCTCGAATTAGACGAAGGCGGCGTTTTTTTAGTCAAAGGGGCCCGAGGGAAGCCATTACATCACAACGGTCTGCTCTCCACCCCATAGCCGGCGCGAGCGGTGAAGTCCAAGACGACTACGGCCGGACAATGCCGGCGGTCTACTCCGACGCGGCTTCGGAGTACCTAGCCATCACCGGCGGCGCCGCAATATGCGACGCTTCCCACAACGGGCGGCTAAAGGCAACGGGAGCAGACGCCCTGGACCTGTTAAACCGCTTGTCCACCAACAAGGTCATTGACCTGCAGCCCGGGCAAGGCGCCCCCACCATCCTTACCACCGACCGGGGACGCATACTGGACCTTGTCACGGTCCTCAATACCGGCGACCACGTGCTTCTGCTTACCAGCCCTGACGCCCAGCAACCTGTGATGGAATGGCTGGACAAGTACACGATCATGGAGGACCTCACGGTAGAAGACATCTCCGGCTCCATGGCCATGCTGGGCGTATGGGGGCCCGGCGCCAAGGCAACCCTGGAGACCGCCGGGGGGTTGCCCTTGGCCGAATTGCCCCTCTACGGCTCAGTGGAGACGCTGGTAGGGGGCGAGACTGTGGTGATAGTCTCCGCACAGCTTCCCGCTTGGCCCGGCTACTACGTCATTGGCTCCGCCGAAGCCGCTCCCGGGATTTGGCAGGCAGTAATGCAAGCTGGGGCGTTGCCCATCGGGGCGGAGGCGTACGAGGCGGCTCGCGTCGATGCCGGACTTCCGGTGCTCGGAAGGGAGATGGGCGATGACTACAACCCATTGGAAGCCGGACTAATCGGTTGCATTGACTTCGCCAAGGGGTGCTACATCGGGCAGGAGGTTATCGCCCGGCTGGACACCTACCATAAGGTCCAGAAATACCTGGTGAAGCTCGCCTTCGAGCCTGGCGTCTCCGTCGCCCCCGGGGCAACCTTAACGCAGGACGGGCGCGCCGTGGGTAAGATAACCTCGGTTGCCACTACTCCCACAACCGGGGAGACTATCGCTCTGGCCTATGTGCGGACCAAGAACGCCATACCCGGCGAATGCCTGGAGTTGGGACCGCCGGGGGCAGGGCGGGGCCGGATTCAGAACCTGCCCCAACTGTTCGGCCCCGGCGAGGAATAACGAGGGAGCAATTGCCCCCGCTCAGGCGTCCGCAGCCTCAATTATTCCCTCTTGATTGGCCTGCAGAAGGGTAATAAAGTCGTATCCCCTGCGCCGTAGTTCTTCTGAGCCGCCTTCATTGCGGTCGAGAACGGCGATAACCTTGACAACGGAACAGCCCGCGTCCTCTGCAGCTTCTATGGCCTCAAGCAACGAGCCCCCGGTGGTGCAGGTGTCGTCGACTATCGCCACTTTGCTGCCGGGTCGCAGAGGCCCCTCGATGCCTTGCCCTGTCCCGTGAGCTTTGGCCTCTTTTCTTACAATAAACCCAGGGAGTCCCTGACCCTGCTGTCCGCTGACCACGGCGACGGCGGCGACGATTGGGTCCGCCCCCAAAGTCGGGCCTCCTACCCCCTCAACCCCTGCGGCGTGCAAGACCGGCAGTAAGGCCTCGGCAATCAGGCGAGAGCCTTCCGGGTCGAGGCTTAACAACCGCCCGTCGAAGTAATACTTGCTTTTCTTCCCGGAGGTAAGGGTAAAATCGCCGTACTTGAGGGCCCCGAGAGACAGAGCCCGGTCCAATATCTCTTCTTTAATACGGCTTCTGCCTGCACCTGCCGTCGACGGTGCCATGCTTTGTTGCTGTTGAGACTCCTCCCGGTAAAGGCCCAGGGACTCGATGTATCCGGTCACCGCATCCGGGACGTGGTAGCGCAGGGAGACTCCCTGCGCTACCCGCCGCCTGGCTTCAGTGCTGCTTATGGCTATCTGCGGCATGGAAAAAGACTGCAATCTCCCCCTTGCCGCCGGGAACCTGCTGGTCAGCTCCTCCGAATCAAACTCCCCGTATCCCGGCCGCGCCATTACTACAACATGGCACAACGTCAGGAGCTTCTCGGGCTCCTTCCAGCGGTGCAATTCCTGCAGGGCGTCCTGACCGGCTATGAAATACAAGGTGGCCTCGGGCCCCAGCCTCTTGGCGAGGACTTCCAACGTGTCCACGGTATAGGTAGGGCCTGGCCGGTTGACTTCCTCCAGGCACACTTGGAAGTATGGGTTGGACGCAGTAGCCAGCTTCAGCATCTGCACACGGTCTTCGGCAGGACTCAGAGGCTTGCCCTCCTTCATCCATGGTTGGCCCGTCGGCAGGAACATAACGCGGTCCAGAGCCAACTGCACCCGCGCCTCCTCTCCCATAGCCAGATGACCCACGTGTACCGGGTCGAAGGTCCCTCCGACTACTCCTACCCGCATGTTAGAACCATTCCACTTCCACCATGCCGATTCTAATCGTGTCGCCGGCCTCGATTCCAGCGTCCGTCAACTGGCGGGCCAACCCCCTGCGGGTCATCTCACGCCATAGCTGCAGAATCACCCGCTGGTCCCTGGTATCGGCCCTGGCCGCCAGGCGTTCCAGGTAATCAGACACGACCACGTACACCCCGTCTTCCGTGTACACCGTCTCCGGCTGCTTGTGTCTCTGCGGAGGCTCAGCACGGGGTTCCTCTTCCGCCACGGGGAGCGCCTGGGCTGCCGGGGTGTCCAGCAATTCAACCACGCTACCTAACAGGCTATCGACTCCCTCTCCCGTGGCTGCAGATATAAACGTCACTTGCGCCGCATCGCCTGCCTCATTGCTTGCAGCCTCGGCGTCGACTAGTAGTTCCTCTAGCTCCGACCGCCGTTCCCTTACCTCGGTTACGTCTATCTTGTTTACCGCAATCAACAACTGTTTGTCCGCCAACACTGGGTTGAACTGCAGGAGCTCGTTTTTAAGCATCATCAGATCATGCACTGGATCTTCAGACAAGCCGTCTATGAGATAAACGTAGACTCGTGTCCTCTCCGCGTGCCGCAGGAACTGGTGTCCTAAGCCTACTCCCTTGTGGGCCCCTTCCAACAAACCGGGGACCTCCATCATGACGAAGTCCGTGCCCCGGTTGCTGACAACCCCTAGCACCGGGTCCAACGTGGTGAACGGATATTCCGCCACTTTTGGCTTCGCTGCAGAGCACCGCCCGAGCAGTGTCGACTTCCCTGCATTGGGCCTGGCGATCAATCCCACGTCTGCCAGAAGCTTCAACTCCAGGAAGAGAACTATCCGCTCTCCCTTCTCTCCCTTTTGAGCAAGTACTGGTTCTTGATTGACCGGGGATACGAACCTGCTGTTGCCCCATCCGCCGGCTCCACCTCGGGCTACCAGCCGTGGAGCAGTATCAACCACGTCGGCGATGAGAGATTTTTGGCCATGGCCATCCAGCGCATAGACCGCAGTGCCCAGGGGGACTTTGATGACGGTATCATCGCCGTCACCGCCCCGCTTGTTTTTGCCCTTTCCGTGGGCGCCGCCATCGACGTAGATCGTGCTGTTAAACTTCAAATGCAGCAGCGTATTGAGCCCAGGATCGCCGCAGATATAGGCGCTTCCTCCGGTGCCGCCATCACCCCCGTTTGGCCCTCCCATTGGCCTGTATTTTTCACGGAGGAAGCTGACGCAGCCATTTCCGCCGTTACCACCTTTGATATTTAGTCTTACAGTATCAATCATTTATTTACTTGGAAGTAATAATGGTAATAATAGCGTGGAAATTGGGTATAAGTACGCTTGCGAAAGCTGATGGATTTGTGGAGTTAGTCTATTTTATCATGGAGAACGCGCCGCTCGGTTGGGATAAGTCAATGAAACTCGTGGATAAAATCTTTGGGGAGTGCTGGCGGGTGGGGCTGGAGAAATTGATGGCGGTGGCCGTGCACGTTGTTATGTCAACCGTTCACGAGGACGCGGCGGTTATCCACAGAAACTCAGAGTTATGCACAAATGGTAAAGGGATATCCTGAGGGCGTAGCCGGGAAAAGAGGTTGTTGTGGCGGCCTGACTGCTTTGCCGGTCGAGCATTATGGTGGTATCCTTGGGCGACCGTCGCTAGCGCGTGTGAGGCTCCAGCATGGACCTTTGTGACGCCTATCAAAAGTGGCGCCATGTATACTGGCGGATGAGACGGGGCGGTCTATTGGCCTTCCTTGTGGTGAGTGTGGTCATGGTTACGGCTTGCCAGGGGAATGGAGAACTAGGCGAGCCGGATAGCAAACTGTCCGGGGAGGCTGGGGAGGCCGCCAGCGAACTGTCCGGACAGGCTGGCGAGGCCGCCAGCGAACTGCCCGGACAGGCTGGCGAGGCTACCAAAGAACCGGCGGGAGACCCAGGAGCAACCGTGGATAGGATAGTGTTTGTCAGCGCCACCGGTGAGCTGTTCACTATAAAGCCGGACGGCAGCGATCTTAAAGGCCTGGCAGGGGAAGTCCACCGCGTTGGTACTGCCGGGTCGGTCCTGGCCCAGGCCCTCGACGTGACCAACTACTACACGTGGCCAACCTGGTCGCCGAGCGGCTCCAAGATAGCGGCCTCGCACGTGCAAGCATCGGATAGTGAAATCGATCTGTCGTTGGTGATCATAGACGTAGAAACGGCCAGGGCCAGAAAGGTGTACAGCAATGAACTGGTGGGGCACATCGCCCCAGGGGCTCCCCACTACCTTTACTGGTCTCCAGACGACCGGCATCTGGCGTTTCTAGCTACTGCTCCCGGAGGGCTGAGCCTGTTTATCCTCGACTCTCTTGGGGAAAATGAAACGGTCACTCCCGCGGTGGGGCCGCCGATATACTATCAATGGGCCGCCGACGGCGATTCATTGCTCGTACACCACCGGGAGGACGTGAATCTGGTCAGGAAGCCCTTCTTAGACGGCCCCCAAGGACTGGTCACGACATTCGGGAACTATCGCGCTCCGGCCTTATCCCCCGACGGCCGGCAGTTTGCCTACATCGATACCGCTGCTGGGGGAAGCTCTTTGGTGGTTGCTCCGGTCGGCAACCCGGAGGAAGGAAGCAGCATCCTGGACGTGGGCAGGAGGGCGGCATTCATCTGGTCGCCCGGCGGCGGCGAGCTTGCGGTAGCCGACCAGCTGGGCTCGGGGAATGAGGTCTTTGAGCGCATAAGGATCGTCTCGTCGGATGGGCAGGAACTGCGGCCCATTGGGGAAGGTCCGATATTGGCCTTTTTCTGGTCTCCCCAGGGGGACAAGATTGCCTGGGTCGTGCTGGACCTGGAGTCCCGGGCATTCGACTGGAAGGTATCCGACAGTGAGGGAGGGGAGGCCAAGCAGCTATTCCGGTTCAGGCCCTCGGACGACTCCTTCACGATGTTGAGCTATTTCGACCAGTACGCCCATTCCCACACCCCGTGGTCGCCCGACGGGACGCGTCTGGTGGTGTCCGGGACGCGAGAGGGCGTTGGGGGCGGGACCAACGGAGCAGCGCCAACTGAAGACAAGGTATTTGTGTTAGACGCCGTCGGCGACCAACCTCCCCGCAGCATAGCCTCCGGGGTGCTGGCCTTCTGGTCCTGGAACTAAGCCGGGTGGGGCTGGGTCAAGGGACAATCCCACACGTATTCCGTGCGGCGGGCAGGCAATGCTCCGGCCGTTTTGCCACGATCGGCCCAGCCGGGGCCCTTTTTATTTCTGAGATAAACTGAGCCATTTTGAGCCACTTGGCTGCGGCGGTTTGACTGATGCGACAAGCCGTTAGTGGAAGGCCGTTAACAGCATAGGGCTACCGTTCTGCGACGGCAAGGGGCAAGTGTCAGTAGCCTGGAACGGGCCAAGGCCAGGGCATGAGATATCCGGCAACGCGCTGCCGGAAAAAGAGACAAGGGCGACGGTAACCCGTCGCCCTTGCTGTTGCCTGTCGGTAGGTCCAGGACTACTGGAACAAGCTTACTCTGATGGCCAGCCTGCGGCTTCTTCATCGTCGTCGAGGGCGGCTTGGATCGCATCCGCCGCGTCAGCCGTGACCCAGTCATTCCAGATGTCGGAGTTGCTCTTGAGCCACCAAAGGGCAGTGGTCGCAGGGTCTGTAACACCGGTTTCGTCCTGCCACCGGACGGCGGCCTTGTAGATGTCTATGTTGAAGTCCCAATTCCGCAGCATTGCCACCACGTCGGGGGCCTCTCCGGGCAGGTCGGGGTTCACAGCGATGAGGATGTTGGCGTCCTCGTAGGCGCATGCCTTGTTGGTGAACCAGCACTCGTCGCTGTAAGCCGGCTCTTCCAGCCGGATCAGGTCCAGCTTCAGGGCGGGGTCGTTGGTCCCCCACTGGTAGCCGAGCCAGGGCTCTTCCCGCTCGTAGGCGCCGTAAAGGTCCGCGTTCAACGCGGCCCCGTCTCCGGGGTTAACGATGTGAACGTGGTCCGAGAGACCGTATCCTTCAATCTGGGCGGCGTTGACTTCCTCACAAGCCCAGCCAATTATGCAGGACACGAGGCGGGCCTTGTCGCCGCTCTCGGCAGTCTTGAACAGGTCTTTGTACTGCTGGTCTTTCAGATCGTCGACGCTGTCCAAGTCCGGGTACTGTTCCTGTAGATAGGCTGGAATCACGAAGGACGATTGCCAGTCGGACCCCAGGCTGCGGCCGACGGATAGGACCGCCCCGTCGCTACGGGCTTTGTCCCAGGCCTCGTCCTGGTTGGGCAGCCATATCTCCATTGTGACGTCGGTGTCCCCGCGCTGGAGACCCTCGAACAGAGGCAGGGTAGCTCCGAACTTGACGTCAGTCGGGTAGCCATAGCCGTGCTCGACGATGTATTGGGCGATTCGGTTCTGCAACAGGGCGCTTGCCCAGTTCAGGTCACCGAATGTAATGGTGGCCTTCTCCTCCTCGTCGTCGCCGCCGCAGGCAGCGAGGACGAGCATGGCCGCCATAACCGCAACCACCGCCATTGCCAAAAACTTGTGTTTGGATAACACGTGGATCCCTCCATTGAAACAAAAAATATTACCGGGCGACCCAGCCCGGTTGACATTGCCGCTATTTATAGCACTACCCTGGATGTCATGTCAAATTGGCAACTAGTAGAACTCATTAGAAGGCGGCGAATCACCCAACGCTGAGCCCCGTCTTGAGCCGGACCGCTAGCCGACGCTCCTCAGGGCCTCCTGGCGCCCCTTGGCCAGGGCTTGGGTGAGACGGTCAATGATGATGGCCAGGAACACAATAGAGATACCCGCGATAGCCCCGTTGCCGGGTTCATTCTTCTGCAACGCCCGCAGCACGTTGTCGCCAAGCCCTCCTGCCGCCACCATGCTCGCAATGGTCACCATGGCCAGCGCCATCATGGTGGTCTGGTTCACCCCGGCCATGATGGTCGGCAGCGCCATTGGAACCTGCACCTTGGTCAACAACTGCGCAGGCGATGCGCCGAAAGACCGGGCTGCTTCCACGGTCTCGGCGGAAACTTGCCGGATTCCCAGGTTGGTCAGGCGGATAACCGGCGGGACAGCGTAGATGATGGTGGCGAAGATCCCTGCCGGTTTCCCCAGGCCGAAGAAGAGAATCCCCGGCAACAGGTAGACGAAGCTGGGCATGGTCTGCATCCCGTCTAAGATCGGCCGCATGATATTGTCCGCTCTCTGGCTGCGGCCCCCCATAACGCCCAGGGGAAATCCGACGGCCACAGAGAGGGCTACCGCCACCACCATCAAGGCGATGGTGTCGAGGGTGTTTTGCCATAGGCCCATGAATCCAATGAACAGCAGGGCCAGGGGTGTGAACACGAATAGCGGCCAGCCCCCAACGGCCAGGGAAACCAGCGCCAGCCCGCAAACTACGGCGGGCCAAGGAAGCCATTTCAGCCACCTCTCAATGTTTATCAGGGCGTGGGTGACCCCGGTGCTGAGTCCATCGAAGAATCCGGCGCCTTTCAGGGTCACCCAATCGACAGCATCGTCGATGGCCGTGCCACTCGCATCTCGCACCGACTTGGTCACTCTAACCGTACTCCCGTCAGTTGTAGAGACCTCGGTGGTTGATACGGTGGTCGGGTAGTCCATTCCCGGACCCCATATTGCCAAGGAGGTTATCAAGACTCCCAGCACTACGGCCAGTCCGGTCAGCCACCGGGCGGTGCCGGGGACCATCCTAAGGTCTAGCCTCTTGCCGGCCGCCTCTTCGACAGTGGGCAGTTGGTCCTGGGCTGCCGGTTGTGCTTCCGTCTTATCGTTTATTGTTGTGGCCATTGCGGCTCCGTTGGTTAGGTCTTCTAGACTAAAGCGGCGTTGGCTGCGGCGTTGGCTGCATAGTCAGCGTCGGCGGAGGCGGTTTCCGCGAGGGCTTCCGCCAGGGCGCTGCGGTGCACTTCACCCACTAGGACGTTGTTTTCGTCCACAATGGGAATGGGGGAGTCGCTGGACATTGCAATGGGGATCAGTTCGTCGAAGGTGGTCTCGGGGGACAGGGCTGCGTATTCCTGGTCGACGTAGTCCCAGGCTTGGTCGAAGCGGCTGACCGAGGCCCGCAGGGCCCGCTGAGCGCTGGCGATGGAAAGAAGGCCGATGTAGCGTTCCCTTCGGTCGACGACCCAGGCGGCGTCGCCGTCGCTCTGTCCTATGGTATGGAGGGCGGCCCTTGGCCCTTGGTGTCCCATCAGGGTAGCTTTCGGAGTCACCATAACCTTGGCGGCGGTCAAAACGCTTTCCAACCGCACGTCTTGGGTAAATTCACCAACGTACTCGTCCTCCGGGCGAAGGACTATGTCCTCCGGGGAGCCGATCTGGGCCACCATGCCGTCATGCATGATTGCAATGCGGTCCCCCAGCTTCAGGGCTTCGTTGAGGTCATGGGTGATAAAGACGATGGTCTTTTGCAGCTCGTCCTGCAAGCGCAGCAGTTCGTCCTGCATTTGGCGGCGTATGAGCGGGTCGAGGCCGCTGAAGGGTTCGTCCATCAACAGGATTTCGGTGTTCACCGCCAGGGCCCGGGCCAAGCCCACCCGCTGCTGCATGCCGCCTGACAGCTGGCGGGGGTAGGCGTCCTCCCAACCGGAGAGTCCGACCAGATCGATCACCTCTTGGGTGCGTGTGTAACGGCTTGCCTTGTCAAGCCCTTGCACCTCCAGACCCCAGGCGGCGTTGTCCAGGACGGTGCGGTGGGGCATCAGGCCGTAGTGTTGAAACACCATTGCTATCTTTTTCCGCCGGAATTCGGTCAGCGCCTGGTCGCTCATGCCGGTGATGTATTCCCCGTCAATTGAAATCTCCCCGGCAGTGGGTTCGATCAGGCGAATCAGGCACCGGACCATGGTCGACTTGCCGCTGCCGGACAAGCCCATGATGACGAAGGTCTCGCCCTGTTGCACGTCGAAGTTGACGTCTTGGAGGGCGACCACGCAGCTCAGTTCCTCCTGGATGGCGCGCTTGTCCTTGCCGGAGTGCTCCGGCGTTAACGCTCTTTCGGGCTTGGCGCCGAAGACCTTCCAGACAGACTTGACGCTGATGGCAGTTGAGCCGTTGTCACCGGTAAGCCGGGGTGACCCTAAGGAGAGGCCGTCCAGGGTGCCGGATTCTGCGCCGGCGCCGTTGCTGTGCGCCATGGTAACCTCCTTCAAGCAGACCCTACCACCCCTCCAAAGAATGCTTCCTAATAAAATCTTAAAAAAGGACAATTACGGAACGAGGCGATCACGGAAGAAAAACCGGGCGGATGAGGGGACTAGACCGAGGTAATTGGTTTTTCGGCGGTCATGATTAGCGACTAGTGTTTGTACCTTGGGTACGTTACAAAAGCTCCGCAGATTTGTCAACCTGCCGGATTTGTGACCAATTCAGCGGGAACTTGAGTTAGGTCGACCTTCGCCAGCGGCGTCGCTTTGCGCCCTCAAGGCGGGCGCACGACCTCTGCGCCGGCCGCCTGGCGCAACAGGTCTTCCAGCACGTGTTTAGGAGTCAGTTTCACCATCAAGACCAACGCCAGCAACGCCAGTGCAATGTCGTCCAACGGGATGCCGGGCAGCAAGTCGATGGGGCTGGCCAGGTAGACCGCGACTAACAGGGGCAGCAGCTTGATGAGCAACGGCACCCGCGGGTCTAGAAGCAGCAGCCGGAAGAAGGTGAGCTTGCGGCGGTTGCTCAAGCGGACAAAGGCGCCGTAGGGCTCAAGGCGGGCGAAACGGCGTATGATCAACAGACAGAGCAGGGCCAGCAGGAGCAACCCGCCTATGGCAGATGCCGCCAGGTAGAGCCACCAGACCATCGTTCATCCTCGGTAACTTGTGCCGCAGCTATCAGATCTGCCGGATAGCGCGGCTTGCCGCCAGTTTACCGCCGCCGGGGCCGGCGTGCCATAATAGCCGCTGGTTGAACACAAAGACCATTAAAAGATTGTTAGGGGTGACGTTATGGAGTTCGAGGATGTCCGTCCGTTCATGGAAAGCCACCACCGGGGCGTGATAACCACGTATCAACCCGACGGGGGAATGCACAACAGCCTGGTTTCCAGCGGCGCCTACCAGGGAAACGCGGCATTCGTAATCGTGTACGCCAGAGCGGTCAAGACCCGGAACCTGCGCCGGGACTCACGGTGCACAGTGATGACCGTGGACAACCACTGGCGCAATCACGCGGTGGTGGAGGGACAGGCGCAGCTGTTCGACTCCAGCAACACCGAGGCCGAAGAACTTAGGCTTCTGAGACGGGCGCTCTACCGGGCCTGCGGCGACAAAGACCATCCCGACTGGGAGGAATTCGACCGGGCCATGGTGGCGCAGGAGGCCGTGGTAGTGTTGGTGAAGCCGGAGCGAGTCTACGGCCGCGTTGACCTGCCGTGACGGGTCATCGATAGTTGGGGTTCATCTTGAGCTGACCGGCAGGGACCGGTCCGACGGAGGAAGCGATGAAAGTGGGCTTCATCGGGCTAGGAACAATGGGCGGCCGCATTGCGTACAACGCTCTCCGGGGCGGCAACGAGATGGTGGTGCACGATATCCGCCGGGAGGCGGCGACGCCCCATTTAGAGGCGGGAGCCGTGTGGGCCGACTCGCCCCGGCAAGCGGCAGAAGCGTGCGACGTGGTGTTTACGTCTCTGCCAGGCCCCACCGAAGTGGAGGCCGTTGCCCTGGGTGAGGACGGCTTGCTGCAGGGTATGAGCCCCGGCAATGTCTACTTCGATTTGAGCACCAACTCCCCCGGCCTGGTCCGGCGGATTCACCGGGAATTTTCCGCCAGGGGCATCGACGTGCTGGACGCTCCGGTGAGCGGGGGCCCCAAGGGGGCCGAGACAGGCAAACTAGCCATCTGGGTCGGGGGAGACCGGGCGGTTTTCGACCGGTGCAAGCCGGTGCTGGACTCGATGGGAGATCAGGCCGTCTACGTGGGGCCCATCGGGAGCGGCGCAATCGCCAAGCTGGTGCACAACTGCACCGGCTACATAATCACCTGCGCGCTGGCCGAGGTGTTCACCATGGGGGTCAAGGCCGGAGTAGAGCCGGAGGCTTTATGGCAGGCGGTGCGACAGGGGGCTTTGGGAAGAAGGGGCGTCTTCGAGGGGCTGGCGGACCACCTTTTGCCGGGGAAGTTCGACCCCCCCGACTTTGCCCTGCGCCTGGCCCGCAAAGACGTGGACCTTGCGGTGGCCGTGGGTCGAGAGTTTGACGTCCCGATGCGCCTGGCAAACCTTGCCTTGAGCGAACTTACCGAGGCCCTGAACCGGGGCTGGGGCGACAGGGACTCGAGAATCGTCCAGACTCTGCAGGAAGAGAGGGCCGGAGTGCAGGTACGGGTCCCTCAGGATGTCCTGGCGCGGATACTGGAGGAGGAGCGAAGCTGACGGCTCGTCAGGGCTTCGGCTTCCACCGCAAGTCCGGCTGGCGGGCCGCCAATGCCTCGTCCAAACGGGCCACGGGGGTGGAGTGGGGCGCCTGACGCACCAGGTCCGGGTCCTCGGTGATTTCAGCGTCGATGTGCTTCAGCGCCTGGATGAAGGAGTCCAGCGTCTCCCGGGTCTCCGATTCCGTCGGTTCTATCATCAGGGCCTCGTGGACTATGAGGGGGAAGTACATGGTGGGGGCGTGGAAGCCGTAGTCCAGCAGCCGCTTGGCGATTTCCAGGCCGCTGACGCCCCGGGCCTTCTGCCAGTCGGCCGAGAACACGGCTTCATGCATGCAGCGGCGGTCGTAAGGCAGGTGATAGGTGTCTTTCAGGGCTTGCATCAGGTAATTGGCATTCAGGACGGCGTTGCCGCTGATGGACTTGATCCCCGCGGCGCCCAAAGTACGTATGTAGGTGTAGGCTCGCACCAGGACCCCGAAATTGCCGTGGAACCCGCTCATTCTGCCAATCGTGGACTGGGGGGATGATAAGGAGTAGACAGGGCCGCCGCCGCCTTCTTCACCCGCAGAGGAGGATGACAGGGGGCCTTGGGACACCACCGGGGAGGGCAGGTAGTCGCGCAGGGCCGGTCCGGCGCACACCGGTCCGGCGCCGGGGCCTCCTCCCCCGTGGGGGGTGCTGAAGGTCTTGTGCAGGTTCAGGTGGGCCACGTCGAACCCCAAGTCGCCCAACTTGGCCCGGCCCAGCAAGGCGTTCATGTTGGCCCCGTCGCCGTAGACCAGGCCGCCCGCCTGGTGGACCGTCCGGCACACCTCGACGATGTTGGGGTTGAACAACCCCAAAGTGCTGGGCAGCGTTATCATCGCGCCGGCCAGATCGGGACCGGCCACTGCGCGGAGCGCTTCCAGGTCGATGCTGCCGTCTTTGTCCGAAGGAATGTCCACCACCTGGAAGCCGGCCATGGCGGCGGAGGCGGGGTTGGTGCCGTGGGCGCTGTCGGGTATGGCCACTTTGAGCCTGCCCGCATCCCCGCGAGCCCGGTGATAGGCCCGAATCATCAGCATCCCGGCAAGCTCTCCATGGGCGCCGGCCAGTGTGGCCAGGCTCACGCTGTCCAGGCCGGTGATTTCTCCCAGGAACCCCTGCAAGCGATAGAGCAGGTCCAACGCCCCCTGGGACAGCTGGGTAGACTGCAACGGATGGATATTGGCCATACCGGGGAGAAAGGCCATCTCGTCGTTGACCTTGGGGTTGTACTTCATGGTGCAACTGCCCAAAGGATAGAAATTGGTGTCTATGGAGAAGTTCAACTGGCTGAGAACGGTGAAGTACTGGACCACTTCTGGCTCGGATACCTCCGGCAGGTCCAGCCCGTCCCGCAGCAAGGAAGCATCGGGCAGCGGCTGGGCAGGAACGTCGCAGGCCGGCAGCACCGAGCCGACGCGGCCCGGCTCGCTGCGGTCCATCAGCAGCCTGGAAGTGTCCCGGGCAGGGGCGGCGGGCATCAGCCGATTTCTCCCAGCGCGTCCACCAGTGCGTCGATGTCCTGGCGGGAGCACATCTCGGTGACGCAGAGCAACATGCCGTTGGGGACGGCCTCGCTGACGTCCAGGCCGCCCAGGATGTTGAGTTCGAGCAGCCTGCGGTTCACCTCGGCGGGGGATATGGGGCACTGGACCAAAAACTCCTGGAAGAAGGTCCCGTCGATGGGCAGGGAGTAGCCGGGCAGCCGGGCGATGCGAGAGGCGGCATAGTGGGCCTTGTGGTAGCACAGCTCGGCCACCTGCCGGAGGCCCTGCTTGCCCAGGGCCGCCAGGTAAACGGTGGCCGCCAGGGCGTACAGGGCCTCGTTGGTGCAGATGTTGCTGGTGGCCCGCTCCCGGCGGATGTGCTGTTCCCTGGTCTGGAGCGTAAGGACGTAGCCGGGGTTTCCCAGGCGGTCCACGGTGCGTCCGGCAAGCCGGCTGGGCATCTGGCGGACATACTCCTGCTTGGTGGCGAACAGGCCGACGTAGGGGCCGCCGAAGCTGGGGGGAATGCCAAGGGGCTGGCCTTCGCCGGTAACGATGTCGGCCCCGTAGTGGCCCGGCGCTTGGAACATTGCCACGGCGGTGGGGTCTGCCGACACGACGAACAGGGCCTGTTGGTCATGAGCAGCGGAGGCGTGGGCGGCCAGGTCTTCGACGTAGCCAAAATGGTTGGGATACTGCACCGCCAGGCAGGCGGTGGTCTGATCTACATCGGGTGCGGCTGCGGAAACGGTCGTCGTCTGGATGTCCTGGCCCTGGCAGTAGGTCTCGATTACATCCCGGTATGTCGGAGACAGAGTATCGGCCAAGGCTACTTTATCGCGCCGGGTCACCCGGCAGGCCATGAGGGCCGCTTCGGCCAGGCTGGTGGCGCCGTCGTACATGCCCGCGTTGGCTACTTCCATGCCAAACAGGTTGCAGACCATGGTCTGGAACTCGAAGATCACCTGCAGGGTGCCTTGGCTGGCCTCCGCCTGGTAAGGGGTGTAAGCCGTTAGAAACTCTCCCCTGGTCACCAGGGCCTTGACGATGGCCGGGATAAAGTGGTGGTAGGACCCGGCGCCCAGGAATGACGGTCCGCTGCCCAGGGGCCGGTTGCGGGAAGCGAGGGACCCCAACTCCTGCTGAATCTCCAGTTCCGACAGGGGGCCGGGCAAATTTAGAGGCGGGTTGCGGTAGCCCTCGGGTATGTCGAGAAACAGGTCGTCCAGGCAGGTTAGGCCCAAAATAGAGAGCATATCCGCCTGGTCTGCCGGGGTGTTGGGGATGTAGTGGGACTGGAACGCGCCGCCGGGGAGGCGCGGCTGGACTTGGCCTGACAACGTCATGACAGTCCGGAGATGTAGGACTCGTAATCGGCGGCCGTCATCAAACCTGCAAGCTCGGCAGGATCGCTCATAGTCATGCGGATGAGCCAGCCTTCGCCGAAGGGGTCATTGTTGGCAACCTCGGGGTTGTCGGTGAGCGTGGAGTTGACCTCTACCACCTCGCCGCTTACCGGCGAGAACAGGTCGGACACCGATTTAACCGACTCGACTTCGCCCATCTTGCCCAGTTGTGCAACGTTCGCCCCCGGCTCGGGCAGTTCGAAATAGACGATGTCCCCCAACTGCTCCTGGGCGAAATCCGTAATTCCCACCAAGGCCTGCTGCGAGTCGGCGTCGTCTAATTTCACCCACTCGTGTTCTTTGGTGTATTTCCGGTCGTCGGGATTCAATTTCCTTGTTTCCTCTTGGGCCTGGTGTAGAAGGGCAGCGGGACGATCTGGGCCGGAGTAATACGCCCCCGGACATCCAGGTCGACCGTGCTGCCGGGAGAGGCGAAACCTTGCAAAACGTAGCCCATGCCGATGCTGGTGTCAAGGGTAGGGGAGTAGCTGCCGCTGGTGATGTGGCCTATGTTTTCACCCTCGTGCAGGATGGCATAACCCTGGCGCGGGGCGCTGCGTCCAGGCACGGTAACGCCCACCAGCCGCCGCTCCGTTCCTTCCTGATTTTGCCGGCGCAATACCTGGGCGCCCACGTACTCCTTGTCGAAGCGCACGAAGCGTTCCAGCCCGGCCTCTACGGGAGTGGTCTGCTCGTCGATTTCGTGGCCGTGGAGGGGTAGGCCGGCCTCCAGTCGCAGCACGTCCCTGGCGCCAAGGCCGCATGGCGCCGCTCCCTGTTCCAGCAATTGCTGCCATACGGCTGGAGCATGGGCGGCGCTGGTGGAGACTTCGAACCCGTCCTCGCCGGTGTAGCCGGTGCGTCCAATGAAAATTGGACTGCCTGCCAGCTTGCCCTCGGCCCATGCAAAGGGGCGCAGGCCGGCTGGCGACTCCCCGGAATCAAGCGCGCAAAGCCCGTCCATAATGTCCACCGCCTGGGGGCCTTGTAGGGCGATCAGGGCGGTGGCTTCGGTCCGGTCCTCCACCAGGCACTCCCCTGGGAACTTTGCTTCGATCCAATGGTGGAACCATTCGACCACGGCGTCCCGGTTGCCTGCGTTGGGAATCAAGAGATACTGGTCCTCGGCCAGCCGGTAGAAGATGGTGTCGTCTATGACGCCCCCGGCTTCGTTGCAGATCATGCAATACCGGGCCCGTCCCACGGAAAGGCTTTGCACTGGGCCGGTCAGCACCCAGTCCAGGAACGAGGTGGCCTGGGGGCCTGAGATGTACAGGCGGCCCATGTGGGAAACGTCGAACACTCCCGCCCGGGTCCGCACGGCGTTGACCTCCGCCAAAATGCCTGAATACTGCACCGGCATGTCCCAGCCGCCAAAAGGCATGGTCCTAGCCCCAAGGGCAAGGTGGGCGGAGTAGAGGGGTGTTCTAAGGTTCGTTGCGGTCAATTACGGCCTGCTGCCTTAAATTGCTGCTGCAATGGGGTGCGCGGGAGTGCTGGTTAGTCGTGGAGACACGTAAAATGATAGCTTGACGCCGGTGCCGGCGCAAGGCAGCGGACAAGTCTGGGCTCATCCCGCGAGCAGCAAGCCGCACTACCCGTACCAGGGTTTGCGGCGGGTCCGGCAGCCCGCCAAGTGATATAATCCGGGCCTCTGCACACACGTCTTTCTCTAAGGATAGGAGGCGGCCATGGAGAACGAAATGAGCACCCAGGAGATGTGGGAGTTTCTGGAAAGCGGCGCCCATGTAGCCCATGTGGCCACAGTCCGGGCTGACGGGCGACCCCATGTGACGCCGGTGTCCTTCGGGTCCTGGGACAGGAGAGTCTTCGCCGTGTTGGTTGGCGGGTCGGTGAAGGTACAGAACCTCCGCCGCGACCCCAGGGTTTATCTGTCCGTCGCCTCTGACGAACGCCCCTACAGATTCGTGTTGGTGGAGGGGAAAGGGCACATTACCGAGGATGGCTTGGAGCAGGTCTTGGAGCGCCTCCTTGCTGGGTACGTCGGCCCGGAACGAGGACGCGCCCTTGCCAGGGAGTCGCTGGACCGAATAGCGCATCTGGTGGTGATGGAGGTCGAGGTAGACAAGATGCTATCCCACTACGAAGGTGCGTTTGCCACGCTGCGAGGCAGGTCCATAGTGACCGACGGGCGGCAGTTCGGCCAGCCCTGGTTGCCGGCGAACCCCGATGAGGAGGACGGCAATGGCTGAGATGACCCCCCAGGAAATATCGAAGTTTCTCGCCGAGAGCCACGTGGCCCACCTGGCCACGGTGCGGCCCGACGGGCGGCCCCACGTGACGCCGATCTCGTACATCGCGGATTTAGAGGCCCAAGGCAAGGCCTACGTAATGGCTCCTGACAACACCGTGAAGTTCCAGAATGTCCGACAAAACCCGAAGGTGTCCCTGTCGGTTGCCAACGACCAGCGCCCCTTCGATTACGTGCTGCTAGAAGGGGAGGGCCGGCTTACCCAGGACAACATGGCGGACGTGCTGGAACGCATGTGCTTTCGCTACTATCCGGAAAGGGGGCCGGCCTACGCCAGGGAACTGCTGGCGGCCGGGGGCCTGCTTGTCCTGGAAGTCACGGTCAACAAGGTGCTCTCCAGGAAGGACGAAGATTAAGCCGTTGGTTCCGTTTGCTTTTAGGGTTTGGCCTGCCTACGGCTACATAGGATATACCCCGAAGGCAAACGGAACCCCCTTTGCCACTGATACTGTTTCCGGGGGTAAGGTCAAAGGTCAAGCAGAGATCGCCTAATCGGGCATTTTCGCAGACCAATTGGGCCGACATTTTCGCTGGACATCAACACAGGTAACGCTGACGACCTACAGTGCACCTGACAGAACCGCACGCGATCAAGCCGGCTCCGCTTAGTTCGGCGTTATGAGCTCTAGCACATCTTCATCAGGTACGATGACCTCGGCGTACACTGTCGGTCCGCTGGAGAGCCAGCGGTCAACCTGTACACCGCTTCCATAGCCGGCATTCCGATAGTGCGGTTCTTCCTGCTCCCCCAGCCAAGCTGCTGCTGCTGAGGCCTGTTCCTCGTCGTCGAACTGCCACAGGAAGCGCAGCATAGTGGCCGCATCTTCTCCCAGAGTGGCGTGCACACCGTAGAGTCTTACAGCTTCTATGGGACTCGACTGGGTACCGCCGGTACCGATTTCTGCTTTGAAGACTTGAAGGTAGTTTGGGAGTCCCCAGTCCTGAAGCATCATGGCCAAGGGCTCCGGTAGGCTGAGGCTGTCCTGCAGCCGGTTGATAATCTCCCGCATCGCGTCCAGATCCGGGCTTACTGCTAGAGTTTGCTCGTCCAGAACGGTCAGGTAGACCTCGGATTCAGAACTAGCCCGCTCCCTGACAAGGGCAAAGATTGCGACCTGTAGGTGGGTCTCAATGATGCTGACGGACAGACCAACCCCGGATTCGGCGGCCTGTCGCAGGGCAGACTGAACCTGGGCAAAATGGCCTCGTAGCACACAAGCCCATTCGAACCGGCCGTCCGGACTCGATAGGGCCATGGAGCGAGCGCCGACCGATCGAAGCAACTCCTCGGCAAACGGAATCTCGTCACCGCTGACAAAATGGCTGAGCTGAAACTCCACATCCTCCTGAAAGGCAGGCCTCTGCCCCACACTTTCGATGTCAACAAACGTGAACGACGAGGCGTCGACGGGCAGCAGGGCAAGAGGCGCTGTCGGATGGTCCAGGGGGATTTCGGAGATTGGCGTCTGAGGGGTTTCGGTGGGAGGCTGCTCTGTGGGTGTGGCTGTGGGTCGCTCCGGTGTTTCAGTTGCAGACAACTCTGGTGGAGTCCCTGCGTGGCCGTCTCCGCAAGCTGCCGTTCCAGCAAGAAGCATCAGCAGGTATAGCCAGAAGGCAACTTTCACCGACATTCCCCATATCAGACTGCGGGTGTCCAAAGAACCCGTCATCCTTCACGGCGGTGATAGTAGCGGCATCCACGAAAGCCGTCAACTATCCTATCGGGATCACAAAACCATCTCCCGGTGCCGTGAATTAGCGTCCGCCAGGCAACGGGAGGAGGCTTTTCGAAAGTCGGTGTGAAGATCAGGAGAAGCAAATGGGGTTCCAGTTGACGGCCGGCTCCTTTTGACTCATCAGACGAAGCATGAGCATGATACCTGGTGATCACACATGCCCCGTCCCACAAGGACCTCGCTGCGATTAAGCCAGGACGGTTCTGTTTGCTTTTAGTGGCCGTCACATCTAGGCCTAGGCGTGGCAAACCCTAAAAGCAAACGGAACCAAGCCGTTTCCCGCCGACGGGCGGCTGTCCAAGCCTTGGACACTTCTCGGATTGCGTAGTTCAGGGGCAGCCGCGAATGTGCACACTACTCCAGGGGTGGAAGCGCCGCCGCCAGCCAGGACGTTAAATCGTCGATGACCTCAGGCCTGATCTCGTGGGCCATGTCGTATTCATGATACTCAGGGGTGTACCCCGCCTCCTCCAAAAAGCGCCGAGCCCGCACCGCGCTGTCATGGGGCACCATGGAGTCGGAACGGCCGTGGGCTATGAAGATGGCCTGGGCACGGCCGCCGGGCAGCCGGGCCTCTAACTCCCCAGGGTCCGGGAACGTTGCGCTGAGGGCCGCGAGGCCGGCAAATTGTTCCCGCCGCTGCAGCCCGCAGCGGTAGGTCATGCCGCCGCCCTGGGAAAATCCCAGCAGCACTGCCCGCTCCGGAGCCACCTGGAACTCCTGTAAGACCTCGTCGAAGAATTCCCCCAACAGTCGCTCCGCGCTGGCAATTTCTTCCGGAGTCGACTGGCCCCGGGGCGACATCCAGGCGTACCCGGTCTGGCCGAATCCCAGGTTAAAGGAGATGGGAGCGTTGGGGCAGGCATAAACATAGCCGGTGGGGTTTATGGCGGGGGCTAATCCGGCCAGGTCCGCCATGTTGGCCCCAAAGCCGTGGAGCATGACTACCAGGGGATAGCGAGCCTCCGGGTCGTAGCCGTCGGGAAGCACTGTCAGGTATTTCAGGCCCGCGCCTTGGCGCACTTCGCTTTGCATGGCCGGACTTCTACCCCACGGAGAGGGTGCTATCCACCATCATCGCCACGAAGAGCAGGGCCAGGTAAAGCAGGGAGTAGAGGTATAGCCTCCGGGCCTGGGTGGTCACCGGGTGGAGCTTCAGTTGCCCGGCTATGACCACGAAGACCGCGCCCAGCAATGCCGCAGACCCCAGGTACACCCATCCTGCCTCAGGCGTCGCCGCGAGCAACAGTGACAGGGCTACCAGCACCACCGAGTAGACCAGGATTTGTGATACGGTCTGCTCCCGGCCTGCCACCACGGGGAGCATGGGAATCCGGGCCTCTTCGTAGTCTTTTTGAATCAGCAGGGCCAGGGCCCAGAAGTGGGGGGGCGTCCAGAAAAAGACTATGGAGAACAGGTACAAAGCGGGCAGGTCCAAGCCGCCGGTGACGGCCGCCCACCCTACCACGGGGGGAATGGAGCCGGCAGCCCCGCCGATGACTATGTTCTGAGGCGAGCTGCGCTTCAGCCACCCGGTGTAGACCAGCACGTAGAACAGCGTTGCCGACAGCGTCAGGCCCGCCGCCAGCAGGTTCACCCAGGTTGCCAGAATGGCAAAGGACGCTACGTTCAGCAGGATCCCAAATACAAGCGCCCGGGAGGGCGATATTCGCCGCCCAGGGACGGGCCGCCGCCGGGTGCGGGACATCACCTCGTCGATGTCTCGGTCCAGGTAGTGGTTGAGGGCGTTGGCGCCTCCTGCCCCCAACGCTCCCCCGGCGCAGACCAGGAGCACGGTGACAACGGCCGGATTGCCGTCGGCCGCCAGGAACATGCCGCCAATTGCAGTGACCAGCAGCAACGAGATTATCGGTGGCTTGGTCAGCGCAAGGTAGTCAGCGATGACCCGGAACGACCAGGAGGGCCTTGCGAGACGGGGACGGGCCATTCGAATCTGATCAAGCATTGGCCGGCTCCCCATCCCGGACTGTTTGACTGGTGAAATTCACGGCAGTGAGCCACACGGCCATGCCCCACACTGCTGTGGCTGCCGCCTGGTGCAGGCCGCGCATGTCCGTCGGGAAGTCCATCCACACCGCGCCCGCGCCGATCAATATCTCAATCAGGAACAGCGTCACTATCGCCATAGCCACGCGACGGACGGGCGACGGACGGTGCTTCCCCCTGATGGCCAGGTGCAGGACGTAAATCACGAACACCCCGATGATGGCGGCTATAAACCGGTGGGCCATGTGTATCACCTGGAGCTCCCCGCCTGGAAGTAGATCACTGTTCAGGCAGTGTGGCCAGTCCAGGCAGGCCCCCGTGGCCCCGGACGTGCTGACGTAGGAGCCGGATAGCAGGACTAGGTATATCCCAAACCCCGATGCCAGCATTAGGGAGGGGAACCGGTCCGGTTGGCCGTCGGGCAGCGTCCCCGAGGAAAAATGTAACGCTCCCCGGCTGGCGACTACCCAAATCAACACCAGGCAGGCCAGCAGGGCCTCTCCCAGGGCCAGATGGGCGGTCACCAGCGCGCCTGGCAGCTCGTTGACTACCGTTATCCCGCCCAGCACGGCTTGCGCCACCAGCATGACCAGCGCAACGGTGGCCGGCGCGACCAGCCAGGGCACGCGGCGGTACAGTATCCAGGCGCTGGCCACCGTCGCCAGCACCAGCGGCCCGACCAGGAACGAAGCAACCACGCGGTGGCTGTACTCGATGATGGCCTTGGATTCCGCCGGCGGCAGGACGCCTCCGTGGCAAAGAGGCCAGTCGGGGCAGCCCAGGCCTGAGCCGGTCACGCGGACCACCGCGCCCAGCACCACCAGCGCAAAGGTGGACAGGACTGACGCGAGGGCCAGCCTCCGGAACCAAGGTGCAACCCTGTCGGCCTGAGCCTGCGGCCCGCCGGCGCCGTTCAACTCCATTCGGCCCCGAAAATTCCAGTCGCGAACCCCCGGACGAACGCAAGGCAACTGTGGGTGAAGGATGCCGGCGAGAGGCTGGTCATGGGACTAATTTCTTGTTGGAACAACTAAGGGACAATTCGACACCGGAGCCCAAAGCCTCCGGGCGCGATTTGGCAAGTGACTGTGAGCCGGACGACGGCCGTAGAAATACGAACAAGGTGATTCCAGTTTAGGTACCGCCTTTCCGGCCTGTCAAGAGAGGCCCGGCTTGGACGAGGCCATCCCAGTGTCCCGGTTCAAGCAGCCCGGCTGGCCCGCGTAACATCCCCCGGCCAACCCCCGCCAAAGGCCCGGGGGTTATGGTATTATTCCCGATGCTGTCATGGAAGAAGCGGTCCAGGTAGACGGCCTGGTAAAACGGTTCGGTCCTGTGACCGCAGTTGACGGGATTTCCTTCGCCGTCAAACGCGGCGAGGTTTTTGGCATCCTCGGCCCCAACGGCGCCGGGAAGACAACCACCTTAGAGATAATCGAAGGGCTGCAGAAGCCCGACCAGGGCAGGGTGACGGTCCTGGGGATGGACATCCTCGACAAGCCCTCCCAGGTCAAAGCAAGAATCGGCGTTCAACTCCAGTCCTCCGCCTACCACGACTACCTCTCCCTGAAAGAAGTCCTCTCCCTCTTCGGGAGCTTTTACCCCAAACGAGTGGCGCCCGACGACCTGTTGGAACAAGTGGGGTTGTCGGACCGCGCCAACAGCCGCGTCAACCAGCTTTCCGGCGGACAGAAACAACGCTTCACCGTCGCCGCCAGCCTGGTTAACTCGCCGGAGTTGGTAATCCTGGACGAACCCACCACCGGGCTGGACCCCCAGGCCCGGCGCAATCTTTGGGAGTTGGTGGGCAGCATCCACAACCGAGGAGTCACCGTGGTGTTGACTACCCACTACATGGAGGAGGCCGAAGCCCTGTGCGACCGGTTGGCGATCATGGACCGGGGACGGCTGGTGGCCGTCGACGCCCCTGGGAAGTTGATCAGCCAGTTGCAGGCAACCTACACGGTGAAGCTGGTGGTGGCCAGCCCCCTGACCGATGATCAATTGGCTTTGCTCAACGGCGACGGCGAGGTGGTCCATCTCACGGAGAAGAACAGCTATTTGCTCCGGTTGCGAAACACGCCCAAGGCCTTGGGGGCTATGTTGGACGAACTCGCCCGCAGCGACATCAGCCTGGACCACCTGGAAGTCACGCCGGTGACCCTGGAAGACGTCTTCCTGGAGCTCACCGGCAACGAGCTTCGAGACTAACCGTGCTGGCCCTGACCATCGCCAACGTCAAGATGCTGGCCCGTAACCGCCAAGCCGCTTTCTGGGCGCTTTTCTTTCCCCTGCTGCTGGTCCTGGTCTTCGGCCTGATAGACGTCAGGGGCGTCGGCTCGGGAAGCCTGTACGTCGTGGACCAAGCCGAAAACGCTCCGTCTCAACAACTCCAAGAAAGCTTGGCGGCGGTGGAACTGCTCGAGTTGGAGTCCGGCCCCTACTCCGAGGCCGAGGCCCGCCGGCGGGTGGACGAGGGAGACCTGGACTACCTGGCAATTATCCCACGCGGCTTTGGCCAGACTGAGAACCAGGGACAGAGTGAGTCACCGGCGGCGGCCACGCTGCTGTACCTGTCCAGGAACGAGGAGCGCAACCAGCTGGTGGACGGGCTGGTCCGCAGCCAGGTGGCCGACGCCCAGGAAGGCCTCCCCCTGGCGCCACTGTCCCAACTGGTGATTTCCGAAGTGATACAAGTGTCCGACGTGGACTACTTCGACCACGTTCTGATGGGACTGATTGGCCTGGGTGTAATGGCCAACTCGATTATTTCCATTGCGGTCCGGGTAAGCACGTACCGCAACCAGGCGATTCTAAAGCGCCTGCTGGTGACGCCGCTGCCCATCTGGAAATACTTCGTCGGGGAAGTGGCCGCACACCTGGCCGTCGCCGCCGTACAGGTGACCATCATCATGCTGGTGGGGGTCTTCGTCTTCGGCGCAAACATCCATGGCAACGTAGCCTGGATATTCCTCATAGCGCTGCTCGGCAGCCTGGTCTTCCTGAACATTGGATTCATCCTGTCGGCCTGGGCCAACACCCCGGCGGCAGCATCTGGAATGGGCAACGCCATAGCGCTGCCGATGATGTTCTTTGCGGGTACCTTCTTCTCCACGGCCACCTTGCCCTGGGTCCTGCCCTACGCCGCCGCCGCCCTGCCGCTCACGCCGATGCTTGACGCCTTGCGAGAGGTGGCCATCGACAGCGGCCAGCTGTGGGACGTTTGGCCCCAGTTGGGAATCTTGGGCCTGTGGACGGTGTTCACTGCGGCCATAGCCGGCAGGGTCTTCAAGTTTGGCTGACGGGCACTTCAGAGGTTCGCCGTAGCAAAAAACGCCGGTGCCTGGCGGAACAGTGGACTAAGTCGAGGCCGGAGATGTCGCGAGAATGAAAGCCAAGCCCTGTCTCAGTCGGGCCGCGGCCCGGCGCAACGCCTGGGCGGTCCTGGCCTTGGCGACGGTGCTTGCCCTCGTCGCCGTGGGTTGCTCTGGGCCGGACCAGGTGCGCGGGCAGGTGGTCGACGTGGTTGTACGCAATATCTCCGAGGTCGAGTCCCTCCGCATCCGGGACGACGCCGGTAAGATTTGGGACTTTAAGGGGGCTCAGGGGTTTATCGGCTTCACCCCGTCCCACGTGAAGGAGCACCAACTCCAGGGTTTGAGCTTACTGGTGTCGTATGTGCAGGAGGGCGACGCGCTGGTGGCGGTGCACCTGGCCGACTAGCTACCCAGCACTTCTTCCAGCCCCTCTTCCAATTCCTCCGAATTGACAAAGCCCTCGAACTTGGCGCGGATTATGCCCTCTCCGTCCACGATGAAGGTCCAGGGCTCCGTGGGCAGGCCCCATTCAGCCACGGCCTCGACCAAATCGCCGAGGGCTTGGCTCTCTCCTATCAAATGAGGATTCTGGTACACCTCGACGTGGATGAAGTTGGCCGCCTGTTCCGACCAGCGGTCGTTTAATTCTGAGAGCACAGCTACCTGGGGCCCGCAGGTGGCCGTGGAGCAAAAGGCAGGGGTCGCAAACACCAGCACCAACGGCTTGCCGTCGCCCAGGGCCTCGTGGACCGAGAGGCGGTACAGGTCGGCGTCCGGCTGGTGAGAACTGGTGATAGTCCCCAGGTCGTCCACCTCGTCCCCAGTGGGGGTTACGCTGGCGGGGGCCTGGTCGCCAATGGACGGGGTTGACGTTTGGGGCCTGACTTGAATATACGCCGTTGCCGTGACCGCTTCCCCGCCGGGCGCGGCGGCGTCCACCTGCAGTTCCCAAAATCCGGCCTGGTCGAACTCTAGGGTAGTGGCGAAGACGCCCCGGCGGCCTGTCGGCCACTGTCGAAACCGGGCGGTAGCCGTGTCCCGCACCTCGCCGGCGACGCCTTCGTCGGGCAGGTACAGGGCGCGAACTAGGGCCTCGGGACTTAGCACAGGACTGCCTTGCCGGTCGATTAGACCGAACGCCACCCGGTTGTTCCCCACTCCATGGTCGGTGGTGGCAACCACCAGGCTTACCTCCGGGGCTTGTGGCAATGGCGCGGTGGCGGGCACAAGAGTGGCGGTGGGGGATGACGAGCAGGCCGTGGTCACAGCCAGGGCGGCCAGAGACAACAAAGCCCACATGAGGGCCATCAGGCGGGCGGCTCCCCGGTGTCTATGTATATCTACCCAGGTATGCATTGCCTGATCAAGGAGTCAACCGAAGCGTGGTCTTCCAGGCCGCAGACTGTCTGGACGATGGAATCGAGACGTTGGCGCGGCCAGTGGATGTCGTCGAACAAAGCGCTAATGCGCCGGGTTTCCGTAGCCAGGCCCCATTTAAGCTCGTCGCCGTTGAACTCGTCCACGAAGCGAGCGCCGTCTTGCATGACAATGGTGATCCGCGGCGCGAAAGACGGACGGTCTTTGTGCCCCAGCACCTGTACCCGCGGCATCAAGTCCAGGACCGTTTGGTCTGGGCCCCCGGCGTCGCTGCCCGGGTCCAGCCGTGGAGCCAGGGGCGGGTAGCTGCCGTGGACGCAGGTATAGGCGGCGAAATAGTGGGTGCTGCCCACCCCGGGGCCGGCCGGCTGGGGACGTGGGAAAGCGGGCGACGGGTACAGCGTCTCCAGCCAGTTCATATCCACGGTAATGCTTTCGACCAAGCGGGGCGAGATTTCATGGTTGGCGCACAACCGGGCCATAAGCTCTATGACCGGGCAGTTGTAGCCCGCGGTGGGATAAATCTTGGGCGTGACGTGCATCAACTCCCACCGGGAGCCCAGGTCCGCGGCTGCGTCAGCCAACGACGTCTGCAGCGGCCCCGTGAAATTATAAGTCAACTCGCCCCGATTGTTGCCGGTGAAGGCGTGGTAGAACCCCGCATCTCCCTCCAAGGCCGTCTCCGACCCCAATCTCGCCTCGCCCCCGCTCGTCCTGAGCCTGTCGCAGGACCCCGCCAGTAGTGCAGCCATAATCCCGTTGCGGGTGGCGTTGGGCTCGTGGAACAGCATCTCCTTGCCGCCGGAGCGGGGCCCCTCGTTGGTGCCCCCGGCGAAGGTGCAGGCCAGGGCCAGCGCGGTGACCAGTTGGTCTTCGTTCAAGCCGATAAGCTTCCCCGCGGCCACCGCCGCGCCCAGGGTCCCGTATACAGGACTGGAGCGGAACCCACGGGCCTGCGTCGTGGGTATGAAGTCGCCCGCGATCCGGGCCTCCACCTCGTACCCGGCCACCAAGGCGGTCAGCAACTCTTTGCCGCTGCTGCCTCCCAGCTCCGCCGTCGCCAGCGCCGCGGGTATGACGCAGGGGCCTGGATGGATCAGCATTCGATAGGAGTCGCTCTGGTTGGTGGCGTGCATCAACGCGCTGTTGGCATAGGCCGCGCCGACGCGTGTGGCCCGGGCCCCGTCGGCCAGGATGGTTGCGCCGTCGTCTTTGGACTCTTCCTGCTTGGCCAGGGCGATGGCCGCCTTGCCGTGCTCGGTCCCGGCGCCGACGATGCCGATCACCAATGCGTGCAGCAGCGAAGCCTTGATTTTGTCGACCACCTCGGCGGGCAGCGAATCGAATTCCAGCGCCGACGCGAACCGGGCCAGGCTCCGGCTTAGAGATTCACCCATGGGCTAGCTCCGCGGGGTAAGATGACTCGGGGCGCTTGGTCAAATACCGCCCTGTAGGGGCGTAAAATCTTACGCCTCTACAACGGCAAGCCAGGAGGTCGCATATAGCTGCTGACGATAACCCCGGCAACCACGGGAGATTGTAGGAACTTCAGCGGCGCCGGTCAATCCGGGGCCCAGTGTCGCAACAGCCCAGGACAGTCGCCGGAGGACATGGGCGAAATGTGGGCCGTTCCGGCTCTCTGCTACAATCCGTGCGGTAAATTTAACGATGCGACTCTTCATAATCAGCGTACTATCGTTGGCGCTTCTGGCTGCCTGCGCCGGCGAGAATCCAACGCAGGCCCCGACAGCCACACCTGTGCCGACGGCCGCGCCGGAACTGGAACCAACGGTGCAGGCTACGGTACCCGCCGCGCGGTCCGCGGCTTCCCCCACTCCTACGCCCGATATTGACGCTACCGGCGAGCCCCGCGTGTCGGCCACTGTCGCTGCCGTGCCGACGGCGGCTCCCACCCCGACCCACTACCCGATCTATACTCCCGTGGCGACGGCAACGCCTTCACCTACGGCAACTCCCGCACCCACGACCATCCCTACTCAGGCGCCGACCCCCACACCGACTCCAACGCCGACGCTTGCCCCCACTCCCATTCCGCCTACACCGACGCCCACACCCAGCCCCACGACTGCGCCTACACCCACGCCGACGCCGACCGCTACTCCTATGCCGCCGACGCCGGCCCCAACGCCTACGCCCACGCTGGCCCCCACGCCCACGCCCACGCCCACGCCCACGCCGTGGCCTCCCTTGCCTCCTGTTCGGGCAGATATGGCCATGGCAATGTCATCCAGGATTGCCTGGTTGACCGGCGAGGCTCGTACAGCCATCAATGACCTGCGAGGGCGCAGCCCTGAGTTGGCGGCACAGGTCGAAGAACTCCCGTGGATAGGCGACGGCATTCAGTCGAATATGGAGTTGTATGCTGTTAACGGGCTGATAGCCATGGCGGATGCAGGCCATCTGGCAAAGTTGATCGAAGAGCCATGGGTTGTCGAAGGCCGGAACCACCCGGCCCTGTTGAACTTGGGGACTAGGAACCTTTCCTTTGACCCACCTGCAATGTTCGAGTGGGTTATCCACCACCCCGCCCTGAACGACGGCATTACTTACCAGGAGTCGAAGATTATCGCCTCTGTGGAAATCCCAGACGATGCCGGGCGTCTCGACCCGGAGTCTCCTCACATCATCGAGGAGCGGACCATCACCTTACCCTTGGCCGGGAAGGTGGAGTTGACCATCATCCGGACCGACCCGGAGCGTGGGTATGCCGGCATGATGGACGACCTTGAGCACGCCGTACGCGGCCATGAGGAGTTCATGGGCCTTCCCTTCCCCCAGCGACAGGTCATCTACGTCATCGCGCCGGGCAGCGGCGGGTATCATGCAGACACGTTCGTTTGGATTGGTGACGACCATGGTCGCGGCTCCCGCTATCACCATACCATCGCGCACGAAGCGGCCCACTATTACTGGACATGGCCGGTGGCAAGTTGGTTCCCCTCGTTTAATTCAGCATGGGTCCACGAAGGCGCAGCCGAACTATTGGCCTATGGGCCTGATGCCGCTCGTCATGAATGGGCGGCGGATGAATGGTACTCCCCCTGCGTTGGTCTAACCATCCGAGAACTCCAGGCCTCCCCTCTAATCCTCCCGGGCGGCGGGTCGCCCTTGTGCTGGTACCCGGTAGGAGAAGCCTTCTACCGAGACCTGTACCGCGCTATGGACCCAACCAACTTTCGCCTGGCCTTTCGACGCTGGTTGCTTCACGGCATGTTTGATTTACCTGGTGTCTGCGCCGTTGACGGGGGCATATCAACGACTTACTGCCATGTGATGGAAGCCTTCACGGCCTACGCCTCGCAAAACAATCGGTCCGTGGTCGAGCACGTGATCAACCGCTGGTATGGCGGCGCCCCTCTCCCTGATGCCAACATCCGAGGAGTCGTGACCGGCCCGGACGGACAGCCTGCAAGAGACACGGCAGTGGAAGTCTATGGCCGCTGGGTCGATCCCGAGCCGGACGGGACTTTCGATGTCGTGGTGCCGTCCGGGTCCTATATCATCGAGGTCAGCGTGGGGGTCGGTTCCGAATGGTTTTTCGTGGGATGGTACGACGGTAGCGGCGGCATAACCACTGACCTTAGCCAGGCGTTCGAGGTAACGGTAGAGGGAGTTGATGTCCTGGGCATAGAGATCGTTGTCCCGGCGGATAGAGCCAGTCTGCTGTGTCCACCCGGCTCATGGCGTTCAAGTCGCGATGGACAATGCGTTTGAGTGATGAGCGTGGCGACATTGCCACAGGCCACAGCCAATGCCGGCGCTCCCAGGTCAGGTCTCCCCAACCGGGCCAGGCTCCGGGCCAGGGATTCGGACATAACCTAGCTTTGCTTCGGCGTGATCAGGCCCTGTTCGGTGAACACCGACCCGGCGATTTGTATCACCGTGCTGACGGCGATGTACCCCCCGTACATAAGCACCTGCATGAACACTTCCATGATTTCCGAGGCGGTCAGCCCGACCAGCAGGGCCCCTTCTATGCGGCGGCGCATCTGCCGGTCGTACCGGCCTTGAACGGCCATTGCGGACAGGGCACACATGGCCCTGGTCCTGGCGTCCAGGTGGGGCCGGTTATATATGGCCCCCCAGTGGTACTCGTAGATCAGCCACTGGATCTCCTCGCTGATTGGGTGGTCGTTGGCGTAGACGTACATCTCTCCCAGGTTCTGCTCGTAGGTGCGAGCTCCCTTGTACGACAGGTCCCTCGGCGACTGGCTGGGGTCATAGGCCTCGGTGGGAGTGAACTGGATGCCCCGGTCTTCGAACACTTCTTTCGTGATTCGCAGGGCCGTCTCCACCGCCGGGACCCCGACGTAGAACGTCATCAGGACGAACACTTCCACCACTTGCTCCGGCGGCAGCCCCAGGTTCAGCCCCCGCTCGATGTGACGCCGCAACGGAGGGAGCTGCCCCAGCGCCATCAAGGCGGCGAGGGTGCAGATGCACCGCTCTTTGACACCCAGGCCGGGCCTGCTCCAGATTGATCCATACAGGGACTCGTCGATGATGCGCTTCAAGTCGGGCGCCAGTTGGTCGATGCCCGGCAGGGCGAACAGGCTGGGGTCTCCATGCGCCATCTGGGCGCGCACGGACTGGCCTTTCTCGTATCTCTCATCCAACGCAGACAACTTATGGCCTCCTGGTGGCCGGGCCTTGGAGTTCGGCCTCAGCAACTACAATGATACAACTGCCCTCGGCACAAGGCGAGGGCAGTACAGTGGTCTTGGGAAAGAGAGCGGGGTGAGGGGTTACCGGGCCGCGGACTCGGCTTCGAATCCGCAACGCATGTGGGTGCCGTCGCAGAAGGGCTTCTTGCCGGACTGGCCGCACCGGCACAGGGACACCCAGCGGCCTTCTGGGACGTTGTAGGCATTCCCGTCCTGGTCCACCACGTCGATGGGCCCGTAGACCCGGTTGGGACCGTTGGCGCGTACCTCGATCTTTACGTCAGCCATTGTCTTCTCCATCCATAGCGCCGCTTCGGCAAGGCCCGGCGCAAGCAGGACTTGCGGCGAACAGCCATGGGGCGCGGTTAGGTAGTCTGCCATCGGGCGTAGCCAGTGTCAAGCTGGCAGGCCTATCGGACCGGCCTGGCTTCCCTAGCCTGCGCCGGGCGGTCCCCAAGCGCCGTCCCTCTGGTCTGCTCTCCCCGGGCCAGGCAAATGACCGCGCCCAGGGCCAAAAGTCCGCCCAGGAGATAGAAGGCCCGGTGCAGGCCCGCTACGAAGGCGTCGGCAACCGCCGGCGACACCACGTCCAGGCTGGGTTCGACACCCAGCGACCCCATGGTCACCACGACCACGGTGGTGGTCAGCGCGACGCTGGTTACGTTGGCGGAATTCCGCACCAGCTGGGTCAATGCCGATACCACACCGTACCTGGAACGCTCCACCGCGCTCAATACGGCGTTGTTGTTGGGGGAGTTGAACATGCCGCTGCCGATGCTCTGGAGCATCAATGCGCCAACGACCAGGGCCGCAGAAGAGTCGGGGGTTAGCTGGGTGGCCATTATGAAGGAGGCCGTGGCTGACAGGGCCAGCCCCGCGGTTGTCAAACGCCGCCACCCGTAACGGTCGGACAGGCTGCCTGCCAGGGGCCCCACTATGACCATGCAAAACGCCGGGGGTATCATGAACAGGCCAACGTCCCTGGGGCTGTACTCCAACACCCTTTGGAGGTAGAAGGGCATCATGAAGCGTCCGGCCGCTCCGCCCAGGAACGACAGCCAGCCGGCTATAACGCCCAGGCTCACCGCCTTGCGCTGGAAAATCCGCAGGTCCAGCATCGGGGACTGGACCCTGAGTTCCCACCAGACGAACATCGCCAAAAGAAGTACCGCGGATGTGCAGCCCGCCAGCACCTGCGGCGAGGTCCAGCCCGCCCGGTGGCCGTTGCCGATGATCAGGAGTGTAGCCAGCAAGAAGAGGCCGGACAGGACCGCTCCCAACCAGTCAAAGCCGGCGCCGCTCTCTTCTGCGCTCTGTTGGGACGCCTGGTTGCTCCTGAGGATGAAGGCCGTCGCCGCGATGGCGACCAGGCCGACCGGCAGGTTCATCAGGAACACCGCCCGCCAGCTGAACGCGCTGACCAGGAACCCTCCCACCGCCGGGCCGGCGATGGCCCCGGCGCCTACGAAGCTAACGTGAGAACCCAGGGACTTGCCTCGCTCGCTTCCAGGAAACACCGAGAGAATGATGGCTATGGCGTTGGCTTGGATCATGGCCGAGCCGACGCCTTGGATGACCTTGGCGCCGATTAGCACTTCCAATGTCGGGGAGAAACCGGCGACGGCCGAGGCAATTATGAACACCGCGAAGCCGGTGATGTATATGTTCTTGCGGCCTACTATGTCCCCCAGGCGCCCCATGGGGAGGAGCAGGGCGCTGACGGCCAGGGCGGACCCAATGACCACCCATTGGACGGTGGGCAGGTCGGTGTCGAAGTAGCGCTCGATGTCCGGCAGGGCTACCAAGGCGCTTCCGTGGTCCACCACCGACAGGAAGGTGCTGATGCCCACGGTGCCGAATACCCACCACTTGTAGTTGCGGCTTGCGGTGATGGACCGGATCACCGGCTTATCCCTGGACCTGGGCCGGCGGCAGCCTTAACCTTGACGCGGCTGGCTGAGCCGGGTACATTCAACGAGTAGGCGTCCCTAGAGTAGGCGTCGACGATTGACGAACTGATAACTTTGATAAGTTAGCTCCTGGCTGTATTAGCTCTTGGCTGTAAAGGATGACCTGCTATGCCCATATACGAATACCGTTGCGATTCCTGCGGGCACAAGTTCGAAAAGCTCCAACCCATGAACTCCCCGGGCGCTGATTGCCCGGTCTGCGAGCAGCCCGCCCGCCGGGCCGTGTCGGTGTTCGCCGCGATCTCTCCCGGCGCAATAGGCGACGATGCCCCAGCTTCGCTGCCTCCCATGGGCGGCGGCGGATGTTGCGGCGGTGGCTGCGGCTGCGGCCACTAGGCCCCTCCAACTCGGCTGGGGATCCCATGGCCCAGCGCTCCAGCGACGGGGACCGGAACGCGCGACGTCGCCGCAGAAGCTATTGTACCCACTGCGCTTCTTCCTGTTGACTCAATAGCCGCTTCCGGCGCAGGTAAAGCAGGTACCCGCCGGAGACCCCTCCAATTATCGCAGCGCCTATCAGCGCCCGCATGGCCACCCACATCGTCGCGTCGAACCAGAACTCCTCCGGGAAGAGCATCACCAAGAAGTCGGTCCTGCTGTCCAGTTGCCAAAAATCGTTGGTGAAGCTAACTTCGTGAAACTTGGTGAACAGGGTGTCGAAGCCCAGCAGGGCGAAGAGGCCCACCGCCAGGATCAGAGCAACGGTCAATGAACCTCCCCACAGCAGCAATCGGGCCAGGTCTTCCGTGAACCGCTGCCTGCGGCGGGCAAACCCCAGGCCGGCGTATGCCAGCAGGTAGACGGCGGTCACGGCTGCGGCCGCGTACACCCCCTGCACCAGCCGCTTCACGTCCCGCATGTGGACCACTTCTTTGGGCTTGAACAATGCGCGTTCCACGCCAAAGACCCGGGCCCTCACCTCCAGTGGCTCCTGGCGGGAATTGAAGTACCCGCGTATGTCCTTTGCCACCTGCCGCAGGTCTGGATCGGTAATCCCCGTGACCCGGGAAACGTTGTAACGCTCGAAACCCCCGTGGTACAGCCCGGGGTTGTTGAATGCCCAAGTGACGGCGCCGGTTATCAAGAACAGGGGTACTGCAACGACGAACAACGCGGGTGGAACCCGCGAGAACCGGCTTATTTGAATTCTGGGCAAACGCATTTGAGGTTCCCGCCACAGTGGACGGGGCGTTTTTACGTTAGCATCATGGCCCCTTGTGAGGCAACCGTATCCCTGTCTATAATCCGCTCATGGCTGGCGACCAATACACCGAAGAGCAGCTGGGCAGCTTCCAGACCTTGGTCGATATCGTGGAAAGGCTGCGCGCCCCCGGCGGTTGCCCCTGGGACCGGGAACAGACCCACTCCACCATGAAGCGCAACCTGCTGGAGGAGTGCTACGAGGTCCTTGAGGCCATCGACCAGCAGTCGCCGCAAGGGCTCTCCGAAGAATTGGGCGACTTGCTGGCCCAGGTGGCGTTCCACGGCCAGATCGCCAGCGAGGCCGGTACCTTCGAGCTGGCCGACGTGCTGACCCATATCAACCAAAAGCTGGTGCGGCGGCATCCCCACGTTTTCGGCGACGTTGACATTGCCGACGCCTGGGATGCCGAGCGCAACTGGGAAAAGCTGAAGCAGGCCGAGAAACAGGCGGAGGGCTCCGCCGGGTCGCCCGTGGACGGAATCCCCAAAGACCTGCCGGCCCTGGCCTACTCCCAGTTGATGCAGGACCGGGTGGCCAAGGTCGGCTTCGAATGGGACGATGTTTCCGGCGTGCTGGACAAGGTTGCTGAAGAGGTGGACGAGCTGCGCCGGGCAGCCAACCAGGAAGAGAAGACCCTGGAACTGGGCGACCTGCTGTTCACCATGGTCAACCTGTCCCGGTGGCTGGGAATCCGCGCCGAAGACGCCCTGCGGCAGGCCAACCGCAGGTTCCAAACCCGGTACGTCACCATGGAGCGCCTGGCCGCAGGCCGGGGCCTCGACTTCGCCCAGATTCCCCTGGCGGCTAAAGAAGAGCTCTGGCAGGAAGCCAAAAGGCTGGAATCCCAAGGGGTGTGAGCAGTCCAAACCGTCCGGCGGCTTGGACCATCACCTCCGGCGCGGGAGTGCCGCAGAACTAGCGGCGTGAAGTCCAAACCAGGAACAGTCGTAGACCAGGGGTAATATGCGCGTTTTGCTGGTCGGCGGCGGCGGGCGGGAACACGCAGTCGCTGTAGCGTTGAGCCAGACCCCCGGGCTGGACTTGTTTGCCGCCATGGCCAACGAGTCGCCGGGGATAGCAGACTTGTCAAAAACCTGGCTCCGCGGCCCTGAGACCGACGTCCACCGGATTGCCCAATGGGCCGCGGGGCAGCACGTCGACTGGGCGTTCATCGGCCCCGACGATCCCATCGCCTTGGGGATTTGCGATGAGCTGGAGAAGCTGGGCATCGCCTCCGTGGGCCCCAAGAAGGCCCCCGCCCGGCTGGAAAGCTCCAAGCTGTTTGCCCGCCAACTTATGGAGAAACACGACCTTCCAGGCAGGGTGGAGTTCCACCACTTCCGGGATGCAGACCGGCTGGCCGCATTCCTCGGGGCCGCCGCCGGAGACTATGCCCTGAAACCCGACGGCCTCACCGGCGGCAAGGGCGTCAAGGTGATGGGCGTCCACCTGGACTCCAAAGACGAGGCTATCGCCTACGGCCGTGAAATGATCGAGGCGGGGACCGGGGGGGGCGGCGGGGTCATCGTTGAAGAACGCCTGGCCGGCGAGGAGTTCACCCTGCAATGCTTCGTCGACGGCGAGACCGTCGCGCCGATGCCCGCGGTGCGCGACTTCAAGCGGGCTTTCGAAGGCGACCGCGGCCCCAACACCGGGGGCATGGGATCGTACTCCCAGGCCGACGGCCTGCTGCCCTTCCTCAACCAGGCCGGCTACGACACCGCATTGGACATCGTGCGCAAAGTGGTCCACGCCGTCGAAGAGGAGGGAGCCGAGTACAAGGGCATTCTCTACGGACAGTTCATGCTGACGCCGGCCGGGGTCAAGCTGGTGGAATTCAACGCAAGGCTGGGCGACCCCGAAGCCATCAACGTGATTCCCTTGCTCCAGACCGGCCTGGCCGACATTTGCACCGCCATCATGTCCGGCTCCCTGGACAAGCTCAGCATCGGGTTTGACGCCCAGGCCGCGGTCTGCAAATACGTGGTCCCGCCGGACTACGGCCTGGAGCCGAAAGTTGGAGTGCCCATCCGGGTAGACGGCGACAAGATCGCTTCCCTGGGCGCCCAGGTCTTCTACGCCCGGGTCAACCGTGACGGCGACCGGCTGTTGACCACCACGTCCCGATCCGTCGCCATATTGGGCATGGGCAAGTCGGTCAGCCAGGCCGAGAGCATGGTCGAACAGGCGTTGCAGCACGTGCACGGCGACTTCTACGTCCGCCGCGACATCGGCAAGCTGGCAGGCCCCTCTCCCCACACCGCCCGCGACCGGCGATAACCCCCCCAAGCCGCTGGCTCCGCCGGGCTCATGCATTTCCCTTCCGCCCCCCGTTCGCCTGGTTCGAGAGCCTCACCACGAACGGGCTGCCGCCTGGGGTCACCACTTTAAGCGCTTTGGGGGACGCGTGTGGGAGGCTTGGGGTCGGCGGATAGGACTACGAGGCCGCGGACGGTGGCCCAGGGTAGGAAGGCGCCCAGGAGATGCTCGGCGCCGGGAACGACCTTTTCGGCGAGGCACTGCTCCAGGTATTTGTGAGCGGCCATGAAAGTGGGGAGGAAGAATCCGGCGTCGGCAACCTTGCGGATGAAGGCGAGGCCATCGGGCAAGGGCTTGCGGTCCATGGCGGCGGCGTAGGACTCGGTGCAAAAGTCTTCGACCATGGGCCGGAGGCGGACGTGGGATATTTCGAGGGCCATCTTGCGGCGGAGGGCGTTGATGCGAGACCTGATGTAGCCTATCTGGTTCATGGGTAATGCAGCCTCTAGTTGTGAGAATTTGGGGAACGGTGAGCCGTCCATTGCGTAAGTCCGTCCTCGACGGCATGGAGGTCGGCCTTGAGCTTCTCGGCCTCAGAAATCTGGACGGCGAAGGACATGCCGTAGCGGGCGGCGCGCAGGCGGATGGCAATTTCGGGGTGTTCGAGGGCTTCGGCAAGGACGGAAACGCTGCGGAGCATGACTCCCTGGAGTTCCCGTTTGGCGAGGTCGGCGGCCTCCTGGCGGAGGCGGGTAAGTTCTTCGCGGAAGAGGGGGTCTTCAAGCCAACGGTAGAGAGTGCTTTCTCCGATGCCGGAGGAGCGGGCGGCTTGGGCCAGGGTGGGGGTGGCGGCGACGACGGGCAGTGCGGACTGTTGGCGGCGGGAGAGGCTGGAGGTTTTAGCTCCCCTCTCATTTTCTCCCATTTCCTCCCGTTTGGGAGGGGGAGCGGGCTTGGAACGGCGTTTGGTCACAACATGTCACGGGCCTCAGTGGCTGGTCTTGATTAGGTCCCGTCCCGACGAATGGGGCGCGGACCTGACCTGCATTCATGATAGGGGGAGTTCGTGGGGGTGGGCAAGGGGCAAAGTGTCAGTAGGCGGCGCTTTGGCGGGCTAATGAACAAAGGGAACAAAGAATTGCTCACACTTGCAAACCGGGGAGCGGGTCGGGCCGAGATACAGGGGCACAATCCCGTGAGCAGGGGGCCATAGTGACCATCATCCATCTAGAGGAGAACAGGTCCGATTGTTGCGGATTCGGTGGAAGGGGGTCAGCCTGCCGGAATCTATCCCTGGCATCCAGCCTCTTAGGTGCCCGGCCAACCCCACTGCCCCGCTCGTCCAGAGCCTGTCGAAGGGGGCTAACGGGGGGCCTTCTCTGTATCTCCCTCTTCCTAAGCCCGAATCCACCGAAGGACACCGATGGACGGCGTGAGGAAAGCGGAAGGGGGATGAGGGAGCTACAGGGGAAATAGCCTGGGTTCCATTTGGGGTAGGGAGGTCGGCGGACGGTCTTCATCGCCGCACAGGGGCCCCTATGGGCGTCTGCAGGAGCTGCGATGCGCGGGATGGCGAGAGAATACGCAGCAGGGAACTCTCTCGGACCGGGCTGGCGCGAGTCTGCGGGGATCTTCGGTTGTCCGGTGGGTGGGTCGGTCGCCGACGGTGCCGTCAGGCCGGGAGTGGAATGGCTCGCAGCCGGGCCAAGGCGCGGCTGAACTTCTCAGCCCAAGGCCAGCGATCCGGAAGATGCAGGGTCAACCGGCGTGCCGAGCGGGTGAGCCGTCCGGCCAGGGAGAAGAACCGCCGCCGGAGGGTCTTGGTGGTGGCTATCCGCTCTCCCAGACCGATCCGCGCGGTCCAGCGGGCCAGGTTGTGGGCCATCGTCTGGACGGCCAGCCAGGCGCCGTTGGCGGCGAAGCGGCCCGAGGGGAGATGGTTGAGCCCGACGCCGTACTTGAGGTCGCGTATGGCATTCTCGATCTCGGCGTGGCGGCGATGGTCAGCCTCCAGTTCGAGCAACTCCCCGTCCCGGTCGGTGATGAAGCCGTGATAGCTGTATTTGGCGAAGAGGGCCAACTGGGAACCGGGCGTGGGCTTCACACGCCGGACGATGAGCCGCACCGGCGCGGCGTCAGGTTCACTCTGGAAGGGAGTGCAGGTGGTCTCGGCCACATCGGCGGCGCCGTCCATCCAGTAGGGAATGGGAGTCCAGGCATCCTCGGGTATCGTCTCGATGAGATTGCGCAGGCTCTTGTGCTGGCGGATGGTGATGGAGAAGCGGACATCCATCTTGCGGCAGACGGATACCACGCCATGAGTGTAGAACCCGCTGTCGGCCCGTAGCGTGAGTCGTCCGTTGGCCCCGGCGTAGCGTACCCGCCCCACCGTCTCCCGCAGAAAGTGGGCGGCGCCCCGGGCGGTGTTGGCGCGGCCCTCGCGCAGCCGGGACATCAGCACGTCGCCGGTGCCGGCGGCGACGGCCAACAGCGGGTGATAGCCCCGCTTGCCGGTATAGCCGTGGTGGCGTGCGCCCTCCTTGGCCAGTCCGTAGGTCTCGCAGATGGTGGAGTCCAGGTCAATGGTCAGGGGCCCGTCGCCGGGTCCCGCCCCGGCCTGCCAAGCCCGGGCCAGCAACTCGCGGCTCACCCGGTCGAGTTGACGGACGTGGCCCCACCGGAAGCTGCGCAGGAAGGTGCCCAGGGTGGATGGCGCCTTGACCGTGCCGCCCAGGGTGCAGGCCGTCCCCCCGGTGCGCAACACATCGGCGTCGTCAATGCAGTCGCCCCCAGCCAGCGCAGACGCCACCAGCGTCATCATCTTGTCGCTCGTGTTCGCCCGCCCCGGGGCATCGCCCAGGTCGAGGCGCTGCCGGACGAGTTCGGGCAGGCCGAGGTGCCGCGCCAGGGTGGCCGGAAGGAGCAGCCCGGCATTGGCCACCAAGCGGCGGTCGTCGAAGGTGATTTGGATCCGGTCGGGGTGGTTGCGTGGCAGCATCTATTGGGTGCTCCTTTTCCGGGGTCGGTTTTTTGCTACAAAACCATTATCCCAGAAGCACAGGAGCACCTTCTTGCCGCTTCAGGACGCTAACCCGACGCCCTCCTTCGGTGGATTCGGGCTAAGGGGGAGATATAGAGGGGGTCAAACGGTTACCCCATCCTAACCTTCTTCATTCTGAAGGGAAAGGCACTTGCCCGGGGTTCGGCCGGGGCCCGTTAGTCTTGAGCATGTCCTGAGCCCGCCGAAGGGGGAAATCGAAGGGCGAATGGGAAGCCTGCATCGTGCTGTGGCCCCCCAATCAGTTCGTCGTTAGCCTGTCCTGAGTTTGTCGAAGGGGGAAATCAATGGGCACACTCCAAGCCAGTCATTGCCGCGAAGGCGCTTATCTCCCTGCCGAAGTCGGAAGGCTTGGACCGTCTGAACCCGGTAGTGAATCCTTCCCCAAGGGCGATGAGATTGACAATGGTTGGCATGCTTAAGCCCGAATCCACCGAAGGACACCGATGGACGGCGTGAGGAAAGCGGAAGGGGGATGAGGGAGCTACAGGGGAAATAGCCTGGGTTCCATTTGGGGTAGGGAGGTCGGCGGACGGTCTTCATCGCCGCACAGGGGCCCCTATGGGCGTCTGCAGGAGCTGCGATGCGCGGGATGGCGAGAGAATACGCAGCAGGGAACTCTCTCGGACCGGGCTGGCGCGAGTCTGCGGGGATCTTCGGTTGTCCGGTGGGTGGGTCGGTCGCCGACGGTGCCGTCAGGCCGGGAGTGGAATGGCTCGCAGCCGGGCCAAGGCGCGGCTGAACTTCTCAGCCCAAGGCCAGCGATCCGGAAGATGCAGGGTCAACCGGCGTGCCGAGCGGGTGAGCCGTCCGGCCAGGGAGAAGAACCGCCGCCGGAGGGTCTTGGTGGTGGCTATCCGCTCTCCCAGACCGATCCGCGCGGTCCAGCGGGCCAGGTTGTGGGCCATCGTCTGGACGGCCAGCCAGGCGCCGTTGGCGGCGAAGCGGCCCGAGGGGAGATGGTTCAGCCCGACGCCGTACTTGAGGTCGCGTATGGCATTCTCGATCTCGGCGTGGCGGCGATGGTCAGCCTCCAGTTCGAGCAACTCCCCGTCCCGGTCGGTGATGAACCCGTGATAGCTGTATTTGGCGAAGAGGGCCAACTGGGAACCGGGCGTGGGCTTCACACGCCGGACGATGAGCCGCACCGGCGCGGCGTCAGGTTCACTCTGGAAGGGAGTGCAGGTGGTCTCGGCCACATCGGCGGCGCCGTCCATCCAGTAGGGAATGGGAGTCCAGGCATCCTCGGGTATCGTCTCGATGAGATTGCGCAGGCTCTTGTGCTGGCGGATGGTGATGGAGAAGCGGACATCCATCTTGCGGCAGACGGATACCACGCCATGAGTGTAGAACCCGCTGTCGGCCCGTAGCGTGAGTCGTCCGTTGGCCCCGGCGTAGCGTACCCGCCCCACCGTCTCCCGCAGAAAGTGGGCGGCGCCCCGGGCGGTGTTGGCGCGGCCCTCGCGCAGCCGGGACATCAGCACGTCGCCGGTGCCGGCGGCGACGGCCAACAGCGGGTGATAGCCCCGCTTGCCGGTATAGCCGTGGTGGCGTGCGCCCTCCTTGGCCAGTCCGTAGGTCTCGCAGATGGTGGAGTCCAGGTCAATGGTCAGGGGCCCGTCGCCGGGTCCCGCCCCGGCCTGCCAAGCCCGGGCCAGCAACTCGCGGCTCACCCGGTCGAGTTGACGGACGTGGCCCCACCGGAAGCTGCGCAGGAAGGTGCCCAGGGTGGATGGCGCCTTGACCGTGCCGCCCAGGGTGCAGGCCGTCCCCCCGGTGCGCAACACATCGGCGTCGTCAATGCAGTCGCCCCCAGCCAGCGCAGACGCCACCAGCGTCATCATCTTGTCGCTCGTGTTCGCCCGCCCCGGGGCATCGCCCAGGTCGAGGCGCTGCCGGACGAGTTCGGGCAGGCCGAGGTGCCGCGCCAGGGTGGCCGGAAGGAGCAGCCCGGCATTGGCCACCAAGCGGCGGTCGTCGAAGGTGATTTGGATCCGGTCGGGGTGGTTGCGTGGCAGCATCTATTGGGTGCTCCTTTTCCGGGGTCGGTTTTTTGCTACAAAACCATTATCCCAGAAGCACAGGAGCACCTTCTTGCCGCTTCAGGACGCTAACCCGACGCCCTCCTTCGGTGGATTCGGGTTAAGGCGGCGCGCCCGCGACTACCTCTATGGTCGTGCGCGTCTCCGCTTCATGGCAGCCTGGTTCTGTCTCACCACACCAGTGACGTCAAGTCGGTATTGGGCCATCCTTTCACTTACGCCGTACTTCTTGGCGATGTCTTTTGCGCCTGATCCACTACGGACCTCCGCTAAAAGCAATGAACGCGGCAGGAGGAGGCATCCGGACAACCAGGCGGCCTCTTCCTCCTGGGAGGGATCACAAGATAGGAAGGTGACATCGCCGAGTTTTTCGACCCGGCTCAACTCGTGTTCAAGAAGAGTATGTGCAAGTTCGTGCGCCAGATCGCTCCTCTGCCGCGATTCTGCCGCGAGAGGGTTGTATACTACGACCACGCGGTCGGCCGAAGGTCGAAACGTACATGCCGAGAAGGCGCCGGGTTGCGCCTTTTCAAGTTCGGCGAACCTCTTGCGTGATATCAGTTCGTCTCCCGCTCGGACCTCGATGCCCAGCAACTCGGCGAGCATTTCGGGATTGACCGACTGAGCCGCGTCAATTCCCAGGTCTACCCGCACGCTCCTAGCAATTCTCTCGGCTTCGGACTTAAACCCTCTCCGCAGGGCCATCGGCAAGCTCCTTTATGAGCGCATCATTCATATCGTTGAGCAACACTCCCAAGACTTGAGCAGCGTCTGGGCGGAACGTCTTGGCGGCCCGCAGATGCACCGCGACGATTTCTTGAGGTCGTGCCAGCGCTTGGTAGAGCTCGCTAACGATTCCTGCAATCTGATCGGCTGCGCCGGAAGGAAGATTGCTGTCTGCACGAAGGTGCTCAGCGATGATGTCCGTGGTCGCCGTGGCCTTCTCCTGAGCTTCGAAGAATTGGGTGATATCGGCACCGCACCACTCGACGAGCCTCTTGAACTTAGGGAGGTCGGGGACGTGCCCCTTCTCTACGCGTGCCAAGGTGTTGAAGGGGATTCCTACGGCATGAGCCACTTCCCGTAGGCTCAAACCCCTGCGGCTTCGCTCCGCCAGGACGAGTCGCCCCAAATCGCTGAGCTCAAGCTTGCCAGCATTCATAACCCCTCCTGTGCGTAATGTGGTACACTGTACCGCAACCAGCTTGACACGCGCATGGGTAATCGAGTACTTTATGTATAGAGTACCTGTATTGGTACTGTCAATAGAAATTGGGACAAATAGAAGGAGGTAAGCCATGAACGGCGCCACGGAGATTTACGTAAGTGCTCGAGAGTACAAAGTCCCGGGTGAACTCGTGACCTATGAGCAGATCGTGAAGATTTGGAACGAGCTGCACGAGCCCGAGGGCAAGCACATCATCGGCACGCCCGGTATCGACTACGAAGACGACGCGAAGGGTGACGACGGTGTTCTCTTACCCGACAAGGACCTTAGGGTCAAGGACGGCACGAGCTTCACCGTCGACCCCGAGCATGTCTCCTAAAGACCGCCTCACCGCGTTCGGTGAACAAGTCGGGTTCGATGTCAGGATTGAATCTGATGTTGTCCGGGCTATCGGGGTTCCCTGTCTCCTCGCGGGTAGGGTCGCTGGCAACTGCACCATTGAGAAGTCACGCGACTCCGCTAACGGGAAACCGGATAGCCGTATAGGGGACGCCGTCCATGCGGTGAAGATCACCACTCACGCCGAGCATGATGGTCTCGTGTACCACGCCGATGGGACCCCAATTGGAAACCAAGTCGGCGGCGACGGAAGAACCTGGTCGAACATCTCCATCCATAAGGGTAGCCAGAGTAGCCCGGAGGAGGACGAGTCAGCGAGCGACGTGGTTCACCGCTATGCAAAGCACATCGTGGGCGCTGTGTCGGCCGCCGGTTACACCGAGCCTACTGCTCTTGCGATGTCTGACCCCTCCCACATCCCCAACACGTTTGGGGCGCGGGCCGCCATTGCGCCGGTTCAGGATCGTATCCGCGGGCAGCGCATTGCGATTATCGGCTTGGGTGGAACGGGCGCCTACCTTCTTGACCTGATTGTCAAGACGCCCGTTTCGGAAATCCATCTACTGGATTCTGATCGCGTCGACTGGCACACCCTCAATCGAGCCCCCGGAACGCCTACTGCCGAGGAGATTGAGCTCATTCGTACGGGGTCGCTGCTCAAGGTCGATTACTACTATTCCAAGTATGCGGCCTTCCCGCCTAGCATCCATCCGCATCCTTTCCGAGTGGATAGCCCGTCAACTTTCGCCAGGTTTCTGGCGGATCATCCCATCGACTACGCCTTCGTGTGCATTGACCAGCTCACTGACGGCGACTCGGCGCGTCAGGATGCCGTTTACTGCGCTGTGATGGAGGCCGGAGTTCCGTTCATTGATTCGGGTGTGAGCATAACGCTAGAGGACTGCGCTGTTAGGGGCGCCGTGACAACAAGTGCCTATGATGCAGGCTCTGCCGCGTGGAAGGATGCTATACCGAACGCTAAGCTGGAGGGGGCTGCCCCTGGCTATCGCAATGTCCAACTGCCGGAGGTGAACGCGGCTGCGGCGGCGTTTGCCGTTATGGAGTGGCGCCGACGTACTGGACAGTATGTCTCAAAGACCCCTTCGTTCTACCAGAAGTTCCGGCTTGAGAAGGGGCGCACCTATTATGCGTGATGAGTTGTGTCGGTTACCTGCGGTCAAACTCCGTCCCATCTTCGTAGAGGTAATGCCCCCCTTCGACGCAATCAAGGAAGGCGACCTATGGATCAGCCACAAGCATCGAACCGTCAATCTGCGCTGTCCGTGCGGCTGTGGCGAATTGGCGGTGCTGTCCCTTCACCCCAGTCGATGGCACGTCTACTTCGACGGGAAGGCGGTCTCACTAGACGGACCCACCGGTGGGTCCGTGTGGGCTTACTCAGGCTGCGGCAGCCACTACACCATTCAAAACAACGCCGTTCTCTGGCTGGAAAGGATCGCTCCAAGTCGTCATTCGGACTATGCCCGCGCCGAGCGGAACCGGATGCTTGGTTCTACGCCGAGCCTCAAGACTCTTAGTTCATGGCTCGCACGTGTATGGCGCGTTCTGTTTTTAGGGAAACAGCGCAAGTAATATTGAGCGGACGGGACCGAGGCCGCTCAATTCTCACATATCGGAACCAGCAACGCCTATTGACCTGAATTCGACAGGCCAACTGCCCAAGGCCACTGTATAGGACCCGAACCCAACGTCAGACAGATCTACTTGCTTGGCCAAGCCATGCCCCCAACCCCCTGCCGGAACCCTCAACCAACCCGCCCGCACGGCCTCTTTCCCGCTGTCCGCCCCCACCCGTTCGACCTGGCCCTGTCCTGAGGTTCTCGAAGGGGGAAGTCCAAGGGCGCGAACCGGGGTGTAGTGTGGCCCTCCAACCGCCATGGCCGCCCATGTCATTCCGAAGCGCAGCGAGGAATCTGGGGATGGGGGCTAGGGTCCGCCGCAGAGTCCCCTCTCCCCACCGGAGAGGGTTAGCCGGCCCCTCCGGGACTTGACACCGGTGGGCACAGGGCATAGATTCCCTTGGTTGGCGTTTTCTTCCCAGGCCGGGCCCATCGCTCGGCCTAACCGCTATATGAGGTAAGGTCCATGACAACTACCGTTGAACGACAAGACGCGCCCTCGGGCAAGTATCGAGTGGTGGGCACTCGTCCCATCCGCCACGACGGCTTTGATAAAGTGACCGGCGCCGCCAAGTACGGCGCGGACACCCAACTGGCGGGCATGCTGTACGGGAAGGTCCTGCGCAGCTCCCACGCCCACGCCCGCATCCGCTCCATCGACACCAGCAAAGCCGAAGCGCTTCCCGGCGTGGCCGCGGTGACCACTTCCATGGACTTCCCATTGATCGATTCCCGCCCCATCGACTTCGGCGAGCTTATGGGTAATACCCGCATGATGGCCGAGCACGTCATGGCCAGGGAAAAGGCGCTTTACAAGGGCCACGCCGTCGCCGCGGTGGCGGCAGTTAACGCCCACGTGGCGGAACAGGCGGCCCAGCTGATTGAAGTCGACTACGAAGTGCTGCCCACGGTGCTGACCTTGCACGATGCCCTGGATGACAACGCCCCTATCCTCCACGAAAAAATGACCACCCACTTTCGAGTGGCGCGTTTTGCCAGGGGGGAGGACACCGGCGTCAAGGGAAACATCGCCGGCCACATTCAACACAAGCTGGGAGACGTAGAGAAGGGGTTTGCCGAAGCCGACGTGATAGTGGAGCGGGAGTTCGAGACCGAAACCGTCCACCAGGGCTACATCGAGCCCCACGCCTCCACGGCGGTCTGGTCGCCCGAGGGCCGGGTGACCATCTGGACCTGCACCCAAAGCTCCTTTGGGTGCCGCGGCGGCACGGCCGCCATCCTGGACCTGCCGGAATCGATGATCAAGGTCATCCCAACCGAGATCGGCGGCGGGTTCGGCGCCAAGCTCACCTGCTACCTGGAGCCCGTGGCCGCGGTTTTGTCCCGCAAGAGCGGCCGCCCGGTGAAGATTGTCATGGACCGCAAAGAGGTCTTCGAGGGCACCGGCCCCACCTCGGCGACTTTCCAGCGCTGCAAGATAGGCGCAACCAAGGCCGGAAAGATTACCGCAGTGGAGCTCTACATGGCCTTCGAGGCCGGCGCCTTCCCCGGTTCTCCCGTCGGCGGCGGCGCCATGGCCGCCACCGGCCAGTACAATATCGAAAACCAGTTGATAAACGGCTACGACATTGTCTGCAACAAGCAGAAGGTCCAAGCCTACCGGGCCCCGGGCCAGCCCCAGGGCACTTTCGCCGTGGAGCCGGTCATCGACGAGCTTGCCGAGAAGCTGGGGCTCGACCCCATGGAGTTCCGGTTGATGAACGTGGCCGAGGAAGGCGACCGGATGCCCACCGGCGTCCCCCTAGCCAAGATCGGCATCAAGGAAATGGAAGAGGCGATGAAGGCCCATCCCCACTACAGCGCCCCTTTGGATAAGCCCAACCAGGGCCGGGGAGTGGCCGTGGGATTCCGCATGCAGTCCGGTCAGGCCTCCTCGGCCACCATCAACGTGAATAGCGACGGGACCATCAACCTGATTACCGGGTCCGTGGACATCGGCGGCACCCGGACTGCGGTGGCCATGCAGGCCGCCGAGGTGTTGGGCCTACGGGCCGAGGATGTCGCTCCCACCGTGGTGGACACCGACTCCATCGGGTATACCGCCGGCACCGGGGGCAGCCGCATCGCCTTCGACACCGGCCTGGCCGCCATTTCCGCTGCCGAGGACGTAAAGAAGCAGATGGGCGCCCGGGCCGCCTTGATATGGGAGGTGCAGCCGGAGGACGTGGAGTTCCAGGACGGCGTCTTTGTCTGCGGCAAAAACCCCGCAGACCGCCTGACCTTTAAAGAGCTTTCGGGGCGGCTGCTCGGCACCGGCGGCCCCATCACCTGCTCCGCATCCTGCCCCAACGGCACCCCCTTGGGCCCCGTCATCGCCGGGAACATCGTGGACGTGGAGGTGGACCAGGAGACCGGCAAGGTGGATGTCCTGCGCTTCACCGCTTTCATGGATGCCGGGACCGCGGTGCATCCCAGCTACGTGGAAGGCCAGATTCAAGGCGGCACAGTCCAGGGCATCGGCTGGGCCTTGAACGAAGAGTATTTCTACAAAGACGACGGCACAATGCTCAACTCCAGCTTCCTCGACTACCGGATGCCCACCAGCCTGGACCTCCCCATGATAGAGGCGGTCATAACCGAGGTCCCCAACCCGCAGCACCCCTTCGGGCTTAGGGGAGTCGGCGAGGCGCCAATCATCCCCCCGCTGGCGGCGCTGTCCAATGCGATCTACGACGCGGTGGGCGTGCGTCTGAGGAAACTGCCCATGACCCCCGGCAGCATCCTGGAAGCATTAGAAAAGAAAAAGAAGGCTGAGCAGTAGGCGCTAGCGGCTGGTCCGCTAGCGCTCAGTCTGCGGGCTTGAAGTAAGGGACCGTGACTCGGTCTGTCGCCCGCACAAACGTGACTTCCACCGGCATGCCGATAGCCACGTCATCGGGGTTGCACTCGACGATATTGGTGAACAGCTTCACGCCTTCTTCCAACTCCACCAGGGCCAGCACGTAAGGAACGTCTTCGATAAAGCCCGGGTCCCTGTTCAGGCGCGTGACGGTAAACGTCCACACCGTCCCACGGCCGCTGGCCTCGACCCAGTTAATGTCCGTGCACCAGCAGTTGGCGCAGATGCCCCGGGGATAGAACTGGAACTCCTGGCAGCGGCCGCACCTCTGCAGCAACAGCGTTCCACGTCGGCAGGCGTCCCAGAAGGGCAGGGTCTCACCGGTAATCGTCGGCAGCGGCTTCTTCCAAGAGGTCATGGCCTAGTCCCTCCCCAGTATGACCGTACCGCCGCTGTGGCGGGCGCCCAGGCTGCCTCCGGTGCCGTGGCACAGGGCAATCTTGCAGTCCGGCACCTGGCGCGGCGTCCCCTCGAACTGGTGGCGCAGTTGCCGGGTCGCTTCCATCAGCAGGAAGATCCCCCTCATGCCCGGGTGATTGGAAGACAGGCCGCCCCCGTCGGTGTTGATGGGCAGCCCTCCGCCGATTTGCAGGCGGCCGCCGGAGACGAAGTCCCCGCCTTCTCCCTTCTCACAGAATCCCAGGTCTTCCAGGGCTTCCAGGACCGTGATGGTGAACGAGTCGTAAATCATAGCCATGTCAATGTCGTCGTGGGTAACCCCGGCCGTTGCGAACGCGGGCCCGTGGCTCTGCTTGGCCGCGGTGTAGACCAGGTCCCTCTTGCCCGCGCCTTGGTGGGCCGCCGCCTCACCCGTGCCCAGGACCCATACGGGCTGTTGACGGCAGTTGCGGGCCACCTCCGGCGATGCCACCACAACCGCGCCGCCGCCGTCGGTGATCACACAGCAGTCCAGCAGGTGCAGCGGCGACGATATTATCCTGGACCGTACCACGTCCTCTACGGTGATGGGATTGCGGAACAACGCCTGGGGGTTCATGGAGGCGTGCTTTCGCACCGCCACGGCGATTTCAGCCAGGTGCTCCGGCTTTGTGCCGTATTGGTGCATGTGCCGCTGGGCAATCAATGCGTAGAGGCCCACGGTAGTGATGCCGTACAAGTACTCGAAGCTGTCCGGAGACGGCGCCAGGCCCGCTTGCGTCCACTCGGCCGAGCCAGTGCCCATGGAAAGACCGCCCGAGCGAGTCATGGCGCTGTAGGTGATGACGGCGCAATTGATCCGGCCCGTTGCGATGGCGCTCAAGGCGTGGCCCAGATGGAACTCGAAAGAGGCGCCGCCGACGTTGGTGTTGTCCAGGTAGTCGGGATACATGTCCAGGTAGTCGGCTAGGTTGAGCGCGCTGTCGCTGGCCCTGGACGACGCCGTCAGCAACCCGTCGACGTCCTTCTTGGTAAGCCCGGCGTCCTCCAGGGCCTTCACCACGCTTTCGCCCTGGATTTGCAACTCGCTCTTATCCGGCGCATAGCGGGTGATGTGCTCGTGTATGCCCACAATGGCGGCGCCGCGCCTGAGGTCTGCCATGGATGTCCCGCCTCCTTACCAAAGTCCCATGGGATAGAGCCCGCGGATTATATCCTATTCCAACGGCGTGGTGCCCTCGACTAACAACATATCGACTCGTCAGAGCCCGGGTTCAAAGCCAGCGTCAATTTGTACTTTTCGGCCAAAAAGTAGGAAATGCCCGCAAGTTTCGTACTAAAGTAGGAAATTGGTTTTGACAGTCACGCCGCACGAGGATAAGGCACAGAGCGGCGCTAGGGGTTGATTGCCCTTCCCCGCATCACAGGCGCGGTGTATAGTGGGCCTGGCCAAAATCGACGTGTTTGTTATATCCAGGAGGTGTTATGCTGGCGTTCCTGGGAGGCACCGGACCCGAGGGCAGGGGGTTGGCCTTCAGGTTGGCTATGGCGGGGGAAACGGTAGTCATCGGTTCCCGAGACGCGGCGCGGGCCGCCAACGCAGCGGCGGAGCTGCGCACACTGGCGCCCCAGGCGACAATAGAGGGCGCCGCCAATGCCGACGCCGCAGGGTCTGCCGACGTGGTCTTCTTGACCTTTCCCTACGAAGGCCAGCGGCCGACGCTGGAGCAGTTGGGGGCAGCCTTGGCTGGCAAGACCGTCGTCAACGTCATTGCTCCCATGACCTTCCAACGGGGCCGGGGCGCCAGCGCCGTCGAGGTCGAAGCCGGTTCGGCCGCCCAGGAGGCCCAGGAGCTTCTACCGGAATCACTGGTCGTCGGCGCGTTTCAGACGGTCAGCGCGGAAGACCTGCAGGACCCCGGCAAGACGCTGCAAGGCGACGTGATTGTCTGCTCGGACCACCAGGGCGCCAAGGACCTGGTGATGGGCCTGACACCCAAGATACCCAACCTGCGCCCGGTGGACGGCGGCATTCTGGCCAACGCCAAGTACGTGGAACAAATCACGCCCCTGCTGGTCAACATCAACCGGATATACAAAGTCCACGCAGGCATCAAGGTGGCGGGGCTGTAGCGGCGCTGTGGTACACGCACCTGGAGACCTTTGCCTAACCTCATAGCGGCATAGAAGGCCACGTAATCCCCTCTCCCAGATGGGAGAGGGTTAGGGTGAGGGGGACGGTCTCCCCAAGCCATTGTCCAATCGGGCCGGTTCACAACCACTCGTCTTCTTCTTCGTCTTCCGGCTCTTGAGGCGTGTATCCAAGCCCCTCCAGTTCGGCCCTCAGCCGGCAGGCAAACTCCTCGACCGAGCCGCTTTCAGGAATGGTGATTTCCACCATACCTCCGTCGCCCTGCCCCACGGCCCCGGGGTCGTCCTTGACCAACTCGACCCTGACCGACTCCCTGTGTATGCCCAGGGAATCGGTAACCGAGAAGATGACTTCCATATCCTGCATGTCGATAATGCCTTCGGCCATTGCTTACCTCCGTTATGCATTCGTAAGGCGTGACGGCCGGACGGGCGCCCCGCCGGTAGTTTGACACCGAGAGAATGCCCTGACAAGCCGCGACCCGCCAAATGGTTCATGCTCCCGCACCCCCGTGCTAGAATGGGTTGAATTTATGGGTATGGACCAAGGGGCGCGACATATTGGCTTCAGGTGATTCAGGGCCTTATCTGAAATACGCTCTTTTCTGCCAGGGCACCGAGGAGGGCCCCGGTGACGAGCTGGCGCTGAAGGGCGTGGTCGACTTGATAGAGTTTCCGTTCCCTGAAGGCGAGCGGAAAACGGGCGGGCCTGTGTTGGGCGAGGTGGAACTGCACCTGGCGTTCTGCATCGCTGGCGCCGAGCCGGGTCCCCATCACCTGCTGGTGGCGATAAAGGCCCCGGGAGCCCCGCTGGACCCGCCTCCCCCGCAGCAAATTGACTGGCAGGAAGGAATCCTGTTTCTCCGATGGATCAAGCCCTTCCGCATACCTGTTCAGGCGCCGGGCCGCCATACCGCCGCAATTCTGCTGGACGGCAACCCCCTGGGTGAAGCCAGCTTCCTGGTGCGCTTCAAACCCGGGGCCTGACAAGGGCCCTGCGCATGGGCGCCGGCGCCCGGCTGGACGCAGCCCTGAGTTGAATACCCCTGGCCCGTTGCGTATAATTGCCGACTACAGATCCGGAATCCGTGCCCTCGGAGGGTCTACTCTTTGGCCAACGAAACTGGTAAACGGTACGCCTGCGGCAAGTGCGGCGCCGAGTTCATCGTCACCAAGGGCGGAAGCGGCGCAATATCCTGCTGCGGCGAGCCAATGCAAATCAAGCGATAGTCAGACAGCCACTGTAATTCGGTGAGCCCTATTAGAAGGATGACCGGCCAATGGCCAACCAACTAGGTAAACGCTACCTCTGCTCCGTCTGCGGCAGCAGCGTCCTTTGCACCAAGAGCGGTGAAGGCGTCATAAGTTGCTGTGACGCCGAGATGGAGTTGCAGGAACCGCGCCAGTTGCCTTCCTCTGACTAGCCCGCCGACCGGCGGGTTATACCATTCCTACAGGACTGGTCCGGCGCAGCATTCGGTTGACAAGCCTACACCGTGCATTACATACTACTGCCCGTGGTGAACCTGTAACGCCCCTCGAACGGGGCAGAGCGGGCTAAGAGCCCAGGCCAGTGGCATGGTTCTTATACGAGCGTTTGCTGGCTGGCCGACAGCCCTGTGCTAGAGGACTAAATTGCGCTTGAATGACCTTTTGCTCAGCCCAGGCTATCTCTATTACTCGCGAGTGCAACGCTCGGTGCTGGACAACTGGCGCAGTTGAACATTTCTCCAAAGGCAGGCGACCTGCCGCCTCATAGAGCTTAAGCCAATACAAACCGCGTCGCCTTGTTGTACGTCGCGCGACGCAAAAGGAGCAACCCAGGGATGATCAAGAAGTTCGGCAGCCTCTACGCTGGCAACGTCGACATGGACAACATAGGCCTCGACGGTACGCCGGTTAACGACCGCTTGTATTCCGACGATGAGCTATTCGAGGGCTTTTACAAAGGGCAGCGAATAGCACAACTAATGGACCGGGTGGGCTACGACACCTTTTGGATTGCGGAGCACCACTTCCAAAGAGAAGGGTATGAAGTAATCCCCAACATTCTCCTCTACGGCCTTCACCTGGCCCACGTTACCCAGCAGATCAAGGTTGGATGCGGATTCAACATAAACCCCATGTGGCATCCCCTGCGGTTGGCCGAAGACTTCGCCACTGTGGACCGCTTGACGGAGGGCCGGATTGTCTTCGGCTTGGGCAGGGGCTACCACAACCGGGAAGTCGACACCTTTGGCGTCCCCAGCACCCAGTCCGACAGCGACGCCAACCGGGAGATGTTCGAGGAGCAGGTGGAGATTATATACAAAGCCTTCAACCAACAGTCATTCTCCCACCAAGGCAAATATTTCACCGTGCCGGCCAGGGTGCCCTATAGGGGCTACACGGTAGAGGAACTTACTTTGGTCCCCAGGCCTCGCACGGTTCCGGTGGACACCTGGCAGCCCATGGTGACCGCCAGCCAGAGGGCCATGGACTTCATGGTGAAATTCGGCATCAAGGGAATGATGGGAGGCGGCGCGGCCAGCCACATGGGTCCCAGCTACGACACCGCGGTCCGCTGGAGAGAGACCCTGGCCCGGCACGGGAAAGAGACCGAACTGGGCGGCGACTTGATGTTCGGGTTTACGGTATTCTTGGACGATACCGAAGAGAAGGCGGTCAACATGGCGCGTCCCTACTGGGAAGAGTTCATGAAGATGTTCGCCCCGTTGGGATTCATGCCCCAACTCAGCGCGGATCAGATTGCCGCGTTGGCTGACCCCAAGAGGGCCCGGTTGGTTGGGCTTCCCACCGTTGAATCGGCCATAGAGCGGGGCAGCTTCATCTGCGGCCCCCCGGAGTACGTCAAAGAAAGGCTGATGGACGTCCAGGAGTCGTATCCTGGGGTGGAAGAGATCATGATAGGCGCTCCCGCCGCCACCATGCCGGAGAGGCTCATACTGGAGCAGTTGGAGTGGCTAGCCAAAGACGTCATGCCGGCGTTCAAGAGCCAGCAGAAAGTCGCCGCCGCCCCGGCTGATTAGCTCCAGAACCCCCAGGAATTAACGCGGGCGGTTGGCCCCAAGCTGCATCGCCCGCGCGTGTCCCCTTCGCCCAGATGCCTGAGAAAGCCGCATCGGGGCGTTGCTATTGCAGCTTCTCTAGCTCGTCGTCCCAGTCTCCGGGAATGAGCTTCGCGCCGCGGATAACCACGTCGAAATTGTCCGCTAGAAATGCTCCCAACACCGACTCATGAATGTCCTCGTCCACAGCGTCGGTGAATTTTTGCACGCCGGTCAATGTCCCGGACAGCAACACGAACCCTATGGCAAGCCCCAGGGCCAGACCACCCAGGCGGTTGGCTGCGCCCAGCACGGGGAGGAATCGCAGCATGGCGCCAATCCAGAAACTGAGTATTGCTCCTATGACTATGAGGGCCAGGAAGATAACGATGAAGGCGCCCACCGCCCGAGCGCCTTCGTCATCGGTGAATCGCGCAAATATAGAGCCTACGTCGTCGGCGATTCGACTGGAAAGGGCCAGGCCCGCGAGTACCACTAACAGGGAGATTGACATCCGGACCAGCCCAGCCGAGAGTCCCCACACGGCGGTCAGGCACCACACAATCACCACCCCAACATCAATCCAGTTCACTGCCTCACCTCGTGCGTCCCGTGCAGCTACTGAGTTTCGTCAGCGACACCGCCGCCGGCCGTTTTTTGCGCCGACATCATGTTTCGCAGGTAGATCAGCCCCAGCAGCGCAGCGCCGCCGAACAGATAGCCGCCAATGACGTCGCTGGGCCAATGGACTCCCAAATAAACTCTAGATGCTCCTATGGCCAATATCAAGAGAACCAGGCCCAGTTGTGTGGCTCTTCGGGCTGGAACGGACGACACCGTTTCCCCTATCAGCACAATCAAGATTCCGCCGAAGACCATTGCGAAAGTAGAATGGCCGCTGGGGAAGCTCATGCCGCCGGGTTCGGCGCCGGTGAGCCACAGATCTGGGCGGGCGCGCCCCAAGAGCTCTTTCAGCAGGAGCGCGGCCAGGATGGGCGCGCCGCTGAGTAGCACCAGGAGGGCGTCAACCCGGCGGCCTCTCGCTAGCAGAAACAGGAACAGCCCCGCCATCATGACCAACGCGGCTATCCAGCTGCCGAGGCTGGTGACCGCCAGGGCGGCGGTATCCAGCCAGCCGGGCCGCTGGTGTTCCCACCCCAGCAACCACTGCATGGCCCAGTGGTCGCCCGGAAACGTCGGGAAGGCCCACGCCAGGACGAAGACCGCCGCCGTTACCAGCGCCGCTACGGCCAGAAAGCGCCATTTAACAGGAGCCCTGCTTATCATCGGACGATACTATACAGTATCGTCCGGAGAGCGGTCAGCGGCTGGACAGGCCTTAAAGGCCCAGTGCCGCGGCGGCCCTTCCCCATCTCTCCCGTAACGCAGGAGACCCACTCCATAGCCGGTGGCTGGCTATCGGTTAGCGTGGGAATGCAATGGCAGACTAGATGGTACAATGCGGCCCGATTCAAGCTTGGAGGTCAAGAAACGTGTCCACGTTGAAGCAGCTTAAGTTCATCCTAATGGCGGCGATAGCCTCTGTAACCATTGCGTTGATGGCGTGTGGCGGCAGTCCTGCGCCAACCGCAACCCCGGTTCCTACACCGACGCCGACGCCGACACCGACGCCGACGCCGACACCGACGCCGACACCGACGCCCACACCGACACCGACGCCCACACCGACACCGACACCCACACCTGAGTCAGTGATGGGCGGCCAAGTTGAGGGCGTCGCGGAGGAGCTGATTGATGCTCTCCGGGAGACGCTGGCAGGGGCGGAATCGTTGGAGGACCTCATTCCATTAGCGGCGGGGGCCAGCGAAGAACTGGTCGCGGTGTTGTGCGACATCGCTGCCGGTGAGTATGAGCCGCACTTGGCCCTGGATGACTTGGTGGAAAGCGTCGTGGTGGAAACAGGCATACGAGGTTTCTGCGCCACCCGCTAAACGGTCTCCGAATCGTCCAAGACGCAGAACGCCGTCCGACGATGAACAACATCCATGGACACAACAAGCATGAAATGTCCCCACTGTCTTGTGGCTTTCCATCTGCAAGCATACCCGCCCACGGAGATAGATTATGGGTCGGACGGATATTGGTGGATCGAGTATGAGCGCTGCCAGGATTGTGGTAAGACCATTGTGTGGTTGACTAAGTCCGAGAATAGAAAGCAACGGAGACCTGAAACGTGGGTTCCAGCCGGAGAGCAGTGTAAGATGATGGTTTATCCCAAGGGAACGAACCGTCCACCTGTGCCCGCCAATGTACCAGACGAGGTTGCCCAAGACTATCTGGAGGCCTGCCTTGTGATTGGCGACAGCCCCAAGGCTAGCGCTGCCTTAAGCCGGAGATGCTTGTAACACATCCTGAGGGAGAAGGCCGTGGTGGAGCACCCGAATGACTTAGCCAAGGCTATTCGGGAAGTCGTTAACAACCCGGCCATCCCGTCCGATGTCTCGGCTTACCTCGATGCAATTCGCAACATCGGAAACTTCTCGGCGCACGCGAACAAGAGCGTGAATACCGGCGAGATAGTAGCCGTAGAGCCAGGGGAGGCCGAGTGGTGCCTGGACACCTTAGAGATTCTGTTTGACTTCTACTTTGTGAGGCCAGCCGGCATCGAGAGGCGCACGGTGGCCCTGAATGAGAAGCTCGCCGATGCAGGTAAGCCTGAGATGCCGGTTGAGGACTGATGAGATGGAATCGGTTGGGCCTGCGCCTCAGCGGGTCGGGGGGGAGCGTCACCGGAGACCCGGGGAACCCACTCTGCGACTTCAGGCGATGCCCGGGGCGCACCTCAGCCTGTCTCGGCGGCTTACCCCGAATCCACCGAAGGAGGGCGTCGGGTTAGCGTCCTGAAGCGGCAAGAAGGTGCTCCTGTGCTTCTGGGATACAAGAAGGTGCTCCTGTGCTTCTGGGATAATGGTTTTGTAGCAAAAAACCGACCCCGGAAAAGGAGCACCCAATAGATGCTGCCACGCAACCACCCCGACCGGATCCAAATCACCTTCGACGACCGCCGCTTGGTGGCCAATGCCGGGCTGCTCCTTCCGGCCACCCTGGCGCGGCACCTCGGCCTGCCCGAACTCGTCCGGCAGCGCCTCGACCTGGGCGATGCCCCGGGGCGGGCGAACACGAGCGACAAGATGATGACGCTGGTGGCGTCTGCGCTGGCTGGGGGCGACTGCATTGACGACGCCGATGTGTTGCGCACCGGGGGGACGGCCTGCACCCTGGGCGGCACGGTCAAGGCGCCATCCACCCTGGGCACCTTCCTGCGCAGCTTCCGGTGGGGCCACGTCCGTCAACTCGACCGGGTGAGCCGCGAGTTGCTGGCCCGGGCTTGGCAGGCCGGGGCGGGACCCGGCGACGGGCCCCTGACCATTGACCTGGACTCCACCATCTGCGAGACCTACGGACTGGCCAAGGAGGGCGCACGCCACCACGGCTATACCGGCAAGCGGGGCTATCACCCGCTGTTGGCCGTCGCCGCCGGCACCGGCGACGTGCTGATGTCCCGGCTGCGCGAGGGCCGCGCCAACACCGCCCGGGGCGCCGCCCACTTTCTGCGGGAGACGGTGGGGCGGGTACGCTACGCCGGGGCCAACGGACGACTCACGCTACGGGCCGACAGCGGGTTCTACACTCATGGCGTGGTATCCGTCTGCCGCAAGATGGATGTCCGCTTCTCCATCACCATCCGCCAGCACAAGAGCCTGCGCAATCTCATCGAGACGATACCCGAGGATGCCTGGACTCCCATTCCCTACTGGATGGACGGCGCCGCCGATGTGGCCGAGACCACCTGCACTCCCTTCCAGAGTGAACCTGACGCCGCGCCGGTGCGGCTCATCGTCCGGCGTGTGAAGCCCACGCCCGGTTCCCAGTTGGCCCTTCGCCAAATACAGCTATCACGCCATCACCGACCGGGACGGGGAGTTGCTCGAACTGGAGGCTGACCATCGCCGCCACGGAGATTGCCATACGCGACCTCAAGTACGGCGTCGGGCTGAACGGGCCGCTTCGCCGCCAACGGCGCCTGGCTGGCCGTCCAGACGATGGCCCACAACCTGGCCCGCTGGACCGCGCGGATCGGTCTGGGAGAGCGGATAGCCACCACCAAGACCGGCGGCGGTTCTTCTCCCTGGCCGGACGGCTCACCCGCTCGGCACGCCGGTTGACCCTGCATCTTCCGGATCGCTGGCCTTGGGCTGAGAAGTTCAGCCGCGCCTTGGCCCGGCTGCGAGCCATTCCACTCCCGGCCTGACGGCACCGCCGACCGATAGACGCGCCAGCCCGGTCCGAGAGAGTTCCTGCTGCGTAAGCGCGGCGACGCCCATCGGGCTGTGCGGCGATGAACCATCCCTACCCCAAATGGAACCCAGGCTATTTCCCCTGTAGCTCCCTCATCCCCCTTCCGCTTTCCTCACGCCGTCCATCGGTGGCCGATTCGCCGCTGCGGGGCCAATGGTCTAGCCTTCTCTAACCCCGCCTGGCTGGCCGTCCAGAAGGTGCTCCTGTGCTTCTGGGATAATGGTTTTGTAGCAAAAAACCGGCCCACAACCTGGCCCAATGCTGGACCGCGCGGATGGTCTGGGTGGCGTCTGCGCTGGCTGGGGGCGAGAGCGGATAGCCACCGGGGGGACGGCCTGCACCCTGGGCGGCACGGTCAAGGCGCCATCCCTCCGGCGCGCAGCTTCCGGTGGGGCCACGTCCGTCTCGACTCCGCGAGTTGCTGGCCCGGGCTTGGCAGGCCGGGGCGGGACCCGGCGACGGGCCCCTGACCATTGACCTGACCCACCATCTGCGAGACCTACGGACTGGCCAAGGAGGGCGCACGCCACCACGGCTATACCGGCAAGCGGGGCTTGGCCGTCGCCGCCGGCACCGGCGACGTGCTGATGTCCCGGCTGCGCGAGGGCCGCGCCAACACCGCCCGGGGCGCCGCCCACTTTCTGCGGGAGACGGTGGGGCGGGTACGCTACGCCGGGGCCAACGGACGACTCACGCTACGGGCCGACAGCGGGTTCTACACTCATGGCGTGGTATCCGTCTGCCGCAAGATGGATGTCCGCTTCTCCATCACCATCCGCCAGCACAAGAGCCTGCGCAATCTCATCGAGACGATACCCGAGGATGCCTGGACTCCCATTCCCTACTGGATGGACGGCGCCGCCGATGTGGCCGAGACCACCTGCACTCCCTTCCAGAGTGAACCTGACGCCGCGCCGGTGCGGCTCATCGTCCGGCGTGTGAAGCCCACGCCCGGTTCCCAGTTGGCCCTCTTCGCCAAATACAGCTATCACGGGTTCATCACCGACCGGGACGGGGAGTTGCTCGAACTGGAGGCTGACCATCGCCGCCACGCCGAGATCGAGAATGCCATACGCGACCTCAAGTACGGCGTCGGGCTGAACCATCTCCCCTCGGGCCGCTTCGCCGCCAACGGCGCCTGGCTGGCCGTCCAGACGATGGCCCACAACCTGGCCCGCTGGACCGCGCGGATCGGTCTGGGAGAGCGGATAGCCACCACCAAGACCCTCCGGCGGCGGTTCTTCTCCCTGGCCGGACGGCTCACCCGCTCGGCACGCCGGTTGACCCTGCATCTTCCGGATCGCTGGCCTTGGGCTGAGAAGTTCAGCCGCGCCTTGGCCCGGCTGCGAGCCATTCCACTCCCGGCCTGACGGCACCGTCGGCGACCGACCCACCCACCGGACAACCGAAGATCCCCGCAGACTCGCGCCAGCCCGGTCCGAGAGAGTTCCCTGCTGCGTATTCTCTCGCCATCCCGCGCATCGCAGCTCCTGCAGACGCCCATAGGGGCCCCTGTGCGGCGATGAAGACCGTCCGCCGACCTCCCTACCCCAAATGGAACCCAGGCTATTTCCCCTGTAGCTCCCTCATCCCCCTTCCGCTTTCCTCACGCCGTCCATCGGTGTCCTTCGGTGGATTCGGGCTTACCTGCGGGGCCACTGGGGATGGTCTAGCCTTCTCTAACCGTCCAGTTATGGAGGGTCAGTTGAACGGCGCCAACATGGTGTTGGCGATGGTCATCCGGTAGGCGTCCAGGTACAGGTGGATGGCGTGGGGGATGCTCCTCGGCGGTTCTAGGGCCAGCAATTGGAACATAAACTCGTCGTCGTTGACGAGCAGCCCATGAGTCGCAACCAGGTCGTAGATGAACTCCGGGTCCCCATCCCCCACCTCGACGGTCACAGAGTCTCCCTCATCAACGTCCCAAGGCACTAGGGCGTCTTCCAGCCCCCACGGATTCTCAATCGTTATGTCGGTCATGGTGATGTCTCCCTGATAGGGTTGATTCCCGCCCTGATTACTGGCAGGCGTGATAGGGCTGCGTTGCCTCAGGAGTGCTTCCCCAGGCGTTGCCGTGACGCATTATGACGGGGGGCGAAGTACCCGCCCGTGTGGTGATTCTCAGAGCCGTTCTTCCTCCTCAGAAACCCACCACCGCTCCAAGCGGCTCGCAATGGCAGTTAGTTAGTCGCTCTACCGGCGCATCATCGCTAGTTCTTGAAGCACCAGGGACTCCGCCTCGGCCTCGTTCTTTCGCAAAGCCCCCGGAATAAAGAACGCATCGATTAGCTTCCAAATCCCCAGCCCGCCGAGGGTGAGCGTCATCGCTATGCCCTGCCCGACGTTCCCCAGATAGTAGCGATGTCCACCAAAGACACCTACGAACAGCCACAGGAGCCAAGTAATGAGCGGAGATTTTCTCTGATGCTCCATGCGGTCACGGTAGATAAGCAATTCCCTCTCGTCGAGATCGTGAATCGTCAGGCCGGACGGTATCTGGCTCACGAATGGCAACCCCCAGATGTCGGATGGAGCGTTGGGAGACGATGTCTTCACGGTAGGTAGACTGCGCAAGGTTACATTGCCGGCTGCGAAACATCAAGCGGCCCTCGTCGCGCTGTTAACAGTATCATACGGGCCGGCGCGTACAGTCTCCGGGGGCCTCGGCAGCGCGATTTGATCAACACCGGCGCTTAGCTTGGAGCAACCCTATTCGTGGCATGGGCCGGTGCTATAATGCGCGGACGAGGCTTGGCATGACAGGCGAAATGGGAGACGCAGTCCAGGTGATCGCCATCGACGGGCCGGTGGCCGCGGGAAAAACCGTGGTCGGCCGCAGGTTGGCCCGGAGGCTTGGGTTCAAGCATTTGGACACCGGCGCCATGTACCGGGCCATTACCTGGCTGGCTCTGTACGAGAACGTTCCCATCAGCGACGAAGAGGCCCTGGGAAAGCTGGCTGAAGACCACCCCGTACGGCTGGACGGCCAGGACGGCGAACAGGTGCTGGTGGGAAGCCATCGACTGGGGCAGCAGTTACGGGCCCCGGAGGTAAACGGACAGGTGTCGCTGGTGGCCAAGGTCTCAGCGGTGCGCCGCGCTCTGGTCAGACAACAGCGCCGGCTGGCAAGCGAAGGGGATATCGTAGTGATCGGCCGGGACATCGGCACGGTGGTCTTGCCCGAGGCCGATTTGAAGGTCTACCTGCTGGCGTCTGCGGAGGGCCGGGCCCAAAGGCGGTGGGCGGAGATGCGGGAGCGGGGTGAGACCGTAGCATTTGAGCAGGTGTTGCGGGAAACCAAGGCCCGCGACGAAATCGACACGGGCCGCGACGACTCACCTCTCAAGCCGGCAAAGGACGCCTTCGTCCTGGATACGGGCGACCTGGGCATCGAGCAGGTGGTCGACAGGATTATGCAACGCATCCAGGGCATATCCGGGGGAAGTCAGCAATGACCCTGCTATATCGGTTGGGACGGCAGGCTGCCCGGCTCTGCTTCCGCACTTTCGGCCGGTTGGAGGTGACTGGGCAAGAATCTGTCCCACCGTACGGCCCTCTCATAGTGGTATCCAACCACCTTTCTTTCACCGACCCGCCCTTGCTGGTAGCCAGTCTTCCCCGTCCGCTGCACTTCATGGCTAAACGGCCGTGGTTTTCCGGCCCGCTGACCAGGTACGCCATGGGCAGGATTCACGTATCGCCATTTGACCGTTCCAATAGGCCCATCGACGCGGTGCGGACAATGTTGGGTCTGCTGGACCGCGACCGTGCCGTGATGGTCTTTCCGGAGGGGCATCGCAGCCCGGACCATACCATGCAAGAAGGGATGCTGGGGGTCGTGTACGTTGCCATGAAGTCCCAGGCGCCCATATTGCCGGTAGGAGTGACCGGCACGGAGAAGCTTCGGGCGTGGCGTATGCCCGCGCCCCTGTGCCGCCTGACCGCCAACATCGGCCAGCCGTTTACCCCGCCGGTGTTGGAAGGCCGGCCCAGCAAGGAAGTGATGCACAGCATCCTGGACATGATTATGGCCCGCATCGCCGCCCTGTTGCCCGAAGAATACCGGGGAGTTTACGCTAATGCAGTCGCCCTGCCCGCCGGAGCATCCGGGACAAGCGAGGCGGCTGAGCAAACGACAAAGGTCCCGGCGCCCGACTAAGAAGCCCCGTCCGGCAATTCCAAGGGTGTTCGGGGCCTTCAAGCGGTGATATGACACAATCCCCGCTGGCGGCCGGGCCACGTAACTAGGCAAAAGGAGCAACCAATGCAGCAGGCTTCCAAGTTCGGAATCTACTTGAACCCCAAAGACAGCCTGGTGGTGCGGATAAACTCGCCCTACTGGATACCCGAGGGACCCGACTGGGTATTCCTCACTTCCGAGGTAAACGCGACCTTGCTGCAAATCCGGGGCCTGGCCAAAGAGCAGGCCGTTTCCCAGGAACCTGAGTCCATCAAGTGGGGGTCGATTCCGCTGCTGGACTGAGCCTCGCTATTTCTCTGGCCCGCAGGGCGACGGGCGGGTGCCGAGGGTTACGAGGAGCCTAGCTCCCCGAAAAGGCGGGGATTACCTCTTCGGCGAACATAGTCAATTGCTCTTTGAGCACCTCGCGGGGCATGCCCATCGCCGAGCCAAGGTTCACCCGTTCCACGCCTGGGTAGTCCCGTTCCACCTCTTTGAGGTGTTCCACGATTAGTTCAGGTGGGCCGCACAGCCAGGCGTGGCCCGCAACAGCGTCTTCCAATGTTGGCAAGACGACCCCGCGGGTCCTGCCGCGGTTCACTATAGCCTCAATCTGCTCGGGCGGCATATTCATTATGCCCAGGGGGGCTCCGAACTTCATGCCCTCCTCGAAGTAGGGCCGGGCTTGCTCAATTGCTTTTTCCTGGGTTTCTGCGATGAAGAAGCGGTAGCCTATTGCTACGTCTTGGCCAAGTTCCAGCTCCCGGCCGTGGGCCGCCGCTGCCTGCTGGAACATCTCCAGGCGCTCTCTGAGCACTTTGTCAGGCACGGTGGCAATCAAGGGTTTGATTCCGTTCCTGGCCATAAAGTTGACGCCCCTGGGATTGGGGCTGACCAGGGGCTGCCAGACTTCTACGGGCTGGCTGATGGGCCGGGGCACCAGGCTGAGCTTCTCCAGGGTATAGCCCCGGTACGGTACTGGGGGTGGCACCTGATAGTGCTCGCCCTGGTGGGAAAACGATTCCTCCCGAAACGCCTTCAAGATAAGTTCCACCTGTTCCTCGAACAGGCTGCGGTTGGCGTCCCCGTCCAGCATCGGCGAACCGAAGGTCTCCACCTCTCGGGTGTGGTAGCCGCGGCCGACCCCGAATATCACCCTGCCTTTGGTCAGAATATCCGCCACGGCGAAGTCCTCGGCCAAGCGCAGGGGATGCCACATGGGGACTATGTTGAAGCCGCAGCCGAACCGCAGGTTTTGGGTCTGGGTCGCCAGGTACAGGCCCAGCATGAGCAAGTTGGGTATGCCTTCATAACCTTCGTACTGGAAGTGGTGCTCGGCCATCCAGAACTCGTCGTATCCCAGCCGGTCCATGTGTTGGGCAATGTCCAGGGCCCAGTCGAATGTCTGCACCAGCGCCTCGTTGGGGTACCAACGGTCGTTGGCCGGCGTTCCCTGGAACCCAACGTTATCCTCGACGATGTAACCGGCGTAGGATGCGGAAAAGTTGTGGATCATGGCTGTAATTCTCTCAAGAACTGGTTGTCTGGTCGGGGGCCGGGTTGTGCAGCTCGAACCCCAATGTGACGGGCACCACCCTGGCCAGTTCCTCCACCGTCCATTTGCCCGTCTTGTTGATGGTCTTGACCGGTTCCGGTTCGTTGAGCAGCGTCACCAGGCCTTCTGTGACGTGGAAGACGTGGCCGTTGACGTGGGCCGCCGCGTCCGAGGCCAGCCACGTCACCATGGGGGCCACGTCGTCGGCCTCGCCCCTCATCGTGGGTGAGGCGCGGGTAATGCCCTGGGCGGCTCGCAGGTTGGCCGTGTCCTCGGGAATACTCCCCGTCATGCGGGTGGCCGCGGTGGGTGAGATGGCGTTGGCCGTGACTCCGTAGCGGCCCATGTCTCGGGCGACTACCCGTGTAAGCCCGGCGATGCCGTCTTTCGCCGCGCCGTAGTTGGCCTGCCCCGAGTTGCCGTACAGGCCCGACGTGGAGCTAAAAGTGATGATCCTCCCGGAGCGCTGCTGCCGGAAGAGTATGCAGGCGTGCTTAACTACGCTGAACGTGCCCTTCAAGTGCACCGCGATGACGTCGTCCCACTCCTGTTCGGTCATGTTGAAGATCATTCGATCCCGCAGGATGCCCGCAACGGTAACTACTATGTCCAGCTTGCCATAGTTATCTATTGCCGTCTGGATGATCTTCTCGCCGCCCTCCATGGACACTACCGACTCGGTGCAAGCGACGGCCGTCCCGCCCGCCTGCTCGATTTCGGACACCACCTGCTGGGCGATGGAATGGTCCGTGCCGGAGCCGTCCACGTTCACCCCGGGGTCCACAACCACCACCTTGGCCCCCTCCTGGGCCATTAGGATGGCTATGCCCCGGCCGATGCCGCGGCCGGACCCGGTCACGATGGCTATTTTATCCTGTAAAAGGTTGCCCATTTATACGCTACCCCACGGCAGATTGATTTTATCGCGTTAACCGGTCCTATCCGAGGGATTCAACTCTGCTCCGGCATCAAGAGAGCTCTGGTCGGCAGTAAACGCTTGCCCTCCGGGTCTACGGCCTTGGAGGGCCTTGGTTGGGACATCAAAGATACCTGGCTGCCGTAGACCATGAAGGTCTGAGCGTTGATGTTCGCGGCATAGTCGCTGGCCGGCGTTCCCTGGAACCCAACGTTATCCTCTACGATGTAACCGGCGTAGGATGCAGAAAAGTCATGGATCATGGCCGCAATTCCCTCAGGAGCTGGGTGTCTGGTCCGGAGCCGGATTGTGCAGCTCGAACCCCAAGGTGACGGGCACCACCCTGGCCAGTTCCTCCACCGTCCATTTGCCCGTCTTGTTGATGGTCTTTACCGGTTCCGGTTCGTTGAGCAACGCCACCATGCCCTCGGTTATGTGGAAGACGTGGCCGTTGACGTGGGCCGCCGCGTCCGAGGCAAGCCACGTCACCATCGGCGCAATGTCGTCGGGCTCGCCTCTCATGGTGCTCGAGGCGCGGGTGATGCCCCTGGCGGCCCGCAGGTTGGCCGTGTCCTCGGGAATGCTCCCCGTCATGCGGGTGGCCGCGACGGGCGAGATGGCGTTGGCCGTGACTCCATAGCGGCCCATGTCACGGGCGACCACCCGTGTAAGCCCGGCGATGCCGTCTTTCGCCGCGCCGTAGTTGGCCTGCCCCGAGTTGCCCCACAGGCCCGACGCGGAGCTGAAGGTAATGATGCGCCCGGACCGTTGCTGCCGGAACACGATGCAGGCATGCTTTACTACGCTGAACGTGCCCTTCAAGTGCACCGCAATGACCTCGTCCCACTCCTGTTCGGTCATGTTGAAAATCATGCGGTCCCGCAGGATGCCCGCTACAGTGACTACTATGTCCAGCTTGCCATAGTTGTCTATTGCCGTCTGGATGATCTTCTCGCCGCCTTCCATGGACGCTACCGACTCGGTGCAGGCTACGGCGGTTCCCCCCGCCTGCTCGATTTCGGACACCACCTGCTGGGCGATGGAATGGTCAGTGCCGGAGCCGTCCACGTTCACCCCGGGGTCCACAACCACCACCTTGGCCCCCTCTTGGGCCATGAGGATGGCTACACCCCGGCCGATGCCGCGGCCGGACCCGGTCACGACTGCTACTTTATCCTGTAAACGGTTGCCCATTTATACGCTACCCCACGGCAGATTGATTTTATCGCGTTAACCGGTCCTATCCGATGGATTCAACTCTGCTCCCGCATCAAGAGATCTCTGGTCGGCAGTAAACGCTTGCCCACTGGGTCTACGGCCATGGTAACGCCTTCCAAAGTGTCGGCTCCAAGCAATGACGGCGCATCGTCTGTTCCAAACACCACAACCCGAGTAGCCTCCACACCCTCGACCCGCAGTCTGGATTCGCCAATTTCCTGCACGATGACCTCTCCGTTGGCCAACTCGAACTCCAGGTGACGTTGAGGCGCCACGCCTAATCGGGCCAATAGCGAGGCGGGCAGTGAGGTGTAGGTCGCACCGGTGTCCACCAGCGCTTCCACTGTCTCCTCCTGGTCTCCGTCGGCGCTCAGCACCGTCAGTGGCCAATGGAACGCTCCCATCAAGAGATTACTCCCGGGACGCGCCCGCCGGCGCCGGGTTGGAGATATCCTTGGTCAGGAAATCCTCGGCCAATGGCGCCAAGTCGTCCAACGACCAGTGCCCCTCTGGTTCGTAAATGGCCTTTTCAGGCCTTGGTTGGGACATCAAAGATACCTGGCTGCCGTAGACCATGAAGGTCTGGGCGTTGATGTTCGCGGCATAGTCGCTGGCCAGGTAGCAGACAAAGGGGGCCACGTCGTCGGGGTCCATCTCCTGGATGGGCGGCGCCCCTTCTATCCTGGGGAGTTGGCCTAACTGTGACCTGACTTGGGAGGATTCGGACGGTATGGCCCCAATCATGCGGGTATTGGCCCTGGGGGCAATGCAGTTGGCGGTTACGCCGTAGCGTCCCATGTCCCGGGCAACTACCTTGGTGAAACCGGCAATGCCCGACTTGGCGGCCCCGTAGTTGGCTTGGCCCGAGTTGCCCATCAAGCCGGACTCGGAGCTGAAGGTGACAATCCTCCCGGAACGTTGCTGCCGGAACAGAATGCAGGCATGCTTCACCACAGTGAACGTGCCCTTCAGGTGGACCGATATTACGTCGTCCCACTCCTGCTCCGTCATGTTGAAAATCATCCTGTCCCGGAGAATCCCGTGGCAGGTCACCACGATGTCCAGCTTGCCGAAGTTGTCTATGGCCGTCTGGACGATGCTTTCGCCTCCGGCCATGGAAGTTACCGACTCGGCGCAAGCCACCCCGGTCCCGCCGGCGGCCTGGATCTCCGACGTCACCTGCTGGGCTACGGAGTGGTCTGCCCCGCTGCCGTCCACGTTGACCCCAGGGTCCACGACCACCACCTTGGCGCCTTCCTCGGCCATCATGATGGCAACACCGCGGCCGATCCCCCGGCCGGCGCCGGTAACAATAGCTACTTTGCCTTGAAGAGTGTCTGTCATGCCGTCTCCTTAGATGATGGTCCGGGCCTCAGTGACGCCCAACGCCGCCGCGTGCAGGCGCAAGTCTGTCCGAAGTGCGGCGCTTTCCCGTTCATGGGGTCTTTATCATGGTGTTGGTTCCGTGGCGAATCCATTGGTCCGCTCTGAAAAGCCGGCATTAGGGTGTCTATAGTCGGGTTCACCGGGAGTGGTCTCTGGTAAACCCCGGCGGGCAATGGGCTACGGACTGCCGGCAGCCGCACGGGACGGTAGGGACACGGTGGCTGACCCAGGCGTCGTCCTTTGGGCCTCCGGGTTTTCCATCCAGACGTCACAGTCCACGAGGTGCTCGCCGTCCTGCTGGTATTTGCGTGTTACGGCGCCCTTGATCGTCGCCGGCTGACCGGGAAAGTCCATGCCGCGGTACTGGCACGCCAGCCGCTTCATGTTGCCTTGCGGCCCCATCCACTGTGTCACCAGTTGGCCGAGGAAGGCGTTCTTGAGGGCCCCGTGGATGATTACGTCGTCCAGGCCGGTGCTCTGGGCAAAGGCCTTGTCGTAGTGAATCTGGTAGTAGTCGCCGGAGGCTCCGGCGTATTTGACCAGTTGCTGCGTCGTCGGGTTCTTGACCAAAGACGGCAAGTCCATGCCCTCTTCGACGTCTTCCCAGTAAATCTGCTCCATCGTGCGCCTGCCCCTAATACTGTATCGAGGTGGTGGTCTGGGTGGCCGCTACCTGGCCGAATTGGTTCCGGTAGCTGGTGGTTGCGCTGACGAGGACCATCACTCCCCTGCCGCCGGTGCGTTCTCTGATGTCGGTGATTTTGGCGATGGCGGTGATTCGGTCGCCGACTCGGATGGGTTCGAAATACTCCCACTCGCTGCCCCCGTCCAAAAACCGCTCGAAGGGCAGGGAAAAGGGGAGAGGGGGGCGAACCGATACTACGGTCCGCAGGAAAGTGGGCGGCGCGATCAGGCCGCCGTACCTGCTCTGGCGGGCTGCCACCTCGTCATTGTAGTGCGGATTGTCGTCCCCGATGGCCTGGGCGAACTTGATTATCGCCCCCTTTTCCACTTCTATCGTCACCGGGGCGCCTTCCAGCCCGATGGCCTGCCGCCGCATCTCGTCGGTAATTAATGGAGTGGTGGTAGACATCCAAATCCCTTGGGGCTGATTCTGGCCAAAGTCTACCGTTGGCTTTAGGCTGTGTCAATAATCGGCCCGCCCGCCTGGCCGTGACAGCCCGCGGCCCTAGCCGGGGTGGTGCAGCTTGCGTACAGCCCGTACTGAAGCCAGCCGCTGCGCAGCCAATTGGTCGGCCGCCCTGGCCGTGGATATCTCCTCGTCCCTGGAGATTCCGATAACCCGGCCCACGGTCTCGTAGATGCGCTCGGTCTGCTCCCGCGCCCTCTCCGGGCTGTAGGTCGCTCCCACCTCCGTGGCGGCGTTGATGATGCCGCCCGCGTTCACTATGTAGTCGGGCGCGTACAGGATTCCGCGGCGGTGGATGTCTTCGCCGTCCTCCGGGCCGAGAAGCTGGTTATTGGCCCCTCCGGCTACGATGCGGCATTGGAGCCGCGGGATGCTCTCTCCATTGAGGACGCCGCCCAGCGCGCAAGGAGCGAAGATGTCGCAGTCCGCGGTCATGATTTTATCCGGGGAGACCACGTCTATGCCCATGTCCCGCGCCTTGTCCAGGGCTTCCTCCTGGATGTCGGTTACCAGCAGCCGGGCATCGTCTTCCATCAGGTGCTCTGACAGATGAACGGCCACTTTGCCGAACCCTTGGACGTTCACCCTCTTGCCCTGCAGCGAGTCCGACCCCCAGGCTTCCCGGGCGCAGGCTTTCATGCCCATGTATATGCCGAAGCCTGTCATGATGGACGTATCGCCGCTGCCGCCCAGCGCCGGTGGCAACCCCAGCACGTGGCTGGTAGTCTGGCGGATGTGTTCCAAGTCCCTCGTGGTGGTGCCCACGTCGGTGGTTGTCAGGTAGCGACCGCACAGAGTCTCGACGAACCCGCCGAAGGCCCGCAGCAGCGCCTCCGTTTTCTGTGTGCGAGGGTCGGCGATGATGACCGCCTTGCCCCCGCCCAAGGGCAGCCCCGCGGCGGCGCATTTGTAGGTCATGGCGTGCGACAGGCGCAGAGCGTCGTAGACCGCCGCTTCCTCTGATTCGTAGGCCCGCATTCGGGTGCCGCCCGCTGCCGGACCCAGCGTCGTGTCGTGCAGCGCAATCATGGCCTTCAGGCCTGCCTCGGGGTCCGAGCACATCAGCAGTTGCTCGTGGCCGGACTTGTTCATGTATTCCAGAATTTCCATCGCTCACCCCCTGCAATGGACCCCTATAGCCAGTAATTCCCCCAGCAGTTTTCTAGTGTCGAGGCTGGCTGAGGGGTTGGGTAGATTAGTCATCTCCTAAGTTTGAAATGTCCTATTTCCATTATAGACCCAAATAGGCCTAGATACAGGTATTTCCGTATAAGCCCGAATCCACCGAAGGAGGGCGTCGGGTTAGCGTCCTGAAGCGGCAAGAAGGTGCTCCTGTGCTTCTGGGATAATGGTTTTGTAGCAAAAAACCGACCCCGGAAAAGGAGCACCCAATAGATGCTGCCACGCAACCACCCCGACCGGATCCAAATCACCTTCGACGACCGCCGCTTGGTGGCCAATGCCGGGCTGCTCCTTCCGGCCACCCTGGCGCGGCACCTCGGCCTGCCCGAACTCGTCCGGCAGCGCCTCGACCTGGGCGATGCCCCGGGGCGGGCGAACACGAGCGACAAGATGATGACGCTGGTGGCGTCTGCGCTGGCTGGGGGCGACTGCATTGACGACGCCGATGTGTTGCGCACCGGGGGGACGGCCTGCACCCTGGGCGGCACGGTCAAGGCGCCATCCACCCTGGGCACCTTCCTGCGCAGCTTCCGGTGGGGCCACGTCCGTCAACTCGACCGGGTGAGCCGCGAGTTGCTGGCCCGGGCTTGGCAGGCCGGGGCGGGACCCGGCGACGGGCCCCTGACCATTGACCTGGACTCCACCATCTGCGAGACCTACGGACTGGCCAAGGAGGGCGCACGCCACCACGGCTATACCGGCAAGCGGGGCTATCACCCGCTGTTGGCCGTCGCCGCCGGCACCGGCGACGTGCTGATGTCCCGGCTGCGCGAGGGCCGCGCCAACACCGCCCGGGGCGCCGCCCACTTTCTGCGGGAGACGGTGGGGCGGGTACGCTACGCCGGGGCCAACGGACGACTCACGCTACGGGCCGACAGCGGGTTCTACACTCATGGCGTGGTATCCGTCTGCCGCAAGATGGATGTCCGCTTCTCCATCACCATCCGCCAGCACAAGAGCCTGCGCAATCTCATCGAGACGATACCCGAGGATGCCTGGACTCCCATTCCCTACTGGATGGACGGCGCCGCCGATGTGGCCGAGACCACCTGCACTCCCTTCCAGAGTGAACCTGACGCCGCGCCGGTGCGGCTCATCGTCCGGCGTGTGAAGCCCACGCCCGGTTCCCAGTTGGCCCTCTTCGCCAAATACAGCTATCACGGGTTCATCACCGACCGGGACGGGGAGTTGCTCGAACTGGAGGCTGACCATCGCCGCCACGCCGAGATCGAGAATGCCATACGCGACCTCAAGTACGGCGTCGGGCTGAACCATCTCCCCTCGGGCCGCTTCGCCGCCAACGGCGCCTGGCTGGCCGTCCAGACGATGGCCCACAACCTGGCCCGCTGGACCGCGCGGATCGGTCTGGGAGAGCGGATAGCCACCACCAAGACCCTCCGGCGGCGGTTCTTCTCCCTGGCCGGACGGCTCACCCGCTCGGCACGCCGGTTGACCCTGCATCTTCCGGATCGCTGGCCTTGGGCTGAGAAGTTCAGCCGCGCCTTGGCCCGGCTGCGAGCCATTCCACTCCCGGCCTGACGGCACCGTCGGCGACCGACCCACCCACCGGACAACCGAAGATCCCCGCAGACTCGCGCCAGCCCGGTCCGAGAGAGTTCCCTGCTGCGTATTCTCTCGCCATCCCGCGCATCGCAGCTCCTGCAGACGCCCATAGGGGCCCCTGTGCGGCGATGAAGACCGTCCGCCGACCTCCCTACCCCAAATGGAACCCAGGCTATTTCCCCTGTAGCTCCCTCATCCCCCTTCCGCTTTCCTCACGCCGTCCATCGGTGTCCTTCGGTGGATTCGGGATAAGACACAGGCTTGGATTTGCGGCTCTAGCACGGCGGTGTTAGAGTTGCCGGAGCATTGCGGAAATTCGGGCGTTTGAAACGAGGCCTCCGCCGGGCACCTCCCGGCAGCCGCCCCGCAGATAGCCCGCGTTAAGACAGCGCCTTCCGAGGAGGTTACATGCCCCAGCAGTATTCCAACCCGCCGGAGCTCGCCATCGACCCCACCAAGACCTATACGGCGACCATCAAGACCGCCAAGGGCGATATGTCTTTGGAGCTGTTTGCCGGCGAAGCCAAGTCCACCGTCAATAACTTTGTCTTCCTGGCCCGCGAGGGCTTCTACGACAACGGGATGTTTCACCGGGTGATTAAAGACTTCATGATTCAAGGCGGCTGCCCCCGCGGCGACGGCACCGGAGGGCCGGGCTACCGCTTCGCCGACGAGCCGGTAACCAGGCCATACGTGAAAGGAACATTGGCCATGGCCAACTCCGGACCCAACACCAACGGCAGCCAGTTCTTCATCGTCCACGGCGACGATGTCGGCCTGCCTCCCAACTACACCATTTTCGGCATCCTTAGCGACGGGGTGGAAGTGCTGGACGCCCTGGCCGAGTCGTCGGTCACTACCGGCCGGAGCGGAGAATCGTCAACACCCACGGAGCGGCTGGAGATTCAGACCGTCGAGATCAGCGAAGGCTAATCAGCCCGCCGTCGGACGGCCGCGGCCGCCTGACTCGACCCACAGCCGGTAGACGCGGTTCTTGGGGATTCCCAGCGCCTCGGCAACCTGCGCCACCGCTTCTTTGGCCCTGACCCCGCTCTGTCGCAGCCTCGCTAGTTGCTCCAAGGCATCTTCCTCTGGCCCTGGTTGTGTCGCCTCCGGATGGGTTGGTTCCTCCTGTCCCTCGACCACCAGAACGTACTCCCCGCGGGGAGCTTGGGCCCACTCCAAGGCTGCTGAAATCTTCCCTCTGAACACCTCTTCGTGGAGTTTCGTCAACTCCCGGCATACCGCAATCCTGCGGTCGCCCAGTTCCTCCAACAAGTCCTGCAGCGTCGCTTTCACCCGGTGTGGGGCCTCGAACATCACCAGCGTAGTGTCGAACGATGCAACGGACTGGAGGCGCAGCCGGCGCTCCTTACGGCGGCGGGGCAGGAACCCCAGGAACAGGAATTGATCGGCGGAGAAACCCGACACCGCCAGCGCAGCAGTGAGGGACGACGGTCCGGGGACCACTTCCACCGCGAAGCCTGCCGCGGCCGCAGCCGCCACCAACTCGCTGCCGGGATCGCTGATACCCGGCATCCCCGCATCGCACACCAGAGCCGCGTCGCCGCTTTCCAGTGACTGCAGCACCTTGGGCAGTTGCGCCTGCCAGTTGTGCTGGTGGTAGCTCAGCAGCCGCGTCCGGATACCCAGGTGGGCCAGCAGCCGCCGCGTTACGCGGGTGTCTTCGGCGGCAATCAACGACGCCTGGCTCAGGATCCTGACCCCGCGGGCGGTCATGTCCTCCAGGTTGCCTATCGGCGTGCCTACGACAAACAGCGTGCCTATACCGTTGCTCCTGACCAGCCAAGACTTCATGAAATCATAACATCCAGGGAGCGTCGGCAGCCTAAGTCCAGCCTCGCCCGCCCGGTCGGCTGACGGCCACACCTGGCATAAGCGGTCCAGCCACCGTGTTGACAATCTCAGCAGCCCAAGGCTATGGTCTAGACTCAGCGCAGCCGTAAAACACGTCCAGGCCCTTTGGGGGAGTAGACATGCTGACGATAGGCCACGAGGTGGTCAGGCCGGGCAAAGCCTATGGCGACCAGCCGGTAACCATTCCGGTGGCCGAGGAGCTGGAGACGGTCCCCGGCATACCCACCAACGACCGGGAAGTGGACTGGTATGCCCGGGAGTACCCGCTGGAAAGCCACACCTTCTCCGAGCGGGCTTCCGGCGACTGGTACAGCTCCATCCAGGACGCCCACCCTGGGATGCGAAAACTCCGCGATGAACACTACGCGCTGGACGCCGATCTGGTTTCCGCCGGGCGGGCCTCCGCCAACCTGGAGCCCACGGCTGAGCCCACCGGCGAGGATGTAACCGTCTTGATCAAAGACCGGGCGCGGCAGTTGAAGTTCGTGGAAGTCGGCATTACCCCCTATGACACTCGATTCGAATACAAGCACAAAAAAGGCTTTACCTCCCTCCCATCGGCCATTTGCCTGGTGCACGAGCAGGAGTTTGAGCCCACCCAGACCATCCCCAGCGTTGCTGCCGAGACCGTCCACTACGGCGCCTACCGGGTGCAGGCGGCGGCGGCGTTGGAATTGGGCAAGTACATCCGCTCCCTGGGCTACCGGGCCCACGTCATTCATTCCAACGATGCCACCGGGCCCGTCATCCCCATGTTCGTCGCCGCCGGAGTGGGCCAGTTGGGCGCCTGTGGTTACCTGCTCACTCCCCACGAGGGCAGCAGGATCCGTCTGATAATGATCACCACCGACGCCAAAATCACCTACGACGAACCCATCGACTACGGCATCCACGCCTTCTGCCAGGTGTGCCAGGTGTGTGTGAACCGCTGCCCCGGCCGCGCGTTGATGCGGGACAAGATTTGGTGGCGCGGCCATGAGAAGAACAAGCTGTACTTCAAGCGTTGCCGCCCCGTGATGGCCCACTACTATGGCTGCGGCGTCTGCATGAAGGTTTGCCCTGTGCAGAAGTACGGCATGAAGAATGTTCTCGAACACTATGCCGAGACCGGCCAGGTATTGGGCAAGGGCTATTTCGGCCCCGGTGAAATGCCGGTATTCGACCGGAGCTTTTTCGATTTCCCCCAAGGCGACGCCACCGGGTGGGCCTTTGCCCAGTTCAAAAGCAAGGCGGTAGCCGCCGGCGGCACGGTCAGCGACGACTTGTTGGCTGAGTTCAAGCAAGAGTTGGGCGAGGCCATCCGCCGGCAGAGCGACGACATCGAGCTAGTGGGCGACCAAGCCGTCAGCTAGGCGCCAGCGCCCGTGGGCATTCCCGGCCACCACTGTCGTTTGGAGATTGAACTTACTCGAACCTAGCTGCCATAGGTCTTTTCTTTCACGAATACCATCCCCTCATTTAAGCTTGACAACCAAATAGGCGCCGAGTATGGTTAGCATTGGGCTGCACCGGCTAGCCCTTCTATCCATTTCCTGGAGGGAACGGCATGTTGAAGATTGGCCACGAGGTGGTCCGTCCTGGTAAGACCTTGGGGGACGAGCAAATCACCATCCCTGTACCCGAGGAGTTGGAAACTGTGCCTGGGATTCCGCTGAACGACCGTGAGGTCGACTGGTACTCCCGAGAGTATCCGCTGGAGACCATGGCCATTACCGAGAGGGCCGGCCGAGACTGGGCCAACGCCCAGCGGGACCGGCACGTCGAGATGCGGGAGATCCGCAAGGAACACGACAAGCTGAACAAGCCGCTCATCATGGCCGCCCGCATGTCCGGCGATCAGGAGCCGACGGTCGAGCCCACCGGCGAGGACGTGACCGACCTGATCAAAGAAAAGTCCAGGGCCCTGGGCTTCGTCGAGGTCGGCATCGCCGCCTACGACCTTCGCTATGCCTACAAGAGCAAGCAGGACTGGGTGGAGGGACTCCCCCACGCCGTTTGCCTGGCGTACGAGCAGGATTTCGAGCCTACCCAGACTATCCCCAGCATCGACGCCGAGATAGTTCACTCCAGCACCTACAGGACCCAGGGCGCCGCCGCGCTGGAGTTGCACAAGTACATCCTCTCCCTGGGCTACCGGGCCCAGATACACAGCGCCAACGACAACTCCGGCCCCTTCATCCCCATGTTCGTGGCCGCGGGGTTGGGGCAATTGGGCGCCTGCGGCTACCTGCTGACGCCTCACGTGGGCAGCAGGATCCGCATTATGATGATTATCACCGATGCCAACGTCAGCTATGACGAGCCCGTCGACTACGGCATCCACGCCTTCTGCCAGGTGTGCCAGGTGTGCGTCAACCGCTGCCCCGGCCGCGCCCTCATGCGCGACAAGATATGGTGGAGGGGCATGGAGAAGAACAAGCTTTACTTCAAGCGCTGCCGGCCGGTGATGGCCCGCTATCTGGGCTGCGGCATCTGCATGAAGGTTTGCCCCATCCAGAAGTACGGCATGAAAAACGTCATGGAGCACTACGCCGAGACTGGCCAGGTGCTGGGCAAGGGCACCCACGACCTGGAAGGCTTTTCCTTGGACGACAAGGGCTACTTTGGCCCCGGAGAACTGCCGGTCTTTGAACGCGACTTCTTTGATATGCCCCAGGGCGACACCGAGCAATGGGCCTTCGAGACCCTGAAGAAGAAGGCCGTCGCAGCCGGCGGCGTGGTCACCGACGACATGATGGAGGAATTCCGGACTGCCGTCGGCCGCGGCCTGTCCCAAAGCCGGGACAACCTGGAGATGATGCAGGACCAGGACTACATCTAGCAGTCCTGTCTGGCTCCATCTTCAAGCCGGCAAGGCGCAGCGCCCCCTACCGGAAGAACTGGCCCCGTCCCTATAGGACGGGGCCTTATTTATTCTCGCAAGCTCCTCAGAATTGTAGGTGTCGGGTAATTCGTTGACATATCCAAACAGCGGAGCATAAGCCCCCGGAGTTCATAGCGGGCGAGGCCGGCTGTGTTCGGGCGGAGGCGGGTCAGTTCATGGCGGAAGCGGTTGTCTTGGAGCCAACGGTGGGGTGTGCCTTCTCCTATGCCGGAGGAGCGTGCGGCTTGAGCCAGGGTGGGAGCAGCGGCGATGATGGGCAGAGCTTGCAGCCGGCGGGAGGAAAGGCCGGAATTTTCGAATTCTGTACCATTCTGTACCATTTCGTTCCATTTTGGGGCGTCGGCAGCAGGTGAGGGAGGGTTGGAGGATTCGGGGCTGGAGCGGCGGGAGGAAAGGCCGGAATTTTCGAATTCTGTACCATTCTGTACCATTTCGTTCCATTTTGGGGCGTCGGCAGCAGGTGAGGGAGGGTTGGAGGATTCGGGGCTGGAGCGGCGGGAGGAAAGGCCGGAATTTTCGAATTCTGTACCATTTTGTACCATTTCGTTCCATTTTGGGGCGTCGGCAGCAGGCGGGGGAGGATTGGAGGATTCGGGGCTGGGGCGGCGTTTGGTCACGACACGTCACGGGCCTCAGTGGCTGGTCTTGATTGGGTCCGGCGATATGGCAGGGACCTGACCTGCATCCATGATAAGGGGAGCCTGGGAGGGTGGGCAAGGGGCAAGTGTCAGTGGTGGGGGCGCTGGGGGGGATTTTCACCCCCTCTAAATCTCCCCCTTCGTAAGGGGGAGGGGTCAAGGTTGGTACAAACCGGGGAGACTGGTAACAGATTATCCACGAACATAGGCAACACTTTCCTTCAAGGAGTAAAGGAAATGGCGGCTGGGACGAGGGAATAACGGTTTGTCAACGAATTAGCTAACACATACAAGAATGGCAGGTTGGGGGCGGGGCGTAGGGGCGAAAGATTTTTCGCCCCTACATGGATGGAGGGCAGGGCGGCGTGGTCGACGCGGAGGGACGGCCATGTAATCCCCTCTCACGCCTGGGAGAGGGAGGGGGGATTTAGCGAGGTGTCCCCAGGTCCCGCGAAGGCGGGAATCTAAGCGTGGCGGAATCCAGCCTTCCAGCGGCGGCTAAAGCTCCGGCAACTCCGGAGCCCCTGCCGCGGCGGGTTGGGACATTTTCAGCATCTCTGCCAACCTGCCGACTTCGGCCCCGTAGGATTCAGCATTGGAGTCCCGGTTGCGCAGGTCGAACACCATGTGCTCGCTGTTCAGGTCCCTCGCCAGGCCCCGGCCCCTGGGCTGCACCACCGCATCGTCCGCCGCCGCCAGGAACAACAGCCACCTGTCCTCGCTCAACTGCCGCTCCTTGACGCCGATGATGTCGTTGCGGACGGTCTCGCTGTCCAGCGCCGCCCGTGAGCAGACCACCACCAGCTTGTCGTAGGCCCTCACCCACCGTTCCACCTCCTCCTGGTCCGACGTGCTCAGCCGGTCCACCAGCGCGTTGCCCCGGGCGTTGTCCGGAAATAGCCAGCAACGCACCCCCTGCTCCCGTAGGTCCCGTTGCAGGGCCTGGGCGAACGCAAGGTCCGCCGACGCACAGGAAATGAAGCAGCTTTCCCGGGAACCTGGGACGCCCGGCAGGGAGCGTTGGAACTCGATCAAGGCCAGTGGCACGCCCGCTCCCACCAGGAACCCCTCGGCTATGTCGCCTCCGGAGCGGTACAGGGTGTCGATTCCTATGGTGCTGGGAGCGTCGTGGCGCACCTCGTCCAGTCCCAGGGCTCCGCTGACGTCGCAGTCCTGGAAGACGGTGTAACCCATCATGCTGCCGCCCAAGCGGGCCCCGGCAAGGTCAGGGTTGTGGAACACGGCAGCGTAGAAATCGGCCCCTTTGCAGTCGGCGTTCACCAGGATGGTCTGGGTTACGGCGGCGCGGCTCAGGTCGGCGCCGGTCAAATCGGCGTCGGTGAGATTGGCCCCCGTCAGGGTCGCTCTAGACAGCTTGGCCCCTGCCAGGTTGGCCCCGGTGAGATTTGCCTCTGAGAGAACGGCCCGGTCCAGGTCGGCGTTGGAGAGGTCGGCCTCCGTCAGGTTGGCCCCTCTCAGGTTGGCCCCGTTGAGCAGTGCCCCGCGCAAGTTGGCCTGGGTCAAGTTCGCATGATAGAGGTGGCTGGGGTTCAGGTAGCAGCCGGCCAGGTTGGCCCTGGGCAGCATGGCGCCCATCAAGTCCGAGTCCCGTAGGTCTGCGCCGGCGAGGTTCACCTGGGGCATGCGGGCGTAGCTCAGATAGGCGGCGTTCAGGTCCAGCATCTGGTTGGGATTTTCTTCCCTCCAGCGAGCTACCGCGTCCCGCCCCCGTCTCACTAGCTGAACGTGCTCCATATTCGCCATAGTTCTTACACCCAAGAGCAACTGGATGGCATGGCTGGGCCTTCCGACCCAGGCTGAAGTTAGATGGTGTTGTCGGGGCCGCATGCCCGCCCGCAACTGAGCGACCAGGCGCGGCAGCAGAATTTTAGCATAGGGCCGCATACAAGAGTAACGGAGCCCAGTTATTCTTGAACTGCAAGTTCGTTTGGGATATGATGCACCGCGCTATGACGAACAAGCGGGATATCCTTTCCGTGACGGACCTGGGGGCTGATGAGACCCTGGAAATCGTCCGCCGCGCCAGGGAACTGAAAGGCCAACGCCCGTCCGCCGCCCTCGCCGGAAAGAACGTGGCGTTGCTGTTTGAAAAGCCCTCTCTTCGCACCCGGGTCAGCTTCCAAGTGGCCATCCAGCAGCTTGGCGGCTACTCCATTTACATGGGCCAGGAAGAAGTGGGGTTGGGCGTCCGAGAGCCTGTTGCCGACGTAGCCAGGGTGCTGTCCGGTTATGTCGATTGCATCGTGGCTCGGGTGTACTCCCACAGCCATTTACAGGAGCTGGCCCAATACGCCAGCGTGCCCGTCATCAATGCTCTGTCGGACTGGGAACACCCCTGTCAGACTTTGGCTGACCTCTTGACCATCGACGAGCATCTGGGCAAGCTGAAGGGTATGAAACTGGCCTTTATAGGCGATGGGAACAACGTGGCCCGGAGCCTATGCCTTGCGCTTCCGCCCTTGGAAGCGGGCTTCGCCATCGCGGCGCCGGAGAAATACGGCCTGGACGCTGCGTCTCTTGAACTGGCCCGCCAGCGGGCCGCGGCCGGCGCAACGGAAGTGCTGGCCTTGCGTGAGCCGCAGGAGGCGGTGCAAGGGGCAGACGTCGTCTATACCGACGTATGGGCCAGCATGGGACAGGAGGAAGAAACGGCTCAGCGGCTCCGGTCCTTCCAGGGATACACGGTGGACCCCGCGCTGCTGGCACGCGCCAAGCCCGGCGCCTTGTTCATGCACGATATGCCCGCCCACTATGGTCAGGAGGTGCCGGCGGGGATGCTGGAACATCCCCAGTCCGTTGCCTATCTCCAGGCCCACAACAGGCTGCATGCCCAGAAGGCGCTCCTCGAGTCCATCTTAGGCTGACCATCTAGACCAAGCCGGAGACCCGCTTTGGCCCTGCCCATCGTCGCCATTATTGGACGGCCCAACGTCGGCAAATCGTCCCTCTTCAACCGCATCCTGGGGCGGCGTCACGCCATAGTGTCCGAAGTGGCGGGGACCACCCGCGACCGGCTGATGTCCGAAGCCCAGTGGGACGGCCGCCGCTTCATACTCATCGATACCGGGGGCCTGGAGTCCAACCCCGAAGGGCCCATCCGGGAAAAGGTCCAGGAACAGGCCGATATGGCCCTGTCCTCCGCCGACGTAATCGTTTTCGTCACCGACGTCATGGAAGGCCTGACCCACGGAGACGAGGACGTTGCCCAGCGGCTGCGGCGCACCAGCAAGCCGGTTATCCTGGCCGCGAACAAGGCGGACAATGATCGCCGGGAACTGGCCGCCCCGGACTTTTACCGCTTGGGGCTGACCGACCCCTTGCCCGTCAGCGCCTTCCACAACTTCGGCATCTACGATTTGATGGACCGCATTGTCTCCCACTTTCCCGCCCCGCCGGAGCAACAGGAGTCTGAAGAAGAGGGCCCCGAGCAGGAAGGCCCCGAAACCGAGTCCCCTCCACCGGCCTCCGCCGGCGAATTAAAGCTTGCCATCGTGGGCCGCACCAACGTTGGAAAGTCCATGCTCCTGAACGCCATCCTGGGGCAGGAACGCTCCATAGTCAGCCAGACGGCCGGCACTACCAGGGACGCCCTGGACACCAACGTAACCTACGGGGGCCGCGACCTTGTTCTCATCGACACCGCCGGCATCCGGCGGCCCGGCCAGGTGCAGCGCGGCATAGAAAAGTACAGCGTCATCCGGGCTGTCGGCGCCGTCAACCGCTGCGACATCGCCCTGCTGGTCACCGACGCTTCTGAACTGGCCACGGCCCAGGACGCCCACGTCGCCGGGCTGGCTTGGGAGATGTGCAGGGGTCTGATAGTCGTGGTCAACAAGTGGGACCTCACCGAGGATGATGACCGCGCCGCCCGCGCCCGGGCCGTAGCGCGGGTGCAGGAGCGGCTGCACTTCATGAGCTATGTCCCCATCTGCTTCACTTCAGCCTTGAACGCCCAGGGCATCGGCGACTTGATGCAGACGGCCCTGGAGCTGTGGCAGGAGCGGCTGCGCTTCGTGCCGTCTCGCGAGTTGCAGTACATGTTGGCCGACGCCTTGGCCGGCCACGCTCCGCCGCCGGTGAAGAGACAGAGAAGCAGGAGACTGCGCATCAGCCGTCTCCGGCAGGTTGACGTAAATCCGCCCACCTTTTTGTTCGCCGTAGACGACCCCAAGCTGGTACACTTTACCTACCAACGGTATCTGGAGAACCGGCTGCGGGCCACCTTCGGTTTCGACCGCACCCACTTGAGGCTGCTGTTCAAAAAACAATGAACAAGGTCTTCACCCCATTGGTCTTCGTAGTAGTGGTGTTGCCGGCGTTGGCGGCGGCAACCGTCCTTGCTTTTCTCGCCATGGACGACCAGGGAATGGTCGCCCGGTATGCGGTCGTACTGGCCCTCGCCTACCTTCTCGGCTCGGTCCCGTGGGGCTACCTGCTGCTGCGCTTGCGGCTGGGGGTGGACATCCGGGAGTTCGGCAGCGGCCGCACCGGCATGTCCAACGTCCTTCGAACCGGCGGCGGCAAGGTCGCGGGTGTCGTGTTGGCCCTGGACGTTGCCAAGGGGATACTGGCGGTCATGCTTGCTCGCGAGGTTATCGGCACCACCACCGGCGAGGTGGCCGCCGGACTCGCTGGCTTGATTGGACACAACTGGCCGGTGTTTCTCCAGTTTCGCGGCGGCCGGGGAATTTTGACCGGCCTGGGCAGCCTGTCGGTCATGGCGCCCATCGCCGGGGCCGCAGCCGCGGTAACCTTCCTCATTGGCGCCAAGGTCAGCCGCTACGTGTCCCTGGGCAACATCATGGGGGTGGTTATGAGCGGTGTGTCGCTGCTGGCGCTGTGGCTGGCCGGAGAAAGATCCGGCATCTACGTCCTCTACGGCCTCTTCGGCGGCATCATAATCATCTGGCAGCACCGCGACAACATCAGGCGCATCCGCGACGGCAGCGAACGCCGGTTGGGCCAGCCGGCTGCTCCGATTAACTGACGCGGCGGCCCTCAACGTTACGGAGCGATAGTCATTTGACGGAGAAGGTGGTCATCGTCGGCCCTACCACTTGGGGGACCACCCTGGGGATAGTCCTGGCTCGTAATGGAGTCTCCGTCACCATCTTGGCCCGCACCCCGGCCGAGGCCGACCAGCTCAACGCCCAGAGGTGCAACCAGCGGTTCCTCCCGGACGCGCCCTTCCCCGACGGTTTGCGGGTTGCCGGCGACGCCCGGGAGACTCTGTCTCCCGCCAGCCTGGTCATCATCGCCGTGCCGTCCCACCGGCTTAGGGATAATATCCGCTCCATACGGGACCATTTGTCCCCCGGCGCCACTATTCTTAGCGCCAGCAAGGGGCTCGAACTGCCCCAGGGCAAGCGGATGTGCCAGGTGTTGGAGGAAGAGTTGCTCGGCAGCTTTCACTCCGGCATTTGCGCTCTCTCCGGCCCCAACCTCGCCCAGGAAATCGTCGACGGCAAGCTGTCCTCGGCGGTCGTGGCGGGACCTGACCCCGACCGGACCCGGCGCGTTCAAGCGACGCTGACCTCCAGTTCTTTCCGCGTCTACACCAGCAGCGACGTCGTCGGTGTGGAGATGGGCGGGGCCCTTAAGAACATAGTCGGCATCGGCGCCGGCATTGCCGATGGTCTGGGCATGGGCGCCAACGGCAAAGCGGCATTCATTACCCGCGGCTTGGCCGAAATATCCCGGCTGGGAGTGGCCGCCGGGGCCCAGGTCCAGACCTTTGCCGGCCTAGCCGGCTTGGGAGACCTGGTGGCCACCTGCATCAGCCCGCTTAGCCGCAACCGATATGTTGGAGAGCAACTGGCCTTGGGCAGGTCTTGGGAGCAAATTCAACAGTCGATGAACAACGTTGCAGAGGGGGTAAACACCACCAGCGCCGCCCTGGCCGTGGCCTCCGGGCTGAACGTGGAAATGCCCATAGCCCAGGTCACCTACCGGGTGTTGTTCGATGGCCTGTCCCCCAGGGAAGCGGCCGCCCAGTTGATGGAACGGCCGGCCCGGCCCGAGTGACCTTCGGGAGGGCCCTTTAGGCCAAGCCCCCGGATTTCAATTCGGGAACCTGCTCCAGCAGCCAGCACGCGGCCACCCTGCGGTGGCATGGCTTGCCCCCTCGTTCGAAGCACAGCAGCGTGACCTGCTCCAAGCTTGGAAGCGACAGGGCCCACTCTTGGAACTGCTCCGACTGGCTGTACGCCTCATCCAACCCCTGTCTGTATTCCAGCGACAGGGCGGCAAAGTCCAGGTCTCCCCTCTGGTAAGCCTGCAGCAATCGCCGCTCCGGATACAAGAAAGGCGCAACCTCCCACTGGGTCCGCAGGCCCCGGGGATGTGCTCGGGATACACGGTAGCATTGGCCCTTCCAGTCCTGCCGGTCGTAAAAGCTGGCCGTGTGCAGCATCGCCTCTACGCTTTCTCCACCGTCCGGGCCTCGGCTGCCCTCACCAGGGCGGGACGCCGCACCGCCTGGCGCCCCAGGAACACCACGGCGCCCACGACGATTACGCTCAGGTAGGTTATGGCCCGGTCTACCACCACCAGCGCCAGGGCCGCGCCGCTGGACAGCTGGGACAGCCGCACTGCCAGCCCGGCTACTCCCGGCTCCACCGCGCCGAAGCCCCCCGGCGTCGGGACCAGGCTCAACAGCGCGTTGGCCATGGTCAGGACTACCACCAACGGAAGTCCCACGTCCAGTCCCAGGGCCTGTACCACCAGGTAGAGCCGCCCCATCTCCGCACCCCAGGCCAGCAGCCCCAGCCCGGTCACCGGCGCTATCCTCCGAAAACTGCCCATAGTGCCGTTGTGCAATTGGCGGTATCCCTCGGCCAGCCAACCGGGCAATCTCCTCTGGGCCCACGCCCCTGCCCACGTCATCAACGACACGACGGCCGCCATCAGGACAACGCCGGTCACTGCCAGGGCGAGGACGGTCCAGGCTACGCTGCCGCCTGGACCGACTAAGAATGGCACTGCTATCAGCAGCAACGCCGCGATCAGTGCTGCTTCTAGCGTCCGTTCCGCCAGAATCGTGCCTATGCACCTGGCGAATGAGGCGTTCTGCTCATCATGGTACAAATAGCCCCGGTAGGCGTCGCCCATGCGAAACCAGGTTACTGCGTTGACGAACCAGCCCAGCAGCACCAGTTGTCCGCAATACAGAACGCCAGGGAGCGGAGTCCCCGGCTCCTGGGTGTTCTCCAGCAGCAGTCGCCACCTGGCGCCGCGGAGGATGAAGGTGGTGTAGTGGACCCCGAAGGCCGCTGCCAATAGCCAGCCGTTGGCGCCCTTTACTTGGTCCCAGGTGTTGCTTAGATCGACGTCGAAACGCGTTACCAGGAACGCAAGGAAGGCGCCGGCCAGCGCCAGTGATACCAGTGAGGGAATGGAAAATAAACGGCGCCTGATGTCCCGCAGGTCGCCGATGCGCCTCTCGTGTCCGGCCATTACTGCTGAAAGGCGTCCACAAGGTGTGGACGCGACACGGTTAGCGCAGCTCCTTGGGCAGCGTGAAAGCCACGTCTTCTTCCACCCCGCTCAGGAGGGTAACTTTCTCCGGCGCCAGCGCCTCGATGACGCTCTCCACCAGCACTTCCGGCGTGGAAGCGCCGGAGGTGATGCCCACCTTCGCCTTGCCTTCTATCCACGACGGCTCGATCTCTTCCGGGCCGTTGATCAAGTACGACGTGGTGCCCTGCGCCTCGGCCACTTCCCGCAGCCGGTTGCAATTCGAACTGTTCTGGGCCCCTATAACCAGCACCAGCTCCACCATCCCGGCGATCTTGGTGACCGCCTCCTGGCGGTTGGTTGTGGCGTAGCAAATGTCGTTGCGCACCACCGCATTGTAGAAGCGGCCTTGAATGGCGTCGATAGCCTGGGCGGTGTCCCTCACCGACAGCGTCGTCTGGGTCAGCACCGCCACCTGCTCGTCGGGTTCCCATTCGGGCAGTTGTGCGCCTGAATCGTCGGCGATCAGGGTCATGTCCACCTGGCCCATCGTGCCCCGCACCTCTTGATGGCCGCGGTGTCCCACCAGCAGCACCTTCTTGCCCTCGCGGTGGTACTTTTTGGCCTCGTTGTGCACCCGGGTCACCAGCGGACACACTGCGTCGATTACCCGCAGACCCCGTTCCGTTGCCTTGTCAAAGTCCTCTGGCGGCGAACCGTGAGCCGAGAACACCACCAGCGAACCGGGAGGCACCTCGTCCACCGTCTCCACGGTGATGGCCCCCTTTCGTTCCAGGTCGGCTACCACGTGGGGGTTGTGCACGATTTGATGCTTCACGTACACCGGCGGCCCGTACCGTTGGAGGCAAATTTCTACTACCTCGATGGACCGGACCACTCCGGCGCAGAACCCCCGAGGCGAACTGAGGATTACTTCCAAGGCCGTTCCTCCCGCTTCATTGCGCTATCTGACAGCATATCATACCCTGCGCTGAACTTTAATGGTAGCTAGGCGCTGGGACAGGGGTGTGGGCAACCAACGGCTTAAACCTCAGCCGTTCCTATGCTATAATCCGGTGGCTCCTTTACTCCCAACCGGGCACTGCCTTGCCAGTCTGTTGTCTCTTTCTGCTGCTAGACCGCTTTGCGAGGGCCGACGATGAAACCAGTACTGGATGAACTGAAGATATTCAGCGGCAACGGCCACCGGGGCCTGGCGCAAGACGTTTGCGAGTACCTGGACATTCCCCTGGGCCAGGCCGAGGTGTTCAAGTTCGCCAACGACAACACCTTCGTCCGCATCCAGGAGAACGTGCGCCAGCGGGACGTCTTCGTCGTCCAACCCACTTGTCAGCCGGTGAACGACAACCTCATGGAAATGTTGATCATGATCGACGCCTGCAAAAGGGCGTCGGCGGGCCGCATAACCGCGGTTGTCCCCTACTACGGTTACGGACGCACCGACAAGAAGGACCAGCCTCGCGTGCCCATCACCGCCCGCTTGGTCGCCGACCTGCTTTCCGCCGCCGGCGCCGACCGCCTGCTCACCGTTGACCTCCATGCCGGGCAAATTCAAGGCTTCTTCAACATTCCCGTCGACGAACTGACCGCCCTGCCCATATTGACCGACTATTTCCAGGCCAAGGAGATTCCCGACCTGGTCGTCGTGGCCGTGGACATCGGCATAAGCAAGAAAGCCAGGGACGTGGCCGAGCGGCTGGGCGCACCCCTGGCCATCATTGAAAAACGGCGGCTGGGCAACGACGAGCGCACCGAGACTATGAACGTAATCGGCGACGTGCGGGGCAAGGTTGCCCTGACCTTCGATGACGAGATAGACACCGGCGGCACCATCGTCAGTTCGGCCAAGACCTTGGCGGAACACGGCGTCAAGGAGGTGTTCTGCTGCGTTACCCATCCCGTGTTGTCCCGCGACGCCCCCGACGTCATGGCCGAGAGCGATTTCACCGAAGTTGTCGTCACGGATACCATTCCCATGGCCCCCGTAAAGCGCAACGGTAAATTCACCGTGCTCTCAGTCGCCCCGCTGCTGGGAGAGGCCATTTACCGTATCCACCGGGGCATGTCCGTGGGCGAGATGTTCACCTAGCTGTCGCCGGTCTTATAGACCAGCGTTTCTCATCTACCGGCGGTTCTTCTCGAGAGGTATGACCCATGTACGACCTGCTGATTAAGGGCGGAACGGTCATCGACCCCAGCCGGGGCATCAACGGCCCCAACGACGTTGCCGTGGACAAGGGGCTTATCGCCCGGGTTGCCCCAGCGATAGGCGCGGAAGAGGCCCGGAGGGTCGTCGAGGTCAAAGGCAAGGTGGTCACCCCCGGGCTCATCGACGTGCACACTCACGTGTACGACGGGGTTACCGGAAGCGGGGTCCAGGCCGATTTAGGCGGTGTTCGGGCCGGTGTCACCACCATGGCCGATGCCGGCAGCGCCGGCTGCGACACCTTTGGCGGGTTTCCCAGCCACATCATTCCCAACAACCACACCGAGATTATCTGCTTCCTGCACATTTGCCGTACCGGCCTGGCCACCAGACCCGACATCTTCAGCCCCGACAGCATCGATTTAGACAACACCGTCCGGGTGGTCTCGGAAAACCGGGACATAATCACCGGCATCAAGGCCCGCATGGTCTCTCCGGCATTGGAAATCATGGGCATGGAAATGCCCAGGCTGGCCAAGCGCGCCGCTCAGGAAGCCGGCGTCAAGCTCATGGTCCACATCGGCGACACCGAGCACCGGTACGACCCCAACGTAATTCGCCAGCTCCTTCCTATCATGGAAGAAGGGGACATCGTAACTCACCTCTTCACTGCCAATCCCGGCGGCGTGATTGACGCCCAGGGAAAGCTGGTCCCCGAGGCCCGGGAGGCCCAGGAACGGGGCGTTTGGCTGGACACGGCCCACGGCCGGTTCAACTTCAGCTTCGACGTCGGAGAGCGGGTGCTGGATCAGGGGCTGGTTCCCCATTGCATCAGCACCGACCTGACCCTGCCCGGCCGGACGCTAACGGTCCACAGCATGACCGAAATGATGAGCCGGTTTCTGGCCCTCGGCTTCACCATGGGCCAGGTTGTGGCCATGTCGACCCTGAACCCGGCCAAGGCCCTGGGAGTCGATGACCGCCTAGGTAGCCTGGAAGTGGGCAAGCAGGCCGACATTTCAGTCTTGGACGTAATGGACGGCGATTGGCTTGTCTACGACGCGCTGGGCCAAACCCGGAAGGTAGACAAGGCAGTGGTCCCGGTGCTCACCGTCAAGAAGGGACAGACGTTCGAGGCCGGCTGGGGCCCCCGCCCCTGGGGCTGGGAACCCGACCGGGCCTAGGCGCCCCCCGCTACCGGTTCTTACCCAGCGTCAGCTTCCGCCCCAACCGCCGCAGTTTGGCCAGTGGCCTGAACCTGGGCCGTATGTTCTCGGCGATTAGCGGGGCCACCTGCGGACCGCCAGCCACCAGTGGGGCTCGCCAGTTTCTGAGGTCTTTCATGCTTGGCCGCTTTTCGTCCCAGTCGGGCGTCAGCGATTCCAGGGGGTGCCATCGTTTTGCCTTCCCCAGCCTGGTCATCACCGTTCCCTGGGCCTCCATCACCGCCAGCGCTCCCGCCAGCATGTCCCACATGTGGGACGCTCCGATAATCGAATATTGGAGGGAGCCCCGGGCCGTCATCGCCAGTTCGTAGGCGATGCTGCCGGTGACGCGCATGTCGCCCGTCTTGCCCCTTAGCTGCGAACTGAACTTCGCGCTGTAAGGAAAGTAGCCGGGCAGCCCCGCCAGCCGGTTGTTGGCCGGCTCGTCGGCCTGGTACACCGACACCGGCTCGCCGTCGGCAAAGCACCCATGCCCCCTGCGGCAGTGCAGCACGAACCCGCCTTTGGAGTTGGGCCACGGGATGAACAACGCTCCCGCAATTGGGATCCCCCGGTGCAGCACCCCTATGGACGCCGCGTACAGAGGCAGGCCGTTCAGAAAGTTGGTCGTGCCGTCCAGCGGGTCCAGCGCCCAGACAAAGTCCGGGGCCCGCGTCTCCGCCTCCGCGTCGTCCGCCCCTTCCTCGCCAAGGATTCCGTGGCCGGGGAACCGTTTGACGATCTCCGACGACAGGAACTCCTGGCTGGCCTTGTCCACGGACGTCACCGGGTCCCTCTGCGCTTCGTCTTTGTATTCGACGGTTATGCTGCGGCCGAAGTGACCCAACAGTATCTCGCCGGCTCCCCGGGCCATTTCCTCCGCAGCGCTGGCTATCTCCCCCGCCAGCTTGTCGTCGACGGCCGCTGGGGAATCTTGGGCCATGCTCCCACCGTTCAAAGATGTTCCCTCAGCCGTTGCCAATCAACAGCCTCCAGCTACCCCGCCGCCGCAAACCGTTCCGACTCGGGCGGGCGGCTCCACAGTTCCTCGGCCCCCGCCATGGCCGCGGCGCGCTCCGGGCTGGCCCGCCACGCCTCGTAGATTTCGTTGCTCTCCCATGTCACCAAAGTCGTGATTTTGGTTGGGTCGGCCTGGGAGTAGAGGGTCTGCCGGCTGCCAAATCCGGGGGCCTTGCTCTGGGCCAGCCCGTTCCGGTCCAGAAGCTCACGCGCTTCCTGCACCTTGTCCGGCTTGGCCCAGTGATGGGTCAACACTCCTATCATCGCCCTCCATCCCTCCGGCTGAGCATTAAATGAAATCACTGGCGCAAGCGGACGTCCCCTGGCTGGACGCCGGTGGCAGTATACCACCCGCCGTCGGGAGCCACGGCTACTTGGTTTCCCCGTCGGAGTCTTTCAGCTTCAGCGCCCGTCCGATGGCAATGGCCAAAACGGCTACCACCCCGCTCAGCACCGCCCCCATCTTGGCGGGGTCCTGGAAGACGGACTCGGCAGGGAATGCCTTTCCGGCGACGAACAGCGCCACCGTCAGCCCCAGGCCGGAAATCAACCCGGTGACTGCCAGGTGTTTAAATCGCATGTCCGGAGGCAAGGGAAATCCCAGGTAAGTCGCCGTCCAGGAGAACAAAGACACCCCAATGGTCTTGCCCACCACCAGCGAAAGCAGGATTATCACCGTTACCGGGTTGATGCTGCCGAAGGCGACTCCCGCGTTGGCAAATGCGAAGAAGAACAGGCCCAAGTCGACGAATAGCTTCAACTGGTGCTCGAACTGGTCCAGGGGACTGATGGCATGACCCTGGTGATGGCCGGGCGTGCCCACCGGCTGGGGCTCTGGATGCTGTTCGGCATGAGAACGCATAAGGACTGGGTCCAACCGCGGGCCGGGCAAGAAGGGGACGATGACCACCAGGGCCAGCGCTGGCTCTACGCCTGATAGGGCCAGGCCGGACCAGCTCAGCCCACCGCCTATCAGGACGTAGATAGGCCAAAGGCCGACGTGCATGCGCCGGAGGCCGTAGGCTGCCGCAATTCCCGATAACGTGAGCAGCAGCCAAACCGGCTCTACTGGGTTGTGTGGGTCCGGGTAGAACACGGCGATGATACCCAGCCCGATTGCGTCGTCGGCCACCGCCAACAGCAGCAGGAAATTGACCGCTGAATGATGGCTGCCGAACACCACCCTTGCCACCAGCCACGCCAGGGCGATGTCAGTCGCCGTGGGGACGCCCCAACCGTTGGCTACTTCAGAGAAGTCCTCGGTCCCCCCGTAGAATATCGTGGTGAGCAGGAAGTAGACCCCCACCGGGCCCAGGATCCCCCCAAACGTCGCCATGAGGGGATTAATGGCCTTGTTGGGTGGGTTCAGCGCGCCGCCGGGCAGCACCGAATCGGTAATTTCCTTGGCGGCAATGCCAAAGAACAAGACCATGAAGACTTCGTTGATGAGGAAATGGACCGTTAGCGCGTGATCGAAGACCTTGGCGTCTTCGCCGAACAGGTGCAAATCGACCAGCTTTTCATAAAAGCTAGGGTCGATGTTTGCAGTCGCCAGCCCCGCCAGGACGCCGATGATGAGGGGAATGGAGAATTCCTGGAAGACATTGGTCAGGCGGGCTGCATGGTACAAGGTGATTCCACCGGAATATTAGGACTAGCGCCCCTGCCCAGTCGCAACACTGGGCCGGGCACCCCTCTTTCGCAACAACGCCGTCAACACAAATAGCGCATTGGCGGCGTCCGTACGTGCGCTCGCAGACGCCACGGCATTATATCACCACGCCCGGCCCGCCTCACAGGCCCGTCGTACCGTACTCTTACGGGCTGCAGTCCGGGAGCCCCAGGCGGTCCATGTCGTTATCGGCCACGTCGCGCAGGCCAGCGGGGATGCAGCCGACGAAGCTGTTTCCGGAAAGGTGCAAGTCATCCAGGTCGAGACTCTCCAACGCTGATGGGATGGCGCCGGTTAGCTGGTTGTCCCGCAGCCACAGTTCCCTGAGCTCGGACATCTCGCTCAACCATGACGGTATGCTCCCGGTCAGCCGGTTGTTGTTTAGGATTAGGATGCGCAAGCTTCCCAAGCCGCGCAAATCCGGCGGCATCTCGCCGACAAGTTGGTTGCCATGTAGGCGCAGGTCATCCAGGTTGGACAGATGCCCCAACTCCGGAGGTATTTCACCGGTCAGCAGGTTGCGGTGGAGACCCAGATAACGGAGCCCGGACAGGTCGCCCAACTCCGCAGGAATTCCGCCGGTAAGGGCATTGTTGTCCAGGGCCAGCCGGCGCAGGTCTACCAGGCCGGTCAGCACGGGCGGGATGCTTCCGTTCAGACCAAGGCGAGAGACAATAACGGCTGTTGCGTGTCTGGTGGCTGAATCGAGGGAGGCGCGGCTGTCAAGATAACCCTGGTAGATGCCCTGCCATTGCCTCAAGGGGATGTTGGCGCTCCAGTTCAGGCTAGCCGTACCTCTGAGGGTGTCCTTGGCCGTCAGCAAGACCGAGCAGTCCCGGACCAGGCGCGGATGTTCCTCCGGCCTCGGCGCCACGGTGCCGTTGGCACAGGCTGCAATGGTTAGGGATACCGTCACTTCGGCCGTGTCTGTCCCGCCTTGCCCGTCGGAGGCTTCCACTGTCAGGGAGTAGTACGGCGTGGAAGCTATGTCGAAGGTCCCCGCCGCGGTCAACTGTCCGGTCGTCGTGTTGATGGCGAATTTCCCGTCGTCATTCCCCCCGGTTATGGCATAGGTCACCGTGTCGTCGGTGTCGGGATCAGTGGCCGACACCGTCCCCACGGCGCTATCCGCCGCCGTTGTATCCAGGATGAAGAAGTAGTAGGAGTCCTCGCCGAACTCCGGGTCGCACGTGGCCGTCTCCACCGACACCGCAGCAGACTCTGCCCCCCACATCTCCGTGTACGTCTCTCCGTCCCCGTAGGCCCGCACCCGGAACCGGTACTCCGTGCTGCAGGCCGGACCGCCCGCCGGAGCGTAAGTCACGCTCACGCCGGTGGTCTCCGGCAGGGACGTCCAGGTCACCGCGGCTGCGTCCGCCGCATCGGTGGTGTGCTGGGCCTCGTACTTGGCTGCCCCGTCCAGCGCAGTCCAGGATATGGTGAATGTCCCATCGGCTAGGGTCACGTCCAGCCCCGAGGGCGCCGGCGGCGCATCCTCCGCCACGTCGATGACGGTCAACGTCACCGCGGCGGTGTCGCTCCCGCCATTGCCGTCCGAGACCTCCACCGTCAGGGTGTACTCGGAAGTTGTTTCGTAGTCCAGTGCAACGGCCACGGTGATGGCTCCCGTGGAGGCGTCTATGGCAAAGTTCCCGTCCTCGTTCCCTCCCGTGATGGAATAAGTCAGGATATCGGCTTCGTCCGGGTCGGTGGCTGACACAGTCCCAACGGCATCTCCCACCGCTGCATCCTCAGCCACCTCGAATGTATAGGAGTCCTGATCAAATGCTGGCGCGCAGCCGTCTGTCTCCACCGACACCGCATCCGAATCCACCCCCCACATCTCGGTGTAGTTAGTGCCGTCCCCGTAGGCCCTCACCCGGAACCGGTACTCCGTGCTGCAGGCCGGGCCGCCGTCGGGAGCGTAAGTCACACGCACGCCGGTGGTCTCCGGCAGGGCCGCCCAGGTCACCGTGGCAGCGTCGGCCGCATCTGTGGTGTGCTGGGCCTCGTACTTGGCCGCCCCGTCCAGCGCAGTCCAGGATATGGTGAACGTCCCGCCGGCCAGCGCTGCCCCAACCCCCGAGGGCGTCGGCGGCGCATCCTCCGCCACGTCGGTAACGGTCACCGTCACCGCGGCGGTGTCGCTCCCGCCATTGCCGTCCGAGACCTCCACCGTCATGGTGTACTCGGAAGTTGTCTCGTAGTCCAGCGCAACGGCCACGGTGATGGCCCCGGTGCTGCCGTCTATGGCAAATTTCCCGTCCTCGTTCCCCTCGGTGATGGAATAAGTCAGGATATCGGCTTGGTCCGGGTCGGCGGCTGATACCGTCCCCACGGCATCCCCCACCGCTGCGTCCTCCGCCACTTCGAATGTATAGGAGTCCTGTCCAAACTCTGGAGGACAGGTGGCCGTCTCCACCGACTCCGCACTAGACTCCGCGCCCCACATCTCGATGTAGCTAGCGCCGTCCCCGTAGGCCCTCGCCCGGAACCGGTACTCCGTGCTGCAGGCAGGCCCGCCATCCGGAGCGTAAGTTACGCTCACGCCGGTGGTCTCCGGCAGGGCCGTCCACGTCACCGTCGCGGCGTCCGCCGCATCGGTGGTGTGCTGCACCTCGTACTTGGCCGCCCCGTCCAGGGCTGTCCAGGATATGGTAAAGGTCCCGCCGGCCAGGGTCGCCGTGAGCCGTGAGGGAGCAGGCGGTGCATCATCGACCACGTCGATGACGGTGATTTCGACCGCTACAGTCGTGGAGTTGGTCCCGTCGGTCGCCTGGACGGTCAGGGTGTGGACCGGGCTGGTCTCGTGGTCAAGGGCCAACGCCACCGTAATGTTCCCGCCGCTGCCTATGGTGAACAGCCCGTCGTCGTTCCCCTTGGTGATGCTGTACGTCACTGTATCGGATTGCTGCGGATCTTGGGCCGACACGCTCCCGACGGCCGCCCCCAAGTTGGCGTCCTCAGCGATGGAGAAGGTATAGCTCTCCTCGTCAAACACTGGGGAGACGCATTCCGTTGTTGTTGTAGTCACTACGACTGAGGGCTCACTCCACGCGGCGGCATATACCGTCCCGCTGCCGTAGGCGCTCACCCGGAACTGGTACTCGCCGTCGCAGGACAGCCCGTCCACCGTATGGGAAGCGGTGGTGATGGTGTCGTCGTCCACAGTCCAATCACTGTCATCCTCCTCCCAGTACTCGACGCGGTACTTCGCGGTGTTGGCCACTGCCGTCCAGGCCAATGACACACTGGACTCACCAACAGTTCCCGCGGCCAGTCCCTCCGGTGCGGGCGGCTCACAGTAAAGAAGATTCAGAGAGGACAGGTCGTTGGTGGCCACGTCCTTGAGACCCAGCGGGATGCAGCCGGTGAAAGTGTTTCCCGAAAGCTTCAGGGACAGGAGGTTAGTGAGATCTTCCAGGGACTTGGGAATCTCCCCCGTTAGGGAGTTGCTTTTCAGGTCCAGGTGAGTCAACCCGATGACATCGCTAATTCTGTAGGGAATGCTCCCCGTGAGTCTCTTGCTGGGCAACTCCAGCTTGGTCACCCGCTGGGGGGTGCCCGCAACGGTGATGCCGTCCCAAGCGGTCATGGCGGTCCCGGTGTCCCAATTGAGGGTCGCCGTCCCCCGGAGGGTGTCCTTGCTGACCAGCAGGTCCAGGCAGTCACGCATCAGACCCGGATTGTCTGCCGGAGTTGGTACGATGAGACCGCACGGCGGCGGCGGCGAAACAGCCGGGCCGCTGGGATGGGTGTCCGCGCCGACGGCGGTATTAAACGTGGCCAGCTGATTGGCGTCGGTGACCAGCATGGGGTAGCCGGTGCCGACGGCGACGCGTCCGCCGGTCTCGGTAACGCGGTCCTGGTGAGCTGTGGTGACCGCCGTGGTAAACGCGGGGATGGTCATTTCCAGGGTGGTCTGGTGTGTTGTGAAGTAACTCTGGTCCCCCCGCCTGCGGTCTTTGTCGGGGTGGACCGCTATCACGGTGCCGTCGTCACGTCGCTGCACGTCCCAGGTCTCGTAGGCCCACCACGATTGGACCAGGGCGGACGGGGCGGGGGCGAGGAACAGTATCTCCTCCCTGCCGCCTATACCGCCCGATGGGTAGGACCTGAACGGAAGGCGTCCGCCCTCAATTAGCGCCCGCTCACCGCGGTCTCGTATGTCTTCGTTGGACGGGTTCTTCTGCTGGGAGTCTACCATGAGGTCATAAGTGAGCATGACCGTCAGGGTTGACGGCCCTGAGCCGAGAATGTAGGCGTTCACCCTCACGTCCGAAAAGCATTTGATGGCCGAGGTGAACGCCGGGTGATACCAGTCCTTGTGGATGGCGTTTGCAACGGCCCCGCTGAGATTGCCCGGCCCGTGGCCGGTGGTGCAGCGGACGGTGTTAGGAACGTAGGTGCCCCGAATAACGACGTGGCCCGTCATCCAGGGATACCACCCACCTATACCCCCCTTGAGGTAGTAACTCACTGGGCAGGGGCCGCCGGGGCAGCCGGGACTGCTCGTTCGGACGAGGCCAGGCCCGGCCTCGTAGGGTTCGCACGGGTCCACGGAGGCGCCGTCAATGGCCGTGCAGGGAGCTATCTCCGTCGTCAGGTATTCCGGTTCCGCCGGAGAAGAGCCCCCACAGGCGGCCAGGACCGCCAGCGCAACAAGGGCGGCCAGGAGTATGACCATTCGGCAGACGGACATTATGGGCCTCCTTGGTTACGGGATTGGTAGTTAGCCTTGACGGCGACGACATCGTTGGCCGACGGCGCGCAGAGCTGCTTGTTGTCATCCCATTCTCGACCGTCCATGATGGAGTTGGGTTCATTCACATGGTCGTCGAGCCCCAGGGCGTGCCCGAACTCGTGCGCCAGAACATGTTTGAACAATGAGCACCCTTCTTTGACCATATCCGCCCAGTCAAAGGCGGGTGTCTGGCTCAGCCTTGTGCTCAGAAGCGCCAGGTCGGTCCGCACTATGATCGAGTGTTTCTCAGGGGAACTCGAAAAGTCGCCGTCCCTGGCCCAGCAAGCAAAGGCAAGGGCGCTCTGGCAGTAAACCGTCGCCGCTTGGTCATCCATGAATATCACCTGGTTGAAACTGTGATAGGCGTTGACAGAAGGATTCATGCACAAATTGTGTGGATTGTGAGTGCCGACTACGTCGACGTAATCCATCCGGACTATGTTGGTGCCTCCATCGACCCACTTGACGGCATCTACCCAGGTGTTCGCCGCCCCCGTCACGTCACCCGTCGTGAACGTCCCTGGCAAAGGCTGTGGCTTGTCATAGCCTGACCCCAGTGCCGGATGGTCGTCGACGGGCGTGCAGATGTAGTAGCTGTACAGCCCGTCTTCGATGAATGTGAAGGAATCCACCCCGGCGACCCTCACCAGCGGCCAGCCGTGTTGGTTGGTTGCGTTGGTCGCCGGAGCCCCTGTCGTCGGATATACCATGACGGGGTCCGACCAAGGAGAACGGGAAGTCACCGCACGGTCGGCGTGTACCGCTTGGACGGAAACCTGGTAGAGGTGGCTCGCCACAATCCGGTTAGTTGGCAGGCCCCCGAATGACAACTCCGTTGCCATCATGTTCAGCGCGTCCTTGCCGGTCTGGCCGGGCGCCAGCGTCCAGGCTGGCCCAGGCGCGCCAGCTGGAATCTCGCATCGACCGGAGCCGCACTGTTCATACCGCACGTCATAGGTGGTGGCATCCGAAATCTTGTCCCAGCGCAGTTTGATTTGACCGCTCTCCATGTGGCCATTCGCGCGGAGATTGGCCACGGCAGGCAGGTCGTTATCCTTAACCCGAATCCACCGAAGGACACCGATGGACGGCGTGAGGAAAGCGGAAGGGGGATGAGGGAGCTACAGGGGAAATAGCCTGGGTTCCATTTGGGGTAGGGAGGTCGGCGGACGGTCTTCATCGCCGCACAGGGGCCCCTATGGGCGTCTGCAGGAGCTGCGATGCGCGGGATGGCGAGAGAATACGCAACAGGGAACTCTCTCGGACCGGGCTGGCGCGAGTCTGCGGGGATCTTCGGTTGTCCGGTGGGTGGGTCGGTCGCCGACGGTGCCGTCAGGCCGGGAGTGGAATGGCTCGCAGCCGGGCCAAGGCGCGGCTGAACTTCTCAGCCCAAGGCCAGCGATCCGGAAGATGCAGGGTCAACCGGCGTGCCGAGCGGGTGAGCCGTCCGGCCAGGGAGAAGAACCGCCGCCGGAGGGTCTTGGTGGTGGCTATCCGCTCTCCCAGACCGATCCGCGCGGTCCAGCGGGCCAGGTTGTGGGCCATCGTCTGGACGGCCAGCCAGGCGCCGTTGGCGGCGAAGCGGCCCGAGGGGAGATGGTTGAGCCCGACGCCGTACTTGAGGTCGCGTATGGCATTCTCGATCTCGGCGTGGCGGCGATGGTCAGCCTCCAGTTCGAGCAACTCCCCGTCCCGGTCGGTGATGAAGCCGTGATAGCTGTATTTGGCGAAGAGGGCCAACTGGGAACCGGGCGTGGGCTTCACACGCCGGACGATGAGCCGCACCGGCGCGGCGTCAGGTTCACTCTGGAAGGGAGTGCAGGTGGTCTCGGCCACATCGGCGGCGCCGTCCATCCAGTAGGGAATGGGAGTCCAGGCATCCTCGGGTATCGTCTCGATGAGATTGCGCAGGCTCTTGTGCTGGCGGATGGTGATGGAGAAGCGGACATCCATCTTGCGGCAGACGGATACCACGCCATGAGTGTAGAACCCGCTGTCGGCCCGTAGCGTGAGTCGTCCGTTGGCCCCGGCGTAGCGTACCCGCCCCACCGTCTCCCGCAGAAAGTGGGCGGCGCCCCGGGCGGTGTTGGCGCGGCCCTCGCGCAGCCGGGACATCAGCACGTCGCCGGTGCCGGCGGCGACGGCCAACAGCGGGTGATAGCCCCGCTTGCCGGTATAGCCGTGGTGGCGTGCGCCCTCCTTGGCCAGTCCGTAGGTCTCGCAGATGGTGGAGTCCAGGTCAATGGTCAGGGGCCCGTCGCCGGGTCCCGCCCCGGCCTGCCAAGCCCGGGCCAGCAACTCGCGGCTCACCCGGTCGAGTTGACGGACGTGGCCCCACCGGAAGCTGCGCAGGAAGGTGCCCAGGGTGGATGGCGCCTTGACCGTGCCGCCCAGGGTGCAGGCCGTCCCCCCGGTGCGCAACACATCGGCGTCGTCAATGCAGTCGCCCCCAGCCAGCGCAGACGCCACCAGCGTCATCATCTTGTCGCTCGTGTTCGCCCGCCCCGGGGCATCGCCCAGGTCGAGGCGCTGCCGGACGAGTTCGGGCAGGCCGAGGTGCCGCGCCAGGGTGGCCGGAAGGAGCAGCCCGGCATTGGCCACCAAGCGGCGGTCGTCGAAGGTGATTTGGATCCGGTCGGGGTGGTTGCGTGGCAGCATCTATTGGGTGCTCCTTTTCCGGGGTCGGTTTTTTGCTACAAAACCATTATCCCAGAAGCACAGGAGCACCTTCTTGCCGCTTCAGGACGCTAACCCGACGCCCTCCTTCGGTGGATTCGGGCTTAACGGCGACAGTAGCTGCCGACGGGCTGCCGACGGAATAGCCCGCACCAGACTGGACTGTAACCGTTATGGTCCCGTGGTCCTCGTCGCGGGTGTCGTCTAGCGTTGAGAGAGCTAGGGATCCCGTGCTGCTATTGGCGTTGATACTTACGTTGCAAGTGGTGACGAAGAGTGGCGGCTGGGGCGAAGGGCAGTTGGAAGGCAGGGGCCTTTCAAGGTAGCTGCCCATATCTCCGATGTGTACCCGTACCGTAATTTTGGACGTCGGAGCAGGGGATGCTGTCAGGGTGAAGTCGGCGCTCTCGCCTTCGTCGATTGTTTCGGCAGTGTTGCTGTGCCGGGCGATCGTGATGATAGGCGCCGTCACACAATCGTCGTCGTCGGTGATGTTAACGCCCACTTCATTGGGGGTGCTCAACCTTACGTCGGACGGGGCAGGGCTCCCAAGTTCCAGGGTTAGGCTTTCGTGATCGCAATCTGTGTCCTGACCAGCGGCCATGTTGAAGCTATCTGACCTGGCATTGGCCCTGAATACCAACTCATCCTGGCTATTCAGGCCGGTGAAGCTATAGGCGCCGCTGCCCCTGACGTCAATCGGCACCGTCACCTGCCGGTCGGTGGTGATACCGTCCAAGAACTCCACCGTTACGCGCCGCGCCGAGCCTCCCTCCGTTAGGCTAATGTCCGATCCACCGGAGAACTTCAGCTTGCAAGTATCCAGATCGTCGATGTCCACGTCGGGGGCCGCCTGGGTGCCCGTTTCCACGTCGTCCGGTAACCCGCTGAAGCCCAGGCTGAAATCCTCGTCGTCGCAGTCATTGTCGTCTGCGAAGTTGACGTTAAACCCTACGCTGGTTGTCGTAGCATTGAACCTCGCCTGGGTTGCGGTCCTCGTGTAATCTCCGCTCTCAGTGGTCCCTGTAGTCGCCGTCAAGCCGACGGTGATGCTCCTGTTGGGGGTGGGGGTAATGGAAATCACAGGAGACACCGAATCTCCCTCGTCGCCGCTGTACGAGCTTCGGTCATAAGTGACGACGTACTGGCAATCTCGCGTCGGCTCGTCGTCCTGTATCACGATGGTTACGCCGGTGGACGACCCCGTTACCACGTTGTCAGGGAAGCCCCTCCTCGCGCCGAATCTCGCTATCACCGTGTCGTTCTCGCAGTCCTCCAGGGCGTCCTCGCTGACGCTGATGGTGAAGGTGGCGCTTCTTGAGCCGGGGCTGATCGTCACCGGCAGACCGGATACCGAGTAGTCATCTGCCTCGGCCGTCCCCGCGGCCACTACCACCGGGATGGACAGCGACCGGTTGCTGATGGGGCTATTGGACGGGATGCTTACCGTGACGGTAACGTTGCTGTTCTCCGCGGGGTTCGTGGGCGATGCACTGATGTTGACCACACAGTTGTCGTCGTCCTCGATGGCAACGGTTGGGGCCGCCTGGGTGCCCGTTCTCACGTCGTCCGGTAACCCGCTGAAGCCCAGGCTGAAATCCTCGTCGTCGCAGTCATTGTCGTCTGCGAAGTTGACGTTAAACCTTACCCCGAATCCACCGAAGGACACCGATGGACGGCGTGAGGAAAGCGGAAGGGGGATGAGGGAGCTACAGGGGAAATAGCCTGGGTTCCATTTGGGGTAGGGAGGTCGGCGGACGGTCTTCATCGCCGCACAGGGGCCCCTATGGGCGTCTGCAGGAGCTGCGATGCGCGGGATGGCGAGAGAATACGCAGCAGGGAACTCTCTCGGACCGGGCTGGCGCGAGTCTGCGGGGATCTTCGGTTGTCCGGTGGGTGGGTCGGTCGCCGACGGTGCCGTCAGGCCGGGAGTGGAATGGCTCGCAGCCGGGCCAAGGCGCGGCTGAACTTCTCAGCCCAAGGCCAGCGATCCGGAAGATGCAGGGTCAACCGGCGTGCCGAGCGGGTGAGCCGTCCGGCCAGGGAGAAGAACCGCCGCCGGAGGGTCTTGGTGGTGGCTATCCGCTCTCCCAGACCGATCCGCGCGGTCCAGCGGGCCAGGTTGTGGGCCATCGTCTGGACGGCCAGCCAGGCGCCGTTGGCGGCGAAGCGGCCCGAGGGGAGATGGTTGAGCCCGACGCCGTACTTGAGGTCGCGTATGGCATTCTCGATCTCGGCGTGGCGGCGATGGTCAGCCTCCAGTTCGAGCAACTCCCCGTCCCGGTCGGTGATGAAGCCGTGATAGCTGTATTTGGCGAAGAGGGCCAACTGGGAACCGGGCGTGGGCTTCACACGCCGGACGATGAGCCGCACCGGCGCGGCGTCAGGTTCACTCTGGAAGGGAGTGCAGGTGGTCTCGGCCACATCGGCGGCGCCGTCCATCCAGTAGGGAATGGGAGTCCAGGCATCCTCGGGTATCGTCTCGATGAGATTGCGCAGGCTCTTGTGCTGGCGGATGGTGATGGAGAAGCGGACATCCATCTTGCGGCAGACGGATACCACGCCATGAGTGTAGAACCCGCTGTCGGCCCGTAGCGTGAGTCGTCCGTTGGCCCCGGCGTAGCGTACCCGCCCCACCGTCTCCCGCAGAAAGTGGGCGGCGCCCCGGGCGGTGTTGGCGCGGCCCTCGCGCAGCCGGGACATCAGCACGTCGCCGGTGCCGGCGGCGACGGCCAACAGCGGGTGATAGCCCCGCTTGCCGGTATAGCCGTGGTGGCGTGCGCCCTCCTTGGCCAGTCCGTAGGTCTCGCAGATGGTGGAGTCCAGGTCAATGGTCAGGGGCCCGTCGCCGGGTCCCGCCCCGGCCTGCCAAGCCCGGGCCAGCAACTCGCGGCTCACCCGGTCGAGTTGACGGACGTGGCCCCACCGGAAGCTGCGCAGGAAGGTGCCCAGGGTGGATGGCGCCTTGACCGTGCCGCCCAGGGTGCAGGCCGTCCCCCCGGTGCGCAACACATCGGCGTCGTCAATGCAGTCGCCCCCAGCCAGCGCAGACGCCACCAGCGTCATCATCTTGTCGCTCGTGTTCGCCCGCCCCGGGGCATCGCCCAGGTCGAGGCGCTGCCGGACGAGTTCGGGCAGGCCGAGGTGCCGCGCCAGGGTGGCCGGAAGGAGCAGCCCGGCATTGGCCACCAAGCGGCGGTCGTCGAAGGTGATTTGGATCCGGTCGGGGTGGTTGCGTGGCAGCATCTATTGGGTGCTCCTTTTCCGGGGTCGGTTTTTTGCTACAAAACCATTATCCCAGAAGCACAGGAGCACCTTCTTGCCGCTTCAGGACGCTAACCCGACGCCCTCCTTCGGTGGATTCGGGCTTACGCTGGTTGTCGTAGCATTGAACCTCGCCTGGGTTGCGGTCCTCGTGTAGTCGCCGCTCTCAGTGGTCCCTGTAGTCGCCGTCAAGCCGACGGTGATGCTCCTGTTCGGCGTGGGCGTAATAGAAACGATCGGGTTTACGGAGCGGCCCTCGTTGCCCGTGTAACTGGGCGCATCATAGCTCACGATGTACGGGCCCGGCTCGCAGTCGAACGTATGAGATATGGCATCCGTCGGGGGGCCGTAGGGAATTGGATCCCCGGGGCCGTCCCCCCAGGCGCTCACTCGGAATTCATACTCGGTGGCGGGATCGCAGGTTAGGCCGCTTACGGTGGTGGATGTCTTCCCTGAGCTTGCAGGGCTGACGAACTTGGTGCTCCATGTGGTGCTGATTGATGTCTTGTATTCCAGCTTGAATCGGTCCGCCAGGACGTGCGTGTCCCAAGAGAGGGTTGCGGATGTATCCGTGGTGGAGGTGATGCCGAACCCCGTTGGTGCGGGCAGCGGCGTCCGACCGGGGACCTGCGCTGAGGTCGCCGCAGTGGACAGGTGTACGGCCAGGAGCGCAGTGATGGCCGCTACCAAAAGATTACCCGGTATCGGTGCAACACCAACATAATAGAGACCCCATTGACGTTTAAGGATAGAGGAGCCGTTTACGACAGACGCCTTTTCCCGGCAGCCGCTCGAGGGGGTACAGAACGTACCCGCCGCCTTCCGGACCGAGGCCCGGCGTCTAATCCGGAACTGCCAACCCCTAACCTAACAGCCTGATTTGATCTTGGGGCCCTTTTTTTGCAAGTGATATATGCCGCAGGCGCCTATTCGTTCGGTCAGAAATCCCGTCCCACGCAGCCCGATTTCTGTTCTGAGTACCTTTCGTATCGATACGGCGCCTCGGCTCGGGATAAAGAAAGGCCCGGCGCCCCAGCCCTCCAGCACATCCCCCAGACCCCCGGTGGCGGCCCCTCCCTCCCCCCCGTTCGCCCTTGTATCTTAAACATGGACGTGACAGACCGGTTCGTCCCAGGTCTTGAAGACCGTGCCTCAGCAGGGTCGTCACGTCCTGCCTGCTCGCAGCCCGAACAGTTGAATGGGCCGTGGAGCCCGAATTAGGCAAGGTTGGGCCAGAGTGAGGGAAAACATCTCTGGAGGAGGTTGAGGAATGAAGGAGAAGTCACCGCTGTTTGTTGGTATCGATGTTTCCAAAGACCGTTTGGATGTGGCGGTGCGTGCTACCGGTGAGTCGTGGCAGGTTTCCCACGACTCTAGAGGGATCAGCCACCTGGTGGAACGTCTTGGAGAATTGGGGCCCCAATTGATAGTGCTGGAAGCCACCGGTGGAATAGAAATGGCCCTGGCAGGAGAACTGGCCGGATCCCAACTGGCTATAGCAGTAGTTAATCCCAGGCAGGTGCGGGACTTTGCCCGGGCTGCGGGGGAACTGGCCGAAACCGATGCCTTGGACGCCCACGCCCTGGCGCACTTTGGTCAGTTTCCCAACGTCCGCAGGGATCGCCCCCGTCAGATCGTTGGAGTCCAGCCCAAGGTGCTCCAATTGCGCGAGCTTTCCCAGCGCCGCCGGAATGCTTCCCGTCAGACTGTTGCTTCCCAGTTCCAGCCGGTCCAGCTTTTCCAGGTCTCCCAGCGCAGGTGGGATGACCCCAGTCAGTCCATCGCGCGCTAGGTCCAGCTTGGTTACCCGTCGGGGCGTCCCGGCAAGGGTCACCCCGTCCCAACTGGTCATCACCGTATCGACGCCCCAGTTCAGCGTCCCCCTCCCCGCCAGCGCATCTTTCAGCCCCAGCAGCGTGTTGCAGTCCCCCACCAGCCCCGGGTTCGAGGCCGGGTCTGTGATGGCAGTCCCGCTTGAGCACGACCTGGTTACCGAGATAGTCACCGTCACGCTGGCCGAACTTCCGCCCTGGTCCGTCGCCTCCACCGTCAGCGTCACCGTCGTCCCCGCCTGACCGCTCAGGCCCCCGGCTACGGTTATGGCCCCGCTGCTTGCATCCAGTGCGAACAGCCCCGCCTCGTTCCCCGCCGTGACGGCGTAGGTCACCGGATTCCCGCTGTCATCGGTGGCCGACACGCTCCCTACGGCCGCTCCCAAGTTGGCGTCCTCAGCGATAGAGAACGCATAGGACTCATCGTCGAACACCGGGGTGACGCAGGCTGTGGTTGTCGCGCTCGTCACCGGCGACCAGCCACCCCAGGTAGCAGCATAGGTGGCGCCGCTGCCGTAGGCACTCACTCTGAAATCATAGAGAGTGTTGCAGGCGAGGCCAGACAAGGTGTAACTGTTTGTCGTTGTAGTGTCCGTCACGGTGCCCCGTAGAGCGCCGGATGCCCTTGATCTATGCACCAGCCGGTACCTGCTAACGTTAGTTCCGGCGCTCCAGCCAACAGCTATGCTGTTTTCAGCGGGAGTACCATTGACACCGGTAGGCACTGTGGGCTCGCAGTATGGCAGATTCAGCGAGTTCAAGTCGTTGGTGGCCACATCTGTCAGCGCCAAGGGTATACAGCCGGTCAGGCTGTTGCCCGAAAGGCGGACTTCTTCCAGATGCCCCAGCCAGCCCAGTTCCCCTGGTATATCCCCGGTCAGGGAATTGTTGCTCAGGTTCAAGTGGGTCAACCAGATGAGTTCACCGATCTCGCTTGGGATGATGCCGGTCAGCCCCTTGTTGGGGAGCACTACCTTCGTGACCCCTTGGGCCTCGCCCAGGGTGGCTGTCTCCCCGGTCGTGACACCGTCCCATGTCGCGATACTGGTGTCCTTGCTCCAGTTGAGGTTTGCGATGCCCCTGAGGGTGTCCTTGGCGGCCAGCAATAGGTCGCAGGCCCAGCGAATGTTCCGCTGGTCCAGGGGGTCCGTCATCCCCTGCAACGCGGCGCTCCCGGTGCCACAGGCGTGGACCGGTGGGACCGGGGCTGGCGTACCCCTCGGATGGTTGTCGGCATCGATGGCATCGAAGAATTGGGCCAACCGGTTGGCGTCCGTTTCGAGCATGGGCAGGGTCACGCCGCTGGCTTTACCATCCGCGTCCGACGGGCCTATGCGTCCGCCGTACTCGGTTACTAGGGCCTGGTGGGCTGCGCTCGCGGCCGTGGTGAAGGCGGCAAGGCTCATTTCCAGCTTGTCGATGTGGGTCTGATACGTGTCGGGCTGATACAGCTCCCAGCGGTCTCTGGACGGGTGTATGACGACCACCTCATTGTCGTCGTTCCGTTGGATGTCCCAGGTGTTGAACACCTCCCATACCTCGGTCGCTGCGTTGTGTGACGGTCCAATGAACAGGATGGCCTCCCGCCCACCAATCCCGGTAGATTCCGGGTAATATTGGATGCCAGTCCCAAATATGTGTTCGAGCCCGAATCGGTTAAACGCGATTTGCTCTTCAACGGACCTGCTCCCAGCCTCAGCCATCCGTACCAACTCATGAGCAAACCAGGGATCGAACGCCACCAGAACCGTTAGCTTGCTGGGACCGGATCCCACGATGTAGGAATTGACCCGAACATCGGCATAGCACTCAGTGTGATACAAGTTCTGGGTATAGCCCGGCTCCCGGTACGACGGTGTGTGATATGGAACTAACCCAGCGCAGCGCAGCGTGTCCGGCAGGTACGTACCCCGCAGGATGATGTGAGGGGTGTACCCAAGCGAGCGTTCGAGAAAGGAGCGAATGGGTGCGGGCTCACTGCCGGGCACTGGCGATGACGCCATGATGCCACCGGTCCAGTCAAGCGCCGACAGGCGAACGCCGCCTTCGCACGGATCGACCGCATAGCCATCGACCGGGGTGCAAGGCTCGATTTCGCCGGTGAAGTACTCGAGTTCGGGCGTAATGGTAACGCTGGCCTCGCCGGTAAGGCGCTCTGGTGCAGGCGTAATGGTAACGCTGGCCTCGCCGGTAAGGCGCTCTGGTGCAGGCGTAATGGTAACGCTGGCCTCGTCGGTAAGGCGCTCTGGTGCAGGCGTAATGGTAACGCTGGCCTCGTCGGTAAGGCGCTCTGGTGCAGGCGTAATGGTAACGCTGGCCTGGTCGGCGAGGCGCCCGGGTGTAGGCGTGTTGCTGGGCTCGCTGTCGCAAGCCGCTACTAGGAACAGAAATGCCGCGAGCAGGATGCCGATTACGGTTGCGGGAACGCGCATTTGGGTCACCGTCCTATCTGTGTTTGTAGTGAAGCCTACCGGGACTGGTGGTTAGCCATCACGGCAACCACGTCATAGGCTTGCGGCGCGCAGTATTTCGGGCCGCTGAATACGTGGTCGATGCTCATGATGGACCGCTCTCGGTGCAGAGGGTGCGACTCGAGAAGGTATCCTTGCGCCGGAATACCGATGCCGAAAGCATGCCCGATTTCGTGGATGATCGTGTGTTCGATGAGGCTGCACCCCTCATCCAGGCCCGCCCTCCAATCGATCGCATCACCGTCCCATGTCGGCGCATCACGCACCAAAAGCGTACCCTCGAACATCGGCTCAAGGGGCGGCTCCACTCCGGTAGACATGTAGAAAAGAGCGCTGAACTGAGACTCGGTGCGCCAGCAGGCGCTGGGCTCGTGTTCGCGGTTTCCCTCGCCCGCATAGCAAAGCAGCTCTTCCATCTGAAGGTCGTCGTGGAACTGGACAGCGTTGTAGGCTTGGCCAAAATGGATTCCGAAAACACGTGGGGGCAGAGCGCATGGCCCATTGTCGCGACTATGAAAAATGGAAGGTGCGTGCCGGCTTACGTCAACCATCGGCCCGACCCCGGGTTCCGTTATTGCGGTCTCCCATTTGGTTACGGCGCGCTCAATCCCCCTCGCTTCGATCACCCGAACGTCGTTCCCAAGGGGGTCGGAGAACGTCGGTATGCTATCCGAACAGATCGTATATCGGAGTTCGTATGGCCCCCATGGCCCCGTGTCTGTCTCCCCCGGGTACCTCCTTGCGTGGGCATAGAGGGGCATTCCAGCCACCTCCGGCAAGGGCGGAGGTAGGCTAACCCCCGGAAGTTCCGGAAGAAGTGTTTCGATAAGCGTCCCCAGGGTAGTCGATGGATTGTCGCTCGCTAGGGGAGGCCTGTTAGTGGGATAGATGAAGGCGGGCTCTGACCATGCGCCCGGGTCGTTGGCGGAGCCTATAGAGCGGACTTTCAAGCGATAAACCGTAAAGGGCTGCAACTGGCCGTCGCCCTTCCCTGTGGCCAGTTGCATAGTCGTCGCCGTAGTCTTTGGCCGGATCAACTCCGTGCCAACCTTCTCCGTACAGACCAATAAGTTGCCCACTTTCTCACAGTACTCCACCGCCGTGGACAGTTCGTACCCTGCGGCGTCAGCGACGGGCTGCCACCACACCTTGACATCACCATCAACGATATTCCCGTTCCCGCCTAGCCCGGTGGGAGCGGGCGGTCCATCGTCGTCCTCAACGGTCACAGTCGCAGACGACGGGCTCCCAACGGTGTAGCCCGTGCCTGACTCGACCGTAACCTGTATAACTCCGTGCGCCTCGTCGATGGAGTCGTCTAGAGTTGGGAAAGCGAGGGAGCCGGCGCTGCTGTTGGCGTTGATGCTTACGTTGCAATTGATAAGTGGCTGAGCGTCCAGGCAGTCGGAGGGCAGGGGCCTAGTAAGGTAGCTACCCTGCTCTGCGACGGTTACCCGTACCGTAATTTTGGACGTCGGAGCAGGGGATGCGGTCAGGGTGAAGTCGGCGCTCTCGCCTTCGTCGATTGTTTCGGCAGTGTTGCTGTGCCGGGCGATGGTGATGATAGGCACCGTCGCACAATCGTCGTCGTCGGTGATGTTAACGCCCACTTCATTGGGGGTGCTCAACCTCACGTCGGACGGGGCAGGGCTCCCAAGTTCCAGGGTTAGTCTTTCGTTATCGCAATCTGCGTCCTGACCAGCGGCCATGTTGAAGCTATCTGACCTGGCATTGGCGCTGAATACCAACTCATCCTGGATATTCAGGCCGGTGAAGCTATAGGCGCCGCTGCCCCTGACGTCAATCGGCACCGTCACCTGCCGGTCGGTGGTGATGCCGTCCAAGAACTCCACCGTTACGCTCCGCGCCGAGCCTCCCTCCGTTAGGCTGATGTCCGAGACGCCGGAGAACTTCAGCTTGCAAGTATCCAGATCGTCGATGGCAACGGTTGGGGCCGCCTGGGTGCCCGTTTCCACGTCACCCGGTAACCCGCTGAAGCCCAGGCTGAAATCCTCGTCGTCGCAGTCATTGTCGTCTGCGAAGTTGACGTTAAACCCTACGCTGGTTGTCGTAGCATTGAACGTCGCCTGGGTTGCGGTCCTCGTGTAATCGCCGCTCTCAGTGGTCCCTGTAGTCGCCGTCAAGCCGACGGTGATGCTCCTGTTCGGCGTGGGGCTAATGGAGACGACCGGAGACACCGAATCTCCCTCGTCGCCGCGATACGAGCTTCGATCGTAAGTGACGACGTACTGGCAATCTCGCGTCGGCTCGTCGTCCTGTATCACGATGGTTACGCTGGTGGACGATCCCGTTACCACGTTGTCAGGGAAGTCCCTCCTCGCGCCGAATCTCGCTATCACCGTGTCGTTCTCGCAGTCCTCCAGGGCGTCCTCGCTGACGCTGATGGTGAAGGTGGCGCTTCTTGAGCCGGGGCTGATCGTCACCGGCAGACCGGATACCGAGTAGTCGCCGGCCTCGGCCGTCCCCGCGGCCACTACCACCGCGATGGACAGCGACCGGTTGCTGATGGGGCTGTTGGACGGGATGCTCACCGTGACGGTAACGTTGCTGTTCTCCGCGGGGTTCGTGGGCGATGCACTGATGTTGACCACACAGTTGTCGTCGTCCTCGATGGCAACGGTTGGGGCCGCCTGGGTGCCCGTTTCCACGTCGTCCGGTAACCCGCTGAAGCCCAGGCTGAAATCTTCGTCGTCGCAGTCATTGTCGTCTGCGAAGTTGACGTTAAACCTTACGCTGGTTGTCGTAGCATTGAACCTCGCCTGGGTTGCGGTCCTCGTGTAGTCGCCGCTCTCAGTGGTCCCTGTAGTCGCCGTCAAGCCGACGGTGATGCTCCTGTTGGGGGTGGGGGTAATGGAAACCATAGGAGACACCGAATCTCCCTCGTCGCCGCGATACGAGCTTCGGTCATAAGTGACGACGTACTGGCAATCTCGCGTCGGCTCGTCGTCCTGTATCACGATGGTTACGCTGGTGGACGACCCAGTTACCACGTTGTCAGGGAAGTCCCTCCTCGGGCCGAATCTCCCTATCACCGTGTCGTTCTCGCAGTCCTCCAGGGCGTCCTCGCTGACGCTGATGGTGAAGGTGGCGCTTCTTGAGCCGGGGCTGATCGTCACCGGCAGACCGGATACCGAGTAGTCGCCGGCCTCGGCCGTCCCCGCGGCCACTACCACCGGGATGGACAGCGACCGGTTGCTGATGGGGCTGTTGGACGGGATGCTCACCGTGACGGTAACGTTGCTGTTCTCCGCGGGGTTCGTGGGCGATGCACTGATGTTGACCACACAGTTGTCGTCGTCCTCGATGGCAACGGTTGGGGCCGCCTGGGTGCCCGTTTCCACGTCGTCCGGTAACCCGCTGAAGCCCAGGCTGAAATCCTCGTCGTCGCAGTCATTGTCGTCTGCGAAGTTGACGTCAAACCCTACGCTGGTTGTCGTAGCATTGAACCTCGCCTGGGTTGCGGTCCTCGTGTAATCGCCGCTCTCAGTGGTCCCTGTAGTCGCCGTCAAGCCGACTGTAATGCTCCTGTTCGGAGTGGGCGTAATGGAGACGACCGGAGACACCGAATCCCCCTCGTCGCCGCTGTACGAGCTTCGGTCATAAGTCACGATGTACGGGTCCGGTTCGCAGTCGAACGTATGAGATATGGCATCCGTCGGGGGGCCGTAGGGAATTGGGTCCCCGGGGCCGTCTCCCCAGGCGCTCACGCGGAATTCATACTCGGTCGCGGGATCGCAGGTCTAGCCGCTTACGGTGGTGGATGTCTTCCCTGAGCTTGCAGGGCTGACGAACTTGGTGCTCCATGTGGTGCTGATTGATGTCTTGTATTCCAGCTTGAATCGGTCCGCCAGGACGTGCGTGTCCCAAGAGAGGGTTGCGGATGTATCCGTGGTGGAGGTGATGCCGAACCCCGTTGGTGCGGGCAGCGGCGTCCGACCGGGGACCTGCGCTGAGGTCGCCGCAGTGGACAGGTGTACGGCCAGGAGCGCAGTGATGGCCGCTACCAAAAAGATTACCCGGTATCGGTGCAACACCAACATAATAGAGACCCCATTGACGTTTAAGGATAGAGGAGCCGTTTACGACAGACGCCTTTTCCCGGCAGCCGCTCGAGGGGGTACAGAACGTACCCGCCGCCTTCCGGACCGAGGCCCGGCGTCTAATCCGGAACTGCCAACCCCTAACCTAACAGCCTGATTTGATCTTGGGGCCCTTTTTTTGCAAGTGATATATGCCGCAGGCGCCTATTCGTTCGGTCAGAAATCCCGTCCCACGCAGCCCGATTTCTTATCTGACCACCCTCCCGATCTTTCCCGCGCCCACCCCGTCATTCCCGCGCCCACCCCGTCATTCCCGCGCCGGCGGGAATCTCGACCATTCGCCCCAGCCCTCCAGCACATCCCCCAGACCCCCGGTGGCGCCCACCCCCACTGACACTTGCCCCTTGCGCACCCCCATGCCCCATCCTTATCCTGTCAGTAGGCAGTGGATCACCCTTGCCGGCTCCGTCAGCCCGCCCTGAGGTCCATGGCTCAGAATGGCTCCAAATGGCTCAGCAAAAAAGAGTCCCGGCCTCTCCCCGCTCTGGCAAGCCGTCCTCCCCATACTTGCCTCCGCCCCCACCGTTTGTCCCATCCTTCCGATATTCGACCCTGCGGGCAGCTATCCCGTCTAAGCCCGGCCCAGCTTGACAACCCATAGGCCCTTTGATACCATCACCCACGCTCGGGCCGCCACCTGGGCTTAGTGGCGGGCCGGTATTTTTATTTTGGGAGGGAGCGACTCCGGTGGCCTTCGTCAACGGAATGAAGTGCCGGGAGTGCGGGCGGGAATACCCCGCCGATCCCTTGAACGTCTGCGACTTCTGCTTCGGCCCCTTGGAAGTGGTCTACGATTACGCGACTATTTCCGAGGTGACCAGCCGCGACCGGATTAGCCGCGGGCCTCTCAGCATCTGGCGTTACAGCGACCTTCTTCCCGCCAACAACTGCGACCCCGTGGACATCCAGGCCGGGTTCACCCCCCTGATCAAGGCCCGCAATCTGGGCAAAAAGCTGGGGTTGCGCAACCTCTACATCAAGAACGACAGCGTAAACCCGTCTTTCTCCTTCAAGGACAGGGTGGTCTCGGTGGCCGCCACCAAGGCCGTGGAGTTCGGCTTCGACACCCTCGCCTGCGCATCCACCGGCAACCTGGCTTGCAGCGTTGCCGCCCACGCCGCCCGCGCCGGTATCCGCGCCGTGGTCTTTATCCCCTCCGACTTGGAGCAGGGCAAGATTACCGGCGCCGCCGTGTACGGCCCCACCGTCGTGGCCGTGGACGGCACCTACGACGAGGTCAACCGTCTCTGCAGCGAGATAGCCGACAACTACCCCTGGGCTTTCGTCAACATAAACATGCGGCCCTACTACGCCGAGGGCAGCAAGACCCTGGGCTACGAGGTGGCGGAACAGTTGGACTGGCGTCTCCCCGACCACGTGGTTGTTCCCACGGCTTCCGGAGCCATGTTCACCAAGATCTGGAAGGGATTCAACGAGCTGGCCTGCCTGGGCCTGCTCGACGGGGTCGAGCCCGCACCCTTTGGCCAAGACCAGGCTAATGTGCACCATCCCGCCGTAGCCACCAGGATGCACATGACCCAGGCCGCGGGCTGCGCCCCCATCGTCAACGCCTGGGAGACTGGGCAGACCCACGTGCGACCGGTGCGGCCCAACAGCATCGCCAAGTCCCTCGCCATCGGTAATCCCGCCGACGGCATCTACGCCGTCAAGGTAATCCAGCGGTCCGAGGGCACCGCTTCCGCGGTTCCCGAAGAGGATATCGTCGACGGTATCCGGCTCTTGGCCGAGACCGAGGGGATTTTCACCGAGACCGCCGGCGGTGTCGTCGTGTCCGGCCTCAAGACCCTGGCCGAGACCGGCGTCATAAAGCCCGACGAGCTAACCGTGATTTACATTACCGGCAACGGCCTGAAGACCCAGGAAGCCGTCGAATCGGCGGTGAACCCATTGGCCGTTAAGCCGACTATGGGCTCTTTTGAAACCGCTTTTAATCACGTATGATACCGGCAGGTACGATTCCGGCACGTATGATTCAAACCAAGGGCGCGGGGCCATGGTCAAGCAGCGGGTAAAGTTTACCTTTCCCACTGCCCTGGTGAAGGAGCCGATTATTTACCGCTTGGGTCGGGACTACAACGTGGTGACCAATATCCGACGGGCCGACGTTCAGGAGGAAGTCGGCTGGGTGGTCCTGGAGTTGGACGGCGACGAAGCCGACATTCAAAGAGGTCTGGATTGGGTCGGTTCCACCGGAGTCCGCGTCGACCCCGTCGCCGGCGACGTAGTCGAAGGTTAATCCTAGAGCCCGATAGGTTCCCGCCATAGGTTCTGGAGGGGAGCTGCCGGGCGGTCAAATACCGGAGGATGTCTCAGATGAGCGTCTTGGTTCGCATCCCAACGCCAATGCGGCGCATCACCGGCGGCAAGGGCCAGGTGGAAATCGAGTCCGGCACGTTGAGCCAGTTGGTGGACCGGTTGGAAGAGTCCTACCCCGGCTTCAAGGCCCGCTTGTTGGACGAAAGCGGAGAGCTGCACTATTTCGTCAACATCTACGTCAACGGCGAGGACGTCCATTTCCTGCAGGGACTGGAGACTGCCACCAAGTCGGGTGACGAGGTGAGCATCGTGCCGGCCGTGGCCGGCGGCTCCCCCAGCTAGTCGCCCCGGGCTTTTAGCCACCGGGTCTTCTGCTCCTGCCTGGCCGCTTCATCAGTTGGCTTGTAATCCTTGTGGAATTCCTCCCGGAACCGGTCAAACCGGTCCTCGCTAATAGCCTGCCGCATCTCTTCCATCAGCCGCAGAATAAACCGCAGGTTGTGGATGCTGGCCAGCCTGGGGCCCAGCAGTTCTTTGGCTTTGAACAGGTGCCACAAATAGCCCGCTGAAAACCGTTGGCAGGCGTAGCAGTCGCAACTTTCGTCCAGCGGGCCGGGAACCTCCATGTACCGGCGTTTGGTTATGTCCAGCCTGCCCTCGCGGGTAAAGAAGGCTCCGTTTCGTCCCACCCGCGTGGGCAAAACGCAGTCGAACATGTCCACCCCTTGGGCCACGCACTCCACCAGGTCCTCCGGCGAGCCGACGCCCATCAAATACCGGGGCTTGTCCTCCGGCAGCAATGCCGTTACCTGCCCGGTGGTCGCATACATCTGCGCCTTGGACTCCCCGACCGCCAGGCCGCCGATGGCGTAACCGTCGAACGGTATCCCGGCAATAAATCTGGCCGACTCCTCCCGCAGGTCTTCGAACACGCCCCCCTGGACAATGCCGAACAACGCCTGCTCTCGGGCATATTGAGACGAGGCGTGGCTCTGGTAGCAGATTTCCGCCCAGCGGTGGGTGCGCTCCATGGCCTGGTGCACCTCCGGCTTGCTCGCCTCATTGTTGATGCACTGGTCCAGGCACATGATGATGTCGGCCCCCAGAAGCTGCTGGTTGACCGTCGCCAGCTTTGGGGTCAGGAAATGCTCGCTGCCGTCCAGGTGGGACCTGAACCGTATACCCTCGTCGTCCATCCGGCGCAGGGAACCCATGCTGAAGGCCTGAAACCCTCCGCTGTCGGTGAGCGCCGGCCCGTTCCATTCCATGAACCTCTGCAGGCCGCCCATGCGGTGCACGGTGTCCACGCCGGGCCTGAGATACAGGTGATAGGCGTTGGCCAGCACCATGCTCGCCCCCACCCCTCGCACCTCGTCGGGGGATAGGCCCTTGACCGACGCCTGTGTAGCCACGGGCATGAAGGCGGGAGTGGCGACCGCGCCGTGGGGAGTCTGCAGCTCGCCGGTCCGCGCCCCGGCCCGGCTATGTTTCAGCGTAAAGGAAAATCGGCCGTTGGACATGCTCGCGGGTCGTCTCCCTGGCGCGGCTGGCCGCGGCCCCAGGTCAGGCGGTCAGTTCCTGCAGGGTTGCTTCCACCAGTTCCTGGGGCACGTCGCCCCGCACCACGGCCTTGCCGGCCTCTTCCAGCAACACAAAGCGCGCCCTGCCCCCAACCGTCTTCTTGTCCAGGGACATGGCTTCGAGCAGGCCGTCCACCGCCACTCCCTGGGCGCGGATGGGAAGGTTGAACCGCTCAAGCAGGCGCTTCTGCCGGGCCACCAGTTCTTGGGGAATCATCCCTAATTCCTGGGAAATGCGCGCGGCCCCCATCATCCCGACGGACACCCCCTCCCCGTGCAGGAACCGGCCGTAGCCAGTCGACGACTCCAGGGCGTGCCCTATAGTATGCCCATAGTTCAGCAATATCCTGACGCCCAGCGTCTCTCGCTCGTCTTGGCTAACAATCTCGGCCTTAATCGCCGCGCTGCGCCGGATTACCTGGGTCGAAATCTCAGGCTCCACCGCCATCAACGCCTCGACGTGCTCCTCGAAGGTGTCCACCAGGTCCGCATCCAGTATGAACCCGTGCTTTATGGCCTCCGCCCAGCCCTCCGCCAGCTCCCGCTTGCCCAGGGTGGACAGGGCCTGGACGTCGCAGAACACGCCCTTGGGCTGGTAGAAAGCTCCCACCATGTTCTTGGCCTGGGGCAGGTTGACCGCCGTCTTGCCGCCGATAGACGCATCCACCATGGCCGCCATGCTGGTGGGCGCTTGGACAAACGGCACGCCCCGCAGATACGTCGCGGCTACGAACCCCGCCAGGTCTCCCACCACTCCGCCGCCCACGGCGATTATGGCCTGGCCCCGCTCCGCCCGGAGACCCGCCAGCCAGTCGTAGATGCCCTGGGCCGCCGCAAAACTCTTGCTGGTCTCCCCCCCGGGGACGATGAACACGTGAGCGGCAATCCCCGCCTTCTCCAGCGACCTCTGCACCTGTCGCCCGTAGGGATTCATCACGTTGCTGTCGGTAATGATGTATGCAGTGCCCTGGATGCCCAGTTCCGTCAGCCGGTCTCCCAGGTCCTGCAGGATGCCCCACCCGACGACAACGGGGTAGCTGCCGCCGGAGTGATGCACCGTCGCGGCCAGGTTCGCGTTGGTCATGTCAAGTACTCCCCCCATTTTTTGACGGCGATGGCCAAGTGTTGCTTCAGCCAATTGTTAAACCTTGACATGAGCGATTCCGAGTCAGTCTCCCACGTGAACGTAAACGGCTCTATAGTGCAGTCGTGGAATTGAGTTTCAGCCGTGCCCTCGTTGTCCTCCTCGGTGTTGTCATGATAATGCTGAATAAGAGCGAAGGCAGTGGCGGCCATGATCCCGGTTAATTGCCTACCCATGTGATGCAACGAAACAACAAATATGAGCCTGGGATACCGAGAAGGGCTCTCTGGAGTGAAAGAGACTTTCACGAAGAACCTGGCTTCGTTGAAGTTGACCCAGTGTCGGGAGTTGTTAGCGGTTATGACTACTTGGTTGCGATACCAGTGCTCCTTGCCGTCCGGCCCTCCCCGATCAATACGGTGGTGGATCTGCCTATCTGCCTCGGACAGCCGAGTGCGAATTAGGTCGGCTTGTTCTGCCAACATCGATTGGGCTTGTTCCTGCAGCCCTTGGGCGAGGCTCCTCACCAAGCGCATTTGGTCCGCCCTGGCTTGGTTCTGCCGGTCAATCTGCTCGACGATTTGGTCAAGGACTTGGCCGACCAATGCCGGTTGTGGGTCCGACTCAGGTTCTCCCAGAGCTTCCAAGATGGTTTGCTTTTGCAGTTGCACCAACAGGTCGACAAAGGGGCGGAGGTCGTCCCCATCGGCCGACTCCAGCGCGTCGATGTACCGGTCACGGTCATCCCGCTTGATGACGACGGGCAGATATCCTTCCCGAACAAGATGCCAGGTAAGCAGCGTTCGGGCGACGCGGCCATTGCCGTCTTGGAAGGGATGAATTTGAGTGAAGCGGTGATGGACCCACACCCCCGATAATATCGGGTGGTGCGCGTCGGTTTCCTGTTGATATTGGCCGTACCATTCGACCAGTAGATCCAACTCACTGTCGACTTGTTCGGGAGGGCAATATTCGTGAACGCTACCGTCCTCTCGTATTGGGTTGTTGGGCAACGTTTTGAACTGTCCGTGGTGCAGTGGTGTGTCAAACGAATTGCCAAATTGGTCGACGGCCCGGTAGGTCGGTTGGTTCCTGGTTAGAGTCGAATGGATCTGACGGATAGCGCTGCGGGAGATCGGTCTGCCCTCCCTAATTTCGTGGTGAACGCCCTCTGCAGCGTCTTGGTGGTCTCTGAGCATTCGCACGAGTTCGCCGGGATCTTTGTTGGTGGAACTCTGCTCAATCAATTCTTCTGAGATGCCCCTCATCACTAGCGTCTCCGTAACGCCGCGGTCCAACGTGTACAATCCCTCAATGATCCCTGTCTCGATGGCCCAACTTCGGGTGAGGCGGTCTAGGAACCCCGAATAGGCCTTCGGGTTCGCTTCTTCTCGAGCTTGCCGAACGCTTAGCCATTGTCGGCGCAGCGAATCGATTTCAGCGAAGTCGTATTCACAGTCTGGCGCTAGACGGGTTATCGGCTCCCACTTACGGGCGATCACTGTTGCCACGCCTCCAAGATGCGCCTTGCCGCCTGCTCCGGCGTCAATGCGTCCGTCTCGATGGTGTGGTGGGCATGGGCGTAGGCGTCGGCCCGTTGCGCCAGCAGCGATTCGACCCGTGACTTGACGTCGTCCCCGGCCAGCATCGGCCGACCGGTGGCATCCTCCGCGGCAGCATCAGTCCGCCGTTCTTGCGACAGCCGTTTCAGGATCGTCTCTGGCCGTGCGCGGAGGCAGAAAACCACCCCGCTGGCCAGCATCAGAGCCCGGCTGTCCGGGTCCACGAAGGCGCCCCCGCCGGCGGCGATGACCTGCCCAGCGCCGGCGCACAAATCTGCTATGACCCGGCGCTCCAGGTCCCGGAACGCGGCCTCGCCGTCTTCCTGGAAAATCTGTGGGATGGGCCTGCCGCCCCGGCGCGCAACCTCGGCGTCGGCGTCGACCAAGGGCATGCCTGCCAGGCGGCTCAGCGCCTCTCCCACGACGCTTTTCCCCGAGGCCATGAAGCCCACCAGGATAATGTTGCGCGGCGTCATATCGGGATTCAACGTACACCCTGGCTATGGGGGTGTCAACGACGGCCCGTGCCCGGTGGATTCGCGGGACTGCTTTGTGGCCGCGGCTCGTTCGGCGAGCAGGCGGTGAAACGGCCCGACGCCTACTCCGGCTACCGGGCCCCGCAAGCGTCGATGATCGACTGGAAAATCAGGTTGCCGTCGGTGCTGCCGAGAACATCCTCGCAGCTCCGCTCCGGGTGCGGCATCATCCCCAACACGTTCCCTGCCTCGTTCATGATCCCGGCGATGTTCCGCGCCGAGCCGTTGGGGTTGGCCGCCTTAGTGATTTCCCCTTGGGCGTCGCAATACCGGAACAAGACTCTATCGTCCCTCTCCAGTCGGTCCAGCGTTGCCTGGTCGGCGAAGTAATTCCCCTCCCCGTGGGACACGGGCACCTGCAACACCTGGGCCTGATTGCACCGGGAAGTGAAGCACGTATCGGCCCGCTCGGCCCGCAGGTTGGTCCACTGGCAGCGGTACTCCAAATGCTGGTTGGCCAGCAGCGCGCCGGGCAGCAGCCCCGCCTCGCACAGGATTTGAAACCCGTTGCATATTCCAATCACCGGCTTGCCCGAGTCGGCAAAGCGGTTCAGCGATTCCATGACTGGAGAAAAGCGGGCCATGGCCCCCGCCCGCAGGTAGTCGCCGTAGGAAAACCCGCCGGGCAGTATCACGCAGTCGTACCCCGCCAGGCTGTCCTCTTTGTGCCACACGTACTTGGCATCCTGCTGTAGCACGCCCTTGACCACGTGGTAGCAGTCCGTATCGCTCCAAGTCCCCGGAAACACTACAATCCCAAACCGCATTTTGGAGAAAGTCCCTTTAAAGCGTGTCTGACAACTAACCCGTCATAGGTGCTTGTCGGGCAACCAGTTGGAGTCTCCCGCAACCATCCGCTCACCCTGAGCTTGTCGAAGGGCCCCCAACTCGTCATTCCGGGCGGAGCCGAGGAATCTCAATTGCCGACCCCCCCGTTCACCCTGAGCCTGTCAAAGGGCCCCGTCCACATCCCCAACGCGTCATTCCCGCCCCCAATCGTCATTCCCGCGCAGGCGGGAATCTCGCGCCTGAGGTCTCCATCCCCCGCTCACCCTGAGCTTGTCGAAGGGCCCACCGCTAAAGCCATCGGCCCATTCCAGGATTCTGACAACCCCTCGCAGGCGCGCCCAAACTCCTGCAGCCCTCAACGCCCCGCAGAAGCAGCTTACCCCCCAGCCCCCAGCATCTGGTCCACCAGGGCGTTCACCTGCGCCCCGTCGGCCTTGCCCCGCACTTGGGGCATCAACTTACCCATGACCCGCCCTTTGTCCCGGACCGACGATGCGCCGACCTCCTCGATTACCTGTCGGACCATTTGCTCCAGCTCCCCCTCGTCAAGCTGCGGAGGCATGTACGTCTCCAGCACCGCCAGCGCCGCCGACTCCTTGGCCACCAGGTCTTCCCGGTTGCCCTGCTGGAACATCTGGATGCTCTCCCGGCGGTCGTTCACCTGCTTGGCGATTATCTGGATCAGGCCCGCCTCGTCCAGGTCCGATCCCTTGGTCTTTTCCTGGGCCTGGATGGCGCTCTTCAAAAACCGCAACGCGTCCAGCCGCCCCTGGTCCCGGCTGCGCATGGCCGTCACAATGTCGCTTTCTATTTGTTCTCTAAGCTTCGTCAACAGCTTTTCCCGGTTCCGGCCATGCTCCCGATGGTCTACGGCCGGCGTTCCCTAGAGACAGTCTGCGTCGGCCAGGATTTGGCGAGTAGCCGGAGAGAGCTTTTCCTCAGCGCGTTCAACTTGCTCATCTAGCTCAGATATCTGGTCATCTATCTGGTCCATGGCCTCTTCTAGTTCCGCCATTCGTCCCATCAGTTCCAATACTTTAGCTTCGTCTTCCTCTTCTGCGGCCTTTTCAAATTCCCGCATTAGGTCGAAGGCGCCGGTTTCTTTCAGGGCCCTGATTAAGGTCTCCGCGGCCCTGACTGTAACGTCGTGAAATTCCTGTAACTCTCCTGGAGGGTCCCACCTTCTTACCTCGGCGAGAGCGTCCTCCATGGCCTCGAATCCGGAAGTGAAATCTGTGTCGGCCACGCTGTTGAAATTGCTGCCAATTGCTTCACAGGCAGCCGCATACTCCTCGACGGTCATGCGAGAGCCCTCGCCTCCCCCACACGCTGCCGCTGTTGTGATAATAGCCAGGGACAAAGCAATCAAGAGTTTGAACACTACTACCTCGTTCTCTGGGCTGCCCTGCAAAAGTCCAGAAGGGGTCGCCAATACTGCTAGGCTTGTGCCGCCCGTTTATGGGCACGATTCATTGTATCACTTACATAACTTGGCCGGCCAAACGGTTCCGCAAACTCTACAGGGCGTCAGTCCACCCCTATAGTGTGCATAAGGCTCAATTTGCAACCAGTCCCTCGTCCCAACCCACCAACCCTAACGCTAGACCCGCCCCCAAGCCAGGGCCTCATGAACCGCGGCCCCGCTTGACCGGCTACTCGTAGAAAACTATATTCGACCCGTTATGGTTGCCATGTTAGTCCGCCAGGCTCGAAGCATATGGGCGAAGGAGTGGGTCCAATTCCTGGCCCCGATGGCGCGGCAGCTGTTGGAATCGCTGCGAGACCTGGCCCCCATCGTCCTGGTCATCGCCTTCTTCCAGATCGTCGTGCTGCGGCAGCCCTTCTCCGACTTGGGCAGCGTGGCCATAGGCATGGTATCCGTTCTCGTGGGCTTGGGCCTGTTTATCAAGGGCCTGGAGAGCGGGCTGTTCCCCTTGGGCGAAGCCCTAGCCCAGGGCTTTGCCAACAAGGGCAACCTGCTGGCGTTGCTCGCGTTCTCCTTTTGCTTGGGATTCGGCACCACCGTGGCCGAGCCCGCCCTGATAGCCATCGCGGGCGAGGCGGCCGACGTAGCGGCTGAAGCGGGGACCATCGACGAAAGCGATTCGGCCCGCAGTCTCTATGCTCTGTCTCTCCGGCTTGTAGTTGCCGTCGCCGTTGGTATTGCCATCGTCGTGGGCGTCTTGCGCATCCTCAGGGCTGGCCGGTCCACCGGCTGATAATCGGCGGCTACCTGCTGGTGACGATAATGACCCTTCTCGCCCCGGAGGACATCATCGGCGTGGCCTACGACTCTGGAGGAGTCACCACCAGCACCATCACCGTTCCCCTGGTTGCGGCCTTGGGAGTGGGCTTGGCCACGTCCATCAGGAGTCGAAGCCCAATGGTCGACGGCTTCGGTCTCATCGCATTTGCCAGCCTGACCCCCATGATCTGTGTCCTCGGGTATGGAATGGTGGCCTGACTATGGAGTTGCTGAACACCCTGGGGTCGACCTTTCGGGACGTGCTCCCCATCGCCGCGATCCTGATCTTTTTCCAGGTGGCGGTGCTGCGGCAGCGGCCGCCCAACCTCCGGCGGATTGCCGGGGGGGTCGCCCTGGTGCTGGTCGGCTTGGCCCTGTTTCTCGTCGGGTTGGAGCAAGCGCTCTTCCCCATTGGAGAGACCATGGCCCAGCAACTGACCACTCCTGAAAGGGTCGGGCTGGGAAGTGCGGGCGGCGAGGTCGACTGGCGTAACTATTGGCTCGTGTACGTCTTCGCCGCGGCCATCGGCTTTGCTGCCACCGTGGCCGAACCCGCCTTGATTGCCGTGGCCCTGAAGGCCGAGGAGGTGTCCGGCGGGACCATCCGGTCCTGGGGTTTGAGGCTGGCCGTGGCCGTGGGAGTGGCGGTTGGGGTGTCCTTGGGATGTTTCCGCATAGTGACCGGCACCCCGCTGCCTTGGTACATCATTGGCGCCTACGTCATAGTCATCGCCCAGACTTTCCGGTCCGCCAGGACCATCGTCCCCTTGGCCTACGACAGCGGGGGAGTTACGACCTCCACCGTGACGGTTCCGGTAGTGGCGGCCTTGGGACTGGGACTGGCGGCCAGCATTCCTGGTCGCAGCCCCCTGATCGACGGGTTCGGGCTGATTGCTTTCGCCAGCGTCTTTCCTATAATGTCGGTACTTGGCTACGCCATGGCGGCATCGTGGTTGATTAGATGGCGCGGCCAAGGGCCTTCCTCCAAGGGAACACAACAGGGAACACAACAGGGAGGTTTAAGCCATGAGACTGAAGCTGATAATCGCTCTGGTTAACGACGACAAGACCGAGGCCGTCGTCGACGCTGCCCGGGCCGGCGGGGCCACCGGCGCCACCATAGTCAACAGCGTCCGGGGAGAGGGCATGGCGCCGGAAAGGACCTTCTTCGGCTTGGGCCTGGAGCACAAACGGGCCATCATCCTGTTCCTGGTCGTCGAGCAACGCGCCCGGGCCATCATGGAACGCATCGGCGAAGCTGCCCACTTCGACACCGAACACGGCGCCGGCATAGCCTTCCAGCTAGACATAGAGGAAGCCGTAGGCCTCTTCACCCAAATGCCCACCCTGCAAGAAGAAGCAGAGCAAGAAACCTAATCCAAACAAGCAGGCTGCGTCAGAAGGGTGCGGCGCCCGTCGCCGACTCCCTAGCCACCAGGTCACCCCGGTTGCCCTGCCGGAACATCTGGATGCTCTCCCGGCGGCTCTTTACCTACGCTTTTGAGGGATAGGTCTAGGAGTCTAGACCGGTAGCCCTTTTGTATACGTCACTCCGGTGGGCTATGAGACGTATCACCAAATCGTCGGATTCAGCGTCGTAAGTATATATGATGCGGTAATGGCCTACTTGCCACTTGAGAAAAGGATTGAGGTCATGCCGCAAGGAAGTGTGCGTCAATATGTGCTTATTCGTCCACAGCCATTCACACTTTCGAACGAATCGCCGGTGTTCCGAGGAAGGCACATCTTCAAAAGCGTCAGGGTCATATAGAAGGGGCATCGGTGCTTCACAAATTTAACGTTGCCGCACGTTCTCCGACGAAAGAAAGGACTCCGTGTCCTTTTCAAGCGAGTGGCGCAGCCGCTTTACTATTTCCTCGTTGATCTCTAGGCCAGCATCTGGATCGGGCAACTTGTCATTTAACTCCTCAACCAGTGCAGTAAGACGGGCAACATTTTCTCGCAACGTGGGAATTTCTGCTAGACTTGTCGTCCTCGCTGACAGGATATACGTCTTCTGCTCTTCGGGGAAATCGTGTTGGTCTTGATGATTCCCCTCGTAACCTTGACCTGGTTCAACCGCCTCATCTAGTCGTTCGAACGTTGCCGTAAAGAACGGTCGGTCTAATTCTATGGTGATGGGTTCGGGCCCGACGTTTTGTAGACTGACTATCAAATGCCCTCTCCATCCCGGATCGAGATGCGGGCCACCAAAGCAATGAAGCCCCTTTCTGGCGAATACGGAACGAATGCCAAAACTATTGCTGCAAACGTCCAATGGCAACTCTATCCACTCTTTGGACATTACAGCTACCATCTGACCAGTCTGGACCGCATAGTCAGGCGCTTGTTGGTTTAGTTCGATTTCTCGACCGAGCTCGTCAGGCCCAAGGGGACTCGCCAGGATCTTCGCTCCGAGTCTGAAGTCAAAGGACGCAGGCTGAACTAACTTATCATCGAAAGGTTGCACGACTAATTCGCCGGCGCTGACTAGTTTCTTGATTTGATTCCCATTCAAAGCGCCCATTTGCTACCTTCCACCGCCCTAGTATCTTGACACAACACATACTAGGGTGTACTCTAGTCTTAGGTGGAGAGCTAGAGGGACACCCTTAAATTAAAAAACTTACTGCGGAGCCGCTTTGGAAGAGCGGCTCTTTTCATTTATTGTACACTCCGACGGCCATGACCGCCACCACCTACCAGGCTACAGACTGGTAAGGTGGATAGGCTGTGTTTCCGGCGGTCGTCCACCTGTTTGCTGGCGCCTGACTCAGCGCCGCCTCGGCCAAGTCCGCTCCCTTTGCTTTTAGTCCGTGCCCCACATGCCCCTCCGCCCACCCGCTTAATTTTAAGGAGACGCCTCAGTTGGCAGCATCAGACAACAGCACGAAACACATTTGCTACCGCTGCATCGGCGACCAATTCTTATCCGATGAGGTGAAAGGGAAGGGCCTTAGGACTCTATGCAGTTACTGCGGCAAACAGAGGAAGGCGCTAACGCTGGATGACCTAGCTGACCGAATGCATGGAGTAATGGAAGAGCACTTCAATCTCACGCCTGACCACCCGGACGAGCCCTACGAATTTTTTATGTTCAGTGAAGGAAGGTGGGAGCGAAGAGGCGAGGAGCCAGAAATAGTGATCGAGGATCTAGTCGAATTGCCTGATGGCGCAGCAGCCGATCTAGCGTCTTTGCTTTCCAGTAGACATATGTACCAAGCAGCCAAAGATGGTGAAGAAAACCCTTATGGATCTGAGGCAATGTACGAAGAGAAACCTGCACAAGACCTAGGGTTCAGATTAATCTGGGCCGAGTTCCGTCGCGAGATTCGGACCCGGTCTAGGTTTCTGAACGCAGTCGCTGAAGATCTGTTAACTGAAATTTTTGGTGATCTGAATGCCCTTAAGACCTTGGACGACAGGCCTGTCATCAAGCAGATCAACCCAGCCGATCAATGTCACTTCGTCTGGCGCGGGCGGACAGCGAAGTCTACCCAGGAACTTGAATCTATTTTGAAGTCACCAGTTCAGGAGCTCGGGCCCCCGCCACCAAAATCGGCCAAAGGGGGCCGGATGAACGCCCAGGGCATATCGGTGTTCTATGGTGCCATGGAAGAATCGACGTGCGTGTCAGAGTTGCGGCCGCCAGTAGGTAGCAGTGTTGTAATTGGACGATTTGGACTACTGCGTACCTTAACGCTTCTCGACTTGGGTGCCTTGGCTGAAGTCTATGTCAAGGCCAGTCACTTTGACCCACATTACCCGGAGCACAAGTCCAGAGCTATCTTCCTGAGGCGCTTGGTCCGAGAAATCAGTCAACCGATCGTATTCGAAGACGACGCTCTCGAACACCTGATGACTCAAGTGGTAACCGAATATCTGGCTTACAAAGCTACACCTCGTGTCGATGGCATAATCTATCCGTCGTCGCAAACAGATGGAACCGGGAATAATGTCGTGTTATTCAATCGCTCTCGTGGAGTTGAGCCATACGACTTTCCAGCTGGATCTATTGTGAAGGTTAGTCTCCCAAGTAGAGCGGCTTCCGAACCAGACGAAGACTACGATAACACTATCTTTGTATTGGAAACTGTCCCTTCTAAGCCTGCCCAAGAAGAATCGACTACGCAAGAAGAAATGCCGCCGCACCGTTCTCTTCGGGGATTTGATGTGTTTTTGGAGCGTCAGCTTCAAGATGAGGAGGAGGAGGATAATGGCCCTACCCTACGGCTAGATTTGGAAAGCGTGGTCGTTTTGAATATCGAGGCGGTACATTACGACGTTAGTAGTAGCACTGTATTAAGACACCGCCAAACTGAGGAAGAGCGTGATGCTCTCGACCGACGGTTGGATGGTACTGTCACCGTTGATGAGACATTGATAGAGTTCTAGGGCAACGTTCCACGGCGACCATGTGACCCCTGGACGGTCCTGACCCTCCAGTGCAAATCTCGCCCATTCTAAATTCCTACCTGCCCCCCGCCCCCCCACCAACCCCCCGCGTGACATCCCCCGCCCCCACCCGCTATAATCGCCGCGACTGACAAGCCCCAAAAACGCACAACACCAACAGGAGGATCCGGCGATGCAACAAGGCACCATCGTCAACCTGCACCTCGCCCAACAACCCCGTTCTCCGGCCACGGCCGTTCAGAACGCCAACGTCATCTCCGGCCAGGGTCTGGAAGGCGACCGCTTTTGCCGCGAGGGCCACCTCCGCCAGGTCCTCCTCATGGACAAAGAAACCCTGGACGAACTGGAACTCTCACCGGGCCAGATAAAGGAGAATGTCACCACCTCCGGCCTCGACCTTTCCCAGACCAAGGCAGGTCAGGTGGTCTTCATCGGCGATGATGTAACCATGGAAATCGTGGGTGAGTGCATGCCCTGCGAACGGATGAACGCCATCCGCCCCGGCCTCCGGCAGACCCTGGACCACCGCCGGGGGATGCTGGCCTTGGTGCTTAACGGCGGCCCCATCAAGGTGGGGGACCCTATACGCGTCGAGCCCTAAGCTCTCTCTTCAGCCTCAGCCCTTCACCAGGGTCCGCCTGATAGTCCCCGCCACGTCGGCCACCTGGGTGATGTCCGACCATGCCTCTACCGCTTCCTCCGCCTCTGCATCGGCCAGCGCCATCCGGGCATTGGCCTGGAATTTATTCTTGATGTTGTCGAATCCCCACGGGTTGTTCTGGCTGCCCAGCACCTGCATCCTGTGGGTGGCGTGCTCCAGCACCCGGCCGTCCTTCAGGGTGATTTTCACCGGCGTCTCGGCCAGCAGGTCGTCGTTCTCCGACTGCGACCTTGCCAGCACCCGGGGATGCACCTTGTCCATCGTTTCCTGAATTGCGTCCTGACGAACCTTCTGGTCCCGGAACGTCTCCACTCCCACCTCGCCGTCCACTAGGCCCGCCGCCACGTTGTACGTGACGCTGAACTTGGCCTTCAGCGTGGTGTCCGGCTCCAGCATGACCACCGACGTGTAGTGCTGGTCGAAATCGGCGCTGGCTACGTCCTCGTAGCTGAAGTTGTGCTCCCGCATCAGGCTGAACAGGCTGTCCAGTATGGCGTGGTTGCCCCCGCAGCAGGGGTACTTCTTGATGATCAAGGCGTCCTGCACCCGGAAGGGGTTGCCCAGGCTCTCCGCCATCCTGTCTCCCGCATCGCCGTCCCCGCGAAGAATAGTCGAGATGAACCCGTAGGGGGCCTCGATTACCCGGTCTCCCGCGGTAAGGCCCTGTTGCGCCAGTTGCGACGCCATCACCCCGTCCCGGCACGCCATGCCCGCGTGCAGCGGCTTGGTCATGGTCCCGAAGTTGTGGATTAGCCCGCCGGCCATCGACCCGGCGATCCCCAGCGCGGCTACGGTCTGTTTTTCGTCCAGCTTCAGCAGCTTGGCGCACGCCGCCGCTCCCGCCAGCCGGCCGATGACCGGCGTGCTGTGGAAACCGTTCTGCATCTGCTTGTACTTGGTGGCGTGCTGCAGCGCCAGCCCTACCTCGCAGCCGACGACGTAGGCTTCCAGCAGGTCCCGCCCTGTGGCCCCCACGCCCTCTCCCAGGGCCAGCAGGCCCGGAAAGATGGCCACCGTCGGATGGCCGAAGCCGCCGAAGTCGTCGTAGTCCAGCGCATGGCCCATCGTCCCGTTCACCAGCGCCGCGTTGGCCAGGGTCGTCCTCTGCCCCGAAGCCAGGATCGTCGCCTCTGGAGCAGCCCCCTGGTCCGCCACGTACTGCCTGATAATCTCCCCCACCGGCTCCGTAGACCCCGCCAGGATCACTCCCAGCAGGTCGAAGCACGACTCATTGGCCACCGAAATGGCGTCCGGCGGAATATCCTCATAGCTCGTATTGACTATCCACCTGGCAACGGTCTCTGTCGCTCCCATAACGCGCCTCCATGCCTGCCTAACGGTTCAACTAGCTTAAACAGCTTAAATACGTGGTCTACCCGCCCATTATATACACCAGTCAACCCAGGACAACACCACTCCACCCCCGCCATACACCACGCCTCCGCCCCGGTGACGCCCCACCCCTTCGCCCTGAGGCACTTGAAGGACACGAACAAACCCGCCCCCGCCATGCCCCACCAACCGGCCCCACCCCCAAACGCCATGCCCGCCCCCCAACCCGCCGTTCCGCCGCGCGAAGGCCATCGCATAGCTTGGGCCTAGGCTGTCCGTTCGTCCTGAGGGAAATCGAAGGGCGCACGGACAGCCGGAGTCCCACAAGGCTCTCCGAAAGCGGGAACCCCCCGCCCCAACCCCGACAATCCCTTCCCCTTACGAAGGGGAAGGTTAGGATGGGGTAATTACCTCCCCCCGCCAAACCAACCCCACAGCCCCGTTCCACTGACATTTGCCCCTTCCCAAACCGGCAGCCGCGCCCTACCATGTAGACAGCCAGAGATGCCAGTCAGACTTGCCCCGCCGCCGGCCGTCCCGCCGGAACGGGACGAAATGGGACACAGTGGAACGGAACTAAGATTTTCGCCCCGCCGCCGTACAAACTCCCAAACGGGAGGAAATGGTACAAAATGGTAGGGAAACCAAAATTCCCCCCATCCCCACCCCAGGTAGGAAGTAACCATGAAGGTCACCGCAAGCTACCAATTCGACGCCCCTGCCCCTGACGTCTGGCGCACCTTGACCGACACCACCGCCTTGGCCGGGTGCATCCCCGGTTGCGAGGGCCTGGAGTCCATCGGCGACGACCAGTACAAGGCAGTCATCGTCGCCGGCATAGGCCCCGTCAGGGGCCGCTTCAACGCCAAGATTTCCATGCTGGACCAGGCGCCCAACCAGTCTTACCGCCTGGCCGTCGAAGGCTCTGGCGGCGGCGGCTTCATCAACGGCGAAGCCCTGGTCACCTTGGTCGAGGATAACGGCAAGACCACCGTGCAGGTGGACGGGGACTCCCACGTGGGCGGGCCGGTGGCTAGGGTCGGGCAGCGCATGATGGACAGCGTTGCCAAGACGATGATGGACCGCTTCTTTACCTGCCTTCAGGAGGCCGCTAAGTAGCCTCGGCTCCGGGGTAATTCCCCGTTGGGCCGGGCCTGTAGCTTCACTCCGTTTCTTGCGGCTGGACTCTCCCCAGGAACACCTGGGTCAGCACGTCCGTCTCCCGCACAGATTCAGGCGTGCCGTCGTGGGCGACCCGCCCCTTGTCCAGCACGTAGGCCCGGTCTGCGATGTCCAGCACACCCTTGATGTTGTGTTCCACCACCATGATGGCCGTCCCCAGCCTGTCGTGGATCTCGGACACCTTCTGGAACACCTCTTTGACAATGATGGGCGCCAGCCCCAGGGTGGGTTCATCCAGCAGCAGCGCCTCCGGGTTTGCCATCAGGCCCCGGCCCAACGCCAACATCTGCTGCTGCCCCCCCGACATCTGGCTCGCCAGGTCCCGCCGCTTCTCGTGCAGGATCGGGAACAGCTCCATCACCGAGTCCAGCCGCCGCTCTTTCTCCACCCTGTCGCCCAGGTACAGGCACCCCATCTCCAGGTTCTCTTCGATAGACAGGTGGGTGAACACCCTCCTGCCCTGCGGCACGAACGCGATGCCTTCCTTCACTATCTCGTGGGTGGCCGCCGCCAGCTCCTTCTCGCGCCACAGCACCGTCCCGGCCGTGACCGGCGCCAGCCCCATGATGGCCTTCAGCACCGTGGACTTGCCCGCCCCGTTGGGCCCCATCAACGCCGCTATCTCGCCCTGGGCCACCCCCAGGGACACTTCGTCCAGGGCTCGCACCGCCCCGTAGCGGACCGATATGCCGGTCAACTCCAGCAGCATTGGCCCTCAGCCCCCGCACCCGTCTTGCTTCGCTGCGCGACTATCCATGCTCATGCGCCCAAGTACGCGTCTATCACTTCCGGACTGCTCAGGACTGCCTCTACTTCCCCCTCGGCTAGCAATGTGCCGCTGTCCAGCACGATCAGGTAGTCGGGCACCTCTCTCACTATGTCCATGTTGTGGGAGATGAAGATAAGCGTGCGCCCCTCGTCGCGCATCCGGTTCACGATGGCCTTCACGCGCTCGATCATCTGGGGAAACAGCCCGGCGAAGGGTTCGTCGAACAGGTAGGTGTTCACGTCCAACGCCAGCGCCCGGCCTATCTCCAGCAGCTTCCGCTGGCCGTAGGACAGGTTCATAGCCAGGGCGCGGCGGTGTTCCCACATGCCCACTTCCTCCAGGATCCTCTGGGCCTGGGCCCTATATGCAGGCTTCGGCCGTTCCACCAGCGCGGACAATAGCGGCCGCTTGGTCAGCACCACCATGATGTTGTCCCACACGCTGATTTGGTCGAACAGCCGTACCTCCTGAAAGGTCCGGGTTAGCCCGTGGCTCGGAGTCTCGTGCGCCTTCACCACCCTGAGGCCGACTCCGTCGAGGATGACCATTCCTCCGTCCAGGGGCAGCGTCCCGCTCAGCAGGTTGACCAGCGTGGACTTCCCCGAGCCGTTGGGCCCGACGATGCTGGTGATTCCCTTCTTGGGAATTGACAGGCTCAGCTCGTCCACGGCTTTCACGGCGCCAAAGTTCTTCGACACCTTGTCCGTCTCCACGGCGAATGGCCCCGGTGACTTGGTTTGGCCTGCGCTCATAGCCTGTACTTCCCCACCAGTCCTTGAGGCCGGAACAGCATCAGCGCCACCAACAGGATGCCCAGCACCACCTGCCGGGCCTGGCCGACGTACTCCGTGGGCAGGTACGGAACAAAGCGCATCCCCTCTTCCAGCAGCACGAATGCCATGGCCCCCAGCAGCGAACCCCAGATTGACGCCAACCCCCCCAGGATTACTATCGAGACCAGGAGCACCGACTCCAACAGGATGAAGGAATTGGGGTCTATGAAGCTCGTCCAGCTGCTGAACAGGCCCCCGGCAAGCCCTGCCATCATGGCTGACATCACCCAGATGGCGAACTTATAGTGGGTCGTCTGATACCCAAATACCTGGATGGCTTGCTCGTCTTCTCTGATGGCCGTCAGCACCCGCCCGAACGACGATGTCACTATCAACCATGAAACCAATACCACGACGGCCAGGAACACCAGGCACAGGAGCAGGAACTCCAGTTCGCCGTCGAATACCCACCCGCCTATGACGGGCCGGGCCACTTTGTGAATCCCGAAAGCCCCCCTGGTAAGGCTTCCCCAGTTCAAGAATACGTTAAAGGCTATGATGGTGAAGCCAAACGACACAAGCACAAATATATCGTCCCTGAACCTGTTGAACACGACGCCCACCACGACGGCGACCAGGCCGGCTAATGCCATGCCCACGGGCAAAGCCGCGAAGAACGGCCAGCCGAACGTTGCGATGGCTTCAGTGCGCAGCAAGTCGTAGTCAGTGCCCGACGTGAGAATGGCCACGGCATAGGCGCCTATGCCGAAGAAGCCGATGTGTCCTATCGACAGCAGGCCCGTGAACCCAACCACCAGGTTCAGGCTCACCGCCAGTATCGCCCAGATGGCGAAGACCGTCCCCACTGTTATGGCAAATCCCACCCCCTGCCATAGCATGAAGCCCACTGCCCAGGAGATGATGATCAGGTTTGCCCAAAGCTCTAAGTTGAACTTGCTGGATGACGCAAGCCCTTGTGGGATGCCCGCCAGTCTCCGCAGATTGCTGTAGACGTGGTCGACTTTCAGCACGGGCTCATTTCCTGGGCAACAGGCCCTTGGGCCAAAAAGATAGAAAGAGGATCAGGAGCATGAAGGATATGACGTCTCTCCACTCGCCGGCCAGGTCCCAGATGCCGAACTGCTCCACCAACCCCAGGGCAAACCCACCGACGATCGCTCCCTGCAGGTTCCCTATTCCCCCTACCACGGATGCTATCCAGCCCTTCAGCAGAAGCAGGAGACCCATTCTGGGCTGGATGGCGGTGTCGTGGCCGTTCAGCACTCCGGCCAGGGCGGCATAGACCGCTCCGATAAAGAATACGATCGCGATGACGGCGGTGGTGTTTATTCCAACCACTTTGGCTACCTCTTCGTCGTCTCCTATGGCCCTTATAGCTCTTCCCAGGGACGTGTACTTGAGGAGCGCCAGCAGTCCCACGAATCCTGCAATGGCGACGCCGATGGCGAAGAAGTTGAACCCCTTGATGTTGGCGCCTCCAATGGTCCAGGGACTGCTGCCGAAGGCCTCCGGCAGAGGTCGGGGAGCGCTCTCGAACACTATTGAAATAAAAGCGCTTATAGCCAGCAGGATGCCCAGGGAAGCTACCAGCATCACCAGTGGCGACTTGGCCCGTTCCCGCATGTTGATGTACAGGCCCCTGTAAAGCGCCAGTCCCACTGTTCCTGCCAGCAAGCACGACACCCCCCAGCTCAAGTACAGGCTGGAGCCGGGCTCGTTAGCCACCAGGTAGCCGCAGTATGCTCCCAGGGCCGCGGCTGCCGAGGCGATGGCGTAGGCGAAAGCCGGTGCGCCCGCGGCTGCAGCAGATATGCGCCGGCAACCTCTGTAGATGACCCAACCGGCGGCAATGGCCGCCAGCGCTCCCACCACCGGGCTGAGTATGACGTTCAGCTTATCGGGGTAGGACAGGACGAACCCCGTGTAGACTCCGGCCGATGCTGCCGCCAGGATTCCGCTTGACGCCAGAGACAACCGGCTGAACCGCGCCCTGAGCCGGGAATGAAGGCCCGTGTGCAGCGCCCAAGCGACTACGCCGGCAACCACCAGGGCAAATACGACGTTGACGTAAAGATTGTTGACTTCGTATTGCCCGTGGAGGGCCTGTTCCGACCGCAGGTAGAACACGCCGTAGGCGCCCAGGGCGGCTGCGGCGCCGTAGAAGAGGTCGAAGAACCAGACGGTGCTGTAGACTAGGGTGAAGCCGATAGCCAGCAGGGCGTAGATGGCGCCAACCGACAAGCCGTTGAAGGCGAACTGCAGGGCCTGGTTCGGCGATTCGCCGATTTTCCAGGCGACGTAGCCTATGACCGCAACCGCCAAGGCTACTGCTATGAGACTGCCTTGGCTTTCAAGGCGCACACGCATGGGGCTACTCTATGGGCGCGGCTCCTAACACCTTGTAGCCATGATTGTCGTCGGTTCTTTCCGCCGCCGGCAGAATCTCCACCACCACGTTGGACAGCCCAACGACCTCGCCGTCATCGTCGAAGCTGTAGTCGTCCCCAATGCTGCCGCTCCAGATGATGTCGTACAGGCAGTCCCTGAACCCGTCGGCATCTTGGTCGTCGTCGGTTTGTTCCAGACATGCTGCCGCGATGTAGACGTCGTCGTAAGCTGACCCCAGGTACCAGGGCAAAGTTACGTAGTCATAGCGGGCCCGGAAGTTGTTGATAACTTCTTGGCCCTTGGCGTTGGCCGGATCCAAGTCCGCAATTATCGCCTTCACGCCGGTGGCGGCATCTCCGGCGATCTCCAGGGCAGTCGTCCCGATGGGCACGATTTCACTGTATATTGGGCCCTCGTAGCCCAGCTCACGGGCCTGTTTTATGATGGTTCCGCCGGCAAATTCGGCTTGGGATGCTATGTGAAGGGCGTCCGGGTTCTCGTTGAACAGCTTGGTCAGCTGGGTCCTGAAGTCGGTAACCTCCGACGAGTACCGTTCCGAGCCCACCACCTCGCCGCCGCGCTTTTCGAACTGGTCGACCGTGGTCCGCCTCACCCCTTCCGCGTAGTCGGTGGCTTCGGTGATGGTAGCCAGCCTGTGGACGCCGTCGCTCCACAGCACGTTGCCGGTGTCGATACCCAATTGGGCGTCACTCATTGCTGTCCGGAAGATGTAGTCCCCCGCATTCGCAATGTCGGGGTTGGTTGCCAGCCCTGAGAAGAGCACTACGCCGTCCGCTTCGGCCTTGGGAGCGGCCCCCAGCATAGCTCCGCTGCACGATGTCCCTAGAATGATCTTCACACCGTCCACGTCGGTTAGCTTGTCATACGCGGTGATAGCGTCCTGCGCGCTGCACTTGGAGTCTTCTACTATCAACTCCAGCATCCGCCCGTTGATGCCGCCCGCCGCGTTGATCTCTTCCACCGCCAGTTGCTTGGCCTGGACAGCCACCGTGCCGTACGTCTCGCCGGGGCCGGTGACCGATTCCATTACCCCTATTTGAAAGGTCCCCTCCTCCTCCTCATCGCCGCAGGCTGTCACCGCCAGGACCGCAAGCAGCAACAACGGTACTATCCCCAACAACACAACTCGCATGAAACTTCTGCTGAGTAATGTAGCCATAAGGGCCAACCACCCCCGAAGCGAAGTTTTCATCAAATAGGCGGTCTAAGGGGCTCTGTTTGCCAGGCCTTCGGCCGCCATTCTGCAGTTGGCAATACTGTTGTCGGCAGCAGTATACCAATATATTTTTGATAGTGTAAAGCAACGCGCCGGCCCGACTGGAGACGCTCCATTTTGCCTGCAATTCCCTGCCGAATTCGGCATACGGCTGCGCGGGATGCGGCCTATCCCCTCCTCACGCCAGGATTTGGGAGAGGAAAAGCTTGGTCCGCTCTTGCTGGGGGTTGGCGAAGAAGTCAACCGGGGCAGCCTCTTCTATGATCCTTCCGCCGTCGAACATGATCATGCGGTCGGCCACCTCCCTGGCGAACCCCACCTCGTGGGTAACCACTAGCATGGTCATCCCCGACGTGGCAAGCTCCCGCATCACGTCCAGCACCTCTTTAATCATTTCAGGGTCCAACGCCGACGTGGGTTCGTCGAACAGCATTATCTTTGGCTGCATGGCCAGGGCCCGGGCAATGGCGACCCGCTGCTGCTGACCGCCCGAAAGCTCGGCGGGATACTTTTCAGATTGCTCGGGAATTCTCACCTGTTCCAGCAACTCGTCGGCCACGTCGTCGGCCTGCTTTCGGGGCCACTTTCTCACCTTCATTGGCCCCAGAGTGATGTTCTCCCTTACGGTGAGGTGGGGAAAGAGGTTGAACTGCTGAAAGACCATGCCCACTTCCCGGCGAATGGCGTCGATGTTGCGGACGTCGTTGGTCATGGGGACCCCATCGACTATTATTTCCCCGGTTTGGTGCTCCTCCAGCCGGTTGATGGCGCGGATGAACGTTGACTTGCCAGAGCCCGACGGGCCCAGGATCACCACCTTCTCGCTTCGCCTCACGGAAGTGGTCACCCCCGTCAGAACGTGGAACTCGCCAAACCATTTGTTCACGTCGCGGCATATGATAATGTCGTCCGGGGCCTCAACGTCGTCGTTTGTCGTAACCATCTTGCACCTCGTGTTGTATGTGACTACCGTTGTCCCACGCCCAAGTTCTGCTCGATCCGCCTGCTTACGTAGGACATCGTATAGCAGAAAATCCAGAAGACCAGGGCCAAAAATACGAACAGCTCCTTAGCGCTGGGCAGGAATTCCGTATTGCCTTGAATGAATACTCTGCCATACTCCACGATGTCCAGCATGCCTATGATATACACCAGGCTGGTGTCCTTGAACAGGGAGATGAACTGCCCAACTATCGCCGGTATTACGTTGCGGAGGGCCTGGGGCATGGAGATGAACATTGTGGTTTGCCAGCCCGCCAGGCCCAACGCCCGGGCGCCCTCGGCCTGGCCGGGGTGAAGCGCCTGTAGGCCGCCGCGGACGTTTTCCGCCATGTATGCCGAACTGAACAGGGTGATAATTATGGCGGCGCGGAGTAGGGAGTTCAGCGGGAAGTCCTCGGGAAAGGCCAGCGGCACCAGAACTTGAGACATGAACAGCAGCGCTATGAGAGGGACGCCCCGGAACACTTCGATGAATATGACGCAAAGCAGCTTCACTACGGGTAGCTTGCTTCGCCGCCCAAGCGCCAGCGCGATGCCGATGGGCAGACTGGCGACGATGCCCCCAACCGCCAGTAGCAGATTAAGCATCAGTCCGCCCCAGTAGAGTATCGAGACCGAATCAAGGCCGGGGACTCCCTCGATGCCGCGCAGCAGCAAGATAACCGCCACGAATACCCCTATCCCGATTACGGCAATCCATCGCACCGTGCGTATGGGGGTGTAGCTGGAGATAAGCCACCCCAGTCCCACGGCGGGGAGGTTGGCCGCCAGCAGCAACCGCACGTCCCAGCCCATCCTGTCCAGACTGTAGGGAAGCAGCGCGAACGCCGCGAGGATTACACCCACGGCGAGAGCGAGGCGCTTGGGCAGGCCCCCGCCCGCTACTCCCCAGGCCATACCCAGCATGACCGTCACCAGAATCAGTGCGGCCTGGGGCCTCCAGAAGCAATTCTGACTCGGACAGGCGGCGACGGTGTTGTACTGTCCGATGATCAACTGTCCGCCCAGGGTCTTGATTACCGTCCAGTCGGCGTCGAAGAAGACCCACTTCACGGCGAACCAGAGGGCCAATATCGATATGGAACCGCCAACGATGGTCAGTGTACTGTCGACCTTGGAACTGAACAGGTTGGCGTGCGCCCACCCGACCACGCCCCTCTCCAGGCGGGGTGGGGGCAACGCTATCGGCTGTTCTGCATTAGCGTTCGTCGACATTGCTCAGGCCCTAGGCCGGGTCTTTCCTCGTATGACTGTCAACTTGTAACCCAGGCCGCCAAGCCCGGCAGCCAAATTCTCACCGGTACGCGGGCCGTGCCCATCCGGCGCATGGGCGGCGCTGCTGCTCCAGGTGCAAGTAGGATACTCAATGCTTTGGTTCAAACCCGTAACCGCCGGTTGTACAGGTTTCCTATCAGCGAGTAGGTCAAGCTCATCGCCAGGTAGGCCGCCATCAGCAGGATGAATATAGACACTGCCGGGGCTGTCTGGGTCATAGTCTTTGACACGTTGGTTAGGTCTGAGTAGCCGATTGCCCCGGCCAGGCTGCTGTTCTTGGTCAAGTTGAGAAACTGGCTGATTAGCGGGGGCACTATCACCCGCAGGGCCTGGGGGAAAGTCACGTTACGCAGCACGCCAATCCAAGGGAGCCCCAGGGCCCGCCCGGCCTCGGTTTGTCCCCGTCCCACCGACTGTATTCCGGCGCGAACAATCTCGGCAATGAACGACGAGGTGTAGATCACCAGCCCGACCAATAGGGCAATCAGCCCACCTGGCAGGGTGAATCCGCCCGCTATGCGCCCGAAAGTACCTTCGGGCGCCGGCGTTGAGATCACCAGGGGAGCTTCGCCGAACCCCCCGCCCACGGCAAACCAGCACACGGCGCCTATCACCACGGCTACCGCCGTTCCCCCCACCAGCGGATAGGACGACGAACCTGTTTGGGTCTCCCGCCAGCTAAGCCAGCGGTGGGCGGCCACTCCTGCTAGTACGGAGCCTAAGGCCAGCCCAATCCAAATCCCGGCGGCGCCGCCCGAACTGGGCACGGACATGGGTATGGAAATGCCGGCGTTGTTGATAAACAACCTGTCGAGGATGACATACCCTTCTCGCACCTGCGGCAAAGCCAGCACGATGTAAAACCAGAAGAACAGCTGGACCAGCAAGGGCACGTTGCGGAAGAACTCCACGTAGACCAACGCCGCCCTGGACACGATCCAATTGTTGGACATCCGGGCGACGCCTACGAAGACACCCAGTGTAGTCGCTAGGATTACGCCGATCACCGAGACGATCAGCGTGTTGGTGGTTCCAACTAAGAAGGCGTAGAGAAAAGTGTGAGTTACTTCATAAGGCAGGAAGTGATGTCCGATGTCCGTCTGGTATTCTCTTTCCAGGAAGTCGAATCCGCTGGGGATTTCCCGCTCCTGGACTGCGTTGGCAATGTTGGCGAAAAACCAGGCCACCAGGACCACCACCAAGATCCCCGAAACAATCTGGGTGGTCCACTGGATGATCTGGGCATGTCTCCAGATCGGTATGCCCTGATAGGTTAGTCTAGTAGGCGTTGACGCCATAGGCGTTTATTCATCGTCAGCATCGAACTGGGCCTGATTGTACCCTATCCCTCTAAGTTTAGCGATTTGTCAAATTGGAGCATGTCCAAGCCCCCGCTCGCCTGACGTAGGAGCATGTCCAAGCCCCCGCTTACCCTGACGTAGGAGTGTATCCCCAATTCCCCGTTCACCCTGAGCTAGTCGAAGGGCGAACTTCCACCGGTTTCGGTTGGTTGGCTCGGCGCCCAGTGCTACCCAGGAGATAAAGAAAGGGCGGCCAGCATCAAGCTGGTCGCCCTCCATGTCCTTTGGCGGACCGGAGTCCCCCAGTGAGCAGCTCCGGGGTGCCCGCGCTTGGGGCTTACCGCAAAGGCGCTGCGTAAATCTGTCCGCCCTTCGGGCAGTCGGCGCAGGGTGCGTCCGCCCATAGGGCGTTTCGGCCGTTGTCCCTCGGCAAACCAATGCCGTCGGGGCCCAGGTGGCGGTCATAGATCTCACCGTAGTTTCCGACGGCGTTGATAACGGTCTGGGCGACGGTTGCGTCCAACCCCAAGCTGTCCTGGCCGAACGAGCCTTCCAGCCCGAACAAGCGGTCAACCTTGGCGTCGCCGGTCTTGGCTGTCGGTACGTTGCCGGAATTAACGTCATAGGCCTCTGAGTAGATGAGAATGCCCATCACCGTCTTGACTATGTCAAACCACTGGTCGTCGCCGTGGGGAACCACTGGACCGAGAGGCTCTTCCGAGATCGTCTCCGGCAATATAATGTGGTCGTCCCGGTTCTGGAATGCGCTTCCGATGGCGGCCAGCTGGGACCGGTCGTTGGTGAAAGCGTCACACTGGCCACCCTCGTAGGCCGCGACCACCGCGTCGGTATCCTCGAACGGTACGGTGTTGATGTCTAGGTTATTCTGCCTGGAGAAATCTGCCAGGTTCAGCTCGGTGGTGGTGCCCAGGGTGACGCAGACGTCCGCGTCTTTCAACTCCAGGGCGCTGGATATCCCCAGGTCCTTCCTGACCATGAATCCCTGGCCGTCGTAGAACATCGTCTGGGCGTAGTTCCCCCACTGGGCATCGCGGGAGGTCGTCCAAGTGACCGTGCGCACCAACATGTCGACCTCACCCGACTGTACCGTCGGCCCCCGCTCGGCGGCGCTGATCAATTGAATCTCAAAGGCATTGGCATCGCCCAGCACGGCGGCGGCAAGCGCCCGGCATAGGTCGATGTCGAAGCCTACGTTGTTGCCTGATGCGTCAAGGTGACCGTAACCGGGCACATCGTTGCGGCTGGCGCAAATCACGTTTCCGCGGTCCTTAACCGTGTCCAGCCGGCTCTCTACAGAGTCGCCTTCACCGCCCCCACATGCGGCCATTACCAGGAGCGCAACAACCCCTGCCATCCCGATAAGCAAAAGTCTAAACCGGTTCATTTTTCCTCCTTATCAGTCAGTCCTACCTAGGGGCCACGGCTGTATTCACGCGCAGTTAAACACATTAAACCACAAGTTTCAGAAAGTAAAGAGTTTGTAAGAAACCCGTCTCCCCAGAGGGGGGAAGACTAACATTTCGCCCACTGGTATCCCCGCTGCCAACGCTTCTGCCCCCCGTCGTCCTTCGACGGCCGCCAAACTCACAAAAAGCTTGGCCCTTCTTCGGTGTTCTCTACCCGCATCAGCAGCGCCGGCAAAATCGCAACGAGTGACAGGAACCCCGCTATGGTAAACAGGTTCTGGAACACCGTGACCCCGGCTTCTATCAAGGGTCCCTCGGTCTCCTCGAACGTCTCTCCAATGGTCACGTGGGAGGTCAGGCTGTAGAAACGCTCAATGCCCCACGCCGCCAGCGCGGACAGCCCCAACGCCATCCCGATCATGCGCGACGCGGTAATCAACGAAGCCGCGGTGCCCCAATAATGACTGGGAGCGGTGCTCAAAGCGGCGACACTGATGGGAGGAATCACCAGTCCAAATCCCAGGCCCGCAGCGGCCAGCGGCACCGACAGCTCGATTTCCGCCACATCCGTTTCCCAGCCGCTCATTCTCAGCAAGCCCACCCCCATGAGGCCAAGACCGGTTATGCACACCGCCCTCACTCCCGTCCACCGCAGGATATAGCCTCCAACCAACGCCCCCACCGGAATGGCGGCCGTAAGGCGGACCAGGTGCAGTGCGCTTTCCCAGGCCTGCTTCTCCATCACCGTGCTGGCCATGAGGGGCACGCATACCAGGGATATGATCAAGGCGACCCCCACCAGGAACTGGGTAACGCTGGACGACACAAAGACCCTGGAACTGTAGAGGAAGGACGCCAGCAGCGGTTGGGCCACCCGTCTCTGCGCCAAGATCAACACGAAGATCAAGAAAACGCCGAGGGCTGCCATGAGATAGGGTATGAGCGACTCCCCAGAGAAGAGACTTCTTTGGGACAGGGCCATGGTCAGGACGGTCAGGGCCGCCACCAGGGTCACTGCCCCAAAGTAGTCCATCTTGGCCTCGGGGTTGGCCCGGTTCGGCAAAAGGGCCAGAAGGGCTATCAAAATAAGACTCTGGGGTATGTCCAGCCAGAATATCCACCGCCAGCCGATCCATTCGATGATGCCGCCCCCGTAAAGCGGGCCCAGCACGGACCCGGCCTCGGCCGACGCAGCCACCAGGCCCAGGGCAACTCCTCGCTTCTCCGGGGCGACCGCTCCCGCGGCCAAGGCCAACCCAATGGGCACCGTTGCGCCGCCTCCGATGGCTTGGAGCACCCTGGCGGACACGACCCAGGAAAAGTCCGGAGCGACCGCCACCAACCCCGACCCTATGGAGAACAGGACCAATGCCCACTGGAACATCCGGATCCGGCCGTGTACATCCGACAGGCGCCCCGCCAGGGGCATCGCCACTGTGTAGGCTACCAGGTATCCGGTCACAATCCACGATGCTTTGTCCAGGTCGGTAAGGGCAATCTCCAGGTCCACCATTACGCTGGGCAGCGCGGCGACCACTACGGTCTGGTCCAAGGCCGTGGAGAATACTCCCAGGCATATGATGCCCAGGACTACTGTCTGGGAGGAACCCAGCGAGGCGAGGCGCGCCCTAGCGCCGCTTGTGGTCACGGGCTGGATGCAACGTCCGGAAGTTCGATTTCAACGGGCTGGTCGATGCCCGTGATGCTTAGCAGGCGGCTGGTTTCCGGGCCGTCGTCGTCGTAGATTTGGCCCGAGATCCTCAACTGCCGCAGGTTAATCTCGTCTTCGTCAATCCACAGGGTCAGGTCCACCCGATGGCCCGCGTCCACCGTAGTGATAAGGTCTGACAGGTCCTCGGACTGGACGTTGCCGTCCAAGCGGATGGTCTGGTCGCCCTCTATCAACTCCCGGCCGGCGATAGTCGTATCTTTGATGATGGGAAGCAGGTCGCTCAACGTTGGCCCCAGTCCGGCGAAGTTAAATGGCACCTGGTCCAGGGGCAAGGGCGCCCAGGGGGCGTCTTCTGAGAACTTCATGAACGCCTCATCCCCAACAGCTAACATGCCTATTTCCACGAAGGCGACACCCGTAGTCTTTACCTTTACCGCCATCCTGAAGCTGGCGGGAGCCTTGATCTCTCCTTCCAAGCTCTTTAGAGTCATGCCGAAAAACGGCGCCCCCGACTCATGCTCGTCGACAAGGTCGAACCTCATCGTTTCCATACCCGTCAGGTTCCCCCCCAACTTGGAAAGCAATTCATCCAGCGACAACTCCGGGGTTGGCGTAGGTACGGCCTCGTCATCGGAAGCCGAAGGCCCGCCGCAGGCCGCGGCCGAAAACAAGAAGCCCATCACCAATATAACGATTAACAACCCGTTGCGAATCGTCTTGGATAAGCTCATTACCGCATCTCCTTTGCTCCGGAACAAGACGGGCTCATCCCGCAGTTGCATCGCAGTCGGCCCGGCGCGTTAGTCCAAGAAGACTACAGGATCTCCCAAGCCGTCCGATGTTCCGAGCGGGAACATTCTAGCAGATTCTCCGCCGTTGCTCCCCGCTATTTGGAAGCCCCCAGCGTGGGCGAGCTGCTCGCGGGCCGATAGCCCGTCCAGGGCCGGCAAACTATACCGGACGAAATTACACCGCCCATTCGTTGCATCGATTTGCCTTAGGATGGTACATTTAGCGACATAACAAGCTTCACTATCCAGCACCGCTGTGCACCACATTGAGCGTGTACGACTACGGACTGATAGGCAACATGTCATCGGCGGCGCTTGTCGGGACCGACGGCTCTATTGACTGGTGCTGCTTTCCGCGCTTCGACTCCCCCAGCGTGTTCGCCGCTATCCTCGACCCGGAAGTGGGCGGGCATTTCCGTATCAGCCCCACGGAAACCGTCATCGAGACCATTCAGGGGTACGTTGCCGACACCAACGTCCTGCAGACCACCTTCCGTACCTCCTCCGGGGTTGTTTCCATCACCGACTTCATGCCCGCTCCCGCCGACCACGATAACAACCCCGAGACTCCTCCGGTAGCGCCCAACGAAATCCACCGGACAGTCACCTGCCAGTCGGGAAGCGTTGCGCTGCGCTGCGATTTCCAACCCAGGCACGACTACGCCCGCACCGTCCCCAGCTTCCGCTCGCTGGGCGGCAACGCCGGAAGAGGCGCTGTCCAAGCCAGGGGCGGGCGGCAGACCGTGACGCTGCTGGCCAACATATCCCTACCATTCGACGACCGGGGCGTGGTGCACGATTTCCAGCTGACAGAAGGCCAAACGGTCACCTTCGTGCTCTCTTATGGTCACGGCGGCCCTTCCAGCTTGGAGGGCAGCCGCACGGCGGAAAAGCTGGATTACACCCAGCGGTACTGGCGTGGCCTGGTGGCCAGGATGAACTACGAGGGCCTGTGGCGGGACTCGGTGGTCCGCTCATTCCTGGCCCTGCATCTGATGATGTACCACCGCACCGGGGCCATAGTCGCCGCGCCCACCACCAGCCTGCCCGAAACCCTGGGCGGCTCCCGCAACTGGGACTACCGGTTCTCCTGGCTGCGGGACACCGCCTTCACCGTTGACATCCTCTACCGCCTGGGTGACGCCTACGGGGCCGACCACTACATGCACTGGCTCCTGCAGCAGTGCCAGTTGGGGCGGCGCAAGACTCGCATCGTCTACGGCATAACCCCCATTTCGTCTCTGCGGGAATACACTCTCGACCATCTCAGCGGTTACGAAAACTCCCAGCCTGTACGCATCGGCAACGCCGCCGCCGACCACCTGCAAATGGACGTTTTCGGCGAGGTCATCCTGTCCATCCATTCCCTGCTTACTCTCCACGGGGAGATACCGGCAGAGGCCTGGCAACTGGTCAGTTCCCTGGCCGAAACGGTTATGGGCAATTGGCAGCGCAAAGACCGGGGAGTGTGGGAGGTGCGGGGCGACCAGCAGCACTTCGTATATTCCAAGGTCATGTGTTGGTCTGCCCTCGACCAGGCCGCCTACATCGCCGCCGCCCGGGGAGAGCGACGGTTATACAGGCGCTGGTCCTTGGCCGCCGACAACATCAAGACCGAGATTCTGGACTTAGGGTGGAGCTCGGGCAAGCAGGCTTTCCGGCAACGGTACGGCTCCGAGGCGTTGGATGCTTCCAATCTGGCGATACCCTTCCTGGGGATGATCCCTAGAGACGACCCGCGGGTACGCCTGAACGTGGACGCCATCGAGCGGGAGTTGACCGACGGGCCGCTGGTCTGGCGCTATCTGCCCGAGGAGACTGACGACGGCCTGGAGGGCCAGCGTGAGGGCGCATTCACGCTGCTCAGTTTCTGGTTGATCGGCAACCTCATTTACACCGGGCAGACCGACCGGGGAATGGACTACTTCCACGAGATGATTACCAAGCGGGCCAACCACCTGGGTCTCTTCGCTGAGATGTTCGACCCTGACCTGGGCCGGCAACTCGGCAATTTCCCCCAAGCCTACTCCCACACCGGCCTGATTCACACCGCCCTGAACCTATCAGGCTACATCGCCGGCACCCCTACCCGCCGCACCGCATCTGCCGAATAGCCTTCCAGCGGGGCGCGGCGGGGCACATCAGGCGTTGGAAGCAGGCTCCAGGCTAAGCATCAATAACCCTCACAGCGAGGTGAGCTATGGGCAGACTGGACGGCCGGGCAGCCATCGTTACCGGCGGCGCCCAGGGAATCGGCGGCAGCTGTGCCCGGCGGCTGGCGAAAGAGGGAGCCAGGGTGTTGATTGCCGACATAGACGAGGCCGCTGCCGAGGCCAACGTTGCCGGGATACGCGCCCAGGGCGGAACGGCTGACAGCATAAATGCGGACTTGTCGCAGCATCAGGACATCAAATTGATGGTCGACCGTGCGGCCGAGCTGTGGGGCAGGTTGGACATCCTGGTCAACAACGCCTACACCCCCAAGCACGGCAGCGGGGCGGAGGGGGCCCTTGAGGTCACCGAAGAGGACTGGGACTGGGGAATGTCCCTGCTGGTCAAGGCCATATTCCTCGCCGCCAAGTACGCTGTGCCCGAAATGCGGAAAACTGGAGTGGGCAGCATAATCAACGTCTCCTCGGTGCACGGCCTGCTGGCAGCCCCTGGAAAGATGGTCTACGAGGTGGGCAAGTCGGCGGTCATCGGAATGACGCGGCAGATGGCCACCGACTTTGGGCCGTTGGGCATAAGGGTCAACGCCGTCTGCCCTGGGCATATAGTCACGGAACGCATCAGGGCCGGTTGGGACGAGAACCCGTCGGGGGAACGCTTCTTCCAGGACCAATACCCCTTGCGCAAACTGGGCAAACCCGAGGACATAGCCAACGCGGTCGTGTTCCTCAGTTCCGACGAGGCGGCGTTCATCACCGGCCACTCCCTGGTCGTCGACGGCGGCCTTACGGTACAGCTGCAAGAGGACTTCGGAGTCCGGCAGGCCCGGTACATCCTTGACCACCCCGACACCCGGTTGCCCTAGTCCCGGCCGGCGCCCTGGCCGCCTGCTTGTGCAGCGCGCGGCGTCTCTACGTCCGTCACAGTTGGCGTCGCTGAAACCGCCCAGGCCCGGCTAACGTACACCATTTGCAACAACCCAGAGGACAGCGACATGGCGTATCCTTGGGCCAACGTCTTCATCCTTATCGCAGGCGGGCTTTCCCTGGTCACCGGGTTCCTGGGGCTTATCGGGGGCTCTTCCGACTGGGCGCTCGCTCTTCAAGTGCATCGGGTCTCCGGCTTCGCTCTGGTGGCGCTGCTGCTTTGGAAGGGCCGGAACATCCTGATGTCCCTGACCAACAAGGCCCATTGGAGGCAAAAACCCGCCCTGCTCCTCGGCTCCGTAGCCATATTCGGGTTGCTGCTGGCCGCCCTGGGCCTCGGAGTAGCTTGGAGCTACGGTAGTTACTTCACCTACCTGGGCTTCAGCGGGGTAAGTTGGCACATATACCTGTCTCTGTTGCTTGCCCCCCTTGTAGCCTGGCACACATTCACCCATTCCTGGACCCTGCGGCCCCGTTTCTGGGCGCAGCGCCGGTCCTTTTTGCGGCTGGCCGGGCTCAGCGTTGCCGGCCTCGCCCTGTGGCGCGTCGGCGAATTTGCCGCCGACGCCTTGGAACTTCCGGGAGGAGACCGGCGGTTTACCGGGTCCCACGAGCGCGCCAGTTTTGCCGGCAATGCCTTCCCCACCACGTCTTGGCTGAACGACCATCCGGACCGGGTCAACGCCGGCTCGTGGCGGCTAAGTGTTTCGGGGTTGGTCCGCCATGACCTGAGCCTTAACTTGGAAGACGTCAACAGCCGCCGGGAGAAGCTCACCGCGCTGCTGGACTGCACCGGCGGTTGGTATTCTACCCAGGAATGGGAAGGAACGCCCCTGAGGGAAGTATTGCAAGCGGCAGGCGTGAAGCCCGGAGCGGGCAGCATTACCGTTAGGTCCGTCACGGGATACCAGCGTCGCTTCTCCCTGAAAGAAGCCGACGGCTACCTGTTGGCCACCCACGTTGGCGGAGAGTCAATCTCCCACGGGCACGGCTTTCCGGTGCGGCTGGCCGCCCCGGGCAAACGGGGTTTCGAGTGGGTCAAGTGGGTGGAGTCGATCCACGTCAACGACACCGGAAAATGGTGGCAGTCACCCTTTCCTCTCACCTGAGTCGGCAATGTCCAGGCTGGGTTACGGGAACCTGGGGGACTTGCTAACCGGCGCTTTTTCTTGTAATCTTGTGCCTGCTTCAAATCTTACACAAGCGAGGATATGGATATGTTTAACCCACTGGGGCTGTTGAAGGCGCAGGTAGCCGAGGCCCACTGCGATATCCCCTGCGGGATTTACGACCCGATAGCAGCGAAAATCGCCGCCCAGACCGTGCAGAAGATGGTGCTGCGGATGCAGGCCCTGGAGGAGGGCGATGACCACGTGGCCTACGCCAACACCATGTCCCGCTACGTAGGGGCGAAGGAGGAGCACGCCGAGCTTTGCAAGCGCGAGCTGCGCATCCTCTGGGCCGACTACGCTTGGCCCAATACCGACGCCAACGACTTGGCCTCCAAGTTCAACTCCGCCCTGAAGCTGGCTGGCCGCTGCCGCCAGGCGGTGGATATGGCCGCCTGCGAAGAACTGGTAGCCTCGGTGGACGACATAGCCGCGGCTTTCTGGGCGACCAAGAACGTCGCTTACAGCGACCCCAACGCCGCCGCGCGCTACGGCAGCTAGAAGACCTTAGACTTGGTAACACCTGACGGCCCGCCGGTAATCAGGCGGGTCGTTTTGGTTTAACGCATTGGTCCTCCGGGGTATTTTTCTCCGGCCCCCAGCCTTCAACCGTTTCTCACTTTCCGCAAGGCCGCCTCTGCCGCGATAAGGGTCTGGTCTATCTCGAACCCGGTGTGGGCCAGCGAGACAAATCCTGCTTCGAATTGCGACGGGGCAAGATAAACGCCGTGAGCCAGCATGGCGTGGAAGAACCGCTTGTACTGGTTGGTATCCGAACTTTCCACTTGGGCCAGATTCTCCACTGGCCCCGGGTTGAAGAACCCGCAGAACACCGACCCAACCCGGTTTATGGTTCCTGGGACTTCCAGGCGGCCGAAGATCTCGGACAGCCCTTCCGTTAGCTGGCAGCACATAGATTCCAGCCTCTGGTAGGTCCCCGGCCGCGACAGTTCCCCCAAGGTAGCGATGCCGGCTGCGACAGCCAGGGGATTCCCCGATAGGGTGCCGGCTTGGTACATGGGGCCCAGCGGAGCAACCATTTCCATTATGTCTCTGCGGCCCCCGTAAGCCCCCACGGGCAGGCCGCCGCCGATGATTTTGCCCAGGCAGGTAATGTCCGGCGTCACCCCGTAGAGGCTTTGAGCTCCGCCGTAAGACACCCGGAACCCGGTGATTACCTCGTCGAAGATGAGCAGCGCCCCCGCTTGCGCGGTCAAGCGGCTCAATCCTTCTAGAAACCCGCCAGCCGGCGGTACTACGCCCATGTTTCCCGCCACCGGCTCCACAATGACCCCTGCAATGTCATCCGGATTAGCGTTGAAATACTGTTCCACGGATCCAAGGTCGTTGTAGTCGGCCACCAGGGTCTCTTTGGCATACGACTCCGGCACTCCCGCGCTGGTGGCGATTCCGTGGGTCAATGCCCCAGACCCCGCCTTTACCAGGAGGCCGTCGGCATGTCCGTGATAGCACCCGGCGAATTTGATGATTTTGTTTCGCCCGGTGAACGCCCTGGCCAGCCGTATTGCGCTCATGCACGCTTCTGTTCCCGAGTTGACCAGGCGCACCGTTTCCACCGAAGGAATGGCCTGGCAGATTGTCCTGGCCAGCTCTACCTCCCCTTCCACCAGCGCGCCGAAGCTCACGCCCTTTTCCGCCGTCTTTCTCAGCGCCTCCAGAACCGCCGGGTGGGCATGTCCCAACACCAACGGCCCCCAGGATCCCACGTAGTCGACGAACTCGTTGCCGTCCGCATCCCATATACGCGCGCCCTCGCCTCGGGTGATGAACAGGGGCGTGCCCTCCACGGCCCTAAACGAACGCACCGGGCTGTTGACGCCTCCGGGGATATACTTCTGGGCTTCGTCGAAAAGCCGCTGCGATATTGAAAACTCCATTCAGGAATCTTCCCTTAGCCAGCGGGCAACGTCCTTGGCATGATAGCTGAGGATTATGTCTGCCCCGGCCCGTTTTATGGCGGTGAGGGCCTCCAGCGTGACGGTCTTTTCGTCCACCCAGCCCTGGGCTGACGCCGCCTTGATCATCGAGTATTCTCCGCTCACGTTGTAAGCGGCCAGGGGATGGTCGAACCTGTCCCGCGCTTGGCGGATTACGTCCAGATAGGCCAATGCCGGCTTTACCATTACTATGTCGGCCCCCTCCGCAATGTCGCCCTCTATCTCCCGCATGGCCATGCGTGCATTCGCCGGGTCCATCTGGTAGCTGCGTCTATCCCCGAACCGGGGAGCGGACTCGGCTGCCACCCGGAAGGGACCGAAGAATGCCGAGGCGTATTTGGCGGCGTAGCCCATTATCGGCGTGTCGGTGTACCCCTGGCGGTCCAACGCCTGGCGAATGGCCCACACTTGACCGTCCATCATGGCCGAAGGCGCAACCAGGTCTGCCCCGGCCTGAGCGTGGGATACGGCAGTCTGGGCCAGCAGTTCCAAAGTCTTGTCGTTGTCGACCCTCCCGTTTTCGACTATGCCGCAATGCCCGTGATCGGTGTACTCGCACATGCAGACGTCGGTTATCACCATTACGCCGGGAGAGGTCTGCTTGATAGCCCGGATAGCCTCTTGGACGATCCCTTCAGGATCGTAGCCCTCTGTGCCTAGAGGGTCCTTTTCGGCGGGAAGCCCGAACAGCAGGACCGCAGGAACGCCCAACTCAGCAGCCTCGGCCACTTCCTCGGTCAGCGTGTCCAATGACAGGTGATAGCAGCCCGGCATCGGCTCGATGGGCTCCCGCACACCGTTGCCGTGAGTGACGAACATGGGATAAACGAATTCCTTTACCGAGAGCCGGGTCTCCCGGGCCATGTTCCGCACCGGCTCCCGTTCCCTCAGCCTGCGCAACCTTGCGTCGGGAAAGTTAGCCATCAGGTCTCCTCTCTGGCAGTGCCGCAGCGTACAGCATTCCTAGCCTCGTTGCACGTATCCAACCACAGACTCCGCCAGACCTTCCACGTTGTGCCTTTCCGCCACCAGGTCCACCCGCAATCCCGACTCCCTCGCCGTGGCCGCCGTGGCCGGGCCAATGCAGGCTATGATGCTGGACTCCAAGCGGGAGCCGTCGCCGTTGAGGGCTTCCAACAGGTTGCGTACGGTGGAAGAACTGGTGAAGGTCGCTATGTCTATCCCCTCGTCAAGGGCTTCCCTGGCAAGGCGGCCGATGTCGGGGGCTGGAACGGTGCTGTAGGCGGCTATCTGTTGCACCTGGGCGCCCAACTGGGTCAATCTTTGAGCCAACAGGTCCCGACCAATGTCCGCTCCAGGCAGTAGCACCGGTACGTCCTTCCAGTCCCATTCATCAATTTCGGCGACAACTGCCTGGGCCGTGGATTTGGCCGGCAGGTAGTCTGGGACAATGCCATGCTGCTCCAGAGCCAGGGCCGTAGCAGGACCGATGGCTCCGACTTTGGCAGCCCCGAATGCCCTGGCGTCCCGGTCACGGTCCCTGGCGGACAGGCGGGCAAAGACCGCTTCAACCGCGTTGGCGCTGGCGAAAATCACCCATCCGAAATCGGCCAGCCGTTCCAGGGCCGCGTCAAGTTCAGCGTAGTCTTCCAAGGGCCCGGTCTGTATAGTCGGAAGCTCGACCGGGTCCGCCCCCAGGTCTTTCAAAAGCTCCTTTAGCCGTGACGCCTGGCTCCGTGAGCGAGTAATCAGTACTCTCTTCCCCCAAAGGGGCCTTTTTTCGAACCAGCGCAGTTGTTCTCTAAGCTCCACCACCTTGCCCACGATGGCTACAACCGGCGGTTGCAGGTCGGCCTCGCGGCCCCTGCTAACTATGTCTTCCAAGCGTCCGGTAACCGTCTTCTGCCTGGGCCACGTGCCCCATTGGACCAGGGCCGCCGGGGTTGCCGGGTCCATGCCGTTGCAGCTCAGCGCGTCTACGATGCTCTCCAGCTCTTTCCAGCCCATGAGCACCACTAAAGTCCCGCCCGTGCGGGCTAGGACTTCCCACGACACGGCTGAGTCCGGTTTGGACGGGTCTTCGCTGCCGCTGACCACGGTGAACGTAGAAGACACGCCCCGGTGGGTGAGGGGTATGCCCGAATAGGCGGCGGCTCCGACGGGCGACGTGACTCCCGGCACCACCTCGAAGGGTATGCCGTGTTCGGCCAGGGCCAGTGCCTCTTCGCCGCCCCTACCAAACACAAAGGGGTCTCCCCCCTTTAGACGCACCACCTCCATGCCGGCGGCGGCCCCGTCGATTAGCGCTTGGTTGATTTCGTCTTGGGACATTGCCTGCCTGCCCCGTTCTTTGCCCACAAACACCCGTTCCGCAGACGGCGGCACGTTCTCCAACAGCGAAGGGTCCAGCAACCTGTCATAGACCACTAGCTGCGCCCTTTCCAGGCAACGAAGACCTTTCAGGGTCATTAGCCCAGGGTCGCCGGGGCCTGCGCCGACCAAGTAGACTTTGCCGGTCAACTGCTACTCTTCCAGACCGGACCGGTGTTGTTCGACGTGTTCCAGGTTTACCAGGTCCATTCCTCCCCGCTCCGCGACGGCCAGATAGGCGTCGCTGGCCATTTGCAGCGGGTCGAGGGCCAATCCCTCCAGCTTGGACCTAAAGACCTTGTTGCCGTCGGCCGAGGCAACGAACACAGTCATCAACATCAGTTCCCCGTGGCATTGGGCGTAGGCGCCTACGGGCAGGCGGCAGCCCTCCCCCAGTTTTTCCAGGAATGCCCGCTCCGCGGTGACGGCTAGCCGGGTCTCGATGTGCTCGATAGGCCGGAGCAGTCCCAACATGCGGTCGTCGCCGGCGCGGATTTGCACCGCCACAGCTCCTTGCCCCGGTGGAGGAACGAACCTCTGGGGGGACAAATACTCCGCTACTTCCTCGCTGAGCCCCAGGCGGGCCAAACCGGCCGCCGCCAGTACTGCGCCGTCGCATTCCTCGCCGCGGGCCTTGCGCAGCCGCGTTTCCACGTTGCCTCGCAGGGGTACGGGGACCACCTGGGGGCAGTAGTTTTTCAGCAGGGCTTGGCGGCGGGGACTGCTGGTGCCTATACGCGCCCCTTCAGGTAAATCAGAGAGCTGGTAGCCCCAACGGTTGACCAACACGTCCCGGGGGTCCTCCCGCCGCAACACCGCTCCCACCGCCAGGTCCGGCGTCATTCGGGTGGGCAGGTCTTTAAGGCTGTGGACCGCCATGTCCAGCAGGCCTTCTTGCAACTGGCGCTCGATTTCTTTGACGAAAACACCCAGTCCCATTCCCGTTAAAGACGCGTCGGGGTTGGCGTCCCCCTGGGTGCGGACCTTGACTACTTCGAACTCCAAATGAGGATTCATCGGCCGCAACCGTGAAAGGACCTCCTCGTCCTGTCGCAGGGCCAGGGCGCTGCCCCGGCTTCCAATCTTTATGACCTTACTTGCGGCCAAGGCAAATACCGCCGGAGTCGCCGCTCCGGGCTACGGTTGAATTAATGGATTGGAACGGGAAGCTCAAGTCCATGTCTAACCCGGTTTACGGAGGCAACCACCAGGCTGGCAGCGGGCCACCTCCGGGCAGAGGTCGGCATCGCTTCCAGTCAAGCGGGACATCAGGCAGGTTAATGCGTATTCCTCCTCACCCTGTTGAGCCAGTTCGAGCAGGTCGTTGGTTAGGCAGCACTGCCACCTCTGCGGGTTCACAGACAAGCCCTGCTGCTTGACCTGGCCCCGGGCCTGGGACAATATACCTGCCAGGTCGGCCCAGTCCATCACCGGACTGGCCGTAAGCTCTTCCCGGAATTTGCGCGCCAGGGCCGGACTGGCGCCCCCGGTGGATATGGCCACGGTGACGGCCCCTCGGCTGACTATCGAAGGAGCGATAAAAGAACATTGGGCCGGCACGTCAGCCACGTTGATTAGGATGCCCGCCCCTTCCGCTTCCTGGAAAATCGCCTCGTTGACCGTCCGGGCGTTGGTAGTGGCGATGACCAGGAACGCTCCCTGCACGTCTCCGGCGTGGTATTCCCGGGCTTGCCAGTCCAGGTGTCCTTGTTCCACCGCCGCTTGAATTGCGGGCGTCACCTCCGGGCTGACCACGGTAACGCTGGCGCCGGCATCCCGCAGTTGGGCGATCTTGCCCTCCGCGACCGCGCCGCCGCCAAATACGACGCAGTGTCTGTCTCTGACGTTCAGATACGCAGGGTAGTAGGACAGCATCCGGAGCCTGCCTACGTTTGGGCCAGGGAGGCGGCTTCCGCGGCCTCCCGGTACCGGTCATAGTCCTCGACAAAGTAACGCACCCGGGTCTTCTTGTATTCCCTGGTGCTGTAGAGAAATAGCCGGTCGGTAATGCCGGTAGCTTCCTCGATCTCCTTGCCGATCTCCTCGCAACCCTCTTGGGAGGTGGCGTGGACCATGGTGAAATGGGTGTATGCCCAGTCGGGGAAGGTCGGCCGTTCGTAGCAATGCGTCACCGCCCTGTGCTGGGCCATGATCGACCCCACCTCCTCTGACCGTTCCGGGGGCACGTTCCAGACGATCATGGCGTTGGCCTTGAAGCCCGACCGCCGGTGGTGCAGAACCGCGCTGTACCGCCGCATTATCTTCCGGTTCTGGAACTCCTCCGCCTTGGCGAACAACTCCGCCGTGGTCATGCCAAGACGGCCCGCCATGTCGTCGAAAGGCCTGGGTACCAGGGGCAGGTCTTCTTGCAGTTCCCGGATTACCGCCTGGTCGGATTCGCTCACTGGGACCGCTTTGTTCCAGTCGCCCGCCGACCCTTCCTGGGCGCCGCCGTCCGGGTTGTAGTTAAACGAAGACCCCTTCTGTCGCACCATGTCGAAGTTGACCCCGATTTTGAAGAACCTGATGGTCGGCATAACCCGGGCGGTTAGAGCCCCGGTTTCCCTGGCCATCTGGTGTACCGTGGCCTCCAGATCGTGGTCGGGCGGCACCGCAACGGTGAACCATAGGTTGTAGTAAGACCCCTCGCGGGCGTAGTTGTGGCTCACGCCGGGGTGTTGGTTGATTTTGATTGCCCCATGGTGGAGCTTTTTCGGGTCATAAGCCAGTGCCGCCAACGTCGTCTTGTAGCCCAAGCGGCGCGTGTCGAAAATGGCGCTGACCTGCCGCAAGACGTTCGACTGCTTCAAACGCCCCAGGCGGTCTATCACTTCCTGTTCGCCTATTTGCAGTTGCTCTGCCAGGTTCAAGTAAGGACGGTACACCAGAGGGAACGGTCCCTGGATCAGATTCAACAGTTGGCGATCGATTAAGTCCATTAACGCTTAATGCCTCCCGAAAAGTCTGCCTGAAATTAAGAATTGGCCGGGGCTGGTTTGGCCGAGCTACGATTTTGATAGGAATCGGTAACCCCCAGCAAGACCCGGTCCGCCAACTCCAAGATTCTCGCCCAATGATCGGCCGTCGCCGAGTCCAGCACCATGTTGCGGAAGAAAATGAACGCCTCCACGGTCTCTTTCAGCGTCACGCCCCGGTCGGACATCTCGCTCCCGTATTCCCGGCCCAGCAAATAAGATTCTTCCAAGGCCCCTTGCCGCTGTTGCCGCTTTAATGGCTGCTGGGTCAGTATCGACAGCAGCCGGCGGCCGAACAGGCGCATACGGTCCCGGCCCTGCGTTTCGACGCTGGTATACCAGGCCTTGTTGGCCACGGTTACCTGCTGCAGCCTGCGGCGGATGCGCCGCAGCGCCGAACCTTCCATCTCGCCGTTCCTGTCTGATTCCGTCGACGGCGACCCCGCGTCGGTCAGCGCATCCAGGTCGTCGCGCAAGAAGCGGCGATGGCCCCCGGGCGTGCGGTACACCCGCAGCAAGCCCCCGTCGGCCCACTGGCGCAACGACGCTTGGCTTACGTCCAGATATCGGCACGCTTGCCCCAGGGACAGCCAGCGGGACTTGTCCTTTATCTCGACTTCAACCATCCCAAATCTACTAAAACCTATATAATGCTACTGCCTGAACGTTGAACCTTTCGAGATTATCACACGGCCTTATTGGAGTCAACCAAACCCCGCCCCGCGTTGTGACTGGTTAGCCTCCGTGCTATAGTGAAGCTGTCTAGGGGTCTGGCGCATGGATAAAGCCCTGGTCAAGGCCAGAACAAGTCTCTTCAGTAGCCTGCGGCGCAAGGTAGGCGCCGAATCCGTCATCCGGGCAATGGAACGGGTGCCCAGGGAAAGGTTTGTGCCTGAAGAGCACCGCCGCATGGCCTACCTTGACATGCCGATTGGCATCGGCGAAGGCCAGACCATCTCCCAGCCCTACATCGTTGCCCTCATGTTGGCCGCTCTCGCCCTCCAGGGCCATGAGAATGTCCTGGAAGTGGGCGCAGGCAGCGGGTACCAGGCAGCGGTCCTTTCCTTACTGGTCCCCCAGGGCCGGGTGTGTGCCGTAGAGTTGGTGCCGTCTTTGGCCCAGCGCGCCGAGGCTTTGCTCAGCGACTTGGGCTTCCGCAACGTGCGCGTTGAACCTGCCGCATCAAGCCTGGGCTGCCCCGACCACGGCCCATTCGACGCAATCATCGTCGCCGCAGCTGCGCCCAAGCTTCCTGAAGCTCTGGTCTCCCAGGTGGCCGTCGGAGGCAGGCTGATTATTCCGGTAGGAACACTGGAGCAGCAAGAAGTGGTCCGCGCCGTTCGCACCGAGGAAGGACTCTCAGTGAGCATGCTGGGGCCGTGCCGGTTCGTGCCCCTCATCGGCCAGGAAGCCTTTCCGAATTTTCAGTGAACGCACGCCTACGGTTCTTCGAAATCGAGGAGTTCAGTTAGCCTTGCCCGGTGCTCTGCGAGAGCCTCGTCGGCCAACTGTTCTAGTAACGCTTCAGATTCAGGGCGGTTGAACCGTTCGGCCCACTGCCGCTCCGACTCAAGCTCGGCCAGAAGGAAGCGCGCGAATTTGTCCTGCTCATCTTGCGGGAGCGCTGAAGCTCTCTCGAATGCTTGTTGAAGAAGATCAGTCATCGCTTTGGCCCCTCGCTGGTCCAATATTCATTCGTTGCCCGACCACAGTGTCGAGCCTCGCGAACTTCGCAATAGAACATCAATCGGTGTTCACCGGAACCATGTCAAACTCTAGCATTGATTCCGCGACTTGGGCAAGAAGCCTATCACATTGAGAATGTTATAATTTCGCGGCGATTCAGCCGGTCGCCCAGGTTATGGAACCAGAGCGGCCCGCCGCCGCCGTATTGACGCATGACCATGCACGTAGTTTTGGCCCGTTTCGGACTTGGTGACCCGGGTTGGCTCGACCCGGTCTCCGTCGTTGTCGGCATTCTTGTTTCCCTCGTTGCAGCAGTAATCTTTGACAAGCTCCTGTTCCCCCTCGTTGTGCGGCTAGCCGGTAGGACTTCTACCGATCTCGACAACCGCTTGCTCTTCGCCACTCGCAGGCCCCTAACCTTCGGCGTAGTTCTTCTCGGCGTGTATCTGGTCCTCACCCTGCTGTTGGACCTGGAGTCGCGGCACCAGGCCTGGGTTGACCAGGTCATCGGCCTGCTTGGCATCGTGATGGGCGTGATGCTGGTGGTTGCCTTGATGTCCAACGCCATCGATTGGTACCTGGAGAACTTGGCCGCTCGAACCCAGCACGTTGTCGACATGAAACTGTTCCCTTTGCTAAGGCGCGCTGCGGTAGCGTTGATCTACGGGCTGGGCGGCCTGCTGGTGCTTGACCTGCTCGATATCAATATAACGCCGCTCATTGCCGGGCTGGGCTTGGGCGGCCTGGCGGTGGCCCTGGCCCTGCAGCCCACCCTGGCCAACCTGTTTGCCGGCACCTACGTGATGACTGAAGGAGTAATCGCTCCCGAAGACTACATATCCTTGGAGGGAGGGATCACCGGCTACGTGGTGGAGGTCGGCTGGCGCAGCACCCGGATTCGCACCTGGGAGAACAATCTGGTGGTCGTGCCCAACAACCGGTTCGCCGAGACCATCATCACCAATTTTCAACAGCCGGTGTCGGCGGTAAACGTGTATCTGATGTGCGGCGTCAGCTACGACAGCGACCTGCGCCGGGTGGAGCAGGTCTGCCAAGAGGTAATGGACGAAATCCTGGACACCGTGCCCCAAGCGGTGAGGGAGTACGGGAGCTATTTCGGTTACGAGAGTTTTGGCGATTCCAACGTCAACTTCTGGCTCTTCCTGCAGGCCAAGACCCGCTTGGATAGCTTCATCGTGCAGACCGAGCTCATGAAGCTGCTGCACGCCAGGCTGGGCGAAGAGGACATCACCATCAACTACCCGGTGCGGACTCTCCAGTTTCCCAAAGAGTGGGGGCCTGAGCAGGTGCCCTTGAGGAACGGTAGCAAAGCCAAAAGGTTCAGTCGCAAGAACCTCCGCCGCAGGGCCCGGCGCATCAGGCCGGGCAAGGGCACCGACGGTGACGCCGACTCCGGCGGCCCCGAAGACGCCCCTTTCTAGGGGCTCCACCGGAAGACGCCCCTTTCTTGGGGCTTCAAAGTATTGATTACCTAGGACTTGGCCTTTAGAATTGTTGTTCGCTGCGAAGCCAATAATCCGAAAGCAGGAGGGCAGGTGATTGGATGGACTAGGACTTCATATCTTGCTGGAGCTCAATGACTGTAATCCCAAGCTCCTCAACGACCTCGACTACATACGACGGGAGCTACTAAACACCGCCCGCGAGGTGGGCGCCACTGTCGTGGGTGAATCGTTTCACCGGTTTAGTCCCCAGGGAGTAACTGGCATTCTGGCCATAGCAGAGTCTCACATTTCTATTCATACCTGGCCTGAATTAGCCTACGCCGCGGCCGATATCTTCGCCTGCGGCTCCTCCTTCCGGCCCAGGGAAGCCGCCGATATCCTGGTCGGCAAGCTGGAATGCCGGGACCCGGAGATTACCGAACTCCCACGGGGCGTTGCCCAAAAGGCCGCCGCTAGCTGAGACATCAGTCCAACGAGAGCATGGACATATCTGGCAAATGGTATTTGGAGACAATCTGCCCGGACCTGGCTGTCATGCTCCAGGTGCGGCAGGTTATCTATTCCGGCAAAACGGCGTTCCAGAACGTTGAGGTGCTGGACTCCAGCGTCTTTGGCCGCAGCCTCGTCCTCGATGGCAAGACCCAGTCCACCGAGCGGGACGAGCACATCTACCACGAGGCCCTGGTGCATCCTCCCATGTTGCTCCATCCCAATCCCCGGTCCGTTTTCATCGCCGGCGGAGGCGAGGGCGCTTCCCTCCGCGAGGTCCTAGCCCACAAGTCCGTTGAGCGCGCTGTTATGCTGGACTTGGACCGCGAGGTGGTGGAAATCTGCCGCCGGTTCCTGCCCAATCATCACCAGGGCAGCTTCGACGACCCCAGGGTGGAACTGAGCCACGAGGACGCCCGGGAATACCTGTCCAGCGGCTCAGAGACCTTCGATGTGATGATAATGGACCTGGTCGATCCTTTAGAGGCGGGGACGGCCTTCCTGCTTTACACCCAGGAATACTACCGCATCGCCCGCTCGCGGTTGAACCCGGGGGGCGTTCTGGTAACCCAGTCGGGCCCCTCCGGCCTCCTGAGCTATCAAGAGTGCTTCACCACCATCTTCAACACCCTCAGCAGCATATTCAAGTATACGGCCCCCGCTCAGGTGCACGTTCCCGCGTTTGCAACCCTGTGGGGATTTAGCCTGGCCTCGGATTCGCCCATCCCGTTGCTTACGGACGGGGAACTTGACGATATGATTGCCCGCAGGGTGTCCAAGCCGTTAATGTTCTACGACGGCGAGTCCCACCGCAACATGTTCGCCCTGCCCAAGTTCCTGCGGGACGGCATCCAACAGGAGCAGCGTATCAACCGGGACTCCGCCCCGGTCTTCATGGTCTAACCGCCTCCCCTTACTCGGGCAGGCCTGCTCTAACCTCGGCCGTTGCCGTTGGGCTGGATCAGCACCCGTGCAGTGCCGTCCGTCTCTTTCCGCTGACTAAGCAGATGATGTCCTGAATTCTCCGCCCAGAGTATTACGTCGTAGATATTCAGGGCGTCGGCCAGGATGGCTTCTACAATCGATCGGCTGTCCGCCTGCAACTGGTGGGAAAGGGCGGCAATCACCCCGGCGCAACTCTTTCCGCGGCCGTCGATAATCACCCAACCGTTGGCGCTGCCGTTTCCATTCCCCGAAACCACGGGCGGCTCTACGTGCACCGCAACTTCCCCGCTCTTCCTCATGTCCAACTGCCGTTTAAACTCCGCCACTGCTTCCCAGGCCACGGCCCGGTCTCGCTCTCCCTGGCTGCACACCGCGCCGCGCACCCCAACGATGTCGGGGTTGATGCGGGCCAGTTCGTCCAGGTCCTCGATTCTGAGATGGCCGGAAAGCGATGTGCTCAGGCCCAGTTCCTTGCCCTCCAGCACGATTTCCTTCAGCTTGGCCTCCGGGATGAAGTCGAACAGGTTCCGGCCGTCTTTGCTCAGGGTGTCGATGAGGAACCCATCGCACTCGCCCTCTTTGGCCAACTGGACCATGCACAGCGGGTCCAAGCCGTTGTACAGGTGATTGTCCGCGAATAGCGAGCCGATTAGCTTGGTGTTGAAACCCTCCATGGCCCGCCGCGACTGCCGCAGCGTCTCCACGGCGGTTTCATAGTCGGTCTGGCAGAAGCCGACCTTCACCGACGTCGCGTCCAGCACTGCTGCCGCGTAGGCGGCCATGGCCACGGTGCCGGGCTGGCTGGGCACCACTCCCAAGGTAACGCTCACGTGCTTTTCCGGTGGAATCCGGCCCTTCACCTCTCTGACCACCGAGGGGTGGCCCGACCCCACCAGGGCCTCTTGCAGGTTCTTGATGTCGACTACGTCGGCGCCCCCCCGCTCCGCTTCCAGGGCCTCGGCAACGTTTTGAACGCTGACCATCAACAGCATCCCGGAAAAGAAACTGTTGTTCCCGGTCAGCCAGGCTACCCTGGGGTTTGGAGCCGCCGGCACAGGCGCAGGAGCCTTGGGTTTGAGCGGCTGCAGTTCCGCGCTCAGGGTCTGCTTTTCCTTGGGGGTTAGGTCGGTCAATGGCGGTCGCACGGGGCCTCCGGCCATTCCCATGAGTTCGCCCCAATACTTGACCATCGATACCGGCAGGGCGCCGTTGAACTTGGTCACGGTACGGGTCCACCAGGTGTCCGAAAGCTCCTTCAGCCGCCGCAGATGGGTCTCGTAGAACTGCTCGTCCAGGTCCCCTCGGGTAGCCCGCTCTACGAACTGGACGTAGTTGTTGCACTCCGGCGTGTCGAACCGCCAGTCCGAAGTATTAGAAAACATCACCTGTTGCTGAAAGCCAAGCTCCTTGCCCTTCCAGAAGATCCACTCGTCGGGGGTGCTGATTACGTAGTCCTTGCCCAGGGACAGGTGCGTCTCAATGGACAACTGCTGGTTAAAGCTGGCCTCCTTCAGGCCCACCACGTTGGGTATCCGGCAGAGACGCTCCAGCCCCGACGGGCTCATCACGATTCCAAACTGCGGCGAGTTGTAGAACATTATCGCCAGGTTGGTGTTGGCGGCCAGCAGTTGGATGTATTCGATGACCTGCTCTTCAGTCTTGGTCACCATGTAGGGCGGGGCGACTATCAGCACGTCAAAGCCCGCTGTCTCCGCGTGCCGGGCCAGCGACAGCATCTCCGGGGCGGAGGTATGCGTCACGTGGGCCCCGATGGGCCACCCGTCCTTTGCCTCATCGGCCAGGACGTCCATGATGTGCGTCCGCTCGTCGTGGGTCAGGCTCCAAAACTCGCCCATGCCCCAGGTGCAGCCGGCGCCCCTCGTACCCAGCTTGCGCACGTGCCGGATGTTGCGCCTCAGCCCCTCCTCGTCAACCCGGCTATCCGGGGTAAACGGCGTGATCAGCGTCGTCCACTGTCCCTTCAAGTTTTCCCAAGCCCATTCCTGGGCCTCGTGCTTGCTATAAGTTGCCATATTCTTCCAAACTCCGTCAGAGTAAGTTGCCAGCTATTCCTCTACCGTAAGTCTTACGTCGGCGTTCCAACATTCGCCGCAGCAGGCGGGACGGTCGCACCACCCCCGGCCGAAGAGTACACTACTACACTTATCATCGTTGGCGCCTCTTAAAAGAAGCGGAGGCTGTGAAGCCTATTCTCCACTATGAGATGGCCATATCCGCACGGCTCGCTCCGCCAACTCCTTACCCCGCTTTTCTATCTCTGCCGCAGTCCACACCGGTTGCTCCCGGACGAACTGGGTTATGCGCAGCGGATTTTCGTAGTAAAAGGACTTCTTCTTGCCGAACGGACTGTTTGACATATCGGGATTGTATCCTGTCAAAGTAAGGTTTCCTAACCGATGTAACCAGTCAGAATGGACTTGCTCCCAATCTTCGCCGAGCATGTCCTTCCATTCGCTATTCAAACTCTGCGGCATGATGTGCTCAATGCTGAGGTTGCCGGTGGAAACTTTCTCTTTGCTTTGAAAGCTCTCTTCCAGTCGCTCCAGTATACGCTTGCAGATGATGCCAAGTTCATAAACATCCCGTTCTTGGAGTGCTTTGTCAAATTCTGTATCGCCGGGGAATCGCCAAGGCCAATACCTTTCCGCTTGACATCGAAGGAACCACTTTACAGTCTCAAGCGGGGATTGGTCTATGTTGCGAGCCAAATCGGCAAATATGCTCCAGTAGCTACTCCACCGGGTCTGAAATCCAATTACTGCCCGTCGAAAAAGGTAGCTCTCTATGAGCGCCAACGCCTGGATGAAATCTCCTTCCGCGAGCGTATGTTGGCGGTCGTAACAGTCCCAGAGCTTCATTACAAGGGTCGTCGGCGTAGTTCCGCGTCGGCGCACGTAAAGCATTGCATCAGAAAGCTTCTGAGACGGAATCGGTTGACGACCCCGGAAAGCGGCGTAATAGCCCGCAAACCGCCTGAGGTCCGCCAGCAATTGTTCAAGGGTACTTTTCCCTTGAATTCCCTCTTTGTATTTCTTGAACTCTTCGTAGAGGCGGTTCTCAGGAATGGGCCGTCGCTCTCCCCGTTTGAGAGCTAAGTAGTTTTGCAGGAACGGGTTGAACTCTTCATCGTTCAACTGGCTATCGGTATTTCTGAAGTAGCTTTCAATTTTGCTCCAGTATTCCGTGTATAGCCTGGTTTGTTCCCGTTCTTCAAGGCGCATTAGCAAATAATTGCGCACCATGTCACCGGGTGAAAGGTCTACGCCAGTGTCATTCAGACTCTCAAAAACGAACTGTGGGTCGTCGACTTCGCGATGCAAGGTGACTTGGACAATCCGCAACGCAGCGATGCTGTTGAAAATCGCAAAAGGGTCACAGTCCTTCAGTCTTTCCCTGAAAAACTGATAGGCGTCCAAAATCTGTCCAGAAGGATTGCGATCGAGAGTGTCTAAGGCTTTGCCGTTAACCAATACGTGGAGCGTCTCGTTGTCAGTACGCCTGAGTGACAGTTTGTATTGCTCATCTCCCTTGCCATGCCGGTTCTGGAGAAACACGTCATCCAATCGGTCCATAGTCAAGCGGTCGTTTTCAGCCCAGCCGGTTTCCGCAATGTGGTCGCGAAGCGCGGTAACTAAGAGCGTCAACGTGGCTAACCGCTGCTGACCATCAATCACCAGCCAACTACTGAAATCTGGAGTAGACTTGTCGGCAATATGGACGAGAGAACCTAGGAAGTGGCCGGTGTTGGGGTTCTGTAGAAGGCTTCTGGGAGAGACGCGGTTGATATCCGCCCAAAGCCGTTGCCATTCTTTAGTCCCCCACTTGTAGTCCCGTTGAAACACTGGAACGATGAACTGTTTATCACCTTCGATAATTTTCCGATAAGTGGTATCGCCGGCCTCCATTTATGAACACCCTAACAACACTATCTGACGCTGTTGTTCTATAGGGTGCACAGTAATGCGCTTTACATACGTCGCCATCTTTCCTCTACTCGTCGTCCCCGTACTGCTCTTTCAGCGACTCCACCACCGCCGGGTCGGCCAACGTGGTCGTGTCGCCCAATGCTCGGCCCTCCGCCAAGTCTCGCAGCAGACGCCGCATGATTTTGCCGCTCCGGGTCTTGGGCAACTCGGCCGCGAAATAAATGTCGTCGGGCCGGGCCATAGCCCCGATTTTGGCCGCGACGTGCTGTTTCAGTTCGGCTACCACTTCATCCGACCCTGCCACCTGGTTCTTCAAGGTCACAAATCCAACTATGGCCTGCCCCTTTATCTCGTGGGACTTGCCGATGCAGGCCGCTTCGGCGACCTTGGGATTGTCCACCAGCGCGCTCTCCACCTCCATGGTGCTGATCCGGTGGGCCGAGACGTTTATCACGTCGTCCACCCTCCCCAGTAGCCAGAAGTCGCCGTCCTGGTCGATTTTGGCCCCGTCCGCGGTGAAGTAAATGCCTGGATAGCGCGACCAGTATTGGTCCACGAACCTTTCCGGGTCCCCGTAGATATTGCGCAGCATAGACGGCCACGGCCGCTTAATAGTCAGGTAGCCGCCGCCTCCCGGCCCTACCGTGTTTCCTGCCTCGTCTAATATCTCCGCATGGATCCCGGGGAATGGACGGGTGGCCGAGCCGGGTTTGAGCGTGGTGATGCCCGGCAGCGGGGCGATTAAGATCATGCCCGTCTCGGTCTGCCACCAGGTGTCCACCACCGGGCAGCGCCCTCCGCCTATGTGTGTCCAATACCACATCCAGGCTTCGGGGTTGATGGGTTCCCCCACCGAGCCCAGCAACCGGATGGACGAAAGGTCGTGACGCTCTGGGTACTCCTCACCCCACCGCATGAAAGTACGAATAGCGGTGGGGGCGGTGTATACGATGCTGACCGCGTACTTGGCCACGATGGCCCAGAATCGGTCGAGATCGGGATAGTCCGGCGAGCCCTCGTACATCACCGACGTCGCCCCGTTGGCCAGAGGTCCGTAAACGATGTAGCTGTGGCCGGTGACCCACCCAATGTCGGCCGTGCACCAGTAGACGTCGTCGTCCTTCAGGTCGAATATCCACTTTGAGGTTATGTAAGTGCCCAGCAGGTATCCCGCGGTGGTGTGGACTATGCCCTTTGGCTTGCCCGTGGTCCCGCTGGTGTACAGCATGTACAGCATGTCTTCGCTGTCCATGGGCTCGGGCTCGCAGGTCATGGCCTGGTTCTCCACCAGGTCGTGCCACCAGACGTCCCGGTCCTGTACCATCCGGTCGTCGGCATGCTCCGTCCGGCGCAGCACCACCACCCGCTCCACGCTTGGGGCGGCGGTCAATGCCTCGTCCGTGTTCTGTTTGAGTTGTACGATGTTGCCCCGGCGGTAGCCGCCGTCGGCGGTGATCACCACTTTGGACTGTGAGTCGTTCAGCCGGTCCCGTATCGACTCCGCGCTGAAGCCTCCAAAGATTACGCTGTGGGGCGCGCCGATTCGGGCGCAGGCCAGCATCGCTATCGGCAATTCCGGCACCATGGGCAGATATATGGTCACCCGGTCGCCCTTCTTGACGCCCAGGCTCTTCAGCCCGTTGGCGAAACGGCACACCTCTCGATAAAGGTCCCCGTAGGTATAGACCTTCCAGTCGCCGGGCTCTCCTTCCCATATCAGGGCGGCCTTGTTGCGCCGGCCCGCAGCCAGGTGTCGGTCGATGCAGTTATAGGAGACGTTGAGTTTGCCGCCGTCAAACCACTTGGCGTATGGCGGGTCCCACTCCAAGACCTTGTCCCACTTCTTGAACCAGTGAAGCTCTTCGGCCAGCTTGGCCCAGAACCCCTCCGGGTCCCTTTGGGCTTCTTCGTAGATCTTGGGGTCGGCCATGTTGGCCTGCTCCCTGAAGGCATCGGGCGGCGGGAAAGTCCGGTCCTCTTGTAGAAGCGCCTCAATACCGCCCCCGTTCTCTGCCATGCTTATACCTCCAATATACGGGCCGTTCCTCGGCAGTGGACTTGCCGCTGCCGGAGGCCTTGCGCCCGGTAGCAGGCCCTCAGGCAAATTTTGACATACGGCGGCCCCCTTGTAAACGGTGCTTTGGAGAGCCAGTCATGTTCCAACCCTCACCAGGGCCGGCGCTGTAAACTGTGAGGCGCCCCGCCTCCGGCCCCCCTCCATCGCGTGGTCCCGCCCCCAATCCGTTATCCCCCCACCGGGCAATCTTGCCCCCAATCCGTTATCCCCCCACCGGGCAATCTTGCCCCCAATCCGTTATCCCCCCACCGGGCAATCTTGCCCCCAATCCGCTATCCCCCCACCGGGCAATCTTGCCCCCAATCCGTTACCCCCCAACCGGGCACTCCCGCACCCAACCCGGTAGGGGCGAAAAATCTTTCGCCCCGGCGCGCGTCCACCATTGCACCTGGGTCTAGCAGCCCGTCTGAGGATTAGCCCGAATCCACCGAAGGACACCGATGGACGGCGTGAGGAAAGCGGAAGGGGGATGAGGGAGCTACAGGGGAAATAGCCTGGGTTCCATTTGGGGTAGGGAGGTCGGCGGACGGTCTTCATCGCCGCACAGGGGCCCCTATGGGCGTCTGCAGGAGCTGCGATGCGCGGGATGGCGAGAGAATACGCAGCAGGGAACTCTCTCGGACCGGGCTGGCGCGAGTCTGCGGGGATCTTCGGTTGTCCGGTGGGTGGGTCGGTCGCCGACGGTGCCGTCAGGCCGGGAGTGGAATGGCTCGCAGCCGGGCCAAGGCGCGGCTGAACTTCTCAGCCCAAGGCCAGCGATCCGGAAGATGCAGGGTCAACCGGCGTGCCGAGCGGGTGAGCCGTCCGGCCAGGGAGAAGAACCGCCGCCGGAGGGTCTTGGTGGTGGCTATCCGCTCTCCCAGACCGATCCGCGCGGTCCAGCGGGCCAGGTTGTGGGCCATCGTCTGGACGGCCAGCCAGGCGCCGTTGGCGGCGAAGCGGCCCGAGGGGAGATGGTTCAGCCCGACGCCGTACTTGAGGTCGCGTATGGCATTCTCGATCTCGGCGTGGCGGCGATGGTCAGCCTCCAGTTCGAGCAACTCCCCGTCCCGGTCGGTGATGAACCCGTGATAGCTGTATTTGGCGAAGAGGGCCAACTGGGAACCGGGCGTGGGCTTCACACGCCGGACGATGAGCCGCACCGGCGCGGCGTCAGGTTCACTCTGGAAGGGAGTGCAGGTGGTCTCGGCCACATCGGCGGCGCCGTCCATCCAGTAGGGAATGGGAGTCCAGGCATCCTCGGGTATCGTCTCGATGAGATTGCGCAGGCTCTTGTGCTGGCGGATGGTGATGGAGAAGCGGACATCCATCTTGCGGCAGACGGATACCACGCCATGAGTGTAGAACCCGCTGTCGGCCCGTAGCGTGAGTCGTCCGTTGGCCCCGGCGTAGCGTACCCGCCCCACCGTCTCCCGCAGAAAGTGGGCGGCGCCCCGGGCGGTGTTGGCGCGGCCCTCGCGCAGCCGGGACATCAGCACGTCGCCGGTGCCGGCGGCGACGGCCAACAGCGGGTGATAGCCCCGCTTGCCGGTATAGCCGTGGTGGCGTGCGCCCTCCTTGGCCAGTCCGTAGGTCTCGCAGATGGTGGAGTCCAGGTCAATGGTCAGGGGCCCGTCGCCGGGTCCCGCCCCGGCCTGCCAAGCCCGGGCCAGCAACTCGCGGCTCACCCGGTCGAGTTGACGGACGTGGCCCCACCGGAAGCTGCGCAGGAAGGTGCCCAGGGTGGATGGCGCCTTGACCGTGCCGCCCAGGGTGCAGGCCGTCCCCCCGGTGCGCAACACATCGGCGTCGTCAATGCAGTCGCCCCCAGCCAGCGCAGACGCCACCAGCGTCATCATCTTGTCGCTCGTGTTCGCCCGCCCCGGGGCATCGCCCAGGTCGAGGCGCTGCCGGACGAGTTCGGGCAGGCCGAGGTGCCGCGCCAGGGTGGCCGGAAGGAGCAGCCCGGCATTGGCCACCAAGCGGCGGTCGTCGAAGGTGATTTGGATCCGGTCGGGGTGGTTGCGTGGCAGCATCTATTGGGTGCTCCTTTTCCGGGGTCGGTTTTTTGCTACAAAACCATTATCCCAGAAGCACAGGAGCACCTTCTTGCCGCTTCAGGACGCTAACCCGACGCCCTCCTTCGGTGGATTCGGGATTAGCTGGCGTGACTTGGATACAGGTGGAGGTCAGACGGCGACAATTATTGTTGCCGGGTGCAGCCACTGACGGACCAATAGCTTCGTACGCCTCAGTGTGCTGACCACCTCGACGATATTCCGGACACTTGTGGCAAGCCTGTTGGTCGGTGTTTCACGAGACTGGTCGGCCCCAAAGCGGAATAGTTTGAGCAGGTTGTGGCCGGTGCAGATCAGCGACCACTCGCCGCTGACCTTCTCCAGGCCCCGTAGCAGGAACTGGCGGAAGCCTCGGCCCTGCTTGATCTGGCCGAATACAGGCTCCACTGTCGCCATGCGCAAGGCGTAACGTTGCCGACCCCGTTTGGTCTGCAGCTTCCGGCGCATCCGATCCCTGGTGGGCATATGACTGGGTATGCGACCTCGGGGCGCGGGCGACGGCACTCTGCCGTGGCGGGTCTGCTCCGGCGCGACGAACGGGTCCACGCACAGCCTGTAGAGACCTTCAACCGCCTGTGCCGAGTAGTAACCGGCGTCGGCGGACACCTCTTTGGGCACTGCGCCGACGTTGTCTATGGCCTCCTCCACCATCGCCACCGCCTGCTGCTTGTCCGAAGTCTGGTTGGTGGCGTGAGCCGCCACGATCACCTGGTAGGCACTGTCCACCACCGCTTGACAGTTGTAAGCCTGCAGGAAGTCCCGTCCGCCCGGCGCCGGCATGATGTGCGACTCAGGATCGGTGAAGTTGCGCTGGGCTTTGTCGTCGGGAACCCCCGAATGACCCTTGCCCGCGGCCTCAGCCTGCTCCGCAGCCACCTGAGCTTCGGCCTCTAACGCCGCCATCGCCTCCCGTATCTTCTCCAACCGCCCCTCCCGAAAAGCCAACTCCTCCGGCAGTTCATCCCCGCGCTTGCTCTGTCCGTACCATCGGTCCTCTTCGTCATCAACCTCCTGGGCACGCCGCAGCAACTCCTCAACCTCCCCCGCCAACTGCGCCTCCTTCTCTTTCATCCGACCATAGCTCATCGCCTTGTGCCTCGATGCGTTGGCCCTCACTTTGGTGCCGTCCAACGCCACGTGACCCAGCTTCACCAGCCCCGCCCGCCGGCACAACGCCAATACTTGCAAGAACAGCCCCGACAGCGCATCCAGATTGTCCTTGCGGAAGTCCGAGATGGTCCGGAAATCCGGCGTGTTGTTCGCCGCCAGTACACGGAAGGCTATGTCCTCGTGGAGTCGCTGGGCGATTCGTCGGGAAGATGCCACCCCGACGCAGTAACCGTAAAGCAACACCTTGACCATCATCCGCGGATGATACGGTGGGCCACCTCTACTCTCCCCCTCGTAGCGGGCAGTGATCTCCGATAGCTCCAACTCGTCCACGACGTCGGAGACGAAGTAAGCCAGATGGTCATCTGGCAACCACTCCCGCATTGCCGCTGGCAAAAGCAACTGCTGGTCTGGATCATAGGGACGGTAGGTCTTGCTCATCGCCGCCTCCCCACTACTCAACTGCGCCTATTCTACCCCAAACCACTCGCCTGCCGTGTTTCTCGGACAGGCTGCTAGGCTGTCCGTTAGTCATCCCTGCGCACGAAGACGATGACATAGCCTGTGCCTAGCCTGTCCGTTCGCCCTGAGGGAAATCGAAGGGCCCTGGCCCGTCTCCAACCTGTCATCCCTGCGCATGAAGACCGTTACATAGCCTGCGCCTAGCCTGTCCGTTCGCCCTGAGGGAAATCGAAGGGCCTTGGCCCGCCTCCAACCTGTCATCCCTGCGCACGAAGACCATGACATAGCCTGCGCCTAGCCTGTCCGTTCGCCCTGAGGGAAATCGAAGGGCCCTGGCCCGTCTCCAACCTGTCATCCCTGCGCACGAAGACCATGGCATAGCCTGGGTCTAGGCTGTCCGTTCGTCCTCCCTCGCATGAAGACCGTTACATAGCCTGGGCTTAGGCTGTCCGTTCGCCCTGAGGGAAATCGAAGGGCCTGTCCTGAGCCGGTCGAAGGGCCTCACCACGAACGGGCCGCCAGTCCCCCCCGTTCGTCCTGAGGGAAATCGAAGGGCCTGTCCTGAGGGAAATCGAAGGGCGAACGGGGGGCGCACCGCAAACCCAACGCGCTTCCGGCTGCTAGTTCCTCGAAATAAACGACCCCATACCCCGTGACTGCTCGCTGACCAGGAACGCCGCTTGGTCTTGCCCTCGAGGAGTCTCCAGCTTGGCGTCGAACCGCTGCCCGCCCAGCGCTCCAATCACTTCATACTTCCTTTCCGTGTACAGCTTGCCCTCGAAGCCCGCGCTTTTGACCTCCCGCTCCTCGTCCCCGGCCAGGTACATCTCCACCGCCTGGACCATCAGGTCCTGCATTTCCTCTTCATTTATGTAGGTGGCGCCATGGAGAAAGACGTATCCCCACCGTACTCCTTTATGCTCCAGCATGGCGACCTTGAACTCCTAACCCCAAGTTCCGGGTCTGGCTCCTCCTCAATAGCAGCCAGGCCGTGGGACATTGTAAGGATTCCCCACCACCGAGACAACTAACGTCTAACGAGTCCAGATGACGCGCTAATGCGGCTGCGCTGGCAACCGTCCAACGCGAAGGTTGTTATAATCCCGCTATCCTAATCTTGTGCGCATACCCGGCCGCGGCGGTCATTGTTCCACCCGCTCCGCCGCCGGCCCGGACTAAAGGAGGAAAGAATGTTAAAAGAGGGCGATAAAGCGCCGGACTTTGCAACCGTCGATCACACCGGCAACGATGTCCGGCTGTCGGACCTTAGGGGAAAGAAGGTCTGGCTCTGGTTCTTCTCCTCTCCCGGCGGCGGGAATTGAACCCGCCACAGTCACGGGTACCGTGACAACCATGCCGGCTTCCAGGACAAGGACATCCGCGTCTTTGGAGTGAATGACCGTGATTCCCAGGCCAACAAGGACTGGGTCGAGCGGGAAGGCCTCCCGTTCCCAATTCTCCTCGACCCCGACAGGGCCATCGCAACGTCCTTCGGCATGTCCAAGCCGGGCGACGAGAGGTATCTGGCCAACCCCGCCGAAGGACGTCGCCCGGCGGTGGTCGTAGACGAAGCCGGGTACATCCTGAAGCTGTTGCCCGACCTGGCTACCGTCGATGGCCAGTTGGAAGTCCTGAATAGCCTGGCGTGACCCGACGTCAAAGCCAATGCCTCGGATACCCCTGGGAATCGATTTCAGAGCGTGAATTAATTGCGGAGGTTTCTCCATGGGAAGGTTAGACGGCAAAGTGGCGATAGTCAGCGGCGGCGCTCGGGGGCAGGGGGCAGCGGAAGTCCGGCTCTTCGCCAACGAGGGCGCCAAGGTGTGCTTTGGCGACATCCTGGACGACGAGGGGATGAAGCTGGAAGCGGAGATCAGGGAGTTGGGCGGCGACGTAACCTACACTCATCTCGACGTGACCCAGGAAAAAGACTGGCAAGAACTGGTCGAATTAACTGAGAGCAAGTACGGCAGGCTGGATGTCCTGGTCAACAACGCCGGCATAACCATTGCCACGGTGGGCATAGAGAACACGTCTCTGGAGGAATGGCAAGGGCTCATGGATATCAACCTCACCGGCGTGTTCCTGGGCACCAAGCACGCCATCCCCGCCCTGCGCCGCAGTGGGGGCGGCTCCATCGTGAACATTTCCTCCACCGCCGGCATCGTCGGCATCGGCCGGTCCGCCGCTTATACCGCCAGCAAAGGCGCGGTGCGCCTGTTCACCAAGGCCACCGCCATCCAGCATGCCAAGGACAACATACGCTGCAATTCGGTCCACCCGGGCCCGGTCAAGACCCCCTTCATACAGGAGCTGCTGGACAACCCTGAGAAGCTTCAGGAACGCTTGACCCGTGTGCCCCTTGGCAGGCTGGCGACCCCCGAAGATGTCGCCTACGGCGTTCTCTTCCTAGCCTCCGACGAGGCATCCTACATGACCGGCTCTGAACTGGTCATAGACGGAGGCACCACCGCCGAATAGCCCCCAAGCCTTAGCTCGCCCGGATTCCCCTTGTTGGTGCTCAGGGGGGATTGCCGCCGAAGTCCAGCTACACCGGGTTGGCCATAAGAAAAAGGGGAAGTGGCCGCCTTCGAACGGCTCCAAAGTAGGCCTAGTGTTGGGCGACGGCTTTGGCGCCCTCCCCCGCCGGACTCGTCCCCTTGGCGTCGCAGCCGTGGGCGGCTACAAATGCCAGCAAAAGGCCGCCTGTCAAAAGGGCGGCCAGCATTATTCTGCTTGATGTCTTGAAGTACCGTCGCATCTCCACCGTCGTTTCCGCAGGTTTGGGGCCAGTCAGTATAACACCTGCCCTCCTCTGTTGCTCCCCCGCCGGCTTGTCCCGCTGGCATACCCCCGACAATAAAATCAGCCCATGGCATCCGTCTCGATGCACATGGACTGACCTCTGGGATTGGTAACTCCGGATTATTCCGCCGGAGTTGCCGCTTGGAGTCTACTTGTGGAGGAACTTCTTGGGCAAAACCACCCACATCCCGAACAACCCTACGAATGCTACTGCCGCTATGATGATTTCCATTTCTCTCTCCCGCCCTGTTCCTTGGATACTACTTTCGCAGCCGCGTGTTACATGAATTTTTCAATGTTGTTAAATCTTTGTTACATAATTCACTACTTCAGCTACCGGAAAACAGACAACCGCCCGCTTGTTACAGCGGGCGGTTGCTCGTTCCAACCTCGGTCTCACGACCTCACAGGACGGGGCTAGTCGTTTCCCCTATCCCGTGGACTGCTCCACTGGGTAGGCAGGCAGGTCGTGCTCCGACAGGTCCATACCCGCCAGCTCCTCCTCGGGAGTTGCCCGCACTCCCATGGTGACCTTCAGGATCATAAACATGGCAAATCCGCTAGCCAGGGCCCAGGCCAACACCACGCCCATGCTGATCAACTGGGACACGATTTGCAGGCCCTCTCCTGCCACCAGACCCTCGACGCCGTTGTTGCCGTTGGCGAATATTCCCACCGCCAGTAGCCCCCAAAGCCCCGCGGTGCCGTGCACCGAGATGGCGCTGACCGGGTCGTCGACTCTCAGGACCCGGTCTACGAATTTAACCGAAGCCATCATTATCGGCGCCGCCACCGCTCCGATTACCACCGCGGACCAGGGCTCCACGTAGGCCGCTCCTGCGGTGATTCCCACCAGTCCCGCCAGGGCGCCGTTACACGCCATCAGCGTATCCGCTTTGCCGGTGCGCATTATTTGGATGTACAGGGCCACTACCGAGCCGGTGGCGCCGGCCAGCAGGGTGTTTACGGCGTTCAGCCCGATTGAATCGCCTCCGCCGATGTTGAACCCGAACCAACCAAAGAAGAGGATGAACGTGCCGATAATCACGTAGGGCACGTTGTGGCCCGATATGACGTTGGACGAGCCGTCGGCGTTGTACTTGCCGATGCGTGGCCCGACCACCGCCGCTCCCGCCAGGGCAATGAAGCCGCCCACCGCGTGGACAACCCCGGAACCTGCGTAGTCCGCTGCCGCCGGCAGGCTGACGAGGTCTTCAAGGTTGGCTAACCAGCCGCCGCCCCACACCCAGTGACCATAGAGCGGGTAGATGATCGCGCCGATCATGAAGCTATAGGCCAGGTACGCCTGGGTCTTGGTCCGCTCTGCCACCGCTCCGGCCACTATGGTGGCGGCGGTCCCGGCGAACACCATCTGGAACATCCAGCTGACGTAGAGGTTCCAGTCATCCCCTGCTGCGACAAGGAAGAACAGCCTGTTAGCTGAGCCTTCGACCCCGCCCAACCCCAACAAGCCACCCGCTGCCGGCAGACCAAACATGATGGCGAAACCAAAGGCCCAGAAGGACAGCGACGCAATCGCGAAGTCCATGAAGCTCTTGGTCATGTAGTTGGTCGTGTTCCTGGAGCGTATCAGCCCCGCCCCCAGAAACGCGAATCCCGCCTGCATGAAGAAGACTAGGAAAGCGGCAATCATCGTTGTCAGATTGCCGATGTCCGTTGTGTTCCTCTCTACAGCGGCGCCATCCTGCGCGAAGGCTACGTTGTAGCCCGCCAGGATTCCCGCCGCCAGCAGGCCCGCAATTATGAAGGGTAAGACCCTTCGCAAGCTGATTGACCGCAGCGCCCCTTGCAACATGAAGCACCCCCAACAGTTTTCGAGTAGTCCCGGCTAGGTTAAAAATCGTTTATTAAATTGTTGTTGCCAGCTTGTAAACGATTTGTTACGCCGCCGAGCCGCCAAACCACCCCCCTCGCCGAGCCGCCAAACCACGGCACCCGTCAAGCCGCCAAACCACGGCACCCGCCGAGCCGCCAAACCACCGCTCGCGCCGAGCCGCGAAACCACGGCACCCGCCGAGCTGCCAAACCACCGCTCGCGCCGAGCCGCCAAACCACCGCACCCGCCGAGCTGCCAAACCACCGCTCGCGCCGAGCCGCCAAACCGCCGCACCCGCCGAGTCGCGAAACCACCGCTCGCGCCGAGCCGCGAAACCACCGCACCCGCCGAGCTGCCGAACCACCCCACCCGCCGAGCCGCGAAACCGCCGCACCCGTCATTCCGGCCCCCGAGCCGGAATCTAAGCCGCGGGGGCTAATTGGAGCAACTCTACATGCCAGTGTCCGCCCCGCCCATCTGGCGGCCTCGCCCCTATTGACTATTACCAAAAAAATCGTTACTATTCCACGCTATGAGCAATGCAAAGCAGATAATCGAACGTTTCGGGGGGCAGTCCGCCCTGGCGGCCCTCCTGGGCAAACGGCAGAGCACAGTGCAGCATTGGGCCAGGACAGGCAGAATCCCGTCCCAATGGCACCAACGGCTCTTGGAGCTCGCACGCAGCCAGGGCATCAGCCTGGAACCCAGGGACTTCGTTTCAACCGGCGCGCCCGGCATCAGCCCCGCCGGCGGCAAACTCGGAGTCTTGCTGGTGGGCCTGGGAGCGGTTTCCTCCACCTTCATCGCCGGCGTCGAGCACGTCCGCCGGGGAACTGGGATGCCGGTAGGGTCAGTCTCTCAACTGGCAGCCATCCGCCTGGGCAAGCGCACCGAAGGTCGAACCCCCCTAATTCGGGACTTTGTTCCTTTGGCTGGCCTCGACCAGTTGGTGTTCGGCGCTTGGGACCCCATCCCTGATAACGCCTACGCCGCCGCGGTCAAAGCCGGCGTCCTGGACCGCCATGACCAGGTGGAGCCCATCTCCGATTTCCTCGAGTCCGTTCAGCCCATGCCCGCCATTTTCGACAACGATTACGTGCGCCGCATCAACGGGACCAACGTCAACGCCACTGGATCCAAGGCCGCCTCCGTAGAGGCTATCCGGAACGACATCCGGCGTTTCAAGGAGGACAACGGCTGCGACCGCTTGGTCATGGTCTGGTGCGCCTCCACCGAAAAATTCATTACTGCAACAGACGTTCATCAAGACATCGAAAACTTCGTCGGCGGCCTTCACGACGAAAACGAAAGCATCGCCCCATCTATGCTCTACGCCTACGCCGCGCTCATGGAGGGTGTCCCCTTCGTTAACGGCGCCCCCAACCTGACCGTGGACATACCCGCGTTGGAAAGGCTCGCCAGGGACCAGGGTGTGCCCGTATGCGGCAAGGACTTCAAGACCGGCCAGACCCTCGTCAAGACCGTCCTTGGCCCCATGTTGAAGGCCAGGATGCTGGGTTTGAACGGCTGGTTCTCTACCAACATCCTGGGAAACCGCGACGGCGAGGTGCTCGACGAGCCCGAAAACTTCAAGACCAAGGAGGAGTCCAAGCTCGGCGTCTTGGAATACATCCTACAGCCCGACGTGTATCCGGACCTGTATTCCGACGCCTATCACAAGGTCAGAATCAATTACTACCCGCCCAGGGGAGACAACAAAGAAGGCTGGGACAACATCGACATATTTGGCTGGCTTGGCCGCCGGATGCAGCTCAAGGTCGACTTCCTATGCTCCGATTCGGTGCTGGCTGCTCCCCTGGTCCTGGACCTCGTCTTGTTCATGGACCTGGCGCAACGCGCCGGCTTGGCGGGCATCCAGGAGTGGCTTTCCTTCTACTTCAAAAGCCCCCATCACGCACCGTCCGTCTATCCCGAGCACGACCTGTTCATCCAGCAGACCAAGCTCAAGAACACCCTCAGGTGGCTTATGGGCGAAGAACAGATAACCCACCTCGGCATGGAATACTACCGGGCCGATTAAACCCCAACCCGGCGCAGCGCCGCTCCGTTGCCCGCCCAGCTATCCGGTTCGGCCTGGCCTTCAATTACCCTTGAGCCGCCTTACCAGCTCGCGTACGTCCTCTGCGTCCGAGCTGGATGACGCCCCTTCCAGGTAATACTCTAAATCACTCAGAGCTTCCTGGCGTTGTCCCAACTGCAAGTGCATCAACCCCCGGTCCCGCCTCTCCTGGGGCGACTCCGGATACAGCGCCACCAGGTGTTCACTCATCCCCAGGCCCCGCTGGTGCTCTTCTGTTCGCCAGTAAATCCCCTTCAGGTTGCGCAGTATGCGCGCCGCGTACTGCCGGTTGTTCAACGGGGTCAAGAACCTCGCGTCCCAGGCCATGTTCGCCCCCGTCGCCTGCCTCATTCGCTCCGCGCATTCCTCTTCCGAAAGCAAAACGCCCCGGTGGAAAGGGTCGATGTACCACCCCGCCACCTCAGTGTGCATCAACAGCAAATGCCCCGGCATTCCCACTCCCAGCAGGGGTATTCCCAGGCGCTTTCCCACTTCAATGAACACCAGCGCCAGCGTGATGGGAATTCCCAAACGGCGGCTCAACACCTCGTTCAGAAAGCTGTTACGGGGATCGTAGTAGTCTTCCGTATTTCCCCGGAACCCGATGTCGTCGAACAGGTATTCGCTGATCGTGTTGAGCTGGTACAAAGGGTCCTGGTCCGGGGACAGGCGCCCGGCGACGCCGGCGGACAAAGAGTCCAAGACCTTTAGCTGGCGGCGGATATCCAGCTCAGGGTACTCCGTCGATGCAATCAACAGGGCCGTCGTGGCCGGATCGATCTCTTCGTCCCGCCGGTTGGCCAGTTCTAAGAACGCTGCCCATTCGGCCGGGTTGGGCGGCCAGCTCATTGACCGGCCCTCCGGTTCCGCCCCGGCTTCACGGCCATCCTTTGGGTCGGCATTCCGAAGGCGGCAAACAGCGGCGGGGCATCGCGAATCTATCTCTGGCGATGCCTGGCTACTTCTCCAAGTCCTCGACAGTCATGTCGCCGGGCAGGACGCCCTCGTAGGAGATAAGATCGCCAAGACGTAACCACCTGCCTCCCTGGACCCGGGCCAGATATGAACTTTGGACAGGGTCGTGGTCCGTGGGGCTCATATTAACGGATCCCAGGCACACGGAACACCAAAAGTCGGAAATTGATTCGACGGCTTCAATCAGGCCCTCGCGAGTTAGGTCTCTGCCGGCGCGTGTCAGGGCCTCTTCCACCAACTCGCCGATGTATTGGCCGTATAGGGTCAAGCTGTTGCCGCCCTCCAACCCCATGTATTCTTGGACCAATCCGTGGTGCTGGACAACATCGGGGTCTTCGAGTTCATAAGGAGAACTCAGGTATGCAAGGGACACGGTGCCTTCCATGGCCTCGGCCCCGGACAGGAGCACGGTTAATTCGTTGGCGCTAACTATGCTCAATACGAAGGGCACGTCCCAGTTCAGGTTCAACCGGGCGTGTTTTATCGCGGTTGAGAAATGCCGGGGCGTGGCCCAGATGGCAATCACGTCGGCTCCCGCCGCGTGCAGCCGGTCTACCTGGGAGGCAAGGTCCGCGTCCAGCACCTCGTGGGTCTCTTCGCCCACGATTCCCAGGGCCTCGCCCACTCCCCGCCTGACGCCCGTCATACCGTCCGTTCCGAAATCGTTGTTCTGCCGCATCAAACCCAGTTTCTGCCCGGGGTAGGTCTCGGCAATGTACTGCCCCAGGATGACTCCCTCGGCCACGTAGTTGGGGATCGAGCCAAACACCATGGGCCTAGGCTGGCCGTTGGTCCTCCCGCGCACTAAGACCATTGCATCACCTGGACCTAAGTCGTGCAATGGTCGCCGCTTCAACATTGCCCATCCCACCGCCGCGTTTTTTCCCGCTCGGCGAGTTACGCAAAGGTCTCCTAGCCCTCCAACTTTTCGGCCTCCCGCACCCCATCCACGCCCGCAAGGAAGCCCAGCGCCGCCTCGTTGAAGGCCTCCGGCTGGTCCCGGTTAGACAGATGACCGGCGTCGCGTAGGACCGCCAGCCGGGACCCCTTGATTTTCTCGTGGATCCAGCGGCAATCGGGCAGGGCAGGGTCTTTGTCGCCAGCCAGCACCAAAGTCGGCGTTTCAATGCCCTCCAGCAGGCTGCTCTCGAAACCGTCCCTGAGAAGCATGCGGCAATTGTGGGCGTACCCCGTGGGGTTCAGCGACATGTACATCCGCCGAACGCGCTCTGCGTGGCTCTTGCCCCTCCCAGGACTGCTCGTCACGTTTGGGTTGTGCTTTATCGAATACTCCGCCACCGCCTCCATCCCTTCGGTCTCGGCCAGTCGGATGATTTCCTCCCGGACGCTCCTGGACTCCGCGGTCGGTCCCCTCCCCGCCGCGGTTGCCGAGTCGAAGACCAGCAGGGCCGCCGTCCGCTGCGGGTGCAGCACGGTGAACCGCACGGCGATGCCCCCACCCATCGACAGGCCCCCGATGTAGGCTTGCTGGATATCAAGATGGTCCAGCAACCCCTTCAAGTCGTGGGCCGAAATGTCCTGGCCGTAGTCGCCGGCCTCCGAGGGGGAGTCGGAACCGCCGTGGCCCCTGGGATCCCAGAGAATTAGGCGATAGCGTTGGGAGAACGCGGCAATCTGGGGCTTCCATTGCACCGTGCTGCCGCCCAACCCGTAGGCCAGCGCCAGCGGAAACCCCTCTCCGTGGCTTTCGTAGTAAATGTTAACGCCGTTGATGCGAGCTGCGGGCATGGATCTCCAGCGGGATAGAGGTTCGAATCAAGGCGATGCCAGTATGCCGCCTTCCCACTTGCGCAGTCAAGATTGGCTATGCCGCGCCAGGGCCGTGTCTTTCAAGACGGTTGCTATGGAGGGGTACAAACTAGAGAACATCCGCCCGCCCGTCGCGAGGTAGTTCTCTTTGAGAGTTACGCAAAGGCCTTCATAGCGGGTTAAGTCCAGCACACGACTCGCATGCTCTGATGACACCAGCAGTGTTGTCCGATCCAACAAGTCTCCGATGAATATTGGCCATATCGCAGACATGGGAGACTGTGGCCGCATCGTTTCATCATGGGCGATCACCCCAACAACCACCATGACCACCCAGGCTGTAACCACAATAATAGCCAGGATGTTCGTTGTTACCCCTGCTATAGTGATACCAGTCCCCTGGCCTTGCCTTCTTAACCTGATTAGACTGACTGATGATACAGGCAGTCCTACGACGGGGCATGGTATGGCCACAAACGCTCCGAGTATTGGGATAAAAGCGAATTACTTTCGTGGTGATGACGGTGTCAAGGGATTGAAGCCCAGACTTGAGGATTACTGCATAAGCAACCACTTGAAGGGCTGTTCGCCCAATTAACTCCCGGCCTGTCATCTGCTATTTGACAGGACGCCAGTTCAGTTGATATAACCGAGACAAGGCCGGGTTGTAGTGGCAAGCTATCAGTTGTGCCGCCATTGCTCTCTGGTGACCATCTCGCTGTCGATTGAAGTCGTAGAAGAATGCCACACCCGACTTATCGCCGACATGGGGTTGGCAGGCTTGAAGTGAGCGAGGCAACAGCGCATTAGCCTCACGAGCCGATGGACAGAACCCAACATGCGAAACCCTCCAGCTAACAGACGATACCAAAGACAGCCGCTACGACGCTGAGGAGTCGCTGGACGACGAGCCTGGCCACGTTGTCGCACACTGAGGCATAAGGTGCTGGTGCCGACGGAGCCGAAGATATATCACATTGTGCACGTAGACCGGCTGGCGTCGATCGTCGCAGATGGCTACCTGTGGTCCGACACAGAAGCCCGAAATCGCGGAGTTACGGGAACCATGATCGGTATTCCCGATATCAAGGAGGGCCGACTTTCCAACCAGATCTCAAGCCACCCGGGTCTCCACGTTGGTGACTGTGTCCCCTTTTACTTCAGCCCGCGTTCCGTTATGCTCTACGTTATACACAGGGCCAACAACCCTGAGTTGGTATACCTAGACGGCCAAGGATCAATCATTCACCTGGAAGCAGACTTACGGAACACTGTTGACTGGGCCAATGCCAATAACCGCCGGTGGTCATTCACTTCTTCTAACGCAGGGTCCGGCTACTTCGAGGACTACTGCGACCTTGCTCAGTTAGACAAACTGCACTGGGATGCGATAGAAGCTAGAGATTGGCGAGGGGAACGCAAGGAGTTCAAACAAGCTGAGTTCTTGGTCGAGAACTCGTTTCCGTGGAAGCTGGTTTCTCGGATTGGCGTCAGTTCACAAAAAACAAATACTTCAGTCCAGAACACATTGCATGGAGCACTTCATCATCCACCTGTAGAGATCAAGCCGGATTGGTATTACTGATATAGGGGGGACGGCATGATCGAACGTAAGACAGGCGACATGTTCGTGGAGGACGTCGAGGCGCTGGTCAATAGCGTCAACTGTGTGGGTGTGATGGGCCGCGGAATAGCCCTCCAATTCAAGAACCGTTTCCCTGAGAACTTCAAGGCTTACTCGGACGCTTGCAAACGGGATGAACTGAGGCCGGGTCGAATGTTTGTCCACGAGTCTGGCAGGATTACCAACCCGCGCTACATCATTAACTTCCCCACAAAGCGCCACTGGCGTGGCAAGAGTCGGATGGAGGACATTGAGGCCGGACTTCAAGCCCTCGTCCTGGAGATCAGGGAACGTAACATACAGTCTATTGCTATCCCGCCCCTCGGTTCCAATCTCGGAGGGCTTGACTGGGCCGATGTGCGCCCACGCATTGAGACGGCTTTGGCGGGGATGGATGAGCTGACCGTCTTGATGTTTGAGCCTGGCGGCGGACCAGATGACGTCCGCCCCAACCGCTCCACGAAAGTACCGAGGATGACACGTGGGCGAGCAGCACTGGTGGGGTTAATGGACCGTTATTTGCGCGGCTTGCTCGATCCGTTTGTCACGCTGATGGAAGTCCACAAGCTTATGTACTTCATGCAGGAGGCGGGCGAGCCGTTAAGGTTGAAGTTTCGAAAAGCCCATTACGGCCCATATGCCGAGAATATGCGCCATGTTCTACACGAAATCGAAGGACATCTCATCTCCGGATACAGAGATGGAGGAGATGCGCCTGACAAGGAGTTGGGACTTGTTCCGGGCGCCATCAAGGACGCCATTGACTTTCTTGAAGGGTACCCAAAGACGCGGGACCGCCTAGTTCGGGTGTTCGATCTTGTTGAGGGATTCGAGTCGTCGTTCGGCCTCGAGTTGCTGTCGACAGTGCATTGGGTAGCGGCTGAGTATCACAACGGCACGGACGAAGAGGTCATCGCGTACACGTACGCGTGGAGCCCGAACAAGCGACAGTTCTCGGAACGCCAGATAAAGTTGGCACTCAAGATTCTCAGAGAGAGAGACTGGCTCAAGACGAACCCAGGCACGAACGGTGGCGGGGAACCCAGGTGACTACGTGACGCCGATAACACTCTATCATAGATGAGCCTGTCGAAAACCCCTTGTAGCCCCGCAAGCCTGCCACTACCGCATTGCTCTCCAATTTCCGCTATATACCCACCCCCCGCTACTGACAAATCCCCGTTGACGTCCCCCAACCCCAATACTTAAACTCAGACCATGTCGCTGTCATGCCAGCCACCGATGGACTCACACCCGTCATGCCCGCGAACGCGGGAATCTCTGGCTACAGCCAAATGGCCCCCAATGGCTCACTTTGGCCCAAGAATCAAAATCCCCAACGGAGCCTCCCCCCTCCCAAATGAGAGGAAACGAGATGAAATGGAAGGCGAACTAAAATTTTGGCCTTCCCGCCCCCGCCGCCCCTCCCCCCTCCGGCAGCATCCCGTCAAGGCAACCCCTTTTCTTGACAACGCCTGAGACCGCACCCTACAATCGGCCCCATCACCGTGACTGTGCCACAGCAGAAAGACCATGGCGTTGACCGTCGCCGGTGAAACGCCCCGAGTGCTCCCCATAAGGAGGAAACCATGCCAGACTGGCCGAAACTTAAGTACAAAGAAGAAGGCATGCGCGAGGGCATGCAGATCGAAGACGCCGAAATATCCGTTGACGATAAAGTGGCCTTGCTGGACTCCTTGTCCGATACCGGCCTCAAGAACATCGTCGTCGGGTCTTTCGTCAGTCCCAAGTGGACGCCCCAGATGGCCCGCATCGACGAGATTGTCACCAGGTTCACCCCCAATCCCAGCGTTACCTACACCGCCCTGGCGTTGAACTCCCGCGGCGTAGAGCGGGCCAGGCAATACTCCCCCCCGCTCACCGTCGAAAGAGACCCCTACCCCAGGCTCAATTGCCACATGTGCGACGTCTTTGTCCGCCGCAACGCCAACCGCTCTCAAATGCAGGAAATGGAGCGTTGGCCCCAGATCGTAGCCCAGGCCCAGGAGTTGAACGTCCAAGCCGCCGGCATCGGCACCAACGCCAGCTGGGGCTCCAACTTCCTCGGAGAGTTCCCCGTCGACAATTTGATGAACATGCTGGAAAAGCAGCATGCCATGTGGGACGAAGTGGGCATCCCCGTGCGCAGCGTCTCTATGGGAGACCCCATGAGCCACTGCACCCCCGCCAAGGTCGAGGAGAGCGTCTACCGGGTCAAGGAACTATGGCCGGAAGTAGACCACATTCGCCTCCACCTCCACAACGGGCGAAACATGGCCATTGCCTCGGCCTACGCGGCCATGCGCACTTTGACTCCCGAGGACACCCTGGAGCTCGACGGCTCCATAGGCGGCTTCGGCGGTTGCCCCTACTGCGGCAACGGCAGGGCCACCGGTATGGCCCCTACTGAAGACATCCTTCATATGATGGAGGACATGGGCGTCGAAACCGGCGTGGACATCGATAAGGTCATCGACAGCGTCTGGATGGCCGAGAGCATTATCGGCCGCGACCTCTACGGCCACGTCTCCAAGGCCGGTCCGCGGCCCAATAAGGTGGAGCAGCTTTACGAGATCAACGCTCCATTCATCGAGACCTTGGAGCAGGTCAAGCACTTCAAGAAGGGCCCGGAGGTGTACGAAGGCGGCATATACCCTTACAAGGAGCCCATCGCCAGCCCGTACCGGGACCGCGTGGAACAAGGATTGCCCGCCTACGATTCAGCCAACGGGGACTTCCCCTGGAAGCAGGACTGGTTCCCGTCCGAGGAGTAGACGCCTCGGCGTCTGCCGCTGGCTGACTCATCACGGAGCCGCTCAGCCTAGCACGAGTGGCTCCGAGTTTTGACTAACAAACTTTGACTAAGATGGAGAGCCTCATCGCATGACGGTGTCGAATACGATCAAGCCCACCCAGGTTCAACTCACCGGGGAAAACTCGTTTATCCGCTTGGCCCAGGAAGAGGGCGGCCCTCACACCACCAGGGTCAGCCATTGGCGGGTCCTCTATTCCCCCAAAGGCGCCGGACACGTCCTCTTTATCAAGAGCGACCTGATCGACGATGAAATCCGGGTCTACTCCGACAACATCGCCTTGGCCCGCTGGCTCCAAGCCGAAATAGAAAGCATGTTGTTCTCTGAATTCGCCGACGAAACACTCCCGGTCATCGAGGCCGAGTTCAGCAAGTCCGGCGACGCCCGCTCCTTTTGGACCGAGAGCGTGGAGAACGACGACGACGTCATCTCCCTGACTTGGTACGACTTCATAGACCCCTTCATGCTGGTGAACCCTCCCGGCGCCGGGGGCCGGCCTCTAGGTGTCTACTCTTGCTTCATCCCTGCTCTAAGGGCCCAGATAACCATCAACGGCGACGTTGTCGATGGCAACGTATACAGGGAAATGCGGGGCGACAATCCCACCAGCACGGCCTGCCTGGCCTGGTCCGAGACCTGGGTGCGGGCTACCTAGAACCGATTTTGAAATCGCTTCTAGGTAGGCTTGCCGCCAAGGGCGGACTTCCTTCTCGTTCGTCTTGAGCCCAGCCTTGCCTCAAAACTGTCATTCCGAGGAGTGAAGCGACGAGGAATCTGGGGATGGGCTCACCCGCACAAGCCTGTACCCACCACCCCAGACCCTTCGCTGCGCTCGGGGTGACACGGTGAGGTGACTTTTGAGGCAAGGCCTCCTGAGCTGGTCGAAGGCCCCCGCCCCAACCCGTCATTCCCGTCCCCAACCCGTCATTCCCGCGGAGGCGGGAATCTCCCAACACCTGTCCTGAGCCGGGTCGAAGGGCCTGTCCTGAAGCTCTCGAAGGCCCTCCCAACCTGGCATCCCCGCGGGTGAAGACCGTTGCAGAGCCTGGGACTAGGCTGTCCGTTCGTCCTGAGGGAAATCGAAGGGGGAACGGACAGCCGGGGCCTGTCCCCAGCCCGCCGAACGAGGAAATCGAAGGACTTGCCAGCCGGTAGGCTTCAGCCCGTAGCCTAGGCTTCCCGCGCCACGGCCAGCCCCCACACCGATGCTGCTCCCGCCTCCTTCAGAGCGGCGGCGCAAGAAGACATCGTCGAGCCGGTGGTCACCACGTCGTCAATCAGCAGCACCCGCCTCCCGGCGGCGTCCCCGGTGACTTCGTAGCACCCCTCCACGTTGCTCCGGCGCTGCGACCGCGTGGCCGCTTCCACCTGCGGCGGGGCGTCCTTGACCCGGGCCAACATGTCCTTTGCCCGGGGAAGGCTGGTGATCTTCGACAGTTCTCCAGCCAGTAACTCCGATTGGTTGTAGCCTCGCGTCCGTAGTCGCCGCCGGTGCAGCGGCACCGCAACGATGAGGTCCCCAGGCACTCTGCGCTCGGCCAGGTATCCGGCCAGCAGCCGGGCCAAGTCCGGGGCCGCAGCCCGTATCCCCCTGTACTTCAGGCTGAATATCGACTGCTGCACCGCTCCCTCCATCAAGAACGGCGCTCGTACCCCGTCAATCGCCGGAGCACGCTCTTCACACCAGCGGCAGGGGGACTGGCTGTTGGGAGAGGCGCAGATGCGGCAGAACGGCGGCGTCAACTTGGCCAGCCCGGGCAGGCAGGTCTCGCACAGGATGCCGCCTGGGCGCCTGCACCCGGCGCAGTGCATGGGAAACAGAAGGTCTACGGCCTCTTTGCCGAGTTTGGCCAGCAGTCCGTGGATTGCCGCCATCTTCACCGTGCGGCTCAACCTCCGCTATGCCGGCGGCATTTCCACCCGTCGAGGATCGATAGGTCCCCGGCAAACGCCAAAGGCGGCAGGTCGTCGAGAGAGAAGAAACCCACGTCCAGGGCTTCCAGACCGGCCTTCAAGGCGCCGCCCACTTCGCGGGCCACGAAGGCAGCCACGATGACCGGATGGTCCCGCTTCGAGAACAACCCCACCAGCCCCTCCACCTCCACTTCCAGGCCGGTCTCCTCCAGCACCTCCCGCACCGCTGCTTCCTCTACGATTTCCCCTCGGTCCACGTAGCCGCCGGGCGTGCTCCACAGTCCGATGCCCGGCTGGTTCCCTCTTTTCACCATCAATACCTTCAAGTCCCGTTCTACGATGCATATCGCAGCGACTTTGGGGTCGTGGTAGACCACGTGCCCGCACGCCGGGCAGACTGGCCGGTGGCGGCCTGCCACTGCCCGGACTTCCAACACGGCGGCGCAAGCGGAGCAGTATTTGCTGTCGGACGGCATGGCTTTCACAGCATACCACGATGGGCTATCATGTCCCACACTACGGCAAAGAGTTGTGGTGGTTACCCCTGGGAACTACATAAAGCCTCGGACATTCCTGGCCGGACTGGCCGCCTCTTTGGCGGCGGCGGTGCTAATCGTGCTGGCCATGGCCGTCCTGGGTGAATACACCAAGACCCGCGGCCGGCTGCTGCTTACCGCTTTATCCTTGACCGGGTTCTGTGTGCTCGCCTTCCCTTCCGCAGTACTGGCGGGCAGAGGCCGGTATGCCGGATTGGCAGTCCTCGGCGTATTGGCCGCAGGCTCGGGATTCGCGTTAGTTGTGGCAGGACTTTGGGCCACGCCTGATCCCGACGCCTTCTGGAAAGCTGCAGCTATCGCATCCATCGCGGCTGCGTCCGTTGCATATTCTTGCTGGGCCCTGTTGTTCAGGGCGCAAGGGTCGGCGCCCCAGGTCGCTCAATACGCCGCTCTCGTGCTGGCGGGCCTGGTGTTCTTCTTGACCACTCTGGCCATCATTGTGGAGATAAGAGAATCTGCCTTCTGGTGGGCGGTGGCGCTGCTTGTCGCCGCCCAAGTCGTCTGCGTCCTGGCCGCGGCGGCTCCGGGGCGTACCACTCCCCCCTTGGCGGGGCCGGCCTCCCGATGCCCAACGAAACAGTAGTCCCTGCCAAGTAAAGGAGAAGCTCTGGCAGGACGCCTCCCTTGATAAGACCGTAGCAGCAGCCTCGGACGCCCGTGCTATAATCCCCGTTGGCCGCTTGGGCAGGCGCATTTTCAGACTCTTTGAGGAGTAACGATGGCTTCGGCTCTCGAAAACGTCAAGGTGGTGGACCTGACCCGCACCCTCGCCGGTCCCTTTTGCACCCAGATGATGGGTGACATGGGGGCCGAAGTGGTGAAGGTCGAAGAGCCGTCACTGGGAGACGAGACCCGCCATTGGGTTCCCTTCTGGGACAACCTCAGCACCCAGTTCGCGTCCTTCAACCGCAACAAGCGCAGCATGTCCGTAAATCTCAAGGAAAAAGAAGGCGTAGACATGGTGCTGGGCTTGGCGGCCAAGGCTGACGTCATGATTGAAAGCTTTCGCACCGGCGCTCTAGACCGCATGGGCTTGGGTTACGACGCCGTGCGCAAAATAAACCCCGGAATCGTCTACTGCTCGATATCCGGTTACGGCCGCACCGGACCCATGGCCGACATGCCGGGCTATGACCTGATAATTCAGGCCTACAGCGGGTTGATGTACCTGACCGGAGAACCCGACGGCCCGCCGGTAAGAGTGGGGTTCTCGATGGTGGACCTCTTCACAGGCATGCTGGCCTACGGCAGCATTATGACCGCCCTCTACCACCGCGAACAGACTGGAGAGGGGCAGTGGATTGACACCTCTCTGCTAGACGGCCAGGTGGCTGCGATGAGCTACCATGGCACCGCGTACTTAGCCAATGGCAACGACCCCCGCCGCATGGGTTCCGGCCACCCCAGCCTGACGCCATACCAGAGCTTCCCGGCCTCCGATGGGTTTTTCATCCTTGGATGCGGCAACCAGGGCCTGTGGGAGCGCATGTGCCGCGGTATTGGCCGGCCTGAACTGATCGAAGACCCCAGGTTCATCACGAACACCGACCGCGTGGCGCACCGCACCGAATGCGTGGAGCTTCTCAGCCAGGTCTTCCGGGAGAAACCGGTGGCCCACTGGGTCAAGGTAATCTCCGATGCCGGGGTGCCGTGCGGCCCCATCAACCGGGTGTCTCAGGTGCTTAACGATCCCCAGGTGCAGCACCGGAACATGGTGGTGGAAACCCCCCATCCGGAAGTCCCTGACCTCAAGGTTCCGGGGTCCCCTCTGAAGCTGACCGCCACGCCTCCAACCGTCCGGCGTTATCCGCCTCTGTTGGGTGAGCACAACGACGAGATTCTCGCCGAATCCGGCTACAGCCAGGACCAAATTGCGGACTTGAGACAGCGGGGAGTCATCGGAGGCCAACCTACCTAGCCCTTTGCCTCAACCCGTTCCCCCGACCCGTCCCGGAGCCCGTTCAAACTAACGGCTAGAGGCCGCGGACAGCCGGCAGCACCTCTTCGCCAAAAGCCCGCATCGACTTTTCCACCAGCTTCCGCGGCATCTGCCCCACGTTCATGTTCATCAGAAGGTTGCGTACCCCGGCTTCTTTTAGTTCAGCTATCTGCTCGGCTACTCGACCCGGTGTGCCGGCGAGAAAGGCGACTTCCGGTATTTCGGCGGCACGCGGCCCTTGGCCGGAAGGAACGTGGGTCTCGCCGCCAGGGTTGTACTTGATCCGGGCTTGCAACAGGTGGTACGTAGACCTGCTCAGCGCCTGCGCCGCTACTTCCTGCGCCTCTTGATCGCTTTCCCCAACGTACAAGCCGCGCTGTGCCCAGGTCTGGTCCAACGCTGCCTCCACTGCTTCTTCGCCAAATCCCGCGTTCGCCATCGAGTCACGGTACAGCTGGAGCCGCTGCCGCAAAGTATCCACTGTCTGGATGCCGATCAGGACCGGTCTGCCAATACCCGCCATCGCTGTCAGAGAGCCCTCGGTGGCGCATGCCCTGACCAGGGGCGGGTGGGGCTGTTGATAGGGCTGGGGCCGCAGCACTGGGAAAGCCGATTTCCAAAACCGGCCTTGATGGTCTATATCCTCGCCGGTCCAGGCTTTTACCAGCAACTCTTCGGCTTCGTGAATCATCTCCCGGCCCTGTTCCATGGTGACGCCGAAACCTATGTACTCGTACTCGTTAAAGATTGATCCACGGCCGGTGCCGACAATCAGCCGCCCTTGGCTCAAATGGTCGATCAGGGCCGTTTGCACCGCCAGCCTCACCGGGTGGTGCAGGGCCAACTCCACCACCGCGAAGCCAATCTTGACCCTGTTCGTACGGGCAGCCACCGCCCCGGCAAACACCAGCGGGTCGGCATAGGCTACCGTTCCATCGAAATGATGTTCCGTCAGCCAGACCGCGTCCAGGCCGATTTCCTCCGCCCGGACCGCATCCTGCAGAGTACTGAGTATAAGCTCGTGGTCCTGCTCCCGCGTTGGGCTGATGGAAAATATCATACTGCCGAACCGCATCAGATCGCTGCGCCTCCTTTGAGGTGTTGGGCGAAGAAGTTTAGCGTCCTGGCCCAGGAGGCGTCGGAAGCCTCCCTCCGGTAGCGGGCCGCCGTGTAGTCCATGAACCCGTGGTCAGCCCCTGGGTAGGTGTAGAACTGGTGGGTTATCCCCAGCCGGGTCAGTTCCTCGTCCAGTTTTCGCATGTCGTCCTGGGATGGGTTGGCGTCCATCTCCCCAAAATGGAACAGCACCGGGCACTTGATTCCCTGGGTCAGATCGAAGGGGGCCTCAGTGGCCTTTCCCCATGGGACCATGATATTCCCGCCGTAGTAAGGGACCGACGCCTTGAAATGGGAATTGGTGCACGCAGCCAGCCAGGCCACCCGGCCTCCCATGCAAAAGCCCGTGACGCCAATCGCTTCACCGTTTACCGCAGTATGGCCTCGAAGAAACTCCACGGTAGCGTCGACATCGGCCACCACGTCGGGATCGCTCAGGTGGTGAAATCTCCTAGACCCGTCGGCCAGCATGTCGTCGGTTATGCGGTGAAATAGATTGGGCGCCGCCGCCGCGTAGCCCTCGCCTGCCAGGCGGTCGGCCATACCGCGGATGAACTCGTCCACGCCGCCCCCGTGCTGGCCCACCACGACCGCCGGGAATGGCCCCAGTCCGTCGGGAAGGCTCAAGTACAGGTCCATGCTCCGGCCGTCCACCGCGACGCTTTCCCACGACGATGACATGGTCAGTCCTTCTACCTCCCGTTCGTCCTCGTATCTTGGCTTTAACCGTTCGTCCTGGGGGAAATCGAAGGGCGAACAGACAACTGTCTGGGAAGGATTCCAGGCCCAGGCCCCGGACAGTGGCGATTTGGCCTCGTCGCCCTGTTGTCAAGAGCGGGAAGATACGCCTACCAATGGCCAAGTTTCCTCTAACCCAGCCTGGACTGTCAAGCTGGTGGCCTCCGGCCGGACATGGGACGTGCAGTCCAGCCTTGGGCGGCGGGAAACCGTGACGACGGGCATCCCGCGTCCCTCAAGCCCGCCGCCCAGGATGTGATGGACCGGCCTGCGTCTAGTTGGTCACAATAACGGCCCCTCCCATGGTCTCGCCGCGGTACTCAGGCCGGTAGTACGAATACACCTGGGACACCACGTCCTTGGCCCGTACCGGGAAGCTGGCCCGCGCCTGGAACTCGAACGACAGCGTCTGGCCGGGATCCATGTCCTCGATGTAGAGGATCACCTTCCGGCCCGCGACCTCGAACCGTTTCAGGCTGGCGTTCTCCTCGACCAGGGCCGCAACCGTCTCCCGCACCGGCGCGAAGCCCGTGGGCACGGCTACGTCCAAGACGACCATTCCTGCCTTGGCCGGGACGACAGGATTGAAGGTGACCGAGGCCGACACCGTGATGAGGTCGTCTACCTCTACGTTGTCGGTGCCGTAATCCACGTTGATGTCGAACACGTCCTCGATTTCCAGCCGCCTCTCCGGAACGTTGTACCGCAGCACCAGCTGCAACACCGCGTCGCCATTGCCCTCCGCCGTTACGGTGACCGCCTCGCCTAGCGGCAGCTCCACGGTCTGCATCACGTCCGAGTTCTCCGGCGAGATGCGCACCTCCTTGCTCCAATCGCCCGCTTCCAGCGTGACGGTCATGTCGACGTTGCTCCGGACCTTGGTCGAGAACGCCGTCAGGGCTTGCAGGCTGACTATCGTGTCCTGCGTCGAGCCAAACCCGCCCAGGGCGTTCCTCTGGCCCGCCAGCCACTTGGCGGCTCGCGACGCGCTCAGCAGGTCCTCGTGGCCCAGCAGGGCCAGCAGAGCGTAGCTCGTCGTCTCGATGGCCGCGCTCGCGTTTCCGTGCCGGGGCTGGGACTCCCCTGCATAGGGCTCGATGGATGCCCCGCCCCAGTAGAGAGCGCCGTTGTCGTCCACCAGCGCCATCGACATCAGCCTGTCGTAGGCGACGTCCCTGAAATCGCTGTCCGCCAGCCCCAGGGCGTAGGAAGTTATGGCCATGGTGTAGGGGTCGTCCATCTCCTTTAGCTTGCCTTCCAGGTACCTGATTGCCCGGGTGCCGGAGGAGACATTGCCGCTCTCCAGCAGCGCGGCGGCTACGTAGGCAGTCAAGGCATCCCGCCCTTGCAGTCCGCCCAGCAACTCCTGGTGGTGCAGAAAGCCTACGTTCTCGAACGACCCGTCACTGCGCTGGTGACTCTCCATCCAGGCCGTGGCCGAGTCTATTACCGCCGGGTCCACGTACATCAACGCTCTCGCCTCGGCGAAGGTCTTGGCGACGAAGGCTGTCAGCCACAAGCTGCCTTGGGCGTCCGAGTCCCCGAAGGCCGAGAAGCTGCCGTCCTGCCTGCGGTAAATCAGCTCCCTCTGGTAGCCCACGGTCATCAGGTGCTCGGCCTTGGCCATTATCTCCGGCTTCAACTGCTGCGTTTCTTTCAGGTAGCGGGCAACGTACACGTTGGGAGCAAACAGTATCATGTTCTGCTCGCCGCACCCGAAGGGCATCCTCAGCAGCTGGTCCAGTCCCTCTATGCTCTGGGTCAGAAGGCTCCCCGTCACGGCCGCATAGGCCCTGCCGGAACCATCTATCGCATTGAAGGGCAGGCCGGAGTGGAATTCGTGCCGGTGCCCGTCGGACACCACCTGGTTGTCCACCGTCTCCACCGCCACCCCCTCAGGCTCCACCAGCAGTTCCTTGATCACCGCGTCCGCCGCCTCTGTGCTGCGGGCAGTAATCTTCACTGGACCTCTGCCCAGGCCCGTGGGGCGGATCTTGAACTCGACCCCGCCGATGTCGTTGGCTCTAATGTTGACGGACTTGGACGGCTGGTCCAGCAGGTCGAACCAGTCGGCCTCCTCTATCTCCACCAACATCTCTTGCTGAGTGTCCAGGTAGTTGAACAGCGCGACCTTGACCGGCAGCTCCTCGCCGCGAATCGCCGAGAAGGGCAGGTCCACGGTCAGGAAGAACGGCTGAAACACCCGCAGCTGGCTTTCCCCGATGCCCAGGCCGTGCTCCTTGGACAGGCCCACCGCCCTCAGAATCCACGTGGTGATGCTGTCCGGCGCTACCACCGGCGCCACCGCGGCGCCGTCGGCGTTGGTGTAAACGTCCTGCCATATCCACGTCTCAGGGAAGAACTGCCGCACCCGCTGCACCTCGGCCAAGCCTCCCGGAGCGTCGGCGGTAACGCTTGGCTCGGCTGTGGGCGCCGGAGCCGCGGCATCCATCATCATTCCATCGTCGGCCATCGCTTCCGCTTCCATAACTTCCCAAGGGTACTCGTGGCTCTCCCCCGTCGGGACGTTCTTGTTGGTCAAGACAATGGCCCCCGCGTCCTCGAAGGTCTCCCACGCCCCCCTGGTGGTGATGTCACTGTAATAGTCCAGGTCGTGTAGCTCCACCTGGGGTTCCAGGTACAGCCTCTCCAATTCGTTGAACACTTGCTGCAGGTTCAGCCGGTTCTCCGCCAGGATGAACACCGACTTGTCCACGGCCACCAGGCCCACCCTGGCCTCGCCCTGTGTCTGCAGACTAATGTCCAGCGCGTCGCCGGGCCGAACCTCGTTGGACCGGACTCCATTGGAACCAAAGCTGACCTGCACCTCGTGGGGATACGACCCTGCAACGCTGAACGGAAGGTAGTCGGCTGCTATCTCGTTGTTGGGCAGGATCTGGTACACCAGGATTCGCGACGATGGGGCCATTAGCTGTGTCGCCGTAAATTCGATATCCGGACCCGACGACATGTCGGTGAAGATCACCGTGCCCCTGGACAGCACTTCATAGTAGAAGTTGCGGGCTTCCCGGGTGGAATGGACCCGAAATCTGACGGTGTCTCCGACTCCCACGCCGCCCTCGGTCACCTGCTCCAGGTGAATAAAGTTGCCCGAGGGCGAGTGGCCGGATTGCAGCACCAGGGAGGCGTAAGCCTCCGCTGTCGAGGCGTGGAGCACCAGCCGGACCGCGTCGGATGGCGGAGCAAACTTCACCAATGCCTTGCCGCCCGACGTAGCTACATTGGCAGTCCCCTGGTGGAAAGAATCAAACTGGCTGTCCAGGTATTCGATGGTCACGGTCACGTCGGTGTCCACCGGCGTTCCGTCGGGTTCCTCCGCAATGACCAGGTAAGACATGTCCAGGCCGGGCTTGAAGACGCTGTTCTCGGGAATCACCTTTAGGACCACCGGAGCGGCCGCCACGGTCAGCAGCCTGCTGGTAGCTTCCTCGTATCCCGTCCCCTTCTCTCGGATGGTCACGTCCAGGCGCACGTTGCCCTGGCCTCCGGCGGCCGGCACCCCGGCAACGTACCCTACCTGGCGAATGGTGAACCGGGCCTCGCCGTCTATCGAACCGCTGGCCCGTGCGTACTCCTCCCACTGTCCCACATAACGCCAGGCTACAATCTCGTACTCGCCCACCACGGGCTTGCCGAATGAATACTCGCCGGACACGGCCCCCTGTATGGCCTCGCCGGACAGCACCCAGTCTTTTTGCGTGTCGACGATGACCTCATATTTGGGTAGGACGTACTGCTCCACCCGTACGTCCAGCTGGGTCTTCTGTTCCCCCGCCAGGGCCGTCAGCTTCCACACGCCCAGGTTCGGCTCCGTGGACAGGGGCAGGTCCAGCGTGGCCATGCCGTAGTCGTCGGTCGCAATTTCTTTCTTGAATACTTTGATTCCCTTGGCGTCCTGCACCTCCACGGTTGCGTTAGACTGCCAGGGCTTCAGCAGGGCGTCCAGGGTCATCAGCCGGATGCGGACGGTCTGGCCCGGCTTGTATATCGGCTTGTCGGTTTCCACGAACAGCAGGAAACCCTCCTCCACCTGGACGGAGGCGCTGCGAATCTCCGGCACCCCCTGCACTTCTACTTCTATCAAGTAGAGACCGGGCTCCAGTTGTGGGATGGGTAGCTCCAGGTTGGCCGCCCCGTTTACCCTGGCCTCCACCGATGCCACCGGGTCCCGTCCGTCGAACAAGGTCAGGACCACGTCACCGGCCACCGGGCTGTCGCCGTTGAACAGCGACACCGACACCCGCTCCGCGTACCCCGACCGCAGCCTCTTGGGCACTACTGCGATAAAGCTGTCGGCCTCGAGCCCCGGAACGACGTCCACCTTGGGCGTTGGGCGGGGAGTCGGACTTATCGGCTTGATGGTCCCAGGAGTTGGAGTGGGCGTGGCCCCGCCAGTCGGGGCCTGGGTAGGCCCGGCAGTAGGTGGTTGGGTAGGCCCGCCAGTCGGCGGTGGGGTAGGCCCGGCGGTCGGAGGCCCAGTGGGTTCGGCCGTCGAGCGACCTCCATCACAGGCCGCCAGGGCCATCAAAGCGACCGCCGCCGCCAACATCATTGCTAACGTCAAGAGCCTGGTCATGGTGCGTCCACTCCTTTTCCGTCATTCCGGCCCCAGATCCGGAATCTAGGGCGGGGTCAGGCAGGGGAATGCCTACCAGTCCTCGCCAAGTTGTGCTCTTCGGGGAATGATGTAAAGGTCTCCCCGCCGGTAACAGGAATATAGACGCACCCAGACCGCAAAAAGTTCCACGAAGCACACCTTCACACCGCCTCGCGTCGTCACGCCCTCCGGCAACACCAACTGGGCGGCAGCGATGCCCCGGCAAACCACATTTATTATGAGGGAATTCGGCTTGTTGACCAGTGGTATGAATGTTGCTAGCCTTACATCGTTTATTGAACTGGTCACATCCTCGGGTCAGCCTTTAACAGAACAGTATTGACATTCGGCGCATTTGCATTCCCACTAACGTTCAGGTTGCTTGCAGTGTCACGCAGTGAGCAAGACAACAAAGGGTGTCAAGGGTCTCGTCTTCTGAAGCCAGAGTGAGGTGGGCCACGTTTCCGGGAAACGACCTAATGACCTGTCATGTTAATCTAATCTGGTCTGCTCCAGTGAATATCACGACGTTGGGGAGTAATGTATGGACAGCTTTGAACAGGCATTCAGCGATACGGAACGGGCCGCGACTACTACTAGGCTGTCGGCTGAAAAATTGGTGTCGCAGGCCAAGCAGCTGCTGAAGGCAGCGAAAGAGGGAAATATCGCGGCTATTAAGCGTGTGCAGAGCAGGCTGAACTCCGATCTGGACGCACTACGGCAAGAAGTGGTCAATACGGTCGAAATCTGGCCTTTTGGGGAAGAGGAAGAAGAACAATACCTCAACAGCCGGTACTCTGCCGAACTCTGTCGCGCCGCCTCGGCAAAGGGCTTAGCTATACAAGAGCAGGACGGACGGCTTATCTCCCATCCATCCATATTGAGAGTCCTGCCCCGTGCACGAGCTGTTAGGATTGACAAGAAGCAGACGTCTACAATCAGACCGTCCTATTTGGCCGAACTCTTGCTGAAGAATCAGAAAAAAGGAAGCCGCTACCAGTCAGGTGCCTTTCTTGAATCACTTTACAGCGTCTACTCAAGACTCTCCCGAGAAGACTCCCAGGGCCGCTTAGTGAAGGGTAGCCAGGGGCGTGTTATTCCACTGGATATAATCTACGAGATGTTTACTTCTAGGCCGGGCGAAAACCGTGAATATAACCGCACCGACTTCGCCAGGGACTTATATTTCCTAGACATCAATGGGTCCAAGAGTACTCGAAGAGGAGCCACCGTGGACTTTCCATCATCTACCGGCGCTCGGAGGGCCAGCGGGCTGTTTTCTTTCGTCGGTCCCGATGGCCAGGATGTCCAGTACTACGGCGTCCGGTTCACTGAGGCACACTGATGCCAAACACCATCTCTCTCGATAACTGGATGCGATTCATCAACGCCGAGTACCTATCTACATTCATACGGGACGGTGGCGGGTCAATTAAGTATGCAGTTACGCCGGAAGAGGTGCGGCCAAAGGTTCATGCCGCGCTGAAAGCCACCTGCCTGGAATTGGACTACGCGTTTGTCGAATTGGATGCCGCAGCGATGCGGGCCCACATGCCCCAAGACATCTTCTCTGGACTGGCTTCACAGATTGATTGGCGGCTTCTAGCCCGCCGCCAGATTCTTCGGTTGGCTCACGAGAACAGGTATCGTGTTGAAGGCATTGATTCCAGCACCTCTGCCAACGTTTTCGACGCCATCGCCGAAGCCAACGGACTCGAATCGCAGTTCGTCATTGAGGATATCAGACCGGCAATACAAGATAGTGTCTCGAAAAACTCCATGATGGCCAAGGATTTCCGAGTGGCCATGAGCCATCTCTGCAGGAGAGAAGAGCCTCGCGGAGAGTATACTGGTCAGCCTTTGCTGGATTGGCTGACGGGTGCCAATGCCAGGGTAAGTAACATCCGTCCGTTCTCTATCTACACCAGTATCAATCGCACCACGGCCAGGTATTTCATCGAATCGGCGCTCTATTGGATCCGACACACTGGCTACGCTGGGACGGTAATCGTGCTGGATAATTCCCGGGTGACTTTGGCCCGCCAACCCTATGACGGTCAAAAGCGTTACACCCGGGCCATGACCATGGAGCACTACGAATTGCTGCGTGAATTCGTTGACGGCGTCGATAGGTTGTCGGGAACGTTGCTGGTGATAATATCCGACCAAGCGTTCATCGACGAAACCGCCCCGAGGGGCTATGGCATCTACCCGGCTTTGCGCACTCGGGTAATGGACGACGTTCGGGACAGAAACTTAGTTAACCCAGCAGCTGCGATGGTGCGGCTGTCGGAAGACGACTAGTAGGATGGTAGTTATGCTTGAAGGTGACTCGGCCTTCACCTACCGATTGGCCCTTGAGGCGCTGCGCAATGGTGTTCCCAATCGTGAGGCAGTGCGAATATTGGGCTGCAACCAGCCGCAAGCCGAAGTCCGCTTCGCGGACATGTTGAATCAAGCCATAGATGCCAACGACCCGCCAGCCGATTCTTTGGGCATGTTGGTTTCCGGCGGTTTCGGCGCCGGAAAGTCACACCTTCTCAACCACCTTGAGCATCACGCCCTCTCCCAGGGGTTCGTTTGCAGCAAAGTGGCCATCAGCAAAGAGACGCCGCTCTACGCCCTGGGCAAAGTCTTCAAGTCGGCGGTGGATAATGGGCGGATGCCCGATCGCGGCGGACGACTGATAGAGGAGTTGGGACAGGCGTTAAGGCCGGATTCCGAAAAGTACGGAGCATTCTTCCGTTGGGCAAACGATGCCGAATCGAACCATCTTAGCCCGATATTCCCGGCTAGCTTGCTCGTCCACGAGAGGGCCAGAGACCTCGAACTCAACGGCGAGATTGAATCCTTTTGGGCGGGAGACCGAATAAAGGTTTCCAGGATAAAGGATGGACTGCGGCAGATTAGCCCGAATCCACCGAAGGAGGGCGTCGGGTTAGCGTCCTGAAGCGGCAAGAAGGTGCTCCTGTGCTTCTGGGATACAAGAAGGTGCTCCTGTGCTTCTGGGATAATGGTTTTGTAGCAAAAAACCGACCCCGGAAAAGGAGCACCCAATAGATGCTGCCACGCAACCACCCCGACCGGATCCAAATCACCTTCGACGACCGCCGCTTGGTGGCCAATGCCGGGCTGCTCCTTCCGGCCACCCTGGCGCGGCACCTCGGCCTGCCCGAACTCGTCCGGCAGCGCCTCGACCTGGGCGATGCCCCGGGGCGGGCGAACACGAGCGACAAGATGATGACGCTGGTGGCGTCTGCGCTGGCTGGGGGCGACTGCATTGACGACGCCGATGTGTTGCGCACCGGGGGGACGGCCTGCACCCTGGGCGGCACGGTCAAGGCGCCATCCACCCTGGGCACCTTCCTGCGCAGCTTCCGGTGGGGCCACGTCCGTCAACTCGACCGGGTGAGCCGCGAGTTGCTGGCCCGGGCTTGGCAGGCCGGGGCGGGACCCGGCGACGGGCCCCTGACCATTGACCTGGACTCCACCATCTGCGAGACCTACGGACTGGCCAAGGAGGGCGCACGCCACCACGGCTATACCGGCAAGCGGGGCTATCACCCGCTGTTGGCCGTCGCCGCCGGCACCGGCGACGTGCTGATGTCCCGGCTGCGCGAGGGCCGCGCCAACACCGCCCGGGGCGCCGCCCACTTTCTGCGGGAGACGGTGGGGCGGGTACGCTACGCCGGGGCCAACGGACGACTCACGCTACGGGCCGACAGCGGGTTCTACACTCATGGCGTGGTATCCGTCTGCCGCAAGATGGATGTCCGCTTCTCCATCACCATCCGCCAGCACAAGAGCCTGCGCAATCTCATCGAGACGATACCCGAGGATGCCTGGACTCCCATTCCCTACTGGATGGACGGCGCCGCCGATGTGGCCGAGACCACCTGCACTCCCTTCCAGAGTGAACCTGACGCCGCGCCGGTGCGGCTCATCGTCCGGCGTGTGAAGCCCACGCCCGGTTCCCAGTTGGCCCTCTTCGCCAAATACAGCTATCACGGCTTCATCACCGACCGGGACGGGGAGTTGCTCGAACTGGAGGCTGACCATCGCCGCCACGCCGAGATCGAGAATGCCATACGCGACCTCAAGTACGGCGTCGGGCTCAACCATCTCCCCTCGGGCCGCTTCGCCGCCAACGGCGCCTGGCTGGCCGTCCAGACGATGGCCCACAACCTGGCCCGCTGGACCGCGCGGATCGGTCTGGGAGAGCGGATAGCCACCACCAAGACCCTCCGGCGGCGGTTCTTCTCCCTGGCCGGACGGCTCACCCGCTCGGCACGCCGGTTGACCCTGCATCTTCCGGATCGCTGGCCTTGGGCTGAGAAGTTCAGCCGCGCCTTGGCCCGGCTGCGAGCCATTCCACTCCCGGCCTGACGGCACCGTCGGCGACCGACCCACCCACCGGACAACCGAAGATCCCCGCAGACTCGCGCCAGCCCGGTCCGAGAGAGTTCCCTGTTGCGTATTCTCTCGCCATCCCGCGCATCGCAGCTCCTGCAGACGCCCATAGGGGCCCCTGTGCGGCGATGAAGACCGTCCGCCGACCTCCCTACCCCAAATGGAACCCAGGCTATTTCCCCTGTAGCTCCCTCATCCCCCTTCCGCTTTCCTCACGCCGTCCATCGGTGTCCTTCGGTGGATTCGGGATTAGGCAGTTGCAAAGCTTTCCCTTCCGAGCTCCCAAAGCCAGTGAGTTGCCGCCGCAGCGGTTACGGTTCGCCATTCAGTTGATTAAAGCAGCGGGTTATAAGGGTTGGGTAGTGCTGCTCGATGAGTTGGAACTGGTTGGCTCCTACTCGCTATTGCAGCGTGGGAGATCTTACGCCGAGGTAACCCGCTGGATGGGACAAGCGGCCGGTGAGGCTTATCCTGGCCTGGTGGTAGTTGGGACCGTTACCGATGACTTTGCCACAGCCGTTATCGGGGCTGATGGCAAAAAGGACCGTGACTATGTGGGGCCGCGGCTCAGGGCGCGCAACGACGACGCTGTCGCGGCCCGCTCCGAAGCTGGCATGAGGTTGATTGAACGAGAAGCGGTTCCACTGAACCCTCCCAGCGATGCTGATGTGAATGCCACCGTGCAGAAGCTGCGGAACATCTACAGCGTCGCCTATTCCTGGGATGCTCCATCGCTGGAAGTTGGGGCAGGAGGAGCCGGTTATCGGAACCGGATGCGCTACAAAGTCCGGGCCTCCATCAACCAGTGGGACTTGTTGCGGCTCTACCCGGACTCCCGCCCTGAAACCGAGGGCGACGAGTACCGCCACACCTATGAAGAAGATGCCGACTTGGAACGGGAATCTAAACCCGAATCCACCGAAGGAGGGCGTCGGGTTAGCGTCCTGAAGCGGCAAGAAGGTGCTCCTGTGCTTCTGGGATAATGGTTTTGTAGCAAAAAACCGACCCCGGAAAAGGAGCACCCAATAGATGCTGCCACGCAACCACCCCGACCGGATCCAAATCACCTTCGACGACCGCCGCTTGGTGGCCAATGCCGGGCTGCTCCTTCCGGCCACCCTGGCGCGGCACCTCGGCCTGCCCGAACTCGTCCGGCAGCGCCTCGACCTGGGCGATGCCCCGGGGCGGGCGAACACGAGCGACAAGATGATGACGCTGGTGGCGTCTGCGCTGGCTGGGGGCGACTGCATTGACGACGCCGATGTGTTGCGCACCGGGGGGACGGCCTGCACCCTGGGCGGCACGGTCAAGGCGCCATCCACCCTGGGCACCTTCCTGCGCAGCTTCCGGTGGGGCCACGTCCGTCAACTCGACCGGGTGAGCCGCGAGTTGCTGGCCCGGGCTTGGCAGGCCGGGGCGGGACCCGGCGACGGGCCCCTGACCATTGACCTGGACTCCACCATCTGCGAGACCTACGGACTGGCCAAGGAGGGCGCACGCCACCACGGCTATACCGGCAAGCGGGGCTATCACCCGCTGTTGGCCGTCGCCGCCGGCACCGGCGACGTGCTGATGTCCCGGCTGCGCGAGGGCCGCGCCAACACCGCCCGGGGCGCCGCCCACTTTCTGCGGGAGACGGTGGGGCGGGTACGCTACGCCGGGGCCAACGGACGACTCACGCTACGGGCCGACAGCGGGTTCTACACTCATGGCGTGGTATCCGTCTGCCGCAAGATGGATGTCCGCTTCTCCATCACCATCCGCCAGCACAAGAGCCTGCGCAATCTCATCGAGACGATACCCGAGGATGCCTGGACTCCCATTCCCTACTGGATGGACGGCGCCGCCGATGTGGCCGAGACCACCTGCACTCCCTTCCAGAGTGAACCTGACGCCGCGCCGGTGCGGCTCATCGTCCGGCGTGTGAAGCCCACGCCCGGTTCCCAGTTGGCCCTCTTCGCCAAATACAGCTATCACGGCTTCATCACCGACCGGGACGGGGAGTTGCTCGAACTGGAGGCTGACCATCGCCGCCACGCCGAGATCGAGAATGCCATACGCGACCTCAAGTACGGCGTCGGGCTCAACCATCTCCCCTCGGGCCGCTTCGCCGCCAACGGCGCCTGGCTGGCCGTCCAGACGATGGCCCACAACCTGGCCCGCTGGACCGCGCGGATCGGTCTGGGAGAGCGGATAGCCACCACCAAGACCCTCCGGCGGCGGTTCTTCTCCCTGGCCGGACGGCTCACCCGCTCGGCACGCCGGTTGACCCTGCATCTTCCGGATCGCTGGCCTTGGGCTGAGAAGTTCAGCCGCGCCTTGGCCCGGCTGCGAGCCATTCCACTCCCGGCCTGACGGCACCGTCGGCGACCGACCCACCCACCGGACAACCGAAGATCCCCGCAGACTCGCGCCAGCCCGGTCCGAGAGAGTTCCCTGCTGCGTATTCTCTCGCCATCCCGCGCATCGCAGCTCCTGCAGACGCCCATAGGGGCCCCTGTGCGGCGATGAAGACCGTCCGCCGACCTCCCTACCCCAAATGGAACCCAGGCTATTTCCCCTGTAGCTCCCTCATCCCCCTTCCGCTTTCCTCACGCCGTCCATCGGTGTCCTTCGGTGGATTCGGGCTAAAGATGACGCCGACGACACTGAATAGCGGACGCCCGGTCCTTTGCCGTGAGGGGATGTCTAATTGCAGGATCAATTCGACGACGTGACTTGCTGCGATTGCCGCAGCACTGTGGTGTGGCTGCAGTTCGTTGAAGAGGAACACGGCAGTGGGATAAGAGCAGCCCTCTTTGAAACCTCAGACCGGGGTAAACCACTGGCGTTCTGCTTTACCCGCATCGACTTGAACGGTCTCTCCCTAGCGCAGAGGGAGAATGCCAGGAAAGCCGCCTCGTTATCTCTTGTCAGGAGTCTGTGCCAGACCGACAACCAGCCGCCAGCGCTCGTACTCTGCTTGGCTGACGAGCTACCGTCACAGACTTTCAACGGAACCATGCCGTTCCAGTCGCCCTTCTGTTTCATCAAACCTGCGAGAACCATGCCCTACTCCGCATCTGAGAATACCGGCCCTGCTAACCTGGAACATCAGCAGTTGATATGGGCGACGGAGGAACCCGGCGAAAAATCCGAAGCCCGCCGAATTCTTGACGAAATAATGAAACACTATAACCCGTTTGAACCCTTCCATCGAGCAGCAAAAGCTTTGAGGGAGGCTTTCGCTGACCCGCGGGTTCACACCCTTGCGGACGATCCCAGGCTTACCGTCGCAGTCTGCGTAACCCCGCCGCCGGAGCATCCAGAGTATTCAACGAACTCTGAGTCGTCGGTTAGAGAAACTGCCGAGACGTCATATAGTACCGAACTGACGCTAGCCGACCGGCTGTGGAAGCTGTTAGCCGCTCCTCGGGGCTACCCGGCCCACAACCAAGATGTGCGATTGCAGTGGCCAGGGGAGTTGATGCCATTTCAGCAAGAGGGCGTTGGGGCATTGTTGAGCAACGACAGGTTGCTGTTAGCCGACGACATGGGGTTAGGCAAAACCCTGCAGGCTATCGCCGCTGTACGGATTCTTCGTGCGCAGGGGAAGATCAAGTCGTGCTTGGTGGCGGCCCCAGCAAGCCTACTGGACCAATGGCGTCGTGAAATCGAGAAATGGTCGCCGGAGCTGTCAGCCATCATCATCCGGGGCTCAGTTGCTGACCGTTCCTGGCAATGGGCTGCAGAAGCTGATGTAACCTTGGTCAGCTACGACACCTTGCGCTCGGATTTCGGCAGCAATGCCCAATCGCCGGTTCGGAGGAAGGTCTGGGATATCGTCGTGGCTGACGAGGCGCAGCGGATCAAAAACCGCAACGACACCAGCGACGCACTGAAAGGGTTGCAACGCTCTCGGTCCTGGGCCCTCACCGGCACTCCTATCGAAAACCATGAGGAGGAATTAGCTTCGATACTGGAGTTTGTCGACCACGATAGATACGGTCAGCCCAAGCGCTATCGGCCCGGTGTGGAATTGCAAGAGCGGCACCGCGAGTTGCAGCTTCGACGCAAGAAAGGCGAGGTGTTAGACGACCTTCCACCCAAGCAAGTAACCAAACTGGTTATTGATCTCCATCCCAAACAGCGCAGCAGCTACGATAAGGCCGAAAAAGAGGGGATTGTTTATCTAAAGTCCCTCGGTACCGAAGTCGGCGTCCAACATGTCCTCGAACTGATCACTCGATTGAAACAAATCTGCAACGCCGATCCCCAAACCGGTGACTCTAACAAGCTGGAAGATATTAAGGGACGGGTGGAGCAACTGACAGCCCAGGGACACAAGGCGTTGGTCTTCTCCCAATACACCAACAACACATCAGGCGTGGCCGCTGCGGCCAATTACCTTCGGGAATTCAACCCGCTGACTTTGACTGGAGAAACGCCCCAACAAGAGCGCGCCGCTGTCATCGACCGGTTTAAGACTTTTGACGAGCACAAAGTATTGGTGATTTCCTTGAGGGCCGGCGGCTTGGGCTTGAACCTGCAAGAAGCTTCTTATGTGTTTCACCTCGACCGTTGGTGGAACCCTGCCGTGGAGAGGCAGGCCGAAGACCGAACCCACCGCATTGGGCAGACAGTCAAGGTCAACGTAATCAAGTATTCCTGCGCCGGGACCATCGAGGAACGTATCGACCAGATTCTGGAGCGCAAACAGGACTTGTTTGACCAACTCGTAGACGACGTTTCTCTGAACCTAGCTGCCCAAATGAGCCGTGAAGAACTCTTTGGTTTGTTCGGACTGGAAGCTCCTCGCCAGAACCGCTAACCCGCCGCCAATCTTTGAGTCGCTCGGAACGCGGTTCGTTCGCCTCCCCCCTACTGACACTTGCCCCTTGCCATCACCGGCGGCCCGCCCCTATCCTGATAACAGGCAACGGATCACCCCTTGCCAAGCCCAACCCGCCACTGAGGCCCGTGAAATACCGTGTCGAAAAACGCTCCAAACCCAACCGTTCCAACCCTCTCCGCCCGCCCGCCCGCCGACACCCTCCCAAACGGGAGGAAATGGGAGCAAATGAGAGGCAAACTAAAATTTCCGGCTAGAGGTGAATCTTACCAATGAACCAGATCAGGTCTCGCATTAACGCCCTCCGCCGCAAAATGGCCCTTGAGATATCCGTCGTCCGCCTTCGGCCCTTGGCCGACGACTTCTGCCTCGAATGGTCCGTCGCCCAAACCGACCGCAAGCCTCCTCCCGACGACCATACCTTCATCCGCCGGGTGGCCGACGCCGGATTCCGCCTCCCCACTTTCATGGCCGCCCACAGATACCTGAGTCGGTGCCTCGCCGAAAACGTCGTTCCCGGCGTCGAGCATCTCCTGGGCGCCCTGCTTCCCTGGGCCGCCGTCCGCGGCCTTGTTGTTCTTTCCGACGACCCCCCACCCATGCCAAGCCCCCAAAGCGCCTAAAGCGTGCAATACGGCAGATTGCATCAGCGAAGCCAACATGCCCGGCACATCCAGAGTCCCCTCTCCTCTTGGGAGAGGGTTAGGGTGAGGGTGAGGGGCCGCCAACCGGCCAACCCGCCCAAACGGGAGACAATGGGAGGAAATGAAAGGGAAACTAAAAATATTCCACCCCCGGTGCCCACGCTGGAATTTCAACGCCTGACCGGGTATATTGCCCCCATACTTGGGGCCTCGGCCCATAGCCCCGGCCCATGGCAAGAGGCGGGCGCAAAGGAGGACCAATGGCTGAGACTATCAGAGAAGCCTATATTCGCAAGAATCCCAAGTCGGCTGCCTTATTCCCCAAGTTCAAGCAATATTTCCCCTCCGGCGGCGCCGGCCATGACAGCCACGTATCCGACCCCTTCCCCATAATGCTGCAGCGGGGGCTGGGCCCCCGCAAATGGGACGTTGACGGCAACGAGTACATAGATTTCGGCATGGGCGCCGCTTCATTGCTCTTAGGCCACGCACACCCGGAAGTCGTCGAGGCGCTGACGGAAGCCGCTCCCCGGGGCTCCTATTACGGAGGACCCTTTGAACGGGTGCTGGAGTGGGGCGAGCGCGTGTGCAACCTGATGCCCTGCGCCGACAAGGTGCGTTTCGTAGGCTCGGGCGGTGAGTCCACGGCCTTGGCTATGAGGATTGCCAGGGCCTACACCGGCAAGGACAAAATCATCCGGTGGGAGTCCCACTACCACGGCTGGCACGATTACGTCATGCCCGGTAACCTGGCCCCCTTCGACGTGCCGTCTTCCGCCGGCGTCCCCAGGGGCGCTGTCGAAACCGTCGTGGTCCTGCCCCCGGACCTCGACGCCTTGGAGCGCACGTTGGCCTCGGATAGCGATATCGCCGGTGTCATCACCGAAGGATCGGGCGCCTCTTACGGCACCGTTCCCCTTCAACCCGGATTCCTGGAGGGCGTCAGGCGGCTTACCAGTCAATATGGAGTTGTCATGATTCTGGACGAGGTCATAACCGGCTTTCGCTGGAGCCCCGGCGGGCTGCAGCAGAAGGTCGGGGTCACTCCCGACTTGTGCACCATGGCCAAGGTCCTCACCGGCGGCCTGGCCGGCGGCGCCGTCGCCGGACGAGCTGACGTCATGCAGGTGATGGAGGAGACCGGCGACCCTCATCACGACCGGTTTGAACGGGTCACCCACGGCGGCACTTTCAATGGCAACCCTTACGCCGCCGCCACCGGCAGCGCCGCCATGCGGATAGTCGCAACCGGCGAGATGCAAGACAACGCCGACCGTATGGCCCAGCGCCTGCGCGCCGGGTTAAGCGACATTATCAACCGCCACGAGATCGCCGCTTGCGTCTACGGCGACTCTTCCACCTTCCACCTGCATTTCGGGCACAAGTCCATCGACGGCCTTGCAGCCAGCGCCCTCAAGAGCATCCCATTAGCGCTTCAGCGCAGCTTCCGCCAGGCCCTCCAGGTGCGAGGGGTGGACATCTTGTCCCGGACCAGCGGAGTTCTCTCCGGCGTCCACACCGAGAGCGACATCGACCAAGGCTTGGAGGGCTTCGACGGCGGCATCAAGGCGTTGATTGACGAGGGCCTAGTCACCTGACCCCAGTGCTGGCGTCGGCCCGAACCTCTCCCGCGGCATTCAGGAATGCGACCACCAGCGGGTGGGGACGTTCCTTGGTGCTCCTGGTCTGGGGCACGAACAACGTAGCAACAAAGAACCGAAGACTCGAAAGTTCGATGATCCGGGGCTCGCCGTCGCCGTCCCTCCCGGACACGATCATCGCTCCGGCTTGAAAATCATCCAGATAGTCGGGATTCAGTCCGAAATCGCAGTAATATCGCTCCGTCGTGGCAGATGCTCCATAGGCGTCGGCTGCCGCGCTGCCCGATAGGATGTTGACCAGCATAGATTGGCCCGTCAAAGAACAGTCGAGTTCCTTGATAAACAGCCTGGACGCGTAGGGGTCGTACTCGGCGTGCTGCGCGTCGCTGAATCCCAAGGCGTTCCGGGCATACTCCAGCGCTACGTGCTGGAATCCGCCGCAGGTTCCAAGCAACGGCCTATCCTTTACCCTGGCATGCCTGATGACCCGTAAAGCGCCATCCATACTCTTGTATGGGCTCCCCGGCGCAATCCAGAATGCGTCAAAGTCGGCGAGGTCCGAATCGGTCAGGCCGTTGCAGGTCTCCGTGTCCAGCCACACGATTTCGACAACGTCGTGCGCAGACAGGGGTTGAGCATCCGCCACCGCGGTGCTGATGGAGCTATGGGGCTCATACCCCGAGTCGAAGTCTCCGACCACCGCAATCGCCGTCATGTCTCCATACTACCGGACCGGTCATGGTCGGTCTACTCGAGCCTTGCGTTGGCTTCCCTGCGTGACCCGGCTGTCTGCCCCGTTCCTTGTACCGGTCGCAACGCCAGCCTCGCGAGTCACCGAACATCTGCAGACTGGCGGACCTGGTGACTCTTGTGGCGCAGACACTTCAGTGGCGTTCCACGACCAGGGAGGATGATCCTCACTCGTTCGGCGGAAGGCGAATGGTCACTGCTGCACCCTGTCCAAGCCCGTCACTTGTTACCGTAGTTGTACCTCCGTGTGCTTCTACTATAGCCTGGGTGATGGCTAGTCCTAGACCTGTACCGCCTATCCCACGACTACGAGACCGGTCAGTTCGGTAGAAGCGGTCGAAGACGTTGGGAAGGTCTGCCGCGGGGATTCCTATCCCGTCATCGATGACCGAGATAGCCAACACGCCGTCGCTTTCCAACCCCGCTCTGACCCGGACGTGCCCACCGGGCTCTGTGCAATTGATAGCGTTGGCCAAGATGTTTCCGAGTGCCTGGCTCATGCGCATCCAGTCGATGTCCATATCCGGGAGGTCAGCGGATGCCTCCAGCGACAGCTCAACCTGTCGAGCCTGAGATTGCGGCTGCCAGCGGTCCACCTCTGCGGCGGCCAATTCCTGAATCGAGCTCGCTTGCAGATTGAGCCTCAACTCTCCATGGTCTGACTCCGCGAGCCAGTCCAGATCATTCACGAGTCCACGCAGCCTGTCCACTTCCTCGATGATGTGGTCGGAGGCGCTCTCAGGAGTCTGAAGTCCGTCACGCAGCCCTGTTGCCTCCAGTTGTATGACGGTCAGCGGCGTATTTAGTTCGTGGGCAACGTCGTTTATCAGCCGTCTGCGGAGCTCGCGTTGGGTTTCCAGGGTGGAGGTCATCCGGTTGAAAGCCGCGCTCATCCGTCCCAACTCATCCGATGACGTGACCGGCAGCCTCGCCGTGTCCCCTTGGGCAATTGCTTGGGTTGCCTCCGTCAAGGCCACCACAGGTGCTGTGATACGTTTGGACAACCAGGCGGCCAGTAGTATGGCAACGCCGACCGTCAGGACCCCGCCAATTGCAATGATGTACAGGAGCGTGTTGAGGAACCCATGCGACTCAGTCGACAGGAACTCGTGGTCTACATCCACATAGACGTGGCCAACGGGCTGGTCTGTCGTTAGGTCGAACACCGCCTCGCGATGCCCGTCCAAGTCGGGTGCGTCGGTCCCGGGTGCCAGCTCGAACAGGTTGTCCCTCACCACCCGTCCATCAATGCCGGCGATGACAACTCGTACCGGGTCTTGGTGAAAGAGCTCGGGGGATTCTCCCTCACCTTCTTCGTGCCGCTCTCTTTGCGGAACCTGGTCGTAGATGTATCCGGCCTCTGACAGCGGTCTGTCCACCGTTTCCCAGCCACCGGCAGCGGTATACTCCCGGCTCAGATTCCGGGCCAACCGGCTCGCTTCATCGTCGCCTATCTCGTCCACGAACACACCCAGGCGGGACTGCGTCGCGTAGTAGCCCACGCCGATGCTGATCAAGACGGTGAGAACGATGACAAGAACGGTAGAAGCCATGATTCGCCAGCGCAGCGACATCATTCGCCCTCTGCCACGAACTTATACCCAGCGCCGTAGACGGTCTGAATGGGCTGTTTGCCGTCTTGGCTGATCCGCCTTCGCAGGCGGGCGATCTGGCTGTCAATGGCCCGGTCTAACCCATCGAATTCGTTGCTGAAGGTCAAAGAGATCAGCTGGTCACGGGTCAGCACCTGGTTGGGATGACGCATGAATGTCGATAGCAGGGCAATCTGCGCCTGGCTCAGCGTCACGGGTGCTTCATTGACCGTCACGCTCTTGGTGGTCTCATTAAGTGTGATGTTGCCGTGCGTCAGGACCTGCTGAACTTTGTCCTTGACGCGGCGAAGCACAGCTTCGGCGCGCGCAATGAGTTCCTCCGGGTCGAAGGGCTTGACGATGTAGTCGTCCGCTCCGCTGTCCAGTCCGATGACTCGCTCGGCGTGGGCTTCTCTGGCCGTCAACATGATTATCGGAACATCCGACTCTCGACGTAGGATTCTGCACAGCTCCACGCCATCGAGACGGGGAATCATCAGATCGAGGATTATCAGGTCTGGAGTGAGGTTACGGGCCAGAGCAAGGCCGGACTCACCATCATGAGTAACCTCGGCAGAGAATCCGGCGCGCTCGAAGTAGACCTTGACCCAGTTGGCGATCCTCTTATCATCTTCGACTATCAATACCGTGCCGCTCATAGCCGGTCCTCTAGGGAGCCTCGTAGACGCGGTGTCTCATAGAGGCACCGCGTCGATCTACCGGTTACGTCCGTGGTGTAATTGTCTCACTTGAATCTTCCATCGGTCGAATCCGATGGGCCCTAGCCCCCTCCCCGGCGCTCGCCGTCACTACCGTGCTCGCCGCCGGACTCTCCGCCGCCGCCATGCTCACCACCGGACTCGCCTCCCTCGCCTCCACCACCGACCTCGGCATGCGCTACCCATCCAGTGAACGACGCTTGCGTCGCAGGCAGGATGATCGCTAGCATTTCGCCGGGGGCGATGGACGTTGGAGTTGTCGGGCCCAGCTCCGTTCCGTTCGAAAGGTGCACTTCAACCCTGACCTGGTTCAGCACGCTGCTGGTCGTGTTCTCCACCGTGCCCTTGAAGGAGTTGCTGGGAACGTCGTAGCTCAGGATCAGCCGGGCGCCGCTGCGAACCATGTCGAAGGTCTCATCCGGCGCCATCATATTGGCGTTGCTTTCTTCGCCACCGGCTTCGCCGCTAGGGCCGTGTTCACCACCGCTGCCCTCACCGCCCTCTCCTCCCGTGTGAGCAGCGGGCCCGGGGCCGCTGCAGTCGAATACCTCCATATGGATGACGTATCCGTCGTAAGAGACTCCCGCAAGTTCCGGCTCACTGGCCACCGATAGGCTTGACGTTGCTTCCTCTCCGGGGTTCAGGTCTCCTAGCTTCTCGGGACCAAGCTCCCCCACTGTCCTCGTTCCAGACTTGATATGAGGTTCGGCCTGCACGTAGCAGAGTTTCTGTGAGAGCGTATTTCGTACCGTTCCGTGGACGGTCCGGGCTGCTGCGTCGTACTGCATGGAAACAGCCAGTCCGCCGAGGACACCGTTCCACCACTGTCCCAGGGGAATGATTGGGCTCGACATTGCGGCTTCCCTGCTCTCTTCACCACCGCTTTCACCACCGGATCCGTGCTCTCCGCTGCCTTCGCCTCCGCCGCTATGCTCACCTCCGGAGTTTCCACTTTGTCGCTCGGAAATGCCATGACCTACCGTGGTGCGATCGGAATCTTGGCCGTCCCCGCGTCCGGTGTCGCCCGTGCAGCCGGCGACTATCACCGCGAAGAGTATGCCTCCCAAAACCGTCCCAGACAGGAACGACTTCATTATCACGTTCTTGAACGTCATCCTTCCATCCCTTTCGTGAAATATCTGAGGTACTACTCACGATAGCGATGAAATGTCGCAGAAATATGCCGCACGCAGACGGACTGGTCAATGAAGTCCGATGGGAGCAGAGGGAGAAACGTAAGCTGAGGGCTTGCCTCTAGAGGCTGAGCGATGCCAGCCACCGCACGATCGCAGGCTTTGGTCGCGATATCGTCCTGCGATGGGTCGTGGACGATGTTGTCTCGCTGATGGTTGCGCCCGGCAACATGCTTTAACCCGAATCCACCGAAGGAGGGCGTCGGGTTAGCGTCCTGAAGCGGCAAGAAGGTGCTCCTGTGCTTCTGGGATAATGGTTTTGTAGCAAAAAACCGACCCCGGAAAAGGAGCACCCAATAGATGCTGCCACGCAACCACCCCGACCGGATCCAAATCACCTTCGACGACCGCCGCTTGGTGGCCAATGCCGGGCTGCTCCTTCCGGCCACCCTGGCGCGGCACCTCGGCCTGCCCGAACTCGTCCGGCAGCGCCTCGACCTGGGCGATGCCCCGGGGCGGGCGAACACGAGCGACAAGATGATGACGCTGGTGGCGTCTGCGCTGGCTGGGGGCGACTGCATTGACGACGCCGATGTGTTGCGCACCGGGGGGACGGCCTGCACCCTGGGCGGCACGGTCAAGGCGCCATCCACCCTGGGCACCTTCCTGCGCAGCTTCCGGTGGGGCCACGTCCGTCAACTCGACCGGGTGAGCCGCGAGTTGCTGGCCCGGGCTTGGCAGGCCGGGGCGGGACCCGGCGACGGGCCCCTGACCATTGACCTGGACTCCACCATCTGCGAGACCTACGGACTGGCCAAGGAGGGCGCACGCCACCACGGCTATACCGGCAAGCGGGGCTATCACCCGCTGTTGGCCGTCGCCGCCGGCACCGGCGACGTGCTGATGTCCCGGCTGCGCGAGGGCCGCGCCAACACCGCCCGGGGCGCCGCCCACTTTCTGCGGGAGACGGTGGGGCGGGTACGCTACGCCGGGGCCAACGGACGACTCACGCTACGGGCCGACAGCGGGTTCTACACTCATGGCGTGGTATCCGTCTGCCGCAAGATGGATGTCCGCTTCTCCATCACCATCCGCCAGCACAAGAGCCTGCGCAATCTCATCGAGACGATACCCGAGGATGCCTGGACTCCCATTCCCTACTGGATGGACGGCGCCGCCGATGTGGCCGAGACCACCTGCACTCCCTTCCAGAGTGAACCTGACGCCGCGCCGGTGCGGCTCATCGTCCGGCGTGTGAAGCCCACGCCCGGTTCCCAGTTGGCCCTCTTCGCCAAATACAGCTATCACGGCTTCATCACCGACCGGGACGGGGAGTTGCTCGAACTGGAGGCTGACCATCGCCGCCACGCCGAGATCGAGAATGCCATACGCGACCTCAAGTACGGCGTCGGGCTCAACCATCTCCCCTCGGGCCGCTTCGCCGCCAACGGCGCCTGGCTGGCCGTCCAGACGATGGCCCACAACCTGGCCCGCTGGACCGCGCGGATCGGTCTGGGAGAGCGGATAGCCACCACCAAGACCCTCCGGCGGCGGTTCTTCTCCCTGGCCGGACGGCTCACCCGCTCGGCACGCCGGTTGACCCTGCATCTTCCGGATCGCTGGCCTTGGGCTGAGAAGTTCAGCCGCGCCTTGGCCCGGCTGCGAGCCATTCCACTCCCGGCCTGACGGCACCGTCGGCGACCGACCCACCCACCGGACAACCGAAGATCCCCGCAGACTCGCGCCAGCCCGGTCCGAGAGAGTTCCCTGCTGCGTATTCTCTCGCCATCCCGCGCATCGCAGCTCCTGCAGACGCCCATAGGGGCCCCTGTGCGGCGATGAAGACCGTCCGCCGACCTCCCTACCCCAAATGGAACCCAGGCTATTTCCCCTGTAGCTCCCTCATCCCCCTTCCGCTTTCCTCACGCCGTCCATCGGTGTCCTTCGGTGGATTCGGGCTTAACCGATCGCTTCGGCAGACTCACAGGCTGCCCAGCCAAAGTTCGAAGACAGTTCTGTCTACCGTGCACGTTGGTGGGCCGTGTGGGAATCGAACCCACGACACCCGGATTAAAAGTCCGGTGCTCTGCCTAACTGAGCTAACGGCCCTCGAGGATTAACAGGCGTGCAGGCCGGTTCAGCTTGGCGCCAGGCTGCACAAGACCCATATTGTACCATCTGGCCGGCTGCGCACAAACGCTGTCGTCTCCAGACGAACCCTACTCTCATTGGTCTGAGCCCCCCGTTATTTCGATCAATTTACCCTTGACAAAAGCGCCGATAGGCGTATAATGCCAGTTTGCTAGTCTATGCCGCAAGTGACGATTTCTAGCTCCCCCTTGAACGACCTCGTACTACTATTGCCTTTTTTCTGCCGTTATCCAGGGTTCCCCACCCCTCCTACCAACTTGCCCTAAGGAGCTATCAACATGGTTTTGTCTCCCGCCAAGAAGGGACTTCCTATTGGTTTGCCCGATATCAAGTCCTACTCCCGGATCCTACCGGTCCTCGACGTTCCCAATCTCATTCAGACTCAGCTCAATTCCTACGAATGGTTCAAGACCGAAGCCTTGACGGAAGTCTTTCATGAAATCTCACCCATTGAGGACTACACCGGCAAAAAGTACGCACTTCACTTTAAGGACCACAGTTTCCGGGCTGCCAAGCATTCCCCCCAAGAGAGCAAGGAGAGGGAGACCACCTACTCGATGCCCCTATACGTAACGACCCAGTTGGTCATGAAGGACACTGGGGAGATCAAAGAGCAGGACATCTTCATGGGTGATATCCCCATGATGACCCCCAACGGCACGTTTATCATAAACGGCGCCGAACGCGTGGTGGTCAGCCAGCTGGTCCGCTCCCCAGGCATCTATTTCGTTCACGAGAAGAACCTGGTCAGCGACCGCAACCTCTGCTTTGCCAAGTTGATTCCCTCGCGAGGCGCCTGGCTGGAGTTCGAGACCAGCAACAAGGACATCCTGTCGGTAAAAGTCGACCGAAAGCGCAAGGTCTCCGCGACCACCTTCCTCAGGGCCCTGGGCGTAGCCTCCGATGAGGAGATAGCGGCCCTGTTCAAGGATGTGGACACCGACGACAACCATCGCTACATCAAGTCCACCCTGGAGCGCGACCCAACTCCCGATGCCCGGGACCTGTCGTACCGGAATGACGACCTCCGGTCGCTCTGGGAGTGGCTGCGGCCCGGCGACGAGTACGATTCCACTATGGCCAAGCGTATCGCCGATGCCCAGATAGAGTTCTATCGCCGCCTCAGGCCCGGCGAACCTCCCAGCCTGGAGAACTCCCGCAATTTGATACGGAGCCTGTTCTTCAGCCCGCGGCGCTACGACCTGGGCCGGGTGGGCCGCTATAAGTTGAACCGCCGCCTGGCCCAGGACAACAACGCCGACCTTATGACCCTGAGCCTGGAAGACATGGTGGCGGTTATCCGCACCATGATTCGCATTAACCAGGGAGATGGCGCCCCTGATGACATCGACCACCTGGGCAACCGCCGCATCAGGGCCGTTGGCGAGTTGGTGCAGAACCAGGTGAGGGTCGGCCTGCTGCGCATGGAGCGCATGGTCAAAGAGAAAATGACCTTGGTCGACCCGGAGACAGCCGCTCCCCAGGGGCTGGTGAATATCCGCCCCGTAGTGGCGGCTGTCAGGGAGTTCTTTGGAGGCTCCCAGTTGTCTCAGTTCATGGACCAGACCAACCCCTTGGCCGAGTTAACCCATAAGCGCCGCCTATCCGCCCTGGGGCCCGGAGGCCTTTCCAGAGAACGGGCGGGGTTCGACGTTCGGGACGTCCACTTTTCGCACTACGGCCGCATTTGCCCCATAGAAACGCCGGAAGGACCCAACATCGGCTTGCTCAGCTCTCTGGCCTCCTATGCCAGGATCAACTCCTACGGGTTCATCGAGTCCCCTTACCGGCGCGTCTACAAGTCGCTGCCGGCGAACTCTTCGGACCTGGCGGGGAGGACAGTGACCGCCGATGTGAAGGACGAATCTGGCCAGGTCCTGGTCCGCAGGGGGAAAACCATCAGCCGAAAGCGGGCTGCCGACATCCAGGCGACGGCCAATGGCGCCGTAGTCGAGGTCAGGGCCTTCGTCGCTGACGGCGACGACGTGGTATACCTTTCCGCAGACCAGGAAGAAAACCACCGGGTGGCCCAGGCCAACTCCCGGTTGGACCGCCTGAACCAGTTCGCCGACGACAGGGTGGAAGTCCGGGTAGGCGAGACCTATACCGAGGCCAGCCCCGACGCGGTAGACCTAATCGATGTCTCCCCCATGCAAATCATGAGCGTCTCCGCTGCCCTCATCCCCTTCTTGGAACATGACGACGCCAACCGGGCCCTGATGGGCTCCAACATGCAGCGTCAGGCGGTGCCGCTCTTGCGGCCGCAAGCTCCGGTGGTTGGCACCGGCATAGAAAAGAGGGTGGCCCGGGACAGCGGCCAAATGGTGCTGTCCGAGGTCGCTGGCTCCGTTACTTCGGTGACCGGCCGCGAGATCGTGGTCACCGACGAAGAGGGCAAAGACGTTGTCCACCCGGTAATTAAATTCGCCCGCACCAATCAGGGCACCTGTTTCGACCAGCGGCCCATCGTGTCCAAAGGCGACGTGGTGCAGCAGGGCGACATCTTGGCGGACAGTTCCTCTACCGACCATGGAGAATTGGCCCTAGGCCAGAACGTCCTGGTCGCCTTCATGTCATGGGAGGGCTATAACTACGAAGACGCCATCATCGTCAGCGAGCGGCTGGTCAAGGACGATTACTTCACCTCCACCCACATCGAAAAGCACGAGATGGAAGCCCGGGAAACCAAGCTGGGCCCGGAGGAGATTACCAGGGACATCCCCAACGTAGGAGAGGGAAGCCTGCGGAACCTGGACGAGTTGGGAATCATCCGGGTAGGAGCCGAGGTCGGGCCTGGAGATATCCTTGTGGGGAAAGTCACCCCCAAGGGGGAGACGGAGCTTACCGCCGAGGAGAAGCTCCTTAGGGCAATCTTCGGCGAGAAGTCGCGGGACGTAAAGGACACCTCATTGCGAGTGCCCCACGGGGAGCGCGGCAAAATAATCGACGTCAAAGTCTTGAACCGGGAAAATCGGGACGACCTTCCCCCGGGGGTCAATGAAGCCGTGCGGGTGTGGATAGCCCAGACTCGCAAAATTTCGGTGGGCGACAAGATGGCAGGCCGTCACGGCAACAAGGGCGTGGTCGCCCGCATCCTGTCTGAAGAAGACATGCCGTTCCTGGCCGACGGGACTCCCGTGGACGTCATCCTCAATCCCATTGGTGTGCCGTCCCGCATGAACCTGGGCCAGGTATTGGAGACTCACTTGGGCTGGGCGGCGCATAATCTCGACTTCCGGGCCAACACCCCCGTTTTCGACGGCGCCCGGGATGATTCCATAGAGGACGCCCTCGCCAGGGTGTGGTTCGCCCAGCAAGCGGGCGCCCTCAACCCCGGACCCGATGACGGGTCTCCCCAAGTCGATCATGCCAAGCTGGAGACCTGGATGACCGAACGGGGTTTGGACACCGGCCACCTGTTTAACGATTCCGTCCGGGGAGCGGCCCGGGAAGCGTGCCTGCGAATCTGGCTCAAAGAAGAGGCTGGAAAGGATCCCGATGGTCTATCACCCGAGGACATCCGAGAACTGGTGCTGGACATCCACCGGGAAGGGAAGATAGCCCCGCCCACCTTCGGAAGGTTCAAGCTGTTCGACGGCCGTAGCGGGGAAGCATTCGACCAGTTGGTGACGGTTGGCAGCATATACATCCTGAAACTCATCCACTTGGTGGAAGACAAGATTCACGCCCGTTCCACGGGGCCGTACTCCATGATCACCCAGCAGCCTCTGGGCGGCAAAGCCCAATTCGGCGGCCAGCGCTTCGGTGAAATGGAGGTGTGGGCCCTGGAAGGCTACAGCGCAGCCTACAACCTGCAAGAAGTGCTGACCGTAAAGTCAGACGACGTGGTGGGCCGGGTCAAGACCTACGAGTCTATAGTCAAGGGCGAGTCCATTGGCCAACCCAGCGTGCCCGAATCCTTTAACGTGCTCCTAAAGGAGCTTCAGAGCCTCGGGTTATCGGTAGAGCTGCTCAACGAAGATGAACGGCCCTCTTTGACCCAGGGCATCCCCGATGAAACCGACCTGTACCAACCGCTGGAGGCGCTTTAATGGTCAGACTGGCCGACAGAACCGACACCCAGAGCACCAACTTTAATGCTATTCGAATTTCCGTCGCCTCGCCTGAGCAGATTCTAAACTGGTCCCACGGCGAGGTGACCAAGCCCGAGACAATCAACTATCGCACCCTTAGGCCGGAAAAGGACGGGCTCTTTTGCGAGCGCTTGTTCGGCCCCACAAAGGACTGGGAATGCTTCTGCGGGAAGTACAAGCGCATACGGTACCGGGGCGTTGTCTGCGACCGCTGCGGCGTCGAAGTGACGCGCTCCAAGGTTCGCCGCGAGCGCATGGGGCATATCCGGCTGGCCGCGCCTGTGGCCCATATCTGGTTCAGCAAGACCACTCCCAGCCGCTTGGGGCTGCTGCTGGATCTTTCTCCAAGAAACCTTGAGCGGGTGCTTTATTTCGCCCAGCATATCATCGTTTCCGTGGATGACGAGGTCCGCAAGGAAACCATTGAGGAAGAGCAGGCCACCACCGAGCGAGCGATAGCCAAGCTCCGCGAGGCCGCCGGGGCGCGGATTGAGGAGCTTAACCAGAAAGCCGAGGTCGCCAAAACCGGCAGCGGTGAGGCAGCCGAAGCTGAAGTTAAGGCTGTCGAAGCCGAAATCGAAGCGGTCAACGCCCAACTGGAGGCTGAAGAGGCGCAACTGGAAGAACATCTGCAGGCGACCGTTGATGAGTTGGAGGACCTGAGGGTTCACCAGTTGATCGCCGAGTCCCGGTTCCGCGAGCTTAAGGACCGGTATGGCAATGCCTTCCATGCTGGCATGGGAGCCGAAGCCATTCTGGACATTCTCAAGACCGTCGACCTCGAGGCGCTGCGCGAGCAACTGATTTACGAAATGCAGTCTACCTCCGGGCAACGCCGCAAGAAGGCCATCAAGCGCCTTCGTGTGGTTGAGGCATACCGCAAAAGCGGCAACCGAGTCGAGAACATGATCCTGTCGGTGTTGCCGGTGCTCCCCCCGGAACTGCGGCCCATGGTCCAACTCGACGGCGGTCGGTTTGCCACCAGCGACCTGAACGACCTCTACCGCCGAGTGATCAACCGAAACAACCGGTTGAGGCGGCTTATGGACCTGGGGGCGCCCGAGATTATCATCCGCAACGAAAAGAGGATGCTGCAAGAGGCGGTCGATGCCTTGATCGATAACGGCCGCCGGGGCAGGCCCATCCAAGGCAGCCACAACCACAAGCTAAAGTCCCTGTCCGACCTGTTGCGGGGCAAGCAGGGCCGCTTCCGGCAGAATCTGCTGGGCAAACGGGTTGACTACAGCGGCCGTTCCGTCATTGTCGTGGGCCCTGAGTTGAAAATGAACGAATGCGGCCTGCCCAAGAGAATGGCCTTGGAACTGTTCAAGCCCTTCGTTATGCACCGCCTGGCTGTGTTGGGTATTGCCCCTAACATCAAGAATGCCAAGCGTATGGTGGAACGGGCCAGGCCGGAGGTCTGGGACATTCTCGAAGACGTCATCAAGAACAGGCCCGTGTTGTTAAACCGGGCGCCCACCTTGCACCGCTTGGGCATCCAGGCCTTCATGCCGGTGCTAATCGAAGGCAACGCTATCCAAATCCACCCCTTGGTCTGCTCGGCGTTCAACGCCGACTTCGACGGAGACCAGATGGCGGTCCACGTTCCTCTCTCCAAGATGGCCGTCCTGGAAGCCAGCGAAGCGATGCTTAGCATCCACAACATGCTTTCCCCCGCCTCTGGCGATCCCCTGGTCGCGCCGACTCTGGACATGGTCATGGGGTGCTACTACCTCACCCAGATGCGGGAGGGCGCCCAGGGTGAAGGGTGCCGGTTCTACGATTTCGACGAGGTCCGCATAGCTCACGCCTCCGAGTTGGTTGACCTCCAAGCCAAGATACTCGTCGACCACATAGACGGTCACGAGGAAGAAGCCGGGACGGAAACCACCTTGGGACGTTTGATGTTCAAGGAGATTCTGCCGGAATCCGTTGGTCCGGAAAGCTGGAACCGGGTAATGGACCGGGGCAGCCTCAAAGACCTCACCGCCGAGTTGTATCGCAGCCTCAGCAACGAGGAAACGGCCGAGGCCTTAGACAAGATTAAGGACTTGGGCTTTCACTACGCCACGGTTTCGGGGATTACCATCGCAATCAATGACATCCAGGTGTCTGCCAAAAAACCCCAAATACTCAACGAAGCCGCGCAGGAGGTAGGCAGGTTGGAGGACCAGTACCTGTCCGGCCTCATCTCCGAGGACGAACGCTATGACAAAACGGTGCAAGCCTGGACCAAGGCTTCCGACCGTACCACCGAGGAGGTGGAAAAAGAGCTGACCAACTATGGCGGCATCGCCGTCATGGCCATGTCTGGCACCAAGGGCAATATCTCTCAGATAAAGCAGATGGCCGGCATGCGGGGCCTTATGAGCAACCCCAAAGGCCGCATCATCGACCTGCCCATCAAGTCCAGCTTCCGGGAAGGACTCACGGCGCTGGAGTACTTCATTTCCACCCACGGCGCCCGCAAGGGCTTGGCCGATACGGCCCTGCGGACCGCCGACAGTGGCTACCTCACCAGAAGATTGATCGACATTGCCCAGGAAGTGATCGTACTCTACGAAGATTGCGACACCCTCGACGCCTATTGGATAGCAGCCCGGTCTGACGACCACCAGCGCACCTCCTTGGCCGACCGTATCCTGGGTCGGCTGGCCGCTGCCCCTATCCCTCACCCGGAAACCGGCGAAGTTTTGGTGGACCGCAACGAAGAAATCACCGAAACCCTGGCCCAGCAATTGGTGGACGCCGGAGTAACGGAGGTCCCGGCGCGGTCTCCCCTTAACTGCGAGGCCCGCAGAGGCGTTTGCCGTATGTGTTACGGCAGGTTGCCCGCCACCGGAAACCTGGTGCAAAACGGCCAGGCCGTGGGCATTATAGCCGCCCAGAGCATCGGGGAGCCTGGCACCCAATTGACCATGAGGACCTTCCATACCGGGGGCGTTGCAGGGCTGGACATTACCAGCGGCCTGCCCCGGGTAGAAGAGTTGTTTGAGGCCCGTGTCCCCAAGGGCGCCGCCATTCTGGCGGACATCGACGGCGCCGTTGAAATCAATACCGGCGAGGAAGGCCGGCGGTTGCGCATGGTAAGCCGTGAGGAGTTCAGCGAGGACTACCCTCTTCCGGAGAACGCCCAGGTACTGGTGGAACAGGGAGAGACCGTGGAGCCTGGGATGATCTTGGCCGGAAGTCTCACGCCGCTCACCGGAGGCAATGGGTCCGAGGCAGAGGAATCCGACCCTGGCCAACAGGTGGTAGCCAACATCGGTGGGCGGGTGGAACTTGGGCCGGACGTCGTCTCCATAATCTGGGAGGACGTAGAAGAACGGGAATATATTATCCCTGCCCACGCCCATATCTTGGTGTCCGACGGGAACGAGGTGAAGGCGGGAGATGCCCTGACCGGAGGGCCGCTGAATCCCCATGACATCCTCCACATCCGAGGTAAGGACGCTCTGCAGCGGTACCTCGTGGACGAGGTGCAGCAGGTATACCTGTCCCAAGGCGTGACAATTCACGATAAGCACATCGAGATCATCCTTCGACAGATGCTGCGCAGGGTCCAAGTAGAATCTACCGGGGACTGCGACTTTATCCCCGGGCAGATGGTGGACCGGTTTGAATTCCAGGAAAGGAACGCCAAGGTCCTGGCGGAGGGCGGCGAGCCCGCCACCGCTAAGCCCGTGTTCCTTGGGGTGACCCGGGCCTCCCTGCTCACCGACAGCTTCCTCTCCGCAGCCTCCTTCCAGGAGACCACTCGGGTGCTGACTCAGGCAGCCATTAGCGGCGCTCACGACTGGTTGCTTGGTCTGAAAGAAAACGTAATCATCGGGCGGCTGATTCCTTCACGCCTGGAAATACCGGGAATGGCGCAACTGCTAGAACCGGATGCTGCGCCCGATTTGGCGGCTGGCGGCGGCTGGCTTGGAGTGCCAATGGATAGGGACGCCGGAGACTTGGACTTTGCCTTCCCCGAAGCGGTCGGCGCGGCCACAGAACAGGCCCTTCCCGGCGGTGATGGGGAAGCTGCCTTGGGTATCCCTGAAGGAAACGGCGGCCTCCCTACCGACGTTGTTGCCGGAAACGGCGCCCCGGTAGCCCAGGCGGTGGAAATGGCAGACGGTGATGCCCCGGCGGTCCTGGCCGAGATGGGCTCCAATGGATCGGGCCAAGAAGACGGCGGTGACGACGATAGTCCCGACACTGACGTCGAGCCCTTGGCCGAAGCCGATGGCGGCTCGCCTGATGGAGAACCACAGGAGTGAAGGGCCAACTGAGCGGACCGGGAAACCGGAATCCCCAGCATGGCTTTTCACCCCAAACCTCAGATAAGCTTGGCCCATTTCAGGATGAGGACATAGATCCCCAGGTAGACCTAGCGGTAGACTTGGCGCCCCGTCACCCGCAACGCCTTAGGCTCCGCAATCCTGTGATGATCGCCTCAGGCACCTTCGGTTATGACGGCTATGGACGGGGCATAACCCCGGAAATGGACTTGTCCCGGCTGGGCGCCGTCATACCAAAGACGGTTACACGGCAGCCCCGGCAAGGAAATCCTGAGCCCCAATGGCACCCGGTGTCGTTCCGGCAGGCCTTGGAAGATGGGGACACGATACTCCTCAACTCCATCGGACTCACCAATCCGGGCATTGAGGCGGCCCTGTCCAACTTGACTCCAATCTGGAAAGAATACGGCACAACCGTTCTGCTCAGCCTCTCCGCCGACAGCGCCGATCAATTCGGCGAAATGGCCGCGATGACGCAGGACTTCACCGGCTTCCAGGCCTTGGAACTCAACCTTAGCTGCCCCAACGTGGAAAACGGGGCCACGTTCGGTTGCCGCGCCCAACTCACCGCGGAAGCTGTGTCTGCGGTCAAGGCCAACACCGGCCTGCCGGTCATAGCCAAGTTGGCGCCCAATGTGCCCGACATTACAGACATCGCAAAAGCGGCCGAAGCTGCCGGCGCTGACGCGTTGACCATCTCCAACACCCTGCCGGCCATGGTGATCGACGTCGACACCCGCAAGTCGGTTCTGGGTGGCATCACCGGAGGCCTGTCAGGTCCTGGGCTGCGTCCCGTATCCGTAGCCCTGGTGTACCAGGCGGCCCAGGCGGTTGATGTGCCCATCATCGGGGTTGGGGGCATTTTCACGGCCAGACACGCCTTGGAGTACCTCATTGCCGGCGCCTCCGCGGTGCAGATTGGCAGCGCTAACCTGGCAGGGCTATGGGCTCCCTTCCGCATAGTAGACGAGCTAAGGGAATACCTGCAGGCTGCAGGTATCCGCCGCATAGGCGAGGTGGTAGGCAGCGCCCAGCCCATTCCCGCGTAGCAAAGACTAAGCCGCGGTCGCTCGGCGCCGCGCCGGGGACGGACCGGGCTCGCAATGCTAGAGTAAATCAACGGCGGCTAAACGGGAAAACAGCCGTCGACGCCCCTGCATAAGGCGGTGATGAACATGGTTTCTGTTCTAGGCAAGCTGTTGGGTGACGCCAACGAGAAGGCCGTCAAAAAGGTCCTTCCTACTGTCGCCAAAATCAACGACCTCGAGACGGAATTCCAAACGCTGGCCGATGATCAGCTTGGGGACAAGACCAGCGAGTTCAAGGCCCGGCTGGCCCGGGGAGAATCCCTGGATGACCTGTTGCCCGAGGCTTTCGCCGTGGCTCGCGAGGCGGCCAAGCGCCGCTTGGGCCAACGCCACTACGACGTGCAGCTTATAGGCGGTGCCGTCTTGCACCGTGGCGATATCGCCGAAATGAAGACCGGCGAAGGCAAGACCTTGGTGGCCACTTTGCCCGTTTACCTCAACGCCCTCTCCGGCCAGGGCGTCCACGTGGTCACCGTCAACGACTACCTGGCCCGCCGCGACCCGGTATGGATGGGCTCCATCTACCATGCGCTGGGACTCACTGTTGCTTGCCTGCAACACGACGCCGCCTACGTGTACGACCCGGAGGCCGTCGGCCCCAACGAAAGCCTGAAATCGCTGCGCCAGGTGTCCAGGGCCGAAGCCTACTTGGCCGACATAACCTACGGCACCAATAACGAATTCGGCTTCGACTATTTGCGGGACAACATGGCCATGGAGCTTTCCCAGCGGGTGCAACGGGACCTCAACTATGCCATCGTTGACGAGGTGGACAACATCCTTATCGACGAGGCCCGAACGCCCTTGATCATCAGCGGCCCGGCCGACGAGCCCGTGCAGCAGTATTACACCTTTGCCAAGCTGGCGCCCCGTCTTCAGTTCGAGGATGACTACACCATCGACGAGCGTACCAAGAGTATTTCCCTTACCCAGGAAGGCATCTCCAAAATGGAGCGGTGGACCAAGGTTGGCAACCTGTACGAGCCCGAGAACTTCCACCTGGTCCACTACATCGAGAACGCCCTCGACGCCCAGGTGATGAAGCAACGCGACAAGGAATATGTAGTCCGCGACGGGGAAGTGGTCATTGTGGACGAGTTCACCGGCCGTCTCCAGTTTGGTCGGCGCTGGTCCGACGGGTTGCATCAGGCGGTGGAGGCCAAGGAAGGGCTGAAGATACAGCGGGAGAGCATTACCTACGCAACCATCACCTTGCAAAACTATTTCCGGATGTACGAAAAACTCGCCGGAATGACCGGTACGGCTGAGACCGAGGCCGACGAGTTCCATAAAATTTACCGTCTGGAAGTGACGGTGATACCCACCAATATGCCGATGGTCCGCCGGAACTCCTCTGACTTGGTGTTCCAGACCGAGGAAGCCAAGTGGCGGCAGGTGTCCGAGAACATCGCAGAATTCCACCAAGAAGGACGGCCTGTGTTGGTTGGGACCACGTCCATAGAAGCGTCGGAGAATCTCAGCGGCCAGCTCAAACGTATAGGAATCCCCCACCAGGTGCTCAACGCCAAGAACCATGAACACGAGGCCGCCATCGTCTCTCAGGCCGGCCTGCCTGCAGCGGTCACCGTGTCCACCAACATGGCCGGGCGCGGGACCGACATAGTCTTGGGCGGCAGCGATACCGTCCGCCCTAACTGGCAGGCCGACCACGATAAGGTCGTACAACTGGGAGGCCTGCATGTCATTGGCACGGACCACCACGACTCCCGCCGCATCGACAACCAGCTAAGGGGCCGCTCCGGCCGTCAGGGAGACCCCGGCAGTTCCCAGTTCTATGTTTCGTTGGAGGACGAACTGATGCGCCGCTTTGGAGGGGAGCGCATCAAGAGCGTGATGGGCTGGACGGGGATCGACGAAGACACCCCTATCGAAAACCGGTTGATCACCAAGTCCATCGAAAACGCACAGGTCAAGGTGGAAAGCTACCACTTCGATATCAGGAAGCACCTTCTAGACTTCGACGACGTCCTGAATAATCAGCGTCAAGTCATTTATACCGATAGGCGCCGGACTTTGGCCGGCGACAACCTGAAAGAAAGAATCCTGGAGATGTTGCGCTCCGAGTTCGTGGACTTGATGGGCAGGCATCTCGCAGACCAGCATTCCGACGATTGGAACGTGCCGGAATTTCTCCATGCCCTCAGCCTCATCTGCCCGCTGCCCCCGGATCTGAACGACGAAGACCAGGTTTACCGGTTCAACCGGAACGAGATACGGTTAAAGTTGCTGGATTATGCCGAAACGGTGTATGACAACCGTGAAAAAGAAATTGGCGCAGACCAGATGCGCATCGTCGAGAGAGGCTTGCTGCTCCGGGCCATAGATACCCACTGGGTCAACCATCTGACCTCCATGGAAAACCTGCGGACTGGAATCGGGCTTCAGGCCTACGGGCAGCGGGACCCTCTGGTGGCCTACCGAACCGAGGGCCGAAAGATGTTTCAGGACCTGACCAAGCGGATGCAATCGGACGTGGTGCACACCCTGTTCCACGTGACAGTAACCCAACAGCCAAGGAACGGTAACAGGAGGCAGGCTGCCGTCAAGGAGTCGTCTCCCATGGAGGCGGTGACCGCCAGGAGCCGGGTGGCTGCGCCGGTGGGGTCTGCAAAAGTGGGCCGAAATGCCCCATGCCCGTGCGGCAGCGGCAAGAAGTACAAACGCTGCCACGGGGCCAGCGTCTAGCAGCTTAGGCGACTTCCAGGAGCATCGTTCCCAGCCCCGGAGCTCCAGGGCGCAAAATCAGTCTGGTCCGCGTCCCGCCCGGTGCCAATAGTCCCAAGGTTGCGGGCGGCGGCGGGATGGCCAGACCGGCTGTCCTGACACTAGGGCAAAGACCACTGCCATGAGTGCCCCAGCGACGAATCCCCCTACGTGGGCGAAGAACGCCACGGTTACCTGGTCTGATATGGCCAGTGACCCCACCCCTTGGACCAACTGCCAAACAAACCACAGTCCCAACAGGGCCGCAGCCGGTAATCGGATCACCGTTATGAGATAGAAAACAATCAGCGTGTTTATCCGGTTGAAGGGATAGAGAAACATGTACGCGCCCATCACCCCGGATATGGCGCCGCTGGCCCCTATCAGGGGAGTCAAAGAGTAGGCGTCAATGGCTAGGTGGCTGAACGTGCCTGCTATTCCCGCCAAAAGGTAGAATGCCAGGAATTTTATGTGGCCCAGCCAGTCTTCCACGTTGACGCCAAACACCCATAGAAACATCATGTTGCCGGCCAGGTGGAAGAAGCCGCCGTGGATGAACATCGAAGAGAAGAGGGTGGCCCACGTGGGTAACGGAGAATCTATGTCCAGGAGTACTAGTCCGCCGTCTGTGCGGACCAGTTGATGGGTGCGGGCCGCCCATTCGGTCAATTCGTTGGGAATGAAGCCCCATTTGGCGAAGAAAGCGACGATGGCCAAGTCGCCGCCCCCGCTAAGTACGCCCAACCCGCCCAGCCGCAGCTCATATAAGAAGGCGAGAACGTTAACTGCGATGAGCAGCAGGGTTACTGCGGGGAAGGACCGATGCTGGACGTCGGAGTCGGAGAAGGGGAACAACTAAAGACTGTTCAGGGTCTAAGGGGCAGAAGTGTTGATGAGCTTGGACCGGCGGCGCCGGAACTCGTCGGTCAACAACCCCATGGCAAAGGAGTCATACCAAGCATCGTCTTTTCGGTGACTCTTGCGCATGTGTCCTTCCAGCACGAATTCCAGGTGGCGGAACATCTGCATTGCGTGCTCGTTGTACTCTGGAACGTCGGCCCAGACCCGGTGCAGCTCGTAAGACTCGTAGGCCTGTTCTAAGAGTTGAATCAGGGCCATCGTGCCGTAGTGCCGGTGCCAGAGGTCTTTCCTGCCTATCAGGATGAAAATCTGTGCTTGCTCCAGCGCCCACTGGATGTCCAACTGGCCTTCGCCGATGTGTACCCCTTCGCCCGTTTGAATGGCGAATATCTTGCGGCTATCGTCTTCGAAGACCTGATTCCACTCTTCCTCTGACGCCTTCAGGATTTCGTGGGGCGAATAGCCAATGTGGAGGGGCGCCCCGTCGTGGTCCCGTCCGTACCACAGGGAGTTGACCTCGTTGTCATCCAGCCATTGTACTAACCGCTGGACATCCTCTCGTGTCGGCGGCGTGAGGGCTATCTGTGTCAACATGTCCCCCTCTCTAACCCACTCAAGACTGAGCTAAGCTGTCCGAATTCAGGTCGCTACTATCGCAATTTCGGATGCTAAAGATTATACCAGCGGGCTAATACCGGCGCAAACAAGCCACAGCCGGCGTCCGGACCGTTGATGGTCGGCCTCCATTGGCCGAAGCGTCCGCTGTCCCCCACAGGACTGCCAACAGGGTTAGGGCCCACGTACTATGATTGGGTCCTGCGATAGCCGAAAGAGGACAACGGTCAGCTTTGCAAGAAGGGGAGAAGCGCGGCGACAAACCCCTCGGGGTCTTCTATCTGGGGCAGGTGGCCCACGCCAGGCAACACCGCTATGCTGGATCTTACTATGTTGTTGCGCAAAAGCTCTTCGCCAACGCGCAATCTGTCTGCTTCCCCGTAGAGCACCAGCGTCGCGGAGGCCCTGATGAGAGGCAGCCGTGACATGACGCTGTAGTAGGCCAAGGTCTGGCCAACCTTGCCAACCCAGACGCCGGCCTGGGCTCGGGTCTCGTTGATGGCCTCGACCCACTCCGGTTTGGGATTGACAAAAGTGGTGGCGGCCTTCATATCGTCGGCGGTTCGCAGTTTGGGCAGCCCATGCTCGTCGTAGATGCCGGCGTTCTCCTGCAGCCGTTGGGCCGCGGTGTTGTGGTCCGACACCGGGCAGCCCACCAATACCAGCTTGTCGACCCTTTCGGGGAAGCCGGCTGCGGTCTCCACGGCCAGCAACGCCCCCACAGAGTTACCCACCACGTGGGCCCGGTGGATATTCAACACCTGGCAAGCGTGGTCTAAAGACGCGGCGTAGTCCGGCAGGTTGAACTGGCGCGGCGGCTTGTCGGACTCGCCGTGCCCCAACATGTCGAAGGCGTAGCAGGTGTAATGCTCGCTCAGGGCGTCGATGACCCCGCGCCAGGCCCAGGTGGACGTTCCCAGCGGATGCAGCAAGACCAGCGGATAGCCGTCGCCCTGTTGGATGAAGTGAACGTTCCCCTCTGGCGTCGGGACGAAATCGGTCAAGTCTCGGCGGACGAACATCTGATACTCCCTGACGGATTACGGAACTCTCGTCGCGAACCTAGATTGCAACCGGAGGCCGCGCCGTTGCCCGGAGGGGCGGCGGTGAGGCCGGCCCCGTGTCCCGCTGGAACGAATAAGGGACGAATCGGTCATAGGGCGGAAATTTCAGTTTCCGTACCATTCTGTACCATTTTGACCCATTCCGGCTCGTCGGCGGGGTTGGAGTCCAAGAGCGAGACCCGTCTTCTATTCCGGACAATCGAATGACGATCCATGACGGCAGTTGTCGGTCTTCGCTATGGAGGCTACCCGGTTTGAGTGTAGGGATTGGCATTCGGGCCTGTCAAGGGGGATTTGTCACTGCCGGGGCACGACGCCAACGGGTGCAGAACCCGGCATGTCACTCCCACTTGAGCCAGGGTCATGCCCGTTGGCCGGGTTGTGCACGTGCCCATCCCTGATAACCGGACGGTTGACCATTTCCCCGGAGTGTGAAAGAATCCAAGGGCGTCGACCACTTTTCAGACGGCTGTCGCGGTGCCCAGCTCTATGGCCCCAACCGCGAGGCAACCTTTTCCCAAGCCGGAACGGCTCGCCGCCGTGGTGACGCCTACTGCCTGTAAGGGCGCGGGGTGTACATGGCGATAAAAACGCCCACTTGGGGCAAAGAGGACCTGAGACGGTTGGCCCAGAGGGAGATGGGCGACTATCTCCTCGTCATGGTATCCAACCGTCAGCCCTACGTCCACGAACTGGTCGACGGCGAGTTGCGCTACGCAGTCCCTTCGGGCGGCCTTATCACCGCGCTGGACCCCTTGATGCAGGAGAGCGGCGGCACCTGGGTTGCCCATGGGGGCGGCAAAGGCGACTGGTACGCCGTTGACGAGCAGAACAAAGTGCTGGTCCCTCCCGATGACCCGGCCTACACCCTGCGGCTTGTCTGGTTGACTGAAGAAGAAGAGCGGGGCTACTACTACGGCTTTTCCAACGAGGCCCTTTGGCCCCTCTGTCACACCGCCTACACCGAGCCCGTGTTCGACCAGACAGCCTGGGAGAGCTACAAGGCCGTTAATCAGGAGTTTGCCAACCAAGTCCTGAATGAAATCGACGGCCGGCCGGCGGCGGTCTTTACACAGGACTACCACCTGGCTTTGCTGCCCAGGCTTCTGCGGGATGCCGACCCCGACGTCATTACCGGCCAGTTTTGGCACATCCCATGGCCCAGCCCTGAGATTTTCCAAATATGCCCCTGGCAGGAGGAGATCATCGACGGGTTGCTTGGCAACGACCTGCTGGGATTCCACATCGGCGCTCACTGCAACAACTTCTTGAACACTGTGGCCCGTTGCGTCGATGCAAAGGTGGACCGCGACTACAGCCTGATTAACTACAAGAGTGAGCACACCCTGGTGCGGCCCTTCCCCATCAGCGTTGATTTCGAGCAAATTGGCAACGAGGCCTCCAGCGGTGACGTCGCCGACGAAATGGAGCGGTTGACCGATGAGCTAAATCTAGGGGGCAAGGTTGTTGGACTGGGCATCGACCGTATCGACTATACCAAGGGTATACCCCACCGGCTGAGAGCCGTAGGCCGGTTCTTCGAGAAATGGCCGGAGTACGTGGGCCGGGTGGTGTTCATCCAGGCCGGCGTCATGAGCCGCACCAATATAGACGCTTACCAGCAGCTTGGCGACCAGATAGAACAGATTGTGGACGACATCAACGGCCGGTTCGGCCGCGGCGGTTGGCAGCCCATCATATACCTTCCCGACGATCTTCCCAGTCCGACTCTGATGGCCCTGCGCAGGCTGGCCCGCTTCTTCGTTGTCAGCTCCCTGCACGATGGTATGAACCTGGTGGCCAAGGAGTACGTAGCCAGTAGAGTCGACGAGGACGGAGTGCTCATCCTGAGCCCCTTTACGGGAGCCGCGCATGAGTTGACCGACGCCCTCATCGTCAACCCTTATGCCACCGAACGCTTTGCCGGGGCCATTTTAGACGCCGTCATGATGCCCCCGGAGGAGCGGCGCTCCCGCATGGTAAACATGCGGGCCGTGGTCCAGGAAAACAACATCTACAAATGGGCCGCCCGGCTACTGGTGGACCTCATGCAAGGAGCTCGACGCTCCAAGCGGCCCATCATCCGAACCTCCTAAGCCTCCTGCTCCACGACTCTTTGGGCTAGAAAACCTTCCCACCAATGCCTCACCTTCTAAAGGCATGGCCACAAGCAAGCCTCCCGTTAATCGACGCCAAGCAGGTCCTCTTGGGCCTCGACTACGACGGCACCCTGTCGCCCATCGTGGACAGGCCTGACTTGGCCGTGCTGCCGGCACCGACTAAGCAGTCCCTCATAAAGCTCGGCAGGCGGCAGAAATTCCTGGTGGCAATCGTCAGCGCCCGGAGCCTGGAGGACGTACGAGGCAGGGTAGGAGTCGACGGTCTGATTTACGCCGGCAACCGGGGCCTGGAGATCAGCGGCGGGGTCATGGAGTTTGTCCATCCAGAGGCTTTGGAGCTAAGAGAGCAGATTGACCAAGCCGCCCGGAGCCTGAGCCAAGCAGTGGAGAGATTCACCGGTGTGGTTATCGAGTACAAGGGGCTCTCTCTGACCGTTCACCATCGCTTGGTCCCAAGCGAATCGGTGGGAGAGGTCAACCGAGCGGTGGATGCTGAGGTCAGGCCGTTCCTGGAGTCGGGAGCTTTGAGACTGACCCCGGCCAAAATGGCCGTAGAAGTCCTTCCCAACGTCGCTTGGGGCAAGGGGGACGCTCTCCGCGAAATCCGGGCAGCCCTGGGCCGCGACTCTTTCCCGGTGTATTTCGGTGACGATTTAGTCGACGAGGAGGGATTCGCGTCAGTCCAGGACGCCGGCGGCTTTGGGGTGTTCGTGGGCCCCGCCGGTTCCGCCACCGCAGCTCACTACCGTCTGGACTCGCCTCAGGAAGTAGCCCAGGCCCTGGACCTGATGGCCCAAATCTGACCGGGCACCTACCTCAACCGCCTTGTCGTGGGAACCCCCGGCCAGGCGGGAAAACGGAAACTCCTAGCCCAACCCCAACACTCTCGCCGCATTGCCCCCCAGGATGGCCTGCTGCGCAGCCGGCTCCAGACCCGACTCTGTCACCTGACGCAACATGCGTTTGTGCCGGATTAGCGGATAGTCTGTGGCGAACAGAATCTTCTCGGGACCGATCAGCCCGGCAGCCGCAGGCACCACCCCGGGCCGGTACAGCAGCGGAGATGCGGCCGTGTCGAAGTAGACGTTGGGCAGCAGGTCGGACACTTCCGGCATCAGAGCGTAGAACGGCAGTCCGCCGCCCCAATGGGCGCAGATAATGGTATTACCCGGGAAATTCTCGATGAACCGGCACAGCTTCTCCGGGGTGGTCGCGCCCTTGCCGGTATACAAATGTCCCACCGGCTCTGAGCCGTGCACCAATACCGGCAACCCCAGCCGGCGGGCGGCGTCCATCAAGGGAGCCAAACTCGCCCCGTCGGTTATGTCGAATCCCTGGGTGTCCGGGTGCAACTCGCCGACGCCCGTCAATCCTGCGGCGGCGCAACGTTCCACCTCTTCCAACGCCGCGTCTCCCCAGGCGGGATTCACCGAGCAAAACCCCGTCAGCCGCTGGGGGTTTTGCTGCACCGCCTCGATGATATAGTCGTTGGCTTCACGGGCCACCAACAAATCAGTCCACCCCATCCCCATGACCACGGACCGGGACACCTCCGCCCGGTCCATGGCCTGGACTAACGTGTCCGCAGTGGCCATTCTGGCGCTTTCCCTGGCAAAGAGGGCGGCAAAGGTCTCATCTTGGGCAACCAACCGGGACCGCCGTTCTTGGAATTTGGGAGGCAGGATGTGGCAGTGGCTGTCTATTATCATCGAAGACATACTCTTATCGTGTTTCCGGGCAATATAGTCCCGGCTGACTCGGCCGGCGCGGTCCACCTGGCATACATATCACATTTAGGGGTCCGCAGCAATTTGCCTAGACGTCTTAAGCGGGGCGGGCGGGCGCAAGGAAGAGTGGCGGCAGACGCCCGCCCCCCCTTTTCTTTAGGGAATTGCGGGATTATAATCTTGGCGCCGGATTTCGTCTTTCTTTTAAAGGGGGGCGGGCGGGCGCAAGGAAGGGTGGTGGCAAACGCCCGCCCGCCCCCCTTTCATTAGGGTTTCGAGTGACTGAGATTGCGCTATCCGGCCACTTTAAAGCGGGGCGGGCGCAAAGAAGGGTGGTGGCAAACGCCCGCCCGCCCCACGTCCCTAACCGGCAGGCGTATGGGGGTGACGGTGCCCAAGACAGCTAATGGCAATAGCTCCACCAGCTTGAATGGCGCCTGGAAAGCCCCAGGCCGCGTCCAGGAGCTCGAGGCCATGGCCCGGGAGTTGCGCCGGGACATACTCCAGACCATCTTCACCGCAGGCAGCGGTCATCCCGGGGGTTCTCTGTCGGAACTGGAGATCCTCATCTCCCTGTACTTCTACGCGTTGCGCCACGACCCGGCGCAGCCAAGCTGGCCGGACCGGGACCGCCTGGTCCTGAGCAAAGGTCACGCCTCCCCCGGGCTCTACGCCGTCCTGGCCCGCGCCGGGTACATTGCCCGCGAAGAGTTGGCCACGTTCCGGAAGTTGGACAGCCGGCTGCAAGGCCACGCTCATCCGATGACGCCCGGCGTGGAAATGAACTCCGGTTCTTTGGGAATGGGGCTTTCTTTCGCCTTGGGCTGCGCTCTGGCCGCACGGTTGGACGAGAAGGACTACCTGGTGTACGCCATCCTGGGTGATGGGGAGTGTGACGAGGGAGAGGTGTGGGAAGCGGCTATGTCGGCAGCCCATCACAAGGCCAACAACCTGATTGCCATAGTCGACCGCAACCGGATTCAAAACGACCGCTTCACTGACGAGGTCATGTCGCTGGAACCGCTGCCCCTGAAGTGGCGGTCTTTCGGATGGCGTGTATTGGAGGCCGACGGCCACGACTTGCCCTCCCTCCTGTCCGCCATAGACAAAGCCCGCACCCGGCGCACCCGCCCCACAGTGATCATCGCCCACACCGTCAAGGGCAAAGGGGTTACGTTCATGGAAAACAATCCTGCATTCCACGGACGCGCTCCCAACAAAGAAGAGTTGGAGCAAGCTATGAAGGAGCTGGCCTGATGGCTGCGCCCCAGGCTATGGCTTCCACCCGGGAGGCCTACGGCCGCACCTTGCTGGACCTGGCGGAAAAGCATCCCGGCATCGTGGTGCTGGGCGGCGACTTGAACGTTTCGGTTTTCACCCACCTCTGGCGGGACAAGTACCCGGAACGGTTCTTCGACTTCGGCCCTGCCGAGCAGAACATGATTGGCGTGGCCGCCGGACTGGCCGCTTCGGGAAAGATCCCCTTTGTCAGCACCTTCGCCGTGTTTGGTGTTGAACGGCCGTTCGACCAACTAAGGGTCCTTGTTTCCCAGCCCCACCTCAACGTCAAGCTGGTCTGCACCCACGCCGGCATACTGACCGGAGAAGACGGGATGTCGGCCCACGGCATCGAAGACCTGGCCTTGGCCTGCTCCCTGGACGGGTTTCACGTGGTGGTACCTTCCGATGCAGAGGAAGCCTCCCAAGCAGTCCAAACGGCGGCAGAGGCCGAGGGCCCGTTCTACATTCGCCTGTCCCGGGCCGCCACGCCGGTGGTCCATGACCAGTCCTATCGGTTCACGTTGGGCCGCTCGGATACCATAAGGCAGGGGAACGACCTTACCATTATCGCTGCCGGGGCAATGGTGGCCGTCAGCTTGGACGCCGCTGACCTCTTGGCCAATTCGGGAGTAAACGCCCGGGTGGTCAACATGCACACCCTCAAGCCAACCGATGAGAGCGTCATCCTTGCCGCCGCCCGGGAGACCGGGGCCATAGTTACTGCGGAGGAACACTACATCCACGGCGGGCTGGGCAGCATCGTGGCCCAGGCGCTGGGCCAGCATCACCCGACGCCCCTGGAAATGGTCGCCCTACAGGGATACAGCGTATCGGGGACGGCAGAAGAGCTAATGGTCAGAAATGGCTTGAGCCCCGACTCGATTCAGTCGGCTGCTCTGAAGGTCCTGAAGCGCAAGCAACGCTGAAGAGAGAACGGGCCGCCGCTTTTGATTAGCGGTCGTTGCCGTTTTCCGTCATCCCCTCGTCGCTGAAGACGCCGGTTTCCCTTCCCTGGAACACGTGGACTACAAACCCCTCGCGGTAAATGCCCGCGGCGTCCACCATGTCCTCGTCTATGGTGTCGATTATCTCTTGGATTGCATCTTGGGTGAGGCTCTCGTCAACCGCCACGGAAAGATGGACCAACCCATCGGCGAAATGGATGTCTACCCTGCCAACGTGACGGTCGTTCTCCCGAATCGTATACGCCTCTGAGTATGGGGTTCTCACTTCCCGCTCGAAGCTGAAGTCCGACACGCTCCGCCTTCCTCCTAGTCCCTTACCTGGCCGTTGCCCATGACCACCCACTTATAGGAAGTGAGTTCCCGCAGGCCCATTGGACCCCTGGCGTGGAACTTCTGGGTGCTTATACCCACCTCGGCCCCCAGTCCAAACTGGCTGCCGTCGTTGAACCTGGTGCTGGCGTTGACGAAAACCGCCGACGCGTCCACCTCGTCCAGGAATCTCATGGCCGCGGAGTAGTCCTCCGTCACTATGGCCTCGGAATGGCCGGAGCCGTAGGTCTCGATGTGCTGTAGCGCTTCATCCACCGAGTCCACCACCTTAACCGCAGCGGTCAACGAAAGGAACTCTCTACCCCAGTCTTCTTCACCGGCGGGCGAAACCCGGGCGCCGGGATTGGGACCCAGCACCGCCAGGGCTCGGCGGTCGCAATGCAATTCAACTCCGGCCGTTGCCAGATCCCGGGCAAGGCGGGGAAGGCACTGGGGCGCAATATCGGAGTGTATGAGTACCGTGTCCAGGGCGTTGCACACGAAGGGCCGTTGGACCTTGGCGTTGTAGACTATGCTTGCAGCCTTCTCTAGGTCGGCCCCCCGGTCTATGTAGGTATGGCAAACGCCGATGCCGCCGGTTACCGCAGGCATGGCGGCGGTCTCTGCCACGAACCGGATTAACTCCGGCCCTCCTCGCGGCACCACCAGGTCTATATACTCTTTCATGCCCAGCATCACGTTTACCAGGGACCGGTCTGTGTTGTCGACGAACTGGACCGCCTGAGCGGACACGCCGGCCTCTGAAATACTGCTCCGTATCAGGTCAATCAGCGCCAAGTTGGACTGCAGGCTCTCCTTGCCGCCCCGCAGCAGGCAAGCATTCCCCGACTTAAAGCAAAGGACCGAGATGTCCACGGTCACGTTGGGCCTGCTTTCGTAGATGCTGCCCACCACGCCCAGGGGCACCCGGCGCTTTCCGACCATCAACCCGTTGGGTAGCGGGGCCATGTCAAAGGTCTCTCCCACAGGGTCGGGCAGGCCGGCCACCCGGCGCACGTCTTTAGCCATGGCCGTCAGCCTGTCCTGGGTCAGCAGCAGCCGGTCCAGCAGGGCCTCGTTCAGGCCGTCGTTCCGGGCCGCCTCGTAGTCCCGCTGGTTGGCTTCCAGGACTTTATCCTGTTGCGATTCCAGGGCCTCGGCAATGTTCAGCAGCGCGTGGTCCTTGACCCGGCTGGGCGTGCGGGACAGCACCCGGCCGGCGGAGCGCGCCGCCGCGCCCATGGCCAGTAGCTGGTCGACTGCCTTGGTTTTAAGACTGGTCATGGCGTGCCTACCGCCGTCACTATCCCCATATCAGGGTTCCGGTTTCGCCGAGTCTACAGCAAGACCAAGTGGTTGCGATGCACGACCTCTTGGCCGTATTGGTAGCCCAGGGTTTCCGCAATTTGCCCGGAGCGCAATCCCCGAATGCGTCCCACGTCCGCCGAACTGTAGTTTACAATGCCGCAGGCAATCGCCCGGCCGGCTTCATCGTCTATGTATATTATATCTCCCCGGCCGAATTTCCCGTTCACCTGGGCGATTCCCGCGGGAAGAAGACTCCTGTTGTTGTTCTGTAGTGCCCGCGCTGCCCCGGCGTCCACCACCACACCGCCCTGGTGGGAGACGTTGCCCAGCATCCACCTCTTCCTGGCCTCCAGCTTACTCCCCGCCGGTTTGAACAGGGTGCCGATGGGCTCGCCGCTGACAGCCTTGGTGACGGCGTCTTCCGCGAGACCCCGGCACATGACCATCGAGATGCCGGAGGTGGTTACCAGCCGAGCTGCTTCCAGCTTGGTGGCCATTCCTCCCTTGGCCCAGGGGTGGCGGTTCCGGCCGGCCATCGCCTCTATCGAGGCGTCCACGTGGTCCACCTCCGCTATGAATTGGGCTGTGGGATCAACGTTGGGGTCCGCGGTATAAAGCCCGTCGATGTCGGTCAGGACCACCAGAAGGTCCGCGTCCATCAGGTTGGCAACCAGGGCGGAAAGCCGGTCGTTGTCGCCGAACACCTCCCCTATCTCATCGACGGCCACCACGTCGTTCTCGTTGAGAATCGGCACCACGCCCGATTCCAGCAAGCCCCGTAGCGTGGTCCGGAGGTTCAGGTAAGACTGGCGGTCCGACAGGTCCTTAATGGTCAGGAGGGTCTGCGCCACCCGGCCTCCGTGGGCGGCGAACATCTCCTGATAGGTATGCATAATGCGGCTTTGGCCCACAGCCGCCATTACCTGTCGGGTGGGGATATCGCGGGTTCCCTCGTTCTTGCCCGCGCCCAGGGCCTCCCGGCCGGCGGCTATCGCCCCGGAAGTCACCAGCAACGCCTCTGCACCCCCGGCCCCAAGGGCGCAAATCTGGCGCGCCAGGCCGCGCATAACCTCCAAGTTAAGCGTCTGGTGGTCCGGCGGCTTGGTCAATACGCTGGTGCCGGCCTTGATCACCACCCTCCGGTAACGCGGACGGGCTGCAGCCCGGGACTCTTCAACGGAAGATGAAGGAAGGCTGCCGGTGTTGGTCATGGAGCGGGTCCTTTCGAAGCAAAAGCCGGGAAGTCAAAACCTCCCGGTCAGCTTGTAATTATAACACGCACCTGTAAGCACACTGCTTGCGCCGCGGCCCTGAAACCCCATAAAATACGGGCACGGGGCTAATCATGTAGATTAGGCCCCTTTACTCGTGTAGCCGATGTCGCTCAACGGAATACTATCCCTCATTTCCGGTAACGGGGAATACCGCCGTCACCAGGACCAGCTTGACTCATGCGGGCCGCCGCCGCAAATCACGGTGCGGCAGGGCGGACGGCCGGGGTACATAGCCGCTCTCTGGCGTCAACGGAACATCCCCGTGCTGGTCATCACCCCTCGGCCGGAGGACGCGCGGCGTCTTCACGACCAATTGCTCGCCTACCTTGGAGACGGACAGCCGGTGTACTTGCTGCCGGAGCCGGAGGTTTTGCCCTTCGAGCGGTTGGCAGTGGACGCCTATACCGGCAACCAGCGTCTGGCCGCCCTGGCAGCGCTGGCCGAAGTAAAGCTGCGCCCAAACGTCGCAAGCGGGCCCAACCCCCTGGTGGTCGCATCCGTCGGCGCGGCCCTCCGCAAGACCGTGACGCCGGAGATAGTGGTTGGGGACGGGGCCCAAGGTGGACAGCCGGGGGCCTATCGCGTGTCCGTCGGGGAGAGGCTTCGACTAAACACCCTCCTTGCCCAATGGGTGGACCTGGGCTACCGCAACGAGCCCTTGGTGGAAGCAGCCGGCAGTTTCAGCCGCCGGGGCGGCATCGTAGACGTCTTCCCCCCAAATTCCGATCTGCCCTTCCGCATCGAAATGTGGGATGACCAGGTGGATACCATCCGGGCATTCGACCCCTACAGCCAGAGGTCCGTCCGCTCAGTTGAAGAAGTCCGCATTATCGCGGCGCGGGAGCAGCTCCCCAGCCTGGCCTGCCGGGACCATATCCAGCGCGCCATGGCGGATATGGACTTTACCCCGTGCAGCCCTGAAATCCGTGACCGGATGGATGAGGAGTTGGCCAACCTGTTTGCCGATTCCAATGCAGAGAGCCTCTCGTTTTACAACGGTCTGCTCAACCAGTCCAGCTTGCTGGACTACTTGCCCCAGGACGGGTTGGTAGTAATGGAGCGCAGCAGCCGCATAGAGGCCGAGGCCCAGGACTTGGAAGAGAGGTTCGGCCGCATGAGGGCCGGCAGGGAAGGCCGGGGAGATCTGCCCGCCCGCTTTCCCTCGCCATACCTGGAATGGCAGGCGTTCCACCAGGGACTGGCCCCCCGGCCCCGCATCGAACTTAACAGTTGGGTCAGCGGTGAAGATGACCGCATCTTCCAACCGGCTGTGCCTTACTACGGCCGCCTGGAGCAACTGGCCAGCGATGCCAGGCGGTATCAGCGAGAAGGCAAAGCAGTGGTTGCTGTTACCCAACACGCCGGGCGCTTGGCCGAAATCCTGGAGGAGGCCGGCGTGGGCGCCTCCCTCCGGGATGCCATAGAAGAGCCGCCTCCACCAGGAGCGGTGTACCTTGTCCCCGGTTCACTACAAGAAGGCTGGGCCCTGAACCCACCCTCGCAGCCTGAAAACGGCTCCCACTTCCCAACGGACCCCGACGGCCGCGGCGCGCCAACGGCGAACGAAAACGGCGCTTCAGGAGGCGATGAGGGGAGCGTCTCCCTTATCCTCTTAACCGACGGAGAACTGTTTGGAACGGTCAAGGAGCGGCGCTACCGGCGGACCGGCAGGAGCCGCCAGGGCCCCGAGGTGGCTTTGGCGGACTTGGTCCCGGGAAGCTACGTTGTGCACGTCGACCACGGCGTAGCCAGTTTCACGGGCACTACCCAGATGGGCCCGGATGATGAAGAAAAGGAATACCTGGTGTTGGAGTATGCCGAGGGCGATAAGCTCTATGTGCCCACTGAGCACCTGGACCGGGTCTCCGCATACGTGGGCTCTGTAGACCGGCCTCCCGCCTTGACCCGCCTCAGCGGCGCCGAGTGGGCCCGGGTCAAACAGAGGGTTAAAGGCGCTGCGCGAGAACTGGCGCTGGAGTTGGTCAAGCTCAACGCCGCCCGCCAGGCGGCAGGCGGCCACGGGTTCAACCCTGACACCGCTTGGCAGCAGGAACTCGAGCAGTCGTTTCCCTATGAGGAAACCCCCGACCAGGCTCTGGCCATAAGCCAGGTCAAAGAAGATATGGAACGGCCCAAACCCATGGACCGTCTCATCTGCGGAGACGTCGGTTACGGAAAGACCGAGGTGGCCCTGAGAGCGGCGTTCAAGACCGTCAACGACGGCATGCAGGTGGGACTCTTGGTGCCGACCACGGTGTTGGCCCAGCAGCACTACGCTACTTTCACCGAGCGCCTCGACCCCTATCCAGTCCGCGTAGAGGTGCTCAGCCGATTTAGGACCGTCAAGGAACAACAGGCGATCATCCAGGGGCTGGAAAACGGCGAGGTCGACATCGTCATCGGGACCCACCGCCTGTTGCAGAAGGACGTCAAGTTCAAGAACCTTGGGTTGGCGGTGGTTGACGAAGAGCAGCGCTTCGGCGTGGGCCACAAGGAGCAGCTCAAGAAACTCCGCCAGGAGGTGGACGTGTTGACCCTGAGCGCCACGCCCATCCCCCGCACGCTAAACCAGGCCCTTGCGGGAATTCGTGACCTCAGCACAATGGACACGCCTCCCGAAGCCCGGCTGCCGGTCAAGACCTTTGTCTCCGAGTACAGCGAGGATGTCGTCAAAGAGGCCATTCTCAGGGAGCTGGAGCGCAACGGCCAGGCATTCTACCTGCACAACCGGGTCAAGACTATTGACCAAACGGCGGCGCAGATTTCACAACTTGTCCCCCAGGCAAGGGTCTTGATCGCTCACGGCCAGATGGCCGAAGGCGACTTGGAGGACGTCATGGTGGCCTTCTCCCGCGGGGAAGGCGACGTCCTGGTGTGCACCACCATCATCGAGTCGGGGCTGGATATGCCCAACGTCAATACGCTGATTCTTGACCGGGCCGACCGCTTCGGGCTGGCCCAGCTTTACCAGCTCCGAGGCCGGGTGGGACGGGGAGACCACCGCGCTTATGCCTATCTGCTGGTGCCCCGGGGCCGCAGAATTACCCAGGCGGCGGAGCAAAGGGTCCAAGCCATCCTCGAGGCCTCAGAGTTGGGCTCCGGCTTCCGCATCGCCATGCGCGATCTTGAAATCCGCGGCGCGGGTAACCTGTTGGGCGCCGCCCAGAGCGGCCACATTCACCAGGTCGGTCTTGACCTCTACAGTCAACTGCTACAGGAAGCCGTCCGAGAGTTGGAACAGGAGGAAGGTCAGGGCTCCTCGGACTCCAACGCTGCCGACGAACTCCCTAAAATGGACCTTCCGCTGCAGGCCCGCATCCCGGAATCGTACATCGACCACCTGCCCACCCGTATGGCCATCTACCAGCGTCTGGCCCGCCTCACTCAAGGGCAGGAGGTTCCCGTCCTCCGTGACGAGCTGCGGGACCGTTTTGGCCCGGTCCCCGAAGAAGTGGAGAACCTGTTTGTTATCGCAGAGCTTCGCATCCGGGCCTCCGCTGTTGGCGTAGAATCCATAGCCCATAGCCAGGAGGGGATAGTGCTGACCCTCAACGCCCCGGTCGGCGGCGCCAGAGGCCCCCTGCAGCAAGCCCTCGGCCCAGCTGCCTCCGTGGGCAACAGGCAGATTCATTTCCCATGGCGGCGCCTTGGCGATGACTGGCCGCCACGGCTAAGGATGATGCTGCAACGACTCGCCGCGTTCCACGAGAGGTTTAAGCAATTGGTGGGCTAGTCCGGGGCTGCCGGTTGCCTGCGGTTGGCAGCGAATCTGGGCTGGTTCAATGATTCGTAAACTCGTTACAATGTCTTCAATGTTGGGAGAACAAGTCATGGATAGAAAAAAGGCGCGGGAGCAGATTCCTGCTTCAGGCGGCAGGCATCGCCGGAGGGTCGGAGCCGTCCTGACGCGCACGACGGCGTTGGCAATAATGATGTTGGTGACTGGAATCGTTGTGGCGGCTTGCGGCGGGGCTTCCGATGCCACGGGTACTCCGGATACCACCGATAGCCCGGCCACCCAGGTTACTGCGGAACCTACGGCAGAGGGTATCCAGGTTATCGATTCCGGGTCGCCTGTCCCTATGGACATCGACCTAGCCCCGAATTTCACCTTCACCCTGTTCCAAGGCCAGGACGAACTTGGCTCAGGGCCACTGACCCCCGGCGACCTCCGGGGGAAACCCCTGGTCATCAACTTCTGGGCCGGCTTGTGCCCCCCCTGCCGCGCCGAGTTGCCCGACTTCCAGGAGTTCTACCAGGAGTTCGGAGACCGGGTGAACCTGGTGGGCGTAGACCTGGGACAATTTACCGGCTTGGGGTCTTTGCAAAACGCCAAGGACTTGCTCGAAGAGCTGGACATTACCTACCCGGCCGCATCTACCGAAGACAGCGGCGTCCTTCCAGGCTACCGGATTCTCGGACTACCTGCGACGGTATTCATTGACGCCAACGGCAGCATTTTCAAGCACTGGGGCGGCGCTCTGAATCTGGCAATCCTTGAAGACCAGACCCTTAAGATGCTGGGCGAATGAGAGTCTGATTGGGCTTGCCGGACCAGAGGACTCTCGCCGATGCCGGCCGTCCCCCTGAAGTGCGGCAATTGAGGGCCAAGCGCCCGCGCTGCCCTTGAAATTGGTCTACAGCGCCTTCGGCTTATGCAACCGCCTTGGGTTATAATAGGCGTACCGGAAGCAACTTCCCCGGTATCTCCCCTTGGTTAGTGTCGGGGTGTAGCGCAGTGGCTAGCGCGCTACGTTCGGGACGTAGAGGCCGGTGGTTCGAATCCACTCACCCCGACCACTTTAGCCAGGCTCCCCTGTTGGTTACCCCAAGCCCAACCGCAGGTTGCCCCAGGAACCCCAACACCGGGCAGCCACCGGCTCCAACCAGCCAGACTTAGTGGCCCGGTGTTGCCTTGGCCGCCGAGTGCGCCATCCGGTTAATTTGCGCCGCCATGTACCCCGCGCCAAAGCCGTTGTCTATGTTCACCACGGCCACGCCGGGAGCGCAGCTGTTAAGCATTCCAAGCAGCGCCGCCAGTCCCTCGAAGCTGGCGCCGTATCCCGTGCTGGTCGGCACGGCTATGACCGGGACCGAGACCAGTCCCGCTACCACCCCCGCCAAGGCCGCCTCCATGCCCGCAACCGCTATAATCACTCGCGCTTGCCTGAGCATGTCTCTGTGGTCCAGCAACCGGTGCAGTCCCGCCACCCCAACGTCGCTCACCTGACTCACCTCGCTGCCCATCAGCCCCGCCGTAACCGCCGCCTCCTCCGCAACTGGCAGGTCTGCCGTTCCACCGGTGACAATCAGGATACCCTCGAGTTTGGCATCGGGCTCCGGCGCCGGAACGACGATGACGTTGGCCAGTTCGTTAAACTCCGCTTCCGGCGTCTCTCGGACCACCGCTTCATAGGCGGCGCGGTCCGTCTTGGTGACCAACACCGGGTGTCCTCTGCCTTTCATGGCGGCCACTATCCGGGCCACCTGCTCAGGGGTCTTGCCCTTTCCCAGGACGACTTCCGGCGAGCCCGTGCGCAGGGAGCGATGGTGGTCGATTTTGGCCCACCCCATGTCCTGGTACGGAAGGTCTCTCAATTGGGACAGGGCTTCCTCCACTGTCATCCCGTTTGTCTTAAACTCTTCTAGAAATTTGGACAGGCGCTGCGCGTCGATGATCAACCTCCTTGGCCGTCCCTGCCCGGCCTTGCAATCCCCCCGCTGCTGTCCCTATACGCTTCAAGCCCGCGCTCTCCCTATCCACGAGGATTCATGGGAGGGTCAGGCCAGCAACTGCCGGCGCGCTTCCTCCGTGGCCCGTTGGTACACCTCTTGGAACGGAATTCCCCGTTCCAGCGCAATGCGCCGGCACTCGTCCGGCTCCGGCGAGGCGGCTACTGCTGCGCCGCTCAATGACTTGACCTTGACGCTAATGGGGCCCAGGTCCGTTTCTATTGTTACACTTTGCCGGTCGGCAACGTGCCGCTCCACAAGACGGGTGCGGATGCCCAGGGTCGGCGTCTCCCGCAGGATTAGCTCCACCGCTTCAGATTCCAGTTCTTGGGGGACCAGGGCCGACAATACGGTTGCCGGCCGGTTCTTTTTCATCTGTATAGGAGTGCACCAAACGTCCAGCGCGCCTATGTCGAACAAACGCTCCTGGGTGTAACCCAGCACCACGCCGGACACGTCGTCCAGGTTGGTCTCCAGCAGCACCACGCTGCTCTCTCTGGAAGCGTATGGGTGGTCCAACGTCTCCCCCGTCCAGACCCTGAGGGCGTTGGGGAACTCTTTCGGGTCCTTGGCCCCCAGCCCCACTCCTATGCTGTCGATGGCGAAAGCCGGGCGGCCGAAGCTGGCCAGGGTTGTGATGAGGGCGGCTCCGGTGGGCGTCGTAAGCTCTCCGGCGCCTTCGTACATAGGGTGGTCCGGCAACGCCGGGGCCTTGGCTGCAGCAGCCAACTCCAGGGTGGCCGGGGCTGGGTTGGAGTAGCCGCCGGGCCGTTGGGGAGGGGCGGCGCGGCCCAGCGCCAGCGGAGATGCGAAGACCTGGTCCAATCCCAGGTGGTGCAGGCCAATCGTCGTTCCCACCACGTCCACCAGGGTGTCTATGCTGCCCAGTTCCTCCAACTCCAGGGCTTCCTCAGATTGGCCGTGGACCCTGCTTTCGGCGCGCCAGAGGGATTTCAACACGCGGCAAGCCGGTTCCTTCACGCAGTCCGGAAGCCCGCTGTCTTCCACCGTTTGCAGAAGCTGGCGCGGCGTGTACCGCGAGGTGTTCTCCAGCGTCACCTTCAGAAAGGTGCCCCGCACCTCGCAGCGGATCTCCTCCCTGGCATCCAGGCCGTAGCCGTCTATATCCAGCTTTGCCAGTTCTTGGCGCAGGATTTCCAGTGGGAGTCCCGCGTCCACCAGGGCCCCAAGCAACATGTCGCCGCTGGCCCCGCCAATTGACTGGATGTAAGCTACCCGCTTAGACATGGACCGCGCCTTACCAGCTCCGTCGCCTGGTCCCTGGCTCTATTGTCGGTGGACGAGGGATGCCATGGGGGTGAACCCGCTCCCATGGCATCCCGGCTGATAGACTGGCCGGCCCTTCGAGCCGCGGTCAGGCTGATCGGACCGCGGGCTCCAGGAGAAGTTGGTCGTTCAAACTGCCGGACCGCAGCCCCGACAGGTCCAGGGAGACCCAGAGATAACCGATTTTCTTCAGATTCGCGACTATTTCTTTGCGGGACCGGAAAGCGGCTTCCATGTCCCCTTCTCCGACTTCTACACGGCACAGGCGGTCGTGGTGCCGGGCTCGCACTTCCTTGAGTCCCAGGCTCCGCAGGAAGTCCTCCGCCCGCTCGACTTTGGAAAGGGTCTCCAGGGTTACCGGGGTACCGTAGGGAATACGGGACGAAAGACAAGGCTGGGCAGGCTTGTCCCAGATTGGTATGTCCAGCGCCGCGGCCGCGGCCCGCACCGCGGCTTTGTCCAACCCGGCCTCTATTAGCGGACTGCGAACGCGGTGCTCCGAGGCGGCCTGCATACCCGGCCGGTAGTCCCCTTGGTCGTCGGTGTTGGAGCCGTTCGCCACCCACTCGTAGCCCTCCTGCATCGCCAGGTCTGTGAGTTGGGAATACAGCTCGGTTTTGCAGAAATAGCAGCGTTGCGGCGAGTTGGCCACATACCCCTCCCTCGCCATCTCATTGGTGTTAATCACGCGGTGGGTGAAGCCAAGCCTCCGGGCCAGCCCGGTGGCCTCCTTCAATTCCCGAGCCGCCAGAGCAGGGGAATCGGCGGTAACGGCCAGGGACCGCGGCCCCAGCACTTGGTGGGCGGCCACCGCAACCAGGGCGCTGTCCACGCCTCCGGAATAGGCTACTACCACCGATCTCATCTCCCGGAGAACGTTTCTTAAATCGGATAGCTGGTCTTGAGTCTGAAGGGTCATTCCCGCCCCTTAATCTCCCGAATCAACGCACGGATAGATGATACCGCTACCGCAGTCTGGCGTCCACATTCGGGCCGTTGGCGTCGCTCCCTCGGCGCGGCGCCGGGTAAGTGAGAGGATAAACGGCGCCTTCCCGGCAACGCCAGCAATGGGCAAAAAGCCGCCCTGTCGGAGGCCGGGCCCGGCGCATGCTCGTATCACTGTGCCACTGGATGAGATATTATTTGAAAACGGTAAGAGACGACGAGGGAATGGCGACGCCGTTGGCAGCTCCTGGCAGGGGAATCAACTGTGCCATGGTAGGCGCAGCACCAAGCCCCGGAGATGGGATTGTAACCACGATTGATACCGCCCGCCCGACCATAGTGACATCCCCATCAGAGAGTCTGCGGATAAATTAATCTTCGCCGCCTTGCTCTTGGGCTGAACTAACTTGATGCTTATGTCCAGGTTGCGCCAAGCGGCCGTGTTATTCCGCCGGGGCGGGCGGCGGCTTGGCTCGGAGTTGCGGAAGACCAGGCTGGGCGGCAGCTGGCCCGTCCGGCTGCTGTTCAGGGTATTCCGCCAACTGGGCTGGCACGATGCTGCCCATATGGCGGCTGGGGTCAGTTACTATGCAGTCCTCTCCCTGTTCCCCCTGGTCCTGGCCTTGAGCGCCATTATCGGCTGGATAGCCGGCCCCGAGTCCCGGCAAGACCAACTGGTGGATTTCATCGTCGACAATCTCCCAGGCTCCGAGCAATTCGTCCGGGACACCATAGAAGGCGCCGAAAGGTATCGTGAGACCCTGGGAGCGGCGGCGGTGTTGGGGTTGATTGGGTCTGCCAGCGTCGTGTTCGGTTCCATCACCCGTGTTGTAAACCGGGCCTGGGGTCTGAGGGAAAATCCGCCGTTCTACAAGAATATACCCCGGCAACTGGCAATGGCTCTTGGTGTCGGCATCCTCTTCCTAATTTCTCTCGCTTCAACCAGCGTCCTGCAATGGGCCGGCAGCATAGAGATCGATGGCGAACCCATAACCAGCATCCTGGGGGGCCAATTTGTTACCGTAGTCCTGCGGCTGTCGGCCCTGCTCATTAGCTTCTCGATGTTCCTGATCATCTACAAGTATCTGCCCAGTATCAAGACCTTCTGGCGAGACGTCTGGCTGGGCGCTCTGCTGGCGGGACTCTTCTTTGAGCTGGGCAAGTTCCTCTTTTTGTGGTACTTGGAGAACTTTGCCCGGTTCGAGCAACTCTACGGCAACGTAGCCTCGGTAGCAGTTTTAATGATTTGGGCCTATTTCTGCGCCTTTGTCCTCATCGCCGGCGCCGAAGTTTCTTCGGAATACGGCCGCCTGAAACGGGGCGAACAGAGCGGGCGCAACTGATTTGCCATTGATTGACCATCCCGCGGATTAAAGGGGCACGGGGTAGCAACTGCGGGGCCGTGCGGTCCTTACTGACATTTGGCCCTTGACCGGCTGTGCCTTCTGCCGCTACTATCAAGTCCCAACCCTCTAGCAAAGAGGCCGCCGATGCTTTAACCGAGCGTCTCCACCGGCGGTCTCTTTCTCTTTACCACAGGCATCCGACGCCGTTCCGCCTGGCTTCTCGCTCCAGGGCGGCCAGCCGGTCGCGGTGCTGGCCGTCCCTGCTCCAGGCTCGGGCCAGCCCCTGTTCCACCAGTATTTCGTCGATGCTATTGCCCCCTTCCGTGAACACGTAGAACAATAGCCTGCCCCCTGGATCTACGGACCTGGGCCCGTGCTCCACCCGCACCGCCCGCCCTGCCAGTTGCCTCAGGGCTGAGGCTGCCTGGCTGTAACACCTTTCGCCCCTCTCAGGCGTGTCCACCCCGAAGAGGCGCACCCGGCCCTCGGGCGTGTCCAAGGTGTCCCCGTCGATTACGCCGGAAACGTGCATTGTCGAGCACTCCGGACAACGCACGACAGTGGGATACTCTTCGACCGATATCGACCCAATGCAGGCAGCGGCCGCCAAGCCTGCCAAAGCTATGCCTAGCCAGCAAAAGGAAATCCCAGTCCGGCCCTTCATCTGCCACAGCCCGGTCCAAAGACGATTGGACGCCCCACGTTGAACCTACCGGCCTAAAACGCCCGCTTGCCGGGGGTAATCACTCGCACCCGGTACAGCGACGTTGACGCCGTGATGAACAGGCTACACAGGTCTTCATCGCCCCACGTGAAGTTGGCCGACACCTCGGGAACGTAGATAATCCCCAGGCTGGTCTCGTCCGGAGCGAAGCAGTGGATGCCTCCGGGTCCTGAACAGTACAGGTTGCCCCGGCTATCGGTCTTCATCCCGTCGGCTACGCCATCGCGGTCGCCCTGCAATTTTGCCCATACACGGCCGCCTGACACCGACCCGTCGTCCTGCACGTCGAACACCCGGATGTGGTTGTGCCGCGAGTCGTCGACGAATAGCTGGGACTCGTCCACCGAGAAACAAAGGCCGTTGGGCAGGGTGAAGTCGGGTACAAGCAGCGTCAGGGCGCCGGTTTCTGGGTCCAGCCGGTATACGCCGCAGAAGTCCAACTCCCGCTCCCGGGCCACGCCGTGGTACTTCAGCCGCCCGAAATATGGGTCTGTGAAGTAAATCGAACCGTCGCTCCTGACCACCACGTCGTTGGGACTGTTAAGCTCTTTGCCGCCGTAATGAGTGGCCAGCACCGTAAGCGAGCCGTCCGGCTCCGTCCGCGTCACCCGGCTGGTGGCGTGTTCGCAGGTGATGAGGCGGCCCTTATGGTCGTAACAGTTGCCGTTGGACATGTTGCTGGGCTGCCGGAAAGTCTCCACCCGTCCGTCGAGAGTCCACTTGCTCAGGATGTCGCCCTGTATGTCGCTGAAGACCAGGTGCTTTTCAACGGGGTTCCATACCGGCCCCTCCGTGAATATGAAGCCCGTAGCAACCTGCTCTATCTTGACGTCTCTGCCAACTATCTCGTTGAACCTGTCGTCCCGAATCTCAACATTCATTTGTTCCCTACCCTTGCACTCCTTTGCCAACGCAATCGACCCTTGGTCTGTTGCCAGATTGGCCCTAGCTCTGGCGCAAGAACTTGTCGACTCCTTGGCGGGTGCCCACGTAAATATCCCCATTGCCGTCCACCCAGCTACCGTGGCCTCCCCGGCATTCGAACCGGCTCAGGACGTTGCCGCCCCTGTCCAGCACACTTACACGCGGCGGCGACCCGTCAACCGGCCCTTCGCTTATGTACAACACCCCGTCCTGGTCTTGGGAGATGTCCATCGGCCGCTGGATATCGGTCCAAGCCGCCTGGAACTCTCCGTCCGGCGAAAAGACCTGGATGCGGTGGTTCTCCCGGTCGCACACGAACACCGTGCCGTCGCTGTCTACCAAGAGGCTGTGGGGTAGGTGAAATTCGCCGGGCTCGGTCTTGCCGGGCTGGCCCCAGGAGGACTTCAGTTGGCCGTCGGACGAGAAGCGGTGCACCCGGGCGTTCCGGTAGCCGTCGGAAACGTAGAGGTCTCCCGACGGCGCCGGGACCAGTTCGCTGGGATAGTTGAACGGTCCGGCGGCTCGCGGGACCAGGTCCCCAGGGTTTTCGCACCCCGTGTCCGAGTGTTCCCCGTGGCGTCCCAGCATCTGAATGGGCTTGCCGTCCAGGGTGTACATGATGCACACCGAACTGTCGCGGTCGGTGACGTATACGATGTCTCCGGCGATATGGAATCCGTGGGGAAAGAGAAATGCGCCGTTCCCCCACGATGTCAGGAACTCCCCGTCTTGGTCGAACACCACTACCGGAGGGTCTTTGCGCTGGAAGGCGTAGACCCGGCCCTGCGAATCTGTGGCCACGGCGCTGACCATGGCGAAGCTCTCGCCCGGCGGCAGTTTGGCCCAGTCCATGTTTGCTGTGTACCTGTATGTGCCGGTTCCTACCGTTGCCACTGTTGGTCACCTCCGGGCCTAGTCTCATGGGGATTCTAGTTTGCTGCGCCAACTGGTGCAACCCACGTTTCTTAACTCGCCTAAACGTAGGCCTCGTTCGGGGACGGTGGCTCCCAGCGAAAGAGCCGCCGCAGTCTGCGGCGGCTCTAATTCAACGCCTTGACTGAGCCTACGGCCGTTGGTAAACTCCCCTAGATGCGGCTGGCGAAAGGCAGCATAAGATCACTGGAAGCTCTCCCCAAAATTAACGACATCATGGAGGATGGTGTGTCCACCAGTTACTTGGACAAAGTCGAGCAAACCATTAGCGAGAGAAGCCTGCTCCAACACCCTTTTTACCAGGCGTGGAGCAACGGCACTCTCCCCATCGACTCGCTGGTACGGTACGCCGGCCAGTATTACCACTTCGAGTTGGCCTACCCCACCTTCCTCAGCGGCCTGCACCACCGTTGCGCCGACCGCGAAATCCGCCAGCTATTGCTGGACAACCTGTGGGACGAGGAGCACGGAGAGGAGAACCATCTAGAGTTGTGGCTCCGGTTTTGCGAAGGTCTAGGCATGGACCGCAATGAGGTCCAGTCCGGGTCTCAGGCCGAGGCAACGGCTGCGCTGGTCGAGACTTACAGAGAGCTTACCTCTGCGGCCCCCTTGGCTGCCGGGGCGGCGGCGTTGTACGCCTACGAGTCCCAAATCCCGGCGGTCGCCGCGGCGAAGCTGCAAGGGCTGCGCGATTTCTATGGCATCGAGGCCGGCCAGGCCGGAGCGTTCTTCGCGGTCCACCAGACCCAGGATGTCCAGCACTCCCAGGCGGAGAGGACCATGGTTCAGACTTTGGCCTCCACGCCGGCCGAGCAGGAGGCGGTTGTCCAGGCCGTCGACAAGGCCACCGAGGCCCTGTGGCGATTCCTGGACGGTGTGTACTAGGCGCCTCTCCAAAGCCCCTGCGGCCCTTTTCCTGGAACCCCCGTAGGGCGATGCCTTTCACCCCCCGCGCCCTACGCCTCCGGCTCGACGAAGGTAAGCGCATCTCGCGGATTCTCCACCAGGATTTTGTTCAATGCCTCGCTGCTGAGCCCTCGCGCTCGCATCCGCGGGACCACGTGGCCCAGTATGTAGTGGTAGCCGTGCCCGCCGTACTTCACCAGCCTATGCTTCGCGCAAATATCCTGGGCAACCACCACCTTGTGCCCGTACCCCTGCGAGGAAATCCAGGCAATGTCGTCTATGCGCTTGGCGTCGCTGGGCATGTCGATGCTCGGATTCGGGGGATAGTAAGAACTCTCGTTGCCGAACAAGTCCCACTCCATGTAGCATCCCGTCACAGCTATCTGAGTAAGGGTCTCTTTCAGGAACACCGTCCGGTCCAGGTGCCCCATGATCGTCCGGTTCAGGTCCGCCCCGGCATCCTCTAACACCTCGATAATCTGGAGCGGTGCAGCCTCGTTCCTGCCCGGATGAATCAACAGGGGCGCCCCGGTCATCCTCTGGGCCTTGGCCGACGCCCTCAAGACTTTTCGCTCGTTATCCTCCAATGGCCAGGAACAGCCGATCTCCCCGATTACGCCTGATTTGATAGTCGTATCGTCAGCCCCCTCCACTACGTCCCGGACGATCTGCTGGACGATATCCTCCTCCGTAAGCTGGTCCATCTCCGGCGAATGGGCAGCGCCCACGTAATAGGAGGCTCCCATGATGACGTTCACCCCCGTGGCATTGGAGATTCGCAATAGCCCCACCGGGTCGCGGGCGAGGCCGATGCTGGTGGCGTCGACCAGGGAGGCTCCGCCGTGTTGCTTGTACAGCATCACCTCATCTATGGCCGTGGGAACGTCGAACAGGCGGGCGTTGTCCTGGTTGGGGGCTGCGTAGTGGCGTATCCGCCCCACCGTTTCCTGGGTGACTGGCTGGTAGAAGAAGTCCTTGGCCGTCGCGCTCTCCGGCAGCCTGCGGACCACTGAAATGTCGATGAGCAGGTGCTCGTGGGTCAAGGTCACGCCCAGCCGTTCCGGCTCGATGGGGCCCGTCACCGTCTGCACCTTGCCGGCTAAATTACTGGCCAATGTGTTCGCCTCCTATTGCAAACCCGTCACTCAGCCCCCATGAGACCTTACGCATCACCGTCATTCCAGCCTCCGAGCCGGAATCCAGGGATGCGCCAAGCCAAAAGGGCGGGGCCGTAAGCAATGCCCATTGCGGGTAGGCTAGTGTATATCCTTCTCCCTTGCAATCCCGGCTTATATCATGTTCTCACCGACACTCGGGGACAATATAATGTCTTCATGAGCGAGCATTCAGCCGCTGGAGATCCCCAATGGACCGGGCCGGGTGGCGACGGACAGACGTTAGTGCGCGACGCTCGCGCCGATGAACTGGACCAGGTCGCGTCGATGATGAGAGACGCCTACCTGGAATACCAGACCCATTTCCCTCCCGACGTGTGGGAGCGGTACGCCCGGAATATCATGGACGTCAGAAGCCGGTTGGAGGTCTCCGAATTAATCGTCGCCGAGCGCAACGGACAAGTGGTGGGTTCGGTGACCCTCTATCCCAATGTGGTGAGCGCTGAACAAGGCTGGCCTCCTGGGTGGGCCGGCGTCCGGCTGCTGGCCGTTGACCCCGCCGCCAGGGGACAGGGCATCGGGCGCGTCCTGATGGATGAATGTTTGCGCCGCTCTCGCCAACGGCGCTCCCCGGCTGTTGGGCTGCATACGTCAGACATCATGAAGGTGGCCCGGGGCCTGTACGAAAGGATGGGATTCGTTCGCGCCCCTGAGTTCGACTTCAACCCCGGCTCGGGCTGGGTCGTCATGGCTTACCGGCTGGACCTCTAAACCCAGGCCCGCCGGCGGACAATGGCCGCTCCGGCATAGGCTGCCAACCCCTGAATCGAGCCCCCGAGCACCCCCAATCGCCGGCCCTCCCCAAAGGGCCCGGTTACTCCGGGCAAGCCTCTCCAGCCCGTGCGCCGATGCCTTTAACCGGCAAAAAAGTCGAAGATATTGCCGAGCGCGCTGCTGTCGGCCTGGTAAATCTCGGTATATCTGCAGCGTGTGCAGGTGACGGTGGTGAATTTCCGGCTCTGCACGTCGAATATCTTTGACAGAAAGCCCCCGGTAGCCCGGAACTCGCTGGTCTCGTACTCTCCGTTAGAGCACTTGGCGCATTGGAACATCCCCGTAGCAGCCATCTTCTCATCTCCCATCCAAGCCTGACCTGTATTTCACGCAGGCTGTCCGTGAGTGGATAGTAAACCAACGCCATCGCCCCGGCCGGCGCCTGCGGTCTTCCCATACTTTATACCACACGATCCGGTTGGGCCTGGATAGTTCTAGGCCGGCGCCCTACCATAACTTCCCGCTGCCGTTCCACCAATCTCAACGACGGCAGATCGGCGTCGATTCGGACAGCTCAGCCTTAGTCGGCTCCCTTGGGCCGTTATGCTATGCAACGGCATTCCCGAGCGGGGCATTCCATCCGGGGGGGCGACTGAGGCGGCAGAGACCGGTTGACGAATCAGATGCCTGGAGCCGAAACTGTACTGACCACCGCACCGTGGAGGCAGGTCAGTGAAACTCGGTAACCCGGTCCACGTGACCGGCGGCGTCCACCAAGTCCGGGCCATCGGCGCCAGGGTCACCGTGCTTACCGCAGGCGACGAAGCAATGCTCGTAGACGCCGGCATGAGGGGCAGTTCCCCCTTCATAGCGGGCGGCTTGCAGGCTTTGGGCCTTTCCCTCGACGCGGTCAGGGCCGTGGTCATCAGCCACCGTCACCCGGACCACGCATCCGGCGTAGGGGAACTGGTTGCCGGCAGAGAAATCGCCGTCATGGCCCATCCTCTCGAAGCCGGCATCCTGAGCAGCGCTGAACGCCACCCGAGTCCGTTTCAGAACAAACTTGCGGCTCAGGTTACCCAACCGGTCCTCGATGCGGTGAATGGCAGCCCCATTGCCGTTGACGTCGAATTGGAAGATGGCCAGACCATCCCCTTCCCGTATCCAGTCCGCGTAGTACACCTGCCGGGGCACACCGCCGGCAGCATAGCCCTGTTTTTGCCGGAGCAGAAGCTGGTCATCGTCGGGGACGCCCTGCAGTACAAGCTGGGCCGCAGGCTCAGGCCCCCCGCCGCCGGCGTCACCGAAGACCCGGCGCTGGCGCTTCAGTCACTGCGAAAGCTGCTGGGCCTCGACTTCGATGCGCTGTGCTTCAGCCATTTTCCCCCAATGCGCAGCGGCGCATACGCCGCATTCAGCAGCATGCTCCACCGGCAGGCCGCTTGATATCCTGGGCCGTGCAACCAAGCGGCGCAGTAGCGGAACTTAGCCCGGTGAACCGGCCAAGCAGCCTCCGTTCAGGAGATTGAAACTATGCCAACCGCTAAAGACGGCGCCGCGACTGGGAATACCGTCGTAGAGTTCCTCAAGAAATGCGCCGACGCCCACGGCTCCCGCGATGCGCTGCTGTTCAAGCCGGGCTTCCGCTACCAGCGTTGGTCCTATGACCGGCTCTGGAGAGAATCGGGACAGGTTGCCGCCCTTCTCCAAAGCCGGGGGCTGTCCAAGGGAGACCAGGCCGTCCTCTGGGGGCCCAATTCGCCCCAGTGGGTGCTCATCTTCTTTGGCTGCCTGCGGGCCGGCGTCGTCGTTGTGCCGCTGGACCTCCGCAGTGCGCCTGACTACGTCCAGCGGGTCGTTTCACTGGTATCGCCCAAGGTCGCCTTCACCTCCCGCTTCACGCCCAAGGGCGGGGTGACCCTTGACGCGCCGGAGATTACCTTCGAAGAACTGGAGGACCGCATTCAGGGACTCGGCGCCCCCGACCCGGTCGAAACAGGCCCGGACGACCTGCTGGAGATCATGTTCACCTCGGGCACGACGGGCGACCCCAAGGGCGTGATGCTGACCCATAGGAATATCACCGCCAACATCGAAGGCATCTCCCAATACATCACCTGCAAGCCGTCCAGCAGGCTCCTCTCCATCCTGCCCCTCAGCCACATGTACGAGCAGACGGGCGGCCTGCTTACCGCGCTGTATTTCGGGGCAAGCGTCACCTATCCCACCAGCAGACAGCCGACGGTGCTTGCCCGCACCATGCGTGAACGGAAAGTCACGACCATGCTCCTTGTCCCCCAAGCGCTGGAACTGCTTATGAACGGCATCGAGCGGGAGGTCAGGCGCCAGGGAAAAGAAGCCCTTTGGTTGAAACTGTTGAAGATAGCCGGGAAGACGCCCTTCCCCTTGAGGCGGCGTCTCTTCGGCCGCGTACACCGGCAGTTTGGCGGAAAGCTCGACTTCATAGTTTCCGGCGGGGCGGCGATCGACCCGGAGCTGGCCCGCAAGTGGGAGTTGCTGGGGGTCAAAATCGTACAGGGCTACGGGGCAACCGAGGCATCCCCCGTCATCAGCAACCATACACTGCGCGAGCGCCGGCCCGACTCGGTGGGCCGTCCCTTGCCCAACGTTCAGGTTCACATCAGCGAGGAGGGGGAAATCCTCGCCAGGGGCGACAGCATATCCCCCGGCTACTGGAACGCCCCGGAGCAGACGGCCGCCGCCTTTAGAGAGGGCTGGTACTACACAGGCGATATTGGCTATTTCGACGAGGAGGGATTCCTCCACATTAAGGGCCGGGTCAAGGACATGATTGTCCTGTCCAGCGGACAGAACGTGTACCCCGACGACATCCAGGCGGTGCTCAACCGGCACCCAAGCGTCACCGACTCCGCAGTGGTGGGCCTGCCCGCGGGGAGTTTCGTAGAGGTGCACGCCGCCCTGATTCTCAATGATGAAGCTGATCCCGGGCCAATCGTCTCGTGGGCCAACGAACAGTTGGCTGAGCATCAAAAGGTTAGGGGCCACACCGTCTGGCCGGACGAAGACTTCCCCCGTACCCACACCATGAAAGTGAAGAAGCCGCTGCTCATCGACGTGCTCCAGGGCAGCGCACCTCCGGCCGCTGCTGCCAGCCCGGCAGCGTCGGGAGGCCGTCCGGGAGACCGGGGCCTCGCCGACGTCATCGCGGAGGTCGCCCATATTGACCCTTCTGAAATCACACCGGGCATGACCTTGGGCGATGACCTCGGCCTCGATTCCCTTGGCCGGGTCGAACTGCTATCAGCCGTCGAAGCAGACCTTGGGACCTACTTGGACGAAAGCCAGGTAGGCCCCGAGACCACCGTCCGGGACCTGGAGCAAGTCCTGGAAGAAAGCGCAAACAACCCGCCACTCACCCAATTCCCGGACTGGGGCATGGACTTGTGGTGCCGCATGACTCGAGGCGCCATTCAGCGGTTGCTGGTGTTCCCGCTGCTCAAGCTCCCCTATGGCCTCAAGGTTGCCGGGCAGGAAAACCTGCGGGGCATTGACGGTCCCGTCCTGTTCGCCTCCAACCACAGCCTTGGGCTCGATAACCCCCTGATTATCAAGGCCGTCCCGCCGGCCTGGCGTCGCCGGTTAGCCATCGCCGGCGCCGCTGTCTTGTGGAAGAACCCGGTATTCTGGGTCATGAACCCCCTCCTGGGCAACGCGTTCCCCCTCGCTCAGGAAGGCGCCGTCCGCCCCAGCCTGGAGAACATGGGCAAGATACTGGACAACGGCTGGTCCGTGCTGATCTACCCTGAGGGGGAGTTGACCGTCGGCGGACCCATCAAGCCGTTCATGAACGGCACGGGCTTGGTTGCCGTAGAAGGCCGCCTGCCCGTAGTCCCAATCAAGCTCCACATCGACCGCCTCGGCGCGCCCGTACGATTTCCCGTCCTCAAACGGGGCTCGGTCGAGGTCCGCTTCGGCGAGCCCTTGACGTTCTCTCCTGGCACCCCCTACCAGGAAGCCACCCAGGCGATTGAGCAGGCGGTTCGGGCGTTGTGACGCCCAGCAGCGACAACGGCAGCGCCGTTAGCACGCGTCGCCTGGGCTTGACAGTCCCCTGTCGCCGCTATACCATTCCCGCCATCAACAACACACAACCACTGCCCGTTCAGGTCCCCATCCAGGGAGAATAGGGAAGGCGGTGAGAAGCCGCCGCGGTAGCGCCACTGTAAGCGGGATTAGAGCCGGAGTCCACTGTCGGAACACCGATTGGGAAGGGCCCGGCGGACCAAATCCACCCGCAAGCCAGGAGACCTGCCTGAACGGAAGGTGACTACTCTCCGCACTAGAGAGGGTCCCTCGGCCGTCGGGCAACAGTCCCGAGCAGAGTGAAAGCCAGCACCTCCAGCGGAGAGCCGTAGGAGGTGTTTTTCTTGAGGGCAGTTGGACTTGCCACCCTGCGCGGGTACCGCCAGGCGGGAGTTGCCCCCCGGCTGGCCATCGGCCTGTCCGTCTTTGTCCTGTTGATTCTGGCCGCGGCCCTGGTTTCGTTAAGCCTTGGCCCGGTCGAAATCCCTGCCGGTCACGTCGCCTCCATTGTGCTGTCCCGCCTCGGCCTCGATTTCGCCGAGTTCGGGCGTACGCAGCAGTTGGTCGTCGAGCAGATAAGGCTTCCCCGCATCCTGGTGGGGGCTTTTGTCGGAGCAGGCCTGGCGGTAGCCGGGGCGACGATGCAGGGCCTGTTCCGCAATCCCATGGCCGACCCTGGAATTATCGGCGTTTCAGCCGGCGGGGCTGTGGGGGCGGTCTTTGCCATCGCCACCGGGCTGACCGGCCTGTTCTTTCTCGCCCTGCCCGCGTTTGCGTTCCTGGGCGCCATGGCGGCCTCGTTCCTTGTCTATGGCATCGCCGCCGTCGGTGGACGCTTCTCCATGGCAACGCTCCTGCTTGCCGGAGTCGCCGTCAACGCCTTCCTGGGCGCCATCGTCTCCGCAATCATCATCCTTCTCCCCGATAACGAAGCCCTGCGGGAGATTCTGTTCTGGCTCGTCGGCGGACTGGATTCCCGTTCCTGGGAGCACGTCCGGATTGCCGCGCCGTTGATAGTACTTGGCGTCGCCGTGATTCTGTTCATGGTGCGCGACCTGAACCTCCTGATGCTGGGCGATGACGAGGCCCGGTCCCTGGGGGTTCGCGTGGGTTTCACTCGCCCCGTCCTCCTGGCCGCGGCAGCATTGGTCACCGGCTCGGCCGTGGCGGTGAGCGGGACTATCGCTTTCGTTGGCCTGGTTACTCCCCACATGCTCCGGCTGATACTCGGTCCGGACCATCGCGTGCTGGTCCCGATGAGCGCCGCGGGAGGCGCCGTATTCGTCATCGTAGCCGACACGGTGGCGAGGACCATAGTCCAGCCCGCCGAGTTTCGCGTCGGTATTCTCACCGCATTCGTCGGCGCCCCGTTCTTCATCTTGCTGCTGATGAAAAACAAGCGGCAGGTCTATTCCCTGTAACACGCAATCACTCAAAGGAGTCAGTATGGTTATTCGACGGTTCCCTGTCTTGGTCGTGCCAGTAATAATTTTGCTCGCGCTTGCCTTGGCGGCGTGTTCGTCGGCAACACCCACGCCGGCGGCGCCCAGTACGGAACCGACCCCAACGCCGACCAACGTTCCCACGGCAACCCTTGAGCCGGGGCCGACTGCCGAGCCTGTGACGAAGTTACTCGAAGGCGTCAGGGGCATCGTAGACCCAACTAACTTGGGCTGGCCGCGTGATGTAGAAGGCCTGAACGGAATCGTGACCATCCCGTCCAAGCCGCTGCGAATCATTACCGCTTCCATCGGACACGATGAGATGACCCTGGCCCTTGTACCCACAGACCGCCTGGTGGGGGTTGGGAGCCCTACGAAGAACTTGACCTACTCCAACGTTGCCTCCCTTGTCCAGGATATAACCGAGATTTCCCGTGACCCGGAGACGATTGTCGCTCAGAGCCCGGACGTTGTCGTCGCCAGTCCATTCTTTCCCGCGGAAGCCGTCGATGCCCTGTCAAGGACCGGTATCCCGGTTGTCCAGACTGAGTTGAAACACGACCCGGAGGCGCGGATCAACGGCATTCTTCTCATGGGCTATATTTTCGGTGAGGAGGAACGCGCCCTGGAGTTCGCCGCGGAGGTGGCAGAGCGTCATGACGCTCTGGTTGCCGTGACCGGCGCGGCAGGCCCCCGCCCCAGGGTGCTGGCCCTTACTCAATACTCCGACAAGCTGTGGGTTGCAGGAGCCAACTCCACCGAAGGAGGCGTCATTACTACCGCCGGCGGCATCAACGCAGCTGAAGAGGCCGGTATAGAAAGCAACCAGACCACCAGCCTCGAAGGCGTCATTGCCATGAATCCAGAGGTGATTGTCATCGCCCAGCCCATGGAATATGGCGCTGAGGAGTTCCGGCAGAGCCTGTTCTCCAACGAAGCCCTCGCCGAGGTGCCGGCCATCAAAAACAATCAAGTCCACATAGTAGAAAGCAAGCACTTCACCACACTCTCCTACTGGAATATTCGCGGCGCTGAAGACCTGGCCCGGTTGCTCTGGCCGGACCAGTTCCCAGAGACTTCCACCACCCCATTTAGCCTGGCAGAGTAAAGAAAAATGAACGACACTAGACCACAGGCGTTAAACGCCCAAAACGTCACCTACGAAGTCGACGGTTCCACGCTGCTCAACGGCGTGGACCTGTGCGCCGACCGAGGACAGATGGTTGGCCTGATAGGCCCCAACGGCGCCGGCAAGTCCACACTCCTCAGGACCTTATCCGGCATCCTGAAACATCATGGCGGCGCCATTAGTCTCGATGGGAAGGACTTGAATGCCCTGTCGTCGAGAGACCTCGCCGCCGGCGTCGCGCTCGTGCCGCAGATTGCGCCATACACCCACGGCTTCACGTCCCTCGAACTCGTGCTCATGGGCAGGTACCCGCACCTGGGGCGATTTCAGATTGAGGGAAGAGAGGACGACCGCATCGCCCGGGACGCCATGCAGCTGACGGAGATTGACCGGTTCGCCGACAGGACCCTCGATACCCTGTCCGGCGGAGAGCGTCAAAGGGTGTTCGTCGCCCGTGCTCTGGCGCAACAACCCCGCCTGCTCCTGCTGGACGAACCCACGTCGAATTTGGATGTCCTCCACCAACTCAAGGTGCTGGACCTCGTTCGGCAGCTCGTCGACGATGGGTTGACCGCCGTCGCGGCCATCCATGACCTGAACATGGCAGCCCGCTATTGCGACCAGTTGGTCCTGTTGAGCCAAGGGCGGGTGCTGGCCAAGGGACCGCCTCATGAAGTCCTGTCACCCCCGATTATCGAGTCCGCTTTCGGCGTCAAGTCCGCAGTCTATAAGGACCCGGCAACGGGGTCGCTGGCCGTCAGCCTCATCGGACCGGCAGACAACCACTCGCCAGGCGTGAACGGGCCGGGGTCCAATGCCGAATCAGGAATGCAGACGGTTCCCGGCGGCAACGGATCATCCGGAAAATCCGGGAGTAGTGACACATGAGCACACAACAGGGAGAAACGCGGCCCACTGCGCCGACCAAGCGGCCTCGCGTCCGCCATGGGCTGGTCATCGTCAACACCGGCGAGGGCAAGGGCAAGACAACCGCGGCGTTGGGGGTTATCTTCCGGGCCTGGGGCCGAGACTTCCGCATACGCATGTTCCAGTTCATCAAGCACACAGGCGCTCGATTCGGAGAGCATCGAACGGCCCAGAGGCTGGACATACCCATCGAGGCCCTGGGCGATGGCTTCACGTGGCTTTCCAAGGATATGGACAGGACCGCGGCCCTCGCCGTCCAGCAGTGGGACAGCTGCAAAGAGGCGGTCTTGAACGGAGACGAGGACATCATAATCCTCGACGAGTTCACCTACGCCATGCACTACGGCTGGGTGCCCGTTGCCGATGTTGTTGACACCCTGAAGCGTCGGCGGGATACCATGCACGTCATCATCACCGGACGGTATGCTCCCCAAGAGCTCATCGACTGCGCCGACCTGGTTACCGAAATGAAGCTGATTAAGCATCCCTATCAAGACGCAGGAATCAAGGTCCAACAGGGCATAGAGTTCTAGATATGACCCTCGACGACGTAGTGGCCCGCATCGGCCCGGCCGACGCGCAGGCGATGCGACAGGCCGAACTCAGACAGGGCCGGCTGACCAAGCCGCCGGGCAGCTTGGGCCGGTTGGAGGACCTGTCCGTCCAGCTGGCGGGCATATTCTGCACCGACCGCCCCCGGCCGCGTGGCAAGGCCATAGTTGTCGCGGCCGCCGACCACGGCGTCGTCGCCCAGGGCGTCACCGGCTACCCCCAAGAAGTCACGGCGCAGATGGTGCAGAATTTCCTCGCGGGCGGCGCTGCGGTCAGCGTCATGGCGCGCAAGGCGGCCGTTGACCTGGTCATTGTCGACGCCGGTGTCGCAACGCCTCTGGCGGACCATCCCGGCCTGAGAGTAGTCGGCGTGGGCCGGGGCACCGCCGACATCACCCATGGCCCGGCTATGACTCGCAGCCAGGCCGAGGCGTGCCTGGACGCAGGCATCAGCCTTGCCCTGGAGGCCGCCGAAAATGGGGCCGACATACTGGGCGTCGGTGACATGGGGATTGGCAACACCACCGCGTCCAGCGCCATAACCTCGGTCTTGACCGGGAAACCTCCGGCTGACACCACCGGGCGGGGAACAGGACGAAACGATGAGGAGTTGAATCATAAGATAGCCGTGGTCCAGCGCGCCCTTGAAGCGAATCGCCCCGACCCCGGCGACGGTTTGGATGTCCTGGCCAAGGTTGGCGGATTCGAGATCGGCGTGTTGGCCGGCGTCGCGCTGGGCGGCAGCCTGGCCCGTAGGGCCGTGGTGCTCGACGGCTTCATTTCCGGTGCGGCAGGTCTCATCGCCTATGCCCTCTGTCCCAATGTGAGGGACTACGTCGTCGCCTCCCACCTGTCCGCAGAGCAGGGGCACAGAATCGTCCTCTCGCACCTGGGGCTGAAGCCTCTTCTGGACCTCGGCATGAGGTTGGGTGAGGGCACCGGCGCGGTGCTGGCCATGACCATCGTCGAGGCGGCCGCGGCCTGCCTGGCCGACATGGCGACTTTCGCCGAGGCCGGTGTCTCCGATAGCGAATCGGAGGAGGGTGCGGACGGCCGGAGTTGAATAGCCTGCGGCTGGCCATATCTTTTCTGACCATTCTTCCCGTCGCGCCGCGCGGCGTAGCCCAGATGGGCTCGGCCCGGGCATACTTTCCCTTAGTCGGCCTCGCCCTGGGCGCCACACTGGCAGGCCTCGATTTCGCCGCCAGACAGGCCCTGCCTACGCCTGCGGTCGGGGCCCTTTTGGTAGTGGCGTTGCTTGTGCTCACGCGGGCTATCCACACCGAAGGGTTCCTGGACTCCTGCGACGGGCTGTTCGGCGGTTACTCCCCGTCCAAGCGGCTGGAAATTCTCCGGGATACCCACGTGGGCGCCTTCGCCGTTGTCGGCGGGGTCAGCCTGCTGCTGTTGAAGTGGTCTCTCTTGTCGGGAATGCCCGATGAGGTCCGAGCCGGTCTGCTGACCGTATTTCCCTGCCTCTCGCGGTTTGGAATGTTGTCGACCATGGCCGCCTTTCCCTACGCCAGAGAACAGGGGATGGGTACGGCGTTTCAGGCCGGGGCTAGGCGCTGGCACATTGTCCTCGGCCTCGTTACCGCCGCCGTAGCCGGAGGCTTACTGTTGGGGGCCACAGGGCTTTTTGTACTCGCCGCAGCTATTGCAGTATCTTTGGCGCTGGGCTGGTGGATTTCACGGATGCTCGGAGGTATGACAGGCGATGCGTACGGCGCAGTTAACGAGTTGGCGGAAGTAACGGCGATCCTTGTGGGTGTCGCCTTGGCCCGCTTGCTCCCGCAGGTGTACTGGACGCCCCCGTGGTAAACCGCTACGGTAAAGACCGGCGCAGGTTAAACGTTGGCGCGGAGACGGCCGTTATTGGCGGGCGCCTCAACGGGAGCGTCCGGGGGACTTGGGACCACACCGGGCGTCTGATTCCTACGGTCTAGGGAGCATAACATGAGCAAGCGGCTGACGTTGGTGCTGGGAGGGGTACGAGCGGGCAAGAGCAGCTATAGTCTACGACTGGCGGGCAACGGCCGGAGCGTCCTTTTCGTAGCCACGGCGGAGGCCCGAGACCCGGAAATGAAGGCCCGCATCGAGGCCCATCGGCAGGCTCGCCCAAAGCAATGGGACACCCTCGAAGAGCCGGTGGACCTTGTTGCTGCGTTGACTCCGTTGCTCCACCGCTATGATACCGTCCTCCTCGACTGCCTGACGCTGTGGGTCAGCAACCTGCTGTTGAGAGAAGCGGACCTGGCGTCGGCCCGGGATAACGTCCTTGCGGAAGCCCAAAGACTGTTGAGTCTGTACCACAGCGGCGCCGCCTCCTGGATTATCGTCAGCAACGAGGTAGGGCTCGGAGTCGTGCCTCCCACCGAGTTGGGACGCGTCTACGCCGACGAGCTTGGAAGAGTGAACCAGGCCGTAGCCACAGAGGCGGACGAGGTGGTTTTCATGGCCGCCGGTCTGCCGTTGCCGGTCAAGACCTCCAACTCTCCAGGCCCCGCTGGCCTCACTCAGTCCGGTCCCGTCATGGGTTCTCAGGGCTGCCCTGAATAGCGCCGCCGTCAACGAGCCGCCTATAGCGGATCGTTGTCCCACCAGGGCCATACTGCAACCGCTCCCTCGTGAGTAGTACAATGACCGGGAAATGATGGCTGCCAAAGTCAAGATCGCCGCCCAAGTCCTGTTGTTCGTGCTGGCGGTTGTTGTATTCTACCTCGGTCTTGGGGTGGGACTGCAAATCAACCCCACCTTGAGCTCCATACTGTGGTTTATCGCCGCGGCCATATTGGCTTTGGACCTGGTTTGGATTGTCCGGTCTCGTCGCTGATGCCCCATCGGCCTGTGCCGTCAGCTGTTTTGAGTCCTCTCGCATAGGACAATCGGCCGCAAGTTCCCCGGCGCTGACACAGGCGACTGAAGGCTCTTTGACCACAAGCCAACTACCTTGCGGACTCACTTCGCGTTGACAAGAGAGACGGGCAACGCCTACACTCCACCGGCCCCCTACGCCTCCGTTCGCCTCCGTTCGAATGTAGGCAAACTATAGCCCAGTTCCGGTTGGGAGTCGGCGCAATGCAGAATGTGATCAGGTCCGGCGAATTTGTGGTACAGGCGAAACCGTGGTCGGTGATAGGTCAGTTCAACAATTCCCTCATGGACTCCCTCTTCCCGTCAATCAACACCCTTCAGAGATTGGCCATATCGCTGCTGTTTGTGGGGTTGCTGGTGGCCTTCGGGCGGGCGACGTTCTACCTGCCGGATAACCCGGTGCCCATCACCTTTCAGACCACTGGCGTGCTCCTCATTGGAGGTGTTTTGGGGCTACGGTGGGGCCTCTTTGCAATCCTCGTGTACTACTTTCTGGGCATGGCCGGGGTGCCGGTATTCAAAGACGGCGGCAACGGCTGGGAATACGTGACCGGCTCAGTCACCGGAGGTTATCTTATCGGGTTCGTCGCCGCCTCCGTGTTGGTGGGCTATCTGTCGCAGCGCGGCTGGAATCGAGGCCGTTCCCTGTGGCCCATGCTTCTGGGAAGCCTGTTCATATACGTGCCGGGCCTGTTGTGGCTGCACTATTTTGACTTTGGTTGGCCGGCCGAAGGTGAGCTGTTCAGCGGTGGAATGTACCCATTTATCCCCGGCGACCTGGTGAAGCTGATGATAGCGTCACTTGTGGTCGGCTTCGGGTGGAAGCTGGCCGACCGGCGGCAGCAGTCTGATAGGCCTTAACCCCCAACAAAACCGGTTTGACGCTCGCACGCCGCTGACCCAACATGTCTGCTAGCCGTGGACGTGGGTTCCCCACAAACACACTGGCGGACAAGCCAAGACGTTAGACAAGCCGCCGCCGGGTATTTTCGGGACAATGGGCGTCGCTTAAAACTGTCGACGGATGTGTTTGGTGCCGGGGGTGGGAATCGAACCCACACACCGGTCAAGGTAGCGGATTTTAAGTCCGCCGCGTCTGCCGTTCCGCCACCCCGGCCACCTCGATGCCGCCGTTGGCCGACACTGACCATAGCGCCAGCTACGACACGCCTGTCCATTCTAGCACAAGGCTTCCTGTCGCTCCGCCCTTGACAGGCCCGAAACCCCATACCTAAACTGACACCATATTGCCCCGTTCCAACCCCTCCCCGTTATTCCCGCCCCCGAGCGGGAATCTAGCGTTGCAGGCCTGCGCTGTAACCAACCCTCGCCGTAGCCGATTCCGCACCGCCTGGAGAAGAAGCATAGCAATGGCCACCAAAACAAGCCCGGTTTCGGGAAAGAACGCATCCATCAGCCTCATCCGCCACGTCGGCAGCCTCGCATACGAAGGGCTGCCCGACGAGCTGGTAAAGCTGACCAAGCAGTGCATCCTGGACACCTTGGGTGTCACCACTGGCGCCAGTGGTTTAGCCCCGGAGGGACGCATGGCCTTCGAGTACGTCCGGGACTTGGGCGGAGCGCCCGAAAGCACCATCCTCGGCTTTGGCGGAAAGGCCCCCGCGCCGTGGGCGGCCTTCGTCAACGGCTCCCTGGGCCACATGCTCGACTACGATGACGTTGAGCCGGGCGGCGGGCACCACAGCATAGCCACCGTTCCCGTGGGCTTCGCTGCTGCCGAGAAGGAAGGTGGAATCGGCGGGCGTGACCTGATTGCCGCCGTCGCCGCCGGTCAGGACCTCATGGTGCGCATTGCCCTGTCCATAACCATTCCCGAGTGGACCATGAACGAGGGCTGGTTTCCCACCAATCTCTTGGGTTATCTCGGCGGAGCTGTGGTCGCCGGACGCCTGTACGGGCTGAACGAGGGGCAGTTGGAGAACGCCTTGGGCATTGCCTTCAACCAGCTCAGCGGCAGCCGCCAGATGGCCGTGGCCGAAGCCACCCACATGCGCAGCATGCAGGCGGGATTTACCGGACAGGGCGCCGTCATGTCCGCCGACCTGGCCCGCAGGGGAGTCACCGGCCCTAAACAAATCCTCGAAGGCAGGTACGGTTTCTACAAGACCTACGTCCGCTGCGAACCCGACTGGGACAAACTCACCGGCGGCCTGGGTGATCGTTTCCCCTTGCTCCAGGGCCACGCCTTCAAGGTCTGGCCGGCCTGCGCCGTAACCCGTCCTACCAACGCTGCCATCCTCAACCTGCGCAGCGAGTATGGCCTTGCCCCCGATGACGTCGACGAACTGGTAGTCCTGGGCGGCAATATGCACGCCGAGTTGCTATCCGAGCCCATAGAACTAAAGCGCCGCCCCGAGACCAGCATCGACGCCAAGTACAGCATTCCCTTCACCTCCGCTATCGCCATGGCCAAGGGCAACGTGACCCTTAGCGCCTTCACCGACCAGGGGTTGCATGACCCCGAGGTTCTGGCAATGGCCCGGAAGATTCGCTATCAACCCTTGCCGCCGGAGGAAAACCACTTCGTCCCGGGCGTCGAAATTCACACCCGCGACGGCCGGCGGCTGTTCCAGCGCGTCGAGAGCGTCCCCGGGGCCCCGGGGAACCCCGCCAGCCAGGACCTGCTGGAAGCGAAATTCCGCGACTGCGTATCCTTCTCTGCTACACCCGTCCCACCGGGCAACGCCGACCGCGTCATCGACATGGTCAACAACCTTGAAACGGTGAGCGACGTAGGCGAGATCATGCGCCTGCTCGCCCCCGCAAAATAACCCAACCTGCTCGCATCAATTGGGAATCACGCAACGGCGTGGCTGCAACAAGGGTGCACGAGTCCGCGACTGTGCTAGTGAAGGGGCAAAAAGGCGGAGCTTAGAGGAAATCAGGGAGGTTCAACAGCGAAAGCCAACTATGGAGGCGACGGGCGGATTCGAACCGCCGAATAGAGGTTTTGCAGACCTCCGCCTTAGTCCACTTGGCTACGTCGCCCCTGGGTGTACTGCTGGTGCCGAGGGCGGGATTTGAACCCACACAGGCGCACGCCCACGGCCCCCTCAAGACCGCGTGTCTACCAATTCCACCACCTCGGCCCGCCGAAGAGGTGCCTATTATACCACGTACCCCGTCTGGAAACAGCCGCGTTCGAGCGTCCCCGCGCCCCCACGACGTTGTAGTTTAGGCGTAGAATAGCGGTTGTAAACTCTTGGGCAAAAGGGCCAAGACTTCAGGGGGCACGCACATAGAGCAGATGCCTTTCTCAAGACGCGACAGCGAGAAGCAAGTCCGCTTGACGGTTTTTGACAACGAGCCCATGGCCAGGCTGGCCGAGCAGAGGCTCCGGCAGGTGGGCATACCCTGCTTCATCCGCTCCCTGCGCGGCGGTCCCGGCCTTTGGGGATCGGCCTACAACCTTCCCCACGACCTCTACGTCTATGCCTCCGACGAGACTCCAGCCCGCGAGCTCCTGGAACTAGAGCCTGGGGGCCCGTCGGACGACCCTCTCCAGCGCCCCTCTCCGGGCGTGGATCAACGAATGTGGCCTGCGATAGCCGGCGCGGTCCTGGTGGTGCTGGCCCTGGTGCTGGTGGTCTCGCTGTTCAGCCCCGGCGGCTGAGGCAGTCTTCGGGGAGCGTCGGCCTGCAACTCTGACCGTAGCTACGAAGCTGCCCCCGCGGTCAATGCGTGGCTTTTAGTTCTCTGAGGGTTTCCTGGACCGTGGAGCCGATGTCGGCGGGAGTCGGGATTATCCGGGCGCCCGCGTCCCGTAACGCCTGTACCTTGGTCTCCGCCTGGCCCGCCTCGCCGGTGATGATGGCCCCGGCATGCCCCATTCGTTTGCCTGGGGGCGCCGCCTTCCCCACCACCAAGGCGCAAATCGGCTTGCTGAATTCTTCTTTTATGTAGGCAGCCGCCTCCTGCTCCTTGGTCCCGCCAATCTCGCCGATGAGCACCACCAGCTCCGTTTCCGGGTCCTTATCGAACAGGCGAAGAACGTCTACGAAGTTGGTGCCTCCTATGGGATCGCCGCCGATTCCCACACAACTGGACTGGCCGATGTCCGCCGCGGTCAGCTGGCCCACTGCTTCGTAGGTCAGGGTGCCGCTGCGGGAAACCACGCCCACTTTGCCTGGGAGGTGGATGGCTCCCGGCATTATTCCCACCTTGCAGCGCGCCCCGGGACTGATCAGGCCGGGGCAGTTGGGGCCCAGCAGACGCACCGGCTTGGTTTCCAGGTAGCGGCCAACACGCACCATGTCCAGTACCGGGACGCCCTCGGTGATGCAAACGACCAGGGGAACCCCGGCGTCCGCCGCCTCGACGATGGCGTCGGGAGCGAATGGGGGAGGTACAAAGATTAGGGACAGGTTGGCGGCCGTCTGCGCCACCGCTTCCTCTACCGAGTCGAAAACGGGAATGGAATCGTCGAAAAGCTGGCCGCCCTTCCCCGGCGTGACGCCCGCGACTATGTTGGTGCCGTAGGCCCTGCAGGCCCTGGCGTGGAAGCTTCCCTCGCGGCCGGTGATCCCCTGGACCACCACCCGCGTGTGGGCATCTACCAGAACGGACATTCTGCGGTTACTCCGTTACGGACTCATCATACGGAACCAAGAGAAGGAGAGACCGTGCCGGCGGCCTCATCCCGTGGAGCAAATGGCCGTTGCTGCCTCGGCCAACGTGTCGGCAAAGGTGACGGGCAGGCCGGAATCCCGCAGGATGACTTTGCCTTCGTCAACGTTCGTGCCCAGCATCCGCACCACCAGGGGAAGGTTGCTGCCCTTGTTCCGGTAAGCCTGCACAATGCCCTCGGCGGCGATGTCGCAACGTAGGATGCCGCCGAATATGTTGACCAAGACCCTGTCAACCTTGGCGTCGGATAGGATGATCTCCACCGCGCTGGCTACCTTTTCGACGCTGGCTCCTCCGCCAACGTCCAGGAAGTTGGCCGGCGAGGCGCCGGCGTTGGTCGCTGCATCCAGCGTCGCCATAGCCAGTCCTGCTCCGTTGACCAGGCAGCCCACGTCCCCCTCCAGGTTGACGTAGGAAATGCCCAGGTCGACGGCCTGCGCCTCCAACTCATCCTCCTGCAAACGGTCCCGAAGCCCGACCAGCTTAGGTTGCCGGAACAACGAATCGTCTTCCAGGTCGATTTTGGCGTCCAGCGCAATTAATTTTCCGCCAGCCGAAGTCACCAGGGGGTTGATTTCCACCAGCGTGCAATCGTTGTCGCGGAATATGCGGCACAGCGCATCGATGGTTTGTGACAATTCCCGCGCCTGCTCGGCGTCCAGCCCCAGCCGAGCGGCCAGCCGCTTGGACTGAAAGGGCATGAACCCCAAAATGGGGTCTATCGGCTCGGTGTGTATCTCCTCCGGGGTCGATGCCGCCACCTCCTCGATGTCCATGCCGCCTTTGCCGCTCACCAGCACCACCGGGCACCGCTGCACCGAGTCCACGGTGATGGCCAAATACAGCTCCCGGCCCATTTCGTCGAGCAGTTCCTCCACCAGCAGTTGGTTCACTGGTGATCCATCTGCGCCGGTCTGGGCCGTCGCCAGCCTCTTCCCCAACATGGCGCGTGCCGTTTCCTCCGCTTCTTCAGGGGAGCGCGTCACTTTGACCCCGCCCGCCAGACCGCGTCCGCCGGCGTGCACTTGGGCCTTCAAAACAGCCTGTCCGCCCAGGTCTCTGGTTGCCTTCCTGGCCTCCTCGGGCGAACTTGCAACCGCGGAATTGGGCACCCGCACCCCGTAGCGGGCAAAAATCTCTTTGGCTTGATACTCGTGGATTCTCATCGCCGCATCAAGATACTATCGGTCTGGCCACCGCGGCTTTCCGCGCGGCCACCGCTTCTACCTTGCAGGTCCAGTGAGCGCAGTCGAAGTGCAATACGGGATTAAAGGCCGGTCGTTACTCCCCGGGTTACTGGCCTTCCGACTCTTCGGTCATAGCCTCGTCATCCGGCGTCTCTTCCATCCCTTGATGTTCCAGAGGGTCCGTCCCCTCCGCTAGGCCGGACAATTCGCCGCCCGCCGTGCTCAGGAACTGGAACAGAGGAGCGTCCGCCGAGAGGATGACGGTAGTTCCTTGATCGAAGATTTTCCGGTAGGCCTCCAGGCTGCGCCTGAAGGCAAAAAAGTCGGGGTCCCGCTCCAATGCTTCTGCCAAAATGGCAATAGCCCGGGCCTCGCCTTCGCCGCGCAGTTGATTGCTCTCCTTGTCGGCATCCGCCAGGAGCACCTCCACCTGCCGGTTGGCGTTGGCCCTGATGCTGCGAGACTGCTCGGTTCCTTCACCACGAAGGCGTTCGGCTATCTTTGCCCTCTCCGCTTCCATCCTCGCGAACACCCGGTCGGAGACTTCATCCGGGAAGTCGGCCCGCTTTATGCGTACGTCAACCATTTCCACGCCGAAAGGTTCCGGTTCGTCTGCCAAGTCCTGCCTGACGGCTACCAGCACCCGGTCTAACATCTCGGTGCGGGACTCCGTTGCCGTTACCTTGGTGTTGCCTTCGTCATCCGTTATGGCAAAGCCATCGTCATCTAATTCCACCTCGGCGCCGATGATCTGGGACCGCTGCAGGTCGGCTACTTCCGCCCTGAGGGCCGCGTTTACCCTCTGGCCCAACGCACTGCGGGCGTTGGCCTCGGAGTTCAGGGTCTTTCGGAATTGGACGGCATCGGTAATGCGGTAGCGGGCGTAGACGTCGATATCTAGCAGCAACAGGTTTTTGTCTAGCATCGCTTGGGGAGGGGCGTCAATCCTCAACAGCCGTTTGTCATATGTGGTCACTTGGTCGACGTTGAAAGGGGCTTTGAAGTATAGGCCAGGCTCCGTCTTGACATTCCCCTGGACTTCGCCGAATCGGGTAACTATGACCTGCTCAGTCTCATCGACGGTGTACACTGAGCAACTGAACATGATGATGCCGAATATCACGAAGCCGCCGATGAGCAGCAAGTTTCGCATAAATACCTCTTTACTTCACAGTGCTGGAGAAGCCATCGTCTTATGGACTGGGGCCGATGGGTATAGGAGCTATGGCGCCATCCTGGCCTCCCAGGACCAATACCGACTCGGTATCTCCGGACACGATGATTTTTGTTATGCCGGGCAGGATATCCTCCATCGCTTCCAGGTAGAGCCGCTGGCGGGTAACTTCCTCTGATTCCTTGAATTCCGTGAGGATGGCGGTAAACTGGTCGGCTTCACCCTCCGCCCTGGCTATCCGGGCTTCCTTGAACGCCGCCGCCGCCTGAACGATTTGCGCCGCTTGACCTCGGGCCTCCGGGAGCCGCTGGTTTTCGAATGCCTGGGCCTGGTTAATCGCGGTCTGTTTGTCTTGCCTGGCCCGGACTACGTCGGCGAAAGCGTCCCGGACCTGTTCGGGCGCTTGCACCTCTTGGAGCTCGACACCGATGATATTTATACCGGCTTGGTAGTTATCCAGGATCTCTTGCAGCCTGGCCCTCGTCGTTGCTTCTACTTCGGCACGTTGTTCCGCCAACACGGCGCCTATGGACCTTTGTCCCACCACCAACCTAAGTGCGGCCTCCGCGGCGTCCTTCAGAGTCCGGCCGTCGGGTCTGCCCGCGGGGACGTTTCGCTCAGCGCCGGCCGACTCCCCCGGGTCGTCTACCCGGAAGAGATAATCCACCAGGTTCTGGATGTCGTACTGCACCACCACCCGCACGTCCACTATGTTCAGGTCGCCGCTGATCATCAGGGCCTCGTCCAGTAACGGAGCGGGTTCTACCCCCTCCTCGGCTCTGAAGCCAAGCTCCATGCGCCGTACCTCGTTCACCAGCACCACCTGCTTGTTGCCGATGGGGCCGGGCCACCACCAGTGAAGGCCGGTGGCAGTGACCAGCCCGCCGTCTTCGTCACAAGGGCCGATAACGGTGTCGCAGACGTTCCCAAACCGCTGGAGAGCGGCCTGCTCCCCGGGGCCGATGGTGTAGACGCCAGTGGCGAACCAGATAGCTATAATCAAGCCGACCAGCAACGCCGCCGCCAGGCCGATGCCTCCCCCGCCAAGCCGGCGGCTGATCCGGTCCCACGTTTCTCGGGCCCGGGCCATCACCTGCTCGAAATCGAACTCGGGTTGCCGTCCTCCCTGTGGATACATACTCAAGCGTCCTTATTCGCGATTGCTTAGTTAGACCGGCAACGTTATTCGCCGGGTAGGCTAACTGATGTCGTCAACCCGGTAGATTCTACCACTAACTGCCAGGGTTGTACCATATCAGCGGCAATACCCATCAACGGTTCCCCGCAATCCTGCACAATGTGAGGAACCCGGAGCGGGGCATTTACTATCGCCCAATAACCTGGCTAAATATTCCCGGGGAATACTAACACTTCTTGGAGGATTGGTCCTGATGGCTGACTACGGCATGAACGTGACAACCGGCGATGACATGACGCGGATACAGGTCTCATGCGAACACCAAAGCGGTCTCATTTACATCGTGCCTGCCGAGCGCAGTTGGGTCTGCTCCAGCGAACGCTTGTCTGCTCACGCCATGGCCGGCTTTTTCAGAGAGTTGGCCGGCTTGCAGCAGCCAGCAGTTCGGCAGCTTATGCAGGACTGGGGGGTCTACTATCGAGAGCTTCCTATTGCCTCAGCTCAGGGCGATGCTGCAACTGAGGAGCCGTCCACCTAGTAAGCACAGTCTAAGGCAAGAGGGCCGACCAGCATAGAGGCGGGTAACGGCCCGAACTGAAGGCGGAACGCCCTTGATAAGAAAGAGGATGAACCGGGCCGGGCCTAGCCGCCGTTGGTCGGCGTTGGTCCTCTTTGACTGGAAAAGGTGGGCGCCGGGTGGGGAATGGGGCCTGGCGCCGGGTCCGGAACGGGAGCCGGCGAGTGGGGCGGAGGCTCCGGCGGGATCGCTGGCGTCGCCGGTTCGTCACCCAGGTCCTCGCCCCTAAACAGCTTGTTCAGGTTGTCGCCGGTGATGCTCTCATACTCGATCAAATACTCGGCAAGCAGGACCAGCTTGGGCTTGTTGTCAACCAGTATTTCCTCGGACCGGCGGTACGCCGTGCCGAACAGGTTCTTGACCTCGTCGTCTATTTCCTCAGCCACCTTGTCGCCGTAGTCCCGCTCCTCGCTGATCTCCCGCCCCAGGAAGACCAATTCTTCCCGCTTGCCAAAAGTCCTCGGTCCAAGGGCCTCGCTCATGCCGTAGCGTTTGATCATGCTCAACGAGATCTTCGTGGCTCGCTCCAGGTCGTTGCTCGCCCCCGTGGTTATCTCGTCGAATATCAACTGCTCCGCCACCCGGCCGCTCATTGTCACCACCAGCATGTCCAGGAACTGGTTCTTGGTCCACAGGTATCGGTCTTCGTCGGGCAGCAGGGAGGTGTGACCGCCCGTGGCCCCCCGGGCCACGATGGAAATCTTGTGCACCCGGTCTGCGTGGGGCAGCGCCCAGGCCGCCAAAGCGTGGCCCGCCTCGTGGTAGGCCGTCATCTCCTTTTCCCTGGCGCTGATTACCCGGCTCTTTCGTTCGGGGCCGGCGATAATCCGCTCGACTGCTTCCTCGAACTCGTCCATGAAGATGGCCTTCTTGTTGCCCCTGGCCGCCAGTAGCGCCGCCTCGTTGATGAGGTTGGAAAGGTCGGCCCCGCTGAACCCAGGAGTCTCCTTGGCCAGCGTATCTAGAACCACCTCCGGCGCCAGCGGTTTCCCGGCGGAATGGACCTTCAAAATCGCCGTGCGACCCACCACGTCGGGCAAGTCCAGCGTCACCCGCCGGTCAAAGCGTCCCGGCCGCAGCAGCGCCGGGTCCAGAATGTCCGGCCTGTTGGTCGCGGCCACCACGATTATGTTGGTATTGGTCTCGAAACCGTCCATCTCCACCAGGATTTGGTTCAGTGTCTGTTCCCGCTCGTCGTGGCCTCCGCCCAGTCCTGCGCCCCGGTGCCGGCCCACCGCGTCGATTTCGTCCACAAACACTATGCAGGGAGCGTTGCGCTTGGCCTGCTCGAACAGGTCCCGCACCCGGGCCGCGCCCACCCCCACGAACATCTCCACGAACTCGCTGCCGCTGATGTGGAAGAAGGGCACTCCCGCCTCCCCGGCAACCGCCCTCGCCAGCAGAGTCTTACCCGTTCCGGGCTGTCCCACCAGCAGAATTCCTTTGGGGATTCGGGCCCCAAGGGAAAGGAACCTCTCGGGATACTTCAGGAACTCCACTACTTCCTGCAGTTCGTTCTTCGCCTCATCCACCCCAGCCACGTCGGCAAAAGTGACTCCGGGACGGTTGATGGTCATCATCCGCGCCCGGCTCCGGCCGAAGCTCAGGGTCTGGTTGTTGCTGCCCTGGGCCTGCCGCATCATGAACAGGATCAGGCCGCCGAAGAATATCAGGGGCAGGAAATTCAGCAGTAACCCGAAGAAGCTTCTCAGTCCGCTGGACCCTTTGAACGAGACCTCTACCCCGCCGGGCGTCCCTAACTCCACGCCGCTTTCGGTCAGCAGGCCGACTATATCGGTTTCGTTGCTGATTCTGCTGGTGAACTGCTCCCCGCTATTGGGATAGACCGTGAGCTTCTTGCCGTCGACCTGGATTTCCCGGATGTCGTTGTTCTTGGCCATCGCGATGACCGTGGACAACGGCCTTTCGCTGCTTCCTCCAAAACTGGGCAACAGGGTATAGAAGATTACGATGATCCCGATGATCACCAGCAGGTAGACAAACCCGTTCCGCAGCCAGCGGTTGCTGCCCATTGTTACCTCTGCCCAGGCTAAAGCCGGACTATGCCTGACTCTATTGCAAGCTACGCTTTTATCTTACCGGAGCGCCCTGTAAATTGCAAAAAGGCGGGCGCCCAATACCGGCCTTTTTGGTGCTGTTTATGTGGCTGGAGACTTGCGGCCAGGACAATCGCGGTCCCGCGCTGTGGAAGGGTGGGCGGAGGAAACGCCAGCTGAGGGTGCAGTCATGCCGCCGGTGTCCCTACGCCGGAGCCGGGGCATGGAACGCAGCTGGTCTTACGTCAGGCCGGACGCTTGGCCTGGGGCCCTAAGCCCGTAGGTGTATGTCACCAATGCCAGATTGCGTCGTGAGAATCGAAGAGGTCGGCCAACTCGCTCCGGCCTACCAGGCTCAACCCGTCGGCCAGTTCCTCCGTCCTGATGCCCCGGTCGTCCAAGTCTTCCCGTACGATATAGGTGGGGACGCCGGCGCCGATAAGGTTGACCACGTCGGTGTCCAGCGTGGGGGGGACGGTCAGGGCGATGTCGCCGAATTGTAGGCCGCTGGCGTCTTGCCCCATGACTCCGTAATTGACCGCGTTGCCCCGGAGCAAAATTGAAATGTCTCCGCCGGCGTTCTTGATCATGTGGCTCAGCCAGAGGATGGTGTCGTCCTGTTCCTCGATAGTCCCGTGATAGGCCCGCTCTACTATGGACAATATCTTGGCCATTTGTGCCTCCTACCGCGTTCCCATGATCAATGTGTTGTCGCTTTCGTTGGACCACTTCAGAAGGTCTGGGGGTCCGCCCCTGCGGGCGCCGTCGATCCAGTTCCCAGAGCCCCGCTCATCGACGCACATGCCGCAGTTGATCCAATCCACCTTTCCCGTACCCAGCAACCCGCCCACGAAATTGGCGGTGGTCGGATGGTCTTGCTCTTCTACCGAGGTGCCTTTGACCGGGTTCGGGTGGGGGGCCTGCTCTTTCATGGTCAAGCTTACCGCCCCTTCATAGGCAAACACATTCACCCTGTGGCCCTTACGGACCGCGGCGTCGGCTATTCGAAGGGCGGTGGTGGTGGTTCCGGATTCATAGGGCGAGTCCATCAGGGCAATAGTCAGAGTCGCCATAGCTTTCTCCTTGATTGACGTTTTGCTTTCAGTGCCAAACGACCTTGGTTTCGCTCTCCACCAATTGGTCGACCAGGTTGTCCACGCTGGAGACGGTCACCCCGCTGGCCAGACGGTCCGTGGAAATCCCCCTTTCCCGCAGGGAAAAGTCATCTACCTCGACCCGCACCGACGGGGAGTTCTCTTTCAGGCCCGCCAGCGGGTTGTCCTTCACGTTATCCCGGGCGCAGAAGACACCGTTTTGAACCAGGAACAAAGTCACCTGGTTGCCGTTGGCTGCCAGGTCGTTAGCCATCTGGTACATGTATGTGGTGTCACTGAACTCGAATGGGTCTCTGGACTCGATTAGCAGGTACCTGGCCAACTTCCACCTCCTTGACTGGGCGGCCCTGCTGCAACGCACGGACCGCTTCTTACTCGCCTGTTTCTCGTATCAATCATATCGGGTATGGGCTGTCAACCGCGCCCCAGGCTCCTAGGCCGTCGCCGGCGTTTTCTGCGTAGCCTCGTCCTGGACCGCCGCGGCATCGGGGAAGAATGCCCGCAGCACTCGTTGGGCGATTCCCTCCGCATCCAGTTCCAAGTGCCGCCGCTGGTCTGCCGCAGTTCCATGTTCGATGAAAGCGTCCGGCATGCCTATGCGATGGACGGATACGTCGTCAATTCCGGCGTCCGATATGGCTTCGACAACGGCCGAGCCGAATCCACCGGCCAGCACGTTTTCTTCCACCGTGACTATCCGGCGCGTTCTGCGGGCTGCGCCAAATAGCAGGTCGATGTCCAGCGGCTTTACGAAGATTGGGTCGACGACACCGCAGGAAATGCCGCGCCCTGCCAACTCTTCCGCCGCAGCCAGGGCGGCCGCGGTCGACTTTCCTAAAGCGAAGACAACCACGTCGCTCCCTTCCCTGATAACGGCGCCCTTCCCCAGCGGCAGCTCCTTCAGGTCTCTATCCAGGGCGGCTCCGATGGCGGCCCCCCGGGCGATTCGGATTGCGAAGGGCCCCTCGTGCTTGTATGCAGTGTAGACCAGGTGCTGCAGTTGGTTTTCGTCCCGGGGCGCCGCAACCACCGCGTTGGGCAGGCACCTCAGGTAAGAGATGTCGAAAGCGCCGTGGTGCGTCTTGCCGTCCTCACCCACTATCCCCGCCCGGTCGGCTATCAGTCCCACCGGCAGGTTTTGCAGGCACACGTCGTGGACTATCTGGTCGAAGGCCCGCTGCAGAAACGTCGAATATATGGACACGAACGGTTTCAATCCGTTTGATGCCATTCCGGCGGCCATGCTTACGGCGTTCTGCTCGGCTATCCCGACGTCGAACACCCGGTCGGGGAATTCCCCCCGTACTTCCGCCAGGCCCGTCCCCTCCAGCATCGCAGCGCTTATGCCCACCACGTAATCGTCCTCCCGCATGATTCGGGTTAAAGTCTGCGCGAAGACCTTCGAGTACGTGGGAGCTCCGGACCCGTCCCCCAGGGGCGAACTGGGCTGGTGAAACTTGACGGGGTCGTCCTCGGCGGGCTCGTAACCGTGGCCCTTATGCGTCACCACGTGAATCAGCGGCACCGCGCCCGTGGACTTCTTGGCTTGCCGCAGCGTCTGTTCCAGTTGCTTGAAGTTATGCCCGTCCACCGGGCCCAGGTATTGGAATCCCAATTCCGTCCAGAACATCGTCGGAACAATCGCTCCGGCCAGCCCCGTATTCAACCTCTTCACCAGCCGGTACATCAACTCTCCCGTTGGCACCTTCTTGGAAATTCGCCTCACCCGCCCCACCATAGACTGATATTCGGGGTGGGTGATTAAACGCTTCCGCCAGTTGGTGAGAAAGCCGATGTTCTCCGAGATCGACATCCCGTTGTCGTTCAGGATGACGATCAGCCCCTTGGGGTTCAGGTGCACTATGTTGTTCACCGCCTCGAAGCTCGACCCCGAGGTCATCGCCCCGTCCCCAACTACTGCGATGGTCCAGGAGTCGGCCTCCCGCTTGGCTGCGCTTTCTGCAATGCCTAGGGCAATCGAAAGCCCGGTTCCCGCGTGGCCCGCGCACAGGGTGTCGTGGGGGCTCTCGTTCGGTTCCCCGAACCCCGATAGGCCCCCCTCCAGGCGAATGGCTTGGAAGCCTTCCCTCCGGCCCGTTACCAGCTTGTGGGTGTAAGTCTGGTTCGTAGTGTCCCAAACGATGCTGTCCTTGGGGCTGTCGAAAACCCGGTGCAGCGCCAGCGTAAGCTCGACCACGCCCAGATTGGAAGCCAGGTGGCCGCCCCGCTCGGTTATGACCGAGATAATTGCCCCGCGGGCCTCTTTCGCAACCTGGGCTAATTCACGGTAGTTTAGCCCTTTCAGGTCTTCGGGGCTGTCGATCCGGTCCAAGAGCCGGTCCGGCATGGCGGAACTCCTCAGGGGGTGTCAACCGGGATGCTGGCGCGCTGGTAGCTGTGGGCGTCACACAATTCTAGGCGCATGGCACGCATATTACAAGCAGTCGTAAATGGCGGGTCTGTGCAGGGTGCGCCAACCCAGGGACCCTGGCATATGTAACATGGTGTTAACAAGTCGGAAAACCGTTGGTAACACGAATATTAGACCTTATCCGCATGCGTGGCCTCGCACGTTGATGCCGGAATTGATGCCAGGAGGAAATTGAGCCGATGACTCCCAAAGAAGCGATCGATTTTTGCCGGAACAAAGGCATAGGCATCATCGACCTCAAGTTTACCGACCTTCCCGGCACCCTGCAGCACGTGTCCATACCGCTGAGCGAGTTCACTGAGGACAACATCGCCGAGGGCTACGGGTTCGACGGTTCCAGCATTCGCGGCTTCAAGGCCATTGACGAGAGCGATATGCTCCTCATGCCGGACACCGCCACCGCATACGTCGACCCGTTCTTCGAAATTCCGACCCTGCACGTCATCTGCGACATCCTTGACCCGGTAACCCGCGCCCAGTTCTCCCGCGATCCCCGCCACGTGGCCCACAAGGCCGAGGCCTACTTGAAAGAGAGCGGCCTGGCCGACATCAGCTACTGGGGCCCCGAGCCGGAGTTCTTCGTGTTCGACTCCGCCCGCTTCGACCAGAACATAAACTCCGGCTACTACTTCATCGACTCCGACGAGGGATTCTGGAACACTGGCGCAGAAAAAACCATCAACGGCGAGAATAACCTCGCCTACCGGCCCCGCAACAAAGAAGGCTACTTCCCCGCTCCTCCCTTCGACACCTTCCAGGACATCCGCTCCGAGATGGTGCAGAAGATCGAACATTTCGGCATTATCGTCGAGAAGCACCACCACGAAGTCGCCACCGCCGGCCAGGCCGAAATCGACGTCCGTTTCGATAGCCTGACCAAGACCGCCGACACCGTGGCGCTGCTCAAGTACGTGGTCAAGAACGTGGCCCGGGCCCACGGTAAAGTCGCCACCTTCATGCCCAAGCCCCTCTTCGGCGACAACGGCACCGGGATGCACACCCACCAGAGCCTGTGGAAGGACGGCGCCAACCTGTTCTACGACAAGGACGGCTACGCAATGCTGTCGGCCACCTGCCGCCACTACATCGGCGGGCTCCTCACCCACGCCCCTGCCCTCCTCGCCTTCTGCGCCCCCACCACCAACAGCTACAAGCGTCTGGTGCCGGGATTCGAGGCTCCCGTGAACCTCGTCTACTCCGTACGCAACCGCTCGGCCTGCATTCGCATACCCACCTACTCCAACAGCCCCAGCGCCCGGCGCCTGGAGTTCCGCGCCCCGGACCCGTCCTGCAACCCCTACCTCGCCTTCTCCGCCATGCTCATGGCCGGCATAGACGGCGTCATCAACGAGATTGAACCCCCTGACCCGGTGGACCAGAACCTCTATGAGATGTCCGCCGCCGACCTGGCCATGATCCGCCAGGTCCCCGGTTCCCTCGATCAGGCCCTGGCCGAACTGGAGCGCGACTACGAGTTCCTGTTGCGGGGCGGTGTATTCACCGAAGACCTCATCGGAACCTGGCTTGACTACAAGCGCAACGACGTAGACGCACTGAGGCTGCGCCCCCATCCCCACGAGTTCTTCCTGTACATGGACGCCTAGCCGCTGAAGAACCCCGACCACTGGCTTGGACACAGCCCGCGCCTCGTCGTCCGTCTGGGCGTTGGACGTCTATGGCTCCTCTTCCTCGGACTTGCCGTCCTCTTCCTGACGGTCCCCCTTGGGTAGTGCCGCCAGCTTCCCTCTGCCAGTTCGCTCCACTTGCGTCGCCCCCCTCCGCTCGTGGTGAGGCTCTCGAACCAAACGAACGGCCATGGGGCCCACTCCGTCATTCCCGTGAAAACGGGAATCTAAGCCTTGGCCTCCGCAGCAGCGCGGTCCGCGTGGCGAGGCTCTCGAACCACCTGTGGTGAGGCTCTCGAACCAAGAACAGGGGCCCCGCTCCACTTGCGCCGCTCTCCTCCGCTCGTGGTGAGGCTCTCGAACCACCTGTGGTAGGCCTCTCGAACCACCTGTGGTGAGGCTCTCGAACGGCTGGGCGAGGGCGCGTGGAACGTCCGTTCGTGGTGAGCCTCTCGAACCATTCGAACGGCTGGCCCCCAGGACGTTGCCGATCCCACCACGTAGGGGCGAAAAATCTTTCGCCCTTGCCCCCCACCCTCTCCAGGCAGGCATGTCTAACCTTGTTGGCAGGCTCTGCTTAGGGTAAGATGCTCGGTGCCCAGGCAATCGGCTCCGGCATTCCTCCAAGGAGGCCTAGATGCCAGGCGCCCTCGACGGCATCCGCGTCATCGACTTTGGACAATACATAGCCGGTCCCGTGGCTAGCATGCTCCTTGCCGACCAGGGAGCCGACGTCATCAAGGTCGACCCGCCGGGAGGACCTCGCTGGAAGACTCCGGCCAACGCCACCTGGAACCGGGGCAAGCGCAGCATCGTCCTGGACCTGAAGCGGGAAGCCGGTCGGGCCACCGCCCAAGCTCTTATTCAAACCGCCGACGTGGTGGTGGAGAACTTCCGGCCCGGAGTAATGGACCGGCTGGGCTTGGGGCCGGCGGATATGACCAGGGCCAACCCCCGGCTGGTGTACTGCTCCCTTCCGGGATTTGCGTCCGATGACCCTCGGGCCGGCGTGCCCGCTTACGAAGGCATCGTGGGCGCCGCCGCCGCCACCTACCTCGTGGAGTCTGGGAACGACGAAAGCGACCGGCCTGTCTATACCGCCCTGCCCATAGCCTCGACCTTTGCCGCCTTCCAGGGAGTCGTCAGCATCGCCATGGCCCTGAATGCACGGGAGCGGGACGGCACGGGCCAGTACGTCGAACTCCCATTGTTCGATTCCATGTTCACCACCAACGCTTACCGCGGTATGAGCCATCGCGACCCTTCCAACGGCGTCACTTATCCCTACAGCAACGGCAGGTTTGGAGAACCCCAGCATTACGGGCCTTGGAACGGTTTCTACAAGTGCAAGGACGACCGCTGGTTCTACTTCAACGGGACGTCCAACCGGAACTGGCGGCAGGTCGTGGAGGCTGTGGGAATCACTGCGTGGGACGCCGAGGGCCTGACCGATTTCGCTCTATTGGCAAGAGATCCGGCAGTGGCGGCAGAGGCCATACGGCGGGGCGAAGAGTTGTTCAAGACCCGCACGGCCCAGGAGTGGGAAGACCTGGTGGCCGAGGCGGGGGGAGAAGGAGCGCTCTGCCGCACCAGCGAGGAGTGGACCAAGCATCCCCACACCCGGGAATCCAAGATCATGGCGCAGGTAGACGACCCGGTCTACGGCAGGATGCTGCAGCCCAACGTCAACGTCCGCATGTCCCGAACGGCGGGCAAGGTGAGAGGCCCGGCCCCCGTCCCGGACCAGCACCGGGAGGAGATTCTCGCATGGCTGGCTTCCCACGGGGCGGGCAACGGCAGCCCGGCGGCTGAGGCAACCGTGCGAGCCGCCATGGACGGGGTGCGGGTGCTGGACCTGTGCATCGAGTTGGCTGGACCCACGCTGGGGCGCACCATGGCCGAGTTCGGGGCCGACGTGATCAAAATCAACCACCCCAGCCGGGAACCAGTAGTAGTCCTGCACAACGACATCAACCAGGGCAAACGGAGCATTCTGCTGGACCTGCAAAGGCAGGAAGGCCGGGAGGTGTTCTGGAGGCTGCTCGAGGACGCCGACGTGGTGGTTCAGAACTACCGTGCAGGCAAGATGGAAAAGCTCGGCCTGGGCTACGAAGACGTGCGTCGGCGCAAGCCGGACATCATTTACGCTTCTCTCAAAGCCTATGGGCACGTCGGGCCCTGGGCCGGACGCCCGGCCCACGATCCGTTCGTTCAGTCGGTAACGGGCATGGCCGTCCGTTTTGGCGGCGGCGGGGTCCCGGTGCAACAGCCCACCCCGATAAACGACTACGGCACCGGCTTCATGGGCGCATACGGCGTGGCCTTGGCCCTGCTGCATCGGAGGCGCACCGGCGAGGGCCAATTGGTGGATGCCTCCCTCGCCTATACGGCCTTGACCTTCCAGTCCCCCTTCATGCAGTCGTACCAGGGCAAGACCTGGGACGAGGCTCGAGGCCAGGACGCCCTGGGGAACGGCCCCCTTCACCGCGCCTACCGGGCCCAGGACGGCTGGTTATTCCTGGGCGCTCGCGAGTCTGACCTGCCCCGAATTGCCGGCGTCGACGGCCTGCACGGCATCGAGCCGCTGCGGGGCGAGATACTGGCCGGGGCCTTGGAAACCCGCTTCCCGGCACAACCGGTGAAGACCTGGGTGGGCGCCCTCAACGCCGCGGGCATCGGGGCCCACCGGGTCGTCGCCGACTTCGCCGAATTGATGTTCGACCCCTGGGTGCAAGCCCACGGCCTCAGCCTCACCCGTAAGCACGACGAAATCGGCCTCGTGACTACCTGCGGACCGGCCTTCCGCCTGTCCCGGACGCCGGCCCGAGCAGGACACCCCGCCCCTAAGCCGGGGCGCCACGCTCGCGAAATCCTGGAAGACCACGGCCTTGGCGGAGAATACCAGCGTCTCGTAGACGCCGGTATAATAGTCATTGACGGGGTCAGGTCGGTCTAACCCTGACCCGGCCTATGGCGTAAAATCATAGGGATATGCACCCATCCCGTCCGATACGTCCCATGGCCCTCTTGGTCGCGGCAGCGCTATTTGTCTTCATCCCCGCGGCCTGCGGCGGCGGAGCCAGTGACTCGCCGGACCCTTCCCCTGTCGCAACTCCGTCGCCCACTCCCACCGCCTCCATTACGCTACAACCGTCGCCGACGCCGGCTCTTTCTCCTGGACCAACCCTCGCCTCAGTGGAGCCCGACGGCGTCGTGCGGCTGCCCCGCGATGAAGGCGTGCACCTCTCACCCCTGGAATGGTGGTACTTCAATGGCCGCTTGACTACCGACACCGGCCAGAGCTTCAGCTACCACTTTGTGACCTTCCAATCGGCGCTGTCGGCCGGTGTCACGCCCCGCGTGGCCCAGTTGAGTTGGGCTGACCACAGCGAAGACCTGCACTTGACCGGTGAGCAGGCTGTCTTCGCTCCTGCGGACGCCTCGTCGGGGCGCTTCGACCTCACCACCAACGCTTGGCGCATGAGTGGCGACGGCGACACTTACCAACTCTCGTTTCAGGTCGGCGACTACGTTGTGGAACTCGAAGCAAACTCAGAAAAACCGGCGGTCCTTCACCACGGCAGCGGGTTGGTTGACCTGGGTATAGCAGGCAAGACCTACTACTATTCCCGCACGGATCTGACAACGTCCGGCACGGTGTCCGTATCCGGCGTCTCTCAGCCCGTCACTGGAGCATCATGGATGGACCACCAGTGGGGCGATTTCACCATCGCGAATATCGGGTGGGACTGGCTTAGCCTCAACTTGGACGACGGCTCCAACCTGATGGTGTCGGTGGTCTGGGAGCAGGACGGAGGCAGTCATATTGCCACTTACGGCACCTACGTCCCGCCGGACTCCGGCCCTGTACACCTGCCCGGCGATGAGATTTCTCTTGAACCTACAGGGACCTGGACAAGCCCCGAAACCGAGGGTGTCTATCCCATGGGCTGGGACCTGGGCATCGACTCCCTGGGGCTTGGCCTTGCTTTGACGCCGGTCATAGAGGAGTCGGAGTTTGCCATCAGCCAAATCATCCCGGTGGTCTACTGGGAAGGGGCGGTCGCTGCGACGGGGAGCAAAAACGGCGCGGCCGTGTCGGGCAACGGCTTCGTTGAGATGGTCGGCTACGTTCCCTCTGACCTGAGCGCCTTGCCAACCCCGCCTCCCCAACCATAGGCCGCCGGCCTTGGGTGCCGCACCATTGCCAACCTTGGCGCACAGGGCAGGGCTGTTTGGGCACCGGCCGGGGCTAACGGGCCACGAATGATTGGGCGTCGCCCGAGTTAACGCTAACGGCGTATTCCGCCCCCGGCTCGAAGTCCGCTCCCAGTGGAACGATCGTCTCGATTATAGGATAGTCCGCGGTGCATACCACATCCGGGTCGGCTACCTGATGGTGGGTGATGGTCACCTCTATGCTATTCGGCTCTCGCCGCTGGATTTCGTACCCGTTGAATTGTGAGCAGCCGCTGCCCCTCGGCATCCCAGACGCAACCCGCAGTTGGTACTGGGCCGTACCGCTTTCCCCGTCCCCTTCAATTTTCATCACCTCCACGCTTTCAATGGGTGACTCGGCGATGAAGGTGTACCCCAGGTGGGTCTCCGGTGCGCTGAAAGTCGTGGTCTCCCGTCCGTTTACGATCACCCTGTAGGTCTCCCCCGGTTCAAGAGCCTCAGCATCTCCAATCGCTAGAACGGTGTCCAGTTCCACCACCTCTTCGTCGCATGGGATCGCCCAGGCAGTGGACGGCGGCTGCATCAGCGTCACCCGGGCAATAATGTCGTAGCCGTCCAGCCTCAGTTCCTGGTTGCCTGGGCGGGCGCAGTTTTCTATCGTTGACTGGTAATAGGCGACCCGCAAAAGGGGTTCCGGTTCGTTGGGGATGAGGTTGGCCCAGACCACGGGGACCGGGACCTCCACCCAAGTCCGCCAATCCTCGTCGGCTTCGCTCTCTTCCACCAGGTCCGGCGGCGGCTCCACCAGCACCAGCAGCATGTCCACCTTGCCGGGATTGCCGCCGGTGATCACGTCGTATGCCGTATCGTTGGTGAAGGCGAGGCGGCCGTCCGACTCGACGATCTTCGCGCTTATCGCATATGTGTTCCGCGGGTCGATGTCGTCCCGGTTATATTCCACTTTGAAGCTGATGGGAACCTGACCGGGGTTTGAGATGGTCTGACGCGCAATAAGCATAGCCGACGCATCGGCATAAGAGACGTCCTGTAACTCTACTATCAGGGTTGCGCCTGCAATCAGGGCCAGCCTTTCCCGGTAGGTGACCGTGCCTGTGACCGAGGCGTTGGGAGTCCTGCCCGACGCGACTTCCAGCGTGGCGTTGGGGGAACTGGCTCCACCTTGGCATGCGACCCCTATCAACACAGCCAAGATGCCCATGAGCGATAGCAGGGCGGTCTTGACTTTTGTTTTCATCGGAAATACTCGGCCATGACTACAAGATTGGCTATATCCATATAGACGCAGACCGAAGCAAATTGGTTCCCGCAACGCCCGACGCCCATGCCGCAATGGGCCCGTCTCCCGAGGCTCGATTACCTTGGGTGCACCTCCAGGTAGCCAACGTCGTATTCAGCCTCCGCAGCCGCCGTTTCGGCGCTGTCCCCGCTGCCCTGTTCCGTAGTGCCGTGGTCGTGCGACCCGTCCGATTGCTCCTCCGCCGCCGCGTGGACCATGACCGAGTCCTCCACTGGGTTGCCCTGCCACCGGTAGGGTTGGCCCTCGTTGCTGGCAAGAGATACGGAGATTTCGTGCATCCCTGGCTCCAGGCCGGGGAGCTTCAGCCAGGGGCTGTAGAGCCTGGCGTGGAACTCGCCGTCTATCAGCACGTACCCGAACCCCTCTCCGGCTACGTGGTCACTGTCCACGTTCTGGGGCGTGAACTCGAACCCCGTGGTTATGACCTGCAGGTTGTACCCTCCCAGGGGGTCGGGATGGGCCATAGCCTCTACCGACATGGGGGCGTCGGCGTCCACCGCGGAAGGTTCGCTGATGCCGGTCCTTTGGGCCGCGTCCACCTCGACCATTGTCGTTGCTTGCAGGGGCTGGCCGTCGTAAGTCAGCTCGCTGTGGCCGTTGCTGTTCAGGGTCACCCGGATTTCTCGTACTCCCGGCTCCACGTCAGCCAGGTAGTAGTAGGGACCATAGACCCGGTTGATCTTGACGCCGTCGACGTAAACGTGGGCGTGGCCCGCTCCCGGCGCATCGGCCATGTTTACCTCTTCCGGCGCCCACCGCCAGCCATCAGTGACAATGCGTACGTCCACTCCGCCCATGTCGTCGGGCTCAGCCATCACCGCAACGCTGACGGGCGTTTCCGACTCCACGACGTCGTGCCCCGCACCTGCCCTGGACCCCCCGGAATCGCCGTGTCCGCCGGATGCCGCAGGGTGGAAGGCGATACGGAAACGCCCTGTGGCGTCGGCCACGAACACGAAAACTGCAACCGCGCCGGGCGTCACTTCCTGTTCTATGTCATACCCGTGCAGGTGCAAAGCCCCCGGCGTGTCGCTGTCGATTTTCAGAGTGACCGTGTCATGCTGGCTCACTCGGACCGTTTCGGGCGTCATCTGCTTGTCTCGCACCGAAACGCTAATCTCCGCCTCCCCGGGCTCGGCGGAGCCGCACGCCGCGGCCAAGACGGCAATCCACGCGGCCAACCCGGCGCAAAAAGCCAGCGTCTTTAGACGCAAGGACAAGCTCAATCTAGACTTCATCTCCCGGACCTGTGCCCAGTAGTCATGAGACCTTTGCACAACTGTCATTCACTCGCACGAAGACCATCACATAGCCTGCGCCTAGGCTGTCCGTTCGTCCTGAGGGAAATCGAAGGGCGAACGGACAGCCGCAGTTGTGCTTAGGTCTCGATTTGTATGCTGCCCTTCCAACCGGCGCGTTTTGTCCCGTCCGGGGAGTTACGCAAAGGTCTCCAGGCGTCATGAACCTGTGGGGAGTTGGCCCGCTATATGATTTGGTACGCTTCCCAGGCAGGGACGGTTTTATTGGTTGCGCCGCCGGTGCGAACCGGGGCGTTGGCCCTTAGGCAATGCAGCGTTAGGCCGGCGCCGACCGGGGGTTGGGGGCGTCTAACGGACGGTTATCCCGGGGCCCCGGCTGCCGACCGACCGGTCGGTCAGGCCTAGCCTACCTCGTTGAGTCGCCCCGTGGCGCAGTCGTATATGAACCCGCGTACCAGGTCTTTGTTGGGGATGAACGGGTTGGCCTGAATGCGGGCTATGGACTGCCTGACATCCTGTTCCAGGCTTCTGAACGCCTCCAAGGCAAAGGCCGGCCTGAGGCCGGTGTCCGCTTCTATGGCGTCTTTCACGTCATCGTCGCGGAAAGTCAACATTCCGCAGTCCGTGTGGTGGATTAGCATTACCTCTCGAGTGCCCAGCAAGCGCTGCGAGATCACCAGCGAGCGGATAGCGTCGTCCGTGACCACTCCTCCCGCGTTGCGAATCACGTGAGCGTCGCCTTCCTCCATACCCAGAAGTTTGTGCACGTCCAGCCTGGCGTCCATGCAGGCGACGATTGCCAGGTTGCGGCCCGGCGGCAGCGGCAGGTCACCCTTGTCAAAGCTCTCGGCGTAGCTGGCATTGTTCTTGAGGATCTCGTCGACTGCTGTCATCTGGAACTCCCTTTCAAAACAGACTGCTTGCCAATAGACTTGGCCCCTTGGCCAGTATCCAACAGCCCAGCCCGCTTTTCAAGCTTATACGGTCTCTCAGAGGGACCGTCGATGGCGCAACCGGAACGCCTTCTCGCCTGCCGCTGCCGGCCAATCCCGGCCGCTACACACCAGCCTACCCCGGCCGCTACACACCAGCCAATCCCGTTCGTGGTGAGCTTGTCGAACCATCAACCGCCCGCTTCACCCGACCTATGCTGAGCCCACCACGGCCCACGGCGGGAACATCCCCTTCCGGGGTCTCCAACACCGGAATCCGGAGGTTGACCTGCATCCGAACACCGCTTACCATAAAATCTCCTCTTCCGGCCCGCCCTGCCGGACCTGCATAGGCTTCCTGTAGGGAGACCACGGGTAAAAGCTAGGCAACTGGAGGGCTCATGCTACTGTCCAAGTCCTGGAAAAACATAATCTTGTCTGGCCTGCTGACCCTTGCGGTTCTGGCCTGCGGCTCGTCCGACGACTCAGATGAGCCCTTCGTCATTGGCGCAATGGACGCCCTCACCGGGGTCGCCGAGTCATACGGCAACCCGCTGCACCAGGCCAAGCTCCTGGCCGTGGAGGAGATCAACGCCGCCGGCGGTATCAACGGCCGCATGCTGGAACTAATAGTCGAGGACTCCAAGTGCGCCGCCCAGGACGCCATAACCGCCTATAACAAATTGACCGACGTAGATGGCGTCAAGATTATCCTGGGTACAACTTGCAGCGGCTCTATGCTAGGCGCGGCGCCTCTGGCCGAAAAAGACGGCGTTGTCCTTCTGTCCGCTTCCGCCACCAGTCCCGATATCGCCTCCGCGGGCGACTACGTTTTCCGCACCGCCATCAACGACCTTAAGTTGGGCATAGACATCGGCAACACCCTATGGGTAGACGGAGTTCGAACTATCGCCACCATCAACGAGACCACCGATTACGCCGAGGGCGCCCGCAGCACCGCCGTCGCCCGGTTTGAGGAACTGGGAGGCTCCGTGGTCGCGTCCGAGCGCTATCCGTCTGACGTTCTCGACTTTCGCAGCCACTTGACCAAACTGCTCAACGAGGGACCCGACGCCCTGCTCCTGGCTGCCCAGGGCGAGGTCTCCGGCGGCACCATCATCAAGCAGGCCCGAGAGTTAGGGTTTAGCGGCCGGATTTATTCCGAAATTGTCCCCACGGCCCCCGAGGCCTTGAACATAGCCGGTGAAGCCGCCACCGGCCTCAAAGCCATTGTTCCCAACCCCGACCTGACCAGCGCCGCCGGCCGGGACTTCCTGGAGAACTTTGAAGCCCGGTACGACGCCGTTGCGTCGTTGCCCTGGTTCCAAGGCTCAGCTTACGACGACGTCTACATCGCCGCCGAGTGCCTGAAGCAGACCGAGGACGACCAGGACGCCGATGGCTTCCGGGACTGCTTGAACAACCTTACCTGGAGCGGGGCCATCGGCGACAACTACAGCTTCGACGACAACGGCGACGTGGTGGGACTGGCCAACGTAGTCGTCCTGGTCTTGCCGGTTGCCGAGCGGACGGACGAAAACCTGGGCTACCAGGTTTTGGGACCGGCTCCCACGCCCTAGCTCTGTCACTCTGGTGCGGCGCCCGCAACCTTGGGCCCGGCGTTGATGTTGGTCTAGGCTCTTTAGAGCAAGGGCCGAGTTCATGGCCGAGGAGCCGGTCGAGTCCAAGGTCCGGAGCCGGAAGCCAAAGCCCGCAGCCGCGTCCCTGTTCGAGTAGGAGTACACCTTGGTGCAGGCTCTGGAGACGGAGCCAGTCGGCGCGGGACGCTAGACCGGAAGACTCAGGGGGAGGATGACATGACGGTTGACACGGTTCAGCCGCAGGCGGCGAGTGTCATCAGCAGAACCGGCGCGATGGCGGGCAGCAACAACGCTCTTAGATCTGGAGCAGCTCGCTAAGTCGGAAGAGCCGCCGAGCGGAAGAAACAGAAGCCGTCACGAAAGAGAGTGAGGAGCTTCGGACCCGGCTGCCTGCGCCGCTTTGCTATCCGGGACCAATTCAGGCCGCTCCGCGCGCTTCACGCCTAAGTCGCGGACGTGTTGCTCAGGAGCCTCGACAGTCCGGGGTTATGTACTGGCCTTCTATCTCATTCTCATTCTTGCCGAAGAACGTCGAGTCGATACCGAGACTGTCGCACAACTCCGCAGGTATCTTTCCAGTCAACTGGTTATTGCCGAGTTCAAGGGTAGACAGGTTTTCGAGGTTGCCCAACTCCGGGGGTATCTCTCCGCTCAGCTGGTTGTCCCAGAGGGAGAGAGACTCCAGGCTATCCAGGTTGCCCAACTCTGAAGGTATCTCTCCGGTCAGCTGGTTCTTACTGAGGTTCAGGCTTATCAGGGTTTCATAGTTGCCCAACTCCGGGGGTATCTCTCCGGTCAGCTGGTTCTCACTGAGGTCGATGACTTTCACGAAGTAGCGGTCGCCCAAGTTAACCAGATCTGGCGGTATTGTCCCGCTCAGTTGGTTCCCACTGAGGTTTAGCTCAGTCGGGTTGGTCGCCAACCCTGACGGTATCTCCCCGCTCAATTGGTTCCCAGCGAGGTTTAGAATGTTCGCGGTCACTCTGACATTCGTCCACTCTGACGGTATCCCCCCGCTCAACTGGTTCCCAGCGAGGTTCAACTCGTACAGGGCGGGCATTCCCCCCAGTTCCGGCGGAATCTCTCCGGTCAACTGGTTCCCAAAGAGGTTCAGTCCCGACAGTCTTTCGAGGTTGCTCAACTCAGGCGGAATCTCGCCGCTCAGCTGGCCCTTCAGGGACAGTTTGTACAGGTTGGGGAGGTTGCCCAGTTCCGGCGGAATCTCCCCGGTCAACTCGTTGCCGCCGAGGTGTAGCTCTGTCAGGGTGGAAAGGCTGCCCAGCTCCGCTGGTAGCTCCCCGCTCAAACCGTCGTCGAAGAGGACCAGCGCTGTAACGCGCCCGTCGTCGTTGGTGTAAACGCCCTCCCATTCGCCGAGGGGAGCGCCGCTCAGCCAGTTGTCGCTGTTCTCCCAGTTCTCACCGTCCGTTGCGTTGTAGAGGGCAACCAGGGCTTCCCGGTCCGTTTCGGCGGAGCCGGAGGCCGCGGGCGGCGCTGTCGCAGTCGCAGCTACAGGCGTATCGGTGGCAGTGGGCGCGTCCCCTGACTCTGGCGTGGACGCGGTCCGGTCGGGGCCTCTCACGCCGGACGGCTCGTCAGAGCCGCAGGCCGCTAGCGCCACCGTAAGAGCCAGCGCAAGGACAACGCTCAACAGGGTCACATATCTTGTCGTGCGTGTACGGGTAATTTTCTTACCTCCCGGTCTTACTGGCGCCATAGCCAACACGCGCCGGGAGCGCCTCCAAGACGATATGGACGATATGCCGTCCGTCCCCGGCTGAGGGCGCGTGGCTTTAGCAGAAGGGCAGGCCGCCAAGGGCAGAATAGGAGGTAAGCTGGTCTTCCAGGCTGCTTGGCACGCACCCGCTCAAGTCATTGTAGCCGCCGCCGAGGCTCAGGCTTGTCAGGTTGGAGAGGCTACCCAGCTCCGCCGGTATCTCCCCGCTCAAGTCGTTGTCTCTGAGGCTCAGCCATGTCAGGTTGGAGAGGCTGCCCAGCTCCGCCGGTATCTCCCCGCTCAAGTCGTTGCCGCCGAGGAGCAGCCTTTCCAGGTTGGAGAGGCTGCCCAGCTCCGCCGGTATCTCCCCGCTCAAGTCATCGTAATTGGTGCCGAGGTTCAGCACTTCCAGGTTGGAGAGGCTGCCCAGCTCCGCCGGTATCTCCTCGTTCAAGCGGTTTTGGCTGAGGTGCAGCACTTCAAGTTTGGACAAGGTGCCCAACTCCGCCGGTATCTCCCCGCGCAAGTTGTTGAAGATGAGTCCCAGCTTTGTAACGCGCCCGTCGCCGTCAGTGGTGACGCCCTCCCATTCGCCGAGGGGAGCGTCGCTCAGCCAGTTGGCGCTTTCATTCCAGTTCCCACCGTCCGTTGCGTTGTAGAGGGCAACCAGCGGTTCCCGGTCCGTTTCGACGGAGCCGGAGGCCGCGGGCGGCGCTGTCGCATCCGCAGGTACAGGCGCATCGGTGCCAGTGGGCGCGTCCCCTGACCCTGGCGTGGACGCGGTCCGGTCGGGGGCGGTCCCGCCGGACGGCTCATCGGAGCCGCAGGCCGCGAGCGCCGCCGTAAGGGCCAGCGCAAGGACAATACTCAACAGGGTCACGTATCTTGTCGTGCGTGTACGGGTCATTTTCTTTCCCTCCCGGTCTTGACCGGCACCATATATCCACAGATTCATACAGGTAATATAGCGGAGTTGCTATGGGTGTCAATGCTGAGATACCCGTTTCGCCACTCCCAAATGTGTGTTGGTATGTCGGCTTCCGCGGGGATGAGCGGGCGCCCCATGCGCAATAGCCAACACAATCCGGGAATACCAAAAGCGGTGTTCCTAACGTGTGGCGCACGACACCGCCCATCCTGAGCCTGTCTGTTTCAAACCAGCAGAGGGTCGGGAAGTCGGTCTGGTGAAGGCCGGTCTGAACCAACCTGGGATAGGGGTTGGCGGCCGGAGCGGTAGCCGGGGCCGTTGGAAGCGTGGTGGCAGGCTAGGGAGGCACGTGACTGCAGGCTTCGTCGCGGCTCGCCTTCAGGTCTTCGATCGGAGCGACGGAACTCACATAGATGAACTGCGCCTTGGCCTCGTCCATATCGTTGGCGGCGGGGAACGTCATGAGCATGCTTGCCTCGAAGACTTCAGTGTCGCCCTGGGCCCAGCAGTCCCAGGTCTGATTGAGGATGTCCTCCTTGCTCTCGCCGCCTCCGCAGGCGGCCAAGAGTAGGATGGACGCCAAGACACATATAAGTGGAATGGCGATAAACAGAAAGGGTTGGGAGTGGATTCTCATTGTTCGTTCCTAATAGTAGTTGGCCTGCCGCCGGAAGGTCCTGCCACAGGCCGACCTGCGCCCATCTATGTCACGGAAGGATGTGGAGGAAGACGGAAGCGGCTGTGAGGCTAGGCCAGAAGGAAAATCTGGGGGCGGCGTTTGCAATAGACCGCCGTGGACGGCGGCCCCAAGCGCGGTCAGCGCAGCGGCGGCAGGGGTCACCGGGACGCCATCGCCGTTTGCCTCCAATCGGGACCAAATAGAATACACCTCTTGCCGCTCAGGGAGCGAAATCAGCCCAGATCATCGCCCTTGACATCACCCGACAGCCCGGCCTTTTGTCAATATGATTGGGGGATTGGATTGTGATGGGGCAAGCACGGACCGGGCTTATCTTCGCCGGGTCGCAGCTATTGCCGGGCGAACCTCGCCCCAGCAAGGGGCACACGATGGCGCTGGTGGGCCCGGATAGACTCGAACTATCGACCTCGGTCTTATCAGGACCGCGCTCTAACCGCCTGAGCTACGGGCCCATGCTTACGCAGCGGGATTATATCAACACCCCGGTAAGCGTACAACCCAGGCGGGATCATGATAAGCACCGTACCCAATAGGCCCGTCTGAATCTGTCGCTGGACGACTTTGGAACGGTCAGGCCCCGCACAGTAATTTTGGCAGGAATTCTAACAGTGGGAACCGGCACAGACAATTGACAACAGCCGTGGTCAACTGTTACGATCGCGCGGTTAAAAATCGACGATATCCGCTAAGAAAGGGAGTAGTAGGAGCGCCTCGTCATAGAGAGCCGGCGGTTGGTGCAAGCCGGTGACGGCAGGACTCTGAACTCGCCCCGGAGCGGCCCGCCTGAAACAAGTAGGGCGCGGCGGTAGACACCGTTAAACGTCATCAAGTCGTTCCGGAAGCCCAACCCCTCGGCTACATGCCGGCGGACGAGTTCCCGGAAAAGAGGGGTGGTACCGCGGGAACCATAAGCCCGTCCCTTCAGGGGGCGGGTTTTTTGTTTTCCCAATATACGGAGACGACATGGAGATTACCGGCGCGGAAATTGTATGTGAAAGCCTCCTCAAAGAAGGCGTGGACGTAATGTTCGGCCTGCCCGGCGGAGCGGTGTTGCCTCTGTATGGCGCCCTGTCCGGGTATCCCGGCATTCGTCACGTCCTGGTCAGGCACGAGCAGGCCGCCATCATGGCCGCCGATGGATACGCCCGCGCCACCGGGAAAGTCGGCGTATGCACCGCTACCTCCGGTCCTGGGGCCACCAACCTGGTCACCGGCATCGCCGGGGCCATGATGGACTCCATTCCCGTGGTCATCATTACAGGGCAGGTTCCCAGGGCGGCCATCGGCCGCGACGCCTTCCAGGAGACCGACGTCACCGGCATAACCTTGCCCATCACCAAGCACAGCTATCTGGTGATGCAGGCTTCGGACATCGCCCCGGCCATCAAGGAAGCCTTCCACATAGCCAGTACCGGCAGGCCCGGGCCGGTGCTGGTGGACATTCCCAAGGACGTGCTGTTGGACGAACGTGCTGAGTTCATCTGGCCGGAGCAAGTCGACCTGCCGGGCTACAATCCACCCGGCGAGGCAGACCCGGAACAAATCGCCCGGGCCGCAGAGCTGATCAACCAGGCGGAACGTCCGGTGATATTCGCCGGGCACGGGGTCCTCATATCCCACGCCTATGAAGAGCTGGCCCAACTGGCCGAGAAGGCCCAGATTCCGGTGGCCCCCACGCTGTTGGGAATCAGTTCATTTCCCACCAGCCACTATCTGAACATGGGTATGTCGGGAATGCACGGCTGGGCACACTCCAGCCTTGCCATAGATGAAGCCGACCTGCTCATCTCCCTGGGTATGCGGTTCGACGACCGGATTACCGGCCGGCTCAAGGACTTCGCCCCCCATGCGAAAATCGTCCACGTCGACGTCGACCCTTCTGAAATAGACAAGAACGTCAGGGCCACGGCCCCTGTCGTAGGCAGCGTCAAGCAGGTGCTCCGGCAGTTGCTCCCGCTGGTCGAGTCCAACGTCCACATGGATTGGCTGCGGCGCGTAGACGCCCTGAGGAGCGAACATCCGCCGATGTTGATCCGGCAGTCCGAGGCCCTGCTGCCCCAGTTCGTTCTCAGGTCGCTCACCGAGGCGACCCAAGGTCAGGCGATCATAGTCACCGGCGTCGGCCAGCACCAGATGTGGGCCGCCCAGTTCTGCTCGTTCACCGAGCCAAACACGTTGATTACCTCCGGCGGGCTGGGGTCCATGGGGTACGAGGTCCCCGGGGCCTTGGGCGCCAAGATGGGCCGGCCCGACAAGACCGTCTGGTCCATAGCTGGCGACGGCGGCTTTCAAATGACCATGTGCGACCTGGCCACGGCAGTTGAAAACAACATCGACGTCAAGTTCGCCATCTTCAACAACGGCACCCTGGGCATGGTCCACCAGTGGCAGGACCTCTTCTACCAGAAGGACTATTTCGCCACCGTGTACTCCGGCAACCCCGACTTCGTGAAGCTGGCCGAGGCCTACGGGATACCCGGCATCAGGGTCACGGAAAAAGACCAGGTGGCCGGCGCCATCCAGCAGGCCATGGAAACCCCGGGCCCGGCGGTCATTGACTTCGTTGTTACCCAGGAGGAGAACGTCTATCCCATGATCCCGGCCGGGGAGTCGGTGAACGAAATGATGGAAGAACCGATCCCGGAGGGCATTGAGTAGATGAGCGCCAACGGACAGCACCATACCTTGGTGGCCTTGGTGGAGGACCGCCCCGGCGTCCTGACCAGGATAGCCAGCATGTTCCGCCGTCGGGGGTTCAACATAGCCAGCTTGGCGGTGGGCAAGAGTGAGCAGCCCGGCCTCTCCCGCATGACCTTCGTAGTCACGGGAGACGAGGACACCGTGTCGCAGGTGACCAAGCAACTTGACAAGCTCATCGAAGTCATCCGGGTGTCCAACATCACCAGCGAAGAGATGGTTGCCAGGGAACTGGCCCTCGTCAAGGTCAAGGCCACCGCCGCCTCCAGAGCTGAAATTATCCAGATAGTCAACCTGTTCCGGGCCGGCATAGTGGACGTGGGAGCCCAGTCCATGGTCATAGAGGTCACCGGCGAAGAGGACAAAATCAACGCCCTGCACGACTTGCTGGAGCCATTCGGAATTATGGAGATGCTGCGAACCGGAGTGGTGGCGATGGTCAGGGGCCAGTCGGACGGCCGCGTCAACGACGGCGTCGGAATAGGCATGGATCTAAGCGGACTCAAAACTATTGGGGAAAAGCGTTAGTATTATGGTCAAAGTGTATTACGACAGCGACGTAGACATGGGCGTACTCGACGGGAAGACAATTGCAGTCATCGGGTACGGCAGCCAGGGGCACGCCCACGCCCTCAACCTTAAAGACAACGGTCAAGACGTAGTCGTTGGCCTGTACTCGGGCAGCCGCAGCCGGGCCGTGGCCGAAGAAGCCGGCCTGCGCGTGGCCGACGTGTCCCAGGCTGTTGCCGCCGCCGACGTGGTCATGGTGCTGATTCCCGACCATGTGCAGGGCCGCACCTACCGGGACGAAATCGAACCCAACCTGAAGCCGGGCAACGCCCTCATGGTCGCCCACGGCTTCAGCATTCACTACCGGGAAATCGTCCCCCCCGCCAACGTGGACGTGATGATGGTCGCTCCCAAGGCCCCCGGCCACCGGATGCGGGAGTTGTTCGTCGATGGCATAGGCGTACCCTCCCTCCTTGCGGTCCACCAGGACGCCACCGGCAACGCCAAGCAGGTGGCCCTGGCCTACGCCAAGGGTGTCGGCTGCACCGGCGCCGGGGTTCTGGAGACCACCATCAAGGACGAGACCGAAAGCGACCTGTTCGGCGAACAGTCGATCCTCTGCGGCGGGGTCACCGCCTTGGTCAACGCCGCCTTCGAAACCCTGGTCGAAGCGGGGTATCCCCGGGAAATCGCCTACTTCGAGTGCCTCCACGAGCTGAAGATGATTGTCGACCTGATGTACCAGGGCGGCCACAACTACATGCATTTCTCGGTCAGCGACACCGCCGAGTACGGCTCCCTGAGCCGCCGGGACCGCATCATAGACGAGCACGTCCGAGAGAACATGCGCACAGTGCTGAAGGAAATCCAGGACGGCACCTTCGCCCGGGAGTGGATAGCCGAGAACGACGAGGGCCGCCCCCGCTTCACCCCCATGCGGGAAGCCGCCCAGACCGCTCCCATCGAGACCGTCGGCAAGCAACTCCGCGGGATGATGCCCTGGCTGGACCCCAAGTGAAAGATACAACCCGGAGGTAGAACCTTGGCAACGAAAGAGCAAAGGGACCGCCTGGACGCCCGTTGGCAGGAGCTGCAGCCCGGCTGGAACTCGAAAGAACATGGCGCAGAGCGCGAGATGCTCTACGACGTGCTGCAGGACGACGAGAGCATCGAAGCCTTGGTGGGCTGCCTCTGGGGGCCTGAGAACGTGTTCCACGCCAATGCCGGCCGGTGGGACAGGATGAAGCAATACAAAGGCATAGCCGTGTTAACCGGGCGTCGAGTCGTCTTGGTCTGCAAGAAAGGCCTGAATAAGCTCACCACCGAAATGCCGCTGCATAACATGGAATCGGTGGACGCGAGCGGTGAGGGCGAGGTGACCCTCACTGGGCGGAGTTACAACAACTGGGTCGGCCACGGTGACCCCGCGGGCTTCAAGATGCGCGACGTACAGGCTGGCTACGCCCGGAATTTCGCCGATAAGGTGCGGCAAGTCCAGATCGCGCCGCCCTCGCCGGCGACCCCCGCTTGGTCTCAGTCAACGCCTACGACCCCCATCGCGCCGCTCTCTACAGCCGGCCACGCCGCAATGAGCAAGGCAGATCGTATCGATGCCCAGTGGCAGGAGCGCTCTACCATGTGGGGACGGAACGACCCCGGCATCCCGGAACGCCTCATAGCGGGGCTGTTCAACTTCTTCAAGGGCGAGATCCTCACTACCTATCCCGGCGAACTCCAAATCCTCAAAGAGGTTCTACAGGACGACGAGAACATCGAGTACTGGATGGGCGGACGCTGGGGCGACGCCACCGACTTCAACACCCTGGGAGAAATCGCCGCCGCCGCGCTCAGTGGACTGGGGCGCCATGAATTCGGCGTCCACAACGGAGTAGTCGTGGCCACCGACCGGCGCATTCTCATGCTGAACTCCGGCATGTTGATGGATGACGTAGTGGAGGTCCCCTACCAGGGCTTGCACCTGGACTACAACGAAGGGATGGTCAGTTCGGGCCTGAAGTTCTCCGGCAGCACGGCCGAGGACTATGCCTACTACCTCGACCACAACGGCAAGAAGGACATCAAGAGCCGGGCTAGGCCGCTGTTCGAGTGCGTACACCGCCGGGCCAACGCGGCGGCAAACCCGTCTGAAGCATAGTTCCGTCCGCCAAGAGCGGCGAAAGCACGAATACTACTGGGAGCCAATATTTATGCAACAGGAGACGTTGAGAGTAGTTCACCGTCGCACCCCGGTCTTGGCAGGGCTGGGTGCGGTGGACTACGTGACTCTGCCACATCCTTCCCCAAGTCAATAGACACAGGGGCCCCCTCGGGCCCGAAAATTCAAAGCAAAATAGGGAAGGGACCAAAATGGCTGATAACAAAGTCCTCTTTTTGGACACGACTCTCCGCGATGGAGAGCAGTCCGCCGGCATAGGCATGACCGGCGACGAAAAAATGGAAATCGCCCGCCAACTCCAAAAGATGCGGGTCGATATTATCGAGGCCGGCTTCGCCGCCAGTTCCCCCGGAGATTTCCAGGCGGTCGCCAACATTGCCAGGGAAGTCCAGGGGCCCATCATCGCCTCCCTCGCCCGGGCCGTGCCCAACGACGTCGACCAGGCTTGGCAGGCGGTCAAGTACGCCGAGCGGCCTCGCATCCACGTCTTCCTTTCCTCCTCCGAGATACACCAGATGCACCAGTTGCGCAAAAACCGGGAGGAGGTCATGGAAATGGCGGTGGCCATGGTCGAACGGGCCAGGACTTATTGCCCCGACGTGGAGTTCTCGCCCATGGACGCCACCCGCACCAACCCGGAGTACCTGTTCCAAATGCTCGAAGAGGTAATCCGCGCCGGCGCTACAACCATCAATATCGCCGATACCGTGGGCTACGCCATACCGTCCAACTTTACCCACTTGCTCCGGCAGATCAAGGCCCAGGTGCCCGGCATCGACCAGGTAAACCTGAGTGTGCACTGCCACAACGACCTGGGCCTCGCGGTTTCCAACAGCCTGGCTGCAATCGAAGCCGGCGCCACCCAGGTGGAGGGGTGCATCAACGGCATAGGCGAGCGGGCCGGTAACGCCTCCCTGGAAGAGATTATCATGGCGGTGGACACCCGGAAGGACCTCTTCCAGGTCGACATCGGCATCGACACCACCCAGATATATCCCGCCAGCCGCTTGGTCAGCCGCATCACCGGCATGGCGGTCCAGGCCAACAAGGCCGTCGTCGGAGAGAACGCCTTCCGTCACGCCTCGGGAATTCACCAGGATGGCGTCCTGAAAGACCGGTCGACTTACGAGGTGATGCAGCCGGAACGCGTCGGAGTGCCCGGCAGTTCCCTGGTCCTGGGCAAGCTCAGCGGCCGCGCCGGGTTGCAGGCCCGCTTGGAAGCGTTGGGCTACCAGTTGTCCCGCGAAGAGATATCCAACGTGTTCGAGTCCTTCAAGGTCCTGGCCGACAAGAAGCGGGAGGTCAACGACCGCGACCTGGAAATCCTCATGGACGAGGAGAAGCGCATTTCCAGCGAGCCCGTCAGCTTTACCCTCGACCAGGTCCAGTTCAGCGGCGGGGACCACGGAATCGCCACCGCTACGGTCCGGTTGATCGATGCCGAAGGCGTCCCAACTACCGACGCCGCCACAGGCAACGGCCCGGTCAACGCCATCTGCAACGCCATGGACCGCGCCATCGGAGTCGTTAACAAGCTGGTCGACTTCAACGTCCAGGCGGCGACCGAAGGCCGCGACTCCCTGGGCACGGTCACCATCCGCATCGAAAAAGATGGCAAGACCTACACCGGCCGCGGCGCAGACACCGACATAGTTGTAGCCAGCGCCAAGGCCTACCTCAGCGCCGTCAACCGCCAACTGGCCGCCGACGAAGCCTCTGCTCTACCCGCAGTGGGAACCACGCCGGACTAGGTGTGCAGCGCCCCCGCGCGGCAGGCATTTAACCCGCCGCGCGGGACTCTTGCACTACCGTCCTCCAGTCGCGCCAAGACCATTGCATAGCCTGGGCCTAGGCTGTCCGTTCGTCCTCCCGCACGAAGACCATTGCATAGCCTGGGCCTAGGCTGTCCGTTCGTCCTCCCGCACGAAGACCATTGCATAGCCTGGGCCTAGGCTGTCCGTTCGTCCTCCCGCACGAAGACCATTGCATAGCCTGGGCCTAGGCTGTCCGTTCGTCCTCCCGCACGAAGACCATTGCATAGCCTGGGCCTAGGCTGTCCGTTCGTCCTCCCGCACGAAGACCATTGCATAGCCTGGGCCTAGGCTGTCCGTTCGTCCTCCCAACATGAAGACCAATGCATAAGCTGGGCCTAAGCTGCCCGTAGGTCCTCCCAGCATGAAGACCATTGCATAAGCTGGGCCTAAGCTGTCGCGTTCGTCCTCCCGCGCCAGGACCATCGCATAGCCTGGCCTGGGCTTAGCCCGAATCCACCGAAGGAGGGCGTCGGGTTAGCGTCCTGAAGCGGCAAGAAGGTGCTCCTGTGAGCCGCGAGTTGCTGGCCCGCTTCTGGGATAATGGTTTTGTAGCAAAAAACCGACCCCGGAAAAGGAGCACCCAATAGATGCTGCCACGCAACCACCCCGACCGGATCCAAAGGATCGGCGCCGCCGACCGAGACCACCTGCACTTCGACCTGACCGCCGCTCCGGCGTGTGAAGCCCACGCCCGGTTTGGCCAAATACAGCTATCCAATGCCTCGAACTGGAGGCTGACCATCGCCGCCACGCCGAGATCGAGAATGCCATACGCCTCCTTCCGGCCACCCTGGCGCGGCACCTCGGCCTGCCCGAACTCGTCCGGCAGCGCCTCGACCTGGGCGATGCCCCGGGGCGGGCGAACACGAGCGACAAGATGATGACGCGTATTCTGCCATGGCGTCTGCGCTGGCTGGGGGCGACTCCATTGACCGGCCACGCGCGGCATGTGTTGGCGCCCGTTCGTCCTCCCGCGCCAGGACCATCGCATAGCCTGGCCTGGGCTTAGCGCCTCGACCCTGGGGCAAGAAGGTGCTCCTGTGCTTCTGGGATAATGGTTTTGTAGCAAAAAACCGACCCCGGCGATGCTGCCACAACCACCCCGACCGGATCCAAATCACCTTCGACGACCGCCGCTTGGTGGCCAATGCCGGGCTGCTCCTTCCGGCCACCCTGGCGCGGCACCTCGGCCTGCCCGAACTCGTCCGGCAGCGCCTCGACCTGGGTGGGGGCGGGCGAACACGAGCGACAAGATGATGACGCTGCGTCTGCGCTGGCTGGGGGCGACTGCATTGACGACGCCGATGTGTTGCGCACCGGGGGGACGGCCTGCACCCTGGGCGGCACGGTCAAGGCGCCATCCACCCTGGGCACCTTCCTGCGCAGCTTCCGGTGGGGCCACGTCCGTCAACTCGACCGGGTGAGCCGCGAGTTGCTGGCCCGGGCTTGGCAGGCCGGGGCGGGACCCGGCGACGGGCCCCTGACCATTGACCTGGACTCCACCATCTGCGAGACCTACGGACTGGCCAAGGAGGGCGCACGCCACCACGGCTATACCGGCAAGCGGGGCTATCACCCGCTGTTGGCCGTCGCCGCCGGCACCGGCGACGTGCTGATGTCCCGGCTGCGCGAGGGCCGCGCCAACACCGCCCGGGGCGCCGCCCACTTTCTGCGGGAGACGGTGGGGCGGGTACGCTACGCCGGGGCCAACGGACGACTCACGCTACGGGCCGACAGCGGGTTCTACACTCATGGCGTGGTATCCGTCTGCCGCAAGATGGATGTCCGCTTCTCCATCACCATCCGCCAGCACAAGAGCCTGCGCAATCTCATCGAGACGATACCCGAGGATGCCTGGACTCCCATTCCCTACTGGATGGACGGCGCCGCCGATGTGGCCGAGACCACCTGCACTCCCTTCCAGAGTGAACCTGACGCCGCGCCGGTGCGGCTCATCGTCCGGCGTGTGAAGCCCACGCCCGGTTCCCAGTTGGCCCTCTTCGCCAAATACAGCTATCACGGCTTCATCACCGACCGGGACGGGGAGTTGCTCGAACTGGAGGCTGACCATCGCCGCCACGCCGAGATCGAGAATGCCATACGCGACCTCAAGTACGGCGTCGGGCTCAACCATCTCCCCTCGGGCCGCTTCGCCGCCAACGGCGCCTGGCTGGCCGTCCAGACGATGGCCCACAACCTGGCCCGCTGGACCGCGCGGATCGGTCTGGGAGAGCGGATAGCCACCACCAAGACCCTCCGGCGGCGGTTCTTCTCCCTGGCCGGACGGCTCACCCGCTCGGCACGCCGGTTGACCCTGCATCTTCCGGATCGCTGGCCTTGGGCTGAGAAGTTCAGCCGCGCCTTGGCCCGGCTGCGAGCCATTCCACTCCCGGCCTGACGGCACCGTCGGCGACCGACCCACCCACCGGACAACCGAAGATCCCCGCAGACTCGCGCCAGCCCGGTCCGAGAGAGTTCCCTGCTGCGTATTCTCTCGCCATCCCGCGCATCGCAGCTCCTGCAGACGCCCATAGGGGCCCCTGTGCGGCGATGAAGACCGTCCGCCGACCTCCCTACCCCAAATGGAACCCAGGCTATTTCCCCTGTAGCTCCCTCATCCCCCTTCCGCTTTCCTCACGCCGTCCATCGGTGTCCTTCGGTGGATTCGGGCTTAGGCTGTCCGTTCATCCTCCCGCGCCAAGACTATCGCATAGCCTGGGCCTAGTCTGTCCGTTCATCCTGAGGGAAATCGAAGGACGAACGGGCGCGCCCAACCTGCCATTCCCGCCCCCAACCTGCCATTCTCGCGAAAGCGGGAATCTCGCCCTCGGTTGAAGCCCCCCAACCAGCCCCCCAACACCCTACCCATCCAACCATGAAGGGGCGAAAGATGTTTCGCCCCTACACGCACCCAACCACCCCGTTCATCCTGAGGGAAATCGAAGGGCGAACGGACAGCCTAGGCGACTGATACCGGCAACCCGGATCTTGTGAAGTCTGCCCCTGCGAGAACCTCAGAGCAGGCTCATCTGAAAGCCGCCGTAGTCAGGCCGGCCCGCGCCGTCTAGGTGGACCGCAGGGTAGCCCAGCCGCCGCAGGTGCGCGGCCAGGTCGGGAAACCCGTTGACCGTGTACACCTCCTTGGGCCGTACCAGGCCTACGTAGTCCACCAGTTCTTGGAAGTCGGCATGGTCGCTATAGGGTAGGTTGGCGTCGCCGCGGCGGGCCCAATGGTCCCCGTCGTCGGCCGCCCAGCCGGTCAAATTCAATATCCGCAGGCCGCGCACGCCTTCGAGCGCGGCCCGGCCGGACTTTCCCGGAGGGCAAATAAGCACCCTCCCCTCCGGCCACCGGCCGTCGAAGGGTTTAAATTCGCCGGGAAATACAACTCCCCCTTCCTCGTAGGTCCTGGCCACCTGGTAAACGCTCTCCTCCAACGCCGCGTCGAAACCCCTGCCCAGCAGTATGTGCAGTAGTTCCTGGGCCTTTCCCAATCGCCAGGCGTGGACCACCGGTTTCTCGCCCTGGGCCAGCCAGGAGCGCAGTATCCGGCAGGCGGTGTCCAGTGCCTGCTCCTCCGGCGGGAACACGTACTTTGGATGGCCGTACGTCGCTTCCATGACCAGGATGTCGCAAGAGGTCGGCTCCAGCGGTTCGTTGGTGGGACTGGGACGCGGCTTGAAATCCCCGGTGTACAGAAGCCTCTCACCGGTTCTTTTGGACGTCACCATCACCTGGGCCGACCCCAAACAATGCCCCGCCGGGTACAGCTCGAGGCTGTACGCCTCCGTCTCCAGGGGCTCGTGGTAGTCCAGGAGAATTGGCTTGGAGCCCCTGGATCCATTGATAAAATACTCGGCCAGCAGCAGCCCGGTGTTCCGGGTCATGACCGGCTGTTGGTGTCGGGCGGTGTGGTCGGAGTGGGCGTGGGAAATAAGGCCGAATTCCCGGCGGCGGCGGGAGTCCAGCCACAGGTCCAACTCAGGCAGGTGCACTCCCCGTTGAAACCCTACTTCCAATCCTTACCCTCGCTGCAGGGATTTAAGGCCGCGGGAGACGCTTGCACTACCGTCACTCCCGCCCACGAAGACCATTGAATAGCCTGGGCTGTCCGTTCGTCCTGAGGGCAATCGAAGGGCGAGCGGGCAGCCGTAGTTGTGCCAAGGTCTCCACTTCAATATTGCCCTTCCCACCGCCACCTTTTGTCCCGTCCGGGGAGTTGTGCCAAGGTCTCCCGCGGCGGGTATCTTGCGGAGGCCCCTGAAATCGTGTGCAGGCCATTCCACCGTCGAATATCGCGATTCCGTGGAGTATAATACCCTCTGAGCCCGTTTCCAACGGGGAACGGCCCGCACATTAGCGAACCTGGAGGAACTATGCCAGCTGAAGTCGGCGACGCTGCGCCCGATTTTACCTTACCCGCCACCGGACAGCAGGATATCTCCCTGGGCCACTACCGGGGACATAAGCACGTCGTTCTGTCCTTCCACGTGCTGGACTTCACCGGCGGTTGAACGACGCAAGCCATCTCCTTCCGGTCGGCCAACAGCCGGTTCGAGGAGAAGGATGCCCAGGTTCTGGGCATTAGTTGCGACCACGTTTACGCCCACCAGGCTTGGGCCACGTCCATGGGCGGACTGCCCTATCCGTACTTGGGCGACTGGCACCCCAAGGGCAAAATGACCGCCGACTACGGCCTTTGGAACGAAGAGCGCGGCGCCCCGAACCGCGCCGTGATTGTTGTGGACAAGCAGGGCATCATCCGTTTCCGGCGCATCTACGAGTCCGGCGTGTTGCCCGACCCGGAAGAAATACTGCAGATAATCGAGGGACTGGGCTAGAGAAGCGGGAAAAACACGCCTAAACGTAAGGCGCCAAGGCCTGGCTGGGCTGTGCACCGCGGGGACAGGCTGGGCAGAGAGTTCCGGTCAGGCCCTGATGGCCTTGATTACGTAGTGTAGGGTGCCCCTCGGGACGTTGACGGTCACTTGGTCGCCCACCCTCCGGTCCATTAGCGCATGGCCCACCGGCGACACTGTGGAAATCTTGCCCGACGCTACGTCGGCTTCCCTCACGTCCACCAAGGTGTAATTCGCCTTCTTGCCGGTATCGACCTGCTCCAATGTAACCCTGACTCCTACTGCCACCCGCTGGCTGGGCCGGGACGACTCGTTGGTCAGGATCTGGGCGTTGTTGACAGCAGCTTCCAACTCGCGGATGCGGGACTCGGTCAGGGCTTGGCGCTCCTTGGCCGCATCCAGCGGGGCGTTTTCCCGGAAGTCCTTGTCCGCCATCGCCTGGCGGATGTCTTCCACCACGTTGACCCGGTCTTTCTTCAAGACCTCCAGTTGGGCCACCAGCTTGTCGTACCCCTCCTGCGTTAACTGGCTGCCCTGTTGCTCCTCCCGGCGGGTGGCCGACCCCTTCTTTGCGCTGCCCTTGCGGCCCCGGGGTATTCGCAGGTGTGACGTCAGGCCGTTCTGAATCCACCCCTCGTCTTTCCAAAATCCCAAGAAGGCTTTGACCGAACTTAGTCGCTGGGCTGAGTCCGCCCTTCTTTGTCCCACATCCTCGGCATAGGCGGCGATCTCCACCGGCGTGACCTCCACCACTCGCCTTTCCCGCCCGCACCAGACGACGAAACGGCTCAACTCCCGGTGGTCCAGCTTCGCCCCTGCTCCGTTCTTCTTTGCCGCTACAAACATGGTTAAGGCCTGCGAAAGAGATGGCTTGGCGTCAGTGGTCACCTTCATTACCTCCAGCGATATGCCAGGTTGCTAACCGGTTCAATGCTCTTGCGAAATCCAGCATATGCGCTCTTGAGAAGGGTGAAATCCGCCGTAACTTGCCGAAACAATGACTACTTTACGGTGCGACATGCTGAACATACGTATGTCTCGTGGGAAGCCATAGGTAATGATATCAGGTTCCTTTTGGGATGGCAATCAACCAACCCTGTCTACAAGTTGTATACTAACGCCCGTAAGGCGGCCTGCGCCCTGAATCCCGCACAAGAGACCTTTGGATAGCCTCCAAAGCTGCTTCGAAAGGAGCCCGCTAGTCCCCTTTCTCCGATGCGTGAGAGGGCTATGGTGAGGGGATTCAACGGGTTATGCAAAGGTCTCCAAAGGAGGACCAACCATGAAGGCAGCGCAGATAGACGAGTACGGCGGCCCGGAGGTCATGCAGTACCGGGACGTCGCCGACCCTGCTCCCGGCCCTGGAGAGGCGGTGGTGGACGTTCAGGCCATTGGGGTCAACTTTACCGACATCTACAGCCGGCTCGGCGTGAACCCGCTTCCCCGATTGCCCGGGACCGTCGGCGTGGAAGCCGCCGGCGTGGTGAGCACCGTGGGCCCCGATGTGTCGGAAGTCAGCGTCGGCGACGACGTGGCTTTTTTCTCCTTCCCCCCCGGTTGCTACGCCGAACGGGTTTCAGTGCAGTCATGGCGGCTGGTCAAACGGCCTGAGGGCGTGGATGCCCGGACGGGAGCGGCGGCCATACTGCAGGGAATGACCGCCCATTACCTCTGCCGCTCCACCTACGCAGTGCAGTCGGGAGACCGCGTGCTCGTTCACGCCGGCGCCGGGGGCACCGGCCTGCTGCTTACCCAGATGGTGAAGCGCTTGGGAGGCTATGTCTTTTCCACCGTGTCCACCGAGGAAAAGGCCGAGCTTTCCCGGGGAGCAGGGGCGGACCACGTGATTTTGTACACTCAGCAGGACTTCGCCCAGGAGGTTAAAAGCGCCACCGGCGGCGAAGGGGTACAAGTAGTCTACGACGCGGTCGGCAAGACCACCTTCGACCAGAGCATTAGCTGCCTGGCTCGCCGCGGCTCCATGGTGCTGTACGGCCAGGCCAGCGGGCCAGTGCCTCCCGTGGACCCTGGCGTCCTAGGTCCGCGCTCCCTGTACCTCACCCGGCCGGGGCTGGGCGACTACGCCGCCAACCGGAGAGAACTGGAGAAGCGTTCCACCGACGTGCTCGATTGGGTCCAGTCCGGCGAACTCAAGCTTAGGGTCGAGCACGTGTTCCCCCTGGCCGAGGCGGCGGAAGCCCATCGGCAGTTGGAGGGCCGGGCAACCACCGGCAAGCTGCTGCTTATCCCCTGATAGTTGACCGCTACAGTAGACTTTTCTTATAATAGACTCAGGCTCGAGCCCCAGGAAACAGCCGCAGGTCCAGGCAACAGGAGAGAAGCATGGCAGACGCAACGCTCACCACGGACGCAGTCACCGAGGCGCTGAAGACCGTATACGACCCGGAGATTCCGGTGAACGTCGTGGACTTGGGACTGATCTACGACGTGCAAGTCAACGACGGGGGCAACGTCTACGTCCAGATGACGTTGACCTTCCCCGGCTGCGGCATGGGGCCGTTTATCGCTCAGCAAGCGGAATGGGCGATTCAGGACCTGGCCGGGGTCGAGGAAGTCGAGATAGAGATGGTTTTCGATCCCCCCTGGTCGCCGGAGCAGATTAGCGAAGAGGCCAAGGCCCAGCTGGGCATCTAGTTTCGATGCCGACCCCCCAGGAAACCGCCAGGCTCGATCAAATCAAGCGGAGCTGGCAACAGAAGCGCCAGATAACCGACCGGCTGTCCAAGGTGCGCACCACCGTAGGTATCTACAGCGGCAAAGGTGGTGTCGGCAAGACCACAGTAGCCGTCAACCTCGCTGTGGCATTGGCCCAGGAGGGCAGCAAGGTCGGACTGCTTGACGTGGACATCGACTGCCCCAACGTCACAAAAGTCCTGGGCATAACCGAAAAACCGGGGTACGCCGACGGCCAGATAACCCCCGCTGAAAAATGGGGAGTCAAGGTCGTCTCCATGGGCTTCTTCCAGGAGAAAGAGGAGGAGGCAATCATCTGGCGGGGCCCGATGATTCACAACGCCATCAACCAGTTCCTCCAGGCAACCGATTGGGGCGACTTGGACTATTTGCTGGTAGACCTGCCGCCGGGCACGTCCGACTCGCCCCTCACCGTTATGCAGACCATACCGTTAGATGGGTTCGTGGTGGTCAGCACGCCCCAGGAACTGGCTACCATCGACGCCAAGCGTTGCATCAACATGATTCGCAAGCTCAACCTCAACGTCCTGGGCATTGTGGAAAACTACACCGGCGACGTCTTCGGTGAGGGAGCAGGTAAAAAGCTGGCCCAGGACGTAGACGCCCCGTTCCTGGGCTCCCTGGCGCTGCGCTCCAGCTACCGCGACACGTCAACTCCCACTGCGCTGGCCGACCCCGACGTAGGCCGCGAATACGCCGCCCTAGCGGCCGGCGTCAGGACCAGCCTCCAGGAACTGGGCCGCGAAGCCGCCTGACCCCACGGTTGTTCTCTTTCGCCCCTGCCTGCCCGCGGCAGGCCGACCGTGCTGCTAGCAGGCAATCCCCTGGACTAAACCGCCGACCTTCGGCTAGGCCCGACCGTACCCTACCAGGACCCCCCACTCCGCTTACTTCTTCTTCCCGTTCTTCCCTGCCTCGACCTTGGCCTTGGCGGGTTTCTCCTCACGGCCCTTGCGCCGCTGCGACCTTACCAGGCGCCCGCTGCGGGCGCCGTCGGCGGTGATATTCATCAACAGTTCCACTTCCAGATTCATGGCTTCCTGGGAGTAGGCGCTCTTCTCCCCCATGCGGCGGAACTTCTGGTACCGGCGCTTCAGCAGCTTGCCGGTAGACAGCCTGGACAGCTCGGCCAACTGCCTGGCCACCGCCAGCCCAACGGCGTTGGCGGCTTCACGGGGGCTGGTGTGGGCGCCGTCTTCCGGCTCGCAAACGATCTGGTCCGCAATACTCAACTCCAGGCAGTCTTGCGCCGTCAACATCAGCGCTTCCGCGGCCTCCCTGTCCAGCATGTGGTCGGGATAGGGCCCGCCTATGTGGCGGTTAAGGGATATGGGAGAATAGATGGAGTATTGCTGCATCAGGATGCGGTCCGACAAACCCAGGGCCAAGGCTCCCTCACTGCCGCCTTCCCCGATGATCACGGAAACGATGGGCACTGGCGCTTCTGCCATTAGCGACAGCGTAGTGGCCACCGCGTTGCCTATACCCTGCTCTTCCGCCTCCAGGCCCGGGTCGGCGCCGTGGGTGTCGATGAGGGTGACCAGGGGTATCTGGAACCGCGATGCCAGGGTGATCAGCCGTTGGGCCTTTCGCAGGCCGTCGGGATACACGTGGTTCCGCTCCCCTTCCATCAGGTGGGTGCGTTGCTGGCCGATGATCACCACCGGGTCGCCGTGCAGCGCTCCCACCCCGCCCACGATAGACCGGTCATCGCTGTTCAGCCGGTCCCCCCTTAACTCGACAAAGGGGTCCAGCATCGAATGGATGTAGGTCATGGCCAGCGGGCGCTCCGGGTGCCGCGCAATGGTCACTGCGTCCCAGACGTCGGCCTCGGGAGGCGTGTCGAACTCGGTCTTGAGCAGGGCCTTGTGATTGCCCTTGCCCTGGTGCTGATCGGTGAACAGCCGCAACAGCGTCGCCAGGCGTGCTTGAAGCACTTCCCGGTCGACCACGTTGTCCAACAGCCCGTGGTTCAGATGGGCCTCCGCAGTGTGCGCGTCCAGGGGCAAGGGCGTGTTGGACACCGCTCGCAGGGCCCGCAGGGGCGCCAGGCCTATCAGCGACCCGGGCTCCGCAAGGATCACGTCGGCCAGGTTGGCGAAACTGGCGTAGGCCTGCCCCGTCGAAGGGTTCGACAGCACCACTATGAACGGGGCGCCCTCCGCCCTCAACCGGTTCGCGGCCGCCACCGTCTTGGCCATCTGCATCAGGGACAGCACCCCTTCCTGCATCCGGTTGCCCCCGCCGGAGACCAGTGCGACCACCGGCAGGCTTTTTCGGGCCGCGTGCTCCAAGGCCGTCGCCACCTTTTCCCCCACCACGATGCCCATGCTGCCGCCCATGAAGCCAAAGTCCAGCACCACCAGCATCACCTCGATGCCGTCGATGCGGCACCGGCCCGTGACCGCCGCCTCGGTAAGTCCCGTGTAATTTTGGTCCTGCGTCAGCAGGTTGCGGTACTTGCCCCTTTGGGAAAAGGACAACGGCTCCACCGAGCTGAGGTATTTATGGGATTCTTTGAAGGACCCCTTGTCCGCCAGCAATTCGATGCGGTCCCTGGCGGTCAGGCTGTAGTGGAACCGGCAGAAGGGGCACACCCGGTACGTCAGGTAGGCCGACGACTCCCGTATCGGTTCCTCGCACAGCAGGCAGCGGTCATGGACCGCGGTGAGGTGGGTCGCCTCGGGGGGGTCGCCGTCCCGGCCGAACAGGTGGACCAGAAAGCTCGCCAGGTTTCTCAGTTTGACGCCTCCGCTAGTTGCTTCCCCGTTTCCCATCCCGCCGCCTGCCTCCCCAACCATAGCCCACTCTACTCTTATAATACAGCCTGCCGCTTCAAATTAAAACGACAGGCCCCCACACCGTGATAGAATATCACGGTTCGGCGGTTGCGCCGGCGCAACTCGCGCTTCGCGCCGCGTTCACTTACACCATTAATTCATGCCGCTAATCCGCACTAAGGAGGGATGCTCATGCCGCCTCGCTGGGTAGACATAGACGTCAACGGACAGACCATGGAGGGCTATCTTGCCCAGCCCGAAGGCGAGGGTAGCCGACCGGCGGTGGTGGTGATTCAGGAGATATGGGGCGTCAACTCCCACATTCAGGCCGTGACCGACAAGCTGCCGTCCCAGGGATACGTGGGATTGGCCCCAGCCATGTTCCACCGGCAAGGCAGGATGACCATGGGCCTCCACGAGGAAATGGACACCGCCGTCGCCAACATGTTCAAGTGCAACGACGCTGAAATCGTCGCCGACGTGCAGGCCGCGGTCGACTATCTCAAGGCCCAGCCCTTTGTCCAGGCCGACCGGATAGGCATAGTGGGCTTCTGTTTCGGTGGCAGAGTCTCCTATCTGGCAGCCTGCAACGTCTCGGGCTTAAAGGCCTCCGTTGTGTACTACGGCGGTATGCTTATGGACCCCCTCGGGACCGACGGCCCCTCTCCCTTCGACCAGACCGCTAACGTCGGCGCGCCCATGCTGGGCTTGTTTGGTGAGGATGACTCTAGTCCCACCCCTGCCGAAGTGGCTGCCATAGAGGCCGAGCTTCAAAAACACAACAAGACCTACGAATTCCACGTGTATCCCGGCTGCGGCCACGGCTTCAACTGCGATTCCAGGGACAGCTACCGCCCCGAAGCGGCCGCAGACGCCTGGTCCAAGGCCATAGCCTGGTTCGACCAGCACCTCAAGGGCTAGCCGCCCGCGGTGCGATAACACGCAACAGCAGACAACGGCGTTGAGCTGATTCCACTCCACAGGAGACACCGTGAGTAACGCAGACCTGCTACTGGAAGGCGCCCTGGACGTCCACGTCCACGTCGCTCCCGACGCCAAGGTGGAGCGGCGCGGCAGCGCCATCGACGTGGCCCGGCAGGCTTTGCAAATGGGCATGGGCGGGCTGGTACTCAAAAGCCACGATTACCCCACACACCCTGTGGCATACACCGCCGGCCAGGCTGTGCCCGGCATCACCCTCATCGGAGGTGTGACCCTGAACATGGAGGTTGGCGGCTTGAACCCCATGGCGGTGGAGAACACTGCCTTGATGGGTGGCAGGGTGGTCTGGATGCCCACCTTCTCCGCCAGGTCCGACCGCCAGCGCCGCGGCCTCAACGGCGGCATTTATATCCTGGACGATCAGGGCCGCCTCGCTCCCGAGGTGTACGCCATACTGGAGCTGGTCAGGTCCCACGACATGGTGCTGGCCACCGGCCACCTTTCCACCGAGGAGACCATGGCCCTGGTGGCCGAGTCCCAGAATCTGGGAATTCGCCGCGTCTTGGTCACCCATGCAACCACCATGGCCTTCTGGACCGGGATGACGCTTGAGGATATGAAGACACTGGCCGCCATGGGGGCCTACATCGAGCACTGCCTCCACGTCATTATGCCCCTGTCCAACCGCCTGCCCCCCAAGGACCTCGTTGAAGCGATTCTCGCCGTCGGCCCCGAGAATTGCATTATCAGCACCGATTTCGGCCAGGACTTCCATCCCATGCCCGCAGAGGGGCTGCGAATGGGCATTGCCACGCTGTTGCAGGCCGGCATGGACGAGGTGGAGGTGGGGATGCTGGTAAAGGACAACCCTGCCAGGCTCATGGGCCTCTAGCAGCCTACCCAGTATGGCGCCCTTCGCATAACCTCCAAAGCGGCATCGAAATGGGCTGCCTAGTCCCCTCTCCCCAACGCAGGAGAGGGCTAGGGTGACGTCTAAATCCCATCTCCCGCGTTGGGGAGAGGGTTAGGGTGAGGGGGATTCAACGAGCTATGCAAAGGCCTCATCACGCGGCAGCCTCGAAAGTAACCTCCACCGCCGCGGGCCCCGCCTCGCCCGCCTTCACCCTGGCCCAGTCAGCGATGCGATAACCCACAACCCAGGCAATGCCCCGGCGGGCAACCAGCTGCGGCACTCGGTCCCGCCACTCCCGGGGAACCCGGGCGTCGCTGAAGAAGTCCTGCAGTTTTTTCTCCCCGGCCATCCCCAACGGCTGTATGCGGTCGCCGGGCTGCCTTGTCCGTACCTGCACCGGCTCTTCCAGGGCCGTCGGGTCCAAGTAAGCAGTCCACGGGCCGGGCCCGGGCAATACACTCCCGTCTCCGCCGGGGCAATCTCCCTCAGGCCGAAAAGGCAAGCCCCACCGCAACGTCACCCGCCAGGGCCCTGCTTGCTGCACCACCTGCCCCTCGGCTACGGAAGCAAGGGACACCGAGTGCACGCCCTGCATCGAGGGAAATGGGCAGTTCGCTTCGACGCGCCGCGACAGGCGCAGAGAGTCGTACGACCTCTCGAACCGCAGGCCGTTGGGAAGGTCTACGCTCCGGCCAGCCTTGGGCGATTGGGCCAACTCCGCCATAGCCTCCAGGTGTCGCTCGGCCAGCCGCCGGGCGTCTCCCAGCAGGCAGGCATACGCTCTGCGAAACAGCAGTTTCTGCAGGGCTGGGTGCAACGCCGCCACCGCGGCCCGGTCAAAGCCTACCGCGTCTTCCTCTTCCTTCGCCACCTGGGGCCACACTCGCTCGATTTCCGTCTCCAGGTAGTCCGACTCCAGCGCCGCCGTGCGCGACAGCCTGACCAGCGACTCCCGCACCTGTGGGTTGTATTCCGACGCCAGCAACGGCATCAGGTTGTGCCGCACCCTGTTGCGCGTAAACCGGTACAAGAGATTGCCGGTGTCTTCCCGGTACTCCTGGCCCAGCTCCCGGCAATAGCCTTCCGTGTCCGCCCTGGTCACCTTCAGCAAGGGCCGGAACAGCCTCAATCCGCTGTTATTGCCGGGGAAAGGCCATTCCGAATCTTCGGACATGCCTCGCAAGCCCTGGATGCCCGAACCCCGGAGTATATGCAGCAGCACGGTTTCTGCCAGGTCGTCCGAGGTGTGGCCCACCGCCACTGCGCATGCGCCTATCTCTTCCGCGACTTCGGCCAGGAAAGAGTAGCGCAACTCCCTGGCCGCCTGCTCGAAAGACGAGATGCGCTGCTGCTTCTGATACTCCGTAATGTCCCGCCGTTCCACCGTAGCCGGCAGGCCTAGCCCGGCGGCCAGCGCCGCGGCAAACCGCGCATCCTCCTCCGCCTCCTCCCCTCGAAAGTCGTGATTCAGGTGGGCGGCATGCAGCCTAAGTCCGTGCCGATGGCTCAGACGGTACAGGCAATGGAGAAGTGCCGAGGAGTCGGGACCTCCGGAGATGCCCACCACCAGGAGGGACCCCTTGCCGGAGAAGCTGGCCCGAACCAAAGCCTTCGCCGCCTGGCTCTCCAACCGGCCGCTTACGGACACAGGCCCCCTCTATCGGTTTTCGGGAGATAGGTGGGACGTGGAGTTGAAGCACGTCAGCCTGCGCTCCTGCCGTTCGCTTTCGATAATGGAAATGGAGCCCAGGCCGAGCGTCATGCGGTGGAAGTTGGTCAGGGGGATGCCCAGGACCTTGCAGATTAGGGCCCGGATAACGAAGTTGTGGGAGACGATGATCAGCCCCTCTTCTTCGGGATGGGCGTTCTCAAGTTCAACTAAGGCGTTCCAGGCCCGCTCTTGAAGCTCCCCCAGGGACTCTCCGTTGGGCATGGAAACCCCCGCCGGGTCGTCCCGCCAGGTGGCAAGGACTCCCGGCCAGCCGGCGCGCAGCTCTTCTCCCGTTACCCCGTCCAGATCGCCCAGGTCAAGTTCCTGGAAGCCCGCTACTTCCACCACCGGCATGCCGCCGGCCAGGGAAATCTCCTGGGCAACCTGCATGGTGCGGCGCAGCGGGCTGGAGTAAACCGCCGGGTGCTTATAGGCCGCCGCCGCCCTGGCTGTTTCCTTGGCCTGGGCCATGCCCAGGGAATTTAGGGCGATTTCGCACTGGCCTTGAAACCTGCCCAACTTGTTCCAGTCCGTTTCGCCATGCCGCACCAGCACGAGGTTCATTCTCTGGCGTCCTCCTGGTCGGCTTGGGGCCTGCTCAGTTCGACCTTGTCTATCCTCACGCCGTCCATTCCCTTGACGGTGAACCTGAAGTCCCTGTGTTCCACCACGTCTCCATCGCCGGGAATGCGTCCCAGCTTGTCCAGAATAAACCCGGCCACCGTCTGGTAGTCGCCTGAAGGCAGTTCCAAGTTAAGCTCTTCGTTGATGTCCACGATACTGACCCCAGCGTCAAGTAGGTAGGTGTGATCGTCCAGTGATACGTAGACCTCCTCTTGCGAACCCTCTTCCTCTTCCACCTGGCCTACTATCACTTCCAGCAACTGCTTCAGGGTCACCAGCCCGGCGATGCCGCCGAATTCATCCACCGCCAGCGTCAGGCCGTAGCTGCCGCTTTGCATCTCGCTGAAGGTCCTGCTGATGGTCTTGGTCTCGGGAACGAAATACACCGGTCGCAAGTTGTCGGTGACCGGTTCCCGCTGCCGCTGCCGCAGTCGCTGCCTCCCCATGTCCTGGAGCACGTCCTTGATGGCCATAACCCCCACCACGTTCTCCGTGGTGCCTTCGTACACCGGGAACCGGGTGTGCAGGTTCTCCAGGTAGATGGGCAGGAATTCCTCCAGCGTCGTCCCCCGCTCCACCCACACTATCTCCGGTCGGGGCGTCATGATTTCCCGCACCCGCCGGTCGCCGAAATGGAACACCTGCTCCAGCAGGGCGGCCTCTCGGGCTTCCACCGCACCCGTCTGTGCCCCCGCAGCTATCAGGCTGCGGATTTCGTCCTCGTCGATTTGGGGCAGATTCTCGGAGATTCCGATCCCTTTGCCGACCACCGAGGTTACCCCTTGCAGCACCCGCACCGCCGGGGCCAGGGCTACCCCTGTCGCCTCGACCGGTAGCGCAGCGGCGAATGCCACTTTTTCCGAGCGGTGCCAGGCTATGGTCTTCGGTATGGCCTCTCCCAGGACGACCAATGTCAGGGTTACGCCAAAGGTCGCCGCCAGCGCGGCTCGGTAGTCATTGCCGATCAAGCTTACCATCAGGGCCGTGCCCAACACCGCTGCCCCCGTGTTTACCAGGTTGTTGCTCAACAACACCGTTGCCAGCAGCTTGTTGGGGCCTTGAATCAGCCGGTTCACCCGCTCAGCTCCGGGTTGGCCGATCCTTATCAGGTGCAGCAACCGCGCCCGCGGCAAGGCAATGAACGCCGTCTCCGACGCGGAAAAGAAAGCAGACAGGATCAGGCACAAGACCAGTAATATTAACCTCGATAAGTCGGGAATATCCATCTTGGGGCGTCGCCTCCGCAATCCGAGGGTGCCGTGATTTCCATTAGTAGTTTCTAGCTGTCACGATGATAGCACATCGGCTTGCCGGGTATAAGTTGACGCCGTCACGCCCCACCCCTATGTTGACGCCGCCCCGCCCCGCCCATATCATGAATCGGCTGCTCTGCACGGCGGTCAACCAGGCTGCTGTGGCATCGGGAAACAGACATGGGACCGAACACCCTGGGGCTCAGCCGTTCGCTCCAGCCAAACATCCCCCGTTCGTCCTGAGGGACATCGAAGGGCGAACGCACCGCCTGGGTTACGCAAATGACTTGGGCACACAGGAATTTAGGCGTGGAGGCATCGGCTAGGAAATAGCCCCCGGCTCTCCAAGAGGAATGCTTGCAAACCGTCATTCCGGCCCCCGAGCCGGAATCAAAGAGCCTTAGCATACCCTCCAAAGCGGGATAGAAACGAGGCCATGTAATCCCCTCTCCCCCTGGGAGAGGGTTAGGGTGAGGGGGGACGAGTCGCGCCAAAACCTCCAGCGACGAGAAAGAAACATGAGTCTAAACATCCTGGGCATTGAGACCTCTTGCGACGAGACCGCCGTGGGCGTGGTGGCCGACGGTCGGAGGATGCTGTGCAATGTCATCGCTTCCCAGGTCCATCTCCATGCCCAGTACGGCGGCATAGTCCCCGAGGTGGCTTCGCGCCAGCACGTCCGGGACCTGACGCCGGCTTTGGAGATGGCCCTGGCTGACAGCGGCTTGTCATTGGAGGACATCGACGTTGTTTCCGTAACCTACGGCCCCGGCCTTGCCGGTTCCCTCATCACCGGCCTCAACGCCGCCAAGGCGATGTCCTACGCCTTGGGTGTGCCCCTCGTCGGCGTGAATCACCTCGAAGGCCACATCTACGCCTCGTGGCTCACTTCCCAGGACCCGGAGCAAGACCCCGGCTTCCCCCTGGCCTGCCTCATTGCCTCCGGCGGCCACACCGACTTGGTTCTAATGGAAGGCCACGGGGTATACAAACTGCTGGGCCGCACCCGCGACGACGCCGCAGGCGAGGCCTTCGACAAGGCGGCCCGCATCCTGGGCCTGGGCTTTCCCGGCGGCCCGGAGATCCAGAGGGCCTCGGAAGGAGCAGCCGGCCGGGAGCGTCTTCCCCGCGCTTGGATGAGAGAAACCCTGGACTTCAGCTTCAGTGGCGTGAAGACCGCCCTGCTCCGGATGGCCCAGGACAAGGGTATCTATCCTCCAGGCGGTTCGGATTTGAGCGAGGCGGAAGCTAAGGAGTTGGTCAGGGAGTTAGCCGCGGGCTTTCAGGAGTCTGTGGTCGACGTCATGTGCGCCAAGCTCTTGGACATGGCCGAAAAGTACCGCGCCCGCGGGCTGGTCCTCGCTGGGGGCGTCGCCGCCAACGCTCGGCTGCGGCAGGAAGTGGCCCGCCGTTCCCCGCTGCCGGTAATCATCCCGGCTCCCAAACTCTGCACCGATAACGGGGCGATGATTGCCGCCTGTGCCTACTACCAGTACCGGCGGGATGAGCCCTTTGGCCTTGACCTCGACGTAGACCCGAGCCTGTCGCTGGGCTAAACTGAGCGCCCGAGCCGCCCCGCCGTAGCTGGCGCATGGGTGCCTCGTTATTTGGCTGCCTCGTTAGAAAGTGTCAAAAACCCCTCGCTCTCCCCCTTACGAAGGGGGAGATTCAGAGGGGGGCACCCACCTCTCATTACCTCCCCTCCCTAAGGCAAGAGACTAGCTAAACCCCGCTAGTCGTCCCAGAGCGCGAGGCGACCGTTGGTGGACTGGCGGGCAACAAAGAGACTGTTCACCACCTGGTATATTTCCCTGCTGGCCCGGCCGCTGCGATAAGGGAACTCCAAACGCCAGTCGCTTCCCCGGAACAGCGCCGAGCCGTCCTCGTTCACCAAGTAGTGACGGCTCAAGAGCAAAGCAGCCCCCAATAGCGCCAGCAACAGCGCGAGCGGCCCCATGTCTATATTGATCAACGGCACACTGGGCCCGTCCAAAAGCCCGGTCAGCCAGTAGGCCAAGACCAAGTAGACCAGTATTCCCGCAACCGCCAGTAGTGCGCCTTGGAACACCGAAGCCCAACGGCGAGGCGCAGGCTTCACCGACGCGCTCTGGATCTCTTCCACCATCGTCAGGAAGGTCTCGTCGCGCCCATCGTTGCGGCAGAAGGCAACAAGACGCTGATTGGTGGCTACCAGCATCCGGCCGCTTGCCAGGGGCTCAGAGATTAAGCCCTGCTCCGGAGAAAAAACGCAACTTATGGTCTCCCCTGGCAGCAACGCCACCCCTCGCACTCGGCCCACGTCCCGCTCCAACCCTGGGGAACTGTCAATCAATCTCTTCCTCCGCCAACCAGCTTATCCTACCATAACCTGCCGGGCGGCCCCCTACACGCCACCCGCTCACGTCACTTGGATGCCAACGGGAAAGCGTGGCATGGTTTGGGAACGGCATTCTTCAGTCCACGGCACCGCTGTAGGAGGCCCAGGGAAGGAGAATCGGAAGCAGCCGCCACGGCAGGGGATGCTCCTGACGGGAGTTGCACTCTTCAAGGTAGCGAACAGCGCCAGTGTAGGTGGATAGAAAGAAGCCTGATTTGGCGACCTTGCGCACGAATTCCCGAGGACAGGGGAGGGTCTGTTCGAGGCCCTGGGCGGCAGCCCACTGATGGCAGATGTCTTCAGACATACGCTGAATCATGAGCTGGGCGTAGGGCAAGGCCATCCTGCGGCGAAGGGAGCGGACGCGGGCCTGTAACGAGCTGATGTTCATCTGGCTTTCTCCTGGGCCTTCCAGAGGGGCATGGAGGACTCCAGGGCTTGGACCTGGTCCTGGATTTCCTGGATGTCGCCAAACTTGGCGGAAAAGCTGAGGATGGTGCGAGCGGCGCGGAGGCGGATGTCCGGGTTGGGGTCGTCCAGGACTTCGCCAAGTTGAAGAACGGCCTGGAGGGCGAGGCTTTGGAGGTGGCCCTTGGCGAGCTCGGCGGACTCGCGTTGTTGCTGGGCGTACTGCTCCCGGAATTCGGGGTCTTCAAGCCAACGGTGCAGGGTGCGGCGGCCGATCTTAGAAAGGCGAGCGGCCTGGGCGATGGTGGGTGCGGCGGCGACTACGGGGAGGGCGGCTTCCTGGCGCGGGGAGAGAGCGGGAGTCTTTTTCGTAGAGCCATTGTGAGACATTTTGAGCCATGGGGCCTCAGTGGCCGTTTGATAGATTCGGCAGGGAGATTCACTGCCTGTTGACAGGATAAGGACGGGGCATGGGGGTGCGCAAGCGCGAAATGTCAGTATCTTGGGGGTACCGTTCGTTTCCTTTGACAAGCTCAGGACAAACGGGGAGAAGGCATTCCCAACGGGGACGTGGGGGTGTGTTATCGGGAAGGGGCGATGACTAGCGGGGAGATTGAGTAGATATGGTGGGGGTTAGTTGCTCAAACGAAGGCACTCTAGTCTCTGGGCCTCAATGATAGGGCATGGAATCCGAGGTCTACGGGCTGTCGTCCAACGCAATGGAGACTGAAGTGGCCCAAGCCGAATTTTTCACAGCCAATATCGTAGGCATCTCCTTCGTCGTTGTAGATGGCTACCACGTTGCCGTCATGGAGCAAGACTGTCCGCCCCCAATGCTCTGCCTCCATTTGGTCCTTTACAGCGTCATAGGCCGCTTGATTCTTTTCCAGTTCGGCAATTACTTCGGGTGGATGCATGATAAGCACCTCCATCTACAAGCAACCTATCAAGCCGATTATACGTTGTCAATCGTGGCTAATCCCTGGTAAGAAGCAAAACGCGAGATGATTAGGGAGCATTACAGCCGGAGCGTGGCTGTTATGCCGCCGACGTGTCAGCCATGAACAGAATAGCCCCACGATACGAGCCGCTGCTACTGACAGCGGCCACTGGCCTGGGGCATCGGCTTATACTACACTTGCCGAGGTGAATATGGACGCTGTGGAAGTGGTCGTAACCCCAACTTTCGATTGGCTGGCTGAACGCGCTTCGGCTTGCAGTTCACGAATGCTTATCGGAAGCCCGTACGTCAACAACGGCATCGTTAAGCTGACAGATATGGTGGCGAAGAACGTCCCTCGGACCCTCGTCACCCGAACCGACCTGCGCGACTTTGCTATTGGCGCATCCAACCTGGATACGCTTTGCCATCTAGCAAACCATGGCACGTCGATTCGTAGCTTGAGCAATTTTCACGCCAAGATATACGTTTTCGACGACAACTACGCGTTGGTAACGTCGGCCAACGCTACCTATTCCGGAATGTATCGAAATTATGAATGCGGCCTGGCCACTTTGGACCAACGAGTGGTGAAAAAACTGGCCAGGTCTTTGTTGGGCGGGCTCGGGGCCGATAGACCGCCCCGTAAAATGAGGTTTGAAGAACTGGAGTCCCTGCATACCCCATTGAAGGTTATCAAAGCATCTCTTCCCAAGACAGCCGGAACCATGCCGATAGACAGCCCGTCTACAGGAGACGCAACGTTTTCGATATCGGATACCGAGATGCTGCTGAAAGGAATGAGAGGTTGGCTGGGACTCACTTTGCGGGGAGTATTGACGATGCCTGAGCGTGGATTCCAATTGGCTGAATTATTTGGTGAATGCAGGGGGCCAGCGGCTAAGGCGTATCCCAGGAATCAACACGTAGAGGCAAAGCTACGCCAGCAGCTTCAGAGGCTGCGTGATTTGGGCCTCGTGGAGTTCATCAGCCCCGGCCATTACAGGCGCACAATGAGCTAGACACGGAGATTACCCATGAAACAGACACTACAACTCATATTAGAAGACATTGAATTCTTTGAGCTTATGGACGCGGGAAAAGCGGAAGCATATGCGGAGAGCGTGAACGGCGAGGTTTATACATGGAAAACCACCGGAAGGTGGAATTGGCTTGAGCATGGCTACAGGATTGTCGACGTAGCAGGCTTGGTAGTCATTCCAAGACGCCTTCCGGATCACATTGATATGCCTGATGACCCCGGGGAGGACGATGAGCGAGATCCCTAATCTACCACTCTCTGCCTACGGTGCGCACCAGTGCGGTGTGAACAAAGGAGCCGGTCCTCAAGCCCATGGCGGGAAGGACAATTTTTGCGGGATGGCCGAGAAATGGAACGAAGGATCGAAGAAGTTAGACGCGTAGTCGAGGTTTCCGGCAATATGGTAAGCAGGATAGGCGGTCGAGACGTTGACGTAAACGACTACTTGGCAGAAGGGTGGCTATTGCTCAACGTTTACTCGAATAGCATCGCCAGCGACAACGGGCCAAGCCAATATCCGGTCTATGTGCTCGGCTGGACTAAAGACGGCCAATCCCCATTGGAAGAACAGAGAGCAGCAGAACGCGGGTAGTTTCTTAACGCTCCTCTGGTCAGGGCGAACGAAAAGGAGAATAACATGGCACAGACGGATGAACAATGGGACCGCCGGATGGAAATTCTAAACGGAGTGCAAACTTATTTGGACAGCTTCTATTCGGCTATTGAACAAGAGTGTGAGGCACAACGTCCCGGTAGCGGTTCGGTATAAGAATTGTCAGAACACCCCTTTCCAAGGACAGTTCTCCTAAGCATCGCATCTAATCACGCTACCCAAAACACCGCTCTAGGAATGGCCCTGCTCCACCAAATACAGTTCAACCAGACGGTGATTCAGATGCTAACGGAGCTAGACCACCGCAAGGCCGATTCTCCAACGCCTCCTACGAGGCGGCGGCGGACTTAGCCCGAATCCACCGAAGGACACCGATGGACGGCGTGAGGAAAGCGGAAGGGGGATGAGGGAGCTACAGGGGAAATAGCCTGGGTTCCATTTGGGGTAGGGAGGTCGGCGGACGGTCTTCATCGCCGCACAGGGGCCCCTATGGGCGTCTGCAGGAGCTGCGATGCGCGGGATGGCGAGAGAATACGCAGCAGGGAACTCTCTCGGACCGGGCTGGCGCGAGTCTGCGGGGATCTTCGGTTGTCCGGTGGGTGGGTCGGTCGCCGACGGTGCCGTCAGGCCGGGAGTGGAATGGCTCGCAGCCGGGCCAAGGCGCGGCTGAACTTCTCAGCCCAAGGCCAGCGATCCGGAAGATGCAGGGTCAACCGGCGTGCCGAGCGGGTGAGCCGTCCGGCCAGGGAGAAGAACCGCCGCCGGAGGGTCTTGGTGGTGGCTATCCGCTCTCCCAGACCGATCCGCGCGGTCCAGCGGGCCAGGTTGTGGGCCATCGTCTGGACGGCCAGCCAGGCGCCGTTGGCGGCGAAGCGGCCCGAGGGGAGATGGTTGAGCCCGACGCCGTACTTGAGGTCGCGTATGGCATTCTCGATCTCGGCGTGGCGGCGATGGTCAGCCTCCAGTTCGAGCAACTCCCCGTCCCGGTCGGTGATGAAGCCGTGATAGCTGTATTTGGCGAAGAGGGCCAACTGGGAACCGGGCGTGGGCTTCACACGCCGGACGATGAGCCGCACCGGCGCGGCGTCAGGTTCACTCTGGAAGGGAGTGCAGGTGGTCTCGGCCACATCGGCGGCGCCGTCCATCCAGTAGGGAATGGGAGTCCAGGCATCCTCGGGTATCGTCTCGATGAGATTGCGCAGGCTCTTGTGCTGGCGGATGGTGATGGAGAAGCGGACATCCATCTTGCGGCAGACGGATACCACGCCATGAGTGTAGAACCCGCTGTCGGCCCGTAGCGTGAGTCGTCCGTTGGCCCCGGCGTAGCGTACCCGCCCCACCGTCTCCCGCAGAAAGTGGGCGGCGCCCCGGGCGGTGTTGGCGCGGCCCTCGCGCAGCCGGGACATCAGCACGTCGCCGGTGCCGGCGGCGACGGCCAACAGCGGGTGATAGCCCCGCTTGCCGGTATAGCCGTGGTGGCGTGCGCCCTCCTTGGCCAGTCCGTAGGTCTCGCAGATGGTGGAGTCCAGGTCAATGGTCAGGGGCCCGTCGCCGGGTCCCGCCCCGGCCTGCCAAGCCCGGGCCAGCAACTCGCGGCTCACCCGGTCGAGTTGACGGACGTGGCCCCACCGGAAGCTGCGCAGGAAGGTGCCCAGGGTGGATGGCGCCTTGACCGTGCCGCCCAGGGTGCAGGCCGTCCCCCCGGTGCGCAACACATCGGCGTCGTCAATGCAGTCGCCCCCAGCCAGCGCAGACGCCACCAGCGTCATCATCTTGTCGCTCGTGTTCGCCCGCCCCGGGGCATCGCCCAGGTCGAGGCGCTGCCGGACGAGTTCGGGCAGGCCGAGGTGCCGCGCCAGGGTGGCCGGAAGGAGCAGCCCGGCATTGGCCACCAAGCGGCGGTCGTCGAAGGTGATTTGGATCCGGTCGGGGTGGTTGCGTGGCAGCATCTATTGGGTGCTCCTTTTCCGGGGTCGGTTTTTTGCTACAAAACCATTATCCCAGAAGCACAGGAGCACCTTCTTGCCGCTTCAGGACGCTAACCCGACGCCCTCCTTCGGTGGATTCGGGCTTAGTCGCCTCCGGGACAAATGCACTTCTCTCCGTTCCATTTCTGTTGACACGAGAATCCTGGTGTGGTAATTTTGTCGCCAAAGGCTGTGATGGAGACGAGTAGGTAAGGGTAGGCGGAGAGCGAGCCTGGACTGGTGGAAGCAGGCGCGCCGATCTTATTCGAAAATCCCTCCGGAGCCGCTGGCTGAAGCCCTTCTCACGAAGGCTGTGTAGGCCGGGACGGGGTCGTCGCCCGTTAGCAACGACGGGGCATGTTGGTGTCCTGCTAGAGAGGCCCGCCCCCAGGCGGGCAAATAGGGTGGTACCGCGGGAATCTTTAGATCCCGTCCCTATAGAGGACGGGATTTTTCTTTGGCCAACTAGCGGCCCTCCCGAGGCTCTTGTCAGCAGGTTGAGCATCAGGGTGAGGCATCGCCTTCAGGGCGATGGGACATTCACAATTGATCGGGCCCACCCTTCCAGCCCTGGGAGCGTCGGGCCGCTCGGAGGCCGCCGTGAAATCCAACGTGGAATCCAAAGGGAAGCTCAAAGGCGCTGAAATCATGTGTGAGAGCCTGCTGCGGGAAGGGGTCGACGTCATCTTCGGCTATCCCGGCGGAGCAATCCTCCCTTTCTATGACGCCCTCTGGGGCTATCCTCAGTTGCGCCACATTCTGGTGCGGCACGAACAAGCGTCGGCCCACGCGGCCGACGCCTACGCCAGGGTCACCGGCAGGCCCGGTGTCTGCGTCGCCACCTCTGGCCCCGGCGCCACCAACCTGGTTACCGGCATCATGGGGGCCAAGTCCGACTCGGTGCCCATGGTGGCCATCACAGGCCAGGTTGCCAGGCCGGTCATGGGAACCGAGGCGTTCCAGGAATGCGACATCTGCTCCATCGCCGCCGCTTTCACCAAGAAGACCTTCCTGGTCATGTCCCCCAACGACCTGGCCACCATCTTCCGTGAGGCCTTCTTCACCGCAATGGACGGCCGCCCGGGGCCGGTGCTCATCGACGTCCCCAGGGACGTTCAGTTGGAAGAAACAGAGGCGGAATACCCCGAAATCCCGGAGCCCTGCGCCCGGCCCGTTTCTCAAGAGACATTGGAAGCGGTGCACGACGCCGCCAGGTTGATCGGCGAAGCTAAGCGGCCCGTCATCATAACGGGGCACGGAGTTCTCAGCTCCGGCGCATCCGCCGAGGTGCAGGCCCTTGCGGAGACCACCGGCATTCCTGTCATCAGCACGCTCCTGGGCCTGGGCGGCTTTCCGGCCAACCACCCCCTGAGCCTGGGCATGATGGGCATGCACGGCATGTACTGGTCCAACATGGCGGTGGACCAAGCTGACGTGATCATCGGCCTGGGTATGCGATTCGACGACCGCGTGACCGGAAAGGCCTCCACCTTCGCTCCCCACGCCCGGATAATTCACCTGGACATCGAGCCTTCCCAAGTCGGCCGGAACGTGCCCGTCGAAGTGCCCTTGGTCGGCGACGCCAAGGCGGTGCTGCAAGCCCTGCTCCCCCTGGTGAGCTACGTGGACCGGCCGGAGTGGATGGGCTTCATCCGGGACCAGCGGCGGGACCACCCCTCGTTGGACATCCCTAAGTCGGACAACCTCCAGGCGCAGCAGGTGATGGCTGCGCTCAACGGGCTGATCCAGGAGAATCCCGACTCGGTTGTCGTCACCGGGGTGGGCCAGCACCAGATGTGGGCCGCTCAGTTCCTGTCCTTTAACCGGGCCAACAGCTTCGTTTCATCGGGAGGACTGGGGGCAATGGGGTTCGAGCTGCCCGGTGCCCTGGGCGCCCAGGCGGCCCGTCCCGGCGCAACGGTGTGGAGCATCGCCGGCGATGGCGGCTTCCAGATGACCTTGCAAGAACTGGCCACGGCCATGGAAGCCAAGTTGCCTGTGAAAGTAGCCCTGTTCAACAACGGCTACCTGGGCATGGTGCGCCAATGGCAGGAACTGTTCTTCGAGCAACACCTGAAGGAGGTCCCGATCCCAGGTCCTGACTACGTTAAGCTGGCCAACGCCTATGACATTCCCGCCCTGCGGGTCACCGAGCAAGAGGACGTGCTTCCGGCCCTGCGCCAGGCACAGGAGTACGACGGGCCGTTCGTAATTGAGTTCGTAGTCGAGCCTGTGGGCAACGTCTACCCCATGGTGCCGCCCGGCGGCTCCCTGGCCGACACGGTCGAAGACCCGTCGCTTTCGTCCGGCCGCTGAGGCAGCCCTTTGCGTAACCGTCATTCCGGCCCCCGAGCCGGAATCTCCTGGCCTTACCCAAGGCCGGCGCGCATCGATCCCGCCGGCGGGCGCAGCCCCGGGAGGCTGATTTGGTTAGGGTAAGAATCCAAGAGGCGTCCTACCGTCTGAACGTCTCCCAGCGGACCATCAGGGAGTCCATACGCAACGGGGAGTTGAAAGCCTTCCGGGAGCGGGGACCCCAGGGCGAGTACTGGGTCGTCGAGCTTCCGGAGGAAGGGTGGCTGGACCGGTATAAGAAGTCCTACCTGGAATTGGACCGGCAATTGCCCCATTGGTGGTGGGCCAACGAGGAAAGGACCGGCAAGGTCCACTACATCCAGGATCTGGGCATAGAGGAAATCGAACCGGTCTACCTGTGCGGCCTGCGCAGCGAGAACATCTGGAGCGCAACGGGCCACTCGCTGGACGACCGGTGCGGCGAGTGCGTGGCAGCGGCCCTGGCCATGGGGCTGCAGTTGGAGCCGGGCGCCTGACGGACTACCCCACGCCCGGCTGAGTCATAGCCTCCGGTTTAAGCAGGCGGTCGAGCTCTGCGTCGGATAGGTCGGTCTTGAGCTTGGCCACCTCCCTTATCGTCTTGCCCGTGGCCGCAGCTTCCTTGGCGATGGCCGCGGCGGCGTCGTAGCCGATGGCCGGCGACAAGGCGGTCCCCAGCATCAGGCCCCTTTCCACCATCTCCGGCCCCGTTGAAGTCGCCTGGATGCCGCTGACGCACTGCCAGGAGAAATTGCTCGCCGAGGCTGCCAGCAGCGAGATGGACTGGAGAAGATTGTAGGCCGCCACCGGCATCATCGTGTTCAACTCGAAGTAGCTTCCCTGGCCCGCCATGACCACCGCGGCGTCGTTGCCCACCACCTGGGCCACCACCTGGACCACAGACTCGGAGATTACCGGGTTCACTTTGCCGGGCATTATCGAACTTCCCGGCTGCACCTCGGGCAAAGTTATCTCGCCCAGTCCTGCCCTGGGGCCGGAGGCGATGAGGCGGATATCGTTGGCAATCTTGTGCAGGCTGACGGCGATTGTCTTCAGGATTCCGCTTGCTTCGACAACGGCGTCCAGGGTTGATTGGGCCTGGAAGTGATTTCCCGTCTCCCTGATGTTTACCCCCGCAATTTTGCACAGCGTCTCGCACGTCTTAGAAGCGAACTCAGGGTGGGTGTTCACGCCGGTGCCCACTGCGGTGCCGCCCAGGGCTACCTCGGCCAACGCCTCCTGCAGCCGACCCAGGCGCAGCAGGCTGTAATCCACCTGCCCGGCGTAGCCCTGGAATTCCTGCCCCAGGCGGATGGGGGTTGCGTCCTGCAGGTGAGTGCGGCCCGTCTTGACTATAGGCCAGAACTCCTTGGACTTGCGTTCGAGCTCGGTCTTGAGGTCCTGCAGCGCCGGGACCAACTCTCCACGGACCGCCATCAACGCCGCCAGATGTATGGCGGTGGGAATAACGTCGTTGGACGACTGGCCCATGTTCACGTGGTCATTGGGGTGCACCAACCGGGAGCCCGGCTCCTCCCCCAGAATCTGCGAGGCCCGGTTGGCGATGACCTCGTTGGCGTTGGTGTTGGTCGAAGTGCCCGAACCGGTCTGGAATATATCGAGGACAAAGTGCTGGTCCAGGCGGCCTTCGGCCACCTCCTCGGCCGCCGCCACTATGGCGTCCTCTATGTTTTCGTCCAGCAGTCCCAGGGACGCGTTGGTCTTGGCGGCGGCGAGCTTGATTAGGCCCAAAGCACGGAGAAAGGTCCTGGGAAAACGAAGATCGCTGATGGGGAAATTGAGCACGGCCCGCATCGTAGAAGCGCCGTACAAGGCGTCTTCGGGGACTTCCATGGACCCCATGGAATCGCGCTCTATTCTCACGTTGCTCTTGGAAGAGGCCATACGATCACAATCCTGGCGGTGAATTGGCCCCGGCAAGTGCATAGTTCTAGGACCTGGGTGCCGGGCCACCTATGTTGCCACCCCCTTGGCGTTTTGGCAACCGGCTAGTGGCGAAGCCGGGCCACCACATGCTAGTCACATGTGGCACCAAGGATGGGGCAACCTCAATACTGCCCAGACTACCAGGTCTCTTGGGCCAGTCTTCGAGGGTCGGGTCACCCCAGTCGTGCTATTATTGTTTCAAAACCTTGGAGTGGTACGATTCGTTCAAAACTTGTGATAGGAGTTTCTGGTGGACGTTTACTACGTCAACGACGTGGCACAAGCCAATGGAGACCACGAGGTGCATAACCCGAAGTGCACATTCTTACCGGAAATCAAAAACAGGACCTATCTTGGGATCTTCACAACCTGGCAAGAGGCAGTAGACGCCGCAAAAGACCACTACGATCAGGTCAATGGCTGTGTTCACTGTTGCAAGGATTGCCATACAGGCTAGTCCTGCCTGATCTAGCCGTCGCCGGCCCACCAACCCGTTCGTTGTCGCCCCTGCCCGCAGGTGAGCCATCCGGTCGTAGTACCTAACCCCTGGAGATTATTGACGCAGCCTGAGTAGGACTGCGCCCGTTTCGGAAAGTTTTCAGTGCGCCTGGAGTTCGGCGCGTCTTGGGACCAATAAGGAGGTTAGGGCAATGGCGGGTTTGCTGGAAGGCAAGGTTGCTCTGGTCACCGGAGCGGCGTCGGGCATTGGGCGGGCTACGTCGCTGGTTATGTCGCGGGAGGGGGCTATGGTGGTGGTGTCAGACGTCAACGCCGACGGCGGAGAAGAAACCCTGAGCGCCATAAAGGAAAGGGGCGGCGACGGGATGTTCGTCTACGCCGATGTTTCCCGCGCCGCCGACGCGGCGGCGCTGATCGGGCAGGTGGTGTCGGCTTACGGGCGGCTGGACTGTGCCTACAACAACGCCGGCGTCGAGGGCTACATGGCCGGGCGTCTCCACGAATACCCGGAAGACCAGTGGGACCGGCTCATGGACATCAACCTCAAGGGCGTGTGGCTCTGCCTGAAGCACGAAATACCGCAAATGATGGACCAGGGCGGCGGCGCCATCGTTAACACTGCGTCAGCGGCGGGGTTGGTCGGCTCCAGGCGGCTGGCGGCCTATGTCGCCAGCAAGCACGCGGTGGTGGGGCTGACCAAGGCCGCCGCACTGGAATACGCCAGCGACGGCATCCGGGTCAACGCTGTCTGTCCTGGCATGATAGACACGCCAATGATGGACCGCCTCTTCCGGGGCCGCGAGCCGGATTACGAGGCTGATATTCCGTCCCGTCAGCCCATAGGCAGGCTGGGAACGCCGGAAGAAATTGCGGAATCGGTGACCTGGCTCTGCTCCGACGCGGCATCACTGGTAACCGGACTGGCCATGGCGGTGGACGGCGGTCTTACGGCCCAGTAACTTTCTTAGCCCATTCACCCGCAGGACGATTGCAGAGTCCTGGAAAGAGGTCTATAAGGACGAATCCGGCGCCATCTATAGTCAACGTTTGCCCACCGGAAGAGGCTCGGGCTCCGGGTAAGGATCCCCGTGTCAGGGATCACAAAGCCCCCCACCACATCTCGAAGATGGTTCTGTCTATCGTGAAAATGCCCCATCTAAGTGGACTCGAACCAACTACCAGGCAAGTCTGTTTGCCTGGCCGGCCCATGGACACTCTCCCGGACTTTGTCCCACCTGCAATGTCCTTCTGGCAAGCGCAGCAACCGGGGCAACGGGCACACTACTAGCTGTAGTGGGGCCGCTCAAGCACCGTCCCGACTACCACATGCTAGAATACTTGGTAGCCTTCCCCGGCGGACTGTGGAATGCAGCTGGAACGCCCGAAAATCCTACGATACCGCAGCCAGAGCCTGCGCTTCCTGGAAGACGCGGTTACCCAAGTTCGGAGTGGCCGCTGGGCCCGCGCCGAGGACCTGTTGTGGGGCAGCTTGACCCTGGCCGTAAAAGGCGTCGCCCTTAGCCGCGGGCTGGAGTTGGAAGGCGATGCGGAGGTGCGGGAGTACGCCGTCCAACTAGGCGGGGAGCGGCGCGACCGCCGGATACGGGAAGCCTTCGGCCGGATAGCGGACTTTACCCAGGCGGCGCAGCGTGTTCGCAAGTCCCGCTACGGAGCAGATCGGGTTGCGTCGATGTTGGAAGACGTGGGCGCTGTGGTAAAGCGGCTGTGGGAATTGGCGTCGCCGGATGACCCGGAGGAAGGGCGTTCCTAACTGTGGCGAAGGCGGCTCTCACGACGGCCTGGCGGTCGAGCAACGTATGAAATCGGACACCATAGACAAAGCACCCCTCCGGACCGTGGCCATCCAGACTCACGGCTGCAAGCTGAACCAGGCCGACAGCGAGGCGTTGGCCCAAAGCTTCGCCAAGGCCGGTTATCGAGTGGTGGATCGCACCGCCGGAGCGGACGTAATAGTGGTGAATAGCTGCACGGTGACTGCCGTCGCCGATGCCAAGGCCCGGCAGGCCTTGCGGGCGGCGCGTCGGGCCGCCGGAGATGCCTTGGTAGTGGCCACGGGTTGCTATGCCCAGCGGGCCGCCGGCGACCTGGCCAGGATGGAAGAAGTCTCGCTGGTGGTGGGCAACACGGAGAAAGGAGACCTGGTGGAGCAGGTCTCCCAGGCCCTGGCGGCTCGCGAGCCGGAATGGTCTTCCCCCCTGGGCGACGCTTCCTACCCAGCTGATGGTCGGCACGAGGTAGCAAAGTTAGTGCCGGCGCGGGGGCGCAACCGGTCAATGGTCAAGATACAGGAGGGATGCAACCAGGTATGCGCCTACTGCATCGTGCCCAAGGTCAGGGGACGGGAGCGCAGTATCCCCGTAGCCGTGGTGGTGGAACGGGTCAATCGGGCAGTCGACCGGGGTTGTCGGGAAGTGGTGCTTACCGGGACCCAACTGGGGTCATACGGGTTTGACCTAGAGGGGCCAAACCTGACCACCTTGATACGAAGCGTCCTGGCAGAAACCGACGTCGCCCGCCTGCGGGTCTCATCGCTCCAACCCCAGGAAATCAGCCGCGAGTTGTTGGACCTTTGGGCAAACCCCAGGCTGATGCCCCACTTTCACATACCCCTGCAGAGCGGCAGCGACCGGATTCTGCTGCTTATGCGCCGGCGCTACGATACGGCCCGGTTTGCCCAGGCCGTCGAGCTTGTCCGCAGGCAAGTCCCAGATGCTGGGACTACCACCGACTTGATCGTGGGATTCCCCAGCGAGGGCGAGGCTGAGTTCCGCCGGAGCCGTGATTTCGCCCGGCAGCAGGTCTTCAGCGATATGCATATTTTCCCCTACTCGCCTAGGCCGGGCACCAGCGCTTTCTACCTGAACGACCAGGTCCCAGCCCCGTTGAAGAAGGCCAGGGCCAACGAGATGTCGCAGGTGGCCCTCGAAGGATTCGAGGCTTTCCGCCGGTGGCAACTGGGGAGTACCAGACCCGTGCTATGGGAATCGGCCCGTGGCCCGGCGGAGGACCCGGTGTGGACCGGCCTGACGGACAACTACCTGAAGGTAACCACTCGGGACCGCAGGGACCTGTGTAACCTGGTCACCCCTGCCGAACTCCTGGAGTTGTCAGGCCTCCAAGTGATCTGCACCGTCCATTAAGCGGCTCTCGCGGAAGGGGACAACTTGGAAGGGAAGTCGGTGGCCGAGAAACTTTACAGTTCCACCGGCCTCAGATAACCCATGTCGCCCCGGCGTTCCAAGTAGCCCGCCCTGGTATCGTGGCCGTGGGAGAACACCAGCAGCCAGCCCTGCCGCTCGGCCTGGGTGAGCATGTCGCGCTTCTGTTCCAGCGTTTCCTGAGGAGCGGTGTCGAAGGCCGAGATGACGGCCAGGTTCAGATGGTGCGGCGTTGGCACCACGTCGCCCATGAACACGACCCTCTCTCCGCCGTGGTTGAACATCACCGCCTGGTGGCCCCTGGCGTGGCCGTCGGTCACGATTACGTTGAGGCCCGGGAAGATCTCCGCATCCCCGTCCAACAACTCAAGCTGGCCCCGTTCCTCGATGGGCAGGAAATTGTCTTCCCGGTGCGTGGAGTAGCAGCGCTCGTTGGGGTTGCAGGCCTCGTCCCAGCAGGTCTGCTGGACGTAATACCGGGCCTTGGGGAACGTAGGAGTTAGGTTGCCCGCCCGGTCCAACCTGGTGCAGCCGCCACTGTGGTCGAAATGAAGATGAGAAAGAACTACTGCGTGGATGTCCTTGGGAGTGAGCCCCATGCCCTTTAGCCCCTTTAACAGCCGGCTTGGGACCAGTCCCAGATTTTCCTTGTCGTTTTCGGCATCCTTGGAGCCTACGCCCGTGTCAATCAGGACGTTGCGGCCGCAAACCTGAAGCAGCAAGCAATTTAGGCCCAAGGTCATCCGGTTTTTCCGGTCGGTAACGACACTGTTTTCCCATGCCATCTTCGGCACCTGGCCGAACATGGAACCGCCATCAAATTTGATGACACCGTCGCTAATAAGCTTTACAGCTGTCGACATCATCTCTTCACCCAATCCCTCTTGCAAAATTTAGTGATTTTGCGCCCGTCGGAGCAGCTTACCTTGCTTGGTGAATGTTAAACAAATCAAAGAAAATACAATACTGCACTATAGAGAGCTTAACGTGCAAAGAACCCGAGCATCTAAAGCGTCAACCGGCGGCGCTCCCGCTCTGGCGGGGGCCCGGAGTGCGGCTCTAGTCCAGAGCCAGATTGTTTCGGTATCACCTCCCCTTTAGAAATCCAAGATATTTGGGGGGGCCGACCTTGGACTGGGGCAAGTGCCAGGCGTGGAAACGGCCTTGCCTCGATGGGACTTTTCCCACTCCCCCTTGTAGACCTGTAAAAGATAATAGTAGGACATAGCCTGTTGTCAAGGCATTTTCAGCTGAGTTTTAGAAAATATTTTATATTATTCCAGTAAAATAAGCAAAGAAAACTCTAGGAGTTGTAAAAGAATTGGCAAGTCGTCGGCCTGGAATGCCCGCGGCCGGGCCCTAGCCCCGGGCTCTTTCAGTCCTGACCCAGGAGTCCCGCAGCGACACCGTCCGGTTGAACACGAGCCTGCCCGGCCGCGAGTCCACCGAGTCCAGGCAGAAATAACCCTGCCTCAGGAACTGGTAAGAGGTCCCCGGTTTCTCTTGCGCCAGGCCCGGCTCCACCAGGCTGCCGGTAAGGGTCTGCAACGAATCAGGGTTCAGGTAGCTCCTGTAGTCCTCTCCCTCCGCCTCGGCGCCGGGATCGGCCTTGGAGAAAAGATGGTCGTATAGGCGCACTTCGGCTTCCAGGGAGTGGGCGGCAGACACCCAATGAGAAGTTCCCCTCACCTTCCGCCCATCGGCAGACCGGCCGCCCCGGCTCTCCGGGTCATAGGTGCAATGAAGCTCCACCACCTCACCCGTCCCTGGGTCCTTGGTCACTCCTACGCAGGTGATGTAGTAGGCGTCTTTTAGCCGTATTTCCCGGCCGGGAGACAGGCGGAAGAACCCCTTGGGGGGGTCCTCTCTGAAGTCCTCCTGCTCGATGTACAAGACCCTGGAAAATGGGACTTTGCGGGACCCCATCGAAGGGTCCTCGGGGTTGTTGACCGTTTCTATTTCGTCCACCCGGTCCTCCGGGTAGTTGTCTATGACCACCTTCAAGGGCCTCAGCACGGCCATCACCCTGGGTGCGCGGCGGTTCAGATCTTCACGGATGCTGTGCTCCAGCAGGGCTACGTCGGTCAGAGAGTCCCTCTTGGCCACGCCCACACGCTCGCAGAAGTTGCGGATCGCCTCGGGGGTGTAGCCGCGCCTGCGCAAACCGGCAATGGTGGGCATCCTGGGGTCGTTCCAGCCGGTCACGTGGCCTTCCTCCACCAATTCGACCAGCTTACGCTTGCTTAGTATGGTATGGCTGAGGTTAAGGCGGGCGAACTCGATTTGTTGGGGGTGATAGATGTCTAACGCGTCCAACAGCCAGTCGTATAGGGGACGATGGTCCTCGAACTCCAGGGTGCATATTGAATGGGTGATTCCTTCGATGGAGTCTGACTGGCCGTGGGTAAAGTCGTAGGTGGGATAGATGCACCACCTGTCACCCGTGCGGTAATGAGGGACCTTCAGGATCCGGTAAATGACCGGGTCGCGCATGTTCAAATTTGGAGATGCCATGTCTATTTTCGCCCGCAGGACATGGGCGCCCTCGTCGAATTTCCCCACCCGCATCTCGTCGAAGAGGGCCAGGTTTTCCTCCGCGGACCGGTCCCGGTAGGGGCTGTTGCGGCCCGGCTCGGTGAGGGTACCTCGGTATTCCCGGATTTCCTGGGGGCTCAGGCTGCAAACGTAGGCCTTGCCTGCCTTAATCAGCTGCACCGCGTAATCGTAAAGCTGGTCGAAATAGTCGGAGGCGTAGTACAGGTGATCTCCCCAGTCCCAACCCAACCAGCGCACGTCCTCCTGGATCGATTGGACGTACTCCAACTCCTCTTTGGTGGGGTTGGAGTCGTCGAACCTCAGGTGGCAAACGCCGCCGTTTTCCAGGGCGACGCCGAAATTAAGGCAGGTGGACTTGGCGTGGCCTATGTGAAGATAGCCGTTGGGCTCGGGCGGAAAACGAGTGACGACGCGGCCGCCTCGGGCTCCGGTCCTGAGGTCCTCCGCTACGATACTGCGGACAAAGCCCCCAGCGGGTCTGGAGACAGGCTCACCGATTTGTAGGCGTTGGTTCGATGTCATTGGTCTAATTTTCGTCCGGGGGGCATCCCGCTTGGGGTGCTAGTCTTGGATCGCCGTCTCGGCTTCCACCGAGACTGGCCGGAATGAGGCTTGTTGTCCCAGGGCGGTTGAAACGCTTGGTCATGGCCTGAGCAGGTCCGGGGTCTACTCTGCGGCCCGGCCGGCCGACTGGAACCGGCCGATGGCGGCGTCGATTCGGGACAGCACCCGCTCCTTCCCCAGCACCTCCATGGTCTCGAATAATGGGGGAGACACCTCCCTGCCTGTGACGGCTACCCGGAGCAGCCCGAAGAACTGGCGGGGCTTCAGCCCAGCAGCCGCGGCAACTGCCCGCAGCGACTGTTCCAACGGCTCGTGCTGCAGTTCGCCAGCGCGGCCCAACTCATCCCTAGCGGCTGCCAGCGCCGGCGGGACGTCGCGGTACTCCATCCCTTTTTGCACCAGGGCGCCGGGGTCATAGTCCAATTCTTCTTCAAAGAAATAGGAAGTCAGATGGGCCCCATCGGCCAGCAGTTTAATCCGCTCGCGAATCAGCGGGACTATCCTCAACAAGTACTTCCAGTCCACCGGCAACAAGCTGGGCGGCAGCTCCCGCTCCAGGAAGGGTAGGACCCGCTCCGCCAAGTCGGAGACGGACAGTTGGCGGATATAGACCCCGTTCATCCAGATCAGTTTTTCCAGGTCGAAAACGGCTGCCGATTTGTTGATACGCTCCAGGGAGAAATTTTGGACCAGCATCCGACGGTCCATGACCTCTGTCTTATCGTCCAATGACCATCCGAGGAGCGCCATGAAATTTAGCATGGCCTCTGGCAGGAAGCCGTCGTCCCTGTACTCTTCCGCCGCTGTAGCCCCGTGCCGTTTTGAAAGCTTGGCCCGGTCCGGCCCCAGAATCATCGGCAGATGGCCGAACCGGGGAGGCTCGATTTCCAACGCCTGGTAGATTTGCAGATGCCGGGGGGTGCTGGGCAGCCACTCCTCCGCCCTGAGAACGTGGGTGACGTTCATAAGGTGGTCGTCGGTCACTACCGCCAAATGGTACGTGGGGAAGCCGTCTGACTTCAGCAGGATAAAATCGTCTAGGAGGTCGTTCTGCCAGACCACCTCGCCATGAATGACGTCGTTCAGGACGGTGACGCCGCTGACCGGCATGGCAAACCGGACCACCGACGGCCCTCCCTGGGCCTCCAAGCTCTTGCGTGTGGCGACGGAAAGGCCGCGGCAACGTCGGTCGTAGCCCTGGCGGTTTTTGGAACGCGATTGCTCTTTCCGTAGCTGCTCCAGTCGTCCCTCCGGGCAGAAGCAACGATAGGCGAATCCTCCCGCCATGAGCTTTTCCGCCGTATCGCGGTAGACGTCGAGCCGCTGGGACTGGTAGTAGGGCCCGTGGGGACCCTCCACCCTGGGACCTTCGTCCCACTGGAGGTCGAGCCAGTCTAGGGCGTCCAGAACGGCTTCGGACGCGCCGGGAACCAAACGCTCCTGATCGGTGTCCTCGACGCGTACGACGAACTTACCGCCGTGGTGCCTGGCGAAAAGCCAGTTGAACAGGGCGGTGCGTATATTGCCTATGTGAGGTAGCCCGGTGGGGCTGGGTGCAAATCTGACCCGGACTTCGTCGCCCAAACTGCCTCTCCTATTCGTCAGCGAACTATTTTAACACGATCCATCATGCCGGGCTGGGGCCTCGGGCCTTGTCTTGGTCTCGCAGCACGTCCAGCACCGCCGACAGGTCTCGGGGCAAGCCCGACCTGAACTCCATTTCCTCGCCAGTTGCAGGGTGCTCGAACTTCAGGTGGTGGGCGTGGAGGAAGTGCCGGTCCAACATGGGGCTTGGCCTCCCGTACAGTGCGTCGGCTAGCAGCGGGTGGCCCAGGTGGGCGAGGTGCACCCGCACCTGGTGGGTGCGGCCGGTCTTCAAATATAGCTCCAGCAGGGTGAAGCCGGCGAGAGTTTCCAGCACTCGGTAAGTTGTCCGGGATGGGCGGCCTCCCAATACCACCGCCATCCGTTTGCGATGCCGCGGGTCCCTGGCAATAGGGGCGTCGATTTCGCCCCTTGGCTGGGCAGGTCGCCCGGCGGCCAGCGCCATATAACCTTTTACCACCGACCGTTCCTTGAGTTGGGCGGCCAAGCCCTGGTGGACGCGATGGTTTTTGGCGACGACTATCAGCCCCGAAGTGTCTTTGTCCAGGCGGTGCACGATCCCCGGCCGGAGCCCGTCCCCTATGCCTTGGATGTCGGGGCACAGCGCCAGCAGCCCGTTTACCAGCGTGCGGTCGGGATGCCCCGGCCCCGGGTGCACGGGCAGGCCCGGGGGCTTATCGATAACTACCAGGTCTCGGTCCTGGTGGACCACTTCAAGGGGCATTGACTGGGGGACCAGGTCCAGCGTTCTCGGCGGTGGTACCGACACCGACACCCGGTCTCCGCGCTTTACCCTTTGCGAGGGCTTGGCGGGCCGTCCGTTGAGCAGGATTGATCCGCCGTCAATCAACCGGCGCAACTGGCTGCGCGTTAGTCCGGCGGAGCCTCCGGCCAGGAAGGAGTCCAGGCGGTCGCCCCCAGATTCAACGGTCGACTCCCTGGCGGCGGGCTGGTCGGCGGACACGGCTATTCTCCTTTTTGGGGAGCATTACAGCGTCCCGGAAATCCGAGGTCTTCCGAATTCGGAGCCGAGGTTTGAGTCCGCAGGTCCTCCGGGCCTGATGGAGCCTGGGAACCTTCTTCCAGGCTTTCGACCGTGTGCCCGGGTGCAGGGGCCTCGGTGTCAGCGTCACCTTCCACGGTCGAGGGCGTCCCCGGCTGGCCGGCATGCTCCGGCGCCCCGGTAGTTGCGCTCAGTCTCCGTTGGGCGGCGTCCGGCATTAAGAACATCCATACCAGAAGCACCAGTCCCGTTACTATGGCGGCGTCGGCCAGGTTGAATATGGGCCAGGGACCCACGTCAACAAAGTCGGTTACGTGACCCATTCTCAACCGGTCCAGCAAGTTCCCGGCGGCGCCGCCCAGTTGCAGTCCCAGGCTCAACCTCAATAAATTGGTAGGTCGGCGCTGCCCCCGGTATATAAGGGTTAGAACGGTTATACCAGCCACGGAAGCCAAAATGAGGGCGAAATTCTGGTCTTGGAACAGTCCGAATGCGCTCCCAGTGTTGAAGGTGTGGGTGAAGCGGAAAAAACCCTGTTCCGGGAATGACTCCCGAAACTCCAGCAACTCCCGGACTAGGAATTTACTGAACTGGTCAAGCAGAAAGGCTAAGGCGGTCAGTTGGAGCAGGAGAAGGTCTTTATAGATGGCTGGCCGCCGGGGACCCGCCCGCCCCGGTTGATCTGGGATTTGGTCCATATTAGTGCTACTTCAACTTCTCGGTGAAAAACTCGACCACCGGAGGCGCCAGCCGGCTTTCATACCCAAACCAGAAGTGGTCGGCCCCGGTCACAATGTGGCACGCGGGCGGGTTGGAAAATGACTCCAGCGCCGTGCCCAACTGTTCAGACTGGACCAACCGGTCCCTGTCACCGGCTATAACCAACAAGGGCCGCTTGCTCCGTTTTAGCGCTGTGCTGTCCAGCGCGCCCAGCGGGGGCGATATCAGGGCGATGGCCTTGGCCCGATCTTGCAGGGCCGCATTTCTCAGGATGACCGATGACCCGAAGGAATAACCGGCCAGCCCCACTTGGTTGGCGTCGACCCTGGGCCAGGCGCTCATAAGATCCAGCGCGCCAAGCACCTCTTGATGTTCCGACTCCCCCCTGGCGTGCGTCCCCTGGCTGTTACCCACCCCGCGGAAGTTGAACCGCAGCGTAGCGAACCCGTGCTCGGCTAGGGCGAAGCTCAATGCGAGCACCACGTTGGTGTCCATGCTGCCGCCGTACAAGGGGTGGGGATGACAGACGACCACTCCCGGCAACGCCGAGGGCCGTCCTTCCGGCTGGGCCAATACCCCCTCGAAAGTCATCCCATGCACCTGGAACGACACCGCGCTCTGTCGCACCATCATACCTCCCCGGTCTTGGCCCCATATTAGGAGACGGTACGGCCTTTGGCAAGAAATTGCCTGGGCTGCGGCTGCCGGCTTCGCGGGGCAAGCGCCGGTTTCAGGCTGGGGAGCGGTCATAATGCTGGTAGAATATCGAACGGATATCCAGCGCCGGAGGACCCAATGACAGCAATTGACCTGCGAAGCGACACCGTCAGTCACCCTACTGACCCGATGCGGCGAGCCATGGCCGAGGCCGAGGTGGGCGACGACGACGCCGGCGAAGACCCCACGGTGAACCGGCTGCAGGAACGGTCCGCGGCATTGATGGGCAAGGAAGCCGGCCTTTTCACCGTCAGCGGCACCATGAGCAACCTGATAGCCACCTTGACCCATTGCCGCCGGGGGGACGAGGTGATAATGGGCGACAAAGCCCACATGTTTTGGAACGAGTCGGCGGGCGGGGCGGCCCTGGCGGGCTCTCAACCCCGGTTGGTCCCCAACGACCCCCAAGGGCGCATTAATCCTTTGGACGTTGAAGACGCCATCCGGCCAAGAAACCCCCGTCGGGGGCCAGTGACGGCGTTAGTTTGCTTGGAGAATACCCACAACCGCTGCGGCGGCGGTGTCCTCACCCCCGAGGACATCAGCAAGGTGGCTGGGGTTGCCCACGATGCGGGAGCATCGGTACACCTGGACGGCGCCAGGATATTCAACGCAGCCGTTGCCCTGGAGGTGCCGGCCGAGGCCCTGGCGAGAGACGTGGACGACGTCACTTTCTGTTTTTCCAAGGGCTTAAGCGGTCCTGTTGGCTCCATGCTTTGCGGCTCACGGGAGTTCATCGACGAGGCCCGCCGGTGGCGCAAGATGCTGGGCGGTGGGATGCGCCAGGCCGGGGTTTTGGCCGCCGCGGGCCTGGTGGCGTTGGACACGTCCATCGACAGGCTGGCCGACGATCACGCCAATGCCCGGAAGTTGGCCCAGGGGCTGGCGAACATCGACGGGCTGCACCTGGACCCTGAATCCGTTCACACTAACATCGTGATTTTCCGGGTGGACCCCGCTCTGGCCACTGCCGAGGAGTTGGTCCAGGCCCTGGGCCGGAAAGGAGTCAAGGCAGCCTCTCCCGACAAAGGCTTGGTCCGAATGGTGACCTACCGGCAAGTCCTTAGTGAGGACATAGACCTGGCCCTGACCAGGACCGCGGCGGCGGTGAAAAGGCTGGCTTAAGGTCCGGTCGGCCTTATTCTCCAGAGGTCCCGTCTCCCCACCAGCGCTTCAACCGCTCGGCGATTTCCCGTTCCGCGCCCTCTTGGGTTGGCAGATAATATCGGCGGCCCTTCAGGGAAGCCGGCAGGAACTCTTGCTCCACAAAGTTCCCCTCGTAGTCGTGGGCGTACTTGTATCCCTGGCCGTAGCCCGACTGGCGCATCAAGCCGGTGACCGCATTGCGCAGATGTAGAGGCACAGGGTCGTTGGCCAGCTGCCGGGCATCCTCCAGCGCCTGCTCGATTCCGGTATAGGCCGCGTTGCTCTTGGGCGCAGTAGCCAGGTAGACCACGGCCTCGGCCAGGGGTATACGGCCCTCCGGCATGCCCAGGAAATGCACGGCCTGCTGGGCCGCCACCGCCATCGCCAGGGCCTGCGGTTGGGCTAAGCCGATATCTTCCGCCGCGGACACCACCAGGCGCCGGGCGATGAACAGCGGGTCCTCGCCTGCATTTATCATCCTGGCCAGCCAGTAGAGGGCCCCGTCGGGGGAGGAGCCCCTGATGGACTTGATGAACGCCGAGATGGTGTCGTAGTGGCCTTCCCCCGCCTTGTCGTATAAGGGCGAGCGGCGTTGGAACGCGTCCGTGATTGTCTCCAGGCTGACTAGCCTGCGCCCGTCGGGGCCCGGGGCAGTGGCGTAGGCTGCCGTCTCCAGCCCGTTCAGGGCAACCCGGGCGTCGCCGTTGGCGATGTTGCCCAGGCGTTCCATGGCCCCTTCCTCCAGTTCGACCCGCATCTCGCCCAGCCCGTTGCGGCTGTCGGTCAGCGCCCGGCGGACGATAGTTTCCACCTGCTGCGGCGTCAAGGCTTCCAGGGTGAATACCCTGGAACGGGACAACAGGGGGCCGATTACCTCGAAAGACGGGTTTTCCGTCGTGGCGCCTATCAAGGTTATCGCGCCGTCTTCCACGTGGGGCAGGATGACGTCCTGCTGGGCCTTGTTGAACCGGTGGATTTCGTCCACGAAGAGGATGGTTCCCTGGTCGTACATACCCTGGCGCTCACGGGCCTCGGCAACCGTCCGGCGCAGGTCCGCAACCCCAGAGGTGACGGCGCTGACCGATTCGAAGTGGGCGTTGGCCTCCCCGGCTACCAGCCGGGCCAGGGTGGTCTTGCCGCTGCCCGGCGGACCCCAGAGAATGAAGGACGGCACCCGTTCGGCGGCGACGGCCCGGCGCAGCACCCGGTCCAATGCGGCGATGTGCTCCTGGCCGATGAACTCCTCAAAGGTCTGGGGGCGCATCCGGTCGGACAGGGGAGCCCGCTTCCGGGCTTGCCGGCGGCCCTCGTGTTCGAACAACGACTGGGATGATGCCATCAGCCGGCCCCCGCCGGGGTGAATCACAGGGGAATATTGCCGTGCTTCTTGGGCGGCAAGCTGTCCCGCTTGTTTTGCAGCATGTCCAAGGCCTTGATTATGCGGTGGCGCGTGTTGGCCGGGTCTATGATGTCGTCCAGGAAGCCCCGGTTGGCTGCTGCCAGGGGGTTGGTGAACTTCTCCCGGTATTCTGCGGTGAGCTTTTGCCGGGTCTCCTCCGGGTTTTCAGACTTGGAAATCTGTTCCCGGTAAATGATGTTTATGGCCCCATCAGCCCCCATTACGGCGATCTCTGCCGAAGGCCACGCGAGGTTGACGTCGGACCGGAGGTGCTTGCTGCTCATGACGATATAGGCCCCGCCGTAGGCCTTGCGGGTAATTACCGCGACTTTGGGGACGGTTGCTTCGGCGTAGGCGAATATCAGCTTGGCGCCGTGCCGGATGATTCCGCCGTACTCCTGGTCCACGCCTGGCATGAAGCCCGGCACGTCCACGAAGGTCACCAACGGAATGTTGAAGCAGTCGCAGAACCTCACGAACCTGGCGGCCTTGGTCGAGGCGTTGATGTCCAAGGCGCCGGCCAGGTAGGCCGGCTGGTTGCCCACCACGCCCACGACGCGGCCGTTGAGCCGGCCGAAACCCACCAGGATATTGGGCGCAAAGTTCTGGTGGACTTCCATGAACTCTTCATCGTCCAGGACCCTGTATATGACGTCCCGCATATCGTAGGAGCGATTGGCGTCGTCGGGGACCAGGTATTTCAGGCCGGGGTCGGAACGGGTGGCAGGGTCGGCCGTCCCCACCAGGGGCGGGTCTTCCAGGTTGTTCGAAGGCAAAAAGCCCAGCAGGCGTCTGACTTCCTCCAGGCATTCCTTTTCGGTGTCGTAGATAAAGTGGGTCACGCCGCTGCGGGTGGCGTGGGACACTGCGCCGCCAAGCTGCTCGTGGGTTACTTCCTCTCCGGTAACTGCCTTGATGACGTCGGGGCCCGTAATGTACATGTGCCCGATTTCCTTCACCATGAACACGAAATCGGTTATCCCCGGGGAGTAGACTGCGCCGCCGGCGGCGGGCCCTAATATCACCGAAAGTTGGGGCATCACCCCTGAGCAGAGAGTGTTGCGGAGGAAGATGTCGCCGTAGGCCGCCAGGCTCGACGCCCCTTCCTGTATCCGGGCTCCTCCGGAGTCGTTGATGCCGACTATGGGGCAGCCGTTCTTGGCTGCCAGGTCCATGACCTTGCAGACCTTCTGGCTTACGGCTTCCGACAGGGACCCGCCAAACACCGTAAAGTCCTGGGAATAGGCGAATACCTGCCGGCCTTCCACCAGCCCGTACCCGGTCACCACTGCATCCCCCAGCACCTTCTGGTCGGCCAGGCCAAAGTCGGTAGCCCGGTGCGTTACAAAGCTGTCGATTTCCTCGAAGGTCCCCTCATCCATCAACAACGCCATCCGCTCCCTGGCGGTCAGCTTACCCCGTTCGTGCTGTTGATCGATGCGCTTGGGGCCGCCTCCCTGGTGAGCCTGCGAGCGCATCTCTTCCAGGGAGTCCAATTTCTGGTCGATTATTCTCTTTTCCGCGGTCACCTTCACTCCAGAAAGGGGCGCAATTTATGTTCGTCGCATCCCTGCCCCTCTGGGCAACGTCAGCCATACCCATTAGGGTGCCAGTTGGGCAACATCCTAGCAGACGGCTATTTCCCGCGCAACACGGCTGACCAGTCGCCAGACGACCGGTCGTGCACCGGGTGTTGGACGGCAGGCGACGGACGGCTTTTAAATTCCTGCGCCAATGTGAGCCATTTTGAGACATTCAGGCATGCGGCGGCGGGGGTTGGCGTGGCCAGATTGGATGTCGGGGCCCAGGGGCGGACTCGGTTCACGGTTGGAACGAATAAGGGAAGAATCGGTCACGATAGCGAAATCCTCCGGCCCCTCCTTGGGAGCAGCCGCGGGCCGGCTTCTAGCCACCGGCCTCGGACCATCAAGGGGGTTGGTCGTGTTATGGCAGTAACGCACCTTGAGTTTAGGCATTAGCTCGCGGGAGTGTCAACGGAGAAATGTCATCGCCGGTTGGAGGCTACCTCAATTGTGAACCGGCTACGAACGCCGTGATAGAATGGTTCCCCCGGTATCCGGTTTAGCGGGCCTGCCATGTCCACCACCCCTCCGTCCAGTGCAAAATCGCCCTCTTCCACCACGTTGGCCTTGGCCGGCGGACGGGAGTTGGTCTGGGGCCGGCGTACCTACGTCATGGGGGTAATCAACGTCACTCCCGACTCATTCTCCGGCGACGGTCTGGCCTACGACATTCCTGCTATTGTTGACCGCGCCAAGGGCATGGAAGCCGACGGCGCGGACATTCTGGACATCGGCGCCGAGTCCACTCGCCCCGGCTCAGAGCCGGTGCCCGCGGAGGAGGAGATGCGGCGGCTGTTGCCGGCCCTGGAGGAGGTCGCCTCCAACGTCGGGATACCCATCAGCGTTGACACCTATAAGGCCCAGGTTGCCCGCTTGGCTGTGGAATACGGCGCCGCGATAGTCAACGACGTGTGGGGCTTGAAGGCCGACCCTGGACTGGCACAAGTCGCCGCCGAAACGGGAGCGGCGCTGGTACTCATGCACAACCAGAGCGTCCGGAGCTACCGGGACCTGCTGGCCGAGGTGTCCGGGAGCCTTGCCGCCAGCGCCGCCGCGGCCGAAGCAGCCGGCGTCGCCCGAGACCAAATCATCCTGGACCCAGGCATCGGATTCGGTAAGACGGCCGACCACAACCTGGAGGTCTTGGGCCGGTTGAGAGAGTTTAATGCCTTGGGATATCCGTTGCTGGTCGGAGCCTCCCGCAAGTCCACCATTGGCTTGGTGCTGGACCTCCCCCCCGACCAGCGGCTGGAGGGGACAACTGCTACTGTTGCCCTGGCAATCCAGGGGGGCGCCGGCATTGTGCGGGTGCACGACGTTAAGGAAATGGTGCGCGTTTGCCGCATGAGCGACGCCGTAGTCCGCGGCTGGAGGCCAGAGGGTTGGAGCGGGTAACGGTTTTCCTGGGATTGGGCTCCAACCTGGGATCCCGGGAGGATAACCTGGCCCAGGCTATTCGCTTGCTGGCTTCACCTGCGCGTTCCGCTCACCGCCCGGCGAAGGATGGAGCAGCCCGGCACGAAATCCGCAACGAAATCCGAATCGCCCGCGTGTCGTCGGTGTACCAGACTGCCCCTTGGGGGTACGCCGACCAACCCGACTTCCTGAACTGCGTTGTGGAGGCTCAAACCAACGCATCCCCCGGTGAACTATTGAGGCAGACCCAGGCGGTCGAGCAGTCCCTGGGCCGGCAACCCAGCGTTCGCTATGGGCCTCGCCGCATCGACGTAGACATCCTGCTGTACGACGGCCGAATCGTCGACCAGCCGGGGTTGCAGGTACCCCATCCCCGCCTGCACCAGCGGGCCTTTGTCTTGGTCCCCTTGGCGGAGTTGTGCCCGCGCTTGGAGCATCCCGTATTGAAGGCCAGCATCGAAGCGTTGGCCTCCCAGGTGGACGGCCGGGAAGGGGTAAGTTTGTGGGGTCCCTGCCCTTCCGTACAGGTTGACAATCATTGCGGACTGTCGCATTCTTAATCATGAAAAAATGGGCCTGAGCCGCCGCTGACGTTAGGCTGCCTGGCCCACGTCCCAAACCGAGGAGATAAAGATGGCGGACAAGCAGGTAACATTCGAGAACCCAGCCCGCATTAGCTTGATGCGGGGAGTGGATGAACTGACCAGAGTCGTTGGGCTGACGTTGGGCCCCAGCGGCCGCAACGTGTTGCTTAACCGCATGTTCAGCGCGCCCGTGGTGTGCAGCGACGGCGTCACCATCGCTAAAGAGGTGGAGCTTCCTGACCCTTACGAAAACATGGGAGCGCAGCTGGTCAAGGAGGCGGCCTCCAAGACCAACGACACCGTGGGCGACGGCACCACCACCTCGGTGGTGCTGGCCCAGAGCCTGGTGCGCAACGGGTTTATGAACGTGGCCGCCGGGGCCAACGGTTTGGCCCTGAAAGCGGGGATGGCCAAGGCGGTGGAAGCCGTTACCGGAGAACTGGAGAAGATGGCTATACCGGTGAAGGACCGGGACCAGATTCGGCGAATAGCTGCCTTGTCCGCCCACGAAGAGGCCATTGCCAGCCTCTTGGCGGAAGCGATGGACAAGGTGGGCCGCGACGGCGTGATTACCATCGAAGAGTCCAAGACCTTGGTCGACGAACTGGATATTGTGGAAGGCGTCAGGGTGGACCGGGGCTATATCTCGCCCCACTTCATCAACGATGCCCAGCGCATGGAGGTGGCGCTGGACGAGCCTCTGTTCCTGTTGACCGACCAGAAGGTTTCCGCCTCCAACGACATCGTGCCCGTCATGGAGAAAGTGATCGAGGCGGGCCGCCGGCCGCTGGTGATAATCGCCGAGGACGTGGAAGGAGAAGCCCTGGCGACCTTGGTGGTGAACAAGATGCGGGGCAACCTTAGCTGCGTGGCCATCAAGGCCCCCGGCTTCGGCGACCGGCGGAAGGCCCTGTTGGAAGACATGGGCATCGTGACCGGCGCCACCGTCATCTCCCCCGACGCCGGGCTGCGCTTGGACGCGGTGGAGTTGGGCCACTTGGGCAACGCCCGCCGCCTCGTGGCGCTCAAGGATGACTCCACCATAGTCGAGGGCAGGGGCTCCCAAGAGGCCATAAAGGACAGGGTCGACCAGCTCAGGGTCCAGATCGATGGCACCACCTCGGACTACGACCGGGAGAAATTGGAAGAGCGCCGCGCCGCCCTGGTTGGCGGAGTGGCGGTCTTGAAAGTCGGCGGCGCCACCGAACCCGAGGTGAAGGAACGTAAGTCCCGCACTGAGGACGCACTTTCCGCCACCAGGGCCGCGGTGGAGGAGGGTATCGTCCCCGGGGGAGGCGTCGCCGTCGTCCGGGCCGAGGCCGTCTTGGAGGAGTTGGAGAAGCAGCACGACGGGGCGGAGGCCCTGGGGATCCGCTTGGTTAAGGAGGCCTTGTGCGCTCCTCTCTTGCAGATTTCCAAGAATTCCGGCCATTCCGCAGAGGTGGTGCTGGACACGGTCCGGGCATCGGAAGGCGATTGGGGATTCGACGCCGAAAAGGGAGACTATTGCCACCTGATCGAGCGGGGCATCGTAGACCCCGTCAAGGTGACCCGTTCGGCCCTGGAGAACGCTTGCAGCGTGGCCGGGATGATGCTTACCACCCAGGCCATCATTACCGAGATCCCGGAGGAAAAGCCGCTGCCGGCCGACGTGCAGGACTTCATGAACGACTAGCCGCCCCAAGGCGGCCGGGCGGAACATGACCGTTTGGCCGGGGAGACGGAGCCGGAGAATAAGCAAATGAATGGCAACCCTTTGGACCGGGATTCCATCGGGGCGCTGATTCAAGCCTCCCCGCCTTTAATACAGCATTACCTCTCTCTAGAAGACCAACTCCAGCCCAACGGCTTTGACGTTACCCTCCGCGAGGCGGCTCGCCTGGTGTCGCCCGGTGGTATGGGCGCCGGCAACGGGCAAAGAGACCTGGCGGACGTCGAAGAGTTGGCCTTCGGCCCCGGTGACTGGCTCCACCTGGACCCGGGCCCATATAGGATCACCTTCAATGAAGTGGTGCATCTCCCCTTGGACCTCATGGCGCTGGGACGAACGCGGTCCAGTCTGCTCAGGAGCGGGGTGAGCATTCATACGGCGGTGTGGGATGCGGGTTACCAGGGCCGGTCACAGGCCCTCCTCGTTGTGCACCATCCCCTGGGGTACCGGGTGCAAAGGGGGGCCAAGTTGATGCAACTTATCTTCTTCCGCCTCGACCGGCCGGTCAGCCAAGGATACCAGGGCCGGTTTCAGGGCGAGAACCTGTAGTCATGCAATCCAGCCTTCCAAAGCCAACGCCTGATTCCATCCGTGAGACCGTTGGCCCCATGTTGGACGCCAAGGCCGCCGCCAAAGAGTATGCCCTGGAGTTGGGCTTCGACCTGGTGCGGGTCACTTCCGGCCAGGAGTTTGCCCAGGACCGGGAGGTAACCTTGGATAGGCTGCGGGCGGGTCTCATGGATGGCCTTCCGTGGTTCAACGAAAGCCGTGTGCGACGGGGGAGCGATCCGGCCACTTTGCTGCCCGGGGCCCGCTCCGTTATCTGCCTGGGCCTAAACTACTACCGGCAGGCCGAGGGCATGCCAAACGACCAACGCCCGGCAGGCAGGGTCGCCGTGTACGCCTGGGGCCGCGACTACCACAAGGTCATGAAGCGCATGATGCGGGACTACGTAGAGGGTATGCGTGCTCGCCTGGGGCAAGAATTCGCGGCCCGGTGGTACGTGGACGACGGACCGATGCTGGACCGCGCGGCGGCCAACCGATCGGGACTGGGCTGGTTTGGCAAGAACACCAACCTGTTGACGCCAAGCCACGGCTCATGGGTCTTCCTGGGACAGGTGGTGACCGATTTGGAGCTGGAACCTGACCCGCCTCTGAAGAAGACCTGCGGCAGCTGTGTCCGCTGCATCGACGAGTGCCCCACCGGCGCCATCACCGAGCCTTACACCATCGACAACACCAAGTGCATTTCTTACCTCACCATCGAAAACCGGGGCGAGATACCCGTAGCCTTGCGGCCCCAGATGGGCGACTGGGTGTTTGGTTGCGACATCTGCCAGGAGGTGTGCCCGGTCAACCGCAAGGAAAGTCCAGCGTCCTCGCTGCGGCGGCAGGGAGACGGCCTATCCCCGGACGATGGTTCAACGGACCAGGGCGCCGGCGCCCAATACCTGGAAGCTCCGGCAGCCTTGGACTTGATACAAGTATTGGAGATGTCGGACGAGGAGTTCAAGCGACGTTTCCGAGGGACCGCCATCATGCGGGCCAAGAGGGTCGGCTTACAACGCAACGCCTGCGTGGCCCTGGGCAACCTGAAAGCCGCCGACGCCGTCCCTGCTCTTTGCCGGGTCCTGGCCGAAGGGGAACCCCTGGTGCGTGGTCACGCAGCGTGGGCCTTGGGAAGAATTGGTGGTCCCCAGGCGCAGCAGGCCCTGGAAACTGCCTTGGGGCAAGAAACCGACCCGTGGGTGCAAAAAGAACTGGCCAACGCGCGGGACTGCATGCGGGAAACGGTTACGCCCGGCCGCCGGCCGGACGCCTGAGTGCGCAGCTAACCGTTACTATCGCCTCGACGACGGGACCACGTTATGCGGGTCGGACGGCCGGCTGCCCGGACTGGGGCCTGTTCCTGCCGCCTCCCCGCCGTCTCTTCCGCCGGTTCCCGCCTGGCATTTGAGGGGGGATACTCCGCTGGTAATTGCGGCCGAACTTGAGCTTCTTCATCTCCTCTTCTATGAGGAGGAAGTCGCTCTTGGGCAGCAGGTGCAGGTTGCCCTGGAAGGCCATGTACCATTCCTCCGGCGGCCAGCGCCGGATGTAGTCCAGCCGGGGCGCCAGCAGGTTGGCGTTGATGTATTGGTGTTCTTCCAGGACCACTTCAGGCTTGATCTTGATTCGGTAGGGCCAGCGGGCCCGGCCTTCCGCCTGCCATGTGGGGCTGTCGTCCTCGAAGTAAGAAGAGGTGGCGGTGGCGGTGGCGGTGAATCTACGGGAGCCGTATACATAGAACAGAATGCGGTCGCCCGGCCCGATTCTCTGAATCTTGCGCCTGTGTTGGCCCTTCAAGCCCTGGGCAGTGAATCCCAGGTCGCGCGTGATTTCGAAGTTCTCCGGGCTGCTGACTATCATCCAATAGTTCTGGGCCATAACCCTACCCAAACCCTGGTATCAACTAGGTCCGCTACTATCGATGGGCTCGTTGGCCATTATACCATTTCATGCCGAGCACCCTCGGACGACTGACATTTGCCCCTTCCCAACCCCGTGGATTTCGCGCTACCATAGCGACAGGCAGACTCGGCACGGCGCGGTTCCAAAGAACCGGCCCGCCGGCCGCCGGGGTTTCAGGCTTCTGGATCGCTTTAGGCCTGTTCCCACAGTGGCCAACCTGCAAAAATGGTACGGAATGGTACGGAATGGGACGGAAATAGAAATTTTCCGGCCCCCGCCTGATTCGCTCCAACAAAACACCACATCCAGCCCCGCTCCTGGGGGCCCTCCGGCGGCAACTATCGTGCGGCGATTCCCGTCGTTGTGCGGCCCTGCCGCTTTGGTGTAACATTGGTCGCGCCCGCCAGCCGGGGCTGCGTCGCCGCGCCTGGGTCGGCAGCACAATCAGGCCCCGGTCTCCTGGAGAGTAAAGCATGAGTTCAGCGGCATCCAACGACCGTCAAGTCGCCATCGTGGGTGTGGCGGAGTCCGACCAAATGGGCACCGTGCCCGACAAGTCATCCTTGCAGCACCACGCCGAGGCGGCGTACAACGCCCTGGATGACGCAGGCCTCAGCAAGAGCGACGTCAACGGTTTGTTCACCGCCGGCTTCTCCACGCTGACCACCGGCGAGTATCTGGGCATTCATCCGGGTTTCACCGACAGCACTTCAGTGGGGGGCGCCTCCTTTGTCATCCACGTCGCCCACGCGGTTGCCGCCATTCGCGCTGGATATTGCGACGTAGCCCTTATTACCCATGGCGAGGCTGGCCGCTCGAATCGGGGCAGGGCCGGCGCGGACCCCAACCAGCCCTCTGTCCAATACGAAGTTCCCTACGGCATTATCGGCCCCCCGGTTAGCTATTCCCTGGCTTGCTCCCGGTACATGCACGAGTACGGTGAGGAGCGGACCAGGCAGGGTATGGCCGAAATAGCGGTAGCCACCCGTAAGTGGGCCAATCTAAATCCCAAGGCGGTGATGCACGACACCACCATGTCGTTCGACGAGTATCACGACTCAAGATGGGTCTCTTGGCCGTTTCACTTGTTCGACTGCTGTCTGGTCACCGACTCTGGCGCTGCCGTCGTGGTCACCACCGAGGAGCGGGCCAAGAGCTGCCGCAAGGAGCCGGTGTGGGTATTGGGAGCAGCCGAAGGCCACGACCACAGCATGGTCAGCCAGATGCCGTCGTTGACCTCCCTCATTGCCAGGGAGACCGGCCCCAACGCGTTGTCCAGGGCGGGGGTGACCCACCAGGACCTGGACTTGGCGATGCTGTACGATTCATTCACCTATACCGTGATGCTCACCCTAGAAGGCCTGGGGTTCTGCAAGCCGGGCGAGGCCGCCGATTTCGTCGCCGGCCAGCGCACGGCTCCCGGCGGGGACTTCCCGTTGAACACCAGCGGCGGCGGGCTCTCCTACACCCATCCCGGGATGTACGGCATCTTCTTGCTGGTCGAGGCTGTACGCCAGCTGCGGGGCGAGTGCGGAGACCGGCAGGTGCAACGCAAGAGCGACCCCAGCCAGAACGCCAAGACCGCCGTGGTCAATGGCACCGGCGGCTACCTTTCCTCCACCGGGACGGTGGTCTTAGCGACCGACTAAGCGGCCGTTCCCCTCCCTCGATTTCTCCCAAACCTGCGCAACCCAAAATTGCGCAGAACCAGCCTTTTTTGGTTCACGCCGCCTAGTAAATGCCCCGGCGGCGATGTGCTAGAATCCGAAAATTAAGAATGCTGGGATGGCCTTTTTGCCGCCATTCCATCTTGTTACGCCGATGGCGGGTTACGCCGATGGCGAAAGGATACGGCCCATGGACCGCGATATTACCGCTTTCTTGCAGCACCTTATTGTCGAAAAAGGTTTCTCCCAAAACACGGCTGAGGCTTACCGCAACGACCTGAACCAGTTCTGGGAATTCCTCCAGAAGAAACGCAACGGCTCAGCCGGCAGCCAGTACCCTTGGTCCTCGGTGAACCTGGACTCGTTCAACGACTACATAGTCGAGCTCCGAGGCCGTAAGGGCTATCGCGACACAACCACCGCAAGAAAGATCGCGGCCATAAGGTCCTTCTTCGGCTTCCTGTTTGAAAACGGCGCCATATTTCAGGACCCCACTGAATCCCTCGGCTCCCCCAGGGTGGGCCGGTCCCTCCCCAAGTGCCTTTCCAAAGAAGACGTGACCCGGCTGCTGGACGCCGCGTGCAAAGACTCCAGCAACGAAGCAAGGAGAGACGCCGCCATCTTGGAGTTGCTTTACGCTACCGGCTTGAGGGTGGGAGAGCTGGTCTCCCTCAACGTGCCTGACATCGACCTTCAGGAGTCCTACATCCGGTGTTGGGGCAAGGGCTCCAAAGAACGCATAGTCCACCTATACCCCAAGGCTGTCAAGGAACTGAAGCAGTACCTGACACGCACCAGGCCGAACCTGGTGAAGAACCGGAATGGCGAGTCGGCACTCTTCGTCAACCATCGGGGCGAACGTTTGACCCGGCAGTGGGTTTGGAACATTCTCAAGAACTACGGGGCGAAGGCGGGCATCCAGCAGCAAATTACGCCCCACACCCTGCGTCACAGCTTTGCAACACATCTTCTGGAGAACGGCGCATCTCTTCGCCACGTGCAGGAGCTTCTGGGCCACTCCAGCATTTCTACCACCCAGGTCTACACTCACCTTACAGGGCGCCAACTGCATAAGGAATACGAGGTCAGCCACCCCAGGGCCTAGGTAAAGGCCGCCACAAGTCCCGACAAGCGCCCATCGGCGTGCGCCCGCCTCGCTAACCCAAGTTGCACCGGCAACTGGGCTAGCATCGGGAGACGGCTGCCCATTCTTGTAATTTGCTGCTATAGTATTGGTGTTGGGCCAGCGGTGCGGCAACCTCATCCCTACGCTCTGGAGCCCCCGGTCCAACAGGAGGTAGGCCCTTATGCCTGGTAAAGCGCGGCGGGTGGCGTCACGTCAGGCGCAACTCAGCCGCAGAAGAAGAAAACAGCAAAGAGTCGGCTCTGTTCCACAGCCGGCTGTCCAGGCGCCCGCAATCGTGGACGGCAACCAGACTGAAACAGTTGCTGCGCCGACGGCGGCTCCCACGCCTGACGCTGCCGTTCCCGCTGCTGCGGCCAGACCTGCAGTGGCCGCTGCTGCAACCCATCCGGCTGCTCCAGCCAGAAGGCCCGGTACGTACAGAGGAGAGCGGTTGGCCGCTTCCAACTACGTCGGGCCAGAGCTACGGCGTATACTGATGTTGGGTTCGGTCGTGCTAGCCGCAATCATCGCCCTCGGAATATTACTCTAGAGAGCGATGGCTCTTCCCCTCATCGAACAGCGGTTGCGGGTCACCCCGGAACGGCCTGGGGTGTACCTGATGAAAGACGCCAACGGCAGTGTCCTGTACGTGGGCAAAGCCAGCGTCCTCAGCAACCGCCTGCGCACTTACTTCGGCGCTCCTTCCGGCCAAACGTCCAAGACCCGCCGCATGATGGGACACGTCCACGACTTCGAGTACATCGTCACCGATAGCGAGGCGGAAGCCCTGATCCTTGAAAACACCCTGATCAAGCGGTACCGCCCACGTTACAACGCCCGCCTCAAAGACGACAAGACCTACCCCTATTTGAAGATAGACCTTGCAGAGGAGTTCCCCAGGGTATACATCACCCGGAGAGTAAGCCGGGACGGTGCGCGCTATTTCGGGCCCTTCGCCACCGCCGGCACGGTCCGCCGGACGATGGACCTGGTCAAGAGGCTGTTTCCATACCGGTCATGCACCAAGACCATCACCGGCACCGATCCCCGGCCATGCCTGGAGTACTACATCAACCGCTGCGTGGCGCCGTGCACCGGCTACGCCGACAGGGACGAATATGCCAAGGTGGTTGAGCAGGTTATCCAGTTCATGGAGGGAGACGCCGAGGCCGTCACAGAGGACCTGAGGACAAACATGGAACTGGCGGCCGAACGGCTCGAGTTCGAGCGTGCCGCCGTGTTGCGAGACCGCATACGCAGCGTCGAAAAGGTAGCAGAAGAACAACGGATCAAGGTCGATTCCAATCCAATCAGCGACATGGACCTGTTGGCCGTGGCCCAGGGGACCAATGAGTCCTGGGTCGAGGTGTTCTTCATCCGCCGTAACAAGCTCATCGGCCGGGACCACTTCATCATGGAGGGTACCCAGGACGAGTCGCCCGGCCTGGTGCTGGGCCAATTCATCAAGCAATTCTACCAGTCGGCGGCCAACATACCCCCGCGGGTGTTGGTGCAACATCCGCTGGAAGACCCAGAGGTCATTCAGGAGTGGCTCCGGGGACTCCGCAAGAAGCCGGTGCGGTTGCTGCGGCCCCAGCGGGGTGTGCACAAGCAACTGATAGACACGGTTGCCGAGAACGCAGCCCAGGGCCTGGCGCAGCACAGGGTAAAGTGGTTGGATAACGCCGACCTTACGCAGCAGGCAATGGCAGAGCTTCAAGAGGAACTGAGTCTGCCGTCCCTGCCCCACCGGATGGAATGCTACGACATCTCCCATATTCAAGGCAGCAATTCCGTCGGCAGTATGGTGGTATTCGAAAACGGCAGGCCCAAGCCGGCCCATTACCGCCGTTTCAAGGTCAAGTCTGTGGAGGGAGTTGACGACTACGAGAGCATGCGCGAGGTGTTGCGCCGCCGCTTCAAGCGCCTCGGAAAGGCCCGTACGGCCCAGCGGACGGCAGACGATACTTCCTTGACTGGCGAAGGAGAAGCGTGGGGGATACTGCCCGACTTGGTGCTGATCGACGGCGGAAAAGGGCAACTTTCCGCGGCGTTGGGCGTCTTGTTGGAGTTGGGACTGGACGACATTCCATTGGCCTCGCTGGCCAAGGAAAACGAATGGCTGTTCGTTCCCCACACTCAAGAGCCCATCCAGTTGCCCCGGGATTCGCAGGCTCTGTACCTGGCGCAGCGGATTCGCGACGAGGCGCACCGCTTCGCCATCACCTATCACCGAAACCGCCGCAGCAAGAGCAGCCTTCGCTCTCCCATAGACATGGTGAGCGGCATCGGGCCCAAGCGCAAGCGTATGTTGATGCGGCGTTTCGGCAATCTGCAGGGCATCAAAGAGGCGTCGGTAGAGGAGATCGCGTCCGTACCGGGCCTGACCCGCTCACTAGCCCTCCTCCTCAAGCAGAGCATCTAGGACGGACAGGGTCCAGCTGGATTCCCCGACCCCCTTCGGCTATTGGTTCTTTGCAGGCCATTGTGAGATGCAACACTTCCGCCGCCGGGGGTTGCCTAAGGGGTACCCATCCAGTACCATTCCGGTTAAGTGGGCCGGGGTAGCTGTCGCACATGGTCAAAGTATCAATCAACCTCCCCAATTCAACGCAAATCAGCTTTGAGGCCGATGCAGAGGAGATTGCCCACGGAGTGGTGGGCGCCGTGTTACGGGACTTGCCCCGGGACCTGATGAACCACGTTCAACCCCCAGACGGCCAGTCTCCAAACGGTTCGCCGCCATCGGCTCCGCCAGAGGCGACGGACGATGGAACCGAAGTTGATGGAGTGGTCTCAGCGACAGATGAGGCCGAACAAGAGGCGGGCAGCGAAGATGCAACGGCCGATAATGGCGACAGTCTGCCGCCTCCGCCCGCCAGGACTGGCAACAGCCCAAAGGCCGCAGAGCGTGCCCCGCTATCGCCTGAACCGAGGACCACAGTAGCAGACCTCCGGGCTCATGGCGAAGAAAGCTCCTTCGCCGAGTTCTGCCGCTCGGCCAGCCCAATGGGAGATATGCGGCGCGTGGTCGTAGCCGCCGAGGGCGCCAACCGGATATTGGGGATGACCAGCGTCGACGCCGAAGACTTGGCCAGGCTGTTCGACCTGGCCGGCTGGCGGAGCGCCCACAACTTTACCCAGACCCTGCGCAACGCCGCCCGGGACAGGTTCCGTTGGCTGGAAAGGGTTCCGGGCCGCGCTGGGCGGTACGCAGTTACTGACCGTGGCCGGTCGGCTACACTAGATCAATAGCTGTCTGTACCGCAGATTCAAGCACTAGGGATTAGGAGAGCATTCAATGAAAATGTACGTCAGCGGCAAATGGACGGACGGGGCGCAGTCCACGCCGGTATTCAACCCATACGATCAGTCGGTGGTAGACACAGTGCCCAAAGCTTCGGCAGCCGAGGTCACTCAGGCCATCACCAGCGCGGAGCGCGGCGCCAAGGTCATGGCCTCAACGTCCGCCTATGAACGCTATGCCATCTTGCGCCGGGCCGCCGACTTGATGGAGGAGCGGGCCGAAGACCTGGCCAGAACTATTACCCTCGAGGAGGGCAAGGTAATCTTCGAGGCGCGGGTCGAGGTGCAGCGGGGAATTCAAACCATGATATTGTCGTCGGAGGAGGCCAAGCGCCTCTACGGGGAGACGCTGCCCTTGGATGCTGCTCCAAGCGCCCAGGGACAGTTCGGGTTCACCATCAGGGTTCCCGTGGGCGTGGTAGCCGCCATCGCTCCCTTCAACTTCCCTCTCAATCTGGTCTGTCACAAGATCGGGCCGGCTCTGGCCGCCGGCAACTCGGTAGTCCTCAAACCGGCTGGAGACACTCCCCTGTCTGCATTGAAGCTGACCGAGATACTGCTCGACGCGGGCCTGCCCGAAGAGGGTATCCAGTGCGTCACCGGCTCCGGGGCTGAGATTGGCGACATTCTCACTGGTGACCCCAGGGTTAGAAAGATAACGTTCACCGGCAGCATGGAGGTTGGCGACCGAATCTGCCGGAACGCCGGAATCAAGAAGGTGACCATGGAGTTGGGTTCCAACAGCCCATTGATCGTCATGTCCGACGCCGATTTGGACAAGGTCGCTGCGGCCACGGTGGCCGGCGGCTTTGCCAATGCTGGCCAGGTGTGCATTTCAACACAGCGGGTATTGGCCGACCAACGGATCTACGCAGACTTCCTGGATGCATTGGTAGCCCCTACGGAGGCGTTCGCCGCTGGGGACCCGCTGGTCTCAGAAACCAAGATGGGGCCGATGATCCGGGCCGGGGACGCAGAGCGAGTGGGCCAGTGGATTGGCGAGGCGGTGCAACAAGGCGCCCGCATCGTCGCCGGCGGTGACCACGAGGGAACGCTGCACGCCCCCACGGTGGTGGCCGACGCCACTCCCGACATGCTGATTTCGCGAGAGGAGCTATTCGGCCCGGCAGTGGCGGTCAGCGCGTTCAACGACATCGACGAGGCTATCGCTATGGCCAACGACACCAGGTTTGGCCTGTCGGCCGGCATCTTTACCCAGAACCTGGACTGGGCCATGCGCTTCGCGCGGGAGGTGCATTCGGGCAATCTCCACATCAATTCATCGCCCCTATGGCGGGTTGACATGATGCCCTATGGTGGCCTCAAGGACAGCGGCATGGGCAAGGAAGGCCCGAGCTATGCCGTGTCGGAGATGACCGAACTCAAGATGGTGGTGATGCACCTCTAGGGCGTCTCTGGAGCCGGCAGCGGCTTCGCTCAGGCAACCGATGGAGAGAGAAACATAGGCATGGAGATAATTGCCGAGCCGCCTCGCCGGGTGCTGGCGGTTACGCCCCACCCCGACGACTGCGAGGGCGGTTGCGGCGGCGCCCTGGCCAGATGGGTTAAGGAATCCGGCACGGAAGCTGTAGTGGTCTTATGCACCAACGGCGATAAGGGCACCGCTGACCGAGACATGCAGCCTGAGCGGCTGGCCGCCATCCGGGAGCGTGAACAGCAGGAAGCCTCCGACGTCCTTGGCGTCAAAGAAGTTGTCTTTCTCTCCCACCCCGACGGCGGCCTCGAGGACACGATGTTGTTCCGCGGCCAGGTGGTGAGGGAGATTCGCCGCCACAAGCCGGAGGCGGTGGTCTGCATAGACCCCTATCGCAGCCGCAGTCACACCCACCGGGACCACCGGATAAGCGGGCAGGTGACGGTGGACGCCGCTTTCACCTACGCTTGGAGCTACCTGCACTTTCCGGAGCAAATAACTGACGAAGGCCTGGAGCCTCATCAGGTCCGAGAGGCCTACCTATGGGGCGGAGAGGCTCCGGACGCCTACGTGGACATCGAAGATTACGTTGACTTGAAGGCGGAGTCTCTGGGCAAACACGCGAGCCAGATGTCTTCTGACCCGGCGAGAAGAAAGGAAGTCATACGCCAATGGGCTGCCCGGGGGGGTAAGGCGGTGGGGCTGCGTTACGCCGAACAATTCCGCCGGGTACCGTTCGACTTGGGCTCTTTGACCTGCCGGTTGATGAACCTTTAGCCTTAGGCCCTGGGCTCTTAAGCCAGGACCCGACGGTCACCCCTATCCTGTAGTGGCTTCCTGATAACATTGGTCCGACTTGGCCGCCATGATGAAATCGTTGCGGTGCAGGTTACGGATTTTATGCGTCCACCACGTAACCCTAACCCGGCCCCATTCGGTGGTCAGTCTGGGATGGTGGCCTTCCGCTTCAGCCAGCTCCCCCACGGCCTGGGTGAAGCCCAAGGCTTGGCGGAAGTCGCCAAACCGGAATACCCGGTCCAGCTTCTTGATGCCGTCCTCGGTAACCAAGTCCCAATCTGGCACCTCTGGGTGCAGCTCATCTGCTTCTCGGTCCGTAACTGGGGGAGAATCGCGGCGACAGGCCACGCACTTTTCCCGGTTTAGCTGTTGCACTTCAGTTCTCCTCTCCGTTATGGCCGGCCCGCCGGGAAACAGATGCCCGTAACTTCGCTTGTCGGTCTCAACATGGCAATTTTAGCATACGGGCGCCGCGCTCCGGTCCTTGAGTAAGGCTGGACCTCTAGAGTATAGTTTGGGGCGGAGGCCCGTCCTACGCGGACTACTGCTGCCAAGGCGCAGGGCCCCTTGAAGTATAGCAACTCACTACCAGGCAACCAGTGACCGACAACAGTCAATACACCGTATCCATAGACTACGACCGCCGTTTGTACCGTCAGGACATCGCCGGATCTATAGCTCACGCCCGGATGTTGGCTAAGCAGGGCATAGTCACCCAGGAGGACGCCGACCTGATCACCGAGGGACTGGCCAAGGTGGGCCAGGAGATTGAGGCGGGCGCATTCCCTTGGGACCCCTCTTTGGAAGACTTGCACATGAACATCGAGAGCAGATTGCAACAGCTAATCGGCGCCCCTGCGGGACGCCTGCACACCGCTCGCTCTCGGAACGATCAGATAGCCGTCGATATGCGGCTCTACACAAAAGAGGTCATCGACGTTACCCAGGCCAAGTTGCGCCGGGTGCAATCGGCACTGGTCGAATTGGCTGAAAGGTACCGCGGTGTGGTTATGCCGGGCTACACCCATTTGCAGCGGGCCCAACCGGTGCTGTTCGCCCACCACATGCTGGCATACTTTCAGATGTTCCAGCGGGATTTTCAACGTTTTTCGGATTGCAGGCGCCGCACCGACGTGCTCCCCCTGGGCAGCGGAGCCTTGGCGGGAGTCTCCTACCCCTCAGACAGAGAATTCTTGGCCCGTGAATTGGGTTTCAAGGAGATCAGCGCCAACAGTATGGACGCGGTGTCAGACCGGGACTTCCTGTTGGAGTACCTGGCGGCGGCGGCAATCTGCGCGATGCACCTGTCGCGGTTGGCCGAGGAGATTGTCTTGTGGTCAAGCCGGGAGTTCAGCTTTGTCACCCTAAGCGAAGACTTCACTACCGGCAGCAGCATCATGCCGCAAAAGCGGAACCCGGATTTTGCGGAGTTGGCCAGGGGAAAGACCGGGAGGGTGTACGGCCATCTATTGGGATTGCTGACGGTGCTCAAGGGCCTCCCGCTGACCTATAACCGGGACTTGCAGGAAGACAAAGAAGGCTTCTTCGACACCGTAGACACCCTAACGTCAACCCTGGAGGTCTTCCAGGGGATGCTTTCGGGCTTGACGCTGAACGAAGAGCGCGTAACGGCGCTGGCCGGAGAGAGTCAAGCCCTTGCCACCGACCTGGCCGATTTCCTAGTGGGCAAAGGGGTGCCCTTTCGTGTGGCCCACGGCATCGTCCGGGAGCTATGCCGGTACTGCGATGCCCAGCAAAAGGACCTGGATGGACTGGGACTGGAAGAGTACCAGCGGTTTTCGCCAAAGTTCGACAGGGAGGTGTACCGGATTACCGCCCAATCGTCGACGGAAGCCAGGGACAATCCCGGAGGCACCGCGCCGCGGCGGGTAGAGGCCGAACTTGCCCAGGCCCGCCAAATTTTGAATGCGGAGGCTCATAGTGGCTGAGGCACGCGTGCTGATCGCCCCTTCGATTATGGCAGCAGACCTGGGCGCCCTGACCCACCAGGTCCAGGAAGTCACCGCCGCCGGAGCCGACTTGGTTCACGTCGACATAATGGACGGCCATTTTGTCCCGAACATAACCATGGGTGAGGTGGTGGTGGACACTATCCGGAAGGCAACCCACCTTCCGCTCAATATTCACCTGATGATCTCGCAACCGGATAACCTGCTCCCCAGCTTCATGAAGACGCCCACCGACCAGATAATCGTACATGCCGAGGCTTGCTCCCACCTGCACCGGACGGTGACGAGAATCAAGGAGGAGGGTAATCAGGCAGGCGTGGCCGTCAACCCGGCAACCCCGTTGTCGGCGGTAGAGGAAGTGCTGCCCCTGTTGGACATGGTGCTGGTCATGTCAGTCAACCCCGGTTTTGGGGGTCAAGCCTTTATTCCGGCGTCCGTCGACAAGGTGAAGCGGTTGAAAGGAATCATAGACGGGGGACGATGGACGGCTCAGATCGAGGTAGACGGAGGGGTCAAAGCCGATTGGACCGCGGAGGAGTCGGTCAAGGCTGGAGCCACCATCCTGGTTTCGGGAACGGGAATCTTCAGCGATGACCAGACGGTAGCGCAGGCCATGGGTAGCATGCGTTGTTGCATCGCAGGAGCATTGCCCGAGGTCGCCCAATAGCCGCATAGGGTCGGGAAATACCCACCCTGGCCGAGACCGTTTCTATGGGCGGGGGCCGCTCACAAGGCGGCCAGGGCTTTCCGCACTTTGGGGGACTTTTGCACCGACCGCAAGCAACGACTGCAAATCTTGACTTTCACCGCCTTGCCGTCGTGGAACAGCGTCTGCTTGTGGACGTTGGCCTGAAAGCGGGTCTTGGTATGCCGGTTGGAGTGGCTGACGTTGCTGCCGCTCATGCCGGACTTTAAGCAAATCTCGCATCTCATGGTTATATGCACATCCTTGTGAGCTTCCAAAACGATAACACAGCATCGGCTGTTGACACAAGGATGCCCTGCGAACGGTTGCGACAGACTCTTACGTTTCATCCCCATGGATGCGATAGATTTCCACCGCGGCATGGTCTAATACTGAGCCGCGTATCGGCGGCCGGGGCTTCTTCAGCCGCACCCGGGCCGCGTCCACCGGAAACTGGACCAGCACTTTGCGGGCGATGGCCTGGGCCAAGCCTTCCAGAAGGTTTCTTGACTCCCCCTCAATGACTTCTTGGACTGCCCTGAATAGCTGGGTGTAGCTCACCGTGTCTTTCAAGCAGTCGGATGCGCACGCCCGGCTGAGGTTCAACTCCACCTCCAAATCCACGACGTAGGCCTGCCCCAGAGCCTTTTCCTCTGGATTGGCTCCGTGGTAGCCGTATAACTGGATACCTTCCAAGATTATGCGGTCGGGGGGATGGGGGTGGTCAGCCATTAGTGTCCAACACGCGGTTAATTTTCGGAGGCTTGTTGACGGGCTTGAATAGCATCAGCCTGGGACAGCAGGTTCCGGGCACGTTTCAGGACCGGAACATCGATCATGCGGCCGTCGAGGGCTACCGAGCCCCTGCCCTCAGCTTCGGCCCGGTCCCATGCCTTCACAACTTGTCGAGCGTAGTCGACCTCATCCGGCGACGGGCTGAAGGTCTCATTAACGATTTCCAGTTGAGAGGGGTGGATGGCGAACCTGCCGGTGTACCCCATTTGCCGCGACACCTGGCAGTCCTCCCTAAGTCCGTCCGGGTCTCGGAAACGCACGAAAGGAGAGTCGAGGGAGGCCACGCCGGCGGCCCGGGCCGCCACAGGCACCATGGAGCGGGGGAACTGTACCTCTCGCCCGGTGTCGGTGCGGCGCACTCCCATGTCGTTGGTGTAATCTTCGGCGCCAAACGCGATGGCAATGATCCGGGACGATGCGGCGGCTATCTCCTGGCATGCCAGAACGGCCTTGGCGTTTTCTATCCAGGGAATCAGCTTGAGCCGGCCCATGTCCAGACCGGCCGAGGTCTCCGCGGCGGCTACGATGCGGTCTGCTTCCCTCATGTCCCATACCGACTCGGTTTTGCCGATGCTGAAACCGTACAGGTCAGGCCCGGCCAACGCGGCCACCTCACTTCCGGTCAGTCCCGTATCCAGCGAGTTTACCCTGACCATCACCGTCCGGCCGCTTCGCCGGAGTTTGGGCACCCACTGCCGAGCCACGTCCCTGGCAGCGACTTTCTCCGCCGGGGGCACCGAGTCTTCTAAATCCACCATAATGACGTCGGCGTCAAAAGAAAGGGCCCGTTCCAGCATGTTGGGCCGGTTGCCTGGCACGAATATCAAGCTGCGTAATAGGTTCAAGCGTTGTCTACTCCCTTCGCGTTGGCCCTGGCCCTATTCCATATCGCCCCAGGTGTATCCCCACTTGGCGTCTACTTTCAAGGATACGTCCAAAGGATGGGCTGCCGGCATCTCTTCTAAGACCAACTTATGGAGTACGTCCAATTCATCCTGGGGCACCTCAAAAACCAACTCGTCATGCACTTGCAACAGCATCTTCGTCCGCATTTTCTCCCGTTCCAAGCGGTCCTGAACCTTGACCATCGCCAGCTTCATTATGTCCGCAGCGGTGCCTTGAACAGGCATATTTATCGCCATCCGCTCTGCCGCGCCGCGTACATTGAAGTTGGATGCGTTGATGTCAGGCACGTATCGCCGACGGCCCATCACAGTCTCAACGTACTGGCATTCCCGGGTCTTGGCTTTGACGCCCTCCAGGTACTCGCTTATCCCTGGGTACTTGGCGAAATAGGTCTCTATGAAACGGGCGCCCTCCTCCCGGTCAAACTCCGTCTGCTGGGATATTCCGTGGGCGGACAGGCCGTAGATAACTCCAAAGTTCAACACCTTGGCAATGCGCCTCATGTCCGAGTTAACCTGGTCGATGGGCGTCTCGAACATTAAAGACGCCGTCGATGTGTGGATGTCCTCCCCATGCCGAAATGCCTCAAGCAAACCTTCATCCCGGGACAGGTGGGCCAACACCCGCAATTCGATTTGGGAATAGTCGGCAGAGAAGAGCAGCCAGTCAGGGGCGTTCTCCGCGACGAAAGCCTTGCGCACCTGGCGGCCTAATTCGGTGCGGATGGGTATGTTCTGCAGGTTGGGGTCGCTGCTGGAGATGCGGCCCGTGGCGGAGCCCGTCTGGTTATAGCTGGTGTGAATGCGCCCGGTGACCGGGTTGACCATCTCGGGCAGGGCGTCCACGTAGGTGGACTTGAGCTTGGATAGCTGCCGGTACTCGAGTATCTGGTCGACAACCGGGTGCAACCCCCGCAGGGTCTCCAGGGAGTTGGCATCGGTCGAATAGCCGGTCTTTGTGCGCTTGGTTCTGGGTAGACCCAACTCTTGGAAAAGCACCTCGCTAAGTTGCTGCGGCGAGTTTATGTTGACAGCGTGGCCGATGCTGCGGTACAGGTCTGTCTGAACCTGTTGCAACTGCTGGTTGAGATCTCGGGACATCTCGTGCAAAGCGCCAGCGTCCAGCTTGATGCCGTGGCGCTGCATTGTGACTAGCACCGGCACCAGGGGCATCTCCATGTCCTTCAGCAGCGGGGTCAAACCCTCCTTAGCCAGCTGCCCCTCCAAATCCCGGCGCAGGCGGCCGGTCATGTCGGCATCGGCGGCGGCGTAGGGAAGAGCCGATTCGATGGATACCTGGTCGAAGGTAAGTTGCTTGCGTCCCGTTCCAATGAGTTTGGAGATGGGAGTCATCTCCAAGCCCAAGACGTCCAGGGATAGGTTCTTCAGGCCCAGGGCGTTCCTGCCCAACAGGTGGGCAGCGATCATGGTATCGAAGTCGACACTACGGCATGTCACACCGTATCCAGCCAGCACCGCCACGTCGTAGTTAGCGTTGTGAGCGCATTTGGCCAAGTCCGGCGACTCAAACAAGGGTCTCACCTGGGCCAGCACTTCCTCTAGAGGCAGTTGAGCGCCCTCGTTGTGGCCCACTGGAATGTACCAAGCGCTGCCCGGAGCAGTGGCGAAGCTTAACCCGACCAAGTTGGCCCGCATGGGGTCCAGGGAAGTGGTCTCGGTGTCGAAAGCAAAAGAACCGGATTCCCACAACGCGGCCAACATGGACTCCATCTGTTGTTGTGTCTGCACCACCTGGTAGTCGGCGTCGGTCGCGGGCCCTGCAACTCCGTCTGGAGTGTCAGCGTCATCGGTCGAAGATAGTCCGAGAGTGGGCGCCGGCAGGCGTTGTATTACGCTGAAGAACTCCAACTCCGTCAAGAAGTCCACCACCGACCGGCGGTCATATTGCCCAAAGCGGCAGGTCTCCAGGTTCAACTCTATAGGGCTATGCTGGTCGATGGTGGTCAGTATCCGGTTCTCGAAGGCCCGTTCCCGGTTCTCAGCAAGGGACTCCTTGACGCTGGGCGGTTTGACCTCGTCGAGGTGCTGGTAGATGCCCTCCAGGTCATTGAACTCCTTTAGCAAGGAGATGGCCCGCTTCTCACCAACGCGGGGCACCCCTGGGATGTTGTCCGAAGAGTCCCCCAGTAACGCCTTGAAGTCCGGCTGCTGGGCCGAGGTTAGCCCGGAGTAGCGGTCGGCCAGCGCCGTCTCGTCATATACTTTGCGGTCTTGGATGCTGTAGGAAAGGTCCACCCGAACCCTGGGCGTGATCAGTTGAAAGGTATCCCGGTCGCCGGTCAAGATTACCGTATCAACGCCTTGGGCCTCGGCCAGCCGGCTGATGGTGCCTATGACGTCGTCGGCCTCGTAGCCGTCCAATTCGAAAATGGGGACGCTGAAGGCCTGCATAAGCTGTTTGACGCGGTCAAACTGTGGCCTCAACTCCGGCGGCATTTCGGCCCGCTGGGCCTTGTACTCCTCGAATCTCTCATGGCGGAACGTGGGCGCGGACGTGTCGAAGGCAATGCCGCAGTGGGTCGGGTTCCAGTCCTGAAGGGCCCGCAGGAATACGTTGGTAAACCCGTAGACCCCGGTCACGTCTTCGCCGGTGGAGCGGACCGTGAGATGCCTCTGGACGGAGATGGCGTGAAATGAGCGGTGCACCATGGCGTGCCCATCCATCAGCATCAACAATGGCTGTTTCTCGTCACCGAAAAATAGCTGGGATTGGGTGGACATTTCAGGGGCCATGGCGGCACCTCGACGACTACGGACGGCTCCCCGCCTGTCTGTAGAGATGGTGGCAGCATTATACACCAGGCCGCCCATCGTCGGACCGGACAAAGGAGCAGTGACGCGCCTCCGTTGACGGCGCCGAGGCTCGATGTCTAAACTGAGGCCATGTACATCCCAACCCAATGGTAAGAACCCCGCGGTTGCCAGCGCCTTTGCGTCCGAATGTGAGGAATTGAGAGGTTTTGACAGGGAACTTAAAAAATGGCCGGTCCGGTACAAACCCATAATGGCGCAAGATTTCCATGAGGGCTGCCGCTCCTCACTGATAACGTTATTGGAGGCGACGGCGAAGAGTTACTCCAGCCTTTGGGAGTCCTCGCCCGCCCTGAACCGGCTGCTGGATATGATGCGGGACATCAAGACTGACCAAACCGTCCTGCCCGCTCCAGCGCCCTGCCGGATCAAGCCAAGCCAAATGCTCGACCTCTTGGCAGCTTCTCGGAGTGCCCTGTCCGTGCTGACGGCCGATGACTCTGCGGGACTTGGCTGCATGGAGAGCTATGGAAATCTATCGCAAGTGTTAGACGCCCTGCTGGAGGACGTGGCGCAAACCGTGCGACGGGAGAAGGCACACCGCGTACGGGGACTGTACGTGATTATCGACCCCGAGGTTGCGAATGGGCGAGACCCTCTGGAACTGGCGGCTTCCGCAATAAGAGGCGGCGCCAGGATGTTGCAACTACGGGACAAGCTTAGGGATAAGGGAGCGGTGTTGCCTTTGGCCATGGGAATGCAGCGGCTTTGCCGGGACAACGGCGTAGACCTGATCGTCAACGACCACGCCGACGTGGCCTTTGCGACAGGCTGCGCTGGGCTTCACGTCGGCCAGTCAGACCTGCCGGTTGCCCAGGCGAGGCGGGTGCTGTCCCACGAACAGGTGTTGGGCAGGTCCAACCACGAGATCGATGAGTTGTTTCGGTCCCAAGAGATGGGAGCGGACCACCTGGCTTTCGGCCCCATCTACGCCACCGGCACCAAGGAAGTGGGTCGGGCAGAGCAGGGTGCAGCCAGGTTGCGAGATGCCAGGAATGCGACCCAACTGCCCCTCGTGGCCATCGGCGGAATCACCGCCGAGAACGTGGCCCAGGTGGTGGAGGCGGGCGCCGACGCTGTGTGCGTCACCGCTGCGGTAGGTTTGGCCCGGGAACCAGAGGCGGCTGCATCGCGCCTGGTGAAAGCCATCGAGGTTGCCGGAGGCCAGGCCTGATGCCTTCAGCCTACAGCGACGATCTGGCCGAGATTGGCTCCCAGGCAATAGAGCAACTAACGCTGCGCAACCGAGCCAGAGAAAAGGCCCTTGCCGCCTCCAGGCAAGTGATCCGCTACTCGGCCAACGCCATTCGAGCGGTGCACCGGGGCGAATTCGACGAAGCCCGCCGGGGGATCGAGCAAGCGGCCCTCCGCCTGTCTGAAACGACGCCAATCCGCCAGGAAAATCCGGAGATATATTTTGCCGGTTTCATGGCTGACGCCCGGAAGGAATTCAGCGAGGCCAATATCACTCTTGCGTTGATTGAGGGCGGCCCCATACCACGACCAGGCGACCTGGGTGTTGACCCTTCCTCATTTCTCAACGGTATGGCTGACGTTATAGGCGAGCTCCGCCGCTACATTCTTGATGAGCTGAGACGGGATTCTTTTGACCGATGCCAGGAATTCATGGACCTCATGGATGAAATCTACAGTATCTTGATGAGCGTGGATTTCCCAGAGGCGGTCACCGGAGGGCTTCGCCGTAGCACGGACCAGATGCGCGGTGTTTTGGAGCGTACCCGGGGCGATTTGACCATGGCGTTGAGACAGCGAAACCTGGAGATCCGATTGGCCTTGCGGGAAGACGAGCGAACAGGGCCCAGCAAGTGATTTCCCGGTGGTTGACCAACAAGCAAGAGCGAAACGTCATCTCCTGGAACCCTATGGACGAAAGTTGACATTCCAGGAATAATATCGATTCCTAACAACCCTATCGGCACGTAGCTGACGCGCCTCTGACATTAGAGTCTGGGAAGCGCCAAGGGATTTGCGCCACGGCCGATAGGGTTTTCGCACGCCACAGAGGCCATCTATGCCCTCATTGGCAGGGACGCCAACAGCATACTGTCGTTGCGGGATAGCGCCAGCCTGAAAGTTGTCATATAGTTGTAGGCCGGAGACGGGTACGGCGTACCCATTTTTTGAGTTCGCCGAACCCTGGCGACGCCCCAACGTAATCGAAATTAAAGAACGTCCTCCTGATGAATGGAGCGTGGGAAAGGAGTAACAGGCTTGCTTGCCTCAGCACACACCTGCGCGGTTATCGGATTGGACGGTCTCATCGTACGGGTAGAGGTGGACATTTCTCCAGGTCTGCCCGCGTTCAACATCGTTGGTCTTCCCGACACGGCGGTGCAAGAAGCCAGGGAGCGGGTGCGGCCAGCCCTGCGCAACAGTGGGTGCGAGTTTCCGATGCGCCGCATAACGGCTAATCTGGCGCCGGCGGATTTGAAGAAGGCGGGGCCAGCCTACGACTTGCCCATCGCCGTTGCAATCCTGCTCAGTTCCGGGCAATTGGAGACGGTGCCCGAGAAAGCAATCTTCTTGGGCGAGTTGTCCCTCGACGGCAGCCTCCGCCACACCACCGGCATCCTGGCCATGGTATCGGTCGCGCGGGACCAGGGTTACACCGAAGCCTACGTTCCGTCGCCCGACGCTCCAGAAGCGTCGCTGGTGGAGGGAATCCAGGTGTTCCCCGTTCAGAGCCTCGCCTCGCTGATTAGCCACTTGCGGTTGGAATCAGCTATAGAGCCCATTCCCAGAGCGGAGGCTTTACCGGACAATTGCCAGTTTCCGCCCGACGGCATGAACCTTGTGAACGTAAAGGGCCAAGAGCACGCCAAACGGGCGCTGGAAGTGGCCGCTGCTGGGTTCCACAATCTGCTGTTCAACGGACCGCCGGGAAGCGGTAAGACGCTGTTGGCCAGGTGTCTACCCTCGATTCTGCCCAAGATGTCGCCTCAAGAAGCCTTGGAAGTTACCAAGATCTATAGCGTAAGCGGAGCGTTGGCTACGGAAAGCCCTTTGATTTCCCGCCGACCCTTTCGCTCTCCCCATTACACCATCTCCAACGCGGGGTTAGTTGGAGGGGGCAGAACGGTGCGGCCAGGGGAGATCACTCTCAGCCACCGGGGGGTGCTGTTTTTGGATGAGTTGCCCGAGTTCAACCACACTGCCCTGGAATCCCTGAGGCAACCGCTGGAAGATAAGCTGGTGACCATTAGCCGGGTCAGCGGCGCAGTCACCTACCCCGCAAGCTTCATGCTGGTGGCGGCCATGAACCCCTGCCCCTGCGGGTTCTACACACACCCGAGCACCGATTGTACCTGTAGCCCATCCGCCGTCAACCGATACCAAAGGCGGGTCAGCGGGCCCCTGATGGACCGGATTGACGTTTTCGTTGAGGTGCCACCGGTGGAGTATGAAAAGCTGGTGGAAGAGGAGCCGTCAGAAGACTCCCAACAGCTGCGGCAACGGGTCGAACGGGCCCGTCAGACCCAGCAGGAGAGGTTTAGGGACTGTGATTTTCTCTGCAATTCGGAAATGGGGCCCGCCGAGGTCTGGAAGTTCTGCACCTTGGACGATACCACAAAGGCCTTGCTGCAGACGGCGACGCACCGGCTGAACCTATCGGCCAGGGCGTTTCACCGTATTCTCAAAGTTTCAAGGACAATCGCCGACCTGGAGGAAGCCCCGGAGATCACAGTGGCCCATCTAGCCGAGGCCCTGCAATACCGGTCCCGGGGATTTAGATAACTGTCCACAGGCTCCGATACCGAGCCACTGGCAATAGGAGCACCCGCTCTACGGCTCCGGCGGACGATGTCCGGGGCCCAATGTGATGCTGCTTTAGTATGCTTCAGATGCGGCAGCGGCGGCACCAGATTTCCTTGACAGGGAAAGCGCTTCTGGTTAGGATAAGTAAATCCAAAATAGGGCCTAAAAATGAGGGTCCAACTAGGCGGAAGGAACGGGTGACACTTTGAAGATTAACTTCCTGACCGCCGTCGCGGCAATATGGAACGGGGTTTTCGGCAGAGCCCAATCAGGCCAACAGCAGGTACAAAACGCCAGCGAAACAGCCAAGAGCATCATTGAACAGGCTGAGGAGGAAAAGCGCAAACTTCTCCTGACTGCACAAGAAGAAGCGTTGGAGCAGCGCACCGTCGCAGAAACGGAGTTGAAGGAACGCCGCCAGGAACTTAACCAAATGGAACGCCGGCACCTGCAACGTGAAGAGCAGCTTGAGAGGAGAATCAACGCCCAGGAAGAGCAACAACGCGCTTTGGCGAGCAAGGAAGCCGAGGCTCAGCAGGCCATCCAAGACGCGGAAAGCCTGAAGGACGAGCAGCGGCAGAAACTGGAAGAGATAGGTCACCTCACCGTAGTCGAGGCGCGTCAGATGGTCGTCAAGAAGGGCGAAGAGGAAGCCCGGCTAGATCTGTCCAAGCGATTCTACGAGCTCGAATCGGAGTTCAAGACCAAAGCTGAGGACAACGCCCGGCAGATAATAACCACGGCGATTAATCGCCTGGCTACCGACGTAGTTTCCCAGGCAACCACTTCTGCCGTACCCCTGCCCAACGATGAGATGAAAGGCCGTCTCATTGGCCGAGAAGGGCGGAACATAAGAACCCTGGAATCCCTCACCGGCGTGGACGTCATCATCGACGACACCCCGGAGGTTGTGACCATATCTTGCTTTGATCCCATCAGGCGAGAGGTAGCGCGGCTTGCGCTGGAGAAACTCATTGCCGACGGTCGCATTCAGCCTGCCCGCATAGAAGACATGGTGCACCGGGCCCAAGAAGAGATCGAGCAGGCCGTTTGGCAGGCTGGGGAACAAGCCACCTTTGAAGTGGGAGTGAGCGGCCTGGACGCGGAGTTGATCAAGCTTCTGGGGCAGCTGAAGTACCGCTACAGCTATGGAGAGAACGTTCTTAAACATTCCATAGAGGTGGCGTTGCTTTCCGGGATGCTGGCCGCAGAGGCCGGCGCCAACGTGCAGGTGGCTAAGACTGGGGGGCTGCTCCATGATATCGGCAAGGCCGTAACCCACGAGGTGCCCGGTCCCCACGCGGAGATCGGCGCCGACATTGCCACCAGACACGGCATTAACCACAGTTCGGTGCGGGGCATTCTGGAACACCACAGCGATGAGCACGAGACCATCGAGTCGTTCCTTGTGGCCTCGGCCGACGCCATCAGCGCGGCCCGTCCCGGGGCGCGCAAAGAGTCTGCGGAGTTGTACGTTAAGCGGCTGCAAGACCTGGAGAATGTAGCCATCGGCTTCGACGGGGTGGAAAGGGCTTTCGCCATCGAGGCTGGCAGGGAAGTCCGGGTTATGGTGAAGCCGGAAGACCTGAACGACGTTGAAGCGGCCTCTTTAGCCAGGAACATTGCCAAAAAAGTTGAGGAAGACCTGGTGTTTCCGGGGCAAATCAAGGTCACAGTGATCCGCGAGCTTCGGAACATCGAATTCGCCCGGTAGCAACTTCCCTGGGGTCCTAGGCCACTCGCCAAACGATGCAGGCATGCAGCCGCGGGTCGGTTGCGTTGGTGGGAAGAGGACCACAACGATGTAGGACTCAATTGGACGGGGGGATCCTGAGCCGGTCTAACCGGAAGATCGGGTCCCCTCCGCCGTTAAGGGGCATTCGTTGCGTATTTTGATGATAGGCGACGTCATTGGTAAGCCGGGGCGGCGCGCCGTCAAACACCTACTCCCGGCGATGCGCTCCGAGCATGGGATTGACATGGTCATCGCTAACGGTGAGAACACAGCCGGAGGCTTCGGCCTTACTCTGGACACGGCCAGCGAGTTGTTGGACAGCGGCGTGGACGTTCTAACGTCTGGCAACCATATTTGGGACCAGAAAGAGATCATTCCATACATGGATGAGGGTCTGCCATTAATCCGGCCGGCCAATTATCCCGATGCTCCTGGCCGGGGAAGCCTATTGCAGGACAACGTACTGGTAGTCAACCTGATGGGCAGGACGTTTATGCCAGCCTTGGACTGTCCCTTTCGTACTGCCGACCGGATTTTGGAAGGGGTCGCGGGCCCGGAACGACCGCCGGTGGTTATCGTGGATTTTCATGCAGAAGCAACTTCGGAAAAGCAGGCCATGGGCTGGTATCTGGACGGCAGGGTAAGCGGCGTAGTGGGTACCCACACCCATGTGGGTACGGTGGACTACAGGGTGTTGCCCAACGGCACTGCCTACATCAGCGACGTGGGAATGACCGGGCCGATGGACTCGGTAATCGGCAGCGAGACGGGGGCGGTGCTGGAGAGATTCCTTACCGGCATGCCGCAAAGGCTGCCCGTGGCAGGCGGGCCGGTGGCGCTGAACTCTGTACTTCTGGAGATAGAGGAAGACACGGGGAAGGCGTTGTCTATCGAGCGCCTGGACCGGAAGTTGAGCTAGCATGTCCGCTACCGTGGACCTGCATCTGCACACAACGGCTTCCGACGGCCGTCTACCTCCCAGGGAACTAGTCAGGCTGGCTGCAGACTTGGGACTGAAACAGATCGCCATCTCTGACCACGACACAACTGAAGGCATGCCCGAGGCCTTCCTGGAAGCTGAAGCGCATGCCGGCCTTCGCATCATTCCGGGAATAGAGCTGAGCACCGACATACCGGGCGATGAGATCCACATGCTCGGTTACTTCATTCAATATCAAGATGAGTCGTTTCAGGAAATCCTGCGCCGGTTCCGCCAAGGGAGGGTTGACCGAGCCCGGCAAATGGTGCAGAAGCTGGTTGACTTGGGGATGCAGTTGGAGTGGGAGCGAGTGCAGGAAATAGCGGGCGACGGCGCAGTCGGCCGTCCCCACATCGCCCTTGCGCTGGTGGAAAAGGGCTACTGCAAAGAGCCCAACGACGCTTTCCCCGAATACCTGGGACGGGATGGGCTGGCCTACGTCGAACGGCCGAAATTGACCCCCGTAGAGGCGATTGAATTGTTGAGGAACGCCGGCGGCGTCCCAGTCCTAGCCCACCCGGCATACCTGTCAAACTTGGAGTCCCACCTTCCCGGGTTGAAAGCTGCCGGTCTAGCGGGTATGGAGGTCTACTACGCCAAATTCGCTCCAGAGCAGGTGGAATACCTGGAGCGCCTGGCTGCCGAGTTTGACCTTATACCTTGCGGCGGCAGCGATTATCACGGGTTGGGTAACTCCGACGACGCCCTGCCTGGCTCCAATGGTCCTCCCCCGTCTACCGTGGAGCGCCTGGAGGAAGCTGCAGAGGCAACCGCGTCGAGTAACCGGAGCTAACCGCATCCACGACTGGCTACACTGATGGAAATCGCGGGGTTGTATGTCCTGGCATATCTCTTAGGCGGCGTTCCCACTGCCTTTGTCCTGGGGAAGCTAGTCAAGGGCGTGGACATCCGCGGATACGGCAGCGGCAACGTGGGTGGGTCCAACGTCTTCTACCACGTAGGCAAGGGCTGGGCGGTAGTTGTTGGGGTGCTGGAGATCCTGGGTAAAGGAGCGCTGCCGGTGTACATCGGCCTATTCGTACTAGGTCTGGAGCGGTCTTCACCCCTTCTCATAGGCGCCCCATTGTTGGCAATTGCCGGGCACAATTGGTCTCCGTACTTGAGGCTTCAAGGTGGCCGAGGTGTCGGCGTGGTCGTTGGCACGTTGTTGGCCCTGTCACCCTGGGTGTTGCTGGCCTTTATGGGGGTAGCGTTGTCAGGTTGGGCGGTGACCCGAAGCTCGGGCGTATGGGTGCTGATCTCGTTGACGTTGCTGCCGATTTGGGCGGTGCTGGTAGGCGACCCGACTGTGATAAGCTTTTATTGTGTGGGGTTGCTGGGGTTAGTCGTGGTGAAGCGGCTGCTTTCCAACTGGACGCCCATCCCGGAGGGATCGCCCAAGCGGAGGGTCCTGTTCAACAGGCTGTTCAAGGACAGGGACGTGGACGACCACGCTGAGTGGGTGTACCGTATTCCCAGAGGGATCGAGTAGCGTAACGGCCTAGAAGCAGGGGATATGGACCAATCAGGGCAGAGAGAGCAAGAACGAAGCGGTACCGCTTACTGCCACTGGCACCCGGGTACCGAGACCGGCCTGTATTGCAGCCAGTGCGGCAAGCACATCTGCACCCAGTGCATGGTGCAGGCGCCGGTGGGCATCCGTTGCCGGGAGTGCGGCAAGGCGGTGCCATTGCCGACCTTTGACGTTTCACCCTCCTACTATGCACGGGCGATCAGTGCGGCGGCGGCGGGCGGCATAGCCGGCGGCTTACTGTGGGCCCTGGTGAACGCCATCTTTGGGGGAATTCCCTTTCTCCCTTCGCTGGCCGCCATCGGGGTCGGCTACGGGCTTGGAGAGCTAATCAGCCTGGCCGTCAACCGCAAACGGGGGAAAGGCCTGGCATGGATTGCCGCCGGCTCTGTGGTTCTGGCCTTCATCATCAGCTGGAGCATTAACTCGTTCCCGCTAACCATCTTTTCGTTTGTGTTCCTGGGGATAGGGGTCTACAGCGCGGTGATGCGGGTCCGCTAGTTCACGCCACAGTTGGCTAACCACGTCGGATATTATGGATGCCTCGAAGCCGCGGCGTTGCAGATGCCGCCAGACTTTAGTCCGGAACTCGGGATAATCGCCGGTGTTCAAACGCCTGGACAGCCGCAGAGCGGCGCGATAGGCGTTGGCCGCGGCGTCGTAACCGGTCAAGGCGCCCTGGACAATCTCCCGCTCCACGCCCATGCGGAGAAGCTCATGCTCCAGGGCCCTTCGGCTGCGGGGCCGACGTTCCTCCCGGCTGCGTCTCCACTCCCGAGCGAAAGCGGCGTCGTCAAGGTAACCCTGGGCTGCCAGCTGTGCAAGCACCTGTTCGATGACTGCCGGGGGGTAGCTTTTCTCCAACCGACGCCGGACTTCGGCCCGGCTGCGCGCCCGGTAAGAAAGCAGGCGGAGAGCAGCTTGTTTGGCCTTGTAATGGGCCTCGTTCAGGGAGACGCCGTCGGCGTCTCTTGGAGCATTCGCCTGCGATGGCCGGATGGGGCGGGGGGAGTCGACGATCTCATCCCATTCACCGTTCAGCACTTGTCAACACCCCGCCATATCCGACCTGCCACCCAGGTGGTCTACGCTTCCATAAGCCATCGTCCGGCCTGGGGAGGCGTAGACCCAATGGTTGGTATATTCAGTCAAGTTCGGAAGCGCTGGCCGCGTCGCGGCCAGCGCCATCCTGCTCAGGCTCAGCGGGTCCTTGATCCGGCTCTTCTGCGCCGGACAACTTCCCACGCACTCGACCTTCGATGGAATCGGCAATCTCCGGATGGTGAGTCAGGAATTCCTTAGAGTTCTCCCGGCCTTGACCCAGCCTGGTCTCGCCGTAGGAATAGAAGGCCCCGGACTTCTTGACAATCCCTTGAGTCACGCCCAAGTCCAGCAGGCCGCCCATCTTGCTGATTCCCTGGCTGAACATGATGTCAAATTCTGCCACGCGGAACGGCGCCGCCACCTTGTTCTTGACGACGCGGGCCCTTACCCGGTTGCCGACTATCTCTGCGCCCTGCTTTATAGATTCGACGCGGCGCAGGTCGATGCGCACCGAACTGTAGAACTTGAGGGCGCGGCCGCCGGGCGTCACCTCCGGGCTTCCGTAGGAAATGCCAATCTTTTCCCGGAGTTGGTTGATGAATATAACGGCGGTGTGGGAGCGATGAATGGTGGAGGTAAGCTTACGCAGGGCCTGGGACATTAGCCTCGCTTGCAGTCCCACGTGGCTGTCGCCCATGTCCCCTTCGATTTCGGCTTGGGGGACCAGGGCTGCAACGCTGTCTATGACTATTGCGTCGACTGCACCGCTGCGGACAAGCTGCTCGGTGATATCCATGGCCTGCTCGGCGCTATCGGGCTGGGCGATAAGGAGTTGCTCGGAGTCGAGGCCGCAATTGGCGGCGTAACCGGGGTCAAGGGCATGCTCCACGTCGACATAGGCGGCAGTGCCGCCCGCTCTCTGGGTTTCTGCCATTATGTGGATTGCCAGAGTGGACTTGCCGGCGGACTCAGCGCCAAAAATTTCGCTGACCCGCCCCTTGGGGATGCCACCAATGCCGAGGGCCATGTCCAAGGCCAGGGAACCGGTAGGGATGGCATCGCTGGCCAATTGATGGCTCATTTCCCCCAACCGCATCACGGCCCCCCTGCCGTAGTCCTTTTCAATGCGGCCCAGGGCAATTTCCAACGCTGCCTGTTTGTCTTGTTCCATAACCATCATCCTCACATCATCGATCTCGGTGGTCTATGGCAGCATCCTAGCACAGCCGCGTGGGAGCGGCCAATGGCCTTCTGTCAGTAGAATTGGACCGGGTGGGGTGAGGGATGGGGGATGGGGGAGCGCCGCAGGGTCTAACTGACCCGGGCTAGAAGTCTCAAGCGCCTCCCTTGAAGCCGATGGTCACATTGCCGTTTTCGACGATAACCGGGGTGAGCCTCTGCCCGCCGGTGAGCTGTTCCAATTCAGGGACCTTGTCCTTCTGCTTGGAGACATCTATCTCGACGTATTCGATCTTCCGTTGGCGGAAGTCCATCTTGGCTGCGGCCGAGAAGGCGCAGTCGGGGTGGGTGTAGAGCAGTATGGGGGTCTGGTTCGATTCCGTCACGAGTTAATCCTCCGCCGGTTCCCCGGTATGTCCTAATTGTAAATCGTTGGCCGGAGATTTATCAAACGAGTGGGCCTTGCCGAGTAGCCTGGGGTGAGGCCGTTGTGGGGTATAGCAGCCATCCGGCAGGCGGTCAGCCATTGCCAGTGGTGGCTGGGCCGAGGTCCGATTCTTCGTCAAAGTCCAGGTCCGTGCCCAGCAAATCCTGGTCTTGGATGTAGTCGCCTCTTCGCCTGTGGAAGACAAGGCTATGAAAGAAGACCAATGTTCCCAGGGCCACAAGACCCATGGCCAAGCCCAGGTCCGACTGGTAAAACCGGCCCGCGGCCAGAATGACCATGAAGCAGACGGCCAGCGCCGCAGGGCTGCGCAGGGATGCGTGCCACAGCAACAGCAAAACGCAGGCGCCGGCCAGACCGCCCAAGACCGCCAAGACCGGTTCCAGGGTTACGGTCACGCCCATCAACGCAGCCATGCCGTCGCCGCCTTTGAAACGGGAAAAGACGGAGTTCCAGTGGCCCAGGACGACAGCTCCTCCTACGACCAGGATCAGGGGCCAGGGCAACCCAAGAAACTGGGCGAAGAGCACAGCGGCGGACCCTTTGGCCACGTCGCCCACCAGCACGGCAATTGCCACGCGACGGCCGATATTCCAGAACACGTTGGCCGTGCCGGCATTGCGGGAGCCGGTGCGGAAGACGTCCACGCCCCGGAACTTGCCGGCGAGGAGGGCGAAGGGGATGGAACCCAGCAGATAGCCGGCTAACAGGGCGGCTAAGAACGAGGGCAATATTGGGAGGTCTAAATTAGTCTTCGATGTCTAGTCTATGATTTCCAGGCGGGTGTTCCCTGCTGGGAAGTCGGCCCTGAGCTGGACGCCGGCCCGCTCCTCTTGGACCAGGCGCATCTTGCCGGTAGGATCGTCGCCCCAGCCCCGGGTCAGGCCTTCGACCAAGGTCTGCTCGGTCAAGTTGGCCAGGGGCATAGGGACGTCGTATTCGCGGCCCAGTTCCGTAGCCAGGCCCACGTCTTTGCGGATGAGCCTGATGGAGAAGAAGCCCCGTTCCCAATCCGGGTCGAACTTGCCGCTGAACCAGGTATTGGGCAACTGGTGAATCCCGGCGGCTCCCCGACCAAAGGCGCCCCGGCGCACGGTCTCCCAAAGGGGCTTGATGTCGACTCCGGCCTTGGCGCCAAGGGTGAAGCATTCGGAGATGGCCTGGCTGGTGACCGCGACGATGCAGTTGTGCATCAGCTTGCAGACCGAGCCGGAGCCGATGCCGCCGCAATAGACGACGTTATCGCCGAAGTCGTCCAGAACCGGCTTGACCCGCTGGTAAGCGGCTTCGTCGCCACCGACCATGATGGCCAGCCTGCCGCTGCGGGCGCCCGCTACCCCACCACTGACCGGAGCGTCCAGCATGTCGACGCCATGGGCTTTGAAGACGTCACATACCCGCCTTACCAGACTCACCGAGTTGCTGGTGAGGTCTATGTAGACCGTGCCGGGGCGGGAGCCTTCCAGCACGCCTCCTTCACCCAGGGCGACGGCTTCCATCTCGACCGGCCCAGGCAGAGAGGTGAAGGTGATTTCGCTGGCCTCGGCAACCTCCCGAGGTGAATCAGCCCACTTAGCGCCCTGCTCCAAGAGGGGAGTGGCCCTCTCGCGGACTAGTTCGTGGATGGTAAGAGTGTGTCCAGCCTTGAGCAGGTTGTTGGCCATTCCGGCCCCCATATTGCCTACGCCGATGAATCCGATGTCCATGTTGTGTCTCCTTTAGTGGTATTTCTAAGATGTGTTATCCGGTGCTGAGAGTTAGGTTGAGGTTGACTCCGCTTGCAAAGCAACAAGAATAGCTTCCGAGACAGAGCCTCTTTTCTGCGAGACCTGATTGTTCCAGAACCTTAGCACTCGAAATCCTCTTAATTCCAGGCATCCGGTGCGTTCATGGTCGTAGTTTGACCTGGCTTCATGATGTCCCCCATCTATTTCAACGACCAGCTTTTGCTCAAAGCAAACAAAGTCAACAATGTATGGGCCTATGGGAGTCTGTCTGCGGAACTTGTAGCCGTTGAGTTCGCGATTGCGAAGGAGTCTCCACAAAGTCCTTTCTGAGTCAGTCGATTGTTTTCGCAGCCCCCGGGCTTTTGGCGTGATACTGTTCACCCTCACCTCAATCCTCTCCCTCCAGGGAGAGGAGGGGTCCACCCTCACCGTTGGTTCCGAATCTTAGTTGCGCCAGGGCAGGTCTTCGGTGGCTTTAAGGAATTCGTCGACCAGCCCAGGGTTGGCGGCTATGACGCTGGGGGTGTGGAGACCGGCAGGGTGCCCCTGCTTATCGACTATGGCCCCGCCGGCTTCCCGGACCAGCAGCAAGCCGGCGGCGATGTCCCAGGGCGCCAGGGAGTGGTGGAAGTACAAGTCGAGCCGTCCGGCGGCGGCGTAGGCCACGCCCAATGCGGCCGACCCCATTAGCCGCAAGGTCAGCATTCCCGGCCAGAGTGACCGGACCAGGTCGATGGCCTGGCCCGCCCTTTCTTCGACGTAGCCCAGGTCGCAGCCCAACAGGGACTGGGACAGTTCCCCTCGCTGGGAAACCGCGATGGGCTGTCCATTGAGGAAAGCGCCGCAGCCAATTTGGGCGGTGAAAAGCTCTTCCCGGACCGGGTCGTAGGTGACGCCAAGGACCGGCGCTTCCCCGTGCATCAAGGCTACTACGGTGGAGAAATGTGGGATGCCCTGGGCGTAGTTGCGGGTGCCGTCGAGGGGGTCGACGACCCAGGTGTAGGGGGATGAAGATTCGACAGACGGGGGGACGGGCTGGGACTCTTCGGCCAGGATACCGAAGGCGGGAAAGGCATTGGAGAGAATCTCCAGCACGGCATTCTCGGCGGCGACGTCGACGTCGGTGACTATGTCCTTCCGTCCTTTGAAGGTGATTTGCCGTTGGGAGTCCCATCCGGCGCGGATGACGTCGCCGGCGACGCGGGCCGCTTCCAGCGCAACGTCCATAGCGCTGCGGCCGGCGGCGGTCCGGGGGAGAGGGGCGCCTGGGGTCTCTGTCATTAAGGCCTTGGCTTGATGTTATTGGCAGGAGCCAGGACTGGCGACGCCAGCTTATCATACATCATGGAGGAGAGGCTTGGGGCTAGGAGCAGGGGGTGGGATAGGCATAGCGATGGGACCAGGGGAGAAGGGTACGGAGGAGCTTTTGGGGGTCGGGAGGGGTTCCCTGATCGCGGCACTCGTTCAAGTAGCGATGGAGCTCCCCGAAGGTGGGGAGTTGGTACCCGGCGGAGACGATCCGTTGGACAAAGGCGCGGTTATCCGGCGGGGGGCGACGGTCGGCGAGGGCGGCGGCCCATTCGAGGGAGAAGTCGTCGGCCAAGCGCCAAATGCGGACGACAGCATATTCAAGGGCCATCTTACGGCATAGGGCATCGACACGGGCACGCAAGGCCGTCACATCGGGCAGACAGCGCGGGATAGGCTCATTTCATCTGATGGTGGGCGCCCCACAGGGGCAAAGACTGCTCAAGGGAGTCAATCTTTTTGAGGAGGCCCTGGGTTTCGGCGATCCTGCCAGCAAAGGTCAGGGCATAACGGGCGGCGCGCAGGCGGAAGTCCTTGTCTGGGTCTTCGAGGGCTTCGGCAAGGACGGAGACGCTGCGGAGCATTAGTCCCTGGAGCTCTTGGCGGGCGAGGTCGGCGGTGTCCTCGCGGAGGCGGGTCAACTCATAGCGGAAGCTATCGTCTTCGAGCCAACGGTATAAGGTAGTGTGGCCTATGCCGGCGGAGCGTGCGGCCTCAGCCAGGGTGGGAGCAGCGGCGATGATGGGCAGAGCTTCCTGCTGGCGGGAGGAGAGGCCGGATTTTTCGATTTCTGTACCATTCTGTACCGTTTCGTCCCATTTCGGGGCGCCGGCAGCAGGCGAGGAAGGGTTAGGGGATTCGGGGCTGGAGCGATTTTGGGACACGGTATCTCGCGGGCCTCAGTGGCTGGTCTTGATTGGGGCCGCCGATATGGCAGGGACCTGACCTGCATTAATGATATGGGTAGGCTGTGGGGCTGGGCAAGGGGCAAGTGTCAGTAGTTGGTCTTTGGCAGGGGGCCCTTCGATTTCCCTCAGGGCGAACGGAGAGCCCAGGCCCAGGATGTGTAATGGAGAGCCGGGGCCCAGGTTAGGCAACGGGGAACCGGGGCCCAGGTTAGGCAACGGAGAACCGGGGCCCCGGTTAGGCAACGGAGAGCCGGGGCCCAGGTTAGGCAACGGAGAGCCGGGGCCCAGGTTAGGCAACGGAGAGCCGGGGCCCAGGTTAGGCAACGGAGAGCCGGGGCCCAGGTTAGGCAACGGAGAGCCGGGGCCCAGGATATGTAATGGTGTTCGTGCGCGGGGGTGGGGTTGGGGGAGTGGGGGTGCGGGGGCGAAAGATTTTTCGCCCCTACGTGGTTGGGTGCGGGGGGGGGGACAGTGACGGGGTAGGGTGGAGTAGACTAGGGCCGCTGGGGCAGGGGGGAGGTCAGGACAGGCCCATTTTTTGGTAGACCTCTTCCAGGGTGGCGCGGGCGATGGCCCCGGCTTTCGTGGCGCCGTCTTCCAACACGTCTTGAACGAAATCGGGCCGGGCTTCAAACTCCCTGCGGCGTTCCCTGAAGGGGGCCATGTAGTCGTTGATGCTGGCGGCCAAGTGGCGTTTGCAGTCGACGCATCCCCTTTTGGCGGTGGTGCACTCCCGGCGCACGGCGTCTACTTCTTCGGCAGGGCTGAAGGTGTTGTGCAGGGAGTAAACGTTGCAAACTTCGGGGCGGCCGGGCATGTCGCGGCGCACCCGCTGGGGGTCGGTGAAGGCGGTGGACAGCTGCCGGGCCGTCTCTTCCGGGGTGGCGGCCAACTCAAGGTGGTTGTCCAGAGACTTGCTCATCTTCTGCCGGCCGTCGAGGCCGAGGATCAGGGGGTCTTCGGTGAGCTTGGCCTGGGGCTCGGGGAAGGTGTCGCCGAAGCGGTTATTGAAGCGGCGGACGATCTCCCGGGCCAACTCGAGGTGGGGGACCTGGTCCTGGCCCACCGGCACGGTGTCGGCCTTGTACAGGATGATGTCGGCGGTCTGGAGCACCGGATAGCCTACGAGGCCGTAGTTGACGCTCTCCTCGTTCTGGTCCATCTGCCGGACTTTCTCCTTAAAGGTGGGGACCCGGAGGAGCCATCCCAGGGGAGTCACCATGCTGAGGAGGGCATGGAGAGTCATAACCTCGGGGACCTGGGACTGGACGAATACGATGGAGTGTTGGGGGTCGATACCGGCGGCCAACCAGTCCAACACCATGTCGTGGATGTTGGGCCGGATTTCGGCGGTCTGCTCGGGATTCTCAACGGTGGTCAAGGCGTGGATGTCGACGGCGCAGTAGATGCAGCGGTATTCCTGCTGGAGGGCGACCCAATTCTGGAGTGCGCCGAGGTAGTTGCCCAGGTGGAGCCTTCCGGAGGGGCGCATGCCGGAGAAGATGACGCCCTTGGGCTTGTTGGGAGTTTCGCTGGTAGCAGGCATGGTCAGTCTCTGGCCTCTAGTATACGGGTTGGGTTGGGGGCTTTGCCGGACCGCTCCAGTAGGCGGTGATACAGGGGTCCGGGGATGGTGGTGTGGGAGGCGGCGCGGGGGTGGGAGATTCCCGCCTGCGCGGGAAAGACGGGTAGGGGGGCGGGAATGACGGGTAGGGGGACGGGAAAGACAGCTAGGGGGGTTGGAATGACGGAGGGATAGTGGGTCATTGGGTGTCTACCTAAGGTGGCATGCATGTGTTGGTCTCATTCGCGACGATGATGGGTCTGGTGTAAGAGTCTATGGTGGTTGATTATATTACCTTTCGTGGATCGTCGGAACGAGTTACTGCGGTGGGATTTGAGATTCCTTCGACATGCTCAGGGTGAACGGAGGATTGGGGGGCGGGGTGTAGGGGATAGGCAGGTGGCGTGGTTGGGTGCATCGGTAGGGGCGAAAGATTTTTCGCCCCTACATGGTTGGGTGCGGCGGGGGTGGGGGGGTTCCCGGTTTCGGAGAGCCTTGTGGGTTTCCGGCTGTCCGTGCGCCCTTCGATTTCCCTCAGCAACTGTCTTTAATGTCAAGAGTTCTGAGTAGCAGGGTTCCAATGGCGATTATGCTTGACCATGACGTTGAGTATGGTGAGCAGCTTGCGCATGCAGGCGGTGAGGGCCACTTTCTTGGGTTTGCCGGCCTCACACAGACGCTGGTAGAAGTCACGCAGGACTGGATTGTATCTGGTGGCCACCAAAGCCGCCATGTACAGGGCTGCCCGCACCTGCCTGCGCCCTCCCCACACCGTGCGTTTTCCCCTCAGCGCGCCGCTGTCCCGGTTGAAGGGCGCTACACCCACCAGTGCGGCGATCTCACCACGGTTCAACGCCCCCAGTTCGGGCAGGTCGGACAAGAGGGTCATGGACAGAACCGGCCCCACGCCAGGAGTGCTACGGAGCAATTGGTCTTTGTCTCTCCACATGGGAGAGGAGCGCATGAAGTCTTCCATATCCCGGTCCAGGTCCTTCAAACTCTCTTCCAACCAACGGATGTGCTCCTGGACCTTGGGGTGTATACGCGGGGCGGCAGTTCTAAGCCGGTTTTTCTCCGCAGTTATCATCTCCACCAGTTGGCGTCTTCGGGCCATCAGCGCCCTCAGTTCTTGAGAGGCGTCATCTGGCAGGGGTCTGGAGGCCGGGCGCATCGCCTCGGCAAAGTGGGCCAGCACCTGGGCGTCCAGCGCATCGGTTTTGGCCAGTTTCCCCGCAGCACGGGCGAAGTCCCGCACGTGCCTGGGGTTAACTACTGCTATGGCCAATTTGGACGCAGCCAGTTCTCCCGCCAGGGCCATTTCCATTCCACCGGTAGCTTCCAGCACTACCAGTTGGGGCGCCAGCTCTCCCAGACGTTCCACCAGGTCGTTGATCCCCCGGGAATCATGGCTGACCTGCCATGCCTCACCGGTAGGCCGTACCGCCACATCCAAGCAGTCCTTAGAGACATCGATGCCAACAAACAACGGGAACTTCTCCTTCATTCATCTACCTCCCTTAAAGATGTTTCCCCTGACTCTGGCCCAACCTTGCCTAATCCGGGCTCTTACGGCCCACTCAACTGTTCGGGCTCCAAGCAGGTAGGACGTGACGACCCTGCTGAGGGACGGTCTTCAAGACCCAGGACGAACCGGTCTGTCACGTCCACGGTTAAGATACAAGGACGAACGGACAGCCGGGGCCCAGGTTAGGCAACGGAGAGCCGGGGCCCAGGATATGTTATGGTGTTCGTGCGCGGGGGTGGCGAGTTGGGGGTGGGGTGGGGGGGTCCTTCGATTTCCCTCAGGGTGAACGGACAGCCCAGGCCCAGGCCCAGGCTATGCAATGGTGTTCGTGCGCGGGGGTGGCGAGTTGGGGGTGGGGTGGGGGCCCTTCGATTGCCCTCAGGGCGAACGGGCAGCCTAGGCCCAGGCTATGCTTTGGTCTTCGTGCGTGGGGACCGGGGTGGGGGCCGGAGCAGCAGGATACGTGGGTTGCGGCGGCGGTGGGGGGTGGCGCGTGGGGTGGGGCGGGGTTACTGGGGGCTGTCGGAGTCGAGGCGTTGGCCCAACTCGGCGAGGAAGCGCTCGATTTCAGGGGACAGGGCAGCCGTGGGGACGGACCTTTCGGAGGCGGACCGGGACGAGTCGACCTCAACGTCGTAGTGCGCTTCCATCTGCTGGATGACGTCCTTGAGCTCGGAGTTGCGCTCCAGACTAGCGCTAAGCTCCCGGTATTGACGCTGGCCTCTTCTGAGCGGCGCGAGGTCTGCGGGGATGTTGTCGTAGACCGAAGACAGCACCTCAATCATCCTGGCGGCGCCGGCGTAGTCTTCATCGAGCCGGACGTAGTGGGGGAGGTGGACCATGAAGCCGATGGCCTCTATGTCCAGGGCGTCGATGCCCTGGGACAGGAGGTTCATGATGGTTGTGGGGCCCTGATAGGCGCTGGCCTGGGACTTGAAGTTGGGGACCTGGCGGCTGGGCTGCACCTGCCCCAGGGTGCCGGTGACGAGCAATGGCCTGGTGTGGGGCACGGCGTCGTACATGGCGCCGATGCGACAGTAGCGCTTCACGTTGAAGTGCTTGATCACTGCCAACAGGGAGTCGACGTAGTCCTCACCGTTGGAGTGGGGTTCGAGGAGATGGAAGAAGATGAAATCGGGCCCGTCCTGCGTCTTGGCGTAGCGGAGGATGGAGTTGGGGATTTTAAATTCCCGCTTATCGTCGACAGTCCGCACGGTGGGCCGGTACCTGGTGAAGTCGAAGAACTCTCCAGGGCGGACCAGACGGCCCAACTCGTTGGACGCCAAGAACCGCTCCAAACGGTCGAGGGTGAGGGTGCCCACGCTGCCAACGTCGACCCAAGGCCGGACGATGGCGAAAACGTGAGGGTCTCTTAGCTCGGGCGCGGGCTCGTGGATGTCAAATGCGCCTACTCGCATGGCCCTATGTTGCCAGAAATGCCAAGACAATTCAAGCTTGGCAAACGGGGGCACATGGGGCGCCCGCGGCGGACGCGGCCGGACCCGCGCCGCCGTTTATTGAGAGGAACCCAGGGCCAGGGCTATCGTCTGGTGTTGGCAGCCCGAGGCGACCTGGCCATTTCCACCCGATCCATCACGAAGTGGGCGACATCGCGGTACAGCGGCTCGTCGAGGTTGCAACCCTCCAGCAGGTTGACCTCGGGCTGCAAGTGGTCCATAAGCTGCTTAACCCGGCTCTCTCCGTGCTTGCCGGCCAAGACGTAAGCCATTCCGCGGCTGTCGCGGGTGACGGCCTCATCCTGATCTTCGGTCTTTTCCAACTCCTGCTCGTACTCGATGCGGTCGACAACGGCCAGCATCTGGGTAGCATCCTTGTGGAGGTTCTCGATTTGGCGGAGGTTGGTGTACAGCTCGTTGATGGCCCTGGCCGCGGAGCCGAGGAGTTCGGGGACGCGGGCCTGCTTGTCGTTGCCCGTGGTGACGGACTGCTTGGCCTGGTCCATGTGGGATAGCCGGAGCCGTTCGCGCTCGGAAGTCCTGTCCTTCTGGGCCTTTTCGGTCCGCAAATTGGGAGCTTCGGAAGCCAGAGGTTGGAGTTTGGACATCTGGGATTCGGCCTCTTCGGCGACCCGCAACCTATCTTCCAGGGTTTCGTTGTATAGAGTCGGCATAGTCATCTCCTTCACCGATCTTCTGAGTACACCCCGCCGGGGTAAAGGCCCGTTTGGCGGAATGCACGCGATATGAAATTGTCGCCGGACAAGCAGGTTGCGCAACCTGCCTGCCTGTCGATCCACTGGGAATATACCGCAATGTCCAGCGGACTGCATAGGTGTTGCTGCAACGAATTTCAATAAATTTTTAGCATTGGCCGAGGTTTCGCGCCTGACGGCGGGAACTAAATGGAATGGGGCGGACGCGGGCCGACGCAGCGCTGTTGGAGCGGTTACGGCACACGGGAGGTGATTGGACATCGTTGAATTCCCCCTCACCCTCTCCCAGAAGGAGAGGGGATTGCATGGCCCACTACTGAGCTGCATTGGAGGTTGTGCAAGGTGTCCTCCCGATGGGAGCAGTGACCGGCTCCTCATCCGGGTTGCGGGGCCATACTGGGCTGGATACAATGCCGCTCAGTTGCCCCTAGCCGTCCGGAGGTCTTGTGATGCGGCGGGCTGCCTTCGTTTACGACGACGTCCTTTCCCGCCACCAGCTACGGAGGGACCATCCGATGCGGCCGGTGCGGCTGCAGTATACCTATGAACTGCTGCAGGCCTACGGCGGGTTCGACCCGGCGACCTCGGCCATGACGCCGCCCCGGGCCGCGACTGAAGAAGAGCTGCAATGGCTTCACGGCGCCGAATATATTGCGGCGGTGCGGAGCTTCAGCCTGGGCCTGAGCGGTTACGACCCGCAGCGGTATAATTTCTCTGCTGCAGGGGACAATCCGACGTATCCGGGGATGTACGATGCGGCGGCGCTGAGCACGGGGGCTTCGCTGGCGGCGGCGGAGCTGGTGGCCGACGGCAAGGCCGACGCGGCGTTCAGCATTTCGGGCGGGCTGCACCACGCAGCGGCGAACCACGCGTCGGGGTTCTGCGTGTTCAACGACCCGGCATTGGCGATACATTACCTGCTGGGGCGGGGGCTTAGGGTGGCCTACGTGGACATCGACGCGCACCACGGAGACGGGGTGCAGGAGGCCTTCTTCGACGACGACAGGGTGCTGACGATATCGGTGCACGAGTCGGGGCAGTACCTGTTTCCGGGGACGGGATTCGTGGAGGAACTGGGCACGGGCAGGGGCGCCGGATATTCGGTGAACCTACCGCTGCACCCTTACACCGGAGACGAGGTTTACCTGGAGGCTTTCCACGCGGTGGTCCCGCCGCTGCTGCGGGCCTTTGCCCCGGACGTGCTGGTGACGCAATTGGGGATCGACAGCTATCACACCGACCCGCTGACCCACCTGCAAATTACGACGCGGGGGTTCGTGGAGGCGGTGTCGACGTTCTCGCAAATGGGGATTCCCTGGCTGGCGCTGGGAGGGGGAGGGTATGACGTGATGGCGGTGGCCCGGGCGTGGACGCTGGCCTACGGGGTGATGCTGGGTATGGAGTGGCCCGACGCCATCCCGGAGTCCTTTGCCAGGAAATACGGGGTGAGCCGGTTGAGGGACACTGGGGCTCCGGAGGTCCCGCAGGACATTGTGCGGGACGGGCGGCGGTATGCGGAGGAAAGGGTGGCGGAGGTGAAGGAAAAGGTGTTTGCCCTGCACGGGTTGGGGGGTTAGGAGCTTCAAGCAAGTGGTCGAAACCGTTCGCGGTGAGCTTGTCGGAGCACCAGCGGGCGGCCCTTCGACGGGCTCAGGGCGAACGGAATCTTACATTGAGTCCAAGATGGCGGTCATCCGCGCATCACGAATGCGGGACACCTAATATTCAAGGACGACGGGCCTTTACCCCTCTTCGTAGAATTCTTCCGGGGTGAGGATGAACTCGGGATAGGCTTCGATGTGGAGCTCGGCCACGTCCTGGCCAAGGCGCTCGACGTCGGGAGCGACCCGCAGTCCCAGGGTGCGGTCGAGAGCTAGCCACAGGACGCCCGAAGCGGCGAACACGAAGGCTCCAATGGATACAATGCCGAGCAGTTGGATGTCCCACTGGCCGCCAGCGGCGATGCAAACCGCCAGGGTTCCCCAGATGCCGGCGAAGAGGTGGGCGGGAATGGCCCCGACCACATCGTCGAGCTTAATCATCTCTAGGAATTTGAGACCCCCGGTGCAGAGCACGCCGCCGATGGCGCCAATAATCACGGCCCAGTAGTGGTCCACGATGTCGGGGCCGGCGGTGATAGAGACTAATCCGGCGATGGCGCCGTTGAGTCCGGCGAAGAGGTCGGTGCGGCCCAGGATAGGGCGGGAGATGGCCAGGGCGGCTATCACGCCGGCGGCGGCGGCCAGGTTGGTGTTGACCAGTACGTGACTCATGGACACCGCGTCGAACGCGCTGCCCAGGGCCAACTGGGAGCCGCCGTTGAAGCCGAACCAGCCGAGCCAGAGGATGAAGACTCCCAGGGTGACCAGCAGAACGTTGGATGGGGGTGTCGATCTGATACTGCCGTTGCGCCGGAACTTGCCGAGGCGGGGCCCGATGATAATCACGCCTGCCAGGGCCGCCCAGCCGCCGGTGCTGTGGACGATGGAGGAGCCGGCAAAGTCCTGGAATCCCAGCTGGTGGAGCCAGCCCTCGCCCCAAGTCCAGGCTCCCACGATGGGGTAGATGACCGCGGTGAGGGCCAGGGTGAAGAGGAAGAACAGCCACATTTTGACGCGCTCGGCGATGGCGCCGGAGACTATGGAGGCCGCGGTGGCTACGAAGACCATCTGAAAGAACCAGTCGGACATGACGGAATAGCCGTTTTCTATAACCTCGCCCACCTTCTCCGCCTGGCCGCCGAGCAAGGCCGCCTCGGCGGCGCTCGCGCCGGGCAAGCCGTCGGGGGAGCCGATGAAGTTGCCGAGCAGGTCGCCGTACATGAGCTTGTAGCCGATGAAGAAGTAGGCGAGTCAAGCGATGGAATAGATGCCGATGTTCTTCAGGCAGATCATGGAGGCGTTCTTGGTGCGGACCGCGCCGGATTCCAGCATGGTGAAGCCGGCGCACATCCACATGACGAGGGCGCCCCACACCAGGAAAGCGAAGGTGTTGAGGATGAACTGGGTCTCCTCGTCGACTCCCGCTGCGTGGGCAACGGCCGGCCGCGCCAGGATGACGCCGATGGTGATGATACCGGCTATCAGTGTTAGGGCGATGCGGTTGCGGTTGGCGAGAATGTTCATAGGCCCTCGCAGGATATGGACTAATCCGTTGGGGGAAGTCTATGGCTGCGGTCCGGGTCTATTTTTTAATAAGCCGGGGGGGGGGGGGGGGGGGTTGCAAGGGGATGGGGAGTGGGGGTTATCCGCCGGGCGACGGTTCAAAGACCAGCTCCGGGACTACGACTTCCCAACTATCGCAGCGAAGGCCTTTTTGATACTGGGGCTCGGACCGCTCGCGGTCCCAGGTGATAATGGCAAAAACGGTAGCAAAGGCGCAGGCCATGCCTTTTGGCGCCTGGAAACTTGCGGCGAGTTGCCCTACAACGGCGCCGTTTTGGTCCAGGAGTTCCCAACGGGTGGACCGCAGCCTGACATTCAATTTTTCGCCGGGCGACAGCGCGGTAATGGCGCGATGCACCGGATCTCCAGGGCGCTTGTATCCGCCAAAGCTCAGAAAGACATCGCCCAGGTCGAGGCGGTGATAGCTGCGGGCCAGCTCCGAAGGCGGTGTTGGAAGATTGCCGGACGGCTGCCGGCGCAGTACGGAGGGGGTGTCAATCAAGGCATCCTGAATCAGGTGTTGACCGGAGAAACGGGCAAGGGTCAAGGTTTGGCGCGCTCTGGTCATGGCCACGTAGTAAAGCCGACGGGGCGCGTCCGAGTCCTCGTCACGTCCGACGCGGTCCCAGGCCCCGTCCAGCACGGCCACATGGTCGAACTCCAGGCCCTTGGCGCGATGGGCGGTCAGCAACAGCAGCCCTCGCTGCTTGCGGCGGGCATCCCGCGCCCACTCGGCCAGCCATTCGATGAAATGGTCCGCCAGCGTTTCCGAGTCGCCGGTCTCCAGCCGGTACCCGGCAACGGCCTCTGATAGCAAGTCTACCCAAGGGCCTGGGGGTTGCCGGGCCATCCAGTCGTCCAAGTCTGCCCCGGCCACCAGGGAGGAGTCGCGGCTGCGGAGCCAGCTCACAAAGGCCTGAGTCTCCCGCAGACGCCAGATGCCCGAGAAGTCCTCGTTGGCCACTTGCACAGGTAGGCCTTCGAGTTCGCAGAGGCTACGCACCGGGTCCAGGTAGCTCCAGTTGCGGGCGACCACCGCGCAGGCGGACCAGTCCCAGTCGCGGGTAAGGCCGGACAACCGCTTGAGTTCGGCGACAACCGCCTGGGCTTGAGTGACGGGGGTGTCTCCCGCCGGGAGAATTTGAACCTTGCCTCCGGCGACAGGGTCCCGCATGACCCACTCTCCGCCTGGCGGTGCTTTTTCCCGCGCCCGGTTGACGTGAATGGGATGGCCCGTCTTCATACGCTCCTGGGCCGGCGCTATGACCGTGTTGGCGGTATCGATGATGTTCTTGGTGGAGCGGTAGTTGTCGGTAAGGAAGGCGGGCGCGGCGTTGTAGTCTCCCTGAAACTGGCGAATAAATTTCACCGACGAGCCTTTGAACGCGTAGATATTCTGGTCGTCGTCGCCCACGGCGAAGAGGCTGAGCTTGTCGTCCTCTCGGGGCAGGGCCCGGCCTGCGAGAGCAGAGATGAGTTGGTACTCGTCCTGGCCTACGTCCTGATACTCGTCGACAAGTATCCAACGGAAGCCCGCCAGCAGCCGGGCCCTCTGCTCGTCCGCCTCGGCGGGTGGCAGGCCCTTCCCGCCCAACATCTCTACGGCGTCGCGAAGGATTTGTTGGAATTCCTTGTCGTCCAAGAGACTAGCCCGCCCAGTGAAACTGGCGCCGACGAGACGCATGGCAAGGGCGTGGCAGGTGAGGACCATGACGCCGCGGGCGTCGTCGCCGATGAGTTCGGCCAAGCGGCGGCGAATTTCCAGGGCGGCGTGGCGGTTGTAGGTGAGGGCGAGGATGCCGCGAGGATTTTCGCGCCGGGCGCGGACCAGGTAGGCAATGCGATGGACCAACACGCGGGTCTTACCGGAGCCGGGGCCGGCGAGCACGAGGACGTTGGGCTGCTCGCGGTCGTCGGCGACGATGCGGCGCTGGATTGGGTTATTGAGGCTTTCCACGATGGTCCGCCACGATTCCGGCGTGGTCTGTCGAGAAAGCTCCCTGTCTCGATCGGGGAGCCAGCGGTCGAGAAACTCATCCCTACGGAGCCCGAAGTAGTCCAGGGCCAAGCGGAGGGCTTCGGCTATGGCTCCAAGGCCCCGTTGCACGTACTCCATCATCACGTGAATTTGGAGGACCTGTTCGTCGTAATGAATCTTGAGAGGAGCGAAGTCGGCCTGGGCGAAACCGCGGCGCTCCGGCTTCAGGCGGATGGTCATTGCGGGGCGAAACACGGTGAGACCCTTGTTCAGGCGGATGACCTCCTGTTCGTGGAGCCACAGGAGGGCGCGGTCCAACAGCTTGGCGGGGTCTTTGACTCCGTTCATCAAGAGCATGTCGGACTTTAGCGCCTGCAGCAGCTTGCCCAGGGTGGTCTCGGCGAGCAGGTCCGTGCCGCGGCTTCCGGTCGGGAGGCATGCGAGGAGATGGTCCAGCAACCTGGAGGCTGCTTCCCGGCGGAGCCGGGCAGTCGTCTCCAAGTCTTTCCAACCTCGCTGCAAGGTGACCTGCATGGTCTCCCCGTCGCGCTGACGGACACCCAGGCTTCCCCCGCCGCCGCCCTCGCCACGGCCGTCGGCGGCGATACTGCGGACAATGCGCCTGAGGAGTTCGGGCAGGGCGTGATTGTGGCCATCGTCCTTGAGTCTTTGGTTGACTTGACGGAGATGCAGGGGATGGGACTGGCCGACCTCAACGTCGGGGGCAGTCTCTTGCAGGTGGTCGATCAGGGCCTGCTCCAGGTCCGACGCTTGTCGGAGGCGTTGCCGGGATGGTCGCGGAGGGCCTATGTGGACGAAGGCGGTCAAGACGGTGTCGTTGCTGGCGATGCCAAGCCGCTCCAGGTCGTAAAGAGCGGTACGGACGCCTTCAGGGCCAAGTCCCGCGGCGGACATAAGCTCGTCGGTGGAGATCCCCTCGTCGGGGTCTGCCCCGAATAGGAATTCTGTGAGCTTCAGGAGCCGGTTACGATAGTCAGTCGTGATGGGGGCCTTGTTGAGCCTGGCGGACGCTTCGTCCATGGAACTCACTCGGAGGGAAGAGGGGAATACCTGCACCCGGTTCTGCTCCCTGGTCAGCAAGTCGGCGTCCTCCAGCCAAGCTACGGCAGTACGGGTCCTGGTGTCGTCGGTGGCGGAATCGCGTTGAAAGGCATGGTCTTCATCCTCGGTGAGAATCTCACCGGGGGTGGCGACGAGCTCGCCGCCGTTGGACTTGTTTTTGCGGTCGAGGTTGTTAAGGGCCCTGAGAACGGCGTGAATCTCGCGGCGGGTGAGCCGGGAGCGGGCGGACATGCCGAACTGCTGCTCGACGTCGTCCTGGGCGTAGAGGAGGACGCAGCGGGCGGCCTGCTGGTCACGCCCGGCGCGGCCCGCCTCTTGGAGATAATTTTCAAGGGAGCCGGGGATGTCGGCGTGGACCACGAGGCGCACGTCGGGCTTGTCGATGCCCATGCCAAAGGCGTTGGTGGCGACGATGGCGCGCAGTTGCCCGCTAACGAAGCTGTCCTGGACGTTTTTCTTTGTTTCTGCCGGAACACCGCCATGGAAATAGCCGGCCTGGACCCCTTTTTCCTGGAGGAACTGGGCGACCTCTTCGGTATGACGCTGCGTGGCGCAGTAGACTATGGCGCCGCCCGGCTCACCGTCCGGCAGGTAGGCTTCGAGTAGCTGGTGGATGTGGGCGAACTTCTCCCCGCCGGTGGTCGGGACCACGACGAATTCCAGGTTGGCGCGCTGGGCGCCGCCGTCGAAGACCTTGAGCGCGACACCGAGCTCCTTTTGGAAGTAGTCGACAATTTCGGCAATGACGTCGGGCTTGGCGGTCGCGGTGAGACACAACACGGGCGGCGGCGGGTCATCGCCCGCCTTCTCGCGGATGAAGCGACCGACGTAGCGGTAATCGGGGCGGAAGTCGTGCCCCCACTTGGACAGGCAGTGGGCCTCGTCCAGAACCCATGCTCCTATCTCCCGTTGCCCCAGGACACGCCGGACAGAGACGCTGCGAAGCTGCTCGGGCGATATTATGAGGATGCCGGCGTCCCCGAGGCGAACGCGGTCCAGAGCGTCGGCCCGCTCCGGCATAGACAGGAGGCTGTTGATGGTCACACAGGAACCGATGCCCCGGGCCTCCAGGCCCTTGACCTGGTCGGCCATGAGGGCTACCAGCGGAGAAATCACGACGGTCAGGGCGCCCGTCTTGTCGTAGCGGGACAGGGCTGGAATCTGATAACAGAGGGATTTCCCGGCGCCGGTGGGCAGGATGCCGAGCAGGTGCTCCCCGGCTATGGCCGCCTCGACTATAGCCTGCTGCATGGGACGCCCGGATTCGTCAGCAGGCTCCGGCCGGAAGGCTGGATAGCGGAACCAGCGAGTAAGCTCTTCACGGGCGTCGTGGCGGTCGCGACACCAAGGGCAGGCTGGGTCGGTGCAGGGCGCGTCGCGTAGCCGGCGCACAAGCCGTCCCGCCTCGGGGAATTGAAACCGTACCCAGGGAGGCATTACCGAGTTACCCCCGGATACGGAAAGCCAAGCCAGGGCATAGGCGAGGGGCCAGCCCTTCCGGGCCGCATCCGCCATGATCTCGCGGGTATGGGTCAGGCAGGCGTTGCCGTCTAGAAGCCTGAGAATAGCGTTACGGGCCTCGGCGTCGGACGGCCGTTTTGAGCGGCGGAGCGACGTAAAAACCTGGTCGAAACCCTGGCCGTTCTCCGCAGTGGTGAGCCAGTGCCACGCGGTCAGCAGGTCCGGCGGCGCCTTCCGCAGGGCCGTCTGCTGGTCGGAGAAGAGTTCCATGGTAAGTCCGGCGTCCAGTTTCGGGTCGTTGATGCGCCCGCGCTTGAGCTGGCCGTCCTGGTAGTGTTTGACCAAGTGGTGGTAGGGGTTGCGAGGGAAGGCGAGAGGGTTGAGCATGAGGGTATCTACCGCGGGAAGCCGCAAGAGTTTGAGACCGGGGCTTGCGGCTCGGAGATGGGGCAAGTCGAAGGCGATGAGATTGTGACCCAGCAGAAAGCTGACACCTGCGGCGAGATCGTCGAGGCGGGCCAACGCCGATGCCAGGCTGGTGCGGGACGTAGGGAAACTGAAAGACCGACCGGTATCCGGGCGCACCCCGGCAAACTTGTGGATGCGGCCGTCTTGAGTCCCAACCTCAAGGTCCACCGAGAGGCAGGCATCCAGAGGGCCGGCGCCGGCCGGCTGCTGAGTTGGGGCGTTCTTGCGAGGACGGGTTGGCATGTCGGTCGGGCGTCTTGCGTTTGCGGCTGACGTTGGTGTAGGCCCGGCTTGCGCGGTGCATTATACAAGGGGTTGGCTGTTGGGGCACAAGGGGGTTCAAATTGCTAGTCGGCTAGCGCGAGATTCCCGCCTGCGCGGGAATGACGGCTTGGGGAACGGGAACGGCGTGTTGGGGAGCGGGAACGACGTGTTGGGGAACGGGAACGACGTGTTGGGGAGCGGGAATGGTGGGTTTGGGAGCGGGAACGACGGCTTGGGGAACGGTAACGGCGTGTTGGGGAGCGGGAACGACGTGTTGGGGAACGGGAACGACGGCTTGGGGAACGGGAACGATGGGTTGGGGAACGGGAACGACGTGTTGGGGAACGGGAACGACGGCTTGGGGAGCGGGAACGACGGCTTGGGGAGCGGGAACGACGTGTTGGGGAACGGGAACGGCGTGTTGGGGAACGGGAACGGCGTGTTGGGGAGCGGAGGTGACTGGTTGGAGGTGGGGTGATGGGAAGGGGAGCGGGTGTGACGGCTTGGGGTCGGAGGTGACTGGTTGGAGGTGGGGTGATGGGAAGGGGAGCGGGTGTGACGGAAATGTTTCTGGTTGAGTTTTGTACTCGGCTTGTGCGGGGGTGGGGCTATTGAGGGGCAAGAGCGGTTGGCCTATAATAGGTTAGTTGTACCGCGCATTGTTGGGTTTGGACCAGGGTGCGCGGCGGTGTTTGTTGCAGGCGGGTGCGCCAGTCAAGGCGACCAATGTAGTCGGCAATGCCGGCGGTAGTCTAGCCAGGCGGGTAATCCGGGCGGCACGCTGGCCGGGGGACGTAGCCAGGCGGGTAATCCGGGCGGCACACTGGCCGGGGGACGTAGCCAGGCGGGTAATCCGGGCGGCACACTGGCCGGGGGACGTAGCCAGGCGGGTAATCCGGGCGGCACACTGGCCGGGGGACGTAGCCAGGCGGGTAATCCGGGCGGCACGCTGGCCGGGGGACGTAGCCAGGCGGCTGATCCAGGTAAAACTCTAGTTGGGCGGGGTTTTTTGGCCGGACAGACATTTTGGGGCTGTCGGTCACTTTAGATAGGCGGTTGTTTTAGGCGGTATTTGATGGCGAACCGGGACTATTACGAGGTGTTGGGGGTATCTCGCGGCAACACGGATTTGGGCTGGTGTTTCAGGCCAGACAGGAAGGTTGGGGTGGGTGGTCACTTTAGTCAGGCGCGAATCTTAGGCGGTATTTGATGGCGAACCGGGACTATTACGATGTGTTGGGGGTATCCCGCGGCAACACGGATGAGGATATCCGAAAGGCGTTTCGGAAGAAGGCGCTGGCGTACCATCCCGACCGGAACAAGAGTCCCGACGCGGAAGCCAAGTTCAAGGAAATCAACGAGGCTTACCAGGTGCTGTCGGACCCGCAGAAGCGAGCCCAATACAACCAGTTTGGGCACGCGGGAGTGAGGTCCAACGGCGGGTTCGAACGGCCCTTCGACGGCTTCGACGTTTTCGGCGGGTTCGGCGACATTTTCGATTCTTTCTTCGGGGACGTCTCGGGGCGGCGGACCAGAGAAGCCCAACGGGGCTCGGATCTGCAACACAGGGTGGCGCTGAGCTTCGAGGAGTCGGTGTTCGGCACGGAGCGGCAGGTGGAAGTAAGCCGGCTGGACCTTTGCCGGCGCTGTTCCGGTGAGGGAAGCGAGCCGGGAACGGCAGTGAACACCTGCAGCAGTTGCCGGGGCAGGGGGCAGGTGCGCCGGTCCCAGAGGAGCATCTTCGGCCAGTTTACGCAGGTTGTGGGGTGTTCGACGTGCCAGGGCCGCGGGAAGGTGGTGGAAACGGCCTGCCAGGCGTGCCGGGGCGGTGGCGCGGAGCGGAGGAAACGCAAGATAGCGGTGAAGATACCCGCGGGAGTGGAACGGGGGATGCAGGTGCGCCTGTCGGGAGAGGGGGACGTGGGCCGGGAAGGCGGCCCGGCGGGAAATCTGTACGTGCACGTGGACATCCGGGGCCACAAGCACTTTGTGAGGCAAGGCAACGACCTGCTGTACCGTTTGCCCATCAACGTGGCCGAGGCTACTTTGGGCGCCAGCAAGGAGGTGCCTATCCTGGAGAGAGACGGGGACGGCAACAGCGACAGCAAGACGGAGACAATCAAGGTGCCTCAGGGCACGCAACCCGGGGCCGAGTTCCGGGTCCGAGGCAAGGGCGTCCCGCACTTGAACTCGGGCCAGAGAGGCGATTTGCGGGTGCTGGTGGATATCCAAGTACCGCGGAACCTGAATTCCAAGCAACGCCGTTTGCTGGAGGAATTCGCCCGTTCGATGGAGCCAGGCTACAAGGCCAACGGGCGGAGCGAGGCTAACGGCCAGGACCCGGATAGCGGACGGGGTGAGGCCAACGAGCGGGACCCGGATAGCGGGCAGGGCGAGGCCAACGGGCTAGGTGAGGCCAACGGGGAGGCCGATACGGACAATGACAAAGGGTTGTTCGACCGTCTCAAGGAGACGTTTGGCTGAGTCCGGGGCGGCCCTTCGACAAGCTCAGGGTGAGCGGGTGAATATGGGGGGGTTAGCGGTGTCCTTCGACAAACTCAGGACAGGTTTGCTAGATTCCCGCCTGCGCGGGAATGACGGGTTGGGGCCCTTCGACAAGCTCAGGACAGATTTGCTAGATTCCCGCCTGCGCGGGAATGACGGGTTGGGGCCCTTCGACAAGCTCAGGACAGATTTGCTAGATTCCCGCCTGCGCGGGAATGACGGGTTGGGGCCCTTCGACAAGCTCAGGACAGATTTGCTAGATTCCCGCCTGCGCGGGAATGACGGGTTGGGGCCCTTCGACAAGCCCTTCGGCGGGCTCAGGACAGGCTCAGGGTGAGCGGATCCTTAAATTAGACAACTGCTGGAAGTCTGGAACGGCATGCCGACGACCTGGCTAGAACTCAGCATCGCAGTACCCCACGAATACGTCGAGCCCGTTTCCTATTTGTTCAGCCGCTACGGACGCTCCCTGACCGTGGAATCCGACAGGGAATCCGACAGGGAATCCGAGTTTTGTTCAGCCGCTACGGCCGCGCCCTCACCGGAATCCGACAGGGAATCCGGCGGGGAGGCGGACGGCGCGGCACGGGTTATCCTCAGGACCTATCTGCCCGCCGGTTCCCGCGAAAGGTTCGCCCGCATCGAGGTGGGCATAAAGCTGGTCTCGTTGCTGGAACCACTGGGAGACTTGATAGTCAACGAGGTCAAGGAAGAGGACTGGCAGAATAGCTGGAAGTCCCACTTCCACCTCCTGAAAATCGGCAGCCGGCTGGTGATAAAGCCATCGTGGATTGAGTACCAGGAACAGGCGGGGGACGTCGTGATAGAGATAGACCCCGGCATGGCCTTCGGCACCGGGTATCATCCCACGACATATACGTGCCTGCAGGCGCTGGAAGAATGGGTCAAGCCGGGGGCATCGGTGCTGGACGTGGGGGTTGGTTCGGGGATTCTGTCCATAGCGGCCCTACGGCTGGGCGCCGGGTCGGTAACGGGGCTGGACATAGACTCCCAGGCAGTGCGGGCGGCGCGGCAGAACTTCCGGCGGGTTGGAGTAACCAGGCAAGTAACGCTGGCCCAGGGGAGCGTGCCCCACGCGGCGGCGAAGGCAGGGCAGTTCGACCTGGCCGCGGCCAACATTTCGGCCCGAGCGGTGTGCGAGCGGGCGCAGTTTATATGCCCCACGCTGCGGCCGGAGGGCGCGCTAATCGCGTCGGGGATGGTGCGAGGCCAGGAGGACCAGGTGGTGGCGACCTTGGAGGGGTTGGGGTGGTCGGCGGTGCAGGAGTGGGCGCGGGAGGACTGGGTGACGCTGGCGTTCCAGGCGGATTCAAGGTGACCGTTGAGAGGGTCCGTTCGTGTGGTTCGACAGGATCACCACGAACGGACGGTAGGCAAGGGTTGAGCCCGGACGGAAAAGTGGACGCGGGAGGACTGGGTGACGCTGGCGTTCCAGGCGGCTAAGGGGTAGGGTGCTATACTGGACGCTTGGAACAAGGAACGCCGACTAGGCAGGCACGGGGAGGGTTTGACGGTCTTGCCGACTCCGGTAAACTTCCCATTGACCAGCTTGCCGATCGCGAATAGCAGCCGTGGCCATTGAACAGGTAGAGCTGAGCCGTTACAAACCATTGGGAGCCCTGGGCTCGGGCGCCGACTACCAGGTGCGGGCGGCTTTAGACGAAGATACGGGGCGGGAAGTGGCGCTGAAACGGCCGCAGCCCCAGATGGTGAGCAAGCGGCTGCACGGCCGCATAGAAGCGCGGACGGACCGCACGTTGGAGATTCTGCAAAGCCTGGGATTCAACGTCCCCACGGCGGTCCCGTTATTGGGATACACACGGCGGGCCAACCACGACGCCTATTTCGGGGACTCGTTGGGCCAGGAATACAGGGTGGTGGTGGAGGAACGGGCCAAGGGCATACCCCTGGTAGGCGACCCCATGGCCCGCATAGTCAAGGTGCCTATCGGAGCGGGCCAGAACCTGTTCACCCTATTTCCCATCGTGCAGCCCAAGGGACAGACGCCGTTTCCCATCCACCGGCAACTGCTGGACATGGAGGAACGGCTGTACGATGCGGGGTACGTGCTGCTGGACCTGAGGCCGCAAAACATCTTCTACCAGCCGGCGGAGGGACGCATCACGGTAATAGACTACGGAGACCTGAGGTCTTTGGACGACCTGGCATACGACGGGTTAAGGCCGCCGCCGGAGATACACCAGTTCTACATGGAGATGCTGAAGTTTTACACAACCCCCGAGGAGCCGCCCGCGGAGGCCCAAGGCTACCGGGAGCCCTACGGGCTGCGGCGGGTGCTGAGGTTCGAACTGGAGATGGACGGTATGGCGGACAGGTTCGCGGATGCGCCGTCTGCCATACGGGATGCGGCCCTGCCGATGATCGGGAAGGTGCGGCAACGGGCGTATGGCTGCTTCGCAGAATTTCGCGTGGACCTGAACGAGTACTTGGACGCGGTAGCGGAGTACGACCTGGGGCTGGCCAACCTGCCGGAACTGAGGCAGGCGTGGATGGAGGCCCTAGGCTGGCTGGGAGGGGAGTACTGGCAGCGATACCTGTTTGATTACGAAGCGGAAGCGGCGGCGTTTCAAGCCTAGCTAAGGGAAGGAGTCAGGGAGACAACGGGATTTTGGGACAGCGGGGGAACCGGTGGGCATTTCCGAGGTCGGCCCCCGCCCGCTTCTAGATTCCGGCTCGGGGGCCGGAATGACGGTTATGGGATGGTCTCCGGGGACACACGAGGTGAATGAGGGGCCAGAATGACGGTTATCGGCCGGTCTCCGGGGACGTACGAGGTGAATGAGGAGCCGGAATGACGGTTATGGGATGGTCTCTGGGGACACACGAGGTGAATGAGGGGCCGGAATGACGGTTATGGGATGCCCTCCGGCAGCGGGAGGACGGTTGTGCGAGGGTCTCCGGCGGCTGAAGGGGTAATTCGGAGGAAGGAGTAATTTTTTCGAGGACCGATGAGTATGATCCCAAGCACAGTGGCAACATCGCAAGACAACTCGGTACACGGCGATGACGCGCTTTTGACGCGGGACCTGGGAGAAAACGGGTTTCTGGACGCGGTCATGGACGGGGTAACGGGGCACGGAGGGCAGGAGGCGAGCCGGTCGGTGAAGGAGGCGCTGGAATCGGCGGCGGTGAATTCACCCGAGGACGTGGTTGCTGCGTTGGAAGACCTGAACGACGAGTTCTACCAGGTGGGCGGCGGGCGGTTTCTGCTGACCACGGTGTCGGCGGCGTTGTACCTGCACAACCGGCTGTACGTCATCGGTGCGGGAGACAGCCCAATCTACCTGATAAAGCCCGACTCGTATGAGCAAGTCTCCGGGCGGGGCGGACGCTTTTTCCACGTGGGAGTGGCCCACACCGTGGGAGCGGGGCCTACGCTGTCGAACCTGACGAGGCTGGAAACAAACATAGAGCCGGGGTTTCGGCTGGTGTTAGCCACAGACGGGCTGAGCGACAATATCTTAACCGACGACCTGGCGGAGATTGTGAGGGGAGCGGAATCGCCCGACGACGCCTGCCGGCAGACCAACAGCGCGTTGGAGACGTTGCTGCAGCCGGGGCGGATGCCCGCGGAGTTGGGGCACCGGTTCAGGCGGGATGACCGCACGAGTATCTTCCGGTTTTTCGAGCCGGTTCCCGGGACAAGTGTTACGAAACGGTAACATCATAAGCCGGGAATAGTGTGCATTGCGGTCGGGCGGCGGCTATAATTCGAAGGGGCGTCCTTGTGACGGTGAAGAACAACTTGCTACAATGCCGGCCAAGACCGGCAGCCACGGGCATTCATTGGCGGCCGTGAGGTTCGGAGCGACGACGTGAAAATCGCGATGGTCTCGCCATACGATTTCACCTGGCCGGGCGGGGTAACGACCCACGTGGCGCAGCTGGCCCGGGAATTGGGCAGGTTGGGTCACGAGGTGCAGGTGCTGGCCCCGCACTCTCCATCGAGGACCAGCGCGGAGGCGGAGCAATTCATTCCGCTGGGGAGGTCGGTGCCCCTGCCCAGCGGCGGGTCCACGGCGCGGGTGAGCCTGTCGTGGTGGCTCTATCCCAAGATCAGGGCCGTATTGCGACGGGAACAGTTTGACATCGTACATCTGCACGAGCCGCTGGCCCCGATACTTCCCCTATGCGTGCTGGAGTTTTCCCACTCGGTCAACGTGGGTACGTTTCACGCTTCATACAGCCACCAGCGGCTTTACACCCTGACCCACCCGATCATCAAGCGGTGGCAGCGCCGCCTGCATGGGGCCATAGCAGTTTCTCCGGCGGCCCGCCGTTACGTCCACGAGGCCTTTCCGGGGGACTATGAAATCATCCCCAACGGGATAGACGTGGACCACTTTGCCGACAACGCCGACCCCTGGCCCAAGTATTGCGACGGCAAGACCAACATACTGTTTGTGGGGCGGCTGGAGAAGCGCAAGGGGCTGAGGTACTTGCTGGAGGCTTACAGCAAGCTGAAATGGGACTACCCCGACACCCGTCTGCTGGTCGTGGGGCCGGGACTGCCGGACGAAGGGTCATTCGAGGTAATCGGGGCCCGCAGCCTACAGGACGTGGAATTAATCGGCGGGGTTTCGTATGAAGAACTGCCCAGGTACTATGCATCGGCGGATATTTTCTGTTCGCCGGCTACCGGGGCCGAGAGCTTTGGCATTGTGCTGCTGGAAGCGATGGCGGCGGGGAAACCGGTAGTGGCTTCGGACATCGAAGGGTACCGAGGGATCGTGGAGCACGGCGAGCAGGGGCTGTTGGTGCCTCGCAAGGACGGAGACGAGCTGGCGAAGGCCCTGGTGCGACTTATCGAAGACCGGGATCTGGCCAGGCGGATGGGCAGCAGGGGCCGAGAGATGGTGGAGCAGTACCGTTGGGAGGCGGTGGCCTCGCAGGTGGAGGCCTACTACGAAGTCTGCTTAAGAGCAGCCAATGGCGATACCGGGACGAGAGCAGTTTAGGTCGGCATTACTCCAGTACGTGGAGCTCCCCGGCGCCCGCCTGCTCAGAGCGCTGAAACTTACTCCCAACGCCGTGACCGTGCTTGGCTTCGGGCTGACGGTAGCGGCGGCCTGCCTGGTGGGTTTCGGGTGGCTTCTGCCGGGGGGCATCGTGTTCCTGGCGGGCAGCGGCCTGGACCTGATGGACGGCGCGCTGGCCCGGCTGACGGGGACGGCCAGCCGCTTCGGCGCGCTGCTGGACTCGTTGTTGGACCGGCTGGGCGAGGCGGCGCTGTTCGTTGGGCTGGCGATTTACGCGCTGGGGGCCGACTTCAGCGACAACGAGCTACTGTTTTTCATGGTAGCACTGCTCTTGGCGCTGGTATTTTCCCAGGGAGTGAGCTATCTGAGAGCCAGGGGAGAAGGCCTGGGGGTGTTCACGCGGGCCGGTGTAATGACCCGCCCCGAGAGGGTCGTTTTGCTGGGGATCGGCCTCATCAGCGGGCAGATAGTCTGGATACTGGTGGCGATAGCTGCGGTGTCTTGCCTAACCCTGGCCCAGCGGCTGTTCACCATAGGCCGCCAGCTAGGAGATAGTGGATAAGCGGAAGGTTAAAGTGTAAACTGGTGTCCGGAAAGGCGACCAGCCGTCGAGACATTGCCGGAGCTTCAGCCAAAATGCGGCAACCGCTCATCGCCGATAGAGACAAGGCCCAACTGAAACGGATATTCCGCAAGGACCTGACCAAGGAGGTGACGATCCGCCTGGTCACGCAGAAGCCGTCGCCGGTGACGGTGCCGGGGCGCCCATCAGGCCGCAACTGCGCCGAGACCCAGCAGATGATGGAGGAACTAACGGCGCTGTCGCCCAAGGTTAATCTGGAGACAATTGACTTCTACCAGGACGCCCAGGCGGCGCGAGAGATGGGAGCGGAGCGTATACCGGCCATAGTGCTGGGGGCCAAGGGAGATTTCAGGGCGAAGTTCTACGGGATTCCGACGGGGTACGGGCTTGCGACCATCGTAGCGGGCATCAAGGTCATTTCCAGGGGAGTGAGCCCCTTGAGCATGAACACCCGGAAGAAGCTGCGGCAGGTCAACCGGCCGGTGCACATCCAGGTGTTCGCGACCCCCACAGACGCCGATTGTCCCAGGATGGCCCAGCTGGCCCACGCCTTCGCCCTGGACTGCCAGTACATCACGTCGGACGTAGTGGAAATCCAGGAATTTCCGGCGCTGGGCCGGACCTACGAGGTCAGGTCGGTGCCGACCACGGTTATGAACGAGCACATCCGGTTTGCCGGGCCCGTCAGCGAACCGGAGTTTTTGGAGAAGGCGCTCCAAGCAGGAGCGGGAACAACGATGCAGACGGCAAAGGCCGGCCCAGCCTAAGCGGGCCAAAACTGCGCCAGGAGAAAGCACCTTGCCTAAAGAGCTAAGGGTAGAGATGAACGGCGAAGGACTGCGAGTTGCCGTTGTGGTGGCCAGGTTCAACGAGGTAATAACGCGCCAGCTACTGGCGGGAGCGTTGGATACGCTGGCCCGTCACAGGGTCCGGGACGAAGACGTCCTCGTTGTTTGGGCTCCTGGGGCCTACGAGTTGCCGGTGGTGGCCAAGACCTTCGCCAAGACCGGAAGGTATGATTCGGTCATCTGCCTGGGAGCGGTCATCCGAGGCGAGACCGGCCACTACGATATGGTGGCCAGACACGCTTCGGGAGGCATCGGAACGGTGGCTTTGGAGACCGGCGTGCCCATCATATTTGGTGTCTTAACCACGGATAATATGGACCAAGCCATCAACCGCGCGGGAGGGAAATCCGGGAACGCGGGCAGCACCGCGGCTGCGGCGGCCATCGAGACGGTCCGGCTGCTGCAGGCGATAGAGAAGGGCTAGAGCAATATACCCCGAGTCTTCCGGGGACAAGTCTGAACAGGCGTCCGGCTATGCGGAGACCTTAGCGTAACTCTCCGTTATGCCGGCGAGAGCCGGAATCCCAGGATGTGTAGGGTGGTTGTCAGCTTGGACCCGGAGATTTTCACCCCCATCCCAACCTTCCCCCGTCAAGGGGGAAGGGGTTGCGCACTGGTCTCCAACTTGCGGCTTAGGTTCGATAGCTGAAGGGATACTAATCCAGCTTGAGGTAGACATGAAATTCGGCGTTAGCATACCGAATCACTGGGGTGTCGAAGACCCGCAAGAGATGCTGGCTTTAGGGCCGCTGGCCGAGGAGCTGGGATACGATTCCGTGTGGGTGCAGGACCACCTGTTTAACATCGGCGCGATTAGAGAGCGGCTGGACAACAGGCCCTACTATCATCCCCTGCCCCTGTTGTCTTACATAGCCGCCACCACCAAGAAGGTCATACTGGGGACGTCGGTGCTGGTATTGCCCACTCACCACCCGGTCAACCTGGCCAAGTACCTGGCGACGCTGGACCAGATTTCCGGCGGCAGAGTAATCTTGGGGGCCGGCGTGGGAGGCGAGGGTGGCGAGTTCAACATCCTGGGCGTGCCGGTGCGGAAGAGGGGCGCTTTGACCGACGAAAGCATAGCGATAATGAAGGAGCTGTGGAGCAATCCCTACCCCAGCTATCAGGGCGGCGGCTTGAATTTCTCGGAAGTCCGGTTCTCGCCCAAGCCGGTGCAAAAGCCCCATATTCCGGTGTGGGTCGGCGGGTCCAGCGACGGAGCCCGGAGGCGAGCGGCCAGGGTGGGAGACGGATGGCACCCCAACGGCGTGACCCCGGAGGAGTTCAGCACCGGGAGGCTGGAGGTGGAGGAACTGGCCGCAAAAGCGGGGCGGGACGCCGACGGCATAGTTATGTCGGCCCGGGTCGCAGTCGCGGTACAAGCCGCCGGGGCCAGCCGGACTGCCCTGCCAGGCTACGATATCGACGGGATGACGGCTGCGATGGAAGCGTACCGGGACGCCGGAGTGGAGCACATGGTGCTGGGGCTGAACTCCGAGGACGTGGCGGCGATCAGGCGCGTCATGGAAAGCGTGGCCCGGGACGTGATGCCCCGACTGGGGTAGGGGCCGGCGAGGAAGAGAGGGGGCGGGTCAAGCCGAGGAGTCCAAGAACTCTTCAGCTTCCCTGAGGTCTTTGAAGGAGTCGACGCTGCGCCAGAATTCCGTGGTCTTGAAGGCGGATATGCGGCCGGCTGCGGCGAGGCGGGGGAATGCGTCGTTTTCGTGGTCGCCAATCTCCGGCAGCTCGGGAAGAATCCCCCGCTCCAACACGTAGACTCCGGCGTTAATCCAATGGGGCATCCGGACCTTCTCCCTGAAGCCGACCACGCGGTCAAGACCGTCCACCTCCACGAGGCCGTAGGGGCTGACCATGGGGGTTATCATGATGGTGGCCAGGTGCCCCGAGTCGGCGTCCTTGCAGGCCCGATGCCGTTGGAGCATGGCCTCGAGGCTTTGGCGGGTAATCACGTCGCCGTTCAGGACCACCATGGTCTGTTCAGTCTCCGGGACGAGGGACATACCCTTACGTATGGCGCCGCCGCGGCCCAGGGGGGAGTCCTCGAGGCTGTAATGGGCGCGGATGCCGAGGGCTTGACCGTCGCCGAAATAGTCTTTGATGGCCTGCCAGCGGTAGCCCGCCAAGAAGACGACATCGGTTACACCGGCGGCCTTGAGCCATGCTACCTGGTGGGCGAGGATGGGCTTGCCGGCGACGGGCACCATGGGCTTGGGCAGGTTGTCGGTGAGTGGCCGGAGCCTTTCACCCTGGCCTCCGGCGATAGTCAAAGCGTACATTTAGACACTTTACCGTGTTGCATGAGACCTTTGAACGGCCCGTTTAATCCCCCTCACTGTGCAACCGGGAACATAGGTAACGCTTAAACCAAGCACATAGGTAACACTTGGATAGGGGTGCGCAGGACCGATTTGGGGGTTATGCAAAGGACTGATATTTGTCGGGAATGCTACCACATGTCGGCGTAGCCGGTGTATGCGAAAAAGCCGGGGGATGCGCCCAATTGACATCCTATTAATATGCTGTTAGCTTTTAACCCAACTCTAGGAGTAGGCGATCGAGCACCGTGTCACTCACCAGGGGTTCGAACGCAACCCGGCGTTTTCCCGTGGAGATCCAAGTCCAAACGTCCAGGCGATATGGAGGGTTGGCAATGTCTCGACGACGGTTTTTAAGTTTCGGATTCTTTCTACCTTTGCTGGCCGCGTTGGCGCTGGTCGTCGGGGTAGCCTGCGGAGAGGCTGCTGACCCCACGGCGACGCCAGAGCCGACGGCGATGGCCGAGGAGCCGACGGCGATGGCCGAGGAGCCAACGGCGATGGCCGAGGAGCCAACGGCGATGGCTGAGGAGCCAACGGCGATGGCCGAGGAGCCGACGGCGATGGCTGAGGAGCCAACGGCCACGGCGGCACCGCAGCCGACCCCCACCGAGCCCCCGGCAACCGAACCGCCGATGGTCACGGTCCCCACCGGAACGCTCAACGTCGCCCGGCCTTCTCTGGGGGCGTATTCGGGACATACTCGCTACTGGTCAGGGTCCGGCGCAGGGTTAGGGACCACCGCCGAACTCCACGAAGGGCTGTTCAGGCTCAACCGGGAGACGCAGTACGAAAAGATCATGGTGGAGGACTGGTCACTGGAGGGTGACCTGGTGTGGACGTTCAAGCTGAAGGAAGGGACCCTGTTCCACCCGGACGCAGAGGGGCAGGACTGGGGCACCGCGACCGCCGAGGACGTAGTCTATGCGCTCACGGAGATGGTGGCCGACGACAGCGGGTGCTCATGCACGCACGCTCAATCCATCTTCGTTAACCCGGAGGGCTCCTTCAAGGCGTTGGACGAACTCACCGTAGAACTTAACACCGGAACGCCCAACTGGGAGGTCCTAGATTGGATGATGACACCGGGGTCCGGGCACGTGTTCAGCAAGGCGCAGTGGGAGTCGCTGGTGGCATCGGGGATAGACGAGGATGCGGCGGCCGGCCAGTTGGTGGGAACCGGGCCATTCACACTCGCGGAGACCGAACTGGGCCTGTGGACCCTCAACGCGGTGGAGGGCCACTATCGCAAGACGCCCGAGTTTGCGGAATTGAGGTTCTTGGAAATACCCGAAGAAGCGACCGCGTTGGCGGCCTTCCAGGGTGGACGGATAGACACCTGGTCGGCGGCCTTGGACTCGTTGCCCACGCTGGCCCAAGACGCGGACACCAAGTTCATGGCCGTGCCGGCCGCGGCGGAGTTGTTCCTGATAATCTTCCAGAATGGCTATACATATGTGGGCGACGACGCAATTCCACCAGGTGACAACCCCTATACGCGCGACGACCCTGATACGGCAGACGTGGAGAATGTGGAGAGTGATTGGCAAGGATACAACGCCAATCTGCCGTGGGTTGCCAGCGACCCGGAGGTAGGCTCTGCTGGATGGGAACGCGCCAGGAAGGTGCGGGAGGCGATAAGCATAGCCATAGACCGGGAAAAGCTGGTGGAAGAGTTGCTCTACGGTGAGGGACACCCATCGTCGGTATACGGATGGGCGCGTCACCCGGAGGAAGAGCCGGATGATTGGGCGTGGAAATACAATCCAGAGCGGGCCATGGAACTGCTGGCGGAAGCGGGCTATGAGGACGGGTTCGACGTGACCCTGGTGCCGGTTGCCTCCACGGTGGGCGCGGCGACGGCCAATGATGCGTGTGTGGCGATGGCCAACATGCTGCAGGACGTAGGCATCAACGCCACGCTGCAGAGTGAGCCACCGGCGAACCTGTACGGGGCCTACAAGGACCGCACGGCGCAGGGGATAATGTGCCAATACAATTCCCGATTCGGCCCTGAACCGATCTGGCTGCACCGCTATGCGTACATTCCTACTGGGGCATGGGGCACCGGCTGGGACCACGCCGATTTCACCCCGCCCCTGCTGGCGGCGGCAGCCACCATCGACCTCGAGGAACGTTGGCGGCTGCAGACGGTGCTGGGCAAGTGGATGCGGGACAACGCACTGGCCGTAAGCGTCTTCGCGATTAACACCGTGTTCCCGCTGGGGCCCAAGGTCGACAGCTGGGAGGAACACCTGTCGCAGGGGACTCCATCCCGGGTGAGCGGCCTGGAGTTCGCTAGACACCGCCAGTAGAGGCGGGCGGCCCTTCTTAGCTACGGCATATCGATGCCCCGCCAGACATTCTGGCGGGGCATCTTGTTTGTGTGGGTCTAGGTTTTGGGGGTGGGTCTGGCGTCAGAGGTCTTAGCTTCCTCGGCTGCGCCCGTAATGACAATGTTGGGACGCTTGGGATTGCAGGGGGTGCTGCGCGGGGGTGTGCGGCCCGGCCCGTTCGTCTGGTTCGAGAGCCTCACCACGAACGGGCCCCCCAATACTCCTAGATTCCGGCTCGGAGGCCGGAATGACGTTGTTGGGGTGTTTCGCTGTTCAGTTCCTTCGACAGAGTCAGGACAATTAGGAGTGGCTGCTCAGGACGAAAAGGGGCGCTGGAATGGGGGTGAGAAGTGGTTGCTGGGGGCGATTGGGGGCGAAAGATTTTTCGCCCCTACGCGTTGGGCGCCGGAGGTTTTGCGGGTCGCCGGTACGGTCGGGATAGATGGACTGAATGGAATATTAGGATAGCTTGGGCAGATAAGGGATGTTCGGGGAAGGCGGAAGAGCAGCTCCCGGTCCCGGCGCAACACCGCCGAATATCATATGCATCCGGCGGCGTTGCGCAATCGGTGGAAGGTACTTCGGAAAATCGTCAGAGCCGCGTCACGGCGGAGGTCCGGTCATGAATTCATGGGCGGGCTGGTCGTCGGGGGATTCGGTCATGAAGAAGAGGTCTTCTTCGGGGTCGTCGACGCCGCGAAAGAGCTGCCGTTCGAATTCCAGCCAGGCGCCGGGGCGGAGGGCGATGACCACGGTGGGGTCGTGGGCGCTGCGAATCACCAAGTTCTCGTAGGCTTGCCACCCGCGGGGGTAAGGCACCCCGCCAGCCAATCTTACGTACACGTCAGACACCTCCAAGGCAGATGAGGGATGCCTGTCGAAGGTATTAGTCTTGGTCAACGTAGGGGGGCGACAGGATGCCTTGCAAGGACCAGAGGTCTGAGTCTTGGGCAGGGGAGGGGGCCGGCCAGTAGCCGTAGTACCGCACACCGGGGAAGGGGACGCGGTAATGCCACTGCATGGGTTGGGGTTGGCTGATTGCCTGCTGGGCTTCTAATTCCTGGGCTAGGTCCGTCGACACTGTCGTCACCATTTCACACCTCCCGGCCGCGAGGCCGAAATCGCTAAAAAATGGTCCAGTGCTCGCTCAGGTGAACCGCACCCCGGGCTTTTGCCGGCCCGGCGATGATATCGAGCTATGGCTGGGAGGACCCCAGCGGCGGTGAGCCCCAGGGCGCGGCCTATGCGCCGTCAGCCAACGGCGGCCAGTTCCTTTTCCCGGTCCAAGTTGACCGCCTTCTCGGCCCGGGCAACACACTCCTCGCACAGCCACACCCGGGTGGCTATGTCAATCATGTAAAACCGGACACCCTCGTTGGGGCAAGCATAAACTCCGCATTTCTTCATGTTCCACCTCACTGGTTGTCCGAGTCTCCATTCCGGTTAGTGGCGAGAAAGCCGAAGCCGTTGGGACGAGAATGGAGCCTGCCAAGGAAACCGTGGTAATTACATAATATAGTCAACGAGACCGCATTCTGTCAATAGATTTCGTATTTGTGAAATAAATCCCGTAGTGTTATCGTCCATGGGAAGGCTTGCGCCAGCAGCATTCGCTATGTCTATTGTGAAATGATTAACAAATACGGCTATGCTATAATTTCGAGTAGACCCGGGAGGCAACGACGGCGAAATCAGACCAGAGGCAAGTTCCGGCGTAAGAAACCTGCTCTGGGGAACATCGGCCCGGGGGGCAAAGGGAGGGAAAGTGGTTACGGCGACGAAAAGCGGCAGGAAGCAGCGGGCTGAAACGCCAAATCTCGTAGCGGAGCGGCTATCGCAGACGACGGAGAACTACCTGTTGTGCCTATACAAGATGCGGGAGGACCTGGAATACCCGACGATTACGCAATTGACAGACTATCTGAGGCAACTTCCGGCGACGGAGAGCCTGGGCACCTCGGTGCCATCGGTGGCGGGGATGATCCGGCGGATGCAGAAGCAGGGTTTGGTGAAGATCGACGGGGACAAGCGGGTGCAGCTAACGGAGTACGGCCTGCAGATAGGGGAGGACATGGCGAGGCGGCACCGGCTGGCGGAGTGGCTGGTGGTGCGGTTGATAGGGATGGACCTATACCGGGCCCACATGGAGGCGCACCGGCTGGAGCATGGGATGTCGCCGGAGTTTCAAGAACGGTTGATAGAGCGGCTGGGGCGGCCAAAGAGGTCGCCGTTTGGGCGGCCGATTCCCGGCATGGCGGAGGACGACCGGCCGGGGGACCGGATGGCGTTGGACCTGGCGAAAGAGGGCGGGACCTACGTCGTAGACCGGGTGCCGGAGGACGACATAGACTTGCTGCAATTCCTGGTTGAGTCTCAGATCATCCCGGACCGGGAGGTAACGGTAGCGCAGGCGGCGCCGCACCTGGGGGTGTTCAAAATCGCCACGGCGACGGAAGAGGTTTCGGTTGGATACAACGTGGCGAAGAAGATATTGGTGCGGCCTTCTATTCAAAAAGCCGGTCAAAAGGCCGCTCAGGAAGTGACGCAGGAGGCCGCGGCTGCCGCCGACTAGGAGGCTTCTTCTCCCTCTTCTTCCGCGCCGATCTGGTCGGCGAGGTAGTTGTCGAGACCTATCTCGTTGATGATGTGGAGCTGGGATTCCAGCCATTCGACGTGCTGCTCGGTCTCGATGAGGATGTGCTCCAAGACTTCTCTACTGCCGGCATCGCCGACCCTTAGGCAGGTAGCGATGCCTTGGTTGTAGGCTTCCACTCCCCGCATTTCCAATGCAAGGTTGGCTTCAAACATGTCCTGGACGTTGGCCCCTATGTGGATTTGTTCGGTGCGGGCGACGGGAGTTCCGTCAAGGAACAGGATTCGCTTGATCTCCGCTTCGGCGTGGTGCATCTCCTCGATGGACTCCCGGTGCTGCTGGGCGCCGAGCTTGAGATAACCCCACTTGTTGCACATCTTCGCCTGAACGAAGTAGACGTTGATGGCGGTAAGCTCCAGGAGCAAAGCCGCGTTAAGTGCGTCGATGACCTCTTGGTTGCCCTTCATTGCTCACCTCGTCCGTGATTGACCAATTGCGATCCTAGATACATACACAGGTTACGGTATTTGTGACGCCGTGTATAGGCCTGATTTTGTTGCGGAGGATTGCGGTGGCGTCCTCCTGGGTGTCGGACTCCAGGTCGACGACGATGTCGTAGGGCCCCAAGACCTCGTGGACCACGGCTCCTGGGATAGTCTGGAGCTGCTCGAGCACCGACCGGGTCCTGGCCGGTTCGACGTTTATGAGTATATAGGAGTTAACAGCCATGGTCTCAGCTCCCGTCAATCAGCATGCGGCGCCTCTTCTGCCGCCGGACGTTGGATACATCGGAGCCGGGAGGGTGGTAAGTTCCTCGAATACCCTGATGGTGGTGGGCTTTCTGAGGAAGGCGCTGATTCTTAGCTCGACCTGTTTGCGGTACTCGTCGTTGGACCATGCTTCCCAATATTCCCGGCTGCCCCAGGTGCTGGATACCAGGAAGATCCTGGGGTTGTCCAGCGACCGCCAGGTCTCGCCGTAGAGGTAGCCCTGCCGCCTGACGGTCTGGCTGCGCAAATCGCGGAGCATGCTCCAAACCAGTACTTCATAGCCGGCTTTTACCTTCCGTTCGATGAGGACCTTAATTGCCATGGTAGTCTCCTTGTTGCCGCCGGCCTGTGGACTGGGTTGGATTGGCAGACCGTGTTGGGCCTGCTTTTAGCCTATTTATTGGAGTTCATCCTGTCAAGAATGGTTGGCGCGCGGGGGTTGCGGCGCCTGGTGGGTGTTGTTGGGGGGCTGGTTGGTGGTCTTCAACCGGGGGCGCGAGATTCCCGCTTTCGCGAGAATGACGGGTTGGGGGCGGGAATGACGGGGTGGCGCGCCCGGTCGCCCTTCGATTTTCCTCAGGACGAACGGGGTGGTTGGGTGCGTGAAAGGGCGAAACATCTTTCGCCCCTACATGGTTGGATGGGTAGGGTGTTGGGGGGCTTGGTTGGTGGTCTTCAACCGGGGGGCGAGATTCCCGCGAAAGCGGGAATGACAGGTTGGGGGCGGGGATGGCTGGTTGGGCGCGTCCCGTCGCCCTTCGATTTCCCTCAGGACGAACGGGGTGGTTGGGTGCGCGTAGGGGCGAAACATCTTTCGCCCCTACATGGTTGGTTGGGTAGGGTGTTGGGGGGCTGGTTGGTGGTCTTCAAGCGGGGGGCGAGATTCCCGCGAAAGCGGGAATGACAGGTTGGGGGCGGGGATGGCGGGTTGGGCGCGCCGGTCGCCCTTCGATTTCCCTCAGGGCGAACGGGGTGGTTGGGTGCGCGTAGGGGCGAAACATCTTTCGCCCCTTCATGGTTGGTTGGGTAGGGTGTTGGGGGGCTGGTTGGTGGTCTTCAACCGGGGGCGAGATTCCCGCTTTCGCGAGAATGACGGGTTGGGCGCGCCGGTCGCCCTTCGATTTCCCCCAGGGCGAACGGGGTGGTTGGGTGCGTGAAGGGGCGAAACATCCTTCACCCCTACATGGTTGGTTGGGTAGGGTGTTGGGGGGCTGGTTGGTGGTCTTCAACCGGGGGCGCGAGATTCCCGCTTTCGCGAGAATGACGGGTTGGGTCCGCCGGTCGCCCTTCGATTTCCCTCAGGACGAACGGGGTGGTTGGGTGCGTGAAAGGGCGAAACATCTTTCGCCCCTACATGGTTGGTTGAGTAGGGTGTTGGGGGGCTGGTTGGTGGTCTTCAACCGGGGGGCGAGATTCCCGCTTTCGCGAGAATGACGGGTTGGGGGCGGGGATGACTGGTTGGGGGCGCCGGTCGCCCTTCGATTTCTCTTAGGACGAACGGGGTGGTTGGGTGCGTGAAAGGGCGAAAGATGTTTCGCCCCTACATGGTTGGTTGGGTAGGGTGTTGGGGGGCTTGGTTGGTGGTCTTCAACGGGGGGGCGAGATTCCCGCTTTCGCGAGAATGACGGGTTGGGGGCGGGGATGACTGGTTGGGTCCGCCGGTCGCCCTTCGATTTCCCTCAAGGCGAACGGGCTGGTTGGGTGCGCGTAGGGGCGAGAGATGTTTCGCCCCTACATGGTTGGTTGGGTAGGGTGTTGGGGGGCTGGTTGGTGGTCTTCAACCGGGGGCGCGAGATTCCCGCTTTCGCGGGAATGACGGGTTGGGGGCGGGGATGGCGGGTAGGGGGCGGGCGTTAGGGAGGCGGGGTGTTCCTGATGAGGTCGCGGATGCGGCTGGGGCTGAGGGGGAGTTGGGTTACGTTGACTTGGAAGGAGCGCAAGGCGTGGGAGACGGCGTTGGACAGGGCAGCGCCGGTGGCCAGTATGGAGCCCTCGCCCGCTCCCTTGACGCCAAGGGGGTTGAGGGGAGACGGGGCTTCTTCGAGGATTACGCTTTCGATGTTGGGGATGTCGCGGCTGGTGGGGAGGAGGTAGTCCATGAGGGTGCCGGTGAGTAACTGGCCGTCCTCGTCGTAGACCAGCTCCTCGAGGATGGTGCCGCCGATGCCCTGGGCTGCTCCTCCTATGGACTGGCCGTGCATGGTGAGGGGGTTGATGCAGCGTCCCACGTCTTCCACGACCACGTATTTCAGGATGTCCAGTTTGCCGGTTTCCGGGTCGACGGCGACGTGAGCACCGTGGGCGCCGTATGAATAGGTCCGGTCGCCCATCCTGAAGTACTCGGTGACGTCCAGCCCGGCGGTCCCGTCTTCGCTTTGGCCGGACTGGGCGAGGCGGACAACCTCCGCCAAGGCCAATGCGGGTTCTTCCCCCGTCTGCCCCAGGCGGTACACCGCGCCGCTGCGAAATTCGAGGCTGGACGATTCGGTATCGAGGTATCCGGCGGCGACGTCGAGGATACGGTCCTTGAGGGAGTTGCAGGCGAGGAGGATGGCATTCCCCGCCATTACAGTGCCGCGGCTGCCAAAGGTGCCGACGCTGCGGGGTAGATAATCGGTGTCGCCGTGAAAGACTTGGATGCTCTCTATGGGCACGTCGAGGTTGTCGGCGCATATCTGGGCCATGACGGTCTCGTGGCCCTGTCCCAAGGAGGTGATGCCCAGGTAGAGGTCAATTTGGGCAGCGTCGCTAACAACAAGCCGGGCGCCCTCGTAGGGGCCAAAGCCAGTGGGCTCGACGTAGCAGGCGATGCCGACGCCATGGTACTTGCCGTCCCGGACTTGACCCTGGAGGGGAGCCAGATTGTCGTAGTCCAATTCTTGAAGCATACGGTCGAGGGCCGAGGGATAGTCGCCACTGTCGTAGACGGTGATTACGCCGTCGATGCGGGTGGGGCCTACGGTAAAGGGCATCTCGGAGGGCTGAATGAGGTTCCGGCGGCGGAGTTCGAGGGGGTCCAAACCCAGGTCTCCGGCGACTAGGTCCATGAGCCGCTCGCGGATGAAGCACCCCTCGTAGAGGCCGGGGCCACGGTAGGTGCCTGTACCGACCTTGTTGGTCATCACGCAGTTTACGGCGGCCTGGAAGGCGGGGACATGGTAGGGGCCTATCAACAGGCCGGCGGCCAGGGCTGGGACCACGGCGCCGTGGGTGCGCACGTAGCCGCCCATGTCGCCGTAAATGTCTGCCCGGAGGCCGAGCAACGTTCCGTCGTTGTTGGCGGCGATTTCGACTTCGCAGAGAAGCTCGCGGGAGTGGTTGGCAGATATCAGGTGTTCCAGCCGGTCTTCAATCCACTTCACGGGCCTGCCCAAGCGCATGGCGGCGAAGGGAATGAGGAAGTCCTCGGGATAGAATTCACCCCGGATGCCGAATCCGCCGCCTACGTCGGGTTCGATGAGGTGGACGCGGTCTGCGGAGAGACCAAGCTGGTCTACCAGGACATTTTTGACTGTGTGGGGGACTTTGGTTGGGCCCCACACAGTGAGGTCGCCGGTCTGGGCGTTATAGTCCGCCACCAAGCCGCGGGTCTCCAAGGGATTGCCGGTGTGGCGGTGGGTACTGAACTCCTCTTTACGGGTGTAATCGGCGTTGAGGAAGACTGCGTCAATGTCGCCGAAGCTGACGACGGCATGACCGGCGAGATTGGAGCCGTTTTGCTCGTGGAGCAGAATGCGGTCTTCCAAAGATTGACGGACGCCGGTGACCGCTGGCAACGGTTCGTAGTCGACTTGGATGGCCTCGAGGGCATCCTCGGCCAGGTAGCGGCTTTCGGCCACTACGACCGCCACCGGCTCGCCCACGTAGCGCACCTTGTCGCCGGCCAGGTGGTGCTGGAGAAAGTCTTCCAGACCGGGCAGATGGAACACCCTTACGGGAATGGGCTTGGCCAGGGGAGCTATGTCGTCGAAGGTGTATACGCCGTGGACGCCGGGGAGTTCTAGGGCCTCTGAGGCGTCTATGGCAGTGATCTTGGCGTGGGCGTGGGGGCTGCGCAGGACGGCGGCGTGGAGCATGCCGGGGAGCTTAACGTCGGCGACGTACTGGGCCGTTCCGGTCAGGAACCGTGCATCTTCTTTTCGCTTGACGGGGGAGCCTATGTAATTCCGGGCCACTTTTGGATACCCCCTTACCCGAGATTTTCCCGGCTTGCTTCGAGGATGGCCTGGACGATGGCGACGTAGCCGGTGCAACGGCAGATGTTGCCGGATATGGCGTCCCGGACCTGGGCCTCGGTGGGTTCAGAAGTTTCCCGGAGGAAGGCAGTGGCGGTCATGAGGAACCCCGGGGTGCAAAAGCCGCACTGGAGGGCGCCATTGTCATGGAAGGCTTTTTGAAGGGGGGTCAGGCGGCCGCCGGGGGACAGGCCCTCTACGGTGGTAAGTTCCGCTCCATCGGCCTGGACGGCAAGCATGAGGCAGGAGCGGACGGCGTCGCCGTCGAGGAGCACGGTGCAGGCGCCGCAAATGCCGTGCTCGCATCCCAGGTGGGTGCCAGTCAGGCACAGGTCCTCCCGGAGGAAGTCGGCGAGGGTCAACCTGGGCTCCACAGTGCGCTGGTATTCCTGGCCATTGACGGTGACGGTTATTTGGAGCGATTCGCTCATGGGAGGGCCGTCTCTTGCGCCCTGGCCAGGGCTTCCAGCAGAGTCCTGCGGGCCAAAACGCCGGCAACTTCTTTGCGATATTGGGATGAGGCGTGGACATCTGACTGGGGCGTCAAGTCTTCGGACACCAGGCGGGCCGCGTCGGCCACGGCGCCATCCCCGGATTGACTGCACCCTTGGCTGCCAATTTGGGCGCCTGCCAGGGCCTGTTCGGCCCGTTCCATACGCAGGGGCTTACCTCCAACGCCAAACATGGTGATGCGGGCGTTGAGGCAGCGGTCGCCGTCATCGAACTGCAACAAGGCGGCGGCGCCAACCAAGGCGAAATCGCCTTCGCGGCGGCACACCTCCTGGATTCCCCATCCCCAGCGGCCATCTAGGGCGGGCCACCGCACTTCGGTCAGCAGCTCGTCTGGTTCTAAGGCGGTGGTGAGGTAGTCGAGGAAGAAGTCCGCTGCGGGGACCACCCTACGGCTGTGTTCGCTGGCAAGGACGAACTCGGCTTGGAGGGTGACGCCGACGGCGGGCAACTCGGCGGCCGGGTCTGCGTGGACCATGCTGCCGCCGACGGTGCCGCGATTGCGGGTGGGAAGGTGGCCGATAAAGGGCAGGGCGGCGGCGAGCAGCGGGGCCGTCTGGCTGACCAAGGCGGAACGCTCCAGCTCCCGTTGGCGGGTGAGGGCGCCTACGGCCAGGCCGCCGCCGGGGGCAGGAGAGATGTACTGGAGTTCAGAGACGCGGTTGACGTCGACGACTACTTGGGGCCGAACGAGGCGCATGCTCAACAGGGGCATGAGGCTCTGGCCTCCGGCCAGCACCTTGGCGTCGCCGCCGTGTTGATGGAGCAAATGGGCAGCCTCGCTGAGGCTAGACGGGGCGAAGTATTGGAATTTGGGGGGCTTCATGGGGTTCTGCGAAGCTCCGCGAACGGGGATGTGTCGGGTAGTTACCGGGGCCGTCACCAGCCCCTAAGCACTATCCCAGAGCCTGGGTGTTGAGATGATGCCCCATAATCGCGCCGCTGAGGGGGAATATCAAGGCGACGGTGCCATTGCGTAGAAAATATTGACAGGCACAGGCGGCTACCGCATAATCGCGCGCAACACCATACGCCCCGGCGGCGTCATCTATTGATGGCGGCGGCCTGGCAAAATGACAATACCCGGGGAAGGGAGCGGCTGAGAAAGAGAACAGGGGATAGTAAGGAGGTCAATCATGGGCAGCTACAGGATTATATCCTCGGACAACCACGTCATCGAGCCGCCAGACCTGTGGGTCGGTAGAGGGCCTTCGAAGTTCAAGGACCGGATGCCCCATGCCGTAAGCATGGAAGAAGGGGACCTGTGGTTCTGCGAGGGCCAGCAAATAGCCAGCACTGCGGCGGGCGCCACGGCCGGACTCCGGTTTGAAGACCCGGGGCAAATGGGCACGACAGTGAAGAGGACGGAACACAATCGTCCGGGGAGCAACGATCCGGCGGAGCACGTGAAAGACCTGGACATCGACGGGGTTGACGCGAGCATCATCTATCCCACCACGGGCAGCGTGCTATACAACGTGCAGGACACCGATCTGCTGACGGCCATCTGCCAGACGTACAACGATTGGCTGGCGGAATTCTTCAGCTACAACCCCAATCGTCTCAAGGGCGTTGCCATGCTGAACGTGGACGACGTGGGGTTGGGTGTGAAGGAGTTGGAACGCTGCCACAAGATGGGCTTCACGGGGGCGATGATACCGGTGTATCCACCCGAGAGCCATTTGTACGACCAACCGGAGTACGACCCGTTATGGGCTGCAGCCCAGGAGCTGGGCATGCCCATCGGGCTACACATTTCCAGCAACCGGGCTAGCAGCGAATTTGCCGACCCCGCGAACTACAGGCCGACGTTCATCTGCAACGCCGACTATTGGCCGCGGATGTCCCTGGCGGACCTGATCTTCGGGGGAGTATTCGAGAGGTTCCCTGGACTGCGAATAGGCTCGGTGGAGCACGAGTTGTCGTGGGTGCCCCACTTCCTGGACCGGATAGACTACACCTACGCCCAACGGTCTGGGGAACGGGTGAAGGAAGGGTGGTTCAAGGGAGACGTGCTTCCCAGTGATTTCTTCCACAGCAACGTGTTTCTCGGGTTCCAGGAAGACGGCCCCGGCGTACGGGACAGGCACATCATCGGCGTGGACAACCTGCAGTGGGGCTCGGACTATCCTCACTCGGAGGGGACGTTCCCCCGGAGCCGCCAGATAGTCGAGGAGGTACTGGCGGACTGCACGGAGGAAGAGAAGGCCAAAATCGCCGGCGGGAACGCCGCCAGGGTGTATCACCTGAACTAGAATAGTAGAGAGCGAGCTAAGGATCTGAGAGGCCAAGCATGTCCTACTCCAGGATAATATCGTCAGACAACCACGTCACCGAGCCGGCAGACCTTTGGACGAGCAGGATTTCGTCGAAATTCAAGGACAGGGCGCCGCACTTGGAGCATGGTGAAAATGCCGACTCCTGGGTATGCGACGGCCATTGGATAAGCGGCGCCGGCGGGTCGGGCAAGGTGGGCGCGAGGTTTGCAGACCCCAGGCAGTTGATGGGGGGCGGCAGGATAGAGCAGAACCGTCCGGGGGGGTATATTCCGGAAGAGCACGTGAAGGACCTGGACCTGGACGGGACGGACATCGGCATCATCTACCCAACGGTCGGCGTAATGGCCTACGGGGCGGAGGATAGCGACCTGCTCACCGAGATATGCTCGGTGTACAACGATTGGATTGCGGAGTTCTGCGGCGCGGCGCCCAGCCGGCTGAAGGGCATAGCGATGCTGAACTTGGACGACGTTGGGATGGCGGTGAAGGAGTTGGAGCGGGGGTCCAAGATAGGCTTGATCGGGGGGATGATCACGGTGCAACCTCCCTTTGCGATGATTTACGAGAACCAGGAGTACGACCCGCTGTGGGCTGCGGCCCAGGACCTGGGGATGCCGCTGAGCCTGCACGCGGGCACCAACCGGTCGGGGTTCTATAAGAATCCGGTGAACGTAAGGGCCGCTTTCGTGACCAACTTGGACCACTGGGTGCGGATGGCGTTGGGCGACATCATCTTCAGCGGCGCTTTCGAGCGGTACCCCAAGCTGCAGGTAGGGTCGGTGGAGCATGAGTTGTCGTGGGCGTCGCACTTCCTGGACCGGATGGACTACACCTACACGCAAAGGACCCCCTTTCCGTCGAGGATCAAGTTTGGGGATGACGCGTTTCCCAGCGACTATTTCCGCAGCAACTGCTTTGTCGGATTCCAGGAAGACGCCCTGGGCATAAGGGACCGCCACGTGATCGGCGTGGACACGCTGCAATGGGGCTCGGACTATCCCCACCCCGAGTCTACGTTCCCGAGGAGCCGGGAGATTCTGGACAACCTTCTAGCTGACTGCACGGAAGAAGAGAAGGCCAAGATCGTCGGCGGGAATGCCGCCAGGGTGTACAACCTGGGCTAAGGCTTGATTCCCCATTGAAGGGGATGGTTGGTTGATGGATGGGGCGCTTCTAAAGGAGCGCCCTTTCTTGTTGGCGGGCGGGGGGAACTTGGAATCCTTTCGCGACCATTAATTTTGGGGTGAGACGCCGAATTCTGACTCAAAATCCCACTAGCTGAGTACAAACGCTCCAAGATTCCTTGACATTCAAGCCTGTGTTGTGTAGAGAATACACATGGATAGCAGGGAGGTAATACGCAGGTTGGAGCGTGAGGGCTGGGACTTGGACCGGACGAGCGGGAGCCACCACATTTTCGTTCACCCGGAAAGGGCCAACCACGTCACCGTCCCGCACCCGCTCAGGGACATACCCGTAGGCACACTCAGGAACATTTACAGGCAAGCCGGATGGCAGTGGAGATAGAGCTTTGCAATTCCCGATAGTCATTCACCACGACGAGGGGAGCAGCTACGGAGTCACGGTCCCCGACCTGCCTGGATGCTTCTCAGGCGCTGAAACCCTGGAAGGCGTATTCGGCCCCGGGGGCGTCGAGGAAGCCATTCGGCTACACCTTGCCGTGTTGAAGGAGCGAGGCACAGAGGCCCCCCCGATGAGACCGCTGGAAGAGCACATGGCCAACGAGGACTACGCGGGCGGTGTATGGGCCGTGGTGGACGTGGACCTGGCTGACCTTGCGGTGGACGTGGCCGTGAGAATCAACATCAGTATGCCCTCGCGAATCCTGAAGAAGATCGACCGAGAAGCCAGGGAGGCTGGGGAAACTCGCTCAGGGTTCCTCGCCAAGGCTGCCCTCGAGCGAATCGGAGCCGAACCGTAGCCTGACGCCCCCAGTCCTTATGCAGGACGCGAAACAACCCACGAATCCTGCGGGTCCTTTACCACCAATTGGGTCAAGGGGGACGTTGGGCCGCAGCCTGGCGAGTGTTGACAGTGCGATGGGGTTATAGCAAAATTACGAATACGTGAATGCGGCGTAGCTCCGGTTGGCAGTTGAAGTTGTTCCGGTGACGCGTTGCGACGAAACAAAGGGAATGCCGCGATCACAAAGTAGTGGGAGGTCAACCATGTCCAGCTACAGGATCATATCGGCGGACAACCACATAACCGAGCCGCCGGAGTTGTGGGTCAGCAGGGCCGAACCGAAATTCAAGGACCGGGTGCCCCAAGTGCATAACGTGGACGGCAGTGATGCCTGGATCTGCGAGGGCAAGAGTATCGGCGGTGTAGGCGGGGGGTCTGGCGACATCGGGCGCAGGTTCGAAGACCCTGGCTCGATGGGCTTGAAGCTAGGCGAGCACCGTAAGGGCGGCTGGATTCCCGAGGAGCACGTCAAGGACCTGGACATCGACGGCGTGGACGTGAGCATCATCTATCCCACCGTCGCCAGTTTATTGTACAACGTAAAGGACAGCGAGCTGCTGGACTCGATTTGCAGGACCTACAACGACTGGGTCGGTGAATTCTGCGCGGCGTTCCCGAAGCGGCTGAAGGGCATTGCCATGCTCAACGTGGATGACGTGGGCGTGGGAGTCAAGGAGCTGGAGCGGGCCCACAAGCTGGGCTTTGTGGGGGCTATGATCCCCTGCTATCCCCCCGAGGACCGGCTATATGACCAGCCGATGTACGACCCGCTGTGGGCGGCGGCCCAGGGCCTGGGAATGCCCCTTGGGCTGCACATTTCCAGCAACCGGAACGACAGTGAATTTGCGAGCCTGGAGAACTACAGGCCGACGTTCATCTGCAACGCCGACTATTGGCCGCGGATGTCCCTGACCGACCTGATCTTCGGGGGAGTATTCGAGAAGTACCCCGGCCTGCAAGTAGGCTCGGTAGAGCACGAGCTATCGTGGGTGCCCCACTTTCTGGACCGGATAGACTACACCTACACGCAGCGGTCGGGGGAGTGGATGACGGACCAGCGGTTCAAGGGGGACATGCTGCCCAGCGACTACTTCCACAGCAACGTGTTCCTTGGATTCCAGGAAGACGGCCCCGGTGTGAGGGACAGGCACATAATCGGGGTGGACAACCTGCAGTGGGGGTCGGACTATCCCCACTCGGAGGGGACCTTCCCCCGGAGCCGCCAGATAATCGAGGAGGTACTGGCGGACTGTACGGAGGAGGAGAAGGTGAAGATAGCCGGCGGCAACGCGGCCAGGGTGTATCACCTGGGCTAGGCTTTTCGAATCCTGCAGGTCCGATGGGCAATTGAAGCAGGCGCACCTTGGGGTGCGCTTGCTTTTTTGTTTGTGAGGGGCGCGGCCGCGGCCACCGGGAACGTGGGGGACCAGGAGGCGCGAGCTTCCCGCCTGCGCGGGAATGACGGGTTTGGGGGCCGGGAATGACCGCTGGTGAGGGACCGTTGCGTAACCCCCCGGACGGGACAAACCGCGACAGTGGGAAGGGCAATATTGGAGCGGAGACCTTAGCACAACTACGGTTGTCCGTTCGCCCTTCGATTTCCCGCAGGACGAACGGACAACCTAATCCAGGCTATGCAATGGTCTTTGTGCGCAAGAGGACGAACGGACAACCTTGGCTCAGGCTGTGCAGTGGGTTTCGTGCGCAAGAGGACGAACGGACAACCTTGGCTCAGGCTGTGCAGTGGGTTTCGTGCGCAAGAGGACGAACGGACAGCCTAGTCCCAGGCTATGCAGTGGGTTTCGTGCGCAAGAGGACGAACGGACAGCCTAGTCCCAGGCTATGCAGTGGGTTTCGTGCGCAAGAGGACGAACGGACAGCCTAGTCCCGGGCTACGCAGTGGGTTTCGTGCGCAAGAGGACGAACGGAGAGCCTTGGCCCAGGCTACGCAGTGGGTTTCGTGCCCAAGAGGGCGAACGGACAACCTAGTCCCGAGCTACGTAATGGGTTTCGTGCGCAAGAGGACGAACGGACAGCCTTGGCCCAGGCTACGCAATGGTCTTCGTGCGCAAGAGGACGAACGGACAGCCTAGTCCCAGGCTATGCAGTGGGTTTCGTGCGCAAGAGGACGAACGGACAGCCTAGTCCCGGGCTACCTAATGGGTTTCGTGCGCAAGAGGACGAACGGACAGCCTAGGCCCGGGCTACGCAATGGGTTTCGTGTTCTGGAATGACGGTTGTGCAGAGGTCTTCGTGCGCGGGAATGACCGGTGTGCAGAGGTCTTCGTGCTGGGGAGCGATCGCGGGTGGGGGCTGGGAACGACGGCATGGGGAGACGGTGATGGCGGGGAGGGCTGCGGCTATGACGGGAGAACGGCTGGAGTGAGGTGGCGAGGTCCGGGAACAGTTGCTATTTCGGGCCGACGGGCGGCGTGATACACTTGGGCTTCACGGTAGCCGTTGGGAATGCGGGCACAGATTGGCTCTGTACCAGCCGTTGGGGAGGGACCGCAGATTGGCTCCACGACGGCCGGTGGGGATGCGGGCACAGATTGGCTCTGCAGCAGCCGTTGGGGAGGGACCGCAGGTTGGCTCTGCAGCGGCCGTTGGGGATGGGCCACGAATTGCCTGCGGGGGAGAGGTATCGTAAATACCTGAGCCGGAGATGACCCGCCTCTAGATGTTGGGTAGTTGAGGCCGCTCGATGCAGCATCCACCCGGCGTGGATTGCAACTGCCAAGTCCCGGATTTAGAAATGCCTGGAGACCCCGAGAAGTCTGTCACCTGGAAGAAACCCGGACCAATTCGCCGTAAGGGGAGTGCCCTGCTCCAAAGAGGCAGGGTTACGATAGGGTTATAGATATGGCCACTTATAGCTGCGACCGATGCGGCCGCGTCCTCAAAGTGAATGAGTCAGGGACCGCTTACTGCATAAAGTGCAAGATGACCTATAAGGTGCCTTCTTAGTAGAAGAACCGGCAGTCCGTGACCGGCACCCTTGCGCCGGAACCGTATCAATCGCGCCTCTCAAGGAGGCTCGTCCTCTACGCCTTGGGCCTGCGGGTCTAAGCCGCCCACTGGCTCACGGCGGACTACCGCCTTGGCGAGGCCCCAGGTTGTCCTAAGACACCCCTACCGTGAGGGTGAGCAGACAAGATTGCGGCTGGGGCGCCTAGTTGTGGGGCCAGTTAAACCGGTACGGGACCGGCCCAAAGCAGCCCATTGACAAGGTATGGGAGGTATTGGACAATTGCCCATGCTGGGGAGTTGCCCAGGTTAGTCGAGCATGGCTGCTCAGAGGGCGCCAGGCGGCCCGGCAAGAGAAACTGAGAGGGGAACTAGGAGATCAAGCATGGGCGATTACAGAGTCGTTTCTTCAGATAACCACGTATTTGAGCCCGCGGACCTGTGGACCAGCAGGACCCCGGCCAAGTACAAGGACCGAGCGCCGAACCTTGTTTCAAAGGACGACGGGGACTGGTGGTACTATGACGGCTACCGGGTGCTGGGCACCGGAGCCGGCTCTCATCCAGGCCTGAGGTTCGAGAACCCGGAAGAACTGGGCAAGCGTTCGACTTTCGACGATGTCCTGCTCGGAGGCTACATCCCGGAGGAGCACGTCAAGGACCTGGACATAGACGGCGTCGACGTGAGCATCATCTACCCAACTGTTGGCGGCGTGCTGTACAGCGTTCCGGACAGCGACCTGCTGACGGCGATGACTTCGATATACAACGACTGGCTGGCGGAATTCTGCAAGCCGTTCCCCAGGCGGCTCAAGGGCATCGCCATGCTGAACGTAGACGACGTAACGACAAGCGTAAAGGAGTTGGAACGGTCGGCGAAGATGGGGCTGGCGGGAGGCTTCATCACGGTGTATCCGCCCGAAGGAAGGGGCTACAACCTGCCGGGGTACGATCCTCTGTGGGCAGCGGCCCAGGACCTGGGGATCCCCCTGAGCTTGCACATAGCCAGCAACCGCCCCGGCCCAGGACAGGAATTTGCGTCCAACGAGGATATGGAGATAAACAATCCGGCGATGCTGGCCAACGCGGACCACTGGGTGCGGATGTCCCTGGCCAACATGATTTACACCGGGGTCTTCGAGCGCTATCCCGAGCTCCAGGCGGGCGCGATAGAACACGAGCTATGCTGGGTACCCCATTTCCTGGACAGGATTGACTTCACGTACTCCCAGAGGCCTTCGGGGATGAAGGGTTACCGGTTCCAAGATGGGGCGCTGCCGAGCGACTTCTTCCACCGCAACGTGTTCCTCGGTTTCCAAGAGGATGCCCTGGGCGTCCAGTTAAGGGACGTCATAGGCGTGGACCAGATGCAGTGGGGTTCGGACTACCCCCACGGAGAGGGGACGTTCCCCAGGAGCCGGGAGATAATCGAGCAAATCCTGGAGGACTGTACCGAAGAGGAAAAGGAGAAGATAGTGGGCGGTAACGCCACCAGGGTTTACAAGCTGGACTAGAGGCCTACCGACAGCAGGCCTGATTGGCCTATTGAAGCAGGCGCCCACTGATGGGCGCCTGTTTTTTTGTTGACGGGGTGGGGGATCCAGGGAATGGCACTGGGTTGTGGGGTTGGGGTAGGGGCGAAAGATTTTTCGCCCCTACGTGGTTTTATGCGTAGGGTCGTGAGAGGCCTTGATGGTGGTCCGCGACGGGGGTGCGAGATTCCAGCCTGCGCTGGAATGACAGGTTGGGGGCGTGGGTGACGGGCCTGCCACCGGGTTCTGCCGGCGGGCTAGCAGCGGTGCGGACGGCGGGCCGGGCTAGAGGATGGGGAGGTAGCGGGAAACCTCGTAGTCGGTTACCGTGGCCCGGTATTCCTCCCACTCAATTCTCTTGTTGCGTATGCAGCTATTCAGGATGTGGTCACCCAGGGTGTTTCTGAGCAGTTCGCTTTCCTCCGCCAAGGCGATGGCCTCGCTGAGGCTACCGGGCAGGGTCTTGATACCCCGAGCAAGGCGCTCATCAGGAGTCATAGCATTGACATCTCCCTCCACAGGCGGCGGGTCCGGGTATTCTTCCTCGATACCCCGCATTCCAGCCCCCAGCATGGCGCTGAAGGCCAAATAAGGATTGCAGGCGGGGTCCGGCGCACGGTATTCGACACGCATGGAATTCTCATAGCCTGGCTTGTATGAGGGCACCCGGACAAGGTCGGAGCGGTCCACGTGGGCCCAGGATACATATACGGGGGCCTCGTACCCAGGAACCAGGCGCTTGTAGGAGTTAACCCACTGGTTGGTCACCAAAGTGATTTCGGGAGCGTGCCGGAGTAACCCGGCGATGAAGCGTTTGCCAACTAGCGACAGGCGGTGATCATCATCGTGGTCAAAAAAGGCGTTCTTGTTGCCGCGGAACAGGGACTGGTGGGTGTGCATGCCCGAGCCGTTTTTGCCGGCAATGGGCTTGGGCATGAAGGAGGCATGAGCCCCCCGCTGCTGGGCCAGCTCTTTGATGACCAGCTTGGCGGTCATGACGTTGTCGGCCATGGTGAGGGCGTCGGTGTACTGGAGGTCTATCTCGTGCTGGCTGGGCGCGCCCTCGTGGTGGGAGTATTTTACGGGTATGCCCATATCCGCCAGATTGAGCACCGTGTCCCGGCGCAGGTCGGCTGCGGGTTGGCTGGAAAGCTGGTCGAAGTACCCGCTTGAGTCCAGCGGTTGGGGGGTGGTGGGGTCGCGGAAGTAGAAAAACTCCAACTCAGGCCCGACGTAGTAAGTGAACCCAGACTGGGCCAGCCGTTCCAGGTTGCGTTTTAGTGCGTACCTGGGATCGCCGATGAAGGGCTCGCCGCTGGGGGTACGAATGTCGCAGAACATGCGCGCCACGGCGTTCTGGCGAGGCCTCCACGGGAGAATGGCGAAGGTAGACGGGTCGGGAAAGGCCCGCATGTCGCTCTCGCCGATACGGGCGAAGCCTTCGATGGCGGTGCCGTCGAAACCCACGCCTTGCTCGATGGCGTCTTCCAGGTCGTCGACGTCGATGGTGAAGCCTTTGAGGTTGCCCAGTATGTCGGTAAACCAAAGGCGGACAAACTTGACATCGTTTTCCCGCGCGCTCCTCAGGACGAAGTCCCTTTCGGCGGCGCCGTTTTCTGCCATTACGAACCCTCCTCGGGGGAAGCCTGAAGTACCCCTATTGTACCCGCGAGTCCCGTGCGAGGAAACCTCCGGGAGTTAGCGTGCCAGGCTGTCGAGTTTGGGCGAAGATTGCCCGCAGCCTTTCGACAGCCCTCCGTTCCTGGTTCGAGGGCCTCACCACGAACGGACCGCGCTGCTACAGAGGCCAGGGCAGATTCCCGTTTTCACGGGAATGACGGAGTGGGCCCTATGGCCGTTCGTTTGGTTCGAGAGGCTCACCACGAACGGGGGAGGACGGCGCAAGTGGAGCTGGGCCCCTGTTCTTGGTTCGAGAGGCTCACCACGAGCGGACGTTCCGCACGCACCCGCCCAGTCCGTTCCAATGGTTCGAGAGCCTCACCATGAACGGACGTTCCACCTGCCCCCGCCAGTCCGTTCCAATGGTTCGAGAGCCTCACCATGAACGGACGTTCCACCTGCCCCCGCCAGTCCGTTCAAATGGTTCGAGAGCCTCGCCACAGGTGGTTCGAGAGCCGGAGTAGTATCCCACGCTATTTGAAGCTATAATCCGCTGGTATCGGCACCATTGCTCTGATGTTCCCACATATAATCCCACACAGATGATTGGATACTATGGGCTTACTTGGGACTATACCGTCATGAAGCTCTTAAATTGCCCTATTTCTGGGCCAAAGACGGGATTCTCCCAGACTTGTCGGGTCCCAGGGTTTCCTGCTTTTTGCTGGTTGCCAACAGTCAGGCCTCGCAGATCCCTGAAAGGCAAGACACCCAAAGAGTTTGCTGAGTCTATGGCCGGACTCTCCTAGCTAGTGATACTAACTTCGGGGTAAGGTCAACCGATGTCTCCGCAACTCACTCAACATTGGTTCATGCCAGATGAGTAAGTTAATGCGGAACCGGAGAACCTATGGCGGATGAACAGCCAATCAATCCAGAAGTTGAGGTCGTTGCAATAAGGTCTGCGAAGGTTGGATGGCGACGAGCCGCCAAAGGCAAGGCGACGCGGGTTCAAAGGGCCAAAGCCGCCAAATCCGGTGTACCGGAGAGTCGGGGCCGGGACGCGGAAGCGCAAGCGGCCACTACCGCCGCCATGGGCGCGGCACAGGCCCAAGCTACCCAGCCGGAACTAGCTTTTGAGGAGATATAGGGAATGGCAAACTCTGGAAGCGACAATAAGCCCCAGCCTGCACCCAAGTGATTCTGCGGCATAGAGCGTCACAAGGCGCGCCGGATATGTACGGAGCGGGATTGCCCCTGGAAGTAGCGAGATTTTGGAACGGGGACGCGTCCCCGTTCCAAGGGGTAAAAATGGCAAACCCTAAAAGCAAACGGAACCCACGGGGCCACCATCAAGAAATACACGGACGCTGAGGGTCCGCCGACGCGGCGAATCCCAGCAACTCCTCCGGCACCAGCATCTGTTACCATCGCAGACTAAGTAAAGGACATTTATCCTGAACTTCGCCATCCTTAAGTCAGCAGTCATCCGCCCACGTGGTCCACTTTACCTCCGCCTTTTACAATATTTGCCAATTGCTTTCGTGTTGAGTTGACCGCTGGTTGCCGCTACACAGTCTCGACCAGCTTGGTCCACTACACCGCGACTCAACCTTGAGACGCTACCCGTGCCAGGTCGGCTAGTTGGCTGCTACATCCAGTTCTTCCGAGACACTGGCTTGGCGAGGAAAGGACCAGTTCATCCTAGGGCCCGCATTGCTTTACACTTATCCAGTTCCCCTTTCAGCAACGCCCCGTGGAGGAAAGTGCGATTGAAAATCACAGTCGTGGGCTTGGGCCGGGTTGGCACAGTGGCTGCCGCTAGTCTTGCGTTGGCGGGGCATGGAGTCGTCGGTGTGGACGTGGACAGGGAGCGGGTGAGACGCGTGCGGACAGGCCAGCTGGCTATGTACGAGCCGGGGTTGCAGAATCGGGTAGGCGAGGCTGTCGAGAAGGGATTGCTCCGAGTTGTGCATCGGGATGAGGTCAAGGAAGACTTGGGTGACGTTGCCCTCATCACTGTCGGGACGGGCGCAGGAAACTCAATGGCCGGGTGCGTTCAGCAAGTGGCTGACGCTGTTGCTTGGGTGCAGACCTCCCGGTCACAAGACTTAACCTTGGTCATGAAGAGCACAGTGCTGCCTGGCACCGGACGGCAGATCTTGGCGTCCGGGTTAGCTGATGCCAGCATTCCCTATGTGGCAAACCCTGAGTTTCTCCGTGAAGGGCAAGCACTATGCGACTGGGACAGCCCCGACCGAGTAGTCATCGGCGTGGAACCTGGAGATGACCAGGTCATTCAGGTAATGCGCACAATGTACGCTGACTTGGACGCACCGTTGTTCATCACGGACATTACCAGTGCCGAGATGACCAAAGTTGCCAGCAATGCATTGCTGGCTGCCCGTATTTCCTTCATGAACGAAATTGCCGGACTTTGTGACGCCTTGGGCGCTTCCATTGATGATGTGAGTAAGGGAGTCTCCATGGACCCACGGACCGGGGCCCACATTTACGCCGGCGTCGGTTACGGGGGATCGTGCTTGCCCAAGGACGTTCGCGCACTGTCGGACCTCGCCACGGAAAAAGGTGTTCCCGGCGATCTTCTTTCCTCAGTCGAGGTCGTAAACCGGCGGCAGCGCATGCGGCCACTGGAAGCACTGAGGAAGCGGTTCAATCACAACTTGTTGGGCCTACGCGTCGGTGTTCTGGGGCTCGCCTTCAAGCCCGGAACGGACGATCTTCGTGATGCCCCATCCCTCGACCTCATTGCCGAACTAGTAGCGGAAGGAGCCATTGTGACCGCCTTCGACCCCGGTGTCGGTGAGTCCGCACTTCCACTAATGCCCGAGTCGGTGCGGCTCGCCGGTAGCATAGTGGCGGCCGCAGAAGAAGCGCAGGCGCTGGTCCTGTTGACCGAGTGGGAGGAGTTCATTCAGTGCGATTGGCGGAGCGTAGCATCGGCCATGCTCCCGCCGCGATTCGTCTTTGATGGAAGAAACGCGTTGGACGCTCGCTCGCTGTACGATTTTGGATTTGAATATATGGGCATCGGTAGGGCTGCGGTGGCTGGCACTGAGGCTCAAGGCAAATCGCAACCTGGGGCTGAGCATGGAAACTGATCGCCGTGTGCTGATCACTGGCGCAGCGGGCTTTGGTGGTTCGCGCTTGGCGGCATCCTTGCTCGCGCAAGGCCACAGCGTGACGGGGATGGATGTGACACCGCCCTCCCACGCTAACCTCCTGGGCGAAGCTCTGACGCATCCGCGGTTCCACTACCTTTGGAAGAGCATTCAGGATGTCCAGCCAGGGGACGTGGAGGGCCACAACATCGTTGCCCATTTGGCGGCGCAACCTGACACCCCCCTTGCCTTCGAGTCGCCGCGTTACACGGTGCTGCAGAATATTGACGGGACCGTCGCCCTCTTGGAGGCCGTTCGGCGAACCAACGGCGTGGAGAAGGTGATCTTTGCCGGGTCCGGCAACGAGATTGGCCGCCCTCTTCGACTGCCCATAGACGAGGACCACCCACTGACCCCCCACAACCCATACGGATTCTCCAAGGCTGCTGCGGAGTTGGCCATGTGGTCGTGGCAGCGGACCTACGGTGTGCCGTCGGTGGTCTTGGCGACCGGGGTTGTCGTCGGCCCCCATATGCGACGGGAGGTCTTCATCTTCAAATGGCTATGGAACTCCCTGTCCGGCTTGCCCATCGTTATCGAGGGTGGGGAACAGACTCGCGACGTCACGTTCGTTGACGACGTGGTGGACGCTTGGGTCCGCGCCATCAGGGCTCCGGCGGAGGTAGTGGTTGGGGAAAAGTTCTATGTCGGGTATGGAGAGGAGCGCACGATTGAGGAGATCGCGGCCTTTTGCCAGAAGGCCGCAAGGGTCGATGTGCCTTTCGTCCGAGTAGGATACAGACTAGGGGAGGAGGGCCAGCGGGAGGCGTTCAGTAACCAGAAGGCCCGGCGAGTGCTCGGTTACAACCCCAAGACATCTGCCAATGCCGCCATTGCCCTAACCGCCGACTGGGTACGCGGCCAACTCCAAGCCTCTCCATGAGAAGAGGAGCCGTGTGCCTGTGCGCCACAACAGCAGGCCGTCCAGGTAGTCGGGCCACGGGACTGCATCGTGGCGCAGCCGGAACAGCCGAGCCACCAGCACTGCCAGCAAGGCGTCGTGGGTCACGTAGATTGCCAGCCTTCCACCGCTTGCCAGCCTGCCGGCAACCAGGTCCAGGATGAGTTTGACGCCTTCCTCGGTGGACCGCATTCCGGGCGGCGGCACGCTACCGTGCAGCTGGCGCCGCACGATCTCTTGGATTCCATGCGAGAGGAAGAAGGGCCCTGCGGTCTCGGGATCAACTATGAAGACTCCCGGGTCCCCAAGCCGCCTGTCGACTACAATGTTCCCGCTCCAGCCTGCGCCCCGGCACATCCCAGCCGCAGTGTCGCGACAACGCAGCAGCGGGCTGCTCACGACTCCCTCCCACTGCCAGGATGCCAGAACGCGGCCCAGATGCTCCGCTTCGGCAAGGCCCCTGGAGGTCAGTTGCACATCCTCTCCGAACGTCCCAGTCGGTATCTCCTGCCGTTCTGCGTGGCGTACAAGCAGGGCGACATCGGCCCCTGGAGGAACTTGAGTCAACCGATGCTCTATGGAAGCAACCTGCTCCGTGGCCTTCATACAGCGAGCGCTCGGATTACAGATGTGACCTAAGTAGATGTAGTCACTTCAAGCAGCTTAAAGCCTGCCCTGTCCAGTAGGCTATTGAATTGTTGCTCCGTGCGTTCCCGCCCTCCGGTCATCACCAACATGTGCAAGTCCAGCAACCCGCCGCTCGGCGCACTTTCGTTTAACCCGAATCCACCGAAGGACACCGATGGACGGCGTGAGGAAAGCGGAAGGGGGATGAGGGAGCTACAGGGGAAATAGCCTGGGTTCCATTTGGGGTAGGGAGGTCGGCGGACGGTCTTCATCGCCGCACAGGGGCCCCTATGGGCGTCTGCAGGAGCTGCGATGCGCGGGATGGCGAGAGAATACGCAGCAGGGAACTCTCTCGGACCGGGCTGGCGCGAGTCTGCGGGGATCTTCGGTTGTCCGGTGGGTGGGTCGGTCGCCGACGGTGCCGTCAGGCCGGGAGTGGAATGGCTCGCAGCCGGGCCAAGGCGCGGCTGAACTTCTCAGCCCAAGGCCAGCGATCCGGAAGATGCAGGGTCAACCGGCGTGCCGAGCGGGTGAGCCGTCCGGCCAGGGAGAAGAACCGCCGCCGGAGGGTCTTGGTGGTGGCTATCCGCTCTCCCAGACCGATCCGCGCGGTCCAGCGGGCCAGGTTGTGGGCCATCGTCTGGACGGCCAGCCAGGCGCCGTTGGCGGCGAAGCGGCCCGAGGGGAGATGGTTCAGCCCGACGCCGTACTTGAGGTCGCGTATGGCATTCTCGATCTCGGCGTGGCGGCGATGGTCAGCCTCCAGTTCGAGCAACTCCCCGTCCCGGTCGGTGATGAACCCGTGATAGCTGTATTTGGCGAAGAGGGCCAACTGGGAACCGGGCGTGGGCTTCACACGCCGGACGATGAGCCGCACCGGCGCGGCGTCAGGTTCACTCTGGAAGGGAGTGCAGGTGGTCTCGGCCACATCGGCGGCGCCGTCCATCCAGTAGGGAATGGGAGTCCAGGCATCCTCGGGTATCGTCTCGATGAGATTGCGCAGGCTCTTGTGCTGGCGGATGGTGATGGAGAAGCGGACATCCATCTTGCGGCAGACGGATACCACGCCATGAGTGTAGAACCCGCTGTCGGCCCGTAGCGTGAGTCGTCCGTTGGCCCCGGCGTAGCGTACCCGCCCCACCGTCTCCCGCAGAAAGTGGGCGGCGCCCCGGGCGGTGTTGGCGCGGCCCTCGCGCAGCCGGGACATCAGCACGTCGCCGGTGCCGGCGGCGACGGCCAACAGCGGGTGATAGCCCCGCTTGCCGGTATAGCCGTGGTGGCGTGCGCCCTCCTTGGCCAGTCCGTAGGTCTCGCAGATGGTGGAGTCCAGGTCAATGGTCAGGGGCCCGTCGCCGGGTCCCGCCCCGGCCTGCCAAGCCCGGGCCAGCAACTCGCGGCTCACCCGGTCGAGTTGACGGACGTGGCCCCACCGGAAGCTGCGCAGGAAGGTGCCCAGGGTGGATGGCGCCTTGACCGTGCCGCCCAGGGTGCAGGCCGTCCCCCCGGTGCGCAACACATCGGCGTCGTCAATGCAGTCGCCCCCAGCCAGCGCAGACGCCACCAGCGTCATCATCTTGTCGCTCGTGTTCGCCCGCCCCGGGGCATCGCCCAGGTCGAGGCGCTGCCGGACGAGTTCGGGCAGGCCGAGGTGCCGCGCCAGGGTGGCCGGAAGGAGCAGCCCGGCATTGGCCACCAAGCGGCGGTCGTCGAAGGTGATTTGGATCCGGTCGGGGTGGTTGCGTGGCAGCATCTATTGGGTGCTCCTTTTCCGGGGTCGGTTTTTTGCTACAAAACCATTATCCCAGAAGCACAGGAGCACCTTCTTGCCGCTTCAGGACGCTAACCCGACGCCCTCCTTCGGTGGATTCGGGTTTAAGACCATTTCGACCACGTAGAGGTGATCGCCAGGAGACATTGCTTCCCGCGCCCGAAGAAGAATCTGTTGCGCTTCTTCGTCTGGCCAGTCATGAAGGACCCTTGCAAGAAACACTACCTCTGACCGCGCCGGCCACTGTTCAAAAAGGTCCCCTGCAATGAAGGCGCACCGAGCTGCCACGTCTTCCGGCGGCGCTGCCAAGGGCACCACATCCGCCCGGTCCATGACCGTTGCCGTCAGCCTGGGGTAGGCGCGGAGGAGGGCAATGGTCAACTCACCCGTGCCTCCTCCGGCATCCAGCATTGCGGTCTTGCCGCTCAGGTCCATCGCGTGCGCCAGGGCGCTGTAGTCGTGCCGCGCGTATGAAGCCATTGCCGTCTGATATCCACGCTGATTCTCCGGTCGTTCTTGAAGCCATGCGAAGAAGCCGGACCCAGCATTGCCTGACAAGGCGGACGAACCGGTCCTGAGCGACTGGAGCACGCCCGTCCATGCTTCGTAGGTTACACTGCCCCAATGAATGGCGGCGTCGGCCAAGGACATTGGGTGCGAGCGCCTCAGGAAAGCGCCCTTCTCCGTGGCGTGGAAGTACCCGTTGTCATCCCGTTGCACCAAGTCCATCTCCGCCAAACCTCGAAGGAGGCGGTGACCCATTGAAGGCGCAAGACACAACGATACCTCCAACTCCTCTGCCGAAGCCGGGATCTCTTCGAACACACCCAGTTCAACCCCGGCTCGAATGGCCTGCGTCCGCCAGTGACCGACCATTTCGCCGGATAGGTCTTGCAGTGTCGATCCCAACGGGGGACGGAGTTCCAACACCGTCTGTCCAGACTCTTCCACCACCAATAACGCACCGTCAAAGCGCTCAACCCTAGCCTGTCCGTTGTAAAAGGGCTCCACTGCATGAAACCGTTGGCGGTAGAGCGGTTCTCCCGTCATGTCCACATGACACCAGCCTCCACCGTCGCGAGCACGGGCATGCCCCTTGTGATACACATCCAGGTCCAGGAACCAGCGCCCGTGCAGCAGGTTCCCGCTCGCATCAATATGGCTATGCCTGCCGTCTGCTCGCTGCACCACGGCGAATCCGTCACGGAAGTCTCCCACGTACCGGTAGCGCTCAGCGTAGGCCAGCGCACCGTCCGGTGTGAGATGGAAGTAGTTTCCAGTGCCGTCTCTCACGCTGCAGCGGCCATCTTGATAGTTGCCGCACCAGGCAAAGCGAGCTTCCTGGAGCGGCCTGCCGTCGGGAAAGATGTGGTGCCACCCATCCCCCCCACGGACTGCCGCCTTTCCCTCGTAGAACCCAAAGGTGCGGAGGTAGCGTTCCCGGTACGCGGGCAACGCTTCTGGAGTAATGTGATAGGCGCCGGAGCCGTCACGGACAGGAGCGAGGCCAGGTAAGTGAAACTTGAGGACTTCATGGAATCGGGCATCATAGGCGGGCAGTCCAGCATGAACGTGGTGGGTTCCGTCAACGGAAACCGCATAGTTGCGCCAGTCCATTCTCACGCACCCGCTGGACGCCGCATGTTGCATCCCCTGCATAGCGAGTGCTCCATATACCCTTCCTGCAGTCCCGCATACGCCGCACTATCCCAGATATCGTACAAGCCGCTGTCCCGCACGTTGCCGAAGTCTCCTAGGGTCCTACGTAGGACGTCGGGGGCGCAGCACGGATTGAAACGTCCGTCAGAAGCCACCCAGGCTTCCTGACCCAGAAACGGGCAAGCGGCCCCGACCGCTATGTCACCCGCTCCACCCGGGTTCAGCGGAAAGATGTTGTCTAACAGCACCCGTGTGCCGTTGGACAGCCGATAGCGGTCCGCAGCCTCCTGCGCCTCGTCCACGACCGCGTTCCACCTGGCAATGGCCTCCGGGCTTCGTCGCATCGACTGTCCTTGAATCTCCCGAAAGTGTGCCCAGAGGTGGTGGCCCTTCACACGGTCCACGCCCAATTCCGCCGCCAGCTTCACCACTCCCGGAAGATCCTCGTAGTTGGTTTCCATGAACGTCAGTTGGAAGGTGACGCGGCAGCGGTTGTCGCCTCGCGCCGCGTGGGCGTTCCGTACCGCAATGAAATCCCGCACATTGCCCAGGACCACCTCCCACCTGGTTCCAAGCATTACACGCTCCTGCGTCTCCTTGCCTGCACCGTTCCAGGACACCTTGACATCAGATGCCACCGGCACGATGCGTTCCGCCCAAGCCATTGCGCCCAGTCTGGGGAAAGTGCCGTTTGTAGTGAGATTGAGCTTGACCCCGTAGGCTGCGCACAGGTCGAGGATTCTGCCGAAATCTGGGTACAGCAGGGGCTCGCCCATGGTGGACGGAATGATTTCCCGTAAGGGTGTGCCCCCCGACTCCGCAAGCACACGTTCAATGAGGTCGATGTCCATCCTGCGCTTCGGCCGGCCCGCGTCGATGCGGTCTCGCTGGGTGTTGCTGTAGGGCGAATGGTCCTCGCACATCATGCAGTGGAGGTTGCAGTCGTCCGGGTTGGTATCGAAGGTGATGCGCCAAGGACCCGGCCGTTGTTGGGCCTGTCCAGTTGTATTGTTCGTCAACTGGGCGCACCGCCTTCCACCAAGCTTTCGTAGATGGCCTCAACGGCCTTCGCGTGCTCAGCCATACTGATGACCTTATGGTCGGAAGACTGGAGATACCCGCCTTGTCCAAGTCGCTGCGCTAAGGCTGGGTGATCAGCGAGGCGCTGCATCTGCTGGGCCAAGGCATGAGGGTCTCTATGTGTGAAGAGTAAACCATTGACTTCGTGGCGGACATACTCCGCCATGCCTCCGTATCCGGCGGTAATCACGGGCACACCCGCTTGTATCGCCTCGTGAATGACCAGCGGTGAGTTTTCCGCCCAGATGGAGGGCACCACAATGGCGTCACATTGGTTGAAAACCTCCGGCACGATGCTGGCGTTGACGTACTCGCCCATCCACTCGACGCGGCTCCCGGCTGACTCGGGTAGCTCCCTGGCCTGTGCCTTGAGACTGGCGGATTCGACTCCCCGTTCACGCCCCCAAATGCGGAGGCGCGATTTGCCTCTCACCTCGCCAAATGCACGGATCAGGTAGTCGACCCCCTTGGCGGGGATATGCGTGCCGATATACCCAAACGTGAACGGCTCGCCGCTTTGCCTTGATCTTCCGGAGAGACGGTCAAGATGAAAGCCATAGTCCAGGTAGACCAACTTCTGCGGAGCAATTCCAAACTCATCGCGAAAGCGACGCAACAAATACTCCGAAGGTGCAATGAACACATCGACCGCATCGCACACCGAACGGACGTGGGCCATCCGGCTGCCCACCCAACGCTCCCAATGCGATGCGTCATCCTCATAGGTTTGAAGGTCTCCGCCAAAATAGCGGACGTAGCATCGCTCGGCACATTTTCGGTCGTGTTGCCCGTCACATAGGGCCCAGTTGTCGTCCGGCTCCTGAGGGTACATCTGAATGAACTGACCACGGGGGCACATGAGCCAGTAATCGTGCAGTGTGAAGACGACTGGTATGTCCCGCCCACTGGCGGCCAAGACAATGGATGTGGATAGGTGGTTGAGGTGCCCAATGTGAACTACGTCGGGCACCAGACGATCCAGCAAGACGGAAAACGCCCTGTCAACGGAGGGATGCTGGTAGCCGTCCCGCGCTCTCGCCATGTTGATAATGTGGAGCTCTATCCGGTGGTCGTCCGGGTCTGTACCAGTTTCAAGGAAATACTCGGGCAGGAAGGCGTTCTCCTGGCGGGTAAAGACATGCACTTCATGGTTTTCGGCCAGAGCATGTGAGAGGCCCTGCGTGTAAACCTCGGATCCGGCGTTGTACCGCATCGGGTAACCATGAATCACTTGCAGAACCTTCAAGCGAGTGCCCCTTCTGTGTGGATTCCGGGACTTTGCACAATGATGCACCAGACGGGTTGCCATCGTCTATACAACACAAGGATAAGCCGATAGGGACGGAGGCTGCACTGCGGAAGACGTACGTCGTGGGCTTAAGCACTGAGCCCTCACAGGCGACATGACTCCGACTTGACTCTGTTCAGGTCGGGTCGCGCTTCCAACCGGCGAGCTAGGTTCAACGCGGCGCTCCCTAAATCCACGGCTTCACGTCCCCTGCAACCCCAATTCCCACACAAAAGTTCGCACCATGGCGACGCCTGGGCCCATTAAAAGACTTGAACTCCCCGGTTGGGTCACGGTGCCGGGAGCTCAGAGCCCCAACCAAATCTCGAAAATGGTACTGTCTACCGTCAACTTCGGCCCACCACGCTTGACAAAATCAAGAACTTTCTCCTCGAAATCTCTGTAGTAGAGGGCCGCAACATGAATGGGGACGTGAGGTGCGAGGCGAATGTAGAAGGAATATTCCCGCTTGTAAAGCTGTAGCAGTTTGCTCATCTTCAGGTTCTTGGGGTGGGGGCTTGGCAGCTTTACGATGACGGAGTCGGGGGCGGAGGGGGCGTCATCTTCGTAGGTGAGCCGGCAGCGAAGGACCTCCCCCATGAGGCCCACCCCCGCCCCGACCACCTCCACGTCGACTTCCTTATAAGGCGGGAAGATCGGACGCGACGCCCGCGGACAGGGCCTGATTAAGCCAGGAGGCTGTTATGGAGGTCGGCCCATCGGGGATCGGGGGCTTGCTCATCGTAGATACACTCATGACTCCGGGACAGCTTCAGAGCCCGAACAACTATCGGTTAGATCCTGATCGCCATGGGGCTCTACCCCCCCGGCTTTGCCATGCGGTAGCCGACGCGAGGCTCGGTGAAGATGTACCTGGGGTTGTTGGCGTCGTCCTTCAGCTTGCCGCGAAGCTTCTTGACGAAGGAGCGTAGGAGCGGTGAATCGCCGGGGTAGTCCCAGCCCCAGACCCGTTCCAGCAGTTGGTCGTGGGTCAACACCCGTCCGGCGTTGATCGAAAGCTCGAAGAGCAACTTGTACTCGGTCGCGGTCAGTCGCCCCGGACGTCCGGCCACCGTGACGCGGCGTTCGGCGTAGTCGATCTTCAGGTCTCCCAACAGATAGGGCTGGCGCTCGCTCGTCCGGTCGGACGCCGCCTGCCTGCGCAGGGCCACCTCGATTCTCGCCACGAGCTCGGTCGGAGAGAAGGGCTTGAAGATGTAGTCGTCGGCTCCCGCCTCGAAGGCCCGCACGACATGCTGATCCGTGCTATAGCCGGAGAGGAAGATGACCGGCGCGTCGGTCATCTCCGAGATGCGCCTCATCAGCTCGATGCCGTCGGTCCCGGGCAGCATCATGTCCAGCAGGACAAGGTGGGGCTTCTCCTGCTCGATGAGGTGGAGCGCCTCATCCGGATCGCCGGTCACGATGGGGGTGTGGCCCGCGTCCGATAGCGTGTTCCGGACGAGGCGGAGTATCTGCGGCTCGTCGTCGACTGCGAGAATGCGCGCCCGGCCTCTCGGCGCCCGTCCTGAGTCGGCGGGGAGCGGGTCTGGGCCGGTTGCCGAGCCGTTGGACGCCTCGTCGACCGCCGGAACCGTGAAGGTGAACCGCGTGCCGAGTCCCGGTCCCTCGCTCTCGGCCCGTATTCGGCCCCCGTGCGCCTCCACTATTCCCTTGCAGATGGCCAGGCCCAGGCCCTCTCCCGCTAGATGCCGGCCCAGGTTCTCGCTGTCGATCCGGGAGTACATCCTGAAGAGGTGGGGCAGGCGCTCTGCGGATACGCCCCGGCCCTCGTCAGAGACGGAGATGGCGACGTACACATCCTCCACCGATGCGCTCACTCTGATGGCGGACTGGTCTGGCGAATACTTGGACGCGTTGGAGAGAAGGTTGGTCACGACCTGCATTATGCGCTGTCTATCGGCCCCGATCCGGGGCAGGTCCGGCGGGAGGTCGACCTCGATGCTGTTCCTTGCCCCGCCGCGTAGGAACACCTCCCTTGCCTGGTTCACCAGGGCCGCCACAACCGTGGGTTCGGGAGTAACCGACAATGAACCCGCCTCGATCCGCGTCACGTCGAGAAGGTCGCTGATCAGGCTGCGCATATGGTCCGCCTGCTCGTCGATGATCCGGAAGAAGTCGCCCATCTCTGCGGGACTGAGCGTGGACGAGGCGGTCAGCAAGGTGGCGGCGGAGCCCTTGATGGTGGTGAGCGGCGTCCGCAGCTCGTGGCTCACCATGCCCAGGAACTCCGCTCGCAGCCGCTCCAGCTCTTCCAGCGGCGTCATGTCCTGGACGGTGGCGATGACGGACACGATTTCGCCGGCTTCCGAGCGGACCGGGGTGGCGTTGACGACAGTGGTGATCGCCTGGCCGTCCGGGAGCTGAATGATGATCTCCTCGGCGCGGACGGTCTCACCGCTCCGCACCACCTGTGCCGTCGGGAGCTCCTCGGGCGGAATCTCGCGCCCGTCCGGCCGCCGGAAGGTCATCACGCTGAGGAGCTCCACCATGCTGTGGCCCGGCGCATGCAGCCCGTGGACGATCCGCCTCGTCTCCTCGTTGAACGACACCAGGTCCCCCGTCTTCGCGTCGAAGACCAGGACGCCCACGGGCGAGGTGTTGACCAGGGCCTCCAGGTCGGCCCTGGCCCGACGCTCCTCCATGTATCGGCGGGCGTTGGAGATGACCACCGCCGCCTGAGCGGCGAACAGGACCAGGGTCTCCTCGTCCTCTGGCGTGAACGCCCGGCCGCCATCCTTCTCCGTGAGGTAGATGTTGCCGAGGCGCTCGCCTCGATGACGGACCGGGGTTCCCAGGAAGGTCCGCATCGTCGGGTGGCCCTCCGGAAAGCCGACCGACCTGGGGTGGCTGGCGATATCCGCCAGTCTCAGGGGTTCCTCGATCTCGTTCAGGTGTTGGAGGAGTCCCAGGCCCTTGGGCAAGTCCCCCAACCTACCGCGCTCCTCTGGGGTGATGCCGGAGGTGATGAGGGTCTCTATGCCCCCGGTGACGTCGAAGGCCACAAGGGCGCCATAGCGAGCGTCGGTCAGCAAGCGGGCGCCGTCTATGACCCCTTGCAGCACATAATCGTGGTCGAGGTTTTCGGTGATGCGAAGGCTGGCCTCGCTCAGCTTGGACAGGCGGTCCCGCAGCGTTGCGTTCTCTCGCCTCAGCTCGTCTGTTTCCTGAAGCGCGACGCCCGGCCCGTGGGGTGCCGTGGTCCGGAGACGCTGGGTTGCATGTGCCCGACTATACCACAAAAGGCATGAAAAGGACATGAAAGAGTCATAGTTTCGGGGTGAAAGATCACGCCATATTCACACTGGCCGCGTAGACTATTTTGTCGTCAAAGTATCGGAAGGAGCCTTGTTTACGGTGAGCTTGGACCCTACTCAGCAGTTAAAGGGCGGTGATGGGCTGGCCCCGTCCCGTGATCTGGGGCCATGTGTGGCCGTCCTCGTGAACGCCGTGGCCACGGGGATAGCTGAATTGGTGGCGCCCCACGACCTCATACCCCTGGAGTTCGCCCTCCTCAGAGTCTTCCTGGGGGAGGAGGAGCGCACCACCACGCAGCTGGCGCAGATACTCCCCGTCAAGATGTCCCGCATAAGCGTCGTGGTGACCAAGATGGTCGGCAGGGGTCTGATGCGCAGGCGGCGCCTGTCCAACGACCGGCGCGTGGTGATGCTGTCGTTGACCGGAGAGGGGAAGGCGCTGACGTTGGAGCTTCACCGGCGCGTGCAGGCATACGACGCCAGGCTCTCGGAGGGCATCAGCGAGCAGGAGCTGGCAGTCTTCGCCTCCGTTCTCTCCAAGGTGATGGCCAACTACACCGCTCTGCAAACCAGAAGGACCAGCAGGAACGGTAGCCGCTAACTATGCAGGTATGCCGAATATGTTCATGTTGAAGGCACGGTCCCGTGTTGTCGATGTTCCAGGTGTGGTCTTGGTGCTGACCAGACCGCTCTTTATTGTGGCAGTCATGCTCGCGCTGCTGGTCTCTGCAGGCGTCGCCCATGCACAGGGCACGCCCACCGCGCCGACCATCGAGTCCGTCGCCGTAACGTCGGATCCCGGTGAGGACGGCGGCTACGCCATCGGCGACGAAATCCAGGTCGGGCTGACCTTCAGCGAAGCAGTGACGGTCACCGACTTCCCACAGCTCACTCTCGACGTGGGAGGCCAGAACCGTACGGCCGAATACTCCGAAGGCAGCACCACCACCCAGCTGCTGTTCACCTACACCGTCGCCTCGGGCGATGAGGACACGGACGGCACCGCCGTGGTGGCTAACAGCCTGGCCCTCAACGACGGAACCATCCGCGCGGGCAGCGCGAACGCCGCGCTGACCCACGCAGGCCTCCAGTCCGACGACCACAAGGTGGACGGCATCGCCCCCACGGTGACGGTGGGCGGGGAGACCAGGACCTACGTTCCCCCGGGCCGTCAATTCAACGTCGTCTTCTACTTCAGCGAGAAGGTCTACGGCATTACCGACGCCGAGATAACGGTCACCAACGGCCTGGCTGTTGACGTGCAGGCCACCGGCGGCAGCACCCGGTACCCCAGGTACACTCGCTGGGACGTGATCATCGTGCCCGCAGCGGAGGGGCCGGTGACCGTGACCCTGGAGGCGGGCGCTGCCACTGACGCCTACGGCAACGGGAACACCGCTCCCGACAGCGCCCTGGAAGTTATAGCCGCCGACCCGGTGACCGTGGAGGTGACCCGGACCACCTCAGGCTTTGCCGAAGGCGGCAAGGCGGCGTTCATCGTAACCAGGTCCCGGGACAACGGGGCGATTCCCGTATCCCTGTCCCTGGACCAGACCGGGGATTTCCTGTCCGGCACCGTAGAGGTGTATCCGCCCCCGGACCCGAACATGCCCGAGAATCCGGTGACACCAACAGAGGTCGAATTCACGGAGACCCCCTTAGCCCTGAATGTCACCTTCGCGGCCGGCGAGACCAGCAAGCGTATTGCCGTCCCGACCGAGGACGACTACAGGGACGAGGACGACGGGACGATCACACTGTCGGTTCCCGCCAAGACCGACCAGTATAAGTACATCCCCGGCTTCTCAGCCTCAGCCGACTCCGCTGTTCGGGACAACGACGTGACCCCCATGGTCTCCCTGTATTGGCACCCGCCAAACCATCCCTACACGGCCGTCACATTGGATACAACGCTGGAGGGCAGCTACATAAACCTGACAATACTCCGAAGCACTGGCGCCGGGCCACTGTCCGTCACCCTCGGGGTTACCCAGGAGGGCGACTACCTGGACCTGGACGGCAGCCGCGCCTCTGGATTTGTGGACATGGGCAACGGGAAGCTGCGAATTGACATCCCGGCAGGGAGACTATTTGAAAATGTGACTATTCCCCTCCTCAACGACGACCAAAAGGGGGCGGACGGGTCCGTTGTCTTGACAATACAGGTGGACCCCGAGGGTGACTATGGCATCATACCCAGCCGCAGCAATGTCAATATTCCCATCAAGGACAACGATGCTCCGTCAACGGTAACCATGTCCGGCCCGGCCGAAGTTACCGAGGGCACACAGGTGGCCTACATTCTCACACGCACTTGGGAGCCGGGGGAGAGCCAGAATGCGGTGACAGTACACTTGCAGATGGAGCAGACCGGTGACTACATCACCTGGCCCACGGCGCGCCAGCCCGACGCTGACGGCCTGGTCACCATACCCGTAACCTTTGCGGCCCGCTCCCTGACCGCCACCCTCACCCTGGAGACCGTGGACGACCAGGTGTCGGAGCATAACGGCTCTGTTACTGCCACCATCCTTGCCGATGCCGGCGGCAGCTACGTGACGGGCGCCGACAGCGACCACACCACAAGATTGCTGGACAACGATCCTCCGATTATCTCTGTCGCAGCAGTCTCCGCCGAGGTCACCGAAGGGACCGACGCCCAGTTCCGTTTTACAAGGATAGGCAACACCAGCGTCGCCACCCGCGTCGGCCTCTACGCGGGCGGCCTGCCGAAGATCATGACCGACGCCACCAGGGCCATAGTCCTGACCAGCGAAACCGAAGACCCAGCCGAGCGGCTCACCATCAACGGCGCAGTGGTGGACTACATCCTGGAGTTTGCCCCAGGGGAAACGGAGAAGACGCTATCCCTCACCACCGAGGCCGACAACGTCAATGAGGGCGACGGCTGGCTCGGCGTCAGAATCGCCCGGCGGGCCGCCAATCCATTCGATATAGGTACCGACCACGCCCGGGTGCACATCCATGACGACGACGTACCAACAGTCACCATTTCCCAGGTGACCCTGCCAACAGGCGCCGCCACCCTGGAGGGCGATACCTGGGTGGGCGACATTGTAGAGGGAAACTCTATCAGTTGGGTGATGAGTTGCAGCGGGGACTATGAATACTCCTCCTACCGGGGGAGAGGCTCACGACGCGGCGTGGTTGTGTTGATGCAGCAACTCAGCCTGGCGAACCACCCCGCGCACTACGGCGACAATAATCAACATATTATGGGCCACAACTTGCTGGAGTATAGATCGGGAGGCAACTGCGATGGTCTGGCCAGGGTCTCTCCGCCACATAGACGCTGGGTCGGTCCGGACGGAGGTCTGGAGACATTCGAGCTAATCCCCAGGGTCAAGGAGCCGCCCATTGTTGCGACGTACCTGGAGGCATACCGGGTGGCGAAGGCGGAAGCGGATATGGCGGGTACACGGGTCACCAAGCGTGACATAATCCACCCGAGTTCTGTCAGACAGCCTTATGGTTCGTTTCAATTCTGCAGCTCGATACCCGATGAACTCCAATACTGCCCCCAGTACCAGGTTGGCACACCCCACAAGATCCGGCTCAACCTGATCAACCGGAACCCGACCATCCTCATCAAGGCCGAGAGCGATCAGGTCGTGGAGGGGAATCCCGCCCGCTTCGTTCTGGAAAGGCTCTGGAACAAAGAGCTGTACGGTACGAATACGGTGGTCCTGTTGCGCGCTTCGCAAGACGGCCAGTACATCAACGGCGCGCTGCCGACACAGATCACGTTCGGCAGGCATGCGACCAGCACTGTCATCGAGCTGACGACGGTGGACGATTCGGCCTTTGGCGCAGACGGTTCTGTGACAATCGAGCTGCTGCCCGACACCACCGGGCCCGACCTGAACGTGCAGGGTGAGTACACAACCCGGCCGTACTGGCTGGGCCACACCCCTGAAGGAGGACGCTCCGACCGGGCCACCGTCACCATTACCAATGACGACATCAAGCCCGGCATTGCCATCGCCCCGGCGTGGGCCACTGAGGGCGACTCGAACAGCACCACCACCACCACCATGACCTTCACCGTAACCCTCGCCAGGGCGGTCACCACGCCGGTGAGGGTGAAATGGGCAACCTCCGACGGCACGGCCATCGCCGGAAATGACTACACCGCCGCCACCGGCACTGCCGAAATTGCCACCGGCGCCACCAGCGCCACCTTCGTCGTGTCCGTCACGGGCGATGAGGCCGACGAGCCCGACGAGACCTTCAAGGTCACCATCTCCATGCCGGACCCCGAACCGAGCTTGGACGGCAGCGTTGTCCCAGAACCCGCGGCCGCGATCATCGGCGGCGACACCGCCACGGTCACGGGCAGGATCCTCGACGATGACCCCACAACCGTGACCATAACGGCCAGGAATGCCGAGGTGGTGGAGGGGGAGGACGCTGTGTTCACGCTAACCCGCTCCGGCTTCACGAGCGAGGAGATGGAGGTCGTATTCGTGCTCAGGGGCTCCGGCCGCCAGGAGATGCTGAGCGCCACGTTCGAGCCGGGGGCGACCACCACCGAGAGTTCGCATACCACGGTGGACGACGCCTTCGTGAACTACCCACCGAGACGGGTCTACGAGGCGGTACTTCTAGGCGACAGCCTCGACGACCTGGACGATACCGTCTGGACCCCCGGCAGTCCCGCGACCGCCACGGTTACGGTGACCGACAATGACGTGTTGCAGATTGTAACGGTGATAGCCGCAAAGGAGTTTGTCAAAGAGGGCGAAAACGACCTTCTCACATACCGCCGTGAGGGGGATGTTAGCGAAAGCCTAACAATTTACTACAGGGCTTTTCGCGACGGAAATGATACATCATTTAACGTCGCCGAACACACCGTCACATTCAAGAAGGGCGAGAAAGAGGTCCAATCGTGCTTATTCTGTGGAGCAAAGGTAGGGGCGGCGACGGTCACAAGGTCGCTTCACGGGGACGGCGGCGTTAACGGACAGCACCGCATCTGGCGAGCGGGAGTTCCCAACACGGCCACGGTGGTCATATACGTCGATGACCCCGGGCTGGAACTGCACGCCCAATACTCCAACACAGCCGACGTTGACGATACAGTGAGGATAGACTTTACCGTCAGGAATACCGGGATGGCGGCCACCAGCGATCCAATAGTGATCACCAGCGTCCAGCGCGATAACGAAGACACCCCCAAGGACGGCCAGTCCGATCCCAGGGTGGGATGCACCATCACTGGCGCAATCGGGCCGGGCGCTTCCAAGGAATGCAATGCCACCTTCCCGATTGTTCAGGACGACGTGGACAGCGCGCCATTGGTGCTGGACGCCACTGCCACCACCACTATTGCCACCACCACCGTAAGCTCCACGCCTTTCCGAATATACATCACGATCATGGAGGGCATCTCTGTCGGCTTCGAGGAGCCGTTACGTCTTCAAATAACGGAAAGCACAACCGCAACGGCCGATCTGGTCGTGATAAGGACGGGTGCCCTGGAGGAAGAGGTCCGGGTGGCATACATCACCAGGCCCTTTGAAGGCAACTGGGACAGCTTTACGGCGACAGCGGGCGAGGACTACGCTGACAGGGCAGACCCGCCGGGCATCATCGTGTTTGCGGCAAATGCGGCCACGGCGACCATCAGCTTCGACATCATCCACGACGAGGTGCGTGAGCAACGAGAGCGGTTCGAGGTCGTCCTTCAACCGCCCGACGGCGTGCGTCTGATTGAGGGCAGGGACACCAAAATTGTAACTATTGAAGACAACCGGGACGGCGTTGACTACCGGCCCGTGGCAACGCTCCACCTGAACGAGGACGGACCGATCATGGAGGACTCGGGCTCGGTGGAGTTCGCCGTGCGGCTGAACTACGCCTTCCAGCAATCGCTCCTTTACCACGTCAGCCTCGCCAGCGTCCCCGGCGACGCCGTCCCGGGCGTGGACTTTGTTGACCCCCTCACGGTGACGGTTAAACTGGCTCCCGGACAGAAGGAAAAGACCTTCACCGTGGCGCTCATAGACGACGATGAGGTGGAAGACCCCGAGGACTTCAGCCTCTCGATGACTGCAGATGCGGGCAATCACCGCTCCAGCCGGCTCGGCACCACAACGAGGGCCACCGCGACCATCGTCGACGACGACCGCGTGGCGCCATCCGAGGTGCGGCTGGTCCTGACATTCATGGGGGACGCCTTTGAGAGCGTGCCCGAATCGGCCGGCGCGCGGGACGTTACGGTTACCGCTTCCTTCCACGCCGACACGCCCGTCGGCACCTCTCGCACGGTTGACCCGCTGGAGGTGGACACAACGGTGCGGGTCACGTTCGACCCCGGCTCTACCGCCGACCGGGGCGACTTCCAGGCGGTCGAGTCCTTCGAGATAGTGATCCCCGCAGGCAGGACCAGCGCAACCGCCACGTTACGGTTCAGGCCTGTGAATGACGACGTCGACGAGGACGACGAGACTGTAACCCTGCGCGGCTCGGTAACCGCCACAGGCTTTGAGGAGAACTCGCTGTCCGTAGTTCCCGCCTCCTTCACCATCACCGACGACGACACCCGGGGCATTACCGTAGTCCCTGCATCCATCGTGACAGCATTTACTGGCATTAACCTGAGGGAGAACGGCGATCCTGGAACCTATACCGTGGTGCTGGACTCCCAGCCCACGGACACGGTAACCATAGCAATGGAAGTCGAAGCCGACGGACAACTGAAGGTCAGTCCGACACCACTCACCTTTACCGCGCACAATTGGGACACCCCACAGACAGTTACCGTACTGGCACAAGAGGACGGGGTAGTTTACGGAGTGAAGCAATACGAGGTATACGACCACGAGGTTTCCGGTGGCGACTATGATGAAGTCGTACTCAGAGACGTTCAGGTCGGTATCGTGGACACCACTAAGCCCAAGGTGTACCTGGAAGGCGCTCAGGCGTCAGAGTCCGACAACTACGTCGAGTTCACGGTAACCGTCCGGCCAATCCTGCGCACGACTCCTGTCGTGGTCCGGTACTCCACCGTGGACGGCACAGCCATGGCCGGATCGGACTACACCCGGCAGGTGAAAACCGACGAGACCTACGAGATACTTACCATCCCGGCAGGCCGGAGCAGCGGCGCCATTCGCATACCCATCATCGACAATCAGGTGTACCAACCCGCCGAGAAGACCTTCACTCTGCAACTAAGGCTGGAGGGCGACAAGGCAACGCTTGCCGGCGACGCTGTAATGCTGACGGCCACGGGCACTATCACGGACGACGACCCGGCTCCGGTGGTGAGCGTCTCGGGTCCTGAAGGGAAGTTGAGCCACGTTTCCGAGGACGCCAAGGACCCCGTCAGCTTCACGCTGACGCTCACGGGCGAAAGCGCGGAGGACGTAACCGTGGACTACGCCACCGGCGAGGCAGGGCTTCTGGGCCTGCTCACATCCAGGCAGGGCGTTTCCGGGGCCACCGAGGACGAGGACTACGCCGGCGCTTCGGGTTCCGTCACTTTCACTTCCGGGCAGACGACCAAGACCGTCACCGTCCAAGTGACCGACGACGACGTGAGCGAGGAGACCGAGTTCTTCGGCTTCAAGATCAGCAATCCCCAAGGCGCGGACCTCAGGGGACAGCGGGCCGAGGACGTGGTTGATGTGGGAGTTCTGGATAACGACGCGCTGACCGTCGTGGTGGCTCCCCTGGCAGGCTCCACCAGCATAAGCGACCTGGGAGCCACCACGACGGTCAGCGGTTCGTACTCGGTGGTCCTGACCTCACAGCCCACGGACGAGGTCACGGTAACGGTGGGCGGACAGTACAACGGGGTGGTTACCCTCAGCACCACCACGCTCACCTTCACCACGTCCACGTGGAACCGCGAGCAGAGAGTGACGGTCACTCCGGCATATGACTTCAATGCGGTGAGCGAGAGCGTAGTTCTCACGCATACACCGAGCGGAGGGGGCTATACCGGAGTGCCTGTGGACAGCGTGACGGTGAGAGTCCGCGACAGTGACACCCGCGGCATAATTGTCTCTAAGGACGAACTCACTTTGAAAGAGGGCGGAAGCGACACCTACACAGTGGAGCTCCGCGCGCAGCCGATCGGTACCACGACGGTGTCCGTTATCGGGGCCGGCAGCGTATCGCCAACTTCTTCCGAACTCACCTTTGGCACTTCCAACTGGAACGTGCCGCAGTCCGTAACCCTTAAGGCCGCACACGACGACGGTACGGACGACGAGCCGAAAGTCTTCGTACGGCATGAGGCCAGCGGCGGCGACTACAACCGGTTGCGCGGCCCTGACGTCGGTGTGATCGTACGGGATGACGACCCTGACGTGACGGTCCAGTTCGGCGCGGCCACCTACACGGCGGCGGAGGGGAGCACGGCCACGGTGACGGTGACGCTGAGCGCAGACCCGGAGCGGACGGTCGAGGTCCCGATCACCACGACGAACCAGGGCGGCGCGACCTCTGCCGACTACTCCGGCGTGCCCACCAGCGTCACCTTCGACGCCGGCGACACGTCCAAGACCTTCGACTTCGCAGCGACGGCGGACACGGAGGACGACGACGGGGAGAGCGTGCTGCTGGCCTTCGGGACGCTGCCGACCGGGGTGACCGCGGGGGCGACCGACGAGACGACGGTGAGCATCACCGACGACGACGACCCGCAGGTGACGGTCAGCTTCGGGGCCAGCACGTACACGGCTGCCGAGGGGGGCACGGCGACGGTGACGGTGACGCTGAGCGCAGACCCGGAGCGGACGGTCGAGGTCCCGATCACCACGACGAACCAGGGCGGCGCGACCTCTGCCGACTATTCGGGGGTGCCGGCCACGGTCACGTTCAACGCCGGGGAGACGTCGCAGCCCATCACCTTCGCGGCGACCCAGGACACGGTGGACGACGACGGCGAGAGCGTGAAGCTGGCCTTCGGCGCGCTGCCCGGCGGCATCACGGCCACCACCGGTGAGGCCGCCGAAACCACGGTCAGCATCACCGACGACGACGACCCTGACGTGACGGTCCAGTTCGGGGCCAGTACCTACACGGCGGCGGAGGGGAGCACGGCGACGGTGACGGTCACCCTGAGCGCGGACCCGGAGCGGACGGTCGAGGTCCAGATCACCGCGACGAACGAGGGTGGGGCGAGCGCCTCCGACTACTCCGGGGTGCCGGCCAGCATCACGTTCAACGCCGGCGACACCGAGAAGACGATCACGTTCACGGCGGTCCAGGACAGCCTGAACGAGTCGGGGGAGCGGGTGAAGCTGTCCTTCGGGACGCTGCCCGCCGGGGTCAGCGAGGGGACTCCGGATGAGACCACCGTCAGCATCAGCGACAGCACCCAGGGGCCGAGGACGCCGCCGACGGTTCACTTCGGAGCGGCGACCTACACCGTGGCGGAGGGCGGCAGCGTGGACGTGACGGTCACGCTGAGCAAGGCGCCGGGCAGCGAGGCGGTCATTCCCCTGACGGCATCCAACCAGGGCGGGGCCACGGCCTCCGACTACTCCGGCGTACCCACAAGCGTGACCTTCGGGGCCGCTGAGACGTCGAAGACGTTCACCGTCACGGCAGCCCAGGACACAGTGGACGACGACGGCGAGTCGATCCTCCTGGGCTTCGGGACATTGCCCGGCGGCATCACGGCCACCACGGGCCAGGCCGCTGCGACCACGGTGAGCATCACCGACGACGACGACCCGCAGGTGACGGTCAGCTTCGGGGCCAGTACCTACACGGCGGCGGAGGGGAGCACGGCGACAGTGACGGTGACGCTGAGCGCGGACCCGGAGCGGACGTTCGAGGTCCAGATCACCGCGACGAACGAGGGCGGGGCGAGCTCTGCCGACTACTCGGGGGTGCCGGCCACGGTCACGTTCAACGCCGGGGAGACGTCGCAGCCCATCATCTTCGCGGCGACCCAGGACGCGGAGGACGACGACGGGGAGTCGGTGCTCCTGGGCTTCGGGACCCTGCCCGGCGGCATCACGGCCACCACCGGTGAGGCCGCCGAGACCACGGTGAGCATCACCGACGACGACGACCCGCAGGTGACGGTCAGCTTCGGGGCCAGTACGTACACGGCGGCGGAGGGGAGCACGGCGACGGTGACGGTGACGCTGAGCGCGGACCCGGAGCGGACGGTCGAGGTCCCGATCACCACGACGAACCAGGGCGGGGCGACCGCCGCCGACTACTCGGGGGTGCCGGCCACGGTCACCTTCAACTCGAGTCAGACCTCGAAGACGATCACGTTCACGGCAACCCAGGACACGGAGGACGACGACGGGGAGTCGGTGCTCCTGGGCTTCGGGACCCTGCCCGGCGGCATCACGGCCACCACCGGTGAGGTCGCCGAGACCACGGTGAGCATCACCGACGACGACGACCCGCAGGTGATGGTCAGCTTCGGGGCCAGTACGTACACGGCGGCGGAGGGGAGCACGGCGACGGTGACGGTCACCCTGAGCGCGGACCCGGAGCGGACGGTCGAGGTCCCGATCACCAAGACCAACCAGGGCGGGGCGAGCGCCGCCGACTACTCGGGGGTGCCGGCCACGGTCACGTTCGACGCCGGCGACACGTCCAAGACCTTCGACTTCGCAGCGACGGCGGACACGGAGGACGACGACGGGGAGAGCGTGAAGCTGGCCTTCGGGACGACCCTGCCCGCCGGGGTGACCGCGGGGGCGACCGCCGAGACGACGGTGAGCATCACCGACGACGACGACCCGCAGGTGACGGTCAGCTTCGGGGCCAGTACGTACACGGCGGCGGAGGGGAGCACGGCCACGGTGACGGTGACGCTGAGCGCGGACCCGGAGCGGACGGTCGAGGTCCAGATCACCGCGACGAACCAGGGCGGGGCCGTGGCCGCCGACTACTCGGGGGTGCCGGCCACGGTCACCTTCGACGCAGGCGACACGTCCAAGACGATCACGTTCACGGCGGCCCGGGACACCGTCGACGACGACGGGGAGAGCGTGCTGCTGGCCTTCGGGACGAGCCTGCCCGCCGGGGTGAGGGCGGGGGCCACGGATGAGACCACCGTCAGCATCACCGACGACGACGACCCGCAGGTGATGGTCAGCTTCGGGGCCAGTACGTACCGGGCGATCGAGGGCGGCACGGCCACGGTGACGGTGACGCTGAGCGCCGACCCGGAGCGGACGGTCGAGGTCCCGATCACCACGACGAACCAGGGCGGGGCCAGCGCCTCCGACTACTCCGGGGTGCCGGCCACGGTCACGTTCGACGCCGGCGACACCGAGAAGACGATCACGTTCACGGCGGTCCAGGACAGCCTGAACGAGTCGGGGGAGCGGGTGAAGCTGTCCTTCGGGACGCTGCCCGCCGGGGTCAGCGAGGGGACTCCGGATGAGACCACCGTCAGCATCAGCGACAGCACCCAGGCGCAGACAACGCTGCCGACGATCCACTTCGGAAGCGCGTCCTACACCGTATCCGAGGGCGGCAGCGTGGACGTGACGGTCACGCTGAGCAAGGCGCCGGGCAGCGAGGCGGTCATTCCCCTGACGGCATCCAACCAGGGCGGGGCCACGGCCTCCGACTACTCCGGCGTACCCACAAGCGTGACCTTCGGGGCCGCTGAGACGTCGAAGACGTTCACCGTCACGGCGGCCCAGGACACAGTGGACGACGACGGCGAGTCGGTGCTCCTGGGCTTTGGGACATTGCCCGGCGGCATCACGGCCACCACGGGTCAGGCCGCTGCGACGACGGTCAGCATCAGGGACGACGACGACCCGCAGGTGACGGTCAGCTTCGGCGCGGCCACCTATACGGCGGCGGAGGGAGGCACGGCCACGGTGACGGTGACGCTGAACGCGGACCCGGAGCGGACCGTCGCCATCCCCCTCACCAAGGCCAACGAGGGCGGGGCGACCGCCGCCGACTACTCGGGAGTGCCGGCCGCGGTCACCTTCAACGCCGGGGAGACGTCGCAGCCCATCACCTTCGCGGCGACCCAGGACACGGAGGACGACGACGGCGAGAGCGTGAAGCTGGCCTTCGGCGCGCTGCCCACCGGGGTGACCGCGGGGGCGACCGACGAGACGACGGTCAGCATCAGGGACGACGACGACCCGCAGGTGACGGTCAGCTTCGGCGCGGCCACCTATACGGCGGCGGAGGGAGGCACGGCCACGGTGACGGTGACGCTGAACGCGGACCCGGAGCGGACCGTCGCCATCCCCCTCACCAAGGCCAACGAGGGCGGGGCGACCGCCGCCGACTACTCGGGAGTGCCGGCCACGGTCACCTTCAACGCCGGGGAGACGTCGCAGCCCATCACCTTCGCGGCGACCCAGGACACCGTCGACGACGACGGGGAGAGCGTGAAGCTGGCCTTCGGCGCGCTGCCCACCGGGGTGACCGCGGGGGCGACCGACGAGACGACGGTCAGCATCACCGACAACGACGACCCGCAGGTGACGGTCAGCTTCGGGGCCAGCACCTACACGGCGGCGGAGGGGGGCACGGCCACGGTGACGGTGACGCTCAGCGCCGACCCGGAGCGGACGGTGGCCATCCCGGTGACCAAGACCAACGAGGGCGGGGCCGTGGCCGCCGACTACTCGGGGGTGCCGGCCACGGTCACGTTCAACGCCGGGGAGACGTCGCAGCCCATCACCTTCGCGGCGACCCAGGACACCGTCGACGACGACGGGGAGAGCGTGCGGCTGGCCTTCGGGACGACCCTGCCGGTTGGGGTGAGCGCGGGGGCGACGGCTGCGACCACGGTGAGCATCACCGACGACGATGACCCGCAGGTGACGGTCAGCTTCGGGGCCAGTACGTACACGGCGGCGGAGGGGAGCACGGCCACGGTGACGGTGACGCTGAGCGCGGACCCGGAGCGGACGGTCGAGGTCCAGATCACCAAGGCCAACCAGGGCGGGGCCGTGGCCGCCGACTACTCGGGGGTGCCGGCCACGGTCACCTTCAACTCGAGTCAGACCTCGAAGACGATCACGTTCACGGCAACCCAGGACACGGAGGACGACGACGGGGAGTCGGTGCTCCTGGGCTTCGGGACCCTGCCCGGCGGCATCACGGCCACCACCGGTGAGGCCGCCGAGACCACGGTGAGCATCACCGACGACGACGACCCGCAGGTGATGGTCAGCTTCGGGGCCAGTACGTACACGGCGGCGGAGGGGAGCACGGCGACGGTGACGGTGACGCTGAGCGCGGACCCGGAGCGGACGGTCGAGGTCCAGATCACTAAGACCGAGCAGGGCGGGGCGACCGCCGCCGACTACTCGGGGGTGCCGGCCACGGTGACCTTCGACGCGGGCGACACGTCCAAGACGATCACGTTCACGGCGGCCCAGGACGCGGAGGACGACGACGGGGAGTCGGTGCTCCTGGGCTTCGGCGCGCTGCCCACCGGGGTGACCGCGGGGGCGACCGACGAGACGACGGTGAGCATCACCGACAACGACGACCCGCAGGTGACGGTCAGCTTCGGGGCCAGTACGTACACGGCGGCGGAGGGGAGCACGGCGACGGTGACGGTCACCCTGAGCGCGGACCCGGAGCGGACGGTCGAGGTCCCGATCACCAAGACCAACCAGGGCGGGGCCGTGGCCGCCGACTACTCGGGGGTGCCGGCCACGGTCACCTTCGACGCGGGCGACACGTCCAAGACGATCACGTTCACGGCGGTCCAGGACACGGTGGACGATGATGACGAGAGCGTGCTGCTGGCCTTCGGCGCGCTGCCCACCGGGGTGACCGCGGGGGCGACCGACGAGACGACGGTGAGCATCACGGACAACGACGACCCGCAGGTGACGGTCAGCTTCGGGGCCAGTACCTACACGGCGGCGGAGGGGGGCACGGCCACGGTGACGGTGACGCTGAGCGCGGACCCGGAGCGGACGGTCGAGGTCCAGATCACCGCGACGAACCAGGGCGGGGCCGTGGCCGCCGACTACTCGGGGGTGCCGGCCACGGTCACCTTCGACGCAGGCGACACGTCCAAGACGATCACGTTCACGGCGGCCCGGGACACCGTCGACGACGATGGGGAGAGCGTGCGGCTGGCCTTCGGGACGAGCCTGCCGGTCGGGGTGAGCGCGGGGGCGACGGCTGCGACCACGGTGAGCATCACCGACGACGACGACCCGCAGGTAACGGTCAGCTTCGGGGCCAGTACGTACACGGCGGCGGAGGGGGGTACGGCCACGGTGACGGTGACGCTGAGCGCGGACCCGGAGCGGACGGTCGAGGTCCAGATCACCGCGACGAACCAGGGCGGGGCGAGCGCCGCCGACTACTCCGGTGTGCCCACCAGCGTCACCTTCAACGCCGGCCAGACGTCGAAGACGATCATCTTTGCGGCGACCCAGGACACGGAGGACGACGACGGGGAGAGCGTGCGGCTGGGATTCGGGACGCTGCCCACCGGGGTGAGCGCGGGGACGACGGCTGCGACCGTGGTCAGCATTACCGACGACGACGACCCGGGGACCGACGAAGACACTCCGGAGGCGGGGAATCTGCGCTTGGTTGATGGAGACCTCATCGACGACAAGGGGCAACCGTGCGAGGGGCGTCTGGAGATCTTCTACAACGGTGCCTGGGGCACCATCTGCGACGACTACTGGACCAGGGCGGATGCCAATGTGGCGTGCCGGGCGCTGGGGCTTGTCGCCGCGGTGGAGGACATGGACCGCTACAGGACTGCGTACTTCCCGCCGGGAACCCAGGACCAGCAAATCGTGCTGGATGACCTGTTGTGCAAAGGTAATGAGTCGGGACTGTTGGAGTGTCCCTCAAAGCACCCCGAGCCGGGAATTCACAACTGCCTCCACAGTGAGGACGTGGGGCTGCGCTGCCTGAAGGCGGGGGAGGTGGCGCCGTGGATTATTGACGTCGAGTTCGGCGATCCGCCGGGAGGCAACGGGACTTATGACGCGGGCGAGGCCCTCGATGTGACGCTGGTATGGAGCGAAGCGGTAACGGTCACGACTCCGTCGGGCGGCCTGCCCCCGAAAGTCTGGTTGGGCCTCCGGGCAGACCATGGCAGCGACCATACCGGGACGACGGGCGTTGCCGAATATGCCAGCGGCTCCGGCACGGACCGCACGGTGTTCAGGCACACGCTGCAGTCCGGCTCGTTCTCCCTGGTGGCGGTCCATTACAACACACTGGGGGTGCGTGACGGCAGCATCGTCAGCGTGGAGGGTGGCCTGGATGCTGAGCTGGACCATTCATCGTACTCTTCCGGCCAGACCCAGACCCAGACCCAGACCCAGACCCAGACCCAGGCCGAGGCGACAACCATAATTGGTGTACCCGCCTTCAACGACCCTGGCGCGGACAACGCCTGGGGCTTGGGAGAACCCGTCGAGGTCACCTTCACCTTCAGCCGTCCGGTGCAGGTGGACGCCACCGGCGGCAATCCGTCGCTGCCGGTCCTGTTGAGCGGCACGGCGGAGCGGCAGGCGCTGTACCTGCGCGGCAGCGGGACCCGCCAGCTGGTGTTCGGCTACACGCTCATCGACGCGGACGGCACGCATTCCTCCCTCCTGGTCGAGCCCAACTCCCTGGCCCTAAACGGCGGCTCCATCCAGGACGTGGACAACATGCTGGATGCGGCTATAGAGCACCTGGGTGCGGGGACAATTTACCTCCAGGAAGTTGTCGATGAAACGGCCCCGGATCTCCGGTCGGCCGCTGTGGACGGCGCCAGCCTGACGCTGACCTACGACGAGGACCTGGACACGGGCGTCACGCCGGCCGCCGCGGCCTTCGCCATCGACGTGAACGGGTCATCCCGGTCCATAGACGCGGTGTCAGTGTCGGGAATGGCCGTAACGCTGGTCCTGGACACAGGGGTGGAGGCGAGGGACACGGTGACGGTGGACTACACCGTGCCCACGAACGAGTCGGCGAATAAGCTGCAGGATACGTCGGGCAACACGGCGGAGTCCTTCAGCGGGCGGGTGGTCTCGAACGACACGGCTCCCGACCAACCTGAGGAGAGCGAGGAGCAAGCCGATCCTCTGACCGCCAGCGCTCACGGCGTGCCGGCGTCCCACGACAGGAGCGCCGCGTTCACCTTCGAGCTGCGCTTCAGCGAAACGCCCGCGGACGGGTTCAGCTACAAGACCCTGCGGGACCACGCGTTCACGGTGACGGGGGGCGAGGTGGTCAAGGCGCGGCGGCTGGAGCGGGGCAAGAACGTCAGGTGGGAGATCACCGTCAGGCCGGATGGCGACGGGACGGTCACCATCGCGCTGCCCGTCACCGAGGACTGTGCATCCAACCACGCCATCTGCACCGCGGACGGCAGGCCGCTCTCCAACCGGATTGAAATCGCTGTCCCAGGACCGGAGGGATAAGGCTGGCAGGCATTTTCCAAACAACGAAAAAGCCCGCATACATGGATGTTGGGCAAGGCCGCACCCGGCCCTGACCGGACACGCTCTCGATCTCCGGAAGTGAACGGGATGGTGGGAGCCTGCTCTCCGTCCCGGACGAAGAAGGCGGACGGTAACGCCGCCTCTATCGGAGAGGGCGCCGATGTGCCATGCGGAAGGACCGGCTCAATGCTGAGACAGCGCACATACTACAGCCTAAGGACCCACGTTTTTCCCGACGACTTCCCACAGCGCTTGGAGCGGTTCACGGTGTTAGCGCCAATGTAAAAATGAGCGAAATCGCCAGGATGGAATTGACCCACCTGAGAGAAAGGGCATCATCTACGGAGACTCCGTGGAGGTGGTGCAAAGAGATTGTTAAAGGTGGGAATAGTGAAAGAGATATACGAAATGAAAGGGTAGGGTTATTCCATTCGGGATATAGCCGGGGAATTGGACATTGCCCGGAATACGGTACGGCGGTACCTGAAGGATCCGGAAGCGGTTATGCCCAAGCGGCGGCGGCGGCGGTCATCCAAGTTGGACCCGTACACCGAGTACATGGATCGGCGGCTTTCGGAAGGCTTGGAGAACTGCGTGGCGCTGTGGCGGGAGTTGCAAGGTCTGGGGTACCAGGGGGGCTACTCCCTGGTGAAGACCTATGTGTCCCCACGCCGCAGGCGTCGCCAGGTTCAGGCCACGGTGCGGTTCGAGACGGAGCCCGGGGAGCAGGCACAGGTGGACTGGGGCAGCTTCAGCTACGTGGACGAAAGGGGGCGGAAGCGGCAAATGTGGGCCTTCGTGATGGTGCTCGGCTGGTCCCGGGCTATCTACGTGGAGCTCGTCCGGAGAGCGGACACGGCCAGCTTCATCCAGTGCCACGTCAACGCCTTCGACTACCTGGGTGGCGTGCCCAGGCGCTGCCTGTATGACAACGCCAAGGTGGTGACCCTGGGCAGGGACGCGGAGGGCCGTAGCGAGTGGAACCGGCGGATGCTGGACTTCTCCCTGCGGTTGGGCTTTGATCTCAAGCTGTGCCAGCCGTATAGGGCCCAGACGAAGGGGAAAGTGGAGAGCGGGGTGAACTACGTCCGTGGCAACCTGTGGCCCAGCCTGCGCTTCACCGATGACGCCGATCTGAACCGGCAGGCGGTGGAATGGTGCACCACGGTAGCCAACCGGCGACTGCACGGGACAACCCACCGCCTCCCTGCCGAGATGCCGGCCGAGGAGCAGCCTCACCTGGGGAAGTTGCCGGAGCGGAACGTCCTGGCGCCCTACCTGCGGGAGGACCGGATGGTGGCTCGGGACGGGTTCGTCAGCTGGGACGGCTCCCGCTACGGGGTCCACTGGAAGTTGAGGTGGACCCGGTTAGTTGGACAGAATTAAGGCGGAGTTAAGTGAGGGTCCCGCAGCTCCCGCATAAGATACCACGTCTGCTTCCGGCGACCACCTCTGGGCTGTTGATTCTTCATTTTTGGGCGCCCGGCCCTCAGAGAACACTTCCCCCGGCGTCCTGTATCCCAGGGCCTGATGGGGCCTCTGGTCATTGTAGAACCGGAAGTAAGCTCCCAGTTCCCTCCGGGCCTCCCCCGAGCTGGCGTAGGCCTTCAGGTACACCTCCTCGTACTTCACCGTGCGCCACAGCCGCTCCACGAAGATGTTGTCCGCGTACCGCCCCTTCCCGTCCATGCTGATCTTCACACCGCGGTCCTTAAGGACCTGGGTGAACTCCAGGCTGGTGAACTGAGGTGGCCCAACATCCTCGAGGTTCCGTTTGCTTTCAGCGTTTGGCGTACCTACGGCCAGATAGCCCGTACACCAGAAGCAAACGGAACCCCCACCGGACCTGGCGTAGGATTTGGGGTTGGAACCGGGGTCGGGGCTGAACCGGAGAGGGGATCGCTACAGGTGATGGTGACTAGAGCCAGGGCGCTGAGTAGGGAAACGAGGATAAGCCGAGTAGAGTTGTAAGGGATGGGCGGGCCGGGAGCCGTCATGGCGTCTCTCCTTCCGATAGTATCAAGTAATCAGTGGCCAGCAGACTGAAAGTTACCAGACCCTCTTAGCCCGAATCCACCGAAGGAGGGCGTCGGGTTAGCGTCCTGAAGCGGCAAGAAGGTGCTCCTGTGCTTCTGGGATAATGGTTTTGTAGCAAAAAACCGACCCCGGAAAAGGAGCACCCAATAGATGCTGCCACGCAACCACCCCGACCGGATCCAAATCACCTTCGACGACCGCCGCTTGGTGGCCAATGCCGGGCTGCTCCTTCCGGCCACCCTGGCGCGGCACCTCGGCCTGCCCGAACTCGTCCGGCAGCGCCTCGACCTGGGCGATGCCCCGGGGCGGGCGAACACGAGCGACAAGATGATGACGCTGGTGGCGTCTGCGCTGGCTGGGGGCGACTGCATTGACGACGCCGATGTGTTGCGCACCGGGGGGACGGCCTGCACCCTGGGCGGCACGGTCAAGGCGCCATCCACCCTGGGCACCTTCCTGCGCAGCTTCCGGTGGGGCCACGTCCGTCAACTCGACCGGGTGAGCCGCGAGTTGCTGGCCCGGGCTTGGCAGGCCGGGGCGGGACCCGGCGACGGGCCCCTGACCATTGACCTGGACTCCACCATCTGCGAGACCTACGGACTGGCCAAGGAGGGCGCACGCCACCACGGCTATACCGGCAAGCGGGGCTATCACCCGCTGTTGGCCGTCGCCGCCGGCACCGGCGACGTGCTGATGTCCCGGCTGCGCGAGGGCCGCGCCAACACCGCCCGGGGCGCCGCCCACTTTCTGCGGGAGACGGTGGGGCGGGTACGCTACGCCGGGGCCAACGGACGACTCACGCTACGGGCCGACAGCGGGTTCTACACTCATGGCGTGGTATCCGTCTGCCGCAAGATGGATGTCCGCTTCTCCATCACCATCCGCCAGCACAAGAGCCTGCGCAATCTCATCGAGACGATACCCGAGGATGCCTGGACTCCCATTCCCTACTGGATGGACGGCGCCGCCGATGTGGCCGAGACCACCTGCACTCCCTTCCAGAGTGAACCTGACGCCGCGCCGGTGCGGCTCATCGTCCGGCGTGTGAAGCCCACGCCCGGTTCCCAGTTGGCCCTCTTCGCCAAATACAGCTATCACGGGTTCATCACCGACCGGGACGGGGAGTTGCTCGAACTGGAGGCTGACCATCGCCGCCACGCCGAGATCGAGAATGCCATACGCGACCTCAAGTACGGCGTCGGGCTGAACCATCTCCCCTCGGGCCGCTTCGCCGCCAACGGCGCCTGGCTGGCCGTCCAGACGATGGCCCACAACCTGGCCCGCTGGACCGCGCGGATCGGTCTGGGAGAGCGGATAGCCACCACCAAGACCCTCCGGCGGCGGTTCTTCTCCCTGGCCGGACGGCTCACCCGCTCGGCACGCCGGTTGACCCTGCATCTTCCGGATCGCTGGCCTTGGGCTGAGAAGTTCAGCCGCGCCTTGGCCCGGCTGCGAGCCATTCCACTCCCGGCCTGACGGCACCGTCGGCGACCGACCCACCCACCGGACAACCGAAGATCCCCGCAGACTCGCGCCAGCCCGGTCCGAGAGAGTTCCCTGCTGCGTATTCTCTCGCCATCCCGCGCATCGCAGCTCCTGCAGACGCCCATAGGGGCCCCTGTGCGGCGATGAAGACCGTCCGCCGACCTCCCTACCCCAAATGGAACCCAGGCTATTTCCCCTGTAGCTCCCTCATCCCCCTTCCGCTTTCCTCACGCCGTCCATCGGTGTCCTTCGGTGGATTCGGGCTTAAGAATAGTCTACTAACGTGTAATATTAGAATGTGGCGCGAGTGTCGGAGTTGGTATAACACACACACGTTTTTCCATTTCTTCTCGCGCTGCTTCAAGCCACTCTGGCAGCTTCTCCAGCAACTCACGCGTCTTTCTCCGGTAGGCGAACGGGCCGCGTGATGCCGGAAAGACCCCCATGCGATTCAACAAATAGGCCAAGTCCCTCTCCCGCACCGTGAACATGGTACGGTTCACGCCCTCTAGACCATGGGCCAATTCTCGCGCCGTGAAGGTCGGACACTCTCGGTTGAGGCGGCCCTTTGCAAAAGCCTCTTCCGTCAGCAGGAGCAAGTAGGCCTCGCGGCGTGTCAGTTCAAGTCGTTCCATGCCGTTCACCTTCCTGGTTCACAAAATGTTGAACAAATCTAAAATTTTGGCTAGTCGTACGGGCCCGTGTCCCCGCACCGGTGAATACCCGCCACCGCGAGGGGCTAAAGCGCCAGTGCCGCTAACCCTGTGGCCGCCGTGGGGTGCGTTTATCATTTGCCGAACAGCTTACCTAGTCGTGTTATATTGACCTCCTGGCCGGGCCGGTAGTTGATCCACCGGGCCAGGGTCTGCGCCCCTTCGCCGCGGTTCCGTTTGGTTGATTCAGCAGCCGGTCAGCCGTCGTCCTGCCGACTTAGAATGCCTTGCCGATGGATAGCGCTCTCCGGCCTTGGGATTTTATCTGCCTCGTAGACTCCACATGCTCGCCGGTGCAGCCAGGCGACCGCCCAGTCCGCTTTCCCCTCCACCCTGGCCCGGTCGAGGCAGGCTAACGCGCACAGGCCAAGTGCCTCTCAGGGCAGCCTGTCACCGGTGGCCCTGGGACGGGCTGCCAGCCAGGCCTCGATCTCGGACTCCGGTCAGCGGACGGCGCGGGCTCCGATCTTCAGCGGTTGAGGGAAAGACCCTTCGCGCATTTTGCGGTAGATAGTAGTGCGCCCGAGCGCGGTACGGGTCTGTACTTCGCTAAGGCGCAGAAGCCGGTCGGCGGTTGGGGCAGCCATAACAACACCTCTCGAAACATTATTTGAATCGAGGTTATCGTGTGGCTAGGCAAATTGCACTATGAAAAAATATCCCGAATTCTTACGGGCGGCGAGGGAGGGCATCTCTATGCTTGTAAATGATGGACCCGATGTTATGGATAGAGCACTCCATCTGGTCTGCGATAGCCCCGATCGCATTTTCACGAGTGTATCCATCACGCCGCAGCATCGTGAACACCACCGCCACGCGCAAGTCTCGCTCTGATTTTTCTGGCCGGCCGGGCCTGCGGGCCGGGCGGCCCGTCATGTATTGGTGAAGGCCCCACAAGTGCAAACGCCTGGGGACTGGTTCACCATTCTCCAACAAATAGTTTAGAAGTCTTTCCAGTCCTTCCCAGGCCCACGGCTTGGTGTCAGCCAGGACAGTGCAAGCATGCACATAGCTCTCCCGGAGGAGGCATCCCGGGTGGTCTGCGTCGAGTTCGTCCGGAGGAGTCTCCCTCCACAATCCCAGTAAATCAGAAAGGTTCGGGATAGCCGTCGTTCTCTCGTCCAATGCCTCACTGATCCACTCTTCCCCGTACTGTTCAGCCATTGTTCTCCTCCTTGTGCTGGTTCCGCCCGGTAACGTATGCCGCCCACCGGTCCATCAGCGCCCGGCGCTGGTCGAATAGGTCGCTACGCATGTAGGCCGCCTCCGTGGAATTGCCCACGTTGTGGGCCAGGGCGGCCTCGGCCACCGCCCACGGCGTAGCCGTCTGCTCGATCACCCAGTCACGAAAGCTGGACCTGAATCCGTGGGGTACGGCGAGAATGCCCAGCCGCCGAATCAGCGCGATAAACGTCGTGGGGGACGCCGCCTTGCCGCTGCGGGCGGATGGGAACACCAGGCCATGCCCGTCGCCGAAGCGTGACGCCTCCTTCAGTATCTCCAGAGCCCTGCCGGCCAGCGGAACCCGATGGGAACGCCTTGCCTTCATCCGGGCGGCGGGGACCTCCAAGGTGGCCGCCTCCCAATCAATCTCGCTCCACTCCGCCGCCCGCACCTCAACGGAGCGACTAGCGGTCAGGACCAGAAACTCGAAGGCCAGCCTTGTGGAAATGTCGGCGGTGGACTCTCTGATCAGCGCCACCGCGTCCGGCACCTGCGCATAGGGCAGGGCTTGGCGGTGTTCCTTCAGGCGTTTGACCGGAGGCAATACCCTGAGTAGAGACCGGCCCGCCGGGTTGTCCAGCCTGTAACCTTGGGTAATCGCCCAGTCCATGACGGTCTCCATTCTCTGTCTGACCCGGCTGGCGGTCTCCGGCTTGGCGGTCCAGATTGGAGTCAGCACCGCCATGGCGTCGGCAGGGGTGATGGAGTCGACCGTCTTGTTCCCGATCACCGGATTGGCGTAGGTGGCCAGGGTGTTCTCCCACTGGGCGGCGTGCCGGGCGTTGCTCCAGGTGGGGCGGCGCAGCTCGATCACCCGGGCAGCGGCTTCAGAGAAGGTGGGGATGGACGGGGCACTCTTTAGGCCGGCCTGGCGCGCCTCCCGTTTCTCAGCCACCGGGTCCCGGCCCTGGGAAATAGCCGTGCGATTGTCGTGGACGATTTCCCGGACATCGGCGAGGGTGACGGCGGGATACGACCCCAGCCCTATGTCACGGCGCCGTCCGTGGATTACAATTCTTTGGACCCACGATTTGCTCCCCGAAGGGGATACGTTGAGGTAGAGTCCGTCGCCGGCGCGGTGCCTGCCGGGTTTGCTGAGGGTCTTTGCGGAAAGTGCGTTAAGCTTGCCCATGGTTCCTCTATTCCCATATATATTCCCACACAGCGTGTGGGATGTAGTGGTATTGTACGGGAGTTCGGGGGAACGGTCAAGGCTTGGTTGTCGCCAATACAACTACGAAACCAGGTCGTTTGAGACCCGATGGGGCCGCAAGAGTCAATAGTTGTGCGGAGAGAGCCTCACCATGAACGGACGTTCCACCCGCCCCCGCCCAGCCGTTCGAATGGTTCGAGAGCCTCACCACGAGCGGACGTTCCACCTGCCCCCGCCAGTCCGTTCAAATGGTTCGAGAGCCTCACCACGAACGGAAGGAAGTCTGGGCTAGCGGAAGGAAGTCTGGGCTAGCGGAAGGGGAGCCGGGCGCTAGATGAGGTCGTGCAAGTACCGGTGCAGCAGGAACTTGATGCAGGCCAGCAGCAGGACAGCACCAATGATGATGGATAGGGTGACGGGTTCCCAAGGCTTGATGGCGATTCCAAGGACCGTGCCGGCGGCCGGCGGGTGTTCGGTGTCGGTGGTGGACATGACCAACATGAGGAGTCCCAGGGCAGTGGCCAGGATAGCGGCGCGCAGGAAAGTAGAGTCGGTGAGAGAGTCCCCCAAGGGAGTTGAAAACAGCAGCAGCGAGCATGCCAAGCCGATCAGCACTCCCCCCAAATGGCCGCCGACCAAAGCCCGGGGCGACGCAGAGCGGTAGGAAGGGCTCAGGAATATGATGATGGCGCTGGAACCCAGGCCGACGGCGAGGGCTGCATCGGAGAGGGAGTCCACCAGCAGGAGGATGGGAAACAGGGCGGCGGTAGCCAGGGCGACCTGGATCAGGTAATTCTTGCGGGAACGGCGGAACTGGGGGTCCAAAAGCTGAACTTTGGGAGCGTAGTGGCGATGTATGTAAACTGCGAGGAAAATGAGCCGACGGATAAATTTGATACTGTTCCGCTGTCGCATCCTGCTCGGGGATCCTGTCTTGTTCGCCACAACGACACACGATTTCTATGCCGCCGCCAACCAACCCCTCACCGGTCTCGTTCTATCCTACCACCTGGATATCTACGTCAACACGCCTTGAAAGGCACCGATTGGTTGCAAACCAAACGTCGCTGACTATGCCGAGGGCGGGGCCAGCGGGTACAAGCAGCACCGGGTGGGCTACCCGGCTACTACTACGGCGTTTATGCCGCCGCGGCTGCGCTCAAAGGCACCTGGTGCAACCAGCGTGGTGAGAGGGAAGCAGGTCAGCCAGTCGGGACGGGCTTCCCGGTTTCCATACGCGCCAGGATATCGCGGATTGCGGTCAGGAGGCCGGCGACGCTCCCAGTGGCGGAGGAATCCGTTCCCGCAGCACCGGAATCAATCAGCTTCTGTCTTTGGCGGAGCACCGCATCACGGAACTGGACAGCGTCAACCAGGCCCAAGAGGTCACTCTTGCTGGCGCCAGGCCCGCTGGACTGCCCCGCGGTCTCCACCTTCAACCCGCGCAGCCCGTAGTGGCGCATCAACGGCCCGTCGTGCAGGCGCAGGTCGGCAATCCGGTTCAGCGGAATGGTGGCCTCGGAGCGGGCAAATACGCCCTTCCTGATTTCCAGGGCGTGGGTGGTGAGCCTGACCGAAGCCCGCCGGTAATACTCCGGTCCGTACCAATAGCTGAATATCCACCAAAAGGGGATAAGGGGAATCCCGGCCACTGTGATGGACAGGAGCAACGCCACCCACCATCTGCCGTAGGGTATGATGTTTACGTCGAATTGGGCTTCGAGCAGAACTTGGCCGGTAACGCTGGGCTGTTCAAGTTGGCTGGGCATTTTGGTGTTCTGCTAGTGACAGAGCCTGAACCGCCGTACTCTGACACAATGACTGCCGATGGCAAAGCGCATAGGTCTTGGGGGGGTGGAAGCCCACGCTGGACTAGTCTATGAAACTACAACCTCGAGGACTTTCCGTTTCATGCGACCGCTGCCGCCCAACGTAGGGCCACTATGACGGTGCTACGCTCGCTATGGGCGCGGCCCCGGCTGAGGATTGGGCTCGTCCTGATTTTGACGGTGCTGGTAGTCCTGTACGGCCTCATCTCGTTTTACATGGCCCGCGGCGTCACCACTTCGGAACGGAACCCTCAAGAGGACCATCCACGCAACTACGGGCTGCCGGTTGAGGACGTGGAGTTTTCTCCTCGGGACGGAGACTTGCGGTTGAGTGGGTGGTATATCCAAGGGGACCGGTACAATGGCAGTGATGCGCCGCACTTGATATTCGTCCACGGCCTGGGCAACGTGCGTTCCGGGAATGAAGCAGTGGCGCTGGCCGACCGCCTGGCAGACCGGGGATATAGCATATTGATGTTCGACCTGCGGGGACACGGCTCGTCGGAAGGCAGCCGAGTTTCAGGCGGATATTTCGAGCAGCAGGATGTGCTGGGAGCCTACGATTATCTTGTGAACCAACGTGGGGCAGCGCCAGGGAAGGTGGGACTAATGGGATTTTCAATGGGCGGGTCAACGTCGATCCTAGCCGCGGTAGAAGAGCCGGGTATCAAGGCAGTGGCTGCGGACAGCCCATACGCGGCGGCCTCGGAGCTGATTGCGCAGGAGACGGCGCGCCGGACCATCTTTCCCGGATGGGCGACGCCGGCCTTCCTGCCCACGGCGAAGTTCATGGCCAAGGCAATCTACGGCATCGACATTGGCGCGTTAACCCCCGTAAAGGCAGTGACCCGATTGGACTACCCGGTCTTGGTTATTCACGGCGTACATGACGACCGGGTGACGGTTGACCACGGCGAGAGGGTGGCCGAGGCCAGTGGTCACAGCGATACAGAGCTTTGGAAAACGGACGCCACAGGGCACATCGAGTCATTCAAGACCTATCCGGATGAATATGCCGAGCGGGTGGATGGGTATTTTGAGAGCCTGCTCAGGTAGGCCCTGGGAGTAGCTGGGGGAGAGAGGGCCTACGTTGGACTCTGGGGTGTTGGAGGGTCCTCGACCACATCTGTCACCGAGACCGTCACAGCGGTTGTCTTGTTCCCGCCGGCGCCGCTGTTGGCGTTGATCGTCAGGGTGTACTGCTACCTGGTCTCGTAGTCCAGTTCAGCCGCCACCGTGATGGCTCCGCTGGCTCCGCCTACGGCGAACTTGCCCGCGGCGTTGCCCATGATGATGGTGTACGTCAGGGTCCGGGTCGGGTTGGTGTCCCTGGCCTGCAACGCTCCAACGGCCGTGCCCAGGGCGGCGTCCTCGGCGACCGAGAACTGGTAGGCGGTTGACGTGAACTCCAGGCTACTGTCGGCGTCCGGCGGCGGCGTCTGGCAGTCCACCAGGCCCAGGGACCCCAGGTCGTGGTCGCCCACGTCCCGCAGGCCCGCTGGGATGCAACCGACGAAGCTGTTCCCCGACAGTTTAAGCTCATCCAAGTCCAGGTCGGCCAGAGAAGCCGGGATATGCCCGGTGAGGCTGTTGTCGGCCAGCTTCAACGTTGTCAGGCCGGATAAGTCCCCGAGGCGATTGCTCAGCGTCCCCGTGAGGGACTCGTTTTCGAGATCGAGGGTGACGACGCGCTTATCGTCGTCGCCCGATGACAGCGTGACGCCGTCCCAATCGGCTATGGCTTGGTCCACAGCCCAGTTCAGCGACGCCGTGCCGCGGATCCCGTCCTTCAGGGCCAGGAGCGTCGAGCAGTCCTGCATCAGGCCGTAGTTGTCGACCTGGTCGTCCACGGCTCCCACGCCGCAGGGAGCGGATGGGCGGACCGGCGGGCCAGCGGGGTTGTCATAGTTGCCCACGTCGATGCTGAACTGTTGAAGCTGATTGGCGTCCGTGATGAGCATCGGCCACTGGGCCATGCCGAGGTACTTCGTTGCGGTCGCCGGAAGGATGCGGCCACCCGTTTCCGCCATCCGGGTCTGGTATGCGGCCTGCAGGTTCGTTCGGAAGGTATCCAGCGTGGGGGAAATCCGTGTGTCTAGGTACTGGTCGTACAGGGCTCGGTCGGCGCTGTACCAGTTGCCCGCGTCGGGATGGAAGATGCGCACGTTGCCATTGTGGGGTTTGTCGACGGGCCACTGATAAACGACTTCCCACACTTCCACGGCGGCGTTGAGGCCCGGCGCGATGAAGAAGACAGCTTCCGCTGGAGCCAGCGGAAAGAGACTTATGAAGCCGCCTCTCCGGGCAAGCTCGCCGCCCTCGATGTACATCCGCTCCATGTTGCTTCTGACTTGCTCAATATCATCTTCTGACTGACGATAGGTGAAGTAATTCTCATAGTCCACTATGAAGGTCAGGGTCGGCGGCCCGGACCCGATGATGTATTCGTTGGCCCGCGCGTCGATATAGCAAACTATATAGTCATAGCCGATGATGCTATCGAGGTAGTCGTCATTCAGGTAGGAATGGGACCTGAGAGACTGGCCAAGGTCGCAACGGAAGGTGCTCGGTATGGTCGTTGCCCTCACCACCAGGTGGGGAACCCAATCCGCGAGCGTTTCCCCCTCACCTACGAAATACCCGTAGTCACGTGGTTCTTCGCCCAGGTCTATCGTCAGCCCCACTCCTCCGCCTTGCGAGTGGATCGGTGGAGACTGCCCGCAGGGGTTACTAGGGACCCCCGCGACGGGTGTGCACGGCGGTATCACCTCGGTCAAATAGGACGGCTCCCGGATTGGTATCGGGGTCTGAGCCGGTGGGGGGCCCAGATAAACGTCGGCGGCGGGGGCTGCCGTGGGACCCGAGAAGCTTTCGTCGGGCGTCGGACCGAAGGAACCATCCGGTGGTGACTCTCCCCCCGCGCAGGCGATGGCCATAAAACTGATCAGGGCCAGCAGTGCGAATCGGGCCAGGAGGACGCGTCCTAACATTTGCTTCTCTCCTCCTCTACCGCGACTGGTAGTTGCCCATCGTGGAAGGGATATCGTAGTGGGATGGGGCGCAGATGTGGTTGTTCGCCCGACTTGCCAACTCACGACTGAATTCTTGCATGTAAGTTGGCATTCCTCCATCATATTGAACAAATCGCTTGCTGAGTTTGACGTAATGCTGACGCTAAAAGTTCCTGTTGAGCGCCAGGTTATTTGGCGTGCTCGGCTTATCTTCACACATGCCGGATACGGTCGCACCGGGACAGCCGCAAGTTCGGGGCTTGGGCCACAGGCATCAGGCCGGCGGCGGAGATGCCGGGAAGATAGGCCTCGTTGTGGTGGAAGGCGCCGTTGTGATATAATCGTGCGGACGATAAGAAGAGGATAGAAAATCTAATACAACACATGCTAGACGGCGAAGCTCGCGCGAGTATTACCAAGGAATTCCGCCTCCACTCCAAGGACACCGGCTCCACAGAACTGCAGATAGCGATTCTCACCGAGAAGATCCGGCAGTTAACCCAACACCTTCGGGAGCACAAGAAAGACGTACACTCCCGTCGCGGCTTGGTCAACATGGTGTCGAGGCGGCGGAGGCTCCTCAAGTACCTCACCAACGAGGACGTAGGCCGTTATCAGACATTGATCTCCCGCTTAGGACTGCGCCGATAGCGCTGCCCCCAGTAACAACACCCTCCCAGGGTGTTGTTTTCACGTCTAGCCCCTATCCAGATTCTAATTTATACGAGAGGCACCATAGGTATTACTATGCCCACAACCGTTGAACGTTCCATTGGAAAAGAGACCCTATCCCTAGAGACCGGCAAGTTGGCCGGACAAGCCCACGGCGCAGTAACGGTCCGATACGGCGACACCATACTCCTGGCCACGGCGGTAATGTCGGACAAGCCCCGGGCGGCTGACATAGACTTTCTGCCCCTGACGGTGGACTTCGAAGAGCGCCTTTATTCGGCCGGAAAGATTCCGGGGAGTTTCTTCCGCAGGGAGGGCCGCCCCGGACAAGAAGCTATCCTGTCGGCCCGGTTGACCGACAGGTCAATTCGACCGCTGTTTCCCAAGAGTCTCCACAACGACATCCAGATAACCATAACCGTATTGTCGGCGGACCAGGAACATCCCCCGGACGTGCTGGGAATGGTGGGGGCATCGGCGGCGTTGTCGATATCGCAAATCCCCTTCAGCGGCCCCATAGCCGCCTGCCGGCTTTCATATAAGGACGGCGAATACATCGTCAATCCCACTTACCAGGAGAGCGAGGCCAGTCAACTGAGCCTGGTAGTCGCCAGCAATTCCGAGGCCATCATGATGGTGGAAGCGGGCAGCGACGAGGTCTCGGAGGAAGTCATCCTGGAGGCCATCAGGCGGGCCCACGAAGCCAACCTGACCACCATCTCCCTGATCGAGGAATTGGTCCGCCAAGCCGGGAAGCCCAAGGGCGAGGCACCGGACGGTGACGGAGATGCCGAGGCGCTGGACAGCGAAATCAAGGGTATATTGAACGGCCGCCTGACCGCGCTGTTGGAAGAGAACTCCGACAAGGTCACCCGGGAGACCGGGGAGTCCCAACTCGCGTCGGAAGTGGCCGAGAGGCTGGCGGACAGCTACTCGGCGGCCCAGATCTCCGGCGGGTTCAAGAATGTACTGAAAGAGGCGGTCCGGGGGAGGATCCTGGACCAGGGGGTCCGCCCGGACGGCCGGGCCCTTGAGGAAATACGCCCCATCAGCTGCGAGGTTGCGGTGCTGCCCCGCACTCATGGTTCCGGCCTGTTTACCAGAGGGCAGACCCAGGTGCTGTCCATCGTGACGCTGGGGTCGATGTCGATGAAGCAGACGTTGGATACTGTTGGGCCCTACGGCACCAAGCGGTTTATGCACCATTACAACTTCCCTTCGTTCTCCACCGGAGAGGCGCGGCGGGTGGGCTCTCCCGGCCGGCGTGAAATCGGCCACGGGGCCTTGGCGGAACGGGCTATCCTGCCCGCGCTGCCGTCGGAAGATGAGTTCCCCTATGCCATCCGGGTAGTCTCGGAGGTGCTGAGTTCCAACGGAAGCACGTCGATGGGCAGCGTTTGCGGCACGACCCTGGCGCTGTTAGACGCCGGAGTGCCGTTGAAGGAAAACGTAGCCGGTATCGCCATGGGGTTGGTCACGGCACAAGACGGCCGATACGCCATCCTCAGCGACATTCAAGGTGTTGAGGACTTTCTGGGCGACATGGACTTCAAGGTCGCAGGCACAGCCAACGGGGTAAACGCCCTGCAGATGGACATCAAGACCAAGGGGCTAACGCCTGAGATTCTGAGCCAGGCGCTGGAGCAGGCCCGGCAAGGACGGCTGCATATCCTGGCAAAGATGAATGAGCGCATGGACACACCGCGCACCGAAATGAGCCCCTACGCGCCCAAGATGCTGCGCTTCAAGATTCCTGTCGACAAGATCGGGGCGCTTATCGGCCCAGGGGGCAGGGTTATCCGGGGCATCATCGAAGAGACCGGTTGTTCGGTGGACGTACAAGACGACGGCTCGGTGACCATTGGCGGCACCGACGCAGCCATGATGGAACTGGCCAGGTCGAAAGCGGACAGCCTGACGCGAGAGCTGGTCGTAGGCGACATATTCACCGGCAAGGTGACCAGGCTGACCAGCTTTGGAGCCTTCGTCGAGCTGGTCGCCGGGCGGGAAGGCCTGGTCCGCTCGGGGGACATGGGCGACATGGAAGAAGAGGTCAAGATAGGCCAGGAAATCACCGTGATGATCCAGGAGATCGACTCCCAGGGCCGGTTGAACCTATCCCGCCGCGCCCTGTTCGGAGGAGACGGGACGCCCGCACCGGCGCCTCGGATGAATTCCAGGCCGCCTTCCCAGGACCGTGACGGTAGACGTTCGGGTGGCTATTCGGGCGGCAGGCGCGGCGGCCCGGGAGACCGGGGGCCGAGGCCGGGAGGGCCCGGCGGCCCACGGACGGGCGGAGGCGACAGGCGCTTCTTTGGTGGCGGCAGGTCCGGAGGCCGGTAGGGGGTTAGGCCGCTCCTTCCAAAACATCACAGGCCAGAATCTTACAGGCCAATCCGCCTGCTGCAAATACGCGTAGCAGTCTTCGATAGGCACAAGGTGAAGGGAGCGACGAAGAACTCGTCGCTCCCTTCGTTTATCACCCAGTTTTCTTTTCCCGTCCAAATATCCATGATAGTATCTATACCCATCTCATAGCCGCCGGGAGTGGCTAGAGGGTATTGATGGCGATTATAAGAGTTTTGGTCAATGGCGCGACCGGCAAGATGGGCGTCGAGACCGTTGGGGCGGTGAGCCGCCAGGACGACATGACCCTGGTAGGGGCCGCTTGCCGCCGGGACCGGGGCCCTACGCTAAGCTTGCCCGGCGGGGGCGAGGCGCCCCTTTCGGTAAACCTGGAAGAGCTAATCAAGCAAACCAGGCCCGACGTGCTGGTCGACTTTACCAACGCTGTTGCCGGCATGGAAGCGGCTTTGATGGGAGCGGCCCATTCCACCAACCTGATCATGGGAGCCAGCGGGCTGACCGGCGATGACCTCAAGCAATTGGACGCCTTGGCCAGGGACAGGAACATCGGCGTTATTGTGGCCCCCAACTTCGCTTTGGGGGCGGTGGTGTTGAAACGCTTGGCGGAGCGGGCGGCTCAGTTTTTCGAGTACGCGGACATAGTAGAAGCCCACCATGAGGCCAAAATCGACTCGCCGTCGGGATTCGCCATGGACCTGGCCAGGGCCATAGGCGACCAAAAGCGGTTCACCCGCAACTATCCAGAGAGGGAGAACCTACCCAATACCAGGGGGGGCGAGTACAACGGCGTGACGGTCCACAGCATCCGGATGCCGGGACGCAGCGCCCATCACGAGGTTATTTTTGGAGCTGCGGGTCAGACCGTTTCCCTGCGTCACGACACACTGGGCCGGGACTGCTATATGCCGGGGGTTTTGCAATGCATCAGAGAGGTTGTGAAGCGTCCGGGTCTCGTGGTAGGCTTGGAAAACGTTATGGGCTTGTAGGCCAGCGATGTTGGAAGGGCTCAACATAGCAGTCGTCGGCGCCACAGGCGCCGTGGGAACCACGTTTTTGCGCATATTGGAACAGCGTTATACGACGTTGCCAAGGGTAAAGGCGCTGGCCTCCAGCCGGTCGGCGGGCAAGCTGATCCAAGTCGGCGGGAAGGAACTGGTGGTAGAGGAAACCACCGAGGAGTCGTTCTCCGGCGTGGACGTGGCGTTCATCTCGGTCACCAGCGAAGTCAGCCGCCGTTTCGCCCCGGCGGCAGTGGCTGCCGGCGCGGTGGTTATCGACGACGGCTCGGCATTCCGCATGCGGGACGACGTGCCGTTGGTTGCGCCCGAGGTCAACGGGGCGGACGTGGAGTGGCATCAAGGGATCATTTCCATACCCAATTGCTCTACTACTCCCCTGGTCATGGCAGCGCACCCGTTGCATCGGGTAAACCCCATAGTCAGGATCATCGCCGACACTTATCAGTCGGTTTCGGGGGCCGGCGGCGCGCCCATGGAGGAACTCCGGGAGCAGACACGAGACTTGCTGGAGGGAAGGGAAGCGCAGCCAAGGGCGCTGGACCAGCAAATCGCCTTCAACCTGATACCTCGCATCGACAGCTTCCTGGACGACGGTTACACCGTCGAGGAGCAGAAGGTCCGGCAAGAGACGCGCAAGATTATGCACGCGCCGGACATCCAGATTTCCGCCACTTGCGTCCGGGTACCGGTGTACGTGTCGCACAGCGCGGCGGTACACATGGAGTTCGAGCGGCCCATGGCGCCTGAGGAGGCGAGACGGCTCCTGTCGGCCATGCCCGGAGTTACGGTGCTGGACGACCCGGAGCATAGCGTTTACCCCATGCCTTGGGACGCCAGCGGAACCGACGAAGTATTCGTAGGGCGCATTCGCCAGGATGCGTCCAATCCGAAGGGCCTGGCGATGTGGATAGTGGCGGACAACCTCAGAAAAGGCGCGGCGCTGAACTCGATTCAAATAGCCGAGGAACTGGTGTCCAGGGGGCTCTTAAAGCCCAGGGTGGAGACCGGCGCGACCGATTAAGAATCAATCCCTGCGGTGAGACAAAGGGCTGCCCGCGAGGAGGGTTGACATGAAAGAGCTAGGCAGGCTAATCACTGCGATGGTCACCCCGTTCGATGAGCAAGGGCGGGTGGACTACGAGCAGGCCAAGCGCCTGGCCAAGGCCCTGCTGGACTCGGGCAGCGACGGTGTCCTCTTGTCGGGAACCACCGGAGAATCGCCGACCCTGAGCACCGAGGAGAAACTGCGCTTGTTCGCCGAGGTGAAGGGCGCCGTGGGAGACAGGGGGGCCATAATCGCCGGCACGGGCACCTACAACACCGCCGAAAGCATCGAACTAAGCAAGGAGGCTGAAAGAGAGGGCGTGGACGGCCTGCTGCTGGTGGTGCCCTACTACAACAAGCCGCCGCAAGAGGGGCTGTACCAGCACTTCAAGGCCATTGCCGGGAACGTGAACCTGCCCTGCATCCTCTACAACGTGACCAGCCGCACCAGCCTGAACATGACGCACGATACGACTATCCGCCTGAGCGAGATAGACAACATCGTGGGGATCAAAGAGGCCGGAAGCGACATGGATCAGATTACCCGCATCATAGACGGAGCCAAGCCGGGGTTCCTGGTGTGGAGCGGCAACGACAACGAGACGTTTTACATCATGGCCACCGGGGGATACGGGGTGGTGAGCGTCGCGTCGCACCTGGTGGGAACCCAGATAAAGCAAATGATGGGGCTTCTGTTGGAAGGGGACGTGGAAGGGGCAGCGGCGGAGCACCGCAGGCTGCTGCCCCTGTTCAAGGTCCTGTTCGTGGTGTCCAACCCCATACCGGTCAGGCATTCGCTGAACCGAGTGGGCTTCAACGTGGGCCAGTCCAGGCTTCCGTTGGTGCCTCTGGACGCCAAATCGGCCGCGCAGGTGGAAGAGGCGCTCCAGCGTTACGACATCGACATCCCTGTACCGGCGTGAGGCCGGGCCAGCACCGCCTTCGTTAGATAAGCCCAAGCCCGGCCCGCCAGGTCCAGCGCTCAGGGTACTCCCACACCGGCTCCTCGTGAACTAAGAGGGCGGCACCACCGTAACCCATTGGGAGATATGCACGGCCAGGACGTGAGTCGGCGGACTAGCGGGGAATAAACTGAGCTACGACGATGGTCTCGTCGCGCCTGGGGCCGGTGGAGATAATCTGGGCCGGGCACCCAACCAACTCCTCGATACGCCTCACATAAGCTTTGGCGTTCTCGGGCAGTTGGGACAGGCTGGTGGCGGAGGCCGTGGGACGGTCCCATCCGGGCAATTCCTCGTATACGGGCTGACACCGGGCCAATAGATGGGTATTGGCTGGGAAGCGATCCAACTCCTGTCCATTCGCCCGGTAGCCTACACAGACCTTGACCGACGGAAAGCCGTCAAGGATATCCAGGCGAGTTATGACCATACCAGTGAGACCGTTTAACTGCCGGCTATACTTGCCGGCAACGGCGTCGAACCAACCGATCCTGCGGGGGCGCCCGGTTGTGGTCCCGTACTCCTGGGCCTTTTCCCTCAGGTCGTCAGCCGCCTTGCCATGAATTTCGGAAGGCATTGGACCTTCGCCAACGCGAGTGGAATAGGCCTTGAACACCCCCAAGACTCCAGCGATGGCCTTCGGGTCCAACCCCAAGCCGGTACAAGCGCCGCCAATGGAGGGTGATGAGGAGGTGACGTAGGGGTATGACCCGTGGTCAACGTCTAAAAGGGTGCCCTGGGCCCCTTCGAGCAGTATGTTCTTGCCCTGGGCCAGCATGTCGCGGATTATCTCTTCGGTGGAGCGTACGTGGGGGGCCAAGGCATCGGCCCACTCGCGGCACCTCTCCAGCAAATCATCCAGAGAGAGGGGCTCGCCGCCGTAAACCCTGGTAATGAGGGCGTTTTTGGCCTCCAGAGCACCCTTGAGACGGGCGGCCAGCGTATCCCAGTCCAACAGGTCACTGACCCGTATGCCAGCCCGTGCGGTCTTGTCCACATAAGCAGGTCCCACCCCCCGGCCGGTGGTGCCGATAGCGTCGGCGCCCCTGGCCTGCTCCTCCAGTTTGTCGAGGAGAACGTGGTAGGGCATTATCAGGTGAGCGCGCTCGCTAACGTAGAGCCTGCCGGTGTCGATGCCCCGAGATTGGAGATTTGAAAGTTCGGCCAGGAAGGCATCGGCGTCGACGACCACGCCGCTGCCGATGATGCCGTAGACCTGGGGCCAGCAAATACCCGAAGGGACAAGGTGGAGACTGAAATTGCCCTGGTCGTTGACCACGGTGTGGCCGGCGTTGTTACCGCCAGCGTAGCGCACAACGCAGTCGACCTGGCCGGCAAGGTAATCGATTACCTTGCCCTTGCCCTCATCTCCCCACTGACCACCGATCACGCCATAAGCCGGCATATTAACCTCTTATTACTTCGAGCGTGCGCCGCCTTAGCCAACAGGGGCGCAAACCACCGGGGAGTATAACAAAAAGGCCCAACGGTGGGGAAGAGAGAGGCGACACAACACATCTCTCTGTGAGATGACGCTGACGCGGTTTCCGAAATCGGCGTGCTCCCCGGTCTCTGCAAGACTGCCGGGCGTTGGGGGCTACCTGAAGGCCAGTCCCGCCTCTTTGAGACTAACAAAACGGTTGCCGCTTCCTATGACCAGATGGTCCAGCACGTCTACCGCCATCATTTTCCCCGCCTCGATCAAAGTCCTGGTTATGGAAACGTCTTCAGGACTGGGGGTGGGGTCGCCCGACGGGTGGTTATGTACGACGATGACTGAAGTGGCATTGTCCCGCACTGCAGGCCGAAAAACCTCGGCGGGCCGGACTACGGAGCTGTTCACGTTGCCCACGTATATCTCCCGGATGCCCAGCACCTCGTTCTTGGTGTTCAACAGCAACGCTTTCAGGTGCTCCTGATCCAGCACGGCCATCTCTGCCATCAGCAGATTGGCTACGTCTTGGGGGGAGTTAATCACAACCCGCTCTTCCGGCGCCAGGGAAACGAAGCGCCGGCCAAGCTCCACGGCAGCCAGCAGCTGGCAGGCCTTGGCCTCGCTCAAGCCCCGTTGGGAGCAAAGCTCGGTAAAGCTGCTGCGTCCCAGCCCGGCCAGCCTTCCGAGCGCTGTCAGCACCCGGGACGACAGGGAGATGACGTTTTCGCCCGTCATGCCAGTGCGGAGAAGGATGGCAATCAACTCGGTGTTGTTCAAGTGCTTGGGGCCATGCTGCTTAAGCCGCTCCCGGGGGCGTTCCCCCTGTGGCAGATCCTTGATCATCGGTTGGTATCGCCCGGTCATATCGGCAGTCATCGAATCAACATCACTTCCGTATTTCGCTTAAGGCCGGTATCAACGAATGTTAATGGAATGGCTTACAGCTTGGGAAGGGGCTGGGTGACAGTAAGGCAGGGATTGGCTTAATCTCCAGGAGACGATTCTCCCTTGACACCCCATGCCGTATCTCGGAGAATCTGGCTGTAATCGCCGTACACGAGTGTCTACATTGGAACGTCGATGTTTTCTGACATAAACGAACTGAAGGCAGAGGGGATATTACCTACTCGGTGGCTGCAAGAAGCGGCCCGCGACGACGTTATATTCTCCGAGAAGTACAAGATCCCCGAAGCGAATTTTCAGCCGGCCAGCCTGGACCTGCGATTGGGGGACAAGGCTTACCGGCTGCGTTGCAGCTTTCTTCCCGACGCCAGCACGGTGATGGACAAGCTGCCGGAGTTGGCGATGGAAAGCATCGACCTCCGGGACGGCGCAATTCTGGAAAAGAACCGCCCCTACCTAATTCCACTAATCGAGCAACTCCGTTTGCCCCAAGGGATACGCGCCAAGACCAACCCGAAGAGTTCCACGGGCCGGCTGGACATTTTTACGAGGGTTATTTCCGACCGGAGCCATAAGTTCGACGAAATCGGAGAGGGATATGACGGCCAGCTTTTCTTGGAAGTGGTATCTCGTTCGTTCACCATAAAGGTCCAGACGACCCTATCCCTCAACCAACTGCGGCTAATTAAGGGCAATCCCGGTTGCGCCGAAGGGGAACTGCTCCGCACGCACCAAGAGGAACCCATCCTCCTGTATCCAGACGGGCAAACCAATTCTTTGCTGGCGCCGGCGGAAGACAACACCGTGGCCCTGAGCGCAAACCTTGCGGGGGAAATGAGCGGCGTGGGGTACAGGGCCAAGAAGAATAGCAGCCTGTTGGATTTGGGCCGGGAATCATACTATGACCCGAGCGACTATTGGGAGCCGGTGTACGCAGACCGGGCGCGGAGACTCATTCTCGAGCCGGAAGAGTTCTATTTGTTGACATCAGCCGAAACCGTGAGAGTCCGGCCGGAGTACGGGGCGGAAATGACCGCTTACGATCCTTCGAGCGGGGAACTGAGGACTCACTACGCCGGGTTTTTCGACCCTGGGTTCGGCTTTGGCGCAGGCGGGGGCATCCAGGGTGTGCAGCCAGTGCTGGAAGTCAGGGCCCACGACGTTCCGTTCATGATAGAGCACTGCCAAAAGCTATGCACACTGACCTTCGAGAGAATGCTGCAGGCCCCTGACAAGTTATACGGGGCAGAAATCGGGTCATCATACCAAGGCCAGGGCCTTATATTGAGCAAGCATTTCTCGGCGGCGGCCAACCGAGGGCAATAGAGCCGGGTCTCTATTGATTCCCGTCTACGCTTTCACCCTGGCGTCTTTAACGGCACTATGGCGTAGTGGGCGCAGTGCCCCAGCAGACGACCCGCTGGGGCGTTATCTTAATCACCGGATTGGCGTCCAGGTCCATAGCCAGGTACTGAGAGTATTTTTTGCGGAGCAACCCGACTGCGGTGTCATGCTCCCGGCCTTCAAACAATAGCTTGGCCGTACCCATGACCAGGATGTACCCCAGGCGGCTCCAGTCCTCTTCATAGTGGTCCACTACCACCGAGACCTGCGGGTTCTCCTGGATGTTCCTGACCCGGCGTAGACGTGTAACCCGGGCTCGTTTTGGCTTTTGGTCCAAAACGGAGAACAGGGCGTGTCCGTCGAAGGCGTAGCATATCGGTATCACGTGGGGTGCGCCGGAGGCATCGGCTGTGGCCAAGTGAGCGGTGGGCGCAGCAGCGAGCCACTGTGCCCTGTCCTCGGACAATTGATCTAACGGATTCATGACGATCGCGGCGCGCAGGGTTGAGTCACGTATTTCACCAGGATACAGGGGCGGGCAGGGCCCGGGAAAGCAGAGGCCGGTACTCCCCGGTTGCCGAGGAAGCTACACGTCGGATGAGAAAGCCATGGGGTCTTCCAGCGCTTCAATGTTTTGCAGCTCGATCCGGGCTGCGTCTTCCAAAGCGGCGTCGCCTTCTTTGATACAGTGCAACAGGACCTTCTTGGCCAGGGGGCTGCCGATTTTGCCCAGGGCATTTATGCCCGCCATCTGCACCTGATAGTCTTCATCCTCGAGCAACGAGGCCAAGTGTGGGACTGCGTCTTCTTCGCCCAATTCTCCGCAGGCATTTGCCGTTTCGTAACGAATGGTGGCTTCCGCGCTGTTAAGCTCTTTGATCAGCAGGGGCAGCCAGGCGCTCTCACCGGTGCGGCCCATAGCGAAGATTGAGCTTGACTTAAGGCCAAGGTCTCCACTTTTGTAAGCCCAAGACACCATTTCCCGGATGGCGTCGGTGTTGAAAGGAGCCACCGCCTCCAGGCTTCGGCGACGGACATCCAGGGGCTGGGCCAAGTCGTTGAGCGTTTCCATTAAACAATCGTGGACGGATTTGCGGTCTTTGGGCAGCAGTTTCCCTTCCTGGCACAGGAGACTGAATTTGCCCAGAGCCGTAGCCGCGGCGGAGCGCACCCGCGGGCTCTTATCAGAACGCAGGGTCAGGAGAAGGCCGGGAATTATGGAGCGGTCCTCCTGTTCCCATAGGCCTTCCATCGCCTTCTCCAGCACCACCTCATCCTCGCCCTTCAGGCACATCTTGAAGATAGCGCCAAAGTCCAACTCTGGATTATCATCGGCCAAGTCTACCAGCTTGGAGATTGTCCAGCGTTGCCGCTCCAAACCAATGCCCGCCCAAGTGCTGGCGAATGTGCCCAATTCCTCGGGCGACACGTCCGAGAGTTCGATGAAACCGGAAGCGGGAACGTTCGAGGACGTGTCCGCCAATGATTCCAAGAAGCTTTGCAACGTCATGTCTTGCCTAAGCTCGAGGGTTTCATATGGGGCGGCTCGGTGCATCGGGCCCGGTTCCGACGGTGGACGGCATCGCCGGTGGGTTATGGTCAAGTGATGGTTAGTATAGCATAGCCCTAGAGACCTCGATGAGCAGCCGCCTACCAGGAGAATGCAACAAGGCGCCTGGCCCTATCTATTCCCTGGGGCCTCTCTCCTGAGCCGTTCAATCACGACCGGCAATTCGCCAATCAAGTCTGAGGCCAACGATCCCGACTGGCCCAGCTTCTCGCGTGTAATTTCTCCAGCCAGGCCGTGGAGATAAACGCCGCAACAACAGGCGTCACCCGGGGACAACCCCTGGGCCATCAGGCCGACGATGATGCCGGAAAGGACGTCTCCCGTGCCGCCCGACGCCAAGGCTGGATTGGCGAAAGGGGAGATTTGGGCCATACCGCCGGGCTGGGCGATTACCGTGTGCGCCCCCTTCAGGGCCAGGTCTACGTTCCAGTGGGAGGCCCAGCGGCGGGCTGTTTCTACGCGGTCCTGCTGCACCTGGGAGACGGGGATACCGGCCAACGTTGCCATTTCACCAGGATGGGGGGTCACCGCCACCGGGCCGCCGAGGCGGAGCCACCATTGAGGCAGGCTGGACAGGTTGTTGAGGCCGTCGGCGTCAATCACCGCGGGCGGCGTGTCAGCCCCATCGTTCGGCAGCAACCGTTTCACGAATTCAGCGGTCCCCTGGGACCAACCGAGGCCGCATCCTAGCAACAAAGAGTCGTATTGATGGAGGGACTGTAGGATCACACCTGCCCCGTCGGGGTGGACGCGCCCTTCATTGTCTTCGGACAACGGGAGGTGGATAACCTCGGCCAGCCTGCCGGCGGCGATCCGGTACACGCCGGCGGGGGACGCCAGGGTGACCAGGCCCGCGCCGGCCCTTGCGGCAGCGAGGGAAGCGAGGCAGGCTGCGCCCACGTAGTTTCTCGACCCCGCCACCACCAAAGCATGGCCAAAGGAGCCTTTGTGCCCGTCCAAGGGCCGAGGTGGCAGGAGCTGCCCGACCCAAGGCGCGGTCAAAAGCTCCAGGGCTATGTCTTCCTCTTCTTCCAGGTCCGGGGGGATGCCGATGTCGGCCACTTCGAGCCTGCCCGCCATGGCAGCGCCGGGAAACGCCAGGAGTCCGGCCTTGGGGCGTCCCAAGGCAACCGTTACGTCCGCCTGGGGACACGCCGGGTCCACCTCGCCGGAGTCGGCGTTGAGACCGGTAGGCAAGTCGAGAGCAACGATTTGGGGGCGGTCTTGGCCGGTGCGGCAGGCTTGCAGGCGGAGCATAGCTTCTTTGACTCCGCCCTGCAAAGGACGGGCGCGCCCGGTGCCCAACACGGCGTCGACGACGGCCCGGGAGCGGCGCAGCAATTGGTCAAGCCTTTGCATGCCCGGGTCGTCGGCCAAAGAGACAACCTCGACGTCAAAGTCGCGGGCCAAGTCCATCTTGGGGTCTTCGGTGGGTCGTCCAGCCAATAGATATGCGGTAACCCTAGCCCCCCAACGCCGGAGGTGGCGGGCCGTAACCAGCCCATCGGAGCCGTTGTTGCCGGGGCCGACCAAGACCACGACAGCGGCATCGGCAACGCCGCCCAACAGCCGGCGAACAGTCTGCGCCACCGCCAAGCCAGCGTTCTCCATGAGGGCATCGGTGGAAACTCCCCGGCGCTGGGAAGCAGCCTCCAAGGCCGCCATTTGAGCTGCAGTGACGACTTTCATGGTTGAGGCGCCCGCTGTAGGACCACAAAAGCTACGGCGTATTCCCGGGAGTGGGACAAGCTCAGAGATATGTCCAGCACTCCAAGCCGCTGGGCGCGGAGCTTGGCCCTGCCGTGGAGGACGACGGCAGGGGCCCCGCTGGGCTGGCGCGTTATTTCGACGTCTTTCCAGCCGACGCCCCGAACGCCGGTACCCAGGGCCTTCATCGTGGCTTCCTTGGCGGCGAACCGGGCGGCAAGGTTGGGCGCGCGCCCCCGGCAGTAGGCAATCTCGCCGTCGGTGTAGACCCGGCTGAGAAAACGCTGGGCATACCGGTCCAAGACCCGTTGTACCCTGGAGATTTCGATGATGTCTACGCCGGAAGAGAGGGTCATAACTGGCCGGCCTTGGTTCATGTCTGCTTACGCGCCTGCGGGACGGGGCGCTGTCACCCGGGTGGACACCCAGAACAGCTTGAAAGACGGCCGCCTGGGCCTCAGTCCTTGCCGGTGTGCCCAGCCAAGCCCAGGTTCGTCAGTATCTTGGAAACAGAGTAACTCCTGTTGAGGACATAGAAATGGATGCCCGGCACTCCGGCGTCCCACAACTCCCTCACCTGGGCGGAGGCATACTCCACGCCCAGTTCCCGGACGGCATCATCGTCGTCGGAGAACTTGTCCAGCTGTTTGTCCAAGGCCTCGGGGATGCGGGCGCCGCACAATGCGGTAAATCTGCGAATCTGACCAGCGCTCAGGATTGGGAGCACTCCGGGTATTACGGGCACGTCGATGCCGGCCTGTTGGACCCGGTCCATGAACGCAAAGAAGTCGCTGTTGTCGTAAAAGAGCTGAGTAATCAAGAACTCGGCCCCGTTATGCACCTTGAGCTTGGTGTGGGCCATGTCCGTCTCCAAGTTGGGAGACTCGGTGTGGCCCTCGGGATAGCAGGCAGCCGCGATACCAAAGGGGAAGCGCTTTCTGATGTGGTGAATCAAGTCTGTGGCGTGGCCAAAGCCGCCTTCGGCCGGGACGAATTCCTTCTCGCCCTGGGGCGGGTCTCCCCGGAGAGCAATGACGTTCTCGATGCCGGCGTCGGCCAGCCTTGCCAACACGCCGTGAACCGGCTCTTTGGACTGTCCCACACAGGTTACGTGGGCCATCACCTCCAAGTCCCCCTCGGCCTTGACTCGCGTCGTTATCTCCTCGGTGAACTGCCTGGTTGACCCTCCCGCGCCGTAAGTCACGGATACGAAATCGGGGTTGAAGGCCTTGAGGCGGTCGATGGCCCGAAAAACTCCCGGGATCCCTTCAGCCGACTTGGGCGGAAAGAATTCGCAGGAGATGGACCGCTTGGTCTGCAGAATCTGTTTGATCTTCACAATATCAGGACGCCTTTTGTGCTTTGAGAAAGGGCGGCACTGCGGCGTGTATCCCAGAATGGTTCCGGCAACCAAAGGGAGGGCCGCCCAACGGCCATAATAGCATCGAGCCAACCTAGTGTCTAACTGGCAGGCGGTGGCCCAACGGGGAATGGGGGCGAATCTCGTCGTTCCAGCCTGATGTTGTTATACTCCAATGGCATGATTGGCCCTTGACCGCGGCCAGGAGGACGGCAGTTGACGCAGGTGGAAAGGCGTTTCGTTGACGAGATGGTGGCCCATGCCAGGGAGGACCTGCCCAACGAATGTTGCGGCATCCTGGCGGGACGAGACGGACGAGTGCTCAAGCTCTACCGGATGACCAACTTGGCGGCAAGTCCATTTCGCTTCGACATGGACCCCGGCGAGATTGTCAAAGTGGATTCGGAGGCCGGGGACAACGATTGGGAACTGCTGGCCATATACCACTCCCACACTCAAAGCGAGGCCTATCCTTCGGACACGGACGTGCGCATTGCGGGCGGAACCGCCCAATTGTGGCCGGACGTGCGGTACGTGCTAGTCTCGTTAAAGGATGCGGACGATCCCCAAGTGCGGTCCTTTAGCATAGTTGAGGGCGTCGTCGCAGAGGAACGATTGGAGATCGTCTGAGCCAACCGCAGCAGTTACTCTGTCCTACGGGGCCGACCACGGGGAGTTGAGAAAGACCATCCGGCAGGCGGCCCGGATATGCTTCAGCGCTTGGTTGCTGTAGCCTGACCGGCGTTATCATCTTCAGTGGCGCCAAGGCCAGCCACCACCACAGCGCCGGCGATGGTAACCAACGTCATGACCACCAACACAGCGTTAGCCACGACGGCCGTTATGCGGCGTCTCCCCAGGATCAACACCCACCCCATCAACATCAGGCCGATTGACAGTCCTCCGGCGACGAAATGGGATGACACAGCTTCGTTGACCAGAATGCCGTCCCGATAGAACAGATCGGTATAAAACAGGATGGAAATATTGAACATGTTGCTGCCAAACAAGCCGGCCACGGCAAGGTCGGTTGCGCCGATGCGGGCCGCGGCGATGGCCATCGACAGCTCTGGCAGGCTGGTCACAAAAGAGACGGCCAGAATGCCCAAGGTGCTGGAGGCGATGCCGGCGTGTTCCGCGATTTGGTCTGCGCTCCAAGCTAAGAAAAAGCCGGCGACCACCACGGCCAAGGACGCAATGCCGAACAACACCCAGGCGCGGCGGAGGCTCATTTGTTCTTCGGCCCCATCATGGCCTCCGCGGGTTTCCTGGGAGCGGGTAACGTAGACGACCCGCATGCCGACGATAAAAATGACGAGGAGCACCAACGAGGACAGCCCGACGTTCCACAGAGATAGATCAAGCTTAAACGCGGCAAATATCAGGGCCGTGCCGGTGATAATCACCGAGGCCGCAACCAGATAATTCTGGTTTGGCGCCACCCGCCGCAGAAACCCGATGCCCCCGAAAAGCAACATGACCAAGGACAGCTTGAACATGTTGTACATGTTGGCGCCTAGTATGGTGCCTACGGCCAACTCGGGATTAGGGGGGTCCAAGCGAACGGCGGAGACGTTGGTGGAGAGCTCAGGGAGCGACGTGGCCAAAGCCACCAAGAGGCTACCCACGAACACCCGTCCCCAGCCGGTCAGGTCAGCCAGGACGTCACCGTAGACGGCAAGGCGGGCGCCGAAGTAGATGACGGCGACGGAGGCGGCGGTGAAGACGGCGAGGGCTATGGCGAGGTCATCGCCCATGCTGGCGCTTGCTCCAGTTCAAACCAGGGCCGCCACTATGCGGTCGCCCATCTCGACGGTGCCTATGGCCGCGGCGCCGGAAGCCGCTATGTCCGCCGTGCGGTAGTTGTCGGCTAGCACCTGGTCTACGGCCCGCTCCACCGCGGCGGCTTCTTCAGTGAGTCCCAGGGAGTGGCGCAACAGCATGGCGGCGCTGAGTATGGAGGCGATGGGATTGGCGATGCCCTTGCCGGCGATGTCCGGGGCGGACCCATGAATGGGTTCGTACAGCCCTGGGGTCTTGCCGCCGGTGACGGGGACTCCGTTGAGGCTGGCGGAGGGCAACAGGCCCATGGAGGCCGCCAACATGGAGGCCTCGTCGGACAGGATGTCTCCAAAGGTGTTCTCGACAACTATGACGTCGAAATCGGCGGGGCGTTGGATTAATTGCATGGCGCAGTTGTCGACGAGGAGATGCTCCAACTCCACGTCCGGGTGCTCTTCAGCCATGCGGGTCGCCACCTGCCGCCATAGCCGTGAGCATTCCAGGACGTTGGCCTTGTCCACGGAGGTCAGCTTACGCTTGCGCCTGCCGGCTAACTCGAAGCCAACTTGCAGAATTCGTTGGATTTCGGTCTCGGTGTAACGCATGGTATCGACGGCGGTCCAGCCCTGGGGGGTCTCTTCACGACCCTTGGGCTCGGCATAGTACAGCCCTCCGGTGAGTTCCCTGACGACGACCATGTCTACATTTTCCAGCACCTCCGGCTTCAACGCGCTGGCATCGGCCAGGCCGGGGTTGACCTTAACGGGGCGGAGATTGGCAAATACTCCCAGGTGGCTGCGGAGCTGCAATATGGCTTCCTCGGGCCTGACCGAAGCAGAGGGGTCGTCCCACTTAGGGCCGCCCACCGCGCCGAAGAGGACAGCGTCGGCCGATTGGGCGAGGTGGCGTACTTCCGGCAAGAGGGCTTGGCCGTGCTTGTCGATGGAAATGCCGCCGACGTCGGCGTACTCAAAGTCAAACCTGTGGCCAAAGGCGCGGCCGATGGCTTCCAGGACTTTTACGCTTTCGGCGGTGACCTCGGGGCCGATGCCGTCTCCGGGAAGGACGGCGATATTGAACTGCAAGAGATTACTCCATGCCGGGAGGCGCCGTCCGGGACGGATCAAGGTCCGGCGGGCGTCACCGGGAAGGGGTTGTAAGTCTGTCCGTCAATATAATGGGGTTGGACTGCCAGTGGCAAGGGGTGGAAGGGGTCCGGCACATCCTTTCGTGTCCTTCGAGAGGCTCAGGACGAACGGATGGGGGAGGAGGCCAGACCATGAAGGGTCGGTGGGCTGGGCTTTTATATTCTGAGACATTTTGAGCCACTTGGGACCAAGGGCTTGGGTGGCTCCAAATGGGCCGGAAACGCCTTCACAGTTACTTACTGCTATGGTAGCGAAGAGGCATCGGGGAGGGCAAGGGGCAGATGTCAGTAGGCCGCGGTTGGGAAGCGGACGAATTGGGGCCGAGGGATTGGGCCTGATCGGCGCATCCGCGTTCACTTTGCAGTGCGTATTCTTGTGATATCCTGTGCGATGCCGCGATCTTACCTGTTGGACAAGGCCAACGTGCTACGCTCCGTATTCCTCATCTTAGTGTTGGCGCTGGCGGTCATCTCGTGTGACGGCGCCAGCCCGGCCACCGCGCCACCGCCGTCGCCGGAGACTGTCACCAGTACTTCTGAACCAGGCGCCACCGCTCCACCGCCAACTGAGGCTGCCACCAGTACTCCTGACTCAGCGGCCACCGCTCCGCCGCCGACTGAAGCTGCCAACAGTACTCCTGACCCGGCGGCCACCGGGCGTTCTTCCGTGGCAATCCAACCGGCCTTCCCAGGGCTTCCTACCCTGACTCTCCCTGTGATGCTGGTGGAAGCGCCAGAACACGACTTGTTTCTGATCGTTCTGCAAGACGGGCTGGTGGTCGCTGTTAATCGCGATGGTCCTTACGATGCTCCTCGCACGGTCCACGACCAGAGGAAACGCACGCTCCGCTCGCAGGGCGAAGAGGGACTGCTGGCAATTGCGCTGGACCCGGACTTTGCCCAAAATGGCTACGTTTACGCCTATTACAGCTTCCGTCCGAGCGCAGACAAGCGGGGCGGCAGGATAGCGCGCTTCAATACCACCGGCGAAGGAGACACATTCGCATTCGATGACGAAAGCGAATTAGTCATCTTGGACATTCCCCAGCCAGCGGCGAATCATAACGGAGGCAGCCTTCTTTTCGGGCCGGACGGCATGCTCTATCTGGGCCTCGGAGACGGCGGTTGGGGGGGCGACCCACTGGGAAGCGGCCAGGATCTTGGAACCTTGTTGGGGTCGGTGATTCGAATCGATGTTCGCGACGCGTCCGCCGAGGAGCCGTACGCCATACCTCCTGACAACCCGATGGTTGGCCGCGAGGAGGCGCGCCCTGAGATTTGGGCCTACGGCTTGCGCAATCCCTGGCGGATGAGCTTCGACGGCGAAACGGGCCTTCTTTGGGCAGGCGATGTTGGGCAGGACCATGCCGAGGAGATAGATATCATCCAGCCCGGCGGAAACTACGGTTGGAATATCACCGAGGGTACGAGCTGCTTCCCTCGTGACGAGGAATGCGACCTGACCGGCATCACGTTGCCTGTCTGGGAATACGGTCGAGACTCGGGCTGCGCCATCATGGGGGGTTACGTCTATCGTGGGACGGCAATCTCGTCACTGCGCGGCTGGTACGTCTATGCCGACTACTGCACCGGACTGGTCTGGGGGATCCATGCCGAGACCGCCGCGGCCGGGGAGCCCGTGGAAGAACTGCTGCTCACTGACGGGGCCCCGCGGTGGATATTGTCTCTGGCGGAGGACAGCTCCGGGGAGATCTATCTGCTCAGCCGTGAAAACGACGGCGGCGATAGCATATACCGCCTGGTTGATCGCTGATGGAGGCTGCTGAACAACTTCGCAGAAGTGTGACTTCGGGTGAGTGTGGGCCGCACGTTCGTATTTCGATTTCCCTCAGCACGAACGGTTCCGTTCGGTTACAGGGTGTGGCGCTAGGCTCAGACGTAGCATACCCTGAAAGCAAACGGAACCGCACGAACGGCAGAGTCCAGGTTATGCAAAGGTCTACTAATGCCGGCAAGGAATTCCGGTTCGGGGGCCGGAATGACCGTTATGCAAAGGTCTGCTAATGCGGGCAAGGAATTCCGGTTCGGGGGCCGAAATGACCGTTATGCAAAGGTCTCCGGGGGCAGGAATACGTCGCCGTCCGAATCATAGGGCGGGACGTGAACAAGGAAGAGAACAGCCGTGTCGTCGCTTTCGTTGCGGTAGTTGAACCATTCATCACGCTGGATTACCAGGAGGTCCAGCGGGCCAAGTTCGATGCGTTCTCCGTTTACCTCGAAAGTCAGCTTGCCGGAAATGGATATGTAGAGTTTGTCGTTCTTTGTCGATTTTGCCGTGGCGTGAGCGGCTCCAGGCGGCACCTCAATATGGGCGACGGAGGCCGAAGGCAGCAGTCCGGGTATCAAGCCCCTGAATTCCAAGCCTTCGAAATCGAGTGGGGTCACCTCTTTGGTTTTGACGTAATGCATAGTCTTTCCTCAAGCTTTAGGCCTCAAGGGTCAGGCGGTTGGCCGGGATCGCCTGACCTGCGCTCCGCTCTTGTACCACCTGCCGTGTTAGTCCGGCAAGCTCGATGGAGTGGACCTGGGGGCATGCCCACGCCAGGCCCAGGCCGGCAGTTCTCATGAAACGGAGGCGGCGAGCTTTGTTGCCAACAGTTTCAGGGATAGTCTATCATCGCGGGTGTCATAGGCGAGACCGAGACTCGGAATGTTGCTTCCGACTTGTCAGCCGTCAACCGTACCGGGGAACCCCTAGGCTTCCGCTTCCGCGGGATTGACGGGCAGGGCGGGATTGACGGGCAGGGCGGCGTCGCCTGTAGGGCGGGAGTCGCGGGTTTGGCGGGGGTGACGAGACTCCTGCCGATTGAAGAACGTTATGCCTGCAGAGCAATTTATACAGCAGTTGAAGGCCATCGTTGGGGAGGCCCACGTGGTGTCCCATCCCGAGGACCTGGTGGTGTTCGAGTACGATGGTTCGGTTGCCAAGGGCATGCCTGAAACGGTGGTATTCCCCCGATCCGCTGAGCAAGTGAGCCAGATATTAGGCCTGGCCTACGAGGAAGGCATTCCCGTGGTAGGCCGGGGGTCGGGAACCGGACTGAGCGGAGGAGCCATTGCGGCCACCGGGGGAATGCAAATCGCCTTCACGCGAATGAACAGCATCCTGGAGTTGGACAGAGAGAATCGAACGGCGACGGTGGAGCCGGGAGTAATCAACCTCGACTTGGACAATTACGCCCGAAAGAGCGGCCTGCGGTATGCGCCGGACCCTTCGAGCCAGAGGGCGTGCACGTTGGGGGGAAACGTGGCCGAGAACGCCGGGGGGCCGCATTGCCTGGCTTACGGCACCACCACCAACCACGTATTGGGATTGGAAGTGGCGCTGGAAGACGGGAGCGTGGTCAATCTTGGCAGCCTGGCGGGAAGGCCGGTCAACGAGACACCGGGCTATGACCTGCGGGGAGTGTTCCTCGGCTCCGAGGGGACATTCGGGGTAGCCACCAAGATCGTTGTCCGGTTATTGCCGCTGCCGGAACGGGTGAAGACCCTTTTGGGGATGTTTCCCGACGTGGAATCGGCGTGCACTGCGGTATCGGCGGTGATCGGTCACGGCATCGTGCCTGCGGCATTGGAGCTGATCGATTCGGTGGTCGTGAAAGCGGTCCAGAACGTGGCCGACCTGGGCTACCCGGACAACGCGGGCGCCGTGCTGCTGGTCGAGGTGGAGGGGCTCACGGAGGAAGTCGAAGAGATTGGGGAAGAGGTAGAAGCCGCACTTTGGGACACCGGGGCTATGCAGGTGCGGGTAGCTGAAGAAGAGGAGGAGCGGGCCGCTTTGTGGGCGGGCCGCAAGGGGGCCCTGGGCGCGCTGGGCAGTCTGGCGCCTAACTACTACCTGGCGGACGGGGTTGTGCCCCGCACACAGCTGGCTGCAGCCCACCGGCGGGTAGCAGAGATCAGCGCAAAGTACGGCATTGCCGTCGCCAACGTCTCCCATGCCGGGGACGGCAACCTGCACCCTTGCCTGTTGTTCGACGAGCGGGAGCCGGGCGCGTTGCAGAGGGTTGCAGAGGCAGGCGCCGAGGTGATGAGGGCCTGCGTCGAACTTGGCGGCGCCTTGACGGGGGAGCACGGGGTGGGCATGGAGAAGAAAGAGCAAATGCCGCTGGTGTTTTCGCCGGACGACCTGAATGCGATGCTCAGGGTTAGAGAGGCGTTTGCACCGCTCAACCGTTTGAATCCAGAGAAAGTCTTTCCCGGCGGCGTCACCCACCCACCCGCCGCGCATCGCGCCGGTGCGGGTTTGTATATTTAGGGATTTGTTCGTTGATATATTTCCTCGACGGTTGATTCGGTCGGGCAATTACCCCACGGGTCGGAAGAACAACCGAAAGTTCACCATGGACGGTCATTGACACTGTCGCTGCCCTTACAGCTAGCTGATTTGTTGCCTCCGGGGTCCGTAGTACCGCCCCCAGGGCTGGAAGGCTACGCCGTGGACGGGGTGACACCCCAATCTGCGGCCCTGGTTTCCACCCGGGAAAGCACGGCGGAGGTAATCCGTTGGGCCGCGGCCCAAGGGGTCTCGGTGTTCCCAAGGGGCGGGGGCACGCAACTGGCCCTGGGAAACGTTCCCGCCGAGGTGGGGTTGGCCTTGGACCTGAGTTGCCTGGACAGAATTCTGGACTACCAGCCCGCCGACCTGACGGTTACGGTAGAAGCCGGAATCCCTCTCAGGCATTTGCAGCAGGAGCTGGCCCCGGGGGGGGAGTTTTTGCCAGTGGAGGCCCCGCTGGCCGAGATCTCCACTGTCGGGGGCATCCTGGCGGCCAATGCCACCGGCCCCCTGAGGTCTTCTTACGGGCAACCGAGAGACTGGCTCATCGGGATCAGTGTTGTCGGTGGGGACGGCGTGGAGACCAAGGCCGGAGGCAAGGTGGTCAAGAACGTTACTGGCTATGACCTGAACAAGCTGTATGCCGGTTCACTGGGGACGCTGGGGATCATAGTCGAAGCAACGTTCAAACTTTCGCCCGTTCCCGCCGAAATGACGACAGTGCTGGCGAGTTTCTCAAGCTTGACGGAAGGCATCAGAGCCGGGGGGAGTCTAGCGGGGAGGTCATTCGCGCCCAACGGAGTCCAGGTCTTGGACGGACAGGGGGTGCATAGACTACAACTGGAACAGGGCAGAGAGATGCTGGACCAAGCAGGGGCCGGCGGCGCGTTGCTGGTTGCATTCATTGCCGGGGGAACGCGAGGGGTAACTCGCAGAACGGACGAGACGGCGCGGTCACTAGGGGAATCAGGGGCTTGCGACGTAGCCGTTCTCCAAGCAGACGAAAGTCAATCGTTGCTGACAGACCTGACCAATCTGGGTTGGAGTGGCGAGACGGAGCCGTATCTGAGCATGAGGGTGGCTGCGCCTCCCTCGGCGGTAGCGGCGGTGGCAGCCCAGTGCCTCGAAAACAGTTCGCATGGCATGGCTCCCGGGGTGGTTGCAGACCCGGGTTACGGTCTTGTGCGGCTCTTTTGGTGGGCCGGACCGGTAAAGGAATGGGTCGACGACGCCCTGATACTGGAGACACTGCTGCGCACCAGAAGGGTCGCCAGGGAGGCCGGAGGACACGCAGTAGTCGAGCACTGCCCCTCTTCCATAAAGAAGCAGATAGACGTGTGGGGCGGGCAACCGGAGGCGATAGAGATAATGCGGCGGCTCAAGAGAAAGTTCGACCCCTCGGGGATTCTGAACCCGGGCCGTTTCGTGGGGGGGATTTAGTGCCGGAAACAGACCCCGTTGAACAGGCGGACGGGGCAGGCACGGCTGCTCCCTCTATTAATGACCCTGGCCTAGGTCCTGACCTGATCTCGTCGCCGCAGGGAGGGTTCACGGGCGGAGATGCGCCGGCGGAGGAAGACATGTACCGCTGCGTCCACTGCGGGCTGTGTCTAAGCTCTTGTCCCACATATGCCGTGACCGGGCTGGAAACCGAGTCGCCCCGGGGCCGGATAGCGTTGATGAAGGCCGTGAACGAGGAGCGGCTGGAGATTACCCCGCGAGTGGCATCTCACTGGGACGCCTGCCTGCAGTGCCGAGCCTGCGAGGCGGTGTGCCCTTCCGGCGTACCATACGGCCGGATGATGGAGAAGACCCGTTACCAGATGCTGGCGCGGGTAAGTGAAGTGTCGGGCAACAGCAGGGCCAGCCGGTGGTTCCTGCGGTCAGGGCTCCCTAACCTGGGTCGGCTACGCCTGGGGGCTCGGTTGGTGAGGGCCTACCAGCGTTCCAGGTTACAGAAGTTGGTGCGCGGCTCCCGGGGATTACGGCTGTTGCCAGGTCCCGTGGCTGACTTGGAGGCGCAGTTGCCGGAGATTCGCGGTTCAGCTTTCGGTCCCACCAGCCGGGTCTACAAGGGCCGAGAGCGACCTGACGGCTCGGAAAATAAGTTGACCGTGGGCTTGCTGTCCGGTTGCGTTATGCCACTGCTGCAAGGCGGCACCATGGAAGCGGCGGTGCGGGTGCTGACGCGGAACGGTTGCGACGTAGTAGTGCCCCAAGGGCAGGGGTGCTGCGGCGCGCTGAACATCCACGGCGGGGACTTGGAGTACGGACGGAGCATGGCCCGCCGCAACATCGACGTGTTTCTCGACGCGGGTGTAGAGCGCATAGTGACGGCTTCGGCGGGTTGCGGGTCGGCCATGAAGGAGTACGACCAACTGCTGGCCGACGACCCTGAGTACCTGGAGAAAGCCCAGCGTTTCAGCGAGTTGAGCGTGGACATAACGGAGTTCTTGGTGTCGCTGCCGTTGGAGCCGCCCAAGGCGGCGATCACCCGCAAGGTGACCTACCAGGACCCGTGCCATCTGGCCCACGCCCAGCGGGTGACCGCGGCGCCGAGGGAAGTGCTGCGCTGTATTCCAGGGCTGGAGTTGGTGGAGATGGAGGAAGCGGCAATGTGCTGTGGAGCGGCGGGCCTGTATGCGGTGCTGCAAAAGGACCTGGCGGGCAGAATCCTCGACCGCAAGATGGGTTACATTGCGGCCACCGGGGCGGAGCAGGTGGTTACGGCCAACCCAGGGTGCATGATGCAAATCGAACAGGGTCTGCGTTCGATGGGGAAGCCGGCCAGGGTAGTGCACGTGGTGGACGTGTTGGATGAAGCGTATAGCGCGGAGGATGGCGCCTGAGCGACTAGAAGGGATGCCGGTCCCTATTGCGTTAGAAGTCTGATCTATGGGCCTCGAAGCGCAGAGGAACCGCCTAACCGCCTCTTCGAACGAAACCGGCCAAATTCATCAATATGCGGGCCAGCCTGCGGCCTCCTCGCCGGCATCCAGAGCGGCTTGGATGTTTTCTGCCGCTTCGGCCGTGACCCAAGCGCTCCAAATGTCCGAGTTGCTCTGGAGCCACCAAAGGGCCGTGGCAGTTAGCCCAAATACCTGGGTCTCATACTGCCACCGGACGGCAGCCTTGTAAATGTCGATGTTGAAGTCCCACTTACGCAGCATGGCCACCACGTCTGGCGCTGAACGCGGCAAGTTGGAATTAACGGCGATGATGATGTTGGCGTCCTCATAGGCGCAGGCCTTGGTAGTGAACCAGCACTCGTCGCTGTAGGGCGGTTCTTCCAGCCGGACCAGGTCCAGCCTGAGGGCCGGGTAGTTGGTCCCCCACTGGTAGCCTAGCCAAGGCTCTCGGCGTTCGTAGGCGCCGTACAGGTCCGCGTTCAGCGCGGCCCCGTCTCCGGGGTTGACGATGTGAATGTGGTCTGTCAGACCGTATCCTTCGATCTGGGCAGCGTTGACTTCCTCGCAAGGCCAGCCGATTGCGCAGGACACGAGGCGGGCCTTGCCGCGGCTCTCCGCGGTCTTGAACAGGTCTTTGAACTGCGGGTCCTTAAGCCCGAATCCACCGAAGGAGGGCGTCGGGTTAGCGTCCTGAAGCGGCAAGAAGGTGCTCCTGTGCTTCTGGGATAATGGTTTTGTAGCAAAAAACCGACCCCGGAAAAGGAGCACCCAATAGATGCTGCCACGCAACCACCCCGACCGGATCCAAATCACCTTCGACGACCGCCGCTTGGTGGCCAATGCCGGGCTGCTCCTTCCGGCCACCCTGGCGCGGCACCTCGGCCTGCCCGAACTCGTCCGGCAGCGCCTCGACCTGGGCGATGCCCCGGGGCGGGCGAACACGAGCGACAAGATGATGACGCTGGTGGCGTCTGCGCTGGCTGGGGGCGACTGCATTGACGACGCCGATGTGTTGCGCACCGGGGGGACGGCCTGCACCCTGGGCGGCACGGTCAAGGCGCCATCCACCCTGGGCACCTTCCTGCGCAGCTTCCGGTGGGGCCACGTCCGTCAACTCGACCGGGTGAGCCGCGAGTTGCTGGCCCGGGCTTGGCAGGCCGGGGCGGGACCCGGCGACGGGCCCCTGACCATTGACCTGGACTCCACCATCTGCGAGACCTACGGACTGGCCAAGGAGGGCGCACGCCACCACGGCTATACCGGCAAGCGGGGCTATCACCCGCTGTTGGCCGTCGCCGCCGGCACCGGCGACGTGCTGATGTCCCGGCTGCGCGAGGGCCGCGCCAACACCGCCCGGGGCGCCGCCCACTTTCTGCGGGAGACGGTGGGGCGGGTACGCTACGCCGGGGCCAACGGACGACTCACGCTACGGGCCGACAGCGGGTTCTACACTCATGGCGTGGTATCCGTCTGCCGCAAGATGGATGTCCGCTTCTCCATCACCATCCGCCAGCACAAGAGCCTGCGCAATCTCATCGAGACGATACCCGAGGATGCCTGGACTCCCATTCCCTACTGGATGGACGGCGCCGCCGATGTGGCCGAGACCACCTGCACTCCCTTCCAGAGTGAACCTGACGCCGCGCCGGTGCGGCTCATCGTCCGGCGTGTGAAGCCCACGCCCGGTTCCCAGTTGGCCCTCTTCGCCAAATACAGCTATCACGGGTTCATCACCGACCGGGACGGGGAGTTGCTCGAACTGGAGGCTGACCATCGCCGCCACGCCGAGATCGAGAATGCCATACGCGACCTCAAGTACGGCGTCGGGCTGAACCATCTCCCCTCGGGCCGCTTCGCCGCCAACGGCGCCTGGCTGGCCGTCCAGACGATGGCCCACAACCTGGCCCGCTGGACCGCGCGGATCGGTCTGGGAGAGCGGATAGCCACCACCAAGACCCTCCGGCGGCGGTTCTTCTCCCTGGCCGGACGGCTCACCCGCTCGGCACGCCGGTTGACCCTGCATCTTCCGGATCGCTGGCCTTGGGCTGAGAAGTTCAGCCGCGCCTTGGCCCGGCTGCGAGCCATTCCACTCCCGGCCTGACGGCACCGTCGGCGACCGACCCACCCACCGGACAACCGAAGATCCCCGCAGACTCGCGCCAGCCCGGTCCGAGAGAGTTCCCTGTTGCGTATTCTCTCGCCATCCCGCGCATCGCAGCTCCTGCAGACGCCCATAGGGGCCCCTGTGCGGCGATGAAGACCGTCCGCCGACCTCCCTACCCCAAATGGAACCCAGGCTATTTCCCCTGTAGCTCCCTCATCCCCCTTCCGCTTTCCTCACGCCGTCCATCGGTGTCCTTCGGTGGATTCGGGTTAAGGTCTTCGACGCTGTCCAACTCTGGATATTCTTCCTGCAGGTAGGCCGGAATCACAAAGGAGGATTGCCAGTCGGAACCCAGGCTCCGGCCCACGGACAGGACCGCGCCTTCACTGCGGGCTTTGTCCCAGGCCTCATCCTGGTTGGGCAGCCATATCTCCATGGTGACGTCGGTGTCACCGCGCTGGAGACCCTCGAACAGGGGCAGGGTAGCTCCGAACCTTACGTCCGTCGGGTAACCATAGCCGTGCTCAACTATGTATTGGGCGATTCGGTTCTGCAACAGGGCGCTAATCCAGTTTAGGTCGCTGAAGGTGATTGGTGGCTTGTCAGAACCGGGCTCCACAACATTAACTTCCGGCGTGGGTACGACTATGGGCGTGGGTGCGACTGTGGGCGGGGGCTCGGCCGTGGGCGTGGGTATGACTGTGGGCGTGGGTACGACCGTGGGCGTGGGTACGACCGTGGGCGTGGGTACGACCGTGGGCGTGGGTACGACCGTGGGCGTGGGTACGACCGTGGGCGTGGGTACGACCGTGGGCGTGGGTACGACCGTGGGCGTGGGTACGACCGTGGGCGTGGGTACGACCGTGGGCGTGGGTACGACCGTGGGCGTGGGCTCGACTGTCGGCGTGGGCTCGACCGTGGACGTGGGCTCGACCGTGGACGTGGGATCGACTGTCGGCGCGGGCGCCACCGAGGTGGCGACTTCTGCACCATTGTTGGTGCAAGCAAGGAGGGCAACCGCGGCCACCAGGGCCGTAAGCAGGAACATCGATGAGAATATATGCTTGGCCCACACTGGCTTGCCTTTCATTACAGTAGGTGTGGTGTCCCCTGAAGGGATACCTATCACCGTATGGGGTTGTGGGATGAGAAGGGGGCGAATTCAGGGAGAGGCGGCGTGGGTGGTGAGGGCCCTTTGGGCGGCCGCCAGGCTGGCGCCGGAGGCCACTTCGTAGCCGAGGCTGGGGAGAATGGTCTCCAACGCCGACAGCAGGGCGAAGACATTGGCTTCCCGGGCCGATTCTCCCATCAAACCTATGCGCCAGACCTTGCCTCTCAAGTCTCCCAATCCGCCACCGATCTCGATGTTGTAGGCTTCCAACAGTCTTCGCCTGACCACTACATCGTCTATGCCGTCCGGAATCAGGGCCGCGGTCAGGGGGGCAAGCCGGTGCTTGGGTTCCGCCAGGATTTGTATTCCAAGAGCGTCCAGGCCAGCCCGGAGGGCAGCTGCCACCTTGGCGTGGCGGTCGATGCGGTTCTGCAGGCCCTCTTCGGCCATCATACGGAGAGCCTCCCGCAGAGCGTAGATCATGGATATGGGGGCGGTGTGGTGATAGACCCGCTGTTCGGACCAGTAGTTGTCCAACTCAGCCAAGCTGAAGTAGAAGCTCGACACTTTGGATGACCGGTTGTTTATGGCCTCCAAGGCCCTGGGGCCTACGCTAATGGGAGCAAGTCCGGGAGGCGCCCCAAGGCACTTCTGGCTGCCGCTGTAACACACGTCGATGCCCCAATCATCCATGCGCATGTCATGGCCGCCAAGGGAGGTGACGGCGTCCACGATAACCAGGGCATCGTGGCGGTGGACCAAGTCGACGATGTCGGGAAGCAGCGTCAGGACGCCTGTAGAGGTCTCGCCGGCGACCAAACCCACAGCCTTGACCCTGGAGTGTTTCTTGAGTTCCTGCTCCAAGGCTGCAGGGTCCACGGGACTGCCCCATGGGCTGTCAACAGTGTAAACGTCGGCTCCGCAGCGCCCGGCGATTTCGGCGAAGCGGTTGCCAAAGAAACCGTTGCGGCAAACAATCGCAGTATCTCCCGGCTCCAGGACGTTGACGCAAGCGGTCTCCATTGCGCCGGTGCCCGTGGCGGACACGGGAAAGGTCGTGGGGTTCCCAGTATGGTAGACCTGCCGGAGCATGCTACATACTTCGTCCGTAACCTGAAGGAAGGCCGGGTCGAGGAAACCGATTACCGGCTCGGTCATGGCGCGAAGGACCCGGGAGTGGACGGAACTGGGGCCGGGTCCCAAAAGAGTCCGCTGGGGCATGTGCAGCCCATCTAGTTGAGAGTCAACCATTGGTCACCGTTATTCTGAAGATGGCTGTTGTCACTGTCCTGCGGCGCTGCGGATGGCGTAGGCCTATACCACCGCCGAAGTGCCGCCGTCGATGTTCACGGCTATGCCGGTGAGATAGCTGGCCCGCTGAGAGGCCAGGAAGGTTATTACATCCCCGGCTTCTTTGGCTTCGCCCACCCGCCCCAGGGGGATATTCAGGCGTTGGGCGATCTCGGTCCAGTAACCGTCCATGGTCAGGCCGGGGTCTGCTTCCCTTCTGCTGTCGTAAAAGCGCTGGGTCTGGCCGCTCTTTATGACCCCGATGCATACGGTGGAGACCAGGATGTTGTCCTTGGCCAAGTCTTTGGAGAGGCCCTTGGTGATGGCGATGCCAGCCGCCCGGGAAATGGAGGTGGGCATGGAGGCGGGGCCTGGAGCGCGGCCACCCAGGTTGGTTACGTTTATGATGCGGCCTCCTCCGGCCTGGCGCATGTGGGGAATAACGGCGCGAATGAAACGGACGGCGGCCCAGACTTTGAGGTCGAAATCTCCCTGCCAGTCGTCGTCGGAGACACTCTCGAAGGCCTTGGCGTTGGAAGCGCCGGCATTATTGACCATGATGTCCACGCGGCCGAAATTGTCCACTGCGGTTTGGACCACACGCTCCGCCGCGGCAGGGTCAGAGACGTCCCCGGGGACGGGCAACACCACACCCTCGGTGGCTGCCCGAATTTCCTGGGCCGCTTGGTCCAGGAAGTCGGCTCGCCGGGCAACCATGACGACCTTGGCGCCTTCCTGGGCAACGCTATGGGCAGCGGCTTTTCCTATGCCGTCGCTGCCGCCGGTGACTATGGCGACTTTGTCCTGGAGACCCAAGTCCAAGGGCCTGCCTCCAAAGCGTCTCGGGATAACCGCGACCCATTATATCAACAGGCCACGGTTCTTTAAATTAGTCTGAGATCAGATCCAATTTAAATCTATGTGCCTGACGCCTCGGCGACGATGTGAATATCTTTGTCGCCGCGGCCGCTGAGGCACACGAGGATAGTCTGATCGGGCGATAAATCGCGGGCCAGTTGGGAGGCGTAGAAAACGGCATGGGCGGGCTCCAAGGCGGGGATGATCCCCTCAGTCCGAGACAGCAGGTGAAAGCCTTCAAGGGCCTGGGAGTCGTCAACGGCTACGTATTCGCTGCGGCCGGCGTCTTTCAGGTAGCTGTGCTCCGGCCCAACGCCGGGATAGTCCAATCCGGCGGAGATGCTGTGGGTCTCGGTTACCTGGCCGTGCTCGTCCTGCAGCATATAGGACATGGAGCCGTGGAGCACGCCGGGGCTGCCGGCGGTGAGGGAGGCGGAGTGCTTACCTGTGCCGAGGCCGTTGCCTCCGGCTTCAACTCCAACCAGCTTCACGGACCGGTCTCCAAGGAATTGGTGAAAAGCTCCGATGGCGTTGCTGCCGCCGCCTACGCAGGCCACGACGTAGTCTGGCAGGCGGCCTTCGGCTTCCAAGAACTGGCCCCGAGCTTCCTTGCCGATGACTGCTTGGAAGTCGCGGACCAGCATGGGGTAGGGGTGGGGGCCAACAACGCTGCCGATAAGGTAGTGGGTAGTCTCCACGTTGGTCACCCAGTCCCGTATGGCCTCGTTGATGGCGTCCTTCAGGGTGCGGGTGCCCGACTCGACGGGGACTAACTCGGCCCCCAACAAGCGCATGCGGAAAACGTTCAAGGACTGCCGCCGCACGTCCTCGGCGCCCATGTAGACGATGCATTGAAGGCCCAACATGGCGCAGGCGGTGGCGCTGGCCACGCCGTGCTGGCCCGCGCCGGTCTCGGCGATGATCCGGTCCTTGCCCATGTGCTTGGCCAGGAGAGCTTGGCCCAGGGCGTTGTTAATCTTGTGGGCGCCGGTGTGGGCGAGATCCTCACGTTTCAGGTAAATCTTGGCGCCGCCGTACTGCCGGGTCAGGTTTTGGGCGTAGTACAGGGGGGTTGGACGGCCCGCGTAAGTATGCAGGAGGTGTTCCAGTTCGGACTGAAAGGCGGGTTGCCCCTGGACCTGGCGGTAGGCGGCTTCCAACTGGGCCAAAGCCGCCATCAACGTCTCGGGAACGAACTTGCCGCCGAAGTCGCCGAAGCGTCCCCTTTCGTCGGGCAGGCTGGGTGTTTCGCGGGCTATCATTGCGGACCTCTCCTCGCGTTGTCGATGAACTCTCGAATCTTATCGTGGTCCTTGACTCCGTTGGTCTCAACGCCACTGGACACGTCCACCCCCCAAGGGTCAACCTGGACTATTGCTTGGGGGACGTTGTCCGGAGTCAGGCCTCCAGCCAGCAGAAAGGAAAGGCCCCGCCGGGAAAGCTGGGCGGCGACATCCCAGTCAAAACCTTGGCCGGTACCTCCCGGTACTCCCTTCATAAACCGGTCCAGGGTGACCAGATGACCGGCATTGCTATAACGCCCGACGCGTTCCCCAAGGCTGTCAGTCGCCGTCTGCCCAGCGTTGACTTCAACGTGAAGCACCTTGATGACCTGTGCTTCCACGCTTCGGCAATAGTCAAGGGACTCTTGGCCGCACAACTGGGCTACGTCCAAACCGCAGGAATGAATGGTCTCGTTGACCTCGTCCAGGGGTTGGTCGGCGACCAGTCCAACGACCTGGGGGGGGTGCGGCATGGCCGCCCTCAGAGCGACGACTATGTTCTTGGCTGAGGCCACGTCCACGCGACGGCGGCGTCCAGGCACGAAGGCCAGGCCGACAAAGTCGGCCCCGGCTTGGGCGGCGACGAGGGCGTCCTCGGGTGTGCGGACGCCGCATATCTTGACCTTAGGCTGTCTTGATGACATCAGTGCGCTCTCTCTTCGGAAAACAGAACGTCTTCAAGAATCATGGCCCCGCCTGGGCAACAGGCTGCCCGGTGAACTCCCGGACCTTTTCAGCGACATCGGGGGCGGTAACGAGGGCTTCGCCGACCAGGACGGCATTAACCCGGGCTTGGCGGAGCCGTTGGAGGTCTTCCCGGCTACTTATGCCGCTTTCGCTGACGATTATCTTGCCCCTGGGGACCAGTGGGGCCAATCGGTCGGTGACCGCCAAATCGGTGGTGAATGTGCGGAGGTCGCGGTTGTTAATGCCGATGATCTCCGCACCTGAGTCCAGGGCCATCTGCAACTCAGCTTCATCGTGGACTTCCACCAGGCACTGCATCCATAGCTGTTGGCTCAGGTCCAATAGGTCTTGGAGTTGCTGGGGAGAGAGTATCGCGGCGATGAGCAAGAGGGCGTCTGCGCCTGCGGCCCTGGCTTCATAGACTTGGTAAGGGTCGAAGAGGAAGTCTTTTCGCAATACCGGGGCCCGTTGGGAAGCGCCGGAGGTTTTGACCAGTGTCAGGTGGCCCAGCTCTCCTTGGAACCCGGGATCGGTGAGGACGGATATGGCCGCAGCGCCGTTGGAGGCGTAAATCCCGGCCAGACGCACCGGGTCGAAGTCGGGGCAAAGCAGGCCGCGGGAGGGGGATGCCTTCTTGACCTCGGCGATGAGGCGAATCCCGCCACCCATCAAAGCCCCGGACAGGTTAAGGGGCCTGGGCTGGGCGGCTATTTTATCCTGGAGGGCGGCCAGGGGCACTGCCTCTTTCTGGAGGGCCAACTCTTGCCGCTTGGCGGCCACTATGTCGTCGAGAATGTTTGGCATGTCAGTGAGTCACTGCCGGTAGGACATCCCGGCGGATTGCTCAGGCCTCGGCGGCGATCTGCTGGCTCAGAGCTACCAAGTGTTCCAGTTTTTGCGAAGCGGCGCCGCTGTCGATGACCTCCGAGGCCAGCTTGATGCCTGCCGTAAGGTTGGGAACCAAGCCCCCCACCAATAGCACGGCGGCGCTGTTGAGCAGCACAAAGTCACGCCTCGGCCCCTGCTCACCCTGGAACAAGCGGCGCATGGCGGAGGCGTTCTGGTCTTTGTCGCCGCCCCTGATTTCTTTGATGGAGCGCCGGGGAAGCCCAGTTTCCTCCACTTTAATCTGCCATTGCCGCAGTTCGCCGTCCACCACTTCCCAGACCAAGGTATCCCCGGACAGGCTAATCTCGTCCAGGCCGCCGTCGCCGTGAACGATTATAGAGTGGTGAGTGTCCAGCAGCTTGAGAACCTCGGCCACTTTTTGGCCCAACTCGGGATAGGCGACTCCGACCAGCATGTTCCGGGCGCCTGCGGGATTGGTGAGGGGCCCAAGTATGTTGAACGCGGTCCGGATGCCGATCTCCCGGCGGACGGGGGCGGCATGGCGCATTGCCGGGTGGAATATCGGGGCGAACATGAAGCCCATGCCGACTTCTGCGATGCACCGCTCGACGCCTTCAGGGGGAAGGTCGATTTTGACGCCGAGGGCTTCCAGAACGTCGGCGCTGCCGCAGGCGCTGGAGGCGGCCCTGTTGCCGTGCTTGGCGACCTTGAGTCCCGCGGCGGCGGACACGAAGGCGGTGGCGGTGGATATGTTGAATGTATTTTGCCCGTCGCCGCCAGTGCCCACGGTGTCGACCACCTGGCCGCCCGGATTCACCTTCAGAGACTTCTCGCGCATCACCTGAGCGAAACCGGCCAGCTCCTCGACGGTCTCTCCCCTGACACGCAGGGCACCGAGGAAGGCGCCCAGCTGGGCGGGAGTAGACTCCCCTTCCATAATCTCCCGCATGACTGCAGCCGCTTCATCCATGGTGAGAGACCGGCCGGAAACTACGGCTTCGATGGCTTCGCGGACCGTGGTCATGCTTGGCTACCCTCTGGGGGTGACGGCGCGCCGTCGTCAACCTGGTCCAGGAAGTTCTGAAGTAACTGCTTGCCTTCGGGGGTCATGATGGACTCGGGATGAAATTGCACCCCTTCGACGGGATGTTCTTTGTGCCGCAGGCCCATGACCAGCCCATTGTCGGTCCAGGCGGTCACCTCCAGGCTGTCGGGCAGGGTTTCGGGATAGACCACCAGCGAGTGGTAGCGAATGGCCTCGAAGGGATTGGGCAGCCCCGTCAGGACTCCCTGGCCGTTGTGGTGGACCATGGAGGTCTTGCCGTGGCGGATTTCGCCGGCCCGGTCCACCTTGGCCCCGTAGGCGTGGCCGACGCACTGGTGCCCGAGGCACACGCCCAAGGTGGGAATTCTTGGCCCGAAGTGACGGATCACGTCATTGGATATGCCGGCCTGCAGGGGGGTAGAAGGCCCGGGGGACACTATGATTCCCTCCGGAGCCAAGTCTTCAATTTCTTCCAGCGTTATCTTGTCGTTGCGCACCGTTACCACCTGAGCGCCCAACTCGGAGAGGTACTGGTAGAGGTTGTAGGTGAAGCTGTCGTAGTTGTCGATAAGCAGCAGCATAAGAATACTATTCCCGGCCTTCGGCGAGTTCAATGGCCCTCAGGAGGGCGCTCGCTTTGTGCCTGGTCTCCTGGTATTCGTCCTCGGCGACGCTGTCCGCGACCACGCCACCGCCGGCCTGGACGTACATGACGCCGTCCTTGTAGATGCCCGTGCGCAGGACCAAGGCGGTATCCATGTTTCCCGAGAAGCTAAAGTATCCCACGGCGCCGCCGTAGGGGCCTCGTTTTTCTCCTTCCAGTTCGGCGATGATTTCCATGGCCCGGATTTTGGGAGCGCCGGACACGGTGCCGGCGGGGAAGCAGGAACGCAGGGCGTCGTATGGGGTGTATTCCGGCCTGAGACGCCCTTCCACGTGGGACACCAGGTGCATCACGTGGGAGAAGCGTTCGACGTCCATCAACTGGGTAACCGACACAGTGCCGGGGAGGCTGACGCGGCCAATGTCGTTGCGGCCCAGGTCGACCAGCATGATATGCTCGGCGCGCTGTTTCTCGCTGGTCTTAAGCTCGGTTTCCAGGGCATCGTCTTCTTCGGGAGTGCGGCCTCGGGGCCTGGTGCCGGCGATGGGGTGGGTGGCCGCTATGCCGTCTTCAACGGAGACCACGGTCTCTATGGCGGCGCCCACGATGTTGAACCCGTCCAGGTCCAGATAGTACATGTAGGGGGAGGGGTTAATGCTTCTCAGGGACCGGTAGACCTGGAAAGGGTGGACGTTGGTGCGGCGGGAGAACCGCTGGGAGTTAACCACCTGAATCACCTCTCCCGCATAGATATATTCTACGGCTTTATCCACCGCTGTGCCGTATTCCTCGCGGGTGAAGTTGGAACGGACTTCCACGTCCCCGGCGGGAATTCCGCTGGGTCCCCGTAGGTCCTGGGACAACTCCAACGGTTGGGCGAGGCGGCGGACCATGTCGTCTATTTTGGCGGTGGCCTGGGCATAGGCGGATGGGATATCCCCGTTGAGCCTGACGTGGCTTACCACCTTGATGTCGTGTCTCAGATGGTCGAAGACGAGGAGAGTGTCGACAAAGGTAAACACCGACTCGGGAAGACCCTGGGGGTCGGCGGGCATTGGAGGCACGCGGGGCTCGAAGTAACTGATGGCGTCGTAGGCCAAGTACCCCACGGCGCCGCCATGAAACCGGGGGAGATTATCTACGGGAACCAGTTTGTACTGGTCCATCTCGGCTTGGACCAAGGTGAGAGGGTCGACCTGGCCGTCGGGCTGGCCCGGCCCAGTCTTGATGACGCGGTAGGGGTCGGCGCCGATGAAGCTGTAGCGGCCGATGCGCTCGCCCCCGGCTACGCTCTCCAACAGGAACGAATAAGGCGGGCGGGCGACCTTGAGATAGGCGGAAACAGGGGTCTCCAGGTCGGCGTTAATGGAGCGGTACACCGGGACCAGGTTGCCCCTTCCGGCCATTGCTTTGACTTCTTCCAGACTTGGGTAGTACATGGGTCCTCTCCGAGGCAAAAACGGCAAACAAAAAACCCGTCCCTGAAGGGACGGGTTTTGGCCGCGTTGCCACCCTTGTTTTCAGCCGGTCCCCATATTCCAGACGGGACGGCCGACATCTTACCCGGCGGGAGGGACCTCGGTCTAGGCGGTCCCTGTGCCGTGGGCCTTTAACGCGGCCCAACCGTCCCAGCCTAGCGCCGGCTAAATCTCCGGTGATCGGCCTGCGGCTCCGGGGTCCATTGGTGCTTCTGCGTCCGGCGCCGGCTTCCACCTAACCCGGCTCTCTGGGCCTCGCTCGAAGCCTACTACTCCCCTTCACAGCCTTTAAATATTCGGTTTTGCGGGGTTGAGTATAGGGCAGGAGCGGTTGGGGTGTCAATTGACGTTGCTAGAAGGCAAGCGCGGATTTCTCCCGAGAAGATATATCTGCCCTTGATTGGTGATGGCATTATTGCTATCATGCAGGCGTGGACAGGCTGCTAGAGGCGGTCAAGCGTAATCCCCGGAACGTGCGATTCAGCGACCTGCGACGGCTCTGCGACCGCTATTTCGGGAAGCCGCGGCAACGTGGAAGCCACCTATTCTATAGGATGCCCTGGGACGGACAGCCGCTGGTCAACCTCCAAGCACGCCGAGGCATGGCCGAGGAGTACCAAGTGCGGCAGGTTATCAACGCAATAGACAAACTGGAGGAGACTAATGGCTGAACTTGTTGACCACTACACCTACCGGATTGTCTGGTCGGACGACGACGAGGGGTATATTGGCCTATGTACTGAGTTTGAGCTACTCAGCTACGTGGACCAAAGCCCGGAGAAGGCATTGGCTGGAATAAGAGACGCGGTGGCCTACGCTATCCAGCTTAACCGAGACGACGGTATTCCGATCCCTGAGCCGCTATCCACCCGGAAGTACAGCGGCACCATCACGGTCCGGGTCCCACCGGAGACGCACCGGGCCTTGGCTATGGACGCGGCGGAAGCCGGCGTCAGCATGAACCGGCTGGTAACCGAACGCCTGACCCTGCGGCGTTAGGCATCTGGCAGGGCAATATTCAAGCGGAGACCTTGGTACAACTACGGCTGTCCGTTCGTCCTTCGATTTCCCTCAGGACGAACGGACAGCCTACGCGCGGGCTATGTAGTGGTCTTCGTGCGAGGGAATGACGGTTGTGCATTGGTTTCCAATTCCCTCAGCAACTGTTTTGGGTAGCAAGGCGGTTGGGGTTCCAAGGGGTGTTGTGGCGAAGGATGGTCAAAAGCTTGTGCATGCAGGCCACCAAGGCTACTTTCTTGGGTTTGTGTTGAGCCACCAACCGTTGGTAGAAGTCCCTAAGCACCGGATTGCACCGCAAGGCGGCCACCGTGGGCATGTAGAGGGCGGCGCGCACCTGGGCGCGGCCGCCCCAACAGAACCGGGGGCCGTGGCGGAGGCCGCTGTCCCGGGCCATGGGGGCCAGGCCCACCAAGGCGGCGATGGCCTTATGGCTGAGGGTGCCCAGTTCCGGCAGCTCCGCCAGCAGGGTGATGCTGAGTGTCGGGCCCACCCCAGGGACGCTGCGCAGGAGCCGCTCCCGTTCCTGCCACTGGGGAGACTGGCCCACGTGCTGGGTCAAGTCCCGGTCCAAGTCATCCAGTTCCTGGTCCAACATAGCGATGACCCGCTGAATACGGCCTCGGACGTTGGGCCGGGCGGGGGCCAGGCGCTGCAGTTCGGCGGTGCGCATCTGGATCAGTTGGCGCCGTCGGGCCACCAATGCCGCCATGTCCAGGTCTTCCGATGCGGCCGGCGGCTGGGGTTTGACTCCACTGACCTGGCCGTAGTGGGCAATGATCCCTGCGTCCAGACGGTCTGTCTTGGCCAGGATCCCTTGGGAACGTGCGAAGTCCCGCACTGGGCGGGGGTTCACCACCGCAACCGGCAGCCCTGCGTCTCCCAACAGGGAGACCGCCACCCCCTCGTAGCCCCCGGATGCCTCCAAGACGATGAGGGCCGGAGCCAGGACGGCCAGGCGCTGGACCAGCCCCGCCAAGCCCTCCGAGTCCTGGGTGACCCGCCACTGCTCCCCGCTGGGGTGTACCGCTACGTCCAGCCACTCCTTCGCCACGTCGATACCCACAACCTGCCCTTCCTTGGGACGCTCCATCTACTCCTCCCTCCGGCCCTGCCTTGTGATTCGGGCTCCTTGAGGCCCTGGCAACTGTTCGGGCTCCATAGGGTCCTCGGCGGGGCGACCACGCTGAGGCACGGCCTCTCGACCTGGGACGAATCGGTCTGCCCCGCCGTCCCCAATAATATACAAGGACGAACGGACAGCCTACGCGCGGGCTATGTAGTGGTCTTCGTGCGAGGGAATGACGGTTGTGCACTGGTTTCCAATTCCCTCAGGGCGAACGGACAGCCTACGCGCGGGCTATGTAATGGTCTTCGTGCGCGGGAATGACGGTTGTACGCTGGTTTCCAATTCCCTCAGGGCGAACGGATAGCCTACGCTCGGGCTATGTAATGGTCTTCGTGCGCGGGAATGACGGTTGTGTACTGGTTTTCAATAAGCGCGGTGTTTCGGGATAGCTCTGCCCGATCACACAGTCGGGGGGGGCCGAGGCCGCCGCGTTCGGCCTGTTGGGCTTCTTCGGGGCCGGGCCAGGGTGGGGACGTGTAGCACAGGAACCGCAGCGGGGCGTCTTGTGCGGCGGCGAACTGGAACCGCCAGCCCGTGGGTATGACCAGGGCATCGCCTGGGGCGACGGAGACCGGGGGCGCAAGCTCCACAGCGGCGCCTGGGGGGCATCGCCAAACTTGGCCGCGGCCTTCCAAGACGTACCAGATTTCCTCTACAGTGCGGTGCCAGACCGGACGGGAGACCTGACCGGCAGCCAGCGTGACATGGACCATACTGGCCCGGCCGGCGCCGTGCCGCCGGTCGATGAGGAAGCGGACCTGGGACCGGTCGGGCGCGGCGGCATCGGGCTCTGACCCAGCGCGGCCCAAGGGCAACTGGGGGTCAACGGTTTCCCGGGACATGGCTGTACCCGGTCAGGCCCGCGGCTTGCGGCCCTTGCGGTTGAGAAAGTCGGCAAAGCCTTCTTCCACCGAAAGTCCCTTGAAACGGCTTTGCCGGCCTTCGACCTCGGCCCTGTATTGCTGCTCGATGGATAGGCCGGTGTGCTCTATCAATATCTGCTTGATGTTGGCCACGGAGTCTACCCGGTTTTTGGCGATGCCGGCGGCAGCCTCCACCGCCTTGTCCAACAACTCGGCAGAAGGCACCAGGTGGTTCAGAAGCCCGATGCGGTACGCTTCCTCGGCGAACACCTCGCGGCCGCTGTAGAGCAGCTCTTTGACCCGGGGCCAACCCATCATGGTAGGGAGGCTCCAAGTGGCGTTCATCTGGCCGTAGTTGACGGCCAAGAACCGGAAGGTGGTGCGCTCGCAACCCAGTAGAAAGTCCATGGAGGTGGCGAGGACCGTTCCGCCGCCGTAGCACAGCCCGTTGATGGCGCCGATAATCGGCTTGGGATAAGTGGCCAGGCGCCAAGTGTACTCGGTCCTTTCGGCGGATATCCGGGGCCTTTCCTCGTCCGTTATCTCCCTGTTCTCGTGAATGTCCGCCCCGGCGGAGAAGGCCCGCTCTCCCGCCCCGGTGATGATTATTGCTCCAACGCCGTCATCGTGTTCGAACTCGGTCAAAGCACCGTCCAACTCCCGGACGAGTTGGAGGTTGAGAGCGTTCAACACCTCGGGGCGGTTCAAGGTGATGACTGCGACGCGGTCCGTCCTATCGACGATGACGGCCTGGTTGCTCATAGCGGTGTGCTCCTCCGTGAAGGTAAATCTATGCAGCAGCGGCGAATATTAGTACACCACACAGGATGGGGCATGTAAACTCTGCGGCGTTGCCAGCCGCCTTTCCAGGGGCCATGGTTTTCCTGTACTCTCTCGGTATGTTGGACACCCTTTGTATAGCGGAGGCGCAATGAAAACTGTGAGAATCCATGAGACGGGCGGGCCCGGGGTGCTTTCATACGAGGATGCGCCTGACCCCAGCCCGGGGCCCGGAGAGGCGTTGGTAGAAATCAAGGCGATTGGGGTCAACTTCACCGACGTGGCCAGCCGAAGAGGGAGCACTCCCCCCGGCAGCTTTCCGTGGACACCGGGCCGGGAGGCCGCCGGGGTTGTAATTGCCGTGGGAGAGGGTGTCGGCGAAGTATCGGTGGGAGACCGGGTGGCCTACGCCATGTATACGGGGACCTACGCCGAGCGGCATGCGGTCCCTTCCCGGCTGCTGGTCAGACTTCCAGAAGACATGGAGTTTGCCACGGGAGCGGCCACGATGATCCAGGCGATGACCGCCCATTTCCTGGTGTTCGACATCGTCAGGCTAAACCCGGGGGACGTAGCGCTGGTGCACGCCGGAGCCGGGGGAATGGGGACAATGCTCATCCAGATGCTCAAGCGGGTGGGGGCCCGGGTGTTTACCACGGTTTCCACGGAGGCCAAGGCCGAGGTAGCACGGGGCATGGGAGCAGATGTAGTGATCAACTACACTCAGCAGGACTTCGAGGAGGAAGTGCAGCGAGCGACCGGGGGTCAGGGGGTGAGGATCGTCTACGACTCGGTGGGATTGAGCACATTCGCCAAGGGAATCAACTGCCTGGGAAGGCGAGGCTACATGGCGCTCTATGGGTCGGCCAGCGGGCTGATCCCTCCCGTTGACACTACTGTTCTTTGGAACGGCTCCCTATCCTTGACCCGGCCCACCCTGGCGGACTTCACCGCCACCCGGGAGGAACTGTTGCGGCGGGCCAACGAGGTGCTGGGGTGGGTGTCCACCGGGGAATTGGAGCTGAACATCAGCCTCAACCTGCCGCTGTCCGAAGCCCACGAAGCTCACCGGCAATTGGAGGGCCGCTTGACGACCGGGAAGGTGTTGCTAACGCCTTAGGCTGCCGGAAGAAGTCACTCGCGAAGCGGCCGAAGAAAGCCAAGGGAGGAGGTCCCTTACGAATTCCCGACATCTGTCCAAGGGTATGATCACGCTGCTCGCGGCGTGGGCCGCAGCCGGTATCTTGATGCTGGCCGGGTGCACATCGGGCTCGGACGAGGAGGGAGCGCCCACTGCGGCGGCTACGCCCACTATGGCTGCGACATCCATTGCGGCAGCTACACCTACGCCTACGTCTACGCAAGAACCATCAACGGCGACGCCAACGCCTGCAGTAGACATCGACCCCAGCGACGCCTTTTTCGCCATGGACCGGGTGTTGGAAGTCGAAATTGAGATTGCGCCGGAGGACTGGGACACGCTGCGCCATCAGACCCGTACCTTCGAGGACGTGATAGCAGAAATAGAGGAATTTCAGCTTTCCAGGCCATTCTCGGACATCTACACCTGGTTCTCCGGGACGGTGACGGTGGACGGAGAAACCCACGCCGAGGTCGGCGTCCGCAAGAAGGGCTTTATCGGCTCGCAGAGCGACACCAAGCCTGCCCTGAAATTGCGGTTCGATAAGTACGTGGACGGCCAGTCTTTGGGCGCCGCCATGGAGCGAATGACCCTGAACAACAGCGTCCAGGACCCTTCGATGATCAACACCTGTCTGGCCTTCCACGTGTTCGCCGCGGCCGGAGCGCCAACGCCCCGCTGCAACTTCGCCGCGGTGACAGTAAACGGCAAGAACCTGGGTCTATACGTTCACGTGGAAGAAATTAAGGCCCCGTTTTTGGCCCGGCACTTCGACAGCGCAGAAGGCAACCTGTACGAGGGGACGGTGAGCGATTTCACTCCCCAATACCGGGGGACGATTGAAAAGAAAAACAACGAGGACGCGGGCGACTGGTCGGACATAGACGCGGCGGTGGCGGCGCTGCAGGACCCGTCGGAGGCGGGCCTCGAAGCGCTGGGAACGGTGGTCGACCTGGACCGGTACTTATGGTTCTGGGCAACGGAGGCGCTGGTGGGGCACTGGGACGGGTATGCGGGCAACCGCAACAACTACTGGTTCTACCGGGAACCCGGCGGGAAGTTCGTGTTCATTCCTTGGGGGGTGGATGACACCTTCCACCTGAAGGACGACCCCAACGTGTTCGACCACGTCACGGAGCCGCCGCCGTCGGTTCTGGCGCTGTCAGCCATAGCCAACAGGCTATACAACGATGCAGAGTGGCAGGAGAAATACGTCGGCCGGTTGAGGGAGATTCTCAGGGCCGCCTGGGACGAGGAAGAGCTGCTGGCGATGGTCGATTCCATGGCAGAGATCGTGGAGGAACACGCCTTGCCCAAGGCCCGGCCAGCAGCGGTGGCGGATGTGGAGCGGGTGAGGCAGTTCATCAGGAAGCGCCGGGCGGAGTTGCTGGAGGACCTGACGCCAGAGCCGCCGGAGTGGCCCGACGCGCCGCCGCCGGCAGATCCCGACGGGTTAGGTTCGGGGTCGTTGGAAGTCAGATTCGAGACCACCTGGGGAAGCAACGAGAGCGTGAATCCCTTGGCGGAGGGGAGAGTCGTCTCGATGGAGGTAGACGGGGCCGAGCTACCCGCCGAGGACCTGGCGGTGGTAGCTGGGAAGGCCAGCCCAGACGATAAGCAACTGCTGCCCGGCGTCAGCGACCTGGCGTCTTTGGTTACCTTCACGGTCGAAGCCGACGGGTCAGTGCGAGGTGTGACGGTTGTGACGCCCCGCAAGTTGCTGGTTGACGGCGCGTCGCTGGTAGTGGGGCGGGACACAGTCGCCGGCGTAGTCTGGTCCATACCTGCCGGCGGGGAACTGAGCATTTCCCTGTTCTACGAGGGGACATTGGAGCTATCGGAGGCGGGGTTCGAGGCTGGAGCGGCGATTTCCGGCAGCTTCTCGGGAGCATTCGGAGGGCCGGGGGGTGAGTACCAGGATGCCGCGCCCGCCGAGGATACGGCAAACGCCGGACTCGTCATTAACGAGGTGGCGGCCAAGGGGGACCCGCTGGACTGGTTCGAGCTTTACAACGCTTCGGACTCACACCTGGCCTTGGCGAACTTCACCGTGGCCGATGACCTGGACGATCCGGGCAAGCGTGTGGCTTTTCCAACAGGGCTGGTTCTGGCCCCCGGAGAATACCTGCAGGTCGAGGTGGATGGAGAAGGCTGGCCCGGCTTTGCCCTGGGCAGCGACGAGGAACTGGGAGTGTGGACAGCCGCCGGCATGTTGGTAGATAGGGTGGACTGGGAGGAGGGTGAGTCTGGAGAAGGCATGAGCTACGCCCGGGTCCCGGACATTACCGGCGATTTCCGCACCGTCGACAACCCCACGCCGGGCGCGGCGAATTAGGGTGAGAACTGACCGCCGGAGCAAATCCTGGCCGCCTCTGTGTACCTCCGGGACGCGGCCTTGGGATAAGGGCATTGTAAGGGAGTTTCATCGGGGCGTAGCGGGAGTTGGCCGCCTTGGAGCTTGGGGAGGAGGGGTGACGTCGCTTTGGCACGTCAACTTGCGCGGGTATCGGTGATTGTGATAGCGTGGCCGACGTGAGGCAAAGCCCGCCGCAGGAGGGGAATCATGACTTACAAGCCAAAGACTCTAGGCCATATAAACGTGTACGTCCGCAACGTGGAACGTTCGAAGGACTGGTATGAGGAGTTGCTGGGTCTGCACACGTACATATTCGAACCGGGCTCGTCGGCTTTCATGTCGGCCGACCTTGACGTTTCCCACGAGATAGCGTTAATGGAGGTGGGGGACGACGCTCCTTTGCAGCAACGGGGGCAGGTGGGCTTGAACCACATGGCGTGGTACATGGAAAGCCTGGACGACCTGAAAGAGCTCTACTACAGGATCAAGGAAAAGAACATAAAAATCGAACGGGTGTCCGACCACGGTCTGTCTATCGGCATTTATATTCGAGACCCGGACGGCAACGGCGTAGAGGTCTCATACGAATTGCCGCGGGCCCAGTGGGGCAGGGTGCAGGGCCAAAGGACCACCGAGAAGGGCCGGATGCCAGGCCCCTGGGACGCAGAGCTGGCCCAGCAGGCCGCAGCCGGATAGGCTTCCGGCGCCAGGCGTTCAGGGGCAGGGATTCCCAGTACCGGGTTGTAGGCACAGTCCAGGTATCGGATTGCGGTCGGGCCGGTAACCACGACATTGAGAGCCGCAGGCTATACACCCATGTTCAACCTGTGCGACTTATCCTACAGAAATAGAGAGGAAGACAATGGGACCTAAGTTGGTGGACCATCTCCTATACGAACCAGAGGAATCGGGCATCCTATGGATTAAGTTCAACCGACCGGAGCGAATGAACGCGTTGATCGGGAGTTCCGAAGAAAACGGCACGGTGGCAAAGGTCGGCGAGTATATGCGGGCCGGCGACGACGATCCGGACATTCGGGTCATCGTGCTAACGGGAGTGGGACGGGGGTTTTGCTCGGGCGCCGACATGAAAGGAGACGTTCCAGACACGGTCAAGGGAGAGAGATTTCCCGGAAACCGGGGCAACGGGGAAGGTCCCGACCGCACCCGGCAGTTCTTCTACCACGGGTTCACCAAGCTCCACAAGGATATCTCCCACATAAGAAAGCCGACGATAGCCATGATCAATGGTCCCGCCGTGGGATCGGGGATGGACATGGCGCTGCACTGCGACATCCGCCTGGGGTGCGAGAACACCCGGTTCATCGGGTACCAGCAATTGGGGCAAATCATAGAAAACGGCGGCAGCTACTACCTGCCCAAGATGGCGGGGCTGGGCAGGGCGCTGGAGTTCGTCTACACCGGGCAACTGGACGCCCAGAGGGCCTATGACTGGGGGTTGCTGAACTACCTGGTCTCTTCGGAGAAACTGGAGGAGACGACCAGGGAGTTGTGCAACCGCATCATTCGCACGCCTCCACTGGTGCAGTGGGTGGGCAAACGAATTATGCGGGCCGCCGTGGACAGCACCCTCGAAGGAACTATGGTGTTGACGTCCAATGCGGGCGGCATCCTGGGCTCCTCGGAGGACGCCACGGAGGCGCGTGATGCGTTCCTGGAGAAGCGGGCGCCGTCGTTTAAGGGGCTTTAGTCCAGGCCCCAGCCCTCAAAGGAGCGGCAGGATGCCATTCCCGCCGGTCGGGACCTTTAGGCGGCCTGGGCTTGGGCCCAGCTCTCTTCGAAGGGGCTGCTGAGGATTTGCGTCGCGGTCTTCTTCTTGAACATCCATTTGCCATCGACGCGAACATACTCTTCGTAGTCGATACTGGCCCGCCACAGCGCCCGGTTGCCGTCGGTAGCGGTGCACGGCATGAAGAGGTACCACCTGGCCCGGGCAGTGTCGCCGTTGACCTCTATTTGAGGGTTCAAGCTGTAGTGGATGGCAAAGGTATAGCTTTGAGAGGCGGTGCGGAATAGAGCCCGGATAGCCTCGCGGCCTTCAATTCTGCCCCGGGCGTCGTTCTCCCACACCGCGTCCTCTACAAACAGCTCGGCGATCTTGTCCGCGTCGTAGTTGTCGTCGCAGTAGGCAGCGTAAGCGGCCTTCAAGTTTCGGATGGCTTGGACGTTTTCGACTACTCGGAGCCGGTCTTCCAGGTCTCTCAGCCGGGACTCCAAGTCAGGTGACGGTTGGGCTGGCATTTCCTCCCTCCTTATTCCAATGCTTTGAGTGGTTAGCCAAAGGGGGCACTGGCGATGTCAGGGACACCAAGTCACCAAGACAGGCTCCGGGTGCCGGGAGCCTCGAATGACCAGGGTCCCTTCGACTTCTTCCAGCAGGTCCGGCAAAATAGCTTCCAGTTCAGCCATTTTCCGGCTGCCGGGCGCGAGGTAAAGACGGCGGCCCAGTTCCTCCAAGGCCATTTCCCGGCTGTCAAATCCCCGGGCTTTCTGTGGCGGCAGCGTCTCCACCCGGGGGTCGGTGCCCAATTCGGAAAGGACCTCCAGAAACTGGGGCAAGGCCGGCAGGCTGAGCCTGTCTTCGCCATGGACCCGTTTCCACAAGGGGTAAATTGATGCCTGGGGGGCGGACTTAAAGAGCACAACAAGCACGGTGTTGCGGGCGCGGGATTCCAGCTTCCTGACGAAGCCTTCGACGTCCTTCACCACATAGAGGACGTGGCAACAAAGGACCAGGTCGGCGGGCCCTACGTCGGCGTCTTCCCACGTGGCCTGAACCACCGACACGTTACGGATGGACAGGTCGGACACCTGCTGCGTCAAGACCTGGACCATGCTTGGGGACGGCTCCACTGCCACCACCTGCCGGCAGCCGAATGACAACGGGAGGCAGAGCCTGCCGGCGCCAGCGCCGACGTCAAGCAGGGTGTAGTCGGGTTGCACCTCTTGTTTGAGCCGATCCAGCAGGGGGTCGTTGGCATCCCAGGAGTCGGCCTTGAACCGGTGGGCATGGGGTTGCCAGTGGTCGGCGGGCGGCGGCTCGTGACGGCGCATCCGCTCCGACTGGGCGTGCTCCGATTCGACCATGGAGTTCCATCGCTGGACTGCGGACATTTGCGGGCCTCAACATTATACGGGGCGACCTAAAGTCCTGGCGCCTATTCTAATTGTCGCCGGGCGGGCGCTCAATCGGGGCCGCAATGGCCGTCGTATGAAACCGGGAGGAATTGCCCTTAGGGCTTTGTTGCTTGACACGGGCGTTGGCTTCGTGATTTGCTGTGCCCGGCGGGTTGATGCGGGGTTCAGGTTGCTGGCCCCCAAGACTAACTGATGGACGTTGAATAGATGCAAGGCAGAGGAACGGAGCGAAAACGGATCGGCCTCTTTTTTTCGGGCAAAAGGGCCGCTGAAATCCAAACGGACATCGATTGGGCCGAACACCTGGGCATTCAGGCGGCTTGGGTTCCCACCGACGGCGCCCGGATTGACGGCATCACCACCCTTGCGGCCACTGCGGCCCGAACGAGGGACATCATGCTGGGAACGGCCATAGTACCAACGTATCCGAGGCATCCGCTGGTGATGGCGCAGCAAGTCCAGGTGGCAGCCCAACTGGCGCCGGGAAGGTTCAGATTGGGTATCGGGCCCAGTCACCGGCCGTTGATGGAGCAAATGGGCTTAGGCTTGCGGAACCCGCTGGGGCATCTCAAAGAGTACGTGAGGATATTGAAGGCGTTGCTGCAACGGGGCGAGGTTGACCTGGACGGCGAGTTCTACCAGGCCCACGAGAGTATCCCGGAACCGGTGGACGTGCCGGTAATGGTGTCGGCCCTACAGCGGGGGTCCTTCGAGCTTTGCGGCGCCGAGGCGGACGGGGCAATTACCTGGATATGCCCGCACGATTACCTGCGAGACGTTGGCCTGCCCGCCATGACCCAGGGCGCAGAGGAGGCGGGACGGCCCGTACCGCCGCTGATCGTCCACACCCCAGTGTGCCTGAACGACAACGCTAAAGAGGCACGAGCCGCTTTTCGCGAAGACCACGCAAGCACCCTGACCCTGCCCTTTTACCAACGGATGATGGCGGCTGCAGGCTATCCAGAGGCAACCAAAGGAGTCTGGAGCGACGCTATGATCGACGGGTTGCTGGTGCACGGGGATGAGAGTCGTATAGGGAACCGGCTACGGGAGTTGCTAAACCTGGGGGCGGCAGAGCTCATGGTGACTCCTGTGCTGGCAGGAGACGACCGGCCAGCTGCCTTGGACCGTACGCTGAGACTGATGGGACAAGTAGCTCAATCCCTGGCCTAAGGAGGCAGACAAGAGCCTCCGGGATGGGACTTGGTCCCGGCGCAAAATTTTATCTAACCCAGCCGGACAGGATGCAAGGAGGATGGAATGGCCCGAGTACCCGCGGTAACGAGAGAAAGCGTGCCCGAAAGCCAGAGGTCGGCGTTCGACCAGGTGGTGGAAAGGAGGGGCGGGATACCCGCCGATGGGCCCGGCTCGGTTTTATTGAACGCGCCGGAAGTGGCGCTGAGGGTGGGCGACCTGGCTTTATTCATGCGGTCGGAAACATCTCTTGAGCCGCGCATCAGGGAGCTTGCCATGATCCTGGCGGCCAGGGAGAACGATTGCCAGTATATCTGGAATGCCCATGCTCCTCCAGCCAGGGAGGCCGGTTTGCGGGACGACGTAGTAGACGCCCTGCGGGACAGAAGCGAGCTTTCCGGGCTGGCGCCGGACGAGGCCGCAGTAGTTGACTACGGCAGAGAGTTCTTCCGCACGCGCCGCGTCAGCCAGGGGACATTCGATGCGGCGCTGGCCCAGCTTGGAGTTTTGGGACTGACCGAGCTTACCAACCTGATGGGGTGTTACGCCATGCTGGCCTTCAACGTAAACGCCTTTGGAGTCGAATTGCCGGCGGAGAGGACGGAGAAAGAATTGCCGGTCTAAGGCTTACGCGATTCTTCCCGGCTTCAAGCGGGGCATCAGCGAGGTAAGAAAAATGGACGTATACGAGTGCATTCGCTCACGACGGACGGTGAGAGACTACAAGCCGGACCCCATTCCTCCGGAGGCGCTGTACAAGATTCTCCAGGCAGCTCGTTGGGCGCCAAGCTCCAGCAACACGCAAAAGTGGCACTTCATCGTAGTCCAAGACCGGGATATGCTGACAAGCCTGGGGAACATCGCCGCCCAGGGCGCGTTCATCGCCCAAGCGCCCCTGGCAATTGCCGTGGTCATGGATGACGCCCCCAGACCGCAGTTGGATGCGGGCAGGACGTTGCAACAGATGGAGCTTATGGCCTGGTCTCAGGGCATCGGCATGTGCTTTGTCGGCGTGCGCGACCCGGAGCAACAACGGGCGGTAAAAAAGTTGTTGGACATCCCGGAAGCGATGGAGCTGATAACCGTGTTGCCGTTCGGCTACCGAGCAGAGGGGGTTAAACGGCAGGGGACTCCACGGGTCCCGATGGAGGAGATAGTCCACTGGGGGCGGTTTTGAGATGCGTCAACCCACGATGACGTAGCCCTGGAGGTGGCTTCAGGCGCACTCAGTCCCTGCCCCGTGACCAAGACAACCGGCAAAAGGAGACCTTTGCGTAAGGGCAACCCGCTTGTCCACTTTATGTGGCCGGGAACAAAGAGGAGCAAGGTGGGGAATCCATGTACCCGCTCTGCTGGACATGATTTTGAGATTCCTCGGCTTCGCTCGGAATGAGAGAGGGTTATACATGGGTCTCCCAATTCGGGTTAGAGTCAGGCCCGCTGCAGGGGTATAATGGGGGTGAATCAACATCGTGCACCAGGCGTTTGGGTCGCAACTTTCGCATAGGCGGAGCAGTTCAATGCTACATGGGCTGTCCCTAGACGTGGCGTTACCTTCGAAGGAACGTTCGAAGGAGCATTTAGCTAGGCCGGGGGTCGAGGCATGACCCGGATAGTTGCATTGGCGGCAGACCACGGCGGGTTTCTCCTGAAGGCGGAGTTGGCCCCGTGGCTGAGTTTACAGGGATATATAGTCCTGGACTTGGGCGCTCACGGTCTGGACCCCGACGATGACTACCCGGACTTTGTGGATGCGGCGGCGCAGGCGGTGGCGTCTGGCCGGGCGGGGCGCGGCATACTAATCTGCGGCAGCGGCGTCGGAGCTTCGGTAGCCGCGAACAAGGTGCCAGGAGTTCGGGCTTCCGTGTGTCACGACGTCTATTCAGCTCACCAGGGCGTCGAACATGACAAAATGAACGTGCTGTGCCTGGGAGGCAGGGTGGTGGGGGTCGAGGTGGCAAAAGAACTGGTGGAGGCTTTTCTGGCAGCCCGGTTCAGTGGGGAAGAGCGTCATCGCCGGCGAATGGACAAAGTGGCGATGATGGAACGCCGCGCCCTCGAGGGCAGCGGCCGCCGGGGCATTGCCTCCGAGGGTGATCGCTAGCCGTTTTCCGTTCCCCCGGCTCGACTGAACGGGCGCCATTGACGTGCTTCGACGCGCGCCAAGCCCAGTATGTGGCCCAACGACCTCGCCTGCTCGCTCAAGTTGAACTTGCTATTGCCCTTAAGCCGCCGCTGAAATTCATAGGGGAGCGACTCCACGCGACGGGCCCTGCCTCGAACCAGCACTTCCAGAAGTATCTTGTACCCCACGGGACTCATCTCCACGCCGTCCACGACGTCTTTACGCAGGAGAAAGAAACCGGAGAGGGGGTCTGGGGTTTTTCTGCCGGAGCTAAGGAGCGCCCGCGTTAGCAGGGTTGCTGCCCTGGACATGGACCTGCGGACAAAGTCGCTATTGTTTGCACCTCCCGGGCTATAGCGGCTGGCGACCACCAGGTCGGCCCCCTTGTCGATGGCGGCGAGCATGGGCCGGAGATGTTCCGGGGGGTGTTGCAGGTCCGCATCCATGACGCCGAGGACCTGGCCGGAGGCGCGGCGAAATCCCGTCAGTACCGCAGTCGCCAGGCCCCGCTCGCCGGTTCGGACCACCACCTTCAGCGGAAAGTCCCGGCTAAGCTCGTTGGCAACCTTTGCGGCGCCGTCGGGGCTATCATCGTCCACTACAATAATCTCAAACCTGCAGCCGTCCAGCGCCCGGTGTACGCGCTCAACCAACCGGGGCAGGTTTTCCGCCTCGTTGTAAGAGGGGATGATCAGAGAAAGCTGCAGCGGGTGTGCTGTCCCCGGAGACGTGGGTGTTTCCCGGGCAGACAATCTATTTGACCCCGCATCGGCCAGGGGACTGCCCCAGTTGGACTGTACGCCGAGGCTCATAGAGTGTAGTCGATGGACGACTATCCGGCCTTTAGACGGCGGGAACCATCAGCCTGGAACTGGGACTGCTGCAAGTAACGCCGCAGGCGGGGGACGCTGCGCCGTTTGCCCCTGTGCTTCTGGTAGGCTTCGCTGATTGCAGATGCAAGACGGGCCGGGTCGTGCCGGGTGGGCCGTTCTTCATCGATGACGTCGGCCGACACATAAATCGCGTCGTCTTCCCAGCAGGTTTGGGGTGGGACCAGTCTCAGGCCGTCGGAGCCGTCGAGCTGGGGGAGGTTGCTATTGGCGATAACGACGTGGACCGCCTCGCCGGTATAGTAGCGGACTACGTTCAGATGGTCAGCAACCGAGTATTCCTCGGTAGCGCCCGGTTCGCCGGCGACGTTGCAGATGTACATCTTGAGCGCGCCGGACCTGGCTATGGCGTTGGAAATATCCCGGACCAGCAGGTTAGGTGCGATGCTGGTAAAGAGGCTGCCGGGACCCAGGATAATCAGGTCCGCTTCTTCGATGGCCTTGACCGCGTCAGGATGGGCCGGAGCGTCGGATGGAATGAGGGCCAGAGAGCGCAGCCGCTCGTCAGACGTGCCTATGCTGGATTCCCCGATCAATCGCCTGCCAGATACGGTGCTTCCCACCAGCGTAACCTCGGTGAAGGTGGAAGGAACCACCCTGCCGCGAACGGCCAATAGCCTTCCGGCAGCCTCGACGCCCTTGTAGAAATCGCCGCCGATGTTGGCCAGGGCCGCGATGAGAATATTGCCAAAGCTGTGGCCGTCGAGTTGGCCGTTGGTCGAGAAGCGATAGTCCATGAGCTCTTGCATCACGGCTTCGGAATCGGCCAGGGCCACCAGGCAGTTGCGGATATCGCCGGGAGGCAGCATCCCCAGTTCGGAACGCAGCCTGCCCGAACTGCCGCCATCGTCGGCCATAGTCACCAGGGCGGTAATGTTGGAGGTGTAGTGCTTAAGTCCCCGCAGCAGGTTGGGCAGGCCGCTGCCGCCGCCAATGGCGACGATTTTGGGTCCGCCGCTCAACACCCGTTCGACGTAGAGCGAGTCGAGGAAGTTCGATCGTCGTTCCCGCAACCGGACGGCAGCAGGGGAAGCCGCCAGACCGGAGACAGCAATACCGATGGCGACAACGCCAACGGCGACGAACACCGCGCCTCTAACCGCGGGAGCAGCATCGCGCAGGCTCAGCGCATCGACGAAGGAGTTAAAGTCCGGGCCTAGGGATAGCTCAAGGGCGAAAATTATCCCGCTGGTAAGAGCCGAGAGGCCGATGACGCCAAGACACAGCCAGCGCTTGAGGGAGATACCCGGCATGAGGAAGAGGAGCAAGAACCTGACCACCGGATGCCTGAGCAACGCATCGCCGTATTTCCTTATTGCCATCGACCAGCGCACCCCAGTACTCGGGCAGGGACGTATGTCTTGGTCTGCATGCGGGGGTTTACAGGACCCGGCGGCATCACAGCGGCCTGGCGGCGCTGGTGAGAGCGCAATCAACTTTGCGGAATAACGCTAAACCACCCGAATCATGGGAGATTCTAGATAGTGGCCCCAGCAAAGTCAAGGCGACCGCCGACGCGGACGCGGCGCGTCTTCGATGCCCTCCTATTCGCCGGCCCTAATCTTGGAGCAAGCCGGGGGACGGGATATAATGGCCGCGGGGAGATGCCCGCGCCCGGGGATGACATTCTTCATCCTACCGACTGCGCCGGCCAACCGTTTCAGGACCAGTCCCACGTCTGTTGCGCAGCGGCACTCGCTGCTATGAGGCGTCGGGGCGGAGGTCTAGGGCGTAATTTCTGATGTCTCTAAGAGTGGAACATAACCTGGACGACCCGGAGGTCTACCCTCTACTAGACCCATCGGGCCTCCGGAAACGGCTGCGGGACTTGCCGGCCCACTGCCTGGCGGCTTGGCGGCAGGCGCGCACCGCTCATTTGCCCAGCGACTGGGCTGATAGCGACAAAGTGGTTATCGGCGGGATGGGCGGGTCGGCCATCGCCGGCGATCTGGCCTCTGACTTGGCGGCGGCCAGGAGCAGCGTACCGGTCCTGGTAGTCCGGGACCTGGCGCTCCCCCACTTCATGACGGAACGCACGTTGTTTCTTGCCTGCAGCTACTCCGGCCAGACTGAAGAGACTCTTTCCCTGTGGAAGCAGGTGCGCAAAACTCCGGCCAGGGCAGCAGCGATCAGCGGCGGAGGGGCCCTGGCAGCGATGGCCCAAAGGGACGCGGCCCCCCTACTTACAATTGACGTTCCAATGGAACCACGATCCGCCGTGGGCTACAACCTGATGCTGCTGCTTGGCGTGTTGGAACGGCTTGGGCTGTTGCCAATGACAGAAGCGGAGGTGGACCAGACAGTGCAGTCCCTACGCCAGAGGATCGGCACTCTGACGGAGGATATTCCAGCAGAGAAAAACCCGGCGAAACAACTGGCGATAGGGATAAGGGATAAGCTTATCCTGGTGTACGGGGGCGGCCTGTTTGAGGGTGTAGCCCGCCGCTGGAAGTCCCAGTTGAACGAGAACGCCAAGGCCTGGGCTTTCTACGAGACCATTCCCGAGATACTGCACAACTCGGTGGAGGCGTTCCCCACCAAGTTCCCCATAGCGGAAAGGGCAGTAGCTTTGCTCCTCGAACCCAGCGGTCTCGACGCGGGCCAACGGAGGCGCCACACTGTCGTCGCCGAACTTCTGAGGCGCAACAACATCCTGTGCCGTAGCCTGCAGGCAGAGGAAGGGCCGGCCCTGAGCCAGCTGATGAACATGCTGATTCTGGGGGACTACGTCAGCTATTACCTGGCTTTGCTCCAAGGCATCGACCCTTCTCCAAATCCATCCATCGACGAGGCCAAGAAGCTATTGTCCATGGACCGGGAGATGGAGTCGAGGCAGTAGCCGGCCCATCCCGCGTGGGCTAGTCCCGTTCCGGCGGGCCAAAGACAATTGGCGCCGGATAGTACCATGTTCCAGATCGGGTAACCTGTAGTCGAGTTGCGAGGCTAATGGCCGAAGACAACATACAGTGGGCGACGCGGCAACGGGCGGAGCGGCTGCGGGAGGAACTCAACTACCACAATCACCGGTACTACGTGCTGGATGACCCGGTGGTGAGCGACGGCGACTATGACGTCCTGATGCGGGAACTGAGGGGGCTGGAGGAAGCACACCCGGAGTTGGTCAGCCCCGAGTCGCCTACGCAACGAGTGGGCGCCAAACCAGCGGAGGGGTTCACACAGGTCCAGCATACGACGCTGATGCTCAGCCTGGGCAACGCCTTCAACCTAGAGGAACTGCAGGCCTGGCACCGCCGGATTAAGAGCCTCCTGGACGACGCCGACTTCGACCTGGTGTGCGAGTTGAAAATCGACGGGCTGGCGGTGAACTTGACCTACGAAAACGGGCTGCTGACGCAGGGCGCCACCAGGGGCGACGGCCAGGTGGGGGAGGACGTGACCCAGAACCTCCGGACAGTTCGCAGCATACCCATAGCTCTACAGGGTCAGCCGCCGGCCCGGCTGGAAGTGCGGGGCGAGGTGTACATGCCCCTGGAGTCCTTCAGGCGGCTCAACGAGGAGCGGGTGGAACGGGGAGAGCCGCTCTACGCCAACCCACGAAACACCGGAGCGGGAAGCATCCGGCAGTTGGACCCCAACGTCACGGCCTCCCGCAACATGCAGATATGGGTCTACAGTCTGGGCGGCGCGGTGGGCGAACCCGCCCCCGCCGGACAATGGGAGGCGCTGGAATGGCTGAAATCCCTGGGGTTCCGAATCAACCCCAATAACCGGCTGTGCCATTCGGTGGACGAGGTCTATGACTTCTACCAGTATTGGCTGGAAGAGCGGCACGGCCTGTCCTATGAGGCGGACGGCGTCGTGATAAAGGTGGACCCCTTCGCATTACAAGTGGCGCTGGGGGTGGTGGGACGGGAGCCCCGGTGGGCCATAGCCTTCAAGTTCCCGGCGCAGCGGGCTGTTACCCGGCTTCTGGACATCGGCATCAACGTGGGGCGCACGGGCAGCCTCAACCCGTATGCGGTCCTGGAGCCGGTGATAGTCAGCGGCGCAACGGTCAGGCAAGCCTCATTGCACAATGAAGTGGACATTCACCGCAAGGACGTGCGCATAGGCGATTGGGTGAACATCGAGCGGGCGGGGGACGTGATACCGCACGTAGTGGGCCCGGTATTGGACCGGCGGAGCGGCCAGGAAACGGTGTTCAACATGCCTACCGACTGCCCGGTGTGCGGCAGCGAGGTGGTGAAGCCGGAAGCGGAGGCGATGCACCGTTGCCCCAACACTGCCTGCCCGGCCCAATTCTTCGAGCTGCTCAAACACTTCGTCAGCAAAGGCGCCATGGACATCGACGGCTTGGGGGAGCAGTGGTGCCGCATCCTGATAGACAAGGGTCTGGCCAGCGACGTGGCCGACCTGTATTTCATGGAGAAAGAGCAACTCCAGGAATTGGAGCGGATGGGAGAGTTGCTGGCAACCAAAATAGTCGACAATATCCAAGGCAGCAGGGAGCGGCCATTACACAGGTTGGTGTTCGCCCTGGGGATACTCCACGTGGGGTCGGAGATAGCCGACCTGCTGGTACAGCGTTATGCAGACCTGGGACAGTTGGCCGGAGCGACTGAAGAGCAATTGACGGAGATCCCCGGCATCGGCCCCAAGATTGCCGAGAGCGTCACCGCCTATTTCCGGGTCCCCCGCAACCGCGAGGTCATCGAGAAGCTGAAGCGGAGGGGCGTCAAGCTACGACAAGAGGCTTCGGGGGTCAGCGCAGGCCCACAGCCGCTACAGGGCATGACTTTTGTCGTTACGGGGACATTGGAGGCGTTTCCCCGCCGTGAGGCCGAGAACAGAATCAAGTCCCTGGGCGGAAGCGTCACGTCCTCGATCACGCGCAAGACTGACTACCTGGTAGCGGGAGAGTCGCCGGGCTCGAAGCTAGAGGCGGCGCAGCGGTTGGGAACCGAGGTGTTGGAAGAGGCGGCATTCCTGGAGTTTCTGGAGACGGCGGCCACCGGTCAGGGGGAGCCTGTGGAGACGCAAGGTTGACCTCGGCGGGTTGGTCATCCCGGCCGGCGGCGATTGTCTTGGTCCGCCGGATGCTGGACTGGACATGCACCTGATAGTGGGCCTAGGCAACCCGGGGTTGAAATACCGCGAAACCAGGCACAATCTGGGGTTCCGCTGCGTGGACTTGATGGCGGAGAAGTGGTCGATTCCAATCAAGGAACGGCGGGCCAAGGCGGTCCTAGGCCAGGGCGTCCACGCCGGGCGGGAGGTGGCGCTGGCCAAGCCCCGCAACTTCATGAACAACAGCGGGGAGTGCGTCGCCTATATGCTCGCCCGGTTCGCCGCCGACCTGGACCAAATCATGGTCGTCTACGACGACATGGAGCTGCCTTTGGGCCGCCTGCGCATTCGCCGGTCCGGCAGCGACGGCGGTCACCGGGGGGTACAATCGATAATTTCCGCCTTGGGAAACGCAGGGTTTCCCAGGATGCGGCTGGGGATCGGATCTCCCGCCGAGGGACAAGACCCCATAGACTTCGTCCTTGGCCGGTTTTCCGAAGAGGAATCGGAGGTTGTCAGCCCCACTGTGGAGGCCGCGGTAATGGCCATGGAATGTTGGCTGGCGGAGGACATCGAGGCCGCCATGAACCGGTTCAACTGACGCGTGTTGGCTGGACCGGGCCGTTCCTGGATACCGTGACGGTCCGTTACCGGCACCGGAGCCCAACTAACCTGCAAGTGATGAACCTTTACCGGTACATAGCCATCGCTTTGCTCGTCGCGTTATTGGCCGGTTGCAGCGATGCTGCCGCCCCTGCGGGAACGTTGCCGGCTACTCCCACGCAGACCCGGGACCTCTCGACGGCGACGGTCGTGACGCCAGCAGCCTCTACCCCGTCGTCGCCCTCGCCTCCTCCTCCGGAATCCCCTGTACCGGTGACGCCAACACCGTTGCTGCCCGAAGACGCCCCAACTCCGGCCCCGGCGCCGCCGGAGGGGCCTCCCGCAACTGAGTTCCCCGAACCGCCGGAGCGGGACTTGTACCGGCTGGCATCCGAACTCAAAGGAGTCGACGTGGAAGAGGGGGCCGGGGTGGTCAATCCCGCGCCGGTAAGCTATGCCGCGGGAAGGCAGGATACCTTCTGGCTGGTGGACATAATGGACTTGGAGGTGTATGGCAGCAGGTTCGAGTTGCGCCTGGTGACGCGCCACGCTTACTGGTATTTCGAGGAGGGACTGGACGTTAACCAACCTGACCTGGAACGGGCGGCAAAGGGTTTTGAGGAGGAGATTTACCCCAGGGTTACCAGCGCCTTCGGTCGAGAGTGGACGCCGGGGGTAGACAACGACCCTCACCTGAATATTGTGAATGCGAGGTTGCCGGGTGTGGGAGGCTACTTCAGTTCCACCGATGAGTATCCCGACAGCGTCAGGGAGTTTAGCAATGAACGAGAAATGGTCTACATGAATGCTGAGTCGATTCCAGTGGGCACGTCCTCATATCTCAGGGTCCTGGCCCACGAACTACAACACGCGGTGCACTGGAACGCCGACCCGTCCGAAGACACTTGGGTCAACGAAGGTCTTTCCGAGGTAGCCGTGACCATTGCCGGGTTCGGCCAGTCCAGAGTCTACCGCTATTCGGGTTCTCCACCGACTTCAGTGGTGCACTGGCCGCTGACGCCCGTGGGCTCAGGAGCGAACTACCTGGCGGCCTCGCTGTTCATGCACTACCTGGTCGACCACTATGCCGGCTTCGACAACGTAAAGCCCCTGCTGGAAGAGCCGGCCGACGGAATAGCGGGCGTGAACGCCTATTTGCAAAGAGCCGGTTATGACGTCACATTTATGGACGTGTTCCGGGACTGGGCGGCGGCCAACATCCTGGACGAAGATCAGGGGCCCTACGGCTACTCCACGCTGGAGGTGGGAATCGGGCGGAGCCGGGCAGTCACTGATTTCTCCGAGTTCAGCTCCCGCATCCCGCAGTACGCCGTGGAATACGTGACCCTGGACTCTTTCGGCGACCCATTGGAGATACAGTTCAAGGCGCCGACGGAGAACCGCCTGCTGCCCGTGGACGTTGACTCCAGGGGCTGCTGGTGGAGCAACTCCGGTGATTCGATTAGTTCCACCCTAACCAGGCCGGTGGACCTGACAGGGCTGAACCAAGCTACGTTGAACTACCAGATATGGTTCGAGGTGGAAGAAGACTGGGACTACGGATACCTACAGGTATCCGTGGACGATGGCGAGAGTTGGGATATTCTGGAGACGCGACATACTACGGCAGATAATCCCATCGGCAACAGCTTTGGTACGGGCTATACTGGCGACAGCGGGGGCTGGATTGACGAGAGCGTGGACCTGACCGGCTATGCCGGACGGGAGGTCCTGCTGCGGTTCCACTATGTTACCGACGATGCGATACATGGATCGGGGATTTGCATCAGGGGTGTGTCCATTCCCGAGTTGGCCCTGACCATGGAAGGCGATGGGTGGACTGCAGAAGGGTTCGTGCTGACCGACAACAGGGTGAAGCAGGACTACATCGTTCAGGTGATTCAGATCGGACAGGTAAATCGAGTGACCCAGATGCAGCTAGATGAACAGAACTCAGGTTCAGTGGTCATTGCCACGCCGGAGGAGTTGGACCGCCTGGTCGTAGCGGTCGCCGCCGCAGCACCGAAAACGCGGCAGGAAGCGGGATATACGCTGGCGGTGAGACGAGTCAACTAACGGGCCACAAGGGGGCCTATTGATGAAGCTGGCATTGTGCGTTGTGGGTTGCGGGAGTTTCGCCAAGACCTTTGCTCAAGCCATGGGGTCTTTGAGGGACGAGGTAGAGTTGTTTTTTGCCAGCAGGGACCTGGGACGGGCCCGAGCCTATGCCGAAGCCTATGGCGGTAGGGAGGCCTTCGGCTCCTACGAGGAAGCCGCCGCGGACTCCAGGGTGCAGGCCATGTACGTTTGTACGCCCCATCATTTGCACAGGGAACACGCGGTCATGGCGGCTCAGGCCAGCAAGCACGTCCTGGTGGAAAAGCCCATCGGCCGCACTATCGATGAAGCCAGCGACATGGTGACGGAGGCGCGGCGGGCGGGGGTCGTTTTCATGGTCGCCGAGAACTACCGCTACATGTCGGCGGTGCGCAAGGCCAAGGAGATAATCGACTCAGGCGTTTTGGGGAATCTACGCCTGGTGCAGCTACAGGAGGAGGCAGCGATGGTCCCGAAGGAGTGGCGGAGCGAACGGCACTCGAGCGGCGGCGGCGTGCTGATAGACGGGGGAATCCACAAGGTGGACATCCTGGTGTACCTGTCGGGGATGCCCCGGCAGGTATTTGCCGCCTCGCTGCCCGCCGGCCCGGACGCCGGGAGGGTCGAGGACGGGGTGGTGATTATGACCAAGTCAGCCGATGGCGTGGTGGGTGTGATCAACCATTCCTGGACCGCGGCAAGCCAGCTTGACCCGCAGTGGGTATCTGTATCCGGGCTGCAGGGCCGGCTATATTTCGAGGTTGGCGCCAACCGGCTGACGTGGGATGACGGCCAGGAGGAGCGCACACTGGCGCTGGAGCCCGATCATTACGGCTTGGTTCCAATGGTCCGGGAGTTTCGAGACAGCATCCGGGAAGGGCGGGAACCGCTAACTTCCGGAGAGGCGGGAATTGCGGCCCTGGCGGTGGTCTTGAAGGCTTACGAGTCGATGGAGCGGGGGGCATCGCTGGAACTGGCGTAGAGATTCTGGCGCAGGCTTTTGCGCTCTACAGGCTCATTGAACATTCGGCGCTAGGTCCTTCGACAAGCTGAGCACGAACGGGAGAAGGAGGCCGGAGAACTCGACCGGCCTGGACAGGGAAACTGTCCAGGCCGGGTCTTTTATGTGGGTCTAAGGGTCGTTGACGCTTTTGGTGGCGACGGCTCCGACGTCGACTAGGCGCTGGTATTCGGCGCCCATACCGTGTTCTTCCAATATCTCGCGAGCGTTGCGGCCGGGCCTTGGCGCGGGCCGCCCGGGGCGGACGGGCGTGCGGGACAGGCGGAACGCCGGGCCGCAGGTGGTAACCAAGCCGATGCCCTCGTGGTCGCGGGTAAGGCTGAGGCCGTGGGCCTTGGCCCACGGGTCAACCATGAGTTCGGCGAAGTCGGAGACGACGGCATGGACCCCGATGCCGGCGGCGTTCAGCAGGCTGACCCAAGCCTGGACAGGTCTAGCCTGGAAGCGCTCCTCAAAAGCCTTGGCCAGGGACTGGCCCCGCAGGTCCTGGACGCCGCTGAGACCGTCGACGCCGGCAATACTCGGCAGGTCTGTTTTCCGAGCACCCAGGAATAACCAGCCGTCCCGGGCCTGGTAGCAGCGTTGCAGAGGGCCGTCACCCAACGCATGCCGGCCCCGGGGCTCGTCCCAGACCTTGCCCTCATACGACTGCATAAAGAGGGACTGCATAGTCATGGTTGTATAGGCCAGCGCGGTGTCAAGGTACTGTCCCTCGCCGGTGCGCTGCCGGTGGAGCAAGGCGAGGGCGACACCGTATGCGGCCATGAAGCCGGTGCCGTAGTCGCTGGTGGGGCTGGCCTGCAGGAGCGGAAAGCCGTCGCCCCCGAAACGCAAGGACATGCCGGTGACGGACTGGGCGCAGGGGTCGTGGGCCGGACGTTGGGCCCAGGGGCCGAGGTGGCCGTAGGCGTTCAGGGAGGCGTAGATGATGTTGGGGTTGCGCTTGCGGACCTCATCGTAGCCCAGGCCCAACTTCTTGAGCTTACCCATGCGGTAGCTCTGGATCACCACGTCGGCGCCTTCCAAGAGCTTCCAAAGCACGCTCCGGCCTTCCTCGGTCTTCAAGTCCAAGAAGATGCTGCGTTTGCCCTGATTGACGTCGTTGTGCAGGGCAATGGTGAAATGCCGCTCTTTGCGGGTGGGGTTGTCGACCCTGATTACGTCGGCTCCGAACTCGGCCAACGTGCGGCCCAATGTTGGACCGGCGAGCTCGATGCATAAATCGACGACCCGTACACCCTGTAAGGCGGAGCGCAGGGTGGCCTGGGGTGACGGCAAGGGGCCGGCGGGCGGGGGGGAAGCCAACTGGGACAGAATCTCCTCGCGGTGCTGGTCGGGCAGCGGGGCGGGGCCTCGCACCTCGCCGGGCGTCCGGGACAGGCGGACGTTGATGCCGGGCTGCAGCATCTTGCCATAGGTTGGGTCGTCCACCTGGATGACCATCTTGGACTCACGGGCCTGGGGATGGTCCATCCACTCCTGGCTGGTGCGGCATACGACGGCCTCGCTGCCCGAGGCGGCGACCAGGTCTTCCCACTCCTGGGCGGTGCGGGTCATGAACAACGCCTGGGCGCGCTTGAGGGTCTGGGCCAATAGCTCGGGGTCGCGGTTGAGGGCGTCGAAATCGAGCGCGGTCTCGGGTTGCCAGCCGGCGATGCCGGCGGCCTCCAAGAACTGGCGCCAGTTGAGGTTGGTATAGCCGCTGAAGTAGAGCCAGCGGTCGTCCTTGCAGCGGTAAAAGCCGTCCCAGGCCCCTCGGTATTGGGTGGGGCCGAAACTCCCGGCTGCGTAGGGGAAATTCGGGCCTTCGACGGGGTCGTGGAAGCTGATGCCCCGGTAGGCGTTGGTGGCGAACATGCCGTCATATAAGGGGACTTCGATGTGCTGACCCAGACCGGTGCGCTGACGAGCGTTGAGGGCCATGGCTATGGCGACGGCGGCATGGAAGGCGCCAAATGTAGAGGCGGTGGGGATGGCGGAATAGACGGGCTCGTCGACGCCGTCGTCCCTGGGCTCCAGCAGGAAAGTGGCAGCGGCAGCTCCAACTACGCCTTCCCAGGCGGGCACGGCGGCCCTAGGGTCGTCGGAGGCGAAGCCGGGTATGGAGCAATAAACGAGGCGGGGGTTGGCCATGAGCATTTCGTCCGGCCCCAGTCCCAGGCGCTTGGCGACTCCGGGGCGGAAGTTTTCCACGACCACATCGGCGTCCCGCACGAGGGCCTGGGCGGTGGCTAGGTCGTCCTTTTGCTTGAGGTCCAGGAGGATGCTGCGCTTGCCCCGGTTCCAGGTAGCGTTAGCTGAGGTCTTCCAGCGAGGGCCGCCCGGCGGGTCGACCTTGATCACGTCGGCGCCGTAGTCTGCCAGCAGCATTCCGGTCAAGGGGCCGGCGATGTAATGTCCGAAGTCGATTACACGGATGCCTTCCAGGGCGCCGGGCATCTTTGCCTCCTAAGTGCGAGGGTCAAATCGTATGGGGATTAGGATTCCCGGCTCCGTGGAATGATAGGCCGGGAGCCAGGGGCTTGGACGGGCACGGAGTATGATACCGACGGCGCTGGTTGTTGACAAGGACGGAGGATGCGGGGGCAATGCTGAAACGGCGACTCTTACACAATAGCGGCTGTCCGTTCGCCCTTCGACAAGCTCAGGACAGGCCCTTCGATTTCCCTCAGCAACTGTTTTGGGTAGCAAGGCGGTTGGGGTTCCAAGGGGTGTTGTGGCGAAGGATGGTCAAAAGCTTGTGCATGCAGGCCACCAAGGCTACTTTCTTGGGTTTGTGTTGAGCCACCAACCGTTGGTAGAAGTCCCTAAGCACCGGATTGCACCGCAAGGCGGCCACCGTGGGCATGTAGAGGGCGGCGCGCACCTGGGCGCGGCCGCCCCAACAGAACCGGGGGCCGTGGCGGAGGCCGCTGTCCCGGGCCATGGGGGCCAGGCCCACCAAGGCGGCGATGGCCTTATGGCTGAGGGTGCCCAGTTCCGGCAGCTCCGCCAGCAGGGTGATGCTGAGTGTCGGGCCCACCCCAGGGACGCTGCGCAGGAGCCGCTCCCGTTCCTGCCACTGGGGAGACTGGCCCACGTGCTGGGTCAAGTCCCGGTCCAAGTCATCCAGTTCCTGGTCCAACATAGCGATGACCCGCTGAATACGGCCTCGGACGTTGGGCCGGGCGGGGGCCAGGCGCTGCAGTTCGGCGGTGCGCATCTGGATCAGTTGGCGCCGTCGGGCCACCAATGCCGCCATGTCCAGGTCTTCCGATGCGGCCGGCGGCTGGGGTTTGACTCCACTGACCTGGCCGTAGTGGGCAATGATCCCTGCGTCTAGACGGTCTGTCTTGGCCAGGATCCCTTGGGAACGTGCGAAGTCCCGCACTGGGCGGGGGTTCACCACCGCAACCGGCAGCCCTGCGTCTCCCAACAGGGAGACCGCCACCCCCTCGTAGCCCCCGGATGCCTCCAAGACGATGAGGGCCGGAGCCAGGACGGCCAGGCGCTGGACCAGCCCCGCCAAGCCCTCCGAGTCCTGGGTGACCCGCCACTGCTCCCCGCTGGGGTGTACCGCTACGTCCAGCCACTCCTTCGCCACGTCGATACCCACAACCTGCCCTTCCTTGGGACGCTCCATCTACTCCTCCCTCCGGCCCTGCCTTGTGATTCGGGCTCCTTGAGGCCCTGGCAACTGTTCGGGCTCCATAGGGTCCTCGGCGGGGCGACCACGCTGAGGCACGGCCTCTCGACCTGGGACGAATCGGTCTGCCCCGCCGTCCCCAATAATATACAAGGACGAACGGGCAGCCTAGGTCCAGGTTATGCAATGGTCTTCGTGCGGTGGAATGGGGGGTTGGGGTTGGCCTCTTTTTTTGGCCGTAGACAGCCTTAATTGTGCGATGCTACTATGCCGCCATATATAGGGATCTGGGAAGGGTGGTGAGGCGGAACGGGCTGATGATGCGCGACGCCGCGGGTTCCGGTGATCGGCTGAGAATTAGTTGACTGGGGTGAGGTTATGGCCATGTTGACGACCCCGGATGTAGTTTCAATGGACCCGGAGAAGCTGGAACGGGTCGAGGAGCTGTTTCGCCGACAGATAGCGGAGGGCGTACATCCCGGGGCTGGGCTGGCGGTGTACCGGTACGGTAAGCCGGTGCTGGACATTCAGGGCGGGCTGGCGGACGGCGATACAGACAGGGCGGTTACGGGTGAGACCATGTTCGTGCTGATGTCGTCGACCAAGCCCCTGGCGGCCGCCTGCATGTACTTGCTAAAGGAGCGGGGCCTCTTGGCTTGGGAGGATGCGGTTAGCAAGTACTGGCCGGAGTTCGGCAAGAACGGAAAGGAAGACGTGACCATATACCACGTCATGACGCACCAGGGGGGCTTTCCGGCGACACCCAAGAGCTTTCCCTGGACTGACTGGAGCGACTGGGGCAATGTGGTCCGGGCCATGGAAGAGGCGACGCCGGAGTACCCTCCGGGGTCGGTGTTTGCCTATCACCCAGTGAACTACGGTTGGGTGATAGGGGAACTGGTCCGGCGGATAGACGGGCGGGACTTCAGCCAATTCTTGTCCCAGGAAATCACGGGTCCACTGGAGATGAAGGATACGTACGTGGGGCTTCCCGCGGAGCTGGAGAGCAGGGTCGCCAAGATCCAGTTGATGGAGGAGGACGCGGACCCCAACGGCGTTGTTTTGAGGTACAACCGGCCTGAGCTCCACCAGTCTGTCGTTCCCGCGGCCTGCGGGATAGCGTCGGCGAGGGACCTGGCAAGGTTCTACGCGATGCTGGAGCGGGGCGGCGCGCTGGACGGGACGCAGATCCTGGCAGCGGATACGGTGAAGGAAGTGGTTGAGGTACAGGTTGAAGCGATGGACGCCATCACCGGCCTATTTGCACGGCGGTCGTTGGGCCTGGTGATAGCCGACGAGAGGATGGGGGAGCCGGTTGGAGAGCCAATCAACACCTTTGGTCACGGGGGAGTAGGAACGTCTATAGGCTGGGCGGACACCGATTCGGGCCTGGCGGTGGCCTATATCACCAACGGGTGCCGGGCCAAGGAGAGCAACGACCGGCGGCTGGCGGAGATATCCCAAGCGGTGAGGGACGCGTGCTACTAGGCTGCCGGGCGGGGGTATTTGGGATAGGGGATCGAATTAACCGAGAGATCAAGGCGTATTGCCAAGACTTTGTCCCAGTGAGGCAGGTTCTTCAAGATAGCGGGGCGACCTTTATCGAGGTTAAGGAACAGGTAGACTACTACTACGACCTGCCGCGTGGTGGGGTGGAGGATGGTACGCGGCGGCTTAAACTCCGTGTCGAGGGAGAGAGAAGGGAACTAATCTACTACCGAGACTACCAAGAGACGGACACCCGGGTCAGCCAGTTTCAACTGTGGCAAATGCCCAATGACGAGGTTACAGAGGTGCTGGACGCCGTTCTAGGCCATCGTGTCGTGGTGCGAAAGCAACGTGAGTTGTGGCATAAAGACAACATCAAGTTCAATCTTGACAACGTATAAGGCGTAGGCCAGATTTTCGAACTAGAGGCGCAAGCGGACGATGGCCACGACATCGAGGCCCAAGTGGAGGAATACCGCGGTTGTCTGGCCCCCTTTATAGGCCCCCACATAGCTTGCTCCAACGAAGACCTTTGCATAGCTCGCTGAATCTCCCTCACCCTAGCCCTCTCCCGAGGGGAGAGGGGATTGCGCGGCCCGTTTCTGTGTGGCTTTGGAGGTTAGGCAAAGGTCTGCTTCAGCTACGGAGGTCTTTGCGTAGATCGTTGGCGCCCCTCACCCTAGCCCTCTCCCCCAGGGAGAGGGGATTAAGTGACCCGAGGGGAGAGAAGATAACGCCGCCGCTATGGGTCCATAAGCTGGGGCGGATTGGTATCGATGCCGTGGTCGGCAAACACCTGGTCAATCTGCCGCAAGTCCTCTGCCGATAGCGCCCAATCCAAGGCTCCCAGGTCATCCTCTAGTTCCGTCACGTTGAGAATGCCGGGGATGGCTATGCTTACGGTGGGGTTGTCGAGGACCCACCTCAAGACAAGCTGGGGCAGCGTCTTGCCCAAGCCCGCGGCTATGGACTTCAGGTCGTCGACAAGCCTTATGTTTCGTTCCCAGACATCGTCGTTGTACATTCCAATGATTATTTCACCTACGTCGCCCTTGCCCCGCCAGTCCGTGTCTCTGAAATTCTTCTGCGCGGTGTAGGTCCCCGCCAGCAGGCCGTTGCCCAGGGGCCCCCAGGCCATGAAGCCGATGCCTTTTTCCCGGCAGTAGGGGAGAATCTCGTCCTCCATGCGGCGGTCGAAGGCGTTGTAGTGGTACTGGACAACGTCAATCCGCAGAGTCTTTTCACATTCCTTGAGTCCGTCAAGACTAAAATTGCTCACGCCGACAGACCTGACCTTCCCCTGTTGCACAACGGTTTCCAGGGCCCCCATTGTCTCGTCGATAGGGGTGTGTTTGTCGGGGAAGTGGACGAGCAGCACATCGATGTAATCCGTCTGCATACGTTGCAGGCTCTGGTCGACCAACGGAAGGATGGATTCCCGGCGGCCGTCGCGGCCCCTCTCTCTGCCGACCTGGGAGCCCTGCCATCCCAGACCGCATTTGGTCACCACGACGACATCCTTGCGGCGGGGGCCCAGGACTCGGCCCAGCGTAGTCTCCGATTCGCCGCCTCCATAATTCGGCGCGGTATCGAAGCAGGTAATTCCCAAGTCTATGGCCCGGTCTACGGCGGCGCCCATTTCATCGAAACCGGAGGGCCAGCCCGAGGCGTCGTAGCAGCCTATGCCAAGCGCCGACACCGTTATGTCTGTTGAACCAAGTGCACGGTATTCCATGGGCGTACCACCTCCAATCGCCTGGATATGCCATATCGGAACTGCCCCATTGTACACCGATGGCCGCCACATTATCCATTGAAGCACCTGGCTACAGGGTTGCGGGCGGCGCATTGCCACCGACGAGACGGGAGTCTTGCGGAGCCATACCGGAAGCCGAAAAAATTGGCCGGAAAATGGTACACTGGATACACGGGCAATAGCGCCGGTGTCACGCAAATTTTGCGTGACCCGGGGAGCGCTTCACCGAAGGGAGGGCGACGATGGCCGAGCAGCCGAGCGAAAAAGCGATGCAGCGGATGCGCAACTTCATCGAGAAGTATTGCGACAAATCGGGGACCACCACCCATCCGAACGCCGAGGTGACTGAGGCGGTGGTACTGGGCCTGGCCCAGAACGTCGATCAGATCGGCCGGCCTCTATGCCCCTGCCGCTTCTATCCGGACAAGAACGAGGAAATCAAGCACCGGACGTGGATTTGCGCCTGCGACGACATGCAAATCTACAAGTATTGCCACTGCCTGCTGTTCGTGAATGAAGAGGGCATGCCCATCACCGAGTATTTGCCGGAAGACCACGAGGGCCGGGCGATTTACGGGTTGGTTAAGGACCCGACGCCGGACAAGGGCAGGGTGTTGCGGGGCAAGGCCCCAGAACGGGAGAAGGAGCGGAAAGAGCGGCCTTCTTAACTTCCGGGCTTCAGGGCTTCCGGCGTTCAGCATTCACAGCCGGCCTTCCCACGACGGGGTCCCGTTCACCGACCGGTAGGCTTCTAGTGGCCGGGTGATAGGCGGGCATTGCAAAGCCGCGGGTAAATAGCTTCCATGTCGTCCCCTAAGGAAGCGTAACTTTTCAGGTACCGCCATAAAAGGCTTTGTGGAGAATCCAAGGGAGGCTTCAGGACAGAAATTCTAGATTCCTCGGCTTCGCTCGGAATGACAGTGGGCGTTACGCGAGGGGGTTGCCAACGGGAACATGATGTGTGACCTGTTCCGGGAGACCTGGGAGGGCTAGGGAGTTAGTCCAGGGAGTTGGCCATCCGGTGTATGCCGGAGACCGGGTCGGGGCCCAGGGCGACGCGGGCGGCGCGGCGGTTGGAAGCCAGCAACGCCTCCAGGTCTCCTGCCGCTTGGGCGTCAGCCACGAGGCCAAAGGTGTAGTTGGTCCCTGGGATGGCCAGGTCCGGGTTGTGGTCCGCGGTGAGTTGCAGGAAGAGGCCGGAACCCGGACCACCCTTGTGGAGCTGGCCGGTGGAGTGGAGGAACCGGGGGCCGTAGCCCACGGTGACGGCGATGCCGCACTTATTGGTTATTTTCCGGCGCAAGGCGTCCAGGGCTTGGTCTACCTGGGGGGTCTGGTGGACGTAGGCCATGATGGCCAGGTAGTCTCCCTTGGCGGAGGCGTCCAGCAATTGGCCCAGGGAGCCAGAGTCCTCCACAGCGGGGCGATTCCCCGTCGCGTCGAACCGGCCCAGGACTTTCTCGGTCATGTCCTTGGCCTGCTGGACGTCGGGCTGGTCGAAGGGGTTGATTCCCATGTACGAGCCGGCGACCGCAGTTGCCAGTTCCCAGCGGAAGAACTCAGCGCCCAAGTGGTACTTGTCGGCAAGGTCCAGACGGATTACAGGCTGCCCCGCGGCCTGGACGGCCTGGATTGCGGAATCGCAGGCGCGGTTGTCGTCGTCATCCAGACGTAAGTAGACGAACAGCCGGTCGTCGCCGTAGTCATCCGGTGAGCGCCCAAAGTGTTCGAGGGACTCTCCGGCCACGGGAACGATGCCCTGCCCCTCTTTGCCGGCGCTTTCTGCGATTAGCTGCTCGACCCACAGTCCAAAGCTGTCGATGGACGGGGACGTGACCAAGGTGAGCTTGTCCCGTCCCCGGCGGGCGAGGAAGGCCATGGCGAGTCCCAGCCAGGCACCGGGGTTTTGACGGGCCGGGACGTTGGGCCCTGCGGCTTGGCGCATGGCGTCGGCCCGGTCAAGGAGCTTGATGAGGTCAAGGCCGGAGAGGGCCGCGGGGACCAACCCGAAGTAGGACAGGACGGAGTAACGTCCGCCGATGTCCGGGGGGTTCAAGAACACACGCCGGAAATCGGCCTGTGCGGCAAGGGTCTCCAGCGGGGAGCCGGGGTCGGTGACGGCGATGAAGTTGCGGCCTGCCTTGTCCTTGCCCACGGCCTTTTCCACCAGGTCTCGGAAGTAGGCGTAGAGCAGGTTGGGCTCGGTGGTGGAGCCGGACTTGGAGGACACCAGGAACAGGGAGCGGGCGGGGTCTACGGACTGGGCTACGGATACTACCCACGCCGGGACGGTGGAGTCGAGCACCAGGAGTTCAGGGTAACCGGGGGCGCGGCCAAAGGCCTGGCGGAGCACCTCTGGGCCCAGGCTGCTGCCGCCCATGCCCAGCAAGACGACGTGGCGGAAGCCGGCGTCTCGCACTTCGTCGGCGAAGGACGTGAGAGCCGGCACTTGTTGCCGCATGGCATCGGTGACCGTGAGCCAGCCTAGGCGGTTGGAGATTTCGGTGGGGTCCGGTTTCCAGACGGTGTGGTCGCCATTCCAAATGCGGGGTATGACCTGGAGCCGGTCAAAGTCGGCCAGGGCGGCCGCTATTTGGGTAAGCCAGGGGCCTAGGTGGACGCCTGGTTGTTCGCCCAAGGGGGTGGTGGGGAGGGGACTATTGTCTTCGGGATTGGGCATCGACTAATAGGGTAATGGAATAGGTTAGGGACAAGCTAGCTTGTTGCTCCGCGTATGGAAGGAAGCCGGAGAGCTTTGCCAAGCCCAAAGTTGGCCTTAGACATTGATTTGAGATTCCTCGGCTGCGCTTGGAATTGTAAGTGTCGGGTAATTCGTTGACATATCCAAACAGCGAAGCATAAGCCCCCGGAGTTCATAGCGGGCGAGGTCGGCTGTGTTCGGGCGGAGGCGGGTCAGTTCATGGCGGAAGCGGCGGTCTTGGAGCCAACGGTATAAGGCAGTGTGGCCTATGCCGGAGGGGCGGGCGGCTCGAGCCAGGGTGGGAGCAGCGGCGATGATGGGCAGAGCTTGCAGCCGGTGGGAGGAAAGGGCGGAATTTTCGAATTCTGTACCATTCTGTACCATTTCGTTCCATTTTGGGGCATCGGCAGCAGGCGAGGGAGGGTTGGAGGATTCGGGGCTGGAGCGGCGGGAGGAAAGGCCGGATTTTTCGATTTCTGTACCATTCTGTACCATTTCGTTCCATTTTGGGGTGTCGGCAGCAGGCGAGGGAGGGTTGGAGGATTCGGGGCTGGAGCGGCGGGAGGAAGGGCCGGAATTTTCGAATTCTGTACCATTCTGTACCATTTCGTTCCATTTTGGGGCGTCGGCAGCAGGCGAGGGAGGGTTGGAGGATTCGGGGCTGGAGCGGCGGGAGGAAAGGCCGGAATTTTCGAATTCTGTACCATTCTGTACCATTCTGTACCATTTTGGGGCGTCGGCAGCAGGTGAGGGAGGGTTGGAGGGTTCGGGGCTGGGGTGGCGTTTGGTCACGACACGTCACGGGCCTCAGTGGCTGGTCTTGATTGGGTCCGGCGATATGGCAGGGACCTGACCTGCATCCATGATAAGGGGAGCCTGGGAGGGTGGGCAAGGGGCAAGTGTCAGTGGTGGGGGCGAGATTATGACCCCCTCTAAATCTCCCTCTTCGTAAGGGGGAGAGGTCAAGTTTGGTACAAACCGGGGAGACTGGTAACAGATTATCGATGAACATAGGTAACCCTTTCCTTCAAGCGTAAGGGGGAGAGGTCAAGTTTGGTACAAACCGGGGAGACTGGTAACAGATTATCCATGAATATAGGCAACACTTTCTTTAAGGAGGAAAGGAAATGGCGGCTGGGACGAGGGAATAACGGTTTGTCAACGAATTAGCTAACACATACAGGAATGACAGTGTTGGGCGCTGGGAAGACAGTGTTGGGGGCTGGGAAGACAGTGTTGGGGGCTGGGAAGACAGTGTTGGGGGCTGGGAAGACAGTGTTGGGCGCTGGGAAGACAGTGTTGGGCGCTGGGACTGACTATCGTCTTGCGGAGGCCGTGAGTGACGCCAGCGGCCCAGTGTTGACAAGCGCCTGGGCAAATCGTTTGCTTGCAGGGGACACCTTAAACTCTAAGAAAGGCAATGGGTGATGTCCTCAACACCGTCTATCTCGACCGCCTTGCTTGTCAGAATCAGGTTGTAACCATTGGTATGAGCTTGATACCGTGCGAGTTGCGGAACCGCCGTATGTGTAATCTTGACAGCTAGGCGGACGGAATAATCCTCGTGAAATATGACTGCGATGACAAAATGAAAACCTTGTTGTTCAAGATTTCTAATGGAACTGAATTGGACAGAGCCATTGTCCGAGCAGCGGCCTTTAATCTGGTACCGAATGCCTTGAGGGTCGGTGGCGTCAAATGCTGCCCGAGAGTTCCCTTGCATATGCAAGCTAAGGCGGTTACAGACTAACCACTCCGTGTAGTCACCGACAGGGTTGTTTTTGGTTTTGACAACATCTCGGCGTTTTAATTCGGCTATAACTTCACTGTGGGTCTGGAGCAGTTCAACCTCAGTCATGGTTTGGAGTGCTTTCACGTTTGGCTCCTTGGGCTGACCAATGCTTAACTTTGCTCCAGGCCTGCATGGCGCGGGCATAGGGCGCGGCTGTTGACGCCAGTCTGTTACCCCACGGGTGAGCCGCAGGATGCCTTGCGTCTAGGGCGGGCGGCCGGGGCATTAGAGGCTGACGGCCACCTTGTGGGCCTGGTAGGTGGCCATTTCGATGTCCCTGGGCTGGGCGCAGTCTCCCACAGTGTGCAGTCCCGGGACTTTGCCCTGGAGGTCATGGTATAAGGCATCGTTGGCCTGGCCTCCGGCGGCTATCACCACGGTGTCCACGGACTCGATGGTCCGGGTGATTTCGGGGCTGACCACGTGGTAGACGTCCAGGGAGTCTTCGCCGATGCGGGTGACGCCGGTCATCGGGGTCATAACCACGCCCTTCTCGATGAGGCTGCCGTAGAGGTAGTGCCACACGGCGCGGACCTGGATGCCGCTGCCCACGTAGGGCAGCCCGGTGACGATCTCGACCTGCTTGCCCTGGTCGGACAGGAAGTCGGCCACGAGGCTGGCCGGGGGGTTGCCCTGGGTGTCCACGATGACCACCCGGTCGCCGGTCTCGGCCCCGGTGAGGACATCGCCAACGGTGAGGACGTTCTTGCCTTCGGCGCCGGGTATCTCGGTCATGTAGGGAGTGGAGCCGGTGGCTATTATCACGGCGTCGGGAGTTTCGGCCAGCACGGTATCGGCGTTGGCCTCGACCCCCAGTCTTACGTCGACTCCGAGCTTGGGCAATTGCTTCTCGCCGAACAGGATAATCTCCTCGAAGGACTCACGATGGGGGGGCAGCATGGCGAGCTTGACCATACCGCCCAAGCGGTCGGAACGTTCGAGCAGGACGACATTGTGTCCTCGTTCGGCGGCCACGCGGGCCGCTTCCATGCCTGCGGGGCCGCCGCCTACGACGACGACCTTCTTCTTCACCGGCGCCGGGCCCGCGTCGGCCCATTCCTTTTCGTGCCCGGTGACGGGGTTGTAGATGCAGGTTATGGGCAGGCCCAGTCCCTGGCGGCCGGCACAGCTCTGGCTGCAGGCCAGGCACATGCGAATGTCGTCCATCCGGCCTTCCTTAGCCTTGACCGGGAAGTATGGGTCGGCGATTAGTTCCCTGACCATGCCCACCAAGTCCATCTTTCCGGTGGCCAGCATCTCCTCGGCCAGGGCGGGGGTGTTAATCCGGCCGATGCCAATTACGGGAACGTTGACCAGGTCCTTAATTCCCTCGGCGCGCCAGGCGGAGTCGCCGGGGCCGTGGTAGTAGGGTGGGACGTGGTGGCGGATGGACGGCTCGCCGGGGACGCTGCCGACCCATGAGTTGATGTAGTCGACCAATCCGGAGGCGTCGAGAAGCTGGGCAATGGTCTTGAGGTCTTCGTAGTCGAGGCTGTAGCTCACCATGTCGTCGTACAGGCGGACTCCCAGCAGCAGGTCGGAACCCAGTGCGTTCCGGGTTGCCTGCAAGACCTCCATCATGAACGTGGACCGCTCTTCCAGGGTGTTGCCGCCGTACTTGTCGGTGCGGCGGTTGCTCTGGGGGTGGAGGAACTGGGCAATCAGGTTATAAGAGCCGATCATTACCTCGACGCCGTCGAGGCCGCCCTCACGGACTCGCCTGGTCGCCTGGCCAAAGGCGTCGACGGTCTCCTCGATGTCATCGATGGTCATCTCGCGGGGCATGACCTGGGCGTAACCGAAAGCGGGGGGAGGCACGGCCGAGGGGGCCATGACCGTGATGTCCCCGTCCAATTTGGTGCGCTGAGAAACGCCAGCTTTCCGGCCAAAGTGGGAAATCTGGGTCATAATGGGGACGGGATATTCGTGTACCAGGTCGGCGACGCGCTGGAGCTTGGGAATTATGCTGTCGTCGCAGTTCATCTGGTCGCCTAGCGACGTGGGGTGCACATTGCTAATGCCGATGGTGACCAAACCGGCGCCGCCCTTGGCCCGTTCCCGGAGGTAGTAACCGTAGGCCTCGTTGGGGTGTTTCTGCTTGTCGTAGAAGTTAGCGGCGTGGCCGGTTACGACTATTCTGCTCTGCAGGGTGTATTTGCCTAACTGGAAGGGGGTGAAGAGCAGGGGGAACTGCTGCGTCATTTCGCTACCTCTTTTTTAACCCAAGGCTCGCGGGCCAGCCAGCGGTGGATTGAGTGGAACTCTGGTCCTGGAAGGGAATCAACGAGTTGGATGCGATCACATAGGGCTAGCCAGGAATAAGCTAACCCTTACCCCGCCTGCATAGCTGAGGCCCAATCATGCGTCGGGCAGGGACGCTGTTGTCCTCCGAGGCACCGGCACGGGCTATCCTATCATCTTTTGGGGCAAGAGTTAAACCACTGCCGGGAACGACGCTTCTTGACTGGGTTGGCGCTTGATGTTGGGGGACGTTGGGGTCAAAGCCCTAACAGAGCCGAGGGCAGGCCAGCGGGGAGGGAGGCGGACAAACACCGCAGGACACGAGACCAAGTGTGGCCGGACTTTAGACCGCTCCAGAAAGCGCACCAGGACCAGGCTACGGCTGTGCTGTCGGCGCCAGGTGGGCATAGGGGGGATGCATGTGCAGGGCCGCCGGCCGGTAGGAGGGTGTGGAGATCGGACCAGGAAAAGGGTCCTTCCCTTTTCCTGGTCGTCGATTCACGAAATCGAGGGTCGCCCGTTCAGGCGACCAGTCCGAAAGGGCATAGGGCTATGCCTTAGGGAATCCAGGCCCTCCAGACATCCTCGTTGGTATCCACCCACTGTTGGGCAGCTTCGAGCGGGGTCAGGTCGTTGTCGGTGAGGTTAAGGACCATCTCGTTCTGCTGCGCGTTGGTCATCTGGAAATTGGAGAGGAACTCGTATGCCTCGGGGAACTCGTCCTTGAAACCTGGCCAAGCCAGCTTGGCGACTGGGTCGGTTGCGAAGCCACAGTTGTAGCTTTCACCGTCGGGATAGCAGTCCGAAGTGTACTCGGGCATTTCGATCTGCACCAAGTTGTACTTGGCGTGGGCCCAGTGGGGCTCCCAGAGATAGGTGAGGATGGGGTCGCCCCTCTTGAATGCTGCATCGATTTCAGGCAAGGCTGCACCCTCTGACCCGGCAAAGACCACCTGGAAATCAGCTCCGAAGGCTTCCAAGCGTTCCACGGGGCTGGTATCCCACGCGGCGACGAATTCCAGGAGTCTGCCCTTGTCGCCGGTGTCGCTGGTAGCGAAGACGTCTTTGTATTGGTTCAGATCGCTAACGGAGCGGAGATTGGGAGCGACGGCATCGATGCCGCGCTCGGCGTCGCCATGGACTACGTAGGAAGGAACGTACCAACCAGTCTCACCCGTAATGCCCACAGGCCCAACGCGCTCGACCGGGGCGTCGTCGACGTTTACGTATTCATCAAGCAGGGCAGCGCTGTAGGAAGGCCAGTTACAACAGACGAAATGGAACTCTCCCGTTTCCAGGCCGATGAACAAGGGCGCGGAGTCGGCGGGTGCGAACTTGGTCTCGACCGCGTAACCCATCTCATCCTCCAACAGAATCTGGGCCACGGCCGTGGTGACGAGCTGGCCGTCCCAGTCCTGGTCGACGAGATACACGGTGCCTTTGTCTTCGCCACAGGCCAAACCCAAGGCAACAATCATGGCCAGCACCGAAATCATTGAGAGACGAACCCACATCTTCTTCAGAACTTTCATATTTCTCCTTTCCGGGCCAGGAGGGTATAGGGTGGAACTAAATTATGGCCGCAAACGGGTATATTACCACAGACAGGCCTACCGGTGCGGGCCCCACCGGACTCTCGTTACCTCATCGCTGCAAAGGGTATTGCAGCGCCCTGTTTGCCCTGGGTCATGCGGTCAAGCACCATAGCCATGAATACGATGGTCACTCCGGCAATAAGGCCGTCGCCCATCCTGAGCCAAAGGGAGTTCTTGAAGACTTCCTCTCCCAGGCCGCCTCCTCCCACAAGTCCGGCGATGATGACCATGGCCAACACCATGATGATGGTCTGGTTGACGCCCATCATTATGGTGGGGAAGGCTAGGGGAATCTTGACCTGGAGCATCGTCTGAAGCCCGGTGGAGCCGTGGGACTGGGCCGTCTCAATCACCTGCACCGGCACTTCCTTGATGCCAAGGCAGGTCATGCGGACCACCGGGGGTAGAGCGTACACCGAGGTGGCAATGATGCCGACCAGGGGCCCGACGCCCCAGAGCATAATGACCGGTATCAGGTAAACAAAGATGGGCATGGTCTGCATGGTGTCCAGGACAGGGCGCAGGGCCGACTCGAAGGTCCTGTTCTGAGAGGCGAGAACTCCCAGGCCTATGCCCACCACCACGGTGAACACCCCTGCGGTAAGCACCTGGGCCAAAGTGTCCATGGTAACGTCCCAGACCCCGCCGACTCCTGCGAAGGCCAATCCTGCCACGGCTAGGAGGGCGACTCGCCACCCCGCGGTAACGTAGGCCAGACCGGCCGCGGCGACCATCAGGGCTGGCCAGGGGAGCCAGAGGAACAGGGTGCGAAAGGGAGAATAGCCGAGTTCCCGGAACAAGGTGTCCCGTATCCAACTGGTGATGAAGTAAAGGTTGACGGCCATCCAATCGAAGGCTCGGTTGACGGGCTCCGCCATGGAGAAGGTGAGCTGGTCGGGGAAGTCTCTCAGGGAACCTACCAATGCGCCAAGGACCAACAGTACGGCCAGCAGGCCAAACCCCGCAAGGGGAAGAGCATAGCGGGCGGCCATGGTGTAGAGGCTTGGGGGGGCAGTCCCATGGACCCGCGGGCCGGCGGGAAGGGGTGAGGCAGAGGAGTTTGGGTTGGACTTTACGAAAGCGTAGCTAAACCTGTCCATGGTGATGGCCAGGAGCACGATGGCGATGCCGCTCTCCAAGCCCGCACCTGCGTCCACCTTCCTCAACGAGAGCCACACGTCGTTGCCGAGACCCTGGACTCCCACGAACGCGGTTATGATCACCATGGCAATGGCCATCATGATGGTCTGGTTGATGCCCATCATGATGGAGCTTTTGGCCAAGGGCAGTTGGACTTGGAACAACGTTTGGGACGTGGTCGAGCCGTGGGAGCGGGCCGTCTCTATGGCGGCCAGGGGCACCTGGCGGATCCCCAAGTTGGTTAGCCTGATGACAGGGGGTATGCAGTAGATCACGGTGAGAAAGACCCCCTGAGCGCCGCTTACTCCGAAGAGGACCAAGGCGGGGATGACGTACACGAAGGCGGGCAGGACTTGCATGGTGTCGAGAACCGGGCGTAAGACCGCCTCGAAGCGATCGTTGAAGGCGGCCCAGATTCCGATGGGAACGCCGAGTCCGACGGCAATAAGCACTGAACCGCCCACTACGCTCAAAGTGACCATAGCGGAGTCCCAGAACCCGATGAGGCCGATGAACAGGGTGGCCGCCCCGCCGAACAGGCCCAACCACCTGCCGCCCAATCTGAACCCCAGCATCGACGCGCCCGCTACTACAAAAGGCCAGGGGAGCCAGAGCAAGAACCTGTCTATTCCGGAGAGGCCGGCGTTAATCACGTCGGAGATGGGGTTGAAAAACCAAGCGAAGGTATCGCCAATCCACTCGAAGAAGTCGTCGATGGGCTCCTGAATTGGAGGTTCCCAGCTTTTCGGCCAGTTTCCGAAATCGGTGCCGGCGTTGTTACTGGCCAGGAAATAGGCCAAGAGGTAGGCAGCGGCGGCAAGGGCCACCCACAGGATGCCCTGGTACTTGCGTTCCCGGAGAAAGCCGACCGGGAGCGCTTGGGCGCGAATCACGTTGCTACGCCCTCGTCGCTGATGAGAGCGGCCATTGCAGCCTCGCGGCTGATGGTGCCGACGCATCGGCCGCCGTCCAGGACAGCGATGGGGGAGTCGCCGTTGATGGCCAAGGGAATGAGCCGTTCGAGGCGGGTATCCGGTTCGACGACTGGGCAGGAATCCCGCATAACGGAGGCGACGCTGGAGTTAGCGCCCCCGCTGCCTGGCACATCGGCCAAAAGCACGGCGCCGACGAAAAGGTCCTGCCCGTCGACCACCACTGCGCATTCGCATTGCTGGGCGGCCAACCGGTCCATCAAGCCAGCCAGACCCTCATCCGCTGCGGCGTAGACTTGGGGCGCGGTCATTACAGAGCGGGCGGTAAGCACCTTGGAGCGGGGGACGTCGCGGGTGAAGTCACGAACGTAGTCATCGATGGGGTTGGAGACCAACTCCTCGGGAGTTCCGACCTGAACGAACTCGCCGTCTTTCATGATGGCCACGCGGTCGCCGACCTTCAGGGCCTCGAGAAAATCGTGGGTTATGAAGACCATCGTTTTCTGGACCATTTGCTGCAGGCCAATCAATTGGTCCTGCATCTCCCGCCTGATGAGGGGGTCGAGAGCGCTGAACGGCTCGTCGAACAGCAGGATCTCCGGGTCGGCTGCCAGAGCGCGGGCCAACCCAACACGCTGCTGCATTCCGCCGCTCAACTCGTGGGGGTAGCGTTCTTCCCATCCTGAGAGGCCCACCAGCTCGATGACTTCCGCGGCCCGCTCCTGCTGAGTAACTTTGTCGATGCCCTGGACTTGCAAACCGTAGACCACGTTTTCCATGACCCGTTTGTGGGGGAAGTTGCCGAAGTGCTGGAAGACCATGCCCATCTTGTGGCGACGAATGTCCCGAAGCTGTTGCTTATTCATGGCGAGCATGTCCTCGCCGTCCAAGCGGACCTGGCCGCGGGTGGGTTCTATAAGCCGGCTGAGACAGCGAACGAGGGTTGACTTGCCGCTGCCGGAGAGGCCCATGATGACGAAGGTCTCTCCTTCGCGCACTCGGAAGGAGACGTCCCGTACTGCGAGAACGCAGCCTGTCTGTGCCAACACCTCTTCCCTGGACAGGGCAGGGTCGACGGAGTCCGCGAGATCGGAGCCGCCGTCGCCAAACACCTTCCACAGGTTTTGGCATACCAGTCTAGAGCCGGCGTCTGCGCCGGATTGACCGGACGGCCCGGAGGCGGTGTATTCTCTTGACGAGTCTCCGATGGTTCGACTCCCGCTTTGTCAGAAAGGCGGCGACGCCGGTAGGGTCGGCAGGCAGGCTGCTCGAGGGGGATTCCCCAGCCCCAGGGGTAGGGTTGGCGTTCTTCCGGCGATTTAGATTTTGCCGTTGGCCGGAATGAAGCGCCGCCGGCCAAATCAGCCCAACCAACAGGTGTTTTTGGACAGGGAAACGCCAATTATAACATTGTGGGCCGGGGCGCGACCGGGCGGGGCTTGCTAAGGGATGCAATCCGAGGCAGCTATCTGAAGACCAGGACTACCGCCCGCGGGCGAAATGCCGGCGCGGGACAGGGCCTGCCTGCGCCGGGTCAAACGCCCTTGATAAAGTCGGCTACGCGCTCTCCCATGGCAATGACCGTGAGGTTTAGGTTAGCCCTGACGGTGTCGGGCATGATGGAGGCGTCGACGACGCGCAGTCCATCTACGCCGTAAACCCTGCCAAACTGGTCCACCACAGCCAGTGGGTCATTGGACGGACCCATCTTACAAGTGCTGGATACGTGGTGTGCGGTAATCAGCTCCCGCATCATCCAGGAATCCAGGGCATCGTCGGAGTAGAGGACGTCGTCCGGGGGTGCGCACCGTTGCTGAATTATCGGGGCAAAGGCCTCATGCTTGAAGAGGCCTGCGCAAATCCTGATGCCTTCCCGGAGCCGGGACCTGTCGAAGGGGTCGTCCAGAAGGTTGAAGTCGAGATAGGGAGGTTGCCTGGGGTCGGCGGACCGGATGCGCAACTCGCCCTGGCTCAATGCCAGGTATAGGCCCATGCTTACGCCGACGCCCACGGGGTCAAGGTGGTCCAACCCCCGCATGGGCTTCTCCGCCTGGTAGTTGCCCATGTAGATGACCAAATCGTTCTCGAAGGGCGAACCCGTGGCGGTAAACCGCAGGGTAACGGTGCCGCTGGTCACCTGGCCCACGTCCAACGGGAAGCCTTCACGGGTGCGCCAGGCCATGGGAACATCGGGGTGATCGCGAAGGTTGCGACCCACTCCGGGGAGGTCCTGAACCACGGGGATGTCCAAGGCCCTCAACTGGTCTCCGGGCCCAATACCCGACAGGGCCAGGATATGGGGCGTGCCTATTGCGCCAGCGCATAGGATCACTTCATCGCCATATACAGAAAACTGCTCGTCACCGCTGATGACCCGCAGTCCCACGGCCCGGCGGCCGTCGAAGATGACTCCCGAGACGAGGCAGTCGGGTCTAATGGTGAGGCCCTGCCGGTGGCGGACAGGGTCAAGGTAGGCCATTGCGGTGCTCACGCGTGTACGGTCGGCGATGTTGAAGGCGAGGGGGCCTACGCCGGTGGAGCCCGGCATATTGTGGTCCGGGCAATCGGGGAAGCCAGCGTCTCGACACGCCTGGTAGAAGGCCCGCTGGTGGGGGCCCCATTGGCCAGGCTGATACCTGCGGCAGCTGACCGGGCCACTGGCGCCATGGAAGTCGTTCTGGAAATCCTGGTCCGCCTCCAGCTTATTCAGGTAAGGGAATATCTTTTCGAAACTCCATTCGGAGTTTCCCCACTCCGCCCAGCGGTCAAAGTCGTCCGGCATGCCGCGCAGGAACTGGGCATCGTTGACGGCGCTGGAGCCGCCGGTGACCTTGCCGCGAGGGATATCAATCCAGGCCAGATCGGTAGCCCTGGCGCGAAAATTCCATAAGTTGCTGCTGTCCCAGATTGCCTCGCCAGTCCCGTAGGCGTACTTCACCGAATTGGGCATCCGCTCCGTTGCGGGATAGTCTCCTCCCGCCTCGAGAAGCAGGACCGACCGGCTGCTGTCTTCGGACAGGCGGGCCGCCATGACCGCGCCCGCTGACCCTGCCCCGACGACTATATGGTCGTATTTCCTATCCATAATGCTCCGATGACTGGGTGGAGGACCAGTCCTGCCTGGAAGGCCCCGGGTGGAAGCCCCAATCGCGACCGTGCACCGGCCCGGGATTCGCCATGCCCGTCGCGACCTGGCCCCGGTATTTGTAACAGTTGCTGCGGCAGCGCTGCAAGGGTGTGTTGCCTGACTCTGTTTTCAGTACCGGCCAATCCGGCCGTTGTTGCTCTTTCCACTGAATCCAGTGTGTGATAATACATTCACTAGCGTTTGTTGGCAGGCATAGCCGTTTATCGGCAGGCATTAGCGTTTGTTGGCAGGAGATGCATGATGAACGTCATCTGGATGGTCGCGGACACGTTCCGGCGCGACCACATAGGCGCTTACGGCAACACCCAGATCAGGACACCCTCGCTGGACGCTCTAGCGACCAATGCGGTGCGCTTCGACCGGCACTACTCCGCCGCATTTCCGACGATGCCGACCAGGGCGGACCATCATACGGGGCGCTGGACGATGTCCTTCATGGGATGGGAGCCGTTGCCGGCGAACGCGACCACCCTGGCGGAGATTCTGGCCGGTCACGGGATGCACACGGCGGCGGCGGTGGACACGCCCTACTACCTGCGGGACGGAATGAACTATGACCGTGGATTTCAGTCCTTCTTCATGAACCGGGGGCAGGACACGCTGTGGTCCTTGATTCCCGAGCCCGGGTACCATCACGAGTCCATGGACGTACGGGAGGCGTGGCGATACGAATCGGACAGGAACGCCCCCCGGACGTTCATGACGGCCATCCGGTGGCTGCAGCGGCACTACAAGGAGGACTTCTTTCTGTACGTGGATACGTGGGACCCCCACGAACCCTGGGACGCTCCCCCCTATTACACCGAGCTTTACTGGCCGGACTACGACGGCGAGCTGGTGCTGCCACTTTACGGCAACTGGCACGACGTGCCCGGCTACGAGGAGGCCAAGCTCCGCAAGGGACATGCCACCTACTGCGGCGAGATTACCATGGTGGACACGTGGCTGGGTTACCTGCTGAAGTCGGTGGAGAACATGGGGCTTGCCGATAGGACAGTTGTCATATTCACCACAGACCACGGCTTCTACTTCGGAGAACACGGCGGCCTGTTCGGCAAGATGAGCTCGGACAAGTATCCGGACGGGACACTCCGGCCCTACGACGAACCCGGTTCCCAGTGGAGTTATTCCCCTCTGTACGAGGAGATCTGCCACTTGCCGCTGCTGATTCGCGCGCCCGGGGTATCGCCCGGCGCGTACCAAGGCATGAGTTCCGCCGTCGACGTCATGCCCACCGTGCTAGACTTGCTAGGCATCGATGTCCCGGAGTTCGTGCAAGGCCGGTCTCTTGCGCCGGCAATGCAGGACCACTCACGTTCCGGGCGCGACTATGTGGTCAGCAGCCTTCCTTTCGCCAATCCCGGCGATCCGGTGCACTCGGTGGACAACCTGCTGCGCACCCTGCAAGAGCCTCCGGTTACGACCGTTACGTCCGGAGAGTGGAGTTTGCTCTACAGCTCCCTTCCGGGGGTGTCGCAGCTCTATCACCTGCCCTCCGACCCGGGTCAGGCCCAGAACGTGATAGGGGCGCGCAAAGACGTTGCCAGTGAGATGCACCAACTGCTGGTCCGGTTCATGCGGGAGACGGGGACGCCGGACCGGCTGCTGAAACCCCGATTGGAACTGCGCATTTAGTCCAGGGGCCGGCGGCGGGAAACCCCAGTACAGCCGCGGCGACTCCACCGGCGTCCGATGGGTCCACCGGGTCGCCGGCACTCTGCCGGAAGAACATTAGCAGTGGCAGGGAGAAGCGTATGCTGCTGGAAGATAAGGTGGCATTGATCACGGGGGGCGGCCGGGGTATCGGCCGCGCTATTGCCGTGTGCTTCGCGGGCGAGGGGGCGTCGACCGTCGTGACCGGGCGGGACAGGGAGCGGCTTGACGATGCGGCGGAGGAGATACGGGCCGGCGGTGGGAAGGCTGAGGCGCGCATACTGGACGTTACGCGAGAGGATGACGCAGCCGGGGTGGTGGAGGAGGTCATCGCGCGGTGGGGCCGGATTGACGTGCTGGTCAACAACTCCGGGGTGACGAACTACAACACGCAGGTCTGGGCCACCACGATGGAGGAGTGGGACGAGGTGATGAACACCAACCTGCGGGGGATGCACGCGGTGTGCAGGGCCGCGGCGCCTCACATGATGGAGAGACAACAGGGGGTCATTATCAACATAGGGTCGTCGGCCGTCGGGCAGCCCTCGGCGGATTACGGGGCCTACCCCGCGTCGAAGTGGGGCGTGGTGGGATATACTATTTCGCTGGCCCGCTCACTGCGCGCCCACGGCATCAAAGTCAACGGCATTAATCCCGGCGGGGTAGATACCGACATGGGTCGGACTGCCCGTCCCGAGGGCGACCCGGGGTGGATGAGCGGGGAGCAGGTGGCGCAGGCGGCCTTGTACCTGGCGGCCTACGCCCCCGCGGCTATGACCGGACAGTTCATCGACCTTTTCACTCGCTAAGACCGCAGAGTTAATTGACCCTTTTGGCGTCTGAGAGTCCATGTTCACGAACGACGCTTCCGAAATAACCGGCGCCCCGGACTTTTCCGAGTCCTTTTACAGGTCTCATGCCCAGCGGTACGCCGAGGTGAGCCACAATTTCATCCAGTCGGTGTACTTGGAGGCGTCACACCCTGGGCTAAAGGGAGATATGGACCTGATGGACCGTCTCCAAGAACTGGTGCCGCCGGGATGCCGCGGACTGGACGCCGGCTGCGGCGCCGGGGCCCGGGACGTGTACTTCTACTGGCAAAAAGGGTACGACGTGTACGGGTTGGACGCGGTGGAGGAAAACATAGCGGAGGCGCGGAAGCGTCACCCTGAGATAGCCTCCAGGGTATCGGTTGCGGACCTCCGGGAGCCTCTCAGTCACCCAGACGGCCAATTCGACTTCGTGGTTTGCAACGCGGTAATCCAGCACATCGAACCGGACACAGCCCTGGGGGTGACGCTGCCTGAGTTCGCCAGAGCGCTTAATGCGGGCGGCGTCCTGCAGCTCATGTTCAAGTACGGGACCGGGGTCGCCAGGGTATATGACAGGGACTACGGCGCAGACAGGACTTTTCAGCTATACGAGGTCGATGCGGTGCTGGGCGTCCTGGAGGGGCAGGGATTGAAAGTAGTCCCAGAAGAGGAAGGGAAACTGGGAGGGGTCATGTACTTCAAAGATCCCAAGCCAATGGACCACTGCGTCTTTTTTGCCCGCAAGGGCGGGTAGGCGGAGGGCAAGGTTGCCTGCCAAGGCCGATTCGGAAATTATTTTGGAAATTACAGGGAAACGAGAGAGCGGCTTGAAGGTTCCGAGAGAACTAGGGGAAATCTCGCCCCGCTGGTTGACTGAGGCCCTGGACGCCCACCGGAAGCCCGGCGGTCCTCCGGTGGTGGGGTATGCGGTGGAACCCATCGCTGAAGGCATGGGATTCATAAACCAGCTGTTCCGGCTGAGGCTTCACTATGACTCCGGTACGGATTTGGAGTCCAGGGGCCTACCGCGCACGGTCATAGTAAAACTCCCGTCGACAGACCCGCTGCTGAGGACGGTAGTCGACAGGCTAGGGCAAAACCGGCGAGAAGTGATGTTCTACCGGGAACTGGCAGACGGCGTACAGGTGCGAACCCCTCGCGGCTACCATTGCGGAATGGACCTGAACACCACGGACAGCGTTCTGCTGCTGGAGGACATGGGTAATGCCCGCCAGGGGGACAGTGTGGCAGGCTGCACCGTGGAGGAAGCGCGCCGATGCATTAGCGCGCTGGCCAGATTCCAGGCGTCGTGGTGGGACAACCCGCTTCTGGACCGCTTGGACTGGATGCCTTGGAGAGAGGCCGAAGCCTGCACCTACCGGGAACTGTACGACGGAGCATGGAGTTCGTTGCTGGCCCAGGCCGGGGACGGAATGCCGCGGGGTTTGCGATTGCTGGGCGACCGTCTCCCCACGGAATTGCACAGGATAAAAGCCGGGCTGACCAGGCCACCCCGCACGATTGTTCACGGGGACTACCGGCTGGACAATTGTTTCTTCTACGATAGTTCGGACCCTGAGCCGGTGGTGGTATCGGACTGGGAGTTTTGCGTGCGGGGACGCGGCGCGTACGACGTCGCGACGTTCATAAGCGAAGCGTTTTCCCCGCAGCAACGGAGGCAAGAGGAGTTGGCGCTCGTGCGTCAATACCACTCTGTTCTAGAGGAGGGCGGCGTAAGGGGCTACTCGTTCGAAGAGTGCTGGCACGACTACCGTCTTTCGATGCTGGAAATCTTCGGTTTCTGGATAGTCACCGGGGGATACTGCGACTATCGAAGTGAACGGGCCCAGGTGTACCTGCGGAACACCCTGGAGCGAATCGACGCCGCCATTTCCGACCTGGCATCGACTGAGACCATTGATCCTTAACGGCCGAGGACGCCAATTCGCCGAATTGCCGTTCTTTTCTATTGGAGCCACTGACTCGTAACAGGGGATTTCGCCAACCTGCCGGGTAGCTATTCGTGGGGGTGCACCCCTGTTATGCTGGTGCCGTAATGGCCTCTGTGGAATTCAGTTCATTTCCCAAGGTCGCTGCCATTCGGCGCCGGGGTCCCAGCAGCTTTTTGGTGACCCGGTTTGGGTTGCTCTGGCCGGTCACCGCGGCATTGCTGGCCGCGGGGTCGGTAGCGCCCGCAGCAAACACCGATATGCTGATAGCAGTGGGGCGCGGCCTGGTCGCGTTGCTGCCGGCGGTAGTGGTAGGCGCTCCCATGTACTTGGACGGCTATGCGGCGTTGCCCTTTGTCAGGGGGGTGATGGACATGGGCATGAGTTTCGGAGCCGCCCTGGGACTCATGATCTCCGGCGTTGCGGTCAGCCTCTATGCCTCGGTGGCCGTAGCCGCAGTGGTGCGGGTCCGGGTGTTCGTCCTGTACGTTGCGCCGGCGATGGGGGGTGCATGCGCGGCAGGGTACGCGGCGAACTGGTTGACAGGGTAGACCGGCAGCCAAGCCGGGGTCAGGAGACGAGGAAGGTCTTGCCAGGGCGGCTTCGGCTGCGCGGTGTAACCAAGGGCTGGATAGAGGGGCATAGTTGGGGACTGAATTGAACCAGGCGCAGGACGACCCGAGGCTCTCCCTACCGCGTTACCGGTACGTAATCGGCGGCTTCACCGTATTGGGGTACCTGGCAGCGGGGATGGCCCTGCTGGCCCCCTCGCCTCTTTTGCCTTTGATCGTCGAGGAGTATTCGATCAACTGGACTACCGCCTCGCTGCTAATCACCCTGCCCCTCCTGATGGCCGCCGGCATGGGCCTGCCCGGTGGGATGATAATCGCCCGCATTGGGATGAGACGGTCATACGCGATAAGCTGGTTTTTGATGGCCCTTCCGGTGCTGACGCCGTTGGCCGGCAACTTCGCGACGCTGTTGGCGTTGCGGGTGGCTGCGGGAGCGGGATTTGTCACTGCCGGCATTGTCGCCGGCCCGCTGGTTATGCAGTGGTTCCGCCTGAGAGAGACCCTTGTAATGAATGGGTTGAACGTGTCGGCCCTGAACATTGGGATTGCTGCTTCGTTGTTCGGGGCTGCACTGCTAGCCGAGGCCTTGAGCTGGCAATGGGCCCTGGCGGCGTTCAGCGCCCTGTCGGTGTTGGGAGCGGTAGCCTGGATTCCCTTGAGCGGGCCGGTAAGGGAAGCGGCGGCGCCGCCCAGTTTTTCGCCTCGGGCTATTTGGGCGGTGATATCCGACCGCACGGTCTTGTTGTTGGTGGCAGTTGAAACGGGGGCTCTTACCCAGTATACGGCCCTTACCAGCTATCTGCCAAGTTTCTTCAACGAGGTGAGGGGTTTCGAACTGGACGAGGCTGGCATCGCCACCAGTCTCTTGCCCTTTGCCGGGATTTTCGCGTTGCTGGCGGCGGGGTTCGCGTCTTACCGTATCGGACCGTCCAGGAATTTCATCATAGCGAGTGGCGTACTGGCGGTCGTGGGTGGGCCCGGGACCTTCCTGTTCGGCAACCTGGCCTGGATATACATCTCGATAATCGTGCTGGGCATAGGCACTCACCTGTACAGTCCCATCTCTTTGTCGCTGCCCATGGGACTGCCAGGCATGACGCCGGAGAAGCTGGCGATAGTTTGGGGAGTTATTTTCTCGGTGAGCAGTTTTGGCATGTTCCTGTCGCCCCTGGTGGTGGGCGTGTTCAGGGACGTCTTCGGCAGTTTCATGCCGGGCTTCGCGGTGGCGGCGGCCACCGCTTGGGCCTTGATCATTGCGGGCTTTCTCTTGCCGAGGTCGACGCCGGGCCCCGCCCATAACTGAGGCCCGACTTGGCAATCGAGACCGCGATTTAGTCGTCGAGGCGTCTACTGCCGGCAAGGTAATATCGGCGAAAGTCTGTGGTACTCTTGGGCCGTGGGGTGGGTTAGCCAAGATTCTATCCGGAGGCTCTTTTCCGGGATGAAGATCGAGGGGCCCGCGCCATGATGTCCACCGGCCTGCTGGTCCTCGCCTCCGGCCTTGCCCTCATGACCATCGCCACCGCGCCGGGCGTCGTCCGCCGGGCGCGGAGTGTGTTCCGCGGCTGGTTCGTGGCGGGCATCGGCGCCTTGGTACTGGCAGTGGCGGATGCGCCGTTCTACTGGGGCCTTTCCATATGGAACCCGGTGTTGCGAAACGCCTTCGGCTGGACCGCGGGGCAGATGTCCTGGGCCTTTGCCATCACCCAAATCGAAGGAGGGTTCTTGGGCCCGGTGGAAGGGCTGGTAGTGCAAAAGCTGGGGCCCCGGCGTTGCATATTCCTAGGCATGATCCTGTTCGGCCTGAGCTTCGCATTGTTCAGCCAGGTCCAGCAGCTTTGGCAACTGTACGCGATATTCTTCATCATGAGCTTCGGGTCGGGTCTGTCCGCCCTGATCGCGGTGGAGGTCGCGGTAAACAACTGGTTCGTCCGGTACAAGACCCGGGCGATGTCCCTTATGACCGAGGGGTTGGCTGTTGGGGGCATTCTGACGCCCATTCTGCTTGCCTGGTCCATTGGCGGGATAGACCCAAACGAAGCGGAGCGCTTCGGATGGAGGACTACGGCTTTTTTCATTGGCGTCTTGGTAATGGCGCTGGCCGTCCCTTGTTCTTTGCTGGTGCACAACCGGCCCGAGGACGTGGGTCTGAGGCCCGACGGCGACCCACCCGCTGAGGCTGCCGAATCCGCGGCGGACACCGGAGTAACCAGCGCTCGGGGTCTGATAGAGGAGCCGGGCTATACGTTACAGGAAGCCATGAGGGCAAGGTCCTTCTGGTTGATCAGCTCGGCAAATGCGCTCTCGGCCGGGGTGATCGTTACGTTGTTAGTCCACATGGGCCTTATGTTGGATGACCGCGGTTACTCCCTGAAGGACATAGCCTTAGTGTCGGCCGTCTATACGGGGACCCATTCGATCTTCATACTGGTGGGCGGCTACATTGGCGATAGATTCCCCATCAAGGTGGTGGCCTTCGTGTTCTCCGCCCTGCAGTCCGTGGCCATGGTGGTGCTCGTGGTTTCCAGGGACATGGAGATGCTGCTCCTATTCGCGGTGCTGTTTGGCATCGGGTTCGGAGTGCGTACTCCGGTAACCAAGTCTCTTCGCGGCACCTACTTCGGGCGCAAGGCTTTCGCGGCCATTAGCGGCCTATCCAGAGTGCCGTCGAGCATTTGCCTGTTCGCGGCGCCCGTCTTTGCCGGCTTGATGAGGGATAATCTAGGCACCTTCGACCTAGCTTTCTGGATCATCGCTGTAGTCTCCTTGTGCGGCTCTTCTCTGTTTCTGTGGGTGGGGGACCCTCCGGGACGGCCCGCCGCCGCCGAGAGCCGGGCGATTGCCGGTTGATTAGCCCGGCAGGTCAGCGGTTGTCTTGCAACGGCGGAGCGATTGACCGGCTGAGGGCGCGGAAGTATAGTCCGGGCCAACCACAGACACGGGTAGAGGAAAATCATCTACTTCAAGGGAAATACCGATAGGGGTGATTAAATGGCACAACAATATCCGCGGCTGTTCACTCCCTTCCAGCTAGGCAAGTTCACACTTCAAAGCAGGATCGTGGTGGCGGGCCACAGAGGCTATTTCTTCGAGTCGGGGATGCCCACCGAGGACTATGGATACTATTTGCGGGAGAGGGCCAATGGCGGGGCGGGATTGGTCACCATCGGCGGTTGTGCGGTGCATCCGACCAGCGGGCGGGTGCACCTGAACTGGGACGACGCGATAATTCCCAAGTACCAGCGGGTCGCCGACCTGGTCCACGAGTTCCCGGTGCCGGTGATGGCCCAAATCACCCACCAAGGCAGCAAGGCGGGCCCAGGCCACCGGCAATCCTTGAATGGCGACTGGGTGACCATGGCGCCATCTGCGGTACCGAACCCGGGTTTCGGCTACGCCCAGGTGATGCCCCACGAAATGAGCATCGCCGAAGTGGAGGAAATCGTCGATTCCTTCGGTCAGGCCGCTCGACGAGTACGGAGCGGCGGACTGGACGGAGTGGAGGTGGGCGTCGGGTCATACGGGCTGATGTCCCAGTTCCTGCATGACTACAGCAACCGCCGCGAGGACAAGTACGGCGGCGACACCCTGGAGGAGCGGGCTACCTTCATGATGGAGGCGCTGCGGGCGGTGCGGGATGCGCTGGGGCCAGACCTGCTCCTGGGAGTGCGGCTGTACGACGACGCGGTGGCCTACAGCCTGGTTTACGAAGACCTGAAGACTATTTCCCGGCTGCTTGACGGCTCGGGGCTGCTTGACTACCTCAATGTATGGATGGGCAACATGCCCGGCGAGGTGTCGATTCGCTACCACGTGCCGCCTTACTACCACGCGCCGGGTGAGTTCGCCGATAAGGCGGCAGGAATAAAGGAGCTGGTGGACCTGCCAGTGATAGGCGCCGGCCGGATTAATACTCCGGCCCTGGCCGAGGAAGTGCTGGCCGCCGGGAAAATGGACCTGGTGGGGTTGGTCAGGGAGCTAATCGCCGATCCCCATTTCCCCAACAAAGCCAGAGAGGGGCGGGTGGAGGATATCCGGGCTTGCATCGCGTGCAACCAGAGCTGCGCCGGCCGGGGATCAAATTTGATAAGGCGGCAGGAATAAAGGAGCTGGTGGACCTGCCAGTGATAGGCGCCGGCCGGATTAATACTCCGGCCCTGGCCGAGGAAGTGCTGGCCGCCGGGAAAATGGACCTGGTGGGGTTGGTCAGGGAGCTAATCGCCGATCCCCATTTCCCCAACAAAGCCAGAGAGGGGCGGGTGGAGGATATCCGGGCTTGCATCGCGTGCAACCAGAGCTGCGCCGGCCGGGGATCAAATTTGGGTCTACCGATCACCTGCATCTACAACCCGGTGACCGGTCACGAGAAGGACTGGGCCGAGCCGGGACGGGCGCCGGTAAGGAAGAAGGTCGTGGTGGTAGGCGGCGGACCTGCGGGCATGGAAGCGGCCCGGGTGGCGGCGGAGCGGGGACACCAGGTGGTCTTGTTCGAACGCTCGGAACGGTTGGGCGGGCAGGTCAAGCTGGCTATGAAGCCACCCCTGCGCCAGTCCTTCGAAGAGATAATCCTGTTTGGGGAGAGACAGTTGCCGAAGCTGGGGGTGGACGTGAGACTGGGGGTAGAAGCAGACGTGGATGCTGTGTTGGCTGAAACTCCGGACGCCGTGATCGTAGCCACCGGTTCGACGCCCTACATGACCGAGATACCAGGCGCTGAAGGCAAGAACGTGCTGTCTGTGGCCGACGTGCTGAACGGGGCAGAGACCGGGGAGCGGGTGGTGATAGTTGACACCCAAGGCAACCCGCCGGCTTGCCTGCTGGCGGACTACCTGGCGGACCAGGGGAAGCAGGCGGAGATAGTGACGGGGCTGCCTTACGTGGGCAACGGCATACATGCCCGGGCCGTGTGGCACCACCTGTACGGAAGACTGGTGGAGAAGGGCGTCACCATGAGCCCCATGACGGGGGTGGCCCGAATCGGGGAGAGCTGGGTGGAGGTCTACCACGTGGTGAACCCGGCGAAAACCTGGAGGATAGAATCGGTGGACACGGTGGTGATAGCCGGGGGCGGCCTGGCCGACGACGGCCTGTACAGACGTCTGAAGGGGAAGGTCGAGGGGCTGCACGCGGTGGGGGACTGCGCCCAACCCCGGGACATCGAGATGGCGACGTACCAGGCGCACAAGGTGGCCTTGTCAATCTGAGGGCTCGACCGGCTAACGGCTCGACCGGCCCGGCCTCACGTAGATAGTGCCTGGGCCGTTAATTCTTGGAGCGAATCGACACTTCTACAGCCAGAGCGCCAAGGTTGCCGCCGCGTTCGAGTATAGACTTTGACGCCGCGCTGCCATCTGGCACAGCCAGCGGCTGTCAGACCCTGGTGGTGACGCACCTGGCCGGGTCCGATTCGGACAACACCGGATGCGGGTGTCCGGTGTGAACGCAGCCTGCAATCAGCTTGCCTGCCATGGGCCCGCGCCCGAACCCGGATGAAGCGAGACCGGTCACAATGTACAGCTCATCTATCTGGGGAATCCTGCCTATGATGGGTCTTCCATCAAGAGAAAAAGGCATCAAACCCGACCACGTCCGGCTAATGGACTGCGGCCCCAGCATGGGCAGGGCCTCGGCCGCGTGCGCGAAATTCACTTCGATGCCTGCCGGGTCCACGGCCTTGTCGTAGCCGGTCATCCGGCGGGCGCCGCCGAAAATCAGCTCTCCATCCTTGGTCTGCCGCCCATACAGGTGCCGCGTGACCCGCCGCCCGGCGACGTGGGTCAGTTCCGGGGGAGCGCCGGAGTCGTTGCCTGGATGGTCTCTCCAGTGCAATGGTGATTCAGTCGCGGAAATCGTATTGAACACTCTGGGCGGCAGAGGGTCGGTAGCCCACATCTGGCCCTGGACCGGGACGATGGGGACGTGCAGTCCCAGCATCCGGCCCAACGGGCCGCACCAGGCTCCTGCTGCGAGCACCAGGCTATTTGCGCTGTACGCTTCCCGTCCGCATACGACGCGGAAGGAGCCGTTGGGTTGCCGGCTGAGTCCAGTCACTTCCTGCCCGGTGATGATTTCAGCGCCGCGTTGCGCTGCGGCGTGAGCGAAGGCCCGTGTGGTCTTTTTTGGGTCGGCCTGGGCCCGCAGCGGCATGTGCAACGCCCCGGCCAGTTCCGGGTTCAACTCCGGCTCGATGCTTCTAGCCTCGCGTACCGGCAGCAGGTCCGCTACGTAGCCGCGGGACTTCAACGACAGCACCCGATCCCTGGCGAATTCGTACTGTTGTCTCGTCTGGACTGCCTGGAGGGCGCCTGAGGCCCGGAACTCGATGTCGTAGCCTTGTTCAAGCTGGAGTTGCTTGAAAATATGGAGGCTGCCCATGGTCAAATAGGAGTCGAGGTCGGGGAGGTCACCCCAGCCCAGCGCCCCGATGCCTCCGGCGTTGACCCCGGAGGCTTCGGATGCAATCTCTCCCCGCTCCAGGAGGAGAACTGCGCGGCCGAGGTCGGCCAGGTGATAGGCGGTGGATGCCCCCGCGATACCGCCCCCGATAACAATTACGTCTGAATCGGCCATGCCTGTACTCCCTTCCTGGCGGTACTATACGCTGAGGCCGAGGCCCGGTTCAACGACGCTGCGGCTGGGGTATGGCATCGAGATGTAGTGGGGGCGCGGATGGGGCCGGCGGCCGGGCCAAGCCAGCGGCGCTACGGGATCTGCTGGGAATAGAGCCCGTTGAGGCTTCCCGGGCGGCCAAGGCGCCAATGCGGCGAATAGGGTGGGACTAGACCCAGGCCCGCTCCGGTTTGAATATGGGATTCGCTCCGATGCAGACGACCCTATAGAGACCCCATAAGCAAACAAGACACCGTTGCGCGAGGGCCGATAAAACCATTGGCGGGATACTCTGGTGGGCCCTGCAAATGCGCAAGTAGAGCAACGACAAACATCAAGGTGAGCGGACCATCTGCGTCACTCAAGTCGGAGCAGACTATGGGCGTCGTCAACTTGACGCTAGTTTGCTCCACACCTACCATGCAGGCATGTCGGGCCCCAACACGTCGGAGGACTCCTCGCTTGCCATCGAAGTGCGCGGCTTGCGGAAGTCGTACGGCAACGTGGAGGTCGTACGAGGCATAGACCTGAGTGTATCGAAGGGAGAAGTTTTCGCTCTCCTTGGGCCCAACGGGGCCGGTAAGACGACGACCATAGAGATACTGGAGGGGCATCGCGAGCGAACCGCCGGCGACGTCTCGGTCCTGGGCCACGACCCAGGGCTCAACGATCGCCATCTCAAGCGGCGTATCGGCATCGTGCTGCAGACGACGGGCGTCGAGCCGTACCTGACGGTCGAGGAGACGATAGACCTGTTCCGAGGATACTATCCTCACCCGCTGCCGCTCGAGGAGATACTGGACGTCATCGGGCTGCACGAACAGCGCCGCACCAGGGTCCGCCGGCTGTCTGGGGGCCAGCAGCGGCGGCTGGACGTAGCCATCGGGCTCGCGGGAGACCCGGACCTGCTCTTCCTTGACGAGCCGACGACGGGCCTGGACCCGGCGGCGCGACGGGGGGCCTGGGAGATGGTCGGCAACCTGCGATCTCTCGGCAAGACGGTGGTGCTAACGACCCACTACATGGATGAGGCCGAGCATCTGGCCGACCGCGTGGCAATCATTGTGAAGGGAGAGATTGTCGCCGAGGGGACCCCGGGAGAACTGACGCATAGAAGCGGTTCCACGATCATCCGGTTCAAGACCCCGCCAGGAACCGGCGTCCCGCCTGAAGGCCTGGTGGCGGAGGGCGGGGGCGACGATGGCCGGTACACGATTACGACGGGTACGTCGACCGGCAGCCTGCACCAGCTCACTGGCTGGGCCCTAGAGCGGGGAATCGAGCTTGAAGAACTGGCCGTATCGACGCCGACCCTAGAGGACGTTTTCATCGGGCTGGCCGGAGCCACTGAGCAGGGGGATGGGGAAGGATGAACTCCCTGGCGCTGGCATTGAGGCAGGTCCGGTACGAGAACAGGGCTTTCTGGCGCAACCCTCTGGCGGCGTTCTTCGTGTTCGTTTTCCCGTTAATGTTCCTCGTCATCTTCAATCTTCTATTCGGCAGCCGCGAGCTGGTCCTTCCGGAAGGGACGACGAACACGTCCACCTTCTACGTACCGGCCATAGTCGCCATGGCGGTGATATACACTTGCTTCAACAACGTGTCGGTGGGCGTGTGCTTCGCCCGGGACCAGGGGCTGCTGAAGCGCATACGAGGCACGCCTCTGCCCGGCTGGACGTTCCTGTGCGGAAGGATAGTCCACTCCATTGTCTTGGCCATCCTGCTGGTCGCTATAGTGGCGGCGGCCGGGACACTGTTCTACGGGGTTGACGTACCCACCAACACGAGCCCTGCGTTTCTCTTGACGCTTGCGGTGGGCGCCGGCACCTTCTGCGCGCTGGGGCTGGCGGTTACGGCGGCCATCCCTAATGCGGAAGCCTCTCCCGCCATCGTGAACGGGCTGGTAATGCCGCTGCTGTTCGTATCCGACATCTTCATCCCCTTGGAAGATGCGCCCGCCTGGCTTACCACCTTCGCGAATGTCTTCCCGGTGAAGCACTTCGCATCTGCGATGCATGCCGCGTTCAATCCCTTCGAGACTGGTACTGGTTTCGAATGGGTTGGCCTGCTGGTAATGGCCGGGTGGCTGGTCGGCGGGCTCGTGCTCTCGGTCCGATTCTTCTCGTGGGAGCCACGCCGGTAGCAGGCGGGGCAGACGGAGTTGCCCGCCAGCGAGTTTGTGGGGCTCCCGAGGGCCGGACGACTATTTCCAAGGTCAATTGACTGTGAAACGCGCCTGATATTGTGGCCGCTAGTTATAATTTGAGCGTAATAACCTACCTAATAGTTATCCAATATCTTATATATCATGGGGAATATCGATAAAATAGCGACTAACTGGCTATAGAACACGAAACGGGCCACGGACCAATTGGCATAGTGACGGCGCAAAACCTGCCGTTCCAATTGCGGGGTGAGGTGAAAGTTGATGAACCGGTATGAGGATAAGGACCGAGAGATAGCGGAGCTGCGGGGGCGGCTGTCGCGGCTTAGCGAGGCCAGCCTACGAATCAACGAGAGCCTTGAGTTCGGCTCGGTGCTACAAGGAGTGCTGGACTCAGCCCGGTCGCTGACGAATGCGCGCTTCGGGGTGATGATCCTTTTGGAAGACGTCGGGCAGGTGCAGGGGTATTTGTCGTCGGGGATGACCGCCGAGGAGGCCGACCGGCTGTGGGGCCTGCCCGAAGGGATGGAGATCTTCGGGTACCTGGGGAGCATCGGAGCTCCTCTGCGAGTACGGGACCTGCTGGGCCACATAAGGGCGATGGGACTTCCCGAACTGCATCCGCCGGTGGAGGTAGGTCGGGTGGTGTCGTTCCTGGCGTCGCCGGTGTTCCACCGGGGTGAGCGGGTCGCCAACGTTTACCTGGCCGAGAAGGAGGACGGAGAGGAGTTCACGCGCGAGGACGAGGATACTTTGGTGATGTTCGCATCGCAGGCGGCGCTGGTGATTGCCAATGCACGCCGGCACAGGGACGAGCAGAAGGCGAGGACCGACCTGGAAACCGTTATCGACACCTCACCGGTGGGGGTCGTGGTATTCGACGCGAGGACGGGTACGCCGGTGTCATTCAACCGGGAGGCGCGCAGGATCGTGGACCGCCTGCGGGACCGAGACCAGTCACCGGAGCAACTGCTGGAGGTGATCACCGTAATGCGGGCCGATGGTAGGGAAATTCGGCTGGACCAGCTGCCCATGGCGCAGGCGCTGAGAAGCGGGGAGACAGTGCGGGCCGAGGAGATTGTCATTCGGGCTCCGGACGGCCGGACGGCCACTGCGCTGCTGAACGCCACGCCAATTCGCTCGGCGCATGGTGAAATCGAGTCGGTCGTCGTCACGGTGCAGGACATGGCGCCGTTGGAGGAGATGGAACGGCGGCGAGCGGAGTTCCTGGGCATGGTGAGCCACGAGTTGAGGACGCCGCTGGCGGCAGTAAAGGGTTCGGTTACAACTTTGCTGGAAGCCGGTCCCGACTTGGACCCGGCCGAAACGACCCAGTTCCACCGGATAATCCGCGACCAGGCGGACAACATGCGGGAGCTGATCGGCGATCTTCTCGACGTGGCCCGCATCGAGACGGGCACCCTGCCGGTCGTCCCAGAGCCTTCTGACGCGGCGCTGCTGGTGGACGAGGCGAGGCGCAGGTTTCAGAGCGAAAGTGGCCGGGAGGCCGTGATCATAGACCTGGCGCCGAGCTTGCCCCCTGTTATGGCCGACCGGCGGCGTATTGTGCAGGTGCTGGGGAATTTGCTCTCGAACGCGTCCGCGTATTCTCCAGAAGAGACGCCGATCAGGGTCAACGTGGTGCGTGAGGGCGTCTATGTGGCCGTGTCGGTTGCCGACGAGGGTACGGGCATCTCCGCAGAGCGATTGCCGGGACTGTTTCGGAAATTCTCGGGGGGAGGAGGAGCGGAGCAAGAGAGGGGTTACAGGGGGTCGGGCCTGGGCCTGGCGATCTGCAAAGGAATTGTGGAGACCCACGGGGGACGCATCTGGGCCGAGAGCGACGGCCCGGGGCTGGGGTCGCGGTTTACGTTCACCATTCCGGCGGCCGATACGGAAGCCATTGGCGGTCTGCAGAGCCGGATACTGGACTCGCGGAGGGCTGCGAGGGCCCCGGTGCGAGTGCTGGCCGTGGACGACGACCCGCAGGCGCTACGGTACGTTCGAGACGCCCTGAACAAAGAGGGCTTCGTACCCATCGTCACCGCCGACCCGGAGGACGTGCTCCGGCTGGTGCAGGAGGAGAGGCCCAACCTGGTGCTGCTGGACCTGTTGCTTCCCGGGAGCGACGGAATCGAGCTGATGCAGGAAATCCTGAAGACTGTGGACGTTCCTGTTATCTTCCTGTCGGTGTACGGCCAGGATGAATTTGTGGCCAAGGCCTTTGACATGGGGGCAACCGACTATATGGTGAAGCCGTTCTCGCCGACGGAGCTTGCGGCAAGGATCAGGGCGGCGCTGCGGAGGCGTACAGGCCCCTTTGGCGCCGAGGGGTCCGAACGCTACGTCTCGGGATCCCTGAGCGTCCAATACTCCGCGCGCCAAGTTACGTTGGACGGGCAGCCCATCCGATTAACAGCAAAGGAGTACGCAGTGCTTCATGAACTTGCGGTGAATGCCGGGCGGGTGTTGACCATGCAAGTGCTGCTGAGGCGGGCCTGGGGGCCAACCAAGACCGGGGCGCCCTGGCTGGTGCGCGAGGTGGTGAAGAAGCTTCGCCAGAAATTAGGGGACAACGCGAGCAATCCCACCTACATTTTCACCGAGGCCCGGGTGGGCTACCGCATGGCCGAGGCAGATACTCCGGGGAAGGGGGAGGCGGAAGAGTAGCCTGGCCCATTTTCCGTACTAGCCATAGTGCGAGGGCTGAGGGTCATGACCCGGAGGACTCTCTTTGCCGCTGATACTGTTTTCGGGGGTAAGGTCGGCAGGACTCTCACTTAGCTACCTGTCCAACTTTCCGGGTCCAACTCATGTGTCAATGAATATTCCAATAATAATATTCTTGTCATCTGCTGATTTCGTCACCAACTCTGGTGATTACTGCCATAAATGCTTATCCTCCAGTGTTGCAGACAGAGCGCTTCGTTGACAATTCCCCGGATGGTCTGATACGTTTTTGTGGCCTGCCAATGGCCGACCCCCAATCCACCGGTTTGATTTCCCCGTATAGCCCGACATAGCCTCCCGAGATAGTACGTCTGTCACCCAACTAAGGAGTCGAGCGTCGTAAGGCTAACGTACAAGGTGCAGACCACTAATCCTTGGGCTGGCCACTTCTATAGAACCCGTCGCTGAGCGATCAGGGGCTCACTTTACAATTTGTTCTTATCAAACGCTGCTGACATGAGAGGCTGTTGAATTCATGTTGCGCTTCCTGGCAGTGCGCCTGAGCTTGATCGTGGTCACCCTGTTGGTAGTCTCGGTCACCATCTTCGCCGTCACCGAGATACTGCCAGGAGATGTGGCGACGAAAATCCTCGGGCGGTATGCAACGGAACAGAACCTCCGATACCTGCGCGAAGAGTTGGAGTTGGACCGCCCCGCTCCCGTGCGGTACTTGGACTGGATCGCCGGCGTGGTGCAGGGCGACTTTGGCAACTCATTGATCCAGAAACGCCCTATTACCGACATTGTGCGGCACCGTTTGGGGCCCTCGATCTACCTTGCGGTGTTCGCTTTTCTGATATCAGTCCCAACGGCGGTATTAATCGGCATATGGGCCGGCGTGCGCCCTGACAGCTTGGGCGACCGCATCGTCAGCGCCATCGGCATGGTGGGCATATCTCTGCCCGAGTTCGTCACCGGACTGTTTCTCATGATCCTCCTCTCTGCAACGTGGCACCTTTTGCCCTCTACCAGCGCCATACCCCGAGGCGAGAGCCCCCTTACGAGCCCGCAGATCTTGGTATTACCCACGCTCACTCTCACCGCCGTAGTATTCGCTTACGTTATGCGGATGATGCGGGCTAACGTGATCGAAGTGATGGAGAGCCCTTATGTGCGGACTGCAGTTCTGAAGGGCCTCCCAATGAGAAGGGTAATTTTTCGACACGTAGTTCCCAACGCGATGCTGCCCACTATCAGCGTCGTGGCCCAGATGTCCGGGTGGTTGCTGGGCGGGCTCATCATCGTTGAAAACGTATTTGCCTATCCGGGGATGGGCCAGCTGCTATTGCAATCGATACAGACGCGTGACACGCCCTTGTTGCAGGCTACGACGCTGATTATCGCCGGGGTCTATACCATAGGCAACCTGCTGGCGGACCTAGCCTATGCACTCTTGGACCCACGGATAAGGTACGCCTAATGGCGACACCAATAAACACGGGTGAGCTTTATGCAGGCGGGTCTCGGGCCGCGCAGGCAGCGCTGTCTGCCGCAGGCCGGGGCATCCGCACGTTCTTCCGGCTCGCCCTAGGCACAACAGCGGGACGAATAGGGCTGCCCATCGTCACCATCCACGTGTTCGTGGCAATCTTCGGCCCATCCCTGGCGCCCTTCCCACCCACTGAGTTCCATCTACAAAACTCTGGAGAGGACCAGCTCGTGGGTCCGTCGTCAGAGTATTGGCTGGGGACCGACCAGTTTGGGCGCGACGTTTTCAGCCGGGTCTTGTCCGGCGCGCGGTCCCTGATCTTAATATCCTTGTGCGGGGCGCTATTGGGCATTTTCCTGGGCACAGTGGTGGGCATGGGCAGTGGCTACACGGGAGGCAAGGCGGATGAGGTGGTCATGCGCATCGTGGACGGGATGATGGCCTTCCCCGGGTTGCTGCTAGCCCTTCTTATACTGTCCACCTTGGGCGCTGCGGACGCGCCGTGGGGGTGGCTCGATCAATATTGGGAGGCCGTGCTGATCGTGGCCACCGTTGGCGCCGTCTTTATGCCTGGCGTAGCCAGGGTGATGCGGAGCGTCACTTTGAAGGCGAAGAACCAGGAGTTCGTGATGTCTGCCCGCCTGCGGGGGGAATCGGCGGCCTACATCATCTTCAGGGAGGTCCTGCCCAACGCCATGACCGTCCTTGCCGTGGAGTTCTCGGTGCGGCTGAGCTACTCGATACTCATCGTATCCTCCCTGGGATTCCTGGGCCTGGGCGTCCAACCGCCGTCGCCGGACTGGGGCCTGATGATCGGTGAGAGCCGCCAGTTCATAGCCTCCGCACCGTGGATGACGCTGGCCCCGGCAGGCGCAGTCGCCTCGCTAGTCGTGGGCGTCAATCTGCTGAGCGACGGCATTAAACAGGCCAGCGGCCTACCCCGGGAGATATCCCGGTAAGCAGCCAACTGCCTAATGTGTCAAGGGCGGTGTGAAGTTGGGCCATCAAGGCGGAGCAAAAGTGTACCATCGCGGGTAATTGGCGCGGGTAATTGGCGAGGGTAAAAGCCGGCGCCAATTGTTCGGGGAGAATGTCCCCTTTTGGCGCGAACGGCTTAGAATAGCGACCGCCGGCTCATAGAAATCTGTCCCTAATAGTGAGGTGGCTCCATGGTTAAGGTTGGTCACCAGTTGGACCTGTTGGGTCAAAACGTCGTCGACTTTGAAGAGCGGGTGGACATCCCCCGTCTGAAGAAAGAGCGTCTGGAGCGGCTCCAAAGAGAGATGGCGAAGGCCGACCTGGGCGGTTTGCTCCTTTTCGATCCCCTTAATGATCGCTACGCCACAGGCCGTAAAAATTCCGGTGCGGGGTATATGAGAAGTTTCTTACTTTACATCATAGTACCCCGGGAAGGAGCCCCTTGGTTGGGCGGATGGTCCCACCACGATCAGGGCACCCCCCTGGAAGGTCAGGAAGGGTTCGGGGAGTCTGGTTCGACGGAGTCTGATTCGACAATGAGGAAGGGCAGTTTCTGGGAATTCTTTACTTGCGGGCGAAACGTGGAGGAGGCGGCCCGGCTCTGGGGCAAAAGGATAAGAGACCGGATGAACGAGCTGGGTATTGCGGGGGAGCGCCTAGGGGTGGACAAGCTGGACTTCTACTCTATGGAGTCGCTGAGAGCCCAGGACATCACCATCGCTGACGGTCGAGTGCCCATGGAGAAAGCCCGGGTCATCAAGACCGTTGACGAGATCAGCCTGATCCGTCAGGCCTGCGCCATCTGCGACGTGGCCATCATCAGGACCCGGGACGCCATCAAGCCCGGGGTTACCGAAAACAAGCTCTTCTCCATCCTCAGCGCCACCAACCTAGAGTTTGGCGGAGAGCACATCGAAGGCCGCTTCTTGACTGCGGGCGGCAATACCAATCCTTGGCTCCTGAGGACGGCCAGTGACCGGATTGTGCGGCCCGGAGACCTGGTAGCGTACGACACCGATATGGCGGGCCCAATGGGATATTTCGCCGATATATCCCGTACCTACCTTTGCGGCGATGGCAGACCCAATCCAGAGCAACTGGAAGCCTACAAGTTGGCTTACAACTTCATCTACGAGTCCATGGACCTCTTCAGGCCCGGCATGAGTTTTCAGCAGATTGCCGAGAGGTGCCCACCTCTTCCCCCGGAGTACAAGGACCAGAGATTCAACCTCATCGCCCACGGAGTTGGCATGTCCGACGAGTGGCCCGCTATCCACTGGCCGGACCAGAGTTTGAGCGGCTTCGGCAACGACCCGGACGTTTTAGAAGAGAACATGGTGATCTGTATTGAAGGACTGGCCAGTAAGACCGGAGCTCGTGAGAGTGTCAAGCTGGAGGAGCAAGTCCTAATCACAGCCAACGGTCCTGAGATCCTGTCCAAGGCGCCCTTCGACGAGCGGTTCCTGACCTAATCTTTGGTCGAGGGGTTTAGACATGGACAAATCTGGTGTCCCCTTCGCGGTCAAAGACCACACGTATCAGCGCCGCGTCAGGCACACCGATTGTTGACGATTTCGTGCTCCCTATAGCCGCCATTGATGGCGCTGGCAACGGCGCCGGCCTTTAATGTGCCATAAAAGGCGATGACGAACTCCACGCAGTTGGGGGCCAGGAGCGGAAAGGCAAAAAAGGGCGAGGTCTATGAAGTTTGGATTGTATACCGGTGTGCATGACCTCACGCTGAAAAGGGTCTATGCCACCCAGTTTTTCACCAGGCAATTTGAAAGACGCCCGATGAGCTATTGGCGTAAAGAGGGTGAAGCGATACCGGCCAGGACCGACATGGACTGGGAGTTTTTCAGAAAGCAGCTATTGATACTGGCCGGGTCGCCGGTACAAGTGGTCGAACAGATTCAAGCGTTGCGTGAAGGGGGCGGTGTCAACTACATAACACTGTGGTTGGAAGGCCCAGGACTAAGCCACGAGAAGATCATGTCGAACATCGAGTTAGTCGGAACCAAAGTAGCGCCCCTCTTTGCAAACGACAAAGCATAACCATCAAGGCAAGCGCACGAGATTGTCGGATCGACGCAGAAAAGTAAGAGTCCCTAACAGAATGAACGGCATGTCACCCTGAGCGGAGCGAAGGGTCTGGGGGGTGGGCCCCCTCCCCAGATTCTTCGGTCGCTTCGTTCTCTCAGAATGACATGTTGCATTTTGTTAGGCGCTCTAAATCTCTAGATCGCCGGAGCGCTCCAGCCTGAAGGCAAAAAGACCGCGACACCAGCTTACTAACCCATAAGCCGGTGCCGCGTTTGATTCCCACCGGGCACGCTAGCCCGAAAGCTAATACGCGGGCGCGTTATACCCAGCGCCTATTTAGCCAGCCAGGCGTTCCTGTTACTCCTATCGCGCACATGGGTGGGGCCTGCATCTCGTACGTTATTGCGAGCGCCGTATATCAACGGCTGGTTTGCTATGACAAGACCTGGTACATCGTCTACCAGAATGCGCTGGATCTCCATTGGGGGTCCGGTGGGCGAGACACGGAAACCGGTGTCTGCGTAGTGGTTTCTTGAAGGTCCTACCGGCGGAATAATCGATATTGATAGGTATTAATGTCTGGGTTATAATCGCTGATTGCAGCAGTCTATCTAGATCGGCTGGCACGGAAAGGTTGCTACGGTGGACAACAGGAGGATGAAACATGGCTAAATACAGGGTCATATCCTCGGACAACCACGTTATGGAGCCGGTAGACCTGTGGACCAGCCGGGGGGAGTCAAAGTTCAAAGACCGATTGCCTCACGTTGAAAGTTTGGAAGACGGCGATTGGTGGATTTGCGACGGCAGGAAAGTGAACACTATCGCTACGGGGACCGAGGCCGGACTCAGATTTGAAGGGCCGGAAACGCTGAGTTGGGTGGGCAGGGTCGAAAACTTGCCTCCCGGAGGCTACATCCCCGAGGCGCACGTCAAAGACATGGATGTGGATGGAATCGACGTGAGTATCATCTATCCATCGGTCGGTATTGTGCTCTACGGCGTGCCGGACAGCGAGCTGCTAACCTCCAACTGCAGGACATACAACGATTGGCTTGGCGAATTCTGTAACGCGGTCCCCAAGCGGCTCAAGGGTATCGCCATGCTAAACCTGGATGATGTGCGGGAGGGTGTAAAGGAACTCGAACGCTGCGCCAAATTGGGCTTTGTGGGGGCTATGATCACCGTCTACCCTCCCGAGGATCGGCCCTACGATAAGCCGGAGTACGAACCCCTCTGGGCTGCGGCCCAGGATTTGGGCATGCCCCTCAGCTTGCACGTTGGCACCAATCGTCCGGACGCAGGTCAGGCATTCGCGGATTTCGAGAGCGCTACGCCTGCATTCATATCCAACGTTGACATTTGGGTGCGGAACTCTCTTGCCAGTATCATCTTTGGCGGCGTTTTTGAGCGCTATCCGAAACTCAGGGTAGGCTCGGTGGAGCATGAGCTAGCCTGGGTTCCCCACTTCTTGAGTCGGATGGACTACACTGCCACCCAAAAATTCCAAGAGTTCGTCCAGGGGTACCGATTCAAAGGGGATGCGCTTCCCAGCGACTTCTTCCACGATAACGTGTTCCTCGGCTTCCAGGAAGACGCCCTGGGCGTCAGGTTGCGGGACATCATTGGAGTGGACAACCTGCAATGGGGCGCAGACTATCCTCACCCTGAGTCGACCTTCCCCAGGAGCCGCCAGATCATTGAGGAAATTCTGGAAGGCTGCACTGAGGAGGAAAAGGCCAAGATCGCCGGAGGGAACGCTGCCAGGGTATACAACCTGAATTAGAACCTGATACCCGGCACAGGCACGATCAAGGCAAGGGACCGCGATTGTCGGCTCCTCAACGCCATACTGGGCCTTGTTGCAGTCGCTGGCCCAGAGAGTATTAACAGGCAAGATCTGAGGGATGGCCTACGAGGATCATATCAACAGGGGTCTGAATGCCTTTCGCCCGAGGGCCTCGATCACTGTAGACCGCCTCGATATGGGTCACTTGTCACTCCTCCAATACTGATCGTGGCCAGCCCTGGACGGATGTTCAGGAACCGGAGCCCTTCTGGGCCAGCAGTGAAGTCGTATTCGGTGTCCTTCTCGATAGCGATCACCGTTCCCGGCCCACAGGTCCGATCGCCTATGGTGAGCGAGCCCTCGACGATGTAGATCACCTCGTCCATGTTGTGGCTGTGAGGTTGCCCACCGCTGACGTTTGGCTCCGCCGAGTTGATGTGGATCCAGGGGCCCTTTTCCATGTCGCCGATGAACTGTGAGCCGTTTTCTATGGTACCGTCGCCCCGACGCGGCTGCCCCAAGATCCAGGGCGCCTCATCGATGTGCATGATGATGGACTTTCCCATCATTACCCTCCTGACTCAATCCCGATTGCATCGGGGCAGTATTTTTTTGCCGTGCCTTCGGTGTGGTTCACTTGGAGCTTAGTGTATCACATTAACCGAGACGAATCCCCTCCCATCCCCCGGTAGCGGAGGGATTCGTCTCGGAGGACTGGGTCTCAAAAAAGCCCGTTCCGGGGTGAAACTAGCCAACCACGATGTGCAACCTTCTACAAGCAGATGCCAGGCATCGATGCCTTGTCCGGTCTGCTCTGGTCGCGTCGTTCCAAGACGCAGCAAAGTAAATCTCTATATTGCCGGAGCGCTCCAGCCTGAAGGCAAAAAGACCGCGGCGCCGGCTTACCAACGCGTAAGCCGGCGCCGCGGTTCATTCCCACCGGGTATGCCAGCCCGAAAGTTGATTCTCGGGCGCGTTGTGGCCTGAGCCTATTTTTCCAGCCAGGCGTTCCTGAGAGTCCTATTGCGCGGGATATAAGGGCCTGCATCTTGTACGTTATTGCGAGCGCCGTATAACTCCGGATGGTTTGCGATGACAAGACTTGGTACATCGTCGACCAGAATGCGCTGAATCTCCCCATAGGTCTCCCTTTGCTGCTCCAGTGTCTCTCCCCTGGCCCTTTCGATCAGCTCGTCGAGCGTATCGTTATAGTAACGCATCGCATTGTAGGGTGAACCGCCGTGAAGCGTCTGCGTCAGCATGGCGTCGATGGGCCTGTCCCCCCATTGGATGACGACGAAGGGTTCTTGCATAAACACTTCGGTCCAGAAAGAGTCCGATGGCTGTCTCTGGATCTCTACCCGAATGCCCGCGGGCGCCGCACTCTCTTTGAATGCCACCGCCAGCTCGATCATTCCGGGCGCGACGTCGCCTGTATGAAGTTCTATGTCGATACCATCAGGGTAGCCAGCCTGCTCCAGAAGCGACTTCGCCAGCTCTGGGTCGTATTCCACGGCATACTGCGGCGCGAAGCGGGAGTCGCTGCTCGCAATGGGATGGTCGTAGGTGATACTGCCCAGCCCCAGCAGCGCCGCTTGGTTGATGAGTTCCCGGTCCGTCGCGGCTTGAAAGGCCTGTCGGACCAGCTTGTTGTCGAAGGGCGGGCGGCTGTTGTCCATTGTTATCCCAATGTGGCCCCTGGTGGCCACGCTCGCCACTTTGGTCTCGGGATGCTCCTCGACACCGGCGACGCTCTGGGTCTCCAGGCCATATACCAAGTCCACGTCACCGTTCTTGAGCGCCGCGGCTCGGGTTGCCGCCTCCGCGATACCCACGAAGACTATTTCATCCAGGTAGGGCCTGCCTTCTTCCCAGTAGTCGGGGTTCCGCACCATTGTCGCCCGTTCGCCCGCCAGCCACTCCTCAAGGATGAAGGGCCCCGTGCCGAACGCTTCCAGGGTCAACCGATCGACATCCACGTCGGCGGGGAGAATAAACATTTGGTAGATCGTAAAGATGTCCAGGAAGAACCCATTGGGGCCATTGAGGTCAAAACGGACGGTGTAGTCGTCGATAGCGACTATATCCTCAACGGATCCTAATAAGGCGGAGTTCGGAGAACCGACCTCGGGATCACGAATCCGGTTCATGCTAAAGAGCACGTCCTCCGCCTTGAACTCCTTCCCGTGATGGAACTTCACGCCCTGACGCAGGTTGAAGGTGTAGGACGAGAGGTCGTCGTTGGTCTCCCAGGAAGTGGCCAGCGCCGGCGTATAGGCAAAGTCCACGCTACGGAGCAGGGGATCATAGACATTCTCTATCAACATACCCTCGATCGATGTCGTCGCGAAGGCTGGATCCAGCGTCGAGTGGTCAGGAACAAACGCCATCGTTAGTGAGCCACCGTACTTGGCCTGCTCGGCAGCGGCGGCTTCGGCAGCAGCGGCGGCTTCGGCGGCGGCGGCTTCAGCAGCAGCGGCGGCTTCGGCAGCAGCGGCTTCGGCAGCAGCGGCCTCGGCAGCGGCGGCTTCGGCAGCAGCGGCGGCTTCGGCAGCGGCGGCTTCGGCAGCGGCGGCCTCGGCTTCATCGGCCTCGGCAGCGGCGGCAGCGGCAGCGGCGGCTTCGGCAGCGGCGGCTTCGGCAGCAGCGGCGGCAGCGGCGGCTTCGGCAGCAGCGGCCTCGGCGGCGGCGGCTTCGGCAGCAGCGGCCTCGGCGGCGGCGTCCTCGGCGGCGGCGGCTTCATCGGCCTGAGTGGCGCCGGGCTGGGGTACCGGGGTCGACGTGGCATCTCCGCCGCAGGACACGGCGAAGAGGACAGACACCATCGCCACGGCCAGTATGATCAGAAATGGATGCAGTCCAGCTTTCTTGTATGTCATCACCGTCTTCTCCTTGTGTTCGACTCACTTACGATTTCCGGGAGCCACCTAGAAAAACACAACGTTATCAACTTGCGGATTGGCTAATTGGCCACGGCTAAGGTGCGCTAGCGTATCCGACGTTCCGGGAATTGTCAACTTGAACTTCTTTGTGTTGACAATTAATGCAGCAGACGTCTATTGTTCAGATGACGCTTCGCCTATTTACATGTCGTGAAACCTTGGGGAGGAATTGACATGCTAAAGATTGGCCACGAGGTAATCAGGCCTGGCAAGCATATTGGCGACGACCCCGTAACTATTCCCGTTCCGGAAGAGTTGGAGACAGTACCCGGCATACCGACCAACAACCGGGAGGTCGATTGGTATTCTCGGGAGTACCCCCTAGAGACCCAGAACATCACCGAGCGCGCTTCCATAAACTGGTACGTCACCAATAGGAACCGCGACACACAAATGCAGCAGGTCGACAAAGAGCACGAGAAGCTGAGCCGGAGGCTGATGCTCGCGGGGCGGGAGACCGCCGAGATTGAACCGACCGCCGAGCCCACCGGAGAGGACGTTACCGACCTTATCAAGGATAAGGCCCGGCGTCTCGGTTTCCTGGAAGTGGGCCTCACTGCCTATGACCCCCGTTACGACTTCAAGCAATGGCGGGGCTTTACCGTGTTCCCCACCGCCATTTGCTTGGCCTACGAGCAGGACTTCGAGGCGACTCAGACCATTCCCAGCGTGGACGCCGAGATTGTTCACTCCAGCGCCTACCGGACCCAGGCCGCCGCTGGGCTGAAGCTGGGCAATTATATTCGCTCATTGGGTTACCGAGCCCACGTTATTCATTCCAGCGACTCCACCGGCCCCGTGATTCCTATGTTCGTGGCTGCCGGCTTGGGCCAGTTGGGCGCCTGCGGTTACTTGCTTACTCCCCACGAAGGTGGTCGGAACCGGTTGATGATCATCACCACCGACGCCATGGTTACTTACGACGAGCCCGTTGACTACGGGATTCACGCTTTTTGCCAGGTTTGCCAGGTCTGCGTGAACCGCTGTCCCGGCCGGGCTTTGATGCGGGACAAGATCTGGTGGCGGGGCACCGAAAAGAACAAGGTCTACTATAAGCGCTGTATGCCGGTTATAGCCCGTTATCTAGCCTGCGGCGTCTGCATGAAGGTGTGCCCCGTCCAGAAGTACGGCATGAAGAACGTGATGGAACACTATGCCGAGACCGGCCAAGTGCTGGGCAAGGGCACCCACGACCTCGAAGGCTACACTCTGGAGGGCAAAGGCTACTTCGGACCCGGCGAGTTGCCGGTCTTTGACCGGGAGTTCTTCAGCTCAATGCCCCGCGGCGATGCCGAGCAGTGGGCTTTCGACCAATTCAAAGAGCAGGCCGTCTCTGCCGGAGGCGAAATCAGCGAAGAGATGCTGGCCAAGCTCAAAGAAGAGGTCTCCGATGCTATTAAGCTGGCCACCGGTGACGCCATAGCCATCATGGACCAGGACGCCGACGACGTCTAGAGAATCCGCTTCCTTGGTACTGCCGAACAGGGGCACCCCCTGCAGTGGCATCAGGGACCGTCACATCATAGGTGTGGATCAATTGCTGTGGGGCGCAGACTATCCCCACATAGAGTCGACCTTTCCCCAGAGCCGCCAGATATTGGAGGAGATTCTGGTGGACTGTACCGAGGAAGAGAAGGCCAAGATAGCGGGTGGGAATGCCGCCAGAGTATACGGTTTCGAGTAAATACGCTCATCGATCCTATCGCTGGTTCCGATAAGGCCCCACCCGAGGAATAGATACTATTGACTCCCTTCTAAGGTCAAGGTCATAATTATGGTCAGCAGTGGCGATTCGAGATGCATCGATGCAGAGATATTGCTCCGGTAGAGAACAGGAGGGTGAAACATGGCTGATTACAGGGTGATATCCGCGGACGACCACGTTTTCGAGCCGGTTGATCTCTGGACTAGCAGGGGCGAGTCAAAGTTCAAAGATCACATGCCTCACGTTCAAAGTTTGGAAGACGGAGACTGGTGGATATCCGACGGCCTGAAACTACTTCATGTCGCTGCGGGGACCCAGGCCGGACTCAGATTTGAAGAGCCGGAAAAGCTGACTCTTGAGAGCCGGATCGAAGAGGTGCCTCTAGGGGGTTACATTCCTGAGGAGCGCGTCAAAGACATGGATATCGATGGAATTGACGTGAGTATCCTTTATCCAACAGCCGGTCTTGGGTTTTACATAGTGCGGGATAGCCAGCTGCTAACCTCTATGTTCAAGACCTACAACGATTGGCTTGCCGAGTTTTGTAGCGCGGTCCCCAAGCGGCTCAAGGGTATCGCAATGCTAAACGTCGATGATGTGCGGGAGGGTGTAAAGGAGCTGGAACGCTGTGCCGACATGGGCTTTGTGGGGGCTATGATCACCGTCTATCCACCCGAGGAATTGCCCTACGATAAGCCTGAGTACGAACCCCTGTGGGCTACGGCGCAGGATTTGGGAATACCCCTTAGCCTGCACATTGGCACCAATCGTCCGGGCCCAGGTCAGGAATTTCAAGGTAACGAAACCACTACGGCCAACTTTATGGCTAACATTGACCATTGGGTGCGGATGTCTCTTGGCAGTATGATCTATGGTGGAGTTTTTGAGCGCTATCCCAACCTTCAGGTGGGATCGGTGGAGATGGAACTGTCCTGGGTTCCCCACTTCTTGGACCGGATTGACTACAACTACACCCAAAGGGAGCAAGAGTTCTCCCAGGCCTATCGATTCAAAGAGGGTGCGCTTCCCAGTGACTTCTTCCACAGAAACGTGTTCCTGGGCTTCCAGGAAGATGCCTTGGGTATAGAAATGCGTTACCGTATTGGAGTGGACAACCTGCAATGGGGTGGAGATTATCCCCACCCTGAGTCCACCTTTCCCAGGAGCCGGCAGATCCTCGAGGAGATTCTGGTGGACTGTACCGAGGAAGAGAAGGCCAAGATAGCGGGTGGGAACGCTGCCAGAGCATACGGTTTCGATTAGAATCTGACATCCGGTCAGACCGGACTTTCGCTCTTTTCAGCAGGTACTCCTCACCGGGAGTACCTGCTGTTCATTAAGGCATCTCTACTAAGTATGCCTAACAAAATGAATGGCTTGTCACCCTGAGCGAAGCGAAGGGTCTGGGGCGGCGGGGTTAACCCCTCCCCAGATTCTTCGGTCGCTCTGCTCTCTCAGAATGACATTTCCATTTTGTTAGGGGCTCTAAGGCTTACAGCCGAGTCCAATCGGCGGGGCATGTTTTGTAGCTGAGCCTAGGTGCAAATGCTTGCGGCTGGCGAGACCTATGACGGACGTCGGTAAGACCCGTGGGGAGGTGTTCCAGAACCTGGCCAAGCAGATGCTAGAGATCAAACGCTACGGGACCGTGGAAGAAGTGAGGCCCCGGCGCTGCCGTTTTTCGTCAACCTGGAGGTGGCTTACCAAATTGTGTGCATGAGTGCGGGATACGTATGCTGTCCCAACAAGGCAACAGGAATGCGACACCAGCTTACTATTTTAGCCAGTGTCGCATTCCATTCCCACTGGGCGTGCTAGACTGAAAGTCAATTCGCGGGCGCGTTATAGCCAGCGCCTATTTATCCAGCCAGGCGTTCCTGAGATTCAATTTTTCCACAGGATTGGGGCCTGCATCTTGTACGTTATTTCGAACGCCGTATATCAGCGGCTGGATTGCGATGACAAGACCTGGTACATCTTCGATCAGAATGCGCTGGACCTCCCCATAGGTCTCCCTTTGCTGTTCCAGTGTCTCTCCCCTGGCCTTTTCGATCAGCTCGTCAACCGAATCGTTAAAGTAACGATTCGCGTTCCAGACTGAATTGCTGTGATACGCTTGGGTCAGGATGGCGTCCGTATTGGGCCTGGGCCCCCAAAAGATGATGACGAAGGGTTGTTGCATAAACACTTCGGTCCAGAAAGCGTCCGATGGCTGTCTCTGGACCTCTACCCGAATGCCCGCTGGCGCCGCACTCTCTTTGAATGCCACCGCCAGCTCGATCATTCCGGGCCCAACGTCGCCTGTATGAAGAGTCACGTCGATACCATTAGGGTAGCCGGCCTGCTCCAGAAGCGACTTCGCCAGCTCTATGTCGTATTCCGGGGGCGCATACTGCGACGCGAAGCGGGGGTCGCTGCTCGGAATGGAATGGTCGTAGGCGATACTGCCCAGCCCCTGCAGCGCTGCTTGGTTGATGAGTTCCCGGTTCGTCGCGGCTTGAAAGGCCTGCCGGACCAGCTTGTTGTCGAAGGGCGGTTGGCTGTTGTCCATTGTTAGCCCAATGTTGCCCGTGGTGGCCACGCTCAACACTTTGGTCTCGGGATGGGCCTCGACACCAGGGACGCTCTGGGGTTCCAGGCGATATACCCAGTCCACGTCGCCGCTCTTGAGCGCCTCGGCTCGGGTTGCCGCCTCCGCGATACCCACCAAGACTAGTTCATCCAGGTAGGGCCTGCCTTCCTCCCAGTAGTCGGGGTTCCGCACTAGTGTCGCGCGTTCGCCCACCAGCCACTCTTCAAGGATGAAGGGCCCCGTGCCGAACGCTTCCAGGGTCAACCGATCGAGATCCACGTCGGCGGGGAGGATATGCGTTTGGTAGATTGAAAAGATGTCCAGGAAGAACCCATTGGGGCCCTTGAGGTCAAAACGGACGGTGTAGTCGTCGACGGCGACTATCTGGTCAACGGATTCGAATTGGGCGGAGTACGGAGTCGAGACCTCGGAATCAAGATGCCGGTTCATGGTAAAGAGCACGTCCTCCGCCTTGAAATCCTTACCGTGATGGAACTTCACGCCCTTACGCAGGTGGAAGGTGTAGGACGAGAGGTCGTCGTTGGCCTCCCAGGACGTGGCCAGCGCCGGCGAATAGGAAAAGCCATGCTCGACACGGAGCAGGGGATCATAGACATTCTCTATGATGCCCGTCTCGATCCCAGTTATCGAGAAGGCCGGGTCCAGCGTCGAGTGGTCCGCAAAAAACGCCATCGTTAGTGAGCCACCGTACTTGGCCTGCTCGGCAGCAGCGGCCTCGTCGTCGGCCTCGGTAGCAGGGGCCTCGGTGGCAGGGGCCTCGGTGGCAGGGGCCTCGGTGGCAGGGGCCTCGGTGGCAGGGGCCTCGGTGGCAGGGGCCTCGGTGGCAGGGGCCTCGGTGGCAGGGGCTTCAGTGGCAGGGGCCTCGGTGGCAGGGGCCTCGGTGGCAGGGGCCTCGGTGGCCTCTCCGCCGCAGGACACGGCGAAGAGGACAGACACCATCGCCACGGCGAGTATGATCAGAAACGGATGCAGTCCACCTTTCTTGTGTGCCATCACCGTCCTCTCCTTATGGTCGATATACTTACGATTTCTGGCAGCCACCTAGAAAAACACAACGTTATCTGCTTGCGGACTTGCTAATTGGCCAGGGTTAGAGTGCGCTAGCGTATCCGACGTTGCGGTATTTGTCAACTTAAACTACTTCGTGTTGACAATTAATGCAGCAGACGTCTACTGTTCAGATGACGCTTCGCCGATTTACATGTCGTGAAACCCTGGGGAGGAACTGACATGCTGAAGATTGGCCACGAGGTAGTCAGGCCTGGCAAGCATGTTGGCGACGACCCCGTAACTATTCCCGTTCCGGAAGAGTTGGAGACACTGCCCGGCATACGGACCAACAACCGGGAGGCAACCGGTCTTGTTGGCCTTCACATTTGAGCTCTTTTTGAGGGATCCTGCCCCGGCCCTTTGCCCACAGAATGGCCGGTTCGGCTGGATGCCGCCTAACCGGACTTAAACCACTGAAAATTACCTTGCATGCCCGATATTTGTAAGAGGAGGAGAGCCTTTAGATGGGAAAATCCAACATCATGCACATCGATGAAGCGCCCTGCGTCTGGGGGCAGCCCCGAGGAGTTGACGGTGCCTTAGTAACCGGTGCCCAGTTCATCGGCGACCTGGAAACGGGCCCGTGGGTCTACATCAACTCGCTGGAACCAAACTCCGCCGTCGAAACTCACAGTCACACTGTGGACGAGGTGATCTACATCGTCGAGGGCTCGCTCACCATAGGCGACCGGACCTGTGGGCCGGGAACGGTGATGGCTATCGAGAAGGACACCGAGTACGAGTTCACCGCCGGCCCAGAAGGAGTCCGCTTCCTGAACATCCGTCCAGGGCTAGACTCTGGGGCTGGCGCGCAAGTTAGGAGTGGTTGAGCCGACCCTTAGACGGAGTACTAGCGCCGGGAGCCGTGCAAGCTATACAGTCTAGGCGCGCAGGTTTAGTGTAGTCACAAGACGGCGGACGGGAAGTGATGCCGGGAGAGTTCAGCAGCTTCCTGACGCTTTAATGCCGATGGCTCAATGGTCCCGCTGCAGGGTCCTTCAACATTCCGGACCAAGACTACTTATGTGGAATTGGCCAGGTTGGCGGAATTGTTCAAATTGTACGAGCTCGGTAAGGAAGGCGGAGCTTTCATCCCTTGTTTGCGAGCCGGAATTAGGGTGTGTTAGTCCGCGGGGGCCGATACTAAGTGCAAGAGATGGGTCCTTGCTTTGATTATCTCGTCCCAGCCCCGCTTCGCTATGTCGATCATCAACCCATCGGGGCCCTTGCATTTAAAAAACGACGGGGGGAGGCTGCCCGGGCACTCTGTGGCGCCGGCTCCCTTGAAGGCAGCGACGGTTTCGCCGATGTCGTCTACGTCGAATCCGATGTGGTGAACGCCCTCCACTGTTGAAGGCCCCTCTCCCAGGTTGGGCGCGTACTCGCTTCCATATTTGAGGATCGCAAAGACAATGTAGCCGTCGCTCAAAACGACCGTGGATGGGTCCCAGACAATCCCTTTGCTCGAATCCCTGGGCGTCCGGCTTAACTCCTGCAATCCGAAAACCTCCTTGTAGAAACGTGCCGTCTTAGCGGGGTCCCGGGTATGCAAGGCAATATGTCTGACTCGTGCCATCACTACTCCTTTGCGGTGTGGTTCACTTGGAGCTTAGTGTATCAAATTAACCGAGACGAATCCCCTCCCATCCCCCGGTAGCGGAGGGATTCGTCTCAGAGGACTGGGTCTCAAAAAAGTCCGTTCCGGGGTGAAACTAGTATTCGGCCAAACTGGTATTGTCAGTAAATACATGAGCCCAGATGGGATGCTACCTTGGGGATAGACGAAGGGTTGTGGGACGTGAGGTGGTCATGGTGCAGGGGAAATACGGAGTCCGGCTGGCAACACAGGAAAAGGGACGGCTCAGGAGGATGATCAGGGCTGGCAGGAGTTCCGCCCAGGCCATCACCCGGGCGCGGATCCTGCTCAAGATAGATGAAGGCTGGACCGGGCCCCAAGTGGCCACCGCTCTGGACGTGTCGGAGCGGACCGTGTTCCGCACCAAGCGGCGGTATGCCGAGGAAGGACTCGACGAGGTGCTGAGGCACCATAACCAGGTTAACCGGCCCAGAAAGGTAGACGACAGGGTGGAAGCCCACCTGATAGCCATGGCCTGTAGCCCAGCGCCTGATGGCCATGACCACTGGACCATGCGAGCCCTGGCGGGCAAGGTGGTGGAGTTGGGCTTGGTGGAGTCTTTGTCTCCCGAGACGGTGCGCCTGCGGCTAAAAAAAACACGCTCAAGCCGTGGCGGAAACAACAATGGTGCATCCCCAAGGTAGGCGGCGAGTTCGTGGCGGCCATGGAGGACGTGCTGGACCTCTACGCCGAGCCCTATGACCCGCAGAGGCCGGTGGTCTGTTTTGACGAGACCTGCACCCAGTTGCTGGCCGACGTCAGGGAACCGCTGCCAGCACAGCCTGGGAGGCCGAGGCGTGAGGACTACGAATACCAGAGGGCGGGCACGCGCAACCTGTTCCTGGCTTGCGAGCCCCGCCGGGGCTGGCGCCACGTGGCGATAACAAAGCGGCGCACCATGCAGGACTTTGCCCACCAGATGCGCTGGCTGGTGGATGACGCATATCCCGATGTCCCGGTGATTCGGCTGGTTTTGGACAACTTGAACACCCATCGCTTGGCCTCGCTTTACGAGACCTTCCCGGCCCCGGAGGCCCGGCGCATTGCCAAGCGGCTGGAGTTCCACCACACTCCCAAGCACGGAAGCTGGCTGAATATGGCGGAGATCGAGTTCAGCGTGCTGGCCCGGGCCTGCCTGCGCGGACGCAACGCCGACCAGGACAACCTGGAAAGAGCCGTCAGAGCCTGCGTGTCGGAGCGGAACGCGGGAGGGGCCACTATTAACTGGCGGTTCACTGCCCAAGACGCCAGACGCAACCTCCACCGCCTTTATCCCTGCCAATCCTGATTTGGTCCAGTACTAGCCAACCACGATGTGCAACCTTTTACAAGCAGATGCCGGGCATCGATGCCTTGTCCGGTCTGCTCTGGTCGCGTCGTTCCACGACGCAGCAAAGTAAATCTCTATATTGCCGGAGCGCTCCAGCCTGAAGGCAAAAAGACCGCGACACCGGCTTACCAACGCCTAAGCCAGCGCCGCGGTTCATTCCCACCGGGTATGCCAGCCCGAAAGTTGATTCGCGGGCGCGTGTTATAGCCGGCGCCTATTTCTCCAGCCAGGCGTTCCTGAGAGTCCTGGCGCGCACAGGAGTAGGGCCCGCATCTTGTACGTTATTGCGAGTGCCGTATAACAGCGGCGGGCTTCCGATGACAAGACGTGGGACATCGTCTACCAGAATGCGCTGGATCTCCGCATAGGTCACCTTTTGCTGTTCCAGTGTCTCTCCCCTGGCCCTTTCGATCAGCTCATCAAGCGTTTCGTTATGGTAACGCGGTGCGTTATAGGCTGACTCGCCGTGATACACCTGCGTCAGCATAGTGTCCATACTGGGCCTGGGTGCCCAATAGATGACGACGAAGGGTTCTTGCATAAACACTTCGGACCAGAAAGAGTCCGATGGCTGTCTCTGGATCTCTACCCGAATGCCCGCGGGCGCCGCACTCTCTTTGAATGCCACCGCCTGCTCGATCATTCCGGGCGCGACGTCGCCTGTATGAAGAATTATGTCGATACCATCAGGGTAGCCGGCCTGCTCCAGAAGCGACTTCGCCAGCTCTGGGTCGTATTCCGGGGCATACTGCGGCGCGAAGCGGGAGTCGTTGCTCGGAAAGGGATGGTCGTAGGTGATACTGCCCAGCCCCAGCGTCGTCGCTTGGTTGATGAGTTCCCGGTCCGTCGCGGCTTGAAAGGCCTTTCGGACCAGCTTGTTGTCGAAGGGCGGTCGGCTGTTGTCCATATCAATACCATAGTGGCCCGCGCTGGCCACGCTTACCACTTTGGTATCAGGATGGTCCTCGATGCCTTGGACGCTCTGGGTCTCCAGGAGATATACCACGTCCACGTCGCCGCTCTTCAACGCCTCGGCTCGGGTTGCCGGCTCCGAGATACCCACGAATACTATTTCATCCAGGTAGGGCCTGCCTTCTTCCCAGTAGTCGGGGTTCTTGACCATTGTCGCCCGTTCGCCCGGCAGCCACTCTTCAAGGGTGAAGGGCCCCGTGCCGAACGCCTCCAGGGTCAACCGATCAACGTCCACGTCGGCTGGGAGGATATGCATGGGGTAGATCGAAAAGACGTCCAGGAAGAACCCATTGGGACCATTGAGGTCGAAACGGACGGTGTAGTCGTCTAGAGCGACTATATCTTCAACGGACACTAATAGGGCGGCGTTCGGATTATCTGCCTCGGGATCACGAATCCGGTTCATGGTAAAGAGCACGTCCTCCGCCTTGAACTCTTTCCCGTGATGGAACTTCACGCCCTGACGCAGGTTGAAGGTGTAGGACGACAGATCGTCGTTGGTCTCCCAGGACGCGGCCAGCGCCGGCGCATAGCTAAAGTCAGCCTCGATACGGACCAGTGGGTCATAGAGATTCTCTATCATGGCATTCTCGAACGCTGCCACCGACCAGGACGGGTCCAGCGTCGAGTGATCAGCCCAAAACGCCATGGTTAGTGAGCCACCGTACTTGGCCTGCTCGGCAGCGGCGGCTTCGGCGGCGGCGGCTTCAGCAGCAGCAGCGGCTTCGGCAGCAGCGGCTTCGGCGGCGGCGGCCTCGGCAGCAGCAGCGGCTTCGGCAGCGGCGGCTTCGGCAGCATCGGCATCGGCAGCATCGGCCTCGGCAGCGGCGGCCTCGGCAGCGGCGGCTTCGGCAGCAGCTGCCTCGGCGGCAGCGGCGGCTTCGGCAGCAGCCTCCTCAGCGGCTTCTGTGTCGGGGACCGCAGTTGGCGTGGCCTCTCCGCCGCAGGACACGGCGAAGAGGACAGACACCATCGCCACGGCCAGTATGATCAGAAATGGATGCAGTCCAGCTTTCTTGTATGTCATCACCGTCTTCTCCTTGTGTTCGACTCACTTACGATTTCCGGGAGCCACCTAGAAAAACACAACGTTATCAACTTGCGGATTGGCTAATTGGCCACGGCTAAGGTGCGCTAGCGTATCCGACGTTCCGGGAATTGTCAACTTGAACTTCTTTGTGTTGACAATTAATGCAGTAGACGTCTATTGTTCAGATGACGCTTCGCCTATTTACATGTCGTGAAACCTTGGGGAGGAACTGACATGCTGAAGATTGGCCACGAGGTAGTCAGGCCCGGCAAGCATATTGGCGACGACCCCGTAACTATTCCCGTTCCGGAAGAGTTGGAGACAGTACCCGGCATACCCACTAACAACCGGGAGGTCGATTGGTATTCCCGGGAGTACTCTCTAGAGACCCAGAACATCACCGAGCGCGCTTCCATAAACTGGTACGTCACCAATAGGAACCGCGACGCACAAATACGGGAGATCGACAGAGAGCACGAGAAGCTAAGCCGGAGGCTGATGCTCGCGGGGCGGGAGACCGCCGAGATGGAACCGACCGCCGAGCCCACCGGAGAGGACGTTACCGACCCTATCAAGGATAAGGCCCGGCGTCTCGGTTTTCTGGAAGTGGGCCTCACTGCCTATGATCCCCGTTACGACTTCAAGCAATGGCGGGGCTTTACCGTGTTCCCCACCGCCATTTGCTTGGCCTACGAGCAGGACTTCGAGGCGACTCAGACCATTCCCAGCGTGGACGCCGAGATTGTTCACTCCAGCGCCTACCGGACCCAGGCCGCCGCTGGGTTGAAGCTGGGCAACTATATTCGCTCATTGGGTTACCGAGCCCACGTTATTCATTCCAGCGACTCCACCGGCCCCGTGATTCCTATGTTCGTGGCTGCCGGCTTGGGCCAGCTGGGCGCCTGCGGTTACTTGCTTACTCCCCACGAAGGTGGTCGGAACCGGTTGATGATCATCACCACCGATGCCAAGGTTACTTACGACGAGCCCGTTGACTACGGGATTCACGCTTTTTGCCAGGTTTGCCAGGTCTGCGTGAACCGCTGTCCCGGCCGGGCTTTGATGCGGGACAAGATCTGGTGGCGGGGCACCGAAAAGAACAAGGTCTACTATAAGCGCTGTATGCCGGTTATAGCCCGTTATCTAGCCTGCGGCGTCTGCATGAAGGTGTGCCCCATCCAGAAGTACGGCATGAAGAACGTGATGGAACACTATGCCGAGACCGGCCAAGTGCTGGGCAAGGGCACCCACGACCTCGAAGGCTACACTCTGGAGGGCAAAGGCTACTTCGGACCCGGCGAGTTGCCGGTCTTTGACCGGGAGTTCTTCAGCTCAATGCCCCGCGGCGATGCCGAGCAGTGGGCCTTCGATCAATTCAAAGAGCAGGCCGTCTCTGCCGGAGGCGAAATCAGCGAAGAGATGCTGGCCAAGCTCAAAGAAGAGGTCTCCGATGCTATTAAGCTGGCCACCGGTGACGCCATAGCCATCATGGACCAGGACGCCGACGACGGCTAGAGAATCCGCTTCCTTGGTACTGCCGAACAGGGGCACCCCCTGCAGTGGCATCAGCGCGATCGCACAAAAGGCCAGCAGGTCTCATAACTGGTCTTGCTGGCCTTCACTTTTGAGCTCTTTTTGAGGGATCCTGCCCCGGCCCTTTGCCCACAGAATGGCCGGTTCGGCTGGATGCCGCCTAACCGGACTTAAACCACTGAAAATTACCTTGCATGCCCGATATTTGTAAGAGGAGGAGAGCCTTTAGATGGGAAAATCCAACATCATGCACATCGATGAAGCGCCCTGCGTCTGGGGGCAGCCCCGAGGAGTTGACGGTGCCTTAGTAACCGGTGCCCAGTTCATCGGCGACCTGGAAACGGGCCCGTGGGTCTACATCAACTCGCTGGAACCAAACTCCGCCGTCGAAACTCACAGTCACACTGTGGACGAGGTGATCTACATCGTCGAGGGCTCGCTCACCATAGGCGACCGGACCTGTGGGCCGGGAACGGTGATGGCTATCGAGAAGGACACCGAGTACGAGTTCACCGCCGGCCAAGAAGGAGTCCGCTTCCTGAACATCCGTCCAGGGCTAGACTCTGGGACTGGAGCACAAGTTAGGAGTGGTTGAGCCGACCCCTAGACGGAGTACTACCGCCGGGAGGCGTGCAAGCTATACAGTCTAGGCGCGCAGGTTTAGTGTAGTCACAAGACGGCGGACGGGAAGTGATGCCGGGAGAGTTCAGCAGCTCTCTGCCGCTTTAATACCGATGGCTTCATGGGTCCGCTGCGGGGTCCTTCAACATTCCGGACAAAGACCACTTATGTGGAATTGGCCAGGATAGCGGAATTGTTCAAATTGTACGAGCTCAGTAAGTGTAAGTCGTCAGCGAAAATGGTGGGTGGCGGAGAGAGTGGGATTCGAACCCACGATACCCAAAGAGTATACCGGTTTTCGAGACCGGCGCTTTCGTCCGCTCAGCCATCTCTCCTGAGTGAAGGCCAGAATATCACAGGCTTGGAATCCCGTTCAAGCAGGAATGGCGAGGGCTAGCCGCCAATATCAGGCCGGCAGTCGACGGCCGGAGCGGGGCGCGGGGCGCAGCAAAAACAGATTGGCGGCATCGGTCCCCACGGCATGGGACCATGCGGCGGATAGGGCAGCGGGTTGCCGGCGCCCTCTCTACGGTTGCACCACAGGGAGGCTTATAATTGGCCAACGGTTGAGTTTTTCCGGACGCTGCCCTGGGCTTGGGGATGGCCAACATGATTACCGGCGTTGTAGGCGTGACCATCTGGACTGACGACTTGGACCCCATGTTCCGTTTCTACCACGACGTGTTGAGGCTGCCCCTACACTCCCGGCATGACGATTTCATCGCCTTCGAGTTGGGGGAGGTGCGTTTCAACATCGGGCTTCACGGCCAGGTAACCGGGCGTACCCGGGACCCGTTCAGGTTTATGCCTCACCTGGGAGTGGACGACATACAGGAGGAGCACCAGAGGTTGAAGGAGCAGGGCGTGGAGTTCGTCCGCCCGCCGGAGCGGGAGCACTGGGGAGGTTGGATCGCCACGCTCAAAGACCCTGACGGCAACGTGCTGCAGTTGCTGCAACTGCCTTGAGGGGCGGTGCTAAAGGACCAGCATGGCGTCGCCGAAAGAGTAGAACCTGTAGCTTCGTTCTATGGCTTCCTGGTAAGCTCGCAAGACTAAATCACGGCCGGACTCAACCGAGGGTTCGTTCTCGGCGAAGGCCGAAACCAGCATCAACAGGGTGGACCGGGGCAGGTGGAAGTTGGTGATCATTGCATCGACCAACCGGAAGCTGTGGCCGGGGAGGATGTAAAGGCTTGCCTGCCCGCTTACGGGGGCGATTTGGTCTTTCCCCTGTTGCAACATCAGCTGGGCCGTCTGCTCCAGGACCCGCACCGTGGTGGTGCCCACGGCGATAATCCGGCGGCCCTCGTCGCGGGCGCTGTTCAACGCCTGGGCGGTCTCCGGCCCCAACTCGAAGGACTCGGTGTGTATCTCGTGGGCCGCGGGGTCCTCCTCCTTGACGGGGCGGAAGGTGTCCAGGCCGACGTGGAGGGTCACGAAGGCCAGTTTTACTCCCAGTTCCTGAAGGGTTTCCATCAAGCCCTGCGTGAAGTGCAGCCCTGCCGTGGGAGCGGCGACGCTGCCCGGCTTCCGAGCGTAGACGGTCTGGTAACGCTCCGGGTCTTCCAACCGGCGGCGAATGTAGGGAGGCAGCGGCATCCAGCCCAGAGCGTCGATGCCCTCCTCGGAGCTAAGGCGGACGCTTTTGGCGCCATCGGCGTGAGAGGCCAGTATCTCCACCTCCAGGGCCGGCTGGCTGGACGATGGCAGAGGCGAGTCGTCCGGGGCAACGACGACTCTTGTACCAGGCTTGAGCCTGCGGCCAGGCCGTGCGAGGGCTTGCCAGACGCCGGGGTGTTCCCGCCGCAGGAGCAGCAGCTCGACCTTGCCGCCGGTGTCCTGGCGACGGCCGTAAAGCCGGGCGGGTATGACCCGGCTCTGGTTGAAGACCATTACGTCGCCGGGGCGAAGGTACTGGGCGACGTCCAGGAAATCCCGGTGTTCGATGGAGCCGGAGGCCCGGTACAGGACCAGCAGCCTGGAGGAGTCCCTGGGTTCGATGGGGGTCTGAGCGATTAGCTCCGGGGGAAGATAGTAGTCGAAATCGGCGGTGCGCATTGTTCGAGAGCCGTCAGATATCCGCGGTCAACAAAGCCCGGCCGCGGCTGGATTCACGTGGCGAGGGATTGAGACGTTCGGTAGAGTCCAACTGTTTTGCCGTCGAGTGATTTTAGACTTCTCGCCGCGGACTCCTCGGAACTGTGGTTGTCGGGTAACTCGTTGACATATCCAAACAGCGGACCATAAGCCCCTGGAGTTCATAGCGGGCGAGGTCGGCTGTGTTCGGGCGGAGGCGGGTCAGTTCGTGGCGGAAGCGGTTGTCTTGTAGCCAACGGTAGGGTGTGCCTTGTCCTATGCCGGAGGAGCGGGCGGCTCGAGGCAGGGTGGGAGCAGCTGCGATGATGGGCAGAGCTTGCTGCCGGCGGGAGGGAAGGCCGGATTTTTCGAATTCTGTACCATTCTGTACCATTTCGTTCCATTTTGGGGCATCGGCAGCAGGCGAGGGAGGGTTGGAGGATTCGGGGCTGGAGCGGCGTTTGGTCACGACACGTCACGGGCCTCAGTGGCTGGTCTTGATTGGGTCCGGCGATATGGCAGGGACCTGACCTACATCTATGATAAGGGGAGCCTGGGAGGGTGGGCAAGGGGCAAGTGTCAGTGGTGGGGGCGAGATTATGACCCCCTCTAAATCTCCCCCTTCGTAAGGGGGAGAGGTCAAGTTTGGTACAAACCGGGGAGACTGGTAACAGATTATCGATGAACATGTGACCTTACCCCGAAGTTAGTATCACTGGCTAGGAGAGTCCGGCCATAGAGTCAGCAAACTCTTTGGGTGTCTTACCTTTCAGGGAGCTGTGAGGCCTGACCTCGTTGTAGTCCTGCCGCCAGGTTTCTATGATCTCTCTGGCATGCCTCACGCTCATGAACCAGTTGGTGTTCAAGCATTCGTTGCGCAGCCGGCCGTTGAAGCTCTCAGCAAAGGCGTTCTCTACCGGCTTGCCAGGGCGGATAAAGCTCAACTTGATACCCCTCCGATATGCCCACTCATCCATGACCTTGCCTGCGAATTCCGGGCCGTTGTCCACAGTGATCACCTCAGGTAGTCCCCGTGTCTCTTCTAGTAGTGAGTCAAACTTGATTTAGATGGTAATGTGAAGAATTGACCGAAGGCGCTACCCTGACTCTGTAGAGTGTTGATGGGAGGTGGCGGTATGGTCAGGGGAAAATATGGAGTCCGGCTGACGTCGGAACAGCGGAACGAGCTCCAGCATCTGGTTCGTGCGGGGAAAGGTTCAGCCCGGGTGATCATCCGGGCACGGATTCTGCTCAAGACGGATGAGGGGTGGAGTGCCCCGCGGGTGGCGGAAGCGCTGGAGGTGGCCGAAGGCACTGTATTTCGGATCAAGCGGCGCTTCGCAGAAGGGGGGTTGGACGGGGTTCTGAAAGACCTACCCCAAGCCCATCGGTACCGGAAGCTGGACGACCGGGGCGAAGCCCACCTCATTGCGCTGGCCTGCTCCGAACCGCCGGAAGGGCATGAACACTGGACCCTGCGCCTTTTGGCGGGCAAGGTGGTGGAGTTGGGGTTGGCGTCCTCCCTATCCCACGAGACGGTGCGGCTGCACCTGAAAAAAACGCCCTCAAGCCGTGGCAGAAGCAGGAGTGGTGCATCCCCAAGGTGAGCGCCGAGTTCGTGGCCCACCCGGAAGCTCCGCCGTATTTGACCAATGGAGGAGGTGCTGGATTTGTACGCCGAACCCTATGACCCCCAGCGGCCGGTGGTCTGCTTTGACGAGACCTCCACCCAGTTGCTGGCTGACACCCGTCCCCCGCTGCCGGCCCAGCCAGAGAGACCACGGCGGCAGGACTACGAGTACCACCGGGCGGGCGCCCGCAACTTGTTCCTGGCCTGTGAGCCCCTGGCCGGCTGGCGGCACGTGGCGGTTACGGAGCGGCGCACCATGCAGGACTTCGCCCACCAGATGCGCTGGCTGGTGGATGAAGCGTACCCCCAGATACCCGTAATCCGGGTGGTCCTGGGCAATCTGAACACCCACCGCACGGCATCTCTGTACGAAACCTTCCCAGCGGTGGAGGCCCGGCGGATTGCGAAACGACTGGAGTTTCATCACACGCCTAAGCACGGGAGTTGGTTGAATCCTGTCCTGAGCTTGCCGAAGGGATGGCGGAAATCGAGTTCAGCGTGCTGTCTCGCTGCTGCCTGAGGCAGCGGCTCCCCGACGAGGAGGCCCTCCGGCGGGAGGTCCAAGCCCTGGTCACGGAGCGAAATGCCGCCCGAGCCTCCATCAACTGGAGGTTCAACACCCAGGACGCCAGGGTCAAACTTCACCGGCTCTATCCCTTCGATTCCAAGCATGATTGACTACTAGGCCCGTCATTGCAACGAAGGGAGACCTTTGCATAACTCTACCGGAGAGGCTCAGGGTCCCTCTCCTACCCCCTCTCACTTGAAGGGAGAGGGCTGGGGTGAGGGTGATTCGTGCCTTGTTTAGAGCAGTTACGCAAATATCTCCGCGTGCGACCTTCCTGCCGTCGCTTCGGCAAGTGGCCGATCCGGAAGGTTCTGATCTGGGCCAACCCCCTCTTCATCGCATTGTTCCGTCGACGGAAGACGGTCTGGAACGACTGGTGCTCGCATGCGGTGAGATAGGCATCAGTCGTCCCCTGAGCGCTCGTGTCTCAAAGTGTGCCAATTTTGCGGCTTTCCAACGAATCCACAGTCACGGACTCGTTGGGGCCAAACCAGTATAATTCCCCCCGGTGGGTTTGAGAACGCTATCATCGCTCCTACTGGACTAAAGACTAGGCTTGAGAGCGGGCGCAGGAATAATAGTGGTCGACGAACTCAGGGGCGCTGGTGCACGCCAAACCGGGTCGCCGGCGTATCAAGCAAACCCCGCCGCCTTCAAGCCAAGAAGAACACCAAGTGATTGTCTAACCGGGACTTAGCCCGAATCCACCGAAGGACACCGATGGACGGCGTGAGGAAAGCGGAAGGGGGATGAGGGAGCTACAGGGGAAATAGCCTGGGTTCCATTTGGGGTAGGGAGGTCGGCGGACGGTCTTCATCGCCGCACAGGGGCCCCTATGGGCGTCTGCAGGAGCTGCGATGCGCGGGATGGCGAGAGAATACGCAGCAGGGAACTCTCTCGGACCGGGCTGGCGCGAGTCTGCGGGGATCTTCGGTTGTCCGGTGGGTGGGTCGGTCGCCGACGGTGCCGTCAGGCCGGGAGTGGAATGGCTCGCAGCCGGGCCAAGGCGCGGCTGAACTTCTCAGCCCAAGGCCAGCGATCCGGAAGATGCAGGGTCAACCGGCGTGCCGAGCGGGTGAGCCGTCCGGCCAGGGAGAAGAACCGCCGCCGGAGGGTCTTGGTGGTGGCTATCCGCTCTCCCAGACCGATCCGCGCGGTCCAGCGGGCCAGGTTGTGGGCCATCGTCTGGACGGCCAGCCAGGCGCCGTTGGCGGCGAAGCGGCCCGAGGGGAGATGGTTGAGCCCGACGCCGTACTTGAGGTCGCGTATGGCATTCTCGATCTCGGCGTGGCGGCGATGGTCAGCCTCCAGTTCGAGCAACTCCCCGTCCCGGTCGGTGATGAAGCCGTGATAGCTGTATTTGGCGAAGAGGGCCAACTGGGAACCGGGCGTGGGCTTCACACGCCGGACGATGAGCCGCACCGGCGCGGCGTCAGGTTCACTCTGGAAGGGAGTGCAGGTGGTCTCGGCCACATCGGCGGCGCCGTCCATCCAGTAGGGAATGGGAGTCCAGGCATCCTCGGGTATCGTCTCGATGAGATTGCGCAGGCTCTTGTGCTGGCGGATGGTGATGGAGAAGCGGACATCCATCTTGCGGCAGACGGATACCACGCCATGAGTGTAGAACCCGCTGTCGGCCCGTAGCGTGAGTCGTCCGTTGGCCCCGGCGTAGCGTACCCGCCCCACCGTCTCCCGCAGAAAGTGGGCGGCGCCCCGGGCGGTGTTGGCGCGGCCCTCGCGCAGCCGGGACATCAGCACGTCGCCGGTGCCGGCGGCGACGGCCAACAGCGGGTGATAGCCCCGCTTGCCGGTATAGCCGTGGTGGCGTGCGCCCTCCTTGGCCAGTCCGTAGGTCTCGCAGATGGTGGAGTCCAGGTCAATGGTCAGGGGCCCGTCGCCGGGTCCCGCCCCGGCCTGCCAAGCCCGGGCCAGCAACTCGCGGCTCACCCGGTCGAGTTGACGGACGTGGCCCCACCGGAAGCTGCGCAGGAAGGTGCCCAGGGTGGATGGCGCCTTGACCGTGCCGCCCAGGGTGCAGGCCGTCCCCCCGGTGCGCAACACATCGGCGTCGTCAATGCAGTCGCCCCCAGCCAGCGCAGACGCCACCAGCGTCATCATCTTGTCGCTCGTGTTCGCCCGCCCCGGGGCATCGCCCAGGTCGAGGCGCTGCCGGACGAGTTCGGGCAGGCCGAGGTGCCGCGCCAGGGTGGCCGGAAGGAGCAGCCCGGCATTGGCCACCAAGCGGCGGTCGTCGAAGGTGATTTGGATCCGGTCGGGGTGGTTGCGTGGCAGCATCTATTGGGTGCTCCTTTTCCGGGGTCGGTTTTTTGCTACAAAACCATTATCCCAGAAGCACAGGAGCACCTTCTTGCCGCTTCAGGACGCTAACCCGACGCCCTCCTTCGGTGGATTCGGGCTTAGAGAAAGGCAGGTGATTGAACAATGCTAACCAGAATGTTGGGCGCCGCCAGCTTGCGTTCGGAGACCTACGAGGATGTTGAGCATGACCGTGGCGCAACCTGGCAGGCCCTGTTGGTGGTCATCCTGGTCTCCATCTCCGGTGGTGTCGGCGGCCTGTTGCGAGACGAAACTAGCGTGGTAGATGCGCTGGTCTTCGGCGTAATTTTTGGGATAGTGGTTTGGGCTGTTTGGGCTCTAACGACTTGGCTGGTCGGCGCCACCATCCTGAAGACTCCGGCCACCGAAGCAGACTGGGGGCAACTGGCCCGCGGGACCGGGTTCGCACAGACCCCTGGAATCTTCTCCTTCCTGGTCTTCCTACCCGGTATTGGGGGGCTTGTTGGTCTGGTGATCTTGGTGTGGCGATTGGCGGCCATGCTGGTCGCCGTTCGGCAGTGCTTGGACTACACTTCGACTTTACGAGCCTTTTTCGTCGTCCTCATCGCCGCGATTCCTTCGATCATCATATTAGCCCGAATCCACCGAAGGACACCGATGGACGGCGTGAGGAAAGCGGAAGGGGGATGAGGGAGCTACAGGGGAAATAGCGTGGGTTCCATTTGGGGTAGGGAGGTCGGCGGACGGTCTTCATCGCCGCACAGGGGCCCCTATGGCCGTCTGCAGGAGCTGCGGTGCGCGGGATGGCGAGAGAATACGCAGCAGGGAACTCTCTCGGACCGGGCTGGCGCGAGTCTGCGGGGATCTTCGGTTGTCCGGTGGGTGGGTCGGTCGCCGACGGTGCCGTCAGGCCGGGAGTGGAATGGCTCGCAGCCGGGCCAAGGCGCGGCTGAACTTCTCAGCCCAAGGCCAGCGATCCGGAAGATGCAGGGTCAACCGGCGTGCCGAGCGGGTGAGCCGTCCGGCCAGGGAGAAGAACCGCCGCCGGAGGGTCTTGGTGGTGGCTATCCGCTCTCCCAGACCGATCCGCGCGGTCCAGCGGGCCAGGTTGTGGGCCATCGTCTGGACGGCCAGCCAGGCGCCGTTGGCGGCGAAGCGACCCGAGGGGAGATGGTTGAGCCCGACGCCGTACTTGAGGTCGCGTATGGCATTCTCGATCTCGGCGTGGCGGCGATGGTCAGCCTCCAGTTCGAGCAACTCCCCGTCCCGGTCGGTGATGAAGCCGTGATAGCTGTATTTGGCGAAGAGGGCCAACTGGGAACCGGGCGTGGGCTTCACACGCCGGACGATGAGCCGCACCGGCGCGGCGTCAGGTTCACTCTGGAAGGGAGTGCAGGTGGTCTCGGCCACATCGGCGGCGCCGTCCATCCAGTAGGGAATGGGAGTCCAGGCATCCTCGGGTATCGTCTCGATGAGATTGCGCAGGCTCTTGTGCTGGCGGATGGTGATGGAGAAGCGGACATCCATCTTGCGGCAGACGGATACCACGCCATGAGTGTAGAACCCGCTGTCGGCCCGTAGCGTGAGTCGTCCGTTGGCCCCGGCGTAGCGTACCCGCCCCACCGTCTCCCGCAGAAAGTGGGCGGCGCCCCGGGCGGTGTTGGCGCGGCCCTCGCGCAGCCGGGACATCAGCACGTCGCCGGTGCCGGCGGCGACGGCCAACAGCGGGTGATAGCCCCGCTTGCCGGTATAGCCGTGGTGGCGTGCGCCCTCCTTGGCCAGTCCGTAGGTCTCGCAGATGGTGGAGTCCAGGTCAATGGTCAGGGGCCCGTCGCCGGGTCCCGCCCCGGCCTGCCAAGCCCGGGCCAGCAACTCGCGGCTCACCCGGTCGAGTTGACGGACGTGGCCCCACCGGAAGCTGCGCAGGAAGGTGCCCAGGGTGGATGGCGCCTTGACCGTGCCGCCCAGGGTGCAGGCCGTCCCCCCGGTGCGCAACACATCGGCGTCGTCAATGCAGTCGCCCCCAGCCAGCGCAGACGCCACCAGCGTCATCATCTTGTCGCTCGTGTTCGCCCGCCCCGGGGCATCGCCCAGGTCGAGGCGCTGCCGGACGAGTTCGGGCAGGCCGAGGTGCCGCGCCAGGGTGGCCGGAAGGAGCAGCCCGGCATTGGCCACCAAGCGGCGGTCGTCGAAGGTGATTTGGATCCGGTCGGGGTGGTTGCGTGGCAGCATCTATTGGGTGCTCCTTTTCCGGGGTCGGTTTTTTGCTACAAAACCATTATCCCAGAAGCACAGGAGCACCTTCTTGTATCCCAGAAGCACAGGAGCACCTTCTTGCCGCTTCAGGACGCTAACCCGACGCCCTCCTTCGGTGGATTCGGGATTAGCCGTAGTCGCTGGCCTACTGGGCATCGGTGCGGACTGACCCCTGGGTACTCCGACGCCGGCGCCCGTTGCGGCAATCCTTTTGCACAGTTGTGCAACGTTAGCCATTGAAGCTTGCCAATCCTGCGGCTCGCGTTGGAGAATTGATTGGCCTGGCTGCGCATTACCGTCCGGCGCCCCCTGCCTTCAGCCAACTTGAGGGCCAGGCAAGGAACAACTCGCCCGTGGGCCGATCCCCTGAACCACTGCCGCTGTCATAGCCCAGGGAGCGAAGATGGGTAGCTACAACAGCAGGCTCTTGCCAAGCCGGTGGCAAACCGTAGAAGCCTCGTCTGGTTAGCTCTGGCCCAGTCGTTTCAGGATACACCCGACCGAGGAGCGCAATTGGCAACTCAGCCGGAACAGGCGCCGGAAAGCGCAACTCTCTCCCCCAAGCGCTACCGCTTTGTCGTCGCCGGCTTCACGGTCCTGGGCTACTTGGCCGCTGGCATGGCCCTGCTGGCCCCCTCCCCTCTTTTGCCTTTGATTATCGAAGACTATTCGATCAACTGGACTACCGCCTCGTTGCTCATTACGTTAACCCTCCTCATGGCCGCTGGCATGGGCCTGCCCGGGGGGGTGATCATCGCCCGGATTGGGATAAGACGCGCCTACGCAGCAAGCTGGTTTTTGATGACCCTTCCGGTCCTCTCCCCATTGGCCGTCAACTTCGCGGCTCTGCTGGCATTGCGCGTGGCTGCCGGGGCAGGATTCGTCGTGGCCGGCATCGCCGCCGGCCCGCTCCTTATGCAATGGTTCCGCCTGAGAGAGACCCTCGTTATGAACGGCTTGAATATGGCGGCCTTGAACGTTGGGATGGCCGCCTCCCTGTTCGCGGCTGCTCCACTGGCCGAGGCCCTGGGATGGCGCGGCGCCCTGGCGGTTTTCAGCGCCCCGTCGGTGCTCGGGGCCATTGTTTGGATTCCCCTGAGCAGGCCCGTAAGGGAAACAGCGCCCCCGTCGCCCATGTTTTCGCCTCGGGCAGTGTGGGCGGTGATATCCGACCGTACCGTCTTGCTTTTAGTGGCCGCTCAAACAGGCGCTCTCACCCAGTATTCAGCCCTTACCAGTTGGTTGCCAAGTTTCTTGAACGAGGTCAGAGGTCTATCCCTGAACCAGGCTGGCTTCGCCACCGGCCTCCTGCCCTTTGTCGGGATTTTCGCGTTGTTGCTGGCGGGGTTCGCCTCGTGCCGCCTCGGACCCTCCAGGAAGTTTCTTATAGCCAGCGGCCTTTTGGCCGTCATCGGTGGGCCCGGGGCCTTCCTCTTCGGCAACCTGAGCGGAATTTACATATCGATAATTGTGCTTGGCATAGGCACCCACCTGTACAGTCCCATCTCTCTATCGTTGTCTATGGGACTGCCCGGTATGACGCCGGAGAAGCTGGCGATTGTTTGGGGGGTTATCTTCTCTGTAAGCAGTTTCGGCATGTTCCTATCGCCCCTCGTGGTGGGAGTGCTCAGGGACACGTCAGGGAGTTTCATGCCGGGCTTCGCAATATCGGCGGCGTCCGCTTGGGCCTTGATTATCGCCGGCCTGCTCTTGCCCAGGTCTACGCCCGGCCCGGCCCGCGGTTGACATCCGGCCTGGCAATTAAGGAACCTCTGAACAACTCGCCTGAAGCCTGCCATTCCCGCGAAGGCGGGAAGGTGGATTCACATTTCAAGTGCAACACCTGGTCCAAGAAAATCTCTGCCGGGGTCCTGTAGCCCAGGCACTTGCGAGGGGTATTGTTGTAGGCCTGAAGCATTTGTGTAAACCGTTCTTGAGACAATGCGGCGAGGTCGGTCTTGCGGGGCAAGCTCCGTCGCAGCCGGCCGATGGCGTTCTCCACTCCGCCCTTCTGCCAGGGAGAATGGGTATCGCAGAAGAAGGTCTCGATGCCCAGATCGTGCAGCTGATGATGGCGGGCAAACTCGGTCCCGTTGTCGAAGGTCACCGACCGGCGCATTTCGGGAGGAAACTGTCCCAGCACTTGGGCCATGGCGTCGGCTATGGGGCCGGACGCCTTGCCAGGGGGTCTGAGGGCTATGAGGATGCGGGAGTGGCGCTCGTGCATGGTGAGCACAGCATGTCCGTAGGTTCTGAACAGCATCAGGTCCGCCTCCCAATGCCCTGGGGTTCGGCGATCAGCGGCGCTCTCAGGGCGTTCGGCGATGGGGCGTCGCTTAGCCATGAAAGAGACAGGACTGCCTCCCCTACGCCCCCGCCAGCCCCGCTTCCACTTGCTCCGAGGCAGGTAGCGGCGCCAGGAATAGTCCTCCTTACGGGCCATCTGGGCGTAGACGAAGCGGCAGATGCTCTCGTGGGAGATGACTTTCTTACCTGACTCCCGGGCCATGCGGCCGGCAACCTGCTCAGGAGAACAGCCCAGTTTGAGGCGTGCCAGAACCTGCTCTCGCAAAGCGGCGTCCCTATCCAGCTTGGAGCCACGCCAGCGGCGGGCGTGGGCTGGCTGGCTGGCGTACACCGGCTGGTATCCCTGGGTCCGTGAGCCATTGCGCTTCAGCTCCCTAGCAACTGTTGATGGCGCGCGATCCAGACCTGCCGCGATTTGGCGGACTGTCTGTCCCTGGGCTCGTAGACGGGCCATTTCACACCGTTCGTCAATGGCGACATGCTTATAATGTTTTCCCATGCCAACACCTTAACAAGGTGTTGCACTTCGTTTGTGAGTTTAGGGAATCTCGCCCCTCTGTAGGGACGGGTTTCACGCCCATCCTACGCATCCAATGGGACTTATTCAGGCTATCCTTAACATTGTTGCGGCCAATTTTGCAGTTGCGCCAATGGTTCCCAGCGCCCTATCCCGCCCTCACCTGTAAACCATACTGTCAGCAGCCCAATCCCCGGTCTCGGTCCCCCTTCTGCCTCAACCCGCGAACGCAGCAATGGGGTCGGCAGCCATCAGGCCCAGCGACCTGGCGAGTCCACAACCCCGTTTTCCACAGCCTCAACGGGCCAGGCCGTTGGCCACGTACCTCAGTTCGAGATCGTCGGTTGCTCTCAACCTCTGCGCTAAGTCCGAGATCAACTGTCCCGTGGCTGTTTCTCCCCAAAACCAGGTGTGCAACTCTGAGTCCGATGCCTTCGGGCGTTGGGACATGCGCGCCTCGTAGTAGAAGGCCTTGAGGTCGTCACCGCAGTAACGCACGAACTGGGGAATTGACACGTCCTGGGGCCGCTCTTTCATGTCCGCGTCGCCGCTCTAGTAGTGAGTCAAACTTGATTTAGATGGTAGTGTAAAGAATTGACCGAAAGCGCTACCCTGACTCTGTAGAGTGTTGATGGGAGGTGGCGGTATGGTCAGGGGAAAATATGGAGTCCGGCTGACGTCGGAACAACGGAACGAGCTCCAGCATCTGGTTCGTGCGGGGAAGGGTTCAGCCCGGGTGATCATCCGGGCACGGATTCTGCTCAAGACGGATGAGGGGTGGAGTGCCCCGCGGGTGGCGGAAGCGCTGGAGGTGGCCGAAGGCACTGTATTTCGGATCAAGCGGCGCTTCGCAGAAGGGGGGGTTGGACGGGGTTCTGAAAGACCTACCCCAAGCCCATCGGTACCGGAAGCTGGACGACCTGGGCGAAGCCCACCTCATCGCGCTGGACTGCTCCGAACCGCCGGAAGGGCATGAACACTGGACCCTGCGCCTTTTGGCGGGCAAGGTGGTGAAGTTGGGGTTGGCGTCCTCCCTATCCCACGAGACGGTGCGGCTGCACCTGAAAAAAACGCCCTCAAGCCGTGGCAGAAGCAGGAGTGGTGCATCCCCAAGGTAAGCGCCGAGTTCGTGGCCCACATGGAGGAGGTGCTGGATTTGTACGCCGAACCCTATGACCCCCAGCGGCCGGTGGTCTGCTTTGACGAGACCTCCACCCAGTTGCTGGCTGACACCCGCCCCCCGCTGCCGGCCCAGCCAGAGAGACCACGGCGGCAGGACTACGAGTACCACCGGGCGGGCGCCCGCAACTTGTTCCTGGCCTGTGAGCCCCTGGCCGGCTGGCGGCACGTGGCGGTTACGGAGCGGCGCACCATGCAGGACTTCGCCCACCAGATGTGCTGGCTGGTGGATGAAGCGTACCCCCAGATACCCGTAATCCGGGTGGTTCTGGACAACCTGAACACCCACCGGACAGCTTCCCTGTACGAGACCTTCCCAGCGGTGGAGGCCCGCCGGGTCGCCAAACGGCTGGAGTTCCACCACACCCCCAAGCACGGCAGTTGGTTGAATCCTGTCCTGAGCTTGCCGAAGGGATGGCGGAAATCGAGTTCAGCGTGCTGTCTCGCTGCTGCCTGAGGCAGCGGCTCCCCGACGAGGAGGCCCTCCGGCGGGAGGTCCAAGCCCTGGTCACGGAGCGAAACGTCGCCCGAGCCTCCATCAACTGGAGGTTCAATACCCAGGACGCCAGGCTCAAACTTCACCGGCTCTATCCCTTCGATTCCAAGCATGACTGACTACTAGTGACATTTATGCTGGCAACTTAGCCGGACATTTATCGTGAACAGCGTCAGCCATAAGTCAGCGGCCAATCCGCCCACGTGGTCCACTTTACCTCCGCCTTTTACAGAGCGGTATTCTCACCTATCCACCTGTCCAGTTTTCTGGGTCCACCTCATCCAAAAGTCTAGCCCAGAGTCTGCAAGGCTAGGAGGCCATCGTAGCCGATAGTCCGTGGTGCTGTTGCCAGGATACCTAAAATGTCGCCCCGGGATTTGACATTGCAAAGGTTTCGTGCAAGCTCTCGCAGACCCGCGACCGCACCTGCCAGATCCCCGGTCAGAGGGTCCTGGCGTTCAATCCTGTCCGCGAAGGCGCTGAATTCCTGCGCTGCTAGCTTGGCTGAGCGCAAGGTATCACTGCCTTCGAATAGCTGGGTGCTTATATCCCAGTATCGGTTGCCTGCGCTTGACGGTTCGCCCATAGCATCTCCTTCTAGCCCAGCCCCTTGCTGAACATACACTTTGCACCAGAAGTCCGGGTATTTAACCAAAAGTATACCTGAAAGCCGCCCAAAGGGGCGGCTTTCAGGCTGATGCGAGGGCGGTTAGGAGAATGGTTTGCTGGTTTTGGCAAAGCTCGTCTGGCGTGCTGATATGCTGGTCTAGCCCCGCAACGTCAAAGGTCGCTATTGTTAGCAATCAGCAGGGAGTGTTGCCGAATTCGACCTGAGGATAGGCACTTGATATGATCGATGTGCGAAATCGGGCCGGGAAGGGAGTAAACGGCATATGCTGGGGAGGCACAACTGTAGAACGTTAGCCTGGCGATATTGGAAACAGGTAAACTGGACCGAGATCTGAGGCCTCGCAAATCAAAGGCGCAACAACACAGAATGCCCACCGCCCGCCAGAGGACTCTATGGGAGAACGTGCAGCAGGTCATGCTCAGGGGACCCTCCCTTCGGGCGATCGCCAGCGAGTTGAGCATCCACAGAAACACCGTCCGCAAGTAGGCTCTGGCCGAGAGTCCGCCTCTGATGCGCATCAGCAGAGCATCGTCGATGTCGGCATCAAACGTTTGGGGATATACCTAAATGGACATTTTCGCTGGACATCGACACAGGTCAGGAAGAGATGGAGAAAAACGATTTATGACTATGGAACAGGAAAAATCGGAGACTTCTCCGCAGGAACAGATCGATGATGCTGTCGTAGAGGGCTATTTTGATGGGTCTGGCGGTACGACCGCCGCCTCGATGAGCATGATGGCTCATGGGCACAATCTGCCGTTGAAGGCAGTGACCCATCGGGTAGCGAGGGAGCAAAGGATCATCGGCGAATGGCTCGATGCAGTGCCTGACTCCGGAAGGGTGCTTGACGTTGGCTGTGGCGCCGGGGCGTGGGTCGAGATTTTTGCCAATCGGTACGACAGCGTCATTGGGGTTGAGCGAAGCCAGCTAATGGTTGATGCGGCGAGAAACCGGGTCAGCTATCTCACCAATGCTCAGATATTAAGCGGTGACGTACGGAGGGACTTGCCGGAGGGCCCATTCGATCTAATTTTCGCGGGCGGTCTTTTCATGTATCTCAACGACTCGGACGCAGTCTCGCTTCTGGGCTCATTGAAAGAACGCCTCAGTGTTGAGGGCTCGATTGTCCTCCGCGAGTCAGGTGTGAGGAGCGGAGTGTTGTTGGTAAAAGGTGAATACCAAGCGGTCTACCGAAGTGTGGACTTGTGCCGCCATCTATTCGAGCAGTGGGATATCGCTTGCTTGGAGGTTAAGCAGAACCTTGGCTATAACGACGTGGTGATTGCCGAGGAACTGGTAAGTTTTCGCCGCAAGTGGCTGCCTTTCCTGCCGAAGGATTCCGCTTTGCTGGGCGCTCTTACTTGGTACGCGCTAAGAGGGACGGCTCCGATTAGCTTTTGGGCATTGCCAAAGGCGCTGTCCGCGCTGAACGTCCCCTGGCCTCGGCTGCAGAACTACTTCTACTTGCTGCGGACCGCGGGCTAGAACGCTTTTTTAGGAAGTCTAAGTCCAGATTCCAGGGCCGGTATTTCTGTGCTGCTCAATCCGAAGCCGGCGCTATTCCGTCCAAATTTTGAAGGCATGAGCTACGGTCAGGATTACGACGTAGGCTGTGAAGGTGTAATACCACCGACCTCCCAGCTTCTTCATTCGAAACGGCGCAACGTGTAAATGTGCCATGACCAGGACTGCAGCGTAAAGAATGGCAGCAAATATATTGCTGTCGATGAAGTTATACAACAAAAACACTGCCGAAATAACGATCGGTGTGCTGTCGATTGTGACACCGGCGTGGGAACCGTTTTCATCGAGTCCGAACACGCCAAAGTAGGCCAAGCGGAGAACCCCGGCCATGACTATTGCCAAGGCGCCAGGGTAGAACCACGGACTGAAATTTCCAACGCTCAGCAAGAGAATCGCCGGACCCATGGCTGACGTGACCATGTCAACCAGAGAATCCATGTGAGCGCCGAACAGCTTGTGCGACTCGCTTCTGGTCGGCATTGTTCGAGCGACCAAGCCATCGTACCAATCCATAAAAACAGCCCAGAGCAGCGCAATTATTGCGGCTGAAAAGCGCTGATTGAGCGCGAAGTAGATGGCAAGTAGCCCGCTGCTCAGGCCGAGCAGCGTGACGATGTTGGCCGGATCAACAACAAACGACAAGATTGTCGGCAGCGGGTTTTCGCCGCCGCATGATTGCCGTCCGAGGAATCTACGTTCCTTCAACTTCACCTCTTTCCCTTGACCGGGGCCGCGAGACTCCGTTTTGCTCCCGGTATTCAGCAATTCGACGTAACCGCGTTCTTTGACAGCGTGCTGAGAAAAAAGCGATAACCGGCGCCGGTTACGCCTTGATTGGTGACCGGAGAAGTCCCGAGAGTTAGCCGGGTTGCATTCCGGAGATGGCAAACTCTATGGGCAACTCTGCCAGATCCAAGGTGGTCGACCCACCTTCGCTGCGCCCTTTTTGGATTAGCAAAACGGCCATGCAGACTTCAACGTGCGGCGTATTGGCTTCCTTCGCCACTCGGTGGAAATAACCGGTGCCGCGCAGCGCCTTGGGCTGGGGCTCCAAGTTTAAGATATAGTCGGCCACCTCGTCGGCGTCGTTCACCACATACGGAACAGTGGCTTCAACTTCTTCGCTGTTGAACTGGATATTGTAGAGCGATTCCAGCTGCTTCCCGATGCCTTTCAACAACCGGATATCGATGAGAACGAACCAGTTAGAAACGCGGTACATTTCTTTCAGCATCGCTTGATAGTTGGGTTCGTTGTTGAAAACGCTGGTGCAGTGAACCAGGTCAAATGTGTTGTCCTCAAAGGGCAACCCGAAGCCTGCTGTGACCATGAACCTGGCTTCGGGATATCGGCCACGGGCTAGCTCTACCGCCCTGTCCGACAGATCAACCCCGGTGTACTCGATGCCAGGCTCGTAGGAGCGCATGATGTTGAAGAAGCCGCCAGAGGCACAACCCACGTCGAGGATGTTGGCCCCCGGGAACAGTACCCGAGGCAGGAAGACCTTTTCCGACGGATAGAGGTCCGAAATCTCATGGCGATTCTGATAATAAAAGTCAATAGCGCTCTGAGTGGACCATTCTTTCGCTGTGCTCAGTCTGAGTCTCCTATCTGACCATGGCGGCATCGGCCGACCGGTCCGGTCCGCTCCGCCACCTGCGGGTGGGGGCGGCGAACATCCTTTCTGCGTCCATTAGGTCGCCCGCCGTATCAATCTCTGCCCATTTCCGGCGCCCGGTACTCATGACCGCCATACTCATGTTGCCGGAGTCGATGAGATTAGCGAACACCGCTTCGTAATACTGGTCGGTCTGTTCATCTTCGAGGAATTCCGCCATTTTGGGAACAACCGTTTCCACCAACGTCTCATGGGAAAGGCGATAGATATTCACGGTTTTGAGGGCGTGACCGTAGTCAAAATGAGAGCCTTGGTCCGCCTTAAGGACCATCTGCTTCGTGATGCCCCCAACGGCCAAGATGATGGTGCCATCCATATTGGGTCGGAATTTGTCCACTACCGCCACGTTCGGTTGGTTTATTAGGGTCAGTTCACTGATCAGCTCATAGTCGAAGACGAGGTCGGACTCTGTAAGCAGAATGTCGTCGTCGAATGTCGCCCTGGCCAGCCACAGGGAATAGAGGTTATTGGTGCTGTCGTAGGCCGTGTTCTCCACATAGGAGAGTTTCATTCCCCGGTAGTTCGACCCGAAGTAGCTGCGCACCGAATCGGCCATATACCCCACGACGATGGTGCACTCGGCGATTTCGGCCATTCTCAGGCCGTCCAATTGGTATTCCATCATGGGTTTACCTGCCGCTTCAACCAGGCATTTGGGACGCGTCAGAGTCAGTGGATGGAGTCTGGCGCCTATTCCGGCAGCCAATATTAGTCCTTTCATCGGCTATCCCACTTCCATGGCTTCAAGTTTGCTTGGTTCGGTATATTTCGATAGACGCATAAACGCCTCAACGAGACGGGTGTTGTCGTCCTCGGTGCGGCAGGCGATACGTATGAAGTTGTCCCCTAAACCCCCTTTCGGCCCGCAATTGTTGACCAGAACGCGGGAGTCCTCGAATAGGCGCGCTGCGAGCTCCTCCCCTGTGAACCCATACAGGACCCAGCAGAGGACGAAGTTGCCCTGGGTAGGGTACGGATAGAGGTATGGGACCTCCGCCAGTCCTCGGACCAATCTGCGGGTGGCCTCCATCACCTGGAGGCAAGACTTGTCGTATTCGGACCGGTAATCGCCCATCTTCTCAAGGAAATACTGGGCGAATGCATTGACACTCCAGATTGGCAGATCGTTGCGCAGGTGCGCCACCCGCTCCGCATTTGCAGTGGCCGCGTAGCCAAGGCGAATGCCCGGGATGCCGTAATTCTTGGAAAGACTTTTTAACACCAGCAGATTGGGATATTCGTCAATCAAGTCTAACCCAGATGGGTTGGCCTCCGCGTCGACGAAGTCCAGGAAAGACTCATCTACCAATGCCAAGTTGAGATTCCTCATGCGGTCCAGAAAATAGACCAGGTCGTTCTTCAACAGGTAACTACCCGTTGGATTGTTCGGACGAATAAGGAGGGCGGAATCTGAACCAGAGCTTTTTACATGATTAATAAACTCGTCAATGTCCAGATCAAAACGCTGTGACGGTTTGAATGGGCAGACCTCTCTGCCCAGCATCTTGGCGCGGTTCACGAACTCCTCAAAGGTTGGCATTGGGACCGCCAATCGATGCACGTACCGCGACACGATAGCGTTGATGAGCTCACTGGCCCCGTTGCCAATCACCAACTCGTTATGGGTGAGTCCTACCTGGCGGGCCATCAAAGATGAAAGATGCCAATTGGTAGACGGGTAGTTGCCGATTAACTCGGGCAGTTTCGCCTGCATATCCTCAATCATTCTTTGTGGCGGGAAGTACCGGTTGGTCATATAGCAGAAGTCCAGAACGTTCTGGTTCCAATACCCACCGTATAAAGATGAAAGGCGGTCGAGTTCGTTGGTTTGCATAGACTCCTACATGGACGCGGGATGCGAAAATACTGGGAACGCAAAAGCCGCAGGGTGGACAAACGGTCCAAATCTAAAGCTTCCGTCAATTCAAGACGCCGTTGGAGACAATAGTCAGGGGGAAAACGTTGCCATTAGGTTCTACGGTGGAATGCGGTTTCCCGCAAGAAACAAGGTAGCAACGCTGTCCGAGATTGAAAGTGCGGTTACAGGAAAAGGGAGAAAGTGGAGAGGAAGCTAGCCGAAAGAAAAGAGAAGTGCAGCAGCAATCCCAGGCCGACCATGTAGGAGCTGATAGGCAAGGATCTTATCAACCATTTAGCCCTCCGTGACTTGCCTGGCTGCATCTCCTGATCAACATAGGCAATACTACCACCCGCCTGGTGAGCGGTCAACAAGATAGACCTGGGGGTAGGCCGTCAGCGGGGACTGTTGCCGAAGTCGGTATGTGGGCAGAGTATCAGGGGTAATAGACAGAGATTGCGATGTCTCTGAGCAACGCCAGTTGTGAAGCAGGGCCACGATAGCTAAGCTTGGAAAGAGCCATATGGGCTGCCGCCACAGCTGCGGGCAACAGGGTCGGCGTCCGTACAGCTCTCTTGATGTTCATAGCTGCAGCTGTCAGCCAGAGTTGAATCTGCACTTTCCGTGTACCCACAAACCGAGTACGCCTCATTGACCTTACCCCGAAGTTAGTATCACTGGCTAGGAGAGTCCGGCCATTGAGTCAGCAAACTCTTTGGGTGTTCTGCCTTTCAGGGAGCTGTGGGGTCTGACCTCGTTGTAGTCCTGCCGCCAGGTTTCTATGATCTCCCTGGCATGCCTCACGCTCATGAACCAGTTGATGTTCAAGCATTCGTCGCGCAGCCGGCCGTTGAAGCTTTCAGCGAAGGCGTTCTCTACCGGCTTGCCAGGACGGATAAAGCTCAGCTTGATGCCCCTCCGATAAGCCCACTCATCCATGGCCTTGCCTGCGAATTCCGGGCCGTTGTCTACGGTGATCACTTCGGGTAGTCCCCATGTCTCTGCCAGCCTCTCCAGGACTCCCACTACTCTGGCGCCTCCCAAGGAAGTATCTACCTCGATGGCCGGGCACTCCCGGGAGTAGTCATCCACTATGGCCAATGCCCGGAAGCGTCGACCGATCACAGTGCTATCCGAGACAAAGTTCATGGACCACCTCTGGTTAGGGCGCACCGGGGATGGAACGGTCTCCCTGGCTCTTGCCGCACCCTTGCGCCTTCTCTTCCTCCTGAGCGCAAGTCCCTCTTCACTTTGTAGAAGGCGCCTTCGCTCATGCCATGCCTACAACACAGCTCCCAAGTTTTGGCCCCCCGCCGCTGCTTCGTTCAGGACCGCTATGATCTGCTCCTCGGTGTACTTCTTCCGTGCCATCAGTCCTCCTTCCATCTGCTATTTTACCCGGAGGACTCTCTTTGCCACTGCTACTGTTTTCGGGGGTAAGGTCACATGGGCAACACTTTCCTTCAAGCGTAAGGGGGAGAGGTCAAGTTTGGTACAAACCGGGGAGACTGGTAACAGATTATCCATGAACATAGGTAACACTTTTCTTCTAAGGAGGAAAGGAAATGGCGGCTGGGAGGCGGGAATGACGGTTTGTCAATGAATTAACTAACACATACAGGAATGACAGGGCGAAAGATTTTTCGCCCTTGCGAGGTGGTGGCGGGAGTTCTCAAGGGTGTGTCCATTGCCTCCCACGAGGACACGAGGAGGAGTCACCTGCATGGGCCAGTGGCGGGGCGTGGATGGTCTATGGGCCGTGGATGCTGATGCGGGCAGCGGTCAGGGTGTTGACCAGCAGCATGGCGATGGTCATGGGGCCGACGCCGCCGGGCACTGGGGTGACGGCTTCGGCCCGCTGGGACACCGGCTCGAAGTCCACGTCACCCACCAACCGGTAGCCCCGCTTGCGTGATACGTCCTCAACCCGGTTGATGCCGACGTCGATTACCACTGCTCCGTCCTTGACCATGTCGGCGGTGATTGCCTTGGGCTTGCCCATCGCAGCTATCAGGATGTCCGCTTGCCGGGTAACACCGGCCAGGTCTTTGGTGCGGGTATGGCAGACGGTTACCGTGGCGTTGCCGCCGGCCTGGCGCTGCATCAAGAGGATTGCCAGGGGTTTGCCCACGATGTCGCTGCGGCCGCAAATGACGACGTTGCGGCCGGCGGGGTCGTAGCCGTTGCGCAGGAGCAACTCCCGGATTCCGGCGGGGGTGCATGGAGTGAAGGTGGCTTGCCCCTGGGCCAATCTGCCCAGGCTAAAGGGATGGATGCCGTCGACATCCTTGGTCGGGCTGACGGCCTCTATGGTCTTCTGCTGGTCGACGTGCGGGGGCAGGGGAAGCTGCAGCAGGATGCCGTGGAAGCGGGGGTCATTGTTCAGCCGGTCAAGCAAGGTCAGCAGGTCTGATTGGGAGGTATCGGAGGGCAATTCAAAGGTCTCGCTGAACAAGCCCGCCTCGGCACAGGCGCGGCGCTTGTTGCGGACGTAAATTGCGGATGCGGGGTCGTTGCCGACCAGGACGGCGGCCAAGCCGGGAGAGACCTGGTGCTTTTGCTGCATCTCGGCGACGCCGGAAGCTACTTCGGCGCGTACCTCTTTGGCCAATGCCGCGCCATCCAGAATTTTTGCCATACAGACTACGCCTACCGAATCGCTCCGAGTCCCGGGGTCACGGCCGAGGCCCGCGGCATCTGGGAGCCGGTGAAGTTGGAGAATCTGGGGGCAATTCTAGCAGGCGACGAATTCACCATCAACGAGGCAACCTATGGCCTCGTCGGACAATGCCTTTTTGGAATGACGCCGCCGTCCATCGACCTGGAGGCCTTGGATGATAGAATCGGTGCGTCGCTCCCAACCTACTGCCGGCGGTGTAGTATGCCCAGCTTGTCCAAGTCCAGGTTTCAGTCCGGTCTCCAGTGTCTGAAACGGCTCTACCTGGAGTGCTACAACAGAGAGTTGGCGGACGAGATTGACGCGGCTCGGCAGGCGATATTCGACTCCGGTCACGTCGTGGGGGAAAAGGCGAGGCTGTGCTTTCCCGGCGGCAGGCTGGTGGAGGAATCGTACCTGGAACACGGCCGGGCCGTGGGGACAACCAAGGCCATGCTGGCCGATTCGTCCATCCCGGCCCTGTACGAGGCAGCCGTGAACTTCGAGGGCATCAGGGCGCGGTTTGACGTCCTGGTGCGACGGGATGGGCAGGGGTTCGACCTGGTGGAGGTGAAGTCGTCAACAGGGGTAAAGGATGAGCACATCACCGACGTGGCAATTCAGCTTTATGCTGCCGAGGGTTCTGGCATAGCTGTAGACAGGGCCTACCTGATGCACCTGAACCGGGAGTATGTCTACCAGGGCGGGGAGCATGACTTGGAGCAGTTGTTCACGCTGGCGGACGTAACGGAGGCTGCCAGAGAGTACGTGTCGCAACGTGTCTCCGGAGAGTTGGCGGAGATGTGGGAGACGCTGGAACTGGACTCTGCGCCGGAGATAGATACCGGCAAGCACTGCAAAAAGCCGTACACATGCTCCTTTTTCGGCCACTGCCACCGGGGTGAGCCGGAGCACTCGGTGATGCAGTTGCCGCGGCTGGGTGACAGCCTGTTGGAGCGGTTGAAGGGCTTGGGAATTAGCAGCATCGGAGACATCCCGTCGGATCTCTCAGGCTTGAGCGCGGTGCAGAGTCGAATTCGTGACTCGGTGGTAGGAGGGCGCCCCTATGTTGGCCCCGGCCTGCGCCGCAGCTTGGGGGAGATTGCGCTCCCCGCCAGCTTCTTGGACTTCGAGACCATCAACCCGGCCATCCCTCTCTACATTGGGACCAGGCCTTATGAGAGGATACCGTTCCAGTGGTCTCTGCACGTTTTGGACGGGTCGGGGAACCTGACCCACCGGGAGTTCCTCAATCCCGACGCCGAAGACCCGCGGGAGCGGTTTGCGTCCAGCCTGCTGGAGACGCTGCCCGCCGCCGGCTCGATAGTGACCTATTCTTCTTACGAAAAGACGGTGATTAACGGGTTATCGCAGGAATTCCCCGAGTACCGGGATGGGCTGCTGGCCCTGAACGCCCGCATGGTGGACCTGCTGAAGGTGGTGCGGGACGGTTATTATCATCCCGGCTTTCACGGCAGCTTTTCCATAAAGTCGGTGTTGCCTGCCCTCGTACCGGACTCAGGCTACGATGAACTGGACGTGAAGGAGGGTCTGGCGGCGTCGGCCGCTTACTCTCGGTTGGTAAGCGGCGACGTGCCAGAGGATGACGAGGCGGAGTTACGGGAGTCGCTGCTGGCGTACTGCAAGCGGGATACCGAGGCGATGGTACGGGTGTACTACCGGCTGCTGGGGGAGTCGGGCGGGTAGCACCACGCTCCACGAGAAGCTCCGCCTATCTTGCGAGAATTGCACGGAGGCGACTATGTGGATTTTGGACGACGCGATCGAGAACAGAACGGAAAACTGGAAGACCGCTCGCCATTTTGCGCCTTTAATTGGGGACGGGGATGCCCGGGCCGCTTTAGTTCAAAGGCTGGGTGAGCCAGATGGAATAACTGGAGATCAAGTAAAGCTGGAGCTGTTCTGGAAGGGCATGCGGGACTATAAGCACCAAACTGGAAAGACGGATGAAGTACTTCGCGAGAAATGTGCAAGGGCTTACGGCAAGGAACCGTTTCACAACCTGCGCGGGCGCATAAAAGCATTCAACGACGAGAATCGCTCAAGAATTCCGATGAAGGACGAAAACTACGAAGTTTCTGATTCGGGCAAAACCGGAGGTCTGCTCCAAAACCTTCTGAACACCGAAATTGACATCGTGTTGGAAACACCCAGACATCTCTATGTGGGCGAAGCTAAACAGGAATCAAGGCTTGGAGCCACTGGAGGGTATGTCCTCGTTCACCAGTTAATTCGAGAGTATGTGATGGCGAATATCCTCCTTGACCTAAATGGCAACGATAAGAAGGTCGTGCCTTTTCTCGTTGTGGACGAGAAAAAACACAGCAGTGTGATGAGGCACGGCCAAGTGCAATTCATGATTAGCCAGGAGTGGCTCGACGAAAAAAACGTGCTAACATGGGGCGATATCAGGAGCCTCCAGCCCTGAACCTCGCGACGATGCCTGCATAACACCGCAGAAGGAGTAGCGATATGCCGCTGGACCCTCAGGCACAAGCAGTGTTGGACCAACTGGCGGCGATGGGGCTTCCGCCCGCACATACCGTTTCGCCGGAAGAAGCCAGGGTAAACCTGAATGCCCGTCCCAGGTCGCCCGGCCCGGAAATGGCCAAGGTCGAGGACAGGTTGATTCCCGGCGAGGGGCCGGACATCCCGGTGCGCATCTATACTCCCCACGGCAGTGGCCCCTTCCCAGGGCTGGCCTGGTTCCACGGCGGCGGCTGGGTGGTGGGAACGCTGGACACCGCCGACGGCAACGCAAGGCACATGGCGGCGGGAGCCGGCTGCGTGGTGGTGTCGGTGGGCTACCGGTTGGCCCCAGACGCCAAGTTCCCCGCCGCGGCCGATGACAGTTACGCAGCGACGCGATGGATGGCAGACAACGCCGCGAGCATCAACGTAGACCCGGTCCGGATAGCGGTCGGAGGCGACAGCTGCGGCGGCAACCTGGCCGCCGTGGTGTCGCTGATGGCCAGGGACAAGGGAGGGCCTCCCTTGGCCTTCCAGCTTTTGGTTTACCCGGTGACTGAGTGGGACTTTGGCACCAGTTCGTACCGGGAGAACGCCAACGGCTACCTGCTGACCACCGACAGCATGAAGTGGTTTTGGGACCACTACCTGCGGTCGGAGGAGGACGCGTCCAATCCCTACGCCGCGCCGATGGCCGCCGATGACTTGTCGGACCTGCCTCCGGCTTTGGTGATTACGGCGGAGTTCGACCCGTTGCGGGACGAGGGGGAGGCCTACGGACGGCGGTTGCAAGCGGCAGGCGTTCCCGCCACTAACAGCCGCTACGACGGCATGATTCACGGCTTCTTCAGCATGTCGGGGGTTGTCGATAAGGGGAGGGAGGCTGTCTTAGAGGCTTCGACGGCTTTGAGGGCAGCATTCTCGGCCAGGGAGCGCTTTCTTGCCAAGCCAGCACCGCCGCAAGGAAGGGTGGGGGCAAACGGCGGCTCCGGCTGCGGGGTTCGGGCCGGGTAACAAACTGGAGGTTGAACGATGACTGTGATGAGGCTCTACACGGGAGACGACGGGGAGTCGCACCTCGAGGAAATCGACCCCGCAATCAATCCCGGCTGGCTAGTCCTGCAACAGGCCACAGGCATCATGTTCAGGACAACCAGAGCGGGCTTTTTCGAAGACTACCACAATGCTCCCAGGAGGCAGTACGTCATAAGCCTTTCCGGCGAGGCCGAGATCGGGGTGGCCGACGGTACTGTCTTTACGTCGAGGCCCGGAGACGCGACCTTGTGCGAAGACCTGACGGGCCACGGCCACACATACCGCATTATAGGAGACCAGCCCCGCGTTACCGCCATAATACATTTGGACTAGGGGCCTTCCTGCTCGTATGCAGTTCTTGCTGAAGGCCATGCTGTGGCGCGACGCACGCCGGAAGATCCAGGGGCGCTGCGATACGGAATAGGGCGGCGGTCTACCCTACCCCGGACGACTTGAGAATTCGTCGTCAGAGCCACATGGAGGAACCCGGATGAAGTACGACTACATCGTAATAGGCGCGGGATCGGCGGGCGCCATCCTGGCCACGCGATTGTCCGAGGACCCCAACCGGTCGGTACTGCTGCTGGAAGCTGGGCCGGACTACCCTGATTTCGAGCATCTGCCTGAAGACGTGAAGTTCGGCTACGCCACAGAAGCGGACGTCATGACCAGCGAGCACAACTGGCAGTTCACCGGCAAGGCAACAGATGAAGCTGCTCCCATGATGGTCCCCAGAGGCAAAGTCACCGGCGGCTCCAGCGCCATCAACGGCCAGGTGTTCCTGCGGGGCGCGCCGGAGGACTACGATACCTGGGCATCCTACGGCAACGACGAATGGACGTTCCAAAAGCTGCTCCCCTACTTCCGTAAAATCGAAAGCGACACGGACTTCGGCACCGACGACTTCCACAACGCCGACGGTCCTATTGTTATGCATCGTTTCAAGCGGGAGGCCTGGCTTGCGCCCCAGGCGGCGTTCTACGAAGCGGCCCGGGCCGCGGGGTATGCCGACTGCCCGGACCACAACCACCCGGATTCCTGGGGGGTGGGCCCAATCCCGTTGAATAACCCCGGCGGCATCCGCATGAGCACCGCCCTGGGCTACCTGGACCAGGCAAGGCACCGTTTGAACTTGACCATCAGGCCCAACTGCACCGTCCGACGGCTGGTGTTCGAGGGCGCCCGCGCGACGGGCGTGGAACTGGAAAGCGGCGGTGAAACGTTCTTGGTGGAGGGCGACGAAATCATTCTATCCGCCGGCGCCATCGGTTCGCCGCAGGTATTGATGCTCTCCGGCGTCGGACCGGCAGACCACCTGAGCGACCTTAGCATACCGGTGATTTCAGACAAACCCGGTGTAGGCCAGAACCTGCGCGACCACCCCGCCGCCTGGGTGACCTGGCGCACCAAGCCGGGCTTCGAGCTCGATGGACTGGCGCCCAGGACGCAGCTAATGCTCCGCTACACGGCCCAGGGCTCGGACTTGCGCACCGATATGAAGGTCTCCATGCAGTCCTATGCCACGGAGCCGGTCAACCGAGGCGGAAACCGGATGGCCCCGCTGGGCATCCGCATGATCGCCGGAGTGTACCTGGCCGCGGGCGCGGGGGAGTTGAAGCTGGCCTCCACCGACCCCAGCCAGCAGCCTATTCTGGGGTACCGCTACCTGGAGGATGAGTTCGACCGGAAGCGCCTGCGGGAGGCGGTCCGGATTTGCGTGGGCTTAGGAGAGCACGAGTCATTTAAGGACATTATCCAGGAACTAGTGGAGCCGACCAACGCCGACCTAGCCTCGGACGAGGCCTTGGACCGGTGGCTGAGACGCGAGGTCACCACCTCTCAGCACATCTCCGGCACCTGCAAGATGGGCCCGGCCTCGGACCCCATGGCCGTCGTAGACCAGCACGGCCGGGTGCACGGCCTGCAAGGGATCAGGGTGGTAGACGCTTCAATTATGCCCGACTGTGTCCGCGCCAACACCAACGTCACGACCATGGTGATCGGAGAGCGGGTGTCAGACTTCATCATCCAGGGTTCTTAGGTAAGGACAGAACGCGGCTACGGTCGGTTTTTGCCAGCCGGGGGTGGGGGGAAGCTGCCGGATGCCGTTTCAGGGGTCGTTGAAGACGACGAAGGAAGGGAACCCGCGGCGGGTCTGGGCATCAACAACAGGACGGACTTTCGGGCAGCCAGTCAGTATAATGTGCTTGGGCCCATAGCGTCTCCAGACATTCCTCCGGAGGTGAACAGTGGTTAACTGGACATCGAACACGGTTATTAGTCTGGAAGAGCAGGGGGGAGGACACAGCGTAGTCGGCACCCGTCCCATCAGGCACGACGGTCCGGATAAAGTGGTGGGGAGGGCCAGGTATGCCGCCGACGTTTTCCCGACGGGCCTGCTGCACGGCAAGCTGCTGCGCAGCCCCCATGCCCACGCGGTAATCAAGAACATCGACGCCACCCGGGCGCTGGCCCTGCCGGGGGTCAAGGCCGTAGTCACCTCGGCAGATTTCCCTGCGGTGTCGGCAGAGGCGGCGGACCAGGAAGAGGGCGGGATGGTGAACTACGGTTTCTACAGCCGGAACGTCATAGCCCGGGAGAAGGCCCTGTACCGGGGCCACGCGGTGGCGGCGGTGGCGGCCGTCTCGGCCCCGATTGCAGAACAGGCCTTATCGCTTATCGACGTGGACTACGAGGTATTGCCGCCGGTGTTCAATGCCGACGAAGCAATGAAGGACGACGCGCCGATACTCCATGACAGGCTGTTGACCCTGCTCAATCCCAGCTTCCGGCCAGGAGGATTCGGCGACCTTCCCGAGGGGAAGGGAAGCAACGTCGCGAACCGGTTCGAGTTCAGGGCCGGGGACCCGGCACTGGGGTTCCAGGAGGCGGACGTAGTGGTGGAGCGGGAATTCCACACCAAGCCGGTGCACCAGGGCTACATCGAGCCCCATTCGGCTACTGGGCTGTGGAACTCGGACGATAGCGTAACAGTCTGGTGCAGCACCCAAGGCCACTTTGCCCTGAGGGACCATACCTCCACTATTCTAGGCGTCGATGTTTCCAAGGTGCGGATAGTGCCGATGGAGATAGGCGGGGGATTCGGCGGGAAGGGGCAGAACGGTTGCTATATCGAGCCGATTGTCGCCGCTCTATCCCGGAAGGCGATGCGGCCGGTGAAGGTGACCATGACCAGGAAAGAGGTGTTCGAGGCCACCGGCCCGACTTCGGCCACGCATATCCGGGTGAAGCTGGGAGCCACCAAAGAGGGCAAATTAACCGCCGCGGACTGCCGGTTAATCTACGAGGCCGGGGCCTTTCCGGGTTCTCCCGTCTCGACGGGGTGCCGAACCATGCTGGCGCCCTACGAGGTGCCCAACGCCTACTTGGAAGGCTTGGACGTAGTGGTCAACACCCAGAAAACTGCAGCCTACCGGGCCCCGGGTTCGCCCACGGCCGCTTTTGCCGCCGAGTCGGTCATCGACGAGCTTTGCGAAGAGCTATCCATGGACCCCGTAGAGTTCCGGCTGCGGAACGCGGCCAAGGAAGGGACGCGCCAGCCGACGGGGCCGGTGTTTCGACGGATAGGGATGGTGGAGATTCTACAGGCGGCCAAGGACCATCCTCACCTGGCCCAGCCCATAGGCGGACCCAACAGGGGCAGAGGGGTTGCCGCCGGGGCCTGGCCCAACAGCTCCGGGCCGGCCAGCGCCGTTGCCGGCGTCAACTCGGACGGCACGGTCGGCCTGGTGGAAGGGTCGCCGGATATTGGGGGCAGCCGGACGGCGATGGCCATGCACCTGGCCGAGGTGCTTGGAATCCCGGTGGAGGAAATCACGCCTTCTATCGGGGACACCGACTCTATCGGGTACAGCTCGGGAGCCAGCGGAAGCGGGGTGACGTTCAAGATGGGCACGGCGTGTTACGAGGCTGGTCTGGACATCAAGCGTCAACTAGTCGAGCGGGCCGCCCGGATATGGGAGGTCGACCCGGAGGACGTGGACTACGACGGCGGAGTAATCAGCCACAAGGGCGACACCGAGCTCAGGACAACCATCAAGGAACTGGCGCCGCGGCTGAACGGCACCGGAGGCCCCATTGTGGGGCGGGCCACCGTGAATCCGGGAGGCGTGGGCAACGCCTTCGCAGTGCACATCGTGGACGTGGAAGTAGACCCGGAGACGGGCAAGGTGGAGGTCCTGCGCTACACTGCAATTCAGGACGCGGGCAAGGCCATCCACCCCAGCTACGTAGAAGGACAGATGCAGGGAGGCGCGGTCCAGGGAATCGGCTGGGCCCTGAACGAAGAGTATTACCTGGACAGCCAGGGCCAAATGTTGAATTCCAGCTTCCTGGACTACCGGATGCCGACCAGCCTGGACCTGCCCATGATTGACACGGTCATCGTCGAGGTCCAGAACCCGGGCCATCCCTATGGGGTGCGGGGCGTGGGTGAAATGCCGATTGTGCCTCCCATGGCGGCGGTGGCCAACGCGATATACGACGCCGTGGGAGTGCGCATGACCCAGCTGCCCATGAGCCCGGCATGCGTCCTGGAAGCACTGTGGGAGAAGGGCTAGGCGTTTGTGGACAACTGAAGTTGCACAACGGTACACTCCCGGAAACGACGGCTGTCGACCGGGCATGGATTCGGCGTCAACAGGACAGGGGAGGCCGAGATGTTAATTGGACACTTTACAGAGCAGCCCTGGCAGGATGATGCATCCGGCTTAATGGGCACACAGGGCATGGACCTGGGGGTAAGCAACAGCCTTTACAATCCGGCGCTGGGCGCCAGGCTCTATAACCGCTACCTGGACGAGAAGGTATACGCGGAGGAAATGGGGTTCGATGCCTTGATGCTGAACGAGCACCACAGCACCCCCTTCTGCATGCAGGGTGTCACCAACGTGGGGGCGTCGATCCTGGCCCGCATCACCAACAAGGCGAAAATCATCATCCTGGGTAACGTGCTCCCCATTTGGGACGACCCCCTGTGGCTGGCGGAGCAGCTGGCGATGATAGACATGATCTCCGACGGCCGCCTGGTTTCCGGCTTCGTCCGTGGCGGCGGGCGGGAGAGCGTCTCCCACAACTCGCCGCCGCACCACAACCGGGAGCGGTTCGAAGAGGCCCACGATTTCATAATCAAGGCCTGGACCGAGCCCGGTCCCTGGCGCTGGGAGGGTAAACACTACCAGTACCGCTACGTTAATCCATGGGCCAGGCCGTTGCAGCAGCCTCACCCGCCCGTCTGGATTCCGTCGACAGTAAGCGTGGAAACGGTGAAGTGGACGGCCGAGCACCGGTACCCGCTGGTGTTGCTGGCCACCAAGCTGGAGCCGACGCTGGGGGCCTTCCAGCTATACCACGACACCGCCGCCGAGCTGGGCTACACGTCGGGCACGCAGAACGTGTCCTATCTATGGAAGGTGCACGTCGACGAAACGGAAGAGAAGGCGGAAGAGGTGGGCCGAAAGTACCTCGCCGGGGTGAGCAATCCCTTTTTGGCAGGCAATGAGGGACAGGTGAACCCGGCCATAATGAATCTTCCGGGGCATACGTCGCGGTCGTCCCGCCGGCTTTCAACCACGTCGTTTGGCCCCAAGGGCCGGTTCGGCGCAAACTTGCGCCCCTACGAAGACCAAATCAAGGACCTGAGTATAGTTACGGGCACTCCCAAAACGGTGCTGCCCAAGATACGCTCGGTGCTGGAATACCTGAGGCCGGGCAGCATCTTCTTCTGGGACGGCGACGGAGCAATGACCCATGACGACCAGATGCGCAGCTTGAGACTAATGGGAGAGGAAGTGCTGCCGGCGGTGCGGGAAATGGGCAAGGAGTTGGAGCTCTTCAGCCCATACGAAGTGGACCCCGCGACGGGGCAGCCGGTGAAGGAACCGGCGGCGGCAGAGGCTTAAGTGTGACCCAAGAGCTGGGCCGCATATCGCGCCCCGAGGCCGCCCAGTACGAGGGCCGCAGAAAGCTGCTGCTGGCGCCGCTGGTGTACGGTCCGCCGGCCGAGGCCGGAGAGGGCGTGAACATTCTCCAGAACTATTGGGACCAGATGCAGCAACAGGTGGAAGCGCTTCAAGGGGCGCTGGGCGGTCTGCACCACATATATCACGAGAGCGTGTGGGACGGCGGCGATGATGGCCTGGAGCAACTGGAGCAGACTGACCAACGCAGCCACCAGTTCGTCAAGGCCAAATGCGAGGGCGGAGCAACGTTGGAAGCCACAGAGGACCTCCCATCATTGATGGAGAGCCTGGACCTGCAACGCTGCTTGATGATGCCCCTGGCCAGCCAAACGGTGCCGGCCAAGCTGCAAGGCTGGCTCAGCGAGAGCGCCAGGAGCCGGTACCAGCACATAGCCAGCCGCATCGATGGGACCCTGGGGGAGAACGAGGTGGGGCTGTTGCTGGTCAACGAACGGCACCAAATCCAGTTTCCCGAGGACATAGAGGTGTTTTACGTTGCGCCGCCGGCGCTGGGGGACTTTCGCCGGTGGCTGGATAACTGGATGGCCGAGCAACAGAAAGCGGTGGACGGACAACTGGAGGACGAGCAGCAAGAGCAGGATGCCGGAGAGGGGGAAGGGGCGGAGGAAGAGCAGGCCGCGAGCTAGCCTAGCCGGGGGATTGGCTATGAAATCCCCTTGACACCCCCATGCCCCTGTGATATTTTTCACTTGATTCTCAGCCTATTTAAAACCAGGCTTGAACCGAATCCGGCAACGGAACGGCGCAAGTATGTTTGAAGACCCCAAGGCGCTGACCAGCGCCAATTGGCACGACATTCACGTTTGGCTCACGTACTTCTGGACGTATTTGCCGCTGGTCTTTACCTTTGCCGTGACTATGCTGACGGCCCATGCGGTGATACCGTCGCTGATCCTGACGGGCCATCTGCCGGCCTCCGCTGCCAGGTTGCGCATGCCGTTGAGCGGGTTCGCTCTCCTGGTGCTAGTAGCCGCGGTGGTCATGCTGGTCCTGGGGATAAGCCAGACGCTGACTATCGAGAACTTCTGGGACCGGTACTTGATTTAGGTTTTCATTGGCCCGATAAACATTCCCTGTTAACCCGAGTAGAGAGCGCCGTTTGGGCGCGACCGGATAAAGGCGAGAGGAATAGGCAACGCTGGGACGCGGACGGATCAGGTAGTGAGGAGACCAAGGGGCAAATTGCTGGCCCTGACCCTAGTAGGGTCGGGAGTTGCAGCAATAGTCGGCTTTGTAGTGGTGGTGTTGCTTATTTCCTGGTTTTCCAATCCTCCCTTCGCCTTGGGCGACGCTCCAGAGCAACCCGTAGCATTTCCTCATTCCGTGCACGTGGCCGAGCAGGGCATACAGTGCGAATTCTGCCACCGGAACGTGACCGAGGGGGAGGCCGCCACCGTGCCTGCGGTGGAGCAGTGCCTGTTCTGCCACAAGGACATCGTTGGGGACACGGAAGCGGAGCGGGCAGAGATTGGAATAGTCGTCGATAGCTTCGCCGATGGCGTACCGATCAACTGGGAGCGGGTGCACCGGCTTCCGGACCACGTGCGGTTCGTCCACGAGGCCCACGTCCGGTTCCTGACCCAGATCGACACATCCGACCGCACGTCGGAAGAGAAGGTCCAAGCGGCTTGCTCGATATGCCACGGCGACGTAGCCAACGCCAAAGTGGTCCAGCCGAAGCCCTTCCAGTCGATGAAGATGGGCACCTGCTTGGACTGTCACAGGTTCCTGACCCTGGTCCCAGAGGACGAGGGGTACGTTTTGCCCGAGACGACAGACATACCCACGGACTGCACGATATGCCACAAGTGACGGCCTGCCGGAGCCTGGCCCAATGAAACTCACCCGCAGGAATTTCCTGGCCTGGGCCGGCCTTTCCGCGGCCGGAGCGGTGGCATGCGAGGGATTCGGCATTCGCGAGGGCGAGTTCGACCTGCAGAGTCCGGTGAGGCTTCCGGAAGACCTGGTCAAGGGCCAGGACAACTGGTACGCCACCCTTTGCCGCAGCTGCCCATCGGGAGAGGGGATAGTGGTCCGAGTGATGGACGGCAGGGCGAAGAAGGTCGAGGGGAACCCGGTATACCCGGTGAACATGGGCAAGCACAGCGCGGCCTGTGAAGCCGGCCTCCAGGCCCTGTACCATCCCCACCGCGTAGCGCGGCCGTTGCAGCGCAACGGGCCCCGCGGACAGGGCCAATACGTCCAGCTTGAGTGGTCCGACGCCCTGGACATCCTGAGGCAGCGTTTGCAGGAGCGGGGCGACTCGATGTTGATGGTCACGGAGTCGCTGCGGGGGCATTTGGGCAAGCTGGTTGGCCGCTTTGCCGAGTCCGTCGGGGGGCGTCATCTGGGATTCGAAACCCTGGACGTCAACACTTACAGGTCGGCCGTGAAAAACGTGTTCGGTCAAGACTTGCTGCCCGACTTCGACCTGGAGAACACGAGGTTCCTGCTGTCCTTCGGAGCAGATTTTCTGTCCACGTGGGTTTCACCCACTCGTTGGAGCGTGGGGTACGGAGAGTTCCGCCACGGGGGAGAAATGGAGCGAGGGTTGCTATACCAGGTGGACTCCCGCTTTTCGATGACGGCCGCGAGCGCAGACAAATGGCTGCCCATACGGCCCGGCTGGGAAGGGCACCTGGCCTTGAGCCTGGCCTACGTGATAATCGAGGAAAACCTGCAACCGGCGGGCGTAGACGCCGATGCCCTCACCGGCGGGAGAGGCGCCGCCGCGCTGGAACGGTTCCGGCCGGAGGCCATAGCCGACCGGGTGTTCATGGCCGAACACCTGAGGGGCCGCGACGGAGTACAGGCCATTCGCAACCTGGCCAGGGAGTTTGCCGGCAGGACCCCTGCCCTGGCAATTGGCGGCGGGTCGGCAGGCGCCCACAGTAACGGGTTGTTCAACCTGGAGGCGATCTATGCCCTGAACTACCTGGTTGGAAGCGTAGGAGCGGAGGGAGGACTCCGGTTCAATCCAGGGAGCCCTCTGGAAGACGTCCCGGCGGGGTCGCAGGCCGGGTCACTGTCCGATTGGACCGAGGTGGCGCAAGACCTGAACAGCGGCAAGACCCGCCTGCTGCTGTTGCATCAAGCCGACCCTGTACACGGGCTGCCGGGCTCGTTGCGGTTCAGGCAGGCCCTGACCGAACCCGCCGACCTGTTCGTAGTCAGCTTCTCCCCGTTCCTAGACGAGACCAGCGCTCTGGCGGACCTGATTCTGCCCGACCGGGTGTATTTAGAAGACTGGGGCGACGACGTACCCGAGCCGGGGCCTGGATACCAGGTTGTGGGCTTCCAGCAGCCGGTGGTAAATCCGCTGTACGAAATCGAACCCCAGAGCTTTCCGGACATTCTGCTTACCATGAGCCAGGAACTGGGCAAGGAGGCCGAGTTGCCCTGGCCTAAGTACCAGGACCTATTGCGAGAAGGTTCCGACGAGCTTTTCGCGCTGAACCGGGGGTCGGTGCAAGCGGCGTCTGCCGAAGAGTTCTGGACCAAGCTGCTGCAACGAGGCGGTTGGTGGGACGAGGGAGTAACGGGTCCCAGGAACCTGACCGCTTCCAACGACCTGTTGGGCCGGATTGCCGCCAAGGCCCAGGAGCCTCAAGTTTCCAGGGCGGGCGCTTCCGGAGAGACCTTTTACCTCACTCCATTCGCCCACAACACCCTGCAGGACGGAAGAAACGCCCATTTGCCGTGGCTGCAGGGAGCGCCGGACCCGTTGACAACGATTACATGGCAGACCTGGGTGGAAATCAGCGACCGCGACGCCAAGAGGATGAACATCCGGGAGGGGGACGTGCTCCTGGTCGAGTCGGCGGCAGGGTCTATCCGGGTGTTGGCGTATCCGACGCCGGCAGTTCCTCCCGGCACGGTTTCCATACCTCTTGGGCAAGGCCGGAATCAAGGTTCGGAATATGCTACGGACAGGCCCGGCTGGGAAAGCGCCAACGTTATGGACGTTTTAGAACCCCGCCAGGTTGAGGGAACCGGGGGCTTGGCCTGGGCCAGCACCAGGGTCAGGATTTCCAAGACGGGGGACAGCGTTAAGGTGTCGAAGTTCGAGGGCACGGTCAGAGCCGTTGAGGTGGGAATCTTGCCCGGCGAGCGCATTATTCAGACCATTGCCCCCCACGATCTATAGGCGCTAGCCCGGATTAGAACAAGGACTGGCTGTAAAGAACTAGAGAATGAATCACAGGACGCCGGAATCAAAGACGCCTGATTCGAAAGGGAAAGCGGGTTTATAGAATGACGACACCCAAACCCAGAGTCGCCCACAAGTGGGGCATGGTAGTGGACTTGGACCGGTGCACCGGTTGCCAGGCCTGCGTAGTTGCCTGCCAGTCGGAAAACAATCTGCCCATCAACACCAAGGATGTGTTCCTGCAACGGCGCGCCTACGAGTGGATACGCATTGAACGGTACTGGGAGGGCGAGTTCCCCAACGTCAAGGCGCGTTTCATTCCCATAATGTGCCAGCACTGCGAGAACGCCCCCTGCGAGCCGGTGTGCCCGGTATTTGCCACGTACCACAACGACGAGGGCCTGAACGTGCAGGTGTACAACCGGTGCATCGGGACCCGGTACTGCGCCAACAACTGTCCTTACCAGGTCAGGTTCTTCAACTATTGGGAGCCGGTGTGGCCGGAGCGCATGCGGCATCAACTGAACCCCGACGTGACTATCCGCAGCCGGGGAGTCATGGAGCGGTGCAGCTTCTGCATCCAGCGTATCCGGCGGGCTGAGTTGACGGTGGAGAGGCAAGAACGGGGCACGCTGGACCACAAGACGATGAAGGAACGGAACTTTTTGCCGGCATGCGCAATGGCCTGCCCGACTAATGCGCTGAAGTTCGGCGACCAGGGCGATGCCAGCGGCCCGGTGCATCATTACTTCGAAGAAGCCAACCACCGGTTGGAAGAACGGCACCACCGGACCGAGAGGGTGGAAGAGCCTCCCAGCAGGGTGTACCGGCTATTGGAAGAGATGGGCACCAAGCCCAACGTGATTTACTTAAAGAAAGTGGAAATGTTCCCCGTGAAGAAGGAAGCCTAGAGTGGCAGTCGGCGAACACAGCCATGAAGGTATGTGGGTGTTTCCCGCCCCGGAGGCCGTCACACAGGACATGGCGGAAAAGGCCGCGGGTATGCCCAAGGCCATTGCTAGGGCCCTGGTAGTCACGGGCATACTGTTCGGCCTGGGCATAGCCGGGTTCGTTGCGCGGGCCCTGGACGATGGCTTCAGTGCGCACGGCCCGTGGGGCTACTATGCCGCCATATTCATGTTCCTATTCATGGTCACCGGGGCCGCTCCCCTGGCCGCGGTGGCATTCCGGTTTACCAAGAGCCACTGGAGAAGGCCCCTGTCGCGGGTCTCCGAATTGTTTGCCCTGCTGGGCGTCCTGAACGTCATCATGTTTATTCCGTTGATGATCGTCTTGCCGTCTATCAAGAACCCGGAGGTGGGGGTCGAAGAGCTGGAGATACGCAGGAGCATCTGGTTCGAGACGCCCATAGGCGCTCCGTTGGCATGGGACTTTCTAGGACTTCTGTTCCTGGCTATATGCAGCCTGGCGATTTTGTGGCTGTCGGCGATGCCGGACATGGCGGAGAGCCGGCTGACTGCCACGGGGTTCCGCCGCAAGCTGTACTCGCTGCTGGCGGGCTGCTGGTATGGGACCAAGAGGCAATGGACGCTGCACAAGGCGGGCCTGGGCCTCTTGGGCGCGTTATATTTCATGCTGCTGGTCTTCGTGCAATTCACCATCGCCAGCGACTATGCCATGAGCCTGGTGGCCGGCTGGAAGGACTCCATATTCCCGCCGCTCTTTACCCTGACCAGCTTCCAATCTGCGCTGGGCTTGATCCTGGTTACGCTGTTCATCATGCGCCGTTGGGGGGGATACGAGCAGTACATAGGAGTGTCGGCCTTCTGGTCGGCCAGCAAGATCCTGTTGGGGCTGACCCTTCTCTGGGCATACCATACTTTTGCCTTCTTGATCACGTTCTGGTACGGGCGGCTGGAAATCGAACAGAACGTGCTCAAATATTTCTTCTTCGAGGCCTACGGCGGGGCCTTCGCCGCCAACCTGTTCTTCAGCTTCATCCTGCCATTCCTGATACTGCTCTGGAATCCGGTGCGCAAGACCGATTGGGGACCGGCGCTGGCCGGCCTGTCTGCGCTGGGGGGGGCGTTCATATTCAACCTGAAGACTTTTGTCGGGGCGTTTAATGCCGGAGACGTTTACGCCATCTTCTTCGAGTTCGTGCCGGGGCCGGCGTGGCCGGACATTTGGGACGTCTTCATGGTAGTAGGCGGGCTGGGAGCAGCGGCATTCATATACCTGGCGGCAACCAGGCTGTTCCCCATACTGTCGGTGTGGGAGACCAAAGAGGGAGCCAAATATCAAAAGATGGACACGCTGATCCGGGGCCGGTACCTGGTGCTGGCCAAGCCGGAATAGCTGACGGGTCTCTGGAGCAACTGGAGCTCTAATGCAGGAAGGTATAGTCCTACCGGCCAGACGAGTAAATGCGGACCTGCTCCGCTCTATCCTGAACTCGCCCAAGTGGTTCTGGATAAGCGTTGCAATTCTGGCCGTGTTTGTACTGGGGGCATTTTCCACCGCAGGGCTTTTAATCAACCAGGGTTACGGCGTGACCGGGTTGAACAACCAGGTGCTGTGGGGATTCTTCATCACGAACTTCGTGTTCTGGATCGGCATCAGCCACGCCGGGGTGATGCTCTCGGCCATCCTGAGGCTTTCCAAGGCCGAATGGAGGCGGCCCGCCACCAGAGCAGCCGAGGTCCTTACCGTCTTCTCGCTGATGACGGCGATGTTGATGCCCTTGATTCACACCGGGCGGCCGTGGCGAACGCTCTACTGGATATACACGTTGCCGTTTGTCCCTTACGACTTTGCAAGGGGCATCTGGCCCAACGTCCGCTCGCCCCTGGTCTGGGACCCCAGCGCGGTGTACACGTACCTGACGTCCAGCGTATTGTTCGTGCTCATTGCTCTGATTCCCGACTTTGCGGTGTTGAGAGACCGGACCACCGGCCTCAGCCACCGCATCTACTCGGTCCTGGCCATGGGCTGGCAGGGCAACGCCAGGCAGTGGAAGCTGCAGATTATCGCCGGGGTACTGCTTTCGGCGCTAATCTTGCCGGTGTTCGTCTCGGTGCACAGCATAGTGTCCTGGGACTTCGGTATGGCGGTGTCGGTCAAGTCGTGGCACTCCACCGTTTTCGCTCCCTACTTCGTGGTGGGGGCGGTCCATTCAGGGGTTTCGGCGGTGGTCTTCGTCATGATCCTGCTGCGCTGGGCGTACGGGTGGCAGAACTACATCCGGTTGGAGCACATTGACGCGTTGGGGAGGCTGCTGATAGTGGTGGCCACCGGCTGGTTCTACTTCTTCGTGATGGAAGTGATATTCGGGTTCTACGGCATGGAGTCCGATGAACTGGCGGTCAGGCAGATGCAATTCATGGAAAAGCCATGGAACCTATGGATGATTTTCTTTGTTGGATTAACCTATTTCCTGCCAGTGGGCTTGTGGTTGACCCGCAGCTGGCGGCGCAACCTATGGCTCATGTCCATTGCGTGTATTTCGGTGAATATCGGCATGTGGCTGGAGCGTTTCCTGATCATCGTTCCGGCCCAGGCCCGGAAGCAGGTATTCGCCTTCAACTGGTACACCTACTCCCCCAGCATAGTGGAAATCATGATCGTTGTCGGCACGTTCGCGATGGTGACCATGCTGATGTTGCTCTTGAGCCGGGTCGTACCGTTGATACCGCTGTACGACATAAAGGAGGGGGATATCCTGAAGACCCAGATTCAAGTGGGCCGCAGAACGGTGCCGGCAACGTTTAGAGAGGACTGAACTCATAAAAGTGAACCAATTACGCAGTCAGTTGGACCAGCGTTAGCCGTCTAGGAGAGGGACGCGATGGCAAGGAAACCGATATTGGGTCTGTTCGAAGACCCCAACTATGCCGCCGAGGCGGGAGACGCCCTGCAACGGGCCAATATCTCGCCCCAGGACTATGACTTTCTCACGGATGCACCTTACCCGGAGGGGGCGTTTGGGGAACGCCACGAGAAACATCGGCTCTACGTCTTTCCTTTTGTCGGCGCGTTGATCGGCCTGACAGTTGGAATTCTGCTCACGTCGATGACCCAACTGGCCTACCCGTTGACCCAGGGAGGAAAGCCCATCCTGTCGCTGCCGCCCATGGCGGTGGTCACATACGAAAGCACGATGCTGACGGCCATTGTCTTCACCATCATCGGCATTCTCTTCGAGTCGCGGCTGCCCAAGATAAAGAAGGGCCTCTACGACACCCGCATCACCGAGGGGTACATCGGCGTTTTGGTGAACGTAGACGAAGAGCAACTAAACCAGGTGTCGGGAATCCTGACGCAGGCGGGAGCCATAGACGTGGTGCGGGAGACCTGAGGCCGTAGACCGGAATGGTAAATCAGTCAGCACATAGGAAGGGCGCGCCGGACAAGGCTGGGCTGAGGAGGAGGCTAAAGAGTCCTCTCGTCATCCTGGCCGGACTAGCCAGCGTGTTGGCCATTGGGTGCACCCAGGGGGCGTACCCGGTGGATATCTTCTACGAGATGCATTATCAGCAGTCATACAAGGCCGGGGAGCCGCCCCGGTTGAGCGCGCCGGCAGACTCGGTGGCTTGGTTCCCGCCGCCGGAATCGACGGCATTTCAGACCGGCGAGCACCTGTACGCTGTCAACTGTTCCATGTGCCACGGCGCGGGCGGGCAGGGAGACGGGCCGGTGGTGGAGACGTTAAAGGCAAAGTACGAATACAAGCCTGTGGTTGACCCGCCCATCGTTACCGACAACCCCGTCGACAACATTGTGTTGATTGTCAGCTCTGAGAGCCGGTTCTTCGGCCCGGACTCGGTGATGCCTCCTTTCCGGAAGCTGTTGAGCGACGAGGAGATATTGCTGATTGCCGAGTACATTCAGACGATTTCGGAGTCATAGCCAGAGCCCGCTCCGGCCTTGACCACTGTGGCGGAGCCGCCGTCCCTGCCGCCGATGCTTACGGGTCCGTAAACACCGCTCACGACCACGAGGTTACCGCGTGTGAATATGTTGTGGTCACGACCTCGATCAGTTGAGCCATCGTTGCATGTCATATGCTGCCCATCGGCCTTTTCGTTGCCTATGGGAAGCTATTCCCAGGCGCCGCGCCTCCGCCGTGGTGCGGGAATCGGGACGCCACCTTCAACCGACTTGACAATGGGGAGCAGTTCAGGAAGTCCTATCAACGCCCTCCCGTTCCGGCAGGGGCTGCCCAAGCTCTTGGGAGTCAGCCTGGTCTTGCTTGCGGCCCTGCTGCTGTCAGTGAGCACTGTCCAAGCGCAGGGGACCGACCCTGACCCGGGCTATGACGAAGAAGAGGCCCTGTCCATTGACCGGATGCTGATTTGTCCGGTGTGCCCGGCGGAGACCATCGATCAAGCCCAGGTCGAACTGTCCAAGCAGATGCGCCGCATAGTGCGGGAGATGCTGGCGGAGGGGGCCAGCAGGGAGGAAATCCTGGACTTTTTCGTAGACCGTTACGGTTCCGAGGTTTTAGCGGCGCCGCCCAAGTCCGGGTTCAACCTGTTGGCCTGGATTCTGCCAGTAGTGGGCGTGCTGGCCGGCCTGGTGGCCGTCCCCCTAATCATCTGGTCAATGGCCTCCCGCGGCAGGCCATTGGCTGCCGGGGAGCCGCCTATGGACGACGGTCTGGACCCTTATCTGGAGGCGGTCGACCGGGACCTGGCGCAGTCTGAAATGGGCGGCATCCTGCCCGGCGGCGGGCGGTCGCCCCGGGGTCCGGAGGACCGCGGCGAAGGCGGAGGGGATGCGACCAACGGCGAGGGCCCCGGCGTAGAACATCCCGGGGGTGAACCTGAAAAAGAGAACGGAGACCGGGACTAAATGGCTGACCTTGGCGCAATAAGCCTTTGGATAGCGTTGGCCCTCGCGTCCTATGCCGGGGTGGGCTCGGTGGCCGGCAAGATGAGGGGCTCCACGGTGTTGTTGGAAAGCTCCCGCAGCGCGGTTTATCTGACCGTCCTGGCGTTATTGGTGGCTACGCTGAGCCTTGTGGCCTCGTTCGTCAACAGGGACTTCGAAGTGGCCTACGTGGCCCAGCACAGCGACCTGGCGATGCCCCACAGGTTCACCTGGGTGGCCTTTTACGCTGGCAACGAAGGGTCGCTGCTGTACATTGCCCTTGCCCTGTCGATCATGTCGGGCCTGGCCGTTTGGCTGGCGCCGGCGAAGGTCAGGGATACTTTGCCCTACACCATCGGGGTGTTGATGGTGGTGCTGTCGTTTTTCCTGGCGGTCATGGGGTTCATGGCCAATCCCTTTGACAAGCTTCCCTTTGTCCCGCCAGACGGCCAGGGAATAAACCCCCTGCTGACCCATTTGGGGATGTTCTTCCATCCGCCGGCGCTGATGGCGGGCCTGATCGCCATCAGCGTACCCTTCGCCTTTGCCCTGGGCTCACACCTCGGCGGCAAGACCGGCGACGAGTGGGTTGATCCCGGCCGGGTGTGGGGGCTGATCTCGTGGGTGTTGCTGGCCGGCGGGCTGCTGCTGGGTTCCTGGTGGGCCTATACCATCCTGGGGTGGGGCGGGTTCTGGTTCTGGGACCCAGTGGAGAACGCGGCTTTCATGCCCTGGCTGGCCCTGACCGCTTTTGTTCATTCGATTATGGTGCAGAAGCGCAGGGGCATGTTCCGGATGTGGAACGTGGTGCTAATCAACGTTGCTTTCGGCCTGGCGTTGTACGGGATGTTCATGAACCGGGGAGGGCCGGTCCCCTCGGTGCATTCTTTCGGGGCGTCCACACTGGGCTGGACGTTCCTGGTCTTTCTAGCCGTGGGCGTGTTGGTGCCCCTGGCGGTATTCTTCTGGCGCTACCCATTGATGAAGAGCGCCCAGAACCTGGACTCGATGCTGTCGCGAGAGGCGGCGTTCCTGGTGAACAATCTGCTACTGCTGGCCGTGGCGTTCGTAACACTGTGGGGCACGGTGTATCCGCTGGTCTCCCGCGCGACTACCGGGGATGAGATTTCGGTGGCCCGGCCATTCTTCGACCAGGTCAACGGCCCCCTGATGCTGGGGTTAATCTTCCTGATGGGAGTCGGGCCACTACTGCCCTGGCGTAGGGCTACGCCGGCAAGCGTGCGGCGGGCCTTGCTCGCGCCTGCGTTGACGGGGGTTGCGGTTGCGGCTGTATTGGTAGCGCTGGGCATGAGGGAACCGTTTGCGTTAATCGGTTTCGGCCTGGGGGCGGTGGTGGCCTCGGGAATATTTCTAGAGTGGCGGCGGGGTACAGTTTCCCGGCGCCGCTCGTCAGGGGAAAACTACCTGTTGGCCTTCCTGCGCCTAATAGCGGCCAACCGGCCCAGATACGGCGGCTACGTTGTGCATCTGGCCGTGGTCATGGTGGCGCTGGGCGTCGTGGGGGCAACCTTCTTCGATACCCAGAGAGACGTGGTGCTGGCGCCGGGAGAGCGAGTAGTCGTGGAAGACTATGAACTGAGGTATTTGAACACCACCGCCAGGGACAAGGGCAACCGGACGGAGTTTGTTTCGTCCATCGAAGTCTACCGCGGCGGTGAATTGCTGGAAACTCTCAACGCCACGCGGTCTTTCTATCCGTCATTCAACATGGCCGCCACCCAGGCGGCCATCCGGTCGACCCCGGTGGAGGACTTGTACGTGGTCCCAAGCGAGAACATGGCCAACGGCAGCGTTGGATTGAGAATCTTGGTGAACCCTTTAATCTGGTGGATGTGGGTGGCAGGACCGGTGTTGGTGCTGGGCACGCTAGTATCGTTGTGGCCCCAGGCCGCACCCGCTCCGGCCGGCGCGAGAAGCTCTGCAGTTGCCCCCGGCGGTCCCAGTGTCCGGGGGGTGTGAAGACTTCTGATGAAGCCGCACGGACTTATCCGAGACGGGCGTAACGGAACTCCGCCTTGGGAAGGCGGCCTCAGCACCGAAGGGCTCCGCCGTTGCCCGGACATGGGACCGCGGGAAACAGACCTTAGCTAGATACTAGAGGAGGGAAGGGGATGGCCTTGGTCGTGGGGGCGTTGCTGGCGGTGTTCAGCATCGCCATAGTCGTTTACCCCTTCCTGCGATCGCGCCTGGGGCACGGTCCGGGCAACGATGAGGCGGCCGCTGAGCCGGCAGCCGAGTTGGGGAATACCTACGACCGAATCCGGACCCTGCAATTGGAATACCAATTGGGTCATGTGCCGGAGCACCTGTACCGGGAGCAGTTGCGGGAGTACCGGTTGCAGGCCGCCGAGGCCCTGCGGCGGCAAGCGGAGCAGCAGGAAGCCTCGCCCGATTGGCTGCTGGAGCAGGAAATCCTCGCTGCCCGGGCCGGTTTGCGCTCGGAGCAGAGGGGGCCTGCAGCCTGTCCCAACTGCAGGTCCCTTCCCAGTCCTGGATTGAAGGTCTGCCCCGAGTGCGGGGCGGACCTGGGAAGCCCGTAGCGGCAGGCGTGAAGTTGGCTTGCTGCCGAGCCGATATTCTCCTGCGCCTCGCCGTCTTGAGCTTTGCCGGGGTACTGGCCCTGACCGCCGTTGGCTTCGGCTCCGCCGAGGCCCAGGAAACAATCAGCATCCGGGGGTCGGTGGTCAACGGGACGGCCGGCGGCGAGCTTGGGGACCCACTCCAGGTGTTGCTCCTGGTTACGGATGCGGACGGCGGACTGCTTTCCACCGGGCAGACGTTGGTGGACGCCGACGGCGGGTTTTTGCTGGATGACGTTCCCAGAACGGAGGACGGCGCCTATGCCCTCCGCGTGAACTTCGATGGGGTACCCTATGAGCGATCCCTTAGCCTCCGGGAAGCGCTGGATGAAGTCGTGCTCACGGTGTACGAGGCTACGCAGGACGCGTCGCTGGTCAGGGTCACGCGGCAAATAATGGTGATAGCGGGAGTGGACGCGGGCGGGCGGGAGGTTGCGGCGATAGAGTTCGTTCAGCTGACCAACAGCGGCGACCGCACATTGCTACCGGACTTGGCCAACCCCGCAACATTGAGCTTTTTGCGTTTTGCCCTGCCGCCCCTGGCGACGGAGCTTAGCGTCCGGTCAAACCTGCCGGGGGGCGACATCGTGTCCGTCGGCACCGGGTTTGCCATCACGTCGCCGGTGATGCCCGGCGACCACAACGTGGAATTCTCTTTCCAGTTCCCCTATGAGGGGAACCGCGTTTCTTACCGGCAGAGCCTGCCGCAGGGGGCCGACATTTACCAAGTGTTGCTGCCGATGGGGTTGGAGCAGGTCCGGGTCAGGCCGCTGCGTCCTGCTCCGCCGGTGAATATCGAGGGTTCCGAGTTCCTGGTATGGGAAGAGAGGGGAATCGAGCGGGGGCAAGGCATAGCGCTGGAGTTGGCCAACCTGCCCCAGCCGGGGCTGGCCAGCCGCTTGTGGGACGCGGTCACCGGCGAGGTTTTCTGGCAAGTGGCCATCCCCAGCGCCGCCGGTGCGGCACTGGCCGCTTTGTTGTTGCTTGGAATTATGAGGGCGTCCCGGCCCGCGCCATTGCCGGTGGGCCCAGGCAACGGCGAGACCGACGGTAACTCGGCCCAGCGGGAGACTTTGGTACAAGAGGTGGCATCGCTGGACGAGGAGTTCCAGAATGGGACGCTGGCCGAGGACGAGTACCGGCGTCAAAGGGACGCGCTGCTGTCCCGCCTTCGCGGCATCACCGGGCAGGCAGACGACGCGGGCGAGGGGCCGCAATGAGCAAGCGCCGCTGGCTGTTGCTTGGCTCGGCGGTCCCCGTCTTGGCATTGATCGCCTTGCTGGCCTGGGCGTCGCTCCAATCCAGCGACAAACCCGGGGTGATCGACGAACCCAGAACGGTCTCCGTAGAGCCGAACCAAGCCAGGGACTTTTCCCTGGAATTGTTGGACGGCAGCACCGTGGTCCTGGCAAACCTCCGGGGCAAGGTAGTAATGCTGGACTTCTGGGCGTCGTGGTGTGCACCCTGCCGGGAGGAAGCGCCGGCGCTGGCCCAAGTGTACGGCGAGTACCAGGACAGCGGAGTGGAATTCATCGGCGTTGCCATTTGGGACAGCCCCCAGGACGCCCGGGACTTCGTCGAGCAATTCGACGTGCCGTATCCCGCCGGCGTCGACAGCGATGGGACTATCGCCATCGACTACGGAGTCAAGGGCATTCCGGAGAAGATATTTGTCGACGCCGACGGCGTAGTGAGCAGGAAGTTCGTGGGGCCTATCGACATCGATACTCTGCGGACGACTCTCGACGGTCTGTTGGAAAGTACCGGCCCCTCCAGCTAGGCCTTCCTGCTGTCCTAGACGGCCAGCCCGGGGCGCAGGTGCTATACTGCTACGGTTCCGCCTCCGGGTACCGCGAAAATTCCTCGAAAGGCATGCAAGAGACGATAAATGGACCGGCCACAACAGGTTGCGGTGGTAATGGACTGGGGAGGCACCTGGATTCGCACTGCGGTCATGGACCGGGCAGGGGAGACCCTGTGGCATTCGCGGATAGCGAACCCAACGGACCCCGGCCAGGCCGCATTCCTCAAGTCTGCCTACGGGCAGCTAACGGAAGCGATGGCCATACGCCCTGACCTGGACGTGGCCGGCGTGGGTATAGCGGCAGCCGGGCCGGTGGACTCGAACACCGGCTCGCTCAACGCTCCGCCCAACATGCCCGCATTGGACGGCGTTTCGCTGAAAGCTCTGTGGGAGCCGCTGGTGGGACGTCCAGTATGGGTGGACAACGATGCCAGCCTGGCCGCATTGGGGGAGTTCCAGTACGGGGCCGGGAGAGATGCGGCTGACCAGGGGACGCCGCCCCGGACGCTGGTGTACGTGACAGTCAGCACCGGCATCGGCGGCGGCGTGGTCCACGATGGCCAGGTGTTCCAGGGAGCCTCCGGCCTGGCGGTGGAAATAGGCCACACGACCATAGACAGCAGCCCGGCAGCGCCGCGGTGCGAATGTGGAAGTAGCGGGTGCTTGGAGGCCCTGGCATCGGGCACCGCCGTTGCCCGCATGGCCCGTGAGGCCCTGACCGGTAGGGGACCGCTGGCCTCTCCCTGGCCGGTTACAGAGGTCGAGTCGGTAACTTCGAAGGACGCAGCCCAAGCCGCCGGCCAAGGTGACCCACTGGCGGGGGAGATCTTCGAGGGTGTGGTGCAGGCGCTGTCGGTGGGCCTGACCAACGCCGTGCACTTGTTTAATCCCGACCTCCTGGTCCTGGGCGGAGGGGTGACCTTGGGCCTCACCGAACTAGGGCATATATCCCGCCTGCAGGAACTGGTGCAGCAACGGGCCATGAGCGACGGCCACCGGAAATTCCGGTTTGTGACCAGTGGACTGGGAGACAGCGCAGGCATGGCGGGAGCAGCGGCCCTGGTCTGGAACAGGTTGGACGGCTAGTCGCAGGCCGTAAAACCGGCGGACGCTACTCCGGCACCTGAAACCCGGTCTCCGCCGCCCAGGCCTGCAGGCCGCGTCGGAAGGCCAGGGCACCCATAGGGGCGATGACGGCTTGGAGGGCTTCCAAGATCTCCTGGGGAGTAGCCCCTTCCTGTAAAGCGACCCGGACGTGGGCTTGAATTTGTTCCACGTCGGCCCGCAGGGCGGCCTCGACGACTATCTGCAGCAGCTCCTTGGTCTTGCGGTCCAACAGCCTCTGGCCGGTGTAGGTTGCCTCGATGAAGTCGCTGTACTTCTTGGCCCATTCTAAATCGGCCGCCGCCATTATCCGGTGCATCTCCAGGGTGTAGCCCCGGCTGCGTTGAATTCTATCCAGAAATCCTTGGACGTCTTCCGTAGCCATGGAAGCAACTCCTTGCTTGGGCTTGCTTTGGGGATGGGGACAAAATGGGGGGCGGGGCAGCGCCGTCTCGGAATTGGCCGGATAGCCTCTATGCAACCCGGCGTAACAGGTCCCGGATCGATGCCACTACGGCAGCCGGGTTATCGCCCTGGACCAAGTGGCCGGCCCCGGGAATGGTCTCGGCAGCGCAATCGGGAATGACCTGCTGCATCCGCTCCAGGGTTTCCGGGAGGAACACGTCACTGCGGCTTCCCCTGAGCACCGTGGTGGGGCAGGCGATGCCGGCCACGCAGTCCCACAACCGGTCCGGAGTCCAGCCGGATTCCCGCCCGCCTGTAGTGCGCAAGCGCTTGTCATACTTCCAGGTCCACTTGCCGTCGGGACGCCGGCGGATGCTGTATTTGAGCGCGCCCAGGGTCTGCTCGCGGCTGCGGCCGGTATACTGCTGGACTCTCTGGGCAAACTCTTCAAAGGAGTCCAACTCGTCCGGCAACTCGCGAAACACCCGCATCCGCTGCAGGCCGACCGTCCCGGTCTCCGGCCCGGTATCAACAATCATCAAGCCCTTGAGAGACTGGGGATGTCGCCCAGCCCAAACGTAGGCGTTGCGGCCCCCCATGGAGTGGCCTATGAGGACGAATCCATCCAGGCGCAAGGCTTCAACAAAGCCGTCGATGTCTCCTTGCTGGGCCTCGATGGAGTAGTCGCCGTCGGTTGCCCAATCGCTGTCCCCGTGGCCCCGCTGGTCCAGGGCCAGGACGTGAAACCGGTCGGAGAGGGCCAGGCTGACAAAGTCCCAGCTATGGGCCTGCTGGGACCTGCCGTGGAGCATCAAGAGGGTGGGATTAGCGGCGTCTCCCCACTCCAGGTAGTGGAGATTCAGCCCGTTGACGTCGACGTACCGGTCAGAGGGCGTATTTTCCTGGGTGAAGTGGACACCCATCCGGCGCGCCGCCTGATAAAGAGTCATGCCCTGCGCAGTATCGGAGGAAGACGCCATTTCTCTCCCCAATGCAGTGTCTAGGCCATGATAACCCGACTGTCAATGTTGGAAATGGGATGCAAGGCGGGGGCCACGAGGTTTTCATTGCGGCGCTGCCGGTGCTATCATTACCACCGGACAAATAGGGCGACCGGCGTCTGCCGGGCCAAAGGCCATGCATAAAGAGGAGAGACGGCAACCATGACCACCGAGGCGATCAAACTGGAGCTGGAACCCAGAGAGTTGCTGGGCAAAAGGGTGAGGCAACTTAGACGACAGGGAATCGTTCCCGTCCACCTGTACGGGCCGGGGATGGAAGAATCACGGTCCCTGCAATGCCAGGCCCCACGCCTGATACAGGTGCTGGCTCGAGCGGGAGGCAACACCCCGGTGTCTGTGACGATACGGGGAGAAAGCGGCAGCCACCTGGCGTTTGCCAGGGAAATCCAATGGGACCCGCGGCGGGATGCCCTGTTGCACGTTGACCTGCTGGTAGCGGAAGCCGACCGGCCGGTGTCGGCCCAGGTGCCCATCGTGCTTACCGGAGAGTCCCCGGGAGCCAGGATGAGTGGGGGGACGGTGTTGCAACAGCTGCGCCTCTTGGACGTGGAAGCACTTCCCTTGGAGATGCCCGCGCAGGCGGAAGTAGACCTAACGACGCTGACCGAGCCCGACGGCGCAGTGAGAGTGGGCGACATAAGCCTACCCGGCAATGTCACGGTGCTCACCGATCCCGACGAGGTGGTGGTCCGCATCGAGCAGCCCAGAGTCGAGGTGGTCCAAGAGGGACCAGTGGAAGGTGATGCCGCGGAGGGAGGGGAGCCTGAGGCCGGCGCAGAAGGGGGCTAGGAGCGATGGCGACCGCTTTCCGTAATCTGCTTTAGATAGCTTACTGCCCCCGGCCAATCTTCCGGGACATGGTTTGGGAATTGGGCAACCCCGAGGGATTGCAAGCCCATCGCCGCCAGTCGGACAGGGGATAGGTTATGTACCTGGCCTATTTGGGACAGTCGGGCAATACCGGCAGCAGCCTTAACGACGCCAACCAGCCCCATCACGTCCTCGCCGGGTTGCTGGTGCACGAAAGCCAGTCCGTATCCTTAACCGGGGAGTTCGACGCCCTTTACCTCCGCCACTTTAACCGCCTCCGGGGAGAAGCGGGAGGCCCAAGGGGCATCCGCGCCGGGGAAGTGTTCCAGGGCAAAGGCGTCTTTGCCTCCTGGCCGCCAGCCCAGCGCCACGAGCTAATCAGGGACTGTTTGGACGTTCTCCTGCGCCGGGAGACCCCGGTCATCGTCGCATACGGCGACAAACGGGAACTCGCCGCCGGCGGCGGAGACACTGCAGCCGGGAAGCAAAGCCCGTCGGAACCAATATTCAGCCGTTTTCTGGTTGCATTGAACCTGTTCATGGACGAACTTAACATCGCCGGCGTGGACCCTCACGACTTGATGACGGTGGAGTTTCGGACACGAGACTTCGCCATGGTCGCAGCGGGGGACAGGTCGACCAGACCCGGCCTGATGGCCGAGTTCCTGAGGTCGGACGACGGGATAGACTCCTCGGCGTTGTTGACCGACATTTGCATCGTGGGCCCGGAAGACTCGGTAGGGGCCCAGCTGGCCAATATGTGCGCTTACTTCGCGCGAAGGTGGCTGCAAGACCCGGCCGGGGCCCACCCGTATTTCGACGCTCTTCGGGACGGCAACGTCATCCAGGTAATCTACCCGGTCAAGCCGTAGGCATCCGGGTTAAGCAATGGGCGGCCGGACTACCTGACCAACCTGCGCAACCAGGCGCAGGCCAGGTCGACGGCAATCACCAGGACCAGGTACCAGAGGATGATGAGCCCCACCTCTGTATAGTGGAAAAAGCTCAGGCTCAGGCGAAATTCCCGGCCCAGCCCCGTTGCGCTCACGAAACCCACGACGACGGTGGTGCGGATGACCACTTCCCACCGGTAGAGGAGATAGGTGACGAATTGGGGCAATGTCTGGGGCAATATCCCGTAGAGCAGCATTTGGAAGCCGCCGGCGCCGGAGGCCCGCAGGGCGCGAGCCGGAGCGGGGTCCACGTTCTCCACGACCTCAGAGGAAAGCTTGGCCAACACGCCGTAGTTGTGCAGCGCCAGGGCCAGCGCTCCGGGTAGGATTCCGGGCGACAGAAAGAAGACGATGACCATAGCCCAGACCAACTCGGGCACCGCCCTGGTCAGGGTAAAGACCCAGCGGAACAAGCAATAGGCAACGAACCCGGCGCGAGACGGCGCTCCTCCCAAATCCCCGCTGGTGACGTTGCGGGCCCCCGGCAGAAAGGTCAGGAAAGCGGCTACGCCGGCGATGCTTATGGCCAGCACGCTCATGGCCAGGGTGTTATAGGCCAGCTTGCCCTTCTCGACCCACTGCTCTGCCTGGAAGTAGGCGGGCTGGGTATCGACGCCGATTCCCAGCAGCCGGCCGAAGAAACGGGCTGCATCGCTCCACGTCTGGGCCGACACCAGGTCGCCAACGCCGCTGTGGGTCCCAAGCAGGATATATCCCCAGGACGCCGCCGCCAGCAACAAGGCCAAGTAGGCCGATGCGCGGGCGAAGGTCATCGGCCGGCGTTGTCCCCGGTCGTACCGGGCAGTTTCCAAGGAGCGGCTCATGCAGCCAGACTCCGGCGGACCCGGGCGCTCCAAAGGTCGACCAGCGCCACGAGGACCACCAGGAACAGCAGCAGAGTCCAAACCTGGGAAAACAGCAGTTCCTGGAGCGAGAGTTGGATTTCGAAACCCAGTCCCCGGATTCCCACAAAGCTCATGATGGCCGCCGCCCTGATGGCGCATTCAAAACGATAGAAGGTGTAACTGAGCAGGTCCGGCAAGGCCATGGGTATGCGGCCGTAAATCAGGACGGTTAGAGGTGAAGCGCCGGAGGCCCGCAGGGCCCGGAGGGGTTCTTCCGGCACGTCCGCCAGCCTTTCTCCGTATATCCGCCCCAGTATCCCGCCGTAGGGGATGGCAATGGCCAGAATAGCCGCCAGGGAAGAAAAACCGAAGGCTGCCACGAAGATCACCGCCCACACCAATTCGTGAATCGAGCGGATGATGGCCAGGAACAGGCGAGCGCCGACGGCCAGCAACCTGCCTCGCCCGGATGACGGGACAAGCCGGCCGGAAGCCAGCGCTCCCAGCGGAAGGCCAATAACGACGGCAAGGGTGAGCGCCGCCACGGCGAAGGTGGTGGTTTGCCACGCGGCAGCTAAACCAACTTGCAAGAACGAGGGGGTAAGATCGGGAGGGAAAGCCGCCAGGAGGAACTGCCGCAGGGTCCCAATACCACCGGCGTGAACGAAGGCGCTGCCCCAGTTGACGCTGGCCACGCTCCAGACGAGGGCAGCTACCAGCAGCAGGCTTAGCAGCCGGCGGTTTTCAAGTAACCTCCACACCTGCCACTCTGCCGTTGCCGTCGTCCAATTGGTAAAGCCGCTCCAGTACCCCGTCGCTCATTTCCTCCACGGGCAGGTCAAACTGGACCAGTCCTTGGCGCAAGCCGATGACCCGGGAAAAGTATTTTCGAATCAGGCCGGGTGAGTGCAGGCTTACCACCAGGGACTTACCGGAGGATTCGGCAAGGCCGGTCAAGAGGCGCAGCATGTCGTCGGCCCGGGCCGGGTCCAGCGAAGACACCGGTTCATCGGCCAAGACGATCAAGGCCGACTGCACCAGGAGCCTGGCCAGGGCCACCCTTTGCTGTTCTCCGCCGGAGAGCCGAGAGGTGCGTTCCTGGAGCTTGTCCCCGATGCCCAGTTGAGTGAGGGTCTGCTCGGCCAATTGGCGCTCTTGTGGCCAGACCAGTGAGAGCATGGACCGCAGCAGGCTCCACTTGCCCAACCGGCCGGCGAGGACGTTATGGACGACGGGCAAATTGGGCACCAAGTCGAATTGCTGGTGCATCACAGACACCAGCCCGGCCAACTCGCCGCCGGGTCTCAAGTTGGACAACTGCCGCCCATCGATGCGCACGTTTCCCCGGTCCGGCTGGATAATGCCGGCCAGCAGGTATAAGAGGGTGGTCTTGCCGCTGCCGCTGGGGCCGGCCAGTGCAACCTTCTCGCCGCGGTGGACGGTCAAGCTCAGGGGCGCCAGGGCTTGGACAGCGGAATAGCTCTTGCCGATGTCCCGGGCGACGACCAATGCGCCGTTTGGGGTCGAGTCCCTTTTCACCGGATGATCTCCAGGTCCCGGGCTACCTGTTCAATGGCCTGGTAGTTGCCGTTACTGGTGACAATAAACCGCCGGGTGTTGAAAAGGTCCAGGATTTCCTGGTGGTCATCGGGACTCAGGGACAGCAGTGCCGAGCCAATGCGGTCGGTGAATCCTGCCCCGTAGACCTGGTCCAATCCCCCTTGTACTGTCCAGTTGTAGTTGAAATAGGCGGGCGTGGTGTAGAACTCCCTGGCCTCGGCCGGGTCAACCCGGCCTTCGCGCACGGCCCGGTCCCACACAGCCTCGCTCAATGCCCCCACGTCGAAAGCGCCGCTGGCCACCAATTGCCAGGTGAGGTCGTGGGACCCGGAGAAGCTGGGCGCCGAGGCGAAATCGTCCTCAGGATCGATTCCGGCTTGCAGCAGGGAATATCGGGGCATCAAGTGCCCGGAAGTGGAGCTTTCGCTGCCGAAGGTGATGGTCCGGTCCCCGGCCTGGGCCTTCAAGTCATCCAGCGAGTAGATGGGCAGTCCCGCCCTGACGATGAGCTTGGAGTGGAAGTTGGCGTCTTCCTCCCGCTGGGCGATAGCCTGGGCGTCGGGGTTTTGGAGCCGGGCCTGGACCCCAGTCAGGGCTCCGAAGAAGGCAAGCTGGAGGTCGTTCTGGGCGAAGGCGGTAACCACCGCGGCGTAGTCGATGCTGGGAACGTATTGGACCGGCACTCCCAACTGCTGGGACAGGTAGTCGGAGAACCCGCCGTAGCGGCGGGCCAGGCGGGTGGCGTCTTGGTCAGGTATGCCGCTCACTTTGAGCGTAGGAGGGCCGTCGCTCCCGCCGCAGGCCACTAAAACCAGCAGCAGAACAGTGCAACCGAAAAGCAACAGGCGCACCATTGACGCCTTGATGGCCATAGTTGGACCTCCGCCAAATTTTGCCAAGAGAATTCCGGGGATGGGCAGACGACAGCCGCGTCTGTCCAATGGCAAACATGCAGGAAAGGAGGACAGGAGTCACGCCGCGGGGGTAGTACGGGGGTTTAAGAAGTAAGCGACTGTTGGGACTGCCGGCCTCTCCAAGTCCCACAGATTGAGGCTCAAACGAAGCCGGCGCCGCGCTGAAGAAGTTCACGAAGGGGGGTGGAGGACATGGAGGAGATTCTATTATGCGGTTCCGGCAATGTCAACGCGAACTGCTCAAGGGCCTGCAGGCGAGGTTTCGGCCCCAGCACCGATAGTGTAAGATACACTGACGCACCGCCGCCCAGCCCAGGTCTGCATTGCCGGGCGACGGCCCGCGGCTCACTCACGGAGGAGTCAATGCCCAAGATTGCCATAGTGGGCACCGGCCTAATCGGCACTTCGATGGCGCTGGGGTTGAAGCAAGCCAGGGTCCAAAACCTCGAACTGGTGGGCACAGACCTCGAGCGCAGGTCCCGGGACGGGGCACAGAAGCGCAACGCCTTTGATCGGATGGAAGTTGCGTTTACGGCGGCAGTCCGCGATGCGGATATCGTGGTCCTGGCCACGCCGGTCATGGCCATGCGGGACGTGCTGGAGACCATAGCGCCGCATCTACAGGAAGGCTGCATAGTTACCGACGTGGGTAGCTCCAAAAGGGTGGTGCTGGAATGGGGCGAGGAGATTCTGCCCAAGAGCGTGGACTTTGTGGGCGGGCACCCGATGGCCGGCAAGGAGTCTTCCGGCCCCGGCGCCGCGGATGGGGGGATGTTTCGGGGCAAGGCTTACTGCATCATACCCAGCGCCAGGGCGAGCAAGCAAGCGGTCTCAGAGGTAATAGCCCTGGCGGAAGCCCTGGGCGCCGTCCCTTATTTCATCGGGGCGGAGGAGCACGACAGCTACGTAGCGGCCGTCAGCCACCTGCCGTTTATGCTATCGGTAGCGCTGGTGGGCTGCACGTCCAAGAGCGCCAACTGGGGAGACATGGCGCAACTAGCTTCCACCGGATACAGAGACCTGAGCCGCCTGGCATCCGGTGACCCGGTGATGCACCGGGACATTTGCGTTACCAATCCAGAGGACATCCTGGCTTGGGTCGATTCTTTCATCCGCGAGCTTTACGAGATGCGCAAGCTCCTTGCAAACGAGGAGGGAGATAAAAGCGGCCCCGACAGCGAGGCCATTCGCCAGGTGTTCCAGGAGGCCTCTGACGCCAGGGCATTGTGGCTGGCTGGGGCGGTCAATCCATCGGCCCGAACCCAGCCTGTTGCGCCGGAGATTCCTTCCTTTACCGAGAACTTGGGACGGATGCTTCTTGGGACGAAGTTAATGGAGGCCCAGAAGAGGGTATTCCGGGGGGGCAGGACCCGCGGAGAGAAGTAGCAGCGTCCGTGACAGAGTAGTCGCAAAATGCGCAAGACGGTCAGAAGTCCGAGGTTTCTTGGCGGATCCATCTCCCCGCCGGGAGACAAGTCCATCTCCCATCGCGCGCTGCTGCTGAACTCCATAGCGCAGGGCAAAGCAAACATCACCAGTCTTTCCGAAGGGGAAGACGTGCGTTCCACCATGGGCTGCCTGAAGGCGGTGGGGGCCCGCATCGAGCCAGGCATTGGACCTGGCTCTGCGGTGGTATACGGCGCGGCGGACGGCCTGCAGGAACCCGGGGACATATTGGACGCCGGCAACAGCGGCACCTCTATGAGGCTCCTGGCCGGGTTGCTGGCCGCCCAGCCCTTCACTTCGGTGCTGACCGGCGACGCTTCCCTCAAGAGCAGGCCCATGGGGAGAGTGGTGCAACCCCTTAAGGAGATGGGCGCCCGGATAATGGGCCGAAAGGGCGATACGCTGGCGCCCCTTGCCATAAGCGGGGGCGGGCTTAGGGGCATAGAGTATGTGATGCCCGTGGCCAGCGCCCAGGTCAAGTCGAGCATTTTGTTGGCGGGGTTATCGGCCGACGGCGAGACCGTTTTGCACCAGCAGGCCAAATCAAGGGACCACACGGAGCGAATGCTCTCGGCCATGGGGGCCCCGGTGCAAGCCGACGGGCTGACGCTGACGCTGCGGCCCGGGCCGTTGCAGGCGGTGGACATTGCCGTCCCCGGGGACGTGAGCTGCGCCGCTTTCTGGATAGTGGCCGGGCTGTGCCACCCCAATGCCCGCGTCACGTTGCGCAACGTGGGGCTCAATCCCGGCCGCACCGGCATCATTCAAGCCCTGCAAGACATGGGCGCAGGGCCGAACTTGCAGATAACGGAACAACGCAGCGCAGGCGGAGAGCCGGCGGCCGACTTAACCGTGCAGTCCGGGCACCTGAGGGGCATTGAAATAGGAGGGGAGACAATACCCAGCATCATCGACGAGTTGCCGGTGTTGGCGGTGGCCGCTTGCTTCGCCGAGGGCGTAACAGTGATACGCGACGCTGGAGAACTGCGGGTCAAGGAGTCGGACCGCATAGAGACGACGGTGCGTGAACTCAAACGCCTTGGCGCCGGCATCGAAGCCCGGGAGGACGGCATGGTGATCCAGGGTACGGGCGGCTTGCAGGGCGCGGACTGCCAGAGCTACGGCGATCACCGGTTGGCTATGGCATTGGCCGTGGCCGGGTTACTGGCCACGGGAGAGACTAATGTCTGCGGGGCGGACGCCGCGGCGGTGTCTTATCCTGAGTTCTGGCAACACCTGGACCAACTTTGCGGCGCGGAACTGGCGGAGAGCCAGGCCGGCAGGACGTGAAACCTGACTGTGAATTCAACCCGGCCCCGCCGTTGCTGGTGGTGCTCTCAGGGCCTTCCGGCGTGGGCAAGGACGCGGCCCTGACAAAGCTTAGGCAGTTGGACCGCCCCTGGCGCTTCGTCGTTACTGCAACTACGCGTCCACAAAGACCTGTAGAGCAAGACGGCGTGGACTACATATTCATGGACGAGGATACTTTCTTGGACATGAAGGACAAAGAGCAATTTCTCGAGTGCGCCCAGGTGTACGGCAGGTGGTACGGAGTGCCCCGCAGCCAGGTGCAGGACGGGTTGGCGGCCGGACAAGACGTGATACTAAAAATAGACGTGCAAGGCGCCGAGACGGTGCGGAAAGTAGCACCGCAGGCGGTGTCCGTGTTCATGGTCCCCGAGTCGCTGGAAGACTTGAGGCTGCGCCTGTCCCGGCGTATGGGCGGCAACCCTTCGGATACTGAGGTGCGGTTGGAGGAGGCCCGTCGGGAGATGGACCGTTTAGACGAATTCGATTATTGCGTCGTCAACCGCGACGGCCGCCTGGACCGAACAATTGAGGTCATCGACGCCATCATCACCGCGGAGAAACGCAGGGTCGTCCCCCGCAGGGTCCAGTTGACGTGATGTCGGAACTGGACCGGCCCCCGATAAGGTTTACGCGCCCACAGCCGGGGAACCGGATAACCTGTTGGCGCAGGTGAAGGTATGGTTGAAGTTTCACCTCAGCCTGCCTTGAGGCCCAGGCTGCCCCAGTGGCTCAAGGCCCCGGCCCCCGGAAATCCCCGCTACCTCGAGCTCAAGCAGGTAATGCGAGGGGCCCGGCTGCACACGGTGTGCGAGGAAGCCCATTGCCCCAACATCGGCGAATGTTGGGGAGCGGGGTCCGCTACGTTCATGATCCTGGGTGACATCTGCACCCGCCGCTGTCACTATTGCGCAGTCACCACCGGGCGGCCGACGGGCATCGACATACAGGAGCCTGGCCGCCTGGCAGAGACGGTGCGGCTAATGGGGCTGGACTATTGCGTAATCACCTCGGTCAACCGCGACGACTTGGCCGACGGAGGAGCGTTCATCTTCGCATCATGCATCAGGAAAATCCGGGAACAGGCGCCGGGATGCAAGGTGGAGGTATTGATTCCAGACTTCGCCGGGTCTTGGCTGGCCCTGAAGAAGGTCATCGGCGCGCGGCCGGAGGTGCTCAACCACAACATCGAGGCGGCCCGGCGTATTTTCCCCAAGGTCAGGCCCAAAGGCGACTATGAACGGTCGTTGGAGCTGCTGGCTGAGGCCAAGGAATTTGACCCCAGTATGGTGACCAAGTCCGGGATAATCGTTGGCATGGGGGAGACCACCCAAGAGGTCTTGGAGACCATGGAGGACCTGCGCCGGGTGGACTGCGACCTGCTTACCATAGGCCAATACCTGCGCCCTTCGGCCAAGCACCTTAGTATCGACCGCTTTTATCACCCGGACGAATTTGCAGCGTTGGCAGAGGCCGGCAGAGCGATGGGCTTCAAGCACGTCGCATCGGGGCCGCTGGTCCGCAGCTCCTATCACGCCGATCAACAGCACGCCGCGGCCCTGGCGGGTGCAGGCGAGGGCAGCTAGCCTTTCAAGCCGTTGTGTCCGGGGCGGTATCCGTGGCTGCTCAGCCGTTATTGCGCGGGGTGACGGTGGAGGGCAATGCCTCCAGGTCGCGCCACCATCGCAGAAAACGGTTGGTCTCCTGGACGACAAGCTCTTCCGCCAAACGGGCTTCCCGGGCATTCTCTTGGCTGTCGACGTTGGAGAAGGCGTGGAGGTCGTCTACGTTATAGAGATGGACGTTCTCGATGCCGGCGACGGCCGGGTCAATGTCCCTGGGCACGGCGATGTCCAGGAGAAACAGGGGCCGCTGTTCCCTGGCCGCCATTGACATGCGGACGTCTCGTTCTCGCAGGATATACTCCGGGGCGTCGGTGCAACCGATTACGATGTCGGTCGATTCCAGAGCCCGGTGCAACTCCTTCAAGGGTACAGCCTGGGCCGCCAGGCGTTGCGCCAATTCCTGGGCACGGTGATACGTGCGGTTGGTAACGGTGATGTCCCGGACGCCGGCCCGGGCGAGGGCCCGTCCTGTAAGCTCGCCGGCGTCACCAGCGCCGACAACCATGACCCTGCGGTCCTGCAGGCCGCCCAGGGCCCTCTTGGCAAGTTCGACGCAGGCCCGGCTGACCGACAGCGCGTTTCGTCCGATGCCCGTTTCCCGGCGTACCTTGCGACCCACCCGGAGAGCCCATTGGAACAGGTGTGAAACGGGCACCGGCAAAGTACCCGATTGACCGGCGGCTTCGAAGGACTCTCTGACCTGGCCGATGATCTGGCCTTCTCCCAAGATCATCGAGTCCAGGCTGGATGCGACGCGGAAGAGGTGGTTGACGCACTGCCGGCCGCGATATACGTACAGGAACTGGTCGAGGCCCGGAGGGGATACGTTGAAGCGGTCGGCCAGGAACTGCTTGATGCGCTCCTCGCTGGACTGCCGCCCAATGGGGGAGGCGGTCCCATCCCCGGGTTCCATTGCGTAGAACTCAGAACGGTTGCAGGTGCAGAGGATAACACCCGGGACGCCGTAGTCTGCCATGGCTTGCAGCGCTTGGGGCAATTGGGCCTTGGTCAGCGACAACTGTTCCCGTACTTCCAAGGGGGAAGTACGATGGTTGAGACCCACTAAGAGGAATTCCAACTAAAATTCACCTATTGGGAACGGCTCTCCCTGGGCGATCGCGGGTGTCATTCAGGCGCTCATTCTTGTCGACGCGGCGGCGCCGTGACTCTGAAAGGGCTTCGGGCCCGGCTCATCAGGGCCGTTGGGGCGCAGCGGGGGCCCTCAGAGGGGCGCCCGGAAAAGCCTGCTTTTGGGCGACTATAACGCTTCTGCTGGGTGGGGCTCCTGGTCGAGCATATCCTCCAGTATTCGCTGAAGGGCCATTGTGTGGCTGCAGACTCCTCGGGAATTAAAGAACAGACATGCGCAATACCAAGAACCGGAGTCGAAACCGACCTCGTGGGGGTTGTGGTCGCCTTTAAAGGTGGCTTTCAGGCTGGTTATGGTTACCCTTCCCCTCTCTTCGGCATACTTCTTGGCTTTCTCTATCTTCCCGATTATGCTGGAGTCCATCGACACCTCCCGATTTATGAGCCAACCGGCTCCCTATAGCTCGATTGTAAAATGGGCGCGGGCGGTGGTCAAGGCTAATTGACGCTCGCGTCTGCTGGGACATAAAATTCCCCACAGGCAATTCCGTACAGGACCGGTCAATGAACGGCGATCAAGTCAGGGATTCCTTCATCCGCTTCTTTGAAAGCAAAGAGCACATCCACATGCCCAGCTCGTCATTGGTGCCGTCGGGCGATCCGACTTTGCTGTTCACCAGCGCGGGCATGGTGCCCTTCAAGCCCTTCTTTACGGGGGAGCAGCCCCCGCCGTCGCGGCGGTTGACCAGCAGCCAGAAGAGCTTTCGGACCACCGACGTGGAAGAGGTGGGAGACCACAAGCACCTGACGTTTTTCGAAATGCTGGGCAACTTCAGCATCGGCGACTATTTCAAGGAATCGGCCGCTGCTTATGCCTGGGAGTTGCTTACGCAAGGGTTCAAGCTCGCCCCGGAACGGCTGTTCGTCACTATCCACCTGGACGACGATGAGACTTTCCAGATATGGAGGGACCAAGTAGGGGTCCCGGTGGAGCGCATCTACCGGTACGGGGACAGTGACAACTGGTGGGGTCCGGCGGGAAACGAAGGCGCCACCGGGCCCTGCTCGGAGCTTCACTACGACGGCGGCCGGGACAAGGGGTGCGGAGAACTGGTCTCGCCGGACGCGCTTACCCGAATCTTGCGCGATGACCGGAGCGCCGGGGTAAAGGCGGGCTTCCCCGAAATTCCAGGATGTCACCCCAACTGCGACTGCGAGCGGTTCGTGGAATTGTGGAACCTGGTGTTCATGCAGTACTACCAGGACACGCAGGGCGAGCGGACACCTCTGCCATCGACCGGCATCGACACGGGCATGGGGCTGGAAAGGGTCTCTGCGGTGCTGCAAGACAAGGACAATATCTACGAGACAGACCTCTTTTCGCCGATTATCGATGCGGTGTGCCGGCTGACCGGCAAGACTTATGGCGGCGACGCGGACACCGACTACGCTATCAGGGTGGTAGCCGAGCATTCGCGGGCCTCGGTGTTCCTTATCGGCGACGGCGTAGTTCCCGGCAATGAGGGGCGGGGCTACGTGCTGCGACGGATCATCCGCCGGGCCATCCGCTACGGCCGGAGGTTGGGCCTGGATGAGCCATTTTTGACCCAGGTGGCCGAGTCGGTGTTTCCCATGTTCCAGCAGGTGTACCGGGAGTTGCCGGAGAACCACGATTTCATCCTGCGGGTCATCCGCCTGGAGGAAGAGCGGTTCGGGCAGGTTGTAGAACAAGGCTTATCCATAGCCACTGGCGTATTTCACATGATGGGACAGATGAAGCGTCCGTCGACTATTCCGTGGAGAAAAGTAGACGACTTAGTGAAGAACATTAATTCTGCGGCGGAACAACTGACTCAAAGTGACGCGGAGAGCCTTTGCGCACGGCTTGTTGGGGAGCTGAGACACTATTTCGACGAGCCTTTTTCGGCACCGGTGGATTATTACGCTACGCCCACACAGATGGGCATCAACCGTCGGCAACGGCAGTACATGTTTGAGGGCATTAGGGAGTGGCTGCTACAGGCGGCCAGCGGGCACAATTACGGGGATCCGCAGGTTTTGGGCGATCTAAATGCTGTCTTGGATTCGGCCAAAACTAGGACTAACCAGTTGTCTGGCGAAATAGGCTTTATGCTGTATGACACTTATGGGTTTCCCCTAGAGCTCACATTCGAAATGGCGGAGGAGCACGAGCTAAAGGTGGATATTGAAGGGTTCCAGCAGGAGATGGAGATGCAGCGGGCGCAGTCCAGGGCCGCCAACGCCTTCACCGGCAGCATGGAGATGGTGACGGCTTACGAGAACCTGGGGGCCGGCCCGACCCATTTCTCGGGTTACGGCGGACTGGGCCTGGACACTAAAGTAGCCGCGATCCTGGCGGAAACCGAGGCCGGGTCAGAAACCTGGGAACCCGTCGGGTTCGCGGCCCAGGGACGGCGGGTGGAAGTGGTGTTGGAGGACACCCCGTTCTACGCCGAGGGCGGCGGACAGTTGGGAGACCTTGGGATCATTCAAGGTCCCAACGGCGTGGTAGCCGTGGATGATACCCAAAGCCCTGTTGCCGGGCTCATAGTTCACAGGGGCGTTGTGCAGCGAGGGGAGCTTTCTTTGGGAGAAGCCGTGACAGCCCGAGTAGACCCTGCGCGCCGGCTCGACGCCTCCCGCAACCACAGCGGCACCCATCTGTTGCACGCCTCCCTCCGGGCGGTACTTGGGCCCCACGTGCGCCAGGCCGGGTCCATGGTTTCCCCGGAGCGGCTGCGGTTCGACTTCAGCCACGTCGGCCCCATGTCGGTGGAGGAAGTCGGGTCGGTGCAGGGCCTGGCCAACCAGCGGATTCGGGACAACTTGACGGTGTCTGCCCACGAGACTACTTACAGCGAGGCCGTGAGGCAGGGCGCCCTGGCCTTCTTCGGCGATCGCTACGGCGACCTGGTCCGGGTGGTGTCGATGTCGGAAAGCGACGCTCAGGACGGCCCGTTCAGCGTCGAAGTTTGCGGCGGAACCCACGTCGGCTCCACCGGCCAGGTGGGCACCCTCTTCGTGCTGGGAGAGTCGAGCATCGGAGGGGGCATGCGGCGTATAGAGGCGGTGACCGGACGGGCCGCCGAGGGCCTCTTCGTGGACTACGCCGCCAAGCTGAGCGCCATATCCCAGAAGCTGCAGACGCCTGTTTCCGGCCTGGAGGCCCGGCTGGACAGCTTCTTGCAGGAGTCGGAAGAGCTCAAGCGGCGTCTGGCCGCGTCGGAACGGACGGCCCTGCGGGCGGAAGCGGAGGGCCTGTTGGAGCGGGTGGTAGACGTGGACGGCGTCAAGGTAATTGCAGGACGCACCTCCGCAGGCAGCGCCGAGGCCATGCGGGAAATGGGCGATTTTCTGAAGGCCAAGCTGTCAAGCGCGGTTGTGGTGCTGTCGGCGGTCATCGACGGAAGCCCCTCACTGGTGGCCATGGTGACCCCCGACCTGGTGGACCGGGGAGTCCATGCCGGCAACCTGGCCAGGGATACGGCCAAGGTGATGGGCGGGGGCGGTGGCGGCCGACCGGAGATGGCCCAGGCCGGCGGCCGGCAGGTCGAAAAGCTGGACGAGGCCTTGCGGGGCGTGCCGGAACGGGTGCGCAGCAGCCTGTCGTGAGCGTGCTTCCAGCTTGTTGGAGGGTTGCGCAAAGGGAGTTGGCGCGCTGAGGATGCTGGCCTTGGATTTGGGTGAGCGGCGCATCGGCCTGGCCGTAGGAGACTCGGCAGGGAGCGTGGCCTTGCCAGCCGGCTACCTGGAACGCACCAAGTTGGACCGGGACCTGGAGCGCGTCCTACAGATTGCCCGGGAGCGGGACATCCAGGGTTTCGTGGTGGGCGTGCCCTACACGTTGGAGGGAGAGGCGGCCTTCCAGGCCAAGCGGGCGTTACGGTTTATTCAGGCTCTCAAGAAACGTACCGACCTACCTGTGCATTCCGTGGACGAGCGCTTCACGTCGTTCGAAGCCGAGGGCCTGCTGAGGGACGCGGGGAGACAGCCGTCAAGGGACAAGGGCTCCGTGGACGAAGTCGCCGCCGTGTTGATCCTGCAGCGGTTCCAGGAACGCGGACCGGAGTAGCTGTCTGTTGCCAAGAATGCGTCTTGGAGCGCGACCTTGACGCTTGCCTACCAGCAACGCAGAATAGAGTTACAGGCCCGTCCGTCTTGACACCCTTGTGGTCCGCTCCGGACGGACGTTAAACGGCCTATTGCCCGGTGGTGTAGTGGTAGCACGTCAGCCTTTGGAGCTGAAATCCCTGGTTCGAATCCAGGCCGGGCAGCCAAGAACCTGCCGCATTTGCCGCCGCCCCGTCGCTGTTTACCTGCCGCCCTGCGCGCTACTCGACTATTGGCTGGGCGATTATCCATAAGCTGACGACGGTGTACAGCACCATCAAGGTCAGCATCGGGTACTGGCTGTTGAGGGCAGTGGTCCTGTCTTTGAACAGCCGGATGGCAGCAAGGTGGGCCAGGTACACCGCCAATACGTGGCCGGCCACAATGACGGCGACCGAGAGAAACCAGACAATACGGGCGTTGATCACTCCGATGGCGATCTGGTAATCGGCGGTCCCGAAGAGGTCCCAACCCCGGCCCAATGGGTCGGAGGCAACGGGAACGATGAGTTGGCCCTGGACCAGTAGCAACGTGATGAAGTGGGCGATGTTGTAAGCCAGGGCGATGGGTATGAGAGAGAGGGCAAAGGCCCGGGCCATTTCAAGCGCATCCAAGCCTTGCTCGGCGGCCCGGGACATGAAGGAGCAGAACAACAGGAACACGAACAGGAAAGCCGCGGGGAAGAGCAGCACTCCAATAGTGTCGGCAAGGGTGAGGCTGTTGAAGGCGGCGAAATTGAGCGAGCCGGAGAAGACGTTCACGACGTAAGACTGGAAATCCACCCAGGCCGAGGTTGCGCTGAAGCCGTCGAAAGTCACCGTCGCCAGCAAGAGCACCACCATGGCCAGGGCGTCGTTGGTCATTCCGTTGTTGCTGGACAGGCCGATAGCAAGGGGCCGGACGTTCAGTTCCCTGTCCTCGGCCTTCTCGAAACATTCGTGGCAATTGACGCAGGCTCCATCCTGGCCCAAGCACCGGCCGGCGCAAGCCTGGCAGATGGCCTGGTCAAGTACCCGCGTCTCGGTGGGGGCGAACCTGGCAAAAAAGCCGAAAACCACCGAAAAGGCCTCGCCATGCCTCAACCAGCAGTGTTTGCCAAAGACCGCCATGCCGCCCAGGGTGATGACCGTGTAAACGATGGCCATCACCGCGACGCGATCGGGCAGCGAGTTCTGAGGAAAGGCGTCCTGCAGCCAACTGAAGCACAGGAACAGGACTACGGCGGGCCAAATGCCCCATGCCATAGGATAGCTGACGTTGAGGCTTAGGTTGCGCCCGGGACGGCATAACCTGTACAGGGCCTCGGCGCCTTCGAAGATCGCCTTCCAGGGATTCAGGAAGGCCCACAGATTCCCCACCAGCGCCGCCAGGAATGCCATGCTGACCCACCAGATGATCCAGACGAAGACCGGGGCGAAATTCAGTGTTGGAGTCTGGTCGCCCGCGAGGCCGGCAACTACTACGAGACCCAGTAGAAAGACCGACAGGAGCTTAAAAGGCAGCAGTACCGGGCCGCCCAGGACCAGCCGCAACGCCCGGTGTTGGAACAGGTCATACCGCCAGTAGGAGGCGCTGGCCGACCCTCCCTTAAGAAACAGGCCTATGACGGCGAAGGAAAAGGCTACCGCCACCCCAGCCCCTGCCAGGAAGTAGCCAAGTGGTACGGGCAACTCGGTCCGGTCGCCGATGCCGTGGGCGTAGACCGGTTGGGCCAGAAACGCCGCGGCAAGGGCTACAGGCACCAGGGTGAAAAGGGCGAGTCTCATATCACCGCCAGCAGGCGCTCATAGACCCCGGCGCCGGACCCGACGCCAAGTCCAAACGACCAGCGCCCCCGCGGCGACGACGCCGGCGGCCAGCCAGGCAACGGGGAGCCCATCCGGCTCGGTGACCTCGAGGGGCAGGTCAAGGCTGGCGTTTCCCAGGCGGCCGTCGGTTTCCAGGGTAACTGTCCAGCTTCCAGCGGTATCCAGCGGTATGTCCACTTCATAGGACTGAGGGCTCAGCGGGCTGTTGACCGCCTGCACCGGGGCAACATCGGCAGCGCCGACGGGACCCTTGGCCGCGACCAAGACAATGGCGTCGGTAATAATCGTTTGATTCTCGGCGTCCTGGACTATGATGCTCAGGTGTAGGTTGCCTACTTTAGGACTGCCTGGCAGGATGCCCACCTGCAGTTGGTAAGGCCCCGCCCTGGCGTCTTGAACCACGGCCCGGGTGGCCCCGTTGGCTAACACCGGCGAAACTCCGGTAAAGGCCGCCGGAAGAGTACCGAAAGCAAGAACCAGGAAGACTGCTACCGATAGCCTAAAAATCATCGATAGTCATGGGGGTACTCGCCGCCCTCATTCCCTTCGCGCCGTGCATTTTTTCAAAATTTATCGTACTCTCACGACTGCTTCGAGGTCAATTTGGCTTTAGCCCGAATCCACCGAAGGACACCGATGGACGGCGTGAGGAAAGCGGAAGGGGGATGAGGGAGCTACAGGGGAAATAGCCTGGGTTCCATTTGGGGTAGGGAGGTCGGCGGACGGTCTTCATCGCCGCACAGGGGCCCCTATGGGCGTCTGCAGGAGCTGCGATGCGCGGGATGGCGAGAGAATACGCAGCAGGGAACTCTCTCGGACCGGGCTGGCGCGAGTCTGCGGGGATCTTCGGTTGTCCGGTGGGTGGGTCGGTCGCCGACGGTGCCGTCAGGCCGGGAGTGGAATGGCTCGCAGCCGGGCCAAGGCGCGGCTGAACTTCTCAGCCCAAGGCCAGCGATCCGGAAGATGCAGGGTCAACCGGCGTGCCGAGCGGGTGAGCCGTCCGGCCAGGGAGAAGAACCGCCGCCGGAGGGTCTTGGTGGTGGCTATCCGCTCTCCCAGACCGATCCGCGCGGTCCAGCGGGCCAGGTTGTGGGCCATCGTCTGGACGGCCAGCCAGGCGCCGTTGGCGGCGAAGCGGCCCGAGGGGAGATGGTTGAGCCCGACGCCGTACTTGAGGTCGCGTATGGCATTCTCGATCTCGGCGTGGCGGCGATGGTCAGCCTCCAGTTCGAGCAACTCCCCGTCCCGGTCGGTGATGAAGCCGTGATAGCTGTATTTGGCGAAGAGGGCCAACTGGGAACCGGGCGTGGGCTTCACACGCCGGACGATGAGCCGCACCGGCGCGGCGTCAGGTTCACTCTGGAAGGGAGTGCAGGTGGTCTCGGCCACATCGGCGGCGCCGTCCATCCAGTAGGGAATGGGAGTCCAGGCATCCTCGGGTATCGTCTCGATGAGATTGCGCAGGCTCTTGTGCTGGCGGATGGTGATGGAGAAGCGGACATCCATCTTGCGGCAGACGGATACCACGCCATGAGTGTAGAACCCGCTGTCGGCCCGTAGCGTGAGTCGTCCGTTGGCCCCGGCGTAGCGTACCCGCCCCACCGTCTCCCGCAGAAAGTGGGCGGCGCCCCGGGCGGTGTTGGCGCGGCCCTCGCGCAGCCGGGACATCAGCACGTCGCCGGTGCCGGCGGCGACGGCCAACAGCGGGTGATAGCCCCGCTTGCCGGTATAGCCGTGGTGGCGTGCGCCCTCCTTGGCCAGTCCGTAGGTCTCGCAGATGGTGGAGTCCAGGTCAATGGTCAGGGGCCCGTCGCCGGGTCCCGCCCCGGCCTGCCAAGCCCGGGCCAGCAACTCGCGGCTCACCCGGTCGAGTTGACGGACGTGGCCCCACCGGAAGCTGCGCAGGAAGGTGCCCAGGGTGGATGGCGCCTTGACCGTGCCGCCCAGGGTGCAGGCCGTCCCCCCGGTGCGCAACACATCGGCGTCGTCAATGCAGTCGCCCCCAGCCAGCGCAGACGCCACCAGCGTCATCATCTTGTCGCTCGTGTTCGCCCGCCCCGGGGCATCGCCCAGGTCGAGGCGCTGCCGGACGAGTTCGGGCAGGCCGAGGTGCCGCGCCAGGGTGGCCGGAAGGAGCAGCCCGGCATTGGCCACCAAGCGGCGGTCGTCGAAGGTGATTTGGATCCGGTCGGGGTGGTTGCGTGGCAGCATCTATTGGGTGCTCCTTTTCCGGGGTCGGTTTTTTGCTACAAAACCATTATCCCAGAAGCACAGGAGCACCTTCTTGCCGCTTCAGGACGCTAACCCGACGCCCTCCTTCGGTGGATTCGGGTTTAGCCTCTGTCAGACCATATCGACCGTTCCGCGGGGTGCTCCGGACACCCCTAAAGCAGCTGAACCGGGGCCCGCTCAGCGCAAATCGGCAATCTGCAGTTTCCCATTTTCTTGACTCACGCGATAGGCCCGGCTTACACTGAAACCGGCAAATCGCTCACTATGGACGTACCGAAAATATGACCCGACCTTTCACCGCCGGCGAAGACGTGGCCCTATTCATCGACTGGGAGAACTTCAAAATCAGCCTGGCCACGGGGCACCGAACTCCCAATGTCTCTGCGTTAAAGGAAGAAGTATCTAACCTGGGCAGGGTGGTGGTGGCAAAGGCTTACGCCGACTGGGTAAGCCGCGCTCCCGAAATCAGGGGGGCCAGCCAGTTTATCTACGACCCACCGGCCCTATACGCTGCAGGCATCGAGCCAGTCTACGTGCCCACGCGGATATTCTCCGGGAACTCCAGGTCCACCGAGCCCCCGCGGGGGCCGCGAATAAAGAACAGCATCGACGTCAAGATGACTGCGGACTGCCTGGAGTCCGCCCATTCCTACCCCAACATCGGCACCTACGTGCTGGTGTCGGGCGATTCCGATTTCATCCACGTGGTCAACACGTTGCGCACCATGGGGAAACAGGTGGTGATAATCGGGGTTTCCTGGTCCACCTCCCGGCGGCTGGCCGACCAGGTGGACGGCCTGATCCTGTACGACGTGGACGTGGACCCGGTGATTGTTCCGGAGCCGGCGCCTGCCGGCAATGGCCGGGGCCCAGCAAGGGGCGACGAAGTCACCAGGGTGGAGTTGGCCGAGGTCATCCGGGTGATCGAGGACATTGTCCGGACGGAGCGGCAGGCCGGCGGCAACCCCTTGTTGACCTCAATCAAGCAACGGGTAGTGCGCCGCATTCCGGCTTTCGACGAGAAGAAACTGGGCTTCTCCGGGTTCAAGAAGCTGATGGCCCGGGTGGCCCGGGAAGGCAACATAAGGCTTGTCACCCACGGCCTGGTGGACTGGGCCATAATGGCTGATGAACCCGACCCCGACGAGGGAGAAGCTGATTCCATCGCTCCCCAGGAAGCTCGACCCGCGCAGGCCGGGGGACGCCGCCGCTTCAAGCCAGTGGAAGCGCAGCCGGTGGCGGAAGAAAGTCACGATGCGCCGGATGAGCAACACCCGCCGGTGACCCCATCCGAGCCAGCAGACACCCCTGGTCAAACGGTTGCTGCGCCAGCCACTGCGCCGCCAGCCACTGCTGCGGCCCAGTCCCTGGAGGCAGTGATTTCGGGGGCAACGGCCGACGCAGACATGCCCACGGGACCCGGCGACGGCCTGGATGCCCAGCGCGCTGCCGACCTGATCGTGATGGCGGAGACCCTGCAGCACCGGGAAGGGATCAGCCACGTGGCGTTTAATTTCCTGGTGGGCGAGGTCTGCCAAGCCTTGGAACAAGGACTGGAGGCCGAGGACGTTGAGATCACCCGGAGATGGGCCCAAGCCTACACGAGGGCCTACGTAAGCAGGATGTTCCGGGGACTCAACTCGGCTAACATGTTCAAGCGGGGCTGGCATTCCTGGCGGGATGAGACTTCCGGCCACCAGAGACGGCGGCGCACCTTCACCCTGGACCTAAGTCATCCGGTGGTGGAACAGGTGTTGAAATCCCGGTGGGGGTCCAGTCACGACGGGGACGCCGCTGATGCAGCCCCTGGGTCGCAGGAGCTTGAACCTGGCGACGGGGGCTATGACTCCGACGGTGTCGCCGACGGCTTCCCGCAGGAAGAGGCTGCGCCTCGGAACCCGGTCAGGGTAGAAGTGCCCTTCCTCTCCAGGTTTCTTCGGAGCCGCCGCGGCGACTAAAGACCGGGGCTAACCGGCCCTTCGACAGGCTCAGGGTGAGTGGGGACCAAATGTTTTCGTTTGCGCCGAGGTCTCCATAACTCGTTGAATCCCCCTCACCCTAACCCTCTCCCGCGTAGGGGAGAGGGGACTTCATGGTCCATGTCTGTGTCGCTAAAGACCCCGAAGGGGATTTGGTCGCGTCACAAGTCTAGGACCAAGGTCGACCAGCCAAAGTCCCTGGCCCCCAGGGCGAAGGGTCCCGCTTGGCGACTCCCACAGGCGATGTCTGCGGTCACAAATCCAGGACCAATGTCGACCAGCCAAAATCCCTGGCCCCCAGGCCCTCGGCGGTGTAGGGATGGTAGTACTCCCTGAAACCGGACCGGTCTACGCATTCCAGGCTCTTGGCTACGATGACGTCGGCCAATTCCTCATAGCCGTGGCCCCGCAGCCCATGGGATAGGAACCAGTTGGTGTTTATCCAGCTCGGGCCCCGCCAGATGAATCCCCCCGGATTGCCCGGCAGGAACCTGGGATGGGACGCGGGCACCGACGGGATGGGGTAGGGCGTCCAGAAGTGTTCCGGCGCGGTGAGCCACCGGTCAACCAGCCGCTCGACGATGGGCCGGGGCAGGTCTTCCAGAATCAGGGGCATCAATGAGCTTATGGTGACCTCTTTGACTGGGACTTCCGCTACGCCGGACAGGTCGAAGAAGGCCCCGGCGTCTTCGTCCCAACACTTAGCGAGAAGGGCCTCCAAGGTCCTGTCGGCCTCTCGTTGAAACTCGGCGGCCTCCGGCGAATCCGCCAGCAGCCGGGCCAAGGAACGCAGCCCCATGACGTAGATGGAGTTCACGAGGACATCTTCGACGTGGAAGATGTCGGCGGCAAGGATGCGCCGGTCGTCGCCCCGCATAGGCTCGTAGGCTGCGTAGACCTTTTTCAGGGCGGCAATGAACCCCCGGTTGCTCAGTTCCTCCAAGCCCAGAATTCCGTCGTATTTGGGGGAGCAGTCGGTCCCCGCTTCTTCGGGCTGAATCACGGCGATTAACCCGTCATTATCCGGGTCCCGCTCCCGCCGGAGCCACCGGTAGAAGGCGGTCAGCACGGGCAGGGCGTCGCGGCGAAAGTCCTCGTCGCCGGTGGCCTGGTAGATGCGTTCCACGGCATAGGCGATGATGGGCGGCTGTATGGTGGAACTGTAGTATTCCGAGGTGCGGCCCACGATGTTTCGGCTGAGGAAATCGGGCTGTTTGTCCATCTCCCAGAAGATGATGTGGGGTATGAACCCGTCGGGCAGGGCCCCGCTCATCAGGGTCCGCATCTCGGCCTTGGCCTGCTGTTGGTCCAGGTGAATCAAGGCGATGGCGTGGAAGCAGGAGTCCCAGAACCACTGGAAGGGGTAGCCGGCCAGCGCAGGGCAGACAAAGCTGTATTCCTTGCCGTTCCAATCGGCGACTCCCTGCCTCAGGTTGCCCAGGAGGATTTGCCTGGCTTTTGCTTCTAGCTCTTGGTGGTCCATTGGATTAAGCAGCCCACTGCAGGTTCAAACCATGCCTCTTCTAAAACGGCCCTATACGTGGGGTAATCCTAAATCACAGTTCAGGACCGGGGCCGAAAAATTCAAATTCCGTACCATTCCGTACCATTCCGTACCATTTTGGCTTGGCGGCGGATTGGGAGCAACGCAGGCGCTTTGCCCTGGAGGAATACCCACGGTTTCTCGGTGGTTACGATGGAACGCATGTCTCGAGTTTAAGTAGGGGCTTTCGGGGCTGTCAAGGACTTTGTGACAGTGGCCGTCTAGCCGGCCCGCACGCATGGGCATAGCCGGCCAGCACAGTGTTCGCATCAAAGACCGATAACGTATATGCTTCGTGTGGACGGACGCAGGGCCGACCGAAGCCGAGATAACAGACTATCACTGAATTGGAGGAACGGTATGGTACGCGTACCAACCGACCGAGAGCCGACACATCCGGGAGAGATGCTACTGAAGGAGTTCCTTCTTCCCCTGGACTTGACGCAGCAGCAGTTGGCGGACGCGATCCGGGTTCCGTACCAGCGAGTCAACGAGATTGTGCGAGGGCGTCGCGGGGTCACGCCGAGCACGGCGCTGCGGCTCGCCAAGTTCTTCGGGGTTTCTCCAGGCTTCTGGATGAACGTGCAACTGCGCTGGGACCTGTACCAAGCCCAGCGACGGGAGGCGGAGCAACTGGGGGCCATACGACCCTATGAGCCGCCGGTTGATGTTGCGTTGCCGGGCCGCTAGGCTCTGCCGGAAGGGCTTCGGCGGGATGGGCGGCTTCGCTCAGGTTTCGTAGCCAGGAGAGTATATGGTCATTTCTCGGCTCGGCAACTATGACTCAGCATACAGCTTGGTCCGCTTGTCCCAAGCCACTGTACCCTTTGCGACCAGTCCGCCCAACACTGAATAGGTGAGATAGTTCTTACGTCCCCCGCGAACAGTCGAGTACAGGGACAGGGTGGCCGCAACGTCAACATTGCGAAGTCCTTGAGGATTCTGGTGAAGCAAGTCCAGTATGGCTTGCTCGATTCGGCGAAGTCCATCTCCAGCCAAAGACTGCGGCGTTGAGTCGGCTCCAACGGTTGTGTACAGCTTGGTCACGGCATTCCACGAAATTCTGCCTTGGTCCAAAAGGCTTCCCAGCACCGAATAGGTCAAATAGTTTCTGTGGCCGCCCCGGACCCCCGAACTTAACCCCAACTGATGGGCTATCTGGACGTTTCGCAGCCCTTGGGGATTGCGGTCAAGCAACTCAATGACAGCATTCTCAATCTGCTGCAGCCCTTCTGCTGCCAGCGCCCGCTCACGGGCATTAGCGTTCATTTTGCAAGTGGCTCCTACTGTGTCGGCTAGGACTAGATGTAGCCAGGGTGGGCCGCTTGCACATGCGTCGTAACGCACGCGAAACATATGATTTCCTCGCAGTCTAAATCGTCTGCCAGCGGGCACCATTGGATGTCCCTATCGCAGGTATCCCGTCCGCAACTGGCGCAGGCATAGTTGTACCACGGCCCGAGCGCCCCGCCGCAGTAGTGGCACTCCGTCACCTGAGATCCATCATTCCATGTTGAACTCATCAGCAAGATTTGGGGAGTATACAGCACGAGCATTCTCCGTAGGCTTGGCGGTCTACCCCCGGTAAACGTCCAGGTATTTTTGGGCGACGGCGGGCCAGGTGAAGTTGGACAGGGCGTAGGATTGGGCTTGGCGGCCGAGGTCATGGCGGTAGGCGTCGTCGTTTACCAGGCGGACCATGGCTGAGACAGCCTCGTCCTGGTCGAAGGGGGGCGTTACTACAGCGCCCTGGGTCAATAGCTCCCGGTTGGCGCCGACGTCGTGGGTCAAGACGGGGGTTGTGTGGGCCATGGCTTCGAAGAATACCAGGCCGAAGGCTTCGTAGCGGGAGAACAGAACAAAGAGGTCGGCCTGGGAGTACCACCGGACCAGTTCCTGGTCGGAGGCCTCACCGAACATAACAATCTCTCGTTCCAGGCCGGCTTCTTGCACCCAGGCGGCAATCCTGTCCTGGGCGTCCTCGTCCCGTCCCACCAGGACCAACCGGGCCGGACGCTGAAACCGGCTGTGGGCTTGCCGGTAGACCTCCAGCAGCCACTCCTGTCCCTTGTGGCGGCCCAAGCGGCCCACGCACAACAGGGTCAATGGGCTGGTTGATTCACCGGAGGAGCCTGCCTTCGCGTCCAAGTCCGGGGAGGAAGCGTCATCGGGGCCAGACTCCGGTTCCGGCGCGCCCCAGCCGATGACTGATTGCTTGCCCGGCGGCGCCCAGTAGTCGCGCCTGACCAGGCCAGCTTCCTGATTGGTCAGGGAAACTATGCGGTCCACGACGCGGCACAGAAAGGCGTTGATGGGCCGGAGCCACCAGCGGACCAAGGGCAACTCGTGGTAGGACGGGGTGAAAACGAACCGGGCTTGGCCCCGGAGCCAAAACCAGGACCAGAAATGTCCCCAGAACCAGCCATCGCTGACAAAGTGGACGACGTTGGGTCTGAACTCGCGGAGGTAACGACGTACGTGCAGGGGAGAAAACCAGACCAGCGGGACGGAATAGAGGGGCACCGACCACCTGGGAAAGCCGGACAGGCGGAATATCTCTATGCCCTCTGGAGTGGTCTCCCGGTCGGCCCAATGGGGCTGAGGGACCCTGGGGAACGCATACTTGGTGGTGAGGACGGCTACGGCTTCGACTTCGGCCGACTGTTGGATTTGGAAGGTCAGCTGCTCGATTGCCCGCTCGACCCCGCCGAGGTAGGGGCGAAAGTAGGGTGTCAAGAAGAGCACCCGCAGCGGCGGCGTCATGCCAACGCCTGCTCCAACCCGTTACTCCAAGCGTCGCTAATGTTTTGCACCGGCAAGTCCAGCAGATGGCCCCAAGTGAACCTGCTGCCGCCGGTGACGCCCAACCGCAGCAGGGGAGTCTCGGAAGCAGCGGCCATCTGCTGCAACCTGGGCCACCGGTTTGGGGACACGGCGACGACAATGCGTGACTGGCCCTCGCCGAACAGGGCTGCGTCCCATCGCCGGGGCAGAATGGGTTCCCCGGTAAAGCCCACGCCGCCGGGTATACATAACTCGGCCAGCGCCACCGCCAGCCCTCCCTCAGAGCAGTCATGGGCTGCGGCTACGTCCCCCTCTTGGATGGCTTGCCGGCAGAGGTCTTGGACACGCCGCTCTAAGTCCAGGTCGATGAACGGGCGTCCGGCGGTAATGCCGTGAATCACCTGAAGATATTCGCTACCCGCCAGGTCGGAGGCCCGCTGCCTCCAGTCCCGGCGTCCCAGCAGTCCCACGACCATTCCCTCTTCGTGGAAATGGGCCCGGGCACGGCGGTTTACGTCTTCAATCAACCCGACTCCTCCAATGACCGGGGTCGGAAAGACGGCCTGGTCCTCGGCCTCGTTGTACAGGCTGACGTTGCCGCTGACCACGGGGGTTCCCAAGGCTTTGCAGGCGCGGGCCATACCCCGGACACACCACTCCAACTGATAGTAGACCTCGGGCCGTTCCGGGTTGCCGAAATTGAGGCAATCGGTGAGGGCCAGCGGCTGGGCGCCGGCGCAGGACAGGTTGCGGCAAACCTCGGCCACGGCAATCTGGCCGCCCCGGTAGGGGTCCAGGTAACAAAGCCGGCCGTTGCCGTCGATGCTCAGGGCAATGGCCTTGCCCGAGTCCTTGATGCGGAGGATGGCGGCATCGCCGCCGGGCCCCGCCACGGTGTTGGTCTGCACTTGGTGGTCGTACTGCCGGTAAACGCTCTCTTTGCTGGCGATGTTGGGCGACGCCAATAGCGCCAGCAACACGTCTCCGGCCCCGCGGTCTGGGATTGGGACGTCGGACAGGGGCAGGCGCCAGCGTTGGCGCAGCTCCGGTCCCGGAACGCCTCGCTTGCGGTAGCGGGGCGCGTCGACCAGGTGACGGACCGGCAAGTTGACAAGGGGGCTAGAGCCGTCGAGGACATGAACGCTGGGCGGGTCGATGACTTCGCCAATGGTGCGGCAGGGCACGTCCCACTTGTCGAACACCTGCTTGACCCGGTCGACCCCGCCGGGGGACGTTATCAAGAGCATCCTCTCCTGGGACTCGGAGAGCATAACCTCGTACCCGTTCATGCCGTATTCCCGGCGGTGCACCTGGGACACATCCAACCGGATACCGCGGCCGGCCCGGGATGCGGATTCCACAGTGGAACTGGTAAGGCCGGCGGCGCCCAGGTCCTGGATTCCCTCCACCACGCCCGTATCCAGCGCTTCCAGGCAGGCCTCGATCAACACCTTCTCCAGGAAGGGATTGGCCACCTGGACTGTTGGGCGGCGTTCCTGCTCTCCTTCCAAAGTTCGGGAGGCCAGGCCGGACGCGCCGTGTATGCCGTCGCGTCCAGTGCCAGCGCCGACAAGCAGCAGCACATTGCCCGCCCGGCCCGCGGAGGCGGTGGCCAGCTTGTCCACGGGCGCGAGCCCCACGCACATGGCGTTTACCAGGGGATTATGGGAATAGGAGGGGTCGAAGTATATTTCGCCCGCCACGTCGGGGATGCCGATGCAGTTCCCGTACCAGGAGATGCCTCCGACTACCCCTTGCAAGAGGCGCTTGTTGCGAGGCTCCTGGGGAGGCCCGAACCTGAGGGAATTGAGCAGGGCAATGGGCCGGGCTCCCATGGCCAGGATGTCGCGGACGATGCCGCCTACTCCCGTGGCCGCTCCCTGCCGGGGTTCCACGGCGGAGGGATGGTTATGGGACTCGACCTTGAAGACCACGGCCAGGCCGTCGCCGATGTCGACGGCCCCGGCATTTTCGGCGCCAGGCAGGGACAACACTTGGGGAGAGCGGCTGGGCAGGAGCCGGAGCAAGGGTGCGGAGTGCTTATACCCGCAGTGCTCGCTCCAGAGGGCCCCGAACATTCCAAGCTCCACGGCGTTGGGTTCCCGGTCCAGCAGGTCCAGGATCATGTCGTATTCGGCCTGGGTGAGGGCTATCTCCTCCAGAGTTTCTCTGGTTACGGGCATGGAGCGACACCGCCGTCCGCAACTCGGAAATACTTGGCGGCGGGCCCGAAATACTGGCGCAACGGCTCCGGGTCCGTAGCCGTTATCAAGGTCTGCTCGTACTCCCCCGCCTTCTCCAGCACGCGGGCACGTCTTTCGGCGTCCATCTCGGAAAGGACGTCGTCCAGCATCACGATGGGGTTTTCGCTGCGCACCGACGCCAGATAGGTCGCTTCCGCCAATCTTAACGCCAGGGCCAGGGTGCGGGCCTGGCCGCGGGAGCCGTAGGCGCCCACATCGAGGTCATTGATCAAGAGTTCAAGATCGTCGCGATGGGGCCCGACGACCGTATGAGCGGTGGCCCGCTCCCGCTGTCCGGCAGCGGCCAGCGACTGTTGAAACTGGTATTCAGTGGCAGGGATGGAATCCCCCGGGGGCACGCTGGGCCGGTAGGCGATGCTTAGCTCTTCCTCGGGCGCGGCCAGCCGGGCGTGGTGCTCCGCGCAGGCGACGGCAAGGCCCCTGATTACCTCCCGGCGACGCCAGATTATCCACGCTCCTTCCCTGACCAGTTCATTGTCCCAGTATTCCAGTTCATCCGCGCCGGCTCTCCCTTCGTGGAGCATTCGCAAGAGCTGGTTACGTTGTTGCAGGACTTTCTGATAGCGCTGAAGCCCGCGGAGATAGTGGGAATCCCCTTGGGAGATGAGGATATCCAGGAACCGCCGCCGGTGGGACGGGGAGCCCTTGACCAATGCCAGGTCGTCTGCGCTGAAAAGGACGGCGTTGACGGCGCCAACCAATTGGGCGGCGGTGCGGTTGACCCGGTCGACGCGTATCTGCTTGCGCAACGAGAACCCGGGGGTGTTAGCGCTGCCGGGCGGCGAATCCTCCGCGGTGGCGGGACGGGCAGTCTGATAGCCGACAAAAACCTGCACCCGGGCGCCCTCCTTCTCGACGGTCCCTCCCACCAGCCCCTGGCCGCCTACTGCAGCGGCCTGGAAATTGAGGACCTCTCGCTCGTTCTCGGCGCGGAAGGAGCGGGCTATGGCCAGCAGGTACACGGCTTCGAGCAGGGTCGTCTTTCCCTGGGCGTTGGGTCCGAAGAGAACCACCACGCCGGGCGGAAGCTCCAGGTCCAACTCGACCAAGTTGCGGAAGTTGTTGAGGACTAGGCGGGAGAGGTACACCTACGTGGCTAGGACGAGTCCCTGAGGGAGCGGATTTGCTCTTCAAGCTCCCGGGCGCTGTTGACGTCGCCGTCGGACAAACGGAAGCAGCGGTCCAGGTACAGCTGGGCCAGGCGCGACCCCTTCTGCGAGGCGTCTCGGGCCACGGCAAGCAAAGACGACACCTGGAATTCCTCCGGCAAGTGTCCCGCCAGCGTCGTTATCTCGTCAACGGCTTCGTCGGCATTCCTGGAGTCGTCCCCTTCTACGGCGAACCGTAGCTTGCCGAGCAGCTTGGAGAGTTCACCAAGCTTGTCCCGCTCGCTCATCAAGCTGAAGACGACCTCATTCACGTTGTAGGAGCGGTCGTCGTCCGGGGCTGGGTCCGGCTGGGCAGCTTGGGGTTGGGAGGACTCGGCCACCAAGGCTCCCGGGCCGTCAAGCCGGCCGGCGTACTTCTTGGAATAGGCCTCCACCGCCTCGTTGACCGCCTCCATCATCCGGGGCAAATCGAAGGAAAACATGCTGTCGCCGAAGACCAGGTCGTCATCCCGTTGGCGGCTCATCCGCTCCAGATCTTCATAGCTGCCGACAGGCTCGGGGACGGGGGGCATGGCGAAGGCGGAAAAGTCGCTCATCGGCAGGTTGCCCAGATGAGAAGCAAGGAAGGGAGGCACGTATTTGCTCATGTCCGCTTTTACCGGCAAAGTTACCAGGTAGGTGGCATAGACCTTGTCGGGCTCGGTGCTTACCCGGAAGTATAGAAGGGCGTGGCCCTTGGGACGGTCCGGGTCGCCTCTGTCGAAAGTAAGGTCCATATACGCTGTTTCCTTGCCGGGACGCGCTGTCAGATATTATAGGTTATCCTTGGGCGACAGGCCATAGGCTATGACAGGCAGAGCCGGGGTCTTCGATGCATCAGGGTTGCAGATAAAAGGAAGCTGCGGGACAGCGTCGTGCACCAAGCTGGCAAGGGTCGGGAATGCCGGCATCCAGGATTGGGAGTTGTTGCATCGGCGCCTGGGATTAATTATACTCGCAGCATACGCCCACCGGCGTGGAGGAGTGCTATGGCAAGCGAGTTTGGGAAGATAGAAATCGAGATTGTTTATTGCGTGCCTTGAGGCTATTTCCCGGTCGCCTCGTGGTTGGCGACGGAGTTTTGGAAGTCGGACAAGCCCGGGGACGCTGCTATAAAGCTGACGCCCAACGCCAAAGGACGCCTGGAAGTCTACGTTGACGGCGAGAAAATCTTCGACCGCATAGAGGACGGCGGCTACCCTGAGCTCACCAAGGTGCGGGAGCTCAAGATGGTCATCGCCGAGAAAATCTTTGAGGTCGACGAGGCGACAGCAGTCAGGATTTCCTAGCACGCACTGGTCACTGGTTCCTAAAATGCAGCCCGCAGGCGTTATCCGGGGCTGCATTTTTTCGCCCGTGACAATTCCCTGCACGAATTGAGGAGTAGCTCTTGGCTGACCAGGAACACATCGAACACACCAGGGCGGAACACATCAGGGCGGCCCGGTCAGGCCCCCAAGGGTTTGGCGAGTGGCGGGCCCGGAACCCCAGCGTTTGTCTCCAGTTGGAAGGGGCGGACCTGTCCGGGGTTGACCTGCGGGGGGGCCGGGTCCGGGACGCCAACCTGCGGGGATGCAATCTTTATGGGGCCAAGCTGGCCAGGACGAGTCTGGCCGGAGCCGATCTGCGGGAGGCGGACCTGACGTCTGCAGACCTGGCCCGGGGGTCCCTTGCGGGAGCTAACCTTACCCTAGCCAACCTGACCAACGTCAACCTGTTTTGGGCCGACCTGAAGAACTGCAATTTGCAAGGGGCAACGCTGCGCTGGTCGCGGATGGTGCGCGCCGCATTCCTCAACGCCGACTTGACGGGGGCCGACGCCAGCCAGGCCACCATGATAGAAGCAGACCTGCGCAACGCGACGCTTTGGGGGGCGCGATTTCGTTCCGCCAACATGAACGGGGCGGACCTGAGCCGGGCGATTATGACGGGCGCCGACTTCACCTTGGCCATGATTAGGGACTCCATGTGGTTTGCGGCAGACCTGCGGGGGGCTAATTTCGATAAGGCCAGTCTGCACCGGTCGGATATGGACGGGGCGAAATTTGATAAGTCGACCATCTTTCCGCAAGGATTCGACCCGTACAGGACCGGCAACCGGGACGTTAAGGATTAGCCGTGGTCCGTATGCTAGAATTACCACCGGCAACGCATGCAGGGGGTCCTAGTGCCAGTCCTCCAAATCTCGGCTGATCAACCCGGCGCCGGAAAGACGTGCCTGGCCGGCGCTCTACTGCTCCACCTGGCCGAGTCGGGCCAACAGGCAGGGTATTACAAGCCCTTCTCCAACCATCCCGGTGAAGACCCGGACTTGGTTTTGGCAACCCAGTCCCTGCTGGATGGCCAAACATCTGTCCACGTTCCAGAGCCGCTACCACTGCCCCAACCCGCCAGTTCCGGCCCGGTGTTTCCCAGCACTGCGGCAGACCAGGTGCAACGGGCGGCGGCGGAACTTCAGCTCCAGTGCGATTGGGTGGTGCTGGAGGGGCCAGACGTTGGACTGGAGGATGGGGAACCATCGCCCCTAGCCCTGGAAGTCTCGACTCTGACCGGGTCCAAGGTCTTGCTCATGGTCAGATACGTCAAGGGCTTGACTCCGGCAGACGTGGAAAGGGCCGCAGAGCCCTTCATGGACCGGTTGGCCGGGGTTTTGATAAACGGTGTTACCCAGTACCGAGCGCGGGAAGTCAACCAAGCCGTAGGCGCGGCATTGGAGGCCCGGGGCATTCCCTATTGGGGCGCCTTGGAAGAGGACCGGGCATTGTTGGCGGTCACCGTGCAGCAAATCGCAGACCACCTGGGAGGCCGTTGGGCGCAGGAGCCGGAAAATGCCGATGCTCCGGTGGAAAGATTCCTGATAGGCGGCAACATCATGGACTTGGGTCCTACCTATTTCGGCCGCCACTGCAACCAGGCCGTCATCGTACGGGCGGGCCGACCGGATATCCAGATGGCCGGACTGATGCCGCAGACCCGTTGCCTGGTGCTTACCGGGCGTGAAGAGGCGTCCCAATACGTGAAGGCGGAGGCCCTGCAGCAAGGAGTGCCGGTGATCCTGGTGGAATCGAATACCCAGGAAACAGCCGAGGCCCTGGGAGGAATCCTGGACCATGCATCGCCGCCCACACCAGGGAAAGTCCACCGGTTTCTGCAACTCCTCAGGGGCAGCCTGGACCTGGACGCTCGCTTGGGCCAGCTGGGCTGAGAGACCCGTAGGCTGCTTTGGGCATCGCCCAGGCAGCCGCCCCTGGGCACCAGTCGTAGTTATCCCGCTGGCGAGACATTCGAACAACGCCCCAAGAAGCATAAACACGGGAGAACAGGTGAGGATTTTCCTGCCTGGGCCCCGCCCCTAGATTCCGGCTCCGGGGCCGGAATGACGGTTAGGCAAAGGCCCGTTGGCCGGGCCAATACAGAGGAAGGTAAGACCGATGCCGGATGCCTACAAGATTGTCATAGAGAAGAACGAGCCCATCACTCTGCGGGACGGCACTGTGACCTATGCAGACGTATACCGGCCCCTGCTAGACCGACCCACGCCGGTGGTGGTGATACGCACGGCGTATGACAAGGAGGGAGGGGGGGGCATCACGCCGTATCCGCCCCAGGTGAGGCTGGCCGAGGCGGGATTTGCAGTCGTAACGCAGGACATCCGGGGGCGGTTCACGTCAGAGGGAACGTTCTACCCCTTCGTCAACGAGACCGACGATGGGTACGACACGGTCGAGTGGGCAGCCGCGCAGCCCTGGAGCAGCGGAGCGGTCGCCCTGATGGGGGCGAGCTACCTTGGGGCTACGACGATGCTGGGGGCAAGGAGCGGTCATCCGGGGCTGAAAGCGGTGGTTCCCACGGTTACCACCGACGAATTCTACGAGACCTGGAACTATCATGGAGGCGCCCTGCAACTGGGTTTCGCGGGCACCTGGGCCGGCGGCCTGGCGCAGTCGCTGGCCATGCGGCCGGACACCTGGCTAACCCCCGACCAGGTCAGGAACCTGGGGGCTGCCTTGGCCGATGCCGCGACAACGCTGGCGCACCGGCCGGTGGCCGACCTGCCGGGGGTGTCGCAAGAGGGCGCCGTTCCCTGGTGGCGGGACTGGGTCTCGCATCCCGACAACGATGAGTACTGGCAGGCCCTGCGCGTCTCAGACAGCTTTGGCTCGATGAATGTTGCCGGCCTGCACTTGGGTGGGTGGTTCGACATCTTCCTGGCTGGGACTATCCGGAACTTTGTCGGTCTGACCAAGGCGGGCCGCGCTCCCCAGAAGCTGATAATCGGGCCGTGGGGACATAGCAACTACGTGCGGCGTCTGGGGTTGATGGACTTTGGAGCGACGGGCCCGGCATTGTTCTCCGGCGTCCACCAAGAGGTCATCCGGTGGCTGGACCGCTGGGTGGCGGAAAAGGAGGAAACGGACACCGGCGCTCCGGTCCGGTACTACCTGATGGGCGCCAACCGCTGGCGGGACGCCGACGGGTGGCCGCCGCCGGAAGGGCGGGTGGAGGCTTGGTACCTGCACAGCCGGGGCTCGGCCAACAGCCTGCGGGGCGACGGGGTTCTGGACCGGCAAGCCCCCGACTCGGCCGAGGCTGCGGATGTCTTTCTGTACAACCCGGACCGCCCCGTTCCTACCAGGGGCGGGAACCTGCTGATGCTGCCCATCCACGATCCGGGGCCGTGGGACCAACGAGAGGTGGAGGAACGGGATGACGTCCTGGTCTACACATCTGACTCACTGGAGGAAGACCTGACCGTGGTGGGGCCGGTGCGCCTGCACCTGTGGGCGACTACGGATGGGACGGATACGGATTGGACGGCGAAGCTGGTGGACGTGAGCGAGGACGGGACCGCCCTGAACCTCTGCGACGGCATTGTTCGCGCCCGATACCGCGAATCCACCGAAAGGGCGAAGCTGCTTACGCCTGGCGTAGCGTATTCCTACACCGTGGAGCTTGTGGCCACGGCCCACGTATTCATGGCGGGACATAGGCTCAGGTTGGAGGTAAGCAGTTCCAACTTCCCCCGCTTCGACCGGAACGGTAACACGGGCGGAATCGTCGCCCAGGAATCCGAGGGCAGGGTGGCAGTGCAGCAGGTGCACCACACCGCGGAGCAACCGTCATGGTTGGAGCTAACAGTTCTGGATTCCTGAGGGAATACTGGCGACGGGCTAAACGTCCGGTTGGAGGGGGATCCTGTCTTCCAGAAGCTGTTCGTAGTCGAAGACTATAGCGGATGCCACGGTTGCCGTTAGCTGGGGCAGGCCGAGTTGGCTGTGGGTGCGATCTTTGAACTCCAACCACTGGTGCTCCAGCTTTATCTGGGGTTCCACCAGGCCGTCGGCTTCGATGGCCTCGCCCTCTTTGAAGTTTAGCTCGCACGCCTGAAGAACTCCGGGCTTGCGGGGGTTCCACAAGGGAATGCCAAACTTGCGGGCTATGATGGGGCGGTGTCCGTAAATGGAGCAGGCGTCGTCCACCAAGGCAGGACAGGGGATGTGGCGGCGCCCCACCAGCCGGTCCAACGCCTCTTGGACGACTCGGCTATGGGCCTCGATGCTCTGGTTCTCGTCCACGTCGGAACCGGTCAGTTCTGCCAGGTAAGCCAGGGCCTTACGGCGCATCTGCTCCCTGGCCTCGGGGTCCAACGCCTTGACTGCCTTGGAGATATAGGCCGCTTCGATGGCGCTGATGGGGAATAGCTGGGTGCAACAGCTGCTGCAACCCATGCGGCACTGCATCCGGTCGATGAAAATATCCCGAACTCGGTTGAACTCCCTGTCCACGTCAGACAGGAGCTCTTCATAAGTCCGGTAGATGCTATCCAGGTCTATTCCCATGGGCTCCTTCGCGACCAACTAAACCAACGGTGGGCCGTTTACTCCCCTGCCGGCAATGATACTCACGGACACTTCCCCTGGTCAACGCGGCAAGGCTGTGACCGCCGCGTGGAGGCCCTTGGAGGGGCAGTAGAACGCGGCCCGGCGCAGGTGTGGACTGCTATCCAAAGGCAGTTTACACTTACTAAGAGGCTTCGGGTAAGTTATCGCCTGACAGGAATAATAGGAGATAGATTCATGAGTCCACAGGAGAAGGTGGCCATAGTAACCGGGGCAGGCACCGGCATCGGCAAGCAGACGGCGCTGGCCCTGTTGCAGGAAGGCTACTCGGTGGCTCTGGCCGGCCGGCGGGCAGACCTGCTGGAGACCACGGCGATCGAGGCGGGCGATGCGTCCCCGCGGGCGCTGGTGATGCCCACCGACGTGGGCGACCCCGAGGCCGTGCAGCGGCTTTTTGCCAGGACCAAGGAGAGATTCGGACGCCTGGACCTGCTGTTCAACAATGCGGGGATGGGTGCGCCCCCGGAGCTCCTGGAGGACCTGACCTACGCCCAGTGGAAGGCAGTAGTGGACGTCAACCTGACCGGCACGTTTCTGTGCACCCAGGAGGCGTTCAGAATCATGAAGGACCAGGACCCCATGGGCGGACGGATTATCAACAACGGCTCGGTTTCGGCCATGACGCCAAGACCCAATTCAGCTCCCTACACGTCTACCAAGCACGCGGTTACCGGACTCACCAAGTCCACGTCGTTGGACGGACGCAAATACAACATCGCCTGCGGCCAAATCGACATAGGCAACGCCGACACCGGGCTGGCTGCGGCTTTCAAGAAAGGGATCGTCCAAGCCAACGGGACCATCGCCTCGGAGCCTGCTTTCGACGTCGACCACGTGGCCCAGGCGGTGGTGTACATGGCGGGGCTGCCGCTGGACGCCAACGTGCAGTTCATGACCGTTATGGCCACCAAGATGCCGCTCATCGGGCGCGGCTAGGGCGGGCCGCCGCGACGGATTAGGTTAATCATGGGACTGGGAAGAATCATTCCTGTTGGCAGTAGATTAAGTGACCTCAGCTAATTTGGCCCCAGGCATCCTACGCTTGAATCTTCCGGTGAAGGGGATGACCTGCGCTTCCTGTGTGGCCAACGTGGAACGGGCCCTGAAGGACGTGGCCGGCGTGGAGTCTGTGTCGGTCAACCTGGCGACGGAGAAGGCCCTTGTGGAGGCCGATCCCCGGCAGGCTACTGCTTCCGTGCTGGCCCAAGCCCTGGAGGACGCCGGCTATGCGGCGGAAACGGACACGCTGACGCTGAACGTTGGGGGAATGACCTGCGGGGCTTGCGTATCCCACGTAAAGGAGGCCCTGGCCGGGGTGCCCGGAGTCGTTTCCACCGGGGTCAATCTGGCCACAGAGCAGGCGACGGTAGAGTACCTGGCCGGAGCGGTTACGCTGGGGGACTTTGGCGACGCGGTGCAACGAGTCGGTTACTCGGTAGAGGGCGTTTCCGGAGAGGTTGTAGATGATGAGACGGAACGGGCCAGGTTGGCCCGCACCAAAGAGATAAGGAGCCTGGCATGGAAGGTCGTCGTCGGCGGGATAACAGGGGCCGCCATGATGACCCTGATGTTTATCCCCACGGACCGGCTGGGCATGACCGCGCTGCAGCTTAACCTGCTGCTTTGGGCCTTGGCTACGCCGGTGCAGTTCTGGATCGGAGCCGCGTTCTACCAAGGCGCCTGGGCGTCGCTTAAGCGCCGGACGGCCAACATGCACACGCTCATCGCTTTGGGGACCAGCGTGGCATACGGCTACAGCGCGTTGCTGACCGTCTTCGAGGGCTACTTTGCCGAGGCGCGTTTGGTTTACGCCAACAGCGTTTTCGGGCACGGCACAGGCGTCTATTTTGAGGTTTCCGCGATCGTCATCACCTTGGTGCTGTTGGGCAGGCTGCTGGAGGCGCGCGCAAAATCGCAGACGTCCAGCGCCATTCAAAAGCTCCTTGGGCTGAGACCAAAGACGGCGCGGGTGCTCCGAGACGGCACTGAAACGGACGTACCCATTGACCAACTGGCGGTGGATGACGTCGTGGTGGTGCGTCCCGGCGAGCAAATAGCCACCGACGGCGAGGTCGTGGCCGGGACCTCGACGGTGGACGAATCGACGCTCACCGGGGAGAGCCTTCCGGTGGACAAGGAGCCGGGGTCGCCGGTCTACGGGGCGACCATCAACAAGATGGGGAGCTTCCGGTTCCGGGCCACCAAGGTTGGGGGCGAGACCGTCCTCTCCAATATCGTGCGGATGGTGCAGGAGGCCCAGGGATCGCAGGCGCCAATCCAGCGGCTGGTGGACAAGGTAGCGGCCCGGTTCGTGCCGGCGGTCATCGGCATCGCTCTCTTAACCCTGTTGGTATGGGTCGTGTGGCAGCCGGTTACGCCGGGGCTGCCAATTGCCATACTGAATTTCGTGGCGGTGCTGGTAATCGCCTGTCCCTGCGCCCTGGGCCTGGCAACGCCCACGGCCATTATTGCGGGTATGGGCAAGGCGGCGGAACGGGGCATCCTGTTCGGCAATGCCGAGGCCCTGGAGCGGGCCCGGAACCTACAGGTGGTGGTGCTGGACAAGACGGGTACGGTGACTACGGGACGCCCGGAGGTCACAGACCTGATAACTGCAGCCGGCCGCACTGAAGAAGAGGTGCTGGGCCTGGCGGGGTCGGCGGAGCGGGACTCGGAGCATCCCCTGGGGGAGGCCATAGCGGCCGCCGCAGACGACCGGGGCCTTGTCCGGCAGGAAATCGCCGAGTTCCAAGCCTTGCCCGGTCACGGCGTCCATGCCAAGGTCGACGGTGCGGACTTGGTTATCGGTAATCTCTCGCTAATGCGTGAACGGGGGTTCGGTATGAACGGGCTGGAGGCCCGCGCTCAGGAGTTGTCCAGCGAGGGGAAGACTCCGGTGTTCGTGGCCATCGACGGCGACGTGAGCGGGATTATCGCCTTGGCCGACGTGCTGAAGCCCGATGCACGGGAAGCGGTGGATGCCCTGCGCCGGTTGGGGTTGGAGGTGGTGATGTACACCGGGGACACCCGCCGTACAGCCCAGGCTATCGCCGGCCAGCTGGGGATCGGCCTGGTGCTGGCCGATGCGCCGCCGGACCAGAAACTGTTGGAGGTCCGGGCGCTGCAAGCCCAGGGGAAGTCGGTAGCCATGGTGGGCGACGGCATCAACGACGCGCCGGCGTTGGCCCAGGCGGACGTTGGCATAGCCATCGGCGCCGGCTCGGACATTGCAATTGCCGCGGCCGACGTCTCCCTGGTGGGCAGCGACATCAGGGGAGTGCCAGAGGCCATCGCCCTGTCCAAGGCCACGGTGCGGACAATCAAGCAGAACCTGTTCTGGGCTTTCGGGTACAACGTTGTTCTGATACCCATAGCCGCGGGCCTGCTGTTCGTGATTTTCAACGAGCTGCTGGGGGGCCCGGTGCCCGCCGGTCCGCTGCGGCACGTATTGGGAGACTATGGGTTCCTCAACCCGGTGATGGCCGCCGCCGCCATGGCCTTGAGTTCCGTGTCTGTCGTGACCAACTCCCTGCGGCTGCGCCGGTTCAGGCACTGAACTCACGACGGTCGCTGTCGGCGGCGGCCGCAAGCCGCCCCTAACATTGCACTGCCCTAGACCGGCGAGAGCGATTCCTTGGGCTGATACGACTGCCATTAAACCATTGATGAAGGAGGAAGTAGATGCGAGGCGTTGTATTTAACGGAAACCGGCAGGCCGAGATACGGCAGTTTCCAGACCCGCAGGCCGGACCAGGAGAAGCGGTGGTGAGGGTCCGGGCCTCCGGGCTGTGCGGCAGCGACCTGCACCGGTACCGCGATACCGAGCCCACCGAAACGATATCTGGGCACGAACCCTGCGGCGTCGTCGCAGAGTTGGGGGCCGGAGCGCCGTCCGGGCTCGGAATCGGCGACCGCGTCATAGTCCACCACTACCGGGGCTGCGGCATCTGCGAAATCTGCGCCCTGGGTTACGAGCAACTGTGTCCTGAGGGCAACGTTGTCTACGGAGGAGGCAGCGGCCACGGGGCCAACGCCGACTACATCCTGGTGCCTTCGCGCACGCTGGTGCGCCTCCCAGACGAGCTGTCCTTCGAGGAGGGCGCCGCCATCTCCTGCGGCACCGGCACCGCCTGGAACGGCTTGAAGAAAATGGAGCCTTCGGGGCGGGACACGGTAGCCATTTTTGGACAGGGGCCCGTGGGCCTAAGCGGCACCATATCGGCCAAGGCGATGGGTTCCCGGGTCATTGCCGTGGACGTGGTGGAGGAGAGGTTGGCGCTGGCCGGCGAGTTGGGAGCGGACCACGTAATCAACAGCCGTGAGACCGACCCGGTGGAGGCCATCCGGGAACTGACCGGGGGAATGGGCGCCTCAGTGGGCCTGGAGACCTCCGGCAACGCCGAGGCCCGGTCCCAGGTCCTCCAGGCCCTGCGGCCCTTTGGCCGTTGCTGCTACGTGGGCATCGGCGGCCCGGCGACCATCAACTTCACGCGAGACATAATCTACAAAGTCATCACAGTCTACGGGTCGTGGACCTTCAGCAAGTCCGAGCTCATCGAAACAGCCCGGTTCATGTTGGAAGCCCGGGTGCCCTTGAAGAAGCTAATCACCCATCGCTATCGATTGGACCAGGCGGTGGAGGCTTTCCAGACCTTCGACACCGCCACCACGGGCAAGTGCGTGTTCCTCTTAGACTGAACCTTGGACCTGGACCGGCTGCTAAACGCCGTCCAGCTGGGCAAGGTATTCGCCGAACAGGGCCATGGACTTCTGTTCGGGGGCCCCGGCAAAGTACCGGATTCCCTGGGAATAGCGCAGGACCTCCCGCGGGTGCATGGGGAGGTTGCCGCCGGGCCCTGAAATCTGGTACGAGCCGTTTACCCAGTCCTCTTGGCTGGTGTAGAGAGAATCTTCGATGAGCTTGGCGCTTTCCTCCGGCAGGTCAGAACGCACTACGAACCGGGCGATAACAAAGGGCAGGCCGGTCCACTCGGCCCATTCTGACCCCAGGTCGTAGTGGTTGGGAAACTCCCTTGAGACTCGGCGGCGCCGGAGGCCCTCGGTGCCCACGAGCAACGTGCCATCATGGGGTTCCTGGTTAGACACCAACGCACCCGGCTCCAAGCCGTGCTTCAGGGATAGCAGGGCCTGTAGCAGCTTGACCGCGGTGGGAGCCTCGCTTGGGACAGCGATGGGGGCCCCGCTCATTTCTTGCAGGGGACGTTTGGTGGAGAGGTTGACGCTCATGGACAGCGAAATGAAGGCTACGCAAAACCCGGCCAAGGTCCGCATGGTGTCTGCCAGGGGAAAGCAGTTAGCCAATGGAATGAGGCCTCCCTGCAAGCGACCGTCGGAGATGGCGGCTGGCAATTGGTTGGGGGGCAGTTGCAGCACCTCGATGCCCCTCTTGGGCGTGTCGAAGAACAACGGCTCGGAGCTAATGTAGGGGGTGCGCCCTACGGTCAGCGGCGGCATTCCTGATTCACCTTAATTGTCGGCAATCGTGCGTGCCCTGTACTGTAATGTTAAACAGGGCCTCGGTGGTTCGAGGCCCTGTTTCGGTTGCCGTATTCTCCTGCCGGCTAAAGCCCGGGGGCCAGGAAGGTCAGGGGCTGTTTCTGGTAAATCTGGATACGGCTCCTTGGGGCTTCGACGACGAAGACGTTGTTGTCGTCGTCGACGGTGACTGCTATGGGGCACCAGAAGTACCTCTCCCGTTCCAAGTCGGGCGCCCGGTCCCGCTCATTCCACATCTCAGGATTGGCGTTCAGCTTGTCCCTGCCCCACTTGGATACGGTGGCGTCGCCGGTCTTGATGGCAGCCACGTTGCCGGCGGAGTCGAATACCTGGAGCCGGTCGTTCTGCCAGTCGGCCACGTAGACCACGCCCTCTTTGTCCACCGCCACGTCGGTGGGCCGATTCAACTGGCCGTCTCCAGAGCCGGATACGCCGAATTGCTGGATAAACTCGCCGTCGGGAGAGAATTTCTGAATGCGGTCATTTCTCCAGTCTGCGACGTAGACGTCGCCCTGCGAGTCGAGGGCGATTCCCCAAGGCATGTTCAACTCGCCCTGCCCGGCGCCGCCTGTCCCCCATTTGGAGATAAACTGACCGTCCTTGGTGAACTTCTGGACGCGGTTATTGCCGCTGTCCACGATGAGCACGTTGTCGTCGGCGTCGAAGACCAGCCCGGAGGGCCGGTCCATTTCCCCGTCGCCGGTCCCGGAGCGTTCCTCCCACTTGCCGAGGTACTCGCCGTCTTTGGAGAACATGGAGATGCGGTTCAGCCATTCATCGGAGATATAGAGGGTTTCCTGGCTGTCCAGGGTAATGCAGGTGGGCCAGACCAGCGAACCGTCGTCGGTGTTCCACGTGTGGGGGCCTTCCCTGGGGACTCCCCGGGCGAAGTCGGTGACGAAATCTTCATCGAGGGTGCATACGGTGACCCGGGTGCCTTCGGGGCGGTATTCCGAGCTGCGGCAGACCACGAACATCAAGTCTCCGCTGTCCCGGGCCATGGAAATTGGGCCTCGGAAACCGGAGCCCGCCTGTTCCGGCCGGCCGATGGTCTTCCAGTACTTGAGGTTTACGAACGATTTCTCCGGTGGCATATTACCCTCACAGAGTCCTGATTCTAGACTATCTGCCGCTACCCCGGCGGGGCGACGGTCTTATGGCTGCCGGATTGGCAATTTAAACGAAGTCCAACTGCTCGAAGGACCCGTTGACAATGGGCTTGGCGTCTACGCCCATCCACTTTTCAAGGATGGTGGAGTAGAGTCCCCGGAAGTCGTTGTTGAAGTAGAGGTCCCCCTCCAACAGCTTGCTATCTTCCAAGGATGGGTATTCGCCGTACAGGCCGCCCTTGACCCTGTCACCAATGACGAAGGCGTGGCCGCCGGAGCCGTGATCGGTGCCTGAGCCGTTGTCGTGCACCCGCCGTCCGAATTCGGTGAAGGCGAGGATCATCACGTTTTCGCTGGCGCTGTGTTCCTTGAGGTCGTCATAGAAATTGGAGATGGCCCTGCTGATGTCGGTCAACAGCACCGGATGGTTGCCCTGTTGGCCGGCGTGGGTGTCGAAAGCGTTGTAAGGGGAGGCGGTGTACAGCACCCTGGTGCCGAAATTGGCCAAGTGGGTCTGGGCGATATTTCTCATGTACTGGCCGACAACGTCGCCGCCGTATTCCACCGAGGATGTGTACATCTCCGGGGCCTGGCTGAGGACATCCGCTCCGGCCAGGGCGTCCAGGCCGGTTTGGGCCAGGTAGTCCACCACCGGGCCTTGGCCGACCAAGGGAGCGTAGACCTTGGAGAAAACGTCCAAAGCCTTGGCGCGCTGGTCCTGGTCTTCGATGCCGGTGAGGACGCCGTAGGTTTCAAGGTTTCCCACCGAGGCCACGGGCACGCCTGCCACCGCCATGGCGCGAGGGAGGCCGCGGCCAAAGTTGACCCCGGTAAGCACGTTTTCCTTGCTGGGGTCCAGGTCGCGGACGAGACGGCCCAGCCAGCCTTCGTCGCCGAGTTTTTCCGGCTCGCAGGTGTGCCAGATGTCCATGGCGCGGAAGTGCGAACGGCTGGGCGTGGGGTATCCAACGCCTTGGATGATTGCCATATTGCCCTCGTCGTAGATCTTCTTCAAGGGCGCCATGGCCGGATGAAGGCCTATTTCGTCGTTGATGGGCAGCACCTGGTCTTCCGCCACACGTACACCAGGCCTGTTGTCATAGTAAAGGGGATTGGCGTAGGGGACCACGGTATTGAGCGCGTCGTTGCCGCCGGACAACTGGAGGACCACCAAGACCGGGTCTTTGTTCGTCGAGGTCATGATTCAATCTCCAATAGCTTATGGGCTGCCGCTTCTCTTGTATGTTCCGAACGAGGCCCTCTTGATTTACTTGTTTTTGTCCAGCCCTCATCTAGGCGAACAGGTATTCGGTGGTTGACACCACGGACTGGAGCAGGGTGGTCACCTGTCCGGGGAACGTTTCGGAATCGGTGCGAATCTCGCCGTCACCGGCGGCCAGTTGGACCAGCTGCTCTCGGGTCTCATTGGCTATCTGGTAGTAGCCCAGGTTTTCCAGGCAGCCGTCCACCAGTTCTTCGGGGGTCAGTGCGCCGCCGCGGGCGGCAAGACGCTGGATGATGGCCTTGATGCCGGGGAGGTCGGCGTTGCCAACCTGGTCTGCGGTGAAGTTGATGCGCTCCACCAGCGTACCCGAATCAATCCATTCCCTGCCGGTGTGCCAACCTTCCACCGTGGGAGGGTTCATCAGGTCCTGGCCCATGTAGCGGATGTTCAGGGTCACGGCGTCGAATCCGGGCTTGGGGAAGGTGAAGTCGCCCACCAAGCGGATAGTTCCGACGACGGTTTCGGCGGGACTCTTGACCTTGGCGAAACGGGCGTTCTTAAAAAAGTCTGAGTTGAACAACACCCTCAGCATGGAGCCGATGTTGTAGTTGGAGCGGAAGTATTCGTCTTCCAGTATCTTTATGGCCTCCGGGTCCCTGGGCGGGGTGTCCTTCCAGGCCGGGACGTGAGGCTCGTCGGCAACGAAGAAGTTGTACAGGTGCCTGGAGATGAACCTGGCGGCGGCGGGCTGCTTCACTATGATGTCTATGATGTCTTCGCCGTTGAGGTTGCCCGTCTCTCCCAAAAAGGTCTTATCACCGTCGTCATGGTCGGTGGGGTCGTAGACGAACCTGGACGCGTACCTGCCGTAAGGGTACCTGGGCATGGAATTGGCTACCGTCCAGCCGGTGAAGGCCCTGGCCGCTTCCTTGACGTCGTCTTCGGAGTAGTTGAACTGGCCGTCCATGCCGACTCCCAGGGAGAATAGCTCTAGCAGTTCTCTACCCCAGTTCTCGTTGATGGCGCCCTTGTGGCTCATGCAGTTGTCCAGGAAGAACACCATGGCAGGGTCTGTGGCGAGGCCCACCAGCAGGTCGCGGAAGCTGCCCATGCCCAGCTTACGGAACATAGTCAATTCGGCATATTGCTGCCGGGGGAACTCAAGCTTGGCTTGGCCGGTGGGAAGGATGCCGTGCCAGAACAGGGCAATCTTTTCTTCCAGCGGGCGCTTGGTGTTAATCATGGAGAAGGTCCATTCTTCCTGCTGCTGCTCCAACCCCGCCTGGACGACCCAATCGGTCCTGTAGCGCCTCAGGATGTCGCGCTCCAGCTCGGGTTGCTGCTCCGGGTGCAGAAGCTCCTCTACGGTAGCTTCGTAACCCTTGGCGGCCCGGGCTTCCACTTCTTCCAGCGGAGCGCCAAAGCCAGCGCGGCGCATCAAATGGGCCATCAATGCGACATCTTCTTTAGCCATTTCCTTCTCCTGCAATAGGCTGGGTTCACCGGATACGCCAGAACATTATAAAAGGGGATGCTAACAACGGCGAATTATACCACGGGCTTTATGTTGGGACAACTTTAAGCCGGGGCGGGGGGCAGCCTTTGGAGCGCCTCGACGGTGGACTTGCGCATGTCGCTTTCGACCCTGAGGTTGGCCACGCCAGCGTCAAGGCCACGTCGCGGCCGAGATGGAAGTCGTTTTGGAAGACGGCAGGGTAACCGGTGAGGAGCTTGCGCACAACCTGGGTGTCTGCTTCTTTACCCTCGGAGTCCCACATTTGCTCGTCGCAGCCCAAGCCGAACACGTGGACGGCCTCGGCCACTTCCCCGTCGCCCCGCAAGACACCGGCGTCGTCGGAAACAGGGGCCGGCGCAGCATTGTCCGGGTGCTGGGTGCTCATCACCTTGGGGACTAGGGGCACGGCGTACCTCGCAGGTTTGTGGGTGGGAAGACCAAGAACCGTCGCAAGCGAGGCAAGGGCCCGGGGGAGCGGTGGACTGGGCCGCGGCTAGTCCCAGAGACCGTCCGGGGGTATCTCCACCATGCGGTCGACGTAGACGCTGGGGACGTGGACCTGGTCCGGGTCCAACTCGCCGGGCTCCACCACGGGGTTTTCCAGCTCCACGATAGTAGTCTTGGCGGCCATTGCCATTACCGGGTTGAAGCTGCGCCCGGCCAGCCGGAACTGGAGGTTGCCCAACCGGTCCGCCTTCCAGGCCCGGACAAAGGCGTAATCGGCGTGGAGCGGGTATTCCAGTACGAAGGTCTTACCGTTTATCTCCCGGTGCTCTTTGCCTTCCGCCAGTTCGGTCCCGACGCTGGTCGGGGTGAAGAAAGCGCCAATGCCGTGGGCGGCGGCGCGGATTCGTTCGGCCAACGTGCCCTGGGGCATGAGTTCGGCGTCTATTTTGCCGGCGACGTAGAGGCGGTAGAAGGCGGTTACCTGCGACGGGTGAGTGGGGGCGCTGAAGGCGCAGCAGACCTTTTTCACCTGGCCCGCTTTTATCACGGTTCCCACGTCCACCCCCACGTCTTCATCCAGCCCGCCATGGTCGTTGGTGATGGCGACAAGATTCTTGGCTCCCTGTTGGGTGAGGGCAAAAATCAGGTTGCGGGGAATACCGACGTAGCCGAATCCAGGGAACATGATGGTGGAACCGTCGGGTATGTCGGCAACTGCGTCCAGGAAGGTGGAGAAGATTTTGTTCCTCATCGCAAGGTTTGCCTCGGGAAGAGTGTCCAATACATACTAACGTCGACTTGGTGGGGAATCTACTTAATTGGGTGGACAGCGAGGCCAGGCCCACGGAGCAGGTATCTGAGAAGCGCCTATTCCCAGATCCCGTCGGGGGGTATCTCCACCATGCGGTCAACGTAAATGCTGGGCACGTGGACGTGGTCCGGGTCCAACTCGCCGGGCTCCACCACGGGATTCTCCAGTTCCACGATAGTAGTCTTGGCCGCCATGGCCATTACCGGGTTGAAGCTGCGCCCGGCCAGCCGGAACTGGAGGTTGCCCAACCGGTCGGCCTTCCAGGCCCGGACAAAGGCGTAATCGGCGTGCAGGGGATATTCCAATACGAAGGTCTTACCGTTGATCTCCCGGTGCTCTTTGCCCTCGGCCAGTTCTGTCCCCACGCTGGCCGGGGTGTAGAAGCCGCCGATGCCGGAGGCTGCAGCGCGGATACGCTCTGCCAAAGTGCCCTGGGGCATGAGTTCGGCTTCTATCTGGCCCGCGGCGTAGAGCTCGTAGAAGGGAGTTACGTGTGACGGGTGGGTGGGCGCGCTGAAGGCACAGCAAACTTTTTTAACCTGGCCCGCTTCTATCACGGTGCCTACGTCTACCAAGTCATCTAATACGCCGTGGCCGTTGCTGATGGCAATAAGATTCTTGGCCCCTTGCCGGCTAAGCGCCAGTATCAGATTGCGGGGAACTCCTACATTGCCGAATCCGGGAAACATGATGGCGGACCCGTCGGGTATGTCGGCCACTGCTTCTAAGAAGGTGGAGAAAACCTTGTTTTTCATTGCCAGGCATGCCTCGGGGGAAAATGTCCGGTACATACTACCGTAGATGGTGTCAGGAATCCACATAGCGGCGGGCAGGCAATCCTGCGATGGGGGGACTGGGGACAGGCATCGGTCAACAGAGAGGCAAGCCCGCCAGCGTCTCACTAAAGGGATTGGTATAGTAGAAAGTATCGGATTATCGGGGCGGCTCTTGACAACCGGCGCCAATGGCCAAAAGAATCTTATGGACCAGTCCAGGGGAGCAAGGACCGGCTGGAGTTCTGGAGTGAGCGCCGCGGTCTTTGGCGGATGGGGCCCACGGAAGGGCCGAGGCAAGGAGGAAGCAACACTAGCGATGGGAATGGAGCGGGCTACATACGTCGTAACAGAGCGCGACTTGGAATTCATGGCGCTGGACAAGGATGAGCTGCCCGAGGAATTCCACGGGCACCACCTGGTCAGGCAGGGTGAGGTGGACAACCAGACCCTGGCGGAGCACGGCTTCGGCAACAATAACGCGGAGCGGTTTCGACGAGCGGGCCGGGTCACCGGGTTCATCAAGGAGTTCGGGCTCCGGTCATCGCCGCAGGACCCCGACGGATTCAACTTCGTAGCCGCCACGGTGGCCCACTTATTCGATGCTCCGAGTTCAGTCACCGGATGGATGCACGAAATCTTTCTGAAGGACTTCGAAGACCATGTTGGAGAGGAAATAGACGGAGGCCGACGCCTGATTTCGGTCCACCGCGTGCATCCAACGGGCTTCTTCGATGAAGCCGTGGGCCTGCGCGTACTGCAGGACAGTCCATCCGGGCCGGTTTCATCGACGGTAATCGACTTCAGGGTTGGGCGCATCCTGGGAGTAGCCTACGTCGGCACGCTGGGAGACCATCAGCGGCTGGAACTGGCCTCGCAGGTGGGGCTGGCCCTGGAGAAGCGGATCGTTAGCGTGGTGCTGGGGGGAGGGTAAGCCGCCGGGACCGGGAGCGGCCTGGTGCAGACTCGTTAAAGATGGAGAACGCCGTTCATGGCGGGCCTGTCGCACCATGAACGGCTCCAGAAGTTTCCAGGTCTAAGGGGCTTGGGACTCAGCTAGTCGCCGGCTTGAGCGGGCTCCGGGGCCGGCGCAGCGACCCTTGGTCCGCCCGGCGTGGTATAGCCCGGCTCTGTCTCGCCGATTTTCGCCCGGACGTAGCGGACCATTTCGTGGACCCTGGGCAGGCTTGGGTAGACGCCTCCCTCGGCCGCTCTATCGTAGACCCTTTCGCCGTCTACGAAGACTTCCAGGATTCCCTGCCCTCGCGGGGAGAGAGTGACTGCGGCGTCGGGTCCGAAGTGCCGGAAAAACTCATTCGCCAACCACGTGGCGGTGCCCAGGTACTGTCAAGAGACGCAGTAGGTAATTTCTATCTGGACTTTGCCTTCCATCGGGGGACCTCCCGGCGGGTTGTCTTAGGAGCAATTGTTGCCAGTATAGGGGAAACTGGCCCGAAGTCAATTTGACGGCGGGGGGGCTAGAGCTCAAGCCCGCAACACGAGATCCTACGGTCGGCCCAAGCCCGCTACTCGGTACACCAAGTCCATATCCAGGTTGTTCCTGACCAAGTCGGCGAGCTTGTCATACTCCCGGTCCAATGCCATGTCCTCGGTAGCCAAGGAGAGGTGCACTCCCTTGCGGCGGGCCAGCAAATACGGGATGGCCCGGGGCAGCCCAACATTGTGAAACAGGCCGTGTATGTAGGCGCCAAGGACCCAACCGGGAGCATCCATTGCCCTATCGAAGGCGGCGGAACCATCCACTGCCGCGTCGGAGGCGTCTTCAATCTGGAAGGGAGGGTTTGTCACTTCGGCATAGGGCTGCCGACACCACGCTCTTCCCCACGTGGGAAGCGGCGCCCTGGACCATCAGGACCCTTTTTAATCTTACCGGGTGTGGGCCGGTCAAGACGCGAGACCGTCCAGGTGGGACGTATCGTTGTACAGGCGCAGGACTGCGTTGTCGGGATAGACATCAACCACCGACAGGCTGCAATTGGAGAGAAAGAACCGCCAATTCGCTTCCAGGGGAAGCTCCATCAGAGCCACGAACGCTGCCCTGAGAGTCCCGCCGTGGCTTACGATCAGGATGTTGTCGTCAGCGTGGCGGCGCCGCACGCCGGCCAGGAATGAGGCTATGCGGGCGCTGATCTGGCGGGTGCTTTCCCCTCCCGGGGGAGCGAAGTCCAGGTCATTGACCAGAGAAGCGGCGTATTGCTCCGGGTGCCGGGATTTAGTTTCCTCGACGGTGAGGCCCTCGAAGACCCCTTTGTGGTATTCCCGAAGCTGGGGAGTTGTGTGCAGGGGCGCCGTCCTTTCCCTGAGAATCTCCCGGGCGGTACCGACGCAGCGTTGCAGGTCGCTGGAGTAGGCGGCATCTATGGTGAACCGGGACAGCCGCCGGGCCAAGAGTTGGGACTGCCGCTCTCCGGTCTTGGAAAGGGGGATGTCGGTATGGCCTTGGATGCGGCCGCCGACGTTCCATTCAGTTTCACCGTGGCGAACTATCAGCCAACTGCCCATTCGGACCGATGCCTCACTCCAGCGCCGTATTCGACAATGCCCGGCTGCTTCCGAGCACTATTCTAGCAGAGCCGCCGGCGGCCCTCCGGAAGCATGGCCCCCGGCGGCGAGGCTGAGGATCCAGCATTTGGCAAACGGGGCAAATGGTCCGCCCTTATGCGCATTTTCACGCCTGGAACATCAAAATCGAAAATTGGGTATACCAGATGTTGACAGGGTAGTATATGGTCTATACAATATATCGACCTTCAGAAGTGAGGTGTGTGATGGAAGCCTATTGCGTCAAGTGCCGAAGCAAGACAGAGATCAAGGATGCCCAGGGTATTACCATGAAGAACGGTAAGCCCGCCACCCAGGGGGTTTGCCCCTCCTGTGGGACCAAGGTATTCCGTATCGGCGCTACCCCCTAAGCTCCTCGACAGCCGGACGGATTAACCCCTACTGAGCGGACTTGGATTCAAGTCGCCGACCCCCAAGGTGCGTCGGCGGGAGTTGGGCTTACTCATTACAGGAGTGGCCGCGGGTTGGTGGTGGTAGGTGTGGTGGATCATTCCACCGGCGCGCCGTACCGCGTCTGGTCCAAGTTCCCTGACATCGTCGGCTGACCCCAGCACGGGGTCGGTCGGCTTTTCTTTGCAGCCTGGCCGATAGCCAGGTTGCTCAACGTCCAGTCGCGGCGATAGAATATGTCGCCCGATCACCCACGGATGCTGGGACCACACGGCAGGCGTGTTGAAACCGCCCTGCACCCGGCGGCGACTCCGATTTCCGGAAGAACTCCAGCGCCCGACCCAGGATAGAGAACGTCCATGGCTACATCGGAGAATATCGTATTCTTCAATGGCCGGCTGCGTCCGGAAAGCCAGGTCGGAATCCCGATCAGGGACTCCGGGTTCATCCACGGCGACGCCGCCTTCGACGCCACCCGGACCTTTAATGGCGCTCCCTTCAGACTCAGGCAACACGTTCACCGGTTGTACGACTCCCTCCGGTATCTGAGGATCGATCCGGGCATGAGTGAAGACGAGATAGAGCGGTGGTCTCTGGAGGTAGTCAACCACAATTACGCACTGTTGCCGGACAACCAGGACATGTGGGTGATGCAGCGGATCAGCCGCGGCGTTGAGGCGACGGAACCGGGAGAGAAAGCTACCCCTACGGTGCTCATCGAGAGCCACGCCATCCCCTTTGCCAGGCGGGCCAAGTTGTACCGGGACGGCGTCAGGGTAATTACCCCGTCGGTGCCCCGTGTGCCGCCCCGGTTCATTAGCCCCCGGGCCAAGACCCATAACTACCTGAACATGGTTTTGGGAGAACTGGAGGCGCAGGCCGCCGACCCCGACTCGTGGGCTGTGCTCCTGGACGAGAACGGGAACCTGTCTGAAGGGCGGGGCTCCAATGTTTTCCTGGTGAAGGACGGGGTGGTGTCCACTCCGCAGGCTCAATTCGTGCTGGCCGGCATTACCAGGGGCACCGTACTGGAACTGGCCGCGGGGCTTGGCCTGCCTGCGCAGGAGAAGGACTTGGACCTGTTCGACGCCTACGTCGCCGACGAGGCATTTCTCACTTCCACGAGCCTCTGCATATGCCCGGTATCCTCGGTCAACGGGGCTGTAATAAACGCGGGTTCCGGCGGCGGCCGCACGCCGGGCCCCATTACGCAGAGGTTGATGTCGGCCTTCAGCGATCTGGTGGGTATGGACTACGTGGCCCAATACCTGCAACACCTTCCGGCCTAGGCGGATTCGACCGTGCATGAACCTCCATCTTTTCTCGGGCGGCTGAGGCCGATTCTAGCGATCCTGGGTACCTTGCGTAGTCGAAAGACCGTCCGCCGCAGCCGCGTTTTGGCAGCGCCAAACTAGATAGGGTTTGGCTTGTAGCCGTGTGACGCCGGTGCTACACTAGAAGCCAATGAGCCGGGCTCACTGCGTCGGAGGACGCTATTGGGAGTCCGCCGCCTTAGAGTTTCAGACTGCCCCCACCGGAATGTGCCTCCAAAATGAGCTATGTGACAATCTTCCAGCAGCCCGAAGTCAAGACGGAACACTTGGTCATGGCCTTCGGGGGATGGGCCGACGCGGGTGAGAGCGCCACCGCGGCCATCAAGTACCTGCAACGCAATCTAGACGCCAGAGAGTTTGCGGAGATCGACCCGGAAGATTTTTACGACTTCAGCCATACCCGGCCTTATGCGACCCGCTCGCGGGACGGAAGCCGCAAAATCCATTGGCCGGCCAACAAATTCTCCTATTGGGCCGGGGCCAACGGCAGCCAGGGGGCCATGACGTTTTTGGGGGTGGAGCCCGGCCTGCGCTGGCGCACCTACTCCAAGGCGATTGTCGACCTGGCCCTGGAGCAAGGGGTCACAAAGGTGCTTCACATTGGGGCTTTGCTGGACTCGGTCCCCCATACCAGGGACGTCAAGCTCACCGGCGGCGCCACCGGCGGCGGCTTTCAGGAAACGCTGGAAGCTCTGGACGTCCGCTCGTCCAATTACCAGGGACCCACAGGAATAAGCTCTGCCGTCTTGGAGGCCTGCAATAAGCAGGGACTGGAATACATGTCGTTGTGGGGGCACACGCCCCACTATCTTCAGGCAGCGCCCAACTACCGGGTGGGATACACGTTGGCCCGGAAATTGGCTACTCTGCTGAACCTGTCGCTGGACATGAGCGAGCTTCAGACTGCGGCGGAGACCTTCGACCAGCAGGTAGTAGCCGCCGTGGCCAAGGACGACCAGCTTAGCGCCTACGTGGAGAAGCTGGAGGGCCAGTACGACGAGTCGGCCCCCGACGCCGGAATTCCGGAACCGGCCGAGATGCTCCAGGACTTGGAGCAATTCCTGAGGTCGGAGCAACGCCGCCGCCCGGGAGACCACGCATCCTGAGTCCACGTCCGTCCGGCCTCGTCTTTCGTTACCGCCGCAGGTAAGCCGTGCCGCCAGCCTCGGTTGCTAAAGAAAACGCACGTGGTAAAGAAGACGCCGGGCAGGCGTTCGACGTCGCCGGGGCCGTGGAGTTGTTGTCGGCCGAGTACGGGCCCTTCGACGAAGAGCCCCGCTTGGACCCGGCCCACGAAGTAGTCTTCACCATCCTGTCCCAGCACACCTCGGACATCAACTCGTCCCGGGCCTTCAAGCTATTGATGGACCGCTTCGGAAGCCTGGAGGCGGTGGCAGAGGGCCACACCGCCGACATCGAAGACGCCATCAGTCCCGGCGGACTGGCGCGCGTAAAAGCGCCCCGCATCAAAGAGGTCTTGAACCTAATCTTGGAGCTGAACGGCTCCCTCGACCTGTCTTTCCTGAGGGAGATGCCGCTGGACGACGCAAAGGAGTGGCTAAAGCAACTCCCAGGCATCGGCCCCAAGTCTGCCGGGATCATTCTCAGCTTCTCCCTGGGCAGGCCGGCAATGGCCATCGACACCCATATCTACCGGGTATGCCAGCGGCTGGGGCTGATCGGCCCAAAGGTGAGCGCCGACAAGGCCCACGACATCCTAGAGGCTATGGTGGCGCCCGAGCAGGTCATTCAGTTTCACGTGGCTTTCATCACCCACGGCCGGCAAGTGTGCAAGGCCCAACGACCCCTGTGCGTCGAGTGCGTGGTCGCCTCCCGATGCCCCTCCCGGGACCGGTTTGTGGACGGGACCGGCGGCGGCAGCGCAGAGGCCGCCGGTGCTGTAGGACGGCGGCGCGCCAAGGCCAAAATGCCCCACAGCGTAGCGGGGCCCGCGGTCAAGAAGGGGGGCAAGACCCAGGTCAAGCAGCGAAAATAATCCTCTTCAACGACTCCCGCGTATTGTCCGGCCAACTCAAATGTAGTACGTTGTACACTCTGCAAGGACTCAGCGACGGTCTGACACCGTTTTGGGAAGGCGCCCATGCCTGAAAGCAACAAGCCGACGGTCTACATAGACGGGGATTCGGGGACCACCGGGCTGCAAATCGTTCAACGCCTAAGCCGGCGGCAAGACATAGAACTGCTGTCCCTCGGCGCGGACAAGCGGCGGGACGTTCCCGCCCGCATCGAGCGGCTGAACGAAGCGGACGTAGTGATTCTGTGCCTTCCCGATGAGGCGGCGGTGGAGGCTGTGACGTTCGTAAAGAACAAGCACGTGCGCATCATCGATGCGAGCACAGCCCATCGGGTAGCGGATGGATGGGTCTACGGGATGCCGGAGTACGACGAGGGCCGTCCGGAGGTCATCGGGGCGGCGGACAGGGTTTCCAACCCAGGGTGCTACCCCACGGGAGCGATAGCGCTTATGGCCCCGCTGGTCCGCGCCGGACTTCTACCCAGGGACCATATCGCAACTGTGCTGGGCGTTTCCGGGTACAGCGGGGGAGGGAAGTCGCTCATCAGGGAGTTCGAAGAACCCTCCGATGCCGTTCCGTCGCCGTTCTACGTCTACGGTTTGACGCAGACCCACAAACACCTGGAAGAAATGAGGCTTCACGCATTGCTGGAGACTTCGCCTTCTTTCGTTCCCAGCGTGGGCCGCTTCCGGCAAGGAATGGCCATTTCCGTGCCGCTTAACGCCAGGCACCTGGCGAAGAAGGCTGACCGCTGGGACATCCTGGGAATACTTCAAGAGGCCTACGACAACGAGCGTTTCGTACAGGTTCGAGCCGACGGCGATGCTGACGGATCAACGAGAATAGACCCGTCGGCCTTTGCAGGCACCAATCACATGGAATTGGCCGTCTACGGAGACGCCGGCAACCAGCGGTTCTTGCTGGCCGCAGCATACGACAACTTGGGGAAGGGGGCTTCCGGGACGGCGGTGCAGAACCTCAACTTGATGCTGGGGCTGCCCGAGGACGCCGGCCTGGATGGACCTGCCCTACCCACTGCAGAGGCTGTTGCCGCCGGTTGAAGTTTGGCCGCCGCCGGGCCGGTGTTTAACGCCAACGTCGTGGATAGAAGGCGTGGTTCTCTGGCGTGGGGCAGGGCGGTTGTAGTAAGATACACCTGTGCCCCGGTCGTCTAGCCTGGTTAGGACGCCACCCTTTCAAGGTGGAGATCATGGGATCGAAGCCCATCCGGGGTACCACCTCAATCACCTCCCTATTCCACAGAATCAGTTCCCCCTTAGTGGCTGCTTTCGCCGCACAGTCCCGCCAAGGGCCTCGTAATTCCCGACACTACCCCAACGACCAAGCGGCCCTTAGGGAAGAGCCCGCCTATGGCCCTCAGTAAACGTAGGTTGGGCCGGACCGAGTTGATGGTCACCGAACTTGGCTTTGGGGCCATGGACACTCCGCAGGTGGAGGAGGGAGCCGATACGCTCCAGTTGGCCTTGGACCTGGGTATTAACTTCATCGACACGGCCAGGGAGTACGAGGGCAGCGAGTACCTCATCGGCGAGGTGTTACGGGCCAGAGGCGCCAAGGACGTCTTCGTAGCCACCAAGACGTTCCAGCTTACCAGGGACGGCAGCCAGTACGACGTGGACCGCAGCCTGCGGATGCTCGGCGTCGACGCCATCGACCTGTACCAACTCCACGACGTCTCGTCGCAGGCTGCATGGGACCGGGTCATGCAGCCTGCGGGCGCCTTGGAGGGGCTTCAGATTGCGAAGGTACGGGGACTGGTGAAGTCCATTGGCGTCTCGTCTCACAGTCTGGAGGTCCTGGAGCGGGCCATTAACTGCGGGGAGTTCGACACCGTCATGGTCGAATATTCAGCATTCTTCACGGAAGCGCGACGCCTGATTGCGATGGCGCAAGAACGGGACGTGGGCGTGATTGCGATGCGGCCGCTGGGCGGCTCGGGACGCATGAGCAGCATCAGGTCCCGAATCGCCTCAGGCTACCAGGGGGCGTTGACCCCGGAGAACCTGTTGCAGTACGTCCTGTCAAACCCCGGCGTTTCGGTGGCCATTCCGGGGGCCAGGTATCCCTCACGAGTTAGCGCCAACGTAGCGGCGGCGGCTCTGGGCAGGCGTCTCAGCGAGTCTGAACAGCGGCTTTGCGAGGAGGAGGCGGGGCTCCTGTACTGACCGCACTCCCATGCGGTTGCGGCGGGCCGGTTACTCCAGTTCTATCAGGGGATCGTCGGCCCCGACGGGGTCCATTGGCTGGACGTAAATCGTCTTGACCACGCCGTCTATGGGGGCCAGGATGCTTTGCTCCATCTTCATCGCTTCCACCACGCACACCTCGTCGCCGACGGAGACCCGTTCCCCCGGCCGCACCAGTATAGAAATAACCCGACCGGGCATGGGGGAGCGCAAGATGTTATCGGATGGGACTACCTGAGGCGACGCGCTATGGGGCGGCGGGCTAGGGATGTCGGCGGAACGGGGGCGGCCGCGACGGGGCCGGGGAGAAGACTGAGACGGGAGGCTTTCGACCTCGACCTGGAACGTCTGGCCCTCGACCGTGACTTCCACCGGCGACTGGGAGAGGTCGCCGACCTCCACCGTGTACCACCGTTCGCCGACCCTGATGCGGACAGTGGTTATCGCCAACTCCAGTTACTCAACGAGCGGGACAGAAGCTGTTCCCTGCGGCCATAGGCGCGCCAGGGACTGGCTGCCGGAGACCTGGAACCCGGCGGTTGATTGCCTTGCATTGCCATTACCAGCGCCACGCCTATGGCAGCAGCTATTTCCCGGTCGGATTTTTTGTGGCCGTTGACTGCGACGGGACCGCTGCCCTGGGGATGAAGGCTGCGCTGCTTCCGCTCTTCCATCCATTGAGGAAGGGACCCGGTGTGGTAGGTGCTGTCCGCAAATTCCTTGGCGGCCAAGATGTCCTGCAGCAGCGGAATGTTGCACTTGACCCCTTCCAGGCGAAAGGCCAGCAACGCCCGCAGCAGGCGCTTAACCGACTCTTCTCGAGTCTCTCCCCAAGCCATGACCTTGGCCAGCAGCGGCTCGTATTCCAGGGCGACCTGGTAACCTTCGAAAAGGGCGCTGTCAACCCTGGCGGTGTCGGGTGACGGCAGGTTCAGCTGGGTAACCGTGCCGACGCCCGGCAGGAAGGTGTCCGGGTCTTCAGGATAGACGCGGACTTCTATGGCGTGGCCCTTGGGCTTGATGTCTTTCTGGGTCAATGGCAGTGGTTCTCCGGCGGCCACCCTTATCTGAAGCTCCACAAGGTCTACGCCGGTCAGCAACTCGGTTACGCCGTGCTCCACCTGGAGCCTGGTGTTCATTTCAAGAAAGAAGACCAGCCCCTCCTTGGAAACCAGGAACTCGACAGTGCCGGCGTTGGTGTAGCCGATTTTCCGCCCCAATTTCAAGGCCAGCCGGCAGACTTTACTGCGGACCTCCGGGGACAGTTTTTCTGCCTGGGTCTCCTCGACGAGCTTCTGGTTACGGCGCTGCACAGAGCAGTCCCGCTCGAACAGGTGGAGCAGGTTCCCGTGGCTGTCCCCAATAACCTGGACTTCGATGTGCGAGGCGTTCTTGAGACATCGTTCGAAGTAAAGTTTGGCGCTGCCGAAGGCGTGGTCGGCGACCTGGCGAGTGCGTTCTATCAACGGCAGCAACTCGTCCATGGACTCGACTATGTGGATGCCGATGCCGCCACCGCCCTCAGCAGCTTTGACCATCAGGGGAAATCCCAGTTCCCATGCCTTTTCCAAGGCTTGGCTGTCGTCCACGGCGTCGTCGGTGCCTGGCAGGACCGGGACGCCGGCCTTCTGGGCCAGCTTCCGAGCCTGCAGCTTGTCGCCAAGGGTCTCCATGACTTCGGGCCTGGGCCCGATAAACAGGACGCCGGCTTTCTGGCACCGGGTGGCAAAGGACGCATTCTCTGATAAGAACCCGTAGCCCGGATGAATAGCGTCGGCGCCGGTTTCCCCGGCCGCCTGCAGGATTTTTTCTTGGTTCAGGTAGCTGTCATGAGGAGTCGACCCACCTAAAAGGTAGGCCTCGTCCGCTTCCCGAACGTGGAGGGCGTTGCTGTCCGGCTCCGAGTAGACGGCCACCGTCTGGATGCCCATCTTGCGGCAGGTGCGCATAATCCGGCAGGCGATTTCGCCCCGGTTGGCTATCAGTATCTTGCTAATCAATGCTTTCCCCTGCTGGGTAGCCATACACGGCAAGCTCCCTGGCAGTTGGGCCGCCTCGGCCTTTTGCCCCTTGCGCCTCCGCCTGGAGTGCGGAGCCGGTGCAAGGCGCCTGACCGTAGGTAAAAACGACCGCCACTAAGTATACACCCCGGACGTTGACTCACGGTTCAGCTGGTCCAAGAACGACGTGGAGCGAATTTCCTTGTCCAACCAGTATCCGACGGTAGCGCCGAGCACCGATTTTAACTCATAGGCCAAGGCGTGGTCTGCTTTCAACCCAATGACCTGGGACAGCGGGCCTCGGCGAAGCAGGCGCAGGACCTTGAGACACCGTAGAGACAAGGGCATTACCTGGGCCGCGGCCGGACGGCAATCGGTGCAGATTGCGCCGCCCAACGCCGGGCTGAACCGATGTTTGTCGGGCGACAGAGTCGTCCGGCATTCCACGCACCGGTACAACTCGGGCATCAACCCGGACAGATTAAGGAGTTGCATCTCAAAAAAGCGCAGGGGCCAGTCCGAGTTGGGGTTCAGCCCGATGGACTTCAGCACGTCTTCGGCCACTTGGTAAAGCGGCGGATTGGGGCTGGCCTCAGAGCCGAACCCATCCACCAACTCCGCAACATAAAACCCCTTGGTAGTAGCATCAAGGTCTTGCTTTAAGTCAGAGAAGCCGTCGATTACCTGGGCCTGGTTGACATAGTCCAGGTTGCGGCCCTGGGCCATGGAAAGCCGCACCTGGGTCAGCGGTTCCAGGTGGCCAATGAGTTTACTGGAAACCCGTCGGGCGCCTCGGGCCACGGCCCGCAGCTTGCCGCGTTCCCTGGTGAACAAAGTCACCAATAGGTCGGCTTCGGCCAACGGGGCCGTCTTGAGCGTTAAGGCTTCACAACGGTATGTGCGCGGAGGGGCCATGTTGGATCATGCCTTTGGACGGCTTGCCGGCGGGTCAAGTTCCGGAGTTTATTCCGCATGCTGCCGCGGGCTTCAGGCAGGCCTGGCGGAGCTCGGCCTGGATATGGTCCGACGGCGTTGCCGCTGCGGGACTCGGCCCGCCTGGTTCAGACATACTATAGCTCTTGCCGACCCTGGAAAGCGCGGCTCAGAGTCACCTCATCGGTGTATTCCAACGAGCCTCCTACGGGAAGGCCCCGGGCCAGGTGGGAGACCTTGATTCCTGGGCGCGGCAGATGGCGGTTGATGTACATGGCGGTGGCCTCGCCCTCCAGTGTCGCGTTGGTAGCTATGACCAACTCGGTGATCTCTTCGTCGGCCAGCCGCGTGAGCAGTTCCTTGAGCTTGAGCTGTTCGGGCCCAATGCCGTTGATGGGTGAAATAACGCCGTGCAGCACGTGATACAACCCGCGGTAGCACCGGGCCCGTTCCAGCGCCAACACGTCCAGGGGTTCTTCCACCACGCACAGCACCTGCCGGTTGCGGCGATGATCGGCGCATAAGGAGCACGGAGAGGCATCGGCCAGGTTCTGACATTCCTGGCAGAAGACGATATTCCGCTTGACCCCGCTCACGGCGTCGGCCAGGGCAAAGGCCTCATCCTGGGGCAGCCGGATGATGAAATAGGCGAGGCGCTGAGCGCTTTTCGGGCCGATGCCGGGGAGCTTGCTCAACTCTTGGATGAGCCGAGCCAGCGACGGAGCGGCTGATGGTATTTGGTCGCTAGTCATGCTTCAGCTTGCCGGGCATCACGAAAACCCTGGAATCTTCATACCGCCGGTCAATGGCCCCATTTTCTGGGACGCCAACTCCTGGGCCCTGGACAGTGCGTCGTTCACTGCGGCAGCCACCAGGTCTTGAAGCAACTCGACGTCCTCGGCCGCCTCGGGCTCTATGGTCACCGAGTCTATGACCTGCTTGCCGGACATGGTCACCTTGACCGCGCCGCCGCCGGCGCTGCCCTCGACAGTCAGGCTTTCCAGTTCCTCCTGGATTTTCTGGAGTTGGGCCAACTGGCGTTGGGCCTGCCGCATCATGTTGCGGTTCATTCCGTGACCTCCTTCAAAATCCTGGCGCCCATCCCCATGGCGGTGCGGACGAGAGGGCTGTTTTGGGCAGATGCCTGGGAGGAGCCGCCGTTGCCGTTGTCTTCGACCAACGTAAGCTTGAATTCATAGCCTTTGTCAAAGCACTGCTGAATCACGTCGGCTACCAGCTTGCGCCCTTTGGGGTCGTCCATTTCCTCTTGCATGCGTTCCAGATGGGTCCGATGGGCGAAAGGGAGACACAAGGTGTCACCATCCAGGTAGACTGCGTCGGGCCTGCAGTCCTTGAGCAACGCCCCCAGGAAATACTTTTTGCCCCGTTGGCGGGCCAAAGCGCGCACGGCGGCGGTCCAGGACTCGGCCAGGCCGCTGGGTCCTGCCCCGGAAGACCCGGAAGCGACGGCAGGCGTTGCATCGCGGGGCGGCGGACCGGAGGCGGGAGCGGGAGTTGCTGCCGGAGTCGGGGCAGCAGGCGGGCGCTGGGCCGGTGGAGCATCGCCGGCCGTTTTGGGCCCCGCAGCCGCTTTGGCCCCTGGACTCTGCGGGGCGGTGCGGGGAGCAGGCTGGGACCCGGTCGTTGGAGCACGGCCTGGTGCCGCTGCCGCGGCCGCGCTTGGCGGGGCCGTATCCGCGGAGGGGTCTGCCTGGGCTGTGCATATCTCCACCGCGGCCAGTTCCAGGGGCAAGGTGGACGGCGCGTCGTAGCGCATGTTCACCTCTCCCCAGGTCTTCAACGCCTTCACGATCCTCCAGGGCGGCAGCCTGCCGACCAGTTCCCCCAGTTGCTGGATGACGTGGTCGGGAAGGTCCAACGACTGTCCGGCGTTCCACTGCAGGTGTAAGACGGCCCTCAGGAGTTCCTGGGTCTGCCGGTGCAATTGCCGCAGGTCTGTCCCGTCCCAGGCGGCCTGGTTGATTGCCTCCAACGAGGCCGAGGTGTTGCCCATCAGCAGGTGCCTGGCCAGGTCCAGCCACCGCTCTCCCCGGCCCAGACCCAGCAGGTCCTCCACCTGGCTGAGGCCGACCCCGTCGGTGGATGACAGCACCAGCTGTTCCAACAGGTTCTGGGCGTCCCGGAGGCTTCCGGCGGCAGTCCGGGCCACCAGGCGCAACGCGCCGTCTTCCACCACAGCCCCCTCGGCGTCGACCATCTCCTTTAACCGCTGGTAGATGAGGTCCGAGGGAATCCGGCGAAAGTCGAATCGCTGGCAGCGGGACACGATGGTCGGGATAATCTTGTGGGCCTCGGTGGTGCAAAGAACGAAGATAACGTGGCCGGGGGGCTCTTCCAGGGTCTTCAAAAAGGCGTTGGCCGCCGCGTCGGTGAGCATGTGGGCCTCATCGATGATATACACCTTGCGGCTGCCCTGGGCCGGGGAAAAGTTGACTTTCTCCCGGATGTCCCTAATTTCATCGATGCCCCGGTTGCTGGCGGCGTCCAGCTCGATGATGTCCATGAAGCGGCCGTCGTTGACTGTCTGGCAAATAACGCACTGGTTGCAGGGGTCGCCGTCCTGCAGGTCGAGGCAGTTTGCCGCCTTGGCGATGATGCGGGCGGTGGTAGTCTTACCGGACCCTCGGGGCCCGCAGAAGAGGTAGGAATGGGATATCCGGCCTTGCTTGACGGACTGCCGCAGCGTAGTGGCGACGTGTTCCTGCCCCACCAATTCGGCAAAGCTGCTCGGCCGCCATTTGCGGTAGTAGACCTGGGTGGTCATCAATGCGGCGTCCTGTCTTTGTCGGCCATCGCCATCGCTTTCAAGGCGGCCCGTTCTCTTGCTTGCATCTCGGCCTGTTCCTCGGGCTCCACGTGGTCATGGCCGACCAGGTGTAAGACTCCATGGACGATTAGCAGGGCCAATTCTTCAGTCAGAGGCGCGCCCCGTTGCGCCGCCTGCCTTTGGGCTTGCGGGAAAGCGATGATGACCTCGCCCAGTGGGGCTGTCTCGTCGGGGGGATACACGAAGGCGGGCGCCTCCGAAGCTGCAGTTGCGGGGAATTCCAACTCGCCAGGAGGAGTATCGCCCTCCCATTGACCTGAGTGGGAAGCGGAGAAAGACAGGACGTCGGTCACCTCGTCCAGCCCGCGGTAGTCCCGGTTCAGACCCCGCACCGTCTCGTCGCTAGTAACCGCCAAACTCACCTGACACGCCTCGCCCCCGGGTATGGCGACACCCAAGGCCTTTTCCATTACTGCCTTGAGCCAATCCTCTTGCACCAAGCCCCCGAAGTCCGGGTCCACGGAAATGTCCACTTGGTTGGCGATTGAGATGCTCCCAGGCGGCAGTATGCATCTAACCTTCGGGATGTCCGCCGCTGGTTTCGGCCAGCGAAAACAGGGCCGGGGAATTGCGCCCAATTATACCCGCCGGTGGGTGGGGCCACAAGGAGCATCTGACCGTAACCCGTTGGAGGACTGACGGGGCGCCGGCTGCCTTGATTGCTGGAAAGTTTGTGTATAATGTTGGCGGCTGCAGCCGGGTTGTTGGTTGCTTTAGTCCGATTGCCGAGGCGGTGTGTTTGACCACCACAGAGTCCACGGGTAGGCGCAAGTATAAAGTCCTGGGGACCAGGCCGATTCGCCACGACGCCTTGGAGAAGGTCACCGGCCAGGCCCGCTACGGCGCCGACATAATGCTTCCCGGTCTGCTCCACGGCAAGATACTGCGGAGCCCCCACGCCCACGCCCGGATCAAGTCCATAGACGCCGGCGATGCCTTGAAGTTGCCCGGCGTAAAGGCAGTGGTCACCTCGGCGGACCTTCCCCATCTATCGGGCCGGACGGAAGACGTGGCTGCGGGCGCAGCGGTGAACCCTCTCTTTCTCAGCAATAACGTCCTGGCCGCCGACAAAGTGCTGTACCAGGGCCATGCCGTCGCTGCCGTAGCCGCCGAAAGTCCCCACGTGGCCGAGGAGGCGTTGGCCCTGATCCGGGTGGAATATGAACCCCTCCCCGGAGTCTTCGACGCCAAAGAAGCCATGGAGCCCGGCGCGCCCGTCCTCCATGAGCGGTTGCACACCACGGAAGGCGGATTCTTCCGTCCCGGCGGCCTGCGGGACGATGATGACCAATCCTCGCCGTCCAACGTGTCCAGCCACGTGGTCTATCAGGTCGGGGACCCTGAGGAAGGCTTCAGGCAGGCGGACTTCGTGGTGGAACGGGAGTTCCATACCCGGATGGTCCACCAGGGATATATCGAGCCGCATACGGCCACCGCGATGTGGAACACGGACGGCAAAGTCACCATCTGGGACAGTTCCCAGGGCCAGTTTGCTATGAGGGACGGTACGGCCGACGTTCTGGGTCTGCCGGTATCCCGGGTCAGGGTAGTTCCCATGGAAATCGGCGGGGGGTTTGGCGGCAAGCTCTGCGTCTATTCCGAACCGGTGGCCGCACTCTTGTCCAAGAAGACCGGCCGCCCCGTGAAGGTGACGCTGAGCCGGGCCGAGGACTTCGAGGCGACGGGACCTGCTGCCGGGTGCTACATCAAGGCCAAAATGGGGGTTACCAAGGCCGGCCGCATAACAGCCACCGAAGCTGTGTTGATTATTGAAGCGGGCGCATTCCCCGGCGCTCCCATCCACTATGCAAGCTCATTTATCTTCCGCCCCTACGATATACCCAACATGAGAGTGGAAGCCTACGACGTGGTGGTCAACAAGCCCAAGGTAGCATCCTACCGCGCTCCCTGCGGCCCCCCCGTCGGATTCGCCGGCGAGACTTTGGTGGACGAAGTTTCCGAGAAGCTTGGCATGGACCCGCTGGAGTTCCGGCTCCAGAACGGCGCCAAAGAAGGGACGCTGAGAGTGAACGGCCTCAGGTATCGCCGCGTTGGCTGTTTGGAGACCCTGCAGGCGGCCAAAGAGCACCCGCACTACCGGGCGCCCTTGGGAGGGCCGAACCGCGGCCGGGGAGTGGCGGCGGCGGGCACCGCCAACATTACCGGAGCGAGCTGCGTGGTGCTGAAATTGAATGAAGACGGCACCGTCAACCTTATCGAGGGCTCTTCGGACCTGGCTGGCAACCGGACCGCAGCGGCCATGTACGTGGCCGAGGTGTTGGGTATAGCTGCCGAGGACGTTCATCCAAGGGTGGTGGACACCGACGCCATCGGGTACACCGGGACCAGCGCCGGCAGCAGCACGGTTTTCCGGATTGGTTGGGCCTGCGTCGAGGCCGCGGAGGACGTGATCAGGCAGTTGAAGCAACGGGCAGCGCTGATTTGGGAGGTCTCCCCGGATGAAGTCGATACCGAAGACGGCGTCTACTTTCACAGGGCAGACCCTGAACTGCGCCTGACGGTCCGAGACCTGGCCGCGAAGCTCCATTCGACAGGCGGCCCGGTAGTGGGCGAAGCGTCGGGCGATTGGGGAGGGGAGACCACGGGCTTTGCCGTCCACATCGTAGACGTGGAGGTGGACCCCGACACCGGGAAGACCCAAATCTTGCGCTACACTGCTCTTCAAGACCCGGGCATAGCCGTCCACCCGGGCTACGTCGAAGGCCAGATGCAGGGAGCGGCGGTGCAGGGCATAGGCATGGCCCTCAACGAGGAGTATGTCTCCGATGGCAAAGGAAAGATGCTGAACGCAACATTACTGGACTACCGCATGCCGGTGAGCATGGACTTGCCGATGATCGATGCTCAAATAGTGGAGGTCCCGAACCCGCACCACCCCATGGGCGTTCGGGGCGCGGGAGAGGTGTCCATCATCCCGCCGGTCCCGGCCGTTGCCAACGCCATATACAACGCTATGGGGGTGCGGTTGAGGGAAATGCCCATGTCGCCGCCGGCAGTATTGGAGGCCCTCTGGAAGAAACAAGCCAAGTGAGCCTGCTGATAGGCTCACCCGCCACCTACCGATTGGCTAAGCCCGGCAGGGTGGTGACGGCGCCCCAACCCCCCAACCCATAGATACGCAGTTAAATCTAAGGAGAGAACGATGAAGTTCGGCATCATGCTGCCCCATTACCGCACCGTTGCTTCGACCGAGGCCATCACCAAGATGGCGAAAAGGACCGAGGAGTTGGGTTACGATTCAATATGGGCCACCGACCTGATTATGGTGCCCCACATCGCCCTTGGCCCCTTCGGTCCGTCCTTCTACGAAGCCACGGCCGTGCTTTCCTACGTTGCGGGAATTACCAGCACCATCCGCATAGGCGCCAGCGTCATTGCCCTGCCCTTCCGCAATCCTATCCACATGGCCAAGGTGGCCTCCACCATTGACTCGCTGTCCAATGGCAGGCTCATCCTGGGGGTGGGCTTGGGCGGCGGCGAGTCGGAGTCCCGGCAAATGGGCAAGATAGGCGAGAATATGGGCGCCACGCGCGGTGTCAGGTCCGACGAGGCAATACGCATCTTCAAGGAGATGTGGACCAGTGACAATCCAACGGTCGACACCGAGAACTATCGAATTTCCGACATCTACGTCGATCCCCGGCCGGTGCAAAAGCCTCACATGCCAATCTGGGTGGGAGGGAATACTCAACGGGCCCTGAGGAGGACCGTCGAGTTTGGCGAGGTCTGGCACCCGGCCAGGTCGCCCCTGGAGTTTGTTGCGGATATGGCGCCCCGGCTGAGGCGCATAGCGGAGCGGGCAGGGCGGGACCCCCAGGAAATCGGCATCGCCCCCCGCCAACCGATGAAAATAGGGTCTGACCCGGCCCTCTCCAGCCACGAATCGCCCCTCCTGGGAACGGCCCAGGAAGTCATCGACAACGTGGGCAGGTTCCGCGACATCGGGGCCGAGTATCTGGTGATCGACACGTTCTCTGTTCCGGCGTTGTACGAGGAAACTGCGGAAGACTGCCTGGAGACGGTCGAACGGTTCGCCGCCGAGGTAATGCCCCACTTTAGAGATTAGCGGCCGGCGAGACCGGTAACCGGCGAGATTAGTGACAGGAGCCCAGAACGATGAAGTTCGGTATCATGCTGCCTCATTACCGGCCGGTTGCGTCTACCGAGGCCATAGCCAAGATGGCGAAGAGGGCCGAGGAGTTGGAGTTCGATTCGGTCTGGGTCACCGACCTGATCGCCGTGCCCAACATCGCCTATGACCGCTTTGGCCCCATTTTCTACGAGGCCACCACCGTCCTTTCTTACGTAGCTGCAATTACCAGCACCGTCCGCCTTGGCGGCAGCGTCTTCGCCCTGCCCTTCCGCAACGCCATCCACATGGCCAAGATAGCCGCCAGCATCGATGCTCTCTCCCACGGCAGGCTCATCCTGGGAGTGGGCGTTGCCGGGGCGCAATCCGAGATGCTGGAAATGGGCGTACGTGACGACGGCCGGGGCATGAAGCGGGGCGAACGCGCCGACGAGGCCCTGCGGATTTTCCAGGAGGTGTGGACCAGCGACAACCCATCGGTCAACACCGAGAACTACCTAATATCGGACTTCCAGATGCTGCCCAAACCGGTGCAGAAGCCGGGTATCCCCATTTGGGTCGGAGGCAACTCCCGGCGGGCCCTGAGGCGGACCGTCGAGTTCGGCGAGGTATGGAATCCGGCCAGGCCGACCATAGACGAAGTGGCGGCGATGGCGCCCCGGCTGAAGAGAATGGCCGAAGCGGCCGGACGGGACCCCAACGAACTAGGCATTGCCCCCCGCATACCGACAAAAATAGTATCCGACGAGTCCCTCTGTACCGAAGTGAACCCCCTGCTAGGCACCGCACAGCAGGTCATCGACAACGTGGGGCGGTTCCGCGACGCCGGCGTGACTTCCTTTGTGATTGACACCTTCAGCATCCCGGAGTTGTACGGAGAAACGGCCGACGACGTTTACAACACCATGGAGCGGTTCGCCGCCGAGGTCGTGCCACACTTCGGGGACTAGGAAGCGCGGGCTGGTCCCGGCGGTGTGCTTATGACCGCCGGGATGTGGCAGGCCTCAGCCGGACCGTTAGTCTTCCCCGTGCAGGCTTTCGCCCCTCAACAGCCGCGCGGCGATGTCATAGGTCTGTCCCCTGGCGCGGACTGTTGGTGAGTGGGCGGTGAGGAACCGGGCCACGCCCAACAATATGTGGGCGCCCGCGGGACGTCCCGCGAAATTCCGGTACTGTCGTAGCCCCGACTCGTAGATTTGAAACATGTGGAACCCCGCGTCCTCCCGGAGCAGAGCGCGGCCCATGGCGCGGACCAACTCGTCTTCCTGCCCTCTCTCGATCATGCCGGCCGCCAGTTGAGCGGTATCGTCGACTTGACCCTGTCCGTCAAAGGCTTGGAGCAATTCTTCTGGTGAGCAGCTTCGGCCCAAGGGTACCGGGATGGCTTGCTTGGGCACGTTGAGGAACCGCTCCAGGTAGACCGACATCGCCGCATCGAAAATCCCCCGCGCCAGGAGGTTCGAAGGCGCGCGCCGCATTGCCTGGTCCACTGCATTGGCGTAGGTAAAGGAATGGTGGATGGTATCCCAGTCGGAGAACTCGTTGGTTACCCGAAAATGCACGGCGCGTCGGGCGGCTGCGTAGGCCACGGCGGCGGAAAGCTCTGTCAATGGCGCTCCCTGCCGCACCAGGCCGGCCATCTTCGACAGGGTATCCTTGGGACTCCCGTCCAGGATCTGCTCGGCCAGGTCTTCGTGACCTTGCCAATCGACCAGCCTTCCGCCGCCCTCCGCGATGAGACCGTCCAGATCGGCGTAGACTTCCTTTAGGAGCCCGGCCAGGTCAACCGGATGCCGCCAGGCGGAGGTCTCCTCCATCCGCGGGGCATCAACCATGTTGGCCCTGGGAATCAGGGAGGGCAGTACCTCTTCGGCGTATTCCCAGCCAATGTGGTCCAGCAATTCGAAGGCCTTGTTGGCGAAGTCCAGGGAGTGGCCGCCTCCCAGGAAGAGGTGGTCGGTGCAGGCCGCAAAAATCATGTCGGCGATGGCCTTGGGCCCCAGGCCGATCCTGATGGCGGTTCTCAGGGTCCGTTCCGCGGCATTGGCCGAACGTAAGTCCACGAATCTTCGGAACCACTCCAAATACCGCTCCGGACGCTGCTCCGAGGTGTCCAGCGGCCCTAGCAGCCTGTCCGAGAAACACGGCAGGCGAGTGGTTTGGGGTAGAATAGGCGCAGTTGAGTAGTGGGGAGGCGGCGATGAGCAAGACCTACCGTCCCTATGATCCAGACCAGCAGTTGCTTTTGCCAGCGGCAATGCGGGAGTGGTTGCCAGATGACCATCTGGCTTACTTCGTCTCCGACGTCGTGGACGAGTTGGAGCTATCGGAGATCACTGCCCGCTACGAGGGGGAGAGTAGAGGTGGCCCACCGTATCATCCGCGGATGATGGTCAAGGTGTTGCTTTACGGTTACTGCGTCGGGGTGGCATCTTCCCGACGAATCGCCCAGCGACTCCACGAGGACATAGCCTTCCGTGTACTGGCGGCGAACAACACGCCGGATTTCCGGACCATCTCGGACTTCCGCAAGGACAATCTGGATGCGCTGTCGGGGCTGTTCTTGCAAGTATTGGCGTTGTGCCGGCGGGCGGGGCTGGTGAAGCTGGGTCACGTGGCGTTGGACGGCACCAAAGTGAGGGCCAACGCATCGAGGCACAAGGCGATGAGCTATGGTCGGATGAAAGAGAAGGAGGCGCAGTTGGCGGGGGAGGTTGAGGAGTTGCTGCGGCGTGCCCAGGAGGTTGATGACGAAGAGGACCGATGGTACGGACAGAGCAAGCGCGGGGATGAACTGCCGGAGGAGTTGGCTTTTCGGGAGGGGCGGTTGGAGAAGATACGGGAGGCGATGGCGGCGTTAGAGGCCGAAGCTCAGGTGGCTGCGGAGCAGGCTGAGGCCGCGGGCAAGGGTCATTCGGGGGTTCCCGACGACAAAGCCCAGCGCAACTTCACCGATCCTGAGTCGCACATCATGCCGGCGCCGGGCGGACGGGACTTCCTGCAGGCTTACAACTGTCAAGCGGTGGTGGACAGTGCCTACCAGGTGATCGTGGCGGCTCACGCCACCAACCAGACTTCGGACAAGCAGCAGGCGGTGGCGATGGTGGAGGAGGCCATAGACAACGTCGGCGCAGTGCCCAAAGAGGTGTCCGCCGACGCCGGTTACTACTCGGCACAGGCGGTTGAAGGTCTCTACAGGCTGTGCGTGGACCCGTTCGTCGCGCCGGAGCAGACCCGCCACGGCAGAGTGCCGTCGCCCGCGCCCCGAGGTCGCATACCCAGTCATATGCCCACCAGGGATCGGATGCGCCGGAAGCTGCAGACCAAACGGGGTCGGCAACGTTACGCCTTGCGCATGGCGACAGTGGAGCCTGTATTCGGCCAGATCAAGCAGGGCCGAGGCTTCCGCCAGTTCCTGCTACGGGGCCTGGAGAAGGTCAGCGGCGAGTGGTCGCTGATCTGCACCGGCCACAACCTGCTCAAACTATTCCGCTTTGGGGCCGACCAGTCTCGTGAAACACCGACCAACAGGCTTGCCACAAGTGTCCGGAATATCGTCGAGGTGGTCAGCACACTGAGGCGTACGAAGCTATTGGTCCGTCAGTGGCTGCACCCGGCAACAATAATTGTCGCCGTCTGACCTCCACCTGTATCCAAGTCACGCCAGCTAATCCTCAGACGGGCTGCTAGGTCAAAGTTGGGAGCCTCGTTGGCGGTGTCGCCTGCAACGTGAAGCACGCCGTGGTACAAGGCCAACGGCCGGTCTTCCTCGTTCAAAAAGGGGGCTACGTTGACCATCGCGGTCAAGATAGAAAGTCCGGCAGTCCATCCGTCGGCCCGGTTCCGAACGCCGAAAAGTGATGCTTGCCGGACTATTTCCTCGGTATGGCCGATGCCGCTGAGGCCGATGACACTCTTTGCCATGACCAGCCTGATGTTTTGTTTCAGTCCCTCGTCCAGCTTCCTGCGCCAGTGAGGGAGGCGTTCCTCCACGATGGGCGTGGGGTCCAACCAGACCGTTCCGTCCCTGACTTCGGCGTAGAACGAGGTCACGTCGTCGGCGAACGGGTCGAAGGTGCACCCGCCGGCCAGGTCGAACTTGGCATGGTGCCAATGGCACGTCAGGATTCCGTCTCCCACCGTGCCCCGGTGGAGAGGGAATCCCATGTGAGGGCAGCGGTTGTCCAGGGCGTACACTTTACCCTGGTCCAGCAGCACCAATATGGTATGGCTCTCCACCGACACCACCTTGAAGCCCTCGGCTCGGAGCTGCTCTTCAGTGCAGACTTCCACTCTCGCACCCTTCCGTGTTTCAAGCGTTGTCATGGTCAACCTCCCAGCGACGCTCTGTTACTGCGCCGATTTTCAGCCGGGATACCCCATTCCCCTCTACCCTGCTCCAAAAGAAGGCCCTCCCCTAGTGCTTACCAATATACCACTGTGCCCAGGGAGATATTTGCTTGCGATTAGGTTGGCAAAGCGGCCGACCACGCGTCTGCTTTCCCTCCTCGCCCCCTGACAGCAAGCCCTTGCCAACCAAGTTGACCACTTTGTATGCTAATCACAGGCAGCGACTGCCGCCTTGTCGAACTACCAGCCGGCTGTCCGGGACCGTGGCTCAAAATGGCGCACTATGGCCCTAAAATAAAACATCCGGCCTCTCCCCACGCCGGTGAAGGCATCCGGTCGTGGTGAGGTTCTATAACCACGAACGAGATTGTTGCGCGTGGCAGATACGAGCAGCACCCCTGATTAGGGACAGATAGATGTCGGACACCAGCGAGAGAGATGAAAGGGAGGTATGCTGGTGTCAAGATGAGCGTATACGGGGCCATACTGCCGGGAGCGGCGACTACCACATATTGACGCGATGATTGTTGAGGTTTGCATTGGTGGTATGGTGGGCGCGGTGCGCGCGAAGGTTGCAGAATGGGTTGACACCTTGACACTCCCCGCCTATTATGCCGACAACTCGCAGGAGGTGGAACATGGCGGCGCGCAGGAAGAAGGAGAGCACACCACCAACTACTATGACCCTTGCGAATGTTGACGCGGTGTTGAGTTATGAAACAGAAGGGGTACATGCTGAGCAACTGGATTCGTTCAAACAGTGCCTCGTGTGTTCTAGGGACTTAGCGCTCCATGAGTCCCTATTAGCGGTCGTGGACAATTCGCGTGCTTGGCTTTCGACCCACCCCTACGACACTAGCGGCTTCCCTTCGCTTAACAACGTAAAGCAGATGTTGATGGAAGGATGCGATTTCGCGTCCGCGATCTCATACTGCGTCACCAATGGTCTGATTGCTTCGACTTTTGCCACCTTCCGGTGTCTCCTGGAACGTGTTCATTACGCGATCTATTTCCTAGAGTTTCCTCACGATGCCAACTGGGAACACCATGGCATGGCGAAACTCCAAGGAGAAGCGAATCGTTGGATGCAGCAAAATGCCCAATTTCCTGGGGACTTGGAGTGGGCCAAAAAATACCTAGCATCCATACGGAATTGGAATCGAGGACCGGATGATGACCCGCACCCCACTACGATGGGGAAGCCGCGGTCTTACAGATTCGACATCGGCGATATGTACCCAGCCATGCAACTTTGGTACGACAGATGCTCGGACTTTGTGCATCCAACATATCCTGGCGACCAAAATGTGGGCAGAGCACTGTCAGGGAATGAAGCCGATGCAGTTATCCACACGGCGCACATCTATCTGTGCACGATTGCGCAGATGGCTTACAAGCTTGAAACGTTAATGACGGATGATGAGGCGTGGTTACTGGACGCTTACGGTGTGAGGTCTATGGGCGAATTGAAGAAAAAGTACGGCGTGGAAGAAATCTTGGGTGCCAACGATGAAGAGGCTGTGCAGGCATTCAGGGATGCGAGGGATAAGGGTTGGACACCGTCGAAAACGTTAGAGAAGGAAGTTGGCCTGGGTTGAATGGGCGTCACCTTCTCCCCTCGCGCTGCGGAATCTCTCCGGGCCTTACCAATTGCTACCCAAGGCGGAATCTTGGCTACCGCTCTTTGGTTGGCCGCCGAACAACAACACCCTACGTTCTTGGACTATCGTGTTGGCCCGTACCCACTGAGGCCGTTTCGAGCTTATGCCTTCCGAGGCGAAGCGTACTGGTTCATCTACGCGTTGCATCAACAACAGCTCTTGGTGTTCAACGTCGGTGACACAACCGTGAATCCTACCCTGTAATGACTCCGAACGAGACCCCCGCGCCCACGCGTGTTGAAGGTTCATCGTCCCCTACATCCGAACGCGACCTACGAGCAGCACCCCTTGACTGGCGATTTGAGGGGTCGTATAATAGCGGCTCGCAAGGGAGTGTTTCGGAATAAGGATGCTGGTCATCTGACATAAGCATAAAAGTTGGGACACCTAGGCGGCGGCTTGGGGTTAGGCCCCAGTCGCCGTTTCTCTTGTGGCACCTTAACAAAAGAATAGGAAGTCTAAATCCTGCAAAAGAACACCAAAAGTTTGGAGTTCCTAGCGTGGGTCAAGTTATTAAGGGCTTACGGTGGATGCCTTGGGACCAAGGGCCGATGAAGGGCGCGGCAAGGCTGCGATAAGCCCCGATGAGCCGTCTAGCGGGCATAGTCGGGGATTCCCGAATGGGGTAACCCGTTCCGGTGTTGAGCCGGTTCATCCTTCCCATAGGGGAAGGAGGGTAAGCAGGGGAACTGAAACATCTAAGTACCCTGAGGAAAATAAATCAACCGAGATTCCCTAAGTAGTGGCGAACGAAAGGGGAAGAGCCCAAACCAGTGCGACTTAACGGCGCGAGGGCCTATGTCGCACCGGGGTTGTAGGGAGCGCCTGGGGTCGCCTCGTCAGACCCGGTGAAGTTACAAACCTCATCTCTAGTTGAAGGAACCTGGGAAGGACCGCCATAGAGGGTGAAAGCCCCGTAAACGAAAGAGATGAGACTTCTGGCGCTCACCCTGAGTACCACGGGGCACGGGAAACCTTGTGGGAAACCGGGGGGACCACCCTCCAAGGCTAAATACCCTTGGTCACCGATAGCGTACCAGTACCGTGAGGGAAAGGTGAAAAGAACCCCTAGCGGGGAGTGAAATAGATCTGAAACCGTAAGCCTACAGAAGGTCGTAGCCCTTCCTTCGGGAGGGGTGGCGGCGTGCCTATTGAAGAATGATCCGGGGACTTACTTTGTGGAGCGAGGTTAAGGGACTGGAGTCCCGGAGCCGCAGCGAAAGCGAGTCTTAATAGGGCGACTAGTTCCATGCAGTAGACCCGAAACCGGGTGAGCTACCCATGGCCAGGTTGAAGGTGCGTTAACACGCACTGAAGGACCGAACTCGTGGCTGGTACAAAAGCTTGGGATGAGCTGTGGGTAGAGGTGAAATGCTAATCGAACCCGGATATAGCTGGTTCTCCCCGAAATGCATTTAGGTGCAGCCTCGGGCAACAGGTGGACGGAGGTAGGGCACTGAATGGGATATGGGGGCGTGAGCTTACCAAACCCAATCAAACCACCAATGCCGTTCAACCGATACCCGGGAGTGAGACTGCCACAGATAAGTGCGGTAGTCGAAAGGGAAACAGCCCAGACCACCGGCTAAGGCCCCCAAGCGCAGGCTAAGTGGGAAAGGAAGTGAGGTTCCCCAGACAACCAGGAGGTTGGCTTAGAAGCAGCCACCCTTTAAAGAGTGCGTAACTGCTCACTGGTCGAGGGGTCTTGCGCCGAAAATGTAACGGGGCTTAAGCCTGCCGCCGAAGCCGTGGATGTTCAGGTGCAAGGGTGAACGCTCTGCTCCCAATGGCGGGACCAACGGGCCAATCCGCCAAGTAGGGGCGCTCCGGCTTCGGCCGGAACGTTCCGAAGTCGGAAAGGCCCCGCGGCGACACCGGCGGGAAACGAGTTGGACCCCTTGAACACCACCTGGGCGTGGTAGGGGAGCGTTCCTCGGGCGACGAATGCAAGCCGTGAGACTTGCTGGAGCGCGGGGAAGTGAGAATCCCGGAATGAGTAACGTAAACTAGGGTGAAAATCCCTAGCGCCGCAAGCCCAAGGTTTCCTACGCAACGTTTATCGGCGTAGGGTTAGTCGGTCCTAAGCCGTAGGCAAGCGCCGAAGGCGATGGAGAGCAGGTTAATATTCCTGCACCGCCGTTGTTTCGCTTAAAACCAAGGAGGGGTGCGGAAGGGCAGGTAGAGCATGCCTATTGGACATGGTGTGTCCTTGACTGTAGGCGAGCCGGGGCAGGCAAATCCACCCCGGCGCCAAGCTGAGGGTCGAGGGAATTGGTCCTTAGGGACACGAAACTCTGCTGGACCCAAGCCGACGAGAAAAGCTTCGTGGTTATGGAACGGGGGCGACCGTACCGCAAACCGCCACTGGTGGGCTGGGATAAAAGTCCCAAGGCGCTCGAGCGAACCTCCGCTAAGGAACTAGACAAAAGAGCCCTGTAACTTTGGGAGAAAGGGCCCCCCGGGGGGTGAAGCCACTTGCTGGTGGAGCGTTCTGGGGGCGCAGAGAAGAAGGCCGGGCGACTGTTTAACAAAAACACAGGTCTGTGCTAAGGGGAAACCCTACGTATACAGGCTGACGCCTGCCCAGTGCCGGAAGGTTAAGGCAAGGGGTGCAAGCCCCGAACTGAAGCCCCGGTGAACGGCGGCCGTAACTCTAACGGTCAACCGAGCATTAACGACGCTCCAGGCGCATCACAATGGGCCCGGGGCAGAATTGGTGACTTAAGGCCGTTGTAAAATCTGGCTATATGCTGGGATATCCGAGTATCCGGCGCTACTGGCCCCTCACATCATACGGGGGCGAGTAACAATGCGTCCGGTGCGGACAACCAGCAGGAAAGACCTCGGAGAGGGGGTCCACGCTTAGTTGCATTAGACCCTGCATTAAAACTCGGTCGCAACATGTGAGCGCCGCCTCCGCGGAATCCTCAGAGACCATACGCCGGACCCGCTGGCGGAACGTGCGGGAAGATATGGTCCGATCTGGATGGCGACATGCAGAGACCGGCAGAAATGACCGGTCCCTCTCACGGCCCCACAAGGGCTGCGGAGAGAGTAACAAATTGCCTAAGGTAGCGAAGTCCCTTGTCGGGTAAGTTCCGACCCGCATGAATGGTTGAACGACTTGGCCATTGTCTCGGCGGAGGGCTCGGTGAAATTGCGGTGCCCGTGAAGACGCGGGCGACCCGCGGCAGGACAAAAAGACCCTGTGGAGCTTTACTGCAGCCTGGTATTGGGCTGGGAGTTGTCATGTGTAGGATAGGTGGGAGGCTATGAAGCCCCGACGCCAGTCGGGGTGGAGCCACCGTTGAAATACCACCCTTGGCTGTTTTTGGTCCTAACCTCAGCACAACTGAGGGACAGTGCCTGGTGGGCAGTTTAACTGGGGCGGTTGCCTCCTAAAAGGTAACGGAGGCGCCCAAAGGTCCCCTCAGGACGGATGGAAATCGTCCATAGAACGCATTGGCATAAGGGGGCTTGACTGCGAGACCTACAAGTCGAGCAGGGACGAAAGTCGGGCAAAGTGATCCTACGGCACCGTGTGGAAGGGCCGTGGCTTATCGGATAAAAGCTACCCCGGGGATAACAGGCTTATCTCGCCCAAGAGTTCACATCGACGGCGAGGTTTGGCACCTCGATGTCGGCTCGTCCCATCCTGGGGCTGAAGGCGGTCCCAAGGGTCCGGCTGTTCGCCGGTTAAAGGGGTACGTGAGTTGGGTTCAGAACGTCGTGAGACAGTTCGGTCTCTATCCGCCGTGGGCGTAGGAGGCTTGAGGGAACCTCTCCCTAGTACGAGAGGACCGGGAGGGACAGACCTATGGTGTGCCAGTTGTTCCGCCAGGAGCAGCGCTGGGTAGCCATGTCTGGCAGTGATAAGCGCTGAAGGCATCTAAGCGCGAAGCATCCCCCAAGATTAGGCCTCCCTCCCCGATTAGGTTCGGGGGTAAGACTGCAGAGAGACTATCTGCTTGATAGGCCGGATGTGTAAGTCCCGTAAGGGATTCAGCATACCGGTACTAACCGGTCGAGAGCCTTGACCCACGCTAGGAGCTTCAAACTTTGGAAAACACCCCCTGCTCTCTCCCGCTAGGAGAGGCGATAGGGGCGGCAGGAACAGACTTCTTGTTCTTTACTGCTCGACGTGCTCGGCGCTGACGGGCTGCGCGCTTTATCTCACCCTGAGTGATCCCTCGTGTGTCGCTCACCCTGAGCGGCGCCCAGAGCCCGTTCGCCCTGGGCTTGTCGAAGGGTTCATCGCGGGGTGGAGCAGTGGCAGCTCGTCGGGCTCATAACCCGAAGGTCGTTGGTTCGAGTCCAACCCCCGCTACCAAAAACCTGAGTGCTCAAGAATGCCCCGGTTAACCAAACCGGGGCTTCTTCATAGGGAATAGCACATGGAAGTTAGAAACATCCCTCTCAACGAAATCATAGTCTCAGAGTTCAATACGCGTAAGGATCTGGGCTCCGGGATGGAAGATGCAAGCCTTGACGACTTGGCCGATAGCATAAGGCAAAGAGGCTTGATTAACCCGGTAACAGTCAGACCGAGTCCGGACGGACAATTTGAACTCATTGCAGGCCAAAGGCGTTTTCTCGCATGTGAGAAATTGGGCATGGACAGTATCTCTGCCATAATCAGAGAAGAGGTTGGTGATGCTGATGCGACGGTGGTTTCGCTTATAGAGAATGTCCATCGGGCAGCCATGCATCCAATTGATAAGGCGCGGGCATATCAGAAAATATATGAGCATGCTGGGAACTATGCTGAGGTAGCAAAGCAAGCGAACGTAAACGTTTCCACAGTTAAGAGATATATATCTCTGCTCAACCTGGCGCCATCACTGCAAGGTAGGCTGTCCACATCCCACGGGCCCGTGGGTGTCGGCACTCTCTCTAAATTATCCGAGACTTTCGACCCAGATGGCCAAGAAGACGCCATTAAGGAAATTGGAGGATTTAGGCAAGATATCCAGTTTGAAATGTTGCGTCGCAGTGGCGGCGACATCGACCGGCTATCTGACTTGCGGGAGGAGGCACTAGAGGGTGCTTTCGACGTTAAGACTTGTCGGGAAGGTCTGTGTTTTCGTATGTCTCCACGGCTCAAGGCTGATGTAGTAAAAGCCTTGGAGGGGGAAGAAGAGACCCTGAGAGAGTAACCACGGGACCAGTTTACCGCGAAGAAGTCCCTGGGCCCGAGTCCAACCCCCGCTACCAAAAACCAGAAAACGCCAGGCCACCGGACCATGCCCGGTGGCCTTTGTTATTAGGGGTTGCGACCTCCGAGGTAGTCCAAGGCGGAGCAACGTGTTGCAGCCAGGCGGCGTGATACAATACGACTACTCACCTAAGGGAATGCAGCATGGCTACGATAATCCAGTTGTCTCCAGAAAGTGAAGAACGCCTTGACTATCTGGTGGCTCAGGCCGGGTGTAGCAAGGAAGATCTCCTGCGCGATGTCATAGCCCGAGTTACGGAAGACATTGAAGACTGCTACCTTGCCCACAAATCGGCAGAACGCATACGCAATGGAGAGGAGCAGGTCTACTCATCGGAAGAGATAAAGGCCGAGCTTGGCCTGGACGGTTGAATACGACGAAACGGCCAGATCACAGCTACAGCGACTCGACCGACAGACCGCCCACCGTATCACTGCTTATATGGACGCTATTGGCGCACTGGACGACCCGCGACAAAGAGGTCGGGCTTTAAGCGCGTCATTTACCGGTTTCTGGCGTTACCGGGTTGGGGACTACCGTGTCATTTGCGATATTCAAGATGAGGTGCTGCGTATCCTGGTTATAACAGTTGGGCACCGGGGCCAAGTATACCGTTAGCCGCCTGACCTGAAGACCGTCGCTTTGATTTCAACCTCCGACTAGAAACCCTGCGCTCCACACTGCGTGCCCAACGCGTAGATTGTGCTTCCATGATTAATAGTTGGAGCCATCGCCAACTCCGATACTGATGGTGGTGGGCATGTTGTCCGCTCCCCTGCGGGCGGCCGTCTGGGCGCGATGGAAGCTTCGCGCAATGAAGTCATATAGCGGCGAGATTCGTAGCGACGCATTGGATGTGGAGGGCGCGGACGATTAGAGGTGCAAATGGCGTTACATCGGTCTAGGTCTGAAACCCCAGGGCCAAGGCTACGGCTTGTTGCCGGGCGTCCAACGTGAGGAAGGTGATGTCGCCGGGGTCCTGGGCCACGTAGATGGCGGTCGCCACGTGCCACAGATCGGCCCCGCGCAAATAGCCGGCGGCCAGGACGGCCTCGAACTCGCGGGTCAGCGGCCGGTCTGGATAGACCCACTCGATGCCAAAGAGAACAGAGCGGTCAATGGCCAGGCTCTCACGCCGGAACGCGGAGCGCACTTCCGCTTCCAGGAAGTTCGAAGACACCAGCCCTTGGAATTGGTCCAGGCGTCGGCCTGTGCCGATACTGGTGGGTTCACCAAAGGCGACGGCGACCAGCGTGGAGGTGTCGACGTAGGCAGTTGCCACTATTCCCGGTCGGCAAGAAAGCGTTCCAGGGCGCCGGGGATATGTGCCACCGGCTTGAACGGCTGCTTCGGCCCGTGGGCGGGCTGGAGAATCCCGAGCCTCCGGAGCTCTTCAAGCCTATCTTCTATAGTCTCCGGCGATTGGGCTATAGGGCGTAACTCTGCCACCGGCGCACCCCGGTAGGAGATGGTCACCGCTCTTCCTTCCCGGACGTGCCGTAGGACTTCCGAAAAACGCGCTTTGGCTTCGTATGTCGAGTACACTATTCCCATGGGCCGAGTATACTAGTCAGACTAGTCATTGTCAAGCCCAATAGGGCCAACAACCTAAGCCCACTAAGGTCACCTGCCCCGGTACACCGGTTGGCGTTTCTCAAGGAAGGCCATAACCGCTTCCCTCCGGTCCTCGCTGCCGTTGGACGGCTCGTTTGCTGCATATTCCTGTCGAGCGATCCGGTCCAAGTCGGGCATGTGACTTATTAACAGTTGCTTGGTGGAGCGTACCGCCAAGGGCGGGTTCGAGGCAATCTCCTCGGCTAGGGTCAAGGCCTCGTCCATCAGCTGTTGGGCGGGCACCACCTTGTTGACCAAGCCAGTCTGAAGGGCCCACTGGGCGTCGTACACGCGGCCGGTAAGGGCCATCTCCGCGGCAACTCCCCATCCGACCAGAGATGGAAGAAGATAAGAAGCGCAGTTGTCGGGGACCATCGCCCGCTTGATGAAAATGGAGGAGAACCGGGCTTGGTCGGAGGCGACCCTTATGTCGCTGGCCAGGGCTATTGCCAACCCGGCGCCGGCCGCCACCCCGTTTACCGCCGCGATGACGGGCTGCGGCAGCCGCGGCAGACGCGGGGCTAGAGCAATTACGCTGGAAACGGCCCCGGCTTTGTTGTTCTGCTGACGGGACGATTGGTCGGGGGGCCGGTCTTCGGCCAGGATGCTTACGTCGGCTCCCGAGCAAAAACCCCGGCCGGCTCCGGTAAGCACCAGCACGCGGATGTCTGGGAACTCTCCTTCCACCTCATCCAAAGCGGCGTGGAACTCGCCGCTGAGCTGCCGGTCAAAGGCGTTCAGCTTCTCGGGGCGGCTCAGGGTTAGAATGGCCACGTGGCCCGTTTTCTCCAAAATTAGCGCTTCGTAGCCCATGAAGACCCCCATAGATGTTATGCCCGCCAAGTTATCGGGACGTATACTGTCTGGAGCATATCCCAACCCTTGGGCCTATACAAGACAAGGTGTTGTGCGCGGCCGCCTTGAACCCACCGGCGGGCACGACCTGAACCAGGCCAACTGGCATACCATTCAAGGCCATGGGGAGTTAAGTGACCCCTGAGCAAAATAGCCTCCGGCTGTACAGCGAATTCGCTCACCTTCGGCCCGTGATAAGCCCGCCGGAGGGCTACGCCGAGGAAGCGGAGCACCGGCGCTCCGCCCTGCGCGGCCGGTTGGGCCCCGGACGGGCGCAGCATATTGGAGTTGGGCTGCGGCGGGGGACACTTGCTGTCTCACCTGACCGGCGACTTCAAGGCCGCGGCCGTAGACCTGTCGCCCCGCATGCCCGCCCTTTCCCGGAAGCTCAATCCCGGCGTTGAGCACCACCTGGGGGACACGCGCTCCGTCCGTCTCCCTGGAAAATTCGACGCCGCCCTGGCCCACGACGCCATTTCATACATGCTCACCTAATATGATCTGCGAGCCGTCTTTGCAACTGCCCGCGCCTACTTGCGGCCGGGAGTGGTCTTCCTGGCAGCCCCGGACCTGGTGCGGAACACATTTAGTCCCAGGCTCATCCGCTGGCCGGGGAGACCCTCCCAACCGGACGGCATACCGGCCACCGTTGAAGAACGTCTCAGGGAGCCCGGTCCCACCGATACGATCATAGAGTCCTTGTTCGTCTACACTGTCGTCGAGAACGGCGTCACGCTGGTGGCGGAGGACCTCCACCTCAGCGGGCTATTTCCAATTGCGACATGGATGCGGCTCCTGGAGGAGGCGGGGTTCGATCCGGATGTGATGCCCCTTCCCGGCGACAGCGACGGTTGCGGCGAGACTTTGTTCCGCGCCGTGTTGCGAGGCCCCGGCTCGAAACGGAGTTCTGACGATCTTTGCCGCGGCGGGAGAGAAGTTAGTCGCGAAAGCCCGATGTCTCCCGCCACGCCAGGTACTCCCTGATGCCCGAGACGAGGTCATAGACCGGCTCGAAACCCAGGTCCCCTCGCAGGCGCGTCGTGTCCATGGGCCCCCGGGCCGCGTCGGGGCGCAGGCTCCGCACCTCGTAGGTGGGGTCGTCGACAACCCGGACCCCAGGCCTGACTTCCTTCAGGGCCAGGGCGATATCTTCGAGAGTGTGGATATTGCCCGAGGACACGTTGTACTCGCTGTGGGTGAGAGACGGAGCGTCGAGTATGGAGCACACGGCCTCAGCCGTGTCCGCTACGTAGGTGTAGTCCCGGCCGGCGGTGCGGTCACCGCCGCGGATGGGGTCGCCGCGGACGGCGTCTCTGGTCCATTCGTAAAAAACGGACATTATAGCCCGGTGGCCCGTCACCCTTTCTATGGGGCCATAGGGGGCGCTCAGGCGTGTGCTCACCGTGGAGAACCCGTGCAGTTCCCCAAAGCGGCGGGTGAGGAGTTCGCTGGCGTATTTGGTCAAAGCGTACAGAGTACGCGGGTATAGCTGGTTCTCCTCGTGAAGGACGCCGGCGGGGTCCAGTCCCTCGCCGTAAACCGAGCCGGAACTGACGTACAGAAACCTCTCTATGTTTTGCTCCATGGCCAACCCCAGCAAGTTGGCCGTCCCGGTTACGTTGATATCCACGATGGAACGGCTATGGTCCCGCTCGATGTCCTGGCGTAAGCCGGTGAAAACGGCGGCATGCACGATCTTGGCGACTTGCCGTCCGGCGACGGCACGCTGCAAGTCGCCGGGATCCAGGATGTCTCCCTGAACGTAGGTGATTGACGAGGAGTGGGCAGAATGGTAGGCCTTCACCAGGCTGTCGGCCGGGACCTGGTCGAAGCACACCACCTGGTGCCCCCGCTGGGCCAGGACCTTGACGATGTTGCTGCCGACGAAACCCGTTCCGCCGGTCACCAAAGTAGACACGTTACCCGCCTTTCCGGGCCTGTTCGGCCATCGCGGTGTATAGGCGACGTACGGCGCCGCGCACTGGTCCGATGCTTCCTGGCCGGGCCATCGAAACTCCCAGATGATATGCTATCAGTCCAAGCATGTTTTGGGCGGCCTTGCCGGCCGCGGCCCAATCGCCCAGCCGGATTCCTGACATCCTTCTCGCTGAACGGGGCGCCTTTTTCCATTGATGCAGCTACGGGGAAACGCTATCCTGTGAAATATCCCGGTTTCACCTTCATTTCCAGACGATAGGGTGACGCCGGCTGGACGTAGCCTGACGGACGCCTCGGGGGCTCGCCGCACCTCCATCAGGCCGCTGGTCCCCCGGCTCCCCAACGGTCCCGCTTTCACCGGTTGCCGGACAAGGGCTTGCAGAGCCCGGGTCTTGGTCATTTGAGAAGATTACGACATGGACGTTGTAAGTTCAATCATCGCCCAGGCCGGCGGCAACGCCGAGCCCCGCCTGCTCCGTGATTTTGCAATCATCATGGCAGTGGCAGGCCTGGCCCTGGTGTTGTGCCGGTGGGTCAAGCTGCCCACAGTGCTGGGATACCTGGCGTCCGGCGCCCTGGTCGGGCCGTCGGCCCTGGGGGCTGTTGAAAACTCAGAGACGATAAGGCTGTTAGCAGACCTGGGACTGGTGCTGCTTCTCTTCGGCATTGGCCTGGAACTGGGGTGGAGGCGCATTCGGGACGTGGGCGGCGCTGTCATCGTCATCGCCTCCATAGAGATGGCGGTCATGTTCGCCCTTGGGTTTGAAATTGCAATCCTGATGGGGTGGAGCGACATCAACGCGGTCTTCCTGGGCTCTGCCCTGTGCATCAGCAGTTCCGCCATATTGATGACCATGCTCCGGGAGTCCGAACAGCTCCTGGAGACGCGCGGACGGTTGATCGTTGGGATATTGGTGGTCGAAGACTTCGCTGCGGTCATACTTCTGACGGTGCTGGCAGGTATTGCCACCGCAGAAGGCACCGACGTGCGCAGCGTCGGAACACTGCTACTGAAGCTGGTCTCTTTCTCTGTGCTAGCCCTGGTCCTTGGGGCGTTCCTGGCGGAAAAGCTGGCCAATATTCTCAACCGCTTCCGGTCGGAGGAGACCCTGCTTATCGTAGGGTTGACCCTGTGCTTCGGCTTGGCGTTGACAGCCGAGCAATTGGGCTTATCGGGCGCAGCCGGGGCGTTCCTGATCGGCGCCGTTTTAGGCGACTCTCACCACGCCGAGGAAATGGAACGGACTATGCGGCCCGTTCGGACTATGTTCGCCGCTATATTCTTTGTCTCCATTGGAATGCTCATCGATGTGTCTTTAATGGACGACTACATAGTCCCCACGTTGGTGGTTACCGCGGTGTTCGTACTCGGGAAGATAATCTCCGATACCATGGCCACCTTCCTCACCGGGCAAAGCGGGCGGGTTTCCCTGAGCGTGGGGTTTGGGATGCCGCAAATGGGCGAGTTCTCCCTGGCCATGGTCAAGACCGGGGCCGATTTCGGAGCTCTCGGAGCCTTCATGTACCCGGTGGTCACGGGCGTGACTGCCATAACCGCGCTCTTGTATCCGGTGATATTCCGTTCCTCGGATGCGTTTGCCAGGTTCGCGGAGCGCCGGTCGCCCAGGCTGTTGCAGCGGTACGGCAGGGACATGGGGCTAGCTCTTGCCACCCTGCGCAGCGCCTTCCAGTTCAATAGCAGCCGGGCCAAGCAAATACAGCGAAGCAGCCGCGCCATACTGCTCGACCTGGGAATCATCGCACTCTTCCTGGTGTTGGGCACCGGCAGCGTGCGCTTTACCACACAGTTGTCCGAGATTGTCCATTTGAGCGAGAGCATGTTGGGCTTGATCATCGGGGGAACAGTCTTGGCCCTTTGCATTCCCCCCGGAATCGCCATGTGGCGGTCGTTGCGGACCCTGGCCGACGCCTTGGTGGAATACAGGCTCCCCAGCTATTTGGGGATCGCCGACAGTTGGACCCAGGGCAATCTCCGGGCCGTCTTTCGCGATACGGCCCTTCTGCCGATCCTGGTCATTCCGGGGGTGTGGTCTATCCCCTTGGTCTCTCGCCTGGTGGCGCTGGGGAGCTTCAGCGCTCCATTGCCCATACTTATGGTGACGGCCATAGTCGCGGCGGTGGCAGTGGTCGCATTCCGAATCCACCGCGTCCTGAAAGAGTTGTTCAGCCAGACCTTTCCCGGCGGAGACGACCCGTCCTCCCCGGCCGATTCCGCCCGCGCCCAGGGCGGCGATGAGGTGGACCGGACGACAGACTGACCAGCCTGCTTAAGATGGTTGTCGCGGTGGGAAAAGACTGCCGCCGGTACGGACGGCGACCTGCAGGGCCCAGGGAGACAATCGCCGCGAACCGCCGTACTTCAGCGTTGCATCGCCGATGCCTATCGTTCATAATTCTGGGTGGTGAGAGTCAGGTAAGCGTACAGGGTTCCTCTTACTCTGCCCGGCAATCGGCGGCGCCGGACCTGCCGGACACACCGCAGCGCCCTATCTAAGGCTGCTCCTCCCGCTATGAGAGACGAGGCTTATGGGAATCAACGACGTCTTCCCCAACGGTCTGGACATTTACGATGCCGTCGACTTGCTGCAGCCCGTTGCAATCTTCGTTCTCGGCATGGCAGTTTACGCCTTTGCCGTCTTTAAGTTCTACCGGTTCGTTGCTTCCCGGGACATGTTTGAATTGGACCTGTCGAAGTACGAGGAGTCGAGGTATCGATGGGTGCGGGCCTTCCTTCAGGTCATCTTGTACACATGTAAGTACATCATCCTGTTTCCCATCTTCGCGTTCCTCTGGTTCGGTGTCCTGACCTTGATACTGGCCTTCCTTTCCAAGGAGCAATCGTTCGCGGAAATCCTGCAAATGGCCCTGGCAACCGTCACCGCGATTCGGGTTGTGGCGTATTACGACGAAGATTTGTCCAGAGACCTAGCCAAGATCCTGCCATTCGCAGTCCTGGCCATCTTCCTTATTGATGCGTCCTTCTTCACTATTTCAGACTCCCTGGATATCCTGAAAGAGGTTACCGACCACAGGGAGATTATCCTCTATTATCTGGGGTTCCTCATTGCCGCGGAGTTTGCTTTGCGACTTATTTTCGGGGGCGCGAAATTCCTGATAATGGTGAAGAATCGAATGGTCCCACGGAGTGAAGGAAAGAGCGCCAGCGCGTCCTAAGTCCCAGAGGCCAGAGCTGCCCCGGCCAGGGACACTGCGCCATCCCAGAACCAGGCATCTTGGGACTGTTGTGAGTCCAGTGGGGAGCGGAAAAGGCGCCCGAACTCGCTTAATGGTTGTTCTTGCCGCCCTTGCGGTAAAGCGCGTAGGCCCCAGCGGCAACAGTGGCCAGAGCGGCTATCCCGATGACCAGCCACACCCATGCGGGCAAGTTGCCGTCCTCTTGCGCCCCACGCGCCTGCGTCGGAGCCGGCGCAACCACCGTCGGTGAAGGCGCTGCAGTTGGCGCGAAAGTTGCCGTTGGCCCGGCCTTTGCACCGGGGGTCGATGTCGGGACAGGCTCCGGCCGGCGATTAGTCGTCGGCGAGGGTGTAGTGTTTGGCGCCACAGTTGGTTGTGGCGTCGAGGTAGGGGTAAAGGCGGGTGTCGGCGTAGGCGTGACTGAGGGCGTCGGCACTGGAGTTGGAGTGATTTTCTCCTGCGGCGCTCCGACCTCGCCGCTCGGTGGCTGTGGGTTGTCATCGGAGTTCTGGCCAGTGGCGGGACCACCGGGGTTGTCGTCTGCCCCTTCGTCCGACGCCGGGGTGAGAGGTGGCGCCGGGGTGCCGGTGGCCGCGTCTGGACCGCTAGCCTCCGTGGAGGCCTCGCCTTCGGGTGTCACGCCGTTCAGAGCCCGCACTTGGAAATAGTAAGCCGTTCCTCCCGCTAGGCCAGATACGGTATAGTTCGTTGCCGTCCCCGCGGTAGTCCACGGGGCCGACGGCAGTGCGCCGCTCGACTCCGCCAGGCGGTACTGGTACCCGGTGACTGCGGCCGGGTCGGCGCCGTTGAGGACTCCGGTGTCCGACGGCGCAGTCCACGATAGATCAAGCTCTCCCACTCCGCTTCCAGTTGCGGCCGTCAGGCCGGTGGGAGCGCCTGCGGCTCGGTCGTCGTCGGTGATGGTGCCAGTAGCCGTCCCATTAGTCACTATCGCCGTGCCCGATGTCACAATCAGGGTCACACTAAAGGTCTCGTCGTCTTCATCCGACGCGTCCTGGGCCGTCGCCACGGTGAACGTCTTACTTGTATTCGAATCTGCGAAGGCCACCGAGCCCGAGGTAGTCGCGCCCAAGTCTGCGATGGCGGCGGTGTCCGGCTCTCCAATGGACGCGGTCCATTCTAACGTGACCACCCCAACGCCAGTCTTGCTGACGGTGAAGGACACACCGCTGCCCTCAACCCCGGTGGCGTCATCAATGGAGACAGCGGGCAACGCCTTGGCTCCCGCACTGGCCTCGTCCGACGCCGCGCCTTCGGGGGTCACGCCGTTAAGCGCCCGTACCTGAAAGTAATACGTCGTTCCGGCCGTGAGTTCGGTGGCAGTCAAGTGGGTTGCCGTCCCCGCGGTAGTCCACGGGGCCGACAGCAGTGCGCCGCTCGACTCCGCCAGGCGGTACTCGTAGCTGGTGACTGCGGCCGGGTCGGCGCCGTTGAGGACTCCGGTGTTCGACGGGTTGTTCCACGACAGGTGAATCTCGCTCTCGCCGCTGCCTGGCGAGGCTGTCAGCCCGATTGGGGCCCCTGCGGCCTGGTCGTCATCGGTGATAGTGCCGGTAGCTGTCCCGTCAGCTACTCTTGCCGTGCCCGATGTCACAGTCAGGGTCACGGTAAAGGTCTCGTTGTTTTCGTCGATGGAATCCTGGGCCGTCGCCACGGTGAAGGTCTTGCTCGTATCCGAATCTGCGAAGGGCACCGTGCCCGAGGTAGTCGCGCCCAAGTCTGCGATGGCGGCGGTGTCCGGCTCTCCAATGGACGCGGTCCAATTTAACGAAACCGCGCCCGCGCCCTTTTTGCTGACGGTGAAGGACACACCGCTGCCCTCAACCCCGGTGGCGTCATCAATGGAGACAGCGGGCAACGCCTTGGCTCCCGCACTGGCCTCGTCCGACGCCGCGCCTTCGGGGGTCACGCCGTTAAGCGCCCGCACCTGAAAGTAATACGTCGTTCCGGCCGTGAGTCCGGTGGCAGTCAAGTGGGTTGCCGTCCCCGCGGTAGTCCACAGGGCCGAAGGCAGCGCTCCGCTCGACTCCGCCAGGCGGTACTGGTAGCTGGTGACTGCGGCCGGGTCGGCGCCGTTGAGGACTCCGGTGTTCGACGGTTTGTTCCACGACAGGTCAATCTCGCCCTCGCCGCTGCCAGTCGAGGCCGTCAGACCGATTGGGGCCCCTGCGGCCTGATCGTCATCGGTGATAGTGCCGGCAGCTGTCCCGCCAGCTACTTTTGCCGTACCCGATGTCACAGTCAGGGTCACGGTAAAGGTCTCGTTGTTTTCGTCCATGGCGTCCTGGGCCGTCGCCACGGTGAAGGTTTTGCTGTTCTCCGAAGCGTTGAAGGCCACCGTTCCCGAGGTAACAGCGCCCAGGTCCTCGGTCCTCGCCGTGTCCGACTGTTCAATTGAAGCTGTCCAATTCAGCGAAACCGCGCCCGCGCCCCTTTTGTTGACGGTGAAGGTGAGGTCGCTGCCTTCTATGCCATTGGCATCAGCCATGGCGAGGGACGTTGAGGGATCCGGAGCGTCGGTGGAGTGGCTTGATGGGACGTTGGGCGTCACGTGCAATGGCGTAGATGGCTCGGCGCGCCTCACGGAGATGGTGTATTTCTTCTCTGTCCCATCTTCGGCGGTGACTATAACCCCGGCTACGTTGGCGCCGACTCTGAGGGCAATCGGCCCGCTGGACGCCCCACTCGGCACCGCGGAGCCATTCACCGCGATCGTCGCGTTGCTGTCAGCCGCCGTTGGAGTCACGGTTATGGACGTCACCAGGTTGGCTAGGGTGACCGTGTATTCCGTCTCCTCCGCGGCAAATCCCGGCGACAGCGTCCCCAACGAAATCTCCAGCCCGGAGAGGTTGGCGTTGGAGGAGGTGGCTTTGGCCGTTGCGCTGTCCTCTGCCGAAACCTCGCCTTCTGGAGTGACGCCGTTGAGGGCCCGCACCTGGAAGTAGTAGGTGGTTCCGCCCGTGAGGCCGGTGACGGTATAAGTAGTTGCCGTGCCCGCGTTTTGCCAAGCGGCTGAATCCAGCCCTAAGCTGGACTCCGACTGGCGGTACTCGTAGCCGGTGATGGTAGCCGGGTCCGTGCCGTTGAGGACTCCCGTATCGGACGGGGCGGTCCACGACAGGTCGATCTCGCCCTGGCCGCTGCCGGTGGAGGCCGTCAGGCCGGTGGGTGCACCTGCAGACTCGTCGTCGTCGGTGATGGCGCCCGCGGCCGTTGGGATCGAAAGGCTCGCCGGCCCCGACGCAACGGTCAGCGTGACGGTGAATGTCTCGTCGATTTCGTCCATGACGTCCTGGACGGTCTCTACGGTGAAGGTTTTGCTGGCATCCGATGCGTTGAAGGCCACCGTGCCCGAGGTAGTTGGGCCCAGGTCGGCGCTGGTGGCGGTGTCAGACCCGCCAAAGGAAGCGGTCCAGTGCAGCGTCACCGCGCCCTCGCCCGTTTTGCTGACCGTGAAAATGACCTTGCCGCCCTCGCCGCCGGCAGCGTCGGCGACGGACAGCGAGGGGCCGGTGCGCGTAACGGTGATGGTGTACCTTTTCACCATCCCATCCTCGGAGGTCACTGCAACGTCGATGACATTGGGGCCGACGTCCAAGCCGATTGCGCCGCTGACCGAGCTACTGGCTACCGCCGAGTCGTTCACCGCGATGGTCGCATTGCTGTCCGCCGCCGTTGGAGTCACGGTGAGAGAGTCAACGTTGTTGTCGACAGTCGCCGTATATGCCGTCTCCGACGAGATGAAATCGGGCGACAACGTTCCATGGGAAATTACCAGCGCCACTAGGTTGGCGTCGGAGGAAGGGGCACTGGTCGTTGCGCTGTCCTCGATGGAGGCGGCGCCTCCGGGAGTCACCCCGTTGAGCGCCCGCACTTGGAAGTAGTAGGTAGTCCCTCCCGTGAGGCCGGTGACGGTATAAGTAGTTGCCGTGCCCGCGTTTTGCCAAGCGGCCGAAGCAAGTTCAGCGCTGGACTCAGCCCGGCGGTACTGGTACCCGGTGATGGCGGCCGGGTCAATCCCGTTCAATACTCCGGTGTCGGACGGGGCGGTCCACGACAGGTCGATCTCGCCCTCGCCGCTGCCGGTAGAGGCCGTAAGGCCGGTGGGGGCGCCTGCCGACTTGTCGTCGTCTGTGATGGTCCCGGTCGCCGTCCCGTCGGTCACGTTGGGCGTGCCCGACGTTGCTGTCAACGTCACGGTAAAGGTCTCGTTGTCTTCGTCCACGGCGTCCTGGGCCGCCGCCACAGTGAAAGTCTTGGTGGTATCGGATGCGGTGAATGCCACAGTGCCTGACGTAGTTGCGCCCAGGTCGGCGCTGGTGGCGGTGTCAGACTCTCCAATGGACGCCGTCCAATTCAAAGAGACCGCGCCGGCCCCCGTCTTGGTGACGGTGAAAGACACATTGCCGCCCTCGGCGCCCTCAGCGTCGGCGATGGAGATGCCTGGTAGCGCCTTGGTCGTTGCGCTGTCCTCGATGGAGGCGGCGCCTCCGGGGGTCACCCCGTTGAGCGCCCGCACTTGAAAGTGGAACGTAGTCCCGCCGGTGAGGTCGGTGACAGTAAAGGCGGTTGTATTCCCCGCGGAATTCCAGACTGCCGAAGCAAGTCCTGCGCTGGACTCCGACTGGCGGTACTGGTAGCCGGTGATGGCGGCCGGGTCCGTGCCGTTGAGGACTCCCGTATCGGACGGGGCGGTCCACACCAGGTCGATCTCGCCCTCTCCGCTGCCGGTCGAAGCCATCAGGCTGGTGGGAGCGCCTGCCGACTCATCGTCGTCGGTGATGGTCCCTGTGGCCGTCCCGTCGGTCACGTTGGGCATGCCTGCTGTTGCGGTTAACGTCACTGTGAAGGTCTCGTCGTTTTCGTCCATGGTGTCCTGGGCCGCCGCCACAGTGAAGGTCTTGGTGGTGTCAGATGCGGCGAACTCCACGGCGCCTGACGTAGTTGTGCCCAGGTCGGCGGCGGCGGCGGTGTCGGACTCTTCAATGGAAGCTGTCCAATTCAAAGAGACCGCGCCGGCCCCGGTCTTGGTGACGGTGAATGACACGTTGCCGGCCTCGGCGCCCTCAGCGTCGGCGATGGAGATGCCTGGCAGCGCCTTGGCCGCTGCGCTGTCTTCTGCCGATACCTCGCCTTCTGGAGTGACGCCGTTAAGGGCCCGCACCTGGAAGTAGTAGGTGGTCCCGCCCGTGAGGCCGGTGACGGTATAAGTAGTTGCCGTGCCTGCGTCGGTCCACGCCGCAGACGGTAACCCTGCGCTGGACTCAGCCCGGCGGTATTGGTAGCCGGTGATGGCAGCGGGGTCAGCGCCGTTGAGGACTCCTGTGTCGGACGGGGCGATCCACGACAGGTCGATCTCGCCCTGGCCACTGCCGGTGGAGGCCGTCAGGCCGGTGGGAGCGCCTGCCGACTCATCGTCGTCGGTGATGGTCCCCGTGGCCGTCCCGTCGGTCACGTTGGGCATGCCTGCTGTTGCGCTCAACGTCACTGTGAACGTCTCGTCGTTTTCGTCTATGGCGTCCTGGGCCGCCGCCACCGTGAAGGTCTTGGTGGTGTCGGATGCGGCGAACTCCACGGTGCCTGACGTAGTTGCGCCCAGGTCGGCGGTGGCGGCGGTGTCGGACTCTCCAATGGACGCCGTCCAATTCAGCGAGACCGATCCCGTACCCGTCTTGGTGACGGTGAAAGACAGGTTGCCTCCCTCTAAGCCTCCAGCGTCTGCGATGGAGATGCCTGGCAGCGCCTTGGCTGTTGCGCTGTCCTCGTTGGAGGCGGCGCCTTCTGGCGTGACGCCGTTAAGGGCCCGCACTTGGAAGTAGTAGGTAGTCCCGCCCGTGAGGGCGGTGACGGTATAAGTAGTTGCCGTGCCTGCGTTTTGCCAAGCGGCTGAATCCAGCCCTAAGCTGGACTCCGACTGGCGGTACTGGTAGCCGGTGATGGCGGCCGGGTCAGCGCCGTTGAGGACTCCGGTGTCAGACGGGGCGGTCCACACCAGGTCGACCTCGCCCCCGTTGGTCCCTGCCATCGCCATCAGGCCGGTGGGTGCGCCTACAGACTCGTCGTCGTCGGTGATGGCGCCCGCGGCCGTTGGGACCGAAAGGCTCGCCGGCCCCGACGCGACGGTCAGCGTGACGGCGAATGTCTCGTCGATTTCGTCCATGACGTCCTGGACGGTCTCTACGGTGAAGGTTTTGCTGGCATCCGATGCGTTGAAGGCCACCGTGCCCGAGGTAGTTGGGCCCAGGTCGGCGCTGGTGGCGGTGTCAGACTCTCCAATGGACGCCGTCCAATTCAAAGAGACCGCGCCGGCCCCCGTCTTGGTGACGGTGAAAGATATGTTGCCGCCCTCGGCGCCCTCAGCGTCGGCAATGGAGATGCCTGGCAGCGCCTTGGCCGCTGCGCTGTCTTCGTTGGAGGCGGCGCCTCCGGGAGTCACCCCGTTGAGCGCCCGCACTTGAAAGTGGTACGTAGTCCCGCCGGTGAGGTCTGTGACGGTAAAGGCGGTTGTATTCCCCGCGGAATTCCAGACTGCCGAAGCAAGTCCTGCATTGGATTCAGCCCGGCGGTACTGGTAGCCGGTGATGGAGGCCGGATCCGTGCCGTTGAGGACTCCCGTATCCGACGGGGCGGTCCACGACAGGTCGATCTCGCCCTGGCCGCTGCCGGTGGAGGCCGTCAGGCCGGTGGGAGCGCCTGCCGACTCATCGTCGTCGGTGATGGTCCCCGTGGCCGTCCCGTCGGTCACGTTGGGCATGCCTGCTGTTGCGCTCAACGTCACTGTGAAGGTCTCGTCGTTTTCGTCCATGGCGTCCTGGACGGTCTGTACGGTGAAGGTTTTGCCGGTATCCGAATACGCGAACTCCACGGCGCCTGACGTAGTTGTGCCGAGGTCGGCGGTGGCAGCGGTGTCGGACTCTTCAATGGAAGCTGTCCAATTCAGCGAGACCGCGCCAGCCCCGGTCTTGGTGACGGTGAATGACACATTGCCGCCCTCGGCGCCCTCAGCGTCGGCAATGGAGATGGACGGCCCGGCGCGTGTCGCGGTGATGGTATACGTCTTCTTCGTCCCGTCCTCGGCGGTGACGACAACTTTGATGATGTTGGGGCCGATTGTTAGGGCAATCGCCTCGCTGGGTGAGCCGCTGGTTACCGCGGAGCCATTCGCCGCGATGGTCGCATTGCTGTCCGCCGCTGTTGGAGTCACGGCCAGGGACGCCACGCTGTTGGCGACGGCGGCAGTGTATGCCGTCTTTGCCGCGGCGAATTCGGGCGACAGGGTTCCAAGGGAAATTACCAGAGCGGAGAGGTTGGCGTCGGAGGAAAGAGCCCTGGTCGTTGCGCTGTCCTCGTTGGAGGCGGCGCCTCCGGGAGTCACCCCGTTGAGCGCCCGCACTTGAAAGTGGTAGGTGGTCCCGCCCGTGAGGCCGGTGACGGTGAAGTTCGTTGCCGTCTCTGCGGCAGTCCACGCGGCTGAATCCAGTCCTGCGCTGGACTCCGCCCGGCGGTACTGGTAGCCAGTGATGGCGGCCGGGTCCGTGCCGTTGAGGACTCCCGTATCGGACGGGGCGGTCCACGACAGGTCGATCTCGCCCTGGCCGCTGCCGGTGGAGGCCGTCAGGCCGGTGGGAGCGCCTGCCGACTCATCGTCGTCGGTGATGGTCCCTGTGGCCGTCCCGTCGGTCACGTTGGGCATGCCTGCTGTTGCGCTCAACGTCACCGTGAAGGTCTCGTTGTCCTCGTCCACGGTGTCCTGGGCTGCCGCCACAGTGAAGATCTTGGTGGTGTCAGATGCGGCGACGTCCACTGTCCCCGAAGTAGTTGCGCCCAGGTCGGTAATGGCGGCGGTGTCGGACTCTCCAATGGAAGCTGTCCAATTCAAAGAGACCGCGCCGGCCCCGGTCTTGGTGACGGTGAAAGACAGGTTGCCGCCCTCGACGCCTTCAGCGTCGGCGATGGAGACCGAAAGGCTCGGAGGCGCCGCAGCCGCGTTGCTGCCGCGTACAGGTTCCCCGTTTAGCAGAACGTCCACCCGGTAGACGTGGGTGAAGCCCGCGGTCAAGCCCGCGTCCGTGTACGTCAGGCCGGCCTGCGCCGCGCCGATGGGGGTCCCGTCCCGGTAGACCTGGTAGGTGATGGTTGGCGCGCCAGGATAGTCTGTCTGCGCCGGAGCTGTCCAGTTCAGGGTCACGGAGGTAGCGGTTGCGTTGACGGACACCACAAGCCGGGCGCGGAGCTGGCCGCCGAACTCCTGCCAGGTCGCCGTTGTGTCGTCGTCCAGCCCGTCAACTTTCAACACCGGGTACTGGAAACCGGCGCCGAAGTCCCACGGGTCGTCGTTGGTGTCGTCGCCGTCCAAGTCAACGTTCCACTGGGCATAGATGTTGTCGGCGGGCGTCTCGTAGCCCGTTGGGGCCTGCAACTCGGCGGTGGTCTTGCCTTGGGCGGCGTCCGTCTGCTCCGACGTATCGGTGTCGAAGTAGCTGGCGGTCACCGCTCCCCTGTTGTCGCCGACAAGGCCGCCTGTCTTGTTGTCGCCGCTCACCGCGCCCGTAGCGTAGCTGGCCCTTACCTCGCCGCTGGAGCGGCCGACCAGGCCGCCGACGCTGCCGCTCCCGCTCACCGCGCCCGTCGCATAGCTGGCCACCACCAGCGCAGAGGGGGTGTTTTGCTGGTGCAGATTGCCGACCAGGCCGCCGACGCGGCTCTGGTTGCTGCTCACCGTTCCTGTGGCGTAGCTCCGCCGCACCACGCTCTTCACGCCGCCTTCGCTCCCCGTCTTCTGCAGCTCGCCCACCAGGCCGCCTGCCCGGCCGCTGCTCCCCATAGCCGTCACGGTGGCCGATGACCTGCTGTCTTCGATGATGGAGTTCTGCCCGTCGCCGACCAGCCCTCCGATGCGACCGCGGTTGCCGGCCACTGTGCCCGCCGTAGACGCACCGCTTACGGTAGATTCTTTCAGTTGGCCGACCAGCCCTCCTACGTATCGGCTTCCGGTCACCGAAAGGTCGACCAAGGCGACGTTCCTGATTTCAGCGTCTTCGCCCACTAGGCCAAACAGGCCCATGTGGTCCTGCTCACTCCGGTCGATGAACAGGTTGTTGATACTCCGGCCGTTGCCCTCGAAGGTGGCCGCGAACCCGGCGTTCAGCACCCCGATGGGCTGCCAGCCCGCACCGTTGTTCCAATAGGTGTCCCCGTCGTCCGCCGTTCCGTCCCCGTCAGTGTCCAGGTCCAGGTCATTCATCAGTTCGTAACCCGCGCACGACGTTCCCTCCGGGCACACGCTGCCGTCCGACGCCACCGGAAAGGCCGCTGCGTACGCAGCGGCTTCGTCCACCCCCTCGGTACTGTCGTCGTCCTCCGCCGTCCCGTTCCCGTCCAGGTCGTACCGGACCGCGTTGAGCTGCTCCACGGTGGTAATCTGGATGAGACCATCGCCGTCTGAGTCGTGGTTGCTCAACGTCGTGTCCGCCAGCCGGGTTGCCAGCCGTTGCAGGGTAACAGTCCCGTCGCCGTGCGAGTCAGACCCGGGCTGTGCTTCGTCGTAGTCGACGACCCCTGGGGGGCTGGTCATGGGCTCGGCGGCAAGCGAAGCTGCGAGGGTCGTGGCGGTGGGAGTGAGGGGCAAGAAGTGGGCCGCGCCTAGGGCCCCCGGCGCCAGGAGCACGAGGGCCCCGGCGAGGGCTTTGGCAGCCAGATGCAATATGCAGGCCGGAGGATGCCCTCCGAGCCGGTTGTTGGGAGATCGCTTCAATAGACAACAGCGCCCGCGCCTTTTCGCACATCCCAAGGGCCGACGGAGGGACCTCCGCCGGCGCACAGCCCCCCGCCCGGCGCGGGGAATTCAGATTTGTGGGAGGATTGACGCTATTTGCCCCGCCGCTGATGCTCCTACCGACCAAGAGCCCGGCGGGCCAAGGCCTCAGCCTGGTTGTATCCCGATGTGGCGGCCCACTGCGGAAGTCTGCTGGACAAGACCCGCTTGGCGGCTTCCCGAACGTTCGGGGGACTTTGCGGTCATGACGCCGCCCCAGATATAGCCGCGGCAGCAATGCATACGGCGGCGAATGTTACAATCCGTTGTCGCCACAGTAAGACGGCGGCCGCTACCTGTTTTTGAGTTACCTCAGACCATATACTAGAAATTCATGGAGGCTACCCGTTATAGCAAGCAATGTAGCAAGCGATATTTCCCATCTTGAATGCACCGTCTGCGGGGCCCGGCATCCGGCGGGCCGTTTGTCCGGCGTCAGCCCCTGCTGCGGCAAGGTGCTGTACGCCCGGTATGACCTCGCGCGAATTCGCAGGGACGTGGACCGGGACCGGCTGGCGCAACGCGGTGCCAGTATGTGGCGGTTCGCCGAGCTGCTCCCCGTGGAAGACCCCGATAACATCGTCACCCTGGGGGAGGGAGACACCCCGCTCTTGGAACTCAAGAACCTGCAAAGCAGGCTGGGTGTCTCCAACCTTTACCTGAAGGATGAGGGACTGAATCCCACGGGCACCTTCAAGGCCAGGGGTATGGCCGCCGCCGTTTCCAGGGGGCTGGAGCTGGGCGCCGCCGGCTTCACCATCCCGTCGGCGGGCAATGCGGCCGGGGCCGCCGCCGCCTACTGCGCCCGCGCCGGCATCCCGGCCAAAGTGTTCATGCCCCAGGACGCGCCCGACTCCAACAAGAAGGAATGCCTGGTCGCCGGCTCGGACCTGAACTTGGTGGACGGGCTAATCGGCGACGCTGGCCGCATCGCCGCGGCCGTCGCCCGGGAGCAGGGCCTGTTCGACCTCTCCACCCTCAAGGAGCCGTACAGGGCCGAAGGCAAGAAGTCCATGGGGCTGGAAATGGCAATGCAATTGGGTTGGCGGATGCCCGAGGCAATCATCTACCCAGCCGGCGGCGGCACCGGCATCATCGGAATGCACAAGGGATTCCTGGAACTGCTGGAGCTTGGCTGGGTCGAGGGCGACCTGCCCAGGTTCATAGCGGTGCAGGCCGAGGGCTGCCAGCCCATCGTCAAGGCGTTCCACGATGGCGCCGACACCGCCGAGCCCTGGCCTGAAGCCGCCACCGTTGCCGACGGCCTTCGTGTTCCCGCCCCCTTCGCCGACTACCTGATGCTCCAAATTATTCGAGCGACCAACGGGACGACCCTGGCGGTATCCGACGCGGACATGGTAGCGGCAATGTACGAGCTTGCCTCCGCCGAGGGCGTCTTCGCCTGCCCCGAGGGCGCGGCGACGCTGGTGGCCTACAAGCGCCTCATTTCGTGGGGAGTTCTCAGAGGGGATGAAAGCACAGTCTTGTTCAACACCGGCTCCGGCTACAAGTACCTGCAACTGATCAATGACATGGACGGCTGAGGGATAGGTCACTACCATCGCCGCACCTATGTCCGCCTATCTCCGGCGAAATGAACTGACACAAATGGTTGCTAAGTTGCTGAAAATCTCATACCATGCGCAACGCCCAAGGTCACTATCCTGAGCAGATGGGGGGCAACATGGAAAATGGTGGCAATCAACCTTACCCGGTCCAGTTTGACGTGGACTACCCCGAAGGCGGGAGGAACAGGCTGTCCGCTCTCGTGAGGATCCTCCTGGCCATCCCCATAGGCATCGTACTTATGTTCGTAAGCGGGTATATCGACATCGGCGACGCGAAACTCAGCGCAATCATAAATCCCTTCACCGCTGGCGGTGTACTTTGGATCGCCGTGCTTCTGATGATCCTGTTCAGGGAGAAGTATCCCCGTTGGTGGTTCAACTGGAATCTGGAGTTTCTGAGGTTCGGCGCAAGGTTCGAAGCATTCCTGTTTCTGCTGCGCGACGAATATCCGTCCACAGACGAAGAGCAGTCTGTCCACTTGGACATTGCGTATCCCGACGTGAAGGAGCAGTTGAACCGGTTCCTGCCCATCATCAAATGGCTGCTGGCTATCCCGCACTACATCGTCTTGGCAGTCCTCGGCGTCATCGCGTTGATTGTTACGATTCTCGCTTGGCTGACCATTTTGTTGACCGGGACCTATCCCAGGGGGATGTTCAACTACGTCGTCGGCGTATCCCGGTGGGCGTACAGGGTCGGAGCCTACGCCTTCTTGCTGACCACCGACCGCTATCCCCCGTTTAGCCTGAAGGCCTAGAGCGAGCCAGGCTTGCCTCCCTGTGACCGCCCGTGCCGGAGCAGACTTGGTTCTCTCCGGCTTAGGTCTCAAGTGATGTGATAAAATTTAGCTAACCCGCCCCTTTCGTCACCCTCGATATGGGCAGACGAACAGGGGATCTATAAGGAATTCCCGTCCTTGCCTGAACGAATCCTGGTTGCCGTGGCCTGGCCCTACGCCAACGGCCCCCTCCATTTGGGTCACGTGGCCGGATGCTATTTGGCCGCCGACATCTTCGCCCGCTACCACCGGCTCAAGGGCAACCGGGTATTGATGGTGTCCGGAAGCGACAGCCACGGCACACCCATCACCGTCCGGGCCGAACAGGAAGGAGTCACTCCCCAGGAGATTCTGGACCGCTACCACGCCCAATTTCTGGATACCTGGAAACAGTTGGGCATCTCGTTCGACCTGTTCACCACAACCCATACCGAGAACCATGAGAAGGTCGTCCACGACATTTTCCAGGCGCTGCATGAGCGGGGATACATCTACCCCGACGTGATGCTGCTGGCCCGGTGCAGCCGGTGCGACCGGTTTCTGCCCGACCGATACGTGGAAGGGCTATGCCCTCACTGCGGACACGAAAGGGCGCGAGGCGACCAATGCGACCACTGCGGTCGCACCCTGGACTCCAAGGACTTGGTGCAACCTCACTGCGTGTTGTGCGGGACGGGGGCCGAGTTCCGCGAGTCCGAGCACCTCTTCCTAAAGCTTTCCGCCTTTCAGGAGCCCTTGTTGGAGTGGGTCAAGGGGCAAAGCCACTGGCGGCCCAACGTGCTCAACTTTACCCACCGTTTCCTGGAGGACGGCCTCAAGGACCGGGCTATAACCCGCGACCTTTCCTGGGGAATCCCGGTTCCTATCGAGGGTTATGAAGACAAACGGATATACGTCTGGTTCGAAGCGGTTATCGGCTACCTGTCCGCTGCAGTCGAGTGGGCGCAGCAGTCCGGCTCCCCTGATGCTTGGGAGGACTTCTGGAAGGACACTGACAGCAGGTCCTACTACTTCATCGGCAAGGACAACATCCCCTTTCATTCCATCATCTGGCCCGCCATGCTTATGGGCTACGGCGGTCTGAATTTGCCCTACGACGTGCCCGCCAACGAGTTCCTTAGCCTGGAATCCCAGAAATTCTCCACCAGCAATAACTGGGCCGTCTGGGCTCCGGACTATTTGTCCCGCTACGAGCCGGACCCCCTGCGCTATCTGCTGTCGATTAACATGCCGGAATCCAGCGACTCAGATTTCTCTTGGAGCGAGTTCGTGCGCCGCAACAACGACGAACTGGTGGCTACCTACGGTAACCTGGTGCATCGGGTGCTTTCGTTCACCTACCGCAACTTTGACGGCAAGATTCCAGAGCCGGGGCCCCTGCGAGAGTCCGACCGGGGGCTGTTGGACGCCGCCCGCTCGGCTATGGAGAGGGTCGACCGCAACCTTTACAACTGCCGTTTCAAGGCTGCTATCGGCCAGGGGTTTTCCCTGGCCCAGGAGGCCAACCGGTACCTGGACTCTACAGCCCCGTGGAAGACAATCAAGACCGACCGCCAGGACGCCGCGACTTCGCTGTGGGTCTCCATAGCCGTGATTAACTGCCTGAAGATGGCGTTGTTCCCCTTCCTGCCCTTCAGTTCCCAGCGGCTCCACGAGTTCCTGGGTTTTGACGGCAAGGTCGAAGGGGAGCAGTTGGACTACGACCACGCGGTTGCGGCGGTGCAGCCGGGAACCGCGCTGCGCGCGCCCTCACCCTTGTATACCAAGCTGGACCTTCAGGTAGTGGATGAAGAGGTACAGCGCCTGGGCAGTCGGGCAGCTTAGGGATTACCTTGCTTAAAGGCTTGGACCAGCAGGCTGCATCCATTTACGCCCCCATCGAGGACCGGCTGGCCCGCGTAGAGGACCGTCTCAGGGGGCTTTCGGAGACAGGAGACCCCTACCTGGACCAACTGCTGGACTACGTGCTGGTCAACGGCGGCAAGCGCATACGGCCGGCCATCACCTTGCTGGCATCCGACTTTTATCCCCACGACTCGGAAAATCCTATCACCATGGCCTCTGCCGTGGAATTGCTCCACGTCGCCACCCTGATTCACGACGACACGGTGGACAACTCGGACTTGCGCCGGGGCAAAGCGACGGTCAGCAACCGGTGGGGCCACCACGTTGCCGTGCTGTTCGGAGACTACGTCTTCGCGACCTCGGCTACCTTTGTTTGCGACACCGGCGACATCGGGGTAATCCGCCGGTTTTCCGAGACCATCATGGACCTGGCCAGCGGACAGCTTGTGGAGTATTTCAGCACTTTCGACGCCCAAGAGGCCCGCAAGCTCTACGACACTCGCATCTACCGCAAGACCGCCTCCCTGTTCCGCACCGCTGCCGAAACGGGCGCCATCCTGGGCGGCGCGCCAGATGCTCAGGTGGATGCCTTGCGGACGTACGGCCACCACATCGGCATGGCATTCCAGATAGTCGACGACCTTCTTGACGTGCAGGGAGACCCATCTCAGTTGGGAAAACCGGTAGGCCACGACCTCCTTCAGGGCGTACTGACTCTGCCCGCCATCATGCTGATGAAACGCTATCCCGGCGACAACCCCGTAGAGAAACTGTTCAAAGACCCCGGCAACGACGGCCAGTTGCGGCGGGCCTTGGATATGATCAACGACGCGACGATAATAGACGACTGCAACACGGTGATTCGCGGGTATTGCGACACTGCCTCCGCAGCCCTGGGCGTACTTCCTGATTGCCCCGCCCGCCGCTCCCTGTTGGAGCTCGCCGGCTATATATCAGACCGCACCCACTAGCTTTGGCCACGTAACCTGGGCCCGGAATGTCCGGGCTGCGGCTGCCCCCTGGTTATTCTCGCTCATCGCTGTTGCCGGCGGCTAATAACCAGCTTCCCAGGCCACCCTTCCTCCCACGATTGTCATCACCGGACGCACGCCTTTCAGACTTGCTGGGTCCCCGGCGGTTGGGTCTTGGTCCAACAGCACCAGGTCGGCCAGCTTGCCGGGCCGGATCGTCCCCTTCACGTCCTGTGCGCCCTCGGCCAATGCCCCGGCGATGGTGTACATCCGCAGCGCCGTCTCAATCGAAACCCTGTTGGACACGCCCGCCGCCGCTGCACTACTGCCGGATAAAGGGAGGCCGTCTCTCGCTAGTCCGGTGACTGCGCTGTAGATGCCCGGCCAGGGATTGGGGTCGATTACCGGCGCGTCGGACCCAAAGGCCACGGTTACGCCGCTGCGGTGCAGGCTGCTAACCGGGTACAAGCTGTCCAACAGATTAGGGTCTACTCGCTGCCGGTAACGATGGCCGTGGTGGAATATGAACCCCGGCTGGGTCACCACCATGGCGCCGCTGCGGCCTACCTGGGCCGCCAACTCCGGCGGGCACTCGGCGCAGTGCTCGATGCGGTCCCTGGCCGGGAGCGGCCCGTCAGTTAGGCGGCTCTCTGCGAACACCTGGACCGCGGCGGCCACCGCCTCTTCCTCCACGGCGTGGACCGCCGCCGGAAAGCCGGCGCGATGGGCTTCGCCGACTATCCGGCCCAGCTCCGCAACGTCCGGTTGCATTGCCCCGGTGGTCAGGCTGAGCATGATTTTGACGTGCCCCAACCGCAGACAGGGGTCGCCGCTACCCCATCTCCGGCCTTCCGCCAGGAACTCTGCCAGGTATCCCGCACCTGCCATCATAGTCACCCGGCAGGGAAGCAGCCTCGATGCCTGCAGATTGGCCATAGCGTCCCAACGGTCCGGGCTGTTGTTGACCCCGGCGTCGTGCACCGAGGTGATGCCGTAGCTCAGCAGCAGGCGGCCCAGCCGGGCGATTCCCTCCTCTGCGTCCCTTTCGTCGCGCAACCTGCCCGGCCGCTGGCTCAAGAAGGGTCCCATCTCCAACAGCAGCCCCGTAGGCTCCCCAGACTCCCCCACCCGTTCAATGACCCCATCCACAGGGTCGGGAGTGTCCCGGTGAATGCCCGCCAACTGTAACCCCATGCTGTTCAGCACCGCGGCGTGGCCGCTGCGATGGTCCAGCCGTACCGGATGGTCCGGCGCGGCCAAGTCCAGGTCCCAACGGTTGGGGTGCCTCCCCTCCTTCAAGGCCAGGTCGTCATAGCCGAATCCTCGAATCCAACCTCCCGGAGGAGTCGCAGCGGCCTGCCGCCGGATGGCGGCCTGCAGTTCTGGGATGTTGGAAACCTCGTCTGGATCGCAAGGCAGCCCTTGGAGAGAGGAAGCCGTGGCAAAGAGATGGCAGTGGGCGTCGACGAAACCGGGGACCAGGCACATGCCGCGGCAGTCGATGACTTCCGCGTCAGGCCCCGCCAAACGGGCCGCCTCGGCCCGGTCGCCCACGGCGACAATGGTCTCGTCTCTCACCGCCACCGCTTCCGCCCGCGGCTGCGCCGGTTCCAGGGTGAGCACCCTGGCATTTACCAGCAACAAGCCTGGCCCCGATGCGGTTGAAGTTGTTTGCCCCCGGCGGGTGGGCTTCGTCATGGCTGGCTGCCTAATTCCAGGGGTGTGCCTCCGCAGGCGCGCCTGTCAGTATTGCGGTTAAGCGCATATAATCCTAGCACAGGCGGCGCGGCCGCAACCCCCTCCCCAAAGCGAGGACTACTCTGCTGCAGACCCGACGGCGCGCAAGTTGGAGCGTCTAGTTTCTCAAGACGGGGAACCGCTTCTCGACTCCACCGCCAAGGTCGGCGTAGGCCAACGCCGCATCGCCGCGGCCGCGGTGGCGGTGCTGGCCCTGGCCGGGGTGCTCCTGATAGTGTTGGACTGGCAGGAAGTCCGGGACGTGTTGTCCCGGGCTGACTGGCGCTGGATGCCCTTGGCGCTGGGCATCACCGTTGTCTCCTACCTGTGCCTAAGCTACAGCTTCGCCTCGATCAACCGGATTTTCCGCATCCGATTGGACTGGCGCAGCCTCTTGGGCGTGGGCTTCGTTTCATCGGCCATGATTGCCGCCGCCGGCGGCCTGGCGGGCCATGCGCTCCGGCTTCTGCTGCTGACCCGGCGGGGTCTCGCCACCGGTGACGTGCTGGCGCCGTCGTTGTTCCATTCCTATTTGGAGAGCCTGGTGTTCTTCGGCCTAATCCCCGTCGGCCTTGGATTCCTGCTGCTGACCCATCCGCTGTCACCGGATGCGGCCCTGTGGCTGAGCGTAGGTACAGGCATCCTCGGCCTGGCCTTTGCGGCCACTGCCGTAGTCTTCTTCTACCCGCCGGCCAGGTCCCTGGCCGTTTGGGTGGTCCGGGCGGCTTGGCGTTTGGCATTCAGGCGGGACATCGGCCCGTCTGTCGTCGACTTCGAGGCTACGTTAACCCGGGGCCTGGCAAATCTGCGGGGCCGACCTGTAGTCCTTGGGTACCCGGCGGCCCTGGTGCTCGTCGACCGAATCGTCCGAGTTGTCTTGGTATGGGTCTGTTTCCAAGCCCTGGGCAACGACGCGGGACTTGGGGTAATAGCCACCGGGTTCGCCGTGGGCGTGGCGGCGGGAGTGATGTCCATGATCCCCGGCGGCCTGGGCGTCCAGGAGGGCTCGATGGCCGGCACGTACCATTTGCTGGGAGTCCCCTTGGAGGAAGCTGTCCTGGCGTCGGTCCTGTTCCGGGCGGTCTATTACATGGCCCCCCTTGCCGTCAGCTTGCCCTTCTACCGGTCCTTGCTTCGCAACCAGTGACGGTCCCTAAACGCCTTGAGGCCCCTTGAGAAAGCAGGCTTCGAATCTGGTAATATGGGCCGTGATTTTCCGCTCATGCAGCAGGGCTGCGCCAGCAAAGCTCTAGAGAGGAACACTTAATGCTTCCTATGGGTAAGTTGCTAGAGTACGCTTTCGGCCTGGCCGTTGTTCTCGTTCTTGTTGCCTGCAACGGCTCCGCCACACAGACGCCCACCGCAGAGCCCACGCCGGCGCCAAGTCCTTCACCGGACTCCACTGGGACGGCGGACCAAGAGGAAGTCCTGAGGATACTCTACTGGCAGGCTCCTTCCACCCCCAACCCATATCTTTCCGGCGGATACAAGGACCGGGACGCCGGAGCCGTCACGCTGGAACCCCTGGCCAAATACGACCCCGACGGCGCTCTGGTCCCGGCCCTCGCCGCCGAAATTCCTACCCTTGAGAACGGCGGCATCTCCTCTGACCTGGCTTCTATTACCTGGAAACTTAGAGATAAGCTCAAGTGGTCCGACGGCAGCGACCTCACTGCCCATGACGTGGCCTTTACCTAGCGTTACTGCACCGACGAAGCCACCGGATGCACCGCCAGCAGCGCCTTCACCGACGTGACTGCCGTGGAAGCCCTGGACGACTTGACGGTGATGGTCACGTTCCATGCCCCGACTCCGTATCCATACACCGCGTTCGTCGGCGCAGGCGTCCCGGTCCTCAGCCGGGTCCAGTTCGCCGATTGCGTCGGCGCAGCCGCCGCGGGCTGTGAAGACGAGAATTACGCTCCCCTGGGCTCCGGGCCCTATCGCATCGTCGAGTTTATGCCCGACGAGCAAGCCGTTTACGAGCGCAATCCCCACTACTATGGTCAAACACCCTATTTCGACCGCGTCATGCTGGTTGGCGGCGGTGACGCCCTGTCCACCGCCCAGGCCGTTCTGGAGTCCGGGGAAGCCGACTATGCCTGGAATTTGCAGATAGAGCCACAGACCCTTGCTGGCATGGAAGCCAAGGGCAATGGGACAGTAGTGTCGGCGTTCTCCAGCCTGGTGGAGCGCATCGTCTTAAACCAGACCAACCCCGACCCCTCACTGGGCGACGACCGGTCCGAGTACCAGGACGGCGCAAATCCTCACCCCTTCCTTGCCTCCACTCCCATCGCCCGGGCTATGTCCATAGCCGTAGACCGCGGTCTCATCGCCCAGCGGCTCTACGGGTCCGCCGGCGAGCCCGCCTGCAACCTCATCGCCGGGCCGCCCAGCTACGTTTCCACCTCCAACGACGGCTGCCTGACCCAGGACATAGAAGGGGCCAACAAGCTCCTGGACGACAACGGCGTCCTGGATACCGACGGCGACGGGGTGCGGGAATATAACGGCGTGCCCCTCAGGTTGACCTTCCAGACCTCGACCAACGACGTCCGGCAGGATACCCAGGCTCTGATACAGGACTGGTGGCGGGAGATTGGCATCGAGGCCTTGCTGGTGCATCACGATGCCGCCGTTTTCTTTGGCGGCGACCCAGTGGCCGACAAGGAACAGGTCTACAGCCGCTTCTTTGCTGACGTACAGATGTATGCCACAGGCCCTGACATCGACCCGCAGCAGTACCTTTTCGGACTGACCTGTGCCGAGGTCCCAGACCGGGACAACAATTGGAGCGGCAGCAACGTCGCTCGGGCCTGCAACGCCGAGTTCGATGAGTTGGTCGAAGAGCTGTCCCACACCCCCATCGGGGCCGACCGCGCCGCCCTGGTCAAACAAATGAACGATATTTTGGTCCAGAGCTACTACGAGATTCCCCTGGTGAACCGGGGTATCGTTTCGGCCCACTCTAACACCCTGCAAGGCGTGCGGATCAACGGCTGGGACAGCGAGATGTGGAACATTGTCGAGTGGCGCCGTTAATGAGGGACTACCGCCGGTTTGAATCAATGCCCGCATCGCCGGGCGGCCCACCGGCGGAGACCGCCGGGCAAGGCTTGGGCAATCTTTACAGGAGCGCGGCGGGCGGGTATATTCGTTGGCGGCAAATCTCCGTTGCTTGCCCAATTGACCTGGGAGAGAGGTCTGCCCAGTCAGCGCGCTTGGTCTGAACGGTCCGGCTTAGGAATAAGAATGGAATTTGCTTAGGGGGTGACGCGATGCCCATGGTGAATCGTCTGGTGGCGGCTTATCTGTTGTTGGTGGCGGTGGCAGTGGCAGTGAATTTCATCGTTACTCCGTGGTACCACCCAGGCGGGGACGAGCCCTTCGAGGTTTGGGAGATTCTCAACTACTTTATGGCGGCAGGGATGCTGTTGGGCCTGGCCGGCAGCTACGTCGAGAAGCGGCGCGTCGATGCAGACTCTTCGGCAGACGTGAAGAGTTACCTGGGAGCCAACTCGGCGTTCTATGGAACTGTCGCCGTGTTCCTCCTGTACTTCTGGAACTGGTTCAGTCTTCTATCCGGCAAGCATCTGGATAACGACAATTTACCCGACGGGCAATTCTGGACAGTCATCGATGCCCTGATGCCAATAGTGTTAGGTGTTACCGGCTGCCGGATGTGGCGCAACGCTGACTCATAGGCCCGCGTCCGGCGCGCGGTTTGAAGAGTACCTGCCCTGGCTCGCCGGGAGCCGGACATCCCATCTGGCCCCGGTATCGTTGCGTTAACCAACTTCCGGCGGTGACTGGAGAGAGGTCATGGGTTTGTCGTCCCGCACTCGGGCCCTTGCCTTGGGCTTTGTTCTCGTCGCAGCCTTGGCCGTCGCGGCTTGCGGCGATGGGCAGCAGGAAAGCCCCTTCAGAATCGGAGTGATGGAGTCGCTGACCGGCCCCGGTGAGACCTATGGCGCCGTGGCCAACCAGGCCAAGCAGATGGCCGTGGACGAGATCAACGCCGCCGGCGGCATCAACGGGCGAATGCTGAAACTGGTCGTCGAGGACTCCGGGTGCACCGCCAAGGACGCCGTCGCCGCCTACAAGAAGCTGACCGAGGTTGACGGCGTCAGGATCATCCTGGGGACCTCTTGCAGCAGCGCCATGCTGGGCGCCGCACCCCTGGCGGAAGCGGATGGGGTGATCCTGTTCTCCGGTTTGGCCAGCAACCCGGACATAGCCAACGCCGGCGATTACATCTTCCGCACACAGATCAGCGACATACAGGTGGGCATCGACACCGGGGACCTGCTGTGGGCGGACGGCGTCCGCAGCCTGGCTACCATCACCGAGACCACCGACTACGCCGAGGGCGTCAGGCGCACCTCCGTCGCCCGGTTCGAGGAACGCGGCGGCAGCGTAGTAGCCGCGGAACGGTACAACTCGGACACCGCCGACTTCCGGCCCCAATTGACCAAGCTGTTCGCCTCTAACCCGGACGCATTGCACCTCGCGTCCCAGTCTGAGTTTGCTGCGGGCGCCATTATCAAGCAGGCCCGTGAGCTGGGCTACCACGGCCAGATATACGCCGAGACCATCTCCGTGGGGACTACTGCCCTGGAAATCGCCGGGGAAGCGGCCACCCGCATGAAGGCCATTACGGCCGACCTGGACCCGGACAACGATAAGGCGCAGGAGGTCTTGGCCAACTTCAGGCACCGCTACAACTACGTCACCCTGCCGTGGCACCTGGGGTCCGCCTACGACGACGTCTACATCGCCGCCGAGTGCCTAAGGCAGACCAATGACGACCAGGACGCCGACGGCTTCCGCGACTGCATGTACGAAATCACCTGGAGCGGCGCCATCGGCGACGATTACAGCTTCGACTCCGACGGCGAGGTCGTGGGCCTATCTAGGGTCGTCGTCGAGGTGTTGCCCGTATCCCAGCGCACCGAGGACAGGCTGTACCAGGTGATTGGACCGTCGTCAGGCCAGTAGCACCCCGCTTCCCGCCCGGCGTATCCCGCGGCGCCACCCGGCCGGAAGTGGTGAGGCCGGCCCCCTGTTTCTACGTCGTGCTGCGCCTTCAGGAACGGAGTGGCGCTTCACTTCCATTTACCACTCCGCCCAGGCTTGCCCGACTTGCTCACGCCCAGTGCGCCGCTCTCCCCGAAGCGAAAATACCCCGTCGCAAGATTCAGGGAACGATTTGGGCCTTTCCTGCATATTATCTATATAGACCCGCCGTACCAAGATGGAAGTTGAAACTGGGAGCAGCCAGTGATCGAAGACGAAGCCGTCCTTAGGTGTCAGAACGGCGAGCGAGACGCCTTCCGCCACCTGGTCGAGCAATACAAGGACCTCCTATACGGCGTCGCGTACCTGATGACCAACAACCGCGCGTCGGCCGAGGAGCAGGTCCAGGAAGCCTTTTTGTCGGCTTGGCAAGGCATAAAGGGCTTCCGCCGCGGAAGCCCTTTCAAGCCCTGGCTGGTTCGGATCCTGGTTAACGGCATCCTGGCCCAGCGGCGGCGGCGCTCGGTGACCACTGCGCCCTTGGAAGAGTCGGCAAGCCACCCGGAAGCAGTGGGCCTGGAGGACGAGGTCGCAGCCCTGGAAGACCGCCAAACAGTGAGGAAGGCTTTAACCTGCCTCAGCCACGAGCATAGACAGGTGGTGGTGCTCCGTTACTTTGCCGACATGACCGTACCGCAGGTGGCCCAGTCCCTGAAGATGCGGGAGGGTACGGTAAAGTCGCGGCTGCACCGGGCGCTGGGGCAGCTTCGGACCCAATTGGAGAGCATGGAAACAGTCGGCAGTCAGGTGATGGACTATGGCGCATAACGAACCTCAAGACCAAGAACGCGAAACTGAGAGGGTACTTCGAGACTATTTTGCTTCTGAGGGGCCGGGCTTCAGGGCGCCCGACGACCTGTGGCTGCGGCTGGAAAGCCGATTGGGAGACCAGCGGGGCCCCTTCCGACCGTCCGCTATTCTGGACTCGATATTCCCGACAACCAGCCGCTGGTGGAACCCCGCCCTCGCCACTGCGGGAGTTGCGGCGATTGCTGTGGCGGTCACCGTCACAGTCTTGTATACCGGCGGCGGTGAAAGGCCTCCTGATACGCTCATAGGATCGGACGGTGCCGACTCCGGCGACTCGGCGCAGTACAGACCAGGAGGCGGGGAAGAGCCCCCCAATACGCTCCAAGGCCTGGACGGCTCCGACTCCGGCGACTCGACGCAGTACAGACCTTTAGTAGACGGCGCTGCGGTTCCCGAAGCGACGGCCGAACCGTTGGCGGAAGCGACGACGGCGCCGGAAGCACCTATGGAAGCGCCTACGGAAGCACCCATGGAGGAGGCATCCGCAGCGGCAGCGGCACTAGCAGCGGCAGTAGCAGCGGCAGAGGCAGCTACCGCTGCTAGCGCAAGCGCCGTCCCTCTCGGCCAAATAGGTGCTAGCGGTGCCGATGGCGCCTCGGGCATCTCCGCCGACTCGGCTGGCTCAACGGCTCGCGCTGCGCCGCCGGCCGGCAGCCCCTCGGCCACCGAGTTCCAGGACTACGGCAGGCTGTCCTTCGTGTCCGCCTTCGATGACCCGGTCTCTACCTTCAGCCTGGACACCGACCGGACTTCGTATCACCTGGCCCTCAACTGGGCCCGCAACGGTTACGAAGTAGAGCCGGACTCGGTTAGGGCCGAGGAGTGGATTAACGCCTTCGACTACGGCTACCAAACGCCGTCCAGCCGGCGGGAGTTCGCCATTTATTCCGACGTTGCCCGCCATCCCTTGGACGACCGGCTACACCTGGCCCGCGTCGCCTTCCAAGCGCCGGAAATCCGGGATGATACTCCACTGAACGTCACGTTGGTCTTGGACGCCTCGGGGTCCATGAGCCAGGGCAACCGGGTGGACATTGCGCGGGAAGCCGCGGAGACTATCCGCAACAGCCTGGGCTCGAGGGACCGTATCGCCGTCGTCCACTTCACCAACTCGGTCATCCACGAGCTGACCGTGGAGCACAGCCGGCCGGACGACCGGCAGGTGAGCAGGTCCATATCAAACCTGGCTCCCCACGGCTCCACCAACGTCCAGGCCGGCCTTAATCTGGGAGTGAAGCTGGCTGACCAGGCCCGCCGGGAACGGCCCGGCGCCTACAACTACATCATCCTGATGTCCGACGGCGTGGCCAACGTGGACGCCACCAACCCCTTTGCCATCCTGGAGTCCGCCTACGACCCGGACCGCGGCAACCCCCTGCGGATCATTACCGTCGGCGTCGGCATTCAAAACTACAACGACTACCTGCTGGAGCAGTTGGCCCAGCACGGCGACGGCTGGTACCGCTACCTAAGCGACGTCGACCAGGCCCGTGCTACCTTCAATCGGGAAAACTGGCTGGCCCTTTCCGCTCCCTTCGCCGACCAGGCCCGCGCCCAGGTGACCTGGGACCCGGACATTGTCAGGTCGTGGCGCATCGTCGGCTACGAGAACCGGGTTACGCCCGACGCCACGTTTACACAGGACCGCAAGGAGTTCGCCGAGCTTCCCTCCGGCGCGGCCACCACCGTCTTCTACGAGCTTGAGTTACACCCGGAATGGGACCGGTTGTCGCGGCGTCAGAGGCTGGCCGGCGTAGAACTGAAGTGGGTCGACCCTGCCACCGGCAACTCCCGCAGCCAGAAGGGCGCGGTGGGAGGTCATTTGAACGTCGGTTTCCAGCGGCATGCCGACCACTGGCTGCAGCTCGGCGCAATCGTGGGCCTGGCGGCCGACCGGTACAGCGGGTTAAGCGACGAGCGGCGGGGCTACGAGAGTTACTTGACGGAGGCGAGCGCCGACTTGGACCGCCTGCTGGACCTGTTGGAGCCTTTGCAAGACGACCTGGGTAAACTGGTTGCCTACAACGACTTCCGGTTCTTGTTGGAGCACGTCGCCCGGACCGTCAGGGAGCGGGCGCCCGAACCTACCACGCCTTCAGGATACAGTCGGTAGTCTCCCTCCAACCCCCCGCCGGGTTAAGGGGCCGCAGGGCAATGTCCTGCGGCCCTACTCGGCGATGTTGGACAACTGCCTTATGATTAGTTCAACGCGGGGCCGGTCGCCTACGGCCCTGCCGACCTTGCGCCATTGGATGACCCCGTCCCGGTCCAAGATGAACGTTGAAGGGGCGGCCAGGCCGTCTCCCATCCGGTTGAACACGTTGTAGTCCTGCGGCGTTTCCGTAGACGGGTCGTACAGGATGGGGAAGGGGATTCCCAGTTGCTCGACGACCCAGGTGGCGTCCTCGAGGTCGTCGACACTGATGGCCAGTACCTCAGCATCCAGTTCCTGGATTTCCTCGTAGACTCGTGACAGCTCGCCGAGCTGTGCGCGGCAGGAGCCTCACCAGAACGCCCGGTAGAACACCACAACCAGGTTCTTTTCACCCCGGTATGACTCTATCGATACGTCCGACCCTGTGGCGGACGGGAGGGTGAACGCCGGGGCCAGGTTCCCCACTGAGTAGCCGACGGCTGCGCTCGGTGCAGTGGGTGCGGGCGTAGGAGCGGGCGTGGGTTGTGGCTCCGGCTAGCAGCCGCGGGCTCCGGGGTAGGCTCGGTGGTTGCGGCGGGTAGCTGCTCTGGCTCGTCAGCCGTGGGTTCCGGAGTAGGCTCAGGAGTTGACGTGGGCTGCTGCGTTGCGGGGGCTTCGGTCGGAGCGTCGCTGACGGTCGGCTGGGCCGTGGCGGTCTCGGCGCTCGTCGCCGGGACCACCGTCGGAGCGGCAGGTACGGTGGAAGCCGCCCCGCCGCAGGCGACCCCAAAGCCTAAGACCACCATCCCCGCCAACAAGATTCTCAGCATGACCCTGCCATTATATTCCAGAATACCGGGCCGGTAGTAACCTCCCCTGTTGTGCCTCACTCCCCTTCGCCGCGAAGTTCCCAACGCCGGCAGCCGGAGTAGTATAATCGAAGTAACCAACGTGCGCGGTAACAAGGAGCACAGCTATGGCGGCAGGCGACTTTCTTTCCGATGTCACTACTCTGCGGGAACGGGCCAGGCGGCACATCGAGCGAGGCGCCGTAACTCCCAACTACCAGGCGGACGTCCAGACGGTGGTCAAGATATTGAACGAGGCCCTGGCCACGGAGATCGTCTGCGTGCTGCGGTACAAGCGCCACTATTACATGGCCGCGGGCATCAACGCCCCGCAGGCCCAGCAGGAGTTCCTCCAGCACGCCAACGACGAGCAGATGCACGCGGACCAGATAGCGGCCCGAATTGTCCAGCTCGGCGGAGAGCCCAATTTCTCGCCCGAGGGCTTGGCAGCCCGCAGCCACTCGGAGTACGTCGAGGGTGAAACCCTGGAGGACATGATCCGGGAAGACCTGGTCGCCGAACGGGTCGCCATCGATTCATACAGCGAGATAATTCGCTACCTGGGAGACAAAGACCCCACAACCCGGCGGATGATGGAGAGCATCCTGGCCTCGGAAGAGGAACACGCGGAGGACCTGGCCAGCCTCCTGGCCCAGATGGGCTAGGACCGCTTTCCCTCTGCCAGCAAATGAGCCCCGTCACTTCGCACCAACGTTTGAGCCTTAGCCTCTCCGTTAGATGCGGTTTTCCCTTCGGGGCAGTGCAGCGCAGTCGCCCATGAACAGTTTCCGCCTGTTGGTGTTGGCTGCTGCTCTGCTGGTTGCCGCCGCTTGCGTCGGCGACAGCTCGACGCCCGAGCGGGACATCGGGGCCACCGTCCAAGCTGCCGTGGCCTAGGCCGCCAGTATGCTAAACTCTATTGTCGGCACGGGTGTTGCGATGGCCCTCAGCCCGGCAACATCCCGCTGCTATTGTTGCCCTGATGACAAGGCCCCGGTCTAGTTCTTCACACAACAGGCCAATGCAAACTGCCATGAACCGAACGGTACACTTTGCCCAGCGGCTGGTAGGCGCCCGCTGGTTCGAACCCTTCATCATCGCCGTCATCCTGGCCAACGCCGTGATGCTGGGGGTGGGCACCTCTACCCGCGTGGACCGTGATTACGGCGACTGGTTGAACCTGGGGTACTGGGTGTCCCTTGGCGTGTTCATCGCCGAAGCGCTGCTGAAGATGCTGGCCCTGGCGCCCCGGCCTCAGCGGTATTTCCTGGACGGATGGAACGTCTTCGACTTTCTGGTAATAGTCATGGCCCTGGTTCCCGCCGCCGGCCAGTTGGCCCTGGTTGCCCGCCTGGCCCGGCTGCTGCGGGTGCTGCGGCTGATTACGGCCATCAGGGACCTGCGGCTTATAGTCGCCGCACTGGTCCGGTCAATCCCCAGCGTGGGCCACGTAATCATGCTGATGGGCATTGTGGTCTACATATACGCCATCTTGGGCTATTACTTCTTTCACGAGCACGACCCCGAACACTGGCGCAGCCTCGGCATATCGGTCTTGACCCTGTTCAACATCATCACGTTGGAAGGTTGGGTCGAGGTAATGTACACCGCCATGGAGCTGCATTCCCTGGCCTGGGTCTACTTCGTGAGCTTCGTGGTGATGGGGACTTTTGTAGTGATAAACTTGTTTATCGCCATAATCATTAACAACCTGGACGAGGCCAAGAAGGAGCGGCTCCGGGAACTAGAGGGGCCGGTGTCCAGGGAAGAGCTTCTACGGGAGATCCGGGCCACCCAGTCCACGCTCCAGCGGCTGGAACAACGGATGGACGACGAGCCTGACAGCCAAAGCTAACTTCTTGGGCGAAGAGGTGGCAACCTGCCAACGCTACTGGGTCGCGGCGCCCGATGCCGACGGTGCAGGTCTGGAGCCCTTGGCATACCCTATTGACGGGTGTGGACCTCAGTCCGTCGGTGGGTGAGTCCTCCGGTGTGCTCAGGCCGAACAAGAACGCAACATCAATTGATTAATCTTGCGCGGACTACCGGGGGGCGCGAGCCTTGAGCAGAAGGCTAAGTCTACCTCGCATGTGATAGGCCCCGTCCACCACTGCCGGACAAGCCTCATTCCGCTGATGGGACGCACTTGCGCTCCCGGGTTGGCCTGGGGACCCTTATTCGGAGTTGCGCTTGCGCAACTCCCGCAAAATCTCCGTAGCCATGATTACCACGAACCCCAACGCCAACGGAGTAATGAATGCGGATAGGAATACCCAGAACTCGTCGGAGAATGCCGTCGTAGCCGCTTTGACACTGTAGGCAAAACTGAAGATGATTACCACCGCCGCGAGTATCCTGCCTATCAATATCGCGTCCAGATTGTCCAGATTGGCTTTGATTTCCATCGGTCACCTCTCTCTGGTTGGATTGGGCTTCGACAATTGGGGACCGGGCCCGGCTCCCCATACCGCCGCCGTGGTCTATGTGACTAGCACCCCCTCAGGCTTAGCCTGAGGGGGTGCTGATGGTGCTGGGTTAACGGCAGCAGGACTGCCCCTCGTACCGCGGTTCTTAGGAAATCGGCACTTGCAGCCTGTCAAGCTCCGAGGCGTAGGCCGGATGGGTTATGTCCCCGTTCAGTGGGTCGGTCCCGTGGCCTGTAGCCGTGAAGTCTGCCGATTCGGCGTCGTCAGTCAGGGCCACGCCAGGTCCCTGCAACGTCACCGTCACCAACCGCCATTCCCAGGTCTCCCCTGGGCTCAGCACACGGTCGCCGCCCGTGTCGCCGCCGATCCACTGATTGGTCGAGTCTTTGGTAAGGGTGGCTATCCTGGTGCCCGAGGAATCCACGTCAACAGATACGTCGGTGAGAGGAGAGTCGCCGGTGTTGCTCTCGGTGATCTTTAGCACGTGCACCACCAGCCGGAACGACATGGACTCAACCGCCGCCACGTTAACGGCGCTATTGGGGTGGATCACCCTGACGCTGACGGTGTCGCTGTCGCTCACCGGGCCGCCGTCTGGTGCGGTGCCGCTCACCGTCATGGTAACCTCTGCGTTCTCGGCCAATGCCGCTGAGGCGCAGTCGTTGGTCATTGATTGCCCTGCTGTTAGGGTTTCCAATGTCTGGGAACAGCCCGCCGCAGAATCTGGAGCAACTACGGCCACGTCCGTTAGATCGGCATCGCCATTGTTGCTGACCGTCACGCTGAAGTTGACGGTTTGGCCCTCCCGGATGGTCTGCTCTCTCTGGGATATCTCGATCCCCAAGACCGCATCAAATACCACAACCTCGGCCACGTCCGTATCGGTCACCGTCGTGCCTACTTCCGACACCGTGCCGCTGGCGGTGGCCGTTGGATTCGTCGTCCCGATGGCGAGGGTGCTGGAACAGGTGTACGTCGAGCTGGCAGTCTCGCTGCCCGCCGGGCCCATCGCTCCGATCGCCTGGTCGCAGCCCTCCGCATTGGCTACGGTGACTGCAACCTCAACTAGATCCGTGCTATTGGGGTTCTCAATCGTGATCGAGAGATTCGCCGACTCCCCAACCCGCACTTTTTGGGAGTCCGGGGTGATGTCCACAGATATAGCCACAGGTACAACGTTAATGGACGCAACCGCGTTGGCTATAACCGAGTCTTGGCCCTCGGGCGCCCCACCGGTTACCTCGGCGCTCGCAGTGACCACGTTGTCAGCTCCCTGGGCGGGAGACATTACACAGTCAAAGCTGTGGACGCCGCCTACCTCCAACGTCTCGAGGGTCACCTCACAGGTGGTGTCCAAGGAATCTGAAACCTGTACGTTGGATAGTTGGAAGCCCCCGATGTTGGTAACGGTGATCCTGAAATCGGCGTCGCCGCCCTCGAATATTGTCTGCTCGACGGGTGTGACGGCTACCTCGATCAAGGGAGGCTCCAATGTAAATTTGTTTTCCCCGGGTGCTCTTGCCTCCGTTTCGGGGGTGCTGTGAGCGACCCCGTTCACGTACGAGACGTTGACGACCAATATTCCGTTTACGGCGTCGGCTTGGTCTACGGTGTACTCCCTGATGGGCGCCGGATAAACCGTTCCGACCTGAACCAGGGGAATCTCGATCCCCGTGCTTCCTCCGGCCAGTTCTTGCGACTCGCCGTCGGGAGTTGTTATCGTGAGATCACCCCCTTCGAACGTACAAGCTACTTCCCCAGCGGGGAGTTCACCCACCGACAGGATCGTGTGGAAAGCTACCCGCATACCGTGGGAAACCTCTCCGGCAAGTGCATTACTAGTGGCATCGGTCACTATTATTGAGGCAGAACTGTTAGGAACACATGCCACAGGGTCTTCTTGGCCAAAAACAAGTTGGCCCTGGAATAACAAGATAGCCATGACGGCCGTGGTTATCGCCGAGAATATTACCAGTGGTACCGCCCTGCTTTGACTCAACTTCATCATCTGACCACCTGTTAGCTTTAGGATATTCGGGTTCCGGCTGAGGCCCAGCGTAGAATAATACAAGATGCACTAAATAGCAAGGCACTTTGCAATGTCCGGCCGGTCAAGTGCATCGGGCGCTTCTTGTGAGTACTTCCGGGAACGACGGTAGACATAATATACGCACATCAATCAAATAGCAACCATTCTGACAAGCGAATGTTCCGGATTGTCTGCGAGAGACATGGTGCCTCCCTTCCGCCTGTAGGTCGGCTGGGCGCGTCCGGCACGCCGGACCGCGTCAGCCGGGGCGGTCAACCTTATGAGTCCGGCTTATTATTGCGGGGAAATTGGTCCGGGTGAGGCTGTCAATCCAGCTTGTGGCCCGCCATCTTCAACCGGCTGTATCCAGCCGCTGCCCGGTGATGCGGTAATACGCTTCCGCATACCGTTCCGATGTCTTCAGCACGATGTCGTTGGGCAATTCCGGCGCCGGCGGTTCCCGGTCCCAGTCCTGGTCCACCAGCCAGTCGCGCACGAACTGTTTGTCAAAGTTGGGCTGTGACTGGCCTACCTGGTACCCCTCCAGGTCCCAGAACCGGCTGGAGTCAGGCGTGAGCAACTCGTCGATGAGAATCAACTCCCCGTCCAGCAGCCCGAACTCCATCTTGGTGTCGGCCAATATGATCCCCTTCTTCAGCGTATAGTCCTTGGCGAACTTGTACACGGCCTTGCTCACGTCGGACAGCCGCTGCGCCAGGTCTTGCCCGACCATGTCTATCACTTCCTGGCCCGACATGTTTTCGTCATGGCCTTCATCGGCCTTGGTTGTCGGCGTAAACAGGGGCTCCGGGAACGGCTCACCCTCCCTTAACCCGGCCGGCATCGGCTGGCCGGATACGGTGCCTTGCTTCCTGTACTCGGCCCACGCCGAGCCGGTGATATAACCGCGGACGATGCACTCGATGTCTATCCGGTCCGCCTCCTTAACCACCATGGCCTGTTGGGCCACTTCCTGCGGCAGGTCCGCCAACGATGGGCTGGCCTTGATTATGGACTCCGTCTCCGGCGAGTCGGCAAGGGCAATCAAGTGGTTGCCCACCAAGTCGCGCGCCTGGTCAAACCAGAATGCCGACATTCGGTTCAGCACCAACCCCTTGCTGGGGATGCCCGTGGGGAGCACCACGTCGAAAGCCGATATGCGGTCGGTGGCCACCATCAACAGGCGTCCATTGTCCAGGCGATAGGTATCCCTGACTTTGCCGCGGTTAAGCATGCCGGGTAGATTGGTTTCAGTGAACACTGGGGCTTCCTTTCTTAATTAGTCGATATCCAGTACCATTCCAGCTCGATTGGGCGGCCAGGTTTGGGTCCCTGGCGCTCGGGGACACAGTATAACCCATGCTCTGCGGGAGTAGGCAACGCCTCTCGGCCCGTCGAATTTTCTCCGTCCCTTAAATTCTCCGTCGCTTGAATCGCTTGGGATAGACGGCGCCCGTTCGCCTTCCACCCCGCCGCACCATTCTCCGGCCCGGCTCAATGGCTTTGGCCCCCGGCCCCTCTGCTAAGATATAGAGTCCAAGGCCCGCCTTGCTGTGGGTGCCGCACTAACCATGAAGCAGCCAATGTATGCTCGAGTTACCCTGGCCCAGGTCCGTCCCGGCGAGTTGCAGAAAACCATGGGCCTCCTTCGCGATACCTTGTACCCAGCCTTCGAGCTGATGGAAGGCTTCCAAGGCGCTTTCCTGTTGGCCAATCCCGTTGCCGAGAAGGTCTGCGGAATCACGCTGTGGGAATCAGAAGACCTCATTCCCCGGGTTACACGTACATCCACTGAGGCTGCCGGCCGCGCTACCCGGAGGTTCTTCGAGGTCCCGCCCTTGGAACAGTTGGCAACCATTCCCCTTGCCGGCCAGCCGGGCCGTGAGGTCTACCGGGTGGCCGCCCGGCTCGCCGCGCCTCAGTCGCGCGCTTCGGCCCGCGCCAGGTTACTGACGGCCCGGGTCGCGCCTGGCGCCATGGACCGGGTCGCCGCTATTGCCCGCGACCTGGTCCCGGACACCGTCGGGAAACAGCCCGGGTTCACGTATTACCTTGCGCTCACCCAACCCAACAACGGCATTTTCCTGGCCGTCACCATCTGGGAGAGTGAAGCCCACGCGTTGGACTGGGAGACCGGCTGCCAGTCCCGGCGGTTGATTTCCCGCATGACGCCCCTCTTGGACGGCCAGCCCGAACTGGACCCCTATGATGTCAGCGTCTGCCTTTAGTCCTTCTTTGATCGTTTTGGAAGTCCTGACTCCGGGTATACGCCCGGGTCTTTCGGATTAGGCAGACGCCCCGCAATGCCCTCTACGGGCTCCGCTGGAAACTAGACAGGCGCCGACCGCGGCGCTGTCACGGGGCCGTTGACGGTCCCAAACCTCCATCCCTAAAATTGTATTCAGCGGTCGGCGAAACACCCTTTATATCGCTGTCTCGGCGGCAGTGGGGCAGACCCCGGGTCGCAGACAGCTTGCATGCCACACCCGGCAGGATTCGGAATGGCTCAAAATGTCTCAGAATGTCTCAGCAACAAAAAAACCGGCCAGCAGACTCGGTCGCTTGACGCTTGGCCACCGTCTCGTCCAAGCCGGTCGGTATGACGCTTGGCCAAATAGGACTTGCGCGTTCCGGCTAGTGCCCGCCTCCTAGGCGGTCAAAGTATTGACTTGGGCCATATTACCGAGTCATAATTAGCTGGGATAATCCACGATTTAAACGTGGGTGCCCAAGTATGTTGGCGCAGAGGCAAGGAGGCTTAAGTAATGGCTGATCGCAGAATCATTTCATCCGACAACCACGTCATTGAGCCTGTAGACCTGTGGACCAGCAGGGTCGAACCCAAGTACGCCTGGCGAGCGCCCCACGTAGAGGATTTGGGGGACCAGGGCGACTTTTGGGTTTGCGACGGCAGGAAAATCATCGGGGTCACCGGAGGATCCGACAAGGTGGGGGTGAGGTTCGAAGACCCGGACTTGATGCACACTGTAGGCAAGACCGAGAACGTGCGGCCCGGCGGGTACGACCCTGACGAGCACGTCAAGGACCTGGACATCGACGGCATGGACGTGAGCATACTCTACCCAACCGTTGGGTTCATGCTCTACGGATTGCCCGACAGCGAGTTGCTGGACTCCCTTTGCAAGAGCTATAACGACTGGGTTGAGGAGTTTTGCAGCGCTAATCCCAAGAGGCTCAAGGGCATCGCCATGTTCAACGTGGATGACGTGGGCGTGGGAATCAAGGAGTTGGAACGGGCCCACAAAATGGGCTTTATCGGCGCCATGCTCGCCGTCTATCCTCTCGAGGGGCATTTCTACAACCTGCCGAAGTATGACGACTTGTGGGCTGCGTCCGTGGACTTGGGAATGCCCCTCAGTCTGCACATCGCCGGCAATCGTTACAGCCCAGTCCAGGAATTGGCCGATCCCGACATCGCCAGGCCCGCCTTTATATGCAACTCGGACTATTGGCCGCGTATGTCTATCTGCGATATGATTTTTGGCGGCGTTTTCCAACGCTTCCCCAAACTGCAGGTGGGCTCGGTGGAACATGAGTTGGCCTGGGTGCCCCACTTCCTGGACCGGATGGACTACACCTACAGCCAAAGGGGCAACATGGTTGGCAAGGGAGGCTTCAAAGACGGCGTGCTGCCCAGCGACTTCTTCCGCAGCAACTGCTTCGTCGGTTTCCAGGAAGACGCAGTAGGCATCAGGGACCGCCATGCCATAGGCGTGGACACCCTGCAGTGGGGCGCGGACTACCCCCACTCTGAGGGAACTTTCCCCAGGAGCCAGGAGATCATCGAGGCAATCTTGGCAGACTGTACTGAAGAGGAAAAGAACAAGATTGTGGGCGGCAACGTCGCAAGGGTCTACAACCTCTAAACCCCCGTAGAGCCCTTACCGGCTATATATTGGGGTTGGCGCCGACACAAAAACCGGCCCGCCTTAGGGGGAAATCCCCCAATGACGGGCCGGTTGTCTTTGGTCTTACTCTGAAGGTCTGACGGCGGGGGTCACCTGTGGTTTGCAGCTGGGACGATGGGCCGCAGGTTCAGCCGAAGCGATTCACGGGAGGAACTGCGACCATCCCCCGTTGCGCCTCGGGAATCTCCCGGTAGGCCCTCCCCGCCGCGAACACAGCTTCCCTGTAACCTGCCAGTGCCTCAGCCAGTTCCTGGGCGTTCGGCCACGACCCGCCGTTGACCCTCAAGTCCTGGCCGATCCCAAACTGGACCCCCAAATCCGTCACGCTTACCTGCCGCCACTCTCTTTCGAGCTTCCTCGCCGCGTCACGTATCACGTCCACGTACACCATCGCCCTGCGACGGGCCTCTCCCGCTTCTCGAAACGCCTTCAGGTAGTTAGAGACGGGGTCGCTTGCCATATATTCTCACCAATCTACCCTGCGGACTTGGAGCGGGCGATGGGACTCGAACCCACGACCATTTGCTTGGGAAGCAAACACTCTACCACTGAGTTACGCCCGCTCTCTGAACGCCGTGGCATAGGCATGCCGGTGGGTAAGTATATCAAAGCTTACCCCCGGAGGTGTAGCTGCCGCGGCTTGAAACCAGCCCCATTGAAGCATGAGTCCCGGCTCGGCGTCGGCGGTAGAGACTACCGGCCGGCCAGACCGCGGATTTGCTCTACAGCCTTGGACAGGTCCTCGTTGATTATCACCGGCTGACCATGGAATCGGGCCAACCCAAGAATCCCGTCCTGCAGTTTGGCCAGGCGGGTCAACTGATCGTCGGACAGCCTGCGGCGGGAATGATTGGGACTAAGCACGCGCATCTTCAGCGTTGCCCTGTCCGGCACGTCCAGGACGCACAGCAGTGACGCCTCTAGGGAGCTGGGCTCCAGCACTCCGGGCAGAAAGTGGCTGCCCTCCAGCACCATCCCAATCCCTTCCCGGTGGGCCCGTCCAATGCACGCTTCTATTGACGGTTTCAGCAGCATCGACTGGCGGATGGCGCCTTGCAGCAGAGGGCCGTATTCTTCGACCCCAGGCGTCTCCGAGGGGGCGGCCCCGTCCAGGTCTTGGTATGCATCATAGCTGTGCCGCCCCAGGATTCTGGAGTCCCGGTCCGGCAGCAGGTGGGAGATCGAAGCCCTGATAAATCCGGTGCTCAGGTGATGGGAAAGCCCCAACTCGTTCATCAAAAGATTGGCAATTGTCGTCTTGCCGGTGCCGGGAGCTCCGCCCAGTAGGATGACCAGGGGCCTGTCGCCGCCAGTTCGGTTCGATGCCGCTGCTACCAACTTAACGCTCCCCATGTGCGGCGCATCAGGTTGTAATGCCTCCTTGCGATGGGCATATGACGCCCCTGGCAGTGCGGTCTAAATAGTAGTCACGCGACATTGCTCTGGGCAGGCGCGCGGGCCTGAACCGATGGCAGTGTACGGGCGCTTATCTGGAGTGTCAACTTTGTTGACGCAGGTTATACCCGAATTTATAATTACGCCAACCGGCAGCCCTTTCGGGGCTGCCCTATTCTGCAAGCGAGTTTCATATGCCCGAACATGACGTACTGGTAGTGGGAGGCGGTTTTTCCGGCATGCGGGCCGCCATCGCGGCCAAGGCCGCCGGTGCGGACGCGGCCCTGGTGTCCAAGGTCTATCCCCTAAGGAGCCACTCTTCAGGCGCCCACAGCGGCATCAACGCGGCCCTGTCTGACGGAGACTCGTGGCTGGCCCATGCCGAAGACACCGTCAAGGCTGGGGACTACTTGTCCGACCAGGACGCGGTAGAGGTCCTCTGCAAGGAGGGCATAGGCGACGTCATCCAACTGGAACACTTCGGCGCTGTCTTTAGCCGGAACGGCCAGGGCGGCATCGACGTCATGGCTTTCCCAGGCTCGTCCAACCCCCGCACCTGTTACGCCGGCGACTCGGCCGGCCACATCATCCTCCAAGTGCTTTACGAGCAGCTTTTGAAGCACAGGGTCCAAACTTACAACGAATGGTTCGTTGCGTCATTGCTCGTGGATGACGGGACCTGCAGGGGTGTGATTGCCCAGGACCTGGCTTCGGGCAAGCTTGTGCCGCTGTACGCCAAGGCCGTCGTTCTGGCTGGCGGCGGTATTGGGCGCATGTACCAACCCAGCACCTCTGCGTTCTCCGCCACGGCCGACGCCGTGGCCTTGGCTTACCGGGCCGGCGCTCCTTTGATGGACATGGAGATGGTCCAATACCATCCCACCACGCTGACAAACAAGGGCCTCGTCGTGACTGAGGCAGCCCGGGGACACGGGGCCAGCTTGGTGAACAGCTCTGGAGACAGGTTCATGGCTTCCTACGCTCCCGAAACCGGCGATTTAGCGCCCCGAGACCTGTGTAGCCGGGCCATCGCCGCTGAGATCGAATCTGGGAGAGGAAACGAGGGATGTGTTTTCTTGGACTTCCAGCATCTCGATGCCGCCCTCATAGACGACCTATTGCCCGAAACCCAGTTCCTGGTAAAGTCGATGACCGGCGTAAACCTGCAAAAGCAGTTGGTGCCTGTCCAACCCGCCATGCACCGGCCCATTGGCGGAATTCAGGTGGACCTGCAGGGCTCGGTTTCTGCCGTGGCCGGGTTGTTCGCCGCCGGCGAGTGCGCTTGCCCCGGCATTCACGGGGCCAACCGCCTGGGCGGCAACTCACTGCTGGAGTCAGCGGTTTTTGGCCGGCGGGCTGGCGAAGCTGCGGTCGCCTATGCCAGGACAGCCTCCCAGAACGGACGCTCTGAGTCACTGGTCAACGACGAGGAGAGGCGGCTCGGGGCCCTCGGAGCCAGAGCCGGAGGAGAGGACACTATCGGCTCAGTACGCAGCGAACTTGCGGCCACAATGCACGAGAAAGTAGGGTTGCATCGGGATGGCCCGGGATTGCAACAGGCGTTGGACAAAATCAACGAGTTGAAAGACCGTTACCAACGAGTGTCCATTGCTGCAGCCGACGGCCCTTATAACCCATCACTGTCCTCGCTGTTGGAACTGGGTAATATGCTCGACGCGGCCCAGGTTATCGCGGCCAGCGCCCTGGCACGGGAGGAGAGCCGCGGGGCCCATTACCGCACAGATTTTCCGGAAAGGGACGATGCCAACTGGCTGCAACACACCTTGGCCACCCACCGGCCGGAAGGGCCGGTGCTGGAATACAAGCCGGTGGTAATCACTCAATGGCAGCCCCAAAGGAGGGCCTACTGATGGAATTCAACGTCAAGGTGCGCCGTTACGACCCCTCTGCCGACGGTCAAAGCCCCACGCAGGTTTACAATTTAGACATAGAAGAAGACGCCACCGTCTTGGATGCCCTCATGCGCATCAGAGAGGAGCAGGACAGCACTTTGGCGTTTAGGGGCTCCTGTCGCAGCGGTTTCTGCGGCGACTGTTCCATGCGACTTGGCGGGAAAAACCGAATCGCCTGCCGCACCACTATGGCCCAAGTAGTCAAGGGTGATGAGGTCACCGTAGATCCCATCCGAATGATCAAAGTGGCCAAAGACATGATGTTCGACGTTGCAGAAATGGTCTACGCAAAGTACGAGGCCGTCGAACCCTGGATAGAACCTGCCGAGCCCTTGCCTGAGCGGGAGCACATGGTTCCCAACGAGGTTATCCAGGACCTGCGCAAGGTCATGAGTTGCACCATGTGTTGGCTGTGCGACGAGGGGTGCACCACCATGCTGGTGGACCGCAAGTTCCTGGGCCCGGCAGCGCTGACAAAGGCCTACCGCGTCGTCGCCGACCCCCGGGACAGCCGCACCGAAGAGCGGTTGCATAACCTCAGCGACGCCAAAGGGGTCTGGGACTGCTGCCACTGCTTCGAGGCCACCGAGCACTGCCCCAAGGGCATTGACCCCACCGAGCGCATCTTCGCCATTCGGGATAAGGCGATGAAAATAGGGGCCGGCAACTACCGGATTAGAGGCCACTACAAGAGCTTTATGGCCTCGGTGAAGAAGGCCGGGTGGGTGGACGAGACTCGCCTGGCCATAGACACCGAAGGTGGCTTCACTCATTTCCTAGCCCAGCTCAAGCAATTGCCCCTGGGGTTTAAGGCGCTCAAACGAGGCAAGATGCCCAAGCCCTATTTCCTGCACCCCAAGAGGCCGGGGGCCGACAGAATAAAGAATATCTTCCGAAAGGTGGAGGCCAAGAAATAATGGCTTACGCGTTCTATCCAGGCTGTGTTTCAAAAGGCGGCTGCCCCGAGCTGTACCCGGCGGCGGTCAAGGTGTGCGCCAAGCTGAATATCGAGCTTGCGGAGCTTACCGACGTGGGTTGCAGCGGCGCCGGTTGCCTCCCCCAAGAGGTTTCCGACCCCATCAACGCCCGCACCCTGGCCAAGGTCGAACAGATGGGCATGACCATGATGACCATCTGCAGCACCTGCCAGGGCGTTTTCACCCAGGCCAACCACCGGCTCAAGTCCAACCCTGAGTACCGTGAGCAAATCAATCGCGACCACTTGGCCTCTGAGGGACTAGAGTACAAGGGCACCGTTGAGGTCAAACACTTTGTCTGGGTGTTGGACGAAGAGTACGGCTTGGACAATCTCAAGGAGTTGATAGTCCAGCCGTTGACGGGACTGCAAATAGCCCCGTTTTATGGCTGCTACCTGCGCCGCCCTCCGGAATTGATGGTCCCCAAGGGCTGGGAACGGCGCAAGACAGTCTTGGAGACCACCATAGAGACTTTGGGCGGCGAAGTTACCAAAATCTCCGGCAAAGGCAAGTGCTGCGGCTTCCCCATCTTCTCGGCCAGTGAAGAGAATGCCTTGGAGATGTGCGGCACCCATACCTTGGAAGCCCGTGAAAAGGGCGCCGATTGCATGGTCACCCCATGCCCGTTGTGTCACCTGGAGTTGGACGGCAAGCAGTCCGATGCAGAACGGCACAAACAGGCCAAAATCGACATGCCAATCCTGCACCTTCCCCAGTTGGTGGGCCTCGCTTTGGGTTTCACTCCCAGGGAAATGAACATGCACCGCCACATCGTTTCCACCGACCAGGTAGTCAAAAAGCTGGAGTCGGTCCGAACCTAAGAGCTGAGGCTGTATCGCCGGCCTAATCCAGCGCCCGAGGGGTTCAATCGCGGGTCGGGCAACTGTTTGCTGTTACACTGCCCAAAGCGCCGACTTCTGGGACGTGAATTTCGCCGGGGGACCACCAATTGAGGGTGCATTTGTCGCTGGTATGCGGCGATAGTCCTACGGTCAGGCTTCAGTAATGGCGTACCCAGGCCGTCTCTTCACCGCCCTTGCCACCCTCCCCGGTATCCGCCGCGGCGTGGACTGGTTGTGGCGCGAGGGGCCGGCCGGCCAACCAATTCCCAACTACCGTTGGGTGGTGATGGTGCTGTGGAACACCTGCTCCACCGCCAGCTGGATGCTCCCTGCCACCATAGGGCTTCTGCTCCCGTCAATTAGCGACGATCTCGATCTGTCGCGCAGCCAAGAAGGCCTTTTGAGCTCCGCTGCCTTCTGGGGAAGTCTGGGTTTGGGCATCCCCATGGCTTGGTGGTTCTCCAAGTACCCGGTGAAGCTTGTCACCACCGCAACCCTCGCCTTGGGCGCGGGGTTCTTCTTTCTGCAGGGTTGGGCGCCGGTCTTCGCCGTGCTGCTCGCCGGCCGCCTTTTGTTCGGAATAACGCGGCTGGCCGCCGACCCGGCCCGCGCCATCTTGACCAGGCAGTGGTTCGCTGACCGGGAGATAATCCTGTCCCAAAGCGTCGGCAATGCCCTTTTTGGCTTGATCGTAGGTGGCGGGTTCCTGTTCACGCCCATCATTCTGGCGGGCTTGGAAGACGACTGGAGGATGACCCTGAACCTTTACGGGGTCGTCTTTGCTTTTTTGGCCCTCCTCTGGTGGCTCCTGGGAAGGGAACGGGCAACCTCGGAGCATCGCAGGCCGGAAGTCCCCAGAGAGGCAGGTGTGCTGCTTGGCGCCCTGATGCACCGTGATCTGTGGCTAGCCGGACTGGGGTTCTTGGGCGCCGCCACTGCCATGGGGGCGTTCCTCGGTTTCTTTCCCACGTTGATGCTGGAAAGTTACGGCGTGTCCGTGAAGTGGTCGGGAGGAATTCTGGCCTTGTCTACTTTCATTGGGGGAGTATCGGGACTGGGGTTGGGCTACGCTGTCTTCATCGCCGGGAACCGCAATGCGCTACTGGGGTTGGTCGGCATTCTCATGGCCGGCAGCTACATGGGAATGACCCTAACGGGCTCGCTGCCCCTTTTGTTGGTCCTTGCGTTAGTCAACGGAATCACCTGGGGCTTCTGGCCCGTTCTCTCCACAGTGCCCTATCTGCTTCCTGGCATACGGGCGCGGGAGGCAGCGGTGGCGACCACCGTCACCATGACCGCGACGTCTGGCGGCATGGTGCTGGGACCGTTGATCGCCGGATTCATTGATGAAGCGGTGGGCGATCTGCAGGCGACTCTCATGGCCATGAGCATGGCGCCGCTGGTCCTCTCGGCCGTTGGATTGCTGCTTCGGATCAACGCCAGCCCGGCAGGCCGGGACGGGCGATTAAATTGACAGGCATCCATAGTTCTGATACCGTTCCGACTCAGGCGGCGTAGTTCCTAAACGTCGGAAGCTATGGCTCCCCGCCCCTTGCATGGCCCACATCCCTCGATAGGCAATTTGGGGCCAAAGCCAAGGCTGGTCAACTTCAACCCGGAGATTGATGCTGTAATGGTTGAAACAAAGACTGCCGACGACGTCTTGCTGAAAGTAGAGGACCTTCGCACCTACTTTGAGACGCGCTGGGGCACGGTCAAGGCCGTGGATGGGGTCAACTTCGAGCTCCGGGCCGGAGAGACGCTGGGCATAGTTGGAGAGTCCGGTTCCGGCAAGACCGTCACCATGCTCTCCCTGATGCGCTTGGTGCAAACGCCTCCCGGCCGCATCGTCAGCGGAAAGGTAGTCTTGGACGGGGAAGACCTACTGGAAGCTTCTGAAGACGAGATGACCAGGATCAGGGGAAGCAAAATCGCCCTGATAATCCAGGACCCCATGACCTCCCTCAACCCCGTTTTCACCATCGGCAGCCAGGTGGGTGAAGCGATCCAGATACACCAGCACCCTCCACGGGCAACGCTCCGTGAGAAGGTTTTGGAGGTATTACGCAAAGTGAACATACCCGCCGCCGAGTCCCGGGTTCGGGACTACCCCCACCAGATGAGTGGCGGAATGCGGCAGCGGGTGGTGGGCGCCATCAGCATATCCTGCCAGCCCTTGGTCCTGATCGCCGACGAGCCCACGACTTCCCTTGACGTAACCATCCAGGCTCAATACCTCAGGCTCTTGAAGGAGTTGCAACAGGACTTGGGTGTGGGATTGATTTTCATCACCCACGACTTTGGCATTGTCGCCAAGGTGTGCGACCGCGTGGCGGTAATGTATGCCGGGAAGATAGTCGAACAGGGGTCGGTGAGAGATATTTTCAACAATCCCTCCCACCCTTACACCGAGGCATTGCTCGAGTCCGTCCCCAAGATGGAAGAAGACGTGGAGCGTCTCTTCTCGATAGAAGGGCAGCCTCCGCCCTTGTATAACCTCCCGGTTGGATGCAGTTTCGCCGACCGTTGCCGATACGTGATGGACCGGTGCCGAGAAGAGAATCCCGAGTTGCTGCCGGTCGGTGACGGGCACGCTTCCGCTTGTTGGAGGGTGCTGTGACGACACCTGCAGTTTCAGCTGACCAATCAGGCAACGGCGAAGTGCTGCTGGAGGCGCGGGATCTGAAGAAGTACTTTCCCGTCACCAAGGGCATCCTCTACCAACGGGTTACCGGATACGTCAAAGCTGTAGACGGCGTGTCCTTTCAGGTACGGGCCGGAGAGACTCTTGGACTGGTGGGTGAGTCGGGATGCGGCAAGACCACCACCGCCAGGATGTTGCTGGTATTGGAGCGGCCCACTTCCGGCGAAATGTTGTTCAGGGGTACAGAAGTACAGCACGCCAACGCCCGCGCCCTCAAGGAGTACCGCCGGTCGGTGCAAGCCGTCTTCCAAGACCCCTGGAGTTCCTTGAACCCCAGGATGCGGGTAAAACACCTCATCGCCGAGCCGATGGTCATCAATTGGAACGTTTCCAGAAAGCAAATTGAGGACCGGGTGCAGGAACTCCTCCAGGCGGTTGGGCTGGACTCCTACCACTCCAACCTGTATCCCCACGAGTTTAGCGGCGGCCAGAGGCAACGCTTGGCAATTGCCCGGGCCTTGGCCCTCAACCCCAAGGTCATCGTGCTTGACGAGCCGGTGTCGGCCCTTGATGTTTCCATACGCGCTCAAATTATGAACCTGCTCAAAGACCTGCAGGTCGAATTCAACGTTGCCTTCCTGTTGATCGCCCACCACCTGGCTACCGTGCGCTATATGTGCCGCTACATAGCCGTCATGTATCTGGGCGAGATAGTCGAGTACGCGGAGGTCAAGGACCTCTTCGACAATCCCATGCATCCTTACACCAGAGCTCTCATGTCTGCCGCCCTGCCTTCCCATCCCGATATCGTGCAGGACGAAATAGTGTTGAGTGGCGAGGTGCCTTCTCCGTTGAACCCCCCGGCAGGCTGTCACTTTCACCCGCGGTGCCCCTTTGCCATGGACAAGTGTTCCGTAGAGATCCCTGTGGAGAAGGAAGTCACGCCGGGGCACAAAGTAGCCTGTCACCTGTTCTAGGCGGCTAAGCCGGGACCCTTCAAGCCGGAAAACAGGCCGCTGAGGCAACTCAGCGGCCTTTGTTTGGCCGGATATGCCTGCCCTGCTTCCAGGGGGAATTGCGCGCCTGAACGGCAACGCGAAGTGCGGGGTAAATGCTGGAGCCGGTGAGGGGAGTCGAACCCTTGACCTGCGGTTTACGAAACCGCTGCTCTACCACTGAGCTACACCGGCTTGCCAATTTCGCGACCTACCTGTCGACGCGTTCAACCCTGGGTCGGTTCCATATTCGCCTCGTCCACGCCAGAAAGATGGTCTTCCCGCTAGTAACGCCGCGTCCAAGTCTTGACTGGTTCCAGGCGCGTTCGTGAACGTAGTATAGGATGATCTTTACTGCGCTATCGGCCAGGGCAAAGAAGCCAGCGCCCTCCCAGTTCCCATGCCAAATAAAGTAGATGATGGCGGTAACGGTAAATGCAGTCCCTCGCCATGACATCGCCTTTAGGAAACTGCGGGCGTGGGAGTCTGTGTAGTGCCGCTCCCCGTCTTCGGCGGTCGCAGCCCGGTCTGAGGACGGGCCTTGAGCCGCTTCTTGGTCTATGACTTTCGGCTCTCCCATGAATAGTCTAGTTCGCTCCCTTCTGCGGCCAAATAAAATGCACCCGTTCCTATTTACGCTGGAAACGGGCGCAGTCTTAGACTCTCGAGAGTAAAGTTGCTCTGGCTCCGCCTCAACGCTCCAGGCCATAGCGAGGCTGGCGAGCAGGATAGTGACTAGTATTCCGGCAGGCTAAAGTAGTTTCGTAGCGTCACCGCACCTGTGGAAGGCGCCCCGTATACCAGTGCAACACATAGTCTTGTATGCTCACGGCAGCGATGCTATCACGCAGTCCAAGATAGTGTCAACACAACCCGGTGCTCCAACACGGGCTTTTGTGTCTCCGCCGAGCGGTAAACAGAGTGCACCCGGTGCAGGATCTGGACGCCGCTGATGGACTGACCGCTGCTGCGGCATTCCAACCCGTGCATTAGCCCGAATCCACCGAAGGAGGGCGTCGGGTTAGGGTCCTGAAGCGGCAAGAAGGTGCTCCTGTGCTTCTGGGATAATGGTTTTGTAGCAAAAAACCGACCCCGGAAAAGGAGCACTCAATAGATGCTGCCACAGAACAATCCCGACCGTATCCAAATCACCTTCGACGATCACCGCCTGGTGGCCAATGCGGGCCTGCTCCTTCCGGCCACCCTGGCCCGGCACCTCGGCCTGCCCGAACTCGTCCGGCAGCGCCTCGACCTGGGCGATGCCCCGGGGCGGGCGAACACGAGCGACAAGATGATGACGCTGGTGGCGTCTGCGCTGGCTGGGGGCGACTGCATTGACGACGCCGATGTGTTGCGCACCGGGGGGACGGCCTGCACCCTGGGCGGCACGGTCAAGGCGCCATCCACCCTGGGCACCTTCCTGCGCAGCTTCCGGTGGGGCCACGTCCGTCAACTCGACCGGGTGAGCCGCGAGTTGCTGGCCCGGGCTTGGCAGGCCGGGGCGGGACCCGGCGACGGGCCCCTGACCATTGACCTGGACTCCACCATCTGCGAGACCTACGGACTGGCCAAGGAGGGCGCACGCCACCACGGCTATACCGGCAAGCGGGGCTATCACCCGCTGTTGGCCGTCGCCGCCGGCACCGGCGACGTGCTGATGTCCCGGCTGCGCGAGGGCCGCGCCAACACCGCCCGGGGCGCCGCCCACTTTCTGCGGGAGACGGTGGGGCGGGTACGCTACGCCGGGGCCCAGGGGCAACTCACGCTACGGGCCGACAGCGGCTTCTACACTCATGGCGTGGTATCCGTCTGCCGCAAGATGGATGTCCGCTTCTCCATCACCATCCGCCAGCACAAGAGCCTGCGCAATCTCATCGAGGCGATACCCGAGGATGCCTGGACTCCCATTCCCTACTGGATGGACGGCGCCGCCGATGTGGCCGAGACCACCTGCACTCCCTTCCAGAGTGAACCTGACGCCGCGCCGGTGCGGCTCATCGTCCGGCGTGTGAAGCCCACGCCCGGTTCCCAGTTGGCCCTCTTCGCCAAATACAGCTATCACGGCTTCATCACCGACCGGGACGGGGAGTTGCTCGAACTGGAGGCTGACCATCGCCGCCACGCCGAGATCGAGAATGCCATACGCGACCTCAAGTACGGCGTCGGGCTGAACCATCTCCCCTCGGGCCGCTTCGCCGCCAACGGCGCCTGGCTGGCCGTCCAGACGATGGCCCACAACCTGGCCCGCTGGACGGCGCGGATCGGTCTGGGAGAGCGGATAGCCACCACCAAGACCCTCCGGCGGCGGTTCTTCTCCCTGGCCGGACGGCTCACCCGCTCGGCACGCCGCCTCACCCTGCATCTTCCGGATCGCTGGCCTTGGGCTGAGAAGTTCAGCCGCGCCTTGGCCCGGCTGCGAGCCATTCCACTCCCGGCCTGACGGCGCCCGTCCGCCAGTGCCCCAACGCCCCCGCCAAAGCGCGCCAGTCCGGTCCGCGAGCGCCTCTTGCCGTGTCCTATCCCGCCACCTCGCTCACCACAGCCACTGTAGGCCGCCATCGGCGCCCCCAAAAACGCCTGCAGACTGCCGCCAACCCCTCATCTACCCGAATTCGAGCCCGGACCATCCGCGTCTGTTACTTCCTCTCCCCCCTTCCAGTGTCCTCACCCCGTCCATCCCTGTCCTTCGGTGGATTCGGGCTTAGGCCCACCCGAAGAGGCTCGACCTCCCCGTAAGGATCGCTGTGCCAAGGATCACAGAGCCCCCAACCACATCTCGAAGACGGTTCTGTCTACCGTCCACCTTGGCCCACCAACGTGTACTGAACTGCGAACTGGGCCGTGGAGAGCCACCTCTGCGGCGTCTCCGCCCCCTATCGGGCTATCCGGCGGCGTGGGTAGGGTGTAGTAGACCGTTGCTTTTCCTGGCTTGACCTTGATCTCCTTGACGAAGGACTTGATGAAGGCCCTCGATTCGGTGATCTCGCTGGTCATCAAGAATTCGCTCATGTCCTCTGCGAAGGCGGCGATGGTGTCCACGTTGTCCAGCACGGCCCGGCGCTCTGAGAGCAATGCCCTGGCCTCCTCTGCGGCGATCTCCAGCTTCTCCTGACGCTCCCGGTGCTCTCTGATGCGGGAGGTGGCGTCGGATATGTCGAGTTCCGAGTTCTCGATGACGTGCCACACCCGGTCCAAGCGCCGCCGCACCTCGATAAGCTCCGCTTCGATGTTTTCCAGCCTCTCCCGCTGCTCAGCAGCCACGCCGTCCATCTCCTCGTCCATCAGTCTAACCAGGTCCCGGATGTTGCTTTCCGTGAGGATGTTTGCGCGAATCTGCTCGATCATCAGCTTCTCAAAGCGCTTGGAGTTGAGGCGAGGCGTCTTGCAAGTTCCCTTGCCCTTTTTCAGCAGTGAGTGGCAGACGTAGTAGCTGTACTTGCCGCTTTTGGCCTCAGCCGCAGTGAGCGCCTTTCCGCACTTCTCACATTTCACCAAGCCGCTGAGGAGGTAGGGGCTGGATGCCCGCCGGGGGTTGACCCTGGCAGGAGCCTTGGAGCGAAGGGAGCGGGTGATGCGTCGGAACTCCTGCTTGGTGACTATTGCGGGGAATGCGTCCTCCACCCGCACAGGCGGCGCTCCGTCCTTGGCATCGACGCCCCAAACCAGCGTTCCTGTATACGCTTCGTTGGAGAGGATGCGGTGCACAGTGGACTTCAACCAGTGCTTGCCGGTTGAGGTGGGGATGCCCTCACCATTCAGCGTCTTCGTGATGTCCAGGGTGCTCTTGCCCTGTAGGGCCATCTGGAAGATGCGCCGGATCACTGAGTCCGCCGGCGGGTCCAGCTCCAGCTTGGGCCGCTTCTTTGCTCCGTCCTGGACCGACACCTTCCTGTAGCCGAAGGGAGCGTAGGTGGAGACCCAGAAGCCCCGTATGGCGGCCTCTCTCATCCCCCTGGTCACCTCCTGGGCCAAGTTTTCAGAGTAGAACTCGTCAACACTCTCGATGATGGCCTCCATGAGCTTGCCCGTGGGAGAGTCGTCGGCGTGCTCGGTGATAGAGACGACTTTGATGCCCCGCTTCCTTAGCATGGACTTGAAGGCCACGGCGTGCTCCCGTTTGCGGGTGAAGCGTGAGAATTTCCAAACAAGAATCTCATGGAAGGGGGAGTTGAGCTTGCTGGCCTCGTCCAGCATCTTTCTGAATTGGGGCCGGTCGGCGATGCGTCCGCTCTCGGCCTCGTCCACATACTCCCGCGCTACGACGTAGCCGTTCTTCTCCGCGTAGTCTCGAAGCGCCCTGAGCTGGGCGGACACGGACAGGTCCACGTCCTGCCGGTTGCTGGACACCCGTGCGTAGAGGGCTGCTGGTGTTGGGTCATTTTGTTGTTTCATGTATATCCTCACTCCCTTGAAAGTTGGTTTGCAATGAGATCGATATCGTCTTCATGTCCTGGCGTTTGCTATCAGCCCTCAAGCGCCGACAAGAACCGGGGTGCATTGAGTATTCTTATCCCGCCGTGCTCTCCAAGTGGCAGAAGATGCCGCCGGTCTCCCGTGACCAGGTAGTCGGCAGAAGCCTCTACCGCACACCCCAGGATCCGGTTGTCGGCTTCGTTTCCCTCGATCACCTGTGGCACCTGCTGGGGGTCGATGATGTTTGCCGCGTCCCGCAGCATCTCGATGGCCCTGTGTGTGTTCTCCTCCTCCCAGCCAAACTTGCGAGTCAATACCCCTGCACCCTCTTCCAGGACAAAAGATGAGAGACAGAGCTCGAAGCGCCCCCTGCGGGCCAGCTCCAGCACTAGGCGCGCGTTCCCAGGGAAGTTGAGACCTGAGACGATGACGTTGGTGTCCAGGACGACCCTCATGCCCGGGTAGGACCGACTTCAGAGCGGTATTCCTCCACCAGCGGTCCAACATCCTCGGGTCCGAGACCCTGCTCCCTGGCCCGCTGCTCTCCGTACTGGAGCAGCGCTCTCCACTCACATTCTTCGATGTAGCGAATCAGCGCTTCCCGCAGGAACTCACTTCTGGTGCGTCCCTCTTGCTTCATCACCTCGTCCACCCGCTCCGCCATCTCTGGAGGCAGGGAGAAGGTGATGGTCTTCGTTGTTCTTGGCATGTCGGCCTCCACACTATGTTACCGAGTCTTACTCTAATATTGCACCGACGATGGACCCGCTGTCAACGGCCCGGAGACACCTTCACAGGTATGGAGATGCTGGGAAGAACTCCTTCGATTCCTTTAGGGTTCTGCTGAGTCCTCCCCTGTAGGACCTAAATGTAGAGCAGAGCTAAAGACCCAGCGCTCCGGGGCCCCTATTGCTAAATGATTGCTGCATGTGAGCGAGCAATTTCGAGCGAGATGCCCAAAATACCCTCCCTACAGCATGGGCCCGGCAGCGCACCCAGAAACGGTCTCGGTTGACCTTGCTGGACACCTGAAGCAAGGGGCGCCTAGATCATAAGCATTGACCCAGCTTCATTCATGAGGTGTGGGGGAGGGCGCGCTCACCCTCCCTTTCAAGCCCTGACGTTTCCAGGGGCCTTCGTGGTGTGATGGACGTGTACAGAGATTTGAGTTTGTTCCAAAAAGGGAAGTCGGGGTCCTGAGCAAGCTAATTCGGGGAGAAAACACCCCCTATAGGACCATCTCAGCAAGCACTTTGTGTCCAGAGCGGGTTCCAGGGGGTGGTGCCAGGACGGGCTAGGGAAACTTCCCGAAAAGGAAGTGCCGATTTGTGAGCCGACTTCCCTTTCGTCGTGGAGAAGTTTCCTTTTCGGAAGTGGGAGTGAGGGACCGATGAAAGAGAGGGCTGTAGCGATGGAAAAGACGAGGAGCCTGGAGAACCTGCACGAGTTGCGGCTCATGGCGCTGCTGCTCGACGTGATACGCGAGAAAGGGCGCATGGAAGCGGCGGACCTGCTGGGCGTCAACTACAAGACCCTGGCTAGAGCCGTGGAGACCGGCAGCCTTTTGCCGCGCATGAGCCATGCGTTGGATCGTTTGCTCCTGTCCAGGGAGTCCAAAGCTATGGCCGCGCAGCAGGAACGCATCGCAGCTCTGGAGGGGCGGGTGGAGGGCCTGGAACAGAAGATCAAGAGCAGTCTCGGCAAGGTGCGAGCCTTCGTCGAGGGCCAGGTGAAGGCCCTGGGAGAGGAGCACACCAGGGCTCTGCGCCAGTTGGAGCGACGGGTGGCTGAGGTCGGGGCCGGGCAGGGGTCGGGGAGCGGGGCTAATGCGGTTCGCAAGCCGGTTGGTAATACCATGTTTCGGCGGAAGTATCCCGAGCTGGTGACCCGTGAACCTGCGCCAGACGACGAGGAGGTCTATGGCGCGGCGTGGCCGCTGGTCGAGGAGTGGCGAAGGCTCAGGGAAGGCCATCCCAACGACGGCAGGAGCCTGTCGTGGCTGGTGACGGAGGAGCGCATCCTGAATCTGGAGCTGGCTATGGCCGAGGAGCACGGGCTGACCCTGCCGCCCGAGACTCAGCCGCTCGCGGGGGTGTGGAGGAACGGGCAGCGACGCTCGATAGAAGCGGCCCTGAGCGACACCCGGTGGGCGCGGGCCAGGCGGGAGCGGCGGTTTCTCACCGTGGGACTGTGGTGGAAGTAGCAACCTAGACACATTTGTCCCACCTTTGTCACGTCGGAGCAAGTGACGTGGGTGCTGGAGTGTGTGAATCGTTGTTAAGCCACGATTGCTCCGTCGTCGGCTGTATGCTTGTCTGGAGGTGGACCCCATAGTAGAGTATGAGATATGTTGTATACTTATTACGTAAAGCATTATAATGATTCGTAGCTTCAGAGACCGCAAGACCGAGCGGTTCTTTGCGGGAGAGTTGGTCCCAGAATTCCAGGGCTTCACCGACCAGGCGACCCGCCGACTAACAGTGCTGGACAACGCGGAGTTTCTGAGAGACCTGGCCGGTCTACCCAGCAATCGGTTGGAATCGCTCTCCGGGGATCGTGCTGGAGAGTACAGCATACGGATCAACCGCCAATGGTGAATCTGCTTTCGTTGGGAAGGTGACGGACCATACGACGTGGAGATCGTGGACTATCACTAAGTGAGGAGTCTGGAATGAGCAATAGCATGCGCCCGGTGCATCCGGGGGAGATACTGGCGGAGGAGCTTGAGGAGCTTGGCATGTCGGCCAATGCGATGGCCATAGCGCTGGGTGTGCCCACCAACCGCATCACGGCGATTCTTAAGGGGCAACGCGGGGTGACCGCCGACACCGCGCTCCGCCTCTCGCACTATTTGGGCACGACGCCGCAGTTTTGGCTGAACCTGCAGAAGACTTTTGAGCTGCGGACGGTGGAGATCGAGTCGGGCCAAGACATCGCGGATCGAGTGCACCCCAGAGAGCCGGCGCAGTCTGCTTCATGACCGAACTCTTAGACCGCGCGGGAGCATGCTAGGAAGCCTTAAGAGGCTATGTAATCCTTTGATGATGATTGAACCGATACAGAACCGTCTTGACTTCAACGACGCTCAGTCGGCCGCCGAGCAGGGCCTCAAAGTCGTACGCGCCCAGTTCGACGGTGTCGAGCCCTTCAACTGGAACATGTTCGATGGGTTCGATCGAATCCGTGTTTTGACCTATTCGGTCAGCACATCAATGATTGTCAGGATGCTGGACAAGTTTTCGTTCGAGCACTTCGAGTGCGTTTTCGGGTATGAGGGTGGACTCGGACGATTCGCCGATGTAATTGCTTTCCAGCAGTTTCTCATCAATCAGGTGAGGGACTCCGCACTTCGGTTGGAGGATGAACGCCAGCGACTTATCTTTGAGAGGATCCAGGCGGGCCAAGCACAGTTCTACGTAGTGAAACAGAACATAGCGTATGCGAAGCTGTATCTTCTGGAAGCCAGCAACCCAGAGTGCCTCAGGGTAATCGTCGGATCGGCAAACCTCTCGGAGCGGGCCTTTGGCGGCAGGCAGCCCGAGACGCTGATCGTCTTCGACGATGATCTCAGGGCCTGGGAGCACTACTGTCGTGAGTACGATGCTGTTAAGGAAACGGCCACCGACAGGATCGACATGTCCGTCGACTTGCGATCCGCCGAGATCTCGTTTACCGAGACGCCGATCCTACAGCAACTGTCTTGAAAGTCAAGAGGAATGGCCGGCGACTGTCGGAGTCAGGTCGCACCAGGGGGAGCGATGCTTGAGCATGGAGTTGAGGATAACGAGCAGCTTGCGCATGCAGGCTGTGAGGGCCAACTTCTTCGGCTTGCCAGCGGCCAGCAGCCGCTGGTAGAAGTCCCGTATGAGGGGGTTGAAGCGGCTGGCTACCAACGCTCCCATGTACAGGGCGGCTCGGACCCGGGCGCGTCCACCCCAGACGGTGCGTTTGCCCCGCAGCGTGCCGCTGTCCCGGTTGAAGGGAGCCACACCCACCAGGGCGGCGATCTCCCGGCGGTCCAGCGTGCCCAGCTCCGGCAGATAGGCCAGAAGAGAGAGGGAGACTTGCTCTCCCACGCCGGGGACGGTGCGCAGCAGGTCATCCTTATCTCGCCACACGGGACTCTGACGGAGAGTCTGCCTCAGCCCTTCGTCGAGGTCGTCCAGCTCTCGCTCCAGCCACGCGATGTGGGCCTCGATGCGGGGACGGACGGCGACGGTGGTGGCGGAGCTCAGGCGGTTCTTCTCCGAGACCAGCATGGTCATCACCTGGTGCCTGCGGGCAGCCAGGGAGTTAAGGGCCTGGGTCTCGGCGTCTCGCAGAGGGCGCACGGGTGGACGAACCGCTTCGGCGAAGTGAGCCAGGACCGCTGCGTCCAGAGCGTCGGTCTTGGCCAGCTTCCCGGTGGCCCTGGCAAAGTCCCGCACTTGGCGGGGGTTGACGACGACCACTGGCAACTCCTCGGTCGCCAGAGCTGCTACAAGGGGCAGTTCCAAGCCGCCCGAAGCCTCCAGCAGCACCATAACCGGTTCAAGGGCCTTCAGCCGGGAGACCAGCTGCCGGACCCCTGCATCGTCATAGGAAACCTCCCAGCTGTCGTCCGTGGGGCGGACGGCGACATCCACTTGGGCCTTGGCTACATCAATGCCTACGTAGATCCCTTCCTGATCCATGAGCACCTCCTGCGAATTACTGGCCCGTCCTTGCAAGATGCGGGCTCCGTTGGCCCAGGCAACTGTTCGGGCTCTATTCGGAAGGGGTGCGGCGACCCTCGCTTTCTGGCGGTCTTCCATAACCAAGGAGAAACCGGTCTGCCGCACCCCGATCCACCTAAGTGAAGTGATTGTTACACACCCAAACCAAGATACAAGGACCCTGGACTCACGGTCTTTCAGGCCCCTGCGGTAGAGGAACTCACGTTGCCGCAAGCCATGCACAAAGTTGAGGAGCTCGCCGTTCCGATCGACCGGATTGTGTCCCCTCAGGTAGCTCGCGAGAATGGCCGCTATGTAGTTGCGCCAGCTGTCAAGGCTGAGATCAAGAGGATGCGCTGGCAGAAGGGCCAGCAGGAGAACGATGAGACTAGGCCAACCAGCCTGACCATTCACCAGGAATCGCGACACGTCTCCCTGTCGGGCGTTCATATGCCGCTTGAGACCGACGCTGAGGGCCTGCGACGAAGCGCCGAAGCCATTGTCGAGTACTTCAACAATTACGAGTTGGGATTCGTGGGCGACGTGCCTCGGTTACAGAGGGACTACTTCACGTTCATGTCGTGGCTCTACATCTCCCCTTTCATGTGTGACCTGCGAACCCGCGCCGTCGTACGGGGATTAAGGGCGGTTGGGTATTCCAGCGGGTCCGTGGAGATCCACGGTTTCAAACACGTGGATCTGGTCAGCGACCCATCCCAGACAAGTGATGAGTCTCGACCGATCCCGGTGGAGAAAACGACCATATCGGTGGAGCAACCGACGAGTGTCCCTCCAGTCGCGGTGGCGAGACCAGCGAGGGTTGCCAAACACACCTGGAAGGTGGATTCGTACCCGAGACCGACCGACCACGACTCGCCCGAATGGGACATTCAAGACTATGCCTCTGTCAATGAGTTGACGGCCACGCAGTTTGCGAACAGCGGCCCTACTCTCGCCTTTCGCGATCAGCCGTTCGGCAGCAACCCGGTCACGGTCAACATATCCGTTACCGGCAGCGACGACGACGATCTGTTCGGCTTCGCGGTAGGGTACGAGCCGGGCGATACGACCAACGAATCGGCCGACTACCTGCTGCTGGACTGGAAGAAGGCGGCAAGAAAGCCCGAGCCATAGCCGCCGAAACCATCGAAGAAGTCTACGAAAAGATGGGCCTAGCCTAACCACACATTCCCCCTCTCCCCTTTGGGGAGAGGGTCGGGGTGAGGGGTCTCCCCCGTGCGACCGGGCCTGCCAGTGACCAGCCCGAACCGATTGGCGGAGAAGAATATGCCGAGTTTCAAAGTGCTCACGGCGATCATAATAATCGGCCTGCTCGCTCTCGGCCTCCTTGCCTGCGGAACGGAAACGGCCGCCCCGATCGATACTCCACCCCCCACGGCCCGAAGCAGCGAAGCAACTCCCGTCCCGGATACCCCCGCGCCCACCCCCAGCCCGACAGTCACCCCTCAACCCACTCCGACCCCCAGGCCAACAGCCACGCCCCAACCCAGCCCCACGCCTATCATTCCATCCAGCGGAGTGCTAATCCACGATCTTTTCGGCCGTACGGTGAACCAGAGTGGGATAGTTCTAGTCGACTGGGAGGGGCATATGGCCAACCCCGCGATGAAACACTACGTCAAGACGCCGGGGAGCCCGGCTTATCCCGTACAGGTGTGGGTGAGTTCAATCTCGCCCCGCGTGTATTTCGACTTGCCCAGCGAAACAGGACCTGATGGGTCTTGGAAGTACATAGCCATCGAAGACGGCTCATCGGACGGAACATTCTATATCTCCATTTTCCCCGACCGTGACACCGCCAACGAAACCCATGAGTTGACAGTCAAGACTGTCGATGCCAATTCTGTCGAGAGGACAGAAATAATTGATGTGCACGTGATCGACCAAGACCTGGACCGTCCTCCGGAATTTCAAATCCACGTTGACTTTACCCAAGACCAAACCGGACTGTTCGATGACCAAGCTGCGAGGGACACCGTTCGGCAAGTAGCCGAGGATTGGGCATACTTTTTCGATCACATGGGTCTTGACGAAGTGCCGGCAGGGCAAGAAGCGACTTGGATTTTCACTCCCGAGGGATTTACCGGAGGAGGCGTGGTTAACAACAATGAGAGTTACACCGGGTTCCTCCTTTACGCCTATGGCCATGAACTCAAGGCCGGAGGGGAAGGTTCATTCCAGGGTGGGTACCAGTCGACTGGTGGGACAAGCTATCCAATCAGGCGGTCAGGCGGGCTCCAACTGGTAAAGGAGGGCAATTACAACACATTGGGGTGGATGGTCGCAGCCAATGCGGGCGACTGGTGGCTGGCCACCAACTTGGAGGACGTTAAGAATGACCTATATTCCATCGCTCACCATGAAATGGGCCACACGTTGGCTTTCAATTCTCATCACGATGGCTGGGTAGAGCTAAAGGAATTCGGTAAATTGGCTGAGGCCAACATCAGAGGGTATCAAGGTTCCGGACCGCTCATCGATGCCACCGACCATCTGTCGGGCACCATAGACCGAGCAAGCAAACGAGGGGCTTACGGCAACGAATACCACGGCGAGATGCCACAGGGGCGCTGGATCGTGACCAAACTCGACCTGCTGGCAGCCCAGGCCGTCGGGTATGTCCTACGCGATACCTCCCCGTTTGCACCGCTGTCGATTGCAGACGGAGAATTGCCTGACGGGAGAGTCGGACAACCGTACTCCGGCGCACTAACCGCCGCTGGAGGGACCCCCAACTACTACTGGACTTTGGAGAGCGGAGCTTTGCCCGACGGGCTGGCGCTCGACTCCTTTACCGGAGCTATCTCCGGTGTCCCCACCGGCTCCGGGACCTTCGAGTTCGCCGTGAGGCTCCTTGATTACCGTGAATGGCACGAAGGAATCACCCACTCTTACGGCCTGACCGTCAATTAGGTAGGCGGTCCTGACCTTCAAGCGCCCGAAGGTCGGTCTCCCCGACACATCCTGGAACCCTGCCTGCCGGTTATAATATAGCCGCGCAACGGACCAAGGGCCGACTAGATCGTTCTCGGAACCCGGTCAGGTTGGAGAGCGGTTCTTGTCAGCGTCGGCCTGCGTCGATCGAGGTGTGCGGTCTGACTTGACCCGCCCAAGTTTCTGCAAGGATGCGCAATCATGACCTCTAAGTTGCCCAAATTCGCCGCTCCGCTTATGTGTATCCTGGCGTCCATGCTTCTGCTGGTCGCCTGCGGCGGCGGGGAAAGCAAGGAAGACATCATCGAACAGACCTGGGACTGCTGGGCGAAATATGGGGACCCTGAGGTTTTCGAGCAAAGCATGCTCATGATGTTCCCCACCGCGGAGGATATGGACGACGCGAAGAAGCAGTTCATCTATGTGAGTTCGGCAGCCCCCATCGAAGACCTAAAGGTGAGCCGCGACGATGCCTGTGGCGCGTCAGCTTCCGTGCCTGCCGCCACGCCTCGAGATACCGAAGAGTCCAGGCCCACTGCCACGTCTCGGCCGGCCCCGGAAACCGCTTCGACCGCCACGCCCCAGCCCACCGAGACAGAAACCAACGACGACGCCCGGACGGGGGCGCCCGGTAGGTCTCCATCCTTCGAATCCGTCAGCGCCGGCGACGAACACACCTGCGGCGTGAGGACCGGCGGCTCCATCGCTTGCTGGGGCTACAATCAATACCGCCTGGCCAACTGGCCCGCCGGTTCCTTCGTCTCCGTCAGCGCCGGGGGATCGTACACCTGCGGGGTGAGGACCAACGGCTCCATCGCCTGCTGGTCCGGCTGGGGGAGCACGCTGCCATGAGAAGAATCACAAGGCTACTGTCCACTGAAAAGTTCGCAGTTCAGTACACGTAGGCCACCCCCGGGGCCTGTGGACATTCCCCCACCTGGACCTGTGGACATTCCCCCACCTGGACCTGTGGATGCTCCGCCACCAGGTCCTGTGTATAGTCCTCCTCCTGGACCGGTGTATAGTCCCCCGTGCGGGCCGGTGTAACTATTTCGTGGCCACCCTTTAGCTTTGTTCTGAAACTTCGACATTAGGTTTACCTCCCCGAACCGCCCCATTGCCGGAACCGCCATCGCGCCATAGCGTGTGAACCGTTGGCACTTCATGGTATGATGTGGTAGTACAACAATCATATCAGGGCTGACCCATGCTTGAGAACTACATCGACGTCATCGAGGCTTCTAAGATTCTGGATATTCATCCGGAGACGGTAAAGCGCCTGATACGGGAGGGCAAGCTCACGGCCACCAAGTTCGGGAACAAGTGGATTATGGAGCGGGACCGGCTCCTGATGTTTGCCAACACCTATGACGGAAGCCAGAGAAGATTGAGGAGACTACTGTCTCATCCCTAGCTCTACTTTCGATGGACAGTCTCCAGAAGTCAGAGGAACTCTTATGTTGGAGGCGGGATAGATCGTGAACGGCATCGATCATCGGACCGTGAGCAATCCTGGAGAGGGTATGATCCGCCAATGACAGTAACCCGAACGGACATGTCCACGCTGAGCCAAAGAGACGAGATATCGTCTTCGAACGGAGCGGCCTCGCTGAAGGACGAAGGAGCCAGAGGCGTCACCGAACAGAACGTCGCGCAGGCGATCCCTGTGCTATCCGACAAGGCGGTCAACGTTGCGTCGGTCCCACAGCGTAGCCCCTTGCGCTACCCAGGCGGTAAGACGTGGCTCGTGCCCGAAATACGGAAGTACCTTGAGGGCCTCGACTTTCGCCCAGAGGTATTCGTCGAGCCGTTTGCCGGTGGCGGGATCGCATCCCTAACGGCGGTCATGGACCGCTATGTGGATCGTGCAGTGCTCTGCGAGAGGGACCCGGACATATCCAATCTCTGGCAGTGTATGCTCGACGACGCCGAGGAACTGGCCCAGCGCGTCGAGGGTTTCGTAGCAACTCCAGAGAACGTAAGCGCGGTGTTTGCGGATGCGGGGATGTCAGGTATGAACGCCGCCTTTCGGACCCTGCTGCGGAATAGGGTCAGTCGGGGTGGCATCTTGGCCAAGGGCGCTTCGGTGATGAAGGAGGGAGAGAATGGGCATGGGATTTCCTCTCGCTGGTACGCCGACACTCTCGCAGCACGCATCCGCGCCATCGGGAACCATGCCGAGCAGTTCGACTTCTTCCAGGGAGATGGTGTGAGTCTCGTGGAGTTGTGCAAGGACAAGGAAGCGGCCGCGTTCTTCATCGACCCTCCCTACACCGCCGCTGGCAAGCGGGCGGGGAGGCGTCTGTATACGTACAACGAGATCGACCACGAGGACCTGTTCGAGCGTATGTCACGGGTACGGGGCGTCTTCATGATGACCTACGACGAGAGCGCCGACGTCATCGAGATGGCGCGCAGGCGGGGACTCCATCTAGCCAGGGTTCCAATGAAGAACACGCACCACGCGGTGATGTACGAGTTGCTCATCACGTCGCACGAGCTAACATCATGACTCAACCTCGACGCTTCGGCATAGGGGAATGGTACGGACATTCAATCGTCGGTCTGACACGGGACGAACGCCGGGCATACGCCGCCGGGACCGGTTCCCAGCCATGCCCCTTTCGGATGGGCGGGGGACCATGCACGAAGGCAGGCGGAGTCTGTTCGTTCAGGCTATACGAAGATGATGATGGTGTGGCTACTCCGGTATCAGACGCGGAGGCCGGATTGCGGGTTCTCTGTCCTCGGCGATTTGAAGAGAACATGACCATCTTTCAATGGGTGGGCGAGGTTGTCTTAGGTACGTCTAAACCTGCCATAGCCACCGAGATTGGCTTTCTGAAGGCTGAGGATGGAAACACGCACGTAGGCCGGATAGACATGGTTCTGGCGAATCAGGAAGACGGCACAACAGCACTCAATTGGTGCGCCTTGGAGATTCAAGCCGTCTACTTCTCCGGTAGGAGCATGGGTGAAGAGTTCAGAAACATCAGGAACTACGAGGGAGAGCAGCCGCCCTTCCCCGGGCAGATACGGCGACCCGACTACCGGAGTAGTGGGCCAAAGCGTCTAATGCCTCAGTTGCAGATCAAGGTGCCTACGCTCCGTCGATGGGGCAAGAAGATGGTAGTAGTAGTGGACAAGCACTTCTTCGAGTCCCTAGGGCGCATGGAGGAAGTCGGAGACCTGTCGAGCGGGGATATAGCGTGGTTCACCGTAGACTTCGAAGAGGACCACGCCAGCGGGCGTTTCAGGCTCATTCAGGACCGCGTTCACGTCACCACGCTTGAGAGGGCCACCGAGGGACTGACGGGCGGATCTCCTGTGACGTTGACTGAATTCGAAGAAGGTATACGGTCGAAGCTCGCGCAGTGAGGAGCGTCGACCAGGGCCAGGTCCAGGGTTTCTAGTTGGAGATCTGCAAGCCCTCGCTGGTTGAGCTTCGGAAGCCAGAGTCGGTGGAAGCGTCGTAAACAAGCCTGGCCTGTCCTCCCACCCCACTTCGCTCCCGCCCTCGGGGACATTCCCACCCTCCAGCACTGGCGGACCGTAGCATAGCCGCCACAGAAACTCGCTGGCCCCACCACAAAACCCTCTCGTATGAGCCTGATGCTCCTATAGATGTCAAGGAATGCTTTGGGATGGGGCTAAGTTCCGTAGGGCGGAGAAGACTTCGCGAGCGACATAGCGTTTGAGGCAACGGATCACCTCAGCCTTGCTCATCCCCTCGGTGGTGCGACGACGCATGTATGCTTGTGTCCGCTGATCATAACGAAGTCTGACGAAAACAATGCGATGGAGAGCCGCATTGGCGTGGCGGTGGCCGCCTCGGTTGAGCCGATGCCTGTTGGTCTTGCCTGAGGAAGCAGGTATGGGATTGACGCCACACAGGGAGGCGAAGGCAGCCTCGGAGTGGAGGCGGTCCGGGTTACTCCCGGCAGCAATGAGGAGGGTCGCCGCCGTGTCTGGTCCTATGCCGAAGCCATCCACCAGGGCTGGGGCTGTCGTCCGTGTGAGTCGTTGGATCTCGGCCTCCAGGTCCTGTATCTCATTACCGAGTTGACGGTAGCGACGGGCAAGGGAGCGAAGAGTATACTTAGCCGCCGCGGTGGGCCCCTCCAGACGACCAGGCTGGAAGCTCTTGCACCGGGTGACAAGGGCAGCAGCGGTGAGGCCAGTGAGGTGCTCACGAAGCTGGGCCGGGGCCGTGACAACCAGGGCCTTCATCTGGTTGAGAGCCTGGGTGCGAGCCTTGACAGCCGAGTCCTTGGCGCTCTTGAACATACGGATCATTTCGACTTCACCCTCACCTGACTTGGGAGTGGCATCGGCTACTCCGGCAAGCACGGCACGCGCTGCCATCTCCGCATCAGTGGGATCGCTCTTCCCCTTCCTATAGCGGGTTGACCGGTCGGGTCGGTTGACCTCCACTACGGTATAGCCCCTACGGGTCAGGAATCGGGCGACTCCGGCGCCGTAGGAACCGGTGCCTTCAATCCCGAAGGCGCGAATCTCTCCCAGGCTCCGGGACCACCGTTCGATCTCCCCATACCCATGGGTGGTCGCCACCGTGCGAAGCTCCCCTAAGCGGCCCCCCTGACGGTCAATAGCCACCGCCACATGCTGATCCTGGTGGGTGTCGACTCCGACGACCAACTCAACACCACGACTACCTTCATGACCGACGACTCCTGTCATTTCCACCTCCTGGAAGGATAGCGCGCCGGCCAAGTGAGCGGACAGGACTGCGATGGGGCGTGAGGCCAGGCTCCTATCAGGTCACTGCTCGTCTTGCCGGATGCACTTCGGGTGCCACCTCGGGTCGAGTCGACAGATCAGGCTGAAGGCATGATGCCAGTCTCAAAAAGGGTCAGGCCCGAGCCGAGGTGGCCCGGGATTCATCATCGCAGTGTCAGAAGTCTGAACTGGTAATGGGTATGTCGTCAGGTGTACGTTTGAAGCGACATCAGTTGGGGAGATGTTGATATGCTGCTTCGAGAGATGGGCCGAGAGCAGATGTGGATGTTGCCGCCGACACTTGACGAGCTATTGCCGTTGGGCCATCCGGCGCGATTCGTCGCCGAGTTCGTCGATGCTCTGGATCGAGATGCCTGGGCGGAGCTTGGCGTGGACATAGAAGTCGGTAAACGCCGCCTGCGAGCTCGCCTGGGTCTACACGGTCGAGGCCACTGGCATCAAGGGCCGCCGGATCGTGTCCGGCACCTGGCTGGGTTAGCAGGTCCCGCTGATGTAGTCTCCAGCCCAACGAGCGGTCTCATTCGAGAAACACGGCGTAGACGCGGCTCGTCACGTGGCAACCTTCCCGAATCACCACCACGTTGCCGTCGAGTCTGATACTCGGCTCGATGTAGTTGGATAGCTGCCTGCCCTCATCCGTCCTCAGATCGTATGTAAAGACGCCGGTCTGCACCTCTCTGGGTGGGAACTTGAACACGTCGCAGGCTATCCCCACCGTCCACACCACGTAGTCGTCTGACACTAGGGGCCTATCGACGCCACTGAGTTTAGGAGAGGCGAGCGTGCGCCGATGGCCGGTGTCCAGATCGTGGAGGTGTATATGGGTGTTCTTCTCCTCGTCAAAACTCCGCCAGACGACTCGCTGGCCGGAAATATCCGGCATCACGTTGTTCGATCCCGAGTCGTCTAAGACGGTCACCTCCTCGGTGTTGAAGTCGTATAGGTAGACGTCACGGCGATTGCCGGGACATTCGAAGCAGCCCGGTCGGACCGTTGGGTCCTTGGGCCTGTTCCTGTTGTCGATCCATACTACCCTGTCCTCGTCGATTGCGGCCGACCGTTGGGCACCCGGAGCGACCGCCACCGCTATCTCCTCATCCGCCTCCAGGTCGTAGGCGTAGACGTCATAGTGGGTGTAGTGCTCGCCGGCCTCGTTCCTCCTGTCGTTCCAGACCAGTCGATGACCCGACAACTGCAATCCACTTCGCCTGGCGGGAACGTCGGTAATCCGACGCTGCTCGCCTGTGTCCAGGTCAAGCACGAAAATGTCGTCGGCCAAGCCCCGACCGGACGTCGAGTCGTAGTCGGGGGTCTTGATCTCTCTGCGCTGGTCTCTCCAGACGACCAGGTTGCCGGATATCACGGGTTCCCTCTTCAGGTGTCCGTCGTCGGTGAGCTGGCGTACCTCCCCGGTTCGGAGGTTGCCCAGGTAGATTTCGCCGTCCCGTCCGACATTCACCCACTGGTCACTTGAGAGGTCCCAGGGCGTTGTGTAGACCGAGTCGAACTCGACCACCTTCAGGTCCGTAAGGACGATCGGCGTAGGGCTGGGAGGTATTGTCCGAGAGGCTGGCTCTGGGGCAGGCGTCGAGGTTGGAGCGCCCGTCGCCGCAGGTCCCTGCTGGGCCTGCGCCTGAGCTGGAGTTGCCCCTGGGACCTCCGGCGTCGGACCGGCAGCGGGCGTCGTCTGACACGCCACTGCGGCTACCGCGCACGCCACCACGGCTACCGACAGTATCGTCAGTGCGTGCCTCATTCGCATCTCACTCTCCTGATCGTTGTGACCTGCCCCCAGTAATGGTACCCGATTAAACCTCGCATTCAAGCCATTGCAGGCATGATAGTTTGTGGAGCTGGCGGTCGATATCCCAGTGCACTGTGAGGCCTTACCTGGTTATACTCTTTTCTCCACCATTCAATGAGTATCCGGGCTTCAGCAAGGGTATTGAACAATTCACCATTTAGGAACTCATCCCTCAGCTTCCCGTTGAATGACTCGACGTAACCATTTTCCCAAGGACTACCCGGTTCTATGAACAGGGCCATCACCCCCAGGTTAGATAGCCATTCCCTCACCGCTTTGGAGGTGAACTCTGGGCCGTTGTCCGAGCGTATGTGCTCCGGCACCCCTCTGACCTGGAACAGCATGCAGAGCTGGTCCTAGACATCCTGTGATGTGATGCTCCGCTTCACCACCATGGCTAAACACTCCTTGGTGTACTCGTCCACGATCGCCAGGATACGGAAAGCCCTGCCATCTGCGGTCCTTGCCGCCACGAAGTCGTAGCTCCACACATGGTCTTTGCGCTCCGGCCTAAGCCTTATACACGACCCATCGTTCAGCCATAACCGGCCTCTCTTGGGCTGTTTACCGGGTACTCTCAATCCCTCAATCCTCCATATACGTTCCGCTCTCTTGTGGTTCACCCTCCACCCTTCGCTCTTCAATAGGACTGTCGCCCTACGATAACCGTACCTACCGTACCTACCATACCTAGTGGCCAACTCCACTATCCTACTGACCAGCGCATCTTTTTCTAGATCCCTGCCCTGAGAGTACCTCTGGGTTGCTCTGGGCTGGGTGATCACCTGGCATGCCCGCCTCTGAGACACTCCCAACTGCTCACATACTCTCTCCACCAGCTTCCGTCTCCTAGGCGGGCTCAGGAGTTTCCCCGAAGTGCCTCCTTAAGGATGTCCTTGTCCAAGCTCAGGTCTGCCACCAGCCTCTTCAGCCGAACGTTCTCCCTCTCCAACTCCCTGAGCCTCTTGGCATGCTCTAAGAGGTGGTCTCGTTTGTCTGAACAGCGCTGCCCGGTTTGATAAGTGGAATCGCGCTGCCGTGCGTTAGGCCGCCGCGGACTCGGCAGGCGCTCTGTCAAAGAACTGGTCCGGCGTCATTCCCCCAAGGCCCGAATGGGGCCGTCCGGCATTGTAAAACTCGAAGTACCGCCCGAGTCCAGTTCTGGCTTCCGGGACCGATTCGTAGGCTCTCAGGTACACCTCCTCGTACTTGACGCTCTTCCACAGCCGTTCGACGAACACATTATCCTTCCAGCTTCCCTTCCCGTCCATGCTGATCTGGATCCCATTGGTTTCAGCAGGCCGGTGAAGGCGTCACTTGTGAACTGGCTTCCCTGATCTGTGTTGAATATCTCCGGCGCGCCGTGGCGTCCCAGGGATTCTTCGAGCGCCTCCACGCAGAAGTCTGTGTCCATTGTGACCGATACCCGCCAGGCCAGCACCTTGCGGCTATGCCAGTCCATCACTGCGGCTAGGTACACGAACCCCCTGGCCATCGGAATGTACGTGATATCCATTGCCCACACCTGGTTGGGCCTGCTCACCTCAAGCCCGCGCAGCAGGTACGGATACACCGTATGGCCGGGCCGTCGCCGGCTGGTGTTGGGCTTGCGGTACAGCGCCTCGATGCCCATCCGCCGCATCAGTGTGGCGATGTGTCTACGCCCGGAGGAGAGTCCCTCCTGGCGGAGCAGGCCTCGCATCATCCTACTGCCTGCAAACGGATACTCAAGGTGCAGCTCATCGATGCGGCGCATCAGCCCGAGACCGGCTTCGCCCACCGGCCGTGGCCGGTAGTAGATGCTCCCGCGGCTGATGCCCACTGCCTTTGCCTGGCGGGCGAGAGGCAGCTTGTGATCGCGGTCGATCATCGCCTTGCGCCCGGCAATCCCGCCTTCGTGAGCGCGGCCTCTAAAAAATCGTTCTCCAACGCAAGCTCACCGATCTTAGCGTGAAGGACCTTCATATCTACCGGCTTTTCAGCCTGCCCTGTCCCGGCCCCAAATAACTGCGCCGCCCGATCCAGCAACTGGGTCTTCCATTGCGTGATCTGGTTCGGGTGCACATCGAACTGGCTTGCCAGCTCCGAAAGTGTCCGGTCGCCGCGCACTGCGGCAAGAGCCACCTTCGCCTTGAACTCTGCCGAGTGGTTACGGCGGGGTCGTCTGCTCATCTCTCGCTCCTGTCTCCGAGAGCACTATCATGCCCTCAATCAGGCAGCGATTCCACTTATCCCCCTGTTCAGATTTCCGGAGCCACTTCTGGCCTTGCGCTGGCCCTTACGGCGGCGCTCGCGGCCTGCGGCTCTGATGAGCCGTCCGGCGGAACCGGCCCCGACCGGACCGCGTCCACCCCAACGGAGACGCCGGCCTCCCCCACACGGACGCCTTCCACGCCAGTGCCCAGCCCCACTGCCACCGATGCGCCTGGAACTGCGGCTGCGACAGCGCCGCCCGCGGTCTCCGGCTCCGCCGAAACGGACCGGGATGCGCTGGTTGCCCTCTACAACGCAACGAACGGTGAGAACTGGAGGAACAACGACAACTGGCTGAGCGACGCTCCCCTCGGCGAATGGTACGGCGTCAACACTGACGACGATGGGCGCGTTAAAACGCTGGCTTTCGACGGCAACGGCTTGAGCGGGGAGATACCGGCGGAGTTGGGCAGCCTCTCCAACCTGAAACAGCTGCACCTCCACAGCAACGAGTTGAGCGGGTGCGTGCCAAGCAGCTTGGAAGACCAGTTGGACAGCTCTTATGACTTTCTTGGAGGCCTGCCCTTCTGCTGAAGTCACGCGCCCTCAGCCGGGGACGGACAGCATATCGTCCAGGAGGCGCTCCCAGCGCGTGTTTGACTATGGCGCATTTCACTGCCGAGAAACGGGGTATCAGCCTTTCCCTTCGTTGGCCTCCCGTTCGACGGCGGTTTGACCGCTCAGGTTAGCAGTGGTTGTCTACCAAGTCCAAGAGATGGCCGCCCACTACGGCATCGTCCCTGGCATTTGCTTGTTGGGGACATCCTCTAGGTGGGCAACAACGATGACCATCTGTACGCTATGTGTTGAGATTGACGCTACTTACTCTGATCCTCCCATCAGGATAAAGTTGCTGGGTCTGAGAAGCTCGCAGGGCCACCCACAATTCAAAAATGGTACTGTCTACGGTACACTTAGGCCCACCAAACTGGACAAAATCAAGAACTTTCACGTTGAGGTTCAGGTTGGCGCTTTAGCCCAGACCTACCAACGGCCTGCTAGATCTACGCCGTTTCATGGGCCGCGGTGACGCGCTGAGGTGTCGTCGAATGCTGATGATGGTAGCGTTTCCACGGCCTGGCCTGCGTCTACTCGTGCGTGGGTGGCCTCGAGTGCTTTGTCCAAGTCCTGAGCTTTGGGCGTATAGACATGCCCACCTCGCAAGAACAGCAGGCTTGCAACCGGTCGTTGCCCGGTCGCCCGTACCGCCTGCGAACTCGTTCACAACCCCCCACGCTCACCTGTGAGCACGCATCACTCGTGATCCTCCTACGCCCTCCCCCGGCCACGACTGGTGGTTGCTGGTGGAGATGATTTAGGCGCCGACGTGGGAAGGTGAGACCGAACCGACCGCCTAGGGGACCACCGCATGCGGGAAGTCTCAACGCGAAGCCTTTGACGGCGTGAGTGTGGGCGGTTCGGGCGTGGGAAGGTATGGCCAGACCGGCGGCTGGTAGACCGTGCGCTCCGACACCACCACGATGCCACCCTCAACCTCCTCGTACGTCAACTGCAGCAGGTCGTGGCCTCCGTCCGATTCTCGGTCCTTGCGGAACAGGTAGGGGCCATCCCGCCAGCCGAGGTAGCCTAGGTACTCGGCGAACCAGTTTCTTGCCTCGTCGAGCGAGAGGCCCGACACGATCTGACATCTCCGCTCGCCGCATTCCCTCCAAGCGCCGCCGGGATGCAGGGGAAAGTCATCGTGGAATGTCAGGAGCTCGATAGTGAAACGGTCCGGCCGGAAGTGGAGCCGAGCGATGGGATACCTGCCGCGGTCCCCGCGCACCCAGACCTGGAGCCCAGCCTCCTCCTTTGCCAGCTGCCATCCCTCGCTCGGCATGGTGCTCCGATACCAGGCGGCGACTTCGGCCTGGTCAACGCCGTCGAAGCGGTAGGGCAGGCTGTCAGAGAGGAGGTAGGCGGTGGTCGCCGGGTGCCGGGGAAGCCCGCTCTCCGGCCCAATCGCGCTGGGGGCAGATAGGATGGGAAGCACCGGCATCACCGTGATCTGATGTGGGATGTAATCCAACAGAAAGGTCGCGACGGGGCCGGGCGGGAGCAGCGCCGTGGCCTGCTGGGCCGCCTCGCCGGTCAGGTGCGCGATCAGCTCCGCCGGCCACTCATGCTGCGCCTCCTCGGCGGAGCCTCCCGGCCTCGCTATGACGGACACCTCTCGCGGAAGCAAGGCCAACGCGTCCCGTGGCAGCGCGTCGACCACGGTGCGGTAGAGGGCTCGCAGCATGTCCATGACTTCCGTGTGCTGCTCGAGGTCGCGGAAGGCGGGGTCGAGCTCCGGGTTGAACGCATAGACGCTAACGGTCTCGCGTCCGCCGGCCGACTGAATGCTGAAGGTCGTGGTGCCGGCGCCCGTCATATCGAAGGCGAAGTAGCGTTCGTCCAGCTCGTGCAATATGTCCGCCTCGGCCAGCAGGCGCCGCACCGTTGACTTGCTGAGCTGGGTCTCCCGGATCAGCGCTCGCTCCGGCTCGTAACGCTCCTCCCGCGACACGAACACAACCCGTCCGTTCCCCCAGACGGTCACGAGCGGCACCCAGGCCGCGGCGTGCGGGTAGGCGCCCATGCCCCCGGTGAGGTCGATCTGAAGTACCGGCGCGTCGCTTGGGTAGTCGAAGGACGGGCTTCGCTGGGTGCAGGCGGACAGTGGCAAGAGAAGCGTCAGCACGAACAGGACCGCCATGGAGGTGGTTGATCCGCACTTGCCATGCATCCTCATTTTGAGTGACTCAACTTCGGCAAGCATGGCGGAGTCAACGCCTCGGGCGTGGCTATGAGCGGCGGGAGACCAGGCATGAATTCCGGCACCTTGGCACCAACGACGTTGGAGTAGTAAGTCACCGTCGACGATCCCACTGTGATCGCTCCATCATAAGCTTCGGGTTCTCCCTCCGACTCTGATACAATACTAGGAGGGTCGCGATGACCCCTTTGGAAACATTCAATCGATTCTTCATAATCTCTTCCTTTCCAAGGGATCTCCTTTCTTCAAATTGGCCAACAGCATCACTCCTGTCGTAGGCCATCCGTTCGTACCGCTGGGATGGTTGACCGCGCATCAGCGAATCAGGTCGCTCAATAGCAGGGAGCCAACTCGCCCTCCGGACGCCGGACGTACCGGATCTCGTTGCCGCTCTGCGAGGTGAACACCGCTATGTCCTCAGTCAACAACTCGATCCTACCCGTCGCGTCGGTCTCGTTCCACCCAGCTGGTGGGTTGTACTTCCATTCCTCCGGCACATTCTCGGCCCGCCAGTACTGTCCCCCAAACGCTATATTCTCAACGCCACAGTGCATAGTCCCGAACTTGAAGTCGTAGGCATTCCCTGTTTCTACCGGGTCAGCAGGCGGCACGCCCATGTCCACAGTCGGCTGGGGCTTTGGCGTCGGCGTCGATGCCGGTATTGATTCGGCTGGAGATTGAATGATGATGGTTGGAAATAGTAGGTCCATGGGATTGTTCTCGACCCGGGAGCCAACCGCCTCAGCGACATCAAGCTTTAGTTGTGCAGGAGTTGCGCCCCGCGCGAACTGAGGTTCTTCCAATCCAGCACCATACCCCGTAACCGTTGATCCATCGGTATTGAGGATGGCCCACGGGCCATACACCCCATAGCTCTCATTGTCAGGATTGCGACTCAGGAACAAAACAAAAGACTCGCCTGCCTGTGGAAGCTGGATCCTTCGGTTGGAGTCTATTCCATCTCCCGCGTGGCCCTTCAGCCTCAACACTGGATTATCAACCACAAACCCGTCATTGAGCAAAGTGTCGCTGATTCTGATTCCGAAGTAGGAGTATGGGTATTGGCGCGGAGGCGGAACATCATCTCGGTTGTCGGTGTCCCCAGAGTCGTCGACTGGGCCTTCTATAGTCTGCTTCATTAACCCAACGATCTCACCGGCGACGATAGCGTCGGAAATATCGACGAGGTCTTGCACCGTTGTGGGTGAAGGAATCCATAGCGCAAGGGATTGGCCTGCATTCGCCGTCGCCAGCGGCTGGTCATCGTCTCTGGCTACTGTGAGAGTCACCACTAACGCAATCAGGCCAGCGACGACAGCGAATGAGGCCACCAATCGCACTGGAAGTGGGGTATTCTTTCTCATGATGCTAAACACAACTGATCACATACTTCCTTCGAATTAGCTGTGACGTAAAGAACATATCGACACGGATGCGGTTTCACAATAAGGGAGGTTACCGTGTAATTGCGGCGTTATTCGACGGTCACGGTTATTGAGGAGCCGCCCTCAGCGGAAAGCTTGTGTTCACCAGGGGTTGCATCTTCCGGGATTCGAGCTGCCGCTCTGCATGCATTCATCATGCACCAGATGGTCCCAATCAACTGTTCGTCGAAATACAGGTGGAATTGCCTTAAGCCTTCGCTGTACCCACCTGTGATCTTGATATACCCGCCCGTCCCAGTCACGGTTATCTGGCTACCGGGTGATGCGGGCTGCGGTGCCACTGTTGTCAACTGCGGGGGATGAAGCTGTCCGCCGCCTGTGGGAATCGGCGTAGCCCGTCCTCATGTTTCCGATACTGCCTCGTCTTCTTTACTATCTGCAGCCTTATTTACCGTATCGTTTCCACCATCTCTTGTCAACATAACGTAAGTCACCATAAACATCGTTATCCCCACGCGGGATACCAGTCCCAAATACTCTGTCCCCAAACGACAGTGACCATAGCCGCCGCGGCGAGGAAGGGACCAAAAGCAATAGCGTCCTTTCGTCCCTTGATCCGTAGGCCTAGAAGGATCGCTGCCACCAGGCCACCGGCCACAATCGCCAGGAGCAGGCTAACCACGACTAAAGGGAACCCAGTCATCACGCCGATGAGCGCCGCCAGCTTGACGTCGCCCATCCCCATCCCTTCGCGGTACATCAGAAATGGAAGGCCAAGCACTGCCATTCCCAGGGCTCCGCCCGCCAACGCCCAGGGAGGGCTCAGATCGGGCCAGACGAGGGAGGCCCCCAGCGCGAAAAGCATCGTAGGGTAGATCACGACATCCAGCACCAGTTGTTGCTCGAGATCAATGACGAAGACGACCAGGAGCACGCTGGCGTAGACCAGGGCTACCGCCTGTTGTGTCCCCAGGCCATAGTGCCAGGTGAGCAGGCCAAACATGGTACCTGACGCCAGTTCAACCAAGAGTATTCGCAGAGGGATGACTGCACGGCAGTAGTGGCAGCGGCCACGCAGCCAGAGGTAGCTCAACACCGGGACCAGGTCCAGGGGGGTCAAGAGGTGCCCACACGAGGTGCAATGGGAGGGATGTCGGACGATGGACTCGCCGGCGGGCAGGCGATCTATGCAGACGTTGAGGAAGCTTCCCACAGCCAAGCCTAGAAAGGAGAAGATCACATAGTGGGGCATAACACCGCCGAGATATTAAGATCGCGTCGGATTGCCGGCAACAGCCGGGAAAGCCGACCACTGGGGACCATACTCATCCTCAGACTACAGTATGGTTTTTTCAGGACAGGCAATAGGAAGCTTCTCCGTTGAGGAGCATGTCAAAGAGAGACAAGGGTAAGACATCAGCTAATAGTGCCTTTGGTGCTGGGCACGTCCTCGCCCCGGCGGGGGTCTATCTGGACCGCTGCCGCCAAGGCCCGAGCCAAGGCCTTGAAAAGGGCTTCAGCCTTGTGATGATCGTTGACGCCGGAGAGGACGCGGGCGTGGAGTGTGATGCGGGCCTGCACAGCAAAGGTCTCCAGGAAATGGCGCACTAGGTCGCTTGGCAGCTCCTCCACCTTCTCTCCACTCAATCCCGTCTCTACCACCGCGAACCCGCGCCCGCTGACGTCAACCACCACCTGGGCCAGAGCCTCGTCCAGGGGAACCATGGCGCTGGCCATGCGCACGATGCCACGACCCTCGCCAACGGTCTCTTGGAATGCCCGCCCAAGCCCGATACCCACATCCTCCACCAGGTGGTGCCATCCGGTGTGAAGATCGCCTTGAGCCTGTAAAGTCAGGTCAAAGAGCCCATGGCGCGCGATCTGGGCCAATAGGTGGTCCAGCATCCCATTGCCCGTGTTGATTTCATACTGCCCAGTCCCGTCCAGGGCCAGCTCGACGGTAACTCGGGTCTCCCCTGTCTCTCGTTGTAGTTGGGCCTTCCGAGAAACCCTCATGCTAAGACCCCCACGATTTCTGTCAGGGCGCCCATCAGGGCATCGGTGTGGGCCGGCTTTCCGGCGCTGATCCGGAGGCAGTCCTGAAGGCGTGGGGCCTCGAAGTGGCGTACGAAGATGCCACGATCCGCAAGCTCACTATGGACCCGCTTAGCCGTGTCTGGAGGGAACCGGCAGAGGACGAAGTTCCCCTTGGAGGGGAAGCAGTGAACCCCGGGAACCTGGCTCAACAGGGCCGCCATTCGCTCTCGTTCCTCCACCAGGAGACGCACCCGCTGGAGCAGCAGGTCAGTATCCTCCAGGCTGGCGTGCAAGGCCGCCTCCGCGGCAACCGAGATGTTGTAGGGCAGTTTAATAGCCATCAGGTATCGCACCAGCTCCGGCGACATGATGCCGTAGCCCAGGCGTAGGCCCGCCAGACCCGCCCATTTGCTGAGGGTTCGCAGGACGATGAGGTTGTCGTATTCCGGGACCAGATGCGCCACGGTGAAGCCGCAAAACTCGTGGTAGGTCTCATCCACCACCACCACCAGTCCCGTCTCCAGCAGCTCGCGGACACAGGCTTCCGAGGAGAGAGCTCCGGTAGGGTTGTTTGGGTTGGTGAGAAAGACCAGCTTGGTGCGAGCATCTACAGCCTCGCGAACGGCAGCCACATCTACCTCAAACTCCTCATCACGGGGGACATCCACCACTTCACCACCCTGGATACGCGTGCTCACAGCATACATGCCAAAGGTGGGAGGCAGGTCCAGCACCTTCTCCCCCGGCTCAATGAAGAGACGCACAAGCAGGTCGATCAGTTCGTCGGCGCCAGAACCTGCCACAACCCACTCCGGAGTGGTGCCAACATAGGTTGCCAAAGCCTGGCGCGCCCGGCGCTGCAGAGGGTCCGGATACAGGTGATGCCACGGGTGCGCCGCGAGGGCCTCTGCGACCTTGGGGGAAGGCCCATAGGGGTTTTCGTTGCCATCCAGCTTGATCACCTGCTCCGGAGCGATCCCGGCCCGTTGAGCCAGGAACGCCGGCGGGGCTATGCCGGCATAAGGCGTCAGGCCATGCACATGGGACCGCATGAAGCGTTGAACTTTGCCCTGCCCATCCATGCCTTCCCAAGCCTCCAATCGCTGCCTGGACTCTTAGTCTGAGACGGAAGCGCCGCTTCTCCGCTGCGCGCGAGCGCCCCGTCCATTTCGAGAAGCGCGCTTCCCTCGCCGGCGCAGGTCCAGCGCGCGTGCATGTCCGTCAAAACCTTCGCTTCGTGCCAGCCGAGCCCCATCCCCAGCCACAGAAGCAAAGGTGGCTTCATCCATCCCAATCACAGCGGTAACCTTGAGGAAGTGGTGCACTCCCAAAGGCGACCCGAAGCGAGCCGTCCCCCCCGTAGGCATGACGTGACTCGGCCCTGCTACGTAGTCTCCCACAGCCTCTGGGGAGCCCTCTCCCAGGAAGACGCCTCCGGTGTTCTTCACCATCCCCAACAAGGACCAAGGATCCGCCACCATCAGGCAGAGGTGCTCCGGGGCGTAGAGGTTAGCCAGGGCCACCGCCTCCCCCAGGGTGTCTACGATGACTGCGACCCCCTGGGCTTCCAGGGCCGCACGGGCCACCTCCCGGCGAGACAAGCGAGCAAGCTGACGGGCTATTTGCCGCTCTACACGAGCCAGGACGGCCTCCGAGGTAGTGATGAAAATGGGCGACGCCAGGGGATCATGCTCCGCCTGGGCCAACAGGTCAGCGGCGCACAGGGCCGGGTCCGCAAGTTCATCTGCGATGACCACGGTCTCCGTGGGCCCATACAGGCCGTCCACCGCGACGTGCCCGTAAACCATTCTTTTTGCTATCGTAACGAAGACGTTCCCTGGGCCGCAGACCATGTCCACTCTGGGCACCGACTCGGTGCCATAGGCCATAGCAGCAATGGCCTGAGCGCCACCTATCTGGAAGACCCGGTCCACCCCGGCCGCGTGAGCGGCAGCCAATACCGTTTGATTGGGCCCCTCGTCCCCCCTGCTGGGGGTCGCCAGAACTATCTCCTTGACCCCGGCAATCCGGGCAGGAATAGCCGTCATGAGCACCGTGGAGGGGTATACTGCCGTGCCACCAGGGATGTAGATGCCCACTCGACTCAAAGGCGTGTACTGCTCCCCGAAGCCCTGGACGTAGTCCACCCAGCTTCTGGGAAGCGAGGCTTGATGGAAGGCCTGTGCCCGCTTGGCAAGCGTCTCCAGAGATCGCCGCAGCCCCCTGGGAAGGTCGTCATAGGCCCTACGCCAGAGCTCGCGCGGCACCTCCAGGGATGTGGGAATTGCACCGTCGAGTCGGCGCGTGTACTCCCTGACGGCTGAGTCGCCGCGGGACCGCACGTCGGCCAAGATGCGGGCCACCACCTCCTGCGGTGTGAGTCGTTCATCGAAGACTCGAAGGATCCCCTCCAAGAGAGACGGCGGAGCCTTGTCCCAGTCTTGCTGGATATCTCGCTCGAGGGCCGTCCGGCCCGCCTCATAACCTCTTACTACACGCACGCCAGGTACTCCTGAGCCAACTTTCCCGACTCCCGAACCGCCCTGTTCCGGTAGGCCTCGACTCGCTCCAAGGGCACTCGCTGTGTAATGCCCTGCAGGCCCCTGGGCACCGACTGAAGAAACTCTTCCGCGGCCTGCTGGGCGACATTATGGTTAGTAGGGTCCTGGCGACGGCGCGCCAGAAAGAGAAGCCGTTCCCAAGTGAACCCGCGAGAGCAGACCTCAAACACCCACCCCCGCCAGGCCGTCAGGGTTGGAGCATCGATGAAGCCGACATCCACTCCCTCCTCGGCGTTGGACAAGATGGGGTAGATCTCCCCGACCCGGTCCGAGGCCTGGCGGTCCATCTCCAGTTGCAGGGCCCGGTCCATAACCTTGGCTACAGTCGCATCCTCATACACCGCCGGGTTACCGAAATAGGGCTGATAGATCTCGGCCACCCACACCTGGTCGGCCACCAGGTGGGAGATATAGCCCGCAACAAAGGCGCAGGTGGCTTCAGACACCCTGTCGGCCTGTGACAGATGCCTATGAGTCCTGAACAGGCCGTCCACGGCGGCGAAGAGTTCGGTGCTGTCGAAGGGCGCAAAATGGGTCGCCTCTCGGTCCCCCTTGGTCATAGCCCGGATATCCGGAGTGGTGGACCCCAGGAGGAAGCTCCCTTTGTGGCGTTCAACAGCAGGATGCTCGAGCTTCGCTGCCACTTCGAGGGCCAGGCCAATGTGGGCCGGGATGTTAGGCACGATCCGTCCCTTCCAGGGCCACCCGAAGCCTCTCATAGGCCTCGGACTTCTCGTGGTACAGATATGTGAGAGGAGTTACGGCAATGCCGTTCCCGCCCAGGCTCCTTAGGTGCTCTACGGCCTCTAACACCTGGCTCCTTTTCACCAGGATCGTGGATGCATACCAGCCCTCGCCCTCGGCGTCGTGGACCGGGGCGATGGTGGGTCCCTGGACCCCCGCTAGATCGGGTCGCTCCATGATCAGGGCAGCCACCGTCTCCGCTGAGCTCCCCCGAACGTTGGCGGTAATGGTGCAGTACTTCTGGGCCCGCAGGTATCCTTCGATGCGCTCCAAAATGGCCTTGACTCGTGATAGCTTGACCGACTCCTGGGCGGGCTGGCGTCTATTCGCGATAAGGCACGCCTGCGATACCAGGATCGAACCGTCCTCCAGGGTCTTTAGCCCGTTCTCTCGTAAGGTTGCCCCGCTAGCGGTCAAGTCGGCGATAAGGTCGGCGTAGCCCATGGTCGGGGCCGCCTCCAGAGTGCCGCTGGAGGGGATCAGCGTGAAATAGTTGATCCCCTGGGCATACAGAAAGCGTCCGACCAGCAGGGGGTACTTGGTCGCCACCCGGAGCTCCCGGCCCCGCTCCCGGAACTCAACAGCCAGGTCCGCCAGGTCTCGAGTGGACGCTACATCCACCCAGAGTTCGGGGACGGCCAGCACCAACTCACACTGTCCGAAGTCCAGGTCCTCAAGGAGAAGGACCGTATCCCCGTCCTCCCTGCGAAACTCGAGAAATCGGTCCAGCCCCACGATCCCCAGATCGGCGCTGCCCTCCTCCACCTTCCCCGCGATGTCGGCGGCTCGCTGAAAGAGGACCACCACGTCTGAAATGTCTCCAAGAGTCGCAGTGTAGCGGCGACGGCTGGCCCGTTCCACAGGCATGCCGCAGGAGCGGAGGAAGCTGATACAAGGTTCGTACAGCTCTCCGTCGCTGGGAAGCGCCAGCCTAAGGGCTTCCTGCCACGGGCTAGACCCGGTGACGTTGGCTCGTTCCATCATCCTCAACCACAATAATCGCATCCATGCCCTTGCGCTGGGCGTGCTCTTTGTGCACCTCCAAAGGGCCGTCTGTCAGGGCCACCTCCGCGGCCTCGCCTTCGAGACGCAGCGCATCGGCCACCTGGAGGGCTTGCTGGTACAAACGCTGGTGCCGGGGGACTACCAGGACACGTTTGGGAAGCTGTCCAGGGACTTGGGCTGAACCTTGCGGAGCACGAATCGCCGCAACCCGCTCCAGGGTATAAGCGAATCCCAGCGCGGCCACATCCTCATCGCTGCCCAGGGCCTTGATGAGGCCATCGTACCGTCCGCCGCCACCAAGAGACTGCTCCCCCAGAGCGGCGCCATGATGGATTTCAAATACAATCCCAGTGTAATAGGCTATGCCCCGGGCCAAGCCCAAGTCAAGGGAGACCTCCATGCCTTCGAGCGAGTGAGACCCGAGAACCTGGAGGGTCTTCTCCAGAGAGTCCACTGGGCTACTGTCCAAGTGGTACTGCTTTGCCAGCCGGCGTGCTGCGTCCAATGTAGGAGCAGGCTGCCCCTGAAGTTGGGAGACCGCGGCGGCAAACTCCAGGCCCCGCTCGAATTGCTCCCGGGCGTCACCGCCTTGCAGCTTCTGCAACAGCCGGTCCACAATCTCCTCCGGGGTCCGGACCCCGACCTGGTGCTCCAAAGTAGAGGCCATGAGGTGGTGGACCAGTCGCCGAGCGTCCTCCGACCCCACGGTGTCCCCGGCCGTAGGCTGTTCGGATGCCTGGACCAACCCCAGCCACTGACTCTGTTCCTGGACTCGCTTCACTCCTTCCAGGCCTTCCTTCAGTGTCCCCAAGCTACTCAGCAGAAACAGGATGGCCCGTTCCGACAGATCGAACTGGCGAAGCAGTCCGTGGATGGCGCCAACATCGCCCACCACCAGTCGGAGACCATCCGTGCTTGGGCCCCTTGCCGGCGATGTCAGAACCCGGCACGCTAGAGCCATAACCTCGGCATCGGCGTAGGGCCCAGAGGCGCCGATGAGCTCGGCCCCCACCTGGGTAAACTGGCGCCGACCCAATGGGTCTGAGGGAGCGTAGCGAAAGACGGGCCCGGCGTACTGCCATCGGAGCGGCAAGGGCTCCCGTCCCTCTTGCCTGATGAATAAACAGATCACGGCGGAGGTGAACTCGGGGCGCAGGCTGACCCTGTGTCCTCCGGGCTCCACAAAGGTGTACATACGCGAAGCCAACTCGCCGCCGGACTTGCGAAGGAAGATCTCGGTAGGCTCCAGCACCGGGGTATCCACCACCTGGTAGCCGTGCAAAGAGAGAGAAGCCTGCAAGTTCTCTTGGGCCTGACGTAGACCCAGGTACTCGTCCTTCAGGAGATCATGCATACCCGGCAACGGGTGGGGAAGCCGCCGTTCCACGCTTTCTCCCTTCCATCTCTTGTTGCGTTTTCGTCCTACGCCTAGAGCTATTCTAGCCGAATCTGGTAATAGCCTCAATGCCGCGAGTAGCAGACGCCCCAGCCATTAGGAGGTACGACGCTTGGGGAGATTCCGTGCAGTCGAAGATGGAGCCAATTCGGGTCAGTCGGCCTGTTGGGCTGGATAGCCTATAAGGCAGGTGATCCCTGAGAGACCCGTGGTGCGACTGATATCCCAGATATGGTACTTGGAGTTAAGCCCGTTCACCATCTCCTGGAGCTCCCGCACGGAGTGCGTTCGAAGACAAAGTTTGAATCCGACCTGCCTCCTGCCAGGCACTAGCAGGCCACCTACACCTGCAAGGTGACCTCCCCCGCCAGCATGGTGACCCGGGATCCATCGGCTCGCTCCAGCACCAGGTTGCCCTCCTCGTCCACATCAGCGGCAAGCCCCTCTTCCACCTGCTGGTCCCATCGAACCTGGACATGGCGACCCAGGGTCTCCAGGAGCCCACGCCACTCATCTCGCACTGATTCCCCTCGCTTTAGTGCCCCGTAGAGGGCATCGAACTCCTCCAGGAAGGCCCGGAGCACATCCAAGCGTGAGATGGGCCGTCCAGCTTCTCCCATCAGGCTGGTGGCCAAGGTGGCGATCTCCGAGTATGGAGTGGGATCAAAGTTAACGTTGATGCCAATGCCCACGATGACATAGTGGACCCTATCGCCCTCCACCTGGTTCTCGATGAGGATCCCGCAAGCCTTGCGTCCGTTGAGGCGAACATCGTTGGGCCATTTGATCGTGGGGTGGAGGCCGGTCGTGGTGCGGATTGCCCGAGCCACAGCCAGCGTGGTCGCAATGTTCATGCGGTGGAGTTCGCCCAACCGAGGTCGCAGAAGGATCGAGAAATAGAGGTTGACACCAGGAGGTGAGACCCACTGGCGCTGGAACCTCCCACGACCGGCGGTCTGATGCTCTGCGATGACCAGGGTCCCATCAGGAGCGTCCGCCTCAGCCTCCTGGCGGGCCACATCCATGGTGGAGGAGGTCTCCGGAAGGTAGAGGACCCGCTGTCCTACTATCCGGGTGGCCAGGCCATCCCGGATAGTCTCTACGTTCAGGTCAGCGGACGCCATTCTTCCCTCGACGGCACTGGGTGGGCACGATACTACCAGGCCCATAAAGCATCAAGCATTGGGGTCTCTTCAAAAATCGGAGACCCCGGCTCTTGGGATAGCTTTTTGATGGCCAAGTGAGTGTGGAGTCGGTGGGCCTGTAAGCCGAGTTCTGTACCCGCGGGAGCGTATCCCGCAAGGCGGTGACTATCCATCTGGGACCTCAATTGCTTGAGGCCTCATGCGGCCAACCCGGGGACGGGCCGGGCACCCTTGGCCCCCTATTTGGCCTTGCTCCGGGTGGGGCTTGCCCGCCGCCATGTCACCATGGTCGGCCGGGAGCCCTTACCTCCCGATTTCACCCTTACCCGTCATTGACGGGCGGTATGTTTCTGTGGCGCTTTCCGTCGGGTTTCCCCGCCTGGGCGTTACCCAGCACCTTGCCCGGAGGAGCTCGGACTTTCCTCTCCGCTGCAACTCGCGCTCAACGGAGCAGCCACCCAGCCCACCGACCCACCCTGATATTATACAACCTCACACTACAGGCCGGACTTTTCCTGCCGCGTTCATCCAAGTCGGCTAGCTCACGTACAGAATTCGACCGCAGCTACTGCACCGCACCAGCTCCTGCCCGGACCGGGCCCGCTGCAGCTCGTGGGAGGGCAGGGTCAGGCCACAACCCCGACACATCCCCCCCTCAACTTTCGCCACCGATGCACCTCGAGACGCCTGTAAAGTCCGATAGAGGCTGAGCTCCTTGGGGTCCAGCCCTGCCACCAGCTCCTCCTGCTGCTGTTCAAGGTGCGCCGCCTCCTGGCTCAGACGCTCCTTCTCCTGGGCCAGTCGCTCATGCTCAGTGCCCCATTGGGCCTCCACAGATCGGAGCTCTTCTTGAGCGGCATCACGGCTCCCCCGGGTCTCATCCACCTTCAGCATCAGCTCCAGCAGTCGGTCTTCCTGCTCACCCTTGCGCCGCCTCAACATCCCGGCGTCCGCCTGAAAACCCATGAGCTCCTTGGGGTTAGTCGTCGCTCCCCCATAGAGCTTTTTTTCAACCTCTTGGAGCTGAGAATCCAGCCCTGAGGTAGATAGCTCTAGGTCCCGTTGCTCTCCCTGCAGTGCTTCTAGATCTTTCCGAGCCGCATCTGCGCGACTGCTAGCCTGGGCCACAGCTTGGTTGTTGTTGAGCTCCGCTTCCACTGTGGCAAGGGCGTCGCGACGCTGTCGGGCGTCCATCTCAGCTTGCTGCAGCTCGTACAACTGTCGTGTCGGAGACATCCTCAGCCCCTGAAAAGCGATTTTGCCCCTGTACGCCGGAGGTAAGCGTATTGTAGAAGGGGCCATTGAGAGCGTCAACGGCCAACTCCTTGGGCCTTGATCTTGCACACTATGGAGTCCGGCACTGGCGCCCTTGTTCGGGGTGCGAGGAGTTGAGTACAATGCGCGTGAGAAGGCCAGGTAGGGCAAACCCGCCTGGAAGGAGATGTCATGCAACGGCTGGAGGAGTTGAAGGAGCGATACCAGAGTCTGGAGTGGCACGGGCCCATCCAGGACGAGACGGCAATAGACCCAGACTGTCTCCTGGCCTTCCCCTACGAGTATCCAGGCTCCGACGCCGAGGTGGCCATCGACACCGACGAATTCACCGCCGTCTGCCCATGGACCGGCCTCCCAGACTTGGGCACCCTCACCATGAAGTATGTGCCCAATCAGCTCTGCATCGAGCTGAAGTCGCTAAAGTACTATCTGCTTTCTTACCGCAACGTGGGCATTGTCCAAGAGCACGCCGCCAATCGGATCCTTCAGGACATGGTCGCCATCTGCTCTCCCAGTCGTATGACTCTCACCCTGGACTACAAGACCAGGGGCGGCATCCACACGACCGTGACGGTCAACTACCGATCCCCTGAAGGACGCTAAACTTGACCCTCAGCGCGGCTATCGTTTACCAAAGGGCCACAAGCGCCTTTTGGGCCGCTCAACTCTCTCTATCGACTCCGAACTCACTCGGAACTGGGCCACATGATCCCCCACCCGGGCCCCGGCAAAAACGGCAGGAACAAGCTCCACGAGACGGTCTTGCTCCTCCACCGAAAACTCCCGGTACACCGTTTGGACCACAGCCACACGGCGCATGGCATCGGGCCCAGGCATCTCCATCATGATACCGTCATACGTGGTAGCGATCCCCTTTGCTGCCTCCGGGTCCATCTTCAGCCATACTCGCAGCCGAGAGACAGCAAAAACACGCAGCTTCTGATCGTCTAAAGCGTACTCCGCCCGTATTAGCGGCCACATCTGACTCCGTCGATCCTCGTCTGACAGGCCAGCTAGCTCCCCATAGCGCTGAGTGATCTTGGTCTCACGCTCTTCAACTTCAGCATCCGCCAGTTTTCCCCACTCCGCGTCAATGGCCATTTCTGGTGTGGTCATCCCTGTCTCCTCTTTATTAGGTTTGCCGGCAAGGGAAACCCTAGTGATCATCCATTCCAGATGCAGATCTTAGTCGGAATCCATTACATCCGATTTCTGGCAGGTGCGCCAACTCTATCTTTCGCACTGGTAGGATACACCTACAACACGGTTCATTAAAGCCCTCCGGCTGCCCCATGCTAACGATGTCAGCCCTCGATTTAGCCGAAATCGCATCTGCACTGTTGGAGGATCGTGCCCTCTCTCTCCATGAGCGACCGTTGACAGCACCAATGGACACACCTATAGTCGCGCCGTCCCACAGAGCGTCAGGTGGGATACCAGATACCCGTTGATTCAATGACGTCAATCTACTCCATCGGAGGCTAAAGATGCAGCACATCATGCCACCGCCCGCCGACAGGCTGGCCTACGTCATCGGGCCCTATCAGGAGCCCATTGCAAAAGTAGAGCCCGGTGAGACTTTCCAGGTCACCACCCTGGACGCCTTCAATAACAGGATAGATTCGCCCGATGTTGACCTGGCCAAGGTGCTTCACCTGCCCTACGTCAACCCATGCACCGGGCCCATCTTCATTGAAGGCGCCGAGCCAGGCGATACCCTGGCCGTACGCATTGAGGATATCCAAATCTCCAGAGACTACGGCGTCAGCGCGATAATCCCGGAGTTCGGCGGACTGTGTGGCACGGTGTTTACCCGCGTGCTCTACCCTCCTCTGGACGCGCGCGTGCTGTTGCATCCCATCACCAAGGCTGGGATAGTCCACGACGAACGCCTCGCCATCCCACCTATTCCTGTTGAACCCTTCTACGGCACCATGGGGACGTCGCCGGCCATCGAGGCCATATCCACTCTGGCCCCGGGATTCCACGGCGGCAACATGGACGCCGCGGACCTGTGTCCTGGCAACACCGTCTATCTTCCGGTGCAGGTCGAAGGAGCTCTGCTCTTCCTTGGAGACGGCCATGCGGCCCAGGGGGATGCAGAAGTCTGCGGCGTCGCAGTGGAGGTGCCCACCACAGGCACACTTACCGTTGATATCGTCAAGGGGCGACCCACTCCTACCCCGAGGGTGGAGAACAGCGAGTACCTGATGTCCATCGGCAGCGCACGGCCCATGGAGGATGCCGCCCGCATCGCCTTCTACGACCTAGTCACCTGGCTCGCCCAGAGCTACGGTTTCGACCGCATCGCAGCCTATCAGCTATGCTCCCACGTAGCCCGAGTACGGCTGGCCAACATGGTGGATATCCTCTACTCCATCGTGGCCAAGTTTCCAAAACGCTACCTTCCGCAGCAGGGATCGGGGCCTTCCCAAGCCCGCTAGCCCCTGGAGCTGGCTCGCCTTGCCTCCGCCCGCTGTAGCTGGATGGCGGTGTTGATGAGGGCCATGTGAGAGAAGGCCTGCGGGAAGTTGCCCAACATCTCTCCCGTCTGACCATCGATCTGTTCACTGAACAAGCCCAGGTCGTTGGCACACCCCCGGAGTCTCTCAAAGAGCGCGCGAGCACGATCGATCTCACCAAGGGCGATGAGATTATCCGCTAGCCAGAATGTGCAGATGGTGAATGTGCCCTCTTCGCCTGCCAGCCCATCATCGATCTCTCTGTAGCGATACACAAAGCCCTTGGGTGACATCAACTCCCGCTCGGTAGCCCGGATGGTGGAGAGCATACGAGGATCATCGGCCTTGATGAATCCCACCAGTGGGAGCATCAGGTTGGCTGCATCGAGGGCCTTGCTTCCATAGGCTTGGACGAAGGCCCTACGCTGCGGATCGTATCCCTTGATCAGCACGTCCTCCCTAATCTCCGCCCTCACCTTTTGCCAGGCCTCGACATCAGCAGGAAGACGCAGAGCTCGGGCCGCCTTGATGGCTCGATCTAGGGCAACCCAGCACCAGACCTTGGAGAAGACAAACTGCTGGCGTCCGCTACGCGTCTCCCAGACCCCATCGTCCGGCTCTCGCCAGTGCCCTATAACGTAGTCAACAAATCGGCATAATCCGGGCCAATACTCCGGGTCAATCTCACCACCGAACTTTCGGAATAGGTGCATGGAATCCAAGACTTCGCCATAAACATCAAGCTGAAACTGAGCGTGGGCCGCGTTGCCTATGCGAACAGGGTGAGAGCCGCGATATCCTTCCAGCTCGGGAAGTTCTATCTCTGTTAGGCGTCGCTCCCCGCCCAGGCCGTACATGATCTGGAGGTCCTGGACCCGTCGCCCTGCAGTGCTCCACTCCATCCAGTGTCTGAATGCGCGGGCCTCAGCAGTGTAGCCGCAGATATTGAGAGCGTAGAGGGCGAAGGCTGCATCGCGGATCCATGTAAAGCGATAGTCCCAGTTCCTACCACCGCCGATACACTCAGGCAAAGAGGTGGTCGCCGCCGCCACCATGGCTCCAGACGGCTCGTACGTCAAGGCCTTGAGGGTGAGGACGCTGCGGAGAACATCGTCACGGTACTTCCCCTGGTACGTGCACTGCCCAGACCATTCGCGCCAGTACCGAGCCGTCTCCTCAAGCCCCTTCTCAAGCTCGGCCTTGTCCAAGACCTCGACTTCATGGGAGAAACCCAGCTGATAGCTGACAGCCGCGTATAGTTTATCTCCCACCTCCAGGAGCCCTTGAGACTGGAACCCGTCATCCACCTCTTGAAGGGGCGCCGAGCAGTAAAAGGACAGAGCGTCTGCGCCGCCGTGGGCGAATCCGCTATGGGGGCTATTCAGGACCGCATGCGGAATGATGGTGCCGTAGCCAAAACGGGGATAGCACTCCATGGAAAAAATGACGCTACCTTGGACACACTCGAGGATACGCACCACCTGATCGTGGTCGCCTATTTCCAGAGGCATTTCGGGGCGAGAGTGGGGGTGCACCGGCATAAAGTCCGTCAGTGTCGCCACTCCTGACTCGGTCTCAAAGGTGGTCTCCAGCACGTTTGTCTCCGGTAAATAACGACGTCGCACCGACCGCGTGCCGTGAGGCGCTATCCGGAAGTATCCGCCCTTGCGCCAGTCAAGGATGCGACTGAAGACGGCGCCACTATCAAAGCGCGGGAGGCAGCACCAGTCTATGGAGCCCTCCCTGGAGACCAGGGCGCAGGAGTGCATTCCACTGATAAGCCCGTAGTCGCTAATGGGCGGGTACGAATCCTTCGAGGATTTAGAGGTCACATCCCCGCTCCTATAAGATGCTGGGCCGATGTCTCACGGGTTTTCATGATTGGCAGAACGCGTTTGAAACCCTGCGGGCCATCAGGCAAGCTTGAACGACTTAAAGGATTCCGCATACTTCATACTCCCGTGTTTCCCCGTCTCCTCCCGCCATAGGCGCATATACTTTTCAGCTTCCTCTGGGCTAACCTGACTCCTGTGCTGTTTCAGCGCCTCTATCGCCGTCTCCATTGTTTCGGTTACGTCAATCCACACGTCGGCGTTGGTGCCATTCTCCATGATGAGCAGCTCCCTGACCTTGTGCGGCTCCAACCCTTCGCGGAGCAGGTCCGGGAAGGTGAGCCTATCCCGGGCCGCTGGAAAGACCGCCGATACCGTGGCCTCGCCCGCCGCCATATGATCGGGGTGGCCTATGTAGTCGTGGCCCTCCAATGAGCGAACTGGACTGGGTGTGATCAGGGTATCCGGCCTGAACTTTCGTATCTGGCGGACAATGTCTTTTCGCAGCTCGATGGTGGGCTCAAGCATGGAATCCTCATAGCCCAGGAAGACAACCTCTTTGACCCCCAACACCTGGGCGGCGGCCCGTTGCTCATCCCGGCGTATCTGGACCAAGCGGTCCGAGGTCATCTCTGGATCGTCGCTTCCCTTGCTTCCATCGGTGCAGACAACCTGGACCACTTCCATCCCCTGACGACACCAGAGGGCCACCGTCCCCGAGCACCCCCACTCCGCATCGTCTGCATGGGCGACTATCACCATCCCACGGCGGGGCGCTTCATCACCGGTCATAGGCCACATGCCTCCAGGTCTTACAATCTCTGCCTTGATCCAAGAGGCTCCGCGCTGGAATGGGAAGCTTCGACAGTTGCTCTTCCAGCCTGCCATCCCAGCTACACGTTGAAGAGGAAATCGATCACATCACCGTCTTGCACCAGGTAGGACTTTCCCTCCAGACGGAGGAGGCCTCGCCGGCGGGTCTCAGTCAGAGAGCCGCACGCCGCCAGATCGTCGAAGGCGACGACTTCGGCCCGGATGAACCCGCGCTCTATGTCGGAATGGACCTTGCCCGCCGCGTTCAACGCGGGGGTCCCGCGCGGGACCGGCCAGGCCCTGACCTCGTCGTCCCCCACGGTGAGAAAGGAGACGAGGTCCAGCAAGGCAAAGGAGAGATCGATGACCCGCGCCGAACCGGACTCCCCGGCGCCCAAAGAGCTCCGAAACTCCTCTTGCTCCTCCGGCACTAGCTGGGCGAGCTCCGCTTCCAGCTTACAGCACATAGCCATAGCTCGAACCCCTGGTTGATCGTATTTACGAGTGAGGCGCTCCGAGGTGACGCTGGCGTCAGCCAGGTCTTCCTCATCGATGTTGAACACCACCAGGAGCGGCTTTGCCGTTAAGAGCCCATAGCTGGATAGCTCCCTTTTCTGCTCCGAGGTAAGCTCCAACTCCCTGACCGCCTTCTCCGCCTCCAATGTCTCCTTGATGGAGGTCAACAAGGCCAGGTCGCGGCCAATCGCCTCTCGCTCGGAGACTTTGGCTCCCTTAAGGGAAATCTGGCGTCGCTCCATGGCCCGCTCCACGATGCCGAGATCGGAGAAGGCCAACTCCTCCATCATGTTGGAGGCATCCTGCTCCGGATCCACGTTGCTAGAGGGATGGGCCACCGCAGGGTCTTTAAAGGCGCGGACGACGAGGAGAAAGGCATCGACGCGCTGGAGGAAGTTCAGGTGTCGGCCGGCGATGCCCCGATCAGCCGTGCCCTCAGAAACCGGGACATCGAGATAGGTCACCGAGGCCTGGACGATCTTGCCCCGGGGGAACATTTGAGCCAGGGCATCCAAGCGCGGCTCGGGCACCTTGGCCACGCCCACATGCACCTCACGCGAGGGGCTCCTGGAGCCGGCGATCCCGGCATCGCTAGGAGTCAACGCGTTAAATACCGTGGTCTTGCCGCTCTGAGGCAAGCCGATGATAGCGATCTCCATACACCTTCGAGGTTAGCCGTCCCTCAGGCAAGCCCAATCCCCATGACGAAGTGAACGGCCAAAACGCACTTTGATGGTTATCCCCACGCCACTGCCAACCTGATGTTAGCATACCTCTGGAGAAACTGTTGCATCTCATAGAGCAGTGAGACCACCCGATGCAGGCTATCCATTGCTTCCAGCATAAGGGTACAATATGGCGGTGTCCCAAGTAGAGAGTGCACGATTCGCATCTTAGTCGTTCAGCACAGAGGGAGGCGAGCATGCGTCCGAACAAGGTAAAGGCCCTCTGGCGAGAAGGCAAGTCCGCCGCCGTGGGATGGATGTCCCTGGCGGACACCTACGCCGCCGAGATCATGGCCAACGTGGGGTTCGACGGTCTGGTCCTCGACATGCAGCACGGCATGGGAATCGGTCCTGACCGGGCGGCTAACTGGCTTCAGGCAGTAAGCACTACAGACACGGTCCCTCTGGTGCGAATCCCCTGGAACGAGCCCTATTTTATCCAGTGGGTGCTGGACGCCGGCGCCTATGGGGTCATCGTCCCCCTAGTCAACAATGGGGAGGAGGCAGCCAAAGCTGGAAGGGCCTGTCGGTACCCGTCCCTGGGGTATCGAAGCCTCGGGCCCAATCGGGTCCGATTCTACGCCGGGGCCGACTACCTCCAGCACGCGAACGACGAGATCATCTGCCTGGTCATGGTAGAGGACATCAGGACAGTCGAGCGCCTGGAAGAGCTGGCAGAGGCCCCCGGCATCGATGGCTTCTATATCGGGCCCGCAGACCTAGCCCTGTCTCTGGGCGTCCCTCCATCGAATTACCGCGAGGACGAGGGGCATGCCCAAGCGTGCCAGAGGGTGCTGGATGTAGCCAAGGCCCACGGCCTGGTGCCGGGAGTGCACTGCGCGAACCACGAAGAAGCGATACAGCGGTTCAACCAGGGGTTTCAGTTCTGTCCTGTGGCCTCCGACGGTGGATCAATGGCGGCTGGAGGCGCCGCGGCCATGCAGGCTGTGCGGGGCGCCCGAGGGGGGTAGAAGAGCCCACTAGAGTTCAGCAGTCTAGAGGACCAGCATCAGCCTCTGAGCCTTGTGCTGACCGCCAGAGAGATGATCCTTCCACTCGCGATGCCTCGGCATCAATCCGCCTGACCACCTATTTTCGTATCTCACGTCAGACAGCTACATCTAACTGCGCGTGCCCAGGAGATGTGAGAACGTCTTACACACCAGAAGTCCCAAGTCTCTGCTTCTGTTGGGGTTCCTGGTATCCTTCTGAGCGTGCTATACTAGTTGAGATGCAAGTTAAGTCGCATCAAAGCTGGAGGCTACATGCTCCGGTGGTTCATTGTCCCAACTCTACTCATCCTCTTGGCCGCGTGCGGGGACGATGAAGAGGCCACGCCTGAAAGCACCCCCACTCCTGAGGCGCTCGCCGCAGCAAGCCCAACTCCTTCTCCGACCCCCACTCCAACCCCCACTCCAACCCCGACTCCAACCCCGACTCCCATGTCGCCATCCCCTGCGGTCCGAGATCTAACTCCCACGCCCGTCGCCGTGGTGGAGTCGCCTCCTACTCCTATCCCCACCCCGACGACATTCCAGATCCTGGAGGCTGTGCGCCAGGCCACTGTGGAGCTGGTCACGGAACTCGGCAAGGGTTCCGGAGTCATCTTCGACCAACGAGGCTATGTGCTTACCGCCAATCACGTGGTGCAAGAAGCCCCTTCGGTAACCGTGGTGCACATCGATGGGACGGAGGAGCGGGGCCTGATCCTGGGCCGGGATGAGATCCGGGATGTGGCAATCATCAAAATCAGCGGTAGTCCAGACCTACCCACCGTCAAGATAGGTACAGCTGAAGAGGTCAGTCTCGGCGACAAGGTCCTGGCTATCGGCTTCACGCCCTTTAACCAGAGCATTAGCATCACCAATGGCATCGTCTCCGCTTTCTTGCCCAATGAGGTGGAGGAGTACAGGCTTATTCAGACGGATGCGCCGTTTTACCCAGGAGCAAGCGGTGGCGCCCTGCTCAACCTTCAGGGAGAGGTTGTAGGGATCATTCAAAGCAGTCCGGGACGCGGTTCGGGCGCCATCTTCCAGCCCCTGGACGCGGGTTATGCCCTGGCCCTGGACCAGGAGGTCATGACCATCCTTGCCAGGCTTCAGGCCGGGGAGCTCATCCTTGAGACTCTTGGCCCAGGTCTCGGTCAATCCCGCGACAACCCAGCGCCAATAAACTGGCCGGTACGAATTGTGACCCAGGACTTTTTCGGGGACAATTTTGTCCACGAGATCACCATAACCCAGGTAATCCGGGGTGAGCAAGCCTTCCAGCTACTGCAACAAAGAAGCCAGTTCAACACTGCCCCGCGAGCAGGCATGGAGTACGTCCTAGCCCTTGTACGTATCCGGTATGCCAAAGGGCCTCCGGGTGAGATCGATTGGCTTCATCAGGTAGACTTCGACGCCATATCCAATCAGGGGTTTGTTTACGATATCCCCTTCTGGCTGGTTCCCATGGAACCCTTCCTGTCCCAGCGGCTCTATCCAGGGGCCGTCTTTGATGGGTGGACCACCTGGCAGGTGGAAATAGACGATAGGGCGCCACTCTTGGCTTTTGGCCTGAATTCCTTCCGGGGGGAGGGGTGGTTCTCCCTGACCCCGGAGGAGCCTGGGGCGCAGCAAGAGGGAGTTGAGGCCCAAGAGTCTGGATCTACGGAGAGCCAGAGCAGTACGTAGTAACAAAGCCCTCGACCTGGGAAGAGGACCAGGGCGAGGTTCAGCCGAACGGTACGAACAGTATCCATGGCTGGTTGTTGGGGTCATCCTCCAAGGCCAAAGTAGCAAGGGACATAACCGCTATTTCCTATTCATGTCGTCAACCTAGTTAAGAGAGAAGGTAACTACCAGTAGGAGAGGCTATCATGGTTCGGTGGTCTTCGTTAGCCCTACCCATCACCGTCGCTGTAGTGACCATCCTCATTGTCCTGGGTGCAGGGATCGGCACCGGCTATGCTATCTTTGAGCCCAAAAAGAGTAACGCAGAGGGCCAGGTGAAGGAGCAGATGCTTCAGCTCACCAAGCTCCAGGATGAGCTCGCCGCAAGAGATGTACGAGTGGAAGAGCTTCTCAAGGAGGTGGCCCAGGACCAGGAGAAGCTCACTAAAGTGGAACTGCAGCTAAGGACCACCATGGCTGACCTGGAGGCCTCACGTCAGATTCAGACAGACCTCTCTGAGGCCCAAGAGATAGTGACCCAGCGAGATACCACTGTTGCCGAGCTTCAGAGAAAGATAGAGAGCTTTAGCCCCTTTGAAGACCGGATAGGCTTGCTGGAGAAGAGCCTTGCTCCGCTGGAGAGCGACCGTTTCCTCCTGGTGGAGCTGCGCAAGGACATGCCGGAGACCCGTGAGGCGGCCACCGACTATTGGGAAGACCTCAAGAGCCTGGCCATCAAATCGGACCCTTCTTTGAGCCCCAAGGCCGATCGCGTCCTAAATCTCCTTCCTGCCTACTTTGACTGGCTTGAGGCAGAGTACGTCAGCTCCTGCGAATTTTTCGATGCTTTCGTGAGCAGCGGCGCTGTGGGCTTTTCCACGGTAGCCAGTGACTTTGACAAAGACGTGTTTCTGGTTTTGATCAACCGCATGGACGCCCTTGTTTCCCAATTGGACTAGGACGCTTTTGATGGTGGGAGCGGGCGCCCAACCCCGGTGAGATAGAGAAGCAGATGAGGAAACTCAGGTAGGGGAGCGCAGAATGAGAGGGCGAACAAAACTGTCCATCCTACTTCTAGGCATCGCGCTGCTGACCCTCCTGGCAGCGGCGCCCCTGCAAGCCGATGGGGACACGGATGAAGCAGGGACAGATGCGGCGGCGGCAGGCCTCGACAGAGATCTCCCAGAGATCTTTGCCCCCCGTGTCGGTGACGCGCCCCCTGAGATATCGCCCAGTCCCTTCACCCTCCTGACCCCGATCCGTAATCTGCTCTCTGGCCCCCTCTGGCTCATGGCCGCAGACCTGAACGTCCAGCCCCTGACAGCCCCATTGGGCAAGCGAGGGATAACCCCTCGGCCGGGACTGGCGTGGCGCAGCCTGCAGGAGGTCTTCGTGGCCCCCCTTCTACCAGAGGTGTCAACTCCGGCCGCCCCCGCGAACCAGGCTCTTGTGCCCTTCCGAGACCCAGCGCCCTCCTTCAGCCGTGACATCCTCATCAGCCGGGACTTCAGCAATTCCCCCTTGCAGACTGAGCCTCACCTGGCCGTGAACCCCAACGACCCAGAGCACCTCATCATGGGAACCATTGACTACAACTTCCCCAATGTCTCCTCCTATGTCAGTATCGACGGAGGGGAGACGTGGGAGGGCCCCAACCAGCCCCAGTTCCTCCGAGACGACTTTGTCTCGGGCGGCGATCCCGTACTGGGTTTCGATCGTGAGGGGAACGCCTACTTCGCCTTCATCTCCATTGGGGTAGAGGAGTACTCCGTGGGCCCCGCGGTGGACTTCGCGGTGGTCTCCAGTATTGCGGTGTCCAAGTCCGAGGACGGCGGCTTCACCTGGGCCGAGCCGGTCTCCTCTGCTCGCAGCGGCCTCAGGACTGATCTGGTCCCCGACCCTACAGGAAGGGTCAGGGGAGAAGTAGTACTCACCTTCTTGGACAAACCCTGGATGGACATAGGACCCCATCCCACAGACAAGAGCCGTGACATGATCTACATCACCTATACGGAGTTTGCGGAGCGTTTCGGGATCTTCCACATCGGGGAGCTACCGTTCTTTGGCGTGCCTATAGTGGAGACCACCATCAAACTGGTCCACTCCGAGGACGGCGGGATTACATGGAGCGCGCCCGTGTCCGTGAGCCCCACGGTGCGCCGCATCTTCGGTGATACACCGGAAGCCGAGGCGGAAGGCACAGCGGGCGCCACCGTCGCGGGCAGCCTTCAGGAAGAGGAAGAAGAGCCGAGCGCTGTGGGCTCCAAGCGGACTGTCCAAGGCTCCCAACCAGCCGTGACCCCCGACGGGACCGTGTACGTGGCATGGATGGACACCACCAACGATAAGGCCTTTGAGGGACTGGCAGAGATCTATGTGGCCCGGTCTGACGATGCGGGACAGACCTTCTCCAGACCAGTGCGGGCGGCCGCTCTGAATGAGCCAGGCTTTGCCCCCCGGACCGCGTTCTTCCGCTACTGGGGCTCCGTCTTCCCTCAGATTACCACGGGCCCAGAGGGGAATGTGTATATCATCTACACCGCTATCCCACCGGACAAGAAGTCTGACGACGGAGACATCTACGTCCTCCGCTCCTTGGATAGAGGCCAGACCTGGAGCCGCCCCCGACGCCTCAACGACGACTCCACGGACCACCTCCAGTTCTTTCCCGCCATTACTGTAGACCCCAACGGTGTAGTCCACGCTATGTGGGGCGACATGCGGGATGATAGGGCGGAAGTCCGTTACCATATCTACTACTCCCGCTCCGAGGACAAGGGCGAGACCTGGGGCTTTGTGGATGAAGAGCTGGATTTCCGCACCCAGAACGCCAGGGTGACAGATTTCCCCTCCAACCCCAACAAGGGCTTCCCTGGTGGCCGGTTCATCGGTGACTACTTCTCCATCAAAGCCACCGAGGACGATGTGTACATGGTCTGGGCCGATACCCGCCTGGCGGAGTTCGGGCCCATCAACCAGAAGATCGGCTTCACCCGCCGCACACCCATTCAAGCCCCGGAGGTCTTCATCAGCCCGCCCGCGGGCCCCGGCGGGCAATCGGTGACGCTTCAGGGATTCAATTTCCAACCGGAGATCAATGTCTTCATCCAGGTGGGTGGCGCCATCATCAACACAGAGCGGACCAACGACCAGGGCCGGTTCACCACCCAGGTGTTCATCCCCATCTCCGGGGAGGGCGCCCACCAAGTGAACATCTTCGATGACTCAGGCAACTTCGCCACCTCCTCATTCTTCATGGAGTTCGGCTTTGATAACGTCAAGAAGGCCCAGGACGACCTGGCCCGCCAGTTCCAGGACCTGGACGAGCGAGTGCAGTCGTTGCAGACCAACGTTGCCTCCACAGTGCAGTCCGGGACCCAGGAGCTTCGAGACACCCTCCAAGGGGTGTCAACCAGCCTGGCCGAACTGTCGGCCCAGGAGGCAGAAGCCCTGTCCGGGGCCGACGAAGGCGGAGGGGCTGCGTGGTGGCTCTTCGCGCTGAGTGTTGTCCTCGCGGCCCTGGTGGGCTCCGGCGCCGCCCTGATCGGGTACCGGCTGTGGGTATCCCGCAACAGTACTCCCCCCGGCCCGTGGCAGCCCGTGGGGAGCTAGCTTCAGACCTCGCCCTCCAATAAAAGCATTGGGAAGGGCTACTGCCATGACAGGTAAGAGGAGCAGGGTGATGTGGCATCACAGAAAATGGGTCCAGGCTCACGGCGCTGCTCGCCGTCCTGCTAGCCCTGGGCGGCATCGGCGTGGTCAACGGCGCGACCCCGGCCCAGGCGCCTGGCCCGGCCGTCGAACGGATCTTCTTCAAGGCTTTCGATGTGGACCGGGCTCCCCTGCACCTTCAGCAGGACGAGATGGACCTCTATCTCTTCGGCCTGAAGACCGCGGCGGCCACTGAGCTCCGCGATTCACCTGGTATAACCATCTACGAGGCGCCTGCCACTACGCTCTCCATCATCCTGAACCCCGCCCCTGCTCCGGAGGGCCAGCTCAATCCCTTCTCTATCCGGGATGTCCGATGGGCAGTGCAGTTCCTGGTCAACCGGGAATTCGCGGCTGGCACCATCTACCGTGGTATGGCCCGCCCCATGGTGACCCACGTCAGCCCCACAGACTTCGACCAGCTTACGGTCTTCGATCTTGTCCGAGAGGCCAATATCAAGTACGACCCGGAGTTCGCCCGGGGGCTGATTCGGGAGGCCATGGAGGAGGCTGGCGCCGAGCTGGTGGACAACGTTTGGCACTACAACGGCCAGCCTATCCGGCTCAAGTTCATCACCCGAGTGGAGGATGAGCGGCGGGACCTGGGTGACTTGCTCCGGGTGGAGCTTGAGAAAGCAGGCTTCCTGGTGGCCCCCATATATCAGCCCTTCGCGCCGGCCATCCTGTCGGTCTATTCCTCGAATCCGATATCTTTCCAGTGGCACTTGTACACTGAAGGATGGGGGCGTTCGGCCCCGGACCGGTACGACTTCTCTACCATCAACCAGATGGCGGCGCCCTGGATGGGCAACATGCCCGGCTGGCGGGCCTCGGGGTTCTGGCAATACGAGAACCAGGAGCTGGACGATCTGGGCAAGCGCATCTTTACCGGCCAGTTCTCCAGCCTGGAGGAGCGCAACGATCTCTACCAGCAGGTCACCCAAATGGCTCTGGAGGAGTCGGTGCGCATCTGGGTGGCTACCGTCATCAACAGCTTCCCGGCTGCGCGGGAGCTTGAAGGCGTCACCCAGGATGTAGTGGCCGGGCCCCGCTCGCCCTGGACGCTCCGTGAGGCCCAGATACCCGGCAAGAACGAGCTGACGGTGGGGCACCTGTGGGTCTGGACGTTTCGGACGACGTGGAACCCCATCGGTGGCATGACCGACGTGTACAGCGTTGACATCTGGCGCAACCTGAACGACCCGACCTTGTGGAACCACCCCTTTACCGGTATCCCAATCTCCTTCCGAGCGGGCTTCCAGGTGGAGACCGCCGGCCCTCAAGGAAAACTTGATGTCCCAGCCGATGCCGTTATGTTGGACTCCGAGAACGACACCTGGCGCCCGGTGGGGCAGGGTGTCCAGGCTGTCAGCAAGGTCACGATGGATTACTCCAAGTACTTCCAGTCCACCTGGCACCACGGCCAGCCCATCACCATGGCCGATGTGATCTACTCCATCTATCAGGGCTTCGATATCGCCTACGACCAGAAGAAGTCCAGCATCGAAACCGCCATGTCCGTCACATCTCGACCCTTCCTGGACACCTTTAGGGGGTTCCGGGTCCTGGATGAGAACCGTCTAGAGGTGTACGTGGACTTCTGGCACTTCGAAGAGAACTACATCGCCTCCTACGCCAGTCCGTCGGCCCTCTCCATGCCCTGGGAGCTCCTCTGGGCTATGGACAACCTGATCTTCAACAAGCGACAGGGGGCATACAGTGACACAGCAGCAGCCCGATTTGATGTGGACTGGATCAGCCTGGTGCTGTCTCGGGATGCCCGGCGGGTGAAAAACAGCTTGAATGATCTGGATCAATTCCAGGAGGCCCTGGATGACATTTTTACCATAAACGGCCAAACCCTGGTTACACCTCGGGAAGTCGAGCGACGCCATCAGGCGGTCCTGGACTGGTGGGACCGGTACGAGATGCTGGTCATCAGCAACGGCCCCTTTATGTTGACCCGCTACGATCCTCCGGCCCAGTTTGCCGAGCTCCAGGCCTTTCGTGCACCGGGCTACCCCTTCAGCCCGGGCGACTGGCGCTTTGGTAAGCCGGATCTGGTGACGTTCCAGGACGTCGAGACCCGCGCCCTCCAGATCGGCGCCGAGGAGTCTCTCAAGGTTAACCTTGAAGGCCCCGGCGATCTTGGCCTGCGCTACCTGCTCTTCGACCCAGTCACGGGGGACACCTTGACCTCAGGCCTGGCCGAGCAAGTCACTTCCGGTGGGTTCACTGTCCCCCTGGGCAGCGAGGTCACTTCCCGCTTGCAGCCGGGGCTGTATCAGCTGTTCCTTGCGGGATACAGTGACGCTCTGTCCACCATGACTGAGAGGCGGGTGGACCTGGAAGCAACGATAGAAGCGCCCCAACCAACAGCACCCACGGCGCAGCAGCCCACCGCCACGGCGGTACAGGAGCCATCCCCAGTTCAGGGTGAAGAGGGCGGCGGTGGCTGTGGACGAGGTAGCCACACGGACGCCGGCTTCGCCCTGGGTGGCCTGGCGCTGCTGGGGCTGCTCTGGTCTCGCCGGCATCTACCCTTCTAGGATGGAGGCGACTTCACCATCCCTTCTACGGAATTGAAGGGGCAGACTCTTGCGGCTTCGCCTTTCCCCGTATGCGTTCGACCCTGCTACTCCACGGTGGGTTCCACGCTCTGAAACCAGATGCGATCGTATTGGTTGACAAGCCTGAGAAAGAGAGCCGAGCTTTTACCTCTCTCGATAAGAAAGGTGGGCCGTTCCCCCTCGGGTGCGAAGAGCAGCGGGATCTCAAGCATGATCAAGCCATTATCTGACCTGGGGCTTGCGATGGTCATGCTCACCGGGACGGGGCCATCGAACCACTTCACCTTTGCTCCTGTTTTTTGGGCACGCCGTGTCGCGTCAAGGATGAGGGCCTTGAGATCCGGGACCTCCCGGAGGAAGAAATGGGCGAACTGCGGCAAGTATTCAGACTCTGGGTGAAGCAGGATCAGACGCTCAATACGTCGGGTCATCCAAGAACGGACGTCCTCGTCAATGGCACCTGTATACCACAATGCCCAAACAGTTTGGTGGCTTCCCAAGATAGTCACCAGGTTGGGCACAGCTCTCCTGTCTTCAAAGATTGTTACGGTGTTTCCAGCTTCGACCTCTTGGACAGGCTCTCGCCTTTCGTTAGCTCGCCTCCTGCTCCACTTAGCCCAAAAGGACCAGAGAACCCAGATCCCCACGAGACACAGAACGAAGACCCCTGCAACAAACGAGGCGATCAGCCATGGGGGTAACGAGCGAAGGCCTTGAGAGGAAGCCAGAGTAGTCGCCGATACAACGGAGGCAAGGATCGTGGCGGTCAGACCGGCGGCACTGAGGGTCTGGATAAGAAGCCACCCAAGTCCCGCCCTGAGGAGAACGAACAAGAGTTTTCCAGTCGTTTTTAACACACCCCGATTCTAACACCTCTCCATAAGGGCCAGAACACAGTACAATCGCAATAGCGGCGTACATTCGAACGACGAGGTGTAGCCTTGCCCCTGGCGCGAGCCCTGGCAATACGTGCCGCAACGCTCCTGGGCGTCCTGCTAGTGGTCCTGCTGCTCCTGGTGGTAACCCTGGGGGCGACGGGCTTCTCCGACCGTATCCTAGAGGCTGTGGTCAGCGAGGAGGTCCGGGGGCTGCGTACGAGCCTGTCCCAGACCATCCGGGATACAGAGGAGCTGGAGCGTACTCTGGAGGCCCAACGTCAAGAGCTGGTCCAGTTCTACGGTTTAGACGACCCCTGGTATACCCGCCTGCCGGACACAGTTCTCAGAGTGCTGACCCTGGACCTGGGGGAGGCGCGCACGCTGCGGAGCTTCGATGGCAGCAGGCGGGTCTCCGACATCGTCCTGGAACGCCTGCCCAACACCATGCTGCTCCTCACCTCCGCCCTGGTCATCACCGCGGTTATCGGCCTGTCGGTGGGGGTAAAGCTGGCCACCCGCGTCGGCAGCAAGACGGACCGGGTCATCTCCTTCACCTCGGCCATCTCCTTCGCCCTGCCCGCCTGGTGGACCGGCATTCTGCTGATCCTGCTCCTCGCCTTCCAGTTCCAAGTTTTCCCTTCGGGTGGGATGTACAGCACCCCACCGCCGGATGGGGGCTTCAGCCGCTTCTTCGACCTCCTCCAGCATGCTACGCTGCCTATCATCACCCTGGTGCTGGTGAGCGTAGGCCCCTATCTCTACTCGGTGCGGACCATGACCCTGAACGTGGCCCAGGAGGACCACGTGACTGTTGCCCGGACCAAGGGCATCCCCGAAGGGACGGTCATGCGCCGTCACATTCTGCGGGTGGCGGCCCCTCCCATCGTCACTGGCCTCATCTTCAGCCTCATAGGCTCCTTGGGAGGCTCCATCCTGGTGGAGACGGTGTTCAACTGGCAGGGCATGGGGCGCCTCTATTTCGAGGCGGTGGCGGGCACCCCCGACGAGTCCGTCATCGTGGCCCTGACCTTCGTGTTCACCCTGCTCTACGTGGCGGGCCGTTTCATCCTTGAAGTGCTCTACCTCCTGCTGGACCCTCGGGTGAGGTACACGTGAGCGTCCGCCTTGGCGACGCCCTAAAGCTGTTGCTGGCCAGCGGGACGGGCAAAGCAGGAATCTTCCTGCTCGCGGTCCTGGTTGGGATCTCCCTCTATGTGCTGGCAACCTACCCTTTGGACTTCGGCACCCAGCGATGGAGCAACCCAGCCGAGTGGGCCGACAACCCCAAGGCGGCCCCTCCGGCGTGGACTACCCTCTTCACCCGTGAGAAGCGGGTGGCACACACCTCCCTGCGGGCCGCGACGCCAATCGAGGTGCATCAGGCCGGCAGCTCGAAGGTCAGCTTCTATCGGCTGCCTATGAACTTCGATTACGCTGAGTTTCCCACCTTCCTCTCCTTCAGCCTCTCTTCAGTGAGGTTCCAGGAGAGGCCGCCTCTGGTAACCCTGAGTTTGGACCGCCCAGACGGCACATCCGTGGTGCTGTACCAGCACGTCCCCTCGGGTGCCAGGCCGGGGGAGGAGCCTCCCATCGCCCGGTACCAGGAGACGCCGCTCCGAGTGCTGCTGAGCAGCGAAGCAACGGTGGTGGCGAACCTGGCCCAGCTACACAACCAAGAGTACGGGACCTCCTTCTCTGTCCAGGACCTGCGGAACCGGGCGGACCAGGCCGCCTTCGGCATCCCCTCCGAAGCGCCAGGGGGGAAACCATTCGATGTCCTGACAGGGCGCTATGAGTTCACCGTGCGGGTCGTAGCCTCAAACCCGGCGGACGAGGTGGACTCCGTAAAGGTCGTGGTCGGTGGGTCTGTCTTCGGGTTCATGGGCACCGACACCCTGGGCAGGGACCTGGCGGTGGGCCTCCTCTTCGGCTTTCCCGTGGCTTTGTTTATCGGCTTGTTGGCATCCACCTTGACCACCACCATGGGGACGACCCTGGGCATCATCAGCGGCTATATGGGCGGCTGGGTGGACGCCGTAATCCAGCGCCTCTCCGATGTAGTGGCCAACATCCCCTTACTGCCCATCCTCATCTTCATGGTCTTCGTCTTCGGGTCAAACCTCTTCCTCATCATCCTGCTGCTGGTGGTCTTTAGCTGGCCGGGACTCACGATTCTCATCCGCTCCATGGTGCTCCAGCTCCGGACCGGGCAGTTCGTTGAGGCCAGCCGGGCCCTGGGCGCCTCCCGGGCGCGGATCATGTTCCGCCACATCTTCCCCCAGACGGCGCCCTTCGTCTTTGCCCAGATGATCTTCTTCACCCCCGCGGCCATCCTGGCAGAGGCAGGTCTCAGCTTCCTGGGCCTTGGTGATCCCTCCATCCCCACCTGGGGACAGATCCTAGAGCAGGGCTTCCGCACCGGAGCCGTGTACGTGGGTTACTGGTGGTGGGTCCTTCCACCGGGGCTCCTCATCGTGTTCACCGCGGTGACGTTTGCCCTCCTGGCCCTGGGGTTGGAGCCCGTGGTGAACCCGCGCTTGCGAGGGATGCGCTAATGGCTCTCCTGGAGGTGAGCGACCTCAGACTCTACTACAGCACCGACCGTGGCCCGGTCCACGCAGTCGACGGCGCCTCTTTCTCCGTCGAGGAGGGTGAGGCCCTGGGAGTTGTGGGTGAGTCCGGCAGCGGCAAAAGCAGTCTGGCCCTGGCCCTCCTGCGGGTCCTGCCCGCCAACATCAACCAGTACGGGGGCAGCGTCCTGGTGGAGGGAACCGATGTGATGGGCCTCAGCAACGAGGAGTTCCGGCGGCAGTTCCGGTGGAGGAAGCTCTCCATGGTCTTCCAGGGGGCCATGAACGCCATGAACCCGGTGTTGCGGGTGGGCCACCAGATCGCCGAGCCCATGCTGGTAGATGGCGCCGTCTCGAAACAAGAGGCCTACGGCAAGGTCGAAGAGCTGCTTGACATGGTGGGCCTGTCCCGGGAGGTGTTCCAGTGCTACCCTCACGAACTCAGCGGGGGCATGAAGCAGCGAGCCATCATCGCCATGGCCCTGGTCCAGGACCCGCGACTGGTGGTATTGGACGAGCCCACCTCGGCCCTGGACGTCAGCATCCAGGCCCAGATCACCAACCTGTTAAAGCGGTTGAAGCGCCAGCTAGGGCTCTCCCTCATCTTCATCACCCACGACATCGCCCTCGCCAGTGATGTGTGCGACCGGCTGGCGGTGGTCTATGGCGGCCAAATAGTGGAGCTGGGAGGCATTGAGCAGGTGCTGGAGAGGCCCCAGCACCCATACACCGAGAAGCTCCTGGCCAGCCAGCCTCGCCTCCGCTCGGACGTCAGACCTGAGTTCATCCCCGGCAGCCCGCCGGAGCTGGTGAACCCGCCACCGGGGTGCCGCTTCCAGCCTCGCTGCCCCCATGCTTTCGAGCAATGCAGCCAAGACCCACCCCTCTTCGGCGTGGGCAATGCCCACACGGCGAGGTGCTGGCTCCGGCAGGGCTAGCCTTACATTTAATCTGGTTGACCGAATCCCTCGAACGGATGGCCCACTCACGGAAAACATCGCTCGTTTGCCGTATGGACGATCCCTGCATGCACCCGCTACCCTTGAATCTAGGCACTCAAGGACCGTAGCTGACTGCCTCATTGCAGGAAGAGCAAGATGGCGATTCTCGTGATCAAGCGCCCGGGCCAGCAGGAGGAGAGAGTGACCCTCTCCTCAGAGGAGGAGAGCCTCATCGGCCGCCTGCCGGACTGCACTATCTATCTGGATGACCCGGCCGTCTCCCGCCGCCAAGCTATCCTCTCACCGGGAACAGAAAACCATGACTACAGCATCCGGGACCTGGGAAGCCGAAACGGGACCTGGGTTAACTCCAAGGCGGTAGAAGATGAGGCGGTGACGCTGAATAGCGGAGACCGGATCCAGCTGGGCCGGACAGGGATCCATCTTCAGTACCTAGCCGACGACGCCACTATCACACAAGAACGCTCCCCCACCCTGAACTTCTCCCTGGCCGCACTGGGTCTGGATGTGGGCTGGCTGGGGAGTCGCTGGGGGCGCCTGCCCAGGGTCGCACCCTGGCTTCGCCTCGCAGCAACTTTGTTGGGGCTCGTAGCCGCCTCTCTGGGAATCGCTTTTTGGATCCTTCGCCTGGTAACGGGCTAGAATCCTCTTCCTGCCTCTCAAACCTAATGGGCTTTCTGTCATCAACGATCCACACAGAAATGCAGCAATGCCTATTACATCCCCATCAACGCTTCTAGACGATAGCCCTTGAGCCGATCCCGGCCATTGAGCGTCCGCAGCTCCAGCAGCACCACCAGCCCAACGACCCGTGCCCCGGACTGCTCCACCAGTCGGAGGGTTCCCTCCAAGGTCCCGCCAGTGGCCAGAACGTCGTCCACAATGAGGACCCGCTGCCCCGGCTCCAGGCCGTCCCGGTGCATCTCGATGGTGCTGGCGCCATACTCCAGCAGGTACTCGGTCCAGTAGGTCTCCCAAGGAAGCTTGCCCGCCTTGCGGATGGGGACAAAGCCCACCCCCAGCTTATAGGCCAGAGGAGCCCCCAGGGTGTATCCCCTGGCTTCAATCGCTGCCACCGCATCGATCCGCTCCCCGGCAAATCGATCGGCCATACCCTGGATGGCCGCGGCAAAGGCCTCACTGTCCTTCAGGAGGGGCGTGATGTCTTTGAAGATAATCCCCTTCTTCGGGAAGTCCGGGATGTCTCGGATGTACTGTTCTAGCTGTATCGCTGTCACCTCATCGCAGCATGCCGTGTTGCGCCACCTTTCGATACGAGCAGGGTAACATCGCATAAGGGTTGACCCGTCATAGAGTTATCTCATCCTGCTCTGATTCCGCCCGTGCTTTGCCCTCCTCGGTGTATAAGTGACAGGCCACGCTCTGGCCGGGGCGAACCTCCCCCAGGGCTGGAACCACCACGTCGCAGAGGCCCGGCACGAAGTGCGGACAGCGGGGATGGAAGGGGCATCCCGGAGGGACATTAGCGGGGCTTGGAGGCTCTCCCGGGACCACCTCCCGCTCCCGGAGCCGGTTGGTCGGGTCTGGCTCCGGCACCGCGGCAATCAGAGCCCGGGTATAGGGATGCAGGGGCTCTTCCACTACGTCCGCAGGCGACCCCACTTCAACGATGCGTCCCAGGTACATGACAGCGATACGGTGGGAGAAGTAGCGTACGGTGGCGATGTCGTGGGTAATATAGAGAAAGGCGATGCCAAACCGCTCCTGAAGGTCCCGCATCAACTCCAGGATCTCCGCCCTGCTGGAGGCGTCGATCATCGATACGGGCTCATCGGCGACGATGTACTGGGGGCGCAGCATCAGGGCCCGGGCTATGCCCACTCGCTGCCGCTGCCCACCGGATAGCATGTGAGGGTACTTCTGTGTGAACTCCCCAGCCGGCGTCAGTCGAACGTCTTCGAGGGCTTTTTCAACAAGGTCACTTTTATCTCCCACACGATGGATGATCAGCGGCTCCTCCAGGATCTGATAGACGCTCATGAACGGGTCCACGCTGGAGTACGGATCCTGGAACACAATTTGAGCCTGGCGGCGGAACCACCTGAGACTCGATTCCGCAGCGTGGGTGATGTCTCGGCCATCGAAGCAGACCCGTCCCCCGGCCACAGGCACAAGGCGCAGAGAGGCGCGACCCAACGTGGTCTTCCCGCTGCCGGACTCCCCCACCACGGAGAGGGTCTCCCCAGAATCAAGTGAGAGGGAAACGTCCTCCACCGCCCGGACTGTCTGGGAACGAAAGAGCATCCTTCGGACGGCGAAGTGGACCTTCACGCTCTCCAGTTCCACCAGTGTTGCCATAAGCCTCCTGATCCGCTAGGCCGCGCAGGGAAACCTGTCGCCAAGATAGCGTCATCGCCCCCCTCCGTGCAAGACGCGAATCAATATCGAAGGCCTGCGTCAAGGCCCTGGCATACCAGGATAAATCCAAGAATGCTACAATAGAAGTAGCATAAAGCAGGTGGACTCTTTGCGAACATGACGACTATAAGCCCACAGCCCGAACCAGAATCCGTCTCCTCCTCCGATGCACAACAAAGAAGGGAGACACGCGCCAAGGTTATAGCCCTGGTGATAGCCGTGGCCGTGGTGTTCGGGGCCGGCTTCGGGACTGGGTATCTGGTGTATCAGTCCAAGGTGAACTCGGCGGAGGGAGCCGCAGAGGCGCGAGGCAGAGAGCTGGAGACGACGCAGGCCAACCTCGCAAAGCGCAAGGCCCAGGTGGAGCAGTTCCTTGCCGAGATCGGTGAAGGAAAAGTTGAACGCACGCAGCTGGAGGGCGAGCTTCAAATAACAGAGGCCACCCTAGCCGATCTACAACAGCAGTTGAAAGAGGTCCAAGCTGCTCTCGACTCTGCCCAAGTGGACCTCACCGCCAAGTTAGCAGCCCTAGAAGAAGCCCAAGGTCTTGAGAGCCAGGTGAGAGAACTCCAGACCACCCGGCAAAACCTAGACACTGCCGTGGCGCTACAGGCGGAGATCTTGGAGCTCACCAACGATCAGGTGAACCCCACCCTGGGCGACGCAGTCCTGCTGGCCCAGCGAGGCTTCCAGGCGGTGAACAATCAGAACTACGACAATAGCGTCATATTCTTCGATGACGCCGCTGGAGTCTTCGAAACGGCGACGAAGGACCTGGAGGAGACCGTCACCAAAAACGAGACGCTCGGTAAGCTGGTCTCGCCGGGCTTGGAAGAGGTCTTCTCCACAACTGTAAGGCACTCAAAGGCCAACGTGCGTGTGACTTCCGCCCGGTCCGCCGAGTTCCGAGCCGCCGCCAACCTCTACCGGGTGATCGCTGAGTGGAGCAAGACCGAGGGCCCATCCAGCCAGGAGCAGTTGAAAAGGTGGGAAGCGTTGACGGACAAGGCAGAGAAGCAGATCGAAGAAGCCATGACCCACCTCGATGAGGCCACGTCCTGGGCGCCGGACCTCTGGCGCCAGTTTGAGGCTCAGCGCGTAGATGTTCGGGCCTGGCAGAGCTTGGCCGACGGTGTCCGCTTCTTCATCCTCCAGTAATAGGCTCGAAGCTCACCCCCACCTTACGGCTCGGCAATAACCGCTGTTGAGCCGCGCAAAAGCTCCTCCAGAGCCTCCTTGGGGCTGAAGCGCATACTGAATCCTAAATGGCTTCCCAGGGCCTCCGCCACCAGGTGTTCTACTTCCATTATGTCAACTTCTTTTCCAAGCTCCCGGGCCATGGAAGTGACCTCGCGGTCGAGGATGCCACAGGGCACGATGTTATCGAAGTAACGAATTTCGGTGTTCACATTCAGAGCAAAGCCGTGGGTAGAGACTCCTCGGCTTATCCTCAGGCCTATTGCGGCGATCTTTCGATCCTCCTCGCCACCTGCTCCTTCCCAAACCCATACTCCTGTTTGGCCTTCGATGCGACCTGCGGAAATGCCAAAATCCTGGAGGGTCTCAATGAGGGCGGCTTCCAGAGCTCGCACGTATCGCAGAGGGCCACCCCGGCCCCGCAGGTCCAGGATGGGATATCCAACTAGCTGGCCTGGTCCATGGTAGGTCACCTCACCCCCACGATCTACCTGGTGCACCTGGACCCCAAGGCGCTCCAACTCCTCTCTAGACAGGAGGATGTCCGCCTCCACCCCGCGTCGGCCAATCGTATATACGTGGGGGTGCTCCAGCAGCAGGAGGATATCCGTTATGGCGCCTTCCGCGCGAAGTTGCGCTAGGGCTCTCTGCATCTCCCACGCCTGCGCGTAGTCCACCCGCCCCAGGGAGAAAACGGTGCATACGCGATCTTGCATACCTACTTCTTCAGGACCTCCGCTCCGAAACACCAGGTTTGAGGAACGCTTCACGTTTGACGGACATCAAAAGTGCACCCGCTTCCAGGTTAACACCTATGTGCAAACTCAGCTTACCATTATATGAGCGCAACACGACAGGCGTCACTGAACTTCCTTCTTCAGCCCTGACGAAAACCCGTCGGTTCCTCTACAATGTCCGGAGTGCCCTGAGGGAAATGTCGCACCGGAGTTGAAATGGCCCGGAATCCAGATGTCATTGTGGTCGGCGGTGGGATCATCGGCTGTGCGGTGGCATACTATCTCACCCGTGCTGGCGCGAAAGTCCAGATCTTCGAGCGAGAGGCCCTCGGCAGCCAGGCTTCTGGGGTCGCCGCCGGGCTCTTGATACCTCTTGCGGAGCACCCGGAGCCGGGCCCCTTTCTGACCCTGGCCCTGGAGAGCCTCCAGATGCATCGTCTTCTAGCCCAAGAGCTTCGAGATGAGACGGGCATCGATGTCCACCTGGAAGAGACGCCGGTCCTGATGCCAGCCTTCTCCGAGGCCGAGGCCCAAACCCTGCGCAATCAGGCAGCCCGCCTGGAAGCCCTTGGACTAGACGTTCACTGGGTGGACGCCAAAGAGGCGCGTGCGTGGGAGCCGGCAGTTTCGCCTGAAACGCTCGGCGCCCTGCTCTCACGCGCCGAAGCCCAGGTGGAGCCCTATCCCCTGGTGCTGGCCTTGGCCCGGGCCGCGGAGCAGTGGGGCGCAAGCTTCCACTACGCAGAGGTGACTGGACTCCGCAGGAATCAAAGTCGGGCCTTAGAGGTCGTAGCAGGGAACCAGACTCTGACCGCAGGGGCGGTAGTGCTCGCTATGGGCCCCTGGACCGTGTACACCAGCGCATGGCTGGGGACCTCCATCCCTGTGCTGCCCCAGAGAGGCCAGCTCCTTCACTTGGATGCCAGCACCTGTCCACTACAATGCATCCTCTTCCACCAGGGCTCATACCTGACCCCCAAACCCAACAAGGTCATCATCGCCGGGGCCACGGAAGAGGCGGCGGGCTTCGAGGTGCGGACAACGCCCCAGGGCACCAGCGCCATCATGGAGAAGGCGGTGCAGCTTGCTCCAGCCATAGTTGATGCCGGTATGATCAAGGCCCTAGCCGGGCTGCGTCCCCTTTCCGCCGATGGATTGCCCATTCTAGGTCCCATTCCGGGGTGGGACGACGTTTTCATGGCTACTGGCCACGGTCGCAATGGGGTGCTGCTTGGCCCCATCACAGGTCGGCTGCTGAAGGATTGGATCACCGGCTCAGAATCACCAGCCGAGGGAGAGGCTTTCTCTCTACGCCGCTTCGTCCAGCCTGCTCCCCCAGGAACATAAGAGATGGGTAGAGAGATACACTCATCTAGCCTTGGTCAGGCACCAGAGCCAGGCGGCCAAAGCTTCGCTTCTCCCGCATAAGCTGGTACGCCTCCAGGGCCGCCTCCAGAGGAAAGGTCTGCGAGATGATGGGACGCACCAGGTCCGCTGCAGCCATGCGCGCCACATCCCGGAGCTGCCGACGCGATACGCCGGAGACCCCGATGAGCTGGGCATCTTTGAACAGCACCTCCGCCGGGCGGATGGAAACCTCACCCCCCTGAACATCTCCCACGATAACCATCCTTCCGAACTGGGCCAGTGAGGTCCAACAGGCATCGAAGGCTATAGCCCCCAGGGTGTTCACCACGACCTCAGCGCCCAGGTCTTCCGTCAGGGCCTGCACGATCTCGCCGAAGTCCAACTCCGGAACGTACAAGACCTGGTGTGCTCCGGCCTCCTTTAGCCCCTCCTCCTTCTCCTCCGAGGTGGTCACCGCAAAGACTCGAGCCCCACAGGCCCGGGCGATCTGCACCAGGTGCACCCCCAGACCACCGCCGGCCCCTGTCACAACCACCGTCTCCCCCGCCTGGAGACCTGCGGCGTCCCGCAAGGCGTGGAGGGCCACCCCCATAGGACACCCATAGATGCACGCCCGACCAGGATCGACTTCAGAGGGTAACTTGACCAGGCTGCTTTCCCCGACCTTGACGTATTCGGCGAAGCCCCCGTCGCCGCCGTGGCCGATACCTACCCCTTGAAGACAGCGGTGCTCCCGCCCCTGAGCGCATTGAGCGCAGGACCCACAGGCATCGGTGAGGATGGAGGCAACTGGGTCCCCGGGGAATACCGTGGAAACCAGGGAACCGCACTCGACCACCTCACCTGCGATCTCGTGACCCAGAATAAGCTGGGGCTTGACCCCGCGGCGAAGCACCCCGCACATCACCAGGATGTCGTGGTAGCACACGCCGCAAGCTGCGACCTTCACCAGCACATCACGGGCGCCCACAGCAGGGGTGGGAACATCCTTAACGGCCAGCTTCGGTGGGTCTCCAGGCTCCTCCAACACTAGAGCCTTCATCCTTGCTCCTTTACAACCGGCTGCTGAGCCGCATTCTACCAATACCAAACCAGGATGCCTATCCACTATAATGGAGACCAATCAAAGGGGGCCAGCATTGAGTCATCCAGGGCTTGGAGGGAAGTCTTGCCGGAACGTCGCTACTGGCTGCTCAAGTCGGAGCCTAACGCCTACTCCTTCACCGATCTCCTCAGCGAGCACGATCAGACCGCAGAGTGGGATGGCGTCCGAAACTACCAGGCGCGCAACCTCCTTCGAGATGAGATGAAGGTCGGCGATGGTGTGCTCTTCTATCACAGCAGCACCAACCCGTTAGCCGTGGTGGGCAAGGCGGTGGTGGTGCGGGAGGGCTATCCCGATCACACCGCGTTGGACCCCAACTCCCAGCATCCCGACCCCAAAAGCACCCCGGACAACCCGATCTGGTATATGGTGGACATCAAGGCCGATGGGGAGTTCCCCCATTCTGTGACCCTGGAGACTCTCAGGCAGGTTCCCGGCCTAGAGAAGATGATGTTGCTCCAACGGGGGTCCAGACTCTCGGTCCAGCCAGTGACCCCACAAGAGTGGGAAATCATCGTTGACCTGGGCATGGGACAGGGACAGGCATAAGGATACGCGATTAATGAAACGCCTGAATGAGCGAATGAAGGCTTGGCACGACCAAGATGCCTTTTGGGAGACCGTTGAGCCATCGCCCCTACGACCAGACGGCTACGAGGCTCGTGGCCGTGGCGCGTAAAGGAGGATAAATCATGCAGATCGGAGCCCACGTCTCCGCCTCGGGAGGTCTGGACAAGGCAATTGGTCGGGCGCAAGAGATCGGCGCCGAGTGCGTACAGATCTTCGCCTCAGGCCCCCAGAGCTGGGCCTTCAAGCCCGCCTCTGAAGACCTGGTCATTGCTTTCCGCCAGAAGGTTGAGGAAACGGGCATCGGGCCCAACTTCCTCCACGGCATCTACCTGGTGAATCTGGGCAGCCCCCAGACCGAAAACCTGAACCGCTCCCGAGGGGCCCTAGTCAACTATCTCAACGTGGCTTCCCAGATCGGGGCCCAGGGGGTCATCTTCCACTCCGGCAGCCACAAGGGGGCGGGCTTCGACGCCGTCTTCCAGCAGACGGTGGAGCGGCTGACCGAGGTGTTGGAGGGCTCCCCGGAGGATGCTCAGCTCATCATCGAGAACTGCGCCGGCATGGGCAACCAGATCGGGGCCAGCTTCGCCGAGATCGGCCGGATTATGAAGGCCCTGGCCAGCCCCCGGGTCAAGGTATGCCTGGATACCCAGCACTCCTTTGCTGCGGGCTATGATGTCGCCACAAAAGAGGGCCTGGAGCGCACCATGGAGGAGTTCGACCGGGAGATCGGCCTGGAGCACCTGGTGGCCGTGCACGCGAACGACTCCAAGATCCCCTTCGGCGGCGGCGTGGACCGGCACGAGAACATCGGTGACGGAAACATCGGCACTGCAGGCTTCGAGGTCATCATGGCCCACCCGGCCTTCCGGGATATCCCCTTCCTGCTAGAGGTGCCCGGCACCGAGCGCAGCGGCCCCGATCGGGACAATGTGGAGCGGCTGAAGGCTATCCGGGCAAGGGTGGGCTCGCCGGCGTCCTAGAGACATCATCTGACCCATCCCAGCGAAGTGCTTTAGAAACAACGAGGTCCATGCGTCTCTCAAGTCGGGAGTTCCAGCGACTGGTAGAGGAGGCCCTGGCCGGGCTTCCAGCCGAGGTCCACGAGGCGTTGGAGAATGTCGCTGTCCTGGCCCAGAACTGGCCTTCGCCGGATCAGCTCGACACCACCAATAACGAGGACCGCTACGGCCTGCTGGGGCTCTACGAGGGCATCCCCCGCACCGAGCGTTCCGACTACAACCTGGTTCTGCCGGACCGCATCACCCTTTTCCAACGCCCCCTGGAGGCGGTCTGCGCCTCTAATGAAGAGCTAGAGCAGGAGGTACGGGCCACCGTCGTCCACGAGATCGCTCACCACCTGGGCTGGAGCGACGAGGACCTGGAGCTGATGGGGTACGGGTAGACGACATAGGCCCTATCTATCGCGCTGATCCCTTCCTCGGTACATCCCCTTGATCCGGCGCATGCTCTGGATACGCTCTTCAGCTATTCGGGCTGCGGCCTTATTGGTTGAAACGCCCTGACTCTTGGATACCTCGATGACCTGGGCCGCCGAGTCATGGATCCTGGCCACCCGCTCCATCGCATCCTCCTCACGGTATGGCACCCCAATCTCGAAGGAGAGGTTGATGACGCCTCCGGCATTGATGACGTAATCGGGGGCGTAGAGAATGTCACGCTGGTAGAGGGCCTCGCCATCCTTCTCGGTGAGAAGCTGGTTGTTGGCGGCGCCGGCCACCACCCGGCACTGAAGTCGGGGGATAGTATCCTTGTTCAGCGTGCCTCCAAGCGCGCAGGGGGCGAAGATGTCGCAGGGAACATCGTAGATGGCTTCGGGGTCCTCCACGACGGTGAACCCGTATTCCGCCGCGCTCTTCAGGGCCTCACCGTTGATATCGGTCACCACAACCCGGGCTTTCTCCTTCTTGAGATGTCCCGCCAGGTAGGAGGCCACCTTGCCGAACCCCTGCAGGGCGATGGTCACATCCTTAAGGGAGTCGGTGCCCAGGGCCTCCTCCGAACAAGCCTTTATCCCCTGGTACACCCCAAAACCCGTAGCCTTGGACGGATCGCCGCTGCCACCCAGGGTCGTTGGCAGGCCCACCACGTGGGAGGTCTCCTGGCGGATAATCACCATGTCCTCCGTGGAGGTCCCCACATCCTCGGTGGTGATATAGCGTCCGCCTACGGTGTCCACGAAACGACCGAAGGCGCGCAGCATGGCCTCACTCTTGTCTCGTCTGGAGCCGGCCCAGATGAGGGCCTTGCCGCCGCCGAGGTGGAGCCCCGCGGCCGCGTTCTTGTAGGTCATGGCCCGGGCCAGTCGTAGCACATCGGTGACAGCCGCCTTCTCCGAGGGATGAGGCCAGATGCGGCAACCCCCCAGGGCTGTGCCCAGAGTGGTGTCGTGGATAGCGATGAAGGCTCGGAGGCCCACCGCACGGTCCGTGCAGACCACCAACTGCTCGTAGTCGCCCGCCTCCATGTACTCCACCACATCCATCTTGTTACCCCTTTCACCGCACTAAACAATACAGCCGCCCCGAAGCTTTCGGGGCGGCTGTATTGGGAGGCACATGGTCATTACGGATTTCGGTTCCATTATACCATGAGCGACTCCTCGCTGTTGCGCTCTTAAGATAGGCCTTATCTAGCCAAAGGCCCGTTCATAGACGCGGTCAACGTTCTCAGGGCTCGGCTTGAAAAGCCCCACCTCCATATCACGCATCACCGAGACGACCGCTGTAGAACGTCAGCGATAATGGGACACGTGAGAGGGGTAGAAAACCCGAGAGTCTAAGAGTGGTGTGAGCTCCTGAAGTGAGGGTAGAGTACCTCATGAAAGGAGCAGAAGTGTCCCAGCCAGACGTCAGCAAGGCCGAGGCCGCCGATCAGCGGTCGGAGCAGACTAGGTCCTTCGTTCGACGAGTTAGAGCGGCTACCCGGCGCAAATACACCCCGGAAGAGAAGATCCGTATCGTGCTGGAGGGCTTCCGCCGCGAGGTCACCGTGAACGACCTGTGCCGGCGGGAGGGTATCAAGCCCCACTCCTACTACTCGTGGACCAAGGAGTTCATGGAGGCGGGCAGGGAGCGGCTGTCCCGTGACACGGTGCGCGATGCCACCCGGCAGGAGATCCAGGATCTCAAGCGGGAGAACGGCGAGCTCAAGCAGCTGGTAGCCGAGCTATCCCTCGAGGTCTACCGTCTGAAAAAAACGGCCATACCAATGCCCCAGAACGGCGTCGGTACCAGCGGATGAGCGCCGTTGAGAAGGCGACGGTCCTGGCCAGTGTAGCCGCATCACCGCTGGCCAAGCGTCGGGTGCTCAGAGACCTGGGTGTTCCCAAGAGCACCTACTATCGGTGGTTGATGCGACAACACCATCAACAAGGTCTCGAGGACCGACCTGGAGCCAGCGCTCCACCGTGGAACCGCCTTAGACCTCAGGAGGAACGGTCGATCCTGGAAGCGGCCAGGGAGATGCCGGAGCTAAGTAGCCGCCAGTTGGCAGCGTGGTCTACAGACAACCTGGCCTTCGCTGTATCCGAGTCCACTGTGTATCGCATCCTGTGCAGAGAAGGTCTTGTGAAGTCACCCGAGATGCAGCTCAAGGCCGGCAAAGAGTACCATCGCAAGACCAGCGGCCCTCACCAGATGTGGGCTACCGACGCCTCCTACTTCAAGGTGATCGGTTGGGGCTACTACTACCTGGTCACCGTGATGGACGACTACTCCCGCTTCATACTGGCCCACAAGCTCCAGCGGGACATGACCACCGACTCTCTCATCGAGGTGGTCCAAGAGGCCGTGGACAAGACCGGCATGACTGAGGTCCCAGTGGCCGACCGGACCAGCCTGCTGAGCGATAACGGCTCAGGTTATGTCTCCCGTGGCTTCAGAGACTACCTGCACCTGGTGGGAATCAAGCACATTCTGGCCGCGCCGTTCCACCCTCAGACCAATGGCAAGCTCGAGCGCTATCACCAGAGTATCAAGCGGGACGTCAAACAGGTCCCCTACGAGATGCCTTCTGCCCTGGAAGCAGCAATCGCCGCCTTCGTGGCCTACTACAACTACCGACGCTATCACAAGGCGCTGGCCAACGTGACGCCCGCAGACATGCTCAACGGAAGGCGGGAGCAGATCCTCCAACGGAGAAAGGAGGTGCAGGTCCAGACGTTAGAACGGCGAAGACGCTACAACGGCGAAGACGCTACAACAAGACCCTCAGGGAGCTCCCACGCAGCTCTTCATAATAATAATCTTCTCGGGTCCTAATCTGTCCCACTTGTGCTGATTGCCAACACTCTACCGCCTCGTTAACCGGGGTGGGCACCCCAACCTCACGCCTTTTCCGTGCCACGTACCCGCTCAGGAAGACCACCTCGGTGCGGCGGCCTTTCATCACATCTTGGAAGGTGGAGGCGCGCCAGTCGGAGCTTACGCCCCCACCACCTCCTCCTCCCGGAGAAGATTTCTCTACCAGCTGGTATGCGGACGTCACGCCCGATCGAGCGCCTGTATCGGAGCCTCGCTCACGGGCGCAGTCTATGTACCATAGCACCACCCCCCTGTCAACGGCGATCAGGAAGGGATAGCCGCGCGAGCGATAGTCAACATCTCCTCATCCGGAAGGCTCAGGTCTGTCGCGTCGGCGTTGGCTCTCCAGCCAGGGTCGGCGTCCCTGCCAGATAGATCGCGAGGGAGCCGAAAGCAACCAGGGGGCCGAGGATGAGGAAGGCGATATGGTAGCTCCCGTAGATATCGAACATGATGCCAACCAGGACGGGGCCTATGGCGCCGCCCATAAGGCCAATGGGGTTCATGATCCCGCGTATGGTGGCATAGCGGCGAGAGCCAAAGAAGTCGGCCACGACAGTGGGCGCTGTTACCGTCTGGGCAGCCTGACCCGACCCGAAGGTGAGGTAGAAGAGGGCCACGGTCCAGAGGGCTGTAGGGGATAGGAAGGCGATGGCCACCCACCCCAAGCCCATCATCAAATAGCTGACCATGAGCAGGCGATGCCTTCCCACCTTATCCCCGATCCAACCGCTGGCGATCCGGCCCACAACCTGGGTCCCGCCATAGATGGCCCACACCGCCGCCGCTCCAGAGGCAGAGAAGCCCTCGTGGCGCATGTGGAGGATCACATGAACGTGCTGGGTCTGCTGCATGAAGCTGTACAGGAAGTTGGCCACCAGCATCAGCCAGAAGGAGGAGCTCCGGAGAGCCTCTCCCACCGTAAAGCTACGCTCCTCTTCCACCTGAGCCCCCTGAACACTTGCTCCCCTGGGCTCAACAGGTGCAGGCTCTCCATCGGGGAGATAGCCGTAGGGCTCCGGACTTCGGCGGAGAACCAGGGCCGAGGGCAGGCTGATGGCGCAGAAAGCCACAGCCGAGAGAGCAGCGGCATCTCGCCATCCGAAGACGACCAACAAGAATGTGATGGGGATGACCCCGACGTACCCCAAGCCCCTTCCCATAACCAGGAAGGCGGAGGCCCTCCCCCGCTTGCGTCGGAACCAGTGCACCACCGCCGTCTGGAAGGCGTTCATGGCCCCCATCCCCTGCCCCAGGGCGATGACGGCGGCGGCAAGATAGAACATCGAGAGGGATTGCATCTGTGAGAAGAGCAGAAGCCCTACGGTCATCGTGATAGTCCCGGCGATGGCCATCACCCGAGACCCCACGCGGTCGATGAGATACCCGCCCAGAGGGGCCAGCATCCCGCTCACGAGCTGCCGGATGGAGAAGCCCACGGAGAGGGCCGCCAGGCTCCAGGCTAGCTCGTTCTGGATATCCTTGAGGAAGACGGCGGGGCCCACCAGGAAGATGGACATGGTGACGAAGCTGTTGATGGACCCCGCGCCGACGATGTACCAGCCGTAGAAGACCCTGGGACGCTTGGGGGCAGTATCGACGTGCGCAAGCTGCGACTGTCCGCGCATCTATCGAGGCTCCTCAAGCACGGGATATATCCAAAGCAAAGTGCTATCCTCCCTCACGTAAACAGATCGTCTTCGTCGTCATCCCCGCCCCTGGTGCTTGCGGCTCCCCGCCGGGAGCGCACCAGCTCGTCGTAGGAGGCGGCGCTGCCGTACTCCCGCACCCGCACTACGACGGGGATGGGCACCGCATGGCCGAAGATAAGGGCCTGCTGCCGGGACTCCAGGCCCGCCAGGACCGCGCGCAGCTCTGCGCTCCCAGAGGCCCCGGCCATGACCGCCCCGATGTCACGGTCGTCATCCAGGGGATAGGCCACCTTGGTCCCGAGCTGGCTCATGATCTCGGAATCGATGGCGCTGGGGCGCTGGTCCACTACCAGCAACGTGACGTTGTACTTGCGCATCTCCCGGGCGATGGACCCGAAGATGTTCTGGGAGGCCAGGGCCGGGTCCAGGAACCGATGGGCCTCCTCGATGACGATAACCAGGGGCCGCGGCCCCTGGCCGCCGCTTCCCATAGCTTCCTCCACCTTCTGGACGTACATCTGGTGGATACGGCGGGTCAGAAGGTTCGCCACCAGCATGTAGGCCGGCAGAGAGCGTCCGTACGAGCCGAACTCCAGCACCACGTGGGTGCCTCGCTGGAGAGCATCCAGAATCCGCTTCAGAGGGTCCTCCGGCGCCTGAGACACCAGGAAGGGCATCCGGGCCAACCCCTGGAGGCCTCGACGCAGGGCCCTGAGGGTCTGGAAGTTCTCGCCCTTCTCCGACGCCAGGGCGCTCAGGGCTTCATCCCCCTCTAGATCCAGGAACTCCTCAAGCCATCGCCGCCCCAGGTGGCGGGGCAGGTTGTAGGCCGCCTGGACCCCCAGGGGGGGAATGCGAAGCGTGGAGGCGATGAGCTCCACATCCTCCGGCTCGATCTCGTCGTAGGGGATCCGGACCTCGCCCTCCACAGGGACGCGACGGGCCGCGGAGCTAGCCGGGTCCAGGGTGAAGACCGCCACGCGAGAGGGGAAGAGCTGCTTGAGTCCCTTGACGTCGCGCCCCCGTTCCGGGTCGCGCCCCTGCCACCCATGGTCGTTGTGCATGTCGAAAACCAGGGTTGCCGCCTCGGTCTTCTGCAAGATCCCCGTCAGAAGCAGCCGGGTCAGGAAGCTCTTGCCCGTGCCGCTTTTGCCGAAGACTCCGTTGCTCCGCCCCACAAAGGTCTCCATGTCCAGGCAGACCCTGGTCTCCATGTCCAGTGGGTTGCCGACCCAGAAGTGACGTGCATCCTCCTGGCCGAAGACCAGCGCCACATCGGCCTCGGAGGCCTTGAAGACCCGGGCGAAGTGGGCCGGCACCGTCCGAGCGGGGGAGACACCAGCCGTGTCCCCCGCTACCCGAGGCAGGATGAGACGCGGTCGCACCTGTAGAGTCCCGAACGCCGCAGTGCCAGAAACGACCCGAGCGATGAAGGGGTCCGCCACGTCGGGGGGCGCCGTGCGCAGTCGGGGATCCGTGGCCCCCAGAGCCACATCGCCCACCATGCCAAAGAAGCGGTGCCGCCCCCCCTGGATGGTGACGAAGGTGCCGACCTGCACCTCCTCCACCGAAGCTCCGGGGTCCAGCTTCACCTCCACACCATCGGACAGGGAGCCACCGACGACCATACCTAAAGGACTGCCTGGCTGGAGGCCCTCGGCGCCCATGAGACCGTCTGACCTTTCATGAGCAGATGACTCGGCAAGGGGGTCGAATAACGTCATGGGGACAGTCTCCGCAGCAATGCATTGAGGCGGCCCATGTCGGCGCCCAGCTCCCCGGCCAAGGCCTTCCCCGCTTCCACCAGGAAGAGCCCTTCATCACGGTGACATGTGGCGGCCCCTCGGAGGCAGGCGACGATGACCTCGTCCACGGCAGGCAGCGAGGCCCGCACCAGCAGGTGCAGGAAATCTAAGCCCCCGGTGAAGGCGGCTACCTCCGCCTGGGCACAGGGATAGACGAAGGCGTGCAGACGGGGCGGCGCTGGAGGCAGTCCGGGGCGAGCGCCTGTGCCGTCGGCATGGCCCACAATGAGGGCATCGATTTGGGTGGAAAGAAGGCGCGCCAGATGGGGGTTGCTGCGATAGATATCCTCCTCCCGCGCTTCTTCTGCTCCCCGGGGATAGACCCGACGCCCCGGGTCCAGGGCCCCAGTGGCGACGTTGTACACCACGGCGTAGGCTGATGGCTCGCCCACGCGGAGGAAGGACCCCAGCGGCGGCGCGCCGTAGAGCTGGTAGCACTGGGCGATGAAGGCAGTTGAGCTGGCCTCCACCACCTCTGCGATTTTCTCGCCCTGGTCTCTTTGCACTGTCACAGCCTGCTTTACCGTTCCCAGACCTAGCAATCCTTTGAAAGTCTCCTCACACCCACCGTCGGCGTTTGGAGCGCTGCTTCTCCGAAGTGTACACCGGCAGTCGGTGGCCCTCCAGGGCCAGCTCCACCATCTGGCGGAACTCCTCCCGGTCGGCGCCGCTGATGACCGCCTGTTCGTGGGCCTCCTGGAGCGCGACGGGATAACCCTGGCCCCGCCGACATTGGTCCAACGTCAGCGCGTGGGTCAGATCCACCAGGGCTGGCTCCTGGGCCACCCAGGCTGGCACCTCGACGCGCGCGATCTCCTCGCCGACGTTCAAGTAGAAGAACCGGACGGCATGAGAGCCGTAAAAGTCCTGGACTACCGAGGCGCGGCTGGCAAACAGGGCAGATCGCTCTCCGGGTCCCAGGAGTTGTGCAAAGAGCTCCCGGTCCGTAAGTTCGTGGACGGCATCACAGTGGCGCTGGCCCCGGGGCACCATCGTGCAGTGCCGAGCACAGTCAGCCAGGGGGTCATAATCACACAGGGCCAGGCGCAGGGCATTGGCCACCTCACTGCTGCCGGGGAGACTGATATATCCGGCCACGGCAACAGACCGCCGATCCGATTCCCCCCGAATGCGCTCCATGGCCGGGAGGAACCCCTCTTCCAACAAGGATTTCCGGACAAAGGCAGGATAGCGGCCAGGGGGTGGACCCTCACCACCCAGGGGCCACAGGATCAGAGAGCCGTCCACCAAAGCCAGGATGGGAAGTCCCTGGGGTGTCTCCTCTACCAGGTCCGCCAGGGCCCGCATCTCCTCCACGGTGCGTTTCAAACCCAGCAAAGGCCCCTCCAACAGCTGCGCGTTGAGCTGGGAGTTCGGGTCCGTCAGGTGAAGCCCCTCATCGCCGGCGTACAGGTACGGTTGATGAAAGAGATAAGCATCTGGATTTGAACCGTAAACCAATTGGGAACCACCGATGCTTATCACCGAGCACCGCACCGGCAAGTGGCGGTCCACATCGATGTGGGAGCCATCCACCGAGAGGATGCAGAAGTCGGAGGGGGGATCCGCCGGGGCACTGTGCCGGGCGCCCGGGGCCTCCAGGAGCTCCGCGTGCGGGAAAAAGAACCGCCCCTGGGCCTCTTGGGCCCGCTGGTTGATAGCGTCAGCCTCGGCGCTCTTCAGGGTGGCCACAGTCTGCTGGAGCCGAATAGCCCGCGCCTCTCCATCTCCGTGGAGTCGAGAGGCCACGGCCTCCAGCTGGGCCATGGTGGTGTGGAGGTCAAGGCTCACGCCGTGAGCCCCTGGCCCTCGAAGAAGCGCAGCACCTCCCGGGTGAAGGCCTCCGGGTTGTCGCCCAGGATGTCGTGGCCCGATTCTGGGATCTCCACGAAGTGGCCGTCCTTCAGAGCCCCCACAAACTTCTCCGCACCTTCCGCAGTGAGCGTATCCGAATGTTGCCCGCGCACCACCAGGGTCGGACACGTGATCCGCTCCACCCAGGGCCATAGGGACTCCGGGGGCACCCCGCCGCCCCGCCGCTGGCGGATGATGGGATCGTAGCGCCAGACAACCTTGCCGTTCTCCTCCTTCATCGCCCACTCCAAACGCAGGGCCAGAGACTCCGGCTGGATATGAGGTCGCTCCTTCAACAGATAGGCCCGGGCCTCATCCCAGGAGCCGAACTCCTCAGGTGTGTCCTCCACGTTCCCCACGGCCCAGGCTCCAGCGGTCTGGGCGCGCTCGCGGTTGATCTCCGGGCCGATATCCACCACTACCAGGGCTCTTATCTGCTCCGGGTGCTTGCCCGCGTAGACGATAGCGTTACGCCCGCCCATAGAGTGGCCCAGGAGGACGAAGGGACCCAGGCCCAGCTCCCGAACGAACTCCTCGGCGTCGGAGACGTAGGCCTCGGTGCTGTAGTCCCCGTCAGGGGTCCAGTCGCTGGCGCCCCGGCCACGCTGGTCCAACGCCATGACCCGAAACCGGGTCGCGGCCCCACACGAAAAGTGGTCCCAGGTGTGGCCGTAGCTGCGGAAGCCGTGGAGACAGACCACCTCCGGAGCTCCAGGGTCGCCCCAGTCCACGTAGTGGAGACGAAGCCCGTTCACCTGGACGTACTTCTCGACCATCTGTGCTTGAACCATGTCAAACCCTCCTCTGCATCGCTGTGTCTGTGTGCAAGATGCCTCTTACGCCTCTAATGACTTACACCCGCCTGTGAGTTAGGACGGCCTCACCAGCACCCGCTCGTCACCCACCCGACGAGTGATGTGCCTCTGATCCAGGTACTCCATCAAGGGCAGGGCGTACTTGCGGGAGGTGCTGAACATGTCCCGCACATCGGCCACGGTTATCTTCCTCTGCTTTTTGAGGTGCCCCACGATTCGGTCCTCCATCTCCCGGTACGCTTTGGCCGTGAAGGCCACCTCATCGTTCACCCGGACCAAGCGTCCCTGAGACACGAGAACGCCCAGAACCTCCGGTTCCAGGGACAGGTCTGTGGGAGGCGAGAAAGGCTGCTGCTCAAGAGCCTGCAGGTATGCCTCTACTCCCCGCTCCTGGGCCGGCGACAGCATCACCTGGTGATCGGGGGCGCGCACCAGGGCACCCTCCTCTAACAGAGAACCCTGGGAAGCCAGAAGGTCCAGGATCTGGGGAAACAGCGGAGCCGCCAGCTCAAGTCGATTCCGAAGCTCCTCTCGCGGTATGCCCAGGCGCAACGGGTGCTCCCCGTGGTACTCGCCCAGGAGCCGTGTTGTCTTCTCCGTGAGACGCGTCCACCCCTCTGTAGAGAAAAGAGACGTGCCTGGAGTCAGGGCGCCGTTCCCAGGCACCACCGCCAGCCCCTCCTTGATGAGGGCCTCCAGCTCCGAGCGGGTCTCATCAGGGGAGAGGTTGGCCTGGGCCACCAGGGCAGAGAACTCCACCGGCATCGAGCCCGCCAAGGTCTGGAGCAGCGTCTCCCGCGGCGACCCTTGGGCCATGACCTCCAGGCGATCTAGTGTCGCCGCCTGAAAGCGCCGATGGCGACGCGGGCCGGTATCCACTACCTGGCCCCCGCCCAAAGTCCACTGGGAGGAGCGCACCACGAAGGGGTCACCCTTGACCAAAGGGACGGGGCGTATCAATCGGAGCTGGGCCCACCCCTCCTGGCCTGGGTCCAACCGCTCCGCATCCAGGAGGCGAAGTCTGGCTGTGGTCTCACTGGTGCCGGTATGGAAGGTCACCCCCATGTTGTGCTTCACCGACTGGGGCGACCAGGGGGTCACTCGAAGGTGGATGTCGACCATGACAGTGGAGCTCAACCAACCCGGACAGGTCAGCACCTCGCCGCGTTCGATCTCGTCGTGGCTGATTCCCGACAAATTGACGGCCAGACGGCGACCCGGCGTCGCCTGATCGATATGCTGTCGGTGGCTCTGAAGCCCGCGTACTCGGCCCTTCAGTCCCGAGGGGACCAGCTCCACCTCCTGGCCCAGGTTGAGGGAGCCATCCAGCAGGGTTCCCGTCACCACGGTGCCGAAGCCCGTCATGGTAAAGACCCGGTCCACCGCCAGGCGCGGGCGACCCAAATCTCGTCTTGGTGGTGTCTCCTCTAGGAGCTGGTCCAGCAGGGCTTTCAACTCATCCAGCCCCTGGCCAACGACCGCGGAGACAGGGACCAGGGGCGCCTCCTCCAGGGTTGTCCCCTTGAGCGTCTCCTGCAAGTCTTCGGCCACCAGGTCGATCCACTCCTGCTCCACCAGGTCCGTCTTGGTCAGGGCCACTACTCCTCTCTTGACCTGGAGCAAGTCCAGGATGGCCAGGTGCTCCCTGGTCTGGGGCATCACCGACTCGTCCGCGGCCACCACCAGCACGGCCAGGTCTATGCCTCCGACGCCCGCCAGCATGTTCTTGATGAAGCGTTCGTGGCCGGGAACGTCCACCACGCTGACCTCCCGGCCACTGGGGAGGGTGAGCCAGGCAAAGCCCAGGTCTATGGTCATCTCCCGCTCTTGCTCCTCCTGGAGCCGGTCGGGGTCGATGCCGGTCAGGGCCTTGACGAGAGTGGACTTGCCGTGGTCCACGTGGCCCGCGGTGCCGATGACGTGCATAAGGCGCCTCAAGATGGGTCTGGGCATAGGATACCAAAGCAGGGCAGGTGTGGGAAGCGAGCAGAAGTCTCTACATCCCAGAAAAAGCTCTCATCACGGCATTGCCAACAGCTTGACGTGGCGCCGAACCCGTTAGACAATTCCTCTAAGAGAGCCGTCCCCTAAGCCGTGGCCAAAGATGTGGAAGGAGGAGGCAATGACACAGCCCGTTGCCGTCCCGGCCGTTGACCTGGACACTCTGCGACAGGAGATCCGCAAAGAGTACGCTGAGGTCGCCAGCAATCCGACCGAGGGCTTCCACTTCCATACGGGGCGACCCCTCGCCAGGATGCTGGGCTACCCAGACGAGTGGACCGCTGTAACGCCCGACAGTGCAGCGGAGTCCTTCGCGGGCACGGGAAACCCCTTCTCCCCGGGCGAAATCCATCCGGGTGAGCGGGTCGTGGATATAGGTTGCGGCGCAGGGTTCGACAGCTTCATTGCGGGGCACCTTGTCGGCCCTATGGGCTCCGTTATCGGTGTGGACATGACCCCCGAGATGCTGGAGAAGGCTCGGGGGGGAGCCGAGTATGCCGGAGTAGGGCACATCCAGTTCCACGAGGGACAAGCGGAGAGCCTTCCCGTGCCCGACGGCTGGGCCGATGTCGTCATCTCCAACGGCGTGATCAACCTCTGCCCCGATAAACTGGCCGTGTTCCGAGAGATGTACCGGGTGCTCAAGCCCGATGGCAGGATCCAGATCGGCGACATTGTCGTCCATAAGCCGGTCCCTGACTCCGCAAAAAGCGACATCGACCTCTGGACCGGCTGAATTGCTGGGGCTCTGCTGGAGACAGAGCTTCAAGCGGTGGTGGAAACGGCCGGGTTTCAGGGCTTTGAGATCACCTGGAAAGAGGACGTGTTCAGCGGCGCTCCCCAGCAGTCCAGCGCCGCCGCCTTCGAGACCATGGGGGTCAACTTCCGAGCCCGCAAGCCGGCATAGTCGCCCCGAGGAGCGAGAGTGCTCTCTCGCCGATCCCTTGCCCGGTTTCCATTCTCTACCTATACTTCTCGCGTCCAGAACCGACGCGGAAGAAGGAGGATAGATGGCCAGAGAGCTTTTCATCGGCACCCACGGAAGCGACGACCCCACCAGGGCAACGTTCCCCTTCATGCTCGCAGACGGCGCTATCGAAGGAGGCCATGAGCCGGGCATCATCCTCATGGGAGACGCGGTGCAGCTCATGAATAATACAGTTGCGGAGAATATTCAAGGGGTCGGCCTTCCCCCTCTCAAGGAGTTCCTGGGCAAGGTGATCCAGAACAAGGTCCCAATCTACGTCTGAGGGCTTTGAGCCCGGGCCCGCGGGCTAACCGACCAGGATTTGGCCGGTAAGAATGCAAGCTTCGCAAACCCTGTAGTAGCAGCGAACCTGATAGCCGAGTACGACCGGGTAGTCACCTTCTGAGGTCACGCCCCTTTCACTACAGGAATGCAAAGAGGAGGTGGCTCACTGAGCTGAGCCACCTCCTCTTTTGTTTGGGTTAGACGGATGCTCTAACCTTCAACCACGGAAACCGTTGACGCCTTCACGGTATTGGAGGAGACCGCGAAATTCAGACCTGAGTCATCACCAAGGGTGAAGCTCCAGGAGACAATGCCAATAACCTCGCCATCGGCGTTGAGGAGGGGCCCACCTGAGTTGCCGCCGTTGGATGGAGCATCGAACTGGACCATATCAGTGCACTCTCCACAGAAGAAGGCGCGCCCAAACTCCTCCGCATCCCGTTCCAGGGCGCTGATAATGCCCATGGAGGCTGAGCCCTTCAGCGCGTTGGGGCTGCCCACTACAAGCACCGGTTGGCCCACAAAGAGCTGAGAGGAGTCCGCCAGTGTCAGAGGGCGAACATCCACGGACTGGGAAAGCCGCAAAATCGCCACATCCTGTGCCTCCTGACCGCCGGCCACGCCCGCGCTGATCTCCGTCCGGTCGAACAGCCGAACTGAGAGCGTCGAAGTATTTTCCACCACGTGCCAGGCGGTTATCACGAAATCGGCCCCGGCGCCATAGACGAAGCCAGAGCCAGCAAACTTCCCGTCCGCGAGAACCTCCACCACGCTGCTAATGACCGAGTCATACAGCGGGCCCGCGTCCAGGAGAGAGCGGGCCGCCCGCGCCAGGAGCAGGCTGGTGTCGGCCTCCAAGACATCCAGGTCCGCCGACAATCTCCCCGCGTCGGAAGAGAGACTCTCCAGCCCCCCTCTGAACTCCACCCCCTGAAGAGCGACCCGCTCTTCCAATACCGTGTCCGCTGCAGTCAGTTCTGTACGCACCTCATCTACGCGGGTCCTGATCTGCTGGGCGTCGGCACGTAGCTCTTCAGCCGTGTCTGTGATCTCCTGACTGAAGAGCGTGTCCAGGGCATCCAACTGATTCACCAGCTCGTCAGTCCTCTGTCCAAGCTGATCGGAGATAGATTCCAGGCCGACGGTAAAGGAGCTCTTTACGTCAGTCAGATTAGCCGAAAGGGTGGCGAGGGAGTTGGTAGTTCGGGACAAGTTAGTGGATAGCCTCTCCTCCGACGCTGCGATGTCAGCCGACAAAGTATCTTCAATATCCGCCAGGCGGAGGTGGAGGAATGCTGTATAGACCATTGAACCCATCAGGGCCAGGAAGACGAGCGTCATTCCCGCCAAGAGCCATCGAGGGTTTGCCTGCATGGTTCACCTCCAGCAATAGTGGGGCCTACCGCCTCATTGCGCTTCTAAGCGTCCTGTTCTGCTCTCTCTATCATCTCCTAGTCGGCTCACCAACTAATGCAGTCCCACATGAAACCACGGAGCCCAGGAATCGGGTTACACCAGGGTCACCGGATCAATGTCAACTCGCCAGCCAGGAGGAAGTGAGAAGGAGTTGAGGAGGTCCGGGAGATCCACCGCCGCGGTGTCAGGCACCCGAACAACCACGTGCCATCGATAGCGGCCACGCACCCGAGGGGGATGGATCGGCGCTGGACCAATTAGGTCAATCTCACTCAATCCCTTGACCTCCAGTAGCTCCTGGAAGTCCCTTCGCAGACGCTCTGCCATCCTCTGGGAGCACATCGAGTCCGTATGCTCATAGATGAGACGGACCAGTCGGCTGAAGGGTGGGTACAGGAGGGTTTGGCGAAAGGCAATCTCCTGCTCATAAAAAGCCTGATAGTCCTGGTGGGCCGCCGCCTGCACGGCATAGTGCTCCGGCGCGTAGGCCTGGATGATGGCCCGCCCACCTGCTTCACCACGGCCAGCCCGACCCACCACCTGACAGAGAAGCTGAAAGGTCCGCTCCCCGGCCCGAAAGTCCGGCAGGTGCAGACCCAAATCCGCCAGTATAACCCCCACCAATGTCACCCGGGGTAAGTGCAACCCTTTGGCGATCATCTGCGTGCCCACCAGCACCTGCGCATCACCCTTGGTAAGCCGATCCATAAGCTCGCCGTGGGCGCCTGGAGTGCGCACCGCATCTCGATCCCAGCGCAGGACCCGGGCCCCGAAGGTTCGCTCCACCTCCTGCACGACCCGTTGGGTGCCCAGGCCCAAATACCGAATATGGCGGCTCCAGCATCTTGGACACCGCTCCGGCACCCGGGAGCGTCTCCCACACAGATGGCACACCATTCGTTCACCCTGGGCATGGTAGGTGAGACCTGCTTCGCAGCGGCGGCATCGGAGGACGTAACCGCAGTCCCTGCACTGTACCGTCCCTGCGGAGCCGCGGCGGTTAAGGAACAAAATCGCCTGCTCCCCCCTCCCCAAGGTCTCCGTCAGGGCATCGTGCAACGGGCGGCTGAAGATACCCCGGACCCCCGCCTTGAGCTCCTGGCGCATATCCACCACCTGGACCGGGGGCAGGGGGACAGACACAGGAGTCCCTTCGGGCCCCAGACCCAGGCGATCCGGCAAATTCAGAAGTGTGTGCTCTTTACGAAGAGCCCGATAGTAGGTGGCTACATCGGGTGTGGCGCCTCCCAGGACCACTACACCCCCAGTCAGATCCGCTAACTTCAGCGCAACGTCACGAGCATGGTAACGGGGCGAGGCGTCCTGTTGTTTGTAGGTCCACTCATGCTCTTCATCCATGACGATAAGCCCCAGGTCCGGCTGAGGCGCGAAGATGGCGCTGCGGGACCCCAGGACCACATCGAACTCACCCTGCTGGATGCGCCACCAGGTGTCATACTGCTGCCCCAGGGAAAGGCCGCTGTGCAGAAGAGCCACGCGACCGGGGAACCGGCTCCCTAGGCGTTGCACCAACTGGGGTGTCAAAGAGATCTCGGGAACCAGGAAGATGCCCCTCAGCCCCAACGCCACGCAGCGGGCAAAGGCCTGGAGATACACCTCAGTCTTGCCGCTGCCGGTGACGCCGTGGAGTAGAAAGCTCCTCCGGCCCTCCGAATGCTCCAGAGCGGCCTGGATAGCCTCCAGGGCGCGGCCCTGATCGAGAGTTAAGGTGAGAGGCGATTCTGGAGTAAAAGCGCGACCTGCTAGGGGGTCCCGTATCCTAAGACGCCACTCAACAGCCACCAGCCCCCGACGCTCCAACGCGGCCACTACGCCGGCGCCAAACTCTTTGCGCGCCTGGGTTACCTCGAGCATTTTTCCCCCAGAAGCCTGCACCAGATATTCCAACAGAGCCCGCTGCCGTCGAGCATTTTTCTTTAGCTTGTCAACCCATTGCTCTGCCTCTTCTTGGGAAACCCGCAGACTCAGGTAACCCTGATACTGGGGCCCAGCCCGGGGACGCTGCCAGCGCCACTCTCGCTCGATCAGTCCTGCTCGCAGGAGCCGCCTCAGGGTCGCCTCCCCACCGGGAGCCTTGATCAGTCGTTCCTGGTTCACTATGCCGTGGCTTCGAAGGTATGTCAGAATGCGGCGACTGGCCTCGGACAGGTCCGATCCATCGGCCTCCTGGCCCAGAAGAGTGAGGCCCACCAAGGTCAGAAGACGCCGCCGAAAGTCCAGGGGCAGCATGAGGGAAGCGCACTCATAGAGTGACGACTGGGTCTGTCGGCTCAGCCAACGTGCCAAGGCCAACTGGTGGGTTTGCAATATAGGGGTAGAGTCCTGGAGCCCAACCACCGGTCGGACTCCCTCAATCTCCGTGTAGTCCGTCAGAGCGAAGACCACACCAGAGACCTGTCGAGAGCCCAAGGGAACCCAGACCAACTGGCCCGGCGTCAGAGACAGAGAAGTGGGGATAAAATAGGTCAGGATGCGATCAGGCCCAAGGGGGGCGTCCACCGCCACCTCAACATATCTGGGACCCTCAGATGTCATCCCAGAAGCACCTACAATGATCGGCGGAGACGGGCGCTACGATGGGGGACGTTCGGTCGTCTCTTGTCCCTCGGAGGGCTCCTCCTCCAGGGAGGCCTTCGCTTCATTCACAGTTTCGACCTCAGCCGAGACCTCTTCCTCGGTTGGAGCCTCTGCTGGAGCTGAAGCCTCTGCTGGCACTGAAGCCTCTTCTTCAACTGTATCCTCCACCTCGGCCGGGACCTCCTCCTCCGCTACAGCTTCTTCCTCCACTACGGCTTCTTCCTGGGCCGGGGCCTCCTCTTCCACTACAGCCTCTTCCTCGGTCAGGACTTCTTCTTCTGACAAGACCTCTTCTTCTGCGAGGATGTCCACGGCACTGGTTGGCCGCATTGCCCGCTCTTTGATACGGGCCGCTCGGCCAAACCGGCCCCGCAAATAGTAGAGGCGTGCCCGCCGCACCTTACCGTGACGTAGAACAACCAGGGATTCGACGAGAGGAGAGTAGAGGGGGAATATCCGTTCCACCCCGATGCCGTGAGCCACCTGCCTCACGGTAAAGGAGGATCCCGGGCCACCGCCATGCCGTCGGATCACCACGCCCTGGAAGGCCTGGATGCGCTCCCTTTCACCCTCGCGGATACGGAAGTTGACCCGAACCGTGTCGCCGGGTCGGAATTCGGGGATCTTCTTGTTGGGCTCCAGTTGGATCAGGTGATGGGCGTCCATGACAGTGAACCTCTTAATGATCTTCTAAAGAGCAGGCGGCTATCCTTGGGGCCTACTCCTTCCAAAACCGCTCCTCCTTGACCTTCCAGCCCTTAGGGGTCAGCCGCTCCTTCACGTCTTCGATCATGCCAGGATGTCCGCACGCGTAGACCAGCGTCGAGGCCGGGTCCAGGTTAAACTCGTCGATATATTTTTCGACAAGGTTGTTGACTCGCCCTGTCTCTCCAGACCAGCCCGCGTTATGCTCCTCCGCCGGGCGACTAACGGTGTCGACGTAAGTGAGCAGGTCACTCCGTTCCTGGGCCAGATCACGCAGCTCTCTATCGTAAGCGAACTCATCCTGATAGCTGGCGCCCTGGAGAACGTAGAACCGGTGTCCGGAGGCCCCGCGATAAATATAATCTCGAATGATGCTGATGTACGGCACTACTCCCGTGACAGTAGCCACCATGAGATGGTTCTCATATTTGGGATCAAATGTGAAGATCCCCTTGGCTCGATCACGGATGGTGATGGTGTCCCCGGCGTACAGATTCCAGAGAAGTGGCGTCAGTTGTCCATCGGGTGGAGGCACCAGCTCGATAAACAGCTCTATCTGAGGCTCGTGGGGGGCAGAGACGATGGAGTAGGCCCGCTCGATGCTGTCAGCGCCTATGGTGCAGTACTGACCCGGCTTGAAGGTAAAGGGCACCTCAGGCTCCAGCCAGACCTTCCAGAGATCCCCCGTGAGGTCTTCCCGCCGTGTGATGCGCGCCTTGGGCAACTCTGGCCGAGGACGGCTGGTTACCGTAGCAGCGGGCTGGCTCTGGGCTTGTTCCACGTCGCCTCCTCTATCTTGATTCCCCAGGCTGCCTATGAGCGAGAGTGGCGATAAATAGCTCACAGTCCTCTCTGAGAACGATCCGAGGGAAGACCAGCTACCTCTTGTATGGTACGTCAGAGGGCTTTCAGACGCAACCGATAGCCTTCGCCCGACATGATCATCCACATGACGAACTACACATCAGCACCTGAGTGGTACGACGAAATCAGCACTGGGCCGCGCTCATCTCGTTCGATGGGACCTACCGGTGCCCCCAATCAGAGCGCTCTAAACCGGGCAGGGGGCTTCGAGTGCTCCTTTAGCTTGAGACCTTCTCAAGACGGCTTGGCAGAATGCCCAGGCCTGGAACCCGCAGCATGGGTTCTGGCTCAGGACTGGCGTCCAGAGTCGTCGCCAACTCCCCAAAGAGGGTCGTTGCGTTCACCACACCTCGTAGTGGGGCGGTGAGCCGCGCTCGGCCACGGACCCTGTGGAGGGGGAGCATCACCTCCACGGCGTCTCCAGGCTCGATACCCAGAGCCCGCGCGTCTTCGGGGTGAATTTCGATGGCCTCCTCCCTACGGATGGCATTAAGGCCCTCGCCACGGACCACTTCCACTTCCTCGTTGGGCTGAGCCAGGACCCGTCCAGGAACATAAAGGAAGGGGAACTCCCGAAGAGCGGCCTGTGGCCTCGCGAAGGACTGAGGTGCTACCAGTTCCGCCTTTCTGCCATCAAAGCCGCCCTCGTACAGATGCGGCGTACCCGGATGGTCGGAGGCAGGACAGGGCCACTGGAGACCCCCACGCTCAAGGCGCTCATGACTGATGCCGCCATAGGCGGGGACCAGGGAAGCGATCTCCTGCATGATCGCCGCGGGCCCCTCTGCATCGAAGCCCCGGGAACCAATGCGTCGTGTGATCTCCTGAAGGGTGAACCAGAGGGGTTGAGCATCACCCTTGGGGTCCACCGCGGGCCGAAGGAGCTGGACCCGCCGGTCCAAACTGGTGTAGGTCCCCCCCTGCTCCGCAGGGGCTACAAGCGGCAGGACCACATCGGCGCGTTGGGCAACCTCGCTGGCAAACAGCTCCTGCACTACCAGGAACTCCGCCCGGGGGAGGGCCTCCAGGACTTCGGCATCAAAGTTTGGACTGTCCCCGACGATGTACAGGGCCTTGATCCGGCCATTCTGTGTCCCCTCGAAGACCCCGCCCATGCCAAGGCCAGGGCCGACGGGAACCTCGCCACCCCAGGCCTCCTCGAACTTTTGACGGGCCTGCGCGTCCTCCACCGGGACCGAGCCGGGCAGGAAATCGGGCACGCATCCTGCATCCCAGGCGCCCTGCTCGTTGGTGCCCATGCGGAGTGGAAACAGGCCAGACGAGGGTGCACCCACATTGCCCGTCACCAGGACCAGGTCCATCAGAGCCTCAACTAGAGCCGCCTGTTGCTCCCTGGGCACGTTGTCCAGAGCGTACAAAATGGCGCCCGGGCGCTGAGTCGCAAATAGCCGAGCGGCCTCTTGGATCTTCTCCTGCGGAACGCCGGTGGTCTCCTGGACTCGGGCCAGGTCAATGTGGGCCAAAGAGTGGTCAAGGGCATCCCAGCCCTGACAGTGGGCGGCGACGAACTCTTTATCCTCCAGGGTCTCGTCCACAATGACCCGTAGAAGGCCTGCGATGAGGGTAGTCTCTGTGCCCGGATAGGGTCGGAGCCAGAGGTCGGCATAGCGGGTGAGCTCCACCTCCCGGCTATCGAGAACCACCAGCTTTAAGGTCCCGGCCTTGTGTCCCTTCTTCAGGGGCACCGCCGCCACATTGTGATCCTCCGTAGTGTTGCTGTTGACCACCAGTACGCATCCCGCCTGCTCCAACTCTTGGAGAGTGCCGGTGGCAGCCACCACCCCCAGACTGCGGCCCAGAGGCATCACCTGCTCCGGGCTGGTGTTGCTGGTGACGTCCACGTTGTTGGTGCCCATGACGATGCGAGCAAACTTCTGGGCCACGTAGGCGTCCTCATTGGTAGCCCGGGGAGTAACCAGCATGGCAAAGGAGTCGCCACGATACTGGGGTAGCCTTGAGGCCACCAGGTCCAGAGCCTCCTCCCAGGTGGCCTCCTCCAGGACGCCATCACGTCGGATGAGGGGTCTCTTGAGGCGGGCTCGGTGGTTGACGTATTCCATGCCAAACTTGCCCTTGAAGCAGAGCTGACCAACGTTGGCCTCAGCAGTCCAATCGCCAATGGAGCGGATGACCCGGCCACGGGAGTCCACCTCAAGTTTCACCTGACAGCCCACGGGGCAATGGGGGCAAGTGGAGGTGACGGTCTTGACCGCCTTCTCCCACTTGTACTTGCGCTCCACCAGAGCCCCCACAGGGCACACGTCTATGCAGGCGCCGCAGAACTCACAGCCCGACTCCAGCAGCGACGTTCCCCGGGAGGTCCCTACCAGCGCAGTGCCCGAGCGGTCCACCATGCAGATCGCGTCATCGGCCCGGACCTCCTCACACGCCCGGACGCAGCGGGCACAGACGATGCACAGGTTGTAGTCCCGGTCGTAGAAGGGGTCTCGGGTCTCGATGGGCAGGTTCCGGTAGTTGTAGGCCAGGGGGGTCTCCAGGTCCATGTTTACGTATCGGACCGTGTCTTTCAACTCACATCGCTCATTCTTGGGGCAGACCACGCACCGGTCCGTGACCCGAACATGACGGAGACAAATGTCCTGGGGCCCGCACAGCTCGATGCGATGACAGGTCAGACAGCCGTGGGGGTGCTCTGAGAGGAGAAGCTCCAGGATGCCCTGCCGCAGCTCCTTGGCCAGAGGGGTGCTGGTGTGCACGACCATGCCGTCGGCCGCGGGCTGGGTACAGGAGGCAGGCGTACCACGCACTCCGTCGATCTCCACCACGCACATACGACAGGCCCCATAGGGCTTCATGCCAGGCCAGTAGCACAGGTAGGGGATATAGATACCGGCGTCCATGGCCGCCTGGATGACGGTCTGGCCCGGCATGGCGGTTAGTTGAACTCCATCAACGGTGAGCGTAATCCCGTTTGGCATACCACCCCCCTGAAGCCATAGGTCGAGTGCGTGAGGGCTTGTAGAAGGTGCCCTCGCAGCTGCCCACGGGACACCGATGCTCCTCAATGTGAGCTCGGAACTCTTCCCCAAAGTAGCGGACAGCCGAGCTAACCGGATTGAATCCCAGCTGGCCGTGGCCACACAGGGAGCCCAGGGACATGGACTGTCCCATGGACTCCATCAGCTCCTGGTCTCCGGAACGTCCCTGGCCCTGGGCGATGCGGTCCAGCACCTCCACCAGGTGGGTCATCCCCAGCCGGCATGGGAAGCATTTCCCACACGATTCAAACTGGCAAAAGGCCACCAGGTTCCGGACCAGGTCCACCGGGCAGACGCGGTCGTCTCCAACGATGATGCCCCCAGAGCCCAGGATAGCCCCGGCCTGGGCCATGCTCTCGAAGTCCAGGGTGATGTCCAGACTGTCGGGGCCAAGGACGCCACCCAGGGGTCCACCCGTCTGTAGGACTTTGATCTTTCCATTGTTTGGGACTCCCCCTGAGACCTCCTGGATCACCTGGCCCAGCGTAAGGCCAAAAGGGACCTCGTACATACCCGGATAGGTGATGGCCCCGGTCATACAGAGGATGGCCGTCCCCTTGCTTCGCTCATGGCCGATGGAGGCGAACCAGTCGCCACCGCGCCGGATGATCTCGGGGGCGTAAGCCAGAGTCTTGACGTTGTTGATGTTGCTGGGCTTTCCCCACAGACCCGACTGGGCGGGGAATGGGGGTCGGGAACGGGGCATGGCCCGCTTCCCCTCGATAGCCTCCATCAAGGCCGTCTCCTCACCGGAGACGTAGGACTCGCCGGTAAGGGCCACCTCCATGTCAAAGGAGAAGTCGGAGCCCAGGATGCCCTCTCCCAGCAGGCCCGCTTCGTAGGCGGCCTCAATGGCTCGGCGGGTGCGCTCGATGGGGCCCTCATGCCCATGGCGGATGAAGACGTAGCCGAAGCTGGCGCCCGTCGCGTAGCCGGCCAGGATTGTCCCCTCGACGAGGGTGTGAGGATCACTCTCCAGGATCCCCTTGTCGTTGAAGGCGCCCGGATCGCCCTCCTCGCAGTTGACCAGGATGTATTTCACATCCCCCGGGGTGCGGGCCAAGAAGCCCCATTTAGTGCCCGTGGGGAAGGCCGCGCCACCGCGGCCCCGCAGGCCTGATTTGCTGACCTCGTCCAGAACTTCCTGCGGGGACATGGAAGAAAGAGCCTTCGCCAGAGCCTCGTATCCACCCTGGGCGATATAGTGTCGGATGTCCCACGGATCGATGGTGCCGCAGTTGCGGGTCGCGATCCGGACCTGGTGCCTCCAGGTTGGGAGCTCCTCAAAAGCTGGCACTCCGGAGATCGCCCCTTCCCCCAGCGTGCCCAGGGCCAGGTCTGGTCGGGGGTCATCGTTGACCAGGTACGCCTCCACCATCTCAGGAACCAGCTCGGTGGTCAGGTTCCGATAGAAGAGGCGCGGGCGACCCGGCTTCTGGATGTCCACCAGGGGCTCTGCGTAGCATAGACCCAGGCATCCGACCTCGTGGGCGACAACCTCCAGGCCCCGTTGGCCCGACTCTTGGCGGAACGCCTCCAGGACCTCCATGGCCCCGGCGGCGCGGCCACAGATGGCGGTGCCCACCCGAATGCGAGGCTTGGAGCCCTGTTCCAGGGCGTTCCACTCCTCCTGTGCCTGGCTCAGAAGCTCCTCGAAGGTGTTGGCCACCCCGCTCCTTAAATTGGAAGGTCGAACCCCGGCCAGCCTCGCCTGGCCGGGCCTGCGGCTTACGCCCTCTACCCGTTTAGCTGGCTGACTATCTCTCCAACCTGCTCTGAAGTGATCCGACCCATCACCCGGTGGTCCACCATCATCACCGGGGCCTGGGCGCACGCTCCAAGACAGGTGTTGTACTTCAAAGTAACCTGGCCATCCGCAGTGTCCCCTTCCTGGGTCAGCCCAAGGGCCTCTTGCACCCGCTCAAGCAGGGCCTGGGCCCCTTGGATATGGCAGGTGGGCCCCCAGCAGACCTCCACCACGTGCTGGCCCAGGGGCTCAAAGCGGAAATTGGTGTAGAAGGATGCGACGGCCCAGACGTCGTTGATGGTGCTGTCGGTGTACTCAGCGACCTCCTCGACCGCCTCTTCAGGGATATAGCCCAACTCATCCTCTACGGACAGGAGGGACGAGAGCACCGTCACGGTCTTCTGCGGCTGGCCTGTAACAGCCCGACGGATACGCTCCCGAAGGGCCTCTCCGGCTTCGATCACGATGCTCCTTCGTGATTTTCCGAACTATTTGACGGCAATAATACCACGGGGCTGGAGGCGTTTCAACAGAAAACAGTGCCCTTTAAAGCGTGGGAAACCATTTGAAACCCTGTAGTCGCGTGACAGGGCCACCTAATCGAGGCATTCCGTTCCCCCGCGGTGGCCCTGTCACTAGGCATCAAACCATGGGCCTCTATGTTAGCTTGTAGAGTTGCACCGCGTTGCCGTACAGCAACTGCTCGCGCTCCTCCTTCGGCACCCCCTTCAGGGTCCGTTCCACAAATTTCCAGGACTCAGGGAACGTGGAGGTGGAGTGAGGGTAGTCCGACTCCCACATAATGCGGTCCATGCCGATCTGGTGGCGCATCTGGATCCCCGCCTCCTCGTACCAGAAGTCCACATAGAGCTGGCGCTGGAACAGCTCACTGGGAGAGGTGAGGACCCCCTCGGTCCACAGATGGCGTCGCTCCCATTCGTGGTCGCAGCCCTCCAGGATGTAGTTGATCCACCCCAGGCCCGTCTCGGCGCACACCCACTGGAGACGGGGATACCGGTCCAATACCCCTGAGAAGATCACGCTGGGCAGGTACTGGGCCTGGGTCGCGAAGCCGGATGCGACACCCATGGCCTGAGTCTCCCACCGCGTGTATCCATCCCAGCGCGGCGCACCCAACCGGATGCCACCGCCCGAATGCCAGTGGATGGGAACCTCCAGGTCCTGGCAGGTGGCCCACAGGGGATCCCAATACCGATCGTTGAAATGCTTCAGTCCCTTCAAGCTCTGGCTTGGCTCAGCCAACATGACGATCCCTCGGTGGCCCTTCTTCACCGATCGCTCCACCTCCCCCACCACGGTCTCGATGTCGCTGAGATAAGGGAGCAGGGTCAGGGGGATGAACCGGTCGCTGGTCTCCCGCCACTCGGCGAGGCCATCGTTATAGGCCTGGACGCAGGCCAACTCGAACACCGCGTCACCCTGAAAGAAGGTCCCACCCTGTACAGGGTCATTGGGAAAGAGGACCTCGGCATCAACGCCGTCCTCCTCCAGAGCCTTGAGGCGCTCCGGGGGATCGTAGACCTTGGGCGGAACCTCCTCCCATCGCTGGGGATAGTACTTTCGCATGGGGTCGCCCATCACTGTGGGGCAGTTGGACGGCCCACGGTCCCCCACCACCTGGCCGTTGACCAGCCACCGCTCGGCAGGGCGACCCTGGACGGCCGCGGGTCTTCTGGCGACGATCTCCTCGACGATGTGGGCCTTATCGGTGGTCTCGATGAGGTGTGGGATACGATCCCCCCACTTGTCCTTGGACATCCGTTTGGTCCAGTTCTCCTTGTCGAGCTGTGCGTGGGAGTCACAGCTGACGAGCCCGTACTTGATCTCCATAGGTCTCCTCCTTTTCTACCACTTTTGGTGGCTGAACAGGTCTGATCGGGTTTGGCCCTACCCCTTTGAAGAGGCGGCCTCCTGCTCTCGCAGCCGTTGTGTCATCAGGGCCACCATGCCGCCAGCTTCAACCATCTCCATCTCGTCGCGAGCATAGCCTTGGCCCTGGTGCGTCTCTCCTTTGGTCAGGTTCTTCACCTCGCCGGTCTGAAAGTTGACTTCCAGCTCATCCCAGCGGCTGACCTTCTTCGAGATGTCCGGACACGGAAGCACCATGGGGAAGGCGTTGTTGATGGCGCCATCGTGCGAGCTATGGGTAAACGAGTCGGCGATGATCCCACCGATTTCAAGGGCCTCAAGTGTGATGTTTACTGGAGCATGGGCCCGACCATAGCCAAAGTTCTTCCCTGCCACAAAGAAGTCTCCTGGCTTTACCTGGGAGGTGAAGTCCGGGTCGAAGTCCTTCATGGCCACTTGTTTCAGCTTCTCAGGATCGAACAGGAGGACATTATCGGCCCCCATAATCCGGTCGGGAACGAAGTTCTCGTCGAAGATCCACGCCACGCGGCCTCTCCGAATCCACTCCGCCATAGCCCACCTCCTTACAGGTACCTGCGCGGGTCTGTGATCTTCCCTTCGATGGCGCTGGCCACCACAGAGCCCGGGTTGGCCTGAAAGATGTCTGCCTTGGTGCTCCCCATGCGACCCGGGATGTTCAGGGTGCCGGTGGAGATGGCCGTCTCACCAGGGGCCATGGACGACGACTTACCGAAGCAGTAGTCGCAGCTCGGTGAGCTGGTGAAGGCATCCGCCTCGATAAGCACATTCATGATCCCCTCTTTCATCGCATTGCCCATGATCTCCTGCGATGTAGGGATGATATTCAGCCTCACATCGGGGTGCTTCTTATGCCCCTTGAGGATTTGGGCGGCAAACCGAAGGTCATCCAGCCTGCCGGAGGCGCAGGAGCCCAGATATGCCTGTTCGATACGTCGGCCTTCAAACTCCTCCAGGGGGCGGCAGTCGTAAAGGTTGGGCGGGACGGCTACGTAAGGCACCATGTCCGAGACGTCGTACTCCCACACATCCTCGTAGTTGGCGTCGGTGTCACTGTAAAGAGGCTCGAGAGGCTTCGCGCTGCGGCCCTGTGCCCAGTCCAGGGTCTTCTGATCGGGATTGATGATAGCGCCCCGGGCCTCGGCGAAGTGCACCGAGTTGCACATGGTCATGCGGTCGTCGATGCTCATCTCGTCAATGGCAGGGCCCGCAAACTCCAGCATGCATCCTCTGGCACCATCGGGGCCGATGTCCCCAAAGAGCTTGAACCAGAAGTCCCGGCTGTTGGTCCCTTTGGGGAACTTCCCCTTGACCACCACCTTGATGGTGCCCGGGACTGTCATGTTCATCTCGCCCTCCACCTGGAGCATGAGAGGGTTCATCCCTCCAAGGGCAAGGCAACCTATGGCCCCCTGGGTGTTGACGTGAGCATCGCCGTGGGCGAAGAGCTCTCCAGGCCGGGCCAGGCCGATCTCCCCGGCGACCTGATGCCCTATGCCCATCCGCTCGACTACCCGGACCCCCAATTCCTTGTGGTAGGCTCGAGCATCGGCGAGCATCTGCGCCTCATCCTCATTTTGCGGTGGGGTGTAGTGGTCGATGAAAAAGACCTTCTTATCGGCATCGGCCATGCTCTTGAGGCCCATCTCCCGCCATGTCTGGAGCATCCGGCGAGTGGCAGTTGCGTCATACCAGGCAGTGTAGTGCGGGCGCACTTTTACACGCTCTCCTGCCGCAACCTCCTGAACTCCAGCCGATCGAGCAAGGATCTTCTCCGTGATGGTCATCCCCACAGTAACCACCTCCTTGTCGTCATCTTCCTACCGCCGAGACGCGGCCCCATCATACGCCTGGACTCAGGCAATCACAACTCCTCGTACCCTCATCGAACATTGTTCTAGAACAATGTCGCTTCCTGGAACGTGGAAGCTGTGCCACAGTCAATTCAGGAGGCGGAGATGGGTTACGTGGCACTGGGGCTTACCGGCTTTCTCATGGGAGCCCTCTATGACCTGCTCCCGTTCGAGAAGGCTCCCAAGATGAGACGAGCCCTGGGCATGGCCACTGGAGGCGCGCTGGGGGCATCCCTGGCGCTGGGGCTTACCGGCTTTCTCATGGGAGCCCTCTATGACCTGCTCCCGTTCGAGAAGGCTCCCAAGATGAGACGAGCCCTGGGCATGGCCACTGGAGGCGCGCTGGGAGCATCCCTGGCGCTGGGGCTTACCGGCTTTCTCATGGGAGCCCTCTATGACCTGCTCCCGTTCGAGAAGGCTCCCAAGATGAGACGAGCCCTGGGCATGGCCACTGGAGGCGCGCTGGGGGCATCCCTGGCGCTGGGGCTTACCGGCTTTCTCATGGGAGCCCTCTATGACCTGCTCCCGTTCGAGAAGGCTCCCAAGATGAGACGAGCCCTGGGCATGGCCACTGGAGGCGCGCTGGGGGCATCCCTGGCGCTGGTCTGTCTGACGGGGAACCCAATAGACCTCCCCGCGTGGACAGGGTGGCTGGGGCGGGCCCTGCTCCCTGTCACAGCCCTGCTTCTGGCGTACTCCCTCTTTTGGGAGCTCCCCTTCAAGGGCACGTATCTGGCGAGCGGGACCGGCCCGCGGCTGGTGCGGACGGGGACCTATGCCTTGGTCCGGCACCCAGGGGTCGTCTGGTACGCGCTCCTGCTGTTGGCCCTGCTCCTGATCTCCAGATCTTCCCTCCTCCTCATCGCTGCACCGGTATGGGTAGCGGCAGATGTTCTCTGGGTTATCGCTCAAGAGAAGTTTGCCCTTAGCAGGACCTTCCCAGAGTACTCCAGCTATCAAAGGGAGACACCGATGCTGATTCCCACCTGGCGGAGCCTGAGGATGTGCCTCAGCACTCTCCGAGGAGCCCAGGCGTAAGAAAGGCGGGAGAATGCACGAGACGGTGAACGTAAAGCAACTGCTCCGAGAAGGGAAGACCCAGGAGATCTGGGACATGGGTTGCGGCTTCCTGGACTTGGACATCCAGGACTTCATGGCCCTACAGCACCGAATGCTAGAGGAGCAGCTCGATCTCCTAAAGCGGTGTGAGCTGGGCAGAAGAGTGATGCGGGGTGCAGAGCCTCGCAATCTGGAAGAGTTTCAACAGTGCGTCCCTCTGACCACCTACGAAGACTATGCTCCCTACCTCCTAGAGCAGCGGGAGGACGTGCTGCCGGAGCCACCCGTACTGTGGCAGCGCACCTCAGGTCGCTCAGGGGAGTATCGCTTCAAGTGGGTCCCCGTCACTCAACGGGTTTATCGGGAGATGAGGTCCGCCGGGCTGGCCATGCTTCTTCTGGCTACCTGCCAGGAACGCGGAGATGTGCGACGGGCCGAGCATGATAGGTTCCTGTACGGCATGGCGCCGCGCCCATACACCTCGGGCACCTGGGCCCAGCGGGCCAACGACGAGCACCTCCTGGACTTCCTACCCCCCATGGACGAGTCCGAACAGATGACCTTCGAGGAGCGGATACGCAGTGGCTTCACTCTGGCCCTCTCTCAGGGGCTGGACCTCTTCTACGGGCTGTCAAGTGTTCTCATGGCTATGGGGGAGCAGTTCAGCCAGCGGGCCAAGGGGACCAGGCTAAGCTCCCTGCTCACGCGGCCAAGCGTTGTGCTGCGGACGGGACGGGCACTACTGAAGGCCAAGATGGCACACCGCTCCATCCTCCCAAGGGACATCTGGACATTGAAGGGCCTGGTCTCGGCGGGCCTGGACGCCTCGATCTATCGAGAGCGGATACGAGAGATGTGGGGCAGGTATCCCCTGCATGTCTACAGCACCTCGGAGAGCATCCTCATCGGGCTCCAGACCTGGGACTATGACGCCATGACTTTCGTCCCCCAGTTCAACCTCCTGGAGTTCATCCCTGAGGAGGAGCACTTCAAGTCCAAGCGGTTCCCCAGCTATCATCCCAAAACCCTCCTGCTGGACCAGGTGGAGCCCGGGGAGAAGTACGAACTGGTGGTCACCAACTTCCTCGGCGGCCCCTTTGTCCGGTACCGGCTGGACGACATGATCCAGATCACCTCACTGAGCAATGACCGTCTGAACATCAGGCTGCCCCAGATGGTCTTCCACAGCCGGGTGGACGACCTCATCGATATCGCTGGGTTCACACGCCTGACGGAGAAGACCTTGTGGCAGGCCATGGAGGAGTCCGGCGTGCCCTACGAGGAGTGAACCGCGCGCCCGGAAACCGAGGAGAAGCCGGTGCTCCATCTCTATCTGGAGCTCAAAGAGAAGGGCTTCCTCAATGGATATTCCAACAACGGACTCCCCAGCTCGCAAAAGATAGCCACAGGCATTCACGAGCGCTTGAAGGCTCTCGGTGAGGATTATGCAGACGTAGAGGCAATGCTGGGCTTGAACCCACTTAAGGTAACCCTCCTGCCGCCCGGAACCTTCCGCCGGTACACGGCAGGTCAGCGAGCTTCTGGGGCCGACCTGGTCCATCTGAAGCCACCCCACGTCAAGCCCTCGGACAAGGTCCTCTCCAGCCTGCTCGAGTGTGCTTCCGCAGCGGTTGACCTGGACGGTGCAGAGCTGCTTCAGCCCCTGGCCACCTCCAGAGACTGATACGCATAGCGCCTCCGAAACTCGCGCGCCGGGGCACTCAGCCCAGGATAACTCCCGTCCGAGCCCCACGCCACAGGCGATCACTACGCACCGCAATCGTAACGCATCGCAATCGTAGAACCCTCATTTGACCGCCTGGAACAGCGTTGCTACACTCACCCCATCCTCCAAGGCATCCCCTAGACTGTGCTTTTTTGGAAGGCGCAGGTATTTCGGTGAAGGACGAGTGATGGGAGGCAGAGATATGAAGTTTGACAGAAAGGTTGCCCTGGTCACCGGAAGCAGCCGCAACATCGGCAAGGCCATCGCCCACAGCTTCGGCAAAGAGGGCGCCAGCGTCATCATCAACGCTCGCGAGTCCCAGGACGAGCTGGATGCCACGACGGAGGAGTTCCGCTCGGAGGAGATCCAGGTCTTGCCCGTCCTGGCGGACGTCTCCGACCGGCGTAAGGTCAACGACATGGTCCGCCAGGGGATCGATGCGTTTGGCAAGATCGACATCCTGATGATCAACCATTCGGTCCGGCCCTCCAAGCCATTTCTGGAGATCACCCAGGAGGAGTGGGACTGGGTCCTGGGCATCAACCTCCACTCCACCCTCTATCTCTGCCAGGCGGTCCTCCCGGGTATGGTGGAGCGCCACTCCGGCAGTGTCATCGCCATCGGCGGCAATGCGGGTGGCGGTGGAGGCTTGGGAACCCCCCAACGCTCCCACGCCGCAGCTGCCGGGGGCGGGCGTACGGCCCTCCTCCGGGCGCTGATGCGGGAGTTCGCACCCCACGGGATCCGCTTCAACTTCGTCGCGCCCGGCATCATCGATACCATCCGCAAGCACCCGGAGTGGTACCCAGGTCAGGAGGGCGGCCCCCAGAACCAGCCGGGACGTCTACAGCAGATTCCCCTGGGGAGACCCGGCCAGTCTGAGGAGATAGCCGCTGCCGTGCTCTTTCTGGCATCCGACGAGGCCGCATACATCAACGGTACCACCATCGCTGTCAACGGCGGTTGGGGGATGTAGCCGGTCAAAGGCGCTCATGGGCTGGCTTTCTTAGATGACATAGGACAGGGGTATCGTTACAATATGTAGCAGGAGGGTTCTTCAGAGAGGCCCAGTGGCGAATGAAGTCCTCCGGCTTCCCATCTGGATATCCCGCTTACCCAGACCCTGGTTGGGAAGCAAGAAGTCAGCATCGGGAGAGGAGTGGTATGGCCCAGCAGACTCTGCGTCTTACTAGCCTGGCCAACTGCGCGGGTTGAGCTTCCAAGTTCAGCCCTGAGGACCTGGTGCAGGTCCTGAGCCACTTGCCTCGTCAGCATGACCCCAATCTCCTGGTAGGCCTGGAGACGGGTGACGACGCCGCGGTGTACCGCATCAGCGATGAGCTGGCCCTGGTCCAGACCCTGGACTTCTTCCCGCCCATCGTGGACGACCCCTACTGGTATGGAGCCATCGCCGTGGCCAACTCCCTCAGCGATGTTTACGCCATGGGAGGCCGGCCCCTGTTGGCCCTGAACATCGTTGGCTTTCCGATCGCCCTGGACAAGGCCATTCTGGGGCAGGTCCTTTTAGGCGGCTCCGAGAAAGCCCAAGAGGCGGGGGTCCTCATCGCGGGCGGGCATACCGTGGACGACCAGGAGCCCAAGTACGGCCTGTCGGTCACCGGCGTGGTTAAGCCAGGCGCCCAGATGACCAACGTCGGCGCTCTCCCGGGAGATGCCCTGGTGCTGACCAAACCCCTGGGCACGGGCATCATCACCACGGCGGGCAAGGAGGAGAAGGTAGACGAGAAGGTCCTGACCCAGGCTGTGGAGATCATGGCTACGCTGAACCGGGCCGCCAGCGAGGCCATGATCGAGGTGGGGGCCCATGCCTGCACCGACATCAGCGGCTTCGGCCTCTTGGGTCACCTACAACGAATGGTTATCGGAAGCGACGTCTGCGCCCGGATCCGCTTCTCCTCAGTTCCGATTATCCCCGGCACCTGGGAACTGGTCGAGCAGGGCATTGTCCCCGGCGGCACCCGGCGCAACCTGGAATCGGTGGAGAAGGTGGCGCGCTGGCATCCTGAGATATCCCAGGAGGCCAAGCTCCTCCTCTGTGACGCCCAGACCTCTGGAGGCCTCCTGATCGCACTACCCCGGGAGCGGGTGGCCGACCTCAACCGAGAGATGGAGGCGCGGGGTGTGTCAGCAGCAGTGGTGGGAGAGATCACAGAAGCAGGCCAGGCTGCCATCGAGGTGGTGCCGTAGGTAGTATCGATGAGTATCACGAGTGAACCCTTACTCACCACCTCAGAGCTGATCCAACAGCTAGAAGACTCGCGGACCCGGCTCTTGGAGTTGGTAGCCGACCTCGAAGATGACCAGATGTTCGGCCCACACATGCGGATCGTGAATCCGCCCCTGTGGGAGGTCGGACACGTGGCGTGGTTCCAGGAGCGCTGGATCTCTCGGAACCTCGATAATCGCGAGTCCCTCAGAAGCGACTCAGACGCCCTCTACAACTCCTTTGAAGTGCTCCACGACTGGCGGTGGGACCTGGCGCTTCCTTCCCGAGAGCAAACATTGGACTATATGAGGGAAGTCCTGGAGCTGTCGGCCCAGCGGTTCAGTTCTCGGGAGCTCACCTCCCGTGAGGCTTACTTCTATCGCCTGGCAACTTACCATGAAGATATGCACGGGGAGGCGATCACTTACACCCGGCAGACCTTGGGGTACTCCTGTCCCTTCCTCAGCGGGACACAGGAAGGCATCCGCTCCAGCAAGCTGGACGGAGATTTCGAGCTCCGCGACGTCGAGATTCCTGGCGGGATGTTCCTTCTGGGAGCAACCTCAGAGACCCCCTTTGTGTTCGACAATGAGAAGTGGGCGCATCCCGTGGAGGTGGCCACTTTTTGCATCGCGAACACACCTGTGACAAATGAGCAGTTCCAGGCCTTTGTGGACGATGGCGGCTATCAACGGCGGGAGCTCTGGACCCCTGAGGGATGGGACTGGCGCGGCCGCACATCTGCTGAGCACCCGGTATACTGGGATCGCGGTCCCGAAGGCCAATGGCTCTGGCAGCGCTACAACCAGGTTGTCCCCTTGGAGCCCTTCGCGCCCGTCATCCATGTGAACTGGTATGAGGCCAGCGCCTATTGCGCCTGGGCTGGCCGCAGGTTACCAACTGAGGCCGAATGGGAGTTGGCAGCCAGCGCAGAGCCAGCCTCCGACGGTCCGAGTATCGCGGGGTACAAGCGGAAGTACCCCTGGGGAGACGACCCTCCAACGTCGGAGAGGGCCAACCTGGATTCGGCGGCCCTGGGCGCCATCGATGTCCGTGCGCTGCCCGCCGGCGACAGCGCCTTTGGCTGTCGCCAGATGATCGGCAACACCTGGGAGTGGACCGGCGACGCCTTTTGGCCCTACCCGGGCTTCATATTAGACCCGTACAAGGAGTACTCGGCACCCTGGTTTGGAGACCACAAAGTCTTGCGGGGAGGCTGTTGGGCCACCCGCTCCCGGTTAATTCGGAACACCTGGAGAAACTTCTATCCCCCGGACCGCCGGGACGTCTTCGCGGGGTTCCGCACCTGTACCAGGTAGCTCCGACGACAGAAGCATTCCACACCTCTAGAGGGGCCTGATTCAACGGACTCGACATGAATATTCGTCTGATAACTCCAGCGGCCAGAGGTTCACGGCATGGAAACCGGGTCACGGCGCATCGCTGGGCCCGGATCCTGCGATCTCTCGGCCATCGGGTGGTCATCGCGCAGGAGTACGACCGTGCGAGGTGTGATCTGCTGATTGCCCTTCACGCCCGCCGAAGTGCCCCTTCAGTGGCCCGCTTCCGACGACTCCACCCCGATCTCCCTCTCATCGTAGCACTCACGGGAACAGACCTGTATAAAGACATCCGCAGGAGCCGCTCAGCTCAGCGTTCCCTTGAGTTGGCCGACCGCTTGGTGACCTTGCAGCCCCTTGGGAATAACGAACTTCCGGGGGACTTGCGGGGCAAGGTCAGAGCCATTCTCCAGTCTGCAACGCCGACGCCAATGCAGGCGCGGGGCCCGACGAACTCGCTCTCAAGGAACTCTGCCTTCTTTGATGTCTGCGTCGTAGGACACCTCCGGCCCGTAAAGGACCCCTTCCGTACGGCTCAAGCAGCTCGCCTCCTCTCCAACTCCTCCCATATCCGGGTGCTCCACGTAGGCGGCGCCATGAGCTCAGAGATGGAGGTGCGCGCCCGCGCTGAGGTTGAGCGGAACCCACGCTATCGCTGGCTTGGTAATCGCCCCCATTGGCAGACACGCCGGATCATGGCCCGGAGCCGTGCGCTGGTCCTGACATCCCGGCTGGAGGGGGGAGCCAACGTGGTCTCCGAAGCCCTGGCCGACTCACTGCCCGTCATCTCCTCTCGGATTCCCGGTTCCGTGGGCATTCTGGGTGAGGACTACCCCGGCTATTTCACTCCGGGGAACACCCGAGAGCTGGCACGCCTGCTTCGCCGCGTCGAGTCGGATCCGCCTTTCCTGAAAGGCCTCAAGGAGTGGTGCGCAGCCCTCTCGCCCAGCGTGCGCTCTGAGTGCGAGCAGGCGGAATGGGAAGCCCTGTTACGGGAGCTTGCGCCGGAAAGGTGACCCGTTGGGCCAAGTCTGCGTTCCGGGTTTTCCAACTATCTGGGAAGCCACTTCTCAGGCCGGAAAGTGCTCCCTAACGTGAATCCCGGGCCGGTGTGGCCAGCGCAAGCCCGAACATACTTTGAGGGTCCGTGTACCAGTTCTCAAGGGCCATACCAGCCTCTTGAAGCACGGCGGCCGTTGACTCGCGAGTGAACTTGTATGAGCTTTCGGTCCACAGGATCTCGCCCGGACCGACAGTGACCGTGAGGTCCAGCTTCTTTACATGCACGGTCTGATCCGACTCCGGGACAAGGTGCATTTCGATTCTGTCGGCATCCCGATTGTAGAGTGCGCGGTGCTGGAAGGCCTCGGGCAAGAAGTCAGCCTCCAGACCGCGATTGATCACCCGCAGGATGTTCCGGTTGAACTCGGCGGTGACACCCGCAGCGTCGTTGTAGGCCGCCTCCAATGCTGACACATCCTTGACCAGGTCCACGCCCAGGAGCAGCCGGTCGCCAGAGCCCAGGAGACGTCCTACCTGGACCAGAAAATCAAGCCGGGCCGGTGGGTCCAGGTTACCCAAAGTGCTGCCCAAGAAGAGCACCAGACGTCTGCCGATAGCTGCGGGGATCCGGTCCAGGTACCGCTCAAAGTCGCCGATGACGCCATGAATGTGTAGCCAGGGGTAGTCCACCTGGAGGGAGGCCGCTGTGGTCTCCACGATCCCCGAGCTTACGTCGAAAGGCACATAGCGACGCGGCCCCTGAGCGCCCTTCCATACACCCAGGAGCAGGCGAGTCTTCGTAGAAGAGCCCGATCCCAGTTCCACAAGCTCCTGGGGGTCCACGTGATCCATCAACTCTTGGGCAATGGAGGTCAGAAGCGCGGCCTCGGTCCGGGTAAGATAGTATTCAGGGAGAGCTGTAATGCGCTCGAAGAGATCAGACCCAGCATCATCGTAGAAGTACTTGGGGAGCAGGTACTTAGGATTGGACGTGAGGCCCCGGCGGACGTCCTCCACCATGGACTGTGCAACATCTTGGTCGTTGAGATGAACGTCGATTCGGAGGCGCTCCGATGCTCTCTGGATCATCTCCCTCCGTCACCATGTCAGAAGCCCGTTCTTCTTCGCGCCCGCAAAACCAGCGGAGCATGAGAAACCATACCCGTGCGAGTACGGAACCGACACCGGCCCCCCCTGAAATGGCTGCCAAGTAGAAAGGACCCTATCTCTTGAGATACTCCGCGTCTTCGTAGCAGTAGATGAAAGACCGGTCTCCCTCCAGAGGCAGCTTCTGGATAATGGCGTGGCCAGTCTGCTTCCAATGCTGGGTATCATGGGACTGTTCGGACTCGCAGCAACCCACATAGCCGCAGGTCAGGCACATTCGGAGGTGCCCCTTCTCGTTCGTCAGCGCGCAATCCTGGCACACCGTGGACTGGGACTGCACCTCTCCCTTTACCTGCTCCTTGTAGTGGCTGCATCCCGTCTGGATCATGACTTTCATCCTTTCCGGACCATATGCCCTGAAATCCTGGCGCCGAGTTGACTACACCATTCAAGATAGGCCCCAACCTAGGGCGACTCTAGTCCCACTGTCGAAGCCTGTCAAGCGTTTGCCACAGCAGAAAGACCGTTGTCGAGAAGGCAGGCAGGCCCCGCAGAACCCTGGCTGTCAGCTGTCTCGCAGCCGCGTGAATACCTTCCTGACCACCCTCCAGACCTCCTCAGGGTGATCGGGGCGAATGGCCGACATATGCCCGCAACCCTCAAAGCCCCAGACGGCCAGATTCCGAACTCCCGAGTCAACCGCGACCTCTGCCGCCTCGGCGATCTCCGCCTCCCGCCCGGCGCCGATGCGGAAGCCCTGAAGCCATACTTGCGGCTCCTTACCGTGGCTCTGGCAGACCTCGGCAACCTTCCTGGCCCAATGGCCAACAAACTCGCCAGGGCCCCTGCCCTGGAGCGCCCAGAAGGGCGTCACACCCAGGATGTCCAATCCCCTGATCTCAGCCACCCTATCCCAGTCCACGACGCCGTGTGCGGGGTCATCGAAGGCAAGCAAGCATACTGCATTACGTGCTCCACCGCTCCGTACGTGGTCGCACATAGCCTCCAGAAACGCGGTGATGGTGTCCTGCCGGAACTCGGACACCTGGGCTGTGAGGGCCCTGGGCATGGGCTCACCATACCTTTGCCGGTATTGGTCGCGGCAGACCTGGCACCAGCATGTCAGGTCCCCGGGCCCGACGGAAGCGCCGCCAGGGAGATAGAGATGGGGCTCATCCCAGAAGATGACGTCCGCCCCAAGGCCGATGGCCGTATCCACCCACCGTCGCATAAAGGCCTGGAACTTGGGGGCCCGGGCGCAGGCCATGGGGACAGGAGTGCCGTCGGCCTTGACTTGCCAGACGTCGAGATTTTGCAAAAGGAAGCTGCTGAAAGCCTCACCGCCGAAGATCCCGCCGACTCCCCAGGGGTCCAGGTACACCTTCAGCCCGGCCCGATGGGTCAGCGCCACTATCTCCTCCATTGCCCCCTGATAGAACTGCAAGTCGTTCTCACTGAAGGTGTGGACAACATACGAGCACCCGCAGGCGACGATCTCCGGCAGGTCTTGCTCCCGGTAGTGCCTGGGGATCCGGTTGCCGAAGTAGCTGACTCCCAGCTCCATCCACGCCTTCCCCGAATCTAGATTTACTCCTTGATAGATCCAGTGACGCTCAACTCCATTGTGGGCGGCCAGTCGTCAGTAGCTTCCCCCCCCCCCCCCACGTGGGGCCTTGCCATGAGAGGGTATGTCGGCCAGACTGGACGCAGTTTAGCATAGCCGAGAGGAAGACAAGCATGGCAACGGAAGCACAGATGATGCGGGTTTTCCAGGCTCTGGATGAGTTCCCGCCCTGCCGCTCTTGCGAGACGAGGATCAGGTTTGGCGATATGGAGTGCCCCCGTTGCGGAGCGGACCTGGAGGACAGCTTCCGAGCGTGGGCCGAAAGGCTCATAGATGACATCGCAAGGCTCGGCGGGTAAACTGGCTCGGGAAAGTCGACTCTGTCGGTAGGGAACCTTTACAATCCAAGAAGTCCACGATAAAATAGTGTGGTGCAAGGTGGTGAGCCTCTCTGGCCCAGTAACCCTCGGTAAACTCAAGGAGTTGTCGCGTTTCAAATTCAACGAGGGTGCTCAGACCGTGGATGAGCCAGCGATGCCGCCACGGGAAAACCGTTGGAAAAAAGAAAAACACATAGGTTGTGTAGAGTAGCGTAGGGAATTACATATGACCACCGGAAACAAGATCGTCAAGGATGTGGCTCGTCAGGACTACAAGTTCGGCTTTGTCACAGATATCGAAGCCGACACAGCGCCTCGTGGGCTGACCGAGGACACCATCCGCTGGATCTCCGCCAAAAAAGACGAGCCTGAGTTCATGCTGGAGTGGCGTCTGAAGGCCTTCCGTCACTGGGTTACTCAAGCGGAGCAGAACAAAGTGCCTACCTGGGCCAACGTCCACTACCCGGCCATCGACTACCAGAACATCATCTACTACTCGGCGCCCAAGCCCAAGCTCGACAGCCTGGACGAAGTGGACCAGGAGATACTTACGACTTTCGAGAAGCTGGGTATCCCCCTGGAGGAGCAGAAACGGCTGGCCGGGGTCGCGGTGGATGCCGTCTTCGACAGTGTATCCGTGGCTACGACATTCCAGGAGGAGCTGTCCAAGCGGGGCATCATCTTCTGCTCCTTCTCCGAAGCCGTCCAGAAGCACCCGGAGCTGGTCCGGAAGTATCTGGGGTCTGTAGTCCCCTTTAGCGACAACTTCTACGCGACGCTCAACTCCGCCGTCTTCTCCGATGGCTCCTTCTGCTACGTGCCCAAGGGGGTCCGCTGTCCCTACGAGCTGTCCACCTACTTCCGGATCAATAATGCGGACACGGGCCAGTTCGAGCGTACGCTGATCATCGCCGACGAGGGAAGCTACGTCAGCTACCTGGAGGGATGTAGCGCTCCCATGCGGGACACCAACCAGCTCCACGCCGCGGTGGTGGAACTCATCGCCCTGGACAACGCGGAGATCAAGTACTCCACCATCCAGAACTGGTATCCGGGCAACGCAGAGGGGAAGGGCGGCATCTACAACTTCGTCACCAAACGCGGCACGTGCCTGGGTAAGAGCTCCAAGATCTCCTGGACCCAGGTGGAGACCGGATCGGCCATCACCTGGAAGTACCCCAGCGTTATCCTCCAGGGCGACAACTCCGTGGGTGAGTTCTACTCTGTGGCCCTGACCAAGCTCCACCAGCAGGCCGATACGGGCACCAAGATGATCCACATCGGCAAGAACACCAAGAGCACCATCATCTCCAAGGGGATCTCCGCTGACCACGGCAACAACACCTACCGGGGACTGGTCAGGATCATGCCCAAAGCGGCCAGTGCTCGAAACTACACCCAGTGTGACTCGCTGCTGCTGGGCGACCAGTGTGGCGCGCACACCACGCCGTACATCGAAGTCCGCAACAACACGGCGCACGTCGAACACGAGGCTTTCACCTCCAAGGTCGGTGAGGAGCAGCTCTTCTACTGCAACCAGCGGGGACTCTCCGCGGAGGATGCCCGCTCCATGATCATCCAGGGCTTCTGTAGAGAGGTGTTCAAGCAGCTTCCATTCGAGTTCGCGGTGGAGGCCAACCGGCTCTTGGACGTGAATCTTGAGGGGGCCGTCGGCTAGACATGGGCAACTCAGCACTGCTTGAGATTCGGGACCTCCACGCCAGCGTGGGCGATGTCAAGATCCTGAGAGGGGTCAGCCTGATCATCAGGCCAGGCGAAGTGCACGCCATCATGGGCCCCAACGGGTCGGGCAAGAGCACCCTTGCCAACATAGTGGTCGGCCACCCGCTCTATACCATCACCTCGGGCCAGGTCCTTTTTCAGGGCAAAGACCTGTTGAAGATGGCGCCCGAAGAGCGTGCTCGTGTCGGCATCTTCCTCTCTTTTCAGCACCCTATCGAAATTTCTGGTGTCCGCTTGGACCACTTTTTGCGGGCGGGGTTCAACGCCATCAACAAGAGCAAGGGCCTGGAGGAGCTGGACCCTCTGAAGTTTGATCGTCTCCTCAACCGGAGAGCCAAGCTCGTGGAGATGGATCCCAATCAGATGAAACGCTCCGTCAACGAGGGATTCTCTGGCGGAGAGAGGAAGCGAAATGAGATCCTGCAGATGGCAGTGCTGGAGCCCAAGCTCGCCATTCTGGACGAGCCTGACTCCGGACTGGACATCGACGCGCTGCGCACAGTGGCCGAGGCCATCAACCAGCAACGGAGCAGCGAAAAGGCCATCGTCCTGGTGACTCATTATCAGCGGATCCTGAGCTACGTCATCCCCGATGTGGTGAATGTGCTGGTCAATGGTCGAATCGCCAAGACCGGTGGAAAAGAGCTTGCCATGGAGATCGAGGCCAAAGGCTACGAGTGGCTTGAGACCCCTGAGGCGTCACTCCAGACCAGTTCATGAAGGACCGCCGTCCATGACCCTGGAGCCCGTAACTGAGAAAGAGCGATACCTGGCGGCCTTCGAGGCCTTCGAAAAGAGTGGCGCCGGGCAAGACCCGTCCTGGGCCCGGGCTCTCCGCGGGGCGGCCATGGCCAGGTTCAATGAAACCGGTTTCCCCACCGGCCGCCGTGGCAACGAAGCGTGGAAGTACACCGATGTCAGCCCAATCGCCAGGACCACTTTCGAGCTCGCCTCCACGCCAGACCCCACAGCCCTGACGAGCCGGGACCTGGAGAGATCCTCGTTCGACGAGCCCAACTGGAGCCGACTAGTCTTCGTGGACGGGCACTATCTCCCGGCCCACTCCTCAGTCTCCTCCTTGCCCGCTTCTGTCTTTGCGGCGAGCCTCGCGGAGGCTATGAGCATCAGAGGCGATCTGGTGGAGGGTAACCTGGCCCACCACGCGGGGTACCGGGACAATCCGTTCACGGCCCTGAACACCGGGTTCATCCACGATGGGACTTTTTTGCACATCCCCGATGGCACTGTCATCAAGGACCCCATCCACCTGGATTTCTTCTCCGCCCTCCAGGGGCCTGGCACGGTGTCCCATCCCAGGGTTCTGATTCTGGCGGGCAAAGACAGCAAGGTCACTATTGTTGAGAGCTACGGTGGCCTATCGGAAGGCCAGTACTTCACCAACGCGGTGACCGAAGTCGTGGTGGGCGCTGGGGCCGTCGTGAACTACTACCGGGTTCAGGCACAGAGCAAAGAGGCGTACCACATCGCCACTACCCAGGTGGTGCAGGACCGTGACAGCACCTTCACCTCGGTAGCCGTCGATGTAGGCGGCGGGCTGGTGAGGAACAACCTCCATCTGCTCATGGAGGGTGAAGGCTCCTCCTGCACGTTGAACGGGCTCTACCTGGTCAACGGATCGCAGCATACGGATAATCAGGTCCTCATCGACCATGCAGACTCCTACACCACCAGTCGGGAGCTCTACAAGGGAGTCCTGGACGATCAGGCTCATGCCGTGTTCCACGGCAGCATCACCGTGCGCCGGGGCACCCAGAAGGTAGACGCACAGCAGGCCGACAAGAACCTGTTGCTATCGAACCAGGCCAAGGTTGACACCAAGCCAGCCTTCTGGATCTACGCCGATGACGTAAAGTGCAGCCATGGAGCCGCGTGTGGAAGTCTCGACGAGGTCGCACTCTTCTACCTCCGCAGTCGTGGGATAGGCGAGGAGGCCGCACGGGGTCTCCTGGTGCGCGGCTTTATGCGTGAGGTGCTCAGATCCATTAAGAGTGACCCCCTCCAAAGCCGTGTTGAGGAGCTGGCCCTGGGTAAACTTCAGGGGCGCTAGGAGAAGCCAAGGATGACGGTGGACGATACCATCGAGCTCGATGAGCTGTACCAGGAGATCATCCTGGACCATTACAAGCGCCCCAGGAACCGCGAGCTTCTGGGGAAGAGTGACCTGAAGGCCGAGGGGTTCAATCCTTTCTGCGGCGACGAGGTCCAGCTTACCTTGGGGTTGAACGACGCCGGGTGTGTGGACCAAGTAGGGGTGAGCGGCCAGGGATGCGCCATCAGCCAAGCATCGGGCTCCATGCTGGGGGAGCTGGTCAAAGGTCGCACCGTGGACGAGGCCAAAGCCCTGATAGCCCAGTTCAAGTCTATCATGCAAGGTCGGGAGCCGAGCGAGGAGGAGGAAGAGGAGCTGGGGGAGCTGGTGGCCCTTCTGGGCGTCAAGAAGTTCCCTATCCGCATCAAATGCGCCCTCCTCTCCTGGGCCACGCTGCAAGACGCCATCGAAGAATACAGAAAAGCCCAAGGATAACGGGCTCCTGGGATAGACCTCAAAGGGGGAGAGGATGCTGGACCTCAAGAAGGTGCGGGAGGACTTCCCGATCCTACGCCGTCGGGTGTATGGCAAACCCCTGGTTTACCTGGACAACGCCGCCACATCCCAGAAGCCCCTGTCCGTCATCCAGGCCCTCACCGACTACTACCAGGAGTACAACGCCAACATCCACCGGGCCGTCCACGCGCTGGGCCAGGAGGCCACTGAGCGTTACGAAGAGGCACGGCGCAAGGTGGCCGACTTCATCGGCGCCCCCGCGCCGGAGTCTCTCCTTCTGGTCCGGGGCACCACGGAGGCCATCAACCTGGTCTCTTACACCTGGGCCCGTTCCAACATCGGGCCCGGAGATGAGATCCTTTCAACCCCCATGGAGCACCACAGCAACCTGATCCCCTGGCAGCGGGTGGCCCAGGAACAAGGAGCAACCCTCAAGTTCATCCCCATGACCTCCGATGGCACCCTGGACCTCAGCGACCTCAATGGGCTTCTGTCAGAGCGCACCAAGCTCGTAGCCATAGTCCACATGTCCAACGTGCTGGGCACGGTAAACCCGGTGGAGGAGATCATCCAGGCCGCCCATGCCAAGGGAGCCCTGGTCCTGCTCGACGGGGCCCAGAGCGTCCCTCACCTGCCTACCGATGTTCAGAAGCTGGACTGCGACTTCCTGGCCTTCTCGTCTCACAAGATGTTGGGGCCCACCGGCGTGGGAGGCCTTTATGTCCGCCCCGATGTACTGGAGACCATGGAGCCCTTTCAGCGGGGCGGTGAGATGGTGCGGGAGGTGTGGCCCGACCGTGCCACCTGGAACGACCTCCCCTACCGCTTCGAGGCAGGCACCCCCAACATCGCCGATACCATCGCCTGGGGGGCCGCAGTGGACTACCTTCAACAGCTGGGGATGGACCAGGTTCGCCAGCACGAGATCCAGATCACCCGCTACGCCCTGGAGCGCCTGGGTGAGCTCTCTGAAGACCTGCAGGTGTACGGCCCCCGGGACCCAGAGCTGCGTGGAGGCGTCATATCCTTCTCCTCACCCGCGGTACACGCCCACGATCTGGGGACGGTCCTGGACCGAGACGGCATCGCCATCCGGGCCGGCCACCACTGCGCCATGCCCCTGATGAGACACCTGGGTGTCCCAGCCACCGCGCGGGCCAGTTTCTACATCTACAACACCGAGGAAGAGGTTGACCTGCTGGTTGAGGCCCTGGGAAAAGCCATCCACTACTTTGCGGACGTGGGCCGCCCTCGCGGGTAGGCTCCACTCGACTTAGCAACTCCTCCACAAGATTTGTTGCAGCCTTTTCTTGAACCAGCATTACAACCGCATGTACACGGCCCTTAGGAATACACCGTGTCTGCGGTTATGGCTCCATGGACATGGAGCTTCACCCGCCGTGGAATTGATCTTAGCGCAAAGGGGACAGCCCACCTGATCTCCCCTTCTCTGAAACCCGCTCCCCTGGCAGTAGTCCGCCCTGGCCCCCCACCCAAGACGCCTCCCGCGCTTGACACCCCGTCGGAGGCAGCTATGATAGTGCCACGCCTACTTGGGATACTGGAGTTTTTTCCTCAAAGAAGAAGGAGGTCCGCCCATGCCCATGCTGCGCGGTGGCCACGCTGTCGTAAAGGCTCTACAGGCAGAGGGAGTGGAGGTGGTCTTTGGCCTGCCCGGCGTTCAGATTATGCAACTCTACGATGGCTTTTGGGAAAGCCCGGAGGTGCAGATTATCAGCACGCGGCACGAGCAGGCGACGGTGTATATGGCCGACGGCTACGCTCGAACCACGGGGAAGATCGGTGTGGCCCTGGTCGTCCCAGGACCTGGCCTGTACAACGCCTGCGCCGCCCTTTCTACCGCCTACGCCGCATCCTCTCCTGTCCTGCTCATCTCGGGCCAGGTGGACAGCGATGCCATCGGAGAGAGTCGAGACGCCCTTCACCAGGTCCACGACCAACTCGAAATCGTAAAACCTGTGACCAAGTGGGCCCACCGGGTCATGCATGTGGAGGAGATCCCCGAGACGATCCACGAGGCCATGCGCCAGCTTAAGACCGGCCGCCCCCGCCCTGTGGAGATAGAGATCCCACCAGACACTTTGGCGGCGGTTGCGGATATGGAAATCCTTGAGCCAAGCACCATCTCCCGCCCCGCGGCCAAGGCGGCCGACATCGGCGCAGCTACGGAGCTACTGGCCGGCGCGACCCATCCCGTGGTCTTCGCGGGCGGAGGCGTCAACCTTTCCGACGCCTCCCAAGAGCTTCAGGAGCTTGTGGAGCTCCTGAACGCCCCGGTGTTCACCTCTGCGGAGGGCCGTGGCTCAATCTCGGACAGCCATCCCCTAGCTATGGGTATCTCCAGGTCCTTTGGCGCCACCAGCATCGCGGGCCAAGTGGTGCCTCAGGCGGACGTGGTCTTGGCTGTTGGCACGCGCTTCGCCGAGGCAGCGACCGCGGACTGGGCTCTCAAGGGACCCCAAAAACTGATCCATTTAGATATAGATCCGGACGAGCTGGGTAGGGTAGCTCAGCCGACAATAGGCCTGGCCGGCGACGCCAAGGCAACCCTGCGGCAGATCATTCAGGCCCTGCGTAGCCGCGATCGTAAGACTACGTGGGATCGGCAGGAACTGACCTCGCTGAAGGCCTCGGCGGCTGGAGCAGTCCAAGAGGCACTCCCCCGGCATACCCCCGTGTATGAAGCGATGCGAGAGGCCATTGGTGAGGACGCCATCGTCCTCAGCGGTGTCACAGGCCTGGCCTACGCCAGCGGCAGCGCTCTGCCGGTATACAAGCCCAGGTCCTGGATCACTTCCTCCTACATGGGGACCCTGGGCTACGAGTTTTGCACTGCACTGGGGGCCAAGGTGGGCAATCCCGATAGAACTGTTGTTGCTATGATTGGAGACGGGGGCTTCATGTACTCCGTGGGCGAGCTGGCGACGGCTGTCCAATACGGTATTAACCTGGTGGCCGTGGTCTATAACAACCACGCCTTCGGCGCCTCCAACAACGACCAACGCACCCGCTACGAAGGCCGGGTCATCGGCACAGAGCTGCACAACCCTGACTTCGTCAAGCTGGCGGAGAGCTTCGGCGCTCGGGGTATCCATGTGCCAGACCTTGAGGGGATCCCCGCGGCCGTGAAGGACGCTGTCAAGGGCAACAAGCCCACGATCGTGGAGGTGGACGTGCCAACGGGGGAGATGCCCATCAACCTCTACGGGCGACCTCTCCAGGAACCTCGGAGGCGGTAGTTTCGGGACACCTTCACCGAGAGTTCATCAACGGGCAGGTGCGGGCTCAAATTGAGCCCGCACCTGTATTTTTTGCTAAGGTTATACGCATTCGGCAATCCACCCCTGAGAGCAGCCTTCCACACGTTTTCACTGTCCTGGCCCGGACGTTGGTGGGCGCCCGCCGCACCTGTCTCCGTTGAAAGAATCTAACCATATAGACATAATGGATGCCGTCGCGCTAAAAGGATATAAGGTTACGGTTCAGAAGAATGTTGAGTGTAGTTTGTGCTGTTTCATTCACCCCTAAAAGAGAGGAAGACGCCTCTTCGTGAACGTTTACTCCCTCGTACCCCTGATTAGTGTTCTCGCCTACCTGGCGCTCACCGGCCTCGTCTTACGGTATCCGCAAAGGAGGGCCCATCGGGAGTTTGCCCTCTATCTCTTTTCCGCAATGCTGTGGAGCTTCAGCTCCTTTATGCTCCACGCCGACTTCTTCCCCGAACGGGCATACTTCTGGAACGGCTTCCTCATCGTCGTCCTTGTTTGGATGACGGTGAACTACTACCACTTCGTCCGTGCATTTGTCGGAAAGTCCCCAGGCGCCTTGGTAGTCCTGAGCTATATCTTCCTCTTCTCTTTCTCGATAGCCATGGCTCAGGGTGACATCCTTAAAAGCGCGTACGTTGAAGATGGCATTCTGTACCATGAGTTAGGGCTCTGGCTTCAGGGGATCGCGCTCATCACCCTGGCCCTGGCCGGAGGCGCCCTCGCCCTCTTACACCAGTATTATCGGAGCCTCCAGGACCCCATTAGCCGGACCCGCGTGGTCTATCTCCTCCTGGCCCTGGCTACGGTGCTTCTTTTCAGCAGCAGCAACCTCGTCCCCTCCTTGGGAAAGTTCCCTATCGACCACGCTGGCAACCTGCTCAGCGCCCTGCTCATCAGCTATGCCATCCTGAAGCACCAGTTGATGGAGATCAACGTAGTGATCCGCCGGGGGCTGGTGTACGTCATCAGAGGGTTTGTGGGACTCAGCGCCTACACCCTGACGCTTTTCATCCTCAACCTCACTTTCGACGTGAATATCTCCACCATCATCCTCATCGCGGTTGCGGGAGGCCTGATCCCCATCCTCGCGGTCCTGAGCCAGCCCATATGGCAACGTAGCCAGGAGGCCGTTGAGCGTCTCTTCTTCCGGGATACGTATGACTATCGGAGGCTCCTGACCACCTTCACCAGCCGCATGGGGGGACGTGTTGAACTTGGAGGAGCTGGCCAGAAACATGCTCTACCCGCTCACTCAGGCGCTCCACAGCAGCCGGGCATGTCTGCTGCTGCCCAACACAGAGGGTGACTACGTCCTGCGCTTCGCCGATCCCCCGGAGCTCCAGGATTCCCTGGCCGGGATCGGCTTCGCCCAAGATAGCCCCATCGTGGAGTCGCTGACCAAAGAAGGGAGAGTCCTGACCCAGGAGACCATCGAGCTCAGGCCCGAGTTCAAAAGCCTTTGGAAAGCAGAAGAGGAGTATCTAGAGAGCCTGGATGCGGCTTTCCTTTGTTCCTTGAGAAGCAAGGGCAAGCTCATCGGGATTCTGGGAGTCGGGAAAAAGTCCACCGACAGCTACTATGACCAGGACGACGTAGACCTTTTGATGACTATGGCCACAGAGGCGGCCATCACCATCGAGAACGCGCGGGTCCTAGAGGAGTTGCGCAAGGAGCGGCTCCGCGCCGAAGAGCTCCTGGACCTGACGGTCCAGGCCCAGGAGGACGAGCGCAAGCGGGTCTCGGTGGAGCTCCACGATAGTGTGGCCCAGTGGCTGGTCAGCGCCTCCTACCGGCTCCAAGTGTGCCAGGCCCTGCTGTCGCAGCCAGGGAACTCGGCGACTGCCGGGGAGCTCAGTGATATCGAAAAGATCATCCACAACAGCATCCAAGAGTTGCGGGCCATTATGGTGGGCCTCCATCCACCGAACCTTGAAGAGTTGGGATTCGTCCCTGCGTTGCGACGGACCGTCGAGCAGTTGAACCAGAACGGCCTTGTAGGAAAGTTCCACATTGAGGGGGACCCTGAGAGGCTCCCTCCACACATGGAGCTCGCGATCTACCGCATCGTCCAGGAGTCCATCACCAATATTCGTAAGCACGCCTCCGCCACAACGGTGAAAGTATGGCTACAACCCAAGCAAGACCAGGTGAGCGTGGAGATCACGGATAACGGCAAAGGCTTTAATCCAACCCAAGTTCTGGGAGGGGCCCTGACTGTGGGACATATGGGGCTTATGGGAATGCGTCAACGAGCAGAGGCCTTGGGGGGAACCCTGAAGATCCAAAGCCGCCAGGGCGCCGGGACCACCATCTCCCTCGTGCTTCCCCTGGACAGGTCGCTCCCGGACGAAAAAGGTGACGAGACGCCAGCAGAATCCGACCTGGAACCTGTCGACGAAGAGAAGACCACAAGTAAAAGAGGGACTTGAGCCGCCCTAACAGAGGATACGTACTAGCAGGAAAAGGAATGTTTGAGCGGTTGGTTTCGTTCAGAAGAAGAGAGGAACAGTTTGCTCGGGGCTCTTGTTGAGCGCCAGTAGACCATCTTCGCACTACCCGCGCCTGGCTTCTCCAGCAAGTTCGGGTGAGGCGGAGATGAGGGTTTCACATCGGAGGCAGCGTGTCGATAACTTCCTGGACGGGCACAAAGATACGGGTCTTCCTGGTTGACGACCACCAGATGGTCCGAGAGGGGCTCCGGAGGATGCTGGAGCTGGAGGAGGACATCGAGGTCGTCGGCGAGGCCGGCTCCTTTGAAGAGGCCCTGACTGGGGTCCAGGCCCAAGAGCCCCATGTGGTGCTCATGGATATCAAGATGCCCGGCGTTGATGGCATTGAGGCGACCCGGAGGCTCAAGGAGGCCCAGCCCGACTGCAACATCATCATGCTGACCATCTACGGCGAGTACCTGCCCCAGGCCATCGCCGCTGGCGCCGTGGGCTACCTCCTGAAGGACATCGCGCGCCCCGAGCTGAGCCAGGCTATTCGCGCTGTTTACCAGGGTCGCTCTTCCTTGGACCTCTCCCTCAGCCGAGAGCTCTTTACCGAGTTCGGAAACCTGGCCCAGGGAGTCGATGCCCAGAGAAACACCCTGTCCTCCCGTGAGATGTCCCTCTTGCGCCTCATCGCCAGCGGCGCCAGCACCCAGGAGATGTCACGGCAGCTCTTTATGAGCGATGCCACCGTCAAGAGAGGGGTGCGCCAGCTCCTGGAGCGACTGAACGTCCGGAACCGCTCCGAGGCCGTTGCGGAGTCGTACAAGCGCGGTCTCCTCTAAACTGAGCCAAGACCCGAGCACCCCTCTCCCATCCCCACCTTTCAAGCTGTGTGTCCACGCGGGCCTCAGGCCCCCCCTCACATAGACCTGCCACGCTCCAGCATCTCCCCGCCTCAAGGGGCAACGTTCTTTGAACCACACCACAGTGCGCGCTTGGCCAAGTTACGTTGCATTGCTATCTGTCTCTCATTGCGATGCAGGCTGCTTATCACGATAGATATCATTCAACACTTTTACCGCCGCAACGACGGCAGTTCGAGCGTCAGACTCTGTAATGTTCTCTCGTTCATGCGCTCCCCTTCCTCCGTAGTGGGACACTGCCAAGCCGATTTGATAAGCCTCTTCATCCGACAAGATGCTCTTCTCCTTTGCCTCATGCAACATCCTGCCAATGGGAGCATCCTTCACGCCCTTATCCATAAAGCCAAGTTGCATAGCTCGACGACACATGACGGCACATGATTTATACAGGCGGTGAAAATGGGCCTCCTCGGCCTCTTCCACATCTTGTTTGACGCCTTCTTCCACGTTTCGGTTTAGCTTTTGCGATTCGGCTACAGGAAATTGCGTTCCCACATCCAATATTTGGTCTCCGCCCCTCACGCTGACGGGCCATCTGTGCCCATCCCGTTCGCAGGTTAGTGATGCTCCTATAGATGTCAAGCGGCTGCTGGTAGAGCCAGGTTCTTGCGTCCGATCTCATGCAAGATGGCGAAGATCTGACGAGCGACGTAGCGTTTGAGGCAGCGGATGACCTCGGACTTTGTCATTCCCTCCCTGGTGCGACGCCGCATATACTCCCTCGTCCGCTCATCGTAGCGGAGTCTCACAAGGACAACGCGATAGAGAGCGGCATTGGCTTGTCGATCGCCTCCGCGGTTGAGTCGGTGGCGTTCGGTCTTGCCTGAAGAGGTAGGAATGGGGTTTACTCCGCACAGGGCGGCGAAGGCGGGCTCAGACCTCAGTCGCTCGGGATTGCTGCCGGCAGTCACGAGAAGCGTGGCTGCGGTGTCCGCTCCGACTCCGAAGGTGTGGACCAATGCCGGCGCAGTCTCCGCGGTGAGCCGGGCCAGCTCGTCGTCGATACCTTCGATCTCGCAGGTGAGCTGGCTGTGACGACGGGCAAGCAGCCGAAGTGCATGCTTAGCTGCTGCTACCGGCGTCGCCAGCCTACCCGGGCGAAAGCTAATGCAGCGATCTACAAGCCTCCGGGCATTTAGTCCGGCCAATTCCTCTCGCAACTCATCAGGCGCGGTGACCACAAGGGCTTTCATCTGGTTGATGGCCTGCGTGCGGGCCTTCATCGCAGAGTCCTTGACAATCTTGAGCACCCGGATCATCTCCACCTTGTCCACACCTGACTTGGGAGACTCCCGAGCCACCCCGGCGAGGACAGATCGTGCGGCCATTTCAGCGTCGAGAGGGTCGCTTTTGCCCAGTCTACGGCGTGTGGACCTGTCTGGTCGGTTGACCCCGATAACTTTGTGGCCACACCGAGCAAGGTGTCGAGCCAGCCCCGCTCCATATGAGCCGGTACCTTCGACGCCAAAGGTGGCGACCTGGCCCAGGCCGATAGCCCAGGTCTCCAGGTCCTCGTAGCCCTTGGCCGTCGTCCCTAGCCGGTATTCACCCAGGCGCGTTCCATGGTGGTCGATTGCCACAGCTACGTGTTCGTCCAGGTGCGTGTCAACACCAACGATCACCCTGGCGACACCATCCAATCCGCTGCTAGTGGTCACAGACTGCCTCCTCGCTCTTGAGTGAGATGGCTCCAACAGGCCAGGAGAGCGGACAGGACTGCGACGGGGCCTTTGGCCAGGCTCCTATCAGGTCACTGCTCACCTGGTCGGTGGGCGGGTTAGGCCGCCTCGAGAACGAGGTCGACAGATCACATTAAAGGCACTGCGCCGGTCCCATTTCGGGTCAGACCCGACCCGAGAAGGCCCGGGAAAGATTATCGCAGTCCCATTTAGGACTTGGTTCGCCCCTGAACCGATGTCGAAGCTCAACCGACTTAAGCTAATTACCTCCCTATCTTCTCTGCACTTCGAGCAAGTCAAAATAATCGGCATTTTCTTCTCCTCCTCTAGGTCCGCGGGGAGTATATCAAACCCCTCGTTCTCTTTAGTAGTCAATAGAGCCTTCACCCAGGAAATATGCAACAAGGTCAAATTGACCGCGTTTGGGGGCTATGGTAGACTGCAACCGCCAGAGCGTGGTGAGCGTGGCCAAGCGGTTAAGGCGCCAGGCTGTGGCCCTGGAGATCGAGGGTTCGAATCCCTTCGCTCACCCGGCCCGCTCACAGCCCCTACCTTGCTTCCCTGAGGAGGGTACTTGATGTCCTCGCCCCCTGCCCCCCACGTGGAAGTGCTGCGGGAAGGCAACCTCGATGGCAGTGGCGCCATCCTCCGGCTCACCACAGACGCCGGGCTCATCGTCCACACCGTCGCCGTCCCCCAGGAGTGGTACTCCCCCACCGGGCCAACCTGGATCTACATCGTGGAAGGCGAGGGGCTGACCCTCATCGACGCGGGCAGCACCATCTCCGTGGAGGCCCTGAGCTCTGCCTTTCGCGTGCTGGGCCTGGACATGGAAGCGATCCGGCGCGTTGTACTGACCCACGGACACATCGACCACGCTGGGGGCGCCTACCACTTGGTGCAGGCCACGGGCGCGGAGATCTGGGCCCACGCCCTGTATGAGCTCCTGCGGGACCTGGACAGTTGGGGGTCCCAGGGCCACACGAATCCACTGATGCGCCGCGCCCTGGAGGAGCCCGAGGGGGCGGCGAGCTCCCAAAAGGAGCCGTCGGCCCAGTTCCGCCAGGGTGAACGCTACGAGCGCCATCGCCGGTACACGGAGTTGCGTCGCTTGGCGTCGGTGACCCGCCACATCCACGACGGTGAGCAGGCCGGAGCCTTCACCTTTTTCCATACCCCCGGACATTCGCCCGATGAGTTGACCATAGCCTTGGACAGCCTCATGTTCAGCGGTGACCACGTCCTGCCGGAGATCACCCCTCACCCCACACTGAAGACGGTGTACCCCGCGCGCTTCCGAGCCACGCTGCCCCCGGAGTACCGGGACGAAAGGAAGCACTACGGCCTGGATATCTACCTTCGCTCGCTCCAGCGAGTGGCGGCCTATGGAGACCGCGTCGCAGTGCTCCCCGCGCACCGGCTCCTGAACAAAGGGAAGCTGAACTTGATTACGGCCAAGCGCGCCCAGGACATCATCCAGCACCACGAGCAGCGGATGCACCGAATTGCCTCTATATTGGGCCGCGAGGCCCGAACTATGGGCGACATCACGACAAAGCTCTTCTCCCATCGTCCCCTCAGTGAGGGCGACTTTCACATGGCCCTCACGGAGGTGGTGGCCCATCTGGAGGTCATGATCGACTCTGGCGATGTAGCTACAGCGTCAGAAAATCGGGTCCACTGGCTGGGCACCGAAAACTTCCAGCAGCACATCCGCAGGCTTTCGACTAGCGGTCCACCTCCCGGGCGGGAGACAATACAGGACGGCGGTAGTCCTGACGGCGCCACTCCAGAAGCCTCTCAGGATGCTATTGGAGTTCGGGCGCACCAGGACCGCTCAGGGAGGGGCAGTAAACCGGCCTCGCCACGATAAAAGAACGAACGAATTGGAGGCTTGACCATGTACGACCTGCTGATAAAGGGAGGCACTGTCCTAGACCCCTCCCAGGGTCTCCATGAAACGTTAGACATCGCCGTTTCGGACGGTAACATCAGCCACGCGGCGCCCTCTATCCCCACCACAGAGGCGGCAACAACCATCCCGGCAGACGGAAAGATCGTTACACCGGGGCTCATCGACATCCACACGCACGTGTACCGCACCGGACGGACCCATAACCACCCCGACTCCGCCGGCGTTCTCTCGGGAGTCACCACAGTGTCCGATGCGGGTGGCACGGCCCTCAGCGACTTCCACATCTTCTCCGCCTTTGTCCGCTCCCAGGCCCGGACAAAGGTGTACGGCTTCCTCAACATCACCATGAGCACTCCCCTTCCTACAGGCTCTGAGGAGGCAGAGAAGACCGTATCTGAGGTTGCCCAAATCGCCCGGGCCAACCCGGACCTGGTCAAAGGGATCAAGGTCCTGGTCCAGGAGCGGTCCGTCAAAGCCTATGGTCTCAAGAACCTGGAGTTTTCCAAGCGGGCGGCCCGGGAAGCCGGCATCCGCCTCATGATGCACATCGGCGACTTCGTCGGCACCGAAAACCAGTCGAGCGACTCCGAGGGCCTGACGCCAACACCTCCGGAGATGATCGCGGAGGCTCTCTCCATGTTAGACCCGGGGGACATCCTGACCCACGTCTTTACCCCTCGCACCGGCGGCGTGGTGGACAGGGAAGGGCGGCTGCTGCCCCAACTGCGGGAGGCCCAGCAGCGGGGAGTGACAATAGACACAGCCTACGGCAACACGGGCTTTGGTTGGGACAGAGCCGAGGAGGTCTTGGCCCAGGGCTTTATCCCGGACACCATCGGGACCGATGTGGAGATCCAGGCTTCCACCGGAACGCGCCGCAGCGGCAATCGGTGGCTCCTGGAATACGCCTCTTTTTACCTCGCCATGGGCTTCTCTCTGGAAGACGTGATTCGGATGATCACAGTGAACCCGGCCAAGGCCTTGGGCATCGCGGACGGGGCGGGCAGCCTTGCCCTCGGCCGTGAGGCCGATATCTCGGTGCTGGACCTGGTGGAGGGACAGTGGGAGCTCACCGACGCGGTAAAGGCGAGCCGCATCGGCTCCAAGGCCCTGGTGCCGGTAGTCACCGTCAAAGGTGGTCGGGTTTTTGAGCCGGGTGAGCCACCCCACCCCTGGGGCTGGACGCCCCCGGTGGCGGTGAAAACACCGTCCGGTGTGGGCGACGGCTCCTGATAGCCTTTGCTCTCACATAAGATAGCAACCCTGACCTCTGTAATCGTATTGTCCCTCGCTTTGTCTGCATGCGAGGGCGAGTCAACAGCCGCGCCAACGCCGACGCCCGACGCCGGAAACCAGGAGTTCCTGGCGAGATTGGAGCGCCTGGAAGACCGGATGGGAATGCTGGAAGAGCGAATCGCATCAGCCTCTTCCCCGGCTTCCACCCTCTTGCAGGACGATGAGGTAGCTGAGGATCCGGTAAGCGTAAACCGAATAGCCTTTGTGGCACGAGACGGAAACCTTTATACGGTCCGACCTGACGGCAACGACCGGGTTCAGCTCACTGGTCTATCATTGCTGTCCCCGGAGACAAGGCCCTTAGAGCAAGCTTCCTTCTGGCCTACCTGGTCACCCGACGGTCAGACACTCGTCTTCTCCCAGTTGACCCGGGAGGATGCCTCCTCCAGTATCTCCGTGAGCCTGCTAGCTGTTGACATCGCGACGCGGGTGGAGCGAGAGCTCTATGTGAACCCCACCACGGCTACACCCCTCATCGCTCCGGGGACGCCCCACTACATGAGCTGGTCTCCAGACAGTAGCCGATTGACTTTTCTCGCTATGGAGCCCGAGGGCCAAGTGCTTCGAATGAGCCATCCGACCACCTCGGATGAGACCAGGAAACTCGCGCAGCTAGCACCTCTTTACCACGTCTGGTCTCCGGACGGTAATGCTCTCCTCTTTCACACCAATAGGAGGCTATCTCTAGTTCAGGACACGACGATACGCGATATTCTGCCCCTAGAGGCTGAGACCCTGACTTTCAGGACACCAGCCTGGTCTCCAGATGGGCGTCGCGTCGCCTATGTGGCCACAGACGCCATTGACCAGAACAATCTTATGGTCGCTAGCCCTATTGGAAGCGGCGCTCAGGTGTTGGCGCAAGTAGGTGCTAAGTCGGCCTTCCTATGGTCTCCCAGTGCGGAGCTTATTGCTATAGTAGACTCACCCGACCCCACTCTCGCCTACTTTACTGAGCTGCGCCTCGTTTCACCTACAGGAGACCAGGAGACGATCCTGGCCAAAGAGCCTATCCTCGCCTTCTTCTGGTCGCCCGATGGCCAGCGGATAGCCTATGTCGCACTGAATGAGGCGTCACTGCCCCAGCTGACCTGGAAGATCATTGATATCCGGGGTGGAGAATCCCACGAACTCACCCAGTTTCTTCCAAGTCCCCTTTTCCAAGTCCTTCTGATCTTCTTTGACCAATACGCCCACTCCCACTCCATCTGGGCACCCGATAGTAGCCAGATTTTGTTCGTCGGCCGCCTCTCAGGGCAGGAAGAGATCACGGATAATGGAGCGGGTGCAGATCCGGACATCGTCTACACGGTAAATGTAGTAGGAGATCCGGTCACCACCTCTCTTGGAAGCGGGCATATTGCCACCTGGTCATGGCGATAGAGGTTTGAGATACTCTGATCCTTCCGGCCAGAGCGTTCCGACACACGGATCCGCGGCCATTCAAATCCCCTGAAGGACTTTCGCTCCGCCTACACCCCTTATAGTGCGCCGAGAAGCTCCTGAGCACTTACCACCGCCGCCTGGCTGGGGAAGACCTTCTCGGTGAGCACCCGGTGGACCTCCTCGTCTCCATCGGCACAGCAGTCTGCCACCACCGTCATCTCGTAGTCGGCATCAGCGGCCCAACGCACCGTAGAAAGGACCACTCCGCTGGTGGCGATCCCCATGAGAGCCAGATGGGTCACCCCTTTGGCCTTTAGCACCGTCTCCATATCGGTTGTGGAGAAGGCCCCTACCCGGCGCTTGACCACGATCACGTCTCCAGGCTGGGGGGCCACATCCGGGTGGACGGCAGCTCCGGGCGTGCCCTCAAGTAAAAGACCTGCATCCTTGAGTCCTCTGAACATCCTGTTCAGAGGACTTATTTCGGGATACCCCTGCCGGAAGTGGACAACAACATAGATAACCGGAATGCCTGCCCCTCGGGCTGCGTTCAGCACCTGGCTGGCCCTTGACAGAAGCTCCTCACGCCCAGTCCCTACAATGGTGTTCTGATAGTCCATGATGAGGACGGCTGTCCGTTCTCGGTCGATGGCCAGTTGAGTGGTCACCACTGCACCTCCTTCCACATATACGACCCAGGTATGGTCTTCATTCTATCAAAAGAGCAACTCTCGCCTCGTCCCATCGAGCACCGCGACGATGCACCTTCCGACAACCCCTGAAAGAGTGTCGAGGTGCAGGTGGATCAGAAGTGGCGAAGCTGCACTGCCAAATAACGGAGCACAGGAAGCATCATAGAGGATGGAGCCAGAGGATGAGATCAAAGTGGCGCAAAAGACGAAATAGGGGATAGGGGCAGCTTCAGGGCGTAACCGCCACTACGCCCAGCTTCGGAGGTCAACGCTGGGCAGGCTGGTGGTGGCCATCAGGTGCTTGTCAATGCCGTACGCGGCCTGGCGACCCTCGGCGATAGCCCAGACCACCAGGGACTGCCCGCGGGCCATGTCCCCCGCCGCGAAGACCCCGGGCACGCTGGTCATCTTGTCCTCGTCGGTCTTGACATTGCCCCGGGAATCCAGCTCCACCCCAAGCTCGCCGATCATCCCCTCATGCTGAGGATGGAGAAAGCCCATTGCCAGAAGCACCAGCTCCGTCTCGATTTCGAACTCGCTGCCCAGGACCTCCTGCATGGCAGGCCGTCCCGTGTTGTCAGGAGGGCCCCACTCCAGGCGAACCGCGTGGAGCTTCTCTACGCGGCCGTTAGCACCTGAGAAACTTTTGGTGAGGATGCTGTAGTCGCGGATCCCTCCCTCCTCATGAGCATGAGAGCTGCGGAGGATCAGGGGCCACAGCGGCCACGGGTTCGTGGTGGGACGCTCATCGGTCGGCTGGGGCAAGAGTTCAAACTGATAAACGACCTCGGCACCCTGGCGATGAGCGGTCCCCAGACAGTCGGAGCCAGTGTCACCGCCGCCAAGGATGACGACCCGTTTCCCCTCCGCGGTGAGGCGCTGCTTCGATGGCACGGGTTGCCCAGCGCCGAGACGGTTCTGCTGGGTCAGATACTCCATTGCCAGATGGACACCCTTCAAGTCTGCCCCTGGGACATCCAGAGGCCTTGCTACGGTGGAGCCGCCCGTCAAGCAGATGGCGTCGAAGTCGCGCTGTAGTTCAGAGACGGGAACGTTGACACCGACGTTGGCGTTGCACCGGAACTCGATCCCCTCCTCCGCCATCAGATCGACCCGGCGGTTGACGACCTGCTTGTCCAGCTTGAAGTCCGGGATGCCCAGGGTCAGGAGCCCGCCGACGTATTCGTCTCTCTCAAAGACCGTGACCCAGTGGCCCGCCCGGTTCAACTGGGAGGCGACTGCGAGGCCTGCGGGGCCTGATCCCACCACGGCCACCCGCTTGCCGGTGCGCTTCACGGGGGGCTCAGGCTTGACCCATCCCTCCTCGAAGCCCCGATCGGCGATGGCCTTCTCGATGTACTCGATGGTAACGGGCTCCTCGTTGATGGAGAGGACACAGGAGGCCTCACAAGGAGCGGGGCAGATGCGGCCGGTGAACTCGGGAAAGTTGTTGGTGGCGTGCAGCGCGGCCAGGGCCTGCTGCCACCGACCCTTGTACACCAGGTCATTCCAGTCTGGGATCAGATTGCCCAGAGGACAGCCCTTGTGGCAAAAGGGGAGGGCGCAGTTCATACAGCGGCCCCCCTGTTGGCGGACCTGCTCCTCGGGCCACTTCTCGTAGAACTCGCGCCAGTTTTTGATCCGTTCAGTGACAGCCCGACGCTTGGGGGGCTCGCGCCCGAATTCAATGAAGCCTGTCGTCTTACCCACTGGCGACTGCTTCCAACTCCTGTTTCTTCCGAGCTTCGATAACGCGTCGGTAGTCTCTCGGATAGACCTTCACGAACTTGGGCAGCGTCTCGCCCCAGGCCTCGAGAACCCGCTTGGCGTTGGCGCTCTTGGTGTACTCGTAGTGCTTCTGGATCATCTCGTACAGCTCGTCCCCGTCCTCCTGCTCCACCACCGGCTCCAGGTCAACCATCTCCTGGTTGCACCGTTGCTCGAAATCCCCTGCCTCATCCAGGATGTAAGCGATGCCTCCGCTCATCCCGGCGGCGAAGTTACGTCCCGTGGGCCCCAGCACAACGACCCGGCCGTTAGTCATGTATTCGCATCCATGGTCACCCACACCCTCCACCACTGCTCGGGCGCCGCTGTTGCGAACACAGAACCGCTCGCCGGCCCGCCCCAGGAGGAAGACCTCCCCACCGGTAGCGCCATAGAGAGCCACATTTCCTACGATGATGTTCTCTTCCGGGATAAAAGCAGACTCCTTGGGTGAAATCACCACCAAGCGCCCACCGGACACCCCCTTCCCGAAGTAGTCGTTGGAGTCCCCCTCCAGGGTGAAGGAGATGCCCTTGGCCAGGAAGGCGGCAAAGCTCTGTCCAGCGGAGCCCTTGAAGTAGCACTGGATAGTATCATCGGGCAGACCATCCTCACCGTAGCGCTTTGCTACCTTCCCGCTGAGCATCGCTCCCACCGTCCGGTTGGAGTTGTGGACCGGGAGCGCGATCTTAACAGGCTTCTGATGCTCCAGAGCCTCCTTGGCCTGGGCGATGAGCTGGTGGTCCAGGGCCTTGTCCAGACCATGGTCCTGAGTCTGAGAGCGGTGAGTAGCCACCGAGGGCGGCACCTGCGGACTGTAAAGGAGGCTGCTGAGGTCGATCCCCTTGGCCTTCCAATGATCGATGGCCTTGCGTGGATCAAGCATGTCCACCCGCCCCACCATCTCGTTGACCGTTCGGAAGCCGAGCTGGGCCATGATCTCCCGCAGCTCCTCAGCGACGAAGTAGAAGTAGTTGATGACGTACTCTGGTTTGCCTGCGAAGCGCTTACGCAGCTCCGGGTCCTGGGTAGCGATGCCCACCGAGCAGGTGTTGAGGTGGCACTTACGCAGCATGATGCAGCCCAAGGTGACCAGAGACGCCGTGGCGATGCCGAACTCCTCTGCACCCAGGAGGCAGGCTACGGCCACGTCCCTTCCCGTTTTGATCTGACCGTCGGCCTGGACCACGATACGGCCCCGTAGATCGTTGCGGACCAGTACCTGCTGAGTCTCGGCGATGCCAAGCTCCCAGGGGAGCCCCGCGTGCTTGATGGAGGACTCCGGAGAGGCCCCGGTGCCGCCGCTGTCACCGCTGATGAGGACGACATCCGCGTGGGCCTTGGAGACCCCCGCAGCGATGGTCCCCACCCCCACCTCCGAGACCAGCTTCACATGGATCCGAGCTTCGGGGTTGGCGTTTTTCAGGTCGTGGATAAGCTGTGCCAAGTCCTCGATGGAGTAGATATCGTGGTGAGGCGGAGGGGAGATCAACTCCACCCCAGGGGTGGAGTGCCGCACCCATCCGATGTATTCATCCACCTTGGGGCCAGGAAGCTGACCACCCTCTCCAGGCTTGGAGCCCTGGGCCATCTTGATCTGCAGGTCTGAGGCATTCACCAGGTAGTTGGTGGTAACACCAAAGCGTCCCGAGGCCACTTGCTTGATCGCGCTGTGGCGCCGGTCTCCATTGGGGTCTGGAGTGTAGCGGTGATAGTCCTCACCACCCTCACCGCTGTTACTTCGGGCTCCGATGCGGTTCATAGCAATGGCCAGGGTCTCGTGGGCCTCCCGGCTGATGGCGCCCAAGGAGATAGCACCCGAGGCCAATCGCTTGGCGATCTCACTGGCCGACTCCACTTCCTCTAGGGGAATGGGCTCCTCAAGGCTCCGAAACTCCAGGAGGCCCCTCAAAGTGCACAACCTCTTCTCATAGTCGTTAGCCAGGGACGCAAACCTCTTGTACGTAGAATAATCGTTGGCACGGGACGCATGCTGGAGAAGAGCGATGGTGTTGGGGTTCCACATGTGGTACTCACCATCGCGTCTCCAGTAATAGACGCCGCCGGCGTCCAGGTCCTGCTCAGCAGCAACTATAGCCGGAGGGTAGGCATCCTGGTGCCGCCTTCGGACGTCCGTCTCGATGGTGTCCACGCCAATGCCCCCGATGCGGGAGGGAGTCCAGGTGAAGTAACGATCCACTAGCTTCTGGCTCAGCCCTACGGCCTCGAAAATCTGGGCGCCCCGGTAGCTCAAGATGGTGGAGATCCCCATCTTGGAGATGATCTTGAGTAGCCCTTTGTTGAGAGCCTTGATATAGTTCTTCTGAATGGTCTCAGAGTCTGTGCCGTCACCAAAGATACCCTTGTGCGTTAGGTCGTCCAGGGTTTCATAGACCAGGTAGGGATTGATTCCACCGGCGCCGTAGCCGATGAGCACGGCAAAGTGGGCCACCTCGCGGGGCTCGCCGGACTCCAGCACCAACCCAACCTGAGTGCGGGTGCCCTCTCGGATCAAGTGGTGATGCACGCTGGCGACGGCCAGCAGGCTGGGAATGGGAACATGCTTCGCGTCCACACCTCTGTCTGATAGGATGATGATGCTGTACCCCTGTTTAATGGCCTCAGAGGCCCGGCTACAGAGCTCATCCAGTGCGCGTTCCAACTCGCCCTGCTCCCCCTCCACATTGAAGAGGGTGGAAAGGGTAACGGCCTTGATGCCGGGTCTGTCCACCCGGCGGATCTTTTCCAGCTCCTGGTTGGTCAGGATGGGGGTGGCCAGCTTGAGTTGCCGCGCGTACTCCGGCGACTCCTCAAAGATGTTCTGCTCCGAGCCCAGGGTGATCTGCAAGGAGGTGACCAGCTCCTCTCGCATAGCGTCCAGGGGGGGGTTGGTGACCTGGGCGAAAAGCTGCTTGAAGTAGTTAAACAGCGGTTGCGGCCTCTCCGAAAGAACAGCGAGAGGGGCGTCGTTACCCATGGAGCCCACAGGCTCGGCGCCCGTGGCCGCCATAGGCTCCATGAGCATCTGCAGGTCCTCTTGTGTGTACCCAAAGGCCTGCTGGCGGGTCATCAGGGGTTCACGATCCCGGTTATCCATCTCCTTCGGCTCAGGAAGGTCCCGCAGGAAAACCATGTGCTCCGTCAGCCACTGACCATATGGATTCCGGTTGGCTAGCTCCGACTTGATGGTGACATCATCAACAATGCCGCCTCGCTCAGGGTCCAACAGGAACATGCGCCCAGGCTGAATGCGTTCCTTGAAGAGTACATCCTCTGGCGGGACATCCAGGACACCCACTTCCGAGGCCATGACCAGGAGATCGTTCTTGGTTACCAGGTACCGGAATGGCCGCAGTCCGTTGCGGTCAAGCACCGCACCAATTCTGGTGCCGTCGGTAAAGGCAATGAGCGCGGGGCCATCCCAGGGCTCCATCAGACAAGCATGATAGTCGTAGAAGTCCCGCTTCTCCTGGGACATCCTGACCCGCTCTCCGGTGGCCTCTGGGATCAACATCATCATGACCTGATGGATAGGCCGACCCGTGGCCAGAAGGAGTTCGATGGCGTTATCGATGGAGGCCGTGTCACTGGCCCCAGGGGTAATGATGGGAAAGAGCTTCGACATATCGTCCCCAAAGAGGGGCGATGCCATTCTCCCCTGCCGCGCCACCATCGAGTTGATATTGCCCCGCAGGGTGTTGATCTCCCCGTTATGGATGATGAAACGATAGGGGTGCGCCAACTTCCAGGAGCCGAGGGTATTGGTGCTGAAGCGAGAGTGGACCAGGGCAAAGGAGCTGACCATCTCGGGGTTGCTGAGATCCTGGTAGAAACCCTTAAGCTGGGTCCCTATCAGGAGCCCTTTGTACACGATCTTGTTGGATGAGAGGGCGCAGATGTAAAAGTTGTCGAAGTCCTTGATGCCCGACTCCGGGACGCGACGCTCCACCACCTTGCGAAGGACATACAGCTTGCGCTCGAACTGGGCCTGGTCTGTGATCCCGGGGCCTTGGCCCACGAAGATCTGACGGATGCGGGGCTGGCACTCCCGGGCCACCTCACCGATCCCGCTATCGTTGACCGGGACATCCCTCCAGCCCAGAAATCGCTGCCCCTCCTCTTGAATCGTCTCCTCAAAGATTGCCTGGCAACGGGCCGCCTCCCTGGGGTCATGGGGAAGGAAGACAGTGCCCACCGCATAGCTTCCAACAGGAGGCAAATCGATGCCCAGGTTCGCTGCCTCCTGGCGCATAAAGGCATCGGGCATCTGCAGGAGCATTCCAGCACCGTCCCCGGTCTCGGGGTCGCTGCCGCAGGCGCCTCGGTGGGCGAGGTTTACCAGGACCTCGAAGCCGTTCTCGACGATCTCGTGGGACTTTACACCCTTGGTGTTGGCGACGACCCCCACACCACAGGCGTCGTGCTCGAACTCCGGCAGGTAAAGTCCCTCTGGTTTGCGATCAGGAATATGTACCACCTGTGCTCCTCACCCTCGAGAGGGGGCCTTCTGGTTAAACAGCCGACCCCATCCGTGCTGTTTAGCTCCCTGCTGGCGGAAGGCTTTCAATCTGTCTTCCCTTCGCCTCAAAGGCCAAGGAGCCTTGGTGCCAATAGGGATACCATGGCTTATCATTGGAAGCAAGAGCGCAAGTATTCCTCCCTGGCCTTGGGCAGAGCATCAATTCGAACTCGGAGGGCGTAGTAAGCTCGCCTTGGCCGTGCCGAACTCCCTTCCCATGATGGTGTTACACACCCATTTCCGTCGTCGATTCACAAATGCTGGCGCTGTCCAGGCGATTGTGAAGTCTTTGTCAAACGACGGAAGTTGGTACCTTATTCTATGTGAAGGCTATCGCATTGTAAAGGGGTGAGCGGCGCGCTTCGGCCCTCACCCTGCTGTTAATAGCATCTCTCGCCTTGGGAGCTTATCACACCTGTCGGCGGTGTCTCCCCCATACATCCTTCTCGATATTCCGCCCGTGACCCTTTTAGGTCAGTGGATTGACCTCCTCCGCTCACATCACGCCACCTTTGATTCTAGTAATACGCCCTTTCCCTCTCTAGCGTGGAAATGATGAAGTACAGGGTTGTCACTTACCTCAAAGAAGAGCCAGACCCGATCCTTATTGTCGAACCGTTGACAAGAGCGGAGGGTGAAACTCTCCTCAGTCAATGGCAGTTTGCTCAGTCCGTATGGCTTGAGCATGGCGAACGCATGGACTTCCTACAACTGGAAGAGCAGCAACCTGGAACTCAAGAGTGGAGAGGGATCCAGTCGATAACAGATCCCTGGAGGTAGAAGGGGCTCGAATAAATCTGCAGGGCTTCACTACAGGATTGGATGGAAAACCAAGGTAAGTCAGAATCAGCCATGGGCAATTTAGCCGGTGTGCACATAGCTTGCTAAGGTGATAAAATCCCCGAGAGACCGACAGGAGTGCCTGAGAGGGGAATTTACATGGCTATTCAAAGACTGGAGATCACCAATCGAAGCGCGTTCGCAAGTGGAGAATCCTTTGGGGATGTGGGCCCTTATCAGTTGTTGGAGGGCATGGCCCACTTTGCCGTAGACCCGCTGAGTCCTCGCAACACGGCTATCACCGACATCGAGCTGGCCCCCCGTGACTCCCAGGGTAAGGTGGGGTTCTCCGCCCACTTCGCCATGCTCCAACCCGCCGATCCAAGTCAGGGCAAGCATCGCATCCTCTTCGATGTGGTCAATCGCGGGAACAGGACCGTGATGTCCACGTTCAACGGCGTGCAGCGTCCCTCAGACCCTACGGCTCCGCTAGAGCCCGGCAATGGCTTCCTGATGCGCCATGGATACACGGTCGTCTGGTGTGGCTGGCAGGCCGACGCGCCGTCCGCCCCCGGCTTGATTGGGTTGCAGGCGCCGGAGGCCGTTGGCCCGGATGGCGCGCCCCTTACAGGCCGAATCCTCTGCCAATTTCAAGCCAACGAGCCCACCCAGGTCTTTTATTTGGCCGACCGCCAGCATCTTCCGCATCCGCCCGTGGACCCCAACGATCCGACTGCGACGTTAACAGTGGGCGACCATCCCAACAGCCCCGAGGAGCCCATCAGCCGAGACAAGTGGTCCTTCGTGCGCGTGGAGGACGAGCAGGTGGAGCCCGAGCCGTACCACGTGTACATGCCCTCCGGATTCGAGCCCGGCAGGATATACCAGCTCGTGTACAGCACCCGGGGCAGTCAGATCCTGGGGCTTGGCTTCGCTGCGGTCAGGGACATCGTTTCCTTTCTGAAATACGCCCCCCCTGAGGCTGAGAACCCCTGTGCCGGCGACATCGAATACGCCTATGCCTTCGGGGCATCGCAAAGCGGCCGGTTCCTCCGGCAGCTTATCCATTTGGGACTCGACGAGGATGAGGAGGAGCGTATTGCCCTGGACGGCATCATCCCCCACATCGGTGGCGGGATGCGGGGTGAGTTCAATCTGCGCTTCGGCCAGCCCTCCAAAGACGTGTGCTTTATCATCCCGGAGCTTTTCCCCTTTACCGACACTGAGCAGAGGGACCCGGTAACTGGCAAGACCGGCTCGCTCCTTGCCCAAATGGAGGAGCAGAGCAATGTCCCGAAGATCATGTTCACGAACACCTCGGCGGAGTACTGGCGGGGTGACGCTGCACTGATTCACTCCGACCTGGAGACCATGACCGACGCGCCAGAGTCTCCCTCGGTGCGGCGCTACCACTTCGCCGGGACGCAGCACGGCTCAGGTGTGTTCTCGCCTCTGGAGGTCCGCCCCATGGACGGAGTCCGAGGCCAGCTACCCTTTAACAGTGTGGACTACTCGCCTCTACTTCGGGCGGCTCTGGAGAACCTAGACCGGTGGGTCTCTACGGGGGAGCCGGCGCCCCCCAGCAGGCATCCGAGCCTGTCGGACGGCACCGCCGTCGAGTCCGAGACGCTGCTTCCGAAGTTCGCGGGGTTGCCCGGTATGCGGGTGCCACCCCGGACGACCCGGGCCATGCGGCTGGACTACGGCCCTGAGGCCCATCTCGGCCGGACAACAACGCTGCCCGCCATCCAGGGCGGGGAGTATCCCGCCCTGGTCTCAGACATCAATGACGATTACAACGAGGTCGCCGGCATCCGCCTGCCCGACCTGACGGTTCCAGTGGCCACGTATACTGGCTGGAACCTCAGGCACCCAAGTATCGGCAATCAGGACCTGGTCATCGGCATCACCGGTGGCCTTACGGGCTGGACGCTCCCCTTCCCCGCGACCCGCGCCGACCGGTCGGCGGCGGGAGACCCCCGCCTCTCCACCGAGGAGCGCTACTCCTCCCGGGATGAGTACCTACACCAGGTCAGAGAGGCAGCCCAGTCCTTGGTGAACGAGGGCTTCATGCTGGCCGAGGATATCGAAGAGGTAGTGGAGCGCGCCGGGTGGAGGTACGACTACTTCCTGGGCAAGAGCAACGGCGGCTCAATCTAGCTTCACCGCCCCGCGCGCGTGGTGACCTGGATACTGGAGCTCTGTCACCATCGTGCCACCTCCGACATGGTGACCCCGCGTGAACCCTCGCCAAGGGGCTCAGGCCAACATGCAAATACAGGTCACCAGCCTCCTTGAAGGCGCTCGAGAGGCCAGGGGCACCGCCATCATCATCGACGTCTTTCGGGCATTCACCACCGCCGCCGTCGCTCTGGACCGAGGCGCAAGAGAGATCATCCTGGTGGCCGAGGTGGAAGAGGCACTGGAGCTCCGGCGCCGGGGGGTTGCCGATCTCTGTATGGGCGAGGTGGACGGGATAAAGCCCTCTGAATTCGACCTCGGGAACTCCCCCTACGAGCTCTCGCAGGCCGATGTGGCAGGCAAGGTCCTGGCCCAGTCCACTCGAGCGGGTACGGTGGGGGTGGCCGCGGCCGCCAAGGCCTCTCAGATCTATCTCGGCTCTTTTGTCACCGCCAAAGCCACAGCCAGAGCCGTGCTCCGATCATCTCCGGCTCAGGTCACCATCGTGGCCATGGGCGCCGAGGCCAGGGTCCGCACCGACGAGGACGAGCAGTGCGCTCTCTACCTGCGCAACCTGCTGGGGGATCGCCAGCCCGACCCGGATGCTATTCGCAAGCTGGTCCTGGCAGGCGAGGAGGCCCAGAAGTACGGGGACCCATCCCGGCCCCACTTCCACCCGGGGGACAAGGAGCTTGCCCTTCAGATCGACCGCTTCCCCTTCGCGATCCCGGTCCACCATCGGGACGGCCTCCCCATCGCCACCAAAGAGGAGGCCTGACCAGACCGGGGCCCTCTTTTCCCCACCCTAATCTCCTTGTTATGGCATGGAAGCGCTCGCTTTTACGGTGCCGCTGGCTGGGCGCTCAGGGCAGGGCTCACCGGCGGTTTGGCGAACAGCACAACCACAGTCGACAGGAGGCCAAGCCCAGTCGCAATGATAAAGGCCAAGTCGAAGGACTCGGTGGCGTCGTAGAGCAGCGCCACAAGGAGCGGCCCCGTCAGAGGGGAGATAGTCAGCAGCGGCCGCATTGTCCCCTGGATGCTCCCTGTGAAACGCCTTCCGTAATAGTTCGCGAAGACCATGGGCTGAAGGATACCCAAGGCCCCTCCCACGGCGGAGGAGAGCACCACGGCGACGATGTTGTATGGATAGGGCACCACGACAAGAGAGATGGGGCCCAGGGATCGAAACAGGAATGAGATGGCCAGGCAAACCCGCACCGGGACCCGCTCCACCAAAAAGCCCCACAAGATCCGAGATAAGGTAGCCGTGAAAAGCCGTGCGGTTAGGACATAGCTAGCACCTTGGGCAGACATGCCTTGCACAAGGGTATAATAGGGCACCATGTGGACCCCGATCACTCCAGCCGGGAAACTGACTAGATTCAGGGCGATAATCAGGATCCACAAAGTACGCGTGCGGAGGGCCTCCTGCAGGGTCCATACAGGATCATGGGCTGCTGCGGAGGTGGCCCGGACTCCTTCCGCCTCCGCGGTTTCTGACTCCAACTCCAGTGGGTCTCCATCAGGCTGCAAACCCAGGTCTTCCGGCTGGCGTCGCATGAATATCAGCACCGTGGGCACCATCACCACCAGGACCGTGACCCCCATCAGCCCCCAGGTCTGTCGCCAGCCTACCGTGCTGATGAGCAGGCCGATGACCGGAGCCATGGCCATGCCCCCCACTGTGGTCCCCAGAGTGCCCAATGCCATAGCTCGACCCCGAAGTCGGACAAACCATTTGGCGATCACTATGGGCCCCGTGAACTGGCCCATCTCGTGCAACCCCAGTGCGCCGACCAGCGCATAGAGTATCCAGAACTGCCATATCTCCTGGATGCCCATGAGGAAAACAAGTCCAATGCCGGCGATGAGGGAGCCGATGGCCATCAACGGTCGTGCACCAAATCGGTCCACCAGGAACCCGAGAAACGGGGCCACGAACATGTAGGCGAGGGCCTGGGCAAACAGGGCACCCGTGAGCAGTGTGAGGGACCAGCCAAGCTCATCGCTCATGGGCTCGAAGAACAACGGGATGGTGATCTGCCCCCCAGCGGCAGCGATGAACTCGGCCAGGAAGACGACGCCGACGATGACCCAGCCATAGTAGAACGGAACCCGCCATCGCCCCAGCACAACCCCGGACGAAGACGCATCCACGGCCCTTTTGGGCCTTAACTCCAAGGGAGGCCCCTTTTCCTCTCGCCAAAGGAGAGAAGGTATGAGCCTCATTCTAGCATGGGAGGTGGAAGCCTCATACGAAGCTAGAAGCTCCGATACGTACTGAAACTAGGGTTGACCAAGCTTGCTAATCCGCATATGGTAGGGCTGCCCGAAGCTAGATTGAAGGATAGTGGCGTCCAAGTCAGAAGCGCTTTTGACCCTTGTCCTTTTGGAGGTGCCCCATGGTGAGAGTTGCAGTCCTGGACGACTACCAGGAGGTCGCCCTGAACATGGCCGACTGGAGTGTCCTCCCCTCGGAGGTCCAGGTCCAGGTCTTCATCGACCACCTGGCGGACCCGGACGCGGTGGCGGACCGCCTTCAAGGCTTCGAGGTGGTGACAGCTATGAGGGAGCGGACGCCCTTCCCCCGCAGGCTCCTGGAACGCCTCCCGGACCTCCGGCTCCTGGTCACTACGGGGATGCGAAACGCCTCCATAGACGTGGGCGCGGCCACCGAGCTGGGGGTCCTGGTGTGCGGCACCGGCGGATCAGGCCCATCCACCGCGGAGCTGACGTGGGGCCTGATTCTGTCCCTCCTGCGACACATCCCCATGGAGGACGCTGCTATCCGTCAGGGCCGCTGGCAGACAAGGGTGGGCATCGACCTCCAGGACAAGGTGCTGGGTGTTCTGGGCCTGGGCCGGTTGGGCTCACAGGTGGCCACCGTCGGCAGCGCCTTCGGGATGTCGGTCATCGCCTGGAGCCAGAACCTGACCGCGGAGCGAGCCGCCCAGTTCGGCGCCACGCTGGTGAGCAAAGACGATCTCTTCGCTCGATCAGATATCGTGACCATCCATCTAGTGCTGAGCGATCGGACCAAGGGCCTGGTAGGCGCTCGCGAGCTGGGGCTCATGAAGCCCACGTCCTACCTTGTCAACACCTCCCGGGGCCCTATCGTTGACGAGGCTGCTCTGATTCAAGTGCTTCAGGACCGGGCAATCGCCGGATCAGGACTGGACGTCTTCGATCAGGAGCCCTTGCCACCGGGCCACCCCTTCACCCGCCTGGACAACGCGGTCCTGACCCCTCACATCGGGTACGTGACGGAGGATGGATACCGGGTCTTCTATACGGAGACCGTTGAGGATATTGCAGCCTACCTGCGGGGCCAGCCGCTTCGGGCGCTCAACCCGGACGTGCTGGGGAAGGCCCGAAGTCGTCCAATATAGGTCCTCCAGTGAATTCGAAGGCCGAGATCCGTGACCGCGTCTGGCAGAGCATGACCGAGGCCAAAGTTGCCCGCTTCCCGGGCGCTTACGGTCGCATCCCGAACTTTGCCGGAGCCCTTCAGGTCCAACAGCAGATCTCCGGGCTGAAAGTCTGGCAAGAGGCCCGGAGCATCAAGTGTAACCCGGACTCCCCTCAGCGGCCACTAAGAAAACAGGCCCTTCTAGAGGGCAAGGTCATCTGCATGGCCGTGCCACGACTGACCAGTACCAAATGCTTCCTGGAGCTAGACCCAGACTCCATCAAAGACTATTCCCTGGCCAGCACCATCCGGGGCGCTTTTAAGCTAGGCCGTCTGGTCCACCCCAAAGAGATGCGCCCCATCGATCTTATCGTCTGCGGCGCGGTGGCGGTGCGGAGGGATGGCGCCAGGCTCGGCAAGGGCGGAGGCTTCTCCGATCTGGAGTATGCCCTGGTGAGAACGCTAGCCCTTGTTGACTCACACACCCCTGTTGTCACGACCGTTCATCAGATGCAAATTCTGGACGACCCCATCCCGATGACGCGCCATGACATAGCCCTGGACTACATCGGCACACCTGAGGAGGTGATCGCCTGCTCGCGTGCCTACCCAAGACCGGAGGGGTTTTACTGGGATGAGGTGGGGCAGAAGCTCCAGGAAGTGCCCATCCTGAAAGAGCTTGAGCCTTCGTAAGACTGTACTGGTCATCGACAAACTCCAGAAGGCGTCCAGTTCGTTACACAACCCCGAATCCTATGAGCCTCACAGTGAGTCGGCAGAAGAGGTCTCTTCAGGGAGCTTCGCTTCAGAGCTCGAGGTAGTCGCTCCTTGAGCGCAGGGCTCTTTTGACGGTCAGCAATATCCAGCTCACGTTGAAAGGTTTGGGACGGTAGTCCGCCGCACCGAGCTTGAGCGCCAGTTGCGCCTCCTCCACAGAATGAAAGCCTGTGACGACAACAACCCGATACGCTGGGTCTATGCGTCTGGCTGCTGCCAGCACGTCCATCCCACTCAGGCGTCCGGGCAAGACAACGTCCGTGATGACGAGGCCGAACTTATCCTCCTCCAGCAGCTCAAGGGCCTGCTTACCATCAGAGGCACAGACCACCTGGTAACCTTCGGCAGACAGGATCCTGTCCAGAAGGAGCAGGACCATGCGATCATCGTCCACCACTAAGATCCGATACAGAGGTTCCGGTGGGCTGCTTCTATCCGGGCCTCTTCTCTCAAAGTGCACTACTGTCTTCCCATCCTACGGGCCTCATGCCTGCCAAAGTAGAGAAACCACAGGGGTAACTCTTTTCACCTAACCAAGTCCCCTTCATCTAGTCGTCCAGCACAGCGCGCACGTTGAGCACCCACTGGCTCCTTAGAAGGGACTCGATATGCGCCGCATCTCGAGCTGAGTTCTCCACGGCGATACCCACCAGGTTCTTCTCAGCCGCATCCCCGATGACAATGTTCACAGTCAGGGCCGCGACTGCTATTACCATCATCGCAGTCACCGCAAACATGAGCGCAAGGCGATATTTCTTCATCACCAAACCGGGATTCTTAGCGTGGAGATATCCTTCGGCTTGCGCTTACCACGACCAGAAACCCTCAAGGAGCCTGTCCCACTCCACCAAAAACTATTGTTTCACGACCCGTGAGCCCTTGCGAGGGAAAGAAGGGCCAAGGCTTTGGCCTAAAAGCGTTGGGAAGTATGAGTCCAAATGGGGCATGGATTGTAGACCGTCAGCGATAATGGGACACGTGAGAGGGGTAGAAAACCCGAGAGTCTAAGAGTGGTGTGAGCTCCTGAAGTGAGGGTAGAGTACCTCATGAAAGGAGCAGCGATGTCCCAGTCAGACGTCAGCAAGGCCGAGGCCGCCGATCAGCGGTCGGAGCAGACTAGGTCCTTCGTTCGACGAGTTAGAGCGGCTACCCGGCGCAAATACACCCCGGAAGAGAAGATCCGTATCGTGCTGGAGGGCTTCCGCCGCGAGGTCACCGTGAACGACCTGTGCCGGCGGGAGGGTATCAAGCCCCACTCCTACTACTCGTGGACCAAGGAGTTCATGGAGGCGGGCAGGGAGCGGCTGTCCCGTGACACGGTGCGCGATGCCACCCGGCAGGAGATCCAGGATCTCAAGCGGGAGAACGGCGAGCTCAAGCAGCTGGTAGCCGAGCTATCCCTCGAGGTCTACCGTCTGAAAAAAACGGCCATACCAATGCCCCAGAACGGCGTCGGTACCAGCGGATGAGCGCCGTTGAGAAGGCGACGGTCCTGGCCAGTGTAGCCGCATCACCGCTGGCCAAGCGTCGGGTGCTCAGAGACCTGGGTGTTCCCAAGAGCACCTACTATCGGTGGTTGATGCGACAACACCATCAACAAGGTCTCGAGGACCGACCTGGAGCCAGCGCTCCACCGTGGAACCGCCTTAGACCTCAGGAGGAACGGTCGATCCTGGAAGCGGCCAGGGAGATGCCGGAGCTAAGTAGCCGCCAGTTGGCAGCGTGGTCTACAGACAACCTGGCCTTCGCTGTATCCGAGTCCACTGTGTATCGCATCCTGTGCAGAGAAGGTCTTGTGAAGTCACCCGAGATGCAGCTCAAGGCCGGCAAAGAGTACCATCGCAAGACCAGCGGCCCTCACCAGATGTGGGCTACCGACGCCTCCTACTTCAAGGTGATCGGTTGGGGCTACTACTACCTGGTCACCGTGATGGACGACTACTCCCGCTTCATACTGGCCCACAAGCTCCAGCGGGACATGACCACCGACTCTCTCATCGAGGTGGTCCAAGAGGCCGTGGACAAGACCGGCATGACTGAGGTCCCAGTGGCCGACCGGACCAGCCTGCTGAGCGATAACGGCTCAGGTTATGTCTCCCGTGGCTTCAGAGACTACCTGCACCTGGTGGGAATCAAGCACATTCTGGCCGCGCCGTTCCACCCTCAGACCAATGGCAAGCTCGAGCGCTATCACCAGAGTATCAAGCGGGACGTCAAACAGGTCCCCTACGAGATGCCTTCTGCCCTGGAAGCAGCAATCGCCGCCTTCGTGGCCTACTACAACTACCGACGCTATCACAAGGCGCTGGCCAACGTGACGCCCGCAGACATGCTCAACGGAAGGCGGGAGCAGATCCTCCAACGGAGAAAGGAGGTGCAGGCTCCAGACGCTACGGCGAAGACGCTACAACGGCGAAGGCGCTACAACAAGACCCTCAGGGAGCTCCCACGCAGCTCTTCATAATAATAATCTTCTCGGGTCCTAATCTGTCCCACTTGTGCTGATTGCCAACAGGCATGGATGTACCTCAGGAGGGCAAAGAGCACAATCCCAGCATCTCTGCTGATGTGGGATACGTAGTGCTTGACGTCTCAGCCCGGGGGCCTGTAGGCTGCCGATGCCGGGCTGAAGTTTACAGCGGGGTGAGTTCTATATGAGCCTTAAAGGCAAGGTCGCGGTTATCACCGGCGCCAGCCGAGGTATTGGTCGAGGCCTGGCTCTGGGCCTGGCCGCAGAGGGTGCGATTGTGGTGGCGTCTGCACGAACTCAGCGGACTGTCTCCGGTGGACCAGAAGGGTCACTGGAGGAGACGGTGCGCGAAATCACAGAAGGAGGCGGCAAGGCGATAGCCATACCATGCGATGTGGTGGACGAGGGCCAGGTGAAGGCTCTGGTGGAGCGCACCCTGACTGACGTTGGGCCCATCGATGTGCTCATTAACAACGCGGGGCTCTTGCTCGACGGCCCAATCGGTGAGTTCAATGTCGCCAATTGGGATAAGGTGATGGCCGTCAACGTACGGGGGCCATTTCTGATGTGCAAGTACACGCTGCCCGGAATGGTTGAGCGACGGCGCGGCAGCATCATCAACATCTCCTCTCGCAGCGCCATCTGGGAAGAGTCAGAAAGCCTCGTGTACGGACCATCCAAGGCAGCTCTGGATCGTTTCACCCTGAACCTGGCGCTGGACGTGAAGCGCTACAACATCGCAGTAAACGCCCTTGGCCCGGGCCTTATCGCCTCGGCCATGACCACAGACTGGGACCCTGCACACGACCGTTGGGGACGCACACCTTCATCCCCCGAGGAGGTAGTTCCCGCGACGGTGTGGCTGGCGCAACAGGATGCCTCAACCTTCACGGGGCACATCGTCCATCGAGATGAGTTCGGCGTAACGTGGCCATAGGAGGCAGATCATGACAACATTGCAGGAAAGACTTGAGGCGGGCCAGGTCATCATTCTGGACGGAGCGATGGGTACGGAGCTGCAGCGACGAGGTGTGCCGATGCACGGCGCCGTGTGGAGCGGAACGGCTGTGCTCACTCACCCAGATACTGTCCGTGAGGCACACGAAGACTACGTCCGCGCCGGGGCGGATATCATCACCACCAACTCGTTCGCAACAGCGCGGCACATGCTGGAACGCGCAGGGTTGGGTGAACAGGTCAGGGAGGCGAACACGCGATCCGTCACGTTGGCCCTGGAGGCGAGGAAGAGGGCCCTAGGAGCTCGACCCGTGCTCATCGCCGGAGCGATATCCTCTATGTCGCCTCCTGTAAAGGGGTTAGAGGCAAGCTGCCGCGAGCAGGCGGAGCTCCTAGCCGAGGCGGGAGTGGACCTGTTGCTGTTGGAGATGATGAGCGACATCGAGAACACCTCCTCGGCCGTGAGGGCGGCGGTGGCGACAGGTCTTCCAACTTGGGTGGGCTTCAGTTGCACCATAGCGCGCGATGACTCCACTGTGATGCTCCTGAACGGAACGGAGACCCTTGCCCAAGGATTGGAGCATGTCATGCCTCTGGGCGGCTCCCTAGTAGCCGTGATGCACACATTCACGGAGCACACGACTCCAGCCCTGCGTGTCGTCATGGAGGGCTGGTCAGGCCCTGTCGGCGTCTATCCGCGCTCCGGCGAATTCGAGATGCCCCACCGGCAGTTTGAGAACATCATCGCGCCCAAGGCGTATCTGGCTGAAGCCAAGAGATGGGTGGAGATGGGCACGCAACTGGTGGGCGGGTGTTGCGGAATCGGGCCAGACCACATCCGGCTGCTCCGGGAGGAGCTGCCCACACAAATTCCAGAACCCCGAACGAGTTGACCGTCGCCTGTAACATGAATACCCAGACGCCATCGAGGCGTTCGCCTCTGGGCAAGATTCAGGCCAGCAGAGTTAGGGGTGACCCGAGAGAAGCTACCGGGAGAAGACGTACTCCTCCTTGGTCATGAACTCCAGCAGGGCTGGCTGCCCCGACTCCATGGCCTCCAGGGCTCGCCGTACGGCTGGAACGATCTCCTCGGGCTTCGTCACCCGCTCGCTGTACTCCCCCAGGGCCTCGGCGACCTTAGCATATTCGCCCGTCAGTTGGTTGCTACCGTAACGCTCTGAGGCGGCGGGCATACTCTTGCTGTACCCACCCATGAGACCGTTGTTCAGCACCATCGTCAGGATAGGGATGCTCTGCCTTACCGCTGTCTCGAAGTCGATGCCCGCCATGCCGATGGCGGCATCGCCCATGAAGTGGACCACGGTCTTGTCGGGGGCAGCGAGCTTGGCCCCCATGGAAATTCCCAGGGAGTACCCAAGCTGGGTAGAGTTGCCCCAACCCATGTACCCTTTGGGTGTAATGGACTCGTAGAAGGGCACCATCTGGTCTCGGGGGTTGCCTGAGTCGTGGGTGGCGATGGTTTTGCTCCTGTCCACGGTGTGCATCAGGTCCCAGATAACGCGGTAGGGGTTGATAGGAACCTCATCGGAGGTGAGCCTGGGCATCCACTCCTTGAGCCACTCCTCCTTCACCGCCTTGATCTCTTGGACTGCTGAGCCGTCCCCACGGCGACCCTGGGGGCCAACTTGCCGCTTTACCTCCTCCACCAACTGCTGCAACACCAGCTTGGGATCGCCCAGGACCGCATAGTGCAGATGATGCTCGTTGTTCAGCTCCCGCTCATCATCAGTGCACTGGACCATCACCTTGCCAAGAGGGATGGGAGCGGATATCAGGGAGCGGTAAAACGTAGAGCCAATGCCGAAGACCAGGTCGGCTTTCTTTAGGAAGTGGGTTACCATGCCAGTGGCGCTGTTGCCGCCTGTGCCGATAGACAGAGGGTGGTTCTCAGGGAAGGCGCTCTTCCCGGTGGTGATGGTCATGACCGGGGCCTGCACCAGCTCGGCAAACGCCCGGAGCTCCTCCCAGGCTTCGGCCTGAAGCACACCCTGACCTACGTGGATGACCGGGTTCTTGGCCGCCAGAAGGGCTTTGACGGCGTCGGCCACGTCCTTCGGGTCGCCAGCGCTCTTGTGGCCTGCGACAGGCTGGTAGTCGAACGAGGCCTCCTCGATCTCCTCCGCTGCTACGTCCCCTGGCACCTCCAGCATCACCGGGCCGGAATGCCCGGTCTTCAGGTAGGTGAAAGCGTAGCGCATCATCTCTGGCACCCGCTGGGCCATGTTGATCTGCTCCGCCCACTTGGTGACGCCCCGGAAATTCTCTGGGGCGCTGAAGTGGGGGTGCACTCCCAGCCGGTCTCGGGCGGTACCGCCGGGCAGAAGGAGAATGGGGATAGAGTCGTCGTAGGCATGAGCGACGGCCCCGAAGGCATTCTCGATTCCAGGGCCGCTCTGCATCGTGCAGACGCCGATTTTGCCCTCACCGGCGATGCGGGAAAAGCCATCGGCGGCGTTCACGGAGCCCCGCTCGGTCCTGGTGATGATGGGCCGGATTCCCGCCGCCGCTGCGTCGTCGATGAGTGGGTTCGCGGGGAAACAGAAGAGATACTCCACCCCCTCCAGCTTCAGGACGTTCGAGATGGCGGTCACACCTTTCATGGTCGCTCCTCCCCTTCTACTCTGGGTACAAACCAATCGCAGTGGATGCAACTGAGTACGACGATTCGCCCATTCCGGTGAAGCGTATTTTATCCGGTGTGGCGTGCTGGAACAAGCTATGCCAACCTGGTGATTGGCAAAACCGCAGGTGACTCTTCTTCCCAGTGCCTAATCGCTCTGGTGAGTAGAGCATGATGACGTGAGACGCCCTGCGCCGGTTCTCAAAAAGTCACAGGCCAAAAGGACCAGGTCCTCAAGAAATGCGCACCATCGGGCTCACTCAGACCAATCACTTGTCCTTTTTGCCTCCTCCCCCACTACCACCACCGCCCTTGTCCTCGGGTGGTCCCTTATCTTCCTTGTCTCGGCCGCCGCCCTTGTCCTCGGGTGGTCCCTTGGGCTTGTCGTCACCGTCATCGACCTTTTTGCCTTGGGCCCTATCAAGAGCCTTTTGAGCCTTCCCGCGTGAATCGGGTGAAGCCTTGGCCAGGGTACGCTCCAGCCGGGCCTGTTCGCGCTCCTGACGCTTCAGTTCCAACTCGGCCACTTTCGCAGCCTGGGCCTCGTCTCGCTCGGCAACCCGGTCCTGTATGCGCTGAAGCCGCTCCGCCACCCGGTCAGCTCGCTGGATACTTCGAACCTTGGGCTTCCCGCTGGGGCTGATGCATTCGGTGAGAAGAACCACGTCCGTCCCATCACTCACTTGCTCCTGCTGAACAGGGGGCTCTTCGCCCTCGAACGTCTGATTCTCGCCCTCTGTGGTGCCGCCCTCCGTTGGGGTCTGGTCAGTAGTACCCTCAGACGCTCCTCCCTCGGTGGGCGCGCCATCGCCGGAGGTACCCCCCTCTGGGACCTGGACACCACCCTCGTCTCCCACCCCGAGCTCCGTCGAGTTACCATCCTCATCGATGAACTGGATAGTGCCGTCACCCTGGTCTTCAATAACCCCTTGCTCGAGAGAGCCGGAGACCTGAGTGGGTTTGATCTTGATCCTAAGAGCCGTCGCCGTCCTCGTCACCGTCTCCTGATTTTCGGTTTCCGTGACCCCTTCAGAGCCACCCTCCGTACCAGTTCCAGTGGTCTCTGTAGAGCCACCCTCGGTGCCAGCTCCGGTGGTCTCCGTAGAGCCTCCCTCAGTGCCAGTTCCAGTGGTCTCTGTAGAGCCACCCTCGGTGCCAGCTCCGGTGGTCTCCGTAGAACCACCCTCAGTGCCAGTTCCAGTGGTCTCCGTAGAACCACCCTCAGTGCCAGTTCCGGTGGTCTCCGTAGAGCCACCCTCAGTGCCGGTTCCGGTGACCTCCGTGGAGCCTCCCTCTTCACCACCACCCACAGGCTCCTTGGCCAACAGGGCGCCGATGCGGTCGCCCTCTTCAACCTGGGTCCCCTCGGGGACAGAAGTGGCTCCGGAAATCTGAACAGGGGGATAAGTGGAATCGCTGCCTGATTGAGGGCATGATAGTGCTCTCGGAGACAGGAGCGAGAGATGAGCAGACGACCCCGCCGTAACCACTCGGCAGAGTTCAAGGCGAAGGTGGCTCTTGCCGCAGTGCGCGGCGACCGGACACTTTCGGAGCTGGCAAGCCAGTTCGATGTGCACCCGAACCAGATCACGCAATGGAAGACCCAGTTGCTGGATCGGGCGGCGCAGTTATTTGGGGCCGGGACAGGGCAGGCTGAAAAGCCGGTAGATATGAAGGTCCTTCACGCTAAGATCGGTGAGCTTGCGTTGGAGAACGATTTTTTAGAGGCCGCGCTCACGAAGGCGGGATTGCCGGGCGCAAGGCGATGATCGACCGCGATCACAAGCTGCCTCTCGCCCGCCAGGCAAAGGCAGTGGGCATCAGCCGCGGGAGCATCTACTACCGGCCACGGCCGGTGGGCGAAGCCGGTCTCGGGCTGATGCGCCGCATCGATGAGCTGCACCTTGAGTATCCGTTTGCAGGCAGTAGGATGATGCGAGGCCTGCTCCGCCAGGAGGGACTCTCCTCCGGGCGTAGACACATCGCCACACTGATGCGGCGGATGGGCATCGAGGCGCTGTACCGCAAGCCCAACACCAGCCGGCGACGGCCCGGCCATACGGTGTATCCGTACCTGCTGCGCGGGCTTGAGGTGAGCAGGCCCAACCAGGTGTGGGCAATGGATATCACGTACATTCCGATGGCCAGGGGGTTCGTGTACCTAGCCGCAGTGATGGACTGGCATAGCCGCAAGGTGCTGGCCTGGCGGGTATCGGTCACAATGGACACAGACTTCTGCGTGGAGGCGCTCGAAGAATCCCTGGGACGCCACGGCGCGCCGGAGATATTCAACACAGATCAGGGAAGCCAGTTCACAAGTGACGCCTTCACCGGCCTGCTGAAACCAATGGGATCCAGATCAGCATGGACGGGAAGGGAAGCTGGAAGGATAATGTGTTCGTCGAACGGCTGTGGAAGAGCGTCAAGTACGAGGAGGTGTACCTGAGAGCCTACGAATCGGTCCCGGAAGCCAGAACTGGACTCGGGCGGTACTTCGAGTTTTACAATGCCGGACGGCCCCATTCGAGCCTTGGGGGAATGACGCCGGACCAGTTCTTTGACAGAGCGCCTGCCGAGTCCGCGGCGGCCTAACGCACGGCAGCGCGATTCCACTTATCAAACCGGGCAGCGCTGTTCAGACAAACGAGACCACCTCTTATGGACGCACTGTTGATCGTGTCACACTTACCTATGTTGCAGCGGGGCCGAAGGGCCAGAAGTGACAAGAACAGGTTTCTGCCACAGCCTGAGTTAAGCTGCAAGTGGAAAGGTCAGGGTAAAAGCTCTTGACATTGTCCTGTTAGGCCCACCAGACTGGACAAAATCAAGAACCTTCGCGCTTACGTTCAGACTGCCGATGTAGGGTGACGAGTTGTCGAGCGCCGCAGGAGACGGCACAGCCTCGGCACAAGACATCGACCCGTTCGGTAGTGTTTCAGATTGATTTGTAGATGGATTGACTAGTGCGGCGAGAAGGAGCACTCGTGGCAAGACACTGGGCGTCTGGATCCTTACTGTGGATTATCAACAAGCCTTTGCCTATGGATGAATCGTCGAACAATAGGCATGGCGGGAATGTGACTCTGTCTTTCTCCTAGCGAGGTTATATGCCGGAACTAATACCATGTAGAGTGTGTAAGCAGGAGATGGCGTCATCCGCCAAGCAGTGTCCGCTGTAGACCGTCAGCGATAATGGGACACATATAAGGGTAGGAAAACCCGAGAGTCGGAGGGTGGTGTGAGCTCCTGAAATGAGGGTAGAGCTACCCACAGAAAGGAGCAGATGTGTCCCAATTAGAAGTAAGCAAAGCAGAGGCTGCCCAGGAACGAAGCGAGCAGACCAGGTCTTTCGTCCGCACAGTGAAGGCGGCTGCCCGACGTAAGTACACCTCGGAAGAGAAGATCCGAATTGTTCTGGAGGGCTTCCGCCGCGAGGTCACAGTCAACGACCTGTGCCGGCGGGAGGGGATCAAGCCCCCCTCCTACTACTCGTGGACCAAAGGGTTCATGGAGGCGGGCAAGGAGAGGTTGACCCGTGACTCGGTTCGGGACGCCACTCAGCATGAGGTAGGGCAGCTCAAGCGAGAGAACGGGGAACTCAAGGAGCTAGTGGCCGATCTGTCGCTGGAGGCGTACCGTCTCAAAAAAACGGTCATCCCCATGCCCCAGGACGCCACCGGTATCAGCGGATGAGCGCCCCGGAGAAGGCAGAGGTAGTTACCAAAGTATCCTCGTCTCCCCTCCCCAAGCGAAAGGTCCTCAGAGAGCTGGGCATCCCTAAGAGCACCTACTACCGGTGGCTCAGACGCCAAAACCAACAAGGACTTGAGGACCGACCAGGAGGCGATCAGCCACCATGGAACCGTCTTACTATTCAGGAAGAACGCTCAGTCCTGTTATCAGCCAGAGAGATGCCAGAGCTGAGCTGCCGTCAGCTGGCCGCGTGGATCACCGACAACCAGGGCTTCTCAGTCTCAGAGTCCAGCGTCTACCGTATCCTGGGCAGGGAGGGCCTAGTGAAGAGGCCTGAGATGCGGTTGGCCGCGGGGAAGGAGTACCACCGCAAGACCACAGGGCCTCACCAGATGTGGGCCACCGATGCCTCATACTTCAGGGTGGTTGGTTGGGGCTACTACTACCTGGTCACCGTTATGGACGACTACTCCCGCTTCATCCTGGCTCACAGGCTTCAGCAAGATATGACGGCCGACTCCTTCATCGAGGTGGTCCAGGATGCTGTGGACACGACCAGCATGGACCAAGTTCCAGTCACAGACCGCACCAGGCTGCTGAGTGACAACGGTCCAGGCTATGTCTCAAGAGCATTCAGGGACTACCTGGGGATGGTTGGCATCAAGCACATCCTAGCAACTCCTTTCCACCCTCAGACCAACGGGAAGCTGGAGCGCTACCACCAGACCATCAAACGGGACGTCAACCAGGTGCCTTATGAGTTGCCCGCCGACCTTGAGGCTGCTATCTCGGCCTTCGTCAGCTACTACAACTACCGACGCCATCACGATCCGCATGGGCCTCCTGCTGGAGCCTTCCCTCTGCCACTCGTAGAAGCCATCGGCCAGGACCAGGCACCGTCGTCTCTGCAACGCAGTGCGGAAGCCGGACCGCTCGGCCAGGGTCTCGGCGCGAGCGTTTATCATGCGGCTACCCACCGATGCGCTCTTGGCCCAGGAAGGTATCAGTCCCCACCGCATGTAGGAGCCCCGCCTTCTGCCGCCGTTAGTCACGGAGAGGGCCATCTGGGTAGGGGCAATGTTGTAGCGGGGAACGTGGGTCAGTTCAGAGTCGTCAAATCCGAACCGCTCTTGCAGCTCTCCTATGTACGCTATCAGGCTGTATCTTCCACACATCTGCGTTCAGTTGGGAAAGACGATTACACGTCCCGATTCCACTAAATTAGCGAAGCAGAATCGCCGTTCCATTCCTTTCATAGTTCCTCTCAATTATCCCACTTTGGCGGCATCTCCGCCAAGAATGGACCTCGGTTGCACTTCCCAAATCCCTTCCTGTCTAATGCCAGTCGTGGGCGGCGGGCATCGAGACCTTCGCGTCGATGCGCTCCACTCTCGACACGACTAGGTTGGTGGTGCCGTCCCACCGGGTGACCTCCCCCTTGGCAAGGATCACCTGGTTTCCCAGCACCCTGCGGCACCGAGCAAAGACCCTTGGCCAGAGGATGAGCTGCACATCCCCCGTCTCGTCCTCGATGGTGGCGAACACGGTACCGTCCTGACCCCTGGGATGCTGCCTGGCCACTGGCCATCCCGCCACCAGGACTTTCTCCCCGTCGCCCATCCCCTCGACGGCTGCGGCGGCCAACACATCAGCACTCAGTGTTGGCCGCACGAACTCCATCACATGCCCCCTGGAGTAGATGCCCATGACCCGGTACTCTCCCACCATCCGCTCGTGCTCGGCGAAGTCGGCAAGCTGCGGAACCCTGTCTGTTCCTGACGAAGGGAAGGCTCTCTGCCCGTTCCTGGAGGGACGGATGGGGAGCCCGGCATCCCAAAGGGCCTCTCGGCGGTTGGCTGTGATGCTGTCGAAGGCCCCAGCCATCACCAAGGACTGGACCCGCCTGGGGCTTGAGGTCAGTCCTCCGCACCAGGTCTCTCGCACCCTTGTAGAGACCATGCCGCTCCCGCTCCTCCACGATGAGTTTCCCCGCCCTCTCACCCACGTCCTTGATGACCTGGAGACCCAGCAGCACGCAGCCCTGCTCAGGGATACACTTCACCTGGCTCAGGTTCACGCAGGGGTTGAGGAAGGGTAGGCCGAACCGCTTCGCATCCTCCTTGAGGGTCTCAAGGGGGTAGAAGCCCATAGGCTGGTTGTTCATCAGGGTGACGAAGAACTCCAAGGGGTAGTAGCGCTTTAGCCATGCAGCTTGGTAAGCGGTGACAGCGAAGGCGTGGGAGTGGGACTCGGGGAACATGTAGTGGCCGTTGATCTTGGCGAATATCCTCTCGGCCACATCCCTGGGAACACCCCTGCTTTGCGCCCCTTCCAGGAACCGCTCCCGGTGCATGGCGATGAGATGCTCGCTGTGGGGCCTGGCGAAGGCCCGCCTTACCTCATCGGCCTGGGCAGCCGTGAACCCCGCCACGTCCATGATGAGCTGGACCACCTGCTCCTGCCAGACGATGATGCCGTAGCCCCGCTCTAAGGCCCGCTGCTCCAGAGGATGGTCGTACTCCCAGGATGCCCCATGACGATACCGCTCCACGAACTGGCTCACCGAGCTTCCCTGGACTCCCACACCGGGGCGGATGAGGGCTACCTGGTTGGCCAGGTCCAGTAAGGAACGGGACTTGAGGCGCTGCCCCATCTTGAGCTGGGCGGGGGACTGGAGGAGGAAGACCTCCTTGGAGCGGCCCTGGTTTATCATGTCGTACACACCGGGGTCCTCGGGGTCTATTCTGCTCAGGTCAGGTCGTCCGCCCTCCCTTCTCTCGATGAGGTCCAGGGCTTCTTCTAGCTGGTCCAGCACCGGCAGGGAGAGGAGGTCTATCTTGGCGAAGTTGGCGTCGGCCACGCTGTCCTTGTTCCAGTCCATGATGTAGCGCCCCTCGATCGCCCCCTCTCTGATGGGCACCATCCCGGAGATGGGGGACTCGCTGAGAATCATGCCCCCAACGTGCTGTCCCAGGCTCCTGGGAGCGTCCATGAGCTGAGGCGCTAGCTCGATCAGGTCCCGCCATCCCTGGGCATCCACCTTGCCCCTGAAGGCGGGAAGCTCCAGCATCTCCTCTTTGAGCTTTGCGCCGTCGTGGGAGTGAATCTGTTTGGACAGCAATCGCAGGTCGTCCCTGGGCAGTCCCAGAGCTTTGTCCAGGTCGGACGTAGGTACCAGTGAAGACGGCGCCTTCTGGCTGGCCTTCCTACGCTCACTGTCCGCCAGGGGCCTCGGCGGGGTGGAGCTGGTGGTCTCGGGCGCTCATCGGGTCCACGCACAGCTCGAGCGGGTTCCCTCAGGTCGCCTCTCTACTGGACGAGGCCGGCCCCGACATCCTGGCCTTCTCCAGCTTCCCTGCCCTCCACTGGAGGAAGATCTGGTCTAACAACCCTCTGGAGCGTCTCAACAAGGAGACCAGACGCCGCACCGATGTGGTGGGCATCTCCCCTAACCGGCCAGCCGTATGGCCGCGCCCGTTGCAACCCCCGCAGTTGCAACGGCGACCCCGGCGGCAGTGGCTGGCCCTTGGCCATGTCTTTTTTTGCCGCCCGTTCAGTCTTGGCTAGCCTAAGGGGACGACATCCGACACCTACCCGAGTAGCCGATAGTTCGTCCGAATACCGGATGGGTCATCTCAAAGTTGACACGGAAACTGGCTTCATTCTCTCCGGTTTCGGTGGTGCAGCCACCTCCAAAAGGCGAGACCCAGGTGGGGAATCCAATAATCAGCGCAAGAAAAGGTACTCTTAACACGTACTTCCGGATCTCATAGACCAAGCTTCCTACGTCGTCAACTCGCAAGTCCGACTCTACCCCCAGACCCCATCTCGTAGTTTCGATGATTCTATGGTCGCCTGAAAATACCATGTGAGAAGAGAACGTCACGTCCCTACGAAAGCCGTCGTTGCCGAAGAATGTCCTGAGCCAATGCATCATTCCCGAACCATCGACTCGGCTGTGCACGGTGAATTCAACATTCTCTCCGTTGTGCGGGACCGGGGCACGGAACAGCATGTATGAGAGCAATGCTACTGGCCTGATTGCCGTCTTAACATTGATACTGTCCATGACCCCACTCAAAACCACCGTTGGCTCAGAGTAGTGCTTACGCACCGCCGTGTGTAGATTGATAAAGTCGTCCCCCAATGCGCGGGCGATGGGAGAGTTGTTGGCGGGGCATCCCGTCATGCGTCGCGGCTTCCTCTCTTGGGACCATCAGGGCATTCCTAGCCCAAGGTCCATGTCAGGCTGCTAGCCTGAATCTCAATGTGAAGGTTCTTGATTTTGTCCAGTTTGGTGGGCCGGAGTTTTCTGTAGGCAGTACCGTTTTCAGTTGCTGGCCGCCCTCTGAGTCACCAGGCACTTCATGAGATCTCGCGAAAGCAACCCATTCTTAAGAACCGGGTACCTGAACATGTTGAAGCGGCTGTCGTAAAACTGGCTATTCACTGCCCAAATATCGTCAATAATCTTCGTGAGAGATTAGGAACAGTCAAGCCAACCATGGGTTTTATTAGAAAACGTTGATGGTATCGCCAGAGGCGTCTACACGTGCATCCAGACCTATAGGGAGCGCCTCTAGGTCTGGGTGCCCAAGAACTTGCGATATACAAGCTTTGCTACCGCCAATGTAGGTATCCAAAGAATCTATTTCGGTTGCAACGCACCAGGCCCGGTCTTCTGGCCACCAAATGTTCGGCGATTGACCCCATCTTCCCTCAACATGCTTGTAAAATGACAAGATGCTGTCCAGAGGGCCACTAAAGACCAAGTACTCCTCCCTACGTGGAACTTTCAACTTAGCTACCCTCTTGAAGTAGCGGTCATCAAGGAATCCATAGCCGTGCCAAAGGGAGAAATAGCAGCGTTCGGGTGTGGAAGTGAACCCTTTGAGGACACTGATCAGAACCTGGCACTCGCCCTCGGGTAGCATCCCATAGAACGGGATGCGGCCCCACGAAGGGTTTTCGTGCAAATGCAGGTCGAGGTTTGCGATTCGATAGAACTGCATCTGTGGATGAACGACTTTCCCGTTCCACGACGCCACAGTGGACCACCTCACCTGTTCCCAACTTCGGTCAGCTTTCCAGAGTTCGGCCGGGTGAAAGACTCGTGCGTAGGCTTCAAATCCCTCTGGGACTAGAGATCCTACGAACCTTCCCTTCTCTGAAGCCCAGTTTCCAAGCCGCTCTCGATCCAATTGGCCGGGTAGGGAGCGTTCATCAACTCGACACCGTCGGGTTGATGGTTCTTGCCCTGCGGCTGCCTTTGCCCTACAGATACCAAGTCGAGCACACGGGCAGTAGCTTTCAAAAGCCCGTTTACGGACATTTACTTACCTTTCGGCTATTCGATGTAATCCCACCGTATGTGTTGCCGTCCGGACCTAACGGTCACGTCCCGTAGAGCGGTGTAAGAGTACGTCATCCTGTTGATATTGTCTAGGCCGCTGCCTCTGCGAGTTCGGCTCTGGGTAGAGCTTCGTTGAAGGTGGTTACCTCCTGTGTCATGTATCGACGGCCGACGGCCCACTCGTCGTGCTGCTCAGCTAGGACGGCGCCGACCAGGCGACGCACGGCTGGGCGGTTAGGGAAGATGCCCACCACATCGGTGCGGCGCCGTATCTCCTTGTTGAGACGCTCCAGGGGGTTGTTGGACCAGATCTTCTTCCAGTGGGCGACGGGGAAGCTGGAGAAGGCCATGACGTCGGGTCCAGCCTCGCCCAGTCGAGAGGCGACCTGAGGGAACGGATCCTGTAGCTGGGCGATCACCCGCTCGAGCTGTGCGTGGACCTCCTGAGGGGACGGCTGCTGGTAGATGGTGCGTACCATGGTGGCCACCCAGGGCTGAGCGCGCTTAGGGACCCGAGTGAGCAGGTTGGTCATGAAGTGGGTGCGGCACCGCTGCCAACTGGCCCCACCGAAGACAGTTGCGATGGCATTCCTGAGTCCCTGATGAGCGTCCGATACCACCAGTTCCACCCCGCCGAGGCCCCTGGCCGACAGTGAGCGCAGGAAGGCTAACCAGAAGGCGCCGTCTTCACTGGTACCCACGTCCATCCCAACGATCTCACGCTTGCCCTCGCTATTGACCGCCGTCGCCACCACCACGCTGACGTTGACTATCCTACCGGCCTCTCTGACCTTCTGGGTTAGTGCGTCCAGCCACAGGTAGGGATATGATCCGCCGTCCAGCGGCCGACCCAGGAAGTCCTCCACCACCCCGTCCAGCTCCTGGCAGATACGCGACACTTGGCTCTTTGAGATACCCTCGCACCCAAGAGCCTTGACCAGATCATCCACTCGCCTCGTCGATACACCCTCCACATACGCCTGCTGGATCACCGCCAGCAGAGCTCGCTCGCTGCGACGCCGTGGCTCCAGCAGGCTCGGGAAGTAGCTTCCCTCTCTGAGCTTGGGTATCTGCAACTCCATGGTCCCTACGCGAGTGTCCCATGCTCGAGACCGGTACCCGTTGCGCTGGGTCACCCGCTCAGGGTTGCGTTCTCCATACCCAGCACCGGTCCTCAATGACACATCAGGCTCCATGATCTCCTCGACCAGCACTCTCAGTGCCTCTCGTAGAAAGTCCACGTCACCGTCGACTCCCCTCTTGCGCATTAGCTCAAGCAGGTCCATCCTTTCCTTGACCACCGTTGTCCTCCTTTCTCAGGCTCGTCTTTGCCTGCTAAGGATGACGTGGTGGTCTCTCTTCATCCAGACCCTCTACTCTTGTCGGCTATAGCCTTACTTGGGTTTCATATACTAAGACGTGCTTTCCTTAGCGAAAGTTCCTCAAGTGCGCCGGGTTACTCTCCAGTTATCCAATAGGCTTCCGGACGACCCTTATCGCTTCTGGTGCGCTGCTTCACGTTTCCACTGTAGACCGTCAGCGATAATGGGACACGTGAGAGGGGTAGAAAACCCGAGAGTCTAAGAGTGGTGTGAGCTCCTGAAGTGAGGGTAGAGTACCTCATGAAAGGAGCAGCGATGTCCCAGTCAGACGTCAGCAAGGCCGAGGCCGCCGATCAGCGGTCGGAGCAGACTAGGTCCTTCGTTCGACGAGTTAGAGCGGCTACCCGGCGCAAATACACCCCGGAAGAGAAGATCCGTATCGTGCTGGAGGGCTTCCGCCGCGAGGTCACCGTGAACGACCTGTGCCGGCGGGAGGGTATCAAGCCCCACTCCTACTACTCGTGGACCAAGGAGTTCATGGAGGCGGGCAGGGAGCGGCTGTCCCGTGACACGGTGCGCGATGCCACCCGGCAGGAGATCCAGGATCTCAAGCGGGAGAACGGCGAGCTCAAGCAGCTGGTAGCCGAGCTATCCCTCGAGGTCTACCGTCTGAAAAAAACGGCCATACCAATACCCCAGAACGGCGTCGGTACCAGCGGATGAGCGCCGTTGAGAAGGCGACGGTCCTGGCCAGTGTAGCCGCATCACCGCTGGCCAAGCGTCGGGTGCTCAGAGACCTGGGTGTTCCCAAGAGCACCTACTATCGGTGGTTGATGCGACAACACCATCAACAAGGTCTCGAGGACCGACCTGGAGCCAGCGCTCCACCGTGGAACCGCCTTAGACCTCAGGAGGAACGGTCGATCCTGGAAGCGGCCAGGGAGATGCCGGAGCTAAGTAGCCGCCAGTTGGCAGCGTGGTCTACAGACAACCTGGCCTTCGCTGTATCCGAGTCCACTGTGTATCGCATCCTGTGCAGAGAAGGTCTTGTGAAGTCACCCGAGATGCAGCTCAAGGCCAGCAAAGAGTACCATCGCAAGACCAGCGGCCCTCACCAGATGTGGGCTACCGACGCCTCCTACTTCAAGGTGATCGGTTGGGGCTACTACTACCTGGTCACCGTGATGGACGACTACTCCCGCTTCATACTGGCCCACAAGCTCCAGCGGGACATGACCACCGACTCTCTCATCGAGGTGGTCCAAGAGGCCGTGGACAAGACCGGCATGACTGAGGTCCCAGTGGCCGACCGGACCAGCCTGCTGAGCGATAACGGCTCAGGTTATGTCTCCCGTGGCTTCAGAGACTACCTGCACCTGGTGGGAATCAAGCACATTCTGGCCGCGCCGTTCCACCCTCAGACCAATGGCAAGCTCGAGCGCTATCACCAGAGTATCAAGCGGGACGTCAAACAGGTCCCCTACGAGATGCCTTCTGCCCTGGAAGCAGCAATCGCCGCCTTCGTGGCCTACTACAACTACCGACGCTATCACAAGGCGCTGGCCAACGTGACGCCCGCAGACATGCTCAACGGAAGGCGGGAGCAGATCCTCCAACGGAGAAAGGAGGTGCAGGTCCAGACGTTAGAACGGCGAAGACGCTACAACGGCGAAGACGCTACAACAAGACCCTCAGGGAGCTCCCACGCAGCTCTTCATAATAATAATCTTCTCGGGTCCTAATCTGTCCCACTTGTGCTGATTGCCAACAATGTTCCATGTCCCTAGCGTCACTAATAAGGACAAGCCTGAACCTAAGGGTAAAGGTTCTTGATTTTGTCCAGTCTGGTGGGCACAAGTGTACCGTACTGCGAGCTTTCGAGTTGGTCGTGGCGCTATGAGTAACGGCCGCGGGATGTTCCTCAAGTGTCAGTCTTGACCGGGTGGCTGTTAAGACTTCTTCCCAGTCCTATCTCCGGCTACGTAGCACCACAATTATGAGAACGACTCCGGCGACTACCCCAATCACTACCGCGACGATAACCCACCAGGGAAATCCTTCGGGGAGTCCCTGGACCGGGTTGTTCAAGACGGCCTGTGCCTGCTTGCCGGAACCCTCGCCGTCAGCGTAAGACGCCGTGACCCGCAGATACTTGTCCGCGTCCAGGTCAACGGGCGTATAGGTGGAGGAAGACGCGCCGGCCGTATCTTGCCAGTTCGCGCGGTCTGAGGACGCGGCCCACTGCCAGGAGATGTCGGACAGCGAGCCGTCGGGATCGCTCAGGGAGGCGGTAAGGGCGGCCCCGACCTTTGGTCGTTCCGGGGACACCGACACCGTCCCGGTCTCATCGACGTTGCTGACGTCGATGCTCACTTCAATGCGGTCGTCGATCGTGGAGTCGTCGTTGCCGTAGGCGTCCCTGCCGTCGTGGACGGAGACGATGACCGTGTGCCTCGCAGGCCCGGATTCGTAGTCGAGCATGGTCCCGGAGCCGACGGTGATCTGACCGGTGGAGCCGTCTAGGACGAAGGAAGACGCGTCGGTCTCCGACAGCGAGTAAGTCAGGACATCGCCGTCCGGATCTGTCGCGGTGATGGCGTCTCCCACGAGGGTGCCCGGCGGTGTGTTCTCATCAACGGTCAGTAATGTGACGTCGCCTTCGAACGATGGATCTCTTTGGGTGGTCTGCCGTTCCATGACGGCGTCTGCAGACTTGCCTGGGCCGTGCCCGTCCGAATAGGAGGCCGTTGCCTGGAGGTTGATGCCCACATCGTCTGCGACCGGGGTGTAGGAGTCCGAGTTGGCCCCGGAGATGTCGCTCCAATTGGAACCATCTGAGGACGCGGCCCACTGCCAGGAGATGTCGGACAGCGAGCCGTCGGGATCGCTCAGGGAAGCGGCCAGCGCGGCCCCGACCTTTGGTCGTTCCGGGGACACCGACACCGTCCCGGTCTCATCGACGTTGCTGACGTCGATGCTCACTTCAATGCGGTCGTCGATCGTGGAGTCGTCGTTGCCGTAGGCGTCCCTGCCGTCGTGGACGGAGACGATGACCGTGTGCCTCGCAGGCCCGGATTCGTAGTCGAGCATGGTCCCGGAGCCGACGGTGATCTGACCGGTGGAGCCGTCTAGGACGAAGGAAGACGCGTCGGTCTCCGACAGCGAGTAAGTCAGGACATCGCCGTCCGGATCTGTCGCGGTGATGGCGTCTCCCACGAGGGTGCCCGGCGGTGTGTTCTCATCAACGGTCAGTAATGTGACGTCGCCTTCGAACGATGGATCTCTTTGGATGGTCTGCCGTTCCATGACGGCGTCTGCAGACTTGCCTGGGCCGTGCCCGTCCGTATAGGAGGCCGTTGCCTGGAGGTTGATGCCCACATCGTCTGCGACCGGGGTGTAGGAGTCCGAGTTGGCCCCGGAGATGTCGCTCCAATTGGAACCATCTGAGGACGCGGCCCACTGCCAGGAGATGTTGGACACCGAGCCATCGGGATCACTCAATGAGACGGTCAACGCGGTCCCGACCTCTGGTCGTTCCAAGGACACCGACACCGTCCCGGCCTCATCTACGTTGGTTATCGTGATGGTCACATCGACGTCGTCGCTGGCGTTGCGGTCGTCGCTGACCCGGACCGTCACCTCGTAGACGGACTGGGTCTCAAAGTCCAGCGGGTGCTTCACAATCAACTGGCCGGTGCGGCGGTCAATGCCGAAAGAAGACGCGTCGGTCCCTGACAGCGAGTACGAGAGCGTATCGCCGTTCGGATCTGTGGCGGTGAGGGCGCTGCCCACGGGCGTGCCCGGCGACGTGTTCTCATCGATGGTGAACGTGCCACTGTAGCCGCCAATGAAGTAGGGGGTACGGTTGGGCGCTCGAGGAGTGGCGTTCAACGAGGGCGGCCAATCGCCTGCGCCATACACGTTCACCGCGCGGATTTGGAACCTATACGTTAGGTGGATCAGGTCTCTCACGGTGTGGGATGTCGTCGTCGCGCTGCTTCCGCGGATTGGGATCGCCGGGCCGAAGTTGCCGTCACCGCTGGCCTGACGGTACTCGTACCGGGTTATGCCGGAGTCGTCTGGGTCGTCCCAGGCGAGCCGGACGCTGGCGTTTTGCGCGGTTGCGGTGAAGTTGGTCGGCGCATCTGGCGCCGGCATGGGCGCTGCTTGAACGATGTCCGAGGGCAGGCCTTCTCCATATAAGTCGATGGCGCGGACCTGGAAGGCGTACTCCACGCCGTTGGTCAGGCCTTCCACGGTGGCGGACGTGGTTTCTGCTCCGCTTGCTAAAAAGGCCCACTGTGGGATGTCCGACACGTAGACCGAACCGAAGTCATCGTTGCCCTCGGGTGCCCCGACCACTATGCTCTGGCCGTCCAGGGCGACGGAGTTTCCGAACTCGTCGCCCCTTTCTTCTTCGTTGGTGGGTAAGGTGAGCTTGCCCGACTCCGTTCTGTAGTCTTTGTTCGGATCGTTGGCCCAGACTGCGCCGGCCGGCTTGGTGAAGAGGTAAGCCGCACCGGAACGAAGATCTTCGCCGCATTCGTCGCATTCGTTGATGTTGGCGGTGTACGCCCCGACCACGATGGAGCCGCCCCGCACCGCAACGGAGTTTCCGAAATGATCTCCCAGTTCGCGGTCGGAAGCGGCGAGCTTGGCCGTCTCAGTGTTGTCGGCCCAGCCGCCGTCGCCGGTGGGCTCGGTAAAGACGTAAGCTGAACCCCTTTCTCTGTCGCCTTGTTGGGCCCCGACCACGATGGTTTCACCGTCCACCGCAACGGAGTTCCCGAACCCACCGCCTGCGTGGCCATTGAAAGCGGTGAGCTTGGCCGTCTCTACCCTGTGGGTTTCCACTGGTTCCGGATCGTTGCCCCACACACGGGTCATCGAATTCCTGGTGAAGACATAGGCCACACCCGTATTGGCGTTGTATCCCGGCGCCCCAATCACGATGGTTTCACCGTCCACCGCAACGGAGTGACCGAAATAGTTGAATGGGCCGCCGTCGGATGCGGTGAGCTTGGCCGTCTCTACCCTGTGGGTTTCTCCTGGTTCCGGATCGTTGCCCCACACACGGGTCATCGAATTCCTGGTGAAGACATAGGCCGCGCCCGCCTTTCCGTTGTGCCAGCGTGCCCCGACCACGATGGTTTCACCGTCCACCGCAACGGAGTACCCGAACCAGTCATTCTCCGCGCCGTCGTCGGCAAGGAGCTTGACTGGCTCGCTCCACACACCGGTAAGCGGGTCCCTGATGAAAACATAGGCCGCACCAGCATCGGCGTTATCGTTGGTGTCGTGCTGGTACGCGCCGATTACGGCGACGTTGCCCTCCACTGCTACGGAGTACCCGAACCAGTCGTTCTCCGCGCCATCGGAGCCGGCAGTGAGCTCGATTGGGCCGCTCCACACACCGTCAACCTCGGTGAAGACGTAGGCCGCACCGGCGTTGGATTTGCTGCCTACGTTGTGCTTGGGCGCACCAACCACGGCGGTGCCACCAACCACGACGGCGGCATCGTCCACTGCTACCGATGCCCCGAATGCTCCGTTCCTCTCGCCGTCGGAGCCGGCGGTGAACTTGGTCTGCTCGGGAGGCCGCAGCACCTGGTATCCGGTTAGGGACGAATCGTGGGGGTCATCCCAACTGAGCGTTACCTGGGAATCTCCTGGCTGGGCGGACAGACCCTCGGTCCTGCCCGGCTTCGCACTCATGGGCGTGGCCGCGACGGTTTCGTCAGACGGACGATTGGCGGCGGCGTTCACCGAACGCACCCGGAAGGCGTACTCTTGGTCGTTGGTCAGATTGAGCACCCGGTAGAAGTTTTTGCCGTCGTCGTCTAATCCTGTTGGGACGAAGGCCACCCACTCCGCGTCCGAGATGTCCATCGCGTAGGCAAAACCGGGATCATTGTCGTCCTGAGGCGCGCCTGCCAGGAGGGTACGGTCGTCTACTGCGACGGAGTATCCGAGCCGGTCCTTCTGGTCGGGATCGGGGCCGGCGAGATTGAGCGTCTGGCTCCACACCCCTAACTTTCGGGCAAACACGTAAGTCGAACCGGTGTCACGAGCGGCGTTGTCGCGGTCGTCCAGGTACGCCCCGACCACGATGGTATCAACGTCCATCTCATCGCCGTCCACCACAACGGAGACCGCAACGGATTTGCCGAACCCATCGCTCGCATCGCCATTGGAAGCGGTGAGCTTGACCGGCTGGCCCCACTTGCCGGAGTTCGAATCCCTGGTAAAGACGTAGGCCGCACCAGGCCCCACCTCTACCTCGTTGATCTTACCGTCTTCATCTTCCTCCTCGTACGGGGGCTGGTGAGCTCCGACCACGACGCTATCAACGCCGATGGCAACTGAGATCCCGAATTCGTCCTTCGCCGCGCCGTCGGGGGCGGTGAGCTTGGCCCCCTCAGTTTTGTCGGCCCAGCCGCCGCTGGCAGGCTTGGTGAAGACGTACGCCGCACCGGGCCCCACCTCGATGATCTCACCGGCTTCCTCGTACGGGGACTGATGCGCTCCGACCACGACGGTGTCACCGTACACTGCTACGGAGATTCCGAACGCGTCCCTCGCCGCGCCGTCGGAGGCGGTGAGCTTGGCGGTCTCGGTGGCGGTGGCCCAGCCGCCACTCCCGGGCTTGGTGAAGACGTAAGCCGCACCTTCGTTGTTGTCTTGGTCATCGGCGTCGTTTTGGTGCGCTCCTACGACCACTGTTTCGCCGTGCACAGCCACAGAGATTCCGAACTCGTCGTTCTCCGCGGCGTCGGAGGCAGTGAGCTTGGCGGTCAATGCGGCCTTGCCACTGGAATCCAGGTTGCTCCAGTCGCCCCAGCCTTTGGAGGGCTTGGTGAAGACGTAGGCGGCGCCGGAATCAGTCAAATTGTTGCTACTGTCGTCGAGATCGATGTAGTCGGCCTTGTGCGCCCCAACCACGATGGTGCTTCCGTCTATCGCCACGGATATTCCGAATTCGTCGTTCGCCGTGCCGTCGGAGGCGGTGAGCTTGGCTGCTTGGCTCCACAGACCGTCGGCCTCGGTGAAGACGAAGACGTAGGCCGCACCGGCATTAGCGTTGGCACCGATGTCGTGCAGGCGCGCCCCGACCACGGCGGTGTCGCCATCTATCGCTACCGAATACCCGAACTCGTCGTCGTCAGCACCGTCATCGTCGGTCAGCTTGCTCTGGGGAAGGTGCAATAGCTGGTGCTTGTCTATCGGCCGATCCGTGGTCACGGGCGTCACATTCCAGCGGAACGTCGCCTGGGTGTCTCCGCTGGTAGTGCCGAGCCCGGTGGGCTTATTTGGCACATCGAAGATCGTCACGGGCATGAAGTCGGACGCAGTTGAACCAGCGCTATTGACAGCGCGGACGGCGAAAGGGTACGTGTAGGGGCCGAGGTTGGGGTCGGGCGCGTTCAGGCCGGAGACGGTGTGGGAGTCAGTGCCGGAATCGCCCCCGGAGATGTCGCTCCAATTGGAACCGCCGTCAGCCGTGTACTGATAGCCGGTGACCGCTAAGCGCTCCGGAGCCATGTTCCACGTTAACTCCACCTGGCCGACGCCGGTCTGCTCGGCATTGAAGTTTGTCGGCCGGGCGGGGCGGGAGCCGGACGCTGAAGGGGTCGCGTCCACCTCGTTGGTCGTGTCGCTTCCGATGGTCACGTTCACGGCCCGGACCCGGAAGGTATAGGGGATCTCGTTGGTCAGACCGGTCACAATGTGGGACCTAGTCGCCCATGTGCTTCCGGTGACGTCGGTCCAATCGTCGCCGAAGTCGCCCTCGGTCTTCTGCTGGTATTGGAACCCCGTAGTCGACGTTTGCCCGCCGGAGTAACGCCAACTCAGCTCTACCTGCTCGTCGCCAGGACGGTGACGGAGCGCAGTGGGTCTGTCCGGCGCTGCAGCTATTGTTACCGACCAAGGGTCGGAAGAAACGCCTTCTCCGGCGCTGTTGACGGCGCGGACCGCGAAGGTGTACGTGGTGTCCACCACGAGATCGGAGACGGTGTAGGAGACGGTGGTGGAATGGCTCCCAACGGCTCTCGGCCAATTGGAACCGCCGTCAGCCGTGTACTCAAACCTGACGATGGTCAGGGGATCGGCGCTCGGCTCCCACGCCAAACGCACCGCGCCTGCGCCAACCTGCACCGCGGAGAAGTACCTGGGTTTCGCGGGGGCCGAGGCCGCGCTCGCCGGTTCCGCGGACACCTGATCAGACAGGCCGCTCGCGCCGCCGTCGTTCACCGCGCGGACCGCGAAAGTGTGCTCCGCGTCGTTGGTCAGGCCGGTCGCAAAGTGGGACCTGGTCTCTCCCGTGCTTCCGTCGATGTCGGCCCACACCCGGATGTCATAAAGGTAGGCGGCTCCCGCGTCGTTGCCACCTTGCCAGTCCGCCCCCACCAGAATCGTGTCCTCGTCTATCGCTACGGACCATCCGAATTTGTCGTCGTCACTGTCGCTAGGTCCAGGAAGCTTGGCAGCCTCAGAACTGTCTACCCACTCTGCCTTGGGCTTGGTGAACACGTAGGCCGAACCCTCTATATCGGTGCCTCCTCCGATATTGTTCTTATGGGCGCCAACCACTACGGTGTCGCCGTCCACCGAGACCGAACGCCCGAACTCGTCGCCGCCGCTGCGGTCGGAGGCGGTGAGTTGGGCCGTCTCAGTCCCTGGGCTGTTGGCCCAACCGGTATCGGGCTTGGTGAACACGTAGGCCGAACCCCTATCGCCGTCGTCCCCGTAGGCCCCGACCACGATGATGCCACCGTCGATTGCTACTGAACGCCCGAATCTGTCGTTGTTACTGCGAGAGTAGGCGGTGAGCTTGGCAACCTCATCACCATCGGTGTTGAAGACGAAAGCCGAACCCGCACCACTATCGTCTCCACTGGCCCCAACCACGACGGTGTCACCGTCGATCGCTACCGACCTGCCGAAATTGTCGGAACCGCTACTCCCGCTGAGCTTGAGGGTCTCCGTTGTGTGGTCGAATTCAGCATCTGCATCGTCCGAATCCGTATCGTTGGCCCAGCCGCCGGAGGGCTCGTCAAAGACGTAGGCCGAGCCGGAACTGTCGCCATTGTCGTCGTCCAGGTACGCCCCGACCACAATGGTGTTACCGACCACCGCTACCGAATTCCCGAACTCGTCGTCCGCCGTCCCGTCCGAGGCTAGGAACTTTGCCGTCTCCGTTGTGTGGTCGAATTCATTATCTACATCGTCCGAATCCGTATCGTTGGCCCAGCCGTTGGAGGGCTCGCTGAATACGTACACCGCACCCTTACTGTTCGAGTGATCGGGAGCGCCAACCACTATCGTGTCGCCATTCAACGTGTCTTCATGCACCGCCACAGATAGTCCGAATCTATACTGATCCGTATTCTGTGTACCCGGATCGCTGGCTCTGAGCTTGGCCACCTGGCTCCACGTGCCGGATGAGTCGTCCCGGGTGAATACGAAGGCGGCACCGGCATTGAGGTTGCCGTCGTCGTCCCCGGGCATCCCGACCACGGCGGTGTCGCCGTCTATCGCTACGGCATACCCAAACTCATCGTTCGCCGTCCGGGTGTCGGCGGTCAGCGTGGGGTGCTCGGCATGCTGCCATAGCTGGTAGTTGATGATGGGCGGCGAGTCCCCGACGGGATCGTCCCAGCTCAACTTCACCTGGCTGTCGCCGGCCACAGGCGAGAGACCGGTCGGCTCCGCTGGCTTCGGCTTTAACGGCGTGGCCCTGAGGGGGTGTGAGGGCGGGCCGGCGCCGGCCCCTTCCACCTTGTCTACCCCGCGGACCTGAAGGCCGTACTCGACCCGGTTGGTCAGACCGGTGACGGTGTGGGACGTGGTCGTCGCGTCGCTATTAGTAATGTCGGCCCACTGCGGGACCGTCCACAGGTAGACGGCGCCTGAATCGGGGCCGCTGATGCTGGACTGGTAGGCCCCAGCCAGGACGGTGCCGCCGGCCACCGCAACGGAATACCCTAACCAGTCGCCCTTTCCGCGGGAGGGGCCGGTGGGCTTCGTCTTCTGGCTCCACCCGTTGGAATCCTGGGTGAAGACGTAGGCCGAACCGGCACTGCCGATGGTGTTGCCGTCGTCGTCAGTGTGGTCGTCTAGGTATGCCCCAACCACGATCGTGTCCTCGTCATCGTCCACGGCCACGGAAATGCCGAACTCGTCTCCTCTCGTAGCGTCGGAGGCGATGAGCTTCGCGGTCTCAGTGCCGTCGGCCCAAGGACCGCCGGTAGGCTTGATAAAGACGTAGGCCGCACCGGCGTTAGCCTTCTCGGTTCCGCCGCCGACATCGTACTTGTGCGCACCAACCACGACGGTTTCGCCGTGCACAGCCACGGAGATTCCGAACTCGTCGTTGGCCGCGCCGTTATCGGCGGTGAGCTTGGTGGTCTCGGTGGCGTCGGCCCAGCCACCGCTCCCGGGCTTGGTGAAGACGTAGACCGCACCCTCATCGTCATCGGTGTCGCCATCGGTGTCGTCGTAGTCGTTGTAGGGCGCTCCTACGACTACGGTGTCGTCGTGCACCGCCACGGAAATTCCGAACTGATCTTTCTCCGCGGCATCGGAAGCGGTGAGCTTGGCCGTCTCGGTGCCGGTGACCCAGCCGCCGCTCCCGGGCTTGATGAAGACGTAGGCGGCGCCGGAGTCGTTGACGTCGTCGGTGATGACTTGGTCGTCGTCGTTGGCGTTTTCCAGGTGCGCTCCTACGACCACTGTTTCGTCGTGCACCGCCACGGAAATCCCGAACTCGTCGTTCGCCGCGGCGTCGGAAGCCGTTAGCTTGGCCTTCTGGCCCCAGACACCGGAGACCTTGGTGAAGACGTAGGCGGCGCCTTCGTCATTGTCTTGGTCGTCGGCGTCGTTTTGGTGCGCTCCCACGACGATGGTGTCGCCTTCGATAGCGACAGAGATTCCGAATTCGTCGTTCGCCGCAGCGTCGGAAGCGGTGAGCTTGGCCGCCCAGTTCCACGGAGCGGTAGACGAGCTTCTGGTAAAGACGTGGGCGGAACCGGAATCAGCGCCAGCGTCGTCGTCCTTATAGGCCCCGACCACGGCGGTGGTGCCGTCCACCGCGACGGAGATTCCGAACCCGTCGCCCCGCACCACCGGGTCGTCGGTGGACGTCGTAGTCAGCTTGCCGCCCTGAATAATCTGGAGCAGTTGGTACTTCTCTATGGTCGAATCTTCGGGGTCATCCCAACTCAGGTCCATCACGGTATCGCCCGCGTCCGCGGCGAAACCCGTGGGCCGGTTCGGTATCGCAAACGTGGGAGCACCTCCGGCGCGGGCCGAGGCCAAACCCGCGCCTGCGGCGTTCACGCCCCGCACCTGGAAGGTGTGCTCCACGTCATTGGTCAGGCCGGTGACGATGTGAGAGGTGGTCTCATCGTCGCTACCCGGTATGTCGGCCCACTCCGAAATGCTCATCAAATAGGCCGTACCTGCGTTCGCCCCACCGGTGCCCTCGCCGACGTTGTGCTTGTACGCTCCAACCACCACGGTGTCGCCGTCCACCGCCACGGAAATCCCGAATTCGTCGTCCGCGGCGCCATCGGAGGCGGTGAGCTTGGCCTTCTGGCTCCATACGCCGGAGACCTTGGTGAATACGTAGGCCGAATCGTTGCTGGTGTCGTCCTGGCGTGCCCCGATCACGGCGGTGTCGTCCTCCACGGCCACGGAGATTCCAAACTCGTCGTTCGCCGCGCCGTCGGAAGCGGTCAGCTTGGCCGTTTCATTGCTATTGGACCAGCCGCTGCTGAGCTTGGTGAATACGTAAGCCGAACCGGACTGGTTGCCATTGTCGTCGTCCTGACGTGCCCCAACCACCACCGTGTCGCCGTCCACCGCGACGGAGATTCCGAACTCGTCGTCCGCGGCGCCGTCCGAGGCGATCAGCTTCGCTTTCTGGCTCCACACTCCGGAGACCTTGGTAAAGACGTAGGCCGCACCGGACTGGCTGCCGTTGTCGTCGTTCTGACGCGCCCCGATCACCGCGGTGTCGCCGTCCACCGCGACGGAGATTCCGAACTCGTCGTCCGCCGCGGCATCGGAAGCGATGAGCTTGGCGGTCTCGCTGCTGTCGGCCCAGCCGGTGAAGGGCTTGGTGAAGACGTAGGCTGCACCATCGTCGCTGTCGTTTTGGTGCGCTCCCACCAGGATGGTGTTGCCGTCGACAGCCACGGAGATTCCGAACTCGTCGCCCGCCGCAGCGCCGAAGGCGGTGAGCTTGGCTGTCTGAGTCATGTCGGCCCAGTCGCTGGGAGGCTTGGTGAAGACGTAGGCCGCGCCTTCGTCGTTGTTGTTGTTGGTATCGGCGTCGTTTTGGTGTGCCCCCACCACGATAGTGTCGCCGTCCACAGCGACCGAATACCCAAACTCGTCGTTCGCCGCGCCGTCGGAAGCGGTCAGCTTGGCTACCTGCCTCCACACGCCGGAGACCTCGGTAAACACGTAGGCCGAACCGGAATTGTCGCCGTTGGTGGCGTCGTCGTCTTGGTACGCTCCGATCACTGCGGTATCGCCGTCCACCGCGACGGAGATTCCGAATTCGTCGCCCCGGAGGCCGTCGGCGGCGGTCAGCTTGCTCGGGTCGATCTGTAAGAGCTGGTAGTTGTCTATGGTCGAATCACCGGGATCGTCCCAACTCAGCTTTACCTGCTCGTCGCCCGCGTCCGCGTCCAAATTGCTGGGCGCCGCGGCCTGGGCTTCTAGAGTTATGGACTCGACCTCCGAGGCGTATTGACCGCTACCGTTGACGGCGCCGACGGTGAAGGAGTATTCGATCCCGGCGATCAGACCGGTGACCGTGTGGGAGGCGGTGCTGGAATCGCTTCCTTCGATGTTGATCCAATTACCGAAGCCGCTACCATCGTTCTGTTTGTACTGATAACGCCTGACGGTCAGCGGTTCAGTGCTCGCAGTCCACGCCAAGAGCACCTGGCCGACGCCGGTCTGAGTGACGGTGAGGTCTGCGGGTCCGGAGGGGACGGACGTCGCCGCCACCGGCTTCGCGTCCGCTTCAGACGCGTCGCCCGCTCCCGCCGCGTTCACCGCGCGGACCCGGAAGGTGTGCTTGACGTTGTTGCGCAGAGCCCTGGCGATGTGAGAGATGGTCCCCGCTCCGCTGCCGGGGATGTCGGCCCACTCCGCACCGGTGCCGAACACGTAGGCCGAACCCTTATCGCTGTCGTCCCCGACCGCCCCAACCAACACGGTGTCGCCGTCGACCGCCACAGAGTTGCCGAAGCGATCGTCCCCACGGCGATCGTAGGCCGTGAGCGTGGCCGTACCTTCCGTATCGGTCCAGCGGCCTTGAGGCTCGGTGAAGACGTACGCGGAACCGCTGTTGCTGTCGTCTCGGTCCGCACCAACCACGACGGTGTTGCCGTCCACCGCGACGGAATACCCGAACTGGTCGTTCTCCGCGCGTTCGGAGGCGGTTAGCTTGGCGGTCTCGGTGTCGGTGGCCCAACCGCCGGTGGCGGGCTTGATGAAGACGTACGCTGCACCGGAGTTGCTGACATCGTTGGTGTTGTTATCGGGGTCGTCGTAGTCGTGGTAGGGCGCACCAATTACGATCGTGTCGCCGTCCATGGCTACGGCCCGGCCGAACCGGTCGCCACTGGCGCGGTCGGAGGCGGTCAGCTTGGGAGTTGCATTGCTGGCACTGGTGTCATCCCAATCGTCCCAGACTCCGGTGGCGGCGCGCTTCGTGAATAGGTAAGCCGCACCTCTTGTGCCGTTTACTTCGAACGCCCCGACCACGACTGTGTCGCCGTACACCGCTACGGAACGGCCGAACCGGTCTCCACCCGACTCGCCCCTCAGTGCGGCCGTCTCAGTCATGTCGGCCCAATCGTTGGCCGGCTTGGTGAAGATGTAGGCCGAGCCCCTCGCTCCGGTGTCTTCCTCGGGCGCCCCGACCACGATCGTGTCGCCGTGCACTGCCACCGAAGTTCCGAACTCGTCTTCGGCCGCAGCGTCGGAGGCAGTGAGCCTGGCCGTCTGAGTCATGTCGGCCCAGCCGTTGGCGGGCTTGGTGAAGACGTATGCAGCGCCAACATCGTCGATGGGGTTGTTGTTGTTGTCGGTGTGGTCCTCCTCGTACGCTCCAACGACGATGGTGTCACCATGCACGGCGACCGCATGCCCGAAGCCGGCATCCTCCTTGGGATCGCTGGCTGTGAGCTTGCCCGCCTGGGTCCAGCCGCCGGCAACCCTGGTGAATACGTAGGCCGAACCGGATAGTTTGATGGAGTCGTCGTCCCCGAGGGCCCCAATCACCAGGGTGTCATCGTCCACGGCGACCGACCACCCTAACTCGTCTTCGTCATCGCGGTCGCTGGAGATCAGCTTGATGCTCTCAGGAAACTGCAACACCTGGTACTTGGTTATGGACGTATTGCCGGGGTCGTTCCATTTCAGCCTGACCTGGGTGTCTCCGATATCGCTCTCGATGCCGCTCCCAGGCTCGGGATCGTTGATGGTAAGCCCAGTCAGCGCCACCAGTTTAGCGACCACAGTCAGGGACTGGGCGCCGGAGGAGTCGCCTACGTATGGGCCGTTGACAGCGCGGATGGCGAAGGTGTAGTTCCCAGTGTTCAGATTGTTGAGGGTGTGGGAGACAGTGCTGTGATCGCTCTCGGAGATGGTGGTCCAAGTGGACCCGTTGTTCTGGGTGAACTCATAACCGGTCACGGTCAGGGGGTTGGAACTCGGGTCCCAAGTCAACTCTACTTGGCCGACGCCCGTCTGTCTGGCGGCAAAGCCTTCGGGTACGCCCGGGGCCGCAGACGCGTCCCCCGGCGTCGCGGGCTTCTCGACGGACGCATCGCTTCCTCCCGCGGCGTTCACGGCGCGGACCCGGAACGTGTAGGACGTGTCGTTGGTCAGGCCGGTCACGATATGGAAGGTGGTCCCGGACCTGCTCCCGGGGATGGAGGTCCAATCGTCGCCGAAGTCGCCCCCGGTCTTTTGCTGGTACTCGTACCTGGATATGGTGAAATCTGCGGGGCTTCTCCAGCCAAGCCACACCTGTTCGTCGCCCACGACGGCGGTGAATGAGTCGGGCGCCGCAGCCTGTCCGATTATCGTCACGGACCTGGAGTCGGACTCAGTTGAACCCGCGCCGTTGACGGCGCGGACAGCGAAGGTGTACGTGGTGCCCGCGGTCAGGCCAGTGACGGTATGCGAATGTAAGCTGGAATCGCTCTCCGTGATGGTGTTCCAATCGCCACCGTCCTGGTTGTACTCATAACCACTGACGGTCAGCGGGTAGCGGTGCGCGTCCCACGTCAACTCCACTTGGCGGCCGCCAGTCTGCGCGGCGGAAAAGTTGACGGGTCTGGCCGGAGCGTAAGATGCCGCCGTCGGGGTCTCCGACACGGAGTCGGACGGATCGCTGGCTTCGGTACTGTCCAACGCACGCACCCGGAAGGTGTGGTCGATGTCGTTGGTCAGACCGGTCACGATGTGGGACGTAGTCGCCGCGTTACTACCGGCGATGTCTTCCCAGTCCACGATGTCGAACACGTAGGCCGTATCGTCGTTTTCCACCCCAATCACAACAGTGTCACCGTCTATTGCGACGGAAGAGCCGAACCTATCGTTACCGTTGCGGTCGGATGCGGTGAGATGGGCCGTCTCAGTACCGCTGGCCCAGCCGGTGCCGGGCTTGGTGAAGGCGTACGCCGAACCCCTCGAGCCGGCCTCCCCGTAGGCCCCAACTACGACAGTTCCGCCGTCCAGCGCCACGGAAAACCCGAACCTGTGGCCGCTGGAGCGGACGGAGGCGGTGAGCTTGGCCGTCTCGGTATTGTTGACCCAGCCGCTGCTGGGTTCGGCGAAGACGAAAGCCGAACCCGTATTGGTGTCTTGCCCGTCGGCCCCAACCACGATGGTGTCACCGTCTATTGCTACGGAACGGCCGAAGTAGTCTTGATTCCCGCGGGTTTCGGCGATCAGCTTCGCCGCAGTGCTAGTGGAGACCCAGCCGGTGCTGTTGGGCTTGACGAACACGAAAGTCGAACCCACAAAGTCCGTGGCCTCGGTCCCGGATCGACCGTCATCACCGCTCGCCCCAACCACGACGGTGTTGCCGTCAACCGCTACGGACCTGCCGAATTCGTCGCCCGCCGCGGCGTCGGAGGCGGTCAACGTGGCCGCAGTGCTGGTGGAGACCCAGGCGTTGCCGGGCTTGGTAAATACGTAGGCCGAACCGGAATTAGAGACGGGACTGCCGTTGGTGTCCGTGCTGTCATCCGAGTACGCCCCGACCACAACGGTGTTACCGTCCATCGCTACGGAATAGCCGAACTCGTCCTCCACCGAGGCGTTGGGAGCGGTAAGCTTGGCTGGGTCGGTGAGATCGACCGTGTCAGTGCCGCTCTGGTTGTCCCATCCGTCGCCAGGTTCGACAAAAAGGTACGCAGCGCCTCTTTTGCTGTCGTCGAAAGGCGCTCCAACCACTATGGTGGCGCCGTCGAATGCGACGGAGCTTCCAAACCCATCATCCTGAACAGCATCGTCAACACCATCACCGTCATCATCGCCGGTCTTGAGCCGGTACTTCTGGGACCACGCGCCGTTAACCTTGCTGAATACAAAGGCCGCTCCGGAATCACCGCTGCTATCTTCATCATCGGGCATGCTGACCACGGCGATGTCGCCGGCCACCGCCACGGAATAGCCGAACTCATCGTTAGCGCCTGTGAGCGTTGCGCTTTGGGCAATCTGCCAAAGCTGGTACTTGTCTATCGTCGAATTGTCGGGGTCCTCCCAGCTCAACCTCACCTGGGTGTCGCCGGCCTCGGTGGACAGCTCGGACGGCTGCTCCGGGGCGGTGTCACTCTGCGCAGACGTGGTCAACGGGATGGTGGACCCCGACAGCAAGGCCAAGACAGTGACCATCGCCGCTATGGCCAATCTCTGGGACCGGGAGCTAGACCGCATCACAGTTGTGCCTTATAAGTCCTACGTAAGCGGCGCATATCGCCGAACTGGCGTCAAACCATATGCGCACAATACAACTCGAGCCACACAATAATCTCCTGAAAGTACAACACTTTGAGTTCTATGGAAAGTCAATCTATGATACCTCCGAGTCTCCCACCTGACAAGTGGGAGATTCTCTCGGCAGCAAGCGGCGCACCCTTCTCTTTGGGATAGAGCATCTCCTCGGATAAGGGCGACACTTGGACGTTATCTCCTGGGTCCTGGGGTCGAACACCGTCTCGCCCCAAATGCAGCCGTCGGGATAGGCCAACAGCGTTTGCAGGTAGGTGGCCAGAAGTCTTTTGGAGCCGCTGGTGAACGCCTTCGACTCTGAGGTGGACCCGGAAAATCGGACAAGCAGCTAAGTGAGAGTCCTGCTCCTAAACTAAGGGCAGCGGTAGCTGTCGGGAAGGAGTGGGAGATGTCGAAAGGACGCAGAAAGTCAAGTGGACCCCATCATCAGGATAGCGGTGAGGCTAAAATAAGAGAGTCTACCGCTGGGGTGTCTCGTAAACCTTCATCCGATGGTAAGGCTCGTGGATGTTCCAGTAAACACCTTTGTGGGCTCACTGCATGGAACACCTGACCCGGTGATCGATAGCCCAGGGCTTGATGGGGCCGCTCTTGGTTGTAGAAGGCCAGATAAGCCCCAATCCCCTTTCTGGCCTCAGTCCCATTTTGGTATGCCTTCAGGTACATCTCCTCGTACTTGATGCTGCGCCACAGCCGTTCCACGAAGACGTTGTCCATGCACCGGCCCCTGCCGTCCATGCTCACTTGAACGCCTTGCGCCAGCAGCATGGACTTGAAGGCCACGGCGTGCTCCCTCTTTCTGGTGAAGCGGCTGAACTTCCAGACGAGGATGACCTGAAAAGGCGCATTGGGCCTGCTCCCCTCGTCGATCATCTCCCTGAACTGAGGCCGGTCGGCGACACGCCCGCTCTCGGCCTCGTCCACGTACTCTCGGGCCACGGAGTAGCCGTTGGCTTTGGCGTAGTCTTTGAGCGCCCTCAGCTGGGCGGACACGGACAGGTCAACGTCCTGCCGGTCGCTGGACACCCGTGCGTAGAGGGCTGCCGGTGTTGGGGGCTGGTACTGCTCATTCATGTTGTCCTCCTTCGTCTCTCTGGTCCTGGCCAGCTTCGCGTTTGCCCCAGACCACCCTCAGCTAATCGCTCACGAGATCGATGCGGTCTCCGTAACGGCGGAAATCGGAAATGTTGAAGGTCAGCAGTCTGGTCTCTCCATAGGCCAGCATGGTGGCGACAATGTTGGCGTCGTGTATCTGCCGTCCTCCTACTTCAACCTGGCGACACAGCTCTATCAGCGTATCGGTCACCACGGGTCCGTCCTCCAGTACCTCGAAAGCGCCTATCAATCTCGTCACGTCATCCAGCGCTTCCTCGCGGGTGATGGGGATGGGCCAGAACTGTGGCCTGGTGACCACTGACAGGTATTCCCGCAGCACCTGGCGGCTGATCCGCATCGGCTCCTGGCTTCGGAAGGCACGCTCCAGCCTGGCCCTGGCGACATTGTGGTCCGGGGCTTCGAGAATACGGGACTTCACTAAGACGTCCGTATCGATGAACATCGACCCGGCTATACCCTCTCCTCGTAGAGGTCTTCCCGCCTGAGACTCAGTCCTGCTGGCCACGCTCCCACGCGATGGACAGGCCACAGCTCGTCAAGGGTGAGCTTACGAGAGGACTCGACAGGCCTGCGCCGAAGCAGCAGCGTCTCTGAGTCCATGTCCACCTCTGTCGTCTCCCATCCGGCGGCGGTCCAGGCCAGGGCCTGGCTGTGCCCGTTGCCTCCGCTCTGGTTGGCCCACCAGGGCCTGTGGAGACGGGCCGATGGCGGCAGCTCGAAGCCCATGATGGACTCAATCTCGGAGAAGGACGTCTTCCACTCTTTCGCCGCCAGGCTGCACAGGTGCGTGTACAACCTCTGGTACTTGCCCTGGGCTGCCATCTGTCGATACTTCTGCTGACGGTCTATTACCATGTCGAACCTCCGAGGCTTCACCATGAGCATGAGCGTGAATACTCCTACCATTATAGGAAGTTAGTAACTCTAAATCAAGTAGTGGAGATCACCGAAAGGGGTGGGCAGGCTCCCAATTCCCAGGGGTTCTCCACACCAGCCCCAAGGGTCCAGACTTCTCCAACGCTTTCCTATGGGAGATCCAGAGGGGCACTTGCACCCTGGCTCGGTAAATCTCCTCACCGGACACCCGCAGGAAGTGGGTCTCTGCCAGGTCGTTGTGGAAGACCACGAGGACGACGGGCTGCGTGCCGTGGTCGTCGGTGGGCCGGTGTGACGAGTAGTAACGAAGATAGGGAGCTAGCCGTGCCGCCATGGTAGTGGGCCTCACCGCCCGGCGCTCCCACTCCAGGAAGAAGGGCCACGTATAGTCGCCCTTGCGCAGGATTCCGAATGCGTCGGGGTGAATGGAACGCAGCTTGTCACCATACCTGAAGTACCTGGCTGCCCGTCCAGGGGGGATCCAGTTGCGCCACTTCCCAGCCTTGGGATCTGGCTTGCTCGGCCAGGCTCGCCACGAACCCGTGCACGGCGTCGGTGTGATCGATGTTCCTGAGGAGCTGGCGGCTTCGCCTTCCTGAGACCCTGCGCCAGTCCGTGGGAGCCTGGGAGTCGAGGCTCGTAATACTCCAGCGCTTCCTGGCCGCGCCCACGGCGGCGCGGTCCCTGCGGGCCAGGAGGTCGATGGCGCCATCGGTTAGAGCAAGACGTGATCCCCCTATGGAGAGCCGCCGGACGAGGCCGTAACCGGTCAGGGGAACCATTACTTGCGACAGCCGGGCTTTGGAGAAGCCCAGCAACCGGCACAGGTCCACCGAAGTGATAAAGAGCCAGTCGGAGAGGATGTCCAAGACGCGCTTCTCGGCAGGCTTTAGCAGGGCGGGCAGGAGGTGGTCGGAGACAGCTCCCTCCTTCGTCATCCAGGGCTATGTCCTTGGGGAATGGTCACTCGTGAGAGCTCAGAGTCCTCCGGAAGGGTGCCGCCTTGACTCATGCGTGACAGGACGATAGCGGAGGTCGAGGGAGGCGGAGATGGACGGGGGATGCCATACGGGATCGTCGCAACCGGCCAGGGCCGCATCCTCCTCTTGGGCTAGAAAGGCCGCCGTGGGGAGTCCGGCAAGCAACCTCCGGGCGTGGTGAAGACGCACGGCGTCGGGAGCCAATAAAAGAATGGCTCCAGGCAAAGGCCCCTCCCGCAGCCTCCAGAGCCGCTTGGCGAAGGCCGTCCTGTCGGCGGTGGCTCCCTGCCTCACGATCCCAATAGTCCGACCACCAGGCAGGGACATGGCGGCATCCAGCGGCCCTGTTCGATACCATCTAAAGGCTATGTCATCTTCCTCGTCAGCGGTTGTCGCGGCAAGTCGGTAGATCACCGCTACCGCGTCCAGCCTTTCCAGCAGGATGCGCCGCCACTGGGCGGAGACGGGATAGACGTGAAGCAACCGGTCCAGGCTCAGACCATCCGCCGATGCCAGGTGCCGAAGCCCTGCTGCGGTGACGTAGAATCGCTGCGTCGTCCTCAGCAGGTCTGTAGCATGGGGAAGGGAAGCCGCCAACCGCCGACGCTCCAGGTCGGCTACGGCGTTGTAGGTGGTGCGGTCAGCCCTGCTGGATAGGGCCGCCAACTCCAGACGGTCAAGGAAGGGCATGGAGGCCAGGCACCGCAGGGTGTCCAGATAGCAATCCTTTCCTGTCATTGCCCTTCCTCGACACTAGGAGAGACGTTCTCTTCGGTGGCCTCCGCTTCCTGTCCAACATCATCCTTGGGCTTACGGGAGCGCTGCCTGCGCCGCTTGGCTGGTTTTGGGGCAGCGCCATTACTGGACTTCGGGGCTTCACCTTTCTCAAGGGCCTCTATGCCCGCTCTGTACTTCTCCACCAACACCTCCGACTCCGCCTCTTTGGTGGCGGTCTCCTTCACTGGGGTCGTGTAGGAAGATGCGGCCGCTCGAATGCGGACGGCGATCTCGGGTTCACCCTCATCGGGCTTGTGCACCTTCATGGAGAATGCTGGCATCCGCTCCTCCCCCACGGTGCCTCGGACGTAGCACTGGTGCACCGGCAGGGAGGTGATGTCGTCCTCGGAGACCCGGTCCTTGCCCAGCTCCCAAACCAGGGTTCGAGCGTCGGCTCCGGCCACCTGGAAGACGGCCAGGCAGCCGATGTTGGCCAGCAGGGTGTCCTGCATGGTGCGGGAGAGGTCGGAGAGCTTGGCCAGGCTTTGGGTTGCCAGGATGAATGAAGCCCCGAACTTCCCCAGCTCGGAGAGCATGGTCTCGTAGTCCACCCCCGGCATGGACTGCATCTCATCCACCACTACCAGCACACCTCTCCTTTGACCTATAGGCACGCTCCCCTGCTCCCGTATCACGCCGTCCACTAGATTCAGGATGGAGGCTCCCACCAGCGCCGATACGTCCCTGCCAGCCGTCCCCTGGGAGGTGGAGACCAGGAGCACGCCACCATCTTGGATCACCCGGCGCATGTCGATGGTGGAGCGGGACTGGCCCAGGATGGACCTGGCCTTCCGTGATGAGGCGTAGTAGGACAACCGGGTCTGGACGGGGGCCAGGGCATCGGCCTTGTACTGGCGGTGCCAGCTGCGGAAGTCCCGACCCCACCACTCCAGCAGGTAGGGGTCGCTGACCTTGGCCAGCACGCGGCTTCTGAACTTGTCGTCCGAAAGTAGTTTCAGCCCGTCCAGGATGGTGTATTGCTCACCTGCGTCGGTGGAGGGGTGCTCGTTGGCCTCGTGAAGGCTCTTCACCGTTTGCTCCAGGATGGACTGCATCCTAGGTCCCCACTGGTCCCAGAGGCCCTTGGCTATCCGCACTACCGAGTCGGCGGTGCGGTCCCTGTCGGAGAAGACCCTGGTGTCCAGGAGGTTGATGCCGGGAGCGTTCCGGTCGTCTGCCAGGTCTATGAGGCGCACCCGGTCAACCAGGGATTCTGGCACCTGGTTGAGCAGCCCTTCAACGAGGTCCGCATGGGGATCTATGACCACGATGGCGTCGGAGTCCTTCCCCTCGGCCTTCTGCTGGAGCTTGTGGGAGACGATGTGGTGCATGAGGGTGGACTTGCCCATGCGGGTCCTTGCCACGTATAGGTGATGGCGGCGCAGCAGGTCCTCAGGAAAGCGGATGTCCCTTTGGGCCGTCCCTGCGGTGGAGTGGCCTATGAGGGCTCCCTCCCTCACTCCCCCGGAGGAAGGCAGGAGCACCTTGGCCCCCGAGCGCGCCACCAGGGGGGTGTCGTCCCTGGCCCCGAGCGGGTGCCATAGAGAGGCCACCTCCCGCACGCCCAATATGGTTCTCGATCCGAAGAGCCCTGGGCCGGGGATGTGAAAGGAAGCGGTGGGAACCACCTGCCTGATCTTGCTCACCTTGAAGTGAGCTCCCGCGAGGTTGTCGTAGTGGCGGTAGGCTGCCGCCACCGACTCCAGGAGCGCCTTGGCCCGCTCCTTTCCATCACTCTTGGGGAGGATGGCAGTGACCTGGAGGTGGGAGTCGAAGGCCAGGCTGGAGACCTTCTCCTTGACCAGTATGGGGTCGTAGACGCGGGAACGCCGCTTCTTCCATCGCCACCATCCCCAGCCCGCCACTACGGTCCCGGCGACTACTCCGATGCCCAAGAGTATCGTCTTCCACAACTCCCCGCCCTGCATCCAGAAGTAGCCCTGCAAGGCTCCCAGAACGACTAGGCCCAATACGGCCATCAGTGCGCCGTCGGTCTGGAGGGGCTTGGTCTGGTAGGTGTAGGAGGCGTCCCTTCGCTCGGTCACCGGCTTCGGCAGAGCCTTGTCCAGGTAGGGCTGAGACCAGTCGGGTCCCAGGGAGGACAGCACCAGTCTGGCCACCATGCGCTCTCCAGGGCGCAGCGCCGCCATCGTCCCTAGGAGGGCGAGGATGGGGTCTGAGCCGGGGTCCAGCAGGTCGTCGTCCCGGAAAGTCCTCAGGGGAACATAGGGAGGGCCCTGCACCCTCAGGCTCATTCCCCAGGCCTCCTCATCCTCTTCCAGGCGCAGAGGGTCTTCCTCGGGGGGAACTTCGGCGATACGGGCCTGGGGGTAGTGAATCGATATCTGATTCTGGACCACCTCCTTGTCCCGGCACCGGGCCATCAGGGTCACGCCGTCCATGTCTCCCGCCAGCTCCAGGGAGAAGGGTTCGGGAATGGCGATGGACCTGAGGAAGTTCTCCACCCCCAGCAGGGTGCGCTCTCCGGTCCTCGGCGACGTCACCGCCAGAAGCACAGGGGCCTTGCGTGTAGATCGGTTAGATAGCCAACTAATGGGATTCAGTTTCATAGTGGATCCTCCTCGTATCTCGATTCTGTTAGCGGGTACTCGTTCCCATGATTTCGCTGTGTTGATCGGCTAGTCGATGGCAGGACTATGTCGTCACCTCCTGGACATGTGAGAGAACATGTGTTCTTATAGAGTAGTGTGAGCCATTCAACCGCCAGATGCAAGGGCCATTAGGCATCGGAGCCCCTGTTGAGGTCAGGGGGCTGTACAGAGAAATAAGGTTGATTCCCTCGTAACAAGGCCTGTTTGAGATGAACCCTGGCGTGCGAAGGTGTCTGGAAGGGAGGAGGCCACGGGATGCCGGCTGCTGCCTCACCGCCCCATCTGCTGCGCTCAGGACAAGCGTGATCCCGTTGCGGTACCCCTTCCGTGGTTCAGGGCACCCGATGGAAGTTATGGAGCGGCGCCCTTAGACGGCCGCGACCAGCAGGTACCGTCCCGACCGCCCGCTGAGCCGTGTTCTCCATCTCCACCAGGCGTGCATGGACCATCCGCTTGAAATTGCACGCCAACGCCTTCAGGTAGACGGCAAGCCGTACCCGACGGCCCCCTCGCACCCGCAAGCGCCCAAGCCCGTGGGCGCGCTTCAGCTCGGAGTTCGTTCCCTCGATGCCAGCCCTTATGGCATACCGCTTGCGCCACTCCTCGGTGGCCTCGGCCCTCCGGCGCCGCTCGATGTTCACCTTCACCAGGCCCGCCTTGAGGACGTAGTCCCCCGCACGCAGGTCCAGCTTCACTGGGCAACTGGACCGCAAGGGGCAGGGCTCGCATGTTGTCCTGGCAAAGTGGACCTCTACCCGCTCCAGCGCATCCTCCAGCTCGTACTCCTCGATGGACGGGTGGCCGGCGGGGCACACCGTGGCCTGCTCCCCTGTGACATCGATCTGGAAGTCTGCGGCGGTGAGCGGCGGTGGTCCGTCACGCTCTCCTTCGTGCGAGTTCCCCGGCGCCGACCCCGCCACCGGGCTTACCAGTTCCGTTCCCCGGCGCGAGGATTCGAAGGCGTTGCGGCCCGAGCCATACGCTGTGTCGGCGAAGAGCTCGTCCGGTCGGACCTTCCGCTCCGCGAGCCCGTCAACGACCGGCACGCTCACGTCGGTGTCGCTCCCACTCGAGGGGGTCACCTCCACGTGGGTGATGAGCTGGGTGGCGTTCTCCTCGTGACAGGTCTCCGCCACCTGCACCTCGTACCCCTTCCCCTTGTGGCCGCTGTAGGTCATATCCGGGTCGTGGGGCGATTGCAGCGAGTCGGCGGACACCTGCTTCGGGTCCTTAAGGGCCACGGGCGCCTTGCCTTCCCCAGCATCGTCGTCATCGTCCCCGGGGCGCCCGTCCCGGTGTTTGCCCACATGGCATTGCTCCCGCAGCCGGTACTCCTCCAGCTGGGCAGCAGTCGTGCCACGGAACCGGTCCACCAGCCGGTAGAGGTCCCGGGCACAGACCGAAAGGCGTCGCTGACTCTCCCCCGAGCGGACGTCCTCGTAGTGGGTCGCCTCGTCTTCTTTCTTCAAATAGCGCCCTAGGAGGCCGTCCGGAACCACAGGGCGAAGCTCTGGGTGCTCCCGGCGCAAGGCCCGCAGGAACAACCGCATCGTCTCACAGAACAGGCCCAGCCGGGCGAGTGTGGCGATCTTGCGCATGATGTGGGTGGAGTCCAGCCGTTGCTTTCCGGTGCGTATGCCCAGCGCCTGGATGATCCGGTCCGTGGTCTCCTGGAAAGCCAGCGGGCCACCGTCGTGCTGCATCAGGCGAACTCGGAAGTTGTGGAGGGTCTTCTGGGGCAGGTGGGTCTCCTCGATGTCTAGCCGCAGGGCGTGGTGCCAGAGCAGGTTGAACTCTAGTTGTTCCAGGGCTTCATCGTCGGTGAGGTTGAACATCTCTTTGAGAAGGTGGACCCCGAGGACGGTCTGCACCGCCCGGTTGGGACGGCCGTTGTCCACGCAGTACATGGGAGCAAAGCGCTCCTCGTCAATCAGGGGGAGCGCCTCGTTTCGGAAAACCTCGGCCCAACTTCTCTCCAGGCGCTTAGCCTTCTTCGGCGTCACCAGGAACTGGGACTGCCAGAGGCTCTCTTGCGGGTCTCGTATTCGGAACATCCTCCCCTCCCTCGCCCAGACGCAGCGCCCGCGCTCTTTCCTTACATTATCCCCACCTTGCACCCGCAGGACGAGGGGTTGTTACGAGAGAATCAAGTTTGATTGCAAGTTGCGCATTGAGTTGTAAACGGCGGAGTAATAATGTGCCACAGAGGCGGTAGAGCCGCGGCTGTGGCGGCGGTTTAAAATTGTACCGCCCGAGGCCTTCTCCCTAAGCTAAGAGTAAGCGCTGGGAGGGGAGGCTGGAGGGATGTACACCGTGGATCTGTACGGGAGAGTTCGTCGGGCCCACTTCGTTGAAGGGATGAGCATCCGTCAGGTAGCCCGGATGTTCGATCTACACCGCAGTACCGTCAAGAAGATGCTGGAGTACTCGGTGCCTCCCGGGTATCGGCGCCAGCAGCCCCCCCGCCGGCCGAAGCTAGACCCCTACAAAGGAGCGATCGACCGTATCCTGGCGGACGATCAATCGCTGCCGAAGAAGCAGCGTCACACGGCCAGGCGTATCTATGACCGCCTGAGAGATGAGCACGGGTTCCTGGGCAAGTACACGATAGTCAAGGACTACGTCCGGGAGCGTCGTCGCCAGACCCGAGAGATGTTCGTGCCGCTGACACATTCTCCAGGGCACGCCCAGTGTGACTTCGGCGAAGCTTGGGTGGTCATCGGTGGAGCGGAGCAGAAAGCCCACTACTTCGCCATGGATCTCCCTCACAGCGATGCGTGCTACGTGAAGGCGTATCCAGCGGAGACCACCGAGGCCTTCTGTGATGGACACGTCTCCGCCTTTGCATTTCTGGGCGGGGTGCCCCAGAGCATTCTCTACGACAACACCACCCTGGCGGTGGCCAGGATACTGGGAGATGGCCGCCGCCAACGGACCAGGGTGTTCTCCGAGCTGCAGTCCCACTACCTGTTCGATGACCGGTTTGGCCGTCCGGGCAAGGGAAATGATAAAGGGAAGGTGGAAGGGCTGGTTGGGTATGCACGCCGGAACTTCCTGGTACCCATCCCCTCGTTCGAGAGCTTCGAGGACCTGAACGCCTACCTGGAGGCGCAGTGCCGCAAGCGGCTCGATGCCCGGCTGCGAGGTCATGACGAGACGATAGGAGAGCGACTCCAACGAGACTTGGTGGCCCTGCTTCCCCTTCCGGCAACCGCCTACGATGCCAGCGACAAGCACGCGACCCGGGTCAGTTCTCTGTCGCTGGTCAGGTACCGGACCAACGACTACTCTGTGCCGGTGGCCTACGGTCATCGGGACGTGCTGGTCCGTGGCTATGTACACGAGGTAGTGATCAGCTGCGGGCCGGAGGTAATCGCCCGTCATCGACGCTCCTATGAACGAGATGACTTCGTCTTCGACCCTCTCCACTACCTCCCATTACTGGAACAGAAGACGGGGGCTCTTGATCAGGCGGCGCCACTGGTTGGGTGGGAGTTGCCCGAGGAGTTCGCCGTACTCCGGCGGTTCCTGGAGTCCCGGATGGGCAAGCGGGGAAAGCGCGAGTTCGTCCAAGTCCTGAGACTGATGGAGAACTTCCGAAGGCAAGAAGTCCACAGCGCCGTACGAGATGCCCTTCGGCTCGGGGCGGTGAGCTTCGACGCTGTCAGGCACCTGGTGCTGTGCCGGATCGAGGGCCGGCCACCGAGGCTAGACATGGAGCTGTATCCCTATCTGCCCAGGGCCAACGTGACGACGACGACGACTCGGGACTACATGACCCTCCTGGCGGGGAGCCGGTCATGAGCAACAAGTCCACGGTGTTGCTGGAACACAATCTCAAGGAGCTCAAGCTCCCTACATTCCTGAAGGAGTACGGCAAGGTGGCAAGCCGGTGCGCCGCCGAGGGAGTTGACCATCCGGACTATCTGCTGCGCCTATCGGAGCTGGAGCTGATCGACCGTAATCATCGCATGGTGGAGCGCAGAATCAAGGCAGCCCGCTTTCCCACCACCAAGAGCCTGGACACCTTCGACTTCCTGGCCATCCCCTCGCTCAACAAAGCCCTGGTGCTGGAGCTGGCACGATGCGAGTACATCGACCGCAAGGATAACGTCATCGCTCTTGGCAACAGCGGCACTGGCAAGACCCACGTCGCCCTCGGTCTCGGCCTGGCTGCGTGTCAGAGAGGACTGTCCGTGGGATTCACCACGGCCGCCGCTCTGGTCCACGAGTTGATTGAAGCCAGAGACGAACGGCGGTTGCTCAACTTGCAGAGGAAGCTGGCGCGTCTCAAGCTCCTGATTGTCGACGAACTGGGCTTCGTACCCTTGTCCAAGACCGGTGCCGAGCTGCTCTTCGAGGTTTTCAGCCAGCGCTATGAACGCGGCTCGGTCCTAGCTACTTCCAACCTGCCCTTCGACGAGTGGACCGGAATCTTTGGCTCTGAACGACTCACTGGGGCCCTCCTCGACCGACTCACCCACCATGTCCATATCCTGGAGATGAACGGAGAGAGCTTCCGCCTCAAGCAAAGCAGGTAAACCAACCAGCACCAGCCTACTGACGAAGCCTAAGCTTTCATAGACCTAGAGACTTCAATACTCACACCGCGGCGTTCGGTGGTACAGTTTCCCTCCGGCCTACTGGTACAATCTCTCTCCGCTCTTGACAACCAGGATGGTCTCTTGTCAAATCCCGGACCAGAGGTGAGACGAATCTCATTGGAGCCATCGGCATCGATGACGTAGATATCCGGGGGATTGGGCCGCCGCCTTAGACCGCGAGGAGTCTCCACTTCGGTCATGCCCCTGCTCGTGGAGAAGGCGATCTTGCTGCCGTCAGGTGACCAGACGGGAGAGTTGCAACAGAAGGTGTCGCCCCTATTCGATGACAAGCGGTGTCTCGTTGGAACCGTCCGCATCCATCACGTAAGTCTCACTGCCGTTCTGGTCGCCGCGGAAGCTGTGTTTGTCACGCTTGAAGGCGATTTTGGTACCGTCAGGCGAGTAGGCAGATCCAGCCTCCCAGTCTGGATTGTTGGTGAGGCGGGTCTGATTGGAGCCATCAGTGTTCATCACGTAGATATCCATGCTCCCTTCTCTACCTGATGAAAAGAGGATCTTTGTACCGTCAGGCGACCAACTACCCGACAGGTCAAGAGCGGAGCTGAACGTGAGGCGGGTCTGATCGGAACCATCAGCATTCATGACGTAGATCTCGTGGTTGCCATCTCTGTCCGACTCATAGAGGATCTTGCTGCCGTCGGGCGACCAGCTCGGAACCGAGTCCACAGCAGGGTTGATCGTGAGACGGGTCTGGTTGGAGCCGTCAGCATCCATCACATATATCTCGCCGTTGCCGTCTCTGTTCGAAGTGAAAGCGATGCGGCCGAGTCCCCGCAGCGCTCTCAGCGCGGGCGCTGGGCTTGCCGTAGGAGCAGGGGTTGGGGTAAGAGTCGGGGGAGCCGTAGGTGGGGGTACAGCGTTCGCTGTGGGCGTAGGCGTAGCGGTGGGCATGGGCGTGGGCTGGACGGTAGGGGTGGCAGTCGGAGTGGGCATCGCTGTCGGTTCGGGCCCTCCGCAAGCAGCCAGCACAAGTGCTGTAGCCAAGGCAACAATGAGGGACCCCTTTAAGGATATTCGCATGCGCCAATTATAGTGCTGGAGAGCACAACCGTGTAAAGGGCCAAAGTTTGGCGCTCCGGTAGTCTGGCCTCCTTAATCTCCGGTGCCGCAAAGACTGACGGTGAAGGCGCATCGCTCTCTCAGCGAGTCCAAGATTATTTTGGGGGCGCTGGGCTTCTTCCCTCCCCCGTCTCCACCATCTGGTAGTAACAGTTCCCTACTCCGAGAAGGTGACGAGTCTTGCCCACAGTAGCAACGTATTGACGCCGGAAACGTCTACATCAAACTGACCCACGTCTCGTCCCACCAAGATAAACCCAGTGCTTAGAGCTCGGCGTCGGCCCAGAGGCGCGCGATGTCCGTGATGACGTCATTGGGGTTGTCGCTGTTCGTGACGATCACGAGACCTTTGCTATAATGGGGCATGGCCACAAACAAGGCGAGCCGTTCGGTTTGTCCAAGTGGGTGTAGGTGGTGGCGCCTCCGACCGCGTTCCAGAGCGGTATCTGTGGACTGATGCCTTTGCAGTCCGCAACTACCTCAACTTGACGGATGCACAGGAGACGACCGTTACGAGCACCTCGCTGAGATCAGGCCAGGTCGAAGCGATCAAGATTCATCGCTTTGCCCCACGCAGCCACGAAGTCGTGCACGAACGCCTGCTGCGAGGCGTCACATGCGTAGACTTCCGCGATGGCTCGGAGCTCGGAGTTCGAACCGAAGACCAGATCCACCCTGGTGGCGGTCCACTTGAGATCACCGGTCCCGCGATCGCGTCCCTCGAACACGTCCTCAGATGTGGAGGACGCCTGCCACTCGGTGTTCATGTCGAGCAGGTTCACAAAGAAATCATTGGTCAACGTCCCAGGCCGCTTGGTGAACACGCCGTGTTCAGACTGCCCGACGTTCGCATTCAGGACGCGCATGCCGCCAACGAGCACCGTCATCTCGGGAGCGGTCAGAGTCAGCATGTTTGCCCGCTCCACCAGCAGCTCCTCCGCTGGTTTTCGGTGTTCGGCTCGGAGGTAGTTGCGGAACCCGTCTGCAGTGGGTTCGAGCACGGCAAACGACTCCACGTCGGTCCACTCCTGCGACGCGTCCGTGCGCCCCGGCGTAAAGGGGACCTGCACGTCATGTCCGGCGTTCTTCGCAGCCTGCTCGACGGCTGCGCACCCGGCGAGGACGATCAGGTCAGCGAGGGAGACCCTCTTCCCACCGGCCTGCGAGCTGTTGAACTCCGTCTGGATCTGCTCCAGCGTCTGCAGCACCTTCCCAAGTTCGGCCGGGTTGTTCACCTCCCAATCTTTCTGCGGCGCGAGGCGGATGCGCGCCCCGTTCGCCCCACCGCGTTTGTCGGTGCCGCGGAACGATGCCGCCGACGCCCAGGCGGTCGAGACCAGTTGGGAAACGGACAATCCCGATGCGAGAACCTTAGCCTTGAGGCCGGCGATATCCTGCTCCCCGATCAACTCATGATCGACGTCGGGGACGGGGTCTTGCCACAACAGCGGCTCTGCCGAAACCAACGGGCCGAGATACCGACTTCGGGGCCCCATGTCGCGGTGGATCAGCTTGTACCACGCCCTGGCGAAGGCGTCCGCTAGCTCCTTCGGGTTCTCGAGGAAGCGCTTCGCGATCGGCGCATAGACCGGGTCCATCCTCAGAGAGAGGTCCGTCGTGAGCATCATGGGGGCGTGCTTCTTCGACGGGTCGTGCGCATCCGGCACGGTGGCCACTTCAGATGCATTCCTGGGAGCCCACTGCGCCTTACCGGCAGGACTCTTCGTCACCTCCCACTCGTAGCCGTGCAGGATCTCGAAGTAGTTGTTGTCCCACTTCACCGGGTTAGTGGTCCAGGCGCCTTCCAAGCCGCTGGTGAACGTATCGCTGCCTTTGCCGCTGCCAAAGCTGTTCCTCCAGCCGAGGCCTTGCTCCTCCAGGCTGGCGCCCTCTGGTTCTGGACCAACGTGGTCCTCAGAGGCAGCACCATGTGCTTTGCCGAACGTGTGTCCGCCGGCAATGAGCGCAACCGTCTCCTCGTCATTCATCGCCATGCGGCTGAACGTTTTGCGAATATACTTTGCTGCAGCGAGCGGGTCCGGATTGCCGTTCGGCCCCTCCGGATTTACGTAAATGAGGCCCATGTGGTCGGCGCCGAAGGGTTCCTGCAGTTCCCCGTCGCTGCTGTGGCGCTCGTCTGCAAGCCACGTGCCCTCAGACCCCCAGTCAGTCTCGTCGGCCTCCGAGACGTCCTGGCGCCCGAAGCCGAATCCGAAGGTCTCGAATCCCATCGACTCCAGGGCACAGTTGCCGGCGAAGATTATCAGGTCGGCCCACGAGATCTTCCGGCCGTACTTCTGCTTGATCGGCCAGAGCAACCGGCGCGCCTTGTCGAGGCTCGCGTTGTCAGGCCAGCTATTGAGGGGCGCAAAGCGTTGGTAGCCGGAGCCTCCACCGCCGCGGCCGTCGGTGATGCGGTACGTGCCTGCGGCGTGCCACGTCATCCGGATGAAGAGCGGCCCATAGTGGCCGTAGTCGGCCGGCCACCAGTCTTGCGACGTCGACATCACCTGTTCGATGTCCTTCTTCAGGGCATCGAGGTCAAGTGTCTTGAACTCCTCGGCGTAGTTGAAATCCTTGCCCATAGGATCTGACAGGGCAGAGTTATGGTGGAGAATCTTCAGGTTCAACTGATTCGGCCACCAGAACTGGTTCGAAGTCATTTAGTTTCTCCTTTCGTCAAATTGCTGAGTGTGGCGCAACGCCATTCGGAACCGAGTTTGATTCAGAATAGCTATCGCCTAATTATGTGTCAAGGGGTTGCACACTACGCAGAAGCCCTTTTGGGACATCCCTAAGCCGTCCATAGCCAATGGTAAGCTGAAAGGGATGTGCCTCCGGGGAGTTACCTCCCGGAGTCACATCCCCACCGGCACATCACTCGGCTACCCAACTAGCCTCTCCAGCACCTGTTTGGCTCTCTCTAGCCCTTCCGCCGTGGCAACTGTATGGTCGCACGTGTACCGCATCCCGCCTTGCGTCGTCTCTACCGCCTCGATGTGATGCCGGACGCACAGGGCTACGCCACAAAACCGGCACGTGGCAACGGCCTCTGTGGCGATACCCTCTTGGGTGCTGCAAAGGTAACACTTCATGGCTGGCCTCCTTTCCCACCCAGTACTATGCTCAAATGCTATGGAAGCACTGTTGTGAAGTCAAGTGAAAAGCCGCCCACTGTGATGATCGACAAGCCACCCACCCAGGGTCAGGCTACTACCCCATGTTCTCGCAGACTCTCTTTGAACCGGCAGCTGACCCCGTTGAACTCCAAGGATGTGTGTTGCCCGCATCGGCATCCTTGGCGTGGGTCCTGGTTAATGGGTTCGTTGACGATGACCACACTCCGCCCACGGTGGGATGCCGCACGTGAACGCAGCGTGACTTGTCTCCGGCCTGGTCCGCGCATCGAACGCAGAGGGGCCAGGGTGGAAAAGACGCAGCTCGGCCAGGGTCTCTTCGTCGCAACGCGAGTTCTGGGGATCTGCTACGACGTGGATGCGGCCGGCCTACGACGTGTGGTCACAGGACGGCGCATTGAGAGAAGGGCACAGCTCGACCAGGGTCAATATGGACCACGACTCTGGGGAAGCTGCGAAGACGCGAAGCGGCCAGTCACGGCGGGCTGAAGCTGAGCCGGGAGCGGTGGGACTCCCTTCCCCCTGCCGTCCAAGAGACGCTGCTGACCCCGGCCTACGCCGAAGAGGACTGCGAAGAGGTCATCGTCCAGACGCTGCTGGGCATCGGCGACAAGAGGGACCGGGAGTGTGCCCTCAAGGTCGCCAAATTCTTCGACCGTTACGCCCCAGCGCTTCCCTATCTCCTTGAGAAGGGGGAGGGGCCATGACCCCGGCGACACGGCCCAGGCCCCCTCTTCGCCATCATGTCCAGGGAACGGGCAAAGCTCTCCTACCGCTGGCAGGCGGCGTACATCGAGAAGTGGCCCACATCCAGAGGCGGGCTCATCCGGGACGAGGAGACGGGGGAGCCCTTCCGGGTCCCCTGCTGCCCTATCTGCGCCAGCCAGATCTGTTAGCAGTCAGCGATAATGGGACACTTTTTGATTGAAGAGATCAGGGTGGTGGGGCTCCCTTTTTAGTGGCTCCCCAGACTGCCTGATTGTACCGCCTCCTTCGCTCGAAAGTCGCCTTCTGCACCTCCTTTCTCCGTGCCAGAATAGCCTCCCGGTGCCCCTGCAAGACATTCGCAGGGGTCACGTTCCCCAGGGCCTTGTGATACCGTCGGTGGTTGTAGAAGTCCACGAAAGCCCCGATGGCCCCCTCCAGGTCCTGCACGACCTCGTAGGGCACCTGGTTCACCTCTGTCTTCAGGGTACGGTGGTACCGCTCCAGCTTCCCGTTGGTCTGGGGGTGGAAAGGAGAGGCCAGGATGTGGCGGATCCCCACCTGCTGCAGGTACTCCCGAAAGGCCCGAGAGACGTAGCCTGACCCATTGTCGGAGAGGAGTTTGGTCCGGTCCTGCACTGGTACGTCATCCATCCCTGTGGTGTCGATGGTCTCCTGAACCACCTCGATCAGGGAGTCCGTTGTCATGTCCTCCTGTAGCTTGTGGGCCAGGATGAAGCGAGAGAAGTCGTCCATCACCGTCACGAGGTAGTAGTAGCCCCAGCCTACGACCCGGAAGTAGGAGGCGTCGGTGGCCCACAGCTGGTGCGGGACCGGTGGTCTTGTGCTGGTACTCTTTGCCCGCAAGCAGTTGCCGCTCTGCCGCCTTCACCAGTCCCTCCCGGCGTAAGAGCCGGTATACCGTGGATTCGGAGACGGCCAATCCCTTCTGGTCCGTGAGCCAGGCCGCCAACTGCCGACTTCGCCACTCCGGCATCTCCCGAGCGACCGCCAGCACCGTTGTTTCTTCTTCTGATGTCAGCCGGTTCCAGGCCTGCCTCCAGCAACGCTCCCCAGCACCCTGGGACGGCTTCTTCCAGCGGTAGTACGTGCTCTTGGGAACGCCCAGCACGCGGAGTTGTCGTCGCTTCCCCCAGCGTACTCCATCGACTGTTGGCAATCAGCACAAGTGGGACAGATTAGGACCCGAGAAGATTATTATTATGAAGAGCTGCGTGGGAGCTCCCTGAGGGTCTTGTTGTAGCGTCTTCGCCGTTGTAGCGTCTTCGCCGTTCTAACGTCTGGACCTGCACCTCCTTTCTCCGTTGGAGGATCTGCTCCCGCCTTCCGTTGAGCATGTCTGCGGGCGTCACGTTGGCCAGCGCCTTGTGATAGCGTCGGTAGTTGTAGTAGGCCACGAAGGCGGCGATTGCTGCTTCCAGGGCAGAAGGCATCTCGTAGGGGACCTGTTTGACGTCCCGCTTGATACTCTGGTGATAGCGCTCGAGCTTGCCATTGGTCTGAGGGTGGAACGGCGCGGCCAGAATGTGCTTGATTCCCACCAGGTGCAGGTAGTCTCTGAAGCCACGGGAGACATAACCTGAGCCGTTATCGCTCAGCAGGCTGGTCCGGTCGGCCACTGGGACCTCAGTCATGCCGGTCTTGTCCACGGCCTCTTGGACCACCTCGATGAGAGAGTCGGTGGTCATGTCCCGCTGGAGCTTGTGGGCCAGTATGAAGCGGGAGTAGTCGTCCATCACGGTGACCAGGTAGTAGTAGCCCCAACCGATCACCTTGAAGTAGGAGGCGTCGGTAGCCCACATCTGGTGAGGGCCGCTGGTCTTGCGATGGTACTCTTTGCCGGCCTTGAGCTGCATCTCGGGTGACTTCACAAGACCTTCTCTGCACAGGATGCGATACACAGTGGACTCGGATACAGCGAAGGCCAGGTTGTCTGTAGACCACGCTGCCAACTGGCGGCTACTTAGCTCCGGCATCTCCCTGGCCGCTTCCAGGATCGACCGTTCCTCCTGAGGTCTAAGGCGGTTCCACGGTGGAGCGCTGGCTCCAGGTCGGTCCTCGAGACCTTGTTGATGTTGTTGTCGCATCAACCACCGATAGTAGGTGCTCTTGGGAACACCCAGGTCTCTGAGCACCCGACGCTTGGCCAGCGGTGATGCGGCTACACTGGCCAGGACCGTCGCCTTCTCAACGGCGCTCATCCGCTGGTACCGACGCCGTTCTGGGGCATTGGTATGGCCGTTTTTTTCAGACGGTAGACCTCGAGGGATAGCTCGGCTACCAGCTGCTTGAGCTCGCCGTTCTCCCGCTTGAGATCCTGGATCTCCTGCCGGGTGGCATCGCGCACCGTGTCACGGGACAGCCGCTCCCTGCCCGCCTCCATGAACTCCTTGGTCCACGAGTAGTAGGAGTGGGGCTTGATACCCTCCCGCCGGCACAGGTCGTTCACGGTGACCTCGCGGCGGAAGCCCTCCAGCACGATACGGATCTTCTCTTCCGGGGTGTATTTGCGCCGGGTAGCCGCTCTAACTCGTCGAACGAAGGACCTAGTCTGCTCCGACCGCTGATCGGCGGCCTCGGCCTTGCTGACGTCTGACTGGGACATCGCTGCTCCTTTCATGAGGTACTCTACCCTCACTTCAGGAGCTCACACCACTCTTAGACTCTCGGGTTTTCTACCCCTCTCACGTGTCCCATTATCGCTGACGGTCTACAACGCGGCGCTGGGTGACGCCTCCCATCAAGCCGGTGAGCTGCTCACGGGTGCACAGGGGCCAGGCGACCAGCAAGTCGAGGGCATCTTTGTCGGCGCGAGTCAGCTGCACCGCGAGGGCCGATGTGAGTTGCTCAGTAAGCTCCGGCATAGAGGCTTGCACGCCGGAGGGATAGAGGGCGCCGGGGTTCGGCTTCGGGATGTCGCGGAGGAAGGAGTAGGACGAGTCCAGCAGGCGCTCCGCCCATGCCAGGATTCCGGTTAGGCTGGCGTCCGGGGAGACCAGCACCGGGGGATCGTCACCGAGGCCGGTCCCGCACTGCTGCCAGACGACCCCCCTGTGGTCTCCGGCCAGAAGCTCTCCCTCCGTCGCCACGAATGTCCTGCCATGCTCTGAAGGGTCGCCCAATGAGCGGATGGCCCTGCGCGTGGCCTGGTCTGCGTGGGTCAGCACGAGGGTGACAAAGGGACTCTCGTTGCTTTGCAGCCGCTCGATGCTCCTGAGGCGGTAGCGCAAGTTAGAGCTGGGCAGCGCCGGACCCTGGCGCCGCAGACCGATGGAGCGGCCCCCGGAGAGGGTGAGCAGCATGTCGTAGGGACCCTTGCGGTAGTGGTCCACGCGCACGGGATCGTTGTGCGGGTCGGCGTCGGCGACCATGGCGGCGACGCGGTACAGCACCGCGATGGCGTCCAAGCGCTCGGCCAACAGGCGAACCCACTGTTTCGACACCGGGTAGGCCCGCAACATGTGCGCCCGGCCCTTGGTGGCTACTCCCCCGGCGATTACACCCTGCTCCGTCGGGAAGTATCGCCGTTGCGAGCGAGTCCCCAACACGCTCAGATGGAGCGGCAGGGAGTCCACGAGGCCGCGCTTGGCGAGCTTCTCCAGACGCTCTCGCAGCGTGGAGGCGGGAATGCGGCCCAAGCGGGACAACTCGTCCACGGTGGTCAACGGCGCTGCGCACAGTAGCAGGAGAGCCTCTTCAAGACCATCGCGCAGAGGACGTAGAGCGGGGTCAGGCCGCAGCCCCTCTAGATCAATGATGATTTCCAGTGTTGCCGTCTCAAGCGCCGCTATGTTCCCGCCGATGGAGTTCAGGACGACTGAGGGCACGGCGCGCCCCATGTGGCCCCGTTCGAGGAAGCGCCAGAGGGTGTGGCGGGACACGCCGACGTACTCGGACGTCCTACGCCGCCCATGTCGCCACACGTATGCGCGCACGTAGTCCTGGATCGCCCTCATGAGGTCCGGTCCGGCCTGTGTCGTGGCGTTCGATGCTCGCCTTCGTGGCTTCGTGACTATCAATCGACTGCTCCCGTTCGCAATGGGCCAATATCTCATTGTGAACGGGAAAATCGGCGTATGTAATGCCCTGCAAGCCATTGTGCTGGAGGCGATTTTGTGGTAAGCGGCTTCAGCAAGTAGACATTGACGCAGTTCTGTATTTGCGCTACTGTGATTAGGAGTGGTCATTAAGTAAGGAGACAGCACCATGGAAGTCAAGAAAAAGAGACTCACCCTGGACTTGGACCCTCCTCTTCAGCGGAGACTGAAAGTGGTGGCGGCCCTCAAGGGGATCAGCATGCGCCAGTACTGTCAGACGGCCATAGACAAGGAGTTGGCCAGAGACGAGGCCCAATCTGTGGAGGGCCTCCCCTTTGGGCGGGAGGCATTAGATCGTCTCGATACGCTCAGGATGGAGATATTCGGCGACAGGGTGCTTTCTGGAGACTCGGCGGAGTTTATCCGCGAAGCCCGCGAAGCCAGGAGCGCCTCTTGAACGGCTTCGTTGTTGTAGATGCGAGCCTGGCCTTCAAGTGGCTGGTCCCGGAGGAGAACTCGGATAAGGCGAGAGAGCTTGCTCGGTCGTGGGGCAGCGAGGGGACCCAACCCGTAGCACCGCATCTGATGCCGGTGGAGGTGGCCAATGCCCTTCACCGACGCGTGATCCGGGACGAATTGACCCTCCAAGATGCCACTCGTCTGATGGAGAACCTGTTGGGGACGGGAATCAGCTTGAGGGAGATGCCTCGGCTTCACGGTAGGGCTCTGGAACTGGCGTATAACCTTCTCCAGGGCGCGGTCTACGACGCGCACTACCTCGCTCTGGCAGAGATGCTGGGCTGTGAGCTGTGGACCGCTGACGAGAGGTTCTACCGGACTTCGGGTCCCAGTGCCGGCAACGTGCGCTGGCTAGGTGAATAGATATGGCCCCTGACATCAAGCCCCTAAGCCGCGGATACAAATCAATCGAGAAGAAAGTACTCGAATAGCAGATGCCACGTCAGACGGAGCCGAACGCCAACAACGCTCTGGGCAGTCTACTTCAGGACGTGCTGCCCCGCAGCCAAGTGCGCTCCGAGAACACGCAGGCCATCTCCGGCCAGCCTGGGCTGCGCCCCGACATCATCGTCACCGCGCCAGGACGATCGCCTGTCGTGGTCGAGGCCGAATACATGCCCGCCCGAACCGTCGAACCGGAGGCCAAGTCCCGCCTCGGGCTGGAGGTGGCTTCCAACGGGCGCATCATCGAATCTGCCATCGCCCTCCGCTATGAAGACGCGATTGGCGAAGCCCACGACCTGCGTACCGCCCTGTCCTCGGCCCGGCTGTCCTACTGTGTCTTCACTGAAGAGACTGGAGGCATGAGACGTTTCCCAGAGTCGGGATGGCTCGACGGCTCCCTTGAGGACTTGGCCGACATGGTTCGCCTGGTATCCGTCCCGCAGCGCGCAGTCAATCAAGCCGCCACCACGCTGGAAGAGGGTATCGAAGGCACAGCAAAGTTCCTGGACGAGCTGAACGAGACCCGTTCCGGCATCACCATGGCTATAGCTCGGCTGTTGGGGATGTCCAACGTGCCCCAGACCAGACGCATGGCCTGCGCCATCATCGCCAACGCCCTGGTCTTCCACGAACACATCGCCGGGATGCATGCGGAAGTCAAGCCCCTGTCCAAGGTGTGCGGCGACGGTGTGGACAACCCCCAAGGTGAGGTGCTGGCCGCCTGGGACGATATACTGAGCATCAACTACTGGGCTATTTTCGCCATTGCCAAGGACATTCTGGAGCAGTTGCCTTCGGGTGATGCAGCAAACATCCTGCGACGGCTGAGACACACCGCCCAGTCGGTCAATGCGACGGGCGTGGACAACGCCCACGACCTGACCGGGCGCATCTTTCAGCGCCTCATTGCTGACCGCAAGTACCTGGCCACCTTCTACACCCTGCCAGCGTCTGCGGCGCTCCTGGCCCGGCTGGCCGTAGCAAAGATGGAGGACGTGGACTGGTCCAAAGCCGAGGCCATCGGCAGGCTGCGGATTGCCGATTTCGCCTGCGGGACCGGCGCACTGCTCTCGGCAGTGTACGAGCAAGTGGCCGCCCGCCAAGAGCGGGCCGGGAGCGACCCCTCCAGCCTCCATAGAGTGATGATGGAAGAGGTGCTCTACGGCTGCGACGTCATGCCCTCGGCAGTCCACATCACTGGATCGACGCTTTCAGGGGTGGAGCCATCTGTCCTCTTCGACAGCTCTCACCTGTACACCATGCCCTACGGACGGATGAAGGACGACAGCGTGATGATCGGCTCCTTGGAGCTGCTCCAGTCCTCGAACGTGCTGACGCTGTTCAACACCAGCGACCCCGCAATGCGCACCGGCAGCGCGGGCGAGGAGACGGCTGCCCAGATACGCGCTGAGATACCCGACAAGAGCTACGACATGGTGATAATGAACCCGCCCTTTACCCGGAATGTGACTCGTGAAGGCGCATATGCTGACACAATAGCCGCAGCCTTCGCAGCATTCGGGGCAAGTGACGCAGACCAAAGGCAGATGGCAAAGCGAATGGAAGTCCTGAAGAAGGATACCTGCTATCACGGCAACGCGGGCATTGCTTCCGCCTTTGCGGCACTGGCACATAAGAAGATCAAGCCCGGAGGCGTCCTGGCCCTGGTGCTCCCCATATCCGCCACTGTCGGCTTGGCTTGGCAAGGTTTCCGCAAAATGCTTGCAGACCACTACACAGGACTGACCCTGCTGACCATAGCCGCTGCGGACAATGATGACCTCTCATTCTCCTCGGACACTGGTATGGCTGAGTGCCTTGTGGTTGCCCGAAAGCTCAAGCCAAACGAAACGCCCCAAGACCGGACGCGCTTCACATCCCTGAGGAACAGGCCACAGGGATTCGCCCACGCAAGCTCGCTGGCGGCCGGGCTGCTGGACGGCAACCGAGTCAGGCGCATTGAGGATGGGCCTTACGGAGCTACACCTTTGACAGTAGGAGGGGAGTTGGCCGGTGGGACCGTAACCACCCCTCGCAGCGAGGACGGGGAGAGCTGGGGCGCAGTGCGTCTATCCGACTACTCTCTGGCCCAGACGGCCTACGCCCTGGCCGAATCAAAGTTGTGGCTCCCCGGCAGCGCGTCCTCAGTTGAGTTGAAGATAGCCCTTCTCAACCAGTTAGGTAACCTTGGGACTTACCATCTCGATGTTATAGGCCCGGCCCCGCGAGGACCCTTCAGTAAGGTAGCCCCTAGTCCTACGGCAACCTACCCTTCCTTGTGGAATCATAATGCTCAGAATGAGACTAGGATGGTTTGTGCCCCCGATTCCCAGCTTCAGGTCAGGCAGGGGATGGAGGAGAAAGCCGCCCATGTTTGGGCTACCGCCAGCCGCGCTCACCTGAACTTGGACTTCAGGTTCAACTCGCAGCCGCTGACAGCCGCATTTACGGAGCTAGCTAGCTTAGGTGGTCGGGCTTGGCCCAACGTCACATTTAGTGACAAACGATTTGACTACGCTTTTGTAGCTTGGGCAAACTGCACATTGGGGCTGTTGTGTTCTTGGTGGCATTCCAATCGCCAAGTTGCCGGGCGCGGAACGACTACAATCACGGCGGCTCCATCCATGCCTATGCTGGATCTCAGTGCCCTCACGGACGAACAACTCCGCACGACAGAGGCTATCTTCGACGAATTCCGGGACAGAGAGTTGAAGTCGGCCTACCTCGCGGACGCAGACCCCAACCGCGCACTCCTGGATCGCCGCGTCGTCTGTGACCTCCTGGGGTCCGACGAGGAAGTCTACGCCGCTGTCCGCCGCCTAGCGGCCAGGTGGTGCGCCGAGCCATCCGTGCATGGAGGCAAGGCTCGCCCTGAAGGAGCAACGCTGGTTATTTGACCCCTGGTGGCTAAGCCAAGCATTGATTGCTGACTCACTAGGTCAGGTGGTATGGCATGGGCATCGACTCACTTGCACACCGGGATGAAGGTTCCAGTATTGCGGTCCCCGTTTCCCGCGACGATTGGCGCCAGTGGGTAAGCGCAGGACGAACCCGAAACTGGATGCTGGACGATCCGCTCATAGATTGGCTGCAACTGTACGGTGAAAGTCGCGACTACATACCGAAGAAGGAGTTGACGGACTATAACAAGGACCTGGACTTCCTGGAGTTCCTTTTGGATCGAGGCAGGGAATTCGAGGCTGGAGTGCTACAGCTGTTGCAAGAGCGGTTCGAAGTGACGACAGTCGCCCAAGACTATAGAGAAATCAGCAGGCTCGATAAAGCTGAAGAGACCTTTGAAGCGATGAGGCGAGGTGCGCCCATCATCTATCAGGCCGTGCTGTGGGACGCTCACAACATGAACTACGGCTCACCCGACTTCCTGGTGAGAAGTGATGTCCTGCACTTGATGTTCCCAGACTCTATATCGAAACAAGAAGCGGCGACTCCGGCTGCCGACCTGGGAGACAACCCGTGGCACTACCGTGTGGTGGACACCAAGTTTACAACGCTACATCTGAACGCCAAGGGCACGGAGCTGACCAACGAGGGCAGCGCACCGGCATATAAGGCACAGCTCTATATCTACAACCGGATGCTGGGCCGCTTGCAGGGTCTTGAACCGCCCGAATCGTATCTGCTGGGACGTGGTTGGCAACGGAAGCAAAGTGGCACCACCTCTCGTGGCCGTAGTGCGATGGAACAGTTGGGCCCAGTTCCTCAGAATGGAACCGTCGCTAACAGAGTCCCAATCGGCGACGCTGTGGAGGAAGCCCTCTGCTGGGTGCGTCGAGTTCGCGCCGAAGGAAAAGACTGGGAGCTTCTACCGGAGCCATCGGTACCAGAGCTCTATCCGAATATGAGCAATGCCGACGACGGCGATATGATGTTGGAAGGCAGACCCGCTGAACTCGAACCCGGCCCAGAGGAGGGCGAACAGGATGGCAAGTGGGTTGGGGTCAAGAAATGGCTGGCCCATGAGCTGAAAGAGTTGACCCAACTGTGGCAGGTAGGAGTCGACAGACGAAGAAAGGCCCACGCCAATGGATGGTACCGTTGGGACGAATCCGGCCTGACGGCAGGCGTTTTAGGCGTCAACGGGTCCAAGAGCCAGCCTACGCTCCAGCAGATTTTATCGGTGAATGTCGATGCCGGTTGCCCGGTGCGCCCTGTGCGAATAAAGAAGACCAGGGATGAATGGCACGTGACTCCCGGCGTGGAGTTTTACGTAGACTTCGAGTTTTGCAGCGACCTGAACGATGACTTTTCCAAACTGCCGAAGAAGGGCGGCCAACCGCTTATCTTCATGATTGGCTGCGGACATGTGGA